>CAWDSK010000005.1:0-1318456 GCA_963804995.1 uncultured Acidobacteriota bacterium
AGAGAAAAAACCGTCAGATCGATAAATGCGATATCCGGTTTCACAATTGGAACTGTCGATAATAGTCAATTTTGCGAATTGCGATGTATCATAATTCCATAACACGGAACAACCTGGATTCCTAAAAATAAGTGTCGGGTTGGGGGTCGTTATTTGTATGCTGTTGGATGTGTCTGATACGGAATCTGAATCATATGCACGGATCTGATAGGAATATGAGACTCCAGGGTTGACGTCCTTTGTATCAATATAGGTAAGTGTTGCCGGAGTCTTTACAGAATCAATGACTCCAAAGCTGGTTGAGTTTGAGTCTTTTCTTAGAATTATAAATCCCTGTGTGGCAGCGTCATTGTTCCGCCAGGATAGGCTTACGCTGTAATCGCTCAGTGCCATCGCGCTTATCAAATACGGCGCTTGAAGGCCGTAGGACATTGAACATAATCCAAGCACAAACGCCAGTTTCTTCATGGGTTTTCCTCCTATATTGGGGAAAAGTCCGTTCCACCGCAAGTGCATTCCCCGGCCAACAAAGCGGGGCGCTCAATCAGGGACAGGCTCTCCGCCTTTCCGTATTTTTTCATAATGGCAGACCTTGAGTTCCCCGGTTTTTTCGTCGCGCAGGTGAAGCCCGTTTCCTTTGCACCATTTGTAAACTTTGCACGAGACGCACGGCCCCGTTCTGGTCCACGACCGGTCGCGCATTATCCGGAAACGGCTGTTCCACACGTCCCAGAAATCGTCCCGGTAGATGTTGCCTTGGATATAATCCGCCCGCAGGCTGGGACAGGCCGAAATCGAGCCGTCCACCAGCACCGACCCCACGGAAATGCCTGCCATGCAGTGGAAATACGTATCACGCGCCGTTCCTTCGTAGCTGCCGAGAAACCCCTCGCACCCATAATTCGGCCTGATCGCGCCCTGTTTTTTTGTTGCAACGATAAAGTCCATGAGTTCGACAAACTGCCTGTCCGAAATCTGAAGGTCAGCGTTTCCCACGGCCCGTCCTTTGGGAAACACGGTAAAGAGGCGCCACCTTTTGACGCCCGAATCCACCAGGAGCTTTCTGATCTGCGGCAGGTCCCCAAAATTCCTGTGGGTGATGCATGTGGCAACATCAAAGATGACGCCCTCTGTTTTTGCCGCGATCCCTATGGCCTTTACTGCGGCCTCAAAGGAACCTGCCTGGCCGCGAAACCAGTCATGCGAAAGCCTCATGCCGTCGAGGCTGATGGTGAGGCTGCGAAGCCCGGCGTCAAGCAGTTTTTCGTACCTGTTGGCCGTCAGGCTATATCCGTTGGTGACAAAACCCCAAGGGAAACCGCGATTATAAAGTTCATGGCCGCATTTTTCTAGGTCGCTGCGCATGAGCGGCTCGCCGCCCGTGATGGCAATGGTGGTTTTGCGCGGCTCAACGCGGTCCTTGATGGAATCAACGACCCTGAGAAAATCGGAAAGCGGCATGTCCTTATGAAACGCGTCGCGCAGGCAGTCGCTGCCGCAATGGACGCAGGACAGGTTGCAGCGGAGCGTGCATTCCCAAAACAAGTACCGCAAATCGTGGAGGCGCGTGTCAACGCCATTTTTGACGCGGTACAGGTGAAGCGCCACGCGCTTGCGAAATGAAATCCCCGCGTTTTTCATCGCCGACTGATAAGCTTGGTTACGGAGACGAACGCGCCGGCGTGCAGTTTGAGAAAATAGACGCCTTCAGCAAGCGATGCGGTCTCCACCAATGCCGAATGTTCGCCCGCGGATTCGTTTCTATCGAACAGGGAGCGCACCAGCTTGCCGTTCGCGTCGTACAGGGCCATGCTCGTTTGCCCTGGACCGGGAGCGCGTAGCGTGTTTGAATTGTCCCGTTGGCCCCATGCCAAGCCCGCATTGCCAGGCGCGCCTGGGAAACGCCGGATCCCGAGGATTGGTCGCAGTGGCGATCTTCTTCAAATACAGTTCGATATTTACCGTGTCGCCCGAAGGAATGGAAATCAGCGTGTCTTTATTCATGAACAAGGTATCCCGCGCTTCAAGGAGCCAGGTAGTGAGTCCCGGCATCTGGTAAAATGTCATGGAGAACGAGCCGTCGGTTGCCGTGAAGGCGGAATCAACGAACTGTTTGCTCGCCGTATCCTGCAGAATGACTTTTGCCTTTTCGACGGGTGTACTGTCGGCCAGTGATTTGATTATTCCTTTAACGGGAATTGCGTAGGGGGCGGGCCATACAAAACAATACCATACAGCGGGACTGATTGAGTCAATGACAGCCTTGACGTCGCTGATTTTTGTCGCGGTGGTCTTACCTACGCCGGTTGCCTGAATGACTGGCCGGTGGCATACACAAAAAAGGTAAAAGGAAGGTGATTACCGCGCCAACAAGCCTGAGCATCAATCTCGACATCCGGCCGGGAAGCCTGATGATTTTTTTTGCCATACTACCCCTCCATTTGGCTGGGGAAGCGCTCAAAATTCGTTTTAATATGAGTATCTTCTTACATAATATAATCGCGGAAAACGGCAAACGTTCATTCTTTTTTTGCTAATTTTATCGTGGTTTTGCACTAGTCATAGTACAGAAGATAAGACTCAAATTCCTCAAGGCTTGGGTATCAGCAGGACAGCCCCGCCTATTTCAATATGCCCAGGATCGGAACCTATATAGGCTTGATTTAGTTTACGCCCACAGCTTCTCTACAATCTCGTCCTGATATCCTCTTTCACCTTCCCCTTGCCATCCACGCACGCGGCTTTAATATCCCCGCTTACGCAGAGCACACCGCGTTGGTTGGCGATCTTGTAGCGAAAGGTAAGAGTGACCGGGGTGTGGCCGACAATGGCGGTGGTTACGTCGAGCACGTCATTGTAACGGGCCGGGAAGTGGTACCGGATATGGGCCTCGGCCACAACAAACAACGTGTCTTGTTTGTGAAGATCGGCAAGATCGAACCCTAGTTCCCGCAGCACTTCGGTCCTGCCGCGTTCCATGTACTTGAGGTAATTGGCGTAGTAGACCACATTGCCGCAATCGGTGTCCTCGTAGTATATCCTTATTTGTAAATGATTGGCGTGCGGTTTCATGTCATTTCGCTAGGGCTGGGGTGGAGCGGCGTCCAAAGGGATCTGTCGGTCGAGCTTGTATTCGCGTATCTTGCGCCACAGCGTGGATCGGGATATCCCGAGTTTCCTTGCGGTTTCGGAATAGTTATAGTGCAGTGCATCGAGTGTCCGCAGGATGTGGTTCGCTCTATGGTCTCGAGCGACTCGATATCCTCGCGTTCCGGACGAAGGGGCTTGCCGGCCGATAAGGATTTTTCCTGCCCTCGATCAACAGCCTGTTCTTTAAGCATGATTTCGGGCAGGTCTTTTTCCGTTATTTCCCCGCTTTCGGCGAGCACCACGGCATGTTCGATGATGTTCTCCAATTCGCGCACATTTCCGGGATAGTCGTAATTGGCAAGAATCGCCTCGGCAACGGACAATATTCTGGAAATGTTTTTATCGAGCAGCTCGTTGTCCTTATGGATAAACAGCTTGATAAGGTTGGGAATGGTCTCCTTGCGCTCGCGAAGTGGCGGCCACAGATATTGGTACTTGTAGCGCCGACCTTGAGGTCGGCATATGTCCCGACAAGTCGGGACGCTACGACGGCAGCCCTGACAATCATGCGCACCGCGATTTGACACGCACTACACTAGTGTCGTGTCTCAGGAGTTCGCTGACAAAGTCTCACTGGGTTCAAAGGCGACCCCCTCCCCCCCGGCCCCTCTGTCGCCGCGGCGACCGAGGGGAGAGTTAATCTGAATTTGTCGCCCTCGCCCCTTTGGGGGAGAGGGTGGACCGCCACCGGCGTTTTCATCAGCCGGGGCGGGACGGGCCAGGGGGTTCTCTAATAATCAGCGAACTTCTGAGACACGACACTAGGCATTCGTAAAGACGCGGAAAACAGCAGAACGGCCGGAATCCATGACTGAAACCGCAGTCTGAAATCCTGTTCTTACTCCCTGGTGCGCTACGTCCCCAACACCGAGCGCGGGGAATTCCTCAACATCGGGTTATTCCTGCACAGTGCCGAAGACCAGTTCCTCAACTGCCTTTTTACGGACGACTTCCGCCGCGTCAAGCGCTTCCACCCGCAAGCGGATCTGCGCTTTCTGCGGGAACTTCAAAGCCACTTCGAGCAGCAAATCCAAGAGCACGAAAACGACCTCGCGGGATATCTCCGGGAGATGCAGGAGTCCTTCTCGAATCTCATCCAGATCACGCCGCCCCACCCGTTGCTCGCCGCCGAGCCCCAGGCGCAAATCCAACAACTGTTCGAAAGATTTGTGGGCAAACGCCTGGCGGAATTCCCCGCCGCCGACACACGCATGCGCATCAAGCAGCAGCTCGCCGGCGCCCTACGCCACGCCATGGTGTTTAACCACCCGCTCTTCAAGAAGCGCATCCCCGCCGAGCGTTGGACTGAAAAAGGCGATCCCTTCCATTTCGACTTCGGTTACCGGCCAACCCGGAAACCCAACGGGCACGTCAAGCTGATCCACGCCCTCTCCTTGCACCGCGACACTGAAATCGCCCACGTCCTCGCGAATACCCTGCGCTATATTCGTCAAAAAGAACCCGCAGACCTAACCGCCATCGTAGAAGGCAGGCCTGCCAGAGGAGATAAAGTCGCTGCCCATTCCTATCGTCTGCTGATGGATGCTGAAGCCACCCTGCGCCCCCTCTCCGAGGTCGACGATTTTGCCATGTCCGTCAGCAAGGAACTCCTGCTAAGCGAATCCGCGCCCTGACCTACGCCTTGTAGCCGACAGGAAGCTTCCATAATTCCTTGATTCATCAGCCCAAAGGGAAAATTCGTAGCCCTCTCCGAGGGGAGAGGGTGGCGCGCTGCCGGCGTACTCACCAGCCGGGGCGGGACGGGTGAGAGGTTACGCATCTCCCACCACCAAATCCTCGCCTAAGGCGTATTTGGACAGCCCGCTCCGAAAAGCCCCAAAGGGGCGAGCTTCCACAGCCCAGGCCGAAGGTCCGCCGATCTTAATGGTGGACCAACGGCCCATACGCGTTAAGCTAGCCCTCTCCGAGGGGAGAGGGTGGACCGCCGCCGGCGTTTTCACCAGCCGGGGCGGGACGGGTGAGGGGTTACGCATCTCCCGCCTCCAATCCCTTTGGTTCATCGATAGCGATTATGGCAGGGGTTGTCCCGCCCCTTCCGGGCTTGAGGCTGTGATCCTTCCTCGATTCCCCGCAACGGGATGCCCCAGCCGCGAAGGTTGTGGTATGCTCTGCGGAAATGGACGGGAAGAATAAGCTCTACTTTGGCGATAACCTGAAAATCCTTCGCGACCACGTCGCGGACTCAAGTGTTGACCTGATTTACCTTGACCCTCCCTTCAACTCCAACGCCAACTACAACGTGCTCTTCAAAGAAAAGAGCGGCGAGGAATCCGCCGCGCAGATCACCGCTTTTGAGGACACCTGGCAGTGGGGTTTAGAGCCGGAGGCCATTTATAAGGAAATCGTCACCAGCGGTCCTCGCAAGCTCGCCGACTTAATGCAGGCGCTGCTCGCCTTCCTAGGCCGCAACGACATGATGGCCTACCTCGTGATGATGGCGATTCGGCTCGTCGAGCTTCACCGCGTCCTCAAACCCACTGGCAGTATTTATTTACACTGCGACCAGAAAGCCAGCCATTATCTTAGGTTGTTGATGGACGCAACGTTTGGGCCCGAAAACCTTCGAACCGAGATCGTTTGGAAGAGAAAGGCTGGCCGCGGGGAAACCAACGTTGCTGCGATCCGATTCGGGGTAACAACGGATACACTCCTCTTCTATGCTCGTAGTCCCGACGCAAGATTGCAACGGCAGTACCGCAAGAATAAAGCCGAGTACCTCGAATCAAAATTCACTCACGTGGATTCCAATGGTCGGTGCTACCGCCTGGACAACATAACCAGCCCGTCGTACCGGCCTAATCTTATTTACGAGTACAAAGGGTATAAGCCGCCTGCCAAGGGCTGGGCGGTGTCTCGCGAACGCATGGAGCAGATGGATGCAGAAGGACGGCTGTACCTTCCCAAACAAAAGACGAAGCGCATCCAGCGCAAGAGGTTTTTGGACGAATTAGAGGGTGAGACCGTGGATAGCTTGTGGGATGACATCCCACCAATTAACTCCCAAGCGCAAGAGCGTCTTGGCTACCCCACCCAGAAACCCGAAGCGCTCCTCGAAAGGATCATCAAAGCCAGCAGCAATGAAAGTGACGTGGTTCTCGACCCGTTCTGCGGTTGCGGAACAGCCGTTGCTGTCGCCGAGAGACTCAAGCGCCGGTGGATTGGCATTGACATCACATATTTGGCAATCAATCTCGTCCAGCGACGGTTAAGAGATCACCATCCCACCGATCTAAGCCCTTATGAAATCATTGGTGCACCAACAGATCTCGCGAGCGCCGAGGCGTTAAAAGAAATCAGCCCACACCAGTTCGAGTGGTGGGCGGTGGACCTAGTTAATGCGCGGCCCGCCAAGGACCACAAGAAGGGTGCGGACACCGGCATCGACGGCTACATCAACTTTTTCGACAACAAGAGCGGCCAGGCCAAGCAGGTAATCGTGCAGGTGAAGAGCGGCTACATTGGCGTAAACCATGTCCGCGACCTGAAAGGGGTACTCGACCGGGAGAAGGCCCCCATTGGTGTACTCATTACTTTGCGCGAACCCACCAAACCCATGCTCACGGAAGCCGCCGCCACCGGCTTCTACGAGTCAAAAGACTTTCCGGGCCGCTATCCCCGCCTGCAAATCCTCACCATCGCCGAATTGCTGGCGGGAAAGAAACTCGAATACCCCGCCCACCGCGTCGAAACCTTCGCCAAAGCGGAGCGCAAAACCAAGCACGAGCAGGAAGACTTGTTCTGACATCAACAGTGGCGCAGAATGGGGTATATGGGACTGTCTCGATACGGGAACCAGTGTCGCAATGTAGTTGCGTACACCCCGAGGACAATACGTTCGGATCCCCCGAAAGCGGAGATTCTATGAAGCGAGACCTAGATCTTATTCGGAAGATGATTCTTGAAATCGAAGACGCCCCATCCGGGTGGGCGCCTGACCTGGCGATTGAGGGCTACGCACCAGAACAAGTCAGTTATCACGCGTATCTGATTGTTGACGCAGGTCTGGCGCAAGGTAAAGACGTGACGACGATGGGCAGCCACGGCCCAGAGGCCCTGATTACAAGCCTTACTTGGGCCGGCCATGAATTTGCCGAAGCCGCACGCGAGGAGACTCGGTGGAAGAAGGCGATGGGTATCGTGAAGGAGAAGGGCGGGACAATCACTCTCGATGTCCTAACACAACTCCTAGGCGGTCTCATGAGGGGAGCGTTCGGGCTCCAATAAGGAGCGGGTTAACAGAGCAATGGAGCAAATGGTCGCCCCGGGATCGCGCCGACACTGTCTGTAGGGGTGCGCGATTTGCCAAAGGGTTTTGTGAGAGCTGGCGGTGCATCTCAGTCGGCTCCGCTGCAGGGTGGAATGAGAGAGCCAGATTTAGACGCAAAATTTAGCGTTGATGGGGTGTGGTGGCTGCCTGAAAGGCCATCGGTCAAGCTGCCAGGCACGCTCTTTGTGGAGTGTGGTCGTGAGAATCGCCTAAAGTTATTCGGAGTGCTGGGCGATCCAAGCTCGGACTTTTCGAGGGGGCTCTCCAGATTTCCGATCATTCTCGGCACGTCTGACAGGGAAGAGCCATGCACATTGTCCAACACTTATGAGTTGAGACGTTCTACGGAACCGGAGCGCCAAACAGTTGCAGCAACGGAGTTGGGTGCCCAGCGGGTTTACATCGGCAAACAGTTTCCGGCTTCGAGCGAGATACGGTTTACCTCCATGGAGGTGAGGTACACTGACCTTGAGTGGTGGCTCGGATTGAGGCCCTTCGAGAAATATCTCCCGGCGAACGGCATCGAGTGGAAAGTCGAAGAGCCCAATCTGTGTCGAAGCATAGTGGATTTCGTCGATTCAGTCCGATCAGCTACGCTCTCGATATGGTCGCGAGTATCTGAGATCATTTCCTTCACTAAATTTGGGGCCGAGCATAAGGTATACCTACGCATCACCCCTTCGGCCCCGAGCACTTTTGAGTGGTTCTCAGAATACTTGTTCGACGTTAGGAACCTTTTCACACTATTTATTGGGTCACCGATCTACGTTGAGGCGATGACAGGGTTTGGCGACGAGGTAGAGTACGCCCCTGGCGCCAAGTATCCGGAGGAAATAAGCGTGTACTTCAACACAATGCCGTGGCCCAAAAGACATCACGTCTACCCGATCGATATGCCTGTGACATTTCAATCGATCCGGGAGCGGACGGGCGAAGTGTTTCACGCTTGGTTTTCAAACGCGGAAAGGCTCCGGCTAGTCTGCGAGCTCTTCTTCGGTGCTCAGTACAACCCCCAGATGTACGCCGAGTCAAAATTCCTGAATTTCACGCAGGCGCTTGAAGTCTTTCACCGCGTAACACAAGATCGGAGCTATGTCCCCAGAGAGGAGTATGAGAGATACCGGCAAGCTCTTGAATGCGCAATTCCCGCAAAGGTTCCCGAGCTGTTGAAAAACAAGCTGAAAACAATGTTGAAGTACGGGAATCAGTACACGCTCCGAGATGCGCTTCGAACTCTAATGGACTCGCTGGAGGCACAGTCCAAGCAGAGGATATCCAGCAATCCCAAAGCCTTCGTTAACAAGGTGGCCGACATGAGAAATTACCTGACACATGGTGACGAGGGGCTGAAGGAGAAGGTGCTCAGTGACTCTTCCCCGGAAAGGCTAGAGGAATATATCCACATTTACCGAAGGCTGCGAGCAATCCTCACCCTTCTCCTACTTAAGTTCATTGGTATACCTGAAGCTCAGGTAGCCTCCCGTGTACTTCGCGGCTTGTAACGAGGGGTGGCCACCGCGGGCTGGCGCAGACGGTCGCTTTTTAGCTTCTGCGCCAGATGGAGGTGAATCGGAAAATGGACGGCCTGCTGCTTATTGTCGCACTGGCAAGAATTTGTCGATGTACCCAGCCCCAAGCATTTTTTCGTAAGCCGCATGTCCCTCGGGAGTCTCCAGCAGCGGACGGGTAGTTTCTAGCCAGTCCTCGAAAAACAAGTAAGACCCAACGTAGTTGCAGATAAGCGGGCCCGGTTTTTGTTCGAGGCGAGAGACGCGGTACGGTTGCGAGCCGTCAAAGGCCCGGTACTTGATTGCAAGACTGCGAATGATCTGTGCTCGTGCCAACAAGTCATTAGGGGTTTTCCCAACGCTCGGACGCCCTCTCTTTGACTTCCCAAGCTTCCACTTCCAATCCAAGGCCTCGGCAACCTTGAGGCATGCGACCTTGTTTTGGAATCCTTTCAGTTCCAGCACCCTCACGCCAACATAGACTCGCTCGCTAAGGTCTGAACCACGGATAAACTTGAGCACCCCTGCGCGGCTCACATGCCGCCCTCGCATGGGGGCTTTCTGATGTTTGTCTGAGGAGATGGGGCGAGTCGCTACGTTTCCGGGGTTGAGTAGCCATTTAAGAAAGCGATCTACATCAATGTTAACCCCCTCAATATCGGCGGCTCTAACGCGCCTCGCCAAATGGAATTCGTACCACGCGCGGATTCTCTCCCTGGCACCCGAAACTGTTGTCCAGGAAGGAATTAGTAGCGGATTGCGCCTAATATACACGCGGGACCTCGACAGCCTGATATTAAGTATGGCCTAATGACCGAAGGGGGTCAAGCTTGCCGAACGACGACTCCGAGTAAATAGGGACCAGAGGAGCAAATGCGGTGTCAGAGAGGGAAGACTTCCAAGACGTAATGGCTGAGGAAATGGCGAGAGGGCGTCGCCAGCCAAAGAAGGCTGTCACGCTGGCGCGTCAGCGTATGATTCGAAAAGTAGCAGATATGCTCGCTGATCCAGGCTGCGAGAAGAGAACTTTTCTTGCGGTTATTCGTGAGTACGGGATAAAAGAGGGATCGCCTGAGTTTCTTCAACTCTGCGAGTTGTGGGACGCTCGGCACGGCTAGCACCCAGCGCCGTGCGCTCGGCGTTCTTGATGAGCTTGTCTTGTTCCCCAGGGGGCAACGCACTGAGGTGGCGTGATACGATCTTGGTGAACCGGTTGGAAAACTCTTTGGCGCTAATCCGCGACCGCTTCTTGGCCATCTTCATTCCTACCCTCTCATAACTCTCCCTACTGTATTACATCTTACCACACCGTTTCACGTCGCACTATGCGCGCCACGGGGCATGCAATCTAGGGGGCTACCCAGGAAGCGCGAATCTAACGAAGAACCGCCCCGATGCACCGGGGACTGATCTTCCCCCCAGCTAGAAAATCCGAATTCTCTTCACGCCGCGCCGACGCGGAGGGCAGGACCGCGGGCCCTGCATTGCAATACCTCTTGTTTTTTCAGCAAACATTTTGAACCTGGCGTAGGGCCGACGCTGGCGTCGGCCTTGGCCGGGGCGAGCCCCGGCCTTACAAATCCGCGGGGCATCCACCTTGCACGTTAGGTTGCGGCTCGGCCGCACTGCGCTTTACCGGCCACATCTTTTATGGCAACATGAACCTTGGGGTGAGGATCGGGTGATTCAGGCTGCGCGGTTCGATCCAGGGCCGGAAAACTGGTGTGCTGATGCCTCGCTATAAGGTGATGGTCGATAATAACTTCCACTATCACGAGCTGGAGGAGCGCTGGGTGAAAGGCGTTTACGACACGGCGCAGGAAGCGCTCGCAGCGTGCCATGAACTTGTCGATCAGTCCCTGAGGGAAGTGTTCGAGCCCAGCATGTCTGCGGAGGTTCTGTACGACTCTTACACCAGCTTCGGCGACGATCCCTTCATCATCGTACTCGATGGGGTCGATGACAGCGCCAAATTCTCGGCGTGGACCTATGCCAAAGAGCGCTGCCGCGTAATGTGCGGTGAGACTCCGGCAACAACCCGTGCCCCTGAGGATCCCCCAAGCCCGTAAGGTCGGCGCACCCCGCAGCGGCGCCCGCGTCCCCTGAGAAGAACAGTGGTTAGTGGCTAGTGGTTAGTGGCTAGTGACGAACATGCTTCCACACTCTGGAAGAGTCCCGACAAGTGTCGAGTCTAGCCCCAAACCCCAGAAGAACTCTGACAAATGGCGAGTGATGAGCCAATCCCCCAACCGATCCCCGACTCCGCCGTGCCACACAATCCCCGTGCTGACAGGTCACAGCCGACAGCTCACAGCTAGACCCCAGCCCCCAATCCCTCCGACCCCGCCGTGACACACTTCCCCACTTCGGTAATCGGTGGGTTGTCACCATAACATGAGCCCCATTGGGCCGGTCAGGGGTTCACAGTAAATTGCTGGCCTGACGATTCGATCACCCGATTGCCGGATCACCCGATCTCCCGATTGCCCGCCCCGCGTGACACACTTCCCCGCATCGGTTATCGGTGGGTTGTCACCATAACATGAGCCCCATTGGGCCGGTCAGGGGTTCACAGTAAATTGCTGGCCTGACGATTCGATCACCCGATTGCCGGATCACCCGATCTCCCGATTGCCCGCCCCGCGTGACACACTTCCCCGCATCGGTTATCGGTGGGTTGTCACCATAACATGAGCCCCATTGGGCCGGTCAGGGGTTCACAGTAAATTGCTGGCCTGACGATTCGATCACCCGATTGCCGGATCACCCGATCTCCCGATTGCCCGCCCCGCGTGACACACTTCCCCGTATCGGTTATCGGTGGGTTCAACGCTCAGGATGAGGGGAATTGAGTGCCGCGGGACGAGCGGAACTCCACACCTATGAAACAGGCAGCCCCACTCTCGTTCAGTTGCGGGCCTGGCTCGCTGGGCGACTGGCTTTCAGGCGCTGATGTCATTCGGGCGACAATTGGGGTGAGAGTCGGGGACGGGAAAATCTGCACGTCCGGCTCGACCCGGGCGAGGGGGTCGGGCTCGACAGCGCGAGCTCGGCGTCGCCTGCTGCCCCAGTCAACTCTTGCAGGCCCGCGACTTTTTGTCAAGGTGGGACATGTCCCACATGTTGCTCTCCGCGGGGCATAGCGAGCGAGGTCCCACCAACTTTCCTATCTTCATGCGTTATTTTCCTATGACTTTATGCGTTATTTTCCTATGACTTTTCACTTGCGGATTCGTCGCCCTGCGCTACATTTCTTGAGCTTGGCGGTGCTTGCCTGAACGCGCCGCCGTGGCCGCGAGGTGACCCTCCTCTCGATCAATGGCCCGCCGCGGTCATGGCGCCGTCCACCACCAGCGATGTTCCTGAAATAAATGAGGCGGCATCTGAGGCCAAGAACAATGCGGCTTCCGCGATGTCGCGAGGCGTGCCGATGCGGCCCAGCGGGTGGGCTCGCATTACTTCCCGCATCGTGGTTTCAGGATCGGGCAAGTCCGCCAGCCATTTGTCCATCAAGGGTGTGTCGATGTAGCCGGGGCAGATGGCGTTCACGCGGATCCCCTCACGGCCGTGGTCAAGTGCCAGCGCGCGTGTCAGCCCGATGATGCCGGCTTTCGAAGCGTCATAAGCGGCGTAGCCCTCATAGGAAACGAACGCGTGCACGGAGGCGATATTCACGATGACCCCTCTGCGCCCGCGCAGATGAGGAATCGCGTACTTGCAGAATAGAAAATACCCTTTCAGATTCACACCCAACTGGCGGTCCCATTGGGCGGAAGTGAGATCAACCACCTGGGCAAGATATTCAAATCCGGCGTTGTTCACCAACACGTCGAGCGCGCCGAATTCCTGCACGGTGCGGGCAACGGCGTTCTGCACATCCTCCTCGCAAGACACGTCACCGATGATGGCGATAGCCCGTCCCTTCCGATTAAGACTTTGTACCGTCTGGTGGGCACGCTCAGCATTGATATCGAAAACCACCACCGCGGCGCCTGCCTCCACAAATCGCTCCGCGATGCCCGCGCCAATTCCCATGGCGGCGCCGGTTACAAGGGCAATCTTATTGTCAAGGCGCATGCAACCTCCCTCAGGAAGTATTCGGTCTAATGCCGCAGTGGCGTACTCAGCCGCGCCAGTGGCAGAAGCTGACCCCGGGCCTCCTGACCCCTTCCCCCGCGCGTGGCGCAACGATTGCGCCTCCTCCACTCATAGGGCATGTTCAGTAGCTTAACCCATCCCACCCTCCGCCAAACCTGAAATCCTCACACCAACGCCATCGTCGGATCAATCGCGTAGGCCCACATTCCCAATTCCCCTTTTCAGGGAAATCGTTGATTGCGGCTAAAGGTCAAGGCGTTTTGGGCCGATTCAATTATTGAGAAAGGGCGGAAGGGT
Source organism: uncultured Acidobacteriota bacterium (assembly GCA_963804995.1). Lineage (GTDB taxonomy): Bacteria > Acidobacteriota > Terriglobia > UBA7540 > UBA7540 > Bog-366. Next base: position 13,342 of record CAWDSK010000005.1, read on the forward strand.
GACTTGATGACGCCGTCGCTGCTCAATGTTGTTCGAACCGCGAATCGCGAGTTTCAGGGGCTGATTGAAGAGATTTCACTGGATGGCGCGAAGATTCTGCAATCACGTGGAGCGATTCGCCGCCTTGAGAAGGTCTCGATCCGATTGCGCCAAGTGGACCGGTATTTGGCCGAAAGCTCGAAGTCTTCCACCCAGACGGCGGAATCTGAGTACGAGATCCTGAAATACAGGGAGAGCTTGAAGGCCCTCAGGGCGGCTTTTGAAACCCTTCAGTATTCCCTGCTTGTCGAAAAATCCCACCTCGAAAACGTCTGTGCGAACCTGCAATCCGCCAAGGCGTGGGCAAATTCCGTACGCGAGTTTTCCTGAGCCCACCGGACCCACCGCGCATTGATTCTGCTTCTCTCGGTGGCAACCGCGGTTTCGTAGGAGTGTCTTTAATCACCATGCCAACGCACGCCAACGTCCAGCGGCAAATGATGATCCACTGAATATCGCCGCGGGGTGAGGGAGAGGGGCGAGCGTGCTGCGGAGAGGTTAAGATCCGAGGGCGGCCACTTTCGGCTATCCCTGCACAAAGTGAAAAGCGAAGAGGTTCTACAACAATCGGTTACGACGAGGGAAGGTAATCAAACAGATTCGTCTGAGAGATTTTTCCGCCGGCACCCAGCAAAGCTTGTCGGGTGGTTTCAGTTTGGCTCAGGTTTGTGACCGCAGTCGCCATGTCAACGTCCAACGTAGTGCTCTCTGATTCGGTCAATTGTGTTTGTTCTTGAGTAAGAAACGTTTGGGCGCTGTTCAGCCGGCTCAGGGAGTTTCCGTAAAAGGTTTGTTGGGTGGACACATAATTCAGAGCGTTCTGGACTTCCGTGGTGGCGCTGCTAATATCACCGTTATTGTTCAATGCGGTGTACAGATCTTGGAGGGATTGAAAGACGTTTGTTGTAGCATTGCTAAACAACTGGCTCCCCGGCAGGTTAATGGGCATCGCCTGCCCTTCAGAAATTTCCACGCTGTTAGTGTTACTATTTCCATTGTAGGTCACGCCGGAAGCAGCGTTGGTGTCCGCCACGTAGGGTTGGGTGGTTGTGGCGGTCCCTGAAAAAAGATACTGGCCGTTATAAGAAGTATTCGCCAGCCCCAGCATTTCCTGTTGGATACCTTGAACTTGCTGGGCAATGGCTAGCCGGTTCTGCGCGTTGACGGTTCCATTCGCTCCCTCAACACCCAAGGATTGCGCGCTCGTCAAGGCCTCCACGACTGAACTCAACGCCGAGTCCGCAACCTGCAAAGACCCTGTTAATGACGTAATATTCTTCGAGTATTGGGTGTCGGAGCTTGACTCCATCCGCAAGTTTACTAAGGTGGCCGCTGCGGAAGGATCGTCGGAAAGGGAATTCAGCTTTTGCCCGGACGAAATCTGCTGCAAGGCTTGGTCCTGTTGTTGCGCATTGGTCTGCAATCCACTCAAGATCATGCCGTAAATGTTGGGATTAACGCGTATGCCCATATTAGCTCGGTGTAAACATGTTGATGGTCGTCGAGGTGAGCTCATCGACGACGGACATTACTCGCGCGGCGGCTTCGTAAGCGCGCTGATAAAGAACTAAGTTGCTGGCTTCCTCGTCCAACGAGACCCCGGAAATAGACGACCGCTGGTTGGAAAGCTGCTGTAAGACCAGACCGACCGCTTGCTGCTCGGTGGTAGCGTTGGAAACGGTGTTGCCGACCTGGTCGACCAGGTTCGAATAATAATCTCCTGCCGTTTGGTTTGAAACGATGGATGCATTCTGGAGGTCGGCCATCAGCGTGGCGTTGCCGTTGTCACCTTGGGTACCGTCGGAACTGGCAGCGACTTGGTCAGGATCGGTGAGCGCCACGGTCATAGTGGCTGCTGCGCCGGCGTTGGAACCCGGAGTTGAGGGCGTAAACGGCGTGAAGAAATCAACACCTTTTGCGCCCGTCATGTCGAAGCCGTCATTTTGTTGCTGGTTCACGGCCGAGATCAGACCGGCTGCCAGATTGTTGAGGGAGGATTGCGCCGAGGGAATACCGTTGTCGCGGGCGCTGATGAAACCTTGAAGCTGCCCACCGGCGATGGTGGAAGTGATGTCAGTTCCCTGGGAAAGCACTTCATGCATTCCCGTGGCACTATTGATCTGGGTCGTCAAGGCGTTACTTTGATTTCCGGAGACGAGGAGCGTGCCATTGGTGGTGGTCAAGGACACCGTACCGTTGTCGGAATAAATGGCCGCCGTGTCGATCAGGCCGGAGAGGTTTTGTACGGCTTCGTCGCGCTGGTCTTCAAGCGCGCCAGGGTTCTGCCCGGAATTGGAAACCATCTGGATTTGCTGATTCAGGTCGGCTACTTGCGCGCTGAGCTGGTTAACCTGCTGAACTGTCTGCACGACGGATTGGTCCAGACCCTGTTGGATGGTCGCCAGATTATTGCTGGTTTGGTTGAAGGAGTTGGCAAGGTCCTGACCCGCGGTAAGCGCCGCCTCGCGCAGGGAGGAACTTGTCGGATCGGTGGCGAGGGACTGAAAACTGTTGAAGAAATTACTCAAATCGGTCTGCAGGCCGGTACCCTGAGTCTCGTTGAAAAGGGTTTGCACCTGGTTCATGGAATTAACGTATGAATTCAGGCTGGATTGCTGGGAGGTTTCCTGGTCGATACGGAGACTCAGGACATTGTCGCGCACGCTTTCCACGCTCTGCAACGTCACGCCAGTCCCCACCTGGACATTCCCACTCAGGATCGGAGGACTCTCCTCCAAGACCGGTATTTCGCGGGAATATCCTGGGGTGTTGGTATTCGCAACATTGTTGGCTACAACCCCCATCGCACCTTGCTGGGCGAGTAGAGATTGCAGGGCGATCGACATGCTACCGAATAGGCTAGACATGGTCCATTTTCCCCACTGACACCATGGGCCTACCTCGGAGTTGGGTGAGCGGTACAGGGTAGGTACCCGAATAGTGCGCCAAAAAATTTAGCAGGACGTTCACGGAACGCCGCGAACGCTTGAGCAGTTCTGAATGCACACGGCTGAGCCGGCGCACGTCTGCCTGTATAGATGCCAGGCCACTGAGCAGGAGCTGAAGTTGTTCGAGCTGAGGCCGGATCAAGTTGCCCCCCCAACCGACCCAAGGTGGAGGGCTGCTTGCTCGGCGTGTTTTGACCCGTAAAGCGCTCGCTGAGGCTCCGCAATTCGGCGTCTAGCAATCGGATCTCTACGCACAGGTTCTCTTGATTCGAGATATGTTGATGCATGGCGCGGAGGTCCAGTTCGACATAGGCCGATTGGCTCTCATCCAGATCTGCGGCGAGCAAGCGCAGTGTCACCAACCGCCGTTCGAGCAATTCCAGGTAGTGTTGCACTTCATGCTTCATGTTTAACCCAACACGTCCAGCTCATGGTCCGAGGCGGGCTGAGGCTCGGGGCTCTGCTCCTCGCCGGGCGCCTGGAGTGCTTTTTTCGGGGCCTTCTTTCGTGCCGGAAAGATCTGCACCGGTCGCCGTTCACCGTCATCACCGATTCGTTGTGCCGGGGCAGGAGCCAGGTCGTCCATGACTCCTCCCTCCTAATCATTTGGGTGTGCCGGGGTCCGCCGTCACCAGTTGGGAATGGATGGCATCAGCGAGTTGTTGGTCCGATACCTGGTAGTTTCCACTACCAATAGTTTGACGGAGGGCTTCTACGCGCTCTTGCCGAACCTCCGGCACACTCGCGAGGTTAACTTTGAGCTGGTCAATTCTTCCACTGTCGACTGACAGTTGTGCGTGGTCCTGGTTTGAAGAGACCGCCGACGATTGGTTCTGATTGCTCCCCGACCTTGAGCGGTCAACCTTCTGGGGTTGAAGATTCTCGGGAAGGTAAATTGGGCCATCAACTCTCATTTCCTGCCTCCTACTGGCTACAACACTATTATCGACGATTCTTTGAGAAACTTTAATCCGATGATGGCGTTTTAATTGTTTTCCCCGTTTGCTCCAGGCTGCTGCGGTTTAGGCTCGGCTCGAGCTGGTGAACCAACATTTTCGCAATCCCCAACCCTCCTCGCTGGGCCAAGGCCGTGGACATCGTCTGAATGGCCAGTGAGTTCAGCGTGTCGGATCCCGCCGTCGGGGTCTCTCCCGACCAGGACCCGCTCGGTTGGAAATTTTGCCACAGTTCAGAAATCAGGATGGACTCAAAGGCTTGGGCGGCTTTGCGCAATTTCCGATGAGCCGGCGTTTCCGCGGCCTGACTGGCACCGCCAGGAGTCACTCCCGGGCGGCTTGCCAAAGCCTCGGAGTTGAGCGGGAGGGTGGTCATAGGAGCTCCAATTCCGCCTGCAAGGCCCCCGCCGCGCGGATCGCTTCCAAAATCGCCACGATATCGCGGGGGGTGGCGCCGATCGCCTGCAAGCCATTGATCAAGTCATCCACGGTGGCACCTTCGCGAAGCTCAATCCGGTGAGCCGGACTTTCCGTGGCTTTAACTGTGGTTTGGGGAACCACCTGAGTCTGTCCCTGCGTGTAAGGCAGGGGCTGTGAGACTTGGAATACCGTGGTGATCACGACGGAGAGGTTTCCATGCAGGATGGAACAGGCTCCGAGGCTCACGTCTTGGCCCATAACAATGGTCCCCGTGCGCTCGTTTACAACCACCCGGGCGGGGGTATGAACGGCCACCATCAGCTTCTCGACTCTGGCGAGCAAGCTGGCCACGACCTCGGCGCGGGGTTCAGGAATGCGAATCTCAATCCGGCGGCTGTCGACCGCACGGGCGGAATCCTTTCCAAGTTCGCCGTTAATGGTGCCGGCAATCTCCGTAGCGGTCTCGAAGTCTGGATCCCGCAATAAGAGGGAGAGCTTGGTCAGCTTTCCCAGGTCCACCGTCGCATCACGCTCGATGATTCCTCCCCCCGGGATGCGCGCGGTCGTGGGATGGTTGATCTGCACTGAGTTGCCCCGCCCTCCTGCTGTGTAGCCCCCATTCATCAACGGCCCTTGCGCCGTCGCATAGACCTGGCCGTCGGGACCGTGCAGGGTGGTGAGCAGGAGAATCCCACCCTCAAGATTCTTGGCATCTCCGATCGAGGAGACCGTCACGTCGATCTGTGTACCGGGCCGGGAGAAGGGGGGGAGTGTCCCCGTAACGAATACAGCCGCCACATTCTTGACAACCACCGCCGTGGGGTTAATTTGGACTCCCATCTTGGTGAGAAGGTTGGACAGCGTTTGGACGGAGAATACGGTCTGCTGACGGTCACCCGTGCCGTTAAGGCCCACGACCATCGAGTACCCGATCAGCATGTTGTCGCGCACGCCCTCCACCGTCACCACATCACGGAGGTGGACTTGCCGGGCCACGGCTTCCTTCCCGGCCAGGCCTTTGGGCAATATGAACAGCACCAGAACGATCAGCCCCATCCATCGGTTGAATCGCATGATTTGTCAGAACCCCACTAATTTCAAGATCGCTCGCACTATCCGGTTGGGAGGTTGAACGCCATCGCTGATCACCCCGCGCCCTTTCAGCTCAACCTGCAAGTTGCTGACGGCCGTCGAGGCAACCGTGTTACTGGCCGTTACGTCCCCCGGGCGCACCACGCCGCGAACGATGAAGGTTTGGTGCTGGTTATTCATCTCAACCTCGCGGACGGCTTCCAGGACCATGTACCCGTTGGGCAAGACCTCCAAGACGCGAGCCGAAAGGCTGGTGGTCAGGCTCGAATCTGAGGACGTCTGCGCTTGTCCGTTGAGCGTACGATTGGAATTCGGGGAGAAAATGTTTTGTATGCCGCTGGTGGGGCCGGGTGTACCCATCAGTCCACTGATACCGGAGCTCGCCGCGAAAGCCCGCTGGGATTTAACTGCCCCATCCTCTGCCGCCGTGGTCGACTCCACCACCTGAATCACGATGAGGTCATTGACGTTATGGGCTTTGTAATCACCCGCTATATCCGTGTAAGGGCTCTGCGGGGTCCAGATACTCCCCATGAGGGGTGAAGGCCCCGTCGTCGCCCGCACCCGCGCCAGGTAGTCAGCAAGCTGGTCTTGTGCCGGCTGGGACTTCTTCTTGGCGCCATTCGAAGGGAGGGGAAAGAGCATGCTCAGACCTAGGAGAACCGGAAGCGTTTTGCGGGCAAACAGGGTCAGGCTCATCAGACACTCCCTTATCAGAAACTCGTCTGCAACAATCCCTCAGCAACGACTTCTGCCGTCATCACACGTGCACTGGACGTGTCACGCACCCGAATGCACTGTCCCTTGCTCCCAGGTTGCAAGGGGATCACCGTCGTGGTGATCCGCAGGTTATGTCCGAGGATGATCAAAGTGGCGGGCCGCCCCGCTTTCGCGAGCGTCGGAGGCCGCACCTTCCTTGTGTCAGGGTTCTGGCCCACGAGTGCCGATTTATAGGGGCGAGGCCAGGGCAGAACCGTTGAGGTGACACCCCTTCGGGCCCAGCCGTTTGCATCACCGGTCGTCTCGACTGGAATCCCTGCTAGGTTCGAGATTTCCTCCGGCCTCAATTCCTGCCCAATGACTAACCCCAAGGCTTGCGGCTCCCACCAGGTGGCCACGTGAAAAGGAAGAAGTTGCGGCTCTTTGGAGGTCCAAAGTTCAAAGACGGTTTCACGGCGGATGGGGTCGAACCCGATTCCCTTGACTTGTAACCCTGCGTCCCTCCCGGAGACCGTCACCCCGAGCTGGATTTTCAGATCCTCAGGCCGCAACTTTCCCGATTCCCGAAGGCCTCGGCGGGCCAAATCGTCACTGATCGCCTGGAAGATTTCCTGGCGCGTAAGCGTGCGTGCAGTGTGCGGCGGGTTGGATTCCTCAACCCGGGAGGCGTCGACCGGGCGCCTGCGGAGCGCCGGGGACGCGGAGCGGGCGGCCGGAAAGCTTATTACCACCAGCAGCACTGAAAGCGACGAAATCACTCGGCTTCTAGGTCTCACCGACTTGTGGGTTGCGTGTTCCATTAATGGGCCATGTTATTAACGTCTTGCAGCATCTGATCGGCCGCCGACACGACCTTCGAGTTGGACTCGTAGGCCCGCTGGGTGACAATCATCTGGATGAACTCATCCACCACATTAATGTTGGAATTCTTGAGCATGCCCTGCTGGAGGGTACCCAAGCCTTCGGACCCACCCGGACTCCCCACAATGGGATCGCCCGAGGCAGTGGTGGGAGTAAACAGATTGTTGCCATTGCTTAACAGGCCCCCGGGGTTCGGAAAGGTGGCAAGTTGGATCGTGCCCACTTGCTGGGCATTGGTTTGTCCCGGTTGGGTCACGGTCACGGTGCCGTCGGTGCCAACACTGACCGTGAGGGCGCCATTGGGGATGGTCACAGCCGGCTCCAGAGGGTCGCCGCTAGCCGTGACGACGGTCCCTTGCTGATCCAGATGGAAAGTTCCCGCCCGCGTGTAGGCAGTTTCCCCGTTCGCCTGCTTCACTTGGAAGAACCCCTGGCCTTGAATCGCCAAATCTAAGGAGTTCCCCGTACTGGTATATTCACCCTGTGTTTGCAGGACCTCGGAAGCTGAGGCGCGAGTTCCCAGGCCGATTTGCAATCCGGCTGATACGGTTGTCTGCTGCGTGGCGGCCGATCCGGGTACGACCATCTCCTGATAGATCAAATCCTGAAACTGCAGCCGGGTCCCGCGGAAGCCCACCGTGCTGGCATTCGCGAGGTTGTTGGCAATATTATCGAGATTGAGTTGCTGGGCGAGCATGCCGCTCGCGGCCGTGTAAAGGGCTCGGAACATACCACTCTCCTTCGATCTAAGACACGCGCGGAAGCTCTTGGGCCGCCGTGGCGTTAAACGTGTTGTGGAAAATCGACAACGCCTGCTGCAACAGTTGCGCTTGGCGCTGCAAGGTAATCAAGCTCACCGCGCCCGCCACCGGATTCAGATTGGAACTTTCCAGCGTCCCTTGGGAGAGACGTGGGTCGTCGGCAGGCAACTCTGACCCTGGGGGGGCTTGGTAGAGAGAATTCCCCTCCGGAACCAAAGTAGTCGTCGGCGCGAAGGTGACCAGCTTCAGATTGGCCACCACCGCACCTTGCTGAGAAATCGTGCCGTCGGAGCTGATGGATATGGTGCCGCCGGGGAGATCGATGGGGCCTTGCTCACCCATTACGGGGTCACCGGTCGTCGTCACCATGCGGCCCGAGGCGTCTGTCCGAAAAGTTCCGTTGCGGGTGTAGCGCACTCCCGCGGCGGTCTGGACCACGAAGAATCCGGAGCCCTGGAGCGCCAAGTCCAACTCGTTACCGGTCTTCTCAAACTCACCCTTTTTCAGGTCCAACGCCGCTCCACCCAATACTCCATAGTCGTTTACAGCTTGGTTGAGCGAACTGAGGTCTCTCGTCCCCAGGCTGGCCGTGAACGAGCGATAGAACTCCAATTGCGACTTGTAGCCGGTCGTACCCAGATTGGCCAGATTGTTGGCCACTAGTTCCAAGGCATCCGTCTTGGCCAGCAATCCCGTACAAGCGGCATAAAATCCACTGTCCATATTGAATCTCCCCACAGGCTTCTAAGCAGGAGAGGGACCATGCAGGCAGGGCGGAGTTAATTCTCGTAAGTTATGGAATAAACATAGGTTGGTTAGCATCTGGGAGATCATCCCGGGGGGGGAGTATGACGTGGCATGGGGAACAAGCTGCCGAGCGGCCTACCGGTGGCTAGGCAAGATCTTCCCAGTTACTTCTCCGAGTGTGGCAAGGCTTGTTAGCTGCTATGGAGGTCCAACGTCATCCAGACGAGGGCTCCTTCAAACGTCCGTGAAACCTGGATCCGCAAGCCATCGACCAACGGATACAGTTGATAGTCCTTGCCGCTCACCACGGTGGGGACCGAGAGCATGCACTGATCGGCAATGCCAGAGAGGCGGCCTTTGAAAGAACCGGCCACCATATTGCAGATTTCTCCCAGCGCATCGCGGATGCACTCCTGGGAGGCGTGTTCGTCTGAGCCCAACATCCGTGCCGCGATCAGGGCGGCAGACTCGCCACCGCACCGGAAGCTCAGGACGCCACACAGGCTTCCTGCCAAGCCGATCATGGCAGTGAAATCGGCAACGCGCGGCAGGGTGGATTCTTCCACCGCCCCCAGGGGGGTTCCGACCATCATCTCGAAGACCTCTTGCGCGGCGTTTTCCAGAGATTCCGTGAACCGCTGCCGGTTTTCCTCGCGGGATAACTCCCCCAATTTGGGACTTGGTCGTGAGGGACCCGAGGATTTAGCCGAAAGTATGAGTTGCACCCTGTTCGAACCTACAGGGCTGAGATCAGAATTCATAATTACCCCGCCAGGAGTGGAATGAGTCGTTCTTTGATTTGGTCCGGACTGAAAGGTTTACGGATATAGCCCCGCGCCCCACACGACAGTGCCTGAACGACGTGGCTTTCGCCGGCTTCTGTTGTCACCATTACGATCGGCACGCCCTTGGCATTCTCCAGAGCTTGAAGTTGGCGTACGAGCTCAATGCCGTCCATGGTCGGCATGTTGATGTCGCTCAGGATAAGGTCCACCCGAGTTTCTTGGACGCGCGCCAAGGCCTCCGCGCCATTTCCCGCCTCGAAGACCTCCGTGATCTCCAGGCCCGCTTGGCGCAGAGAGCGATCAACAATTTTCCTCATTACCGCAGAGTCGTCCACAATCAATACACGCAGCCCGCTCATGCTCGTCCCTCAGTTTCACGGAAAGGATTTTTAGGAATTCCGCCGCCAAACAGGCCGGCGGCCCCGAATTCTAACAATTGAATCAAATGGAGAAAGTCCGTCTCAAGCAATTCCCCCAGCTTCGCTACCTGAGTTGGGTCTAATGTCGGCAGGCAAGCTGCCAGGATCTCTTGATTCGGATTGGCACTGGATACAGGAAGCTCTGGGGGGGTGGCGCCCAGCACCACACCTCTTTGAACACAGAACTGGTCTGCTGCCGCTACCGCTCCCACCAACGGTTGGTCCTGTTTGGCGTTGCGGGGATCGTGATGATTTACCATGACTTCCAGCAGGGAGCGAGGAAAATTCCAGGAAACTCCGATCCAGTGGCCAACCTCGCAATGGTCAGTCCCAAAGCGCTCCCGCTCCAAAGTGATGGACTCACCCCAACTCTCGGAGGAGGGTTCACCGCTCTTATTTGCATCGGACGAGCTGATGATCAAAAGGGGCAGAGCCCCAATGTCATGCAGAAGTCCCGCGATGTAGGCCTGCTCGGGTTGGGGATAAGCAATCCCCCGGGCTAAGCGCTCACCCAAGGTGGCTGTGAGGAAACAGTGTTGCCAAAAGGACTGGATGTCCTCCGACATCAATCTGTGGCCCGCGTATTCCACCAGCGAGCAGGTGAGCACCAGCGTGCGTAGCCTCTCTGACCCCAGCAGGACCACAGCGTGTTCAATACTCTTTACTCTCTCTCGGAATCCCAGGAAGGCCGAGTTGCAGAGCCGGATGACCTGCGCGGAAAGGCTGGGGTCCGTCCGGATGACCTCACCGACGCGTTTGAGATTTACCGGAGTCGTAGCCAGCAGGCTATTCAGCTCAAAAACATAGGCGGGTAAGGTTGGTAATCCATCCGAAAGCGAGGCCATCAGGGCCAGCCTGCGACTTTGCTTGGCCTCGGGATCTTGGGGGCTGGGCGAGTTTGAAGCGACAACCTCTTCGGGAGACAGCAAGCGCACATTTTCGTCAGGCCTATACATTATCCCCACCAGATGTGCACATCGGCATAATCCGTTTGTCCTTTAGCTAATAAACCGGCAGGAAGGTTCGTGGGCCGTGAGTAATCGGGTGATTGGGCCATCGGTAAATCGGGTCATTTGGCCATCGAGTCATTGTGCGATTGCCGAGCTTCAGCTAGATTTGCGGGCTCATGTAGGGGTGGCAACCCACCGATATCCGATAGGGGGGAGTGTGCCACGGCCGGGTCCCAATCAGTAAGGCTGGGTGTTAGTGCCTGATCCTCCTCGGGGCGGGCCTCTCACCCAGTCTTCCCGACTTCATCCTGCGTCGCGAACCTACCGATAACCGATATGGGGGAGTGTGCCACGGGCGGGTGAAGTCGGTCAGGTTGGTGACCACCTCTTGATGCTCTTAGAGCCCGGACATCGCGGGGTGAGGTGACGCTCAAGGTGGACCTGGTCAGCGAAGCAGGGCTGGGCAAACGTGCGAGGCATTTCCAGTCCCACATCGGAATAATTGGTGGGACAAGGGCCGCTACGCCCCGCTACGGGCAACATCTGGGACACCCCTGGGGGCCAAAATGTCCGGGGGCGGGCCCTCACTTCCGACCTGGGTGCCATGCGCACGACCCAGGAATTCGCCGCGGCGGTGGCCGAGCCTTCCAGGCGGTGGCGCCGGTTTCCCGCGCCCCCTCGCCTTTTCTTCTTGCCGCCTTTTACGTCTTCCGCAGGTGGCGAAGCACGATGCGCAGCTTGCCCCCATTACGAACAACCCCAGCGGCCAAGCGATGGGCAATTGGGGATGGAGCTGTTTTGCCGCGGGAATCATCCCGGTGAGCATAAAGACGAAAAACGGGATCGGGCGATACTCAAATACCCAGCACGTTGCCCAGCAAAGGCTGAATGCGCGCGGTGCGACGGTGCAGGCACTCAAGCGGTGCAGCCCCTAAGAATTCCGGTTATCTAGCTTGCAGCGCGGCGAAAGCCCGCACTGCTGGAAGATCCATCCGCCATTAAGATGGGCGGACCTACGACCGTGGGCTCCGCAATGCAATACCGTAGATTCTTGTTTTTTTAGACAAGAATATTTTGCTCCGAACTGACCCCTCACCCGTCCCGCGTCCCGATCAAGTGCATCGGGACCACGGTCCACCCTCTCCCCTGCGGAGAGGGCTATGATTTTCTTTTGGTTGTGGCTCCGCCGCCCTGCGTTACCTCTCGATCGCGGGCGGCGCCCAGACACATCGGGGCGCCCCGAGAACCCCGACAACCTCTCTGTCACTCGCCTGCGATCTTGATATCCCAAGAACGCGCCAGGGTTTGCCTGAACCGCGATATAATGCCGCAGAATTACGAACCAACCCTGCCACAGAGGGAAGAGTTTGCGAGGGCGCCATGCAAGGCCCGATTCCAAATGCCAACTTGAGGCTCACCGATATTCCTTCGGCGAATGCGGATTGGCCTACGATCAACGAGTTCGCACTCACCTTTGACGGCTACGGAGCCTGGGGCTTAGCCAGCAAGTCTGCACTCGGAGGGCGTCCATGCCTGAAGAAATCGATCGCCAATCCATCATTGACGGAGCGGGGTAGCCACGGTCAGTGGGGTTCTGACCGTGGGTTCTTCTGGCGGTGGTCGAGTTAAAGGAATTTTGTTCTGGATAAGGCGACGGTGGCGGCGTGTCCCATTCAGATTGACCATGTGCGGATAGCGCTGGGATATCGGGCATCAGAAAAGCCCACGGTCAGAAAAACGCTGACCGTGACTACCCCGCTCCCCTCCTGATTTAGGAGGGGTGGCGCCGGAGGCGACGGGGTGGTTACGCGAGCGCCTGTGGCGACGGGGTCGTTACGCCTGAGGAGGGGAGCATTTTCAGGACAACAGGAGGCAGGGCTGCGTTGAGAATTCGAAGCGTTCGCCAATTTGGACAGGGGCGAGCGGCGCTCGCCCCGGGCCGAACGCCGTTCGGCCCTACGTCCCCAGCTACCCACATAAACTACTGCCCACGCAGCCAATTCAAGGCTTGCTGCGAAGTGGGAGGGCCGAGGTTGGGCGGGATCTCCCCCGTCAACGACATGAGGAAGGCTGTCAGGTCAGCGATCTCCTGCCGCGTCAGGAAATCCAAGGGGTGAATTTCCTTGTCGCGGTAGGGATTGGAATTGCCTCCGCCGATGTAGAAGTCGAGAACCTCTTTCAAATTCTTGTGACTCCCATCGTGCATGTAGGGGGCAGTCAAAGCGATATTCCGCAGGGACGGGGTTCGGAAGGCGCCTTTATCAGCCTCAACTCCTGTGACCTTGAACCGCCCCAGGTCGGTCAATTCCGCTTCACCGTTGATGGTGAGCTTCACCCCCACGCCCAGGTTGTGGAATTTGTTGTCTGTGAACAGCGCGTACTTCTCCCCGATCGTGTGGCACTCGGCACAATCGCCTTTCTTGCGATTGCGGAACACTTCCAGTCCACGTTGGGCGGAGGCGCTCAAAGCCTTCTTGTCCCCGCCATACATATAGCGATCGAAGGGAGAGTTGCCGCTCACCACAGTGCGTTCAAACGAGGCGATGGATTTCTCCACCATCTCGTAAGTGATGACGTCAGCTCCCCAGGCCTTCTTGAATTCCGCCCGGTAAGAGGGGTCAGCATTTAACTTCTGTTCCACCGCGGTAAGGGTGTTGCCCATCTCGACCGGATTCGCCACGGGGCCCTCTGCCTGTTGTTCCAGGCTGGCGGCCCGCCCATCCCAAAACTGCGTGGTGTAATAGGCGGCGTTGAAAACTGTGGAGGAATTGCGGTTGCCTTTCTGTTGGCGGACCCCATCCGAAAACTGCTTCCCGTCGCTGAAACCAAATTTGGGGTCATGGCAACTGGCGCAAGAGATGGTGCTATCCACGGAAAGGGCCGTGTCGTAATACAGCCTGCGACCCAGCGCGACCGTCTCCGCCGTCGGGGGATTATCGGCCGGAATGGGAACGGGCGGAAGTCCCAGGGGCGCGACAATCTCGATGGGAGTCCCGGTCGGCTTCGCTGCGGGCCGAGGGGTGGATTTGTTGCCGCATGAAATGAAAATCTGGCAAAGCGCCAGCAGGGCGAGAATCAAAATGATTCGCTGCGCACGCATGAGGGTGGCCTCCGCTTGGAAGTGAATGCTATTTTGCGAGGACTTCGTGGCTTCCTGGCTGACCTGGAGGTGCGTCCGGCTGCCCCGTGGCCAAGCCGACCGCCAAGGCCGCTCGAGAAGAGGAGCATATACTAGCACATCAGCGAGTGCCTTCGCACGGCGGAGCCGCATGAGAAAGGCAGAAGGCTAAAGGCTAAAGGCAAAAGGCAAAAGGCTAAAGGCTAAAGGCTAAAGTAAAGAGTCTCTGCTGGGGGTTGCTTGCCACTAGAACCTTCCCCCCTCACCTCCCGGCCCCTCTGTCGCCGCGGCGACCGAGGGGGGGCCTTAATTTGGATTTACGCGGATGAGAGCGGGAGGTTGGTTTGAACTCATAACCCTCGCCCCTTTGGGGGAGAGGGTGGACCGCTGCCGGCGTTTTCATCAGCCGGAGCGGGACGGGTGAGGGGGTCACCTATTTTAGCAGGCAGCAGCGCGACAGAACCACATGAGAAAACCGAAAGACAAAAGGCAAAATGCAAAAGGCAAAATTGCGACTACCATCCCCATATTTTGTTCCTCTTCGCTCCCCTGGAACCGTGGAAAATTTTCTCGAACCATGAAATTTTCTCCTTATTGAAAAGCCTGCCTGGACCCCAACTGTGAAGTAACTACCTTGTTGTCAATTAGTTATAAGTATAGGTTTCTGGCACGCGGGGTGCCTCCCATTATTCTGCTCGCGTCGGAAGAGTGTTAGGTGAAGGGGAGGGAATCATGAACGAAGAACGGACGCCATTGCACGAGTCTCAAGATTCAGCAACGCATTCGCAGGAAACTCCGGTGGGAGATTTTCACGAATCGTCGTCAAGCGGCCGCGGATTGAAGATCGGGGTCATCTTGCTCGCCTTGGCGGCGGGTTTCGCGGGAACTTACGCTTGGGTACAACAGCGCGCGGTGCGCGACCTTGTTTCCAACCGAGATCAGCTCAGCGCTTCGCTCCAGCAGATGCACAGCGAGGAGGCGGCTTTAAACGCCAAGATTAATGCCCTGAGTGCCGCGCAGACGGCGGCAAGCGCTCCCCCGGAAACTGGGGAAGTGAAGAATTCACAATTCGCGCCTCGAACGGGTGAGACGCCGCGCAGCTCTACACGTCATGTCGTGGCTCACCGCCGTCCCGCCGATGACCCACGCTGGAAGCAAATCCAAGAACAACTGGGCAAGCAGGAAAAAGAGCTGGACGAAGACAAGCAGAAGATTGCCGAGACCCAGACCAATCTGGACCAGGCCAAATCCGAGCTGCAAAGCAATCTTGAATCTGCACGCAGCGAACTGGGCGGCGACATCGCTCGCAATCACGGCGAACTGGTGGCTTTGCAGAAAAAGGGCGAGCGGAATTACTACGAGTTTGACATCCCGAAATCGAAGACCTATCACCACACGGGTCCGATCAGCATCGCCGTGCGCAAGGTTAACGACAAGCAGGAGTACTGTGACCTGGATATGGTGATCAATGACTCCACGCTCTCCCGGAAACACGTGAACCTTTATGAGTCGGTGGCGTTCTATCCGGAGGGCTACCCCTTGCCGCTGGAAGTGGTTATCAACCGCATCGCCAAAGACTCCATACACGGTTACGTGAGCGAGCCGAAATATCGCACCAACACCGCGCAGGCCGTGTCGCCGGTCCCCACACCCACCACGGCGTCGGTCAGTCCCGCTGCCGCTGCTACGCCCGACCCCACGCTTCAACACCGTCCGGATGACGCGCACTGAGGCTCGAATATCTGATGGCTGCAGGGGAGGTTCAGCACGCCTCCCCCGGGGCTAATTTGAGGAGGCACCACCATGAAACCTGAAGTCATTTTCATGGCGGGAATCGCCGGCACCTCGATGGGGATTGGCGCACTAGCGGCCGGAGGCACGGGCCTGGCCATCGGCGCCATCGTGGGTGGCTGTGTAGGCTTGAAACTTCTCCTCTGAACCGAGCCCCAGGTGGTGAACCCACCGGGGCTCGGTTGCCCCCTTTTTGTCCGACAATTTGGGTTTGGGACAGTCTGATGTAGAAGCGGGTCTATCCCGCGACTTGGCGAGGTAAACTCGCCGCTACAACATTAAACTGAACCTCCACTGATGGAACGGCATTTGCTTTGGACAATTAGGGGCGGGACTTTCGCTCAGCGACACAGTGTCCGATTTCCCCGGAGGATGGATTATGACAACGTTAATGACCATGTGTGCGGTCTGGGCAGTGATTACGCTCACCTTTGCTATTCTGCTCCTGTACCGTCGGAGCCTTACCAAGCAGGAATCGGATTGGATTCCGTTGACCGACGATGCGCGGGAAGAGAAGGCCATTGCGGCCCAAACGATTATCGAGATGAAAACCCGCAAATTGACCGTTCCGATTCGGACCCTGGGAACGCTTTCGGTGGTTATGCTGCTGGTAATCGTGGGCTTCTACCTTTACCTTAGCATCACCACACCGCCACCGATGCCGCAGTAACGTTGGTTCCGTGAACGACCAGTCAAGAGTGGGGCACTGCGTAAAGTGCCCCGCTGTGTCTTTTGAGGCCCCCCTCGGTCACGCTTCGCGCGGGCCACTCTTTTGTTGGGCGTTCTCCCCAGCGCCCAAGAAGCAACTTCCCCCCAATGCAGACAAATCTCCCCCAAAACTGAGTTGAATCTTTGCCCAGCGAGGCAAGCCGCTATAAGTCCGGTGCGATTCATCCGCCGTTGGGGGTTAGGAATGCCAGTTTGCACTTGGATTCAAATGCGCGAAGGGTCAAGGGCCGAACACTTCCCCGCCACAACGGAACCCCAGATTGTCGTCCCTGCCGCCAGGCTTGACTCTGAGGCGGCTCGATACGCGGACGATCCTGTGAATGCTCGACCAGGACCCGCCTCGCAGCACGCGTAACTGCCCGCTCGTCGGCCCTGGGGGATCTTGCGACGGGCTGTTCTGGTAATAGGTCTCGTCGTACCAGTCGTTCACCCACTCCCAAACGTTTCCCAATATGTCGTACAGCCCGAAACCGTTGGCACGCTTCTGGCAGACTTCATGCATGCCGTTGCCGTTTTCGTTCAAGCGCTTCTCGTAATGAGCCTGGTCATCGTCAAAAATCCTTTGGCTGTGCAAGTGTTTGCGCCCACTGTTGTCCCCGTACCAGGCGAATCTATCCAGATCGCCATAACGCGAGGCAGTATTCCCCGCGCGGGCTGAATACTCCCACTCGGCTTCGGTCGGCAGCCTCCCGCCCGCCCACCCGCAATATGCCTGGGCATCATTCCAGGTCACATCCACCATAGGCATGGCCGCGTTACTCCATCCCGGATTGAGCAGCCTCCCGCTAAAATTCGGCTCAGGTGGCATGGGCCTTCCTGTCGCTCGCGCGAAGCGCTGGTAGGCGCCCACCGTGACTTCCGTTTGGCTCATCCAGAAACCCTTCGTGATTATGACTCGATGAGCGGGCCTCTCCTCCGCGCGGCACTCGGGGTCTTTCGGCGAGCAGCCCATCCTGAACGTTCCAGGGGGAATCCAGGCGTACTTCAACCCGTCCTTGGGGTTATCTCTAACGGTTCCGGCAGCAGGCGCAACGATGGCTTCCTTCGAGGTTGGCTGCGCCGCCTGCGCAACAGAAACCGGGCACATGATGGCGCCCCACAAAGCTGCTAATGCGCATAGCCCTGCAAATTGCATATCAAGCTTGTTTTCTCAGAATATCGTGAGAGCTGACCCGCCTCAGGATGAGCTGGTCGCCTATCCATTGAAACGTAATGCGGTAAGACTCGAATCCTTGAGGAGCTCGTCGACGGAAGCGAATTCCTTGACTCGGCCTTGGGCGATATCTTCGTCGGCCTCTCGTTCCTTTTTCCGCCACTCGGGGGTCCAGAACCAGAGTTGGTCCTTGGGAATGATACTGGCCGGCACCAACTCCACGCTGTTACCCACCATGCGTACCAGCATGTGGTCGCCCTTCTTAAGCCGCAATGCCTTGGAAATTCGGTGCGGGATGGTGATTTGGTTTTTAGCTCCCATCCGCACGGCTTCTTCAAGCACGGTCTTGGCCCTGGCCATAATTCCTGTCCTTCCTTCGCTTTTCCGACAATCTGATTTTCCTACCGAATCGGTCCAGAGTCAACTTCAACCATGCTTCCCAGGGGCCCAGTGCTCGAAGACATTCAGGCGCTTTGCCGCCAACACGGCTTGGCTTCCTACGATGCGCTTTACGTGGAGTTGGCCATGCGGTCGGGGTGTCCCCTTGCTACGCTCGATAAGAATCAGCGGGACGCTGCCCTGGCGGTCGGAGTGACTTGCCTATGAGTGGCGCGGGTAGCGCCGACATCCCATTTTATGTCGGCGACCGTTAAGAAGCCAGAACAGGCCACGGATAGGACGCGGTGACAGAGATGTTGCCCGGGTTCGTGGGGCGCCCCGATGCATCGGGGCGCCACCCACGATTGCACCGACCGTGCCTGCCTACATTCATTTTGAGCAGCACCACTCCCCCTGTCATCCTGAGCCCGTACTTGGGGCGAAGGACCCCTGTAGTTCGCTCTTCCCAGTGCGCCGCGATAAACTGCCGAGGTCCTTCGGCCCGAAAGAACCGGGCCTCAGGATGACAGTGGGTTACGTGCGTGCATTCCTTTTCGGGGGGTGGCGCTGACACCCCGTGTTGCGGGGCCGTTAAGAAGCCAGAACCGGCCACGGATAGGACGCGGTGACCGAGATGTTGCCCGGGTTCGTGGCGCGCCCCGATGCATCGGGGCGCCACCCACGATTGCACCGACCGTGCCTGCCTACCTTCATTTTGAGCGGCACCACTCCCCCTGTCATCCTGAGCCCGTAATTTGGGCGAAGGACCCCTGTAGTTCGCTCTTCCCAGTGCGCCGCGATAAACTGCCGAGGTCCTTCGGCCTGAAAGAACCGGGCCTCAGGATGACAGTGGGTTACGTGCGTGCTTTCCTTTTCGGGGGGTGGCGCCGATATCGCATTTTATGTTGGCGACCGCTAAGAAGCCAGAACCGGCTACGGATAGGACGCGGTGACAGAGATGTTGCCCGGGTTCGTGGCGCGCCCCGATGCATCGGGGCGCCACCCGCCGGCCCTCCTGCCCATTCAATACCTTTTGCCTTTGGTTTACTGGCGCACCCTGATGCGCGAGGCATCGACGGTGATCAATTTTCCCCGATAGTGTTCCATGCGCGGATGGAGTTCGAAATACGGTAATGAGATTGGAGACGCAATGATCGGCGAAAAGGCGCAACGCCATCAGGCGGTGACCTCAAATTCGGCCAGGTCACGCGCGTAGTCGAGGCAGGCGGCAATCTGCTGAGGAAGACCGCAAAGTTGCACCACCAAGACACCAAGGCACAAAGGAATAGCTGTAAGAGAAGAATCCCGTGCCGCCTTGAACCAGGCCCCACTGTAACCACCCCGTCCCTCAGCTTTCTTGGTGTCTTTGTGCCTTGGTGGTGGAAAGAAATCTGGGATCTGAGGCGCTTTCACCGACAACAAAAATGAACCACCAAGTCACTAAGACACAAAGAAGGAGCTAGAGGAAGGGGCTTTAAAAACTGGTCAGCGCCGCATCAAACGGGTGATTTGTCCGACCTATTTCATTTTTGGGCTACCGGTAGCCCTAAAGAGCGTTTATCTTATTGACATAGCCCAGTCGATTAAGAGCACAATAGAGGTGAGGAAGAATTGTGCCCTGATGCGTCCAGAAAGCCCTCGAAGAACCGCGGGCCCCAAGATGGGGATCTGCCATGCCAAGCCGTGAAGGCCGGTTTTCCTGGCAAACATTTCGCTGTGTCCTCTGCGTCCCGAAGAGCAGAGGTCACGGAGAGGCTCTGGGGGAGCGGAGCGCCGTGCCAAGACGCGGCTGAAGTTCTTCCGTTTTTCGGAACACAGCGCCCGCTGTTTGTGAAGATGTTCATGAAAATAAAGGTGGTTAGGCGTGAGAAGGGGTTTTTTAGCAAAAACCTATCTAGTTGAAATGAATTGAGTTACATTTAACGCGGGTAAGAAGAAAAGCGCAAATCAATCAGGATAGTCTAGCGATGTGTATGAAAACAAAGGAAAATAAAAGCGGCAATTTGGCAAGTCTAACGATGTTGATGAAAACAAGTAAGTTATGGTTGTTTTGCCACGATGTTTATGAAACTAAAGGTAGTTAGTTAAGAAAATGGGTAGGAAAATGGAGCAAGCCGTCGCCATTCGCACCAAGCGTCAGCCTCCAGCCTGGATTGACCCGCCAAGCGGGCGGCGCTGCGTTCAAATGGGGAGACGATAGAACCCCCATCGAGAACAGGGTCAAAGAAACGGGTGACGTGATGATCGGGGCGAAGCTGGAAGGTGGGAAAAGCGTTGGACAGGAGATCAAAAGCGGTGATCCCAGCCGCCCCAACCGACCCGCCGCGGCCTCCTACTTCGGCCACCGGTTGTCACTGCGGCGACAGAAGACCGCAACGGCCCGGAAGCCCCGCAGCGAGCCACGAACCCCATCTACCGAAAATCGCCCGGCCGTGACGCACTTCCCCACATCGGTAATCGGATGGACGGCACAGGAACATGAGCTCAATTCGGCCGATCAGAGCCTGGCAGTGACGTGCTGCTCCGATTATTCGATCACCCGATCTCCGGATCACCGCATCTCCCGATCCTCAGCCCCCGGCGGCCCGCACTCCCCCGCTTCGGTTATCGGCGGGCTCGAACGCTGAGGATGAGGGAAATTGAGTGGGCCACAACAGCAGCTTACCCCCTCACCCGTCCCGCCCCGGCTGGTGAGTACGCCGGCGGCGGTCCACCCTCTTCCGCCACGGCGGATCTACGACCCCTCGGAGAGGGCTATGAACTTTCGCCATGGACCGATGATCCGATGAATCAATGGGCCGCTGGCCCGATGATCAAATCGCGCGATCACCGGATCACCCGATCTCCCGATTTCTAGCCCCCGCCGGCACACACTACCCCGCTTCGGATATCGGCGGTGCCAGGTGAGAAGATGAATCAAAGGTTGACTTCGAAAATCGCCAATCACAAATCGCTATTTACAAATCAGCCGGGCAACCGATGCCTCAATCACCAGAACGCAAAATCACTCAATGATCCGATGGCCCGATGACCCGATGGCTCGATTAACCGATGGCCCGATCACCCTAGGCCTCATCGGTTCTCTGAATTTCGTCCACAATCTGGCCGTCGAAGAGGTGGATGGTGCGGTCGGCGAATTTCGAATAGCGGGGGTCGTGGGTCACCATGCAGATGGTGGCGCCCTCCTGGTGAAGTTCGCGCAGCAGGTTCATCACGGCCTCACCATTCTTAGAATCCAGGTTGCCGGTGGGCTCGTCGGCGAGAAGGATGGAAGGCTTGCCGCCCAAGGCTCGGGCCACCGCCACGCGTTGCTGCTGGCCGCCGGAAAGTTGCGCGGGGTAATGCTTCATGCGGTGCGACATCCCCACGCGCTCCAGCGACTCCTGCACGCGCTCGCGGCGCTCGGCGCTGGGCATACCTCGATAGGTCAGAGGTAGTTCCACATTCTCGTAAACGGTGAGATCGCCAATCAGATTGAAGGCCTGAAATATGAAGCCCACTTCCCGATTGCGAATGCGCGTGCGCTCCGCGATGGACAGGTCCTCAACCTCCCGGTCATGCAGCCAATACTTGCCGTCGGTGGGTGAATCCAGCAGGCCGATGATGGAAAGCAAGGTGGACTTGCCACAGCCCGAGGGCCCACCCACCGAAAGATATTCGCCTTTCTTAATCTCCAGGTGGACGCCGGACAGGGCGTGGGTTTCCACTTCATCGGTGAAGAAGACCTTGGTAAGGCCTTCCAGGCGGATTAAAGCCTCGCCATTTCCAGCCGGCTTGCGGCTTTCAAGCTGTGTGCTCATTTCGTTCGAGTCATCCATGACTAGCTCCTTCGATCAGGTTAGGTTCTGCCACCGAGGGTCGAATCCGCGCTCACTTCGGCGCGCCCGTTCCTTCCATCCACCCATCGCGCAGCGTGATAATCCGATGGCCATAAGCTGCCCAGTTCTCGTTGTGGGTGACTTGAATAATGGTCGTGCCTTCTCCATTCAGTTTCTTGAACAGCTCCATGATTTCCTTGCCTTGGCTGGTGTGCAGATTGCCGGTGGGCTCGTCGGCAAGAATGAGCTGGGGATTGGCGATGACCGCGCGCGCCA
Organism: uncultured Acidobacteriota bacterium; assembly: GCA_963804995.1. Classification (GTDB taxonomy): domain Bacteria; phylum Acidobacteriota; class Terriglobia; order UBA7540; family UBA7540; genus Bog-366. The sequence goes on from CAWDSK010000005.1 coordinate 35,303, forward strand.
CCGCCACCAATTGTTGCTGCCCGCCCGAAAGTTGGCTGGGGAAGAGGTCTTTCTTCCCCACGATTTGGAAGCGATCGAGCGTATCAGCGACCCGAGCCTGCCGTTCACTGGCTTTTATGTCGCGATAAGAAAGCGGGATATCCAGGTTTTCCGCCACCGTCAGGCCGTCGAGCAGATGATACTGCTGGAAGACGAGGCCAATGTGCCGCTTGTTGAGTACGGCGCGCTGCCGCAGATTGAGCTTGTGAATGGGCTGGCCCAGGAGGTGATACTCACCGCTCCACTCGCTGTCGAGCATGCCCAGGATGCAAAGAAGCGTGGTCTTCCCGGCGCCCGAGGGCCCCATGATGGTAAGGAACTCGCCTTCCCGGATTTCGAGATTAATGCGCCGCAGCACCCAGTACCGCCCCACCCCGGCGGGGTACGATTTCTCGACATTCATCAGTTTAATCACAGTGACACCCCTTGGACTTATTCGTACCTCAGCGCCACCAGAGGATCGACCTGGGTGGCCCGTCGCGCGGGGAGGTAACAGGCAAAGAAGGCAATCCCCGCCAGGAGCACTGCGACGGCGAGCAGCGTGACCGGGTCCGCCGGCCGGACCCCATAGAGCAAGCTGGCGAGGAAGCGGGTCAGCCCCAGCGCCGCCGCCAACCCAATCCCCGCTCCCATCGCCGCCAGCGTCATCCCTTCGGCTAGTACGAGCCGAAGGATACTCCAGCGTGACGCACCGAGCGCCATACGCACGCCCAGTTCATGAGTGCGCCGGGTTACCGCGTAGGACATTACTCCGTAGATTCCCACGGCGGCCAACACCAAGGCCGTGGAAGCGAAGATGATGAGCAGCAACATAGTGAAGCGCCGCTCCGCAAGCGACTCCGAAATGACCTGCTCCATGGTGCGGACAGCGTAGATAGGCTGATCTTCAGTGGGCCCGGCCACTTGTGCCCGTACGGCAGAGGCGACGCTCAAGGGATCGGGCGAGGAACGGACGGAAAGGATCAAGCCTGCAACGACCTCCGGCATAAACGGGTCGGGCACTTGCAGGAAGGGAAAGTACATCTGGTCCCGGATATTGGACGTGTCGTCGGAATCAAGACCCCATTGCTTGACGTGCCGAACCACTCCAACGACCTGGACGGAGCCGAGCAACATCAGGTTGATCTGTTTACCGACGGCCTCCTGACCGGAGAAAAGGTGTTTGGCCATGACATCATCGATCACCACCACCGAGGACGAAGTGGGGGTATCGCGATTCGTGAAGAATCGTCCCGCCAACAACGGGATGCCCATCACCCGGAGATAATCGGGAGTCGCAATGTAGAACACCGCCGCGGACATCTGGTCTTGCGGGGGCTGCGTTGCCGCGCCCACCCAGTAGCCAATTGAACTGTCCCGCCAGCCGAGCGGAATAATCTGCGAAATGGCAGCCGCCCGGACCCCCGGGATGCCCGACACACGGTCGAGCAACTGCTGGTAAGCAAGCCGGATGGCTTGGGGACTGGCCATGACGCTGGGTGACAGCGCCACCTCTGAAGTCAAAACGTTGTGAGGATTAAATTGGGGGTCCACTCGCCAAAGTCTCCAGATGCTTTGAATCATCAGTCCTGCGCCGGCGAGTAAGACGACCGCGAGCCCGACCTCGACGACCACAAAAACTCCCTCGGCGCGGTGGCGCCCTCCCCCGCTGCCACGGGTACCTTCTTTCAGAGACTCCTGGGGGTGGACATTCGAACTGTGGAAGGCTGGGGCGAGGCCAAAGGCGATGCCGGTAAGAATCGAAATCCCCAGCGTAAAGAGCAGCACGGAGGGATCGAGCCCGATCTCCAGGGCGCGCGGCAAGTCCCCCGGCGCCGCGGCCAGGACAACGCGAGTTCCGGCGTAGGCGAAAAGCAACCCCAATACGGAGGCGCCCAGCGCCAGCATCACACTCTCGGTCAGAAGTTGGCGAATCACGACCAGACGGTTGGCGCCCAGTGCCGTGCGAATAGCGAACTCGCGCGCGCGCGCCGCGGAGCGCGCCAGTAAGAGGTTCGCAACGTTGGCGCAAGCGATGATCAGCACGAATCCCACCGCGCCCAGTAACAGCAGCAGCGTGGGCCGGATGTCAGCCACCTGGTCGCTTTTCATCTCGACCACCGTCACCCCGCGCCCCGCATTCGTTTTCGGGTACTGCTCTGCCAGAACTTTGCCCAGGGAAGCTATTTCAGCTTGGGCTGCCGCCAGGGTTACACCCGGTTTCAGCCTCCCCACCACGCTCAGTCCCGCGTGCACTTCCCGGTTGCGTAGTTGAACGGAGTTCCATTGCTCGAGTGGAACATAGACAGGAGCCTCCTCGCGGAATCGGAAGTCCGCGGGCAGAACTCCCACCACCGTGCAGTTCTTGGCATTCAGGGTAATCGCCTTGCCGAGGATGCCCCGGTCGCCGCCGAAACGCCTCTTCCACAGTCCGTAACTCAGTATCACGGCGCCGCCAGCCCCCTCCCGATCTTCCTGCGGCAAGAAGTTGCGTCCCAGGAAGGGATTCACACCGAGGACCGGAAAGAGGGTCGCCGTGACATACTCGCCCTTGAGGTGTTCCGGCTGGCCTGAACCCGTGAAGTTAAGGTCGTCACCGCGGAAGGCTGCGATGTCTGTAAAAGACCGTTGGTCGCGGCGCCAGTCGAGGTAATTCGGGTAGGCAACAGAGCTATGGCCGAAATCCCTCGAACTCTCGTAAAGCATCATCAGCCGCTCGGGCTCCGGGTAAGGCAGCGGCCGCAGAAGCACGCCGTTCACCACGCTGAAAATCGCCGTATTGGCGCCAATGCCGAGCGCAAGCGTCAACACGGCCACCGCCGTGAACCCGGAATTCTTCGCCAGCATGCGCAGGCCGTAACGAATGTCTTGGAAGAGTGTGTTCATCATTTACCTATATATACGTGCATAGGACCATCGAAGTTCAAAACTCGAAATTCGAAACTCGGAAGCAAACTCACAATTCGCGTCTACGTGTTTCGATCTTCGAGTTTCCCTTGCCATCAACCGACCACCGGATCACCAGATGAACCGATGACCCGATGGCCAGATGACCCGATTCCTTCACTCATACCTCAACGCCACCATGGGATCCACCTTGGTGGCGCGGCGGGCGGGGATGTAGCAGGCGACGAGCGACACCAGGCACAGCAAAAGCGCCACCGCAGCATATGTCAACACATCGGTCGCGGTAACTCCAAAGAGCGCGCTTTCGAGGTAGCGAGTAACCGCGAGGGATACCACAAGGCCTACACCCAAGCCGGCCAGGGTCAACAGCAGACCTTGGCTCAGCACCAGCCGGAAAACGTTCGCGCGCTGAGCTCCGAGCGCCACGCGAATGGCAATCTCATGGGTGCGTTGGCGCGTCGTGTAAGCGATCACTCCGTAGATACCGACAGCCGAGAGAATCAGGGCGAGCAATCCAAAGGCGCCGGCGAAGGTTCCCGAGATCCGCTCAAAGGAGCTCCCCATTTGCATGCTGGACTTCAGGGTTGTCACCCCGAACACCGGCAAATCGGGGTTGAGGTCATGGACCGTTCTTTCCACCGCCGCGGCGTAAGCCTGGGGATTGCCCGAAACCCGCGCGTGAATGATCACCGGATCAACGTTATCCTGGAACAGAGGCAGAAACACCACCGGCGCCGGAGCATAAACCAGGCGGCGGTACTTACCGTTGCGAGCCACGCCCACCACCGTATGCCACTCGCCCCAGACGTGGATCCTTTTGCCGAGCGGGTCCTGACGCGGCCAGTAACGGTCGCAGAACTCCTGATTGACGATGGCGACCAGCTGCGACCTCTCGCCATCTTGGGCGGTAAATTCCCGCCCCGCGACCAGAGGAGTCCGCATGGTCCGAAAGTAATTCGGACCTACGTTGGCGCGATCGATTTCCATCGATTCACCAGGCTGGGGGACGTAACCATCGGCTTGTACAATGTCCGAGTGGAGGGTGAAGCTGAGCGGCGAGAAATCGGCCAGCGTCACCGACTCAGCCCCGGGGAGGGCTTCAAGTTTCGAGAGCATTTGGCGGTGGAACGCGATGCCTTCGCCATCGGAATAGTGCAAGGGCCCGAGCTCATAAGAAGCCAACAGAACATGGTTGGGGTCAAAGCCGGGATCCTGGCGCTGGGCGTTCTGCAAGCTGCGAATGAACAGGCCGGCCGAGATCAGCAGGAGCAGCGAAAGGGAGATTTGCGCCACTACCAGCGCGCTCGAGAGCCGCAACTTCTGGGGTCCGCCCGAAAGAGTGCCCGCCTCCTCCTTCAGCACCGCGACGGGGGCCAGGCCGGAAGCGCGCAGCGCCGGGAGGATTCCGAAAATGCTGGCGGTAAGAATCGAGAGGGCCATCGTCGCCAGGAGCACCGTGCGGTCGGCGTGCCCATTGAGTGTGAGCGGCAAGTTTGCGAGGGGCGGAAAGAAAGCCGCAAACGTCCCGGCCGTCCACGTGGTGAGCACCATGGCGAGCGCGCCGCCCGCCAGGGCGAGCAAAAGGCTTTCGACCAGCAGTTGACGCACCAGCCGCCAACGGCTGGCGCCCATGGCCAGGCGCAGGGCAACCTCGCGCCGCCGCGCCACCGAGCGCACCAGCAGAAGATTCGCCACATTGGCGCAGGCCAGCAAGAGCAGCACCGCCGCCAACGCCAGCAGCATGGGCAGGCCCTTGTACATGTAGACGTTCGCTCCAAAGGGCGAGCGCCAGAGCGGGTCCAGCGTGATCTGGTTGGGGCCGCGGTGCGAGTCGGGAAACTGCCGGACGATGCGCTGCATCTGGAGGTTGAGTTCCTCCTCGGCTTGCTGGCGGCTGACCCCGGGCTTGAGCCTCCCGAGCGCGTTGAGCCAGAAATCGTCGCGTTCGTGGAGCTGCTCTCCCCTATAAATCAAGGAAATCCAAAGATCCGTGCGCACTCCGGTCGAACATCCCTGAAAATCCGGAGGAGTTACTCCCACAATCGTGCACAGGATCCGGTTGAGCTGGAGGGTCTTGCCGATGATGGACCGGTCCCCCCCGAAATGGCTCTGCCACAGGGCATAGCTGATCACCACCGACGGTGTGCTTCCGGGTTTTTCTTCTTCCACCGGCAGGAGGCCGCGACCGAGGATGGGTTTGACGCCCAGCACCTCGAAATAATTCGCGGAGACGTTCCCACAGTAGAGGCGCTCCGGCGTGCTCGTGCCGGTGAGGGAAATGAAATCCTCGTGGTACGCCAGGAGGCCCGACAAGCTCTGGGTTCTCGACGCAGGTCCACATAATCCGGGTAAGAGAACGGCGGAGTGGGGTGTTCGCTACGCTGCCCCCTCATAAGCGCAACCAGGTCGCCGGTGTGGGGTTGCCCGGGAATGGGATTAAGGAGCGTGGAGTTGATCCAACTGAAGATGGTGCTGTTGGCGCCGATCCCGAGCGCGAGTGTCAGTACCGCCACGGCGGTGAAGCCGGGATTCTTGGCCAGCATGCGCAGACCGTACTTGAGATCTTGAATCAAAGTGCTCATGGTTTACCTGGAATCAGTTTATCGGCTCATCTGGCCATCGAGCCATCGGTTCATCGAGGACCGAAATTCGAAAATCGAAATTCGAAACTCGGCGGCCAACTCGCATTTCACATTTTCGAGCTTCGATCTGCAAATTTCGATTCTCCCTCGCACTCATTCGATCTCCCGATCACCGGATCACCCGATCTCCCGATCCGCTCACTCCAGCCGAATCCGGTTAAAGGCATCCCAAGCCGACATATCGGAAAGGATGACTTTGTCGCCGGGCTGCAAGCCGCTCAGAATTTCGACCGCATTCACCGAAGCGTGGCCCAGCTTTACCTGCACGCGGCTCGCGACCTTGCCACCCTCCTCGAGCCGGAAGATACCCACCGTGCTGTTAGGCTGGCCAAACGCCGGGCGCCCCACGTAGACGACGTCGGCAAGATTTTCAAGTTCGATGGTGCCTTCCACGCTCAAGTCGGGCCGCGCGCCCTTGGGCAGCGCGTCATCCAGGTGGACGTCCACGGTCACCGTTCCGTTCTGCACCGCGGGGTCAACCCGCATCACGTGACCGGCGATAATGCCGTTGCGCGTATCGATGGAAGCCGGCTGGTTGGCTTGCACATCCTTGGCTTGCGTCTCCGGAATCTTGAGCTGCGCCTTGAGCTTGGTGGGCTGGGCGACCTTGGCGAGAGGCGCTCCGGCGGCGACGCGCTGGCCGACTTCGACTTCCAACTCCTGGAGCACCCCGTCGGCGCCGGCACGCACGTGCAGCGCATTCAGTTGGCTCTTCTTCAGTTCAGCCAGGGCGCGCAACTGCTCAACCCGCGCCTGTTGCGCCTCAAGCTGAGCCTGGACCGAAGCCGCGCTCACGGCGAGGCGTTGCTTCTCAATGTCGTTGCGCGTCGCCAACGCTTCCACCTTGGCGCGTGTCACCTTAGCATTCAGCTCCGCGCCCAATCCCAACTTGGCCAACTCCGCATCCTTCTCCGCGTTCAGTTGGGCTTCGGTGTAGTCGGATTGCACGGTCGCCGCGGAGGCTTTCTGATCCAGAAGCTGGCTCGCCAGTTGCGCCTTCAGGCTCTTGTACTGCTCCTCGGCGGCCTTCAGTTGCCAGTCGGCGTCGAGGGCGGCCTGCTCAAGTTCCGGGTTGCTCAGCTCAAAGATCAGCGTGTCGGCTGTGACCGGGGTGCCGGGGAGAATGAACCGGCGGGCTACCCGCCCGTCGGTGACGGCGGGAATCCAAAGAATCTCCTCCGGGACGAGGCTACCGAGACCCCGCACCTGCAAAAGCATCGGGCCGCGCTTTACCACGTCAACCCACACCGGGCTTTCCACAATCGGAGCAGCAGGCTTCAGGCGCGACAGACCGTACGTCACCGAGCCAATTACCAGCAGCCCGCCCAGCAGGTAAACCATCCGGCGGATGCGCCGGGCACGGATAGCGGATTCACGAGGAATATCCATAAGAATCTCCGCATTACAGAGGGCACGCCGCATGCCAGCCCTTCGGCGCATCTAACTCATAGTAGTTACAGGAGTTGGAGCAGCGCGCGGAAGTTTATCCCAAGGGGGAGTGTTCGTTAATGGGATTGGACTGCCCGATACCGAACACGGCGAAAGGGCTTCTTCCAAACCAAACGGCAACCTTTGTTACGAGTGACGAGGATTTTGAGCGCGTGGGGACTGGCCTAATGACATAGGTGTTCTCAATAAAGCCGTAACTAATTGAAGCAAAGTGTGTTAGAGTTTAATTCGATGGCTCCCAATCGTTCCTTTGCTCATAAAGCGGGAAGTGAATGGCGGGCAGATTGTAACGTTCCCCAAGGCAATTCCCACATAGGTAAGGAGAGACTAATATGGCGACCGACGACTCGACGAGGCAACTTTTTGAGCACGTCCCGCCTGCCCAAGAGTCGGGGCACGGCATTAAGTTCATAGTGATTTTCCTCCTCCTCGCAGTCCTGGCCGGCGGGGAATTTTACGCGGTCAACAAGATGAACAGCACGCGCAGCGAGCTCGAGGCGCAGCAGAGCCAGTTGCGAAAAGAGTTGACGGCGGAAATCCAGGCTCAGGTTTCAGCTCGTCTAACCACCATGGAGCAGCAGACCGCACAGCAACTGGAAGCGGTCAAGACGGAGCTTGACGAGTCCGCCAAGCGTCTGGGCTCGCAGGGCGGCGAGTTGAAGCGCGCCCGCAAGTTGGTGACGGAAGTACAGGATCAACAGCGCAAGCAGACCGAGGACATCCAAAAGGAACTATCTGAAAAAGCCGATACGCAGCAAGTCGGCGCGCTCACCCAGGATATATCCTCCACCAAGACCGACCTCGACACGACCAAGAAGAGCGTCAGCTCCCTGGCGGCTGACTTGGGCATGGCCCGCAGCGAACTGGGCAATCTGATTGCCCGGAACCACGACGACATCGAATACCTGCGCAAGATGGGTGAGCGTGACTACTTCGAATTCACGCTCAACAAAGGCCATCCCACCCGCGTGGCCAATGTGGGCTTGAACCTGAAGAAGACCAACCCGAAGCGCAATCGTTTTAACATCGCCATGACCGTTGACGACACAGAAATTGAGAGGAAGGACCGCACCATTAACGAGCCAGTCATCTTCTACGTCAACGGCTCGAAAAAGCCCTTGGAATTGGTCGTGAATAAGGTGGATGCCAATCAGGTGAAAGGTTATATCAGCACCCCGAAGGGTATCCCCGAGGTTGCCCGCCAGCCGCAAAGCTCAGTACAGCCTCCCGCGCCCTGACTTTTCACCGGCCGTCTGGAAATCGAAACGCAAATCCTGGCTCACTGCTTGTTGCCTGAGGAGGGCAACCGCTGGAGATCCTGGATGAGTGCCCAGAATACGTGGTACACCGCGTCCCGCTTCTCCACCGGACCAACTGGCACTCTCATTTCCGGCGACTCTTCAGGAGTGTTTGGCGAGGCGGCGAGTGCCTGCACGCGGTAGAGGAGCCTCGAGGCATCGCCGACGGTTAATACGACCTTGATCGGCGCCTCCGGGTAGCTGCCAGGAGTCAGCGTGACCGGCTCTCGCGTGGGCTCGCCCAGGCGGATGGCAGTTTCGTTCATGCGAACAAATTCCAAGGTTGCAGTGGCATCAGGTTGTCCGTTCTGGCAGTCCTCGACGAGTTTCCACGGCAGCTTCGCGAGCAGGTGCTTGGGCTTGCTTTCTGTTTTCACGAACCCGTCTATCAAATAACGGTCCGGGCCAGACAGACCGCTCTTGTCAATGCAATAGGTTTGGACTTTCGCCAGATCCTGCGGCTTGGGAATTTCACCGGTTGGCTTCTTGACTTGCGATATGGCGGGAATCGCGAAGAACAGTGCAGACACCGTCACGGCAGCCTTCACGAGCGCATGCATAGTGGCGCCCCCGGGATTGATGTGCGGCTCCGGCTGCGACCTAAATAATCTTAGCCGGTTCAGGTGAAGATCGCAACGCGTGGACGCTGCTTGGGACCAGACAACTTGAAAATTTCCGCTGATCGGGACCCCATGGTGGAACCGGAAAGTGTGCTATCTTACCTACATTCATAATAGGGGCCTGGAATCCGGAGCCAATAAGAAACGCCGACCTCGAGGTCGCAGGTTCGCGCGACGCTTGCCAAGGAGATGCTCATGAAAATTAGCAGTCCAGTCAAGGCTGGAAGTTTATTCTGTCGTCGACGGGCAGGGAGGATTTCGCTCTGGGGGCTGGCGTTGCTCTTAGTTTCCGGAGCAATCGTAAACGGCCAGCAACCCACCGCCACGCCGGGCTCCGTTAAACACGTGCTCGGCTTCGAAAACATCAAACCCAACGCCCAAGGCGATCTGACCGTCCAGGGTGACAAGCTGCAATTCAAGGCCAGCAAGGCCCAGGCGGAGGTGAGTATGGCTTCCGTCCAGGATGTTTTCACGGAACAGGATTTCAAACAGGCGATTGGGGGCACCGCCGGGACGCTGGCAAAAATGGCCGTACCCTATGGGGGCGGGCGCGTGCTGAGTCTGTTCCAGGAAAAAATCGATGTGCTCACGGTGGAATACCGCGACGCCAATGGCGGGCTGCACGGCGCCATCTTCACCCTCCCCAAAGGACAGGCGCAACCGCTCAAGAAACAGCTAGTCGCGAACGGAGCGCACGCCAGCATTCCCCCGGAAGAACCAGCGCCGCCAGAGGAGAAGAAACCATGACCAAGCAGATTCCAAGCGGGCTCGCGATTTGTTCCCGACTTGTTTCCATCCCGCGCTCGGCCCCCACGCGGAGGGTCGCGTTATCGCTGACTGCTTTGCTCGTGGCCGTTGGCGCAGGACTTCTGGGTGGGGGACGTCTGCTGGCACGTGGCAGTTCCGCCGCGCCATCTCCTTCCGCCAGCCCGACTCCAGCGGCGGAAAAACTCACCGCCTCGGCCATTCAAATCGAACCGGTTGAAGTCGGCGATGTGCAGTTGCCTCCGGAGTTCCGCGACGCAGTCTACGAGTATGTTATCGGAGAAGTGGGCAAGACAGGGAAGTTTCAACACATTTATCGCAGTGGTGACCGCGCGGCGGGCGATGCGCCGGATCTTGTCACACTGAGGATGAAGGTGAAAGGCTTTAAGCAAGGCAGCCAAAGGACGCGTGAAGTAACCACCGTGGCCGGGGCAACTTCCGTCGAAATGGGAGTGCAAGTCACCAGCCGCGACGGCAAAGCGCTGTTGGACCGCGACGTGGAAGGCAAAGTCCGCTTCTTCGGCGGCAACTTGCGCGCCACTTACGATTTTTCCAAGAAGGTTGCGGAGATCCTCCGCCAGAGCTTCTAGCGGCGGGTTCGGCAAAATTGTGGCGGCGCCGACCGCTGACAGCTAACAGTTCATTCCGGACCTCGTATCCCGCATCCCGGCCGCTTCGTAGTAGGATAGTGGGCGCGAGGGTCTCCGCATGCTCAAGCTCATCTCATTCGGGTTGCTGCTCTGGTCTTACCTCCTGATTCAAACCAATATTTCCCAACTGCCGCGGCGCATTCCGACTCACTTCAACGCCGCCGGAAACGTCGACGGTTGGGGAAGTCCTGACACGCTATGGACCTTGCTGGCCGCGCAGGCCTTTACCACAGCACTCTTTTTGATCGTGCCTCTCATCGGCGAACGATTTCCCGCCATGGTGAATCTTGGAACCCGCCGTTTGAGCGACTACACCGCCGCCCAGCGCGTGCGCATTCAGCCGTTGCTGCGTGACTTGGCGGCGTATCTGAGTATCGTCATGAACCTGTTTTTTGTTTTCATGCTCAACGGGATTATAGGCGCGGCAAGGCAGACCCACCCCCACCTGCCCATCGCCTGGCCGCTGGGGTTCCTGATGGGTGGCATGTTGTGCATCGTGCTTTACTACATACGGAAGACGTACCAGGTTGCAAAAGAGGTAGACCCAAACTCGCAGGAAACCGGTGTCACTTCCTGAGTCGCTCGGCCACCGCCGCGGCGAATTCCTGGGTCGTACTCGTGCCACCCAGGTCAGGAGTGCGCACCCGCCCCTCGGACATTACGGCCCTCAGGGCGTCCCAGATGTTACGCGCAGCGGGGTCTAGCGCGCAGTGTCCTAGCAAAAGTACCGATGCCCAGATCGCCGCAATAGGATTAGCAATCCCCCGTCCCGCGATGTCCGGAGCGCTGCCGTGCACCGGCTCAAAAATCGGCGGCCCCAGACGCTGTGTGGGATTCAAGTTGGCGCTGGCGGCAAGACCCAAGCTTCCTTGCAAAGCTCCACCGAGATCAGTGAGGATGTCAGCGAAAAGATTTGAGCCCACCACAACGTCCAGACTTTCAGGATGAGTGATCATGCGCGCCGCCAGCGCGTCCACGTGATAACTGGCAACCGTGACTTCCGGATACTCGCGCGCTACTTCCCGGACAACTTCATCCCACAGCACCATGGTGTATTGCATGGCGTTGGATTTGGTGGCGCTCGCCAGGCGCTTGCGAGGCCGCTGGCGCGCCTGCTCGAAGGCATAACGCACCACGCGCTCCACACCCTTGCGCGTAAACACCGATTGCTGGATGGCGACTTCATCCGCGGTCCCGCGCTTGAAGCGTCCGCCTACTCCCGCGTATTCACCTTCGGTGTTCTCGCGGATGAAGAGCATGTTGATGTCTTCCGGGCGCTTTCCACGCAAGGGCGACTCGAGTCCTGGCAGAATTTCCACGGGCCGCAGATTGACATAGAGATCAAAGCCAAACCGCATGCGCAGCAAAAGATCACGAAGCGAAATGTGGTCGGGAACCGTGGGGTGGCCAATGGCGCCCAGCAGAATAGCGTCAAACGGCCGGAGCGTTTCCAGCCCGTCTTCAGGCATCATGCGGCCATGCTTGAGATAGTATTCGCAGCCCCATTCGAAGGATTCGCAGGAAAGAGTGAAACCCTGAGCGGCGGCGTTGAGAACTTGGACGGCGGCGGGAATGACTTCCTTGCCAATCCCGTCCCCGGGAAGAAGCGCGAGGCGTAAGGTTTTCATGGCGGGTCTGATTCTACACTCGAATTACGGATCAAGGACATCTGACTCTTCACCGGCGCAGCTTTGCGAGATACGCATCCAACTCGCGCACGCGCAGGAGCTTCGCGAGCGCTCCCGTCAAGCCAAATCCCACCAAGCTCACAATTACCAAAACTCCCAAGGCGTGCAGCGTAGTTTGCCAACCGATCCAAACGCCCAACGTTTGGGTCAGCTTAAAACACACCGCAGCAGCAACGACTGAGGCGAGGGTGATCTTCAGGAAGAATCTGACCAGCTCGCCAGCCTCCTGGTTGTGGGTACGACGATTTAGCAGCCCAAAAAGCAGCAGCGTGTAGGCAATGATTCCGCAGGAACTGGCGAGTGCCAGCCCCAGATGCTGGTAGTGCCGAACCAGCAGCCAGTAGACGGGCAGATTCAGGAAGGTGAGCGCGGTTCCTACGACGGCGGGCGTTATAGTATCGCGAGCCGCATAAAAACCGCGCGCCAGGATATTCTGTGCGCCCCACGCCAACATGCCCAGGGAAAAAACGGACAAGGTCGCGGCCGTGGCTGCGAGGTCAGGCTCACTCATCTTGCTGTGGGTATAGAGCAAGTGAACCAACGGTTGATTCATGGCGATGGTCAGCGCGGAAATGGGCATGAGCAGCAGGATCATACCCTTCATCGTGGCGTTCAGAGTGTGATTCAATTCCGCCAGCTTGCCTTCCGAGTACAGTTGCGCGAGGTAAGGGAACGACGCCACTCCGATGGCCTGCCCGACCACCCCCAGCGGGACTCTCATCAGGGTCTTGGCGTAACTGAGCCAGGTGATCGAGGCAGGCACAAGAAAGGAGCCGAACCAGCGGATAATCCAGTCGTCCGTGAACACCAGCGACAGCGCCAGCATGATGGGAATTGTCAGCTTGACGAAGAGCCGAAAACCGGGATGGCGGACATTCAGGTTTGGGGAGAAGCGTACGCCGGCACGCCGTGCTCCATAAATTTGTAAGAGGAGATTTCCCGCCAAGGCGCCGACCAAAACGCCCACTGCGAAGCCAGTGATTCCCAGGCGGCGCGAGAGCAGCACGCCCCCCAGAATGATTCCCAGGTTGTAGACCACGGGGGCTAGAGAGGGCACCAGAAACTGCCCCTTGGCGTACTGCACGGCGCTCAGGATACTGCCGAGGTAGAAGCAGAGCTGGGCGGGCATCATCAACCGCGTCAGGAAGATGACGCGTGCTTTCTCCGCGGGGCTGAAGCCGGGAGCGATCAGTTCCACCAACTGCGGCGCGTAGATTTCTCCCGCGATCACCACCGCCATAAGCAAGAGGCCCATGGCGCAAATCACCGTTGAGAAGACGTGCCAGCCTTCTTCCTCGCGGTCCTTGCTGACGAACTGGGCAAAGACCGGAATAAAGGTGAGGCTTAAGGAGCCGCCCGCGACCAAATAATTCAAGAAGTCAGGAAGCGTGAAGGCGGCATAATACGCGTCGGTGACGGCGTTCGAGCCAATCTGGTGGGCAACGGTCCAGTCGCGAAGGAAGCCCAGAATGCGACTTGCCAGCACGCTGGCCATGACGATGCCGGAAGCCTGCGCGATGCGTCGCGTGACGGGGGCAGTGGTCATTGAGGAAGATGTATCACGTTTTGCGTGGGTTTGCCTAGGACCGACGTGGCGGTGGGGCGCACCTCAGGCCGACACGGGAGGGCTAATCGGGGTAGGGAAAGCGATGGTCGCACCTCATGCACCGGGCCATCCTCGGGCGCCGGAACCAACGTTCGTAGAATTTGCGCCGGGACCTGCGGATCAGCCCGCCACCACACTTTGGACAACTGTAGCGAGGTTCACTTTCTTCAGTCGTTACCGCGACGCCCACGGAGGCGTCCGTAGCGGAATCTTCCTGGGGGCTTTCCACTTCGGGAGGCCCGGAAATCGTATGGGGTGAAGGCGCTTGATAAGGCTTGGACACAACTCCTCCGGCTTCGGCAATCTTGCGGTTGTAATATTCCTGGAGCTGCTCTTGGGTCATGTCATCGGGATGCGGCCGGTTCCGGTCCACCCGCTTGAACAGGCGGCGCCGATTGCAGAATGAGCAGCGGCGTAAGTGCAAACCCATCTTCCAGAGAGTTTCGTAGATAAGCCCGTGCCGGACGGATTCAGTTTTCGTAGCTCCACATCGGGGGCAGGGAGTCGCCATCGGTCTACCTTCGAACCCAATTTTGCAGCGTCATGGCTAAATCTCAAAGACCCAATCGTTCCGGTTACCGCTCTGGACGCTTAAATATGTTTCCGGGTAACGACCTTTCTGGCGAAGTGGCAGACATTGACAAGCTAACATAGGCTAATTTAATGTAACACACACAAATGCGATTGCCAACCAGCCCGCGATAAAACGATAATGCCAAAACGTTATGATATGCCCGCCGAGCTCCGGCCCTACCCGCAAGCCTTTAACACTGGTTGCCTTAAGCCTCGGGGGGGACGGTCAAGCCACATTTAATAAGTAGGAATCCCGGAGGACGTGGAGATGCCAAAATTCGACATAACAGTAGTGGGCGAACTCAACTTGGACTTGATACTTTACGGCCTGCCTGACCAACTGGTGCCGGAGCATGAAGCTTTGGCTGACCGCTTGGCCTTGACCTTGGGCAGCTCCTCCGCAATTTTCGCTCACAACCTGGCGGTGATGGGCAGTCGTGTGGGATTTATATCACGCATCGGTGATGACCCGCTGGGGCGCATCAGCCTGGAACGTCTTGCCGCGGGGACGGTGGATGTCTCAAAGGTTCGCACCGTCAGCGGGCCCACGACCACCGGGCTGACGGTCATCATGCCGCGCGCCCACGATCGCCTTAGCTGTACCTACGCGGGCACGATGTTTGAGATGTGTTTTGAAGATCTGGACCTCACCTACCTGGCTTCCGCCAAGCATTTCCACTTGTCTTCATTCTATCTGCATCGCGCGCTGCGTCCGCGGATTACAGAGCTTTTCCATAAGATGAAAGCCGCTGGCCTTACGACCTCCCTCGACACCAACGATGACCCGGAGGATTGTTGGGCGCCCGATCTGCTGGAAACCTTGCGCTACGTGGACGTCTTCCTGCCTAACGAGCGCGAGATCATGAAAATCACCCGAACCGATCATCCCCAGGCGGGGCTCGTGAAACTATCGAGCTTGGTGCCAATTGTGGTCGTGAAGCTCGGCTCCCGGGGAGCCGTAGCGCGTCGAGGGAAGACGGAAATCACGGCCCCTCCCGTTCCGGTGGAGGTCGTTGACCCGGTGGGCGCGGGTGATAGCTTCGATGCCGGATTCATCCACCAGTACGTCAAAGGCGCTGACCTTGCCGCCTGCCTTCGTTACGGAAATCTTGCCGGCGCGTGCTCCACCACCATGCCCGGCGGCACGGAAGCTTTCCGCGACCGCTCGCATTTCCAGAAGTTTTTCAATGAGCACGCGGCGAAAGCGTAGGCCCTGTATTCGGGATTTCGGGGGTGCGGTAAATGTAGCGCAGACCTCCGCTGTTGAGGTCTGCGGTTCTTCGTGCGTCATGGGAGCGGATGTATCGTGGCGAAGCAGCCGCCCGTGTTTACATGCTGCGGGTTTTCCAAAAGAAGAACCGCCACCGCGCCAAAATCACGAATGACCCCTCACCCGTCCCGCCCCGGCTGATGAAAACGCCGGCGGCGGTCCACCCTCTTCCGCCACGGCGGATCTGCGACCCCTCGGAGAGGGCCGTTACTCAATGTCTGGTGCCGCATCACCGTTACACGCTCAAGTTCAGCAGGCGGGCGGCGTTTTCGTTATAGACCTTGCGCAGGATCTGGTCCGGCAAGCCGAGGCCGGAGATTCTCCATCGCCCCTGGGGAGGAACCGGCGCGGGAGCGTAATCGAAATACTCGTCTTCGGTCTCCAGGAAACGGTAATAGATCTCATACAACGCATCCCCGAAGATTTGCTGCGGAGTCTCGATCCCGTGCGGGACGGCGTCCGTTCCCAGCATAATGCGGTCCTGGTATTTCTCAAAAAACTTGCGCGCTTGGCGTGGTTGCCGGCCGAGCTCGTTGAGCCGGGCGCCCATCTCCACATGCATGTTCGGGAGGTGGTCGAGGCAATGCGCGACGTAACCCAGGTCTTCTCCCCGATTTCCGACATGCAAAGCAATGAACTGCGTCTTGGGGTGGCGAGCAAACACGCGGTTGCGTGCCTCCAGTAGTTCCATCTTGGCCGGAAAGTCGCGGCCGTAAAACGACCAGTCAGGATGGTTGTTCAATTCCTCGAAGCGCTCATTGAAGCGGTCGGTGGGGAGAAAGAAGGCATCGGGGTCGGAAGTGTGAATCGCGACAGGCAGGCGGAGCGCGCCACAAGCTTCCCACATCGGATTAAAGCGAGGGTCATCAACTTTCACGAGGTTGCCCGTAGTGACGTTCGCACGCAAGTAAAGCCCCAGCACCTTGGTGACCTTCAAGCCCTTGGCGCCGGCCCGGTGGGCGCGTTCGATCTCATCCGCCTGCGTTTGGGCATAGCCCGGCTCATTCGAGCATTCCCACCACGGTTCCGTAAAAACCAGAAAGCGCCCCGGGTGAGATGTCGCGAATTTCTGGATGGCTTCCACCAGTCCCTGGCCGCGCCCGCCGGTGAGATCAACCATGGTCCGGATGTTCTTGCGATTCATGACGGCCAATATTTCTTCCGGAGGGGCTGGGTAATTCATCTTCTCGCCCAAGGGAACGCCATTCCGGTGTGCGGCCTGAAAGGAAAGGTGGGCATGAACATCAATCACCGGGAACTTGGAGCGCGCGACTTTGGTCTCCGGCACGCGGAGCATGCTTTTGGGCTGGAATTCCGTGAGGTCGAGCGGCGTCCGGGTTTTCTCAACGGGGACTCCACTAACTTTCGCGCCCAATATCTTTGTTGATGACTGAACCGCGCTGCTTCCCACAACTGCTGCGGCCGTGCGATGCAGCCATTGCCTACGACTCCATTTGCTCATCATGTGCTCCTCAACTCACTTTGGGCATCTACAAGCCCGCCAGCTTAGTGCGCCCTCCTGGGTACGTCAACTGGATTGGCGTGTTCATTTCCGGGACGTTCCGTTGGAGGCGGGATGGCGCATGAGGTTTTGCATGCGGCGGAGCCGCACGTGAAAAGTCATAGGAAGAAAACGCATGAAGCTGGGCAAGTTGGTGGGACCTCGCGCGCTAAGGCCCGCGGAAGAGCAACATGTGGGACAGTCCCAGTGATGACAAAAAGTCGCGGGCTTTCCAAAGTAGGGTGGGAGAGCACGCGATCCCGAGCCCACCTCCTGCCCCCTTGTTGAGCCGGGCGTGCCGATTTCCCGCCTGCGGCTCACCCGCCAACTCTCCGGGTTTGAGGCTTGCGGGTTTTCCAAACGAAAAACCCCAAAACCGGGGTAGTGGGGTCATTTGCTGTGGCACGGCCGACCTGCCCCGATCCATCGGGGTCTTGGCCGTGACCGTTCACGGGCGGGAGAAGCTGTGAAAAAATACCATTTTCACCGCTGAGACGCTGAGACGCAGAGAAATGACCCTTTGTTTTCAAACCTCTGCGCCTCCGCGTCTCCGCGGTGAAAGCTTTGATGGGATTTTTTCACACCTTCGGACGCCCGTGCCGCTTCCAAATGACACCACTACCAAAACCGGGGAACCTCGCTAGGAAACCGACCCCCGCCCCTCGAAACTTTCCACTTGACAAACTAATTGTAACGTACTAATAAATTAGTATGCGAACCAAATCCAAGACCCTCACCGAACAAGAGCTGGAAATCATGAAGGTGGTCTGGGAGCTCCAGACCGCGACGGTGCGCGATGTTTATGAGGCCCTGCTGCGCCGGCGCAAGATCGCTTACACCACGGTCATGACCATGATGAACATCCTGGAAGAGAAGGGGTATTTGAAGAAGCGCGCTGACGACAAGGCTTTTGTCTACCGGCCTGCCCAAGCCAAGGGCAAGGTCATCAAGGCGATGGTGCAGGATTTTGTCAGCCGCGTCTTCAACGGCTCGGCGCAGCCTCTTCTGGTGCAGTTGGTCAAAGACCGGCAGCTTTCGGAGAAAGACCTGGAAGAAATCCGCCGCCAGATCAAGGAGATGAAATGAGCGCTCCGCTTTGGCTCCAGAACCTCTTTGCCTACTGCGTGCAAATTACGGGACTGGCTCTGGCCGGACTCCTGCTCCCGCGCCTGTTGCGGCTCCGGACGCCTCGGGTTCTGTATTTCTATTGGCAGGCGCTGCTCGCGGCGTGCTTGTTGCTGCCCCTTCTCGAATCCTGGAAGCGCCTTGAAACCGCGGGGGGCGGATTGACAACCAGCCGCCTGCGCTTTGAGGTGGCGCCGGCGGTGGCGCATTTGCCGGGGCTGGCGGTCGCCCCTCTGATTCTTATGGTCCTGATCGGGGGGATGTGCCTGCGTTTGGGGTGGCTGGCGCTAGGCTTGGCATCGCTTCGTCGCTTTCGCCAGACCGCCCGCCGCCTTGCACCCCTGCCTCAGGGCATCGAAGAGCTAGGGAGTCGCCTGGGCGTCGCGCCCGAGTTCTGCCTCAGCGAAAAAATCGAGGGCCCCGTGACCTTCGGCCTGCGGCGCCCGGTCATTCTGCTTCCGCCACGCTTCCTGGACCTGGATTCCGATCGCCAGCAGGTCATCGCCAGTCACGAACTGCTGCACGTGGTGCGACGCGACTGGGCGATGAACCTGGTCGAGGAGATCGTGTTGGCCGCCTTCTGGTTCCACCCCGTGGTGTGGTGGCTGGTGGGCCAAATCCGGCTGAGCCGCGAGCAAGTGGTGGATCAGCAAGTCGTGGAACTGACGGGCGCCCGCAAGCCTTACCTCTATGCGCTGGTGGAAATCGCCGCCGGGCCGGGCGCCGCGCGCGGCTTGGTCGCTCCCGCTTTCCTCGAGGAATCCCAGCTTGCCGAGCGCATTCGGTCCTTGATAAAGGAGGACTTCATATCCAAACGAAGAATTATCATCTCTCTGGTATGTGTAGCGGTGTTGACCGTGCTTGCCGGGCTCGCCCTCATCCGCAAGTTTCCTCTGAACCTGGGCAGTTCCGAGCCGGAGATCATCGACGCCATGTCATCTGTTAGTGGGGTGACCGCGCCAGTTGCAATCTATAACCCCGAACCTCCCGCCAATTCCGAGGTGCTGAGGCTGGCGGAAATACGGGCCTACATGAGCTACTGGGTCACCATTGGGGCAGACGGCGCGGTAAAAGATGTTACCGTCCAAAGGTCATTAGCCCCCGGAGTGGATCAGTACGTCGCGAACGTTATCAAAACCTGGAAATTCAAACCGGCCATGAAAAACGGCAAGCCCGTGGCGTGCAAGACCAACCTTGGGTTCATGTACACGCAAGCCTCGGCCCCGACGCTCAAGCCCGCCGCGACCCCCATGGAAAAGCCTACTTCTGAGGTCTTTAGTGTTGGCAATGGGGTGAGCGCCCCAGTGGCCATCTTTAAGCCCGAGCCTCCCTATACCGACGCGGCGAGGCGTGCCAAGCTCCAGGGTACGTCGGTGCTGTGGACCATCATCGGTGCCGATGGCGCTGTGAAAGATGTGAGAATTGTAAAGTCACTCGACCCAGGACTCGATCAGAGCGCCGTGAACACAATCAAGACCTGGAAATTCAAGCCGGCCACAAAAGACGGCACGCCGGTGGCGTGCAAGGTGTCGGTCGAGGTCAGCTTCAAGTTGTTTTGACCCGGGGAGAGGCAGCTTGACCGGGGCCGGCGCAGACCCCAAGGATGAAGGTGTGAAATGATCGAAAAACGGGAATTTCACTCTGGAATTTAAGGTCGTGGATTCTTGGTCTTTTTAGCAAACCTTTCTCTGTGTCCTCTGCGTCCAGAAGAGATTTAATACAGAGGTCACTGAGCTACGCTGTGCTACTATCCTAGAGATTCTTCGTGACGCGCGAAGATTTCGTGCCACGGGCAGGTCGGCCATGGCACGGCCTTGGTTGCGGCCCCGCCGCGTTGCGTACCCCAATGTAAACTCAGGTAGCGGCACGCCATCCCGATCATAACCATCGGGGCAGGTGGCGTGCTCGTACCAGGATGTTTCACATCTTGCTCCTGAAGTTTGCGCTTGTTCGTGTGCCACGGGAGCGGATGTGGTGTGGCGAAGAAGCGCTCGGGTTCGGAATTTGAATAATTTGCAAACGAAAAGCCGCGGACCCCAAAACCGGGGGACCGCGCTACGCATAGTGCTAACGATATCGAGGGAGCAAACCTCGTAGCGCAGACCTCCGTTGTTGAGGTCTGCGGTTCTTCGTATGCCATGTGAGCGAATGTAGCCGTCCGTAGTTGGGGGTTTGCGGTTTTATCACATGAAGAGCCGCGGAATCAAAATTCGGGGGACCGCGCTACGACGTTTGCTGGACCTGCGGCACGATAGCCGGCAGCGTCGTGCAGGCAGGGACACAACCAGAGCAGTTTTCAGATGGAGTGCGAGGGCGGCGAGACTTCAGCTTAACTGGTGCCAGTCAGACTCGTCGCGGCACTGGAGAACACGCTGCTGACGGCGCTGGTCACACCGTTCACCGAGACAATCAAGGCGAGGGCTATCAGGGCCACAAGCAGGGCATATTCTATTAAGTCCTGGCCGTCTTCTTCTTGCCAGAGCTGCCGCATAAGCTTCCGCATGAGTCTTTTCCTCCCTAACCTCTGAGTCTCGTTGTCGCGGTTGGACGATTCGCGATGTCACGAGCTGTTCGAGCCGCCAAAATACTTGCCCTCTCCCCTTTAGAGAGGGCCGTTACTCAGCGTGTGGCGCCGTAGGGGCTGGCGCGGCGAACGGTTCTCCAAAGCGGCCAGTCGTTGCGACGATGTAACTTTACTTCTGGCCGGAATCACCCCAAGCAAGCATAGAGCGGTCCCCCACTCTTGGGGTCCGCAATTCTTCATTTGAAAAATCCACCACCCGCCAAATGCACGCGACAATATGCCTACATAGTACACGAAGAACCGGAGAATCACAACGGGGGAGTGCGCTACGATGTTTGCTGCCTCGGCACCGTTAGTTACAACCGTAATGTGGACATGCTTCGTAGCGCGGTCCCCCGGTTTTGGGGGCCGCGGTTCTTGGTTTGAAAGGCTGGTTCTTCGCCACCCACCATTCGCTCCGATGACATACGAAGAGCCGCAGACCTCAACGGCGGAGGTCTGGTGCGCCGGGATAAACCGGCAGAAAGCAGAGAATGAAAATTTCTCACGAGGAAGGAGTAGCGATCCACTCGGCCCCGAGTTTTGCGCTGGGCGTCGTGAGGCGCACGGTGAAGCGTAAACAGGGGAATAGGTGGGCTGGGTATTGAGCTTCGAAAATGTCCAATCAGGACGCCGACGTTTTCAGACTAAACGGAAGGCAACATGAGGCCGGGACGCCAACGCGAGTTCCGGCACAGTCCTGCGTAGTCGTAGACCCCAGACACGCCTAGACACTTTCTGCACGAGAACCGGGAGACCTCGGAGGCGCCGGCCGCCGTAGATCGTGGCCGGACGGCGGGAAAAGGCGATGGCCGTACAGCCCGCCTGCACGCTTTCGAGGAGTCGGACAGCGGAACAGTACCGATGAATCATTTGAACAAAGACGGGAAGCCGTTGGCGGAGAATGAGGAGGGAAGGCCGCTGATCAAGGAGAACACCCGTTGGCCTAACACGCACCCGACACAGAGCGGGGCACGCGTGTCCCAGGGACTCGCGGGTGTGCGGAAAGCCGCGAAGGAACACAGGGAGATGAAGTTCACGGCCTTGCTCCACCACTTAACGGTCGATCTGCTGCGGGAAAGCTTTTACGCCTTGAAGCGAAAAGCTGCACCGGGAGTAGACGGCATGACGTGGCAGGAGTATGAAAGCGGGCTGGAAGGTCGACTCGTCGATCTGCACAGCCGGGTCCACCGCGGAGCATTCCGAGCGAAGCCCTCGCGAAGGGCGTATATCCCGAAAGGCGACGGGCGGCAACGTCCGTTGGGGGTTGCGGCACTGGAGGACAAGATCGTCCAACAGGCCGTGGTCACCATCCTCAAGGCGATTTACGAGGAAGACTTTCTGGGCTTCTCGTATGGCTTTCGACCGGGATGCAGCCAGCATCAAGCGCTGGACGCGCTCTCGTACGCGCTCACGGTGAAGCACGTGAACTACGTTCTTGACGCGGACATTCGTGGATTTTTCGATTCGATATCCCACGAATGGATGCTCAAGTTCGTGCAGCATCGCGTCGCCGACCCCCGGATTCTCCGGCTCATCCAGAAATGGCTGAAAGCCGGGGTGAGGGAGGAAGGCGAATGGTCGGAGACGGAGATGGGTACGCCACAAGGGGCGGTGGTCTCGCCCCTGCTGGCGAATATCTATCTGCACTACGTCTTTGACCTGTGGGTGCAGGCGTGGCGCAAGAAGCACGCCCGGGGAGACGTGGTCGTGGTGCGGTATGCCGACGATACGGTCCTTGGATTCCAATCGCAGACGGAAGCCGACCGCTTTCTGGAGGATTTCCGGGAGCGGGTGGGGAAGTTTGGATTGGAACTGCATCCTGACAAAACGCGCCGGATCGAGTTCGGGCCGTTTGCCGAACTTTACCGGAAACGGAGAGGAGAAGGTAAGCCGGAGACGTTCGACTTTCTGGGCTTCACGCATATCAGCGGGAAGAACCGGAGGGGGCAATTTACCGTGAAGCGGAAGACGATCAGCAAGCGCCTGCGGGGGAAGTTGCAGGAACTCAAGCAACAACTCCGGCAGCGTCGGCACGATCCCATCGCGGATACGGGTAAATGGCTCCGGTCGGTCGTGCAAGGCTACTTCAACTATCACGCGGTACCGGGAAACCTCGACCGCCTGCGAATCTTTCGGGAACGGTTGACCCGACTGTGGCGAACACAACTGCGTCAACGCAGTCAACGCCACCGCCTCAACTGGGACCGACTGGGGAAGCTTGCGGCCTGCTGGTTGCCTGCTCCGCACGTTGTGCATCCTTGGCCATCCCAACGGTTCGCCGCCACACATCCGAGATAAGAGCCGTATGCGCTAACCAGCGCACGTACGGATCCGTGCGGGGGGTACCGGGTAACCGGTATCCCTACCGCAACCGCTACGGTTCACTGGTGATACCTCCGCCACTGTTGTATTCTGGCCGCGTGTCACGGCTACGTCGGCTTTTTCTTTCTGATCGGTTCTTCTTCATCACGGTGCGCCTACTGGAGCGCCGCCGCAAATTAGATGATGCCGATTTCGAGCGTCTGGCACTGGCCATCTCCAGGAGCCGGAAGTCTCATCCCTTCTTCCTAACGGCCTGGGTGTTTCTTCCCAATCACTGGCATGCGATCTGTGCCCTACAACATCCGGTGACTATTATTGAAGTCATGAAATCCATCAAAGTCAGCTCGACGACACTCATCAACGAGGGCCGCTCCCGGTCAGGTGGATTGTGGGTGGGCCGTTATTTTGACCGTGCCCTGCGAACTGTGAAGGAATACCACGAGAAGGTGGACTACATTCACAGGAATCCGGTAAAGGCAGGATTGGTCGGTCGGGCCGAGGAGTGGCGATGGTCCAGCGCGATCGAGTATTCCGGTGTGAGTGCGGCGGAACAAATGCTCCGCTGCGGGTTGACCATTGATCGGGTGAATCTCCCCTCGGATTTGAAAACGAGAATCTAGCGTAGCGGCGTCCCCCTTATTGGGTCCGCGGTTCTTGGTTTGCAAAATTCGCAAAACCTCAACATACGGGTGGCTACGTTCGCTCAGAGGGAAGACGAAGAACCGCAGACCTCAACGGCGGAGGTCTGCGCTACGAGGTTTGCTCCCTCGGTATCGTTAGCATGAGGCGTAGCGCGGTCCCCCGGTTTTGGGGTCCGCGGTTCTTCATTTGCAAAATCCGCAAACCCCAACATGCGGGTGGCTGCATTCGCTCCGATGGCACACGAAGAGCCGCAGACCTCAACGGCGGAGGTCTGCGCTACGAGGTTTGCAGCCTCTGCATCGTTAGCATGAAGCGTAGCGCGGTCCCCCGCTTTTGGGGTCCGCGGTTCTTGGTTTGAAAGGCTGGTTCTTCGCCACCCACCATTCGCTCCGATGACATACGAAGAGCCGCAGACCTCAACGGCGGAGGTCTGCGCTACGAGGTTTGCTCCCTCGGTATCGTTAGCATGAGGCGTAGCGCGGTCCCCCGCTTTTGGGGTCCGCAATTCTTCATTTGCAAAATCCGCAAACCCCAACATACGGGTGGCTGCATTCGCTCCGATGGCACATGAAGAGCCGCAGACCTCAACGGCGGAGGTCTGCGCTACGGTTGCTTAATGCTTGGGGGCGGGGGAGACCCAGACTCTTCGCGCGGCGGATTCGCCCAGGTGGGTTGGCTTGTCGCCTATACGCAGGCTAATGGTCCCATCGTAATTGCGGCTCAGGACTTTCAGTTGCACGCCCGGCCGGATGCCCAGCCGATCGAAGTACTCCAAAAGCTCGCGATCACGCTCGTGCATGCTATCCACTTTGACGGGCGCGCCCGGGGGCGCTTCCCACAATTGTTGCAAGCCCAGGCGGCGGCGCTCACTGGCGCTCTTGTTGATTTGATTGCCGTGCGGGCAGGAGCCACCGGGGCCGAGTTTGTCGATCAGTCTTTGCTCTACGTCCGCGGAAATAGCGTGCTCCAGGCGCTCCGCCTCGTCGTGGACCTTATACCACTCCATCCCCAGCAGTTCGTGGAGCATGCGCTCCACCAGGTGATGGCGCAGTTGCAGTTTTTCAGAGATGCTGCGCCCCGCCGCGGTCAGAGAGATGCGGCCTTTCTGATCAACTTTCACCAGATTATCGCGGCGCAGCCGGCGCAACGCCAGCGCCACCGCCGGAGCGCTTACCTCCAGCCAGCGGGCAATAGTGGCCGCAATGACGGCGCCCTCTTCGGCGTCAGCCTCCGCAATGGCCTTCAGGTAATCCTCTTTTGAA
The DNA here is from genome assembly GCA_963804995.1 of uncultured Acidobacteriota bacterium. Taxonomy (GTDB): domain Bacteria; phylum Acidobacteriota; class Terriglobia; order UBA7540; family UBA7540; genus Bog-366. Next base: position 60,207 of record CAWDSK010000005.1, read on the forward strand.
ATCGTGAGCTTCACGGCGCCTGCCCCCTTCGGTTTCTCGAAGCCTGCAACTTTTCCATCATGCCAGCGCCGGGACTTTCACGCAACAGCCAATACGTTAAGATAAGGGATCACAAAGTTCTTGACATGCGGCAACGTCTATAGTTAACTATGGTTAATTAGAAACAGGAAGCATAGATAAATACGCGCGGCGGCCGTCCGCGGTTTAAGGGTTCGACGGGGCCGGCGGGCGTGGGAGCGGATGGAATGATGGCCCGGATAGTGGTTCTCAGCCTTTTGATCATGAGCGTACAGGGTCTCTGCCCTTCGGTGAGCCGGGCGCAGGGGGAAACCACCAGCGCCATTGTCGGCCAAGTGACTGACGCTACCAACTCGTTCATTCCCGCTGCCACGGTGACGGTTACCAATCTCGAGACTGGTTTCGAGCGGCGCGCCCAGACGGACGGTGACGGCCGATTCAACTTTCCCCAACTCAAGCCCGGCTCCTACTCCGTCAAAGTTGAGGCGAAGGGGTTCGAACCCCAGCAAGTTGGCCCGGTGCTGGCGGGTTTGGGCCAGAAGCAGACCGTCACCTGTGTTCTTCAAGTGGCGCGGGCGCAACTGACGGTGGAAGTAAGCGCGGCCGCGGCCCTGATCAACCCGGAAAACGCCAATACCTCGACAACACTCAATGCCCCGGCGCTCGAAGACCTCCCCAATCCGGGTGGGGATTTGACCTACCCTTTGCAGTTTGCCACCGGCGCCCTGATCAACACGGCGGGCAGCGGCAATGATTTCGTGGGAGGGACGAACGGGTACGGCAACGTGGAATTCAACGGGCTGCCGGCGCTATCCAACGGTTACATCGTGGACGGCCTCGAAACCAACGATCCGCTCACCAACCTCAACAGCGGTCTTTCCACAAACCTGGTTCTGGGGCTCAATTCCATTTCGGAGGTTACGGTCAATACGCTTTCCTACGCCGTTGACGAAGGGCGCTATGGAGCGGCCCAGGTCAACTACGTGACCAAATCCGGCACCAACCACTTCCACGGTAATCTCTATGAGCTGTGGAATGGTTCCAAGCTCAACGCCGCCGATTTTTTCACCAACGCCACGCCCGGAAATCACAAGCCCCGCTCGACGGTAAACCACTTCGGGGGCAGCCTGGGTGGGCCGATCGTGCGCGACAAGCTCTTTTTCTTCTTCGACAGCGAATGGGTTCGGATCGCGCTGCCCATCGTCACGCCCACGACCGTCCCCACGCAGGCCTTCCAACAATACGTTTTGCAACAACTCCCGCTGGGTGGCACTGATGCCGTAACCGGATCAAGTTACCCGGGCGCTCCGCAACTGGTACCGTTTTATCAAAAGATGTTTTCCCTGTATGGAAATACCCGGGGCACGCCGCTCGCCGTCCTGGGATGTCCGTTTAATGCCGATGGCAGCCAGGCGCCGGGGAGTCCGGCGAACGGAAATGGTTGCGCCAACCGGCAAAGTGTTTCGCACTCCAGCGACGACCACGAGCAGGTGCAGACGGTGCGCATCGACTACAACCGCAGCGAGCGGAATACGGCGTGGTTCCGTTTTCAGGCGGACACGGGTGTGCAAGCTGCCTACACCGACCCCATCAATCCCTTGTTTGACGCGTTCTCGCCCCAGCCGCTCTATTCCTTTGCCGCCGGGCATACCCACGTCTTTTCCCAGAATTTGGTGAACTACTTCAATCCCGCGTTTTCCTGGTACGGGAGTTTGTTCGCGCCCAGCGATTACGCAAAGACACTGGCGGCCTTTCCCATTGTCCTCCAAGGGATGGGCGCCAATGCCCCTTTCACCACGCTGGGAGGGCTTGACAATACCTGGCTCCAAGGCCGGCGCGCCTCCCGCTTCTTTATTAATGACAATCTCGCCTGGAGTCATGGGGCGCACGAATTCAGGTTCGGCACCAATACCCGGATTTTTCGCATGAATGATTACGATTTCGGCCAAGGTACGGTGCCTACGGTTGCTTACACCACGCTGCCGCAATTCATCTACGGGGTGGCGTCCACCGCTACGGAAACTTTTCCCCTCGCGGCGAACCAGCCCTTCAACTTTCTTAACCTCGATTTGTATGCACAGGATACGTGGAAGGTGACTTCCCATTTCACCTGGACGTTCGGCATTCGCGACACGCTGAATACCAATCCCCTGAACCCGCATCGGAATATTGCGCGCCTGCGCGGATCGTTCCCAGCCATTCCCCATGATGTCAATCAACCCCTCGACGCCGCGATCGAAACTCATCTCGATCACCTGTTCGTTTCCACGCCGCTGGCAGTTCTGCAACCGCGCACCGCCATCGCGTGGCAGTTTGCACCGCATTCCGTGCTGCGCAGCGGTTTCGGGGTCTTCAGCGATATTTTGCCGGGCAGCGTGGCCGACAGCCTGGGCATGAATCCGCCCTATGTGCGGACCTTCCAGGGAGGATTGCTCGGAACCGTGGGCGGGAGGGGCATTGGGCCAGGTGTGCCGGGAAGCGCGGTTGACGCGACCGTGGCCGCAAACCAGTCCTTCAACTCTGGATTCGCGGGCGGCGAGCTTTCCTGCGCGTCTCCGCAGGCCAATCCTGGGACGTGCCTGGAGCCTGTGGCGATCAGCGCCGCCCCCGACGGCGAACTGCGCGCCCCGTACTTCCTGGAGTGGAGCTTCGGGATCGAGCACCAGTTGGGAAGCACCGCCAGCCTGCACGCCCAATACGTGGGCACGCGCGCCATAAACCAGCCTTACTTCACGCAAGTGAACGGATATCAAACCGTCTGCCCGGGATGCTTCGCGCCCTTTCCCTACTTGCAACCTCAAGATCCGAGGTTCGGAGCGGTGACGCAGCTTTCTACGGGCGCGAACAGTCACTATCACGGACTACAACTGACCGGAATGAAGCGCCTGGGACACGGCTTGCAGGGGCAAGTCAACTACACGCTCAGCCGCTGCGTGGACGAAGTTTCGAACGGCGGATTCCTGCAATTTTCCGCGGGTGGAATCCTCTCCCCCCTGCCGGGAGAGCTGGCGCGTGACCGTGGTCCTTGCGATTACGACATCCGGCACAACCTCAACGCACAGTACGTCTATAAACTGCCGATTAAAGTGAGAAGCCACCGCCTGGGCTATGCATTGAACGGCTGGCAGGTGTCGGGCACGGCGTTTTGGCATAGCGGGATTCCCTTTTCCGTCGTGAGCACGCCTTACTCGGCGAACGGAAACGGCATCGTGCAGGGCAGTGGACCACAATTCGCAAGTGTCGTCCCCGGTGCGCCCAGGTATGCGCGGAACCCCGTTGCGGGCGTGACGCAGCCGGGCACGATTCAGTGGCTAAACCCCAATGCGTTCGAGTCAAGCGTTGACCCGAGCACGGGGGCGTGCACGGGCGGTGACAGTTCTGCGGATTGCCAGTTTGGGACGCTGGGCCGCAATGCGTTGCGCGGTCCGGGGTTCGTCTGGAGTGATTTCTACCTCACGAAGTGGGTGCCCTTGACTGAGCACGTCAAGCTGCGCCTTGAAGGTCAATTCTTCAATGTGTTCAACCATCCGAATTTTGGACTTCCCAGCATTGTGCTGGGCGGCATTCCCGGAAAGCCATCCACCCAAACTGGATTTGGAGCGCTCACCTACACCACCTCACCACCCACGGGCTTGCTGGGGGTCGGATTGGGCGGCGACAACTCGCCTCGCATGATTGCATTCCAGGCTCGCTTGGAGTTTTGAGGGGCGCTCCAGAGTCGTGTTGCAGTTTAGAAGGGCGATTTCATCCACAGACCACCCCGTCGCCCGGGGCGCCACCCCTCCTTAACTAAGGAGGGGAGTTCTTTAAAATGCTCCTCTCCACAGATGAGAACGTAGCGCCGCCCTATGGCGAGGTAAACTCGCCGCTACAAGCTTAGACCGTACGACGACCCGCTCAGGTGATTGACTTCGGTTTGGGCTGGGCGTTAGAATAAAGTTTCCCTGTTGGCTTGCGTCGGGTACTTAGGAGGGAGGCAAGTGGATGTCCGGGGAGGATAACCATATCTTGCAGGAGACCGCAACTGACCAAGAACCGCAAATCGAGGTGAGCCCATCCCCTCCCAGCAACCCCGAAGCGGGGGAGATGTCAAACCTGCTGGAAGGCATGGAGACGCTTGCGACATCCCCACTCACACCTGGAGAGGTTATACAAGGCAAGGTTCTCAAGGTGGGCGAGGCTGAGGTTGTGGTTGACGTGGGGCTGAAGACGGAAGCCACCGTACCCATCGCCGAGTTCCAGAATAGTGAAGGCCAGCTCACCGTTGCTCCAGGCGATACCATTGACGTTCGGATTGAGCAATACGATGAGGTTTCAGGTCGGGTCTCGCTCTCTCACAAGAAGGCGGTTCGTCGAAAGGTCTGGGATGACATCGAGCGCGCCTTCCAGGAACAGACCACAATTTCGGGGCGGGTTATTGACCGCATCAAAGGTGGGTTGAACGTCGATATTGGTGTCCCCGCCTTCCTGCCTGCTTCGCACGCTGACATCCGGGCGCACAGTAATCTTGACACCTTGAAAGAGCAGGATTTTCCCTGCAAGGTTATCAAGATCAATCGCAAGCGGAACAACGTGGTGGTCAGCCGGAAACTGGCGCTGGAGGAGGAGCACAATCGGCGCAAGGCTGAATTGGCGGAGCGCCTGGTAGAGGGCACCGAGTTGGTGGGGAAGGTCAAGAGCATAGCCGATTATGGAGCTTTCGTTGACCTGGGCGGGATGGACGGCCTACTTCACATTACGGATCTCTCCTGGGGCCGGATCAGCAATCCTTCTGAAGTCGTGCAAGTGGGCCAGGAAATCCGCGTTAAGGTCCTGAAACACGATCTGGAAAAGGGACGGGTTTCGCTTGGCCTGAAGCAGTTGACACCCGATCCCTGGGAGATGGTGCCTCAAACCTACCAGGCGGGTGCGCATGTGACCGGCCGGGTGGTGAGCTTGACCGATTACGGCGCCTTTATAGAACTCGAACCCGGAGTGGAAGGGCTGATCCACATCTCCGAAATGAGTTGGAGTAAGCGCCTGCGGCATCCCTCAAAGATCCTCAACGTGGGGGATAAAGTCGACGTGGGGGTTCTGGAAGTGAACCTGCCCAAGCGGCGGATATCCCTAAGCCTGAAGGCGAGCTTGCCGGACCCCTGGACAACGGTAGGCGAGAAGTATGCCGTGGGCAGTGTGGTGCAAGGGCGCGTCCGGAACCTGACGGACTTTGGGGCTTTCGTCGAGGTTGAAGATGGGGTGGATGGCTTGATTCATCTCGCCAACATTTCCTGGAATCGCAACATCAAGCACCCGTCGGAAGTCCTGAAAAAGGGGCAGAAAGTGGATGCCGTCATACTCGCTTTGGATCCGGAGAAGCGGCGGCTGGCCCTGGGCCTGAAACAACTGGAAGAGGATCCCTGGCAGACCTTCTTCGCTAATGCGCATGTGGGCGACAAGGTGCGAGGCAAGGTTTCTCGAAATGTTTCCTTTGGAGTGTTCGTCGAACTCGAAAAGGGAATCGAGGGCCTGTGCCACATTTCGGAAATAGAAGACGGTCATGTCGGTGCCGGGGTGCCCAAGTTGGAAGAGGGAAGTGAGCACGAGTTCCGAGTCATCCGTCTGAATCCGGGAGACCGGAAAATTGCTTTGAGCATGAAAGAACCTGTAGTCGCGCCTCCGCCGCCTCCGCCGGAAGCCGTCAAACCGAAAGAACCGGTGAGACTTTCCACCATGGCGGAAGCCCTGTCATCTGCCGGCATCACTTTTGTCGAGTCCCCGCCGGCCAGGGAGGCGTGAGTTCAGGGGAACTGCAGGGCATACTTCTCAAAAGGGATGGCACCAAGGACGAGCGGGGCCAGGTTCGACCCTGCGGGGAAGGTGCTGAGGTCACAAGAGCCGAGCGAACTGCCGGAAGCACGATGAAACCTCGGACCAGGAGATTATTATGACGAAAGCTGAGCTGATTGAAGACGTTTCGCGGGTAGTGGCCATGAGCCGTAAGGACTCCGAAATCATGGTGGAGACTATCTTTGATAGTATTGTCAAGTCACTGAAGGCCGGAGACAAGATCGAAATTCGAGGTTTTGGAAGCTTCCGCACCCGCCAGCGCAAGCCGCGCATCGGCCGGAATCCCAAGACCGGAGCGCGGGTGGATGTCCCTGCGAAGAAAATCCCCTACTTTAAACCCAGCAAGGAGTTGAAGGACCTCGTCAACAGTTCCCAGTCCACGGAGAGTGCACCGGCCCCGGCAGCTCCCCCACCCGCGGCTTCGGAGCCCGCTGCGTCTTAAGGGTTCCTGTCCCCCGTGCGGCCATTGGAATTTATGGATTACTTGTGGAGTCCCTGGAGATACCGGTACGTCAGCCAGGTCGACAAGGTTGGAGGCTGCCTGTTCTGCGAGAAGGCAGCGCTCGAATCCCTCCCACGACCGGGAAGAACTGGTCCTGCACCGGGGACGGCTTAACTTTGTTCTGCTCAACCTCTATCCTTACACCACGGGTCACGTGATGATCTCCCCTTACGCCCATGTGGCCCAGCTCGATCAATTGACCGAGGAAGCCCTGGCAGAGATGATGGGATTGGCCCAGAGACTTCAGACGTCATTAAAGAATTGCTATAACCCCGAAGGGTATAATCTCGGAATGAATTTAGGAAAATGCGCGGGGGCGGGGGTGGCCGATCACCTGCACCTCCACTTGCTGCCGCGTTGGACGGGCGACTCAAATTTCATGACCGTGGTGGGCGAGACGCGCGTGCAGCCGGAGGACCTTCTCGCCACCTACGACAAGCTCGCAGCTTTCCTTCCACGGACCAAGTGAATAGCCGCCGGATTTGCCTGTGCTGCCAGGGGAGAGGCGCGGGAGTGTCGTCGGGTGCGGACGTTCCAGATCCAGGCGGCTCGCACCGGGATGATGGTGAGATTACGACTTGGCAGACTTCGACGAATCCTCCTGGGGATGATCGATGGCAGCGGCCACGCCGATGCCGGAAGTGCGATGGTCTTGGCCACCGCCCACCTTCTTTTGGCGCACCGCGCGGGCCACGAAGTTCATTCTTAAATCACCCTGATGCGTGATTTCGTTGGGGAGGGTCATTTCCAATTGCAAGGGTTCGTTGGTAAGAACCTCGCTGGGAACCATGAAATAGATTCCCGTCTTGGAGATATCCTTCGCCCACCCTTTCGCTTCGCAGGGTTTTCCCCCAGCGTCGCGCCACATCACACGCACCGGTAATTCCAGGTGGAAGCGGTGGTTGGTGCGGCGCTCGGTACCACCGATGGCCATGGTATTGGTGATGGCACAGTCCGGAAGGTGGATCGTCAGGCCTTCGTTGGCGCCCCAAACATTCGTGAACTCCTTCCGGGCCCGAGTCACCAAACCATCAACGTAGGCGTCGTCACTGTCCGGGTCATGGTGAAAAAGGATCAAGTGTTTCACATTGCACTCCTGCGCAATGCGCACCCCTTCCAGCCACGAGCTGTGCCCCCAGCCTTTCTTTTCACCAGACAATTGCTCGGGGGTATATTGGGCGTCGTAAACCATGACGTCGGCATCGCGGGCCAGCTTGCGAACGTTTCGATCGTGAACGGGTGACCCTGGCTCGTTATCGGTGGCGAGGACGAAGATTCCGTCATCCGCTTCAATCCGGTATCCCACACATCCCTGCGGGTGGTTCAAGGAAGCAAACTTCAGAATGGCTCCGTCAATGCTGACCTGCTTCTTATCCAGGTTAAGAAATCGGCGACGGGCGCTCATGGCTCCCATTTTTACGGGGAAATAGGGATTCGCCATCTGCCCTTCAATAGCTTCCTTCAGTCGCGATCCTTTCCCCAGGACAGAGTGAAATTGGACGGTATTTCCACTGTGGTAGAGGGGCAGGAAGAAGGGAATACCCTGGATGTGGTCCCAATGAAAGTGGGTGAGAAAGACGGAGGCCTGAATCGGCCGCTCCCCGAATTCACCCAGCAGGCTCTTCCCCAATCCCCGCAGGCCGCTCCCGCAATCCAGGATAATCAGGGAATCGTTGGCCAAGCGAACTTCCAGGCAACAGGTGTTGCCGCCGTAGCGGGAGTTGCGGGGATCAGGCGTCGGCGTGGAACCGCGCACCCCCCAGAGCCGAATTCGCATATCGCACCACCGCGTCCTAAATAGACTGCACTTCCACTTGTGACATTGTCCTCCGGCTTCTGAAGGGCAATGTGAGTCGTAGATGGAGCGCCAAAGGCAATAGCAAATACAGTAGATTCACACTACCAAAACCTCTCTGCAATGTCCATCCCCACCTGGTGATTTTCAAGGCCGGATGTCAACGCAGTCGTTGTATTCAGTTGGTCATTTAACTTTTGGCTACTTGCCTTGACCCTGACTTCCCTCCACCGCTAGAATCCCCATCGGTAGGGCGGGGCATGCATCTCCACAATTCTGCGGATTTCGACGCCGGGGCTGATTCGAAGCCGTTTTTCGAATCGCTTTCCTCGCAGCCTGCGGTCTTTGCCTTGTTTCCCGCTTCCCGTGACGGGCTTGCTTCCACACCCTATCTGGGCCGGACGCGCGATCTGCGACGCCGTCTCACCCGCTTGCTTTCTCCCAAGCGCGCCGGTTCCCGGATGCTGAACCTGCGGGAACTGACTTCCCGCATCGAATATGAAACGGTGGGCTCGGCGTTTGAAGGCCTGTGGCTGCTCTATCGCATGAACCGGCATTACTTTCCTCGGCAATACCGCGAGCGGCTGCGTCTGAAGTCCCCGGCGTTGCTGAAGCTGAAAATGCGGAATCGCTTCCCGCGCTGCTATCCCACCCGGCGGCTGGTTAACGACGGCTCGCATTACTATGGTCCCTTTCAATCGCCGCTCGCGGCGGAGCGCTTTGCCGCGGAGTTTCTGGATTTCTTCAAAATCCGCCGCTGCGTGGAAGATCTGGACCCCGATCCTTCCCACCCCGGCTGTCTCTACTCGCAGCTCCACATGTGTCTCGCGCCCTGTTTTGCCGGGTGTACGGATGATGCGTACCAGGGTGAGGTCAAGCGTGTGGTCGAGTTCCTGGATACTCAAGGCAAATCGCTGCTCCACACTCTTGAAGCGGAGCGCACCCAGGCTTCAGAAGCGCTCGAATTCGAGCAAGCCGCAAAGATCCACCGCCGCATAGAGAAAGCGAATGAACTGCTTCGCCAACGGTCTGACCTCGCGCGAAACCTGCGTGATCTCCACGCCGTGATGGTCTTGAAGGGCGCGGAAACGAAGTCCGTGGTTTTCTTTCGGGTGATCCACGGGGAGATTCGCGGTCCCGCCTCGCTATCGCTGGATGAAAATATCCCGTCTCCCACTCCTCTGGACCAGCAACTCCACAGTTTATTGGAATCGTTGAATCAGCCAGTCCCCCTGACCTTGCCCCCCTGGGAGCACCTGAGCCTGCTGGCGCGCTGGTATTACAGCAGCTTCCGCGAAGGCGAACTGGTGATGCTGAACCCGAACCAGGTGATGCCCCACGCGCGGTTGATCCGTGTCTGCCGCAAAGTCCTTGTGGTTCCCGATTGACCCCAAACAACTGACGGCTGAACACTGCCCTCCTCCGTTTGACTGGCGCTCGCGCTACGCCTAGAATGAACTGCGGACGAACCACAAATGCCCAACCAGTTTCTGTCCATAACTTCGGTGCCACCGGGTCGCGAACCGCCTCCCTCCGCAAGCAGCCGGAGGATATTTGGCCAGTTTGTATTCCTAATCCTGGTATTACTCTCCGCAGGGATTGGGGCGCTGGGCGGCCTGGTCTTTGTCTATTCTTCCGACCTCCCCAAGGTGCGTGAGCTGGAAGACTACCGGCCCGAACGTCATGACGGAGGTGTTTGCCGACAACGGAACAGCCATCGGCAGCTTTGCGCTGGAGCACCGGGTCATCGTGACTTACTCCCAGATCCCTCCCGTCCTCCGCAACGCCGTGATTTCCATCGAGGACCGGCATTTTGAGAGCCACTGGGGGGTTGACATCCTGAGGATCATCCGCGCCGGGGTCAAGGACGTGCTGGAGTGGCGCAAAGCACAGGGGGCGAGCACCCTGACCCAACAACTCAGCCGCATGCTGTTCCTCACACCCGACAAGAGGTTCCGCAGAAAAATCCAGGAAGTCCTGCTGGCTATCCAGATCGAGCGGTACTTCACCAAATCCCAGATCTTCACGATGTACGCGAACCAGGTTGATCTGGGGCACGGGAACTTCGGCTTCGCGGCCGCCGCCCAGTTCTATTTCGGCAAGCGGCTGGAGCAGTTAACTCTTCCCGAAGCGGCCTTACTGGCGGGTATCCCACGCTCTCCGAGCGCTTACTCGCCGATCTTGCATCCTGACTCAGCACGCCGGCGGCGCAATCAGGTGCTGCTCGCCATGCTCGAAAATGGGAAGATTAACTCTACCGACCTGCACCAGGCTTCCGCTGCTCCCCTGGGGCTGAATATCCAACGCTGGAATTACACCGTGGCCCCCTACTTTGTGGAGGAAGTGCGCCAATTTCTGGAGAGGAAATACGGGCCGGAGGCCGTGCGCGAACAAGGGCTGCGGGTCTATACGAGCCTCAACATCAAGATGCAGCAGGTCGCCGAGGATACCCTGGAGAAGGGCCTGCGCGACAACAACAAACGGCGCGGCTGGCGCGGTCCTGATACCAACATCTTGAAGGACCCCCTCACGACGCCTGAGGGTGTACCCATTAGTCTCGAAACCTATGTCGACGGGGATTGGAAGAAGCCTCTGGCGGCTGGCGAATTGGTGCGCGGCCTGATCATGGAGGTGAAAGCGGATCACGCCGTAGTTCGCTTCAATGAGCTGCTGGCGCGCGTGACGGCTCCGGATTTTGCCTGGACCAACCAGAAACTGCCGGCTGATGTTTTTGCTCCCGGCGATGTCGACGTGTTTCAAATCAAGGAAATCAAAGGGGCCTCTCTCAAGGTAACGCTTGATCAGGAACCCGATGTGCAGGGCGCTCTACTGGCCATCGACAACCTCACAGGCGAGATCAAAGCCATGGTGGGAGGCTATGACTGGACGGAGAGCAAATACAACCGGGCGGTCCAGGCGGAACGCCAGGTTGGTTCCTCTTTCAAAGTTTACGTTTACACACAGGCGGTAATGGATGGTCTATCGCCCTTCGACACCGTTCTGGACGCCCCCGTCAGCTACCACACGTCTTCTGGTATGTGGGCCCCTCACAACTATGACGAGAAATTCGAGGGGAACATTACGATTCTGCACGCCTTGGCCGAGTCTCGGAACGTCCCGGCGGTCCGCACCCTTGCCAAAATCGGAGTGGACAAGGTCATCAAGCTCTGTCGCAAGTTTGGGATCACGTCGCGGCTGGTTCCGAACCTGCCGCTCGCCCTGGGCGCTTCTGACTTGACCCTGCTCGAACACACCTCCGCCTTTACCACATTTCCCAACGACGGCGTCCACATGACGCCGCGCATGGTCACCCGGGTCACCAACTACGACGGGCGGGTCATCGATGATTTCCCGCCGGAAGTCGTGGACGTCATTCCCGCGCCCACGGCCCGCCTCATGGTGTCCATGCTGCGCGAAGTTTTTAACTCCGGCACGGCTACGCGCGGAAAGCCCTTCGCCACCAAGTACCCCGTGGCGGGAAAAACCGGAACCACCAACGACTTCACCGACGCCTGGTTCCTGGGTTTCTCGCCTTCCCTGACCAGCGGTGTTTACGTGGGGTTTGACGATCATCGTACGCTCGGCGAGAAAGAGGAAGGCGCCCGCGTGGCCTTGCCGATTTGGTTGGATTTCATGGGAGCGGTCTTGAAAGATAGGCCTGCTGAGGACTTCCCGCATTCCCCGCTCCTGACAAAGCCGGACCAGGTAAAGGAAATCCTGGCCAGCGCCGCCCCTGAACGCCTGCTGGCTCCGGAGTCGGCTGCTACGGCGACCGCAGTTGTGAATCACCCCGCCCCCCAGACCAATCCTCCCGCTCCGCCACCTCCCGAAACCACGCCCGCCAAGCCGAGCGTGATTCCCGCGGAAACACCCAAGAAGGATGTTGGGAATCCCAAACTGCCTGTAATTGCGCCGCCCGCGGCTCCCTCCGGCCCCGTGGCGAAGGGCACAACCCCTGATTCTGGAAGGCCGTAGGTATACAGAGCGACATGAATTGTGACGGTGCTCTAAGCGCCCCGACCGGCGGTCGTAGACCGAGCTTGTCCGCGAGCCGCCCCTAGCCGAACTTTCGCACTTCAGGGTGTTGAGTTGGGTTAACTCGCTTCTTTTCAGTACAGGCATTGCCAAGGTCTGGCCTACAAACGCAGCATTCCAGCAGGAAAGATTTCCGGCTGGACCGTGATCCTGGGCGGTGGCTGAGTGGGGAGCACGAGCTGCAGTTCGTGCAACAGGAGCTTTTGTTCGGGTGTCGGCTCGGTGTAGCGGGGCATCACTAATCGGCGCCCATCCGTGGTCGGGAAAGACACATCGAGCATCTGCATGCCCGCCAGCTTCTCCAGCACCGCTTTCGGCGTCAGGCCCGGAGCGTGGGCCTGCAGACGCTGTTTCAGCGTCACCCACAAGCCGTACGCCAGAAAGGCAATGAGGATGTGGGCCTCGAACGCGATGTTCTATTTGATGATAAATCGGCCGAATTCCCAGCTCACTCTTCAAACACTTAAAGGCCGCTTCGATCTGCGCCAGTTGCATGTAGCGGTCCCACAACACCTCGGGATTTTCCCCCGTCAGATTGGTGCGCAACAGATAATGTCCATCGCGCCGCTCCGCTTCCTCCAACTTGCTGCGCTCGAGCCGGAACTGGAAGGTCTGGCGAGTCACTTCTTCCTGGGCCTTGGGCACGCTGATCTTCACGAAACCGAAGGCCCGTCCGGCTTCACTCTTGGCTGCTCCGATCTTCATCAGCAACGCATCACGCGTCGGACACACGCGCCGCAAGGCCCGCAGCCTCCACAACAGCCGTGCCAGCTTGCGTCGACGGATGGCCATCTCTTTCGCCTGGCGGCCTGCGCTCTTCGCCAGCACATACAACTCGCCTTCCTCCGCGAACAGTTTCACCTCTACCGACTCGCGCACCTTCCGCCACGGCAGTTCCGTCCACTTCGCTTCGTACTGCCGGATCTTGCCCCGTGGCGTCCCCACCAGGTAAAACATCTCCCGCCCCGGGGTGCGCATCTCCGCCAGCAGTTCTTCACTGGGAACTCCCCGATCCATCATCCACACCCGCCGTGCCTTGCCGTACACGCTCTCGATCTTGTCCAGAAAACCGCGCAAGCTGTTCCGGTCGGAAGTATTCCCCTCCATCACTTCGTAGGCCAGCGGGAAACCTTCCGGCGTCAGCACCAGGGCGATCACCACCTGCCGACAGTCGAACCGCCCGTCCCGGCTGTAACCGTGGCGGGCTTTGGGAATCGCTTCCGCCTCTCCTTCCACATAGGTGCTGGTGAGATCGTAGAGGAGCAGATCAAAGCGCGCCGCAAAGAGGTCTTGCCACCGCAGCCGCAGGTGCTGGAACAACTCCGCCTTGTGCGCCAGTATTCGATCCAGACAACGATAGAGCCGGTCCTTCTCGGCCACCGCGAAGTTCACTGCCAGCAACTCGGCCATGGCGGTCTGATCGAACCAGTGCCGATGCACACGGAATTCGCTGCCCGGCTCGATCAACCGGTTCACCACCAGCAGCCGTAGCACCTTCTCCCACGGAACTCCCTCGCGCCCTTCCGGCAACCTCGCCTGCCAGAACTCGTCCAGCTTCAACTGGCGCCACAGCTCGCAGCCCAACCAACAGCCACCGAAGGTGCGCGGCCGCTCAACGCGCATTTCACTCAACTTCACTTGTACGCCGTCCACAGCATCCGCAGGAAGTTCGCGGTCCTCCGGGAAGAGGCTCAGGGACGCGAGGACGCGACGGTCCTCGTCAAAAACCTCCAGCGTCTTGCGCCACGCGGATTGTTGGCTGTCGTTGATTTCGCCCAGATACAGCACCGTCCGATGCACGACCTTCGAGCGCGACACGCGCCGACTCTCGACGATGCTGAAATAACGATGTTCCTTGCCGTCCTTTTTGCGTCGATGAATCTTCAGGTGCACGCCCCAGAATGCCAGACCTTCGCGCCCCAGAAAAGAGGGTAGGTCGGGCCTACAAGCACTCTTCAACCCGCGCCCATTGAAGGCAAAGACCTTGTGCACCGCAAGCTGCCAAAATCAGCCCGGTAGCGGGTGGAAGTGCGAAAGGCAGGCTAGGAGCCTGTCGGAGATAGATTTCGTTGTACGTAGAATCAACAACTTAGCGAGATTCAAGTGTCTGTAAGTTATTGATTCTTCGTTGACAAACTGTTATCTCCGACACGCTCCTAGGAAGGGAAGAAGTTCTGCCGGCGCACATCACATTACCAACGTTCCGCGCGCATTAATGTTGCGTGAAGTGGTCGTATCCGTGGGGTTCGAGGGTGAGCCTCTTGCCGCTTGCAGCGATCAGGTCAAGCCGGCGGGAGGCGCGGATCTCTCCGATGCAGTGCAAGGGGAGTCTCCCGAAGTGATTGGGAATCTGTGCCGCTTTCGCGGGTGGGACGGTGAAAAGCAATTGATAGTCTTCGCCTCCATCGAGCGCCAACTGCAACGCCTCGGCCTTGTCGGTGAGCGGGGAAGTTGGAATCCGCTCCGCGAACAAGCGCGCTCCCACGCCGCTCGAAGCGCAGAGCCGCGCGAGGTCCAGAGAAAGCCCGTCGCTCAAGTCCATCAGCGCCGAGGCCCAACCTTTCTCAGAGAGCAATCGGCCCAGCGCACATTGGGGCATAGGGAAGAGGTGCGCCCGGATGGCAGCCTTCTGCGCGGGCTTGGTGCTTCGCCTCCGCGATGGCAACAACCGTAGCCCCAGGGCGGAAAGACCCAAGCGCCCGCTGACAAAGATCTGGTCGCCGGGCCGGGCGCCGGAGCGGCGTAGAGCTTTGCCCCGCGGGACCTCGCCAGCTACCATCACGTCAATCATGGCAGGGCCGCGGGTGACCGCGGTGTCCCCCCCAATCACCGCCACGCCAAAGCGCCGGGCAAGAGACTGTAATCCTTTAAAGAACCCTTCCATCCAGACGCGCGTGGTGCGCTCCGGCATGGCCAGCGAAATCAGGGCGTAGCGTGGCGTTCCACCCATGGCGGCAATGTCGCTCAAGGAACGGGCGAGGGCGCGGTGCCCTACTGCCGGCGCGGGATGAAGGGCGGCCGTGAAGTGCACACCCTCGATGGACATGTCCGTGGTGAGGATCAGTTCTTGTCCAGAAGGGACTTCCACCAGCGCGGCGTCATCGCCAATGCCTAGGTTCAGGCCCGGTGCCTTCTGGGCAGTCTGGCGCCTGACCCAGGCAATGAATTCGGCCTCGCTTCGGAAATTGGCTTTGTTGCGCATGGCAATTCTGAGTTTCGGGTTCGCCACTTCATCTTAGCCTAAACTTCTATTCATGGCAGGGCAAATGGCAAGCTGGCAAGATTCGCGGGGAACAAGGTGGAGAACGGAAAATGGTGACTAAACCGGCATTAAGCGTGCTTATTAGCTGCAAGGTAGTGGCGCGGGCTCTAATCTTGAGAGCGGCGAGAGCGCCGCCATTCTTAGTCTATTCAGACTAAGAATGGCCTTATTCTGAGGAGGCCCAGGTCAAAATTTCTGAGGCATGGCATATTCGCCTTGACAAGCGCTGTGATATTCAATACCATCCAACTCGCAAATCGGAGTCGGGCCACAGCAAGTCTGTTTTAGTCCCCTGAAGTGCCTGGAGGGGGTATCTCGATTAGAAATAATAATCTTCGGGTGATCTAATAATGGATAAGAAGTTTTATACCTTTCTCATCTTTCCGGGCGCCCACGGGAATCTTCACAAAATCCGCCTTCCTTTTTATGTCGTCCACTTAGTGCTGGCATTCAGTGCAGTCGGGATCATGACCATCGCCGTCATGGCCAATAGTTATGCGCGAATGCTGTTGAAGGTGTCGAACTATAACAGCCTAAGAACCGAACGTGAAGCCTTGAAGACGCAAAACCGCACGCTGGAAAATGCTGTAACCACGTCCAATGCCAAGTTGGGTTCTTTGCAATCCCTGGCGACCGAGGTGGCGTTGACCTACGGCTTCGGCCAAGCCCGTCGTCCTGGTTTTCCGGGGGCGGCCCTGGCTTTGGCCACCCAAACCAACTCGAGTGTGGAGTTCGAGCTATCGTGCCTCACTTTACGCCTTCAATTTGATTCGCCGTTCTTCCCTGGCCGCCTCGGGGGGTGCGGCGGCACTGGGCATCTTCCCTAGCTCCGACGGGGGACACGAAACTGTGCCTTCCCTTTGGCCGGTGCGGGGACAGATCACGGCGGGTTTTGGCCAGCGACTGGATCCCTTCAGCGGTGAAGGTGTTTTCCATTCCGGGTTGGATATTTCAGCTCCCTACGGCACTCGAGTGGAAGCGTCGGCGGACGGAATTGTGCTGCAAACCGGACCCGAGTCCGGTTACGGCAACGAGATCGCGGTCGATCACGGATATGGTTTGATGACGAAGTACGGGCACCTCAGCAAAATTCTTGTGGTAGTGGGCCAGGAGGTCAAGCGCGGACAGATCATCGGCGCCGTGGGAATGACTGGTAGGACAACGGGCCCACATCTGCACTACGAAGTATACGTCAACGATACCCCTGTAAACCCGACGAAGTACTTGCACGAATAACTCGAGCCCCGAGCATTACTCTCAAGCAAGAACCGCGTTCGCAAAGCGGTCTGGGACGTACCGTTATCCTTCTTGATGATTTGCCTGTGTGGCGGACATAGTAACGGGTTCAAGTCAAGGGGCAGCGAGGTTAGCGAACAGCGTGGGGATTCCCATCCTTGGAAAGCGGGCATTCTGGGAAAAGCGGGTCGGGGGGGGCGTCCAGGTGGGCAAGAAATAATGTGGAAGATTCCCTTGCAATTATGGGGCCGGTCGGTATAATAGTAAGTTTGCGGTCGCTGGCGTAGCTCAGCTGGTAGAGCATCTGATTTGTAATCAGAGGGTCGGGGGTTCAAATCCCTTCGCCAGCTCCAGTTTGGGCAAGCGTCGGCATGATTGGATCTGGCGGCGGGTGCCAATCAAAAAAATTGGGGAGCGGGTTTACCAAAATCTGAAAGTACTCAGGAATGCGCGGGAAGAGGAGTGTCTCCGCGCCCAACCGCATTCTCGATCCACTTAGCTCAAATGGATTCTGTGTCTGGGGCTGAGCGGAAGCCAGCGCCAGCGCTCGCCAGGGTTCCTGGGACGGAAGAAGCAAATTGGACAGGTGGCTGAGCGGTCAAAAGCAGCAGACTGTAAATCTGCCGACCCCTGTGGTCTACGGAGGTTCGAACCCTCCCCTGTCCACCAGTTTGGGACTCGAAACTCGAAACTGGAAATTCGAAACTCGGGGGACGTTGAAAGTGTGGTGCGCTACGCGAGTTTCGGTTTTCGAATTTCGAGTTTCGAAAAAGGGCGGGAGTAACTCAATGGTAGAGTCACAGCCTTCCAAGCTGTTGGTCGCGGGTTCGATTCCCGTCTCCCGCTCCAGTTCGAAATTCGAAAATGGAAACTCGAAACTCGAGGGCAGGACGGTTCAGTACGAATTTCGGTTTTCGAATTTCGGTTTTCGCGCGCCGCAGGGCGCGGCGGGCCGATGTAGCTCAGTTGGTAGAGCACGTCCTTGGTAAGGACGGGGTCAGCGGTTCAATTCCGCTCATCGGCTCCAGAATTTGAAGTACTGGAATCAGGCTGAATGTTGAGTTTGGAAGGAAGACGGCGAGCGAAGGACCATCTAAGCCTGGCTCGCGGTTTCATGGACACGGCGAAAGTAGGGCGTGCATCTTCTGAGTGCGATATTCGCAACGCCTTTTCCCGCGCCTACTATGCCCTGTTTCACGCGTGTTATGCATTGCTGCTGGGCCAGGGTAACGAGCCGGACTTGGTGCAACAGATTGCCAGGGATCATGGCCGCTTGCAGTCGAAGGTACGGCATCCCATGGGAAGGCCGTTTGAACACTATGTAAGGGAAGCCTACGACCGGCGGCGGCAGTCTGACTACGAACCTGATTGGCCTGTGCCGTCGGCCACGGTTGCGCAAGAGGAGCTGAAGCGGGCAAGAGAGCAGTTCTATTGGGTTTTTCACACGACTCTGCGAAGTTTGGTGTAGTCACTGCGCTTGGAATTTGCCATGACCGTCATTGATCTGGAACAATCCGTTCGTGGCGCGCTGCAAGAGGCGGGGCTCCTGCAGCTTCTGGATGAGGGTCAGACACAGTTCCTGGAGTTTCCGGACGGTTGGTTTGCCGAGATTGTTGTCAAAGACGGTTCCCGGCTGGCGGAGGTGGAGAAGGTTGTTGAAAGATACAAGGAGCGTCTGCGGCGCAATGATGATGGCGAACTTGATGAAATTGTCCGGCCCATCTGGAGGATTGCAAAGATTGAACGCGTGGGGCCAAGTGTCAGCCTTCCGGCACTGGAATCGGCCATCCGTTTTAGGGTTGTGCTCCAGTCTGGGGACCTAAGCTGCGATGTTAAGGTCGACTTTACCGAGGGCGCGCTCAAGTTGATGCGCAAGAAACTGCGCGAGACGAAAGCGCCCGAAGATATGGCCTTAACAGAGATTGTCCATGAGTTCATGAGCCTGCAGTTAGCCCAGGGCGGGAAGAGTTTCTGGGATCCGCGCCGCGATTCGCGCCTCGAACTTGATGCGGGTGCTTTCATGGCCCTGATGGGTCGCTGGGATTCGGTCGAGCACCTTAAGGCGTCCATCGACGCTGTTTTCAAGGCTCCTGAACCTATGACGACCATTCGTAACTTCCTGACGTTGGTATCGATGGGAGGTAGAAAGGCCCGCGATTTTGAAAGCGTGCTGGTTGATTTGCCGGGTCCGGGCGGCGCATTTCGTCCCGGCGACAAGCTGCCCACCAGCAACCACGAGTTGTACTCAACCCTCCTCGATTCCGAACGTGAGGTCTTGAGAAGGTATTATTGGGACCATCTTGAAAGAGCCAAAACTGAATTTCCAGAGTTGAAGGAGCAATTTCCCAACGTGTTGAACTAGCTGAGGAACGGAGACTATGGCCAAGGAAAAATTTGACAGGTCGAAGCCGCACATGAACGTGGGGACGATTGGGCACATTGACCACGGGAAGACGACGTTGACGGCGGCGATCACGAAGGTGCTGGCGAAGGAGAACCCGAAGGTAAAGTTCCGGGCGTTTGATTCGATTGACAACGCGCCGGAGGAGAAGGCGCGGGGGATCACGATCGCGATCGCGCACGTGGAGTACGAGACGAAGAACCGGCATTACGCGCACGTGGACTGCCCGGGTCACGCCGACTACATCAAGAACATGATCACGGGCGCGGCGCAGATGGACGGGGCGATTCTGGTGGTGGCGGCGACCGACGGGCCGATGCCGCAGACGCGTGAGCACGTGCTGCTGGCTCGGCAGGTGAACGTGCCGTACATCGTGGTGTACATGAACAAGTGCGACGCGGTGGAAGATCCGGAATTGCTGGAGCTGGTGGAAGTGGAAGTACGCGATCTGCTGAACAAGTATCAATTTCCGGGGGACAAGATCCCGGTGATCAAGGGTTCGGCGCTGAAGGCGCTGGAAGGCGACCCGACGTGGGAGAAATCGATCCACGAGTTGATGGACGCGGTGGACAGTTACATTCCGATGCCGGAACGGCAGATTGACAAGCCGTTTCTGATGCCGGTGGAAGACATCTTCTCGATCTCGGGGCGGGGCACGGTGGTGACGGGGCGCGTGGAGCGCGGCAAGGTGAAGGTGCAGGAAGAGATCGAGATTGTGGGATTGCGCCCGGAGTCGTTCAAGCGGGTAGTGACGGGCGTGGAGATGTTCAAGAAGCTGCTGGACGAAGGGCAGGCGGGGGACAACATCGGCGTGCTGCTGCGGGGGACGGAGAAGGACGAGGTGGAGCGCGGCATGGTGCTGGCGAAGCCGGGGTCGATCACGCCGCACACCAAGTTCAACGGCTCGGTGTACATTCTGACGAAGGAAGAAGGGGGACGGCATACGCCGTTCTTCAAGGGGTACCGGCCGCAGTTCTACTTCCGGACGACGGACGTGACGGGAGTGGCGGAGTTGCCGGCGGGGACGGAAATGGTGATGCCGGGGGATAACGTGAACCTGGAGATCGAACTGATCACGCCCATCGCCATGGAGAAGGGGCTGCGCTTCGCCATCCGCGAAGGCGGCCATACCGTGGGCGCCGGCACCGTCACGGATATTATTAAATAGCAGCGTTCGGCTCTCAGCTTTCAGCCAGGACATGGGCTGAGGGCGATGAGCTGAAAGCTGAGAGCTGAGAGCTAGGAACGCGATGCGCGAAATCATTACGCTACAGTGCGGCGATTGCAAGAACCGCAACTACTCGTCGACGAAGAACAAGAAGAAGAATCAGGACCGCCTGGAGATCAAGAAGTTCTGCCCCTCGTGCCGGCACCATACGGTCCATAAAGAAGTAAAGTAGGCAGTCGGCAGAAGGCAGTAGGCAGCAAAAGGACAACGACGGCAGGAGTTCAAGGATCGCTGCTTACTGCCTTCTGCTTACTGCCGACTGGTTTTCACAGGGGCGTCAGATTAACGGCTAATCTGCCGGTCTCCAAAACCGGTCATGGGGGTTCAAATCCCTCCGCCCCTGCCAGAAGACAGAAGGCAGAAAGCAGAAGGCAGAGAGCAGAAGGCAAAAGGCAGGCCAGTGGCAGTGGTCCTGAGGCGCGGTGATGGCAGGTAAGGAGAGGTAAAGGGAAAGAAGAAGGTACCGCATGGGTGAAGAAGTCAGTATCCAGAAGAACTGGTTCCAGGTAGCGCGGCAATACTTTTCCGATGTGCGCGTGGAGATGAAGCGCGTGACATGGCCTGGGAAGCAGGAAATTTACGGGACCACGGTCATGGTGATTCTGACCACATTTCTTTTCGGGATTTATTTCTACATTTGTGATCTGGTATTTTCGCGGGCCGTAAAAGGGGTGCTGGATTATTTCCTGCATCGTAGCTAGGGCAAAATTTCGACAAGCTGGGTGAGAGATTGACGGAACAAGAAATCAACACCGAAAAGACGACGATAGCGGCGAAGAACTGGTACATCCTCCACACCTATTCGGGGTTTGAGAAGAAGGTTGCGGAGACCCTCAAGAGCCGCATTGAGGCGGAAGGCCTGTCCGGGCAGTTCGGGGAAATCATGGTCCCGACCGAAGACGTCATCGAGATGCGGCAAGGGAAGAAAGTGGTCACTCCCAAGCTCTTCTACCCCGGCTACGTACTGGTCGAGATGGAAATGAACGACAACACCTGGCACATGGTGCGCTCCACTCCCCGCGTCACGGGATTCGTAGGATCCGGCCAACGGCCCAGCCCGCTGACGGTTGAGGAAGTGGACCGGATTGTGCACCGCGTAGAAGTGGCGGCTGAACACCCCAAGCCCAAGCTCAAGTTTGACCGGGGCGAGAACGTCAAGATTACCGACGGCCCCTTCAAGGACTTCAATGGGGTGGTGGACGAGATCAACGAAGACCGGTCCACTTTGCGCGTGATGGTGACCATCTTCGGGCGCGCCACGCCGGTGGAGTTGGATTTCTACCAAGTCGAAAAGATCTAGGGAACAGGGAACAGGGAACAGGGAACAGGGAACAGGGAACAGGGAACAGAAAAGACCGGCTCTTAGAGCCCAGCAGCCCAACGGAGTTAAGTACATGGCAAAGCGCGTCACAGCGATGGTGAAACTGCAGATTCCCGCGGGGAAAGCGACCCCCGCTCCGCCCGTGGGGCCGGCACTCGGCCAACACGGCGTGAACATCATGGACTTCTGCAAGTCCTTCAATGGCAAGACCTCCGCGAAGGACCAGGAAGGCTTGATCATCCCCGTGGTGATCACGGTTTTTCACGACCGAACTTTTACCTTTGTGACCAAGACGCCTCCGGCCTCGGTGCTCCTGAAGCGGGCCGCGGGGATTGCCAAGGGTTCCGGTGAGCCCAATCGCAACAAGGTCGGGAAAGTTACGGAAAAGCAAGTGGAGGAAATCGCCAAGCTGAAGTTGCCGGACCTGAATGCCCGTGACCTGGCGGCGGCGGTTTTGACCGTCAAGGGGACGGCGCGGAGTATGGGAATCGAAGTAGTCACCTAGGCGGCACGCGCAGCTCGAAACTCGAAAATCGCAAGGCGGGAAGCCGGGTTTCGAAGGGGAGTTGTTCAATGGCTAAGGTAGGGAAAAAATTCGAGGCCTCGAAGAAGCTGGTTGACAAGCCCACTTACACCGTGGCGGATGCCATGCCAGTTGTCAAGAAGGCAGCCTTCGCAAAGTTTGACGAGACCGTCGAGGTCGCCATGCGCTTGGGGGTTGACCCCAAGCACGCGGACCAGATGGTGCGCGGTACGGTGGTTCTGCCGCACGGTCTGGGAGGGAAGTCCAAGCGCGTGGTCGTGATCGCCTCAGGCGACAAGGTCCGGGAGGGCAGGGAAGCGGGCGCCGACGAAGTGGGCGGCGACGACATCGTGCAGAGAATCCAGGGTGGCTGGCTGGATTTTGATGCCGTCGTGGCCACGCCCGACATGATGAAATCCGTGGGGCGGCTGGGCAAAGTGTTGGGCCCCCGGGGGCTGATGCCCAACCCCAAGACGGGGACCGTCACCGTGGATGTGGCGCGCGCCGTCAGAGAAGTGAAGGCCGGCAAGGTGGAGTTCCGCGTAGACAAAACTGGCATCATCCACTGCCCGGTGGGGAAGGTTTCTTTCGAAGCCGAAAAGCTGGTGGAAAACGCCGGCGCGCTGATTTCCAGCGTTATTAAAGCCAAGCCGGCCTCGGCCAAGGGGAAGTACGTTCGCAGCATTGTGATCTCGTCCACCATGGGGCCGGGGGTTCGCATTGATGTGGCCTCGGTGGTGGAGGCGGCGTAAATAAGGAAGAAGCAAGAAGTTAGGAGTCAGAAGTTAGAAGTCAGGAGAAAGGCAAATGCATTCTAGCTTCTAACTTCTAGCTTCTCCCAAGGAGTTTGCATGGACCGGGAAGAAAAGAAGAAGCAGGCAGAGTTGCTGCACGAAGATCTGAAAAAGGCGCGGGGCATTATCCTCTCGGGATTTCAGGGCATTACTGTGGCCCAGGATTTTGCGCTGCGGAAGAAGGTGGCGGGGACCGGGGCGAGATACAAGGTGGTGAAGAACAGTCTGATCGAACGCGCCTCCCAGGGGACAGCCGCGGAGTCGATTGCCGCGAAACTGGCGGGAACTACTGCCATCGCGCTTACCGATGCCGATCCCGTGGCGCTTGCCAAAGCCCTGACGGAATATGCCAAGGAGAATCCCCTCCTGATTTTCAAGTCCGGCGTGGTGGAGGGCAGAGTTGTTTCCCTGGCGGATTTGAACGCGCTGGCCACACTTCCTTCCAAGGAACAACTGTACTCGAAGGTGCTGTTCTTGATTAATTCACCGGCGCAACGTGTGGCATCAACACTGTCGGGAGTGGCGCGCAACCTTGCGTACGTAATTCAACAGGGTGTGAAGGAAAAGAAGTTCCAGGAAGCAGCCGGCAACTAGCCGGTGGGGGCAAGAGATCATTCAGGTAACCATTCACTGAGCAGGTTTACTGAGGAGGAGAACCAAGCATGTCGGAACGGGTTGAGAAAATTGTCGAAGATGTGAAGGGCTTGTCGCTACTCGAAGCCGCTGAACTAGTCAAGCGGCTGGAGGAAACCTTGGGTGTGTCTGCGGCAGCAGCAGCTCCCGTAGTTGTAGCCGGGGCCGCGGCTGGAGCTGCAGCGGGCGCCGCCCCTGCCGAGGAGCAGACGGAGTTTACCGTTGTGCTTACCGGCATCGGCGCCAACAAGATCAATGTCATCAAGGCGGTCCGGGAAGTGACCAGCCTTGGACTGAAGGAAGCCAAGGACCTGGTAGACGGCGCGCCCAAGCCTATTAAAGAAGGTGTCTCGAAAGACGAGGCGGAGAGCATCAAGAAAAAGTTCACCGAAGCTGGCGCTACCGTCGAAGTTAAATAACCGTCCTTCTGCCAGGCCCCGGAGAAGAAGCGGGTTAGACTCCACTTCATCGCTGGAGAACTTATGCCTGGCGGCTAGGCCCTCACTTGCAAGTGGCACGGGCAATCCCATGGGCTGCGGGGCCATCGGGGAGATCAGGTTGCATCCTCACAGGCTAAGTGCGCATCCATATAGATAAGGGATCAGTGTCACCATTGTCTGCAAAGGTTTTGAAACTTCAAGCAAGGAGCAAAAGGAATGCCTAACGGCGGGAACGGCGCTGTCCGTCAGCGTATTAATTTCTCCAAAATTCCAACCGTCATTAAAATCCCCAATCTGATTGAGGTCCAACGGCGCTCGTACGAACGCTTTTTGCAGATGAACCTCCTTCCCTCGGAACGGGAGGATGTGGGCCTGCAAGCCGTCTTCAACTCGGTTTTCCCGATCACGGACTTCCGCGGCATCGCGCAATTGGACTTCGTGGATTACTCCATCGGCAATTGGGAGTGCAAGTGCGGAAGCCTGAAGGGGCTCCACCACCTGCGCAGCACTTGTAAGAACTGCGGGCACACGGTTATTACCGATCCCTTCAAGGTGGGCGACGTCCTCTGCACGAAATGCGGAACGTTCAATAAGAACGTGGTGACGTTCTGTAACAAGTGCGGCGACCCGGTGGCTCTGCAGTTGAAATACGACGTTACGGAATGCCAGGAGCGCGGCATGACCTTTGCGGCGCCCCTCAAGGTCACCATCCGCCTTACCCTGTACGACAAGGATGCGGATACCGGCCACAAGAACATCCGCGACATCAAGGAACAGGAAGTTTACTTTGGTGAAATCCCCTTGATGACGGAGAACGGCACGTTTATCATCAACGGCACGGAGCGTGTCATCGTCAGCCAGCTCCACCGTTCGCCGGGCGTTTTCTTTGAATCCAGCGCGCAGAAGACTTACTTCCTCGGCAAGATCATCCCTTACCGGGGCTCGTGGGTGGAATTCGAATACGACACCAAGAACCTTCTCTACGTGCGCATTGACCGGAAACGCAAATTTCTGGCCACCATTTTCCTGCGCGCTCTGGGATTGAAGAACGATTCCGAAATCCTCAAGACCTTTTACCAGGTCGAGAAGATTTCGCTTAAAGACCGCAAGCTCTTCATGGAGCCTTCGGAAGGCTTGGTCGGGAACAGAATTTCCAAGGATATCAACCATCCGCGCACCCACGAGACCCTGGCGCATGCCGGAAAGAAGATCACCGCCGCGGTCTTCAAGGAAATCCAGAAGGCCAAAGTCGCACAGGTGGAAGTGGCATCGCATGATCTGGAGGGAGCCTTCGCCGCCACGGACATCGTTGATCCCTCGACCGGCGAGGTCCTGCTCGAATCCAACAGCGAAATCACCTCCACCGCCTTGAACAGCATCCTGGATTCGCAGATTACGGAACTGCAAGTGTTCTTCCCGGAGCGCGACGACACGGGCGTGACGATCGGCCAGACCTTGAAGCGCGACACCTTGAAGACCTCCCAGGAAGCGCTGATTGAAATGTATCGCAAGATGCGGCCGGGCGACCCGCCGACGCTGGACACCGCAACCTCCCTCTTCAACGGGATGTTCTTCGATCCACGCAAGTACGATTTCTCCCGGGTCGGCAGGTTGAAATTCAACATCAAGCTTGGGTATTACACCAAGCTCAAGAATCGGCTGGATGATAAGGCAACGGAATTTGAGCTGGAAGAGTCCCGGAACTTTCCGCGCGCCAATTTTTACGTGATCGTGGACGAAGAGAAGATGTTCGTGGGAAAGCGCGAAGGGAACATCTGCTCTGAGGTCGTGCGCGCCTGCGAAGGCACGCTGGCCACCGACCACTCGGAACACTCCCCGGTGCAATTGCCGCTCAACAAGCGGACGCTGGAGCCGGAGGATTTCTACGCGGCCATCCGCTACTTGCTGGTGCTTCGCAAAAACCCCGGCGGGATTTACTCCGTCGATGACATCGACCATTTGGGGAATCGCCGCGTGCGCGCGGTGGGCGAACTGCTTGAGAATCAGTTCCGCCTGGGCCTGGTGCGCATGGAACGGGCAATCAAAGAGAAGATGTCGGTTTACCAGGAAATGTCAACCGCCATGCCGCATGATCTGATCAATGCCAAGCCGGTTATGGCGGCTATCCGTGAGTTCTTCGGTTCTTCGCAGCTCTCCCAGTTCATGGATCAGACGAACCCGCTCTCCGAGATTACCCACAAGCGGCGCCTTTCAGCGCTTGGACCGGGTGGGCTTTCGCGCGAGCGCGCGGGATTCGAAGTGCGTGACGTGCACCCCACGCATTACGGCCGTATCTGCCCCATCGAGACGCCGGAAGGCCCGAACATCGGCCTGATTTCTTCCCTCTCTTGCTACGCTCGCATTAACGAGTACGGGTTCATCGAAAGCCCCTATCGCAAAGTCCGCGGAGGGCGCGTGGTGGATTACGTCACCGTTACGCACGGCGGAGACGGTGAGTGGAAAGTCGGAGAGCACCTGGAATCGAGCCAGGTGGAGAAGGCCAACGACGAACTGCGCGAGAAGAAGCGCAAGCTGGTGGAGCATGAGCCTTACTCGTTCTACCAGTCGGCGTGGGAAGAAGACCAATATGTGATCGCGCAGGCAAACGTCACCATCGACAACAAGGGCCGCATCGTTCACGAATTGGTGAACGCGCGGCAGGCCGGCAACTTTGTGCTCAAGCGTCGCGATGAGATTGATTACATCAACGTCAGCCCCAAGCAACTGGTTAGCGTGGCAGCATCGCTGATTCCGTTCCTTGAGAACGACGACGCCAACCGCGCGTTGATGGGTTCCAACATGCAGCGGCAATCGGTTCCCTTGCTGCGCGCCCAGGCGCCCCTGGTGGGCACGGGGATGGAAGAAGTCACGGCGCGCGACTCCGGCGCCGTAGTCCTCTGCAAACGCAACGGCGTGGTGGATAGCGTGGATAGCGAGCGCATCATCGTGCGCGTGGAAGGCGACGGTCACAGCGGCCAGCTTTCCCGCGAAGTGGGCGCAGATATCTACCAGCTCATCAAGTTCCGCCGCTCGAACCAGAACACCTGCATTAACCAGAAGCCCATCGTCCACAAGGGGCAGCGGGTTCATGCCGGGCAGGTTCTGGCGGATGGTCCCTGCACGGACCGCGGCGAGCTGGCCCTGGGCCGCAACGTGCTGGTGGCCTTCATGCCCTGGCGCGGTTACAACTTTGAAGACGCCATCCTGGTCAGCGAAAAGCTGGTGAAAGAGGATTCCTATACCTCCATCCACATCGAGGAATTCGAAATCGAATCCCGCGACACCAAGCTCGGACCCGAGGAAATCACGCGCGACATTCCGAATGTATCGGAGTCTTTGCTGAAAGACCTGGATGAGAGCGGCGTCATCCGCATCGGCGCTTACGTGAAGCCGGGCGACATCCTGGTGGGGAAGGTTACGCCCAAGGGTGAGACGCAGCTGACGCCGGAAGAGAAACTCTTGCGCGCGATCTTCGGCGAAAAGGCCGGCGATGTCCGGGACGCGTCACTCACGTGCCCTCCGGGAATTGAAGGCATTGTGGTGGACGTAAAAATCTTCTCCCGCAAGGGCACGGAAAAGGACGAACGAGCCAAGTCTATTGAGGGCTCGCAGGTGGGTCGCCTGGAGAAAAACCTCAACGATGAAATCCGCATTCTTCAGGACGAACGCTTGAAGCGCCTCTGCGCGTTGCTGGAAGATGAGGAACTTCAGGCCGACCTGCACGATGAGAAGACTAACAAACGCCTGGTCGCCAAGGGCACCAAGCTTACGCGCGATGTGCTGGCGCGGATCTCAACGCGCAATCTGAAGCGCATGAGAATTGGCAAGAAGGACCCGACTCTCGTCGAAAAAATCGATGAGATCGAAGAGATGACTTCGCGCCAGATCGACATCCTGCGCAAAATCACCGATGAGAAGATCCAGAAGCTGAAGAAAGGCGATGAGCTTCCGCCCGGAGTCATCAAGCTGGTCAAAGTCTATATCGCCATGAAGAGGAAGCTTTCCGTAGGCGATAAGATGGCCGGCCGGCATGGAAACAAGGGCGTCATCGCGCGCATCCTGCCGGAAGAAGATATGCCTTATATGCCGGATGGAACCCCCGTGGAGGTTGTGCTGAATCCCCTGGGCGTCCCTTCGCGTATGAACGTGGGGCAAATTCTGGAAACCCACCTGGGATGGGCGGCGCGGGAACTGGGGAATAAGATTCGCCAGCTCTTTACGGTGGAAGCCCGTGCGGAAATCCTGCGCAAGGAGATGAAAGGTTACTTCCGTAACAACGCCATGGCGGCGACCGTGGAGAATATGGACGACGAGCAGGTCATCGACTACGCACACGCCATGGTGGAGGGGATTCCCTTTTCCACCCCAGTGTTCGACGGCGCGACGGAACGGGAAATCAAGGAATACCTGGAAAAGGCGGGTCTGCCTTTGTCCGGCAAGATCAATCTTTTCGACGGCATGACGGGCGAGGGGTTCGAGCAGCCGGTGACGGTGGGGTACATCTACATGCTCAAGCTCTCCCACCTGGTGGACGATAAGATCCACGCTCGGTCGATTGGCCCCTACTCTCTCATTACCCAACAACCTCTCGGAGGAAAGGCCCAATTCGGAGGGCAACGGTTCGGCGAAATGGAAGTGTGGGCCCTGGAAGCTTACGGTGCGGCCTACATCCTGCAAGAATTGCTGACGGCGAAATCCGACGACGTTTACGGCCGCGCCAAGATTTACGAAGCCATCGTCAAAGGCGAGGCCGCCATTGAACCCGGCGTGCCTGAGTCGTTCAACGTGCTGGTGCGGGAGCTGCAAAGCCTCTGCCTCGACGTGGAACTGATCAAGAAGCCCAAGGAGCAACTCGCCCCTGTGGGCGCTGAGTAGCAAGTGAGATGACGCGAGGCTGGAGTCCTGCCGCTCCAAACGCAGGCCGCCCGCGAGTATGAATTACAAAATTTTCTTCTCTCCTTCAAAGGAGGAAAACCTTGTTTCGCAGCAGCCCTTATGATCGAGTAAGCCTGATAGGTGAATTTGACGCCATCCGCATCAGCTTGGCGTCGCCGGAAAAGATCCGGTCTTGGTCCCATGGTGAAGTAACCAAGCCGGAGACCATCAACTACCGCACCTTCAAGCCGGAACGTGACGGCCTGTTCTGCGCCCGCATCTTTGGCCCGGTGACGGACTGGGAATGCTTGTGCGGCAAGTACAAGCGCATGAAGCATCGCGGAGTCATCTGCGACAAATGCGGCGTGGAAGTCACGCTCTCCAAAGTTCGCCGCGAGCGCATGGGGCATATCGAACTGGCCTCCCCTTGTTCGCATGTGTGGTTCTTCAAGGGTCTTCCCAGCCGCATCGGCCACTTGCTGGATATCTCCCTCCGCGATCTTGAGCGCATCCTGTACTTCGAACAGTATGTGGTCGTTGACCCGGGGGAAGCTCCGCTCAAAGAAAAAGAGCTGCTGACGGAAGAGCGCTACCGGCAGCTTGTGCAGGAATTCCCCGGGAAATTCCGCGCCGGCATGGGAGCAGAAGCCATCAAGGAGCTTCTCAAGCAGGTTGATATTGAAACCATCTCCGAAGAGATGCGGGAAAAGATGAAGACCGACCCCTCGCAGCAGAAGCGGGTGAAGTACGCCAAGCGGCTGAAGGTGGTTGAGGCTTTCCGGAAGTCGGGTAACAAGCCGGAGTGGATGATTCTCGACGTCATCCCGGTGATTCCGCCGGAACTGCGGCCCCTGGTGCCTCTCGATGGCGGCCGTTTTGCGACCTCCGATCTTAACGATCTCTACCGGCGCGTCATCAATCGCAATAACCGCCTCAAGAAATTGATTGAGTTGCACGCTCCGGACGTGATCGTGCGCAACGAAAAGCGCATGCTCCAGGAAGCCGTGGACGCCCTCTTTGACAACGGGCGCCGGGGCCGGGTGCTGCGAGGCGCCAACAATCGTCCGCTCAAATCCCTCTCCGATACGCTCAAAGGCAAGCAGGGACGCTTCCGCCAGAACCTTTTGGGAAAGCGCGTGGATTACTCCGGGCGTTCCGTGATTGTCGTGGGACCCGAACAGAAACTGCACCAATGCGGTCTTCCCAAGAAAATGGCTTTGGAACTTTTCAAGCCGTTCATCTACCACCGGCTCGAACAGGCGGGCCATTGCACCACGATCAAGGCCGCCAAGGAAATGGTGGAGCGCCAGGAATCTGTGGTTTGGGACATTCTCGAAGAAGTCATCAAGGACCACCCGGTGCTCTTGAACCGCGCGCCCACGCTGCACCGCCTGGGCATTCAGGCCTTTGAGCCCGTGCTGGTCGAAGGCAAGGCCATCAAGATTCACCCCCTCGTCTGCACGGCTTTCAATGCGGACTTTGACGGTGACCAGATGGCGGTGCACATTCCGCTCTCGCCCGAGGCGCAGATTGAAGCTTCGGTCCTGATGCTGTCGTCGCACAACATCCTTTCGCCGGCCAACGGCCAGCCGCTCGCGGTTCCCACCCAGGACATCGTACTGGGCGTTTATTACCTGACCAAGGACAAGCGCGGAGCCAAAGGCGACGGCCGGGCCTTCGCGAATTCAGATGACGTCCTGCTGGCGCTGGAGGCGGGCGAAGTTGAAACTCTGTCGCCCATTCGTTTGCGCTACACCGGGCGGGTCATCGATTTGACTACAGCCTACGACGATCAGGACGTGCTGCACACCGAGCCCATTACGGTCAAGAATCAGTTCATCAACACCACCGTGGGCCGAGTGATTTTCAATGACCACTTGCCCAAGGGTATGCCGTTTGTCAACGGCCTGCTGCGGAAGAAGGGCCTGGGCGCCCTGGTGAATTACTGCTATCTGCGCTTTGGTCTAGAAACCACGGTTCAGATGTTGGACGAAGTCAAGACTCTGGGTTTCCTGTATGCGACCAAGGCGGGAATTTCCATCGGCATCGACGACCTGGTTGTGCCTCAAAGCAAGGCCAGCCTGGTGAGTGCCGCGGAAAAGGAAGTCATCGAGGTTGAAAAGCAGTATCAGGAAGGCGCCATCACCCATGGTGAGCGTTACAACAAGGTGATCGCGATCTGGTCGAACGTCACGGACAACGTGGCCAACGAGATGTTCCAGACGATGGAGAAGCAGGACACCTCCGGCCAGCTCAATCCGATTTACATCATGGCTGACTCCGGCGCGCGCGGATCGAAGCAGCAGATCCGCCAGCTTTCAGGCATGCGCGGTCTGATGGCCAAGCCTTCCGGTGAGATCATTGAGACGCCTATTACCGCGAATTTCCGCGAAGGCCTGAATGTGTTGCAATACTTCATCTCCACCCACGGCGCGCGTAAAGGATTGGCGGATACGGCCCTCAAGACGGCAGACTCCGGCTATCTGACCCGCCGCTTGGTGGACGTGGCGCAGGATGTGATCATTTCCGAATTCGACTGCGGAACACTCGACGGTATCTTCGTGGAGCCCATCGTCGAAGCGGGGGAGGTTGTGGAGCCGCTCCGCGACCGTATCGTGGGGCGCGTATCGCTCGAGCAGATCAAGGATTACGAAGGCGGGGTTATCGTTGACGTCAACCAGGAGATTAATGAGGACCTGGCGGCGGCCATTCAGGCGGCGGGCATCGAGCGCGTGAAGATTCGCTCCGTGCTGACTTGTGAGTCCCGGCGGGGAGTTTGCGTACGGTGCTACGGGCGCAATCTGGCCACCGGCCGCGTCGTTGAGATGGGTGAGGCCGTGGGCGTGATTGCCGCTCAGTCCATCGGCGAGCCGGGAACACAGCTCACCATGCGGACCTTCCACATCGGCGGCACGGCCAGCCGTATTTCTGAGCAGAGCACTCTGGAGGCAAAGAACAACGGGTTCTTGAAGTACCACAGCGTGCAGACCGTCATGAACCGTGAAGGCGCGCATGTGGTGATGAATCGGAATGGCGCGGTGGCTATCGTGGATGAAAAGGGCCGCGAGCGCGAGCGCTACTCGGTGGTGTACGGAGCGAGAATCAAGGTGGCGGAAGGGTCGCCGGTAAGAATGGGAGACAATATCGTTGAGTGGGATCCCTACACGTTCTCGATTCTGACTGAGGTGAGCGGTACGGCTCAGTTTAAAGACTTGGAAGCCGGCGTCACGGTGCAGGAGCAGGTGGACGAAGTAACCGGCTTATCGCAATGGGTAGTGAAAGAGGCTTCGGATGAAAAATTCCAGCCGCAGATCGTCATCCGCAACGAGAAGAAGGGCACAAAGAAGTACCTGATGCCTTCCCGCGCGCACTTAATGGTTCAGGAAGGCGATGAAGTGAGCCCCGGCGATGTGCTGGCCAAGATCCCGCGTGAAACCACCAAGACCAAGGACATCACGGGAGGTCTGCCGCGTGTGGTCGAGCTCTTTGAAGCGCGTAAACCCCATGAGCCCGCAGTCATTACAGAAATCGACGGCATTGTGCGCTATGCCGACCTTGTGAAAGGCCAGCGCAAGATCCTGGTGATTCCTGACAAGGGTGAAACCAAAGAATACCTGTTGCCGCGCGGCGTGCACGTCTCCGTGCAGGAAGGCGAGCGCGTCAAGGCGGGTGAGCCGCTCATGGATGGCCCGCGCAATCCGCACGACATCCTGGCAGTCCTCGGTGAGAAGGAATTGCAGAAGTATCTCGTCGATGAAATCCAGGAAGTCTACCGGCTGCAGGGCGTCAACATCAATGACAAACACATTGAAGTCATCACCCGGCAGATGATGCGCTGGGTGAAAGTCGAAGATGTGGGCGATACGGAGTTTCTGCTGGACGAGCAGGTGGACAAGTTCAAATTCCGCGAGGAAAACGAGCGATCCAAAGCCAAAGGTGGAAAGACCGCGACGGGCCGTCCGTTGCTGCTCGGAATCACCAAGGCTTCACTCGCCACGGACTCGTTCATTTCGGCCGCCTCGTTCCAGGAGACCACGCGCGTGCTCACCGAAGCCTCCATCCGCGGGGCAGTGGATCACTTGCGTGGGCTGAAGGAGAACGTCATCATGGGCCGCCTGATTCCGGCGGGTACAGGGCTGGAATACTATCGCGGCTTTAAGCTGCTCACCGAAGTCGAGCCGGTGCGGCCGGAAATTACCGCGCCGTCAGAAGCTGCCATCCCGGCCAGCGCTCCTGCTCCGAGTGCGGCCGTGGAACTGGCCGACGAAGACGAAGCCAGAACGCAGTAGGAGTTATCAACGGCCAGTTGTCTGCCCTTGGTGGAAGAACCGGAGGGCTGGCGGCTGGCCGTTTTTCTTTTCGGGGCGATTCGGAAACTTTGGTGCCGTTAACAGGCGACTGATTCGTGATGATTTTTGCCTGCTGCAAATGCGGTAAGAGGATTGAGTACCCCGCCGGGAACCGCGTGCTTCGCGGCGACACCTGCCCCCAGTGCGACTCCAACCTGCGCTGCTGCCTTAATTGCCAGTTTTACGACCCCGGCAAACATAACCAGTGTGCGGAGACCCATGCAGAGTGGGTCCGCGATAAAGAATTCGCAAATTATTGCGACTACTTCCAACCTAATCCTGTCCTGATGGCGCGCGCCGGCAGTCCCCCCCGCGCCGGCGACGCCAAGAAGAATTTCGATTCACTGCTCAAAGTTTAGTCTGCCGCGACGTTGCTATTTCAGTTCAGGCAAGTGTGAAGCCGCCCGCCTCTTCAAACGCATGGGCGACTCTAAGCAGGCGGGTTTCGTCAAAGTGCTTGGCGAGGATTTGCATACCTACGGGCAAGTGCGGTTCACTTGGGGTCCTACCGCAGGGAACCGAGATCCCGGGTATGCCGGCAAGGCTGGCGGTGACAGTGTAAATATCTGCCAGGTACATCTGGAGGGGATCGTCTACGCGTTCGCCGAGCTTGAAGGCGGGAATCGGCGATGTGGGTGTTACGATGACGTCAACCTCATCAAAGGCTTCGATGAAATCGCGTGTAATAAGAGTTCGCACTCGCTGGGCTTTCAGATAGTAAGCATCATAATACCCGGAACTCAATACGTAAGTTCCCAGCATGATTCGGCGTTTTACCTCTGTGCCAAAGCCCCCATCGCGGGTTTTCCGGTACATGTCCTGCAAATCTTCCGGGTGAGGGTAGCGGAATCCGTAGCGGACGCCGTCGTAGCGTGCCAGGTTGGAGCTGGCCTCGGCGGTGCAGATGATGTAGTAGCATCCGACGGCATAGTCCGTATGTGGCAAGCTGATGGGAACGATGCTGCAACCGAGCTTGCTGAACAGATCGATCCCCTTCTGTATATTATCCCCGATATCCGGGTTCAGTCCCTTGAGGTACTCGGTGGGAACTCCTACGCGGATTCCCCGGATATCACCCGTGAGCCCTTTATCGTAATCGTCCACTGGGACGGGCGCGGAAGTCGAGTCCAGGGGGTCGTGGCCGGCAATAGTTTGAAGCACCAGGGCCACGTCGCGCACAGAACGCCCGAAGGGTCCGATGTGGTCGAGTGAGGAGGCAAAGGCCACTAATCCGTAGCGCGAGACCCGGCCGTAGGTTCCCATCATCCCCACCAGGTCGCAGAATGAGGCTGGCTGCCGGATGGAGCCGCCGGTGTCTGAGCCCAGTGCCACAGTGGCCAGGCGGGCGGCGACGGCCGCGGCCGACCCACCGCTCGAACCCCCCGGCACGCGAGTCAAATCGTGGGGATTGTGGGTGGGATAAAAACCGGAGTTTTCCGTAGAGGACCCCATGGCAAATTCGTCGCAATTCGTTTTGCCTAAGATGACGGCCCCGGCGCGTTCTAGTCTTTCGACGGCGGTCGCGTCGTAGGGTGCTACGAAATTCTCCAGGATCCTCGAGGCGCAGGTGGTGCGGGTGCCTCGGGTAAGGATGACATCCTTGACTGCGACGGGGACGCCCGCGAGGGGCGAGAGCGTCTCGCCAGCGGCAATCTTCTCGTCCACAAGTTTCGCCTGCGCGAGGGCCCGGTCCGGGGTCAGGCTGAGGTAGGCGCGGACCTCGGTATCCTTCTCTTCGATGCGCGCGAGGTGAGCCTGGGCGATTTCGACAGCAGTCGTCCGCCGGTTCTTAAGAAGGTCCTGGATCTGGCTAACCGTCAGTGTGGTAAAATCCATCTTGGTATGACTCAATAAGGTTTAGCCCACTGCCCTAGCCTGCTAGCCCCAGGGGCTTCGTGAGCGGCGCCGAGACTATTCCTCTCGTTCGATTACGCGTGGCACCTTAAAACTTCCCGCACCCTGCTCCGGAGCGTTGGCCAGAGCTTCATCCTGTGCGAAGGTCCTACGCGCCGTATCCGCCCGGAAGGAAGGCTTCTGGGAAGCAGGATAGGTGACCTGGGCCATCGGTTCGATTTCGGACGTGTCGAGTTCGTTCAGCTTCTCGACGTACTGCAGGATCGAATCCAGTTGTGGCAGAAATCTCTTTACCTCTTCCTCCGTGAGCTCCAGGTGAGCGAGGTCGGCGACGTAGCGAACGTCTTTTTCGGTCAAAGCCATGGCTTAAACTCATCTCCGCGGGCGCGTGAAGTATTTGGCATACGAACTCGAGACGATGCGGGCGATTTCGGGATCGGGTATCGAATTTGTATCCACATCCGCTTCTTTGGGGTTAGGAGTACGGGTTGCCGCTTGGCGCGCTGGTCTGGCTGGAGGGTACAGACTGAGTTGGGCAACTTTCTTGATTCGCAACTTCTTTACAAGCGGCTGGCCCAGGAAGCTGTTGACCGTCGCGCGAATCTCCTCGGCCATCTGCCGGAGCTGTGAACTCCAGTTAGGGCAATCCGTGGTAAGGGTCAAGACGCCGGATTCAAAAACCGCGGGCTGAGAATGCTCCGCCATGGACCGGCCCACGATACGGGGCCAAAGGGGCGCCAGTATTTCAAGCAGGTGCGGTTCCGCGCGGCGGACCTGCTTTCTGAAAACAAACGGTATGATCTTACCGACTTCATCCACGCGCAGTGGTCCCCAGATTGGTTTTTGAACTGTAACGAATTACACAGTCTAGCATATTGCCCGGTGGCGGGGGAAACCGTTCAGAGGCAGGTTGCCAATCCTGAACACCATGGCGTCTCGCCCTGCGCCCAGCCATGGCAGAATCATGGGCGGTGTGCCGCCGAGGCTAAAACACCTTGACCCTGCGAGGGGTTTCGACAAGAATAAGCCTGCAGGACCGTATACACTATGAGCCCACGGAAACAACCTCCTGGTGATCGAGGCCGCACACTCGAAGTTGAATGGACAACGATCTCCTACCGCACGATTGCGTTATACGTTCTTTTGGCGTTGGTGCTGGTGGGAATTGTCATGTACCTGATTTCTCCCCAATATGTCACCCAGAAGGCGAAGCGGGTGCTCGAAACGATTGTGGGCGACGCGGGGCGGGTGGTGAACTCGGAGTCGGCCGCTGGCCACAAGGAGGCCCACTTTGTAAATCTGGATGGCACTGTGCGTGTCAAAAAGGCGCGCTCCTTGCAATGGATCCGGGCCGACTACAACACCAGCCTGGAAAAAGGCGATTTCGTGCAAACCGGCAGCGACGGCGTGGCGCGCATCATTTTTGCCGATGGCACGAACTACATGCTGCGGGCAGATGCCCTTATTGTGGTTGAGGAGAGCCGCGAAGATCCCGTAACTCGCGCCACCAAGGTGGCGGTGCAGGTGACCTCTGGCGCGGTGGACCTTTCTACGGGCCGCTTTGAAACTCCGGGCTCGACCTCCCAGGTGGCCTTTGCGGACGCGGTGGCGTCTCTGAACCAGGAAAGCCATGCGGTCGTGCATAACGATCCTGACAAGAACGTCCACGAAATCACCATGGACCAGGGCCAGGCGCAGGTGACGCGCGGCTCAACCAGCGTCCAACTGGGCCAATACGAGCAAGTCTCCTTTGAGTCCCAAGAGGCGGGCCTGGTGCGAACCAAGGTCATTGCTCCTCCCACCCTGTTGTCACCTCGCAACATGGAGTTGAAACTCGTCAGGGATCCCAAGTCCGCGGTTCTGGAATTTTCCTGGACGGAGGTGCCCGAAGCGAAGTCCTACCACTTGCGGATTTCTCCCTCCGTGATGCTCACGAACTTTGCGGTGGACAAGAAATTCACCGGGCGCACGTCCACTGAGATTACCGGCCTGGAAGAAGGGAATTACTATTGGGTTGTTTCTTCGATTAATGCTAAAGGAGCGGAAAGCGAGCCCAGCCAGGCCAACCGGCTGAACTTGGTGCAGGAACTTGCCGGCAACCAGGCTTATCTGGAAATTACCAAAATCATTCAGCACGGGAGAGTGGTGGAGGTGCAGGGAAAGACTGAGCCCGGCTCCACCGTCATCATCAACAACGAGCAAGTCTTTTCGATTTCGCCCGACGGAACGTTTCGGCACTTCACGTCGCCCATGACGAATACCGGCTCGAACCAGATCACCATCACCGCGCAAGATCACAAGGGCGACACCAATACGATCCGGAAGACTGTTGTGATCGAATGAGCCAGCCCCTCGCCCGTCATCCAGGCCCAGCAGAGCAGGAGTTCACAAGCGAATGAACCTTCGTTCCTTATTCAGCCTTTTTTCTTCCGACCTCGCCATCGACCTGGGCACGGCCAACACCTTGGTGTACGCCAAGGGTAAAGGCATCGTCGTGAACGAACCCTCGATTGTGGCCATCAACAAGGTCAATGGCGAAATTGAAGCCGTGGGCCGCGATGCCAAGGAAATGCTGGGCCGCACGCCCGGAAATATTGTGGCCATCCGCCCCTTGAAAGACGGTGTCATTGCCGACTTCAAGGTGACCGAGAAAATGCTGGCCTATTTCATTCAAAAAGCCCACAACCGCAAGATGTTTGTCCACCCGCGGATTGTCATCGGCGTCCCCTCGGAAATTACCCAGGTGGAAAAACGTGCCGTACAGGACTCCGCCATGCGTGCCCGCGCCAGCGACGTCTTCCTGGTGGAACAGGCGATGATGGCGGCCATCGGGGCGGGTCTGCCCATTACCGAGCCTTCCGGCAGCATGATTGTGGATATCGGCGGCGGCACCACCGACATCGCCGTTATCTCTCTGTCCGGGATCGTTTACAGCCGCTCCGTGCGGGTGGCCGGCAACGAAATGGACGAAGCCATCACTGCCTACCTCAAGCGCAAATACAATCTGCTGGTGGGCGAGCGCACGACGGAGCAAATCAAAATAGAAATC
The DNA here is from genome assembly GCA_963804995.1 of uncultured Acidobacteriota bacterium. Taxonomy (GTDB): domain Bacteria; phylum Acidobacteriota; class Terriglobia; order UBA7540; family UBA7540; genus Bog-366. The sequence goes on from CAWDSK010000005.1 coordinate 98,348, forward strand.
GGCTCCGCCTACCCCCTGGAGAAACCCCTGACCATGGAAATCAAGGGGAGGCATTTACTCGAAGGCATCCCCAAGACGCTCACCATCGACGATTCGGAAATTCGTGACGCCTTATCTGAGTGCGTGTCCACTATCCTCAACGCCATTCGTGTCGCCCTGGAGCGCACACCGCCGGAGCTCTCCGCCGACATCTCCGACCGGGGAATTGTCCTGACCGGCGGCGGCGGCCTGCTCAAGAACCTGGATAAACGCATTCGGGAAGAGACGGGGTTGCCCGTCTCCATCGCCGAGGACCCTCTAGCATCGGTAGTATTAGGCACCGGCAGAATGTTGACGGATTTTGACCTTCTCCGCCGGGTTGCGATAGAATAGGCAACGCTTCTAGTCGGTAGCAAAAGATAAAATTGCTAATCTTATTAAGCGGCCGAGCCGATAATTGGATTGAGGGTATACGAAGGTGGCAGAATTACCGGGCGCACTCTTACTCAACTGGAAACGCCCGCACGGGTTTGAGTACCGCATAAACTTGGGTTTCGACAACGGACCCGGATGTTTTTTGATGTTTGATCCGAACTCCCCCGATTTGACGCGTCCGGTTGAGACCTTGGACCATGAGGGCCCGGACGTGCCCGCCTTCGTCAGCCGGCGACGCTATTTCTTTGCCCTCCTGGCCGTGGTGATGGCGCAAGTCCTGCTGCTCTCCGTGCAGATTACCCGCAACGATAATGTGCGTTTGATCCGTTATTGGGCCGTGGCGGCGTTCGACCCCTTTGAGCGTTCCCTCGGTGGCCTCATAGATCTCTCCTCCAGCGCCTACACAACTTACCGCCACCTCTGGCACGCCCAGCAGGAGAACGAGGAGCTGCACGTACAGTTGGTGGCGGCACAGGAGAATATCCAGAAGCTGGCCGAACAGGCGGGTGAGGCGCAGCGCTTGCGGAGTCTGCTGGAATTCAGGAACCAACTGGCTTTTCAGACCGTGGCGGCAGAGGTCATTGCCTCCAGTCCGGGAGAGAATTCCAACGCCATTTTTATCGATAAGGGCACAGATTACGGACTGACCAGCGACCTAGCCGTCATCACTCCGGAAGGTGTGGTGGGCAAAATCCTGGCTATCTTCCCGCATAGCGCCCAGGTGCTGCTGGCCACGGACCCCTCGAGTGGCGTGGGCGTGACCCTGGCCCAAAGCCGCGTGCAGGGTATCCTCAAGGGTGGCAGTGATAATCTCTGCCACGTTCACTACGTGATGAATGAGGAGCCCGTGGCGCGGGGCGAAACGGTGGTGACCTCCGGGCTTGACCAGGTCTACCCCAAAGGCCTCCCTGTGGGCGCCGTCGTGCAAGTGGGGAATGGCAATATCTATAAAGAGATCGCCGTGAAGCCCGCCGTGGACCTGAGCCGCCTCAAGATGGTACTGGTGGTCCTCAAGCCGGCCGCCGGCCGGCAACAAGCCACGAACCTGCCCACCAGACCGTAATCCTTCGAAAACCGGGACTTGTTCCCAATCCCAACCCAATTCTGTTAGTCTAGTGGCCCGATGCCTGCTTCCACCAGCCGTACGGTCGCGGTTTATCGTGTCCATCCTGTCATCCTTGCGGGTGCGGCGCTGGCGGCACTCCTCCTGCAAACCTTTTTGCCGCTCAAAGTGCCTCTGGCTCGTCTGATGGATTTCCCCCTGCTTATCGTCATCTATTTTGCGTTGCTGCGGCGGGATAAGCTTTTTGGCATCTTCCTGGGCACAGGCTTGGGCCTGCTGCAAGACGCTCTCTCGCACGGCTACATTGGTGTATTCGGCATCCCCAAGGCCATCGTGGGGTACCTGGCAGCGTCGGCGAGCACGCGTTTTGAGTTGGAGTCATTGTTCGCGCGCACCGTGCTGACCGCGATCTTCGTGCTGGTCAACAACCTGTGCCTGGCGGTACTTCAACGCGCCCTGCTTGAGTCGCCACCACCTTTTCAGCCCGTTGCCATGGCAAGCTCTGTGCTGGTAAACGTCGCGCTGGGCCTCATACTTTTTCAGATTCTCGATCGTTTCCGCCGCCCGGCGTGAGGGGTAAACCAGCCCGCTCTGGCGGCCCCAACCAGTGGTGGGCTGTCGCAGCGCGGCGCGGCAGAGCCGCAAGCAACACGTCTCGTAGGGGCAGGCCTCGTGGCGTGCCCGTACATCAGCACCACCCCGGCGCTCGGCCCCGATCATCAATTTGGAAAGAACGCGCTATCGGGGCTCGGCGCGCCACCCACCTCATCTGAGGAGGGGAGCATTAAAGCGGAACTTCCTTCCTGATTTAGGAGGGGTGGCGCCGAAGGCAACGGGGTGGTTACGCGAGCACCTGGAGGCGAGGGGTGGTTACAGCGGGCTGGCCGAACCCCCGCTGCTGAGGTCCGCGGTTCTTCGTTGTGACCCCATACCTGCCAAATGGCGGTCCGTATGCGCCGCCCGCGATCCCATCATTCCACCTCCAACACTTCCTGCACCACGGGTTCGCCGTACTGTGCGCTGCCGGTGCGCACCACCAAGTTGTCAAGGATGCGGGCGAAGCCGGGGCTATGCGTGTGCCCACACAGCACCACCATGGTCTGCGCCGGGTGGGAACACAGGAGGGTGGCCAGGCGGTCTCCCACGGCGCGGCAAGCAAAGTGCGGCAGGTAAGCGTCGTTCGAAATCTCGCCTTCGTGCCAGCACGATTCGCGAAAGGGCGGCACATGCGTGAGAACGATTACGTTCCGGAACTGGGTAAGAGCTTCGCGTGCACGATTCTCGATGAATTCGGCCGCCTCATCGCCCAAGGCATTCAGCTTGAGGTAGCGTTCCTGCTTCTCCAAGCCGCATAGTTCCCCGATGAGCAAATAATCGTTCAACATGACCTCGGACCGGAAGAAATCGCCTAGGCGCCCGTCCGCCCACGAATCGTGGCCGACCAACGCGGTATTGGCGGTCAGGGGGATCACCCCGTTGGCGGTAAGCCAATGTAGCCAGGGAGAGGCGAGGGCTTCACGTGCCACCCTCTCCCGGACTGCAGCGATGGTGCCATGATAAAAATCGTGATTCCCCAGCACAAAGTATATCGGGATGCGCAGCTCCTCCGCGATCTCCGCCAGGAAAGTCGTCACGGAATCAGCTTCGCCCACGTCTCCACCGAGCAGAAGGCCCTGGAGCCTTTCCCGGCGAACCCGCGCGTAGAATTCCGAACGTTTCAGCGGGGACACAAAATTCAAGTGGATATCGGTTAGCCAGCCCAGTCGCACGTCAAAAGTATACAGCAAAACTTTCTGGATTCCCGCCCCTCGTCCGGCTGGCGCAGGCGGGTGAGGAGTCTCCGCGCAGCCGGTGCATATGGACCGAGGGTTGTGATCGCAAACATGCCAAAATGCGGCACGTATGGGCCACCCGCGTGATTAGCCATTAAAAGCCGCGGAATCACAACGACAGGTCCGCGGTGCACTGGCTAGGACAGCCTATCCACAGTTCTTTTACCAGAGACATCCTGTGTTCCCATAGCGTGCTAGAATTCCACTCTGCTCTGGCTCCGGTCACTAGCTAGCGAGGTCATTTTCAAGGAGGAGTTTTCCATGTCGAAACCCACAACCTTTGGCGTCATCATCGGTAACCGAGGCTTTTTCCCGGCCGTACTGGCTCGTGATGGGCGCGAAGAAATCCTGCGCGTGTTGGAGAAGGAAGGGTACGCAAGCATTTGTCTGGGGCCCGAGGAAACTCAATTTGGTTCAGTTGAGACTCTTCACGACGCCCACAAATGCGCGGAGCTATTCAGACAGCATCGCGACGAAATTGACGGTGTGCTGGTCAGCCTGCCGAACTTTGGCGACGAGCGGGGTGTGGCGAATTCCTTGCGCCTGGCGGGATTGGACGTGCCCGTGCTCATCCAGGCTTTCCCGGATGAGCCTCACAACATGCTGATGGGCGGCCGCCGTGACAGCTTCTGCGGCAAGATATCCGTCTGCAATAACCTCTGGCAATACGGGATCAAATACACTTTGACCTCGCGGCACACGGTGGCGCCCGCCTCCGCCGAATTCCAGTCTGACCTTAAATCGTTTGCGGCCACCTGCCGGATCGTGAAGGGGCTGAAGAACCTCCGCGTGGGCGTGTTGGGAGCGCGTCCGGCAGCCTTCAACACTGTGCGCTTCAGCGAAAAACTTATGGAACGCCACGGCATTTCGGTTGAGACGCTTGATCTATCCGAAGTCTTCGGCCGCATCGCCCGGCTCACCGACGATGACCCCAAGGTGCAAGCCAAAATCGCCGGCATCCACAATTATGTCAGCTCGCAAGGTGTGCCCGCGCCCTCACTCGTGAAGATGGCCAAGTTTGGTGTGATCGTGGATGACTGGATGTTGGATAACGATCTGGCGGGATCCTCCGTGCAATGCTGGACCGCTATGGAGGAATTTTTCGGCGTCGTCCCCTGCACGCTGATGAGCATGATGTCGAATAACCTGCTGCCCAGCGCCTGCGAAACTGACATGATCGGGATGGTCGGCATGTATGTGCTGCAGCTTGCCGCGGGTGAGCCCAGCGCTATTGTGGATTGGAACAACAATTACGGCGATGATCCTGACAAGGCCGTCATCTTCCATTGCTCGAACCTGCCCAAACACTTCTTTGAAGATTTCAAAATGGATTTCCAGGAAATCCTCTCGGGCACCGTGGGCAAAGAGAATTCCTTCGGAACCGTGGTCGGCAAGCTCAAGGCTGGGCCACTCACCTATTGCCGTGTTTCGACCGACGATTTACGCGGCAAACTGCGCGCCTACTGCGGCGAAGGTGAGATCACATCCGAGAAGCTCCAAAGCTTCGGCGGGTATGGCGTGGTGAAAATCCCCGGATTGCAGGCGCTGCTCCAATACGTGTGCAAGCAGGGCTATGAGCACCACGTGGCCGTCAATCGCAGCCACTGCGGCCGCGCCGTCGTCGACGCGCTGGGGAATTACCAGGGCTGGGAGGTTTATCACCACGGTGCGTAGGGGGCAGGTTGCAGGATGGGCCGGAGCTTACCTCACACTGGTTATAACCTCCTTATTATCATCATCCTAGCCCCGTCCGCCCATGGCCGCGGGGGTCACGGCAGAAGGGAGAAATCAGGCGGGAGTCGAGGTTTGCAGTCACGTATTTAAGATCGGATTTATCCGTACCAGACGGCCTCGGATTCAGCATAATCCGTCCGGAGAGAGCGCCAGGACAAGCCAGCGAAGTCGATTTGCTTTCGGTCATCTCAAGTGCTACCCTATTACCTTCGCTTCGCAATCTTAGGAGGCTCTATTATGTTGCGTTCGTATCCGCTTTCTCGCTGCCCCGCTTGCAAGAAGGCATTCCGGATGGAGATCAAGAGTCCCACCGCCCCTCAACCCAACCCGGGTCTGGCCGTCTGTCCCCACTGCGGCCTGCAGTTTCAGCGCTTCGACCCGAAGTACCTAAAGGGAGTAGCTGCCCAAACTGCTGCTCGGTAATTTTCGCCCCTCTGCTTAGCCATTGTTTCCGATACCCCGGCTCAGGCCCGAGGCAGGTGGCGACGTGTCCACCCGACGAACAAACTGCGTTACAATTCAATTCATGATCCGCTCTGACTCCGGGCGCGTACGTTGGCGCCTCATTCTGATTCAACTCGTGGTTGTTGCGGGACTGGTGGCCTTCTTCAAGTTTTATCTTCCACGTTTCGACCGTGAGAAAGCGGCTCACGCAGCCGCGGAGCGCGAGCGGAGGATTGAAGCCTTCTTTCCGAAAGAAATCGTGGAAGACCCCTCACACGAAGTTGCCGTTTCCTTGGAGGGTTCCATCGTGAAGCGGCACCCACAGAGGCTCCGCGCAACACTCAGCGTGGAAGACGTGGAAGCCGAGCTTGGCGTGCCTGACCTCTCTACGACTGACTTCCGCGGGGGCCAGCATCTAACCTGGATCGGCGCCACCCACAAGATCCAAGGATCCTTCAATGCCGGACGCCTTTATTGCCTCACCCACGAAGATCGCTCGACCGGTCACGGCGTGATGGTCTTTGACTCCATCTGGTCGTGGCACCCCTACTGACAGAGAAGGCAGTAGGCAGTAAGCAGTAGGCAGTAAGTGAGGTTTGTCTGCCAGGTGTCGCGACGGACGGAGCCTGATGGACCTTGGGCAACCACTTCACGATGAGTTGGATGCGAGGGCAATTGGCCGCGAAGCCATATCGATAAAGAATTCAATCATGGCGGTTGAGAATCCCGCGCCGGAAGACCGCAGAACTATTGATGGGGGAATGTCGCTCGCTGCCTACTGCCTTCTGCTTACTGCCTACTGTCTTCCCTTTGCGGGGCTAATCCTCGGAGGTGAGCTGGTAGATTTTCGCCTCGACGAAGAGGGCGAACAATACCGGGTCAAGCAACTGCGATTTCACTTCGTCACCGATGATGTTGAGGGCGCGTTCCACCGGCACAGCTCGCTTATAGGGCCGGTCGCGGGCGGTGAGGGCGTCGAAAATATCGGAGATAGTCATCATCTTCGATTGGAAGGGAATTTCCTCCGCTTTCATGCGGTAGGGGTAGCCGGAGCCGTCCAGCTTTTCGTGATGTGCCTTGGCGATTTCGGGGACGCGCTTCAGTTCCTTGGTCCAGGGAATCTGGCTCAAGAAGCGGAAGCTGTGAATGACGTGCGATTCGATCTGCATGCGCTCGTCGGGGTCCAGGCTTCCCTTGGAGATGGACAGCAACTGCAACTCATCTTGCGTAAGCAGCGGTTCGGTGGGGCCGGCAGGGTTGTCAAAGCTCCAGCCGGCAATCTCCACGAGCTTCTCGGAGGTCTTTTCCGGCAGCACGGTGGGTTCGTTGGCCTGCAGGACATTTGCCATGAACTCATCGAGGTTTTGCAGTTCGCGGTTCTGCTCGCCTTCGATCCCAGCGAAGGACTCCTCATAGCCTTGATTGCCGTGGCGCAGCACGTGGTCAAGCTTCTTGCGACAGGCCTCCAGTTCAAGCGCTTTCCGAATGTACAGGAAGCGTTTCTTGATCAGCTCGAGCTGTGGGGGGTAGAGTTTCTTGGCTTTGACCAGAACCTCTTCGCGCACTCCGACCTTGCCGAAGTCATGCAGGATGGAAGCGTAGCGAATTTCCCGAATGTCTTCGTGCGTGAAGCGGATGTCCTTGTAAGGTCCGGAGTCCAGCCGGTCGACGGTTTCTGCGAGGGCCACCGTAAGCTTGGCGACGCGCTCCGAGTGACCGAAGGTGGTGGGGTCGCGCGACTCGATGGCCGTAACTGAAGCCCTCACAAACCCTTCGAACAGCTTCTCGATGTCCCGGTACAGCAGGTTGTTTTCGAGCGCCACCGCGGCCTGGCTGGCAAGTGAAGAGGCCAGGTCCTGGCTGCTTTGCGAAAACGCGACGACTTCACCTTCCACGACCTTGCGGGATGTGAGCTTTGCGGCAGCGTGTTTCTTGGAGTTGATGAGCTGCAACACGCCGATCACCTCGTCCTTCTGGTTCTTCATAGGGAGAACCAACATGGACTTGGTGCGGTAGCCGAACTTCTGATCAAAGTCGCGGTTCAGCCGGAAGGGAAGATTGCGAATTCGATAGGCGTCCTTGATGTTGAGAATCTGGCCCGTGGCCGCAGCGTAACCGGAAATACTGCGCGTGTCGATGGGCAGCGTGAATTGGCGAAAGGGCACCGAATGGCTGTCGCTCTGCGTAAGCTTGAAGACCAGATGCTTGGGGCCACCCTGGTCTTCTTCCACCAGATAGAGCGAACCCGCGTCGGCGGACGTGATTTCGCGACTCTTGCTCAGAATGAGTTCCAGCAGCCCATCGGTGTTGCGTTCCGTGGAAAGTGCTACACCAATCTTATTGAGCGTCTCGAGGTCGGAAACGGCACGCTTCAATTCCAGGCGGGTGCGGCGGCGCTCCTCCTGGGCGTGCAGGTTATCAAAGGCGCGCTCAACCGTCTTCTCCAGAACCAGGCCCGGCACTTCACGCGGGAGGACCGCGAAAATCCGCTGGTGAAGCTTGGCTGGGCGGTTCCCATCACCATCCAACAAGCAGATGGCGCACCAGGCTTCCGACTTGGGCGCTGACTTTGCCAGGCGGGCTAAGTTGTCTTCAGTGCCATCGGCCAGCAGAACGGCGGGCAACTCCAGGGCGGGAAGTTTCTCCTCGTTACGCTCAAGGGGGATGAGACGGTAGTCCTCACCCAGCTTTCCCAACTCTATGCGGTCACCGAGGGGCCGGAAGTAATATAGGTTAGAAGGCATCGCCTTTCGAACTTGAGGGGCAACAGGAATTATACCCCTATTCCCCCATTCGCAACCTTAGGCGCCGTGCAAGAAAATTTAGGAATAGTGGAGTCGCCCCTGGTACTGAAACCAATTCTAACATCGCAAGCCACAAAGTCGATGAATTTTGCAGGGAGTCCTGGCGCTCATGCTTGACGCGCATCAGTATTTCCCCACTGCACCCGGGATTCGGTACCAAAGTGCCATGGCGAACCGTGCTCAAGGGCATTTATCATCGTACCTACACTACGAAGCGAACCATTTGGGCTTCCAGGGAATCTAACAGAATGGGAACACTCTACTACAACGGGAGGTCGAATCTGTGGCTGCTTCAGATTTGAACAGCATGTTCATGGAGTTTATCAACTTGGCGATTCTGGCCGGCGGGATTCTCTACGCTGGGCTCGTGCTGATGAGCTACCGGACCGAAGGGCCTCATTATCGTGTCCGCTTTGATTCGAAAGACCCGGCTCGGTCAGCCCAGCGGTTACTGGTTTGGCTGGGTGTGAAGGCCTTGGCATTTGTTATGCGGGTTGGCATCCCGATTCTTGGGATGCTCTCCGAGGCCTCGGCAGTAGTGGGTGAGTGGTTCCTGCGCCGGGCTAGTCCTGAAACCTAAGCAGCAACCCATTCGCGCTTTCTGGTGTGATTCCTACCGCACGCGTTGCGGCAGACGCTCCCTGTTTGCCGTCTAGTGAGTAGCGCGGACCCCCGTCGTTGGGGTCCGCGGTTCTTCAGTTGGGAATACTACCAATTTCAAAAACGGGGATCAGGCCGTTACCGTCCGCAGGCTGAAATCCAAAATCGAAAATCCAAAATCCAAAATTATTAAGCCTTGGGGTGGGTCTTATCGTACACATCAATCAGTTGCTTGATCGAAACCTGCGTATATTTCTGCGTGGTCGCGAGGCTCCGATGCCCGAGCATCTCCTGGATGGCGCGCAGGTCGGCGCCCTCGGTAAGTAGATGTGAAGCGAAGGCGTGGCGCATCGAGTGGGGGCTGACCTTCACATTCGGCCCGTAGGTGTGCACATACTTCTTCACCAGGCGATCGACGGAGCGTGTGGTCAGCCGGGCGCCGCGCGTATTAAGAAAAAGCGCCGTCTGGCCGCTCTTCTTCGCCTCTACCAAAATACTCTCCCGGATGGGCAGGTAATCGGTCATGGCCTGCTTGGCTTTCGATCCAAAGGGGACAATGCGTTCCTTGCGGCCCTTGCCGCGTACCAGCAGCATAGCGTCGCCAAAATTCACGCTGCGCAGGTCGAGACCGACTAGCTCACTCACGCGCAAACCGGAAGCGTAGAGCAGCTCCAAAATAGCGCGGTCACGGCGCATCGAGGGATCGCCATTCTTCGTCACCTCCGCCACTTGGTTCGAGGAAGGAATTCATTTCCTCTTCGGACATGATGCGGGGAAGCGTCTTGTTCGAGCTTGGGAGTGGAAACCGTCGCGGCGGGATTTTGGGTCAGGACATGGTCCTTGGTGAGAAACTTGTAGAAGGCGCGCACTGCGGCGAGCTTGCGAGCGATGGATGTCTTCTTCTTTTCGTGCTCGAAGAGGAAGCCCAGAAAGCCTCGAATCTGCAGCACGTCGATAGTGCGCACATCCACCACCGCGTCAGGATTTCCTTCCTTCAAGTAGTCACGGAATTGCCGCAGATCGCTTTGGTAGTTGCGGATGGTATGCGGCGAGGCGTTCCGCTCGTAGCGAAGGTAGTTGATGTAGCGTTCCAGAAGGTCGTCCATATTAAGCTTTCAGCGTTTAGCTATCAGCTTTCAGCCCGGTTCGAAACTCGAAACTCGAAATTCGAAACTCGCAAAATCTGCCTGCCTCGACGGTGGCCTTTCATTCGCTCCTAACCTTTTTACCCTTCACCCTTCACCCTTCACTACTTCTGCCTACTGCCTTTCACCCTACCGGCCGCGTAGCCGCCATGGGGGCAAACCACGCTTCAAATTCGGTCAGTGCTCTCTGGCACTGTCTCTCCCGCCTCGCGCGGCGGTCTCGTGCCACGACTCGGGGCAGATTCTCCATCGGGGGCAGCAGGTCGAAGGAGATGTTGGCGGGCTGATAATTGCCAGAGGTGGCGTGGGTGATGTAATGCACCAGTGACCCAAGCGCCGTGGTGCGCGGGGGCGGCGGCAGGGTCTCTCCCGCCAGGCGCGCGGCCATCCCCAGACCTGCAACAAGACCTGTAGCGATGCATTCCACGTAACCCTCTACACCTGAGAGTTGGCCCGCCACAAAAACCTGGGGGGCGCTGCGAAAACTCAAGTCGGCGTCGAGCAAGCGTGGCGCGTTGATATAGGTGTTGCGATGGATTTGCCCCAAGCGCAGGAACTCCGCGTTTTCAAGACCCGGAATCAGCCGCAGGATGCGTTTCTGGTCGGGGAATTTCAGGTGGTTCTGGAAACCCACCAGGTTGTAACTCGAGAAGCGCAGATTCTCCGCCCGCAGTTGCACGATGGCAAACGCCTGACGGCCCGTGCGCGGATCGACGAGGCCCACCGGCTTCATGGGGCCAAAGCGTAGCGTGTCGTAACCGCGCCGCGCCAACTCTTCAATTGGAAGGCAGGCCTCGAAGAATTTGGCGTCTTCGAATTCGTGAGTCTCGACGATTTCCGCACCCGTCAGCGCCTCGTAGAAAGCGCGGTATTCGTCCTCGCTCAGGGGACAGTTCAGGTAGTCTTCGCCCCCCTTGCCGTATCGCGAGGCGCGGAAGATGCGCTCGAGGTTGAGCGTCTCAGCGTCGACGATAGGGCTGATGGCATCATAAAAAGCCAGGTTCTCAGACCCGGTCAACGATTGGAGCTGCGCGGCGAGAGCGTCAGAGGTGAGAGGTCCGGTAGCAATGAGCGCCAGACCATCGCTGGGGATATTTTGAAGCTCTGCGCGTTCGAGGGTGATCAGCGCGTGGCTTTCGATGGCTGCGGTCACGCCCTCGGCAAAACGTTCGCGGTCGACAGCCAGCGCGGCTCCTCCCGGTACGGCGCATCCATCCGCCACACGCAGCAGCAGCGATCCCGCGCGGCGCAACTCCTCTTTGAGCAGCCAGGAAGCGGAGCCGGCGGCGTTTGACTTGAGCGAGTTGCTGCAAACCAGCTCGGCCAGGCGGTCCGTCTTGTGCGCGGGAGTCGGGCGGGCGGGACGCATCTCATAAAGCGTCACGGCCACCCCGCGTTCGGCAAGTTGCCACGCCGCTTCGCTCCCTGCGAGGCCTCCTCCGGCGATCACCACGGGTATCATTCGGTCCCCATCCCGATCACGATCTCATCTGCAAGCGATTATAACAGCCGGGCGGGAGAGTCGCACATCCTCACCGCACAGGCGCCCATGCTCTTTCGGAGCACCACTGACGATGAAAATGCGCGCAGCGCTTTGGACTGCGGTCGCAGCAGCTACCGCTTTCTGACTTCGTTCTTACGGCAAATCTAAATGGGGTGCAGGGAGTATGTCAGCACCACCCCGGCGCTCGGCCCCGATGATCAATTTGGAAAAAACGCGCTATCGGGGCTCGGCCCCGATGATCAATTTGGAAATAACATGCTATCGGGGCTCGGAGCGCCACCCCTCCTCATCTGAGGCTGTCTCAAAACTGGCAAATTCACGGTTTTTACGACGAATAATCAATAACTTACGCTGTGCAAAAGTCAGAAATACCTAGTTTTGAGACAGCCTCATCTGAGGAGGGGAGCATTTTCATAACAGGCGCGGAGGCGCAGAGATTTGAAACTAGAATGCTTTTCCCCTGCGTCTCAGCGCCTCTGCGGTAAAGAAAGCACGAACTCCGCTCCCACACTCCAGGGCGCCGAGGGCGAAGACGCCGCTGCTCCTCCCCATCGCCATCGCGGGGCCGGTAGAGCGGGACGAAAGGTTTACTGCAAATTTCCCCGGCCCTTTTCGATCCACTTGGACAATCCCGCCATTGGATCCGAGCTGAAGTCCCGTCATCTCTCGCCTTCTTATCTGCCTTTGCCCCGAATTACCGCACAACCCCTCCAATTTCTGCTAAAAATCCGCTCGAATGTGTCCATTACCGTGAAATTTCTGCATTTTCTTGCAAAAACACCGTTAGATTGCCAGACATTTTGTCATCCTTGCCTTTGTTTTCATACACATCCCCGGAGGTTCCTTCATTTTTAACATCTTTATGGGTCGGCTGGTTGTGTCAAGAATTTTTGTCCCCTAAGGCGATAACCCATTGAATTGCTGGGAGAAACTGGATTTTCTGCTTTCTCCCCCCTCCGGGTGCGCTTGACTAGGACGTTGGCGTGAGGTGCGGTCGGGTTGCCGCGCTTAAGTTCCTGGACGTAACTGCGTCGTGGGGCTTGACGGCAAACAAAAAGGGCGGTGAAGTCTCTCTTTCCCAATCCACCTTGTAGGGAACCCGCCAGGTTCCCGAGAGACTCACCGCCATGGGCAAGATACCACGATTGGTGCTTTGGCTCTGTAGGAAATTTACCCGCCAGGATTTGCAGGAACTGGTCGAGCAACTGCAAGAGATTCTCGCCGGGCGCCAGCCCGAGCCTCAACCCCGCGACGACTTTCGCCAGCAGCATCCACACTATCGCGACTTCTACGTTGACCCTCTGGCTCCCTTGACCCAGCCGCCTCCGGCACCTCGCACCTGGAACTGGCGGCAGTTGCTGGCTCAGTACCAGCGCCAGCACCGCCGACCGTTGGCTCCGATTCAGCGTTCTGGCGCCCACCCCCTGCCTCCCACTTGTCGTTGTGCCCACTGCGGCGCACCGCGCGACTTCCTCTACCTCAACGATGGCCGTCACGCCCGCCAACTGCGCTGCAAAGTCTGTGGCCGGCTGTCGCAAATCGCTCGTCGTCATCGCCCGACGAAAACTCCTTACTGGTGCCCCTACTGCGGCAGCTCCCTCTTCCGCTGGAAGCAGCGTGCCGATTGCACCATCTACAAATGTCCTGGCGAGCGTTGTCCTCACTATCTCCAGAAGCAGCAAGCCCTGCACTGGAACGAGAAGTTGCTCCAGAAGCTGCGCCGCACGCAGTTCAAGCTGCGTTACCAGTATCGCGAATACCACTTTCAACCCGCCCAACTGGCCCCCACCGCTCCCGATCCGCCCACCGTCGACCTCACCCGTCTGCATCGTTCTTCCGATGTCTTGGGCCTGGTGTTGGCCTTCCACATCTCTTTCGCCCTCTCCGCCCGCAAGACCGCCCAGGTCCTGCGGCAAGTCTTCGGCGTGCCTCTCAGCTACCAGTCCGTTCTCAACTATGCCCAGGCCGCCGCTTACTACTGCCACGCCTTCAACCTCCGCTACAAAGCCCCGCTCAGCGCCACCGCCACCGGCGACGAGACTTATATTCGCGTCGCGGGGAAGCACCCATACACGTTCTTCTTTCTCGATCCCCAAGGGCATCGCATCACGTCCTATCACGTGGCGCCGGAGCGCGATGCCTTGGCCGCCACCGTGGCCCTGGGCGAGGCCGCGCGCACCTTGCCCGAAGATCAGGCCCTGCGTTTCATCACCGACGGCAACCCCGCTTATCAGGCCGGCGTACACTTCCTCAACGCTCACCGCACCGCTTCCCAACCTCCCCATACCTTGCGGCAGGTCATCGGCCTGGAAAACCTCGACGCGGTCTCCAAGGAATTCCGCCCCTTCAAGCAACTCATCGAACGTCTCAATCGCACCTACAAATACCACGTCCGCCCGGCTTGCGGCTTTGCCACGCGCAACGGCGCCGTGGCCCTCACCACCCTGTTCGTCACCCACTACAACTTCCTTCGCCCCCATCTGGCCCTGGGCTACCGCGTACCCATCCCCTTGCCGGAGTTGAGTTCCCTCACCACCTTGCAAGGCCAGTGGAACAAGATCCTCGCTCTCGCCCTGGCGGCCTGAGCCCGGTGGGAGTAAACTTCGCGGTGGCCGGGGCGGAGGATAGGGCTCCGCAGGGATGCGACCTGAGCGCCGACCCCGGGGCCGAGATCGGTCGGGAGCGAGCCCCACTCGCTCCCCCAGTCCAGACCCATCTTGGCACCAAAGCGATAAATCCTGGGGGTCTGGGGGCAAATCCCCCAGCTCTACCCACCTCCCGACCCTTCATTACCTTTCATAAAACTTTTGACAGAACCGGTCGGCTGGCGCAGGGCGAGCCCAGCCCTGCGATTCACGTGCCCCCCGTGCCTGCCGATGTTGCTATTGATGCCCAAAGAGCCTCCTCCTCTCTTATCTGAACGCTTCGTCTGTCCTGACCAGGCGCCGGCTTGCCTGACCCGCACCAAGTCGCAGAGCTGGGCTCGGTCTGCGCCAGCCAGACCTAGTACATATATTAACATTTATTATAAGTTTAATTGAAAGGGAAAGATGTAAGTTTTGGCTACCGGTAGCCAAAATCGTAATGGAGTGGCGACAAATTGCCTGAAGTCTTTCCGGCACGCAGGGTTGTCGCACATGGCCCGCTCGTAGGTCCGCCAATCTTGATGGCGGACGGCCCTTCCACCGCGGCGACCCGCGGTTGACGTGCGTTACGTAACGCGTTACACTACAGGTATGATCCGGATAAAGAATCCACCCCACCCCGGCGGCTTTGTGCTGCGCCAGTGTATTGAGCCTTTGGGCTTGACGATTACGGACGCCGCCGCCGCGCTCGGAGTCACGCGCACTACCCTGTCAGAGCTGGTGAACGAGAAGCGGGGGATTTCTCCCGAAATGGCCGTAAGGCTGTCGAAGGTTTTCGGAGGCAGCGCCGAAACCTGGCTCACGCAGCAGGCGCACTACGACCTTGCCCAGGTTCACGCCGACCGCATCAAGCTCAAGCGCCTCGAATTGCGTTTGTCATCGTAGGAAGAGCCCACGGTCACGGGACGTTGCCGAGGCGACACCGTGTTAAACGCTTGAGCACGATAGATGAGAGTAGCCTCGGACCTTGAAAAACAGGTCTGTGCGAGCCAACCGCTCTTCTCGGAAGTCGGACAGTCTGTGCGTCGATCACACGTCATGGATCGACGGCGATTCACAGCAGTTTTTCCAGGTCCTCAGCGCTCAGCTCAGCGTTGCGCAAGATGCTTTTCAGGACCTTTGGGTGGAGGATCTTCGCGGTGTGAAATGGAATCGTGGCCCTCTTGCCGGCGGCATTCTTGTAAATCTGGTGGCTACCGCTCTGGCGAGTCAGGGAAAATCCGAGTCTTTCCAAAACCGTGGCTATCTGGCGGGCTGTGACGCGGGGCAACTTCGGCATTAGACGGATACTTCGACGGTGGAGAGGCTCACGGAAACCGCTTCGGGGATTCCCTCCCCATTCGCCAGGCGATCTTCCAGATGCAGCCGCATAGCATCCTTGATGTTCGCCATGGCCTCTTCGTAGGTCTCCCCTTGGCTGTAACAGCCCTGGAGTGCGGGGCACGAGACGAAATAGCCGTCTTGGTCGCTCTCAAGAATTACGGGAAGCGTTAGGCGTTGCATGAGAGAAGTATATTCCTTTCGCTGAGGAAATAACAACCTGTCTTCGGAGCAGTCGAAGGGCGGGCCCTGCGCTACTCCTGATGTCCACAAGGCTTTTCGCAGTGGAAGAGCCGTCAACGACGCCTTGCGCTTGGTGATCGAGTTGCGCAAAGTCGGAAGCTCCAAATGAGCATAGCGACCTGTTGGGTAGGTCCGCGGCGTGCGTCCGGCGAGAAAAGCCGCAGAGCTTGAAATGCGGCTCTGCGCCTGCCGGCCTGCCAGCAGAGGCGCTGCCGCCATTCTCTCAAGTGCCGGGGGTCGGTCGGTAGAGATCTTCGAGCACCAGACGAGTCTCATCAACAAGTTTCCAAACCTTATCGTCGGTGTCGTAGAGCGACTGGAATTCGACAAGCCGATGAATGGCAGCGTCACCAGCATCCTTTACCCTCCCGCCTGCCTCCGCTCTGCTTCCATCAAGAATGCCTTTGGCTTCAGCTTCGTCGAGCCGTCTGAGGATGTCAGACTTGGCCCTGCCCCACGCGTCTAACTTGTTACTGGGTTTCCTCCGTCGACGCCCTTTACGCGGTTCGAGTCTTTCCTTGAGGGCAACCTCCAGGAGGGCTCGGCATAGCACTGCGCAAGCTACGTGGAAGCCATACAAGAAGCAGTTGTGCACTTCCGCGAAGTACCCTCTCACTGCCGTGACAGAATTCCGGCTCATTTCCACAGGGTTGAGCGCGGAAACGAGACGGACAATCCGTGAGAGCTTAGATGTGACTTCTTCCGCGTAATGCCTGTCAAGTGCGTCGTCACGTCTAGCATCCAGGTGCCGTACGACACCAACAGATCCGGCCCCCTGCTCGGCCAACTTACTCATTGCCTTCTTCAGGAGTTCTAAAGTCTCTGGGTGGAGGTCTTTCATCGCATCACTCATGTCTATGGGCGTTGCGCCATCCAGCGATGTAAGCTCTGCAGCCAAACCTAACCCGTGTTGGCGCCTAAACTTCTCAAAAAAACCATCCAAATCCTCAGAAACCACTTGGTCTTGTTGGTCTTCCCTCGGCGACGCTTGAGTCCCCAAAGCCCTAAACGCCTCTTTCCCAAACACTATGAAATCGTCATATTCCTCCCAGTCGTCCTTGTCAATGTATGGCAAAATCTTCGAAAAGATTGACGCTCTTCTAGACATCACAACCTCCATGCAGAGCGGCTACCCCCCGCCGCGGTTTTTGTTCCCTGGGCCTTTGGTCGAAGAAGAACCCACGGCGTACAACCCATGCCCGGGCTTCCCGCTCATCATTTGCTTAGCTGCTGCGATAGGCGCGCGTAATTCTGCCTGTAGGTTGCGTTCTTGGGGTCGAGCGTGCAGGCCGCGCGGTATTCCTCCAGAGCTCCCAGCCGGTCGCCCGTCTTCTCCAGTGCGAGTCCGAGGGCGGCGTGCGCCAAGCCATTATTGGGGCTCAGGCGCACCGCTTCGCGTTCTTCGGCTATCATTCCCTCATTGTCACCCTTACTTCCGAGCGCGAGGCCGAGGCCAACGTGCGCCATATCATTGTTGGGGTTCAAGCGCACCGCCTCGCGTTCTTCTGTGATCATTCCATCCCGGTCACCCTTGTTTCCAAGCGCAGTGCCGAGCCCGACGTGCGCCATATCATTATTGGGGTTTAACCGCAGCGCTTCGCGTTCTTCAGTGATCATTCCATCCTGGTCGCCCTTATTTCCGAGTGCGGCTCCGAGGTTAGCGTGTGCCAAGGAATTATTGGGGTTTAAGCGCAGGGCTGTACGTTCTTCAGCGATCTCTCCATCCCAGTCGCCCTCGTTTCCGAGCGCAACGCCGAGGTTGACGTGCGCCAGGTCATTATTTGGGTTCAAGCGCAGCGCCTCGCGTGCTGCGGACGCGGTATCGTCCCACTTCTTCTGCTCAAGCAGGACATACGCTAGGCTTACGTAAATGTCGTCGTTTTGAGAATCAACTAGCAACGCCGCGCGGTATTCCAGTTCAGCTTCCGCATATTGGCCTTTCTTTGCGAGCTCCGTTCCATGCGCGACATGTTGCCGGATTTCCGCTTGTCGCGCCCGGAGTGCTTGGTCAATACTTTCCGGCTTCGTCACCCTGGCGTTTTTGAGCGCCGCGATCAGCTCATCGCCGCCGCCGCTCAGACGCACTTCCTGGAGATAATCATCCTTCACATCGAAGTCGATGCCGCGCTCCTCCACCAGCATCGCCACGCGGTGGCTCGGCACCTGCGCGGCGAGCAGGGTGATAACCTGCACCTGGTTCAGCGGCTTCTTGGCGCTCGTGGGCTCAGGGTGTTTGGCAGACCGCAGCGCGTTAAGAAATGCCTCGCTCGCGCCTGCGGCCTTGAGGGTTTGGAGAAAGTCATCCGCCGGGGCGAAATCAATCCCGCGCTGCTCGATCAGCTTTGCGCCCGAATCATCACCCAACCCGTCCCGCACCAGGCCTTCGACCTGATCCCGCGTAAAGGGCTTCTGCTGCGCCCGCAGGGGCAGCGTCAGAATCAGGGGTATGAGGAAGATAAGCAGGAATAGTCGGGGCCGCATGGGCACCTCCCGAAAGTGGGAATCGCGGGCATTCTACCACGTAGCGCAGGACGGTGAAGCCGCAACCAAAGACGTAGGGGCAGGCCTCACCGCCCACACTTTCCCGCTTCGGCTATCGGCAGTTTGAGGCGAGAAGATGAATCGATTTGCCGACTGCGAAAATCGCGAATCACCAATCGCAAATCGGCAATCATGCAATCACCCAATCGCCCGTTGAACCGATGACCAGATTTCTCCCCCTCAAATTGACGCCCTCGAAAGCTGAGTGTAGACTGGCCTCTTCGCATTGAATTGCAGCGGCCTTCCCTGTCCGAAACAGGTGAAGGTGAATCTTGGGGAAATTACAGGAGGACTATGAGCACTGCACTCTTCGACTATTACCAGGCCAACCGTGAACGCCACTTGGAAGGGCTCTTGCAGCTCTTGAGAATTCCCAGCATCAGCACGCTTCCCGAGCACAAGCCGGACATTCGCCGCGCGGCGGAATCCCTGGCGAACGGGCTCGGCGAGATGGGTATGAAGAATGTGGAGGTCATCGAGGGCAAGGAGAATCAGCATCCCCTTGTTTACGCTGAGTGGTTGGAAGCGCCGGGCAAGCCCACGCTGCTGCTCTACGGCCACTACGATGTGCAGCCCGCCGACCCGCTGGAGGAATGGGTCTCGCCGCCCTTCGAGCCTACCATCCGCAACAACAACATCTATGCGCGCGGGGCAGTGGACGATAAGGGGCAGGTCTATCTGCTCATGAAAGCCTTGGAGGGCTTCTTCAGGACGGAAGGCAAGCTCCCTGTGAATATCAAAGTCCTGATCGAGGGCGAAGAGGAAGTCGGGGGCGAGCACATTGATGAGTATGTGGCCGCGCATCCTGACCGCCTGAAAGCCGACGCGGCAGTGGTCTGCGATACGGAAATGTTCGCGCCGGAGCTGCCCACCATCACCACCGGTCTGCGCGGGCTTGTCTATACGGAACTGGAAGCGCGCGCGGCGGCGCACGATCTGCACTCGGGAGTGTACGGCGGAGCGGCGCCCAATCCCATGCAAGCTTTGGCGGAGATGATCAGCAAGCTCAAAGCGCCCAACGGCAAGATCCTTATTCCCGGATTTTACAAGCGGGTGAAGAAGCCCACCGCGGCGGAATTGGCGAGTTGGAAAAAGTTGCCCTTTAACGAAAAGAACTTCATGAAGAAGGAAATCGGCACCACGGCGCTGGTGGGTGAAAAAGGCTTCACGGTCCTTGAGCGCCTCTGGTCACGGCCGACCTTCGAAGTACACGGCTTCCGGGGTGGCTTTACGGGTGAAGGCGCGAAGACCGTGATCCCCGCCGTCAGCACGGCAAAAATCAGTATGCGCCTGGTTCCGGACATGAATCCGAAAGAAGTCTTTCGGCAATATGCGGCTTACGTGAAGAAGATCACGCCCAAAGGGATTCGGACGGCCACGCGAGTTCTCAGCTCCGCGCCGGCTTCGGTGGTGAGCACCGACAGTCGCTGGGTTGCCGCCGGCGCCGAAGCCATGGAGCAGGTGTTCAAGAAAAAGACCGTCTACATGCGCTCGGGTGGCTCCATTCCCATCGTGGGAACTTTCCAGCGTTGCCTGAAGATTCCTAGCGTCATGATGGGCTTCGGCCTGCCCGATGACAACTTGCATGCGCCCAACGAGAAATTCTATATCCCGAATTTCTATCGCGGCATCGAAGCGGTGGGGAAGTATTTAGAGCTGCTGGGACAATAAAGGAAGGGTTGGAGAAGGCTAAAGGTTAAAGTGTAAAGTTTAAAGGGTAAGGGCCGGCACCCGCCGCGTGGATTGCTGGCCCTTTCCATTAGTCGTCTCAAGCCTACTGCGAGCACGTCAATCAACGCAGTTGCTCTCGCCAAACGGAAGCATCTTGTGAATTGCGGGTATGCAGAACCTACCCACCCCCCGGTTCTTCCTGCTCTTATCCGAATCTGCAAATTCCCCCGGCCTCGTGCTATAGTCCCGAGTTCCCATTCTCTCCGGAGGCGCCTGTGCCCGAATTCAAACCCTTTGTTCCACACGACTCAACGGAACGAGAATTCACGCTCAAGTCTGTTCTTGCCGGCATCATCATGGCGGCAATTTTTGGAGCGGCAAATGCCTACCTGGGCATGAAGGCCGGGCAGACCGTGGCGGCCACCATTCCCGCCGCGGTGATTGCCATCGCGCTTTTCCGCCTGCCGTTCTTTCGGGGGGGCGTGCTGGAGCAGAACCTGACGCGCACCGCGGCCTCCGTGGGTGAAGCTTTGGTGGCGGGAGCTATCTTTACGATCCCCGCCTTCATGATGGTCAACGTGGGCGGCCACCGCCTGTGGACCGACTTGCGCAGCCATTACTGGACGGGCACACTGATTCTGCTGGCGGGGGGCCTGCTGGGAGTATTCTTCATTATTATTCTGCGCCGGCCCCTGTGCGTGGAGTCGGAGCTGCCCTTTCCGGAAAGCACCGCCAGCGCCGAAATCGTCAAGGCCGGACAGCGGGGCTCGACCGATGCGCCCAAATACATCTTTGGAGCCATGGGCGTGGCTGCGTTGCTGCAACTCCTGAAGGATGATAAGGGCTTCCAACTTTTTCAAGACTCCGTCAGCTTCTTCTGGAATTTCCCCAAGTCCGTGGTCAGCTACTTCGGCTACCAGAAAGAATTACTCGGCAAAGTTGATTATGCGGGCGGTGTTGCCTTTACCACACCTTCTGCGTCACCGGCGCTGATTGGGATTGGTTACATCATCGGACCGCGCTTGGCCGCCATCAACTGTTCGGGTGGGGTCATTGCCTGGCTGGTGCTGATTCCCTTGGTGCTTTTTATTGATCCGGAACTTCCTCAACGCGTGGGTACGACGACGGCGGGCGGCACGGCGCCTTGGGACCTGGTGAGTTACACGGTTTGGTACAACGTGGTGCGGCCCATCGCCGTGGGCGCAATGCTCGTGGGCGCGGTTTACACGCTCTACAGCATGCGCGAGTCGATCTGGCGGTCCATCAAGGGTGCGTTCCAGGCCGCAGAGGCGACGGCCGAAGGCGGAGCGCTGCGCACTCGCCTCGACATCGATATCCCCATCAAGTGGATCATCGTCTCCATCTGCGGGTTAATCATTCCCATCACCATCATCTATTACTACTTCGCGCACAGTTGGGGCGCCGCACTGGTAGCGGCCGTGGTGATGACAGTGACCGGATTCTTCCTCTCTGCCGTAGGCGGTTACCTGGTGGGATTGGTGGGTTCGTCGAACCAGCCCGTTTCCGGACTCACGCTCGCGGCCTTGGTGATTGCGGCCATCATGATGGTCGCCATCGGCGTCAAGGGACTGGGCGGTGTCGCGGCAGTGCTCGGCGTCGCGTCGGTGGTGTGCTGCGCGTGCTGCGTCTCCGGCAGTTTGATTCAGGATTTGAAGGCCGGTTATCTCTTGGGCGGGACTCCCTGGAAAATGGAGGTCGTGGAAATAATCAGCGTCGCTGCGGTTTCTTTCTTCCTGTTGCTGCCCATCATCGCGCTGCACGAAGCGAATCTCGCGAGCGGCGGCATTGGTGGCAAGCTTCTGCCCGCGCCGCAAGCCGGGCTGATGGCGCAACTCGCACAAGGCATTGTGGGCGGCCAAATGGCTTGGGGCCTGCTTCTGATTGGTTGTCTGTTCGGAGTGTCGCTGGTGATGATTGGAGCGCCGTCGCCCATGCTGATTGCCGTCGGCATGTATCTGCCGCTTGAAACCACGGGCGCGATCTTCCTGGGCGGCGTGATGAAGTGGATCGCCGATCAGTGGGCGGCGCGTCGCAATCTTTCCGGCGACGAGAAAGCAAAGTTTGAGGAGCGCGGCACGCTGCTGGCTTCAGGCTTCATCGCCGGTGAAGCCATTACCGGTATTCTATTGGCGACGCTTTTCCTGACCGGTGTTAAGTCGATCACACACGTCTTCACCGGCCAGGATGTTTTCCCGTTTGTCGAGAGTTGGGGCGGATGGATTTCGCTCATCGCCTTCGCCGTCATCGCCTACGTGCTGATTCGAATTCCGCTGAAGAAGGCGGCAAAACCCTGACCGGGATTTTTCAACAGGGGATGATTATTCTTCTTGATCATTTAGGGGGGTAGGCGGGGAATTAAGTGGGACCTCGCTCGCTATGCCCCGCTAAGCGCGATTTCTGGGACATGAGCTAGGGGCGATGGACGAGGGACAAGTTGTCGATAAACTCTTCTTCCGCCACCAGGTGCTCGCTGAATTCCCGCAGCGTCCGGTCTCCGATTGCGAGCAGCACCGTGGGATCGCCCGAAAGCTGGTAAGAAGCCATCTGCCTTTCGAACTTATCCAGGTCGATTCCCAGACGCTCGTGCGCGGTGTAGAAGGCTTGGACGGTTTCTGGGGTATCTGTAAAGGTTGGGAAAAGGGATTTCTCCTCCCGCCGGCAACTTTCCATCACAAAGCTTTTGAAGAAATGCAGGGTCATGCGCAGCGCCGCGAGCACCGCCTGGCGTTCAATCGCATCCTCGCCGCGATGAAGGGTCAGCCCGGCGAGAATCGCGTGCCAATCCTGCAATCCGGCGCGAATCTGCGCGTGCTCCTCCTTCCATTTCGACGCATCCGGCGCCAGCGTTTTGGCCCGAGGCTCACTTGCCGGGAGCGCCGTCTCGGGTCTGAGATATAGACTCTTGAGCCCGCGCGCGGCCAGCGCCTGCACCACTTCCCTCCGGCCGGGGAACCCGTGGGTTGAGAACTGGCCGGGCGTATCATGGTGCAGGTAGCCGCCCGGGAAGGTGTCACAATCCACCGTGAAGAGGTCTCCGGCCTCGACCATGGAGATGTTCATCTCGTAATTTTCGCGGGTATTAAAGAACAGGCGTGAGCCCGGGAAGGCGAGATGATAAAGGCTGAGGATCAGGCGGTAGTCGTCGTCGGATACCGTGAAGCGCGAGGATTTCTGCGACGCCAGGACGCCCCGCGCGGGCTTTAAGCGCGGAATGCCGATGGCGTGCGGGTCAAGACCGTAGGCGCGGCGCAGGTAGTTGCCGTGTTCGATGGTGGCCAGCGCGTTGTAGCGCCAATCGTAAAGCCCCAGCAGCGCCCCCAGCGCGATTTTCTCGATGCCTGCCCCGATGACGCGGTCCCACAAATCCAGGCGATATTCGAAGTCCCGTTTAGGCGAGCCGGTCACGTGCCAGCGATCGAAGTGGGGCTGGTGGTAAGTCTCCTGCCACTCGACCACCCATTCGAGTCCGGCGGCGCGGAGGCGCACGTAGTCCTCGCGCTCATAAACCGGCGAGCAGAGCCCCACCACCCCGCCGCCCAGGCAATCGAGCTTCTGCCGCGTCAGCTCAACGTACCGCGCCACCACGTCAGGGCCGAACTGGGGGTCTTCTGAGAGCACCAGCTCAATCTGCCGGTGGCCCCAGGAGAGAATCAGGTCGAGTTCGCGGCTGAACTCGTCCAGGCTCAGGCGGACGCGCTCAGCCAGCGCATTGCTCTGGCGGTAGCCGCAGTAGAGGCACTCGTTTTCGCAGAAGCTGGTGAGATAAACGGGGATGACGAATTCGACGGTATGCGGAGCCAGCCGTTCGCGAACCTGCCGCGCCGCCGCGTGGATTTCCGCGACCCGCTCGGGAGTGCGCGCCCAGGCAATCAGCGCCGCCGCGTCTTCCACATCCAGGCCGGGATTGGACTCCGCCGCTTCGAGAATCGCCGGCAGCGAACGCGTGGGTTCGGTGAGCGCCGCAAGTGACTCGATGCGAGCGTCAGAGACGCGGAAGACTTCACTGAATGTTGCCACGACGCTAAGACCTCCCGGTTCAGGGAAAAATCACAGACAATCGAGGGCCAAACAGATACTCAGCAATCCCCACTCCATGATGAACCCGGAGGGGCAGGTTTGGGAATAGACAGAATGTCCGGTGGGTGCGAAATGGGCTTCCGGTCTTCGAAACCGCCAGGGGTTGCCAGTTTCCGCGTGCCGGATTTGGCCTCACGCTCGGATATCAACCTACCGATAACCGATGTGGGGGAGTGTGGCACAGCGGGGGAGGGCAATCGGGTGATTTGCGAATGCGATTTGTGATTGGTGATTTTTGCAGTCGGCCTTTGATTCATCTTTTTACTTGGCGCCACCGATAACCGATGTGGGGGAGTGTGGCACAGGGCGGATTGGTTCATTGATTCATCGGTTCATTGGTTCATTGATTCATTGGGCCGTCGGGTCATTTGCGATTTGTGATTGGTGATTGGGCGGTTGCCGATCCTCCGGCGTGCCGAATTGGGCTCATGTTCAGTGATAAACCTTCCGATAACCGTAGCGGGAGAGTGTGGCACAGCGCGGCGGGTTGGTCAGTGGTCAGTCGAATTTGCCCCATCCCTAGTCCCCAGCACCAAGTCCCTAACCCCTGCCTTTCCCGTGGCACTGCGCGGATGGGTTCATTGATTTATCGGGCCATTGAATCATTGATTGATCGGGCCATCGGTTCTTTGAATCATCGGATCATTGGGTCATTTAATGATTTGTGATTGGGCGGTCGCCGATTCTCTGGCGCGCCGAATTGCGCTCATGCTCGGACCTCAACCCACCGATAACCGATACGGGGGAGTGTGTCACGGCGGGGGTCGGGGGGTCGGTGGGCGAAGGGGGGCGAGCAAGCGTAGCGCGGACCTCCGCCGTTGAGGTCCGCGGTTCTTCGTATGCAATTTGAGCGAAGGTATCATGGCGAAGCAGCAGTCGCGCGACGGTTGGAGCTACGTTTGCTATTCCCTCGTCAGCACCACCCCTTTTTCTTGTCAGCACCACCCCGTCGCTCAGCCCCGATGATCAATTTGGAAAGAACGCGCTATCGGGGCACGGCGCGCCACCCCTCCTCATCTGAGGCGGGGAGTTCTTTAAAGCTCCCCTCCTGATTTAGGAGGGGTGGCGCTCCGAGCGCCGGGGTGGTTACGGGAGCACCTGGGGCAAAGGGATGGTAAATCCCTCCGCCGCGCCGCGTTACCCAATCTGCGCCACCTGCTACAGTCGGTTTTTGGCCTCATCTTCGGGCATCAACCCACCGATAACCGATATGGGGGAGTGTCACGGCCGGGGAGAAGGGATTCGGGACTCGGGATTTGGGGCTGGGGGCGGACAGCAAGCGTAGCGGCGGGTTTACCCCGCCATTTGGCGAGGTACACTCGCTAGCAGGAAATGGCGGGGTAAACCCGCCGCTACGAAGCAACAACCCTCAGACGCGAAGCCGGCTCTGGGGCGCAGGGTGCTCGGCCCTACATGAACCACCGGCGCTTGCCGCTGGCGCATCGGGCAGGAGGAAAGCCCCCAGTCATGACGGGTTGTCCGCCATTAAGATAAGTTGACGTTCAGCCGCGGCGACACTGGGGTTATCCGCTTGCACCGACCTTATGGGGTTGACATGTGTAAGGTAACAGGCTACAGTTGATCCGGTGAAAATACGGAACTTCACCCACAAGGGCCTGAAAAGGCTCTACGAAGAAGACAGCTCCCAAGGGGTTTACCCCGACACGGTGGATAAGCTCCGTAAGATGCTGGCATTTCTTGATGACATGCAAGACCCGGAGGAGTTGCGTTCGCTCTCGAGCTGGAAAGTTCACACGCTGACCGGCGACCGCAAGGGTACCTGGAGCCTGAGCGTCACCCGCAACCGGCGTTTGACGTTTTGCATCGACCGGGGGGAGCGCGAAATCTACGACCTGAATTTGGAAGACTATCACTAGGACGGAGGAAGCAAACGCCATGCCCATGAAGAACCCGCCCCATCCCGGAGATTTTATTCGGACGGAGATTATTGAGCCCGCGGGCCTGTCGGTGACCGCGGCAGCAGCGGCGCTGCAGATTTCCCGGCCTACCCTGTCGAGCTTACTTAACGGCAAGGCCAGCCTTTCCGGAAACATGGCGCTGCGCGTTGAAAAAGCTTTTGGCGTGAAGATGGACACGCTCCTGCGCATGCAAACCTCCTACGATATCGCCCAGACGCGCAAGCGCGAGAACCAGATCCATGTCCGGCGCATTCACCCGCTCGCCGAAATTTCCGCCTGAGCCTCGGCGGATAAGGTGGGGCTGGCGCGGTTTAAGGCAGTAAGCAGAAGGCAGTAGGCAGAAGTCGTAGCGGCGGGTTTACCCTGCCATTTTAGGCCACGCGATCGCGGGCAGGTTGGCGGGGTAAACCCGCCAAATTGCCCCCGGCAAAACTCCCCCCCTGATTTAGGAGGGGTGGCGCTCAGAGCGCCGGGGTGGTTATTCTCTTTAGCGCGTCCGCCGGAGGGCGAGCGGCGCTCGCCCTCAAATAACATAGGGCCGAATGGCATTCGGCCCAGGCCGAGCGCCGCTCGGCCCTACATGAACCACCGGCGCTTGCCGCTGGCGTTTCGGGCAGGAGAAAAGCCCACAGCCAGTCAAACCGCTGACTGGGGCCACCCGCTCCTTCAAGATTGAACTTTTGGGGAACTCAGGGGGGCGCGCAAGCCTTTAGGGCCGGTCCTGAACGCCGTGATAAATCCGCAAGACTTCTATGCTCTGCTCCTTTACGCGATAGACAGCGATGTAGGGCAGGGGAGGGAACAAAAGCTCCCGGGTTCCATCCTCACGTCCGAGCCGGCCACGATGCGGCCACTCCTTTAGGGATCGGATGGCGGCGTACATTTTACGCAGGGTCGGCTGCCGGTATTGTGGATGGTGGTCCTTCAGGTAATCGCTGATGTGCTGTAGGTCTGTCGCGGCGGCCGGGGTCCAGCGGATAAGCATTCTTATGACCGCAGCATCTGCTCCAGGCGGGCGTCCATTTCCTCTTCCTCGATGAACTCGCCCCGGTCGGCCTGGGCAATACCCTGGCGCACGGCGGCACGAAAGCGGGCTTCTTCCTCAAGGAGACGCACGGCGGCATCTTTCACCAACCGTTCGGCGTCGATGCCTTCCTGGGTGGCGATCTGCGCAAGCTGCGCTTCCTGCTCAGGGGTGAAATGTATTTCCATGACCCTCAGGATACGGGAAAACCCCACGTGTTGCAAGTTGCGCTGAGGTTCAGCGCGTTTAACTCGCCACTATCCACTATCTACTATCCACTGTTCTTCTGAGCTTCGCTTGCCGCTCGCGTATCGGTCAGGAGAAAAGCCTACTGTCAGGGCGGGTCGCCAGCCATTAAGATGGGCGGACTTTCAGCCGCGGCGACACTGTGGCCACCCACTCGAAAATCGAAACACATGGTTTGATTTCAGAGCATGGCAGAGGCTTTCCTCCGCAGCAGGGGGTAGCCACGGTCAACGTTCTAATGACCGTGGGCTTTTCTCATGCCCACTGCAATTGACCGCAAAATCCATCACCAAAGGAAGACCCATAGTCAGAACTGCACTGACTGTGGCTACCCGCCTGTGTAAAAGGGTACGATCGCAACCAAACTGAGCTGGGAAGTTCCAAAGCAACGCCGGGAGGTGTACACTCAAGCCATTCGGGGTTCCGGCATGGAAATCAATACCCACCCCTGCGAACGTCGAGGACGAGAATATGAAAAAGTCGCTCACTTGGTTGATTAATACGGCGGTCGTCTACTTCATTTACTTGGGTTTACTCATTCCATTTTTGAACGAAGAACATTGGGCTATTGTGATCGTCGTCGGCGTTCCCTTCGCCATTTCGACGGCATATTTGTGGGAGCGTACTCGGCTAAGCGGAATTCTGCTTCGGACAGGTCTGCCCCATTGCGGGACAGTCGAAGCGGAGAAATTCCTTCTCAAAGACTCCAGCGGGAAAACACGAGCCGTCTTGGGCGTAACCGATTGTGGCCCAGGCCTTGATTTCTACGATACCAGCGGGGCACTGCGGGCATCGATGGGGCTGTTGAGGGAAATGCCAGGCTTTACGCTATCGGATAAAGAAGGGGCCTCGATGGTGCAGCTAACCGCTCTGGCAGATGGGCCCCATGTCGTGCTTTACGACGCAAACCATCAACTGAGAGCGGCGTTTGATGTGCTACCAAAAGGCCCGCGTTTGGAGCTATACGATCGTGAAGGTAACTCGCGAGGAAAGCTAACAGTGGTGGAGGGTGGAGCGCAATTTGGCTTGTTTGACGTCGAAGGGAAGGCGGTCTTTTCAGCACCTTGACAGCCGTGCAGGGTGAAGACCGGCGGGCTGGCGCAGACGGTCGGTTTTAACCGTCTGCGATCTCCTACAGGGACTGTCCTCTGGCACGGCATTGTCGCGGGTATAGTCTCCGGCAGTGTGCCGTTTTGCAAGCTGACCGAGTTGACCCGTCAGTTCCCACAACTCCCATCGGGAATCCGCACACCCCAGGAACAGGGATCTGCGCCAGGCACTGGGGGGAAAGCACAAGTATATAGATCTCATTTCTCGCTTTCGCCAGCATGAGGGATCTTCGCAGCATCCTTTCCTGACGACGTTGACACATCACGGATTTTATACAGCCGCCGAAAGTCGAAGTGTTCGAGGATCGCTATCCGTGCCTCTTCGAAGAGGTCGGTGTCCGCGTTCGCCGCATGTATTGGCACGCTTAACTTTTCGTACCAGGACTTCAGTGAAGGCATATGGTCGCGCTGTTTCTCTGGCAGCAGCGCTTGGTATGCGTCAAGGATTACCTCGCCTGTCTGCCTATCCTTGATTCCTGTTTGACGACGGCCAAATTGCTCGATAAACGTCCGCAAAAGGAACAAGCCAGCAAGGGTGTTCCCAGTTTGAGCGGCGACAATTGCCTCGCTAAACAGTCGCTTTTCGGTCTTCGGAATATAGTTTGGGACATCAACTTCTTCGAACGGCGAACGGCCAGCAATCGTCAGCTTCCAACCTCAACGTTCTATGAGAAAGGTAACAGGGGCCGATTTACATGTCTCACACTGGTACGCCAGCACGAACATCTGAAAAAGGGGAGGAGGTAATGCGATGCGATGGTCACGACTATGACGCTCCATTATTCCGTCCGTTGCATCCTTGTACCACGTCGGACTAAAGGTTTCACGCGTCTTGCAGGTCGAGCAATACAACTTGACGTTTTGCAAAATTAGTTCCAGGCGCAGGGCGGGTTTGGCCCCCGAACCGTTTGGTACCGTTGAGCTATCCTGCTCTGCGGGGGCGATTCGTTCTTCGCTTAGTTTCTTGGCAAATGTGTACAAAGCCTGCACGTGCGTCGTTAAAACAACGCTTTTCGAAACCTCGCTGAGAATCTCCGAAAAATCGACTGAGACAACATTCTGGTACAAGTGTCTCTCCTCAAGTAATAGCTTGAGTTGTCCTTTCATCGACTGGTTCACAGAACTCGCTAACAAGTATGTGGCCTCGGCATAATTGAGTGTAGCGACCATCCTATTTCTCCCTAACCACGCATTAACCGGGAGTATAACATTTTCCGTGTGGTGATACGCGCAGCGCGGACATGTTTTGCAGGTCCACGGCTCTCTGTTGCAGATTGGGGACAAACTCGTTTGGCCCAACATCTATTCATCGTCCAGAATTCATAATTCACCTTTCACCCCTCACCCTTTACCCTTTGCAATTCCTTCCGCCCATGCGAGTATTCCCTTCCAACCGCCATTACCGAGGTTCAAACCATGGCCAACCCAGAACACCTGAAGATTATTAAGTAGCGCCGACCTTCAGGTCGGCACCTGCTGACCTAAAGGTCAGCGCTACGAAGCCCGCCTGGCGCTGCTAGGTTCTAGCCCCAACGGGGCGTCCTAACAAAGCCCAGGGCAACGCCCTGGGTCAAGGAAGCCACCCCTTTCCATCGGTAAGCCCTGAAGGGGCGCGCTAACCCTACTCACCATCGTGCCGGTTCGTTCCAGCCGGTCGGACGGTTCAGGGGGTTGCGTAGATCGCCCCTACAGGGCTCGGGCCGGGAAACAATCTGTTGACCCAGGCCTTCGGCCCATAAGCGCTAAGATAAGGGCTCGATTCGGCGGTTTTTGAGCGGTTCAGTTTACCCAAATAGCAGGATGGGGAGGTTTAACTTAGCGCTTATGGGCCTTCGGCCTGGGCTTTGTTAGGGCGCCCCTTTGGGGCTCACAAGCGCGAAGTGCGGACCGGTTCGTTAGGTCCGCGGCATTTTGTTGTCGATGGGGGGCGAACCGCCCCGATGAATCGGGGCGCTACCACCGCCCGCAGCAAGCCTCCAAGAGCGGGTAGCACAGCGCGGCGAAGCCGCAACCCAACGCGTCGCCCCGATTCGAGTCTGGAAGTAAGCACCCTTCACTGCGGGCGCAGCCCGCTTTTGGAGTGCGGTCGCAGCAGCTACCGCTTTCCGCCTTTGGTCCATACGGGAATGGTGCAAGAGCCAGACCCAGAAAAGCGGTAGCTGCTGCGACCGCACTCCGAAAGCGCTGCGCGCAGGATCCAACAATGGCTTGTCTTAAATAGGGCACCAATATACTTGACTCATCCACTGGGTTTTGGTATAGTTTTGCTTGTGAGGAGCGAAACCATGCGCGAACCCCGTACCCTGCAAGAAGCCATTATCTATTTTTCGAACCCTGACAATTCCCGCGCCTACCTTGTGGCGAAGCGCTGGCCCCAGGGCGTCATCTGCCCAACCTGCGGGTCGGAAAAGGTCAAATTCAATCCGGCTCGCGGCGTCTGGCAATGCCCCCGCCATCATGCCCGGCGGCAATTCTCCGTCAAGGTGGGCACCCTGTTTGAGGATAGCGCCATCGGCCTGGATAAGTGGCTCACGGCGGTGTGGATGCTCACCAACTGCAAGAACGGTATCAGTTCCTATGAAGTAGCCCGCGACCTGGGGGTCACGCAAAAGACCGCCTGGTTCATGCTGCACCGCATCCGGCTGGCCTTGCAGGACGAGGGCGGCGGCAAGTTGGGAGGAGAAGTCGAGGTTGACGAAACCTTTATCGGCGGCCTCTCCCGCAACATGCACATCGGTAAGCGGCGGGAGAAAATCCAGGGCACGGGCGGGCGCGATAAAATTGCGGTCCTGGGAATTCTGAAACGGCGAGGCAAAGTTCGCACTTCGGTCGTTCCCGATGTGACCCTCAAAACTCTTCGCGGCAGCGTTGTCGAAAACGTTTCGGCGGGCTCGCAGGTTTTCACGGACGCTTGGATTGGTTACCACGGGTTGGATTCCGAATATGTTCATAGCGTTATTGACCATGCCCAAGCCTATGCCGTGGAAAACGTCCACACCAACGGCCTCGAAAACTACTGGAGCCTTTTGCAGCGCACCCTCCAAGGGACCTACGTTAGCGTCGAACCGTTCCATTTGTTTCGTTACCTTGACGAGCAAGCCTTCCGTTACAACCAGCGCGAAGGACTTGATGATCGTGGCCGCTTCGATGCGGCGGTTTCCAGGATCATCGGTAAGCGCCTCACCTGGAATCGCCTCGCCGGAAAGACGCAAGCTCGTCCAACCTGTTCTAACGCACAAGGCAAGGCAACGTGAGCGCCGGGGGAAGCGGGTCAAGCCTTCGCCCGCTTCTTCCGCTGGCGTTGCTTCTTCCACTCCGCTTTCCTTCGCTGTAACTCCTCCCGCGGGACGGAGAAAATCTTGCTGATTGCAGCGTCGAAATTCTGGAATTCTGAGGTTTTTATCCCCTTCTGGCTCATAAACATTAAATGCCTCAGTCCGTGACAATACCTTATCCACTCAACATCGTACACCTCCAACCCGTTCATCTCGCACCTTTCGAATGGATGAGTCAAGTAAGTTGGTGCCTTAAATAGGCAGGAGAATCGCCGCACCTAACGCCCAAAATCTTTGCTAAAAAAACAAGCATCTACGGTATTGCAATGCAGGGCGGTCAGCTATCAGCGGACAGCCCTCAGCGCACAGCGACCAAGAACCGGCACGGCGGAGTTTTTTACTGAGAACTGACTACTGATAACTGATGACTGATTACTTATGCTTCCTTTAGAAAATAGCTCGTGCTACGGCCACCCGCGGGGTCTTTGATCAGGATGTCGTGATCGACCAATTCGAGAATATCGCGGTATGCCGTGTCCTGAGAGCACTTCGTCAGCTTTGCCCATTTTGAAGAAGTCAGCTTTCCATCAAAGCCATCCAGCAGCTTATTCAGGATAAGGCGTTGCCGTCGTCGAAGGGATGGACCGTGACGAACCACAAATGGCCTATGGCCGCTCTTAGAACCGGGTCTGTTTCGCCGGGCTCATTTGCCCAATCGATGAATGCGGTCATTGATAAAATACGCACAATATGCGGGGATTACGGGCGGTATTCTCCGCAAGTAAAAGTTCGACGAAAATGCCAAGTGGGGTGAGCCGGTGTGGGGTGAGATTGACACTGCCATACGGCACTATGACAAGCTGGTGGTGATTTGCTCCGAGCATTCGCTGCAAAGCGAGCCCGTCATTCGCGAAATCGAGCGCGCCTTGCAGAAGGAAGACCGCGAACATAGGAATGTGCTCTTCCCCATCCGCATGTAGTGGGTCACGATGATGTTGTAGCGGCGAGTTTACCTCGCCCTTCTCGAGGCGGCATTACGCCGTCATATGGCGAGGTGAACTCGCCGCTACAAATTCACCCCCTACGCTTTTTGTGTCGCCGCGGAATTTAGCTCGGCGGAAGCATTTTCGTGTAGCATACGAAGCGCGCAGAGGGTTCTTCGAATCATTCGGGCGGAGGTAGGAAATGATCTTGGACGTGGTCGCAAACGAGGAAAGGTTGAAGCAGTTGCATCCCGGTTTCAGTCCCGCTCTGCAGTATCTGCGACGGACGAACTTGGGCGAGCTCCCCGAGGGGCGCCAGGAGATTGACGGTTCCCGGCTTTATGCCGCGGTTATTCGGGGTCAGGGCCGAGGTCAAAAAGGGGCAAAGCTGGAGGCCCACCGCCGGTACATTGATATCCAGTATTCCATCACGGGTTCGGACGTGATCGGCTGGAAGCCGACTTCCACTTGCCGTGATCCCGAGCAGGCCTACGACGAACAAAAGGATATCCAGTTCTTCCGTGACGCAGCGGACTCCTGGGTGACCATACCGCAGGGAAACTTTGGGATTTTCTTCCCTGAAGATGCCCATGCGCCGACGGGAGCCGACGGGCCGATTCACAAGGTGGTCGTCAAGGTCGCTGTCGATTGGGCGTGACGGCTGACAGGGAGGGGCGTCGCGACCCTGAATCGCCAGCGCGAACACGTTGCCCAAGCGCAAGCCAGGCCCCAATCAGGTGTAAGGCGTGCGGGAGTGCGGCGGGTGGGCTTCGAATCGTTCCTGGGCCATCTCTTTCCACATTCGAGTCCGGCAATTCAGGACACGGAGGTATTCATGGCCAGGGGTGGCGGGACTGCGTGCCGTCTCGGCGAGCAGCCGGATCCCCAATAGCGAATCATTGGTCAGGCGGTCGCGCGTCAGAATCCGCTCCAAGAGAAGATCGTCGGTTAACAGGTTGGGTGTCACAATATGCTCCTCTGAGGGGCCGGTAAATACTAGTCAATCAAGTCAATCAAGTGACCACGTAATAAATAGGTGCGACGCGCCAAACTCACTTGCCGGTTGGGCACCAGTACGAACCTCGTGCGATTCTTTATTTTGCATTGCGCTGAGCGTGTTCCCTCAGCGTTACCTGTCGGGCTTTAGCAATCCACGCTTTCGAGGTTAGGGTTTTCTTTTTGCGATCCTGAAATCACTACCGTAGGGCTTTTTCAGGAACCAAGCAATTGCGTCCCCTTGCTTGCGGCGACACTTCCATACGACCTGTGAGTCAGGTGAACCTGAGGGACTCCCCGTTCAAGCCACCCGCCCCAGGGGCGACACGCTATTCCAGGCGGGACGAGCGGCAAGGCTACCAATCTACCCAATAGGCTATGATTCTTTTCGACACTTGTCAAGGGCCGGAAGTTCAGCTTAGACAGGCTTATATCCGGGGTGGGTCTGGGGTTACGGGTGCTGGTGCGGGAGGGAGGCAGGGGTGGCCGGAAATGTTTAGCGGCGGCAGTAGCCGCACACCGTGGCGTGCCCCTACGACGATTTCTTCGCAGATGCTTTGCTCTTCAGCCTTGGCCAGCGGCCGGACTAGTCATCACTCTTCTTGGGTGTTGATAACAAGTCCGACGGCGGCTCTGTCAGCGGAGAGTCCTCGCTGTGGGGTTCGGTTGCCATTCCGGCCATCTGGATAATCGATTCGGCCAGCAGATGCAGGCCATCGGCAGCCACCTTGTTACCCTTCATTTTCATGGCACTCAATTGCAGAATATTCTCCACGGTTTCTTTATAGAGGGTGCGGGTGTCAGGCGGTAGGGAACGCAAGAAAGCCGGGTCGAGGTAGCGTCGTTCCAATTCCGCCTGGCCGGGTGGCGTCTGCTTGCCCCGTGAGACATCTGTGGCTGGCGCGCCGGGTGGCGCTGTGGTGAATAGGGCACGGGTTTCCGCGTCGGGGCACAATTCCAGCAATCGCCGGAGACGATAGCCGCGTGGGGTGGAGCGCCCGGATTCCCAAAATTGCACGGCACTTAGGCTACAACCCACCCGAGCGGCAAGCTCCTGCTGAGTAATCTGTAGCCTTTCCCGAAGTGACGATACGGCACGCGGCTCTATTCTGGCAAATCTCATAATTTTCCTCTTGACTTACTAACGATTAAGTATACAATAAAGCCTATTAAAAGGCGGTGAACAAAGTTCACCGACGTATAATGACGCAACTTAGCACAAAACGCCAGACAAAAAAACTTGATCGCGACACCTTGCTTTCCATCCGCCGCACGCATGGAATGGCCGCCGCCATTGCCCGTGTGGCGGGCGTCTCACGTGGGTTTGTCAGCGAGGTGCTAACTGGGCGGAAGCGGCCCAGCGCGCGCTTTTTGGCGGCCTTACCGTGTGCCTTTGACCTGGTCACTTTGCAGTCGGGGGCACGCCTAGACGAGCTGGAAGCATCCAGCCGAGAAGACGAGCAGAAGAGGTGACCTGCGTCATGGCTGAACAGAACAAAGTCGAGTTCGGTATCACGGTTAGTCATCGGCTCCCCGAAAGTTTGGTGGCCAGCGTCGACCAGTGGGCGAATAGGACTTGGCGCGATCGTGCCAAGATCCTATCGGCGATATGTTGCCGCGTCCTGGAGATGGTCCGCCAAGAGGGGGGCTTTAAGCAAGATCTAAGTGATGTCCTACGCCGTTTACGTCTCGATCCGGCATAAAAAAATTTTCCGGCAGTTTGTCTTCTATGTCTATTTCGTATTTAAAGCTTACAGGGGTTGATCCCCTGCACACCTCGAGGTGTGTCCAGTCGTCCTTCATCATCCGGCTGCGCGTCACTGACGCGCAGAAGGTAGGTGAGGGATTATGCGGAGCCAACCGCAAGGCGGACCCCATCCGCCTATGCCTTGGCCGCCACGTTAGGGCGGCTCGCACGCGCCGGGGCCTCCCGGCATTCGGGAGGTCCCGGTGAAATCGTATGCCATCTATTTCGCTGCCTGTGCTTTGCACTTTGTGCTGCTTTTCCTCTTCAGCAACCAACAGTTATATCAGCGTTACCCTTTCTTTATGCTCTGGCTGCTGGCCGAACCCTTTTCCAATCTCGCGCTCTGGGTACTCTATTGGTCGAAGGAATTTCCCCTGATGACCGCCGCCAAGAATGGCTTGGACATCTTGTGGTACGGCATCCTGGCCGCCGCCCTGGTGCAAGCCTGCCTCGCCTGGGGAGACCCCATCGGCGGCGTTCTCCGCCGAGGGATCATTGCCTTGGTGCTTCTCGCCGTGATCGGTCGTGAAGCCGGAGGAATGAAGCTGGCGGGAGGGTTCGGAGTGGCTCTCGCCACCGCCATGAACCTGGCCTATATGGCTCCCACAGTTTATCTGGTGGCAAAGCTTTCCGATATACGCCTGGAGCGTATTCCACTTTGGCTGCGAGAAGACGTTCCTTGGGTGAGCGCGGCACGTCAAGTCTGGGGTTACGCCCATTCCCTGCTCAGTTGATGGAAAGGTCAGAATTTTAATCCTTAGTTGCAGTGATTTTGTCATGATTACCATGTATACAATGTATCACAATTTACTAGGCACCCATGAAGACCTCTAGCGTCCCGAGCCAAAAGATCGTTGAACAAGTCAGTCCCAATGAACCGGGATGCAACGTGTTGCCTGGCCACCAACGCGGCAGGCTGACAGCGCCACTCCGGTTCAATTCCCACCATTACTCAGCGAGAAAGCACTGGGCAGAACGGCCCACCTCCCATCCTATACCGACGACGGCACCCACATTTATACCAGCCTTCTTCTTTTCCCCTCATCCTCCTGCCACCCTACCGTTCCGCCCAGCGCTTTCTCGCCGAGAAAAACAAATATCTCAAGGGATCAAAGACGCCGCGCCATCCACGCTTGGGCTCTTCAGCTCCTGCTCTGCCTCTTGCGAGGCGCAAAGCCAAGGCCCAGGACGGATCCCTGCGCCGGCCATCCCCAGCCCCCAGCGAAAGGTAGTTCATGCGACTCCTGATTGTTGAAGACAACGAGTATCTCGCGGAAGTCACCGCGCAACTTCTACACTCCTTCGACCGGCAAGCGCGGCGAACTCGAAGAGCATTACCATTGCCGGTGACCTTGAGACAGCCATCTACTTCCTTCCCGAGCACGATGCTGTCCTCTGTGACGGGCGGTTTCCAATTTCTCTTAACTCCCGCTTCATCGCGGAAGAGTGGGATGTGGTCCGGCACGAAGCCGACCGCCGAGGCATCCACTTTGTCCTCTACAGCGGCTGCGTCCCCGCTCTTCTTTCCGCGCGCGAGGCCAACACTCCGGCGCTTGCCAAACCCGCGCCCATAGAGGAAATCTATGCGGCAATTACCGGTCCGAAGTCGGGTACCCACGGTCCGAAGTCAGGGGATGACACCTTGGGAATGGGGGGGAACTTGATTGCACGGAGTTCAGTGCTTGCGTGCGTCGCGCCAAGCCAGCCACAGGCAGCCATCGGCAGTCAAATCAAGCTGATTTCTGAGGGCGGATAGCTCGGAGCTAGAAGGGGGTTTTGTGCACCAGGCCTTCGAACAATACTGTGAAGTAGTCAGGGCAAAAGCGGCCCAACTCGGAGAAGAAGCCGAGATGCGCGCCCGTTTCGAGCATCTTCGGGCCTTCAATTTTGGCCGCTCGATTCAGCACCTCGAAAACTCCCAACACGAGTTGCGGATGCGCTTGTGCTGGCTGCTGTTGGGGGCGGCAATGGGCGCTGCCTTGGTGGCGGGATTCCTGCACATGTTGGGTCGCGCACCCTAAGGTTTAGGACCCACCCTGAACTTTTGAAGTCTTAAGCCTGCTCAGCTCATTCGCAGGCAGTGTTGAATAGGCCGGTACAGTTGAACCAATCGAAAAAGCTGAACCATCAACTTCTCAACTCTTCAATTCCATCGAAGCGGCGCCTCGAACGCCAGTCAAAATGCGAGGTTCCAACCGCTCGATCGCTAAATCTCGAAATACTCGAATTTTTGCCGGAGGGGAAAAATGAGATGTCCAAAGTGCGGAGCCATTACGGAAGTAAGACAGAAACGCGGGCCCTTTCGCGACCGCCGCTGCGTTAATCCAGCCTGCATTTTTGGTTTTACCACCTGCGAGAACCTCGCGACTCAGAACGAACACCAGCGCATAAACGCCAAGGCCCTGGCGCGGCGATGCGAAGAAGGCGTTTATTCACCTGCCGAGCTGCAGAAGGCAGCAGCCGCGGGGTAGGAACATGGACGTGGTTGATTGAAGGCCTTTGATTTGCATGAACCGGGGATCGCGAGAACAGCGATCAGCGGTCAGCAATCAGTTTGGGCTACTCTCCATACGCCGTCTGAGCGCATGGCAGATTGCACAACTCGCACCAGCCGCGATGTCTGCGTGGACTTCTTTAGGGAATGGGAAGCTGGGAGCGGTCCTGCCGCCGGGCGACCTTTTTTTGCAGCCTCTCCAGGCGGTGCGCGAAGCGGGGTGTGTGCTTTTGTAGGGCCAGGGCTTGCCCCGGCTCCAGGCCGGCCCCAGGGGCGGCTCCACCTGCCAGACGTTCGAGGGCGGCCAAGGTAAATTCCATCGCGCCTTTCGGATCGCGCCGATGGTGCTCGTAATGAATTGCCAACTCCTCCAAGGCTTCGAGAGCCAGCGGGGACGGCCGCCGGGTGAGCTCGAGCCAAGTCTCTACAGCCAATTCGTGTCGGTGCTGCCGCTTGTACTGCAAGGCCAACTGGTGCAGCGCTCGGGCCGCGATTTCTTCCGGCAAACCGCCGGAGAGGGCCCGCTGGCAGGTCTCAACCGATTGCTGCCTTGAGCCCGCGGTTTCAAACATGCGGCTGAGGCTGAAGAGATCCACGGGAGAGTCGAGGGTGCTCGCGCCCGCGTCGCCAATGGCTCGGGCCAATTCCACGGTCACGGCGGCGAGGGTGATGATATCCAGCGCATTGTGGTAGAACACGGGTTGGAGGCCGCGCGCGTCACCGGTGCGCAGGTAATCAAAGTAAATGCCGGGGATTTCTGAGCCGGCCACGTCGCCTTCGCGGCCGATTCCCAGCACCGCGCTTTCGAGGTCGGTCAGCTTGCAACTCTCCAGGCGCAGTTTCCAGAGGCGCCGGGCTGGGTGCAGGGCATCGAGGTGCAGCAGTCTCGCGAAAGGCGACCGCAACCGCGCCAGGGCGTAGCGGGTCTCGAGCAGCGGCACGTCGAACGTCTTTCCGTTGTAGGTTACCAGACCCTCGCAGGCCCCCAGCACTTCCGCCAAGTCTTGCAGGATGGCCTTCTCTTCCGGATAATCCCGCAAAAAGAACTGCCTCACTACGAATTGAGTTCCTTCGACCGTGCCGATCCCGATCAGGAACGCACAGGTTCCCGTTCCACCTGCGAGGCCTGTGGTTTCGGTGTCGAGGTAAACCAGCCGCTCGGGCGCGGGCATGGCGGCCTGGGGGAAAAGCAGATTCAGCGGGGTTAAGTCGGCCGTCGAGATGTCACCGATGCGCAGCTTGCCGTAGGGCCTGCCGAAGGGAAAGGCCTGCCGGGCCACAAAGTATTCACCCCAATCGTTTTTGGCCAGGGCGCCATCCACGTACTCCTCGATGCCTTTGGCCACTCGCTGCGCGGGGAGCTGGCGCGGTTCGGGCGGCTGGTCCAGTCGACGCAGGTATTCGAGTGTTTGCTCGAGCTCGCGATCAGGGTCGCGAGGCTGGGCGGCCTTCTTAAGCTGGCGAAGTTTTTGATCGAGGTTCACAAGCAAACCAAACCGCAGAGACGCAGAGACGCTGAGGGCGAAGCTTCGGTTTTCAAATCTCAGCGCCTCCGCGCCTCTGCGGTGAGACAGTGTCAATCATACGGCGTAGAATCTCCAGCGCGACCTCTTTCCCTTTTTCTCCGATTTCCCCCACCGGCCCCACGCAGGAGGGGCATCCCGTGGGGCAGGGGCACTCTGCGATCAGCTTGTGAGTCTTCTGAGCAACGAGTCGGCCAGCCGGAACAGCGGCTCGCTCAGCCCCACGCCTCCGGGGTAGGAATCGTAGAGATAGATGTTAGGCTCGAACACCTTTCGCACCACCGTGCGCTTGCCCAGCTTTTCGATGGGAGCTTCGGGTTCTCCGGAAACTTCCAGCTCGGCGTTCTCTCCCACGGAAGTCCCCAGGTCACGAGCGTCGCACATGACGAGCAGCGTGGCAATAGCTCCCAGGGCATTCGCGAGGCCGTTCACGCCGTCGAGCCGCTCGGTGGAATTGTAAGGCAAGGTATCCATCATGGGGCGTGGCAGGGTCAGCCAAAACGCGGTGGTGTGCATCTCCTGCTCAGGCAGGGTCAGCTCACCCGAGCCTACGTTTTCCATGGTGTAGAACTTGATCTTCTTGAAGCCTACCACCTGTGTGTTTACCTGAACTTCGCCGTGATTCTTGCTCGCGGCCCCGCCTGCAGGCCGAAGCTTGAATGCTGTCTCCCCATCGGCCGTAGGCCCTTGGGCGGGCGTAGGCCCAGCCGGAGCGGAGTCGAACGTCTCCAGGATTTTGATTTTGGTGTATGAGATGGCGTCAGTGAAGTATTCGGAATCAACATGATGCACGTAGGCCTTCCGATCGTCGTAGTCGAGGCGCTCGACGTGATATTGCACGCCATCCTGGATGTAGATGGCTTTCTCGTGCAGCGTGGTGAGGGCGCTGGAGAAGTCCGTCTCACCGATCACCCGCGGTTCGTGCGTGTTATCCACGATCACGAAGTTGTCCGAGGAAACGGAGCGCAGGCTGATGGCGTCGGCGGGATAGCTTTCCGACAGCCAGTGCCAACCGTCTGAGGTGTGATGCAGAAAGCCGGTCTCTTCCAGGTGCTCGCAGAGCCGCTTTAGATCGAGTGCGCCGAATTTTTCGTCCTCGCGCAAGGGCAATTCGAATGCCGCGCACTTCAGATGATTGAGAAGGATAAAGAGATTGTCGGGGTTCACGTAGCCGTGCTCGGGGGAGCGGCCGAAAAAGTACTCAGGGTTCTGCACCATGAATTGGTCGAGCGGGGCGCTCGAGGCGATGAGCACTGCGGCTGAGATTCCTTGTCGACGCCCGGCGCGGCCCGCGCGTTGCCAGGTGGAGGCAATCGTTCCCGGATACGCGGCGAGCAGCGCCACATCCAGGCTGCCGATATCGATTCCGAGTTCGAGAGC
This sequence comes from uncultured Acidobacteriota bacterium, assembly GCA_963804995.1. GTDB lineage: Bacteria > Acidobacteriota > Terriglobia > UBA7540 > UBA7540 > Bog-366. Next base: position 139,102 of record CAWDSK010000005.1, read on the forward strand.
GTTGGTCGCCACCACACCGCGCAACTGGCCGCTGCGCAAGTCACGCTCAATGGCGCGGCGCTCCAGCGGCAAGTAGCCTCCGCGATATCCACGCACCGCTTCCGGCCCCGCGGGCGCTTGTGAGAAATCTTCCTTGAGATAAGTCACCAGGATTTCAGTGGCCAGGCGGCTGTTGGCGAAGACGATGGTCTGAAGCCCGCGCGAGAGGAAGGTCCGCGCCAGGCGCCGCGTTTCATTCAAGTACGACCGGCGGATCCCCAACTGCGGGTTGACCACGGGCGGGTTGTAACAGACGAAGTATTTCTCCGCCGCCGGCGCCCCGTTGTCGTCAATGAGCGTCACATCCTCTTCCAGGATGCGGGCGGCAAGCTCTTGAGGATTGGCAATCGTCGCCGAGGTACAAATGAACTGCGGATGACTTCCGTAAAAATGTGCCACGCGCTTGAGCCGGCGCAGGACATTACCCAGGTGGCTGCCCAGAACCCCGCGATAGTAGTGCAGCTCGTCGATGACCACGTAGCGCAGGTTTTCAAACAGCCGCTGCCACTTGGTGTGGTGAGGCAGGATGCCGGCGTGCAGCATGTCAGGATTGGTGATCACCAGATTGCCGCGCGCGCGAATGGCTTTGCGAGCATCCTGCGGCGTGTCACCGTCGTAAGTGAAGGTGCGAATTTCATCGCCGAGCTGCTCGGTCCAGCGATTCAGCTCTACGAGCTGGTCCTGCGAGAGGGCTTTGGTGGGGAAAAGATAAAGCGCATGAGCCTCAGGGTTCTCAATAAGCTCGCTCAGGATCGGCAGGTTGTAACACAAGGTCTTGCCCGATGCCGTGGGCGTGACGACCACCAGGTTCTTGCCCTCACGCGCCAGATCGAAGGCCAGCGCCTGGTGGGTATACAATGAGGGAAACCCGCGAGCCTTCAGAACCTCCGCAAGCCGGGAGGGCAGAGAAGTGGGGAAGGGCGCCACGCGCGGCTCGCGAGCGGGGAAGTGCCGGATTGCGGTCACGCCGCCTTGGGCACGTGAGGCACGGAACTTTTCTGCGATTTCCTTGAGCGCGCTTTCGACGGGGGCGAGATCCTTCGGTTGGAAGCTTATTAAGGCGTCGGCTTTCGGTTCCATCCCAAATCCCTTCCCAAGTGTCAGGCATTAGATTGACAAAAGCGACTATCCCACCACTCCCCAATAATAGGCCCTATACGGTGCTCCGATCAGGGTTGTCCCATGCCTTCGCCTTTTATTCGCTCACTTTAGCACAGTCAGGAGGCCGCTCAAAGAAGAGAGTTAGAAGGAATGGGGATCTTATCTCCCAGCGCGGTTGTAGGCCGCAAGATTTCACCAAGGCGCCGATAGAGGTCACGGAGAGCAGGTTCAGATGAAGAATTTGGGTTAACAAGTTAAGGAGCCGCCCGCCCTTGCGGCGCAAGCAGGAGTTCTTTTCTCAGTGATCTCTGTGTGCTCCGTGGTAGGCCCTTCCTGCCGCCTGAAGAAAACGAATCAGCCGGGCGAAATATCCGGCAAGACACGTCCGGGGTCGAAAGAATCGGGCATACAGTCGATTGACTTTGCCCTTTCATAATCTGATAATCTGGGTTGGGAAGAGTCGAAGTCTGCTGTGGGAACTGGAATTTCTGCCGGCACCTAACGTCCTACGAGGGACTATGTCTACCACTACAAACCATGTCCTGAAGGCTGCCAAGCTCTCACGGGGGTTACTTCTGGGCGCGTACCGAACCATGTACACATCGCGCCGCGTGGATGAAAAAGAGATCCAGCTCAAGCGTCAGAATCGAGCCTTTTTCCAGATCAACGGGGTGGGGCACGAATGCATCGGTGTCGCCACAGCATTGCACCTCAGACCTGGATACGACTGGTTTTATCCTTACTATCGCGACCGGGCATTCTGTCTCCAGATTGGCATGACGCCGCACGAGATGCTGCTGGCTTCCGTGGGAGCGAAGGACGATCCCGTCTGCGGCGGCCGTCAGATGCCTTCGCATTGGGGATCGAAGAAGCTTCACATCATAACGGGCTCGAGCCCCACCGGCACACGCATCCTGCATGCTGTGGGTGCGGCGGAAGCCAGTTGGTACTTCTCCCAAATCCAGGAAGCGGCGGAGCTTGCCTCCAGTTTTCACGATGACGAGGTCGCTTACGTCTCACTGGGCGACGGCGCTTCGAGCGAAGGTGAATTTTGGGAGTCGCTCAACTGGGCTTGCGGCCGGAAGCTGCCGGTCCTTTACGTGGTCCAGGACAATGGCTACGCGATCTCGGTGCCGGTCGATATCCAGACCGCCGGGGGAAGCATTTCCCGCCTGGTGCGAAGTTTTCCCAATCTGCTGACGCTGGAGTGTGATGGCACGGATTTTCCCGAGAGCTACGAGGCGGTGGGGAAGGCGGTCGAGCACGTCCGCCAGCGGAAGGGGCCGGCGCTGATTCATGCTCACGTGGTTCGTCCCTACTCGCATTCGCTCTCTGATGACGAGCGGACGTACAAGCCGGAGGAAGTTCGCCAACAGGAAGCCAAGCGTGACCCGGTCATCCGGCTGGCCAAGCTCCTCCAACAAGAAAAGCTGGTCACGGAAAGGGAGTTGAAGGAGATGGAGGCGGAGGTCGAGCATGGCGTGCGCGAGGCCGCGGACCGGGCGCTCGAGGCCGAGCCCGTCTCGCCTGACACCGTGCTGCGGTACATCTACTCGCCCAGCGCGGATCCCACCTCCGGGCAATTCGATCATCCGCCCAAGTTTCACGGTGAGCCCAAGACGATGGTGGACCTCATCAACGCCTGCCTGCGGGACGAGATGACCCGCGATCCGCGCGTGGTGGTCTTTGGCGAGGACGTTGCCGACTGCGGCCATGAAAGCGATTTGACGAAAGTAAAAGGCAAGGGCGGTGTTTTCAAAGTCACCCACGGCTTGCAGAGGCATTTCGGCGGCACGCGCTGCTACGACACATCCCTGGCGGAAGCCTGCATCGTGGGCCGCGCCATCGGCATGGCCACGCGAGGGCTGAAGCCCGTGGTGGAGATTCAGTTCTTTGATTACATCTGGCCGGCGATGATGCAGATTCGGGATGAAATGATCAACCTGCGCTGGCGGTCCAATAATATGTTTGCCTGCCCGCTGGTCATCCGTGCGCCCATCGGCGGCTACCTGGCGGGCGGCGCCATTTACCACAGCCAGTCCGGGGAATCGATCTTCACTCACCTGCCGGGACTGCGCGTGGTGATGCCCTCCACCGCGCTCGATGCCAACGGCTTGCTGCGCACGGCGATCCGTTCCGACGACCCGGTGCTCTTCCTTGAGCCCAAACATCTCTACCGCCAGACGCACAATCGCTCCCCCTACCCGGGACCCGATTACATGATTCCCTTCGGCAAAGCCAAGCTGGTGCGCGAGGGGACGTCGTTGACGATTGTGACTTATGGATCGCTGGTGGTTCGCTCCGTACAGGCCGCCAAGGTTCTGGAGCAAGAGGGAATTCAGCCGGAGATCCTGGATTTGCGCTCCCTCAGCCCCTATGACTGGGATCTGATTGCGGCGTCGGTGAAAAAGACGAACCGCGTCCTGGTTCTTCACGAGGATTGTATCTCCTGGGGCTACGGAGCCGAGATTGCCGCCCGGATTGCCGATGAGCTGTTTGAGTTCCTCGATGCGCCGGTGCGCCGCCTGGCGGGGAAGGACGTCTTCGTTCCCTATCACCCCGTGCAGGAAGATGCGGTGCTTCCCCAACCCGCGGATATTGTGCAGGTGGCGACAGCCTTAGCGGCGTACTGAATAGGGATTTGGGGTTAGGGATTAGGGATTGGGGGTCCAGGACACCAACTCCTTTGTTTATTTGCGGCCCCATTTGATTTCATCATCGGATTCTGAAAATCCAAATCTCGCCCGATTCCCCTATTTCGAATCCTGAGCCCCAAACCCCAAACCCCAAACCCCAAACCCCAAACCCCAAACCCCAAACCCCTAACCTCACCCGACCTCCTCGGCCCTCGTCGAGCCGGACATGCAGATTTCCCTCCTCATTTGATTCATTTTCTTACCTGACACCGCCGATTATCGATATGGGAAAGTGTGACACGGCAGGAGGGTGATCGGTTGGGTGCTGGGCCGTCAGTTCATCAGCACAAGGCAAGAATCCATAGCCCTCTCCGAGGGGAGAGGGTGGACCGCCGCCGGCGCTTTTATCAGCCGGGGCGGGACGGGTGAGGGGTCACTTTGTGATGAGGTAGATGGGCCGAGGATCATGACCGCCTACCTCCCAAGGTGCGGCACTTATGCGCCACGACGGTAATCGGGAGATCGGGACAATGAGGCTTTGAGTGATTTTGCGATTGGGCGATTTGGTAATTTTCAAACCTCCAGCCGATTTTTGGCTCAGGTTTGGGTACCAACGCGCCGATAACCGATACGGGGAAGTGTGTCACGGTGCGGTTGGGGGTCTGTTGGGGGAATGGAGCAGCGGGACATCGGTTAATCAGCAAGAGGTGAGAAGTCATGGCCCTCTCCGAGGGGAGAGGGTGGCGCGCTGCCAGCGTTTTCATCAGCCGGGGCGCGACGGGCCTACGCCCACCGAAGGGGCACATGGAGACTGTAAACAACTTCGGCTTCGGCCCGCAGGCGGGTGAGGGGTCACTTCCCAGGCGGTGCATATTGACCGAACGTTGTGACCGCATACATGCCAAAATACGCCACGTATGCGCCACCCCCCCAATTCCCAACCCCGAACCCCTAACCCCGAGCTTTGCGGGGCGGCGGACCTCCCTGACACGGCCGAATGGTGTGGTAGCGCAGACCTCCGCTTTTGAGGTCTGCGGTTCTTCGTAAAGTTCACGCTATCGAATCCGAGGGCGGTCCCCCTCATGGTCATCTGAGATTTATCGCAGGAAGAGCCGCGGACCTCAAATGCGGAGGTCCGCGCTACGCTCCTTCTCGCGCCGGCTCGGCGTCTTGCGGTACCTGCCGGGGAGCGCCGGCTACACCTACGACGCGGCGGGGAATCGCACCAGCAAGACGGCCGTCCAGCAGGCGGACCCCAATCCCGTTTCGACCGCGTACATGCCATAATGCGGGGCGCCAGCCTGCCGATGCATCGGGGCGGTTCTTCGTGTGTCATCTGAGTGAATGTATCGTGGCAAATACGCCGCCTGAGTTTGGGATTTGAGGAATTTTTCAAATGAAGTACCGCGGACCCCAAAAACGGGGGACCGCGCTACAAAGCTGATTCCCTAATTACGTGTCCCGTGCCCCGCTCTATCAGCCGATTCCGAGTTCATCAATCTTCTCGAGCGGCGTTCCACACTTGCGGCAGATGACTGCCGCGCAGTCGCCACACACGAGCGGCTCTGATACTTCCTCTTTGCAAACCGGGCAGTAGAGGGCCTCGCGTTCGCCATCTGTCGAGTCGGCCATTCATTCCTCCTTATGATTTGCCCCGCGGCCAAGCATCCTGAGAAACGGAACTGCCGCCGAGGCTGGCAAGGAATTCGCGCAACGCCTTCTGAACCTCTTCCAGCTTTCCGGTAAAAAAGTGGTCGGCGTCCTGGACCCAGTGAATCTGTTTTGGCTCCGCGAGGCGGTCATAGAGCGCTTGGACCTCGGCACGCGATCCGAATTCATCGCGGGTTCCCTGGATGAGCAGTTTCGGTTTGCGCACGTCCAGAAGGAAACTGAAGTCGCTCGAGTCCACCGGCACGCCCAAACCTACGAGCGTAGAAACGCGCGGGTCGGTCGCTCCCACGGCCAAGCCCACCCAGGATCCGAAAGAGAATCCCATCAAACAAACTGGCAATCCCGGAAAGCGTGCCGCAAGGAAGTCCAGAGCCGCACGAACATCTTCGCGTTCGCCGACGCCTGAAGCATGGTTCCCCGCGCTCTTGCCCGCTCCCCGGAAGTTGAAACGAAGGGTGGGGAGGCCGACTTCGATCGCGGCCTTGGCGGCGCGAAAGACCACCTTGTTGTGCATCGTCCCGCCGTAAAGCGGGTGCGGGTGGCAAACCAGGGCCACCCGAGCCGGGGCGGGCTGGGGATTCCACTCGAGCAACGCTTCGAGCGCTCCATCCGGCCCGGGAATAAAGAGTCTCTCGATCTTCGTAATTCACCTCCGGGACACGTCATGCCCATAGACGGGCCAAATTTCCCTTGCCGCCGTTCCACGGTAGTGGTGCAGTTTGACGTAGAGGCGGCGGCATACATCCCGATCTGATCGGGACGCCGCCATGTGGCGAGGTAAACTCGCCGCTACAACATCAAACTGCACCACCCCCCCTCCCACAGCCCAGCGCATCGCCTCGAACCAGATAGTGTAGAATGAAGGCGAGTCACGCGTCATCTATCGGATGGGGGTTGGCGCAAACAAGTGTGAAGCGCAGGACGGGCTTCGGGAACGGTCGCCGCTCCAGCCGATTTGCTGAACGAACTTCTCGGTCAAGACGTAAGTGAGGTAATTCCATTCGGCTCAAAATCCTTTTGCTCTTTTTGCTCGTTGCGGGTGGGTCTTCTGCCTATTACTACTTTGTGTATAGGCCCGCGCACCAGGCGGTTGTCGAGTTCGCATACGTATTGGCCCCCAGCACGGAAATGGTGGATACGCCGGCCGAAGTGCGCATCGTGGTCGGCTCCTTGAAGGGCGGCGACCGCCTCGAAGTAATCAGCCGCACGCGCAACTGGGCGCGGGTCAAGACCTCCGAGGGGCTCACGGGTTGGGTGGAATTGAAGGACCTGCTCGATTCCCAAACCTATGAGGAAGGCCAGCAATTGCTCCGCGGGTTGGCCGGCCTTCTCGCCCAGGCCGACGGCCACACCAGCGGCATCGTCAACCTGCGCCTGGAACCGTCGCGAGATGGAGCGCAGCTTGGCCAATTGACGGAAAGCCAGAAGGTGCAAGTTTTTGGCCGGCGTCTGGTGGACCGGCCCGCTCCGCCGGACCAACCGTCGGCGCCTAAGGTTCGTGACGCGTGGTATCTGGTTCGAGCCAACGGCCACGCGGGCTGGGTGCTGGGACGGTTCGTTGCTCTCAACATCCCCGCCGCGTTGTCGCCCTATGCCCAGGGGTCGAACATGGTGGCATGGGTCGTCATCAAGACGGTTACCGATGGGGACCAATCAGTTCCTGAGTATCTTGTCGCCGACCGCATGGGCACGCAAGATGTAGACTTCACCCACATCCGCGTTTTCACCTGGTGGGTGAAGAATCACCATTACGTGACGGCTTACGTGGAGAGCGATTTGAAGGGTTTCTTTCCGATTCGCGTGGCGGTCCTCAATGGCGCTCCTTATTTCCGTTTGCGGCTGGTGGACGATCAGGGGGAAAAATTTCAGAAGGTGTACCGGATGTTTGACACTATTACTCGGGCCGTAGGGACAGTGCCGGGTTGGGAAAGTGACGCGTTGCCGACCGCCTCCCAGCCCCATCACCCCAAGCACCCGGGACGGCGAAAGAAATGAGTGAACCAGGCCCAGGAAACTCCGCGAGGCGTGGAATTTGCCGGCGGCTCGTCCGCGGGTGGCTTGCTTTGTTGTCCCGCAAGATCCGCGTGCTGCGCGCCGGGGACGTGAACGAGCAAGGCCCCACACTGTTGGCGGTCAGTCACCCCGCGAGCTTTTGGGATGCGTTGATTCTGGCCACTGCCTTTGAGCGCCCCGCCTGCTGCCTGGTGCCAAGGGAAACGGTCGAGGGCCCGCTCGCCAGGTTCTTAGCCCGTGGCTTGGGCATGATTCTTTCTGAAAGTGCAGGAGGTCCTGCGGAGGAATCAATACAGGCGGCGGTCGGGGTTCTGGCAGGCGGGGGAAGCTTGGTGGTGTTTGCTGATCAAACCCCCGCGTCGCAGGCCACGGCCGGCGCATTTGCCTCCCGGGTGGCCTCCCTGGTGGGGAACGCGGAGTCACAGCTTGCCGGGCGCCAGGTGACGATCCATCCTGTGCACCTTTTCCTGTCCTCGTCGCAATCGCGCGAGTTGTTGATTTACATTGATTCCGCCTTGGTTCGCCCGGCGGCTGGTCAAGCTGCTGACGGGGCTACGTCCATCGTCGCCCAGCTCAATGCAAGTTTTCAAGAGAACGCCTTCCGGCTTGCCCCCGCAGACCTCGAATACTTTCTCGCCGATCTTGAGGAAGTGCTGCGCGCTGGTCTGGAGCAGGACTGGTCGTCACGTCCGAACTGGAAACAAGATACCGAGGGTTTTGTGCTGAGCCGGTTTGTGGCCGACTGGGTCCGGCAGACAAACACCTTGAATCCGGGACGGCTTGTAGGCCTGCGCGAGTCACTGGAGAGCTATCGCCGGTCTCAAGCAGCAGTTGGCCTTGGGTAAGTTGAAGGTCGAGTCGGCGAGCTCCTGGATGCACTCCCGCCTGCGCCGGGCGATGGTGTGGCTGGAAACCATAGTCGGCCTGCCGATTGCCCTCTATGGCCTTGTGAATCACCTGGTAATTGGAGCGGTACTGTTTCTGAGCGGTTCGTTCAAAAAGGACAATTCCCGTGACCGTACCACAGAGTGGGTGATTCGCGGCGCAGTTGCATTGGCGGGGTATGCTGTCCAAGTCTTCTTCGTGGCGCATAGGTGGGGGAGAGCCGCAGCGGGGTATTACGCTCCGACCTTGCCGGCAACGGGCCTCTACCTGTGGAGATACCTGTGGTTGCTCGAACACCAGACCCGCCCCTTGGTCACCTCATTCAGGAGTCCGGCTTCGACCTTGAAAGCCCAACGCCTGCGGGAGGCGTTCCTGGAAGAACTTGATAAAGTATTGACTGATTACGAGGCTAGAGCGAGTGTTCCGCGGTGAGGGTGTAGGCGGCGGTCCACCCTCTGTCGCCGCAGCGACCGAGGGCTGAACATTCGAATCGATGGAGCAAAGTGTAGCGCAGACCTCCGGGGTTGAGGTCTGCGGTTCTTCATTCGATTCACGCTATGAACCTCGCGGGCGGCGCTCAGGGTTGAGATCCGAGATTTTTCACACGAAGAGCCGCGGACCTCAACCCCGGAGGTCCGCGCTACGATGGCTCCGAAGGGAACATCGAGAAATCAAATTAACTCGCACCTCGGTGCGCGCGGCGACTGAGGGGCCGGGGTGAAAGGGTTCGAGGGTCAATCTGGGACCTTCCCAGCTCACGTGAACAGTATTGGATTTCCCGAGGCGTTCTCACCTAATCCTGCGAGGCACACATGGCACTCTTTCTTTCGGAAGCCAACGTCCGCGACCTTCTGCCGATGGAACGCGCACTGGAGTGTGTTGAGGCGAGTTTTGTGGCGCAGGGCAGCGGCAAGGCCACAAACCGTCCGCGCGAGCGTATTTTGTTGCCGCAGGTGTCTTTGCACTACATGGCGGGGGCGCTGCCGGAGTTAAAGCAGATCGGAATGAAAATCTACACGGTCACGGCAGAGGCCCTGAGATTTATCGTTCTGCTTTTTGACACTGAGAGCGGCAAGCTTCAGGCTTTGATCCAGGCTGACCACCTGGGGCGCATCCGCACCGGCGCTGCCAGCGGTATCGCCACCAAGTACCTGGCGCGCCCCGAAGCCTCGCGGGTGGGGTTGATCGGCACAGGCCGTCAGGCGCGCACTCAGCTTGAGGCTATCGCCAAAGTCAGAAAACTTTCCGGGGTGAAAGTCTTCGGCCGCGACGCGAATCGGTTGAAAAGCTTTTGCAGTGAAATGGCGGAACAACTGGGTGTTGCCGTCGAACCTGCGCCCAGCCCCGAGGCAGCCACCCGATTTGGTGAGATTGTGACTACGGCGACCTCTGCTCAGCAGCCTGTTGTGCACGGCGAGTGGTTCGAGCCAGGGACACACCTGAATGCCATAGGGGCGAACATGCCCAATCGCCGAGAACTGGACGATCAAGTCCTTACGCGCGCGGGTCTTATTACGGTGGACTCTGTGGAGCAGAGCCGGGAGGAATCCGGCGACCTTATCCAGGGGTTCAAGAATTTGGGGCGAAGCTGGGATGCGGTTGTGGAACTCCACGCCGTTGTGACCGGCAAGCATGCGGGCCGGTCCTCCAAGGAGCAGGTCACCCTGTTCAAGTCACATGGTATTGCCTTGTGGGATGTTGCCGTGGCGAGCTATATCTACCGGCGCGCGCGGGAAGAAGGAAGAGGGAAGGCGATGGAGATCGATTAACGAGCCGGCCTTTAACTTGCTGCTTTCTTCTGCGGGGCCTCCGTCTGGATTTCAATCTTCTTGGCCATGATTTCTCCGCTCTCGGCCAAATCACCCGCCACGCTGATCCTTATTCCGACATGCAAATCTTTGGCCGTGCCGGGGGTGCCATCCTTCTTCTTTATTTCCGTCGTGTCGCTGTAACGAACGTGGAAGATGATGTTTTCCTCCGTGCTCACCGTAAGCCTCTCTCCCGCGATGGCGGTGATCTTGCCTTCCAGCGTAAAGTTCATGTCCTGAGCTGCGAAGGCTGAGGCCATGGGGGGAGCGGTCAGCGGTGTCGAGGGAAGTTGCAGAACCAGCAGCAGGAAACCAACTATTGCAGCTATGAGGTTTGAGCGCATCGGTATTCTCCTTGTCTTAACCAATGCGCGTATTCTACCGCTTCCTGGGAGTGTTGTCGCAGATTCGAGAGAGGAATTCCTGAGTGAAGCCTCGCGAGACGGAAGTAATTCTAAATCTCTGAAATCCTAGAGCCCCGAGGACAATTATTGATCAGGGAAGCTGACTCCGAGCAGACTGGTTACTTCCTGAGAGTATTCAACACCCACTTCGCCCGCCCGCGGAGTTCCTTCGCGGCCAATCCAGACCACTTTAAAAACCCCGGACTTGTGCCCGTGCCGGGGCTGGACCTTCACGTGCATCCCGACATGCAGGGGCAAACGCGTCTTCACCTTCGCCCCAAACTTGCTGATGGTAATGATCTGTGTGTCTTCCGCGAATGGCTGGTTGTTCGCCAATATCCCTGAGATTTTTACAGGGCACCCAATGTTGACGCGCCCGCTTCGGCGCACGGGGAGCGAACTGGTGGTTTTTCCCATGGCGTACCTCGCTAACACTCTGCCCGGATAAAGTGCAAGAACCCGAGCCTAATTGTGAAGCAGAACTAGCCCGTATTCCAGTCCACAATATAGAATAACACACCCGGAGCCTCGGGGCGAGGCAGGCGAGGATCCGGGATTAAGGAGGGACTCTCCCGAATGCGAGCGGTGGTGCAGCGAGTCAAGCGGGCGGAAGTTCGAGTGGGAGAAGAGGTCGTGGGCCGGATTGAGGCAGGCCTTCTGGTACTGGTCGGGGTGGGAAAGACCGACACCCAGGCGAGTGGAGAGGTCCTGGCGGAGAAGATCGCGAATCTGCGGGTCTTTGATGACGACCAGGGAAAGATGAATCGCTCGCTGCTGGAGGCCGGAGGACAGGCCCTGTGCGTGTCTCAGTTCACGCTCTACGGTGATTGCCGAAAGGGCAGGCGGCCGAGTTACGATCAGGCGGCTCCACCTGACGAGGCCCTGCGCCTTTACGAGCGTTTCGTTGAATCCCTGCGCAAAATCGGCGTCCGGACTGAGACGGGGCGATTCCGCGCCATGATGGATGTGGAACTTGTCAACGACGGGCCCGTGACCTTGTTGCTCGATTCGGACCGGCAGTTCTGACGGAAGGAGTTAGGAGCTAGAAGTAAGAATGGCGTGAGCCCGGTCCTGCCTACTACCTCCTCACTCCTAACTCCTAACTCCAACTTCCAACTTCTAACTCCTGCTTCAGAGTACGATTTCCAGGACCTCAAAGGCGGCGCGAGTGTTGGGGAAGCGAGCCCAGGCACATTTCTGAATTTCGTCGATGGCCTGATCGCTGCTGTCCGGGTCGTGGTGGAAAAGGATCAGTTGTTTGACTCCACTCTCCTGGCACACGCTCACCCCTTCTTCCCAGGTGCTGTGACCCCAGCCTTTCTTGTCGTTGTTAAGTTGAGAGCGTGAGTACTGGGCATCATAAATCAGGATGTCAGCGCCGCGGCTAAGCTCGCGAATGGTCTGGTCGCTTCGAGGGTTCCCCGGTTCGTTATCGGTGGCATAGACAACCGATTTCCCATTGTTCTCAATGCGGAAAGTCAAGCAACCTTGCGGATGATTGACCATGCCAGACCGGATGCGGAAATCATCGAGTTCGAAGGGGTCCACGCCAATTTCCGTATAGCGGCGCTGGGCATGCATAGCGGTCATGTCCACGGGGAAGTAGGGGTTGCTCATCTGCCCCCCCAGGGTACCCTCAAGGGAGATATCATGAGGTCGATAGGAATACATGTGGAATTGATTGGCCGGGTTGTACAAAGGGACGAAAAAGGGCAGCCCCTGGATGTGATCCCAATGAAAATGGCTGATCAGGATATTGGCGCGGATCGGCTGGCCTCGGAACTCCTTCATCAGCGCCTTCCCAAGCATTCTCAGGCCGCTGCCGCAATCCACGATAAGCAAGGAGCCGGCGTCCGAGCGCAATTCCAGGCAGGGCGTGTTTCCACCATACCGCAAGTTCTCGGGTTGCGGGGTTGGTGTAGAACCCCGGACCCCCCAAAACTTCAGCCGCATACGGTTTTCCTCTGTATAACCACCTGGGAGAGCGCCGTTAATTCGTATACCAGATTATTGAGTTGACGCCAAGAGGAAAGTTGCAAGAAAGGCGTTTGGCACCCTTTTTGAGGGGTTCCGATGGTGGCCTGTGGCCCCGCCCTACTTCTTGTCCAGGGTCACGGGGAGACTGGTCCGAGATGGTCGTGACGAAAGAGAATCTGGATTTCTTTGCGCCACGAATCGTTTATGCCCAGCAGGATGACCTCAATCTTGCTGTCAAAATACCGCAGGACCTTCTCATTCGTCGAATGGAAGCGGAAGGCGGGCGAGACCAGATACAGCAACGGAGCCTCTCGGGAAAGCTCGTAACCCTGGAAATACCCGAACTCTTGAAATTGGTTGCGGTCTTGCAGCCACTTTACGCGCAACCAGTAATCCAGCCCCTGGAGGGGCAGGTTGATTTCCTCATGAACCTTCAACTCAACCACGGCCAGACGGCCTCGGCGGGTCGCGGCCAGAATATCGATGATGCCGCGATCGGTTCCTGAAAAGGCCGGAACTTGGGGATACACCCGGTCGGGCGACAGCGCGGGATCAAGACGCGTGATGTCCGCGAGGAGCAGGCTTTCCAGCCAACGCTCGGATTGCAGCCGGTAGAGCTCATCCTGAGGATCGGGGCTGCCAGCGCGGCGGACCTGGCGAACCCGGCTGAGAAAATCCCTGAACTCGCCGCGCCGGGATTCGTCCAGCCGGCGGAAGTTGCCCTCCAAGCCGAAGTAGATGCGCGGTGCGAGTTGCCCCTCCACGCGCGCCACTTCCAACCCGGCGATACGCAGCGACAGGAAGGTGGCGGCGGAGTCAGGAATGATGGCGACGTGCTCGAACAAGTTCCCCAGTAGTTCCCTGAGCAGGCCTTGGTGTTGGTCTATCAATAGCTCCGCCTGGCGGCGGGGGGCGAGGCGGGTTTCAACATTGCCGTAATCATTCAGGTCGACGGGGATGGGAGATTGCTGGCCCACATGCCAATCATAGATTTCCAGATGCAGCGCCGTGCGATTCAGGTGGGCGGCGCGATGCGCAATCACGCTGATCGCCGCCGGCGGCAAGAACAACTTCAAGCCTGCAACCACGACGCGGTCGGAGCGGCTGCGCAGCCAGTCCAACCAAATCAAGCCGAAAGCCAGAACGGCGTCCGCGGCGGCAGGGCCTTCCTCTTCGCTGAGGCCCAGAAATGCCCAGGCCGTCGTGCCTTGCCTTGCCACCCCACGCGTGTACCAGGCGGAAAAGGAATACTCGCGGTCGGAGCGACTGCCCACGCGGTCGAATTGCCACCCCCGGTATTCGCGCTGTAGCATGGAGAGCAACTGCTCGCCAAATCTCCTGCGCCCCGTAGCGCGTGCCACGACGGGTGATGATCGGAGGTCACGAAACTCCAGGGTGGTGGTTTCTCGGGCCCCACGTTTGCGCACAAAAATTCCAAAGCAGTCGCGGTCGCGATAGGCCACCTCCTCCACTCGCCGGGAGATGGACTTTCCCGAATTCCAGGCGCTGAAGATCAGCTTGCCAAATTCGATCGTCAGCCGCCAGCTTGCGGACGTGAGGTCCAGCAGCGCGATATCGTCTTCCATCAGGATGGGATGAGGAACGAGCCTGAGGAAGGACTCGATCTCGCTTTGGAGCTCGCGTAGCTGCTCGGGTTTGGGAGAAGATGGCATGACGTGGCGGTTGGTATTATAGTCATACGCCGCTGGCGAATGCGCGGGAGGTTTCCGAGGCTTACATGCTTCTGGAGATATACCAACGCCGGCAAGTGGCAATGCGTTTGACGCCACCAGAGTATTTCTCCGTTTCAGGAGCCGCCACCTATGAGCAAACGTCTCCTTTTCCTCTTACTACCGTCTCTTCTCGTTTTCCGCATAGCTTTTGCGCAAGACACCGAATACCGGCCCAAGGGCTCGCAGATCCCAGGGCCAGCGCGCGCCGCAGATTTCCCGAAATGGCTCGAGGACGTGCAGCACTGGCGCATGGAACGGCGAATCCGCCTCGGTTATGACGGGGCGCAATACGAGCGGCCGGAGCTCCTGTGGACCCAATCAAGCTTCATCCAGCCGCAGATGATGATTCACGATCGATATTTCTACGATCCCGTCGCGGGCAAGTACACCGTCGACCGTTATCTCAATGACTTGGAACAGCGTTACGGGGGCATCGACAGCGTGCTGATCTGGCAGTCGTATTCCAATATCGGGATCGACAACCGCAATCAGTACGATATGGCACGCGACATGCCAGGTGGCATTGAGGGATTGCGGCAGATGGTTGCCGACTTCCACCGGCGCGGCGTGCCGGTGCTTTTTCCGGTGATGGTTTGGGACCAGGGCACTCGTGACGAAGGCGTGCCGAACTCGACCGCTACGGCTCGCCTGCTGGCTCAAATCGGAGCCGACGGCGTGAATGGCGACACGATGGACGCGGTGCCGCGCACCTTCCGGACGGCCTCCGATGCGACCGGCCACCCACTGGCGCTGGAGCCCGAAGACCTGACGAATGACCTGGGCCTCGAGTGGAACAACTTGAGTTGGGGCTACTGGGATTATTCCTTCATTCCCACGGTCAGCAAGTACAAGTGGCTGGAGCCCCGCCACATGGTGAACATCTGCCGCCGCTGGGGGCGCGATAAGACCGATGACTTGCAGCACGCGTTCTTTAACGGGGTCGGCTACGAGAGCTGGGAAAACATTTGGGGCATCTGGAACCAGATCACGCCACGCGATGCTGAAGCCTTGCGGAGAATTGCGACTATCGAGCGCGCCATGGCTCCGGTGCTGGTCAGCACGGATTGGGAGCCGCACACACCCACACTGCAATATGGTGTTTTCGCGAGCAAGTTTCCCGGAAAGGGTCGGATCCTGTGGACGATCGTCAATCGCAATGAATATGACATGCCGGGCCGGCAGATGGAAGTCCCGCACGCGCCGGGCACACGCTACTACGACTTGTGGCATGGCGTCGAGTTGAAGGCGGATATTCAGGGAAGCACTGCCACGCTGAGCTTCGAGGTGGAGGCGCACGGTTACGGAGCCGTGCTCGCACTGACCAGTGAGCCGGACGAGTCATTGCACAAGCTGCTGGCGCGCATGAGCGAGCTTTCCCAGAAGCGCTTACAGGATTTTTCCCACGAATGGAAATTCTTGCCGCAACAACTTGTGGAAATCGCCGCGACGAAACCCGCCTCCACAGCGCCTGCGGGAATGGTGCGAATTCCGGCCGGAAAGTTTGATTTTCGCGTATCGGGCATCGAAATCGAAGGTGAGAACGATATCGGCGTCGACGTGCAATACCCCTGGGAAGACGCCCCGCGGCGGAACCATGCGAAGGCGCTCGATATGAGGCCGTTCTATATCGACAAGTTTCCAGTGACCAACGCGGAGTTCAAGAAGTTCCTCGCCGCCACGCACTACCGCCCCAAGGACGAACGCAACTTCCTGCGCGACTGGAAAAACCAGATGTATCCGGAGGGCGGGGCGAAGAAACCAGTCACCTGGGTTGGGCTCGAAGACGCGCGCGCCTACGCCGCGTGGGCGGGCAAGCGCCTGCCGCATGAGTGGGAGTGGCAATACGCCGCCCAGGGAACTGACGGCCGCCTGTACCCATGGGGCAACGAGTGGAACGCCTCCGCCGTGCCCCCGGCGGAAACGCGCCGCGTGATGCGCGCTCCCTCCGACGTGGACGCTTACCCTAAGGGGGAAAGCCCCTTTGGAGTGATAGACCTGGTCGGCAATGTCTGGCAATGGACAGAAGAATTCACCGACGAGCACACGCGCGCGGGCATCCTGCGGGGCGGAAGCTATTATCAGCCGCAGGGCTCAAGCTGGTATTTCCCGCAGGCCTACAAGTTGAATGAGCACGGGAAATATCTGCTCATCGGTCCCAGCCTGGACCGCTCCGCCGCCGTAGGGTTCCGCTGCGTGGTAGATGCGGAGTGATTTCAACTTCGGAGGAGTATGTCATCCTGGGGCAAATGGGATTGCAGCCCGGAAAGCAGAGCCTGGTGGGAGAAGACGGCCATCAGTATGACCGGCTGGAAGCCGTCAATCCCGAGACCCACTTGCAAGTGATTCTTTATTTCAACGTCGATCGGCCCTTGGGGCACCTCGAAAAGCTCTTTAAGAAATAGGAAGGGGAGCTCTAGTGCAGATTTCGGATGAATACTCGTCGCTCGACCTGAAGCTGGCGGAAACAATTCCTGAGGGAATCCCCGGCGCGGGTGACCTGCGACTGGACGTTGAGGTCCACGTCGCGCAATTCACGGGGCGCAACGAGACGGTTTGGGTGAGCCAGGTGGAATTCGAGCGGTTTCTTTTGGATCTGCAGCGCCTTCAGGAATCGCGCTCGGGTGCGGCAGAGCTTGCCAGCATGAGCCCTGAAAAATTCCATCTTGGGGTGCGTGTGGCGGATTCCGCGGGACACGTGGAGGTTGTAGGGGAATTAGGCAAAGTGCATTGGGGAGGGCGCGCCCGGCGGTCGCTCAAGAATCAGATCGCCTTCGCGATGGACTTTGATCCCACTCATCTTGCGAGCCTGCTGGAAGACTTTCGCGGGCTCCGCACCATGCTCTGACTTTGATTCCGCCCGTGCGGAGGGCTCGAAACTGCGGGGCCCGGTTACGCTAGTTCAATCTTTCACCGTGGGGTAACCCGCCTCCTGCCAACCTCGCCATCCGCCGTCCATCGAGATGACGTCCGTATAGCCCATTTTTTGCAGATTGTCGGCCACCAGCGCGGACCGGTAGCCCCCGCCGCAATAGAGCACGATCGGGGTTGCCTTGCCCGGCACGGCATTCTCAATATCGCGCTCGATGATGCCTTTGCAGATATGAACGGCGCCGAGCAGGTGGCCCTTGGCCCATTCACTCTCCTCGCGAACATCAATGAGTGTGAACTGGTCTTTGGCGTCAAGCCGTTGCTTGACTTCCTGAACGTTGGTTTGACGAATGCGCGTCTTGGCGTCATCCACGAGCTTTAGAAATCCAGGGGCATGTTTCAACAGGAACCTCCGTGGCCGGTAGAATCTTACTGCCGCAATTTATCCGGTCAGCGCGATCTGCCCGTTATCGCCACTAGTAAATCTCAAACCGTTCCTGGTGGACGGAGGGATCGCTCTTGATGATGATATCTTTCTTGGTGAGCGATTCGAGTTCGGAGACGAGGCTCCCCTCGCGCGATTTAAGCGCCTTGGCCACTTCCGGATTGACGCGCAAGGTAAGCACGTCGCCGTCGATTCCCTTCGCCATTTTGCGGGCTTCCGCCAGGATCTCGTTGCAGACGGTATTGACGGACTTGATCCAGCCGGAACCACTGCAATAATTGCAGGGCTCGCAGAGCGTGCGTTCCAGCGATTGCTTGACGCGCTTGCGGGTGACGGCTACCAGACCAAAATCGTGGAAGGAGATGACCTTGGTGGGCGCGCGGTCGGAGCGCAGGGCCTCTTCCAGCGCCTGCACCACCTTGGCGCGATTCTTGCGCTCGTCCATATCGATGAAGTCGATCACAATGATGCCACCCAGGTCTCGCAAGCGCACCTGTCGCACGATCTCGTTGACCGCATCAACATTGGTCTTGACGATGGTGTCTTCCAGGCGATTAGTTTTGCCCACGTACTTGCCGGTGTTGACGTCCACGGCCACCAGCGCCTCCGTCTGGTTGATCACGATGTAGCCACCGGACTTGAGCCAGACCTTGGGCTTGAGCGCCTTCTCCAATTCCGTCTGAATTCCGAACTCTTCGAACAGCGGCGTATCCCGGGTGTAGAGCTTGACCTTGCCAATCAGCGCCGGCTGGCAGCGATTCACGAAATCCAGCACGCGCTCGTAGTCGATTTCACTGTCCACACGCACCGACTTGAAATCGGGAGTCAGCAGGTCGCGCAGCAGGCGTTGGACCAGGTCGAGGTCGCGATGCAGCAGCGCCGGCGCCTTCAGGCGTTCCGATTTGGACCGGATTTCGTTCCAGAGCGTACCGAGGAACTTCAGGTCGGCCTTGAATTCATCTTCGGAACGGCCTTGCCCGGCGGTGCGGACAATGAAGCCTCCCGTGAGCGGGCCTTTGTTTTCCAGGATGATGTTGCGCAGCCGCAGCCGTTCTTCCTCCGTGGAGATTTTGCGCGAGACGCCGATGTGGTCGATGGTCGGCATGTAGACAAGGTAGCGTCCCGGAAGCGCAACGTGCGATGTGATGCGCGCGCCCTTCGTGCCCAGAGGCTCCTTGGCAATCTGCACCACGATTTCCTGGCCTTCCTTGAGGAGTTCAGAAATCTGCACGGGCTGATGGTTTCCCGGGCGCGAAGGTTCCGGGCGATTCTCGGGACGGCGCTGGCCGCCACCCGCGGGGCCACCGCCCCCGGGACCGCCGCGCCGGCCGCGCCGGCGGCGTGGGGCGAAGCGCGGTCGCTGGTGGGGCTCACGCAAAGTGTAGGTACGATCGCCAGAGGCGGCAGGGGCCTCGCCAGTCGTAGGTCCACCGGGCGCAGTTTCGTGCGTTACGGGCGACTCTCCGGCTCCAGCAAACGGCTGAGCCTCCGCGGGAAAATCTCCTTCAGCTCCCGCTCCCATTTCCTCTGCGCCCTCCTGAGCCTCATACTGACCCGCCTCAGCTTCAACGTCACCAGACTCCGCGGCGTATGGCTCAGCTTGAGGCGCGCCCTCGGGAGTGGCCTCGTAAGGTGTCTCACCCGTGCTCCCGGTCTCAGTTTCTTCAACCGGGGGATAAGGTGGAGAGAATTCGGCCACCGGCGTCGGCTCCAGCGTGTGCACCGGGGGTTCAAGCGAGGATTGTGGCGCCGATGCTGGTTCCTGCTGGGGCACTTCGGATGATAGAACCTCCGCAACCACGGGTGCCTCTGGGAACGCGGCGGTGTCCTCCACGGGAGGAGCTGTCGCGGAATCGATCGGACTGACCGCAAATGCTGCGGTAGGCTCGGCGACCACCGCGTAGGACTCAGCGGCAACCGGCTCTGGCCCGGGTTCATAACCACTCGTCGCTACGGCAGCTTCCGCGGGGACAGGTTCTTGGACAGGCACGTCCGTCGTAGCGGCGACCCCCTCTGCGGTAACTTCCTCGCTGCCTGCAGGTGTAAATCTCTCGCCTTCGAGGGGTTCAGGGGTCTGCGCTACGAATTCCTCGAGAGGGGCGCCCTCCGAAGGTCCTGTTTCGAATCCTTCAGAGGCTGCTGGTTGGGCATGGCGGTACTTGGCCAAGGACTCACCGGGCAGAATCTCGAAAGTGTGCGGGGTTTCAGCGGCTTGCGGTGGCGGCGTAAACTTGCGCTCGGGAAAACGGTTTTCACTGAAGCCCGGACGGCCCCGATGGCGGCGACGGCGACCCCGCCGCTGGTCAAAGGGTTGCCGGTCGCGGGAATCACCCCTGGGAGCAGGTGGCGCAGGCGGTCCCGGTGCCGCAGCGGGAGGAATCTCTTGTACGGGTGCAGGCATCGGCGGCGCGACAGCCCTTATGGTCTCCCTGACTGGCGGCGTGACAACTTCCACCGGTGGAGGCGGAGTGGGTTCCGTTATCACTGGCAGGCCGGGCGCCTCTGCCGGGGTACTGGCTTGGCTTTCCTGCGTCGTCAGCTTGGTAGCGCGAGCTTCCGCTTCCTCGAAGACCTTGTCGTACTCTTCCTGGTCCTCGTAGAAAAAGTCGGTCACGTAAAGGAAGGCATCACGGTCGAGGCCGATATCCACGAACGCGGACTGCATGCCGGGCAGCACGCGGCTGACCCGACCCTTGTAAATGCCACCCACCAAGCCCACATCGGTATCCCGTTCAAAGTGGACCTCAACTAGTTGGTCGTCTTCCAACACGGCGACCTTCGTCTCGTGGGGAGACGAGGCTATGTACATCTCCTTGGGCATGGAAACTCCTTTTTCCCGAACGCCGGGGAATCAACCCGTCATGGCGGGGATCAACCTCTCGCGTCCGGACCAGCCGAGCGTCCGAAGGTAACGAATCACTAAGGCGCCGACCGGATAAAGATTATTCAGGTGGTCCGAAGCCCGCGCCTTCAGACACGAACTTTCTGATTCCACCTGCTCGGCGATTCGCGGACCAAGACTGGCCAGTGAACCGCTTTCGTAACAGGGCCGCCTGACCAGGAGATGCGGCCCCTGGTCCCGCGGCTAAAGGGCTGCGCTCAATTCACAAATCGCCTCGCCCTCACACTCATGGCCAGCCCCAAGCCCAGGAAGGTGAAGAGCAAGGATGAGCCGCCCTGACTCATGAGCGGCAAGGGGATGCCGGTGATCGGGAACACCCCGATCATCATCCCGGTGTTGATGACAACTTGGAAAAACAAAACCGACGCCAAGCCTACCAGCAGGAAGACTCCTGCCCGGTCGGCCGCCATCTGCGATCCATCCAGCAGACGCAGGAGCAAGACGAAGTACAACAACAGCACTATCAGAGTACCCACAAATCCCTGTTCTTCGGCAAAGGCGGCGAAAATTGAATCGGCGTGGGAGACAGGGATAAATCCCAGCCGGCCCTGCGTCCCATTGCCCATGCCCTTTCCCCAAAAGCCGCCTGACCCGATCGCAATCTTGGTTTGGGTCACCTGGTAACTGTGGCTTTGGGTGTTTTGCGCAGGGTGTGTGAAAGTCATTAACCGCTCACGCTGGTAGGGTCTGAGAAAGTGCCACCCCACCGGCAAGGCAAGGATTCCCGCCAGGCACAAGACCGCAATCTGCTGCCAGCGTATTCCAGCAAAGAGCACACCCGCGGCAACGATTGGAACGAATGTCAATGCTGTACCCAGATCGGGCTCCAAAGCCACCAGGACAGCCGGTAATCCGGCTAAAATCCCCAGTTTAAACAAATCTCCCCACGTGACTGTCTTCGTCCGCCGGTCGGCGAAATACGCAGCCACCAATAATATTATAATCAACTTGGCGATTTCTGACACTTGGAAAGTCAAACCACCGCCCAGTATCAGCCACCGCCGGGCGCCGGCAATGGAGTGGCCCGCGACTAGCAGCCCTGCCAGCGTCAGAACAGAAATACCGTAGAGCCACGGGGTTTGCTCCAGAACCATGTGGTAATCAAACCGGCTTGCCACTAGCGCCAGGATACAACTCAAAACGATCCAGTAAATCTGCTTCTTGTACTGGCCCGCAAGAGGGGAGTGGAGGGTGGTGCTATAAATTTCGATGACGCCGATGACAGCTAAGGCGAGTGCCAGAAGCAACAGGAACCAGTCAATATCGCGAAATCGAAAGGGTCTACTCAATTCTCAATCCTTCCCTCACCGTCCCGGGCCAGGGTTTGCCTGCTGCGGTACTTGACTTGGCCTTAACTGGCTGAGCACCCGCACCTGGGTCTCCATCTGGTTGCCGGGAGGTTTCGGCCCCTGCTTCTTATCAAAATACGTCTTGATGACATCCCTCGCAATGGGCACTGCCACGGTCGAGTGTCCGCCCTTGAGGACAAGGGCCGCGACCACGATTTCCGGCCTGTCGGGCGGTGCATAGCCCACGAACCACGCGTTATTGTTGAATTCTGCATTCTTCGCGGAGGCTTGCAGTTCTGCGCTGACCACCTGCGCCGTGCCGGTCTTGCCCGCGATCTCGACTTCGGGACAGCGGGCCGCCGCGCCGGTTCCGCCGTCTTCATTCACCACCCCCCACATTCCCGACTTGACCGCCGCCACAGTTTCCGCACTGAGGGGGAAGTCGTAAGCAGGTTTTTCCGGGGGATCGGCCCCGATGGCCAACAACTGGTCTCGAAACGCCAAATGCGGCCGCTGGAAGCCTCCGCCCATCGCAATCCCCCCAATCGTATGGGCCAACTGCAGCGGCGTGACGGAAACGGCGCCTTGGCCAATCGCCACGGAAATCGTTTCGCCGGCATACCATTTGTGCTTGAACACCCTCTCGACCCAGGCAGGCGTGGGAATCAGCCCCGCAGCCTCGCCAGGTAGATCGATGCCGGTCCGCTCCCCCAAGCCCAGGCGGGTGGCGAAGAAATCAATCTTCTCGATTCCCAGCAGCTTTCCCATGGTGTAGAAGAAAACGTCACAGGACTCACGGATGGCGCGGTGCAGGTCCACCGTGCCGTGCCCGCGGTGTTTCTCAAACACCCAATCGTGGTAGAGGTGGCCGTAGATGGTAACCGAGCCCGCACATTGCACCGTGTAGTCGGGTTTGATCGTGCCAGTCTCCAGCGCCGCCGCGGCCATAACGATCTTGAACGTTGAGCCGGGCGCGAGTTGCGCCTGGATGGCCTTGTTCATGAGCGGCTTCATGGGGTCGTGGGTGAGCTGGTCCCACTCCTTCGGGTCGATGCGCTGGGCAAAATTATTGGGGTCGAACGACGGGTGGCTGACCATGGCCAGCACTTCACCGGTGCGCGGGTCAAGCGCCACTACGGCGCCCGCCTGCTCGCCCAGGGAGGCCTCCGCCGCCATCTGCAAGTCGAGGTCGATGGTGAGGCGCAGGTCGTTTCCCGGCAGCGCATTGATGGTGGTCAGCGAGCCCATTTCCTGCCCGCGGCTGTTCACCACCACGCGCCGCATGCCGTCGTGGCCGGAGAGAATCTGATTGTATTCGCCCTCAATGCCGAACTTGCCCACCACGTCGCCAGGCCGGTAGGTGGAGCCGGGTTTGGCGATCATCTCCTCAGAAACTTCACCCACGTATCCCAGCATGGCGGCCGCCACCTCATGCTTGGGATAGAGTCGCTGTTGGACCTGGATGAGGTCGAGTTCGGGATACTCCAAGCGGTGGGATTCGACGAAAGCAATGTCCTCGAGCGTGGCGGATTGTTTCAGAAGCAGGGGCTGGAAGCGTGGCAATTTCGCGGAGCGCTCCACGACGTGCTGGAGATCGACGGGGTCAACTTGCAGGCCGCGCGCGATTCCTGCCACGCGGTCCGGCGCGAGCGTGGCCGACGATTCGCGCATCAGCAGCACGCTGAAGGCGGGGAAGTTGTCTGCCAACACGCGGCCCTGGCGGTCCAGTATGCGCCCGCGTGGGGCGATGATGGGCAGATTGCGAATGCGGTTGCGCTCCGCCAGGTCCTCATATTCCTGGTGATGACCGATCTGCAGTCGCCAATACCCCATCAGCAAGCCCAGGAAGCTTGCAGCAATGGCATACTGAAGGAGGGCAATCTTCCAAGCCGGTGGGCGCTCGTCACTGGGGAATCGAACTTCCATCTTGCGCATTTCGCCGAGGGCCAAGATTATTGATACCTGACCTCAGCTTAACTACTCTGTTAACTTGTATGAAGTCGCGCCCCGCCTGCCGCGCGCTTCACCCAAGCCATGACCGTAGCACACCCCAACGGGCAAAACAAGAAAAGAGCGGGCCGCTGGCTATTTAGGGGCTTCCGGGCTGCCCTGCACTTGGCTTTTCGGTATGGTAATTCGCCCTGCGCCGCAGGATCGCAGTCCCCCCTTCTTGCCGGTGGAGGTTCAAGCGGATTAGCCGTGAGAGAGTGCTATGATGGATTGGGGTTCTTCAACCTGGTTTGGTCTTACTGATTGTCGATGGCGGCTCCGAGCACAGCACAATCCTCACCTCAACCTGCGGCGCGCCTGCCCATGATGATCCGCGCGCTGCGGCACCGCAATTACCGCCTGTTCTTCAGCGGCCAGATCATTTCGCTGATTGGCACCTGGATGCAGGCCATAGCACAATCGTGGCTTGTTTACAGGCTCACGGGGTCGTCGTTGCTGCTGGGCCTGGTAGGATTCGCGGGGCAGATTCCGGTTTTCCTCTTCGCACCGTTAGGCGGAGTTTTTGCTGACCGTCACAGCCGCCACCGCATTGTCATTGCCACGCAAGCCTCCGCCATGATCCTGGCCTTCATCCTTTCCGCCTTGACCCTGCTTCGGCACATCCAGGTCTGGCAGATCATGGTGCTGGCCAGTTTGCTGGGCGTCGTGAACGCTTTCGATATTCCCGCCCGCCAGGCGTTTATCGTTGAGATGGTGAGCTCGGAAGATTTGATCAACGCCATCGCGCTCAATTCCGCCATGTTCAACGGCGCGCGCATTCTGGGTCCCGCGGTGGCCGGCGTGACGGTGGCGGCGATTGGGGAAGGTTGGTGTTTCTTTGCCAACGGCGTTAGCTACATCGCGGTGATCATCGGCCTGCTGCTCATGGTGGTCACGCCGCGCGAGCGCGCCCGCCGCGTGGCCTCCGGCCTCGAAAGCGTCCTCGAAGGGTTCCGTTTTGTTTTGCACACGGGGCCCATTCGTGCCTTGCTGCTTCTGCTCGGCCTGGTCAGCGTGACGGGCATGCCTTATGCCGTTCTGATGCCCATCTTCGCGGACCAGATCCTGCACGGCGGCGCGCGCGGGCTGGGCCTGCTGATGGGAGCAACGGGTGTGGGCGCCCTGGCCGCTACCCTGGTGATGGCCGCGCGGCGCGAGGTGCATGGTCTGGGCCGCTGGATCATCTTCGCCTCCACGGGCTTTGGCGCCAGCCTGATCCTGTTCTCCTTCTCGCATACCTTTTGGCTTTCCGTGGTGCTACTGCTGCCGGCGGGCTTCTCAATGCTGTTGCAGATGTCGAGCTCCAACACTCTTATCCAAACCATGGTGCCTGACGCCCTGCGCGGCCGGGTGATGTCTGTCTACTCGATGATGTTCATGGGCATGGCGCCGTTTGGTGCATTGCTGGCGGGCGCTATCGCCAATCGGGTGGGTGCTCCCCTCACCGTGGCCATAGGGGGAGCCACCTGCATTGCCGGATCGTTCTTCTTCGGATCGAAATGGCCGGCCCTGCGAGGTGAAGCACGCCGGCTCATTGTGGCGCAAGGCATGTCGAGCGGCGAGCCCCCTGAAGAGATGACCGGCCAGTTGGACGCCCTGGGCGCCCCGAAGAATGCGGGACCGTAGCGCGCCGATGATTTTTGGCTCGCAAACCGCCCGTCATCATTTAGCCCATGGCGGTAGTGAGAAATGGGGCTCCGCTCTTTCCGAGGAGAGAGGGCTAAGTCGCAATTCTGATTGGTGAGGAGAGCGCTGGGGCCGAACCCCCGTCCCTATAATCCCTCGTAAGAAATCCCGCCTAACGTGTCAGGCAATCACTACCCGCCGTTCATAGGCACCGAGACAGGGCTCTTGAGCGTAAAGTCGATTTTGGTTTCGGATGGCACCTTGACCTGCTGACCTTTGGTGGCCACTTGTACGCCGGCGCCGGTGCCCGCGCCCACGGCGGAGCCGATGGCCGCGCCTTTACCACGGCCCAGCAGTCCGCCCACGAGCGCGCCCAGCACCGCGCCGCCGCCCACGGTTTCCGCAGTGCGCTTGCCGCGTGAGGCTCCGTGCTGCTCGTAGTACCCGCTCTCCGTGTTGTAGAAGGTGCCGTTAATCGTCAGGCCCGTCAATTCCAGTTGCAGTTCGGACTGGCCCTCCATGTGACCCGCGCTCTTGGCATTGACCAGGCGCACGCGGGCATCCGCGCCGCGCGCAACCACCACGCGGTCACCCACCACGATGGGCGCATCCAGGCTGGCGGTGAACACATCACCCGGCCGGTTGCGGCTGGAGTCAATCCCATCGATCATGCGAATGGTCACCACCGTTCCGGACGGTATCGACACGTTTTCGACTGGTTTAGGAGCCGGCGGTTGCGGAGGTGGCGCCGGGGCCGCCGGCGGATTAGGCTGTGCGACAGGGTTAACCGGGGCTTCAGGAGTTTGGGCGTCCGCGTAAGCAGCAGGTTGGGGGGTAGCCACTTCCTGGGTACGGGCGGTTCTGGGATGTCGTGCGGGTCGAGATTGCGCCGGGGCGGGTGCTTGGGCCACAGTTTCCGGCGCTGCAGGCGGGATTTGCGGAGTCTCCGCGGTTTGCGCCGGTTCAGCCACCGGAGCGGCGGTTTGAGAGCTGAGCGCCAGCATGTTCAGCACGCTCTTCACGCCTTCTTCTTGCGTGGCAATCCGCTCCACGGCAGCCCTTTCCAGGTCCGTCCCTACCGTCCCCGTTAACGTGACGATCCCGCGCTGCGACTCAACACGAATGTCGCGCGTCTTCAGGATAGGATCACCAAAAAGCTTGGCCTGGATGCCGGTGGTAATGGCCTTGTCGTCGCTCAACTACAACATCTTGAAAGTGTTACAAGCTCCGAGAAACAAGCCCCCCGCAATGATCAGAATCGCAAATCGGAGTTGTGACCTGTACATAGTCCCTTCACCCCACTGGGAATTGTGCTCCCTCATGGTCGTTTGATTCTATCCTAAAAGGATAGGATGCACGTTATTGACCGCTCCCCTCCTCAGATGAGGAGGGGTGGCGCGCCGAGCCCCGATAGCGCGTTCTTTCCAAATTGATCATCGGGGCCGAGCGACGGGGTGGTCTGAGGTCGTGTGGGTGGACTGAAATCCTGGGGGAAAAACTCTCGTCCTGAACTCACAAGCGTAACCACCCCAGATTCTCGCTTACGAATCCCCCCAAGCATAGCAAGTGTAGCGCGGACCTCCGCTGTTGAGGTCCGCGGTTCTTCCTGTGCCATTTGATCGGATGTGTCGTGGAAATCGGCCGCCCATATTGGGGGGGGGTGCGGGTGTTTCAAACCAAGCAAGTGTAGCGCGGACCTCCGTTGTTGAGGTCCGCGGTTCTTCCTGTGCCATTTGATCGGATGTGTCGTGGAAATCGGCCGCCCGTATTGGGGGGAGGCGGGTGTTTCATACGAAGTGCCGCGGACCCCAAAGGTGGGCGACCGCGCGACAAGACAGGCAGGCTGGCACAGACCCAGCCTGCCGTTTGCCTTCCTCCGAGGCTCGCCTAGCTGATCAGTCCCTCGTGAACCTTGGTCACAGCCTTGACGACGTCGTCCAGGTCGGCGTCGCTCCATTTCGGACCGATATACAGGCTGGCATAACGGGCCTTCACGTTCGAGCGCTCGCGGGCAACACTCAGCCCCATATTGCATGGCCTTTCCCCTGGGGGTATTGAACGACGGCCATTGCGGATGGGGTGCTACCTTGTCAGCGATGTAACCCATGGTGGGCAGATTAATCGTGCCCAGGATCCCGACATCCATCGGTACGTTTTCAGCCTTCATGGCTTTGATGAATTGGTCACGTAATTCGGTGGTGGGCAGCAGCAGATCAAGGCTGATGTTGAGGTCTCCTCCCGGATTGTTGCTGGGCCGCAGCTTGAGGCCGGGGAGATCCTTGATTTTTTCGGTCACGTATTGGTGCATGCGTCGATGGTTGGCGATCGCGGTTTCAAGCTTGCGAACTTGGGCGCACAGAACCGCCCCCGTCTCTTCATTCATGCGGTAGTTGAGACCGACCAGCGTTTCCGGCTTACCGTCGCCGCGTCGGTGTTCGCTCATGCCCAGGGCGGGCCGGAACGTGGGCCTCACCCCTCCCAGATCGTGGAACCGGATGGCTCGTTCGTAGAGCGCTTTATCATTGGTGATGACGCAGCCGCCTTCTCCGGAGGTCATCATTTTGGCGGTTTGGAAACTGAAGATTCCGATGTCCCCCATGGTGCCGGTGTGTTTGCCCTTGTAACTTGCCCCAATGGCCTCCGCTGAATCTTCCAGCACCTTCAGGTTATGCTCGCGCGCGATGGCCAGGATTTTGTCGATATTCGCCACGGTGCCGGAAAGGTGCGATGGGATGACCACTTTGGTCTGGGGAGTGATCTTCCTTTTCAGGTCTTCGGGATCCATGGCGAAGGTCTCGTCAATTTCGCAGAACACGGGCAAGGCCCCGGTCATGATGATCACGTTGTAATCGGAGTGCCACGTTTCGGCGGGTAGGATGACCTCGTCGCCCGGTCCCACGCCCAGAGCGTTAATGGCGACGTGCAGCGCGGCGGTTCCGGAAGTCACCCCCAGCGCATACTTGACGCCCATGAATTTGGCAAATTCCTCTTCGAAGGTCTTGGCCTTTTGCGGCTGGCTGAACCCGTAGAAGCGGAACAAACTCCGGGTCTCAACGGCTTCATCCAATTCCCGTTTTTCCTCAGCGCCAATGAAATTAGCCCCTTCGTAATTCGTGGTCAGGGGCGTGGCACGGACGGGTGTTCCGCCGTTGATGGCCAGGCGCGGAGCAGCCGCGCCCGCTAACAGGGGAGCTGAGGCGGCCGCGGTAACGGCAGTAAGAAATCCCCGCCGGCTGATTCCTGACATTTCATCCTTGGTCATAACATTTTCCTCCAGAGTTGACAGTCTGATCAAAAGGACCAGGGCCCAGGCTAGCTCCCAGCCCCACCCCCTCCTGATGCCCGAATTCTATCACAATAGTTGACCGTTGGCAGGCTGGCGCAGATTCCGGTGCTGTCCTAATTTAAACGTAACGCCCCGATGCATCGGGGCTCAATGCCGGCTGGAAGCCAGCGCTACATCTGAAATTAGGACAGCATCCAGATTCCCGTCCGTCGGGGTCTGCGATGTCCCGAAGGGACGTGTAAGCATGTATGCCGTTATGATTGCGTACCCTCGCCAAATATTGAACAAACGGGACTCAGGACCGTTGCGTTTCCAAGTTGCTAGGTGTACCTTACTTTTCATCAGGTAGTCACAAATCGAAACTTTGGATAATCGGCACCATCGTCGTCCAAGCCGAGCGAAGGTGCTGACCGCTGTGCGCAGGAGGAGGTCCCAAATGAGCTTCCCGTTTACCCGCAGAGCTTCTCAGAACCGCCCGCGGTTGTCCGCTCTTTTTCTCGTGCCACTAATGATGCTTATCGTCGCACCCCTGCTGTTACAGGCACAGGTTCCCCAAGTCGCATCGGTAAAAGTCACGGCAACTCCCCAGGGCGCCAAGGCAACCACTTCGCTTGACCCTGCCAAGGCTGCCTTTCACCCTTCGCGCGTCCTGGTTCGTTTCCGTAACGGGACCGATTTCATGCCGGGTTCCCCGGCGGCAATACACCTCGGCGGGCATGCCAATGTGTATCGCGTCGATAACCCGCCCGGCCTCTCGGTCGAGAAAGTCCTTGCGCACTACCGGGCCAATCCCAACGTGGTTTACGCCGAGGAAGACTTTCGGGTCGAGGCCATCAACACCATTCCTAATGACACGCTCTGGGCCCAACAATGGGATATGGTGAAAATTGCCGCCCCGGCGGCCTGGGACCTCCAGACCAACTCGAGTGATGTGGTGGTCGCCATCATCGACACCGGCATCGATTACACTCACCCGGACTTGGCAGCCAATATTTACACCGTGGCCTCTGCGGTGGTCGGCTACACCTGCATCGGCGGATCCTGCGTGGCGGGTGGCTTGGATGATTTCGGGCACGGCACACATGTGGCAGGTACGATCAGCGCAGTGGGCAACAATGGCGTGGGTATCGCCGGAATCAACTGGGCGGTCAAATTGCTCTCCCTGAAGTTTCTGGATTCGAATGGAAGCGGCTATATCTCGGACGCGGTGCTGGCCTTTAATCTGGTGGCCCAGCTCAAGAGTTCCGGAGTGAACATCCGGGTAACCAGCAACTCCTGGGGGGGCGGTGGTTTTGACCAGTCGCTCAAGGACGCCATGTCGGCGGTCGAAGCCTTGGGCATCGTAAACGTCTGCGCCGCCGGCAATAGCGCGGTGAACGCGGACTTCTCCCCCATGTACCCGGCAGCCTACGACAACCGGGGCATCATCTCCGTGCTGGCGTCCGACTCGAATGACTTGGGCGCCTACTTCACCAACTACGGGCTGGCCAGCGTGGATATCGCCGCGCCGGGTGTGAACACGCTCTCCACCGTGCCCACGGGGAGCTGCACGCTGTGCGATCCCAGTGGCTACACATTATTGTCTGGCACCTCCATGGCCACACCCCATGTCTCCGGGGTCGTTGCGGCGCTCTTGCATCGCAATCCCACGCTCACGGCAGACCTGGCGCGCGACGAAATCCTGGATCCCGGAAGTTACGACACCCTGACGGATCCATTGGCCATGAGCACGTCCACGGGCGGCCGCCTGAATTTCTATAAGGCCATCACCAATACTTCATTTCTGACCAATCCTCATCTGAACAATTTCCCCACCTTGACCATGGGCCCGAATGTTTTTGCTTCCGCGAGCGAGGCAGTGAGTCTGACCGCCACCGGGAGCGACCCGGACGGCGATCCACTTCGTTATGCCTGGGGCAAGTCAACGAGCACGGGCACGCAATGGCTGTTCGGTTGGATGTTGGGGAACATCTTTCCCGCACCGTCCGGTTCAGGAGCCTCGTTCAATGCTCCTTATATAGATCGGACCGCCACGGTACCCTACGGCGCCTCCGTGGCCGACGGGCGAGGCGGTGGAGCGAGCGGGCAGGCTTTTGTCACGGTGTCTCCCGAGACTAACCCCGGATCGCCACCCTCAGGGAGCCTCACGCTTTCCTCGAACAGCATCGCTGTCGGGGGCAATGTCACCGTGAACTTCCCGGTCACTGATTCCAAGGGCGGCCCCTTACCGTGGGACATGTGGGCCTCAGGGTTGTATGGCGCCAGCGGCTGGTGCTGTTTTACAGGTTCGTCGTCCTCCATTACCTTCAGCAGCGCCGGGGTCTATCGAATCGGGGTTCAAGCCATCGACCAGGAATTGAATCTTTCCACCCGCCCCACCGCCGTAGTTTCGGTGGGAGGAGCCACCGGCACCCCGCCTATCGCCGCGGCCACGGTGGACAAGTTGAGTGGTCCGGTCCCTTTGACCGTGAACTTCGACATGAGTGGAAGCACGGACCCGGATGGCACCATTTCGTATTACTACTTCATTTGCGGAGGGACGGGGTTTGCCACTGGATCGACCAGCCCGAAAGGCAGTTGCACATATACCACTCCGGGCGCCTATTGGAATGAGCTGGAAGTTCAGGATAACAGCGGGTACGTCGACATTATCTCGGTGTATACGGTGGCCACCCCGGTGGGGGGAGGTGATACCACGCCGCCCACGGTCTCGATTACCAGTCCCGGTAATGGCGCGAGCGTGTTCGGCACCACCGCGATTAGCGCGAACGCCTCGGATGACCCCGGCGGCAGCGGCGTCAAAGAAGTCGACTTCTATCTGGATACCACGACCTTGCTCGGCACCGCTACCTCAGGCTCCCCCTATACGATCAACTGGGATACTTCCAGCGTCACACCCGGAGCGCATACGCTTACTGCCAAAGCTACAGACTTTGCCGGGAACACCGGCACTTCCTCGAGTGTCAGTATCACCGTTACGAATTTCACAATCGGGGTCTCGCCGACCAGCGCCTCCGTGAACCAGGGTCTGGGCACCACAACGAAAGCCACCGTAACTCCACTCAACGGTTTTAATGGAATTGTCACCTTCAGCGTAACCGGGGCGCCGGCGGGTTTGACGACTGGCTTCAGCCCGGCCACGGTCACGGGCTCCGGCAGTTCTACGTTGACGCTGACCGCCACCGCCGTCGCGGCGGGAGTTTACCCGTTGACGGTTACGGGCTCAAGCGGAACGCTTACGCACTCGGCAACATTCACGCTGACCGTTAAGCTGGGTGGCGCGCTCTCCGTGACGGCGAGTCCCGCCTCCATCAAGGTCAGCCGCTCAACCAGCCCGTCCGTCACGACTACCATCAAGGTGACTAGCT
Organism: uncultured Acidobacteriota bacterium; assembly: GCA_963804995.1. Taxonomy (GTDB): domain Bacteria; phylum Acidobacteriota; class Terriglobia; order UBA7540; family UBA7540; genus Bog-366. Next base: position 171,142 of record CAWDSK010000005.1, read on the forward strand.
CGAGCGGTTTCCTGGGCCCCGTCACGCTCACAGCCAGCGGCCTGCCTGGCGGCGCCACCGCCAGCTTCACTCCAACCAGTGTGAATGTGGCGCCGGGAAGCCCGGGCAGTTCGACCCTGAAGGTAACCGTCAGCTCAAAAACGAAAATTGGGAACTCAAGCCTCACTGTGACGGCGAAAAGCAATGGAGGACCACAAGCGCAAACGAAGCTGACGCTGCAAGTTACTAAGTAACCCCCATACCTCCCGGGAGCGCTCCTAACTTGAACGTGGCGCCGGCTGGAAGCCAGCGCTACATCTGAAATTAGGACAGCACCGGATTGCTCCGTGAGTTGATTTTTCGCGGATGAACACCTATCATCCTCTCGACTGCGTTCCCAGGGGGAGGTTATCCCTCACGCAGGGGTCGGTTCGATCATTGTGGTTTGCGCCCTATCGCTCAGCATTCTTAAAAGCGTCCTACTACCCACCGACCCAAAACCCCGGGACACGATTGCCTCGCCACGATCGCCACAGAGAGGATTGGTTTTATGCCCGCTGAAGGTTCTGAATTTGAAGTGGGGACTTATATTTGCCCTAATACCCAGACTGAGGTAACGCTCAAGCAGTCTCGCTCGCTGGCCTTTGTCAGGTGGCCGATCGTCGTGGAAAAGTGCGCAGCTTGTGGAAAGGCGCACGAACTTGAATCCACCAACGTCATGCATCAGCCGATTTACGGCCGGGAATAAACTCCAGGCACACTAGTGTCCTGAGTCAGAAGTTCGCTGATGATTCGAGAACCCCCTCCCCCCGGCCCCTCTCCCCCAAAGGGGCGAGGGGGGAGTTTGTTTGAGTTTACTGCCCTCGCCCCCTTGGGGGAGAGGGTGGCCCGCCGCCGGCGTTTTCATCAGCCGGGGCGGGACGGGTGAGGGGGTCGCCCTGGAACCCAGTGAGACTTTGTCAGCGAACTTCTGACTCAGGACACTAGAGCCTCGCAGCCAAGGGATCATTGTGCGCTCAATCCTCCGGTGTGGCGGGGGTATCGTGGGTTGCGATGAAGAGGGGCTTGGTAAGGTTTGCAGGTCAGGGGCTCGATAAGTTGTCGGCCCCCGACCCACAAGCTCAAAAACATCCGATCAGGGATACAGTCCGCGCAACCTGGTGGCCTCAGCAACTCGGCTGATGCCCAACATGTTGGCAGCGGTGCGCATACTCTGCTTGCGCTCCAGGTGAATCTTCAACACTTCCGCGAAGCTGGTCTTCATGACCCGCTCCAGACGGTTGTAAACATCCTGCGCCTCCCAGAACAGGTGCTGTTCGTCCTGCACCCACTCAAAGTAGGAGACCGTCACGCCACCGGCATTGCAGAGAATGTCAGGGATCACGAAGATCCCGTTTTTCTCCAGAATGGCGTCGCCTGCGGGCGTGACCGGTCCATTGGCCGCCTCGCCGACGATCTTGGCTTTCACAGCCCCGGCATTGTGCTCGTCAATCGCGTTTTCGAGCGCAGCAGGAATCAGGATTTCGCAGTCCAGGGCGAACAATTGCTTCGGGCTGATGGCCTCGGCCCCGGGGAATCCCACCACGCTGCCCGTCGTCTCTTTGAACGCGATCAGCTTGGTGACATCCATGCCATTGGTATTAAGAACGCAGCCGCGGGAATCATTGGCTGCGATGACCTTTGCCCCGTTGTCGAACAACAATTGCGCCGCGATGGTGCCGGCATTACCGAAGCCTTGCACGACCACCCTCGCGCCCTTGACGGGGATCTTGAGGTGCTCGGCCGCACTCACGACCGTGTAGTACACCCCGCGACCCGTCGCCTCATTTCGCCCCAGAGAGCCGCCTAAAGCAATCGGCTTTCCTGTAACGACGCCGGAGACCGGATAGCCCTTGGTCATGCTGTAAGTGTCCATGATCCAGGCCATGATCTGCGAGTTCGTGTAGACATCCGGAGCCGGGATGTCTCGCTCCGGGCCAATGAGCGGCAGGATGGCACTCGCATAACGCCGAGTGAGGTGCTCGATTTCAGTCAGAGACATCTCTTTGGGATTGCAAGTCACGCCACCCTTGCCACCACCGAAGGGAATGTTGACCACAGCGCACTTCCAAGTCATCCAAGTGGCCAAGGCTTTCACTTCATCAAGGGTAACGCCAGGATGATAGCGGATTCCTCCTTTGGCTGGGCCCCGCGAGGTGCTGTGCTGGACCCGATAGCCCACAAACCTTTGAATCTTGCCGTTGTCCATCCGAACGGGCAGATTGACTTCCAGGATTCGTTCCGGATACTTCACCATGTTACGAATACTCTCGTCTAGTTCCAGTGCCTCCGCCGCGAGATCGAAATTCTCCATGGCGGAGTCGTACGCAGTCTTGACAGTTTCAGTTAAGACACCCATTTCCAACACCCCCTATTCGCGAGGAACGTTCTAAAATCCAGACGGAGTATGGAGCAAATTGAAGACCAAGGCAACGACCACCCGTCAGATATGACATAAAGTCCTATAAGCCACTTTGTTCATTTTGAGACGTTAAAACCGGCAACTTTGTCACTTTTGGAGGCTCGGGGTGGGGTCTGGGTGGCATATGAATTGCTCCAACAGAGCGCCGGGCCTAGACAGATGCGAAGGTTGCCGTTCGCAGACGCGCTCCACACCCGACTTACGCACTGGGTGGGTATTAGCGCGCAGCGAAAAGGCGGTTTCAGGGAGGGAAAAGCGTGGATCCTCAGACTCCGAATCAGGTCAATTCTCAAGCGGAGAAGCCCAAGCCTAAAGTACGACTTAACCCCAAAGCGCCCCGCCAGGTGTTGCCGGTGCGTTCACCCGAAGAGCGGGTGAAGGGTTGCGAAGAGGTCTCCCGGGGCTTCCAGATGGAGCATGTCCGGATTGAGGCGCTGCGCTGCTTGCAGTGTAAGGACCCCGTCTGCATGAAGACCTGCCCCCTGCACATCGACATCAAGAGTTTCATCGGATTGATGGCGCAAGGGGATTTCGAAGCGGCCTATCAGAAGATCAGCGAGGAGAGTCCCTTCCCGGGGATTTGTGGCCGGGTGTGCCAGCACGAGTTGTACTGTGAGAAGGTTTGCTTGCTCGGCAAAAAGCTGGAGCCCGTGGCGATCGGTTCACTCGAGCGCTTTGCGGCGGATTACCACGGGAAGACGGAGTCATCCTCCGCGCCTGAGGTACCCGCCCCGAATGGCAAGCGCGTCGCCTTGATCGGCAGCGGTCCAGCCTCCTTGATTGCGGCGTATGACCTGGTGAGGAACGGGTACCGCGTGACGGTCTTTGAAGCCTTGCACCAACTGGGCGGCGTGTTGGCCTACGGCATCCCGAATTTCCGCCTGCCCCGCGAAATCATCCACGAGGAGATTGACCGGCTGCGCGCCATGGGCGTGGAGTTCCGCAAAGACGTTATTGTGGGGAAGACTTATTCCGTTGAGGAACTTTTTGCGGAAGGCTTTGAGGCTGTATTCCTCGGCACGGGCGCAGGGCTCCCGCATTTGATGCACATTCCGGGCGAAAACCTGATCGGGGTCTATACCGCCAACGAATTCCTGACCCGCCTGAACCTGATGGAGGCCTTTCGCTTTCCGCAAACCGACACTCCGGTGCGCGTGGGGGGGCGAACCGTGGTGGTGGGCGGTGGGAACTCCGCCATGGACGCCGCCCGGTGGGCGCGGCGGATGGGCAGTGAGACTACCATCCTGTTCCGGCGTGGGCGTGCCGAATTGCGCGCGCGCCTGGAGGAGATCGAGCATGCCGAAGAAGAAGGCGTGCACTTTGAATTTCTGGCGGCGCCCACCCGTTTGTTTGGCGACGAGAAGGGAACCCTGCGCGAGATGGAGTGCATCCGCATGCAGTTGGGCGAAGTCGATGAATCCGGCCGGCCCTCACCCGTACCCATGCCGGGCTCGGAGTATCGAGTGCCGGTGGATACGGTGGTCATGGCCATCGGGCAAAGCGCCAACCCGACCGTGCAGCGCGCCACGCCGCAACTGGTGACCAACCGCGGCAAAATCGTGGTCGACACTGAGGGGCAGACGAGTTTCGCCCGAGTCTTTGCCGGTGGGGACGTGGTGCGCGGCGGCTCGACCGTGATCCTGGCCATGCGCGATGGGCGTGCGGCCGCGGCGGCAATTCATAACGCTTTGAAGGATCACGACGCCACTGGGGCAACCGAGGCGGCTACGGCCGAAACATCCGGCGAAGTCCAACCCGCCGTGGTGGAGAATCGCATTCTTGCGAAGCGGCTGATCACTCCGGAAATAGCCTGGTTTGAGGTTCAGGCCACGGGCATCGCGCGCCACTGGCAGGCCGGCCAATTTGTGATTGTCCGTCCCCGCGCCGACAGTGAGCGCATTCCTCTGACGATTGTGGATGGCGATGCAGAGAAGGGAAGCATCGTTTTGGTGGTGCAGGCGGTGGGGAAGACCAGCCGCGTCACGGTTGGGCTCGAGGTGGGCGAGGCTTTCGAAGATTTGCTGGGTCCTCTGGGCCAAGCCGCCTCGATTGAGAACGTGGGCCACGTGGTCTGCATCGCGGGAGGCGTGGGCGTGGCAGAGTTGTTGCCCGTGGCGCGCGCGTTCCGGAAAGCCGGCAATCGCGTCACGGCATTGTGCGGAGCGCGTTCGACGGCACAGATCATCCTTGATGCAGAACTCCGCACGGCATGTGATGAAGTCCAGTGGGCGACTGACGATGGTTCGGCGGGAATGCACGGCACGGTCGTGGACCTGATGCGCGCCTGGAAGTCCGCGCAGTCATCTCCGGTGGGCGCCGCGCACGTGATTGGACCCATTCCCATGATGCGCGCGGCGGCGGCGCTGACACGCGAGTGGGGTGTGCACACTTTGGCCAGTCTCAATCCCATCATGGTGGACGGCACCGGCATGTGCGGCGGCTGCCGCGTCACTGTGGGCGACAAGGTGAAGTTCGCCTGCGTGGACGGCCCGGAATTCGACGCGCACAAAGTGGACTTCGAGGAATTGACCCGCCGCACTCGCGCCTACCTTGACCAGGAGCGCCAGACGCGCGAGCAGCACGAGTGTCACATTGGGCTCGGATGCTGATTAAATGCACGCGGCCGCGCCACAGGGAAAAATCAGGGGGCGAAAAGCGCGGGCAGTTAGGGAATTTGATGGGACAACAGCCGCTACGGGCCGCGGAGAGCAACAAGCCGCTTTATCTTTTCAGCACCACCGCTTTATCTTTTCAGCACCAGCGCTTTATCTTTTCAGCACCACCCCGGCGCTCAGCGCGCCACCCCTCCTCATCTGAGGAGGGGAGTTTTAAAGGGGAACTCCCCTCCTGATTCAGGAGGGGTGGCGGTCCGACCGCCGGGGTGGTTACGCGAGCGCCGGAGGCGACGGGGTGGTTACGCGAGCGCCGTAGTCTGCCGCCCTCCTCACGCATATTTCACGAACCCCGGGTTCAGGATTCCCTGGGGGTCGAACTTCTGCTTGGCGGCCACGACCGTCGCCCACTTCTCGCCGTAATGAGCCTTCCACGCGGCGTGGTCAAAATTGATCCAACCGGAAAGATAGCGTTTCCCACCCATCATGCTGGCCGCCTGGCTCGCCCTGTTCATATGCGGCAGCACTTCCTCCACATATTGCTTTTGCACGGCAGGCAGAATCCCGAAGCCCATCAGAAAGTTGCTTGTGGGGCGCATGAAGAGCGGCACGGATGAGGCTGTCCCGCGCGCCGGCCAGAGCAGGATATGCCCGCCCACCAGCGCCTGCGGGGGCAGGTTAGCCAGCACTTGCGAGATGTACATGGCGGTCGACTGCCAGGGCAGAACGCACTCCATCCAGGGATGCGCGTAGTCCCAAAACCCTCCGCGTTTCCAAAGCGCAAACAGGTTGTCGAGGCGGGCGAAAAATTCCAGCAAATCTCCGTCCTCCGTGTGGACGTGTTTGTAGAACTTGAGTCCGGCCAGCTTTTCCGCCGCCTCCTCGGGGGCGAGGCCGTCCTCGACTTCAACCGTTGCGTGCAGTGGGAAGAACCATTGCGCGAAAGGTACGCGTTGCCCGGCCACTTTTTTGAAACCCTGCGGGCAAGGCGTACACCACGATTCCAGGTCATCGAAGCGCGCCTCGGTCATCACGGTTTCGAGGTCGCTGAGCAAAGCGGGCAGCTCGTCGTAGATCAGGTAGAAGCTGCGGAAGCGCGGCCGGTGGCGCCGCACCTTCAGCACCGCCTCGGTGATGACTCCGAACTGGCCCGCACCGGCGCGCACGGCGTCAAAGAGGTCTGCATTCTTCTCGCTCGAACAGCGCACGATGTCCCCGCTTCCGGTCACCACTTCCAGCTCCAAACAGTTGTCTGCCTGCGTGCCGTGCCGCCACGAGGCCACGCCCAATCCGCCCATGGAAAGTGTCCCGCCCACCGTGACGTCGAGATTATTCGTCAAGACCGGGGGTGAGAGGCGCTGCCCTGCGAGGTGCTCCACGAGCTGTCTCCATTTGATTCCCGCCTGCGTGGTCACCGCGGTCTCTTCAACACGCCGCACCTGGTCGAGCGAAGTTGTGTCGAGCACGATTTGCTCTGAGAGCGACTGCCCTGTCTGCGAGTGCCCACCGCCGCGCGTCGATACGGAGAGCCCGTGCCGGGCCGCGAACCTCACCACGCGCGATACGTCTTCCGCCGATTCGGGGCGCACCACGGCCTGCGGCTTGCGCACCACGATGCGGCCGAAGTCTGTCGCCACGGCTTCGCGCGCGGCGTCGTCGGTCAAGACTTTGCCGGAAATTTCCCGGGCCAGTTCACTCGCCCAACTAATGTCTTCTCCTTGTCCCACCTAAGCGGGTAGCCAGGGTCAGTGCAGTCCTGACCGTGGGCTTTTCTCATGCCATGTCAGCAGGCTGCGCATTCAGAATCAAAGCAAGAACCCACGGTCAGAAAACCACTGACCGTGGGCTTTTCTCCTGCTATATCGGTAGGCCTATGTCTTCAGAATCAGAGGAAGAACCCAACGGTCAGAAAACCACTGACCGTGACCCCCTTCTAAGGTCAATCTACTTTTTCAGTGTGCGCACGTAAGCAATCACGGCGTCCACTAATTGCGGTGGCAGACGATGCCGGAAGCCGGAGTCATCGATCTCAACAGGAGGCATCGTGCTGGTGCCCTTCGTGATGATCTCCCTCAAGTCCGCGTCCGACTTGCCTTGCACCTCTGCTGACGTGAGCCTCGGAATGGTAACCTTAAAGAATTTGTCCGCCCTCTCATCACCCTTGCCCGCCGGGCCATGACATCTGCCGCACGTCTGATCGTAAGCCGCTTTTCCAGAAACCTTGCTGTTATCGTTCAGACCGGAAATTAATAAAATCTCGTAACTGTGGTTTGTCGGGGTGCTGCGCAAAAGGATTCCATCCGACCGGGGCATCCATACTTCGGAGAGGATGTGGCCGCCACCCGTTTTGTCGAAGACCAGCGTGCCCTCCCGGAGAAATTGGGACGGCCCGCTGAGCCGAGAGACGATGGCGGCTACAAACACCTCGCCGCTGGCTGATTGCACTCGGACTCCAGAGCTGACCACTGAAAGAGTATACGTCCCCGCCGGCAGCACCTTCGAACCCAAGGTAAACTCATAGGGGATTTCGGCCCGCGCCAGGAACTGCCCGAAGGCCGGGGCAACCGCCAAGGATGTGACGAAAATGAAAGCCATGAGCCTTATCGCCATCGCACTGCGAGTTTTCATTTGTTGCATATTGGGGCCCTCCTCCTGTTTTCGTTTGACTGTGCATCATCTGATGAACGTTAGGTCGCGTCAAGCTATTTGTGTATAAATCGTGTGACCTGCGCAGGCGAATGGGTTGACACCTGACGCTTATTCAGGAAGGGGAGGTGTGAAAAAATACCATTTTCACCGCTGAGACGCTGAGACGCAGAGAAATGACCCTTTGTTTTCAAGCCTCTGCGCCTCCGCGTCTCCGCGGTGAAAGGTTTGATGGGATTTTTTCACAGCTTCTCGTTGAGGTCTGCGGTTCTTCCTGCACCCATTGAGCGAAAGTGTGTTGGTGAAGTAGCCGCCTGTGGTGGGGATTAGCGGGTTAGTCATAATGAGAGCCGCGGACCCCAAAACCGGGGGACCGCGCTACGAAACATCTCCGGCCTACGGTTACTGTGCATCATAAGATGGAATTCCATGAGCAAACGTAGCGCAGACCTCCGCCGTTGAGGTCTGCGGTTCTTCCTGCGCCATCTGAGCGAATGTATCGTGGCGATCTCGTTCGTGTTTGGAGTTTGTAGAATCTTCAAACGAAGAGCCGCGGACCCCAAAACCGGGGGACCGCGCTACGAAACATCTCCGGCCTACGGTTACTGTGCATCATAAGATGGAATTCCATGAGCAAACGTAGCGCAGACCTCCGCCGTTGAGGTCTGCGGTTCTTCCTGCGCCATCTGAGCGAATGTATCGTGGCGATCCCGTTCGTGTTTGGAGTTTGTAGAATCTTCAAACGAAGAGCCGCGGACCCCAAAACCGGGGGACCGCGCTACGAAGCATCCGGACCAAAGGGCGGCATAAAGCCCGCTCCCCTGCTCTTTTCTTGACTTGCGCTTGACCCAGCCCATAGAATTGTCCGTTTAGGTACGCAGCGAAACTCCACTATGTCCTTACGCCTCTACAATACGTTGACCCGCCAGATCGATGAGTTCGCGCCGCTCGAAGGCAACACGGTACGCATGTACACGTGCGGGCCCACGGTTTACGCCTTCGCGCACATCGGCAACTTCCGCACCTTCATTTTTCAGGATGTCCTTCGCCGCTACCTGAAGTATGCAGGTTACGAGCTTCGGCACGTCGTCAACCTCACGGACGTTGATGACAACACGATCCGCAATTCCCAGGCGGCGGGGATGCCGCTCCGCGCCTATACCGACCAATATATCGACGCTTTCCTGATCGATCGGCAACTCCTCAACCTGGAGGAGCCGGAGTTTCTGGTTCGCGCCACGGACTGCATTCCGGAAATGGTGCGGCTCATCCAAACCCTTGTGGATAAGGGTGTTGCTTACTCCAGCGAAGGGTCGGTGTATTTTAAGGTTGCCGCCTTCCCGCCTTACGGCCAGTTGACCCACCTGGATCTTTCCAGCGTGCGCGCCGGCGCCCGCGTGGATACCGATAAATACGATAAGGAAAACGTCCGCGACTTTGTGCTGTGGAAAGCCGCCAAGGAAGGCGAGCCTTTCTGGGAAACTCCCTTCGGCCCCGGGCGGCCCGGCTGGCACATTGAGTGCTCCGCCATGTCGATGAAGTACCTGGGAGAAACCTTCGACATCCACTCCGGCGGAAGCGATCTGATCTTTCCCCACCACGAAAATGAAATCGCGCAGAGCGAGGCGGCCACCGGCAAACCCTTCGTGAAATTCTGGGTGCACGTTCGAGCACCTGATCGTTAACGGTGAGAGTATGTCGAAATCACTCGGCAACTACTACACCTTGCGCGACCTGATCCAAAAAGGCTATAAGCCCTCGGCGGTCCGCTATCTTCTGGCCTCAGTGCCTTACCGCAAGCCCCTCAATTTCACTTTTGACGGGCTGCACCAGGCGCAGCAGTCGATCGACCGGCTGCGGAATTTTCGCTTCCGCCTGACCAAAGAAAGTTTCCCAGCCGGAGAGAGTTCCGCCCTGCAAAATCGCGCGCGGGAGGCACGGGAGAAATTTGAAGCGGCGCTCAAAGACAATGTGAATACCGCAGAAGCGCTCGGCGCGATTTTCGATATGGTGCGCGACGGCAATACGGCGATGGACCGTGGGGACTTCCGTGACGGCGACCGCGGCGCCTTCCTCGACACGCTCGAACGTTGGGACCGCGTCTTTGCCGTGCTCGACGATAACGACCACGCCAAGCTGGTAAAGTTCGGATTCGTCAAGCCGGTGGCGGCGGATTCGGGAGCCGGAACCGTCCGGGACGCCACGCCGCTCGAAGCAGGCAACTCTCAGCCGGCCGCGGTCCTGGTCGAAACCTTGGGCGATGCGGAAATCGAAGGATTCATTCAGGAGCGTGTTGCCGCCCGGCGCCGGGGCGATTACGCGCGCTCCGACGAGATTCGAACGAACTTGCTTAACGCGGGTGTTATACTGGAAGATACGAAAGCTGGAACGCGTTGGAAGCGGAAGTAACCATGCGGAACCTGCAACATAGTCTTCCGTCATTGGCTCGGCCCAACCTTTTTGGGGGCGACTAATTCTCTCCGCTGTCTCCTCACCGAAGGACCTGGAACCTGGCATGAACGCTGCCCGATGCAGCGGAGAGGAGAGATTTCATGGAAACCAAACTGCCACACATTACGACGCCTCTTCCCGGGCCCGAAGCCCAGAAGATTCTGGCGCTCGATAAGCAGTACGTTTCGCCATCCTATACACGTGATTATCCCCTGGTCGCCAAGCGCGGGCAGGGCGCGATTGTCGAGGACGTGGACGGCAATTACTTCCTGGACTTCGCCGCCGGCATCGCCGTGGTCTCAACCGGACACTGCCACCCCGATGTGGTGCGGGTGATCCAGAAGCAGGCCGAAACCCTGATCCATATGTCGGGGACGGATTTCTATTACCCGCTTCTGGCGCAATTGGGCGAGAAGCTGGCGCAGATCACGCCGGGGAAATTCCCCAAGCGTGTGGCCTTCGGCAACTCCGGCGCGGAAGCCATCGAAGCGGCCATGAAGATTGCGCGCTTCCACACCAAGCGCCACCGCTTCATCGCTTTTCTGGGCGGATTCCACGGCCGGACGATGGGGGCGCTTTCACTCACCGCCAGCAAGACGGCGCAGCGGCGGGGATTCGGCCCGCTCGTGCCGGGTGTCGTGCACGTGCCTTTTGCCAATCCCTATCGCTGCCCCTCCGGGCACCGCGCTCCGGAATGTGTGTGCGATTGCATCTGCTCGGACCATATCGAACGGCAACTGTTTAAGACCACCGTCCCACCCGATGAAGTCGCGGCCATCGTGGTTGAGCCCATCCAGGGCGAAGGCGGTTACGTCGTTCCGCCCCCGGGGTTCCTCGACAACCTGCGGCGGCTGGCCGATAAGTACGGAATCCTGCTGATCTTCGATGAAGTGCAATGCGGCATGGGACGGACCGGCAAAATGTGGGCGTGCGAACACTTTGGTGTCGTGCCTGACATCCTGGTTGCGGCCAAGGGCCTGGCCTCCGGCATGCCGCTGGGTGTGACCGTGGCGCGCGCCGACCTGATGGATTGGGGACCGGGCGCGCATGCCTCAACCTTCGGGGGCAACCCGATCGCCTGCGCCGCGGCGCTGGAGACGATTCGCCTGGTGGAAGAGAAGTACATGCTGAATGCCGCCCGCCAGGGCGAGTACATCATGGGCAGACTCGCCGATTGGCCCCATAAGCATCGCATCGTGGGCCAAGTGCGCGGCCGCGGATTGATGATTGGAATCGAACTGGTCAAGAGCCAGGAGAGCCGTGAGCCGAATCCGGAGGCGCGCGGCAAGGTGATTGAGCGAGCCTTCCAACAGGGTTTGCTGGTGCTCGGGTGCGGCGAAAGCACGATCCGGCTGATGCCGCCGTTGGTGATCGATCGGGATCAGGCGGATTTTGCGGTCGAACGTCCTGGATCGCTCCATCGCGGAAGTGGAACACTGAAGTAGCGGCGAGTTTACCTCGCCATATTGCGGTCGTAGCGGCGAGTTTACCTCGCCATACGGCGGTCGTAGCGGCGAGTTTACCTCGCCATATGGCGGCGGTTAAGCCGCCTCTACAACCAGCAGCACCACCGAAAGGCACGGCACGTTGAGCATCCTGGTGCAGGTCATGTATCGTGCGCTGGTGTGGAAAGAACGCCAGCGGGCACGCTACGCCCCGCCACACCCGGCAGCTCCCCTGAGCGAGGCGGAGCATCTTAAGACCGGGGCGCGGGGCGAGACTCTGGCCTACTGGTATTTACGGCAAGCAGGTTATGCCATCGTGGCACGGAATCGCCGGGCCCGCTCCGGCGCCGGTGAAATCGACGTAATCGGTTGGGATGGGCCGGTACTGTCTTTCGTGGAAATCAAGACGCGGATGACCGACCTGGCTGGCCCGCCCGAGGCTGCGGTCAATAAACCGAAACAAAAACGTATTGCCAAGGCTGCCAAGGAATACATGCGGCGCATGGGGCCTAAGCCAGTCAGCTACCGGTTTGATATTGCCAGCGTCGCCTGGGATACGGGGGCGGGCTTGCAGGTTCGACTTATCAAGGACGCCTTTAAAGCATAAGGCGAGGGAATAGGGGATAGGGAATACGGAAAAGGAGTAATGACTTTGCCCGAACTTAGAAAAGATCCGGTCACAGGCCGCTGGGTTATTATCGCCACGGACCGGGCGAAACGGCCATCGGATTTTGTGCGTGATAAGGTGCAGATTCGGGGAGGCAGCTTCTGCCCCTTCTGCTACAACAATGAATCGAAGACCCCTCCGGAAATCCTCGCCTACCGGAGCGATGGCAGCCGGCCCAATGGTCCCGGGTGGTCGCTGCGCGTGGTGGCGAATAAATTTCCGGCCCTGGGAATCGAAGGCTCGCTGAACCGCCAGGGCGAAGGCCTCTACGACAAGATGAATGGCATCGGCGCGCATGAGGTCATCATCGAAACACCCAACCACAATCTGACCCTCGCCACCCTGCCGGCGCGCCAGATTGAGGACGTGCTTTGGGCTTATCGCGACCGCATTATCGATTTGAAAAAGGACCGCCGCTTCAAGTACATCCTGATTTTCAAAAACCATGGCGATGCCGCGGGCGCGTCGCTGGAACATACGCACTCGCAACTGATCGCGCTGCCCGTGGTCCCCAAGCGGGTGACCGAGGAAGTGGCGGGCGCTCGCGACCATTTCAATTTCAAGGAACGCTGCATCTTTTGCGACATCATCCGGCAGGAAATCGACAGTAAAGTCCGGGTGATTTCTGAGAATGACGGCTTTCTGGCCATGGCGCCGTTCGCTCCGCGCTTCCCCTTCGAGATGTGGATCATTCCCAAAACCCATCAGTGCGCCTTCGAGGAATCGCAGAAGCGGGAGTTTGAGCAACTCGCGCCCATGCTCAGGGATATGCTGGCGCGCCTGGACCGGGTGCTGGACTTCCCGGCGTATAACTACATCGTCCACACCTCGCCGATTGGGGAATCCGCCGAGGACTATTACCATTGGCACATGGAAATTATGCCCAAGCTCACCAAGGTGGCCGGATTCGAATGGGGAACGGGATTCTATATCAACCCCACGCCGCCGGAAGAGTCGGCAAAGTTCCTGCGTGAAGCCGCCATGCCCGTCAGCGTCTAGAGGTTTTCAGGGGGAAGAATCTTCCTGCCCTTGTCCCAGATGTGCGGCTCCGCGGGGCATAGCGCGCCAGGTCCCACCAAAAGAAGGGGGAACCCCACAAAATCCACCCCCGGAAATCGAGCCAAAATTTCAAGGGTGCGGCGCTACCCATGGACTTGGAACTCCAGGTCGAATGCTATGCCGGTTATCGCGCCGACGAGCGTCCATTGCGTTTCAACTTCGTCGGGAAAACAGATGCAGCGAAGTATGAAATCAGTGAAGTCCTGGATCAGTGGTATGGAGTAGGATACCGTTGCTTCAAGGTTCGTACCGAGGATGGAAACATCTATATCCTCCGCCATCAGGAAGACACTGACCGCTGGCTTCTCGATTCTTTTCGGCGCGCTTGATCGAGAATCCATCCATCCTCACTTGTTGATTCGCTTCGTATGAAGCAACCTCTGCTCACAAAACCGCGTCATGACATGTAGAGAAGAAATGTTCAAACAGCAGAAAGCCTTTTAGACCGTGGCCTCACCTAACCTGATGGGGAGCACGCCGGGACGATATGCAGAAAGGTGAGAGCATCATCTCCATTGCGCTGGCTGCAGTCGTATTCTTCGCCATCCTTGCCATCCAGCGTAGATGGAATCCCGCCAACCTGAAGGACGTCGCGAGTTCCGCGGAGGACTTCATCCTGACCACCACGGGCATCCGTGGCCAGGTTCCAGACATCGCCGGTTACGAAAGAGTCAAGACCTTCACGCTGGGGGATTATCGTGCCGGCCTGTACCGCGCCACGCCCGCGCCGTTGGTCTTCGCCTCGGGCCGCCTGGTGATTTACGACCGCGACGCCAAGCCGGTCTACTCCCAAGAGACTCTTGAAGGCTCGAAGGAACCCTGGACGGCTCTCTACGATTTCTCCGGCCGCCATGGACTCAGCGTGGCCGGCAGCCGGACGCGCCCCGACTACACTCGTGATCTTACCGGTGAGGGAATGCGGGAGATCGTCATCGGTCAGTATTCCGGCGGAGACCATTGCTGCACAGTGGCCACCATCATCACCCTGGGCCCTCATGCCGTCACCACCATCGGCCGCATCGATGGGCTCGATGGACTGCCTTTCGAGGGGTTGGAGGTTCGCAAGCTCAATAAAGATGCGAGCTGGGAATGCATCGCGCACCGCCCCTATGTGACAACCTGCGGCTCACATGGTGATGCCGCCGATGTGATCTCCATTTACGCTTTCGGGAATGGGCGCTACTCGGATCAGACAGCAAAGTTCGGTGACTACCTGCTGGAAGTGCTTCGCCAAAATCTGATGAAATGGCGGCAGGAAAAAAGCCGCAGCTTGAATCTCCTGCAAACATTGGCCATCAACTACGCCGCGCTTGGCCAGAGGGATGAGGGGAAACGCTTCTTTGCCTTGAACCTGAACCAGTTCATACCAGATCTTCAGAAGCAGGGCGTAGACCTCAATGCTTGCCAGGAAAGCCTGGAAGATCTTGTAGACCGCGTGCCCGCCGTGGGCCCGTAGGCTCATTTTGGATTTGCGATTTTGGGTTGAGGAGGGTAAGACCCCAATTATGGTTTTTGATTTCCGAGAATTCTCAAACGACAACGTGACCCCTCACCCGTCCCGCCCCGGCTGATGACAACGCCGGCGGCGGTCCACCCTCTCCCCTCGGAGAGGGCTAGGCACCGTATATCCCACCCTTCTCCCAGGGGAGAAGGTGGCCGACGTAGGAGGACGGATGAGGGGTTACTTCCACGCGCGGGACGTCGGAACAATTTACAACTTATAAATTCAAAAACCATTATTGGGGCGGATTTTGTTGGGCGGAGTCGCGCCTTAATCCAAAATCCAAAATTATCACAGCACCGCTTCATCCCAATTTTCCAAAGTCTTCTTGATCTTCCCCATGAATTGTTCCGCTACTGCTCCATCCACCACGCGGTGATCATAGGAAATCGAAAGGTAGACCATGTGCCGGATGGCGATGGCGTCATCGCGGACCACCGGACGCTTTTCGATCGCACCCACGCCCAGGATCGCCACCTGGGGTTGATGGATGATGGGCAGACCGAACAACCCGCCGAAGCCGCCTGGATTGGTAATGGTGAAGGTGCCGCCCTGCACGTCGTCCACACTCAGGTGCTTCGACCGCGCACGGTCGGCCAGGTCCTGAACGGCACGTGCCAATCCCAGAAAATTCTTCTCATCGGCCCGTTTGATAACCGGCACGATCAAGCCGTTATCCAGGGCCACAGCGATGCCGATATTCACGTCGCGTTTGTAGACAATGTTGGTTCCATCCACGGAAGAATTAATGATCGGGGCTTCCTTGATGGCCTCCACCGCGGCCCGGACGAAGAAAGGCGTGAAAGTCAGTTTGAGGCCGTTGCGCTCTTCGAATTCTTTCTTGAAGCGCTCGCGGATAGCCACTACGCGCGTCATTTCAACTTCAATCACCGTGTAAACATGTGCCGAAGTGTGCTTACTCGTCACCATGTGCTCGGCGATCTGACGGCGCATGGGGGTCATGGATACTACCTGCGTCGCCCCCGTGAAGGTTATCTGTGGTGGAGCAACCTTCTGTGCCTCCGCTGCCGGTGAGGGAGCCGCGGCCGGTGGAGCGGGTGCGACTCCCCCGCCCGAGTTCTGCCGCTCGATGAAATCCAGGATGTCTTTCTTGCTAACCCTGCCTCCCAATCCCGTTCCTTTCACCTGACTTAAATTGACGTTGTGCTCACGTGCAATGCGTCGCACCAAAGGCGAGGTCCGGATATCCTCCGCCTCGCCACCTTCTTGTTCCTCGGCCGCAGGAGGGGCAGCAGGTGACGGTGCCGCGGATGTGGGGGGAGCCGGCGGAGCAGCAACGGGAACAGCCTCTGGCCTGGCGGTGGGGGCTGGCGCTGGAGCCGCAACCGCGGCGCCGTCGCCATCGATCACCGCTACCACCGCGTTCACGGCCACGGTTTCGTTTTCGCTGACGAGGATCTTGGTCAGGATTCCTGCCGCGGGTGAAGGGATCTCCGCATCGACCTTGTCGGTCGAGATCTCAAACAACGGCTCGTCGCGTTCGATGCGCTCACCGACCTTCTTCATCCATTTGGTGATCGTTCCTTCCGCAATACTCTCCCCCATCTGGGGCATGATGACATTCGTGGGCATCGTTAACCTCATTGAGCGATTGAGTGACTGAGCGATTGAGCCATGCAAAGGGCGTTAGTTGCCGCTTCGCAAAGCAAACCTGTAGTCACTAAATCACTCCATCACCAAATATCTTAATAACTCGCCAACTTCCTCGCCGCCTCTACCACCTTCTGCGCGTTAGGCAGGAAGTATTCTTCGAGCGGCGGCGAGAAGGGCACAGGTGTGTCAGGCGCGGTAACCCGCACGATGGGGCCATCCAGGTCCTCAAAAGCCTTCTCTGCTATCACAGCCGCAAGTTCGCCCGCCATGCCGCCGGTGCGCGTGTCCTCGTGCAGCAGGATTACCTTGCCGCACTTGCGCACGCTGGCCAGCACTGCCTCTTCATCGTAGGGCAGCAGGCTGCGGAGGTCAACGACCTCGAGTGACAGCCCCTCTTTCTCCAGTTCGAGCGCGGCGTCGAGCGCAGTCCAGACCATGGCGCCGTAAGTTATCACGGCAATGTCTGTGCCGGGGCGGCGCACTGCAGCCTTGCCGATGGGCACCACATAATCCCCGTCCGGAATTTCTTCCTTGATGCGCCGGTAAAGGAATTTGTGCTCGTAAAAGATCACCGGGTTGTCATCGCGGATGGCGGCTTTCATCAATCCCTTGGCGTCGTATGCTGTCGCGGGCGCCACCACCTTCAGGCCCGGCGTATGCACGAACCACATCTCGTTTGACTGTGAGTGATAGGGCCCGCCATGAACGCCTGCGCCGGAGGGCCCACGGATGACGATCGGCACCGCCGGACCCCAGCGGTAATGAATCTTCGCCGCCATGTTCACAATCTGGTTAAAGCCGCTGGCAATGAAATCCATGAACTGCATTTCGACCACCGGCCGCATGCCCATCAACGCCGCACCGGTGGCCGCGCCCACGATGGCTGATTCCGCGATCGGCGTGTCGATCACGCGCTCCGCACCGAATTTCTCAAGCATGCCGGCCGTCACCTTGAAGGCGCCGCCGTACACCCCAATATCTTCGCCCATCACGAAGACCGAGGGATCGCGTTCCATCTCCTCCCAGATGCCCTGGCGAAGGGCTTCGAGGTAGGTCACTTGCGGCATGATTTCATCGCTCCTGATTTGACCGATTCAATCATCGGGCCATCGGTTCGCTGAGTGATTAGACGGCTTGGCATTTGATTGATCTGAAGGCACGTAGAATTTCGGCATTTGTTCATTCGCCCCATGACCAAATCAGTCGATGAATCAATCACCCGATGGCCAGATGGCTCAATTCCTTTTCCACCAACAATTCGGCTCGCAGTAAACTCCCTCCACCGCATCTTCTCCACGAGGGAAAGGCCGAGCCTCGGCGTTGGCAATGGCAGCGTCGATTTCGTCGCGAACCTGCCGGTCGACCTCATCAATCTGCTTCCGCGTCAGGATCTTCTTGGCGAGCAGGTGCTTTTCGAGTCGCAGGATGGGATCCTTCTTTGCCCAGGCCAGTTTCAGTTTCTCCGGCACATATTCCGCAGCGTCGTGAGCAGAATGACCCGTCATGCGGAACGAGACGCATTCAAGAAAACTGGGACCTTTGCCGGCCCGGGCGCGCGCGATGGCTCGCCCGACGGCATCGTATACGGCCAGCACGTCACAGCCATCTACCTGCTCGCCCGGCATCCCGTAAGCAGGGCCGCGCACCGCCAGCGACTTCACCGCATATTGCATGTCAGTCGGGGTCGAATAAGCGTACTGATTGTTGTTGCAGATAAAAATCACCGGCAGCTTCATGACCGCGGCAAAGTTCATGGCTTCATGAACGTCACCCAGGCTGGTGGTCCCCTCTCCAAAATGCACAAGGGCCACGTTTCCCTGGCCTCGTTGCTTCAGGACCAACCCCACCCCGCAGGCCACCGGCGCGGTTGCGCCCAGCGGCGAGATGATGGGAATAATGCCGAGCTTCATATCTCCGATGTGAATGGTGTTATCGCGGCCGCGATTGGGCGAGTCGGCGCGCCCCAGCCAGTTCGCAAAGATATCGGCAAGCGGAAACCCACGAATCACAAAAACAGAAAGATCGCGGTGGCAGGGCAGAGTCACGTCCCCCGCGCCCATCGCCATCGCCGCGCCCACGCCAATCGCTTCCTGCCCGCGCCCCACATAGACTCCGCCCACAATCTTGCCTTGCCGGTAGAGCACCTGCTCGATGCGCCAATCCGACTCCCGCGTGAGCTTGAGGTAGTAGAGCATGCGCTCAAGCGTCACAGCATCAGGCTTCGTACTGGGTTTCGACTTTTTCGCGAGCGTTGTACTCTTCATCTCAAACTTCTCAACTCTTCGACCGCTCGCACATCCAGCCCGAACACCTGGCCAAAATGCTCAACCACCCGCTCAGTGACCGTATTCATTTCTACCGGCTTGCCCAGGAGTTTCGCGAGTGACGTCACGCCTTTGTCGCGCAGGCCGCAGGGGACAATCCATTCGAAGTACCGCAGGTCGGTATTCACATTGAACGCGAAGCCGTGCGAAGTAACCCAGCGCGACAGATGCACGCCCATCGCCGCCAGCTTGTCGTTTCCGACCCAGACACCCGGCGCGCCCGGCGAGCGCCCAGATTCAATGCCGAAATCGTGAGCGGTGCGAATCAGGACTTCCTCGAGCGAGCGCATGTACCAGGAAATATCCCGTCGATGCCGGGTGAGGTCGAGGATGGGGTAACCCACCAACTGGCCGGGGCCGTGATAGGTCACATCGCCGCCGCGGTCAGTTTCAAAAACTTCGGCGCCGCGCGAGGCCAGCCACTCCACCGACACCAGCAGATTCTCGTGCCGGGCGTTGCGGCCCAGCGTGTAGACAGGCGGGTGCTCGAGCAGCAAAAGTGTGTCGGGGATCTCGTCCAACTTGCGCTGCGCGACTTTAACCCTTTGCAGCTCGATCGCCTCCGCGTAATCCACCAGCCCGAGTTGTTCGACTTGGAGAATCATGGGAAGAAGGTGTCAGGCGCCAGGGTGAAGTGTAAAGGGTAAAGTGTAAAGGATGAAGTCTTTTACACTTCACCCTTTACACCTTACCCTTTTCTTTGGCCCCTGACACCTGGTACCTGACACCTAGTTCTTAGATGTGTATCGGCCAATCCACTGCCGCGTGCGCCGCCTCACCCATGGCTTCGGCGAGCGTCGGGTGCGCGTGGATGGTATGGGCGATGTCGTCGACCGTGCCTTCCAGGCGCATGGCCATCACGGCTTCGGCGATGGTTTCCGTGGCGCGCGGCCCGATGATGTGCACGCCCAAAATCTCACCATACTGCTCGTCACTCACCACTTTGACGAAGCCCTCGCGCGCGCCCAGGATCGTTGCCTTGCTGACGGCCGCGTACGGAAACTTTCCGATCTTCACCTTGTGACCAGCCTCGCGCGCCTGCCGCTCCGTCATTCCCACGCTGGCGATTTCCGGCTCGGTGTAAGTGCAATTGGGAATTTGCCGATGGTTGATGGGCTCCGCCTGCTTGCCTGCCGCATGGGTTACCGCCACGATACCTTCCATGGAGGCCACGTGGGCCAGCAGCGGGCTATTGGCGACGATGTCACCGATGGCGTAGACTCCCGGCTCATCCGTCTGCATGAAGCCATTCGTCTTCACGAAGCCACGCTCGAGCTTCACGCGCGTCTTGTCCAGACCAATGTTCGCCGTGTTGGGGGCGCGGCCCACCGCCACCAGGCAGGTTTCAGCTTCCAGGATCTGCGGCTTGCCATCGCCTACCGTGTATTCCACCGTAATGCCGTTTGCAACCCTCGTGACCTTGGCAACTTTCGCCTGCGTCACGATGGCAATGCCCTGGTGCTTGAAGGACTTTTCGAGCTCCGCGGAAATCTCTTCGTCCTCCAGCGGCACCGCTCGCGGCAGCATTTCGAGCACGGTCACCTTGGTCCCGAAGCGCTCGAAGATGGAGGCGAACTCTACGCCCACCGCGCCCGCGCCGATAATCACCATCGATTGCGGAATCCCCGGCAGGCTCAGGATTTCCTTATTGGTCAGAATTGTTTTCCCGTCCGGTTCGAGACCCGGCAACATGCGGGCTTCCGAGCCCGTGGCCAGCACGATATTCTTTGCCGTGATTACCTCGGTGGCGCCCTTGGGATCCGTCACACTGATTTTGCCGGGGCCGGATATTTTCGCGAAGCCGCGCGGCATATCGACGTGATTCTTCTTGAGCAGGAATTCCACGCCCTTCGCAAGCTTGGTCACCACTTTCGACTTGCGCGCCAGAATCGCCTGCCAGTCAAGGGAAAACTCTTTGCAATTAATACCGAATTCCTTGGCGTTCTTGAAGTAATCGTAAACGTCCGCATTGAGCAGCAGGTCTTTGGTCGGAATGCAGCCGACATGCAGACACGTGCCGCCATACTTGTCGTCCTTCTCAACGATCGCGGTCTTCATGCCCAACTGCCCGGAGCGAATCGCCGCCACGTACCCACCGGGGCCACTGCCAATCACCACCACGTCGTACTTGGGAGCTTCTGCCAAGACCACACCTCCAAGTGAAGTCTCACACCTCTAGCTGGCTGATTGAAAAAGGCGTAGAGGCGGCGGAGTTTATCCCGATCTTATTGGGACGCCGCCATCAGGCATTGAAAACGTAAGAGACATGGCGGGGTAAACCCGCCGCTACCTCCCCCCGAACGACTCTTCCACCAGCCTCCTAGGGTATTGGATGTTTGGAACCGCAAATAGTAATGTTACATTACGAGAAATAGCCGCACAAGCGCAGGAGGAAATCCGCCGGCAAGGGCATGCTGTAGGGCGATGGCTTGCCGTTCACTCCACTTCGCTTGGCCACCGCATGACCGGGGTAGGGCAAGCCCTACCCCTACATCGCATCGTAAAGCTGGACCGGAAGCGGAGTGTTCACGCTCGGAGATTCGCCCCGCACTTCCTGCACTGGGATCGTCTTCGTGCGTTGAGCGTTTGGCAGGAAGAACAAGTAACGTACATCGCGCGCGCGAACCAGTGCGTGATGAGGGCGCTAAAACCGAGAATACCGACCACCAAGGCAATCCCCAGCAGTGTTTGGCCCACGGTATTTACTTTCCCAGGGCAGCCCGCGCCGTGCGCACAACCTCCAGGTACTTGCGAGCGTTGGCGGAGATGACGTCCAGCTTGCCTTCGCGCAGGGCCTTGGCATCCACAAGTTCACCGCCCACGGCGACCGCGGCTGCGCCTGCCTTGATGAATTCAGGAGCCGTCTCAAGATTCACGCCGCCGGTGGGCACAAATTCAATTTGCGGGAACGGTCCCTTGAGCGCCTTGATGTATTTGGGGCCGCCCACGGGTCCGCACGGGAAAATCTTCACAAGGTCCGCGCCCCCCTGCCAGGCGGTGACGATTTCCGTGGGCGTCAGGGCGCCGGGCATGCAAGGCTTGCTGTAGCGCTGCGCTACTTCAATGGTCTTCATATTGAGCGAAGGCGTGACGATGAACTCCGCTCCCGCCAGCAGCGCGGCACGGCAGGTTTCCGGATCGAGAATCGTTCCTGCCCCCAGCAACACCTTGTCGCCGAATTGATCGGCCACTTTCTCCATCACCTGGATGGCGTGGGGAACGGTCATGGTAATTTCAAGGATGCCGATATTTCCCTCGATGATGGCTTCAGCCGCGCGTAGAGCGTCTTCCGGCGAAGAAGCGCGCACGATCGGCACCAGGCCGATTTCGCGAATCCGTGCGAGGGATTTTTCTTTTGACCAAGACATGGAATTCTCCTTTGTTAGATTGCGGGTGACAAGGTCGAAACTCGAAAATCGAAATTCGAAACTCGCCACCTATAGATCAAATTTCGAGTTTCGAGTTTCGATTTTCGCCTTTTCCTTCCCCTACCGAGCGACGCGAAGACTCGCGCCCTTGAGCAGGCCCTCAACTTCCGCAAGCGTGGCCCAGTTGAAATCGCTCGGCATTGAATGTTTCAGCGCGCTAAAGGCGTTACCGTAACGGACCGCGGCATCGTAGGAACCCTTCGCCAACCGTCCATAGATGAAACCGGCGCTGAAGGAGTCGCCGCCGCCCAGGCGGTCCACAATCTCCAGTTCGTACTTCACATCGTCGTAGAACTTGCCGTCCGCATAAGCGATGGCGGTCCAAGTGTTGCGCCAAACCAGCGGGTTCTCACGCAAAGTAATGGCCACGGCCTGGAAGTGGAATTTTTCCTGCAGCCGCTGCGCGACTTCTTTGTACGACTCGGCGGAGACTTGCTTGAACCCTTTCTCGTCCGTCTTTCCCTCCGCCTTGATTTTGAAGACCACACTCGTATCCTCTTCCGTCGTGATCAGGACGTCGACGTGTTCCATCAGGGGTTCCTGCACCGCCTGGGCCTTTTCCGGAGACCATAATTTTCCGCGGTAGTTCAGGTCGTAGCTGACGGTCAGGCCCGCGCGCTTCGCGGCTTTCAAGGCTTCGAGCGTCACCGCCGCCGCGGAATCACTCAGCGCCGGGGTGATACCACTGGTGTGAAACCAGCGCGCGCCCTCCATCGCTTTCTGCCAATTCACCTGGCCCGGTTGGATGGCGCTGATGGCGGAATTCCGGCGGTCGTAGAGCACCGAACTGGCGCGGGGCGCCGCGCCGAACTCTACGAAGTAGAGACCCATACGGGCCTCGGAGTCAGCAGCCCAAAGCAGGTGCGAGGTGTCGACGCCGGCTTGGCGCGCCCGGTTTTCTGTGAGGCGTCCCAGGGGATTCTTCGGCAAGCGCGAAATCCAGGCGCTCGTCAAGCCCAGGCGCGCCACCCCTACGGCCACGTTCAACTCTCCCCCGCCGACTTGCACGTCCAGGGAGGCGGCCTGCTCCA
Source organism: uncultured Acidobacteriota bacterium (assembly GCA_963804995.1). Lineage (GTDB taxonomy): Bacteria > Acidobacteriota > Terriglobia > UBA7540 > UBA7540 > Bog-366. The sequence goes on from CAWDSK010000005.1 coordinate 194,360, forward strand.
GCCGCTGGAAGTGAGGCGGAGATAGGCGCATCATGGCTTCACCGAAAGTGATAACGTCAGGCATAGACACGAACCTTTCTGACCCAATTGGCAACCGCTCACTATAGGATGTTCCGGCGAAAATTGCAGCCCATTTTCGCTTCGGCCCGGCGGCGCCTTCATCAAAAAGTTGGGCGCTATTTGTGTGGCGAAATGAAATTCTGTGGCGCGGCCGCCGTTCTTGACATTGCACTTAGCTACAGCATACATTGGCTGTTTAGCGTTCTGAGACGGGTCTTTAGCGCGTATTTCTCCCCAGGCGTCTGGAAGGACGGGGCACGTGTCCCAACGCGTCGGGAGCCCCGTCGTTACCAGTGTAGTGGGTCTCAAATCGTGGTGCGTATGATGTTGTAGCGTTGAGCTTATGGTTTTTGAATTCCTAACATGTGGAATTCTCAAACTTCCACGAGACCCCTCACCCGTCCCGCCCCGGCTGGTGAGAACGCCGGCGGCGGTCCACCCTCTCCCCTCGGAGAGGGCTAGTAAATCCCAGCCTTCTCCCAGGGGAGAAGGTGGCCGACGTAGGAGGTCGGATGAGGGGTTACTTCCACGCACAGGTCGGCGCTACAAGCACCGATATCTGTGACGCACTAAACTAGGATTTGCAGTCTAGGGAGCATGAACCCCCATGGCGGATGAGCTGACACGGACCATCCTGGACAACATCGTCTCTTCGCGCCGGCGGGCGCTGGACGAAACCCGGTTGGCCATCCCCCTGGAGCGTTTGCAGGTTGCAGCCGAGGCACGCCAGGAACGGCGCGATTTTGCCGCTGCCATCGCCTCCGGCGCCGCGCCCGCGGGCTTGCGGGTGATTGCCGAACTCAAACGCGCTTCACCTTCGCGGGGACTCTTGCGGCAGCAATACCGCCGTCGTGAAATCGCCCTCGGGTACGCGGCGGCAGGAGCGGCGGCGCTTTCCGTGCTGACGGAGGAACAGTATTTTCTGGGCTCCCTCCAGGACTTAACCGAGGCGCGCCAGGCCGTGGAGCTTCCCGCTTTGCGCAAAGACTTTATCCTGGAGAGTTACCAGGTCTATGAGTCTGTCGCGGCGGGGGCGGACGCTCTCCTGCTGATTGTGGCCGTGTTACAGGACCGCGACCTGGGAAACCTGCTCGAACTCAGCAGGCAGTTACGGATCGACGCGCTGGTGGAAGTCCATACGGAACTCGATCTTGAGCGGGCGCTGGCCGCAGGCGCGCGGATTATCGGGGTGAATAATCGCAATCTGAAGACCCTGGAAGTCAACCTGGACACCTCCTTTCAGTTGCGAGAGAAAATTCCGGCCGGGTGCATCACGATCAGTGAAAGTGGGATCAAGACTGCCGCAGACCTTAAGGCTCTCTCCAAGGTGGGCTTTGACGCGGTGCTGATCGGCGAGCGCCTGATGGGGGAGCCGGACCCGGGCCAGGCCCTGCACCGATTGCTGGCTGGGTTTGCAGGGGAGCCCGTCTTGCTCGAAAATCGAAATTCGAAACTCGAAACTCGCTGACCAGCCCGCCTTCGTAAGCCGGGGGCGAATTTCAAGTTTCGAATTTCGAGTTTCGAATCGAAGAGATGCCGACACGCGTAAAGATTTGCGGGGTGACGCGCCTGGAAGACGCCGAGCTTGCCATCGAACTGGGAGCCGCGGCGCTGGGCTTTAATTTCTATCCGCCTTCGCCGCGGTATATCCCGCCGGCCTTCGCGCAGGAGATCATATTGAAGCTGCCGCCTCTGGTGGTGGCAGTAGGCGTCTTCGCGAACGAGATCAACGACAACCATGTGGCGGGCGTCGCGGAGGAAGCGGGCGTCACCGCAGTGCAGTTACACGGCCCGGATTTTCCGTCGCTCGACGGCGTTTTGACAAGTTTCAGGCTGATTCGAGCGGTGGCAGTCGGCGCTGGATTCCAAGCTGAGTCCTTGCGGGATTTGCGGGCCGACGCATTTCTGCTGGATGCCTTCGACACCAAACTTCTGGGTGGAACGGGTAAGCCCTTCGATTGGAACCTGGCTCGCGAGGCGAAGCAGTTCGGGACGATTATCCTGGCGGGTGGATTAAACCCCGAAAACGTGGCGCAAGCCATCCGGGAGGTGCGGCCCTTTGCGGTAGACGTGGCCAGCGGCGTGGAAGCCACACCCGGAGTCAAGGATGCGAACAAGCTGCGAGCCTTTTTCCGAGAGGTTGAGAGTGCGGATCGATCCTTCGAACATGCCAACTGAACCCCAAACCGGACCGGACGCGCGCGGGCGTTTTGGCGAATTCGGCGGCCGCTACGTGCCGGAAACGCTGATGCACCCTGTCGAAGAGCTCGAAGCGGCTTACCACGCAGCACGCAGCGATCCCGCGTTTCAGGCGGAACTCGCGCATCTGCTCAAGAACTTTGCGGGCCGGCCGACGCCTCTCTTTCCTGCCCGGCGGCTGACTGAACGCTTGGGCGGGGCTGAGATTTATCTGAAGCGCGAGGATCTGCTCCACACCGGCGCGCACAAAATCAACAACTGCCTCGGACAAGGACTGCTCGCGAAGCGCATGGGCAAAACGCGCTTGGTGGCGGAGACCGGCGCAGGGCAGCATGGCGTGGCGACGGCCACGGTGGCGGCGCTGCTGGGGCTCGAATGCGTGGTGTACATGGGCGAGGAAGACATGGCGCGCCAGGCGCCCAACGTCTTCCGCATGCGCCTGCTCGGCACGCAGGTGGTATCCGTCTCCTCGGGCTCGAAAACCCTCAAGGACGCGATCAACGAGGGCATGCGCGACTGGGTGACGAACGTCCACAATACTCACTACCTGATGGGCTCGGTCCTGGGCCCGCATCCCTACCCCATGATGGTTCGCGATTTTCATAGGATTATCGGCCAGGAAGCGCGGCAACAGATTCTGGAACAGGCGGGAAGACTCCCCGATTTGCTTTGCGCGTGCGTGGGTGGGGGGAGTAACTCCATCGGGTTGTTTTACGATTTCATTCCTGACGCGAGCGTCCAGATGGTCGGCGTGGAAGCCGGCGGGCGAAGCCTTGACCTCGGTGAGCATGCGGCCCGCTTCGCTGGTGGCAAGCCCGGGGTGCTGCACGGCTCGTACACCTATGTCCTTCAGACGGAGGATGGCCTGATCTCAAATACGCACTCGGTTTCCGCCGGGCTCGACTATCCCGCCGTAGGGCCGGAGCATGCCGCGCTGCATCGCCAGGGGCGCGTCAAGTACACCCATGTGAGCGACCAGGAAGCGCTGGAAGCGGCGCGCACGCTCTCGCACGTGGAGGGAATTATCCCTGCGCTGGAATCAGCCCACGCGGTCGCGGAGGTCATCAAGCGCGCGCCCGGGATGTCTCGCGACAAGATCGTCGTGGTAAATCTTTCGGGCCGCGGCGACAAAGATTTGGGGATATTTCAATCGGCCGGAATTCTCTGAGGGGGGATTTTTGAAAGTGGATAGAGGGCTAATGTCCGCGCTAGGGGGCTATGGGGCGACAGGGGGGTGCACCGAGCTATCGGACAGAAGGTCCTAAACGGGAAATCATCAGTCAAAATGACCGAAGATGCCTCACCAACCTACAACGCGCATTGCCGACCGGTTTCGCGACCTGCGATCCAAAAACGCCAAAGGACTAATTGTCTATTTAACCGCGGGCGATCCCACTTTGGACGCTACGGGGGAACTCCTGGTGGCGCTCGATCGGGCGGGAGCGGATGTGATCGAGCTGGGCGTGCCTTTTTCCGATCCTATGGCCGATGGTCCGGTGATCCAACGCGCCTCGGAGCGGGCCCTCAGCTCCGGCACGACGCTGCGTAAAATCCTGGAGCGCTTCCCGAGTTGGCGCCAGGCGGTGCGCGCGCCGATGATCCTGTTCAGCTACTTCAATCCGATTCTTCAATACGGGCTGGAGAAATTTGCCATAACCGCTGCCGGGGTGGGAGTGGATGGCGTGCTGGTTGTCGACCTCAGCCCGGAGGAAGCCGGTGATTATGTCAACACCCTGCAGGGGCAGGGCCTCGACACGATTTTTCTTGCTTCCCCCACCTCTCCGGATGCACGTTTGGAGCGTGCGGCAAAGCTTTCTTCGGGCTTCTTCTATCTCGTTTCGCGCACCGGGGTGACGGGCGAGCGCAGCGAGATTGCCTCGAGCGTGCGCCCGCTGGTGGAGCGCGCGCGGCGGATCACCTCCTTGCCGCTAGCCGTGGGATTTGGAATCTCCAGCGCGGCGCAGGTTCGCCAGGTCCAGCAAGACGCCGACGCTGCGGTGGTGGGCAGCGCGGTGGTGCACGCCATTGAAGAACGCTATTCCCAGGCAGGAGCGGCGGCGATTGAAGAGTTCGTACGCGGGCTCAAAGCAGGGACGGAGGGGAAACCTGAATGAGCGATCTCGAAGGCTGGCGAAAGCGCATCGATGAAATCGACCAGCAACTGCTGAAACTTTTGAACGAGCGGTCCCAATGCGCCCTGGAGATCGGCCATCTCAAGAAGGGCCTCCATATGCCCGCCTGGCAACCGCAGCGCGAGGCTGAGATCCTGCACAATGTGGTGAGCGCGAATGGCGGCCCCCTGGATGACGCCGCCATCCGCCGCCTGTTTGAGCGCATTATTGATGAAGCGCGTTCGCTCGAGCGCCATTCGATGGACAACGAAGATTCCGCCGGGAAGGGGTGATGCCACATGGTGGTCGTAATGCAGGAAGGTGCGACAGAGGATGAAATCCAGTTCGTCATCAATAAACTGATGAATATGGGATTTGATATCCACCGCTCCACGGGCGCACGCCACACGGTGCTGGGGGCGGTGGGCGCCAAAATTGATTTCGATATCCGCGACATCGAGGTGCTCGGTGGGGTCGAGGAAGTGGTGCGCATTTCGGCGCCCTATAAGCTTGCCAGCCGGCATTTCCGGCCGGAGGGTTCCCGCATCCCCCTGGGCCGGGACGTGGTCGTGGGGGGCGAAGAGGTGGTGGTCATGGCCGGCCCCTGCAGCGTGGAAAGCGCCGCGCAGATGGAGGCCATTGCCGCGTACGTCGCTGAACAAGGAGCGCGGGTACTGCGCGGCGGGGCCTTTAAGCCCCGCACCTCGCCGTATAGTTTCCAGGGGATGGGCCTGGAGGGATTGGAACTTCTGCGCCGCGCCGCTGACCAGCACGGTCTCCTGGTGATTTCTGAGGTGATGGACCAAACCCAGATCCCCATGATGCTCGATTACGTGGACGTGCTCCAGGTGGGGGCGCGCAACATGCAGAATTTCAATCTGCTCAAGGAACTCGGCAAGGTTGCAAGACCCGTTCTGCTGAAACGGGGAATCTCCGCCACCATCGAGGAATTATTGCTCTCCGCCGAATACATCATGGCGGGAGGGAACTACAACGTGGTGCTGTGCGAGCGCGGCATTCGCACCTTCGATAGCTATTTGCGCAACACCCTGGATATCGCCGCCATCCCGGTCATCCAGAAGCTCTCGCACCTGCCCATCGTCGTTGACCCCTCGCATGGGACGGGGCGGCGGGATAAAGTCGCTCCCATGGCGCGCGCCGCTCTGGCCGCCGGGGCCGACGGCCTGCTGATCGAAGTCCACAACAATCCTGACATGGCGCTGAGCGACGGCGCGCAATCGCTATATCCCGAACAGTTTGCGCAACTGATGAAGGAATTGCGGATGATCGCACCCGCCGTGGGAAGGAAGATATGAGGGCGTGTAAAGGGGCCTGAAGGGTTATGAAGGGTTGGGTAGTGGTACAGTTTGAAGGTTGATAGGAAAGGTTTGGCATATTTATTGCTTGTGACTTTATTGGTGGTACTATTGACTTGTAGTTAGCATGTCGGCATACTGTCGCAGCTATGGCTAAAAATCCACGTCTCGCAAAGTCGGTGTCCTCGCAGCTTCCAGCACCTATTAATCCGCGCGGCATCCAAAGTGTTTATTGTAATAACATGGAGATTCAATTTTCTTCGATAGATGCCCGCATAACCTTCAATGAGATAATTGCTGACCATGGAATAATTACCGTTGAGAGGCGAGCCCACATTGTAATGCCTCTCCAGCACGTAGGGCCGATGGTGCAAGCGCTAACTACTGCTATGGCCCAAGCGCAAGGTAAGATTAAAGAACAATCCAAACAAGCGGCAAAGAAGTGAGCCGAAGATCTCGCCCGCCCCTCATATTTAGTACGACCGACTGCTACGGCAACCTTGTCACACTATCCGAGGATACGTGGAATACCCACGTAACCATCGAACATCCCGAGATGGCAGGATTGGAGACGGTCGTGCAGCAAACGGTTGAAGAACCATTCGAAATTCGAGTGAGTGCTTTTAGCGATACTGGTGTGGCTTTTGTATCTACTCCTGGAGCCGGTTCTCATGCTGAAGGAATTAGAGTTCTAGTTAATTATGCCGATGTAGTGTATGAGAAGGGATCGACATCTGGGAAAATACAAACCGCTTACCCTATTGATGTCATCAAATATGGTAGACCACAACTCGGTCGCGTGATCTACAGGAAGGGAGGTCGCAAGTGAAAGCATCTTACGATAAAGACGCTGACGTGCTGTACATCACTTTCGAGCAGCTCCCTGCTAAGCAATATATTTACGTGGAGAATGAGAACGGAGATATTTTACGATTGAATAAAAAGAGCAAGCGTGTCGTCGGTTGCACGATACCATTTTTCTCTAAGCGCGCGACCCAAAAAAAGTTGAGTATCCCTGAGATCGGGCATGTCCCATTCAATGAGCTGGCAAAAGCGCTGCTTCCTTAGCTACAAATCGCTCTTAACATTTCCTCGATTGTCCACACGTGGTCTGTAATTCCTGATTCCATTGCAGGCGTAACCCGCAAGGTCTGGTGAACCCGGCAAAAGTTGTAATGCATGTAGTGAGTCGCTACCGCGTAGGCGTGGTTCTCAACTTTCTTTGAGAACCCGTTCGTCAGGCGCGTGAACCGACGCATCCCCATTCGCATGGTGAGGGTTTGGCGCTCGACAAAGCTGTGGGGGATGTGGGCGGCATCGGGGTTGCCCATGTTTCGTCTGTCCGGGCTTTCAAAACGTGGGCGCACCTCACGGCTTGTTTGCAAGCGCTTTTTCCACTGCGACCGGGTTTCGATCAATCACCGTCAAGTAGGCACGTACGGCGCTTTCTGGCCGCCTGCGTCCTTGCTCCCATTCCTGGAGCGAGCGGGAGCTCACAGCGTAGCGCCGCGAGAATTCCGCTTGCGACAAGCCCAACTTGGACCGGATTGCCCTGACGTCGACATCCTCAGGAACCTCAACGTAGCGCATGGGAAGGGCCGTCCGTCCCTCCACGTGGTCCACAACTTCTTTCATGGCGGCGATCAAACGCTTGCCCACTTTGGAGTGCTTGGTTTTGGTCATTGCCCACCCCTCAAACGATTTACTAACTCCTTCAATTGATGCTTGTCCGTTTCTCATAGCCGCTGGTGTAGGCAATTGCGGCACTCATGCTCGGATTATACGGCGTTGACGGACAACGGTCAAGCGCGAGGAGAGAAAGGGCGTCAGGGGCGGAGAGAAAGCGGGTAGCGCGAGGTAGCGTAGTTCAGCTTCCTCCGCGGCCCTTAACATGGCAACAACGTTTTCCGACATTCAAATACCAGTTAATGCCCGAGGGAAAAGCCGCAGACGAAGCTAAACGGCGGCTACGTCTGCGCTACCCCGCTGTTAAAGTACAATTCTCAATCTTCAGGTTTTTGAATTCGACCCGATCGTGCCAATGCGCAAAACCTAGCCTCCCTCTAAATCGCGTTTTGCCAATGTCGCAACTGAAACTCATCACCCTTCTGTCATCAATCAAAAATGCACAATCTTTACCCTTCTTTTCAATCGTAAAGGAATACCAGCGACCAGCTTGCGGCCCAAGCCATGAGATCGACTGTTGACCTCGTTCCCGTTGGAGGTCATCAGTCATGTAGTCTTGTCGAACCCCGCCGGAAAAGTACAAGATCATTGAGTCCCCGACTATGGTGTCAATTTCATTGGTATCCGATGTATGGGCTACGACACGCGCCTGAAATGTTATTCGAGCGTTTTGAGGGATCAGGCCTCGCCACAAAACAGTACCCTCAACCTTGCCCGTGATCCAGTTATTCCCAATTTCCCAATTTGCTGTGTTGTTTGGAGGCACCTCCCAATTATCACGGATCACCCAGCCAGCGCTCGATGCTACATCCGTGACTCGGAAGTTCGTTGGATTCTCGTTCGTGTCTTTGACAGACGCACCCCGTGTGTCCGCTGTCGAAACCTCCGTCTGCGTATCATTAATTCGGGAAATGACTGGCCTCAGGAGAAAAACCAGCAGTTTTATGTAGAGCCATTCGTAAGCAAAGAGAACTACGCGCAGCAGGAATGATCGTGTCCAGTACCCAAGCATGAGAACCAAGCAACCTATAATGTAAGGGCGACACCGAATAAGCAGGGCAATTCCTGGGCTCAGTATGCTTGGAAATTTGTTTAGCGTTTCCGGCTTAAGGGGGCCAATGACCGTGAAGACAGTCGCAATGACGGTGAAGATAGCCGCAATGGCAGTAAAGGCAGCTACAACCCAGGGTAGCCATCCTGGAGGATTGTTCCACGAATTCCTTTGGGCGTCTGGCATAACGTGTTCCTAAATCGACTGAGATATATACCCAAGAACTACTACTGGTTTCCGTTTTTCCTCCGGGATGTTAGCACTTTTGGCTACAAAGAGAGAATGAATTGGATTGCCAGCTACCCGCATTTCGAGGATTGAAAAAGGTCGAAGGAAGAGGACAAAAACAAGGCAAACAAAAGAAACAAAAGGGTGGCTGGCGCAGACACGTAGTTCAGTGTCTGCGTTTCTCGAAGTCCCGATCTGAACAATCTCAAAATACAGGTCCCTTCGGGATCGCAGACTGCAACAGGCAGCAGTCTGCGCCAGCCTCGATCGTTTCCGGGGCGACGGTAAGCAAAATTCTTCAAAGAGAAGTCTGCCAGTTTATGACCTCCAGGAGTACTGCACAGGATGTCCGCGGCCCCCACACAGTGTTTTTCAATCCCCAATAGTAAAAATGGTTTCTCCCTCCGTCAGGCCGCACCTCGGAGGTATTGTTACCGGGTCCAGAGTACAAAATTATAGTATCTCCGGCTTTCACGGGACGTGGTCCGAACCAATATGCCGCCCTGAGACCGGCCTGCACGCGTCCCATCAGAGATCGTACGCTAAGAAGTACTGCGTAATAGGAAAGATCGGTATCAGCTAGAGCTTCGATATGCAGCCGCTCCCGGTTCGCAATGCCACGATCAGCGATAGTAACAATGTTGAGATTCATCTTCTGAACAGTCTCGCGACGACCGCACCGATGACAAGTAGAGAGCCAACTATCATACAAACCGCGATTTTCGCTGTCTTGTCCGACAACCATGGTGCGAGTCCGATGAGTAGGCTTCCAATCGTGAGCCCGGCTCCAATAATGATGTCGAACGCGTTCTGCGTTTTGAGTTTTTCTTCTAATATTGCGGCTCGCTTGTCAGCTTCGTGAAACCGCTCCACGTATCCCGTCAAACTCTCACATTCATTATCGGCTCGATCTAACTGGTCTAGTAAGAGCTTCTGTACCCCAGAATTCCCAAGCTCTGTTTCTGTGAGCTGTCGTCTGAGGTTTTGGAATGCCTGCCTTCCTCCAGTCGCCGCAATTGTCGTTTGAGTGGCCACGACCTCACTAACCGACACCTCGATTCCCGGTGCATGGGTTGCCTGATCTTCGGCTAATTGGCCTTCTTTCGGAGTGTTCCCTGGCGTCAAAGGCTCTGGGCTCATACGCACCCTCAGAATCCCGATCTAGAAGCGTATCAGTATACACCCGTGACAATTGGCACCAGTGTGATATTGGAAAAGCAAACCCCCAATTGACCGCATTTTCATCCCGAAGATTTCCACCGAACATAGGAATCCGGGACAGGCACGATATTTCCTATTTCTTGTGGCCATCCTTCAGGGTTCTGAGCCCCGAAGGGGCGAAATAACAAAGCCCAGGCCAACGGCCTGGGTCAACGGGACCCCAACCGATACCCGAGCCCTGAAGGGGCGGAACAATCAATCCCACACGTACCGCTCGTCGTAGGCAATGCCGTGCGCGTCCAACAGCTTCTGGAATTCCGCTGGCCACGTGGTGGTGGATTTATTGTTTCACCACCAAGGCACAAAAAAGGACCTCCTCGAAAATTCACTGTCTGTCTTGGTTTGTTAGTGGTGATGAACTTGGGGTTGCGAAAGCGATTGCGGCATGGGGGAATAGGTATCCCGCCCTTTCAGGGCTGGCGGCAAAATTTGGGGTAATCTAAACCCAGGCCTTCAGCCTGGGCTTTGGAATTTCGCCCCTTTGGGGCTAAGGGGGAGATTGCGGCGTGAGGGAACACCTATCCCGCCCTTTCAGGGCTGGCGGCAAAATTTGGGGTAATCTAAACCCAGGCCTTCAGCCTGGGCTTTGGAATTTCGCCCCTTTGGGGCTAAGGGGGAGATTGCGGCATGGGGGAATAGGTATCCCGCCCTTTCAGGGCTGGCGGCAAGATTTGGGGGTAATCTAAACCCAGGCCTTCAGCCTGGGCTTTGGAATTTCGCCCCTTTGGGGCTAAGGGGGAGATTGCGGCATGGGGGAACACCTATCCCGCCCTTTCAGGGCTGGCGGCGAAATTTGGGGTAATCTAAACCCAGGCCTTCAGCCTGGGCTTTGGAATTTCGCCCCTTTGGGGCTAAGGGGGAGATTGCGGCATGGGGGAATAGGTATCCCGCCCTTTCAGGGCTGGCGGCAAAATTTGGGGTAATCTAAACCCAGGCCTTCAGCCTGGGCTTTGGAATTTCGCCCCTTTGGGGCTAAGGGGGAGATTGCGGCATGGGGGAACACCTATCCCGCCCTTTCAGGGCTGGCGGCGAAATTTGGGGTAATCTAAACCCAGGCCTTCAGCCTGGGCTTTGGAATTTCGCCCCTTTGGGGCTGAGCGGGTAGCGCACAGGTGCGCGTGTTGTGCGTTCCCGTGTGGCCCTTCCCCGCGCGCTCACGCGAACCAGCAGCCGGGCACCAAAAGACAGTGGCTACTGGCGCGTGACGGGAGAACCGGGGAACGGGACACGGGATTCGGGATACGGGAGCAAATCCAGGGCTCGGGAAGTAGAGTGGCGAGTGACGAGTCGACAGGCCGACTCCCGAGTCCCGTTTCCCGTCCTTGGCCCCCTCGCAGTGCCCCCGACACTCCCCCGCTTCGTTTATCGGCGGTTTTTGGGGATGAGATGAGGATTTTCCCTGGCGGGGCGGAAAGCAGCAGCTTCGCCCCGTACCGGGCGGTACGGGGCTTCGCGGCCGCACTCCAAAGCGCCTGCGGCGCAAGTGACCCCTCATCCGGCCCGCGGTGGCTCAACCCTACCGAGAGCCTCGTCGGTGGCCAGTTCGACGTTTCCTCTTCGGTTAAGCAAGCGTAGCGCGGACCTGGTCTTTTAGGTCCGCGGCTTTTCGTGCCTGCCAGACGCGAATTAAAATCTCAATGCTGCGGGCGTTTATTAGCAGGCCGTACTATGCTATGGTGCAAAGCTGTCTCCTTTCGTAAAATACATACTTGCATTTCGCGTTTCGAATTTCGCGTTTCGAGTTTCGAATTTCGACTTATGATGGTTCCCGAGTGGATTCCTTGGACAACGTAATTTCAGAACCTCTATTTCGGCGTGTGGCGATAGTCGGCCTGGGCCTGCTGGGAGGTTCGTGGGGTCTGGCGCTCAAAAAGATTGGCTTCACTGGCCACATCGTGGGCTATGCCAGGCGCGCCGAGACGCGCGAAACGGCTCTCAGCGAGGGCGCGATTGACGAAGTATTCGCTGATGTAACCGAAGCCGTGCGCGGCGCCGACCTGGTGATCCTGGCGACGCCGGTCGCGGTGATTCTCGATCACCTCCCACGCCTTGAACCGCATCTGTCCCCGCGGGCGCTCATCACGGATGTGGGCAGCACCAAGCGGCGGATATGCGAACGGGCGGCGGAGCTTTATACCCACGGGGCGCTGTTTCTGGGCGGGCATCCGATGGCGGGTAAGGAGCGCTCGGGAATTGCGAACGCTGACGCGCGGATTTTTGAAAATGCCCGTTACGTGCTGACGCCGGCTAAGCCGGAAGATCTTGACGACGACCGCGTGCAGGCGTTTCGCGCGCTCGTGACGGCCATCGGGGCGCGTCCGCTCACGAGCGATCCGGCCACCCATGACCTGGCCGTCGCGTATCTTTCCCATCTCCCCCAATTGCTCTCCTCGAGCCTGGCCAGCCTGATTGAGGAGAAGCACACGGCTGGCGACCTGTCTCTGGAATTGGCGGCCACGGGATTCCGAGACATGACTCGCCTGGCCGAGAGCCCTTACTCCATCTGGCGCGACATTTGCCTGACTAACATTGAGAATATTCAGGTGGCGCTGGAAGCGTTGACTCAGAAATTGGAGTCGATGAAGCTGCACTTGAGTGACCGTGAACTTGAGCGGGAGTTCCATCAGGCCTCGCGTTTGCGTGATAAGCTGCGTGCGATCGGCTAATGCCACAGCCGGCACCCACGGGTAGTGACTCATTTTGATGTGCCACGGCCGACCTGCCCCGATGCATCGGGGTCTTGGCCGTGACTGGACACGCGCGGGAGAAGCTGTGAAAGAATCCCCGCATAACTTTCACCGCAGAGGCGCGAAGGCGCAGAGGTCTGAAAACGAAGAGGCATTTCTCTGCGTCTCAGCGTCTCTGCTATGAAAATGCACGTGCCAAAGGCACCTTGGAGTGCGGCGGCTCGACGCCGCCTTGAATTTACGCCGAGGACGATGACGAAGGCGGCGTCGAGCCGCCGCACTCCAAGGTGCTTCGCACATTTTCATGTACAGTGGCGAGCCGAAGTCTCATGGGAATCTGCGGTGAAAATTGCATTCTTTCACACCTTCGGACGCCCGTGGCACTTCGAAATGCGTCACCACTCACCCTCGTGATCCTCACCTATGAATCCCTGGCGGAGTCATTCCGTGAGGGAGGGAGGCAGGATGATACTAAAACAGGTTTTCGAAATTCTCGCCACCACGCCGGAGAAGCTGAAGCGCGAGGTATCTTCTCTTTCGCAACGAGGGATGCAAACGCGTCCCGCGCCCAATAAGTGGTCCGTCCAGGAGGTTCTGGCGCATTTGAATGACCTGGAAGAGATCGGTATGCGCGCCCGCGTGGCGGCGATGGTTGAACAGGATGGGCCGATTCTCAACTCAATCGATCCCGACGCACGGGCCGTGGAAATGCGTTACCAGAGCCGAGACGCCAGGAAAAGTCTCGCAAGTTTCACGCGCCAGCGCCGGGCAAATTTGAAGTGGCTGAAGAAACTTCGCCCCGACCAATTGCGCTGCAAGGGCACGCACCCGAAGGTCGGGGAAATCACGGTAGAAGAACTGGTCACGGAATGGGCGTTTCACGACCTGAGTCACTTGCGACAGATTCTGGAAATCAAGCGCTATGCCCTCTACCCGCGAATTGGGAACATGCGAGCCTTCTACCAATTGAGCTGAGTCAGGGGTCGATGGCAAACAGGACCCACGGCGTGCAAAGAGTTCGAGCCGGCCACGCTTCATTAGAGACGTGGCGCCGGGAGGTTTCTTGAACAAGATATATCCGAATGCCGAAGCGGCGCTTGCCGACCTGCCCGACGGGGCAACGATCATGGTGGGAGGGTTCGGGCTCTGCGGAATCCCTGAGAATCTCATCGAGGCTGTACGCCTGAAGGGCACGCGCGATCTCACGGTCATCAGCAACAACGCGGGAGTGGACGGCCTGGGGGTGGGGCGGTGGCTCGACAACCGGCAAATCAAGAAGATCATCGCCACCTACGTGGGAGAGAACAAACTGTTCGAGGAGCTGGTTCTGAAGGGAAATCTGGAAGCCACTCTGGTTCCGCAAGGAACTTTCTCAGAGCGCATCCGCGCGGGTGGCGCCGGGATCGCGGGATTCTTCACGCCCACTGGCGTGGGGACGGTGGTTGCGGAAGGCAAAGAAGAACGGGAATTTGAGGGACGAAGGTACTTGCTCGAGCGCGGCCTCGTTGCCGACTTCGCTCTGATCAAGGCCTGGAAAGGTGACCGTTGGGGGAACTTGATTTACCGGAAGACGGCGCGGAATTTCAATCCCCTGATGGCAACGGCGGCGAAGGTAACGATCGCGGAAGTGGAAGAACTGGTCGAACCTGGCGAGCTCAATCCTGACGCGATTATCACGCCGGGCATTTTTGTGAAGCGGATTCTCCAAGGGACGAATTACGCGAAGCATATTGAGCGACGGACGGTGCGAAAGCGAGCTAATGGACAAACGTGAAATCATTGTGCGGCGAGTGGCGCAGGAGCTGAAGGACGGCTACTACGTAAACCTGGGCATCGGCATGCCGACGCTGGTTGCAAACTACGTGCCGCCGGGCATCGAGGTTGTGCTGCAATCGGAGAATGGCATGTTGGGCATCGGCCCCTTTCCCTGGGAAGGAGAAGAAGACGCGGACCTGATCAACGCCGGCAAGGAAACGGTCTCGGAACTTGCCGGGACGTTGTATTTCTCCAGTGCTGATTCGTTCGGGATGATTCGCGGCGGCCACATCGACTTGACCGTCCTAGGTGCGATGGAAGTCGACGAGCAGGGAAGCCTGGCGAATTGGATGATCCCCGGGAAGATGGTGAAGGGAATGGGCGGCGCCATGGACCTGGTGGCGGGCGCCAAACGCGTGATTGTCGCGATGGAACACACCACGAAGACCCGCCAGTCGAAGATCCTGAAAAAATGCACGCTGCCTCTGACCGGCGAAAGAGTGGTTCACACGATCGTCACAGAATTGGCGTACATCGACGTCACCCCCAGCGGCTTGCTGCTGAAAGAGGTTGCTCCGGGGATGACCCCCGAGGCCGTGCAACAACTCACCGAGCCAACACTCAGGATCGATCCGAACCTCCGGGTGTTTTCGAGCTGAGGATATATGCAAGTTGATAGCATTGTCATAGTCAGCCTCATCTCTCCCAAGGAAAAAGTGTGGGGCCAACTTCTGCTCCTGGAATCAAAGGGTGTCACGGTGCGCGGTGTCGAAATCGATGCCTTTGACGATTTTATCCGGCAGGTCGTCAAGCAGGAGGAGACCGCCGTGGGCCTGAACACTATTTTCTTTCCCATGCACCGGGTGGAGCGGATCGCTCTCGATGAGCCCAGCGGGTCGATCCCTTCACTGGCCCAGCGCTTTCACTCCAAAGTGGGATTAACCATCCAAGAATATCTCGGCATCGACGTCCCCCAAGTATGAGTCGCGTCAACATCGCCCGCCGGGGCCCTGCCACTGCCGTCCTCGGACGTCGCCCAGCTCCCTGCCGCTCCCCACTTTCGAAGCAGTTGAGATCAAGCGTTGTGGATTCTTCCGTTCATTTCGAGTAAAATCGATTTCCTAGCCGGGGCGGTTTCATCTCCGGCCTAGGGGCTTGCACCAAAACCAATTTATCGATCGAGGAGTAGTTAATGCCTTTCTCTCTGTTCAGGCGCAAGGGAAAATCCAATGATGAACAAACCCGCGGGGCTGTTAGCGCAGAAGCTTGGAAGGCTCAAGCGCCTCCAGCGGACGGCGGCAGGCTGATTGTCCTCACCGCCCCGCTGACGGAGACCATTGACCATGCCGGATACTTCATCCAGATGGCGCTGGCCTCGCTGCCAACTTGGATGGAGTTTGTGATTAACAACAAATACCCCTCGTGGCGCCACGTGGAGCGGCATCCTGACGGTTCGGCGCTTACCATGCCGGCGGGGGTGCGGCTGGTTGAGCGCTCGCTGCTTCGCGAATTCAGCCCCGACCAAGTCGTAGCCTGCTATCCCGATGACCTGGAAAAGTTCGTTGGACCCAATACCCGTGTGGTCTCAGTCTCCACGCACAACCCGCTGGGCGTGACCTTCGCCGCGGGTGTTTACACTTCGATGTTCGGGTCGTCGAAGGAACCCATCAACTCCCATTACGCCAAGATGGTGTTTGCCAAGATCAAGGCCAGCCCCTACCGCCAGAACTTCAAAGTCATCGTGGGAGGGTCCGGCGGGTGGCAGATCAGCAACACCAACAGTTACGAAGCCCTGAGCGTGGACTGCGTCGTGGAAGGCAGGAGCGAGCCCGAGGAGTGCACCGAACTCTTCCGCCGGGCCATTCGCGGCGAAGATTTGCCCCGGGAGGTTACGATCGCGCACCCGGCGCGGCGCGAGGGCATTCTCGTCCCCGAAAAACGCACCACGTTCGGAGTGGTTGAAATGACCACCGGCTGCGGCCGCCGCTGTCAATTCTGCGTGCCCGACCTGAATCCGCAGATCGATGTGCCGAAAGAAAAGATCATGAGGGCGGTGCGGGCGAATGCCCGGGAGGGCAACCCGCAAATATCGCTCGCCACCGAAGACATGTTCATCTGGGGGCAAGTGGGGACCGACACGCCTTTCTTTTTCCCCAATCGGGAGGCCCTGCTGGACCTCTACTCCGAGATCATCCATACGCCGGGCATCACGCACCATGTGCTCAGTCATGCGACGGTCGCTCCCTTCGTGGTCGACCCACTGCTGATCAAGAAACTCTCGGAGATCCTGGTGCCCAAGAGTCCCATTCGCCTGCGCATGAGCACGCATCCGGAGAAGCGGGCCTTGTCGCCTCTCGTTGGACTCGAGACCGGATCAGTGCGAATGGCCAAGCGCATCATGCCCAGCAAGGCGGTGCCCTTCCCCATTGACCATTGGCCCAGCGTGGTGCTGGAAGGTTTGCGTGTCGCTAATGAGAACAACTGGTTCCCGACCATGACCCTGATGGTGGGGAACCCCGGCGAGACGGACGAAGATTCCCGAGCCACGCTCGACCTGCTTTACGAAATCAAGCGCCGCGGGCTCTTCGCTGTCTTGATTCCTTCCATCTTCACGCCCCTGCACGACACGCGCATGGAAAAACAGAAAGGCGTGAGTGAGACTCGCAATCTCACACCTCTGCAATGGCAAGTCATCATGAAGTGCTGGCAGATGGATCTCGGTCCCATTTCGCATACCTGGTGGGCGCCGCTGATGTGGAAAGCGGGCGCCTTCGTGACTTGGCTCCTAAAGCTCCGGCGCACCAATGGGCCGAATTTCACCTGGCCGCTCATCCTGTTCGCAGGAGTGATCCCCGAAAAGATCCTGGCGAAAATGGGCAAGATCTATGTTGGGCAGCCCCTGAAGACCAAGAACCGGAAGGAGCTGCTCGCCACCCTGAAGGAACACTACTGGCAATTTCTCCGTGCCGATAACGGCGACATGCCCGGGGATTCCACGCCGGCTGTGAACATCCCCAGAGGCGCGGCTGAAGAAGGAATGGAAGTGCTGGCGTAAACGAAAGCGGGGGGAAGGAAAGAGCCGTCGGCGCCGGCAGCAATGGTTTACCCCCACCTACGCAGCCTTGGGTTTGGCGCTGTATCCGAAGTCGTGCGTCATCCCAATTCCGCCTAAATCTCGCCCGGATTTCTCACCAGGCCATACCATCTTCTTTGAGCGGCCGGAAGGGCGGGGCTTCAGCCCCACCCTTCCAAACCCACTGCGCATCTTAGGGGACTCTTTGAGCCGGAGCATGGTAGTATATTACCGGTTGACATGACTGCCTGTTTTCCCGCGCGTATGAGGCGCCTGCGGTTCCGCAGTGCTTCAATCGCAATAATCGGTTTCGCCGCTTGGCTGACGCTCTGGGTGCCGGGGGGAGTCCTACGCGCCGCGCCGGCCGAGGGGGACGCGGACAAGGCAGTTATTCTCTTTGACAGCCTGGCCGAACCCCACGCCGAATCGTACATTCATGCCCTCTTCCTGAAAAACCTGCTGACCCACTTCGGTCTCGAGGGAGACCTCATCCCGGTCAACGTGTATAAGCGGGGGCAATTGGCCGGCTACCGGGCGGGTTTCTTGATCGCCTCGACACTCGGCGCACAGATTCCGTCTGCCGTGCTCGCTGACGTGCTGGCGACTGACCGGCCTTTCGCCTGGATGGGCGGACATATCGATCAACTCCTCGAAATCCCGGAAGCGCGCCGCCGTTTCGGCTTCAGCTTTGTCGAATATCGCACCGACCTCGATTACAGACACGTTGAGTACAAGGATACCCTCCTGGCCAAACCGGAGCCGGACCTGAACATCGTGTCGATTACGAACCCGAAAGTCGCCCAGGTGGTGGCGACCGCCCTCAATCAGAAAAAAGTTTCGAATCCGTACGTAGTGAAGAGTGGCCACTTCTGGTACTTTGCCGACCGGCCGCTTTCCTACATGTCGGAAGGAACCCGCTACCTGGTGGTGTGTGACCTGCTCCATGACATCCTGGGCATCGACCACCCCGCCGAACAACGCGCCCTGGTACGCATCGAAGACGTGAGCGTGGACGACGATCCCGATGACCTCGTCAAGATTGCGGACATGCTCAAAAGCCGGCATGTGCCCTTTCAGATAGCCATCATCCCGATCTTCCGCGACCCCGCGCATTCGCTGGAGATCCGCCTGGGGGACCGCAAAGCGACCGTGGCGGCGATCCAGGCCATGGTGGCTCGCGGTGGGACGCCGGTCATGCACGGAACCACCCATCAGGTCCATGGGCTGAGCGGAGATGAGTACGAGTTCTGGGATGAGCTGGGCGATCGGCCCGTGGGGGCCGACTCGGCGGAATTCGTGCGACGTCGGTTGCGGCAAGGCTTGAATGAGTTTTTCGCAAACGGAATCTATCCGGTCGCCTATGAGGTCCCGCACTACGCGGCGTCTGAGATCGACTACCGCACCCTGGGCCAAACGTTCTCGCTATTTTACGATCGCCCCATGGTGGTACCCGACGCCACGACTCAACAGCTTGTGCCCTACCCCGTCGTGGATGGGTACGGCCGTCACATCATTCCGGAAGACATGGGATATCTTCCCGAAGACGATCCCGACCCAGAAAAGTTGATCCGTTACGCCCACAGCCTGCGGGTGGTGCGCGATGGGATCGCCTCCTTCTACTTCCACCCGTTTCTGAACCAGAAGCTTCTGGAGCGAATCGTCCAAGGGGTTACCGAACAGGGCTATCACTTTGTTTCCTTGCGCGAGTTCGGCGGCACGGTTGACTTTGACGGGCTCTACGCGGTTCGTACGGCTACGGGGAATGTCCGCCTGTCCCCCCAGGATGAGTATTGGCGGGTGCAACAATTCGATGCCGGCGGCAGGTTGGTACGGACCGATCTATCGCCTGCGAGAATGAAAGGCCCGGTTGATGTGGCGGTCGAGGTGCCGCCGGGCGGGTATACGGCCGTTGATTGCCTGCGCCAGTTGCCACGCGAACCTGAGCGCGCCACGACTTGGCTCGAGCGGCTGCGGTTGTGGTGGAGCGGTGGACCGCCGCCCCCTCCTGCGCCCTCCACCGTGGTTCGCGACAAGTTCTCCGGGCCTCCCGTTGCTTGGCTCCTTTGGTTGGACAAACCCTCCCCCGGCGCGGGATTCAACCAGGAGAGTTACAAGACGGTGCTTGAGGCTTTGGGGTACCAGGTGCAGGTTGTAAAGAGCACCAAGTTCACCAGCCCACCGAGGGCCAGGGACGTGCTGCTGGTCATACCTCACGCCGTAGGGGCGCGGCTACCGGACGCGCGGCAAAAGCAGATTGCGCAGTATCTCATGTCAGGCGGTGAAGTGCTTGCCGACCGGCAGCAGCCTTGGCTCGAAAAGGCCGGGTTTGCATTCCCAGGCGGCCAGATGGTGATTACTTCCGTCACCGATTCTGAACACGCGGAAATGAAGTTGACCTGGCGGCCCGAGGAACGCATCGCGCGGTTTACGGCGCCGGAGGGCGCCCGGGAATTGATGACCGATACGGAAAGCGGCCAACCGCTGGCGGTATCCGGTTCCGCCGGGGCAGGCCACTATCTGTACCTCGCAGCGGCGCTCGATAATCACACCAAAGACGGCACCAGCCACTATCCCTATTTCCCGGAATACCTCAGCACCACGTTCGGCGTCAGCACCCCCCTGCGCAACACGCGCCTGGACGTTTACTTCGATCCCAGCTATCGCCCCGGCGCCGACTTCAACCGGCTGGCCACCATCTGGCGCCGCTCCGGCATCAGCACGATTCATGTCGCCGCGTGGTTGTCCACGCGCCAGTGGCCGTTTCCCTATGAAGAATTCATCCGCGACTGCCACCGCAATGGCATCGCGGTCTACGCCTGGTTCGTCTTCCCGGCCGTGGATAAGGTGGTGCCGATCAGTAAGGGTACGATGTGGGATGAGCATCCGGAATGGCGGGAGAAAACTGCGGCCGGCACCGACGGCCAAGTCGGCTGGCGATACTTGATGAATTTCCAGGATCCCGACTGCTTCCAGGCAGCGATGGATTGGATGAAAGGCATCCTTAATCAGAGCGATTGGGATGGCGTCAATATCGCGGAATTGAACTTCGATGCCGACTTCAAGGATTACCTGCGCCCGGACAAGTTTGTTCCCATGAACGACATTGTGCGCGCGGACTTTAAGAAGAAAGCCGGCTTTGACCCCATCCAGTTATTCCGGCCCGGCTCCCCCCACTACTACAAAACTGACCCGGCCGGGTTTGCTGCCTTCGAACATTACCGCGAAGACATCGTGATGGATTGGCACCGGCGCGTGCTGGGGGAAATCGAGCCCCTGCGCAAGCAGCACGGCTGGGAAGTCATCGTCACCGCGCTCGATAGCCTGCACGACAACTACGTAAAGCCTGCGCTGGGCATGGACTCGCGCCGCCTGGTGGGCTTGATGAACGAATTCCCGTTCACCCTCCAGATCGAGGATCCCGCGCGCTTTTGGATGGCGCCCCCCGACCGCTACCAGCGTTTCGCTGCCACCTATCGAAAATTGATCCCCGATCCGCGCCGCCTGATGTTTGACGTCAATGTGGTCCCCGATCGGGATTTGAAGGGCACTTTCCTGCCCTCGTTCACAGCTACGGGCACGGAGTTGGCGCTGACGGTTGCCAGCGCCGCTTCTGTCGCGGGGCGGGTAGCGGTGTATTCGGAGCACACCGTGCCGCCCCAGGATTGGGATCTTATCCAGGTGGTGTTAACCCATCAGGCCTCGATCACCCCGGAGCGCAACGGCGTGGAGGTCAACACCCGCACCTCCCTACTCTTCACCCCCGCGGACGATCCTCTTTATTACGTCGACGGCCGCCTCTGGCCCGCTTTTTCTGCGGACGGCGTGGTGCTGCCCAGGGGACGGCACTCCATCTCCCCCAAACAGGATTGGTGGCGCTTCCTTCACACCGACGAATTCCAAGCGCGCATTGTGAATAGCTCCGCGGATCTGCTCGACGCCCAGGCTGACGCCACCAACCTGAAGTTCCATTATTGGTCGCCGGGCCGGGCGGTCATCACTTTCGATCAGCAGCCGCGTGATATCCTGGTGGATGGCGCCTCCCAGACCTTGCCCACCGAGCGCAACCTCCGCAACTGGGCGGTGGTTTTCCCTTCCGGTGACCACCACGTTCTGGTTATCACAAATACCAAAGCCGGGGTGGCCGTGAATGTGGTAGGCTGGGCTTCTTCCTGGGCCATCGGCGCTTTCGGCATCCTGGTGACGGCCCTCATGGTGATTGTCTACTTGCAACTGCGCCTGGAGCGAATTATAAAACGTAATGGATAGAATCATATGCCTTACTCTAGTTGGGTCATCGACGGCTTCTTTGTCGCCACTGTTGCCCTGATCTGGTTCATGCTGGGGTACCAGTCCGTGCTCTTTTTCCTCGGGCACGGTTATTACCGGCGCACTCGCAAAGTTGCGCTGAAGACGCCGCAGCTCCCCGATTCCGAGCTGCCTTGCATCTCCGTGCTGGTGCCCTGCCACAATGAAGGGCGGGTTATCGCGCACACGATTCGCGCCCTCCAAAACCTGGTCTACCCGCCCGAAAAAATCGAGTTCCTCCTCATCAACGATGGCAGCACGGACAACACCGCGCAGGTCATCCGCAGCTTCGCCGCCGATCCCCGCGTCCGCCTGCTGGACGTGCCTCCTAACCTCAGTGCCCGGGGCAAAGCCAGTGCGCTCAACTATGCCTTGACTCAGGCGCGCTATCCGGTCCTGTCCATTTATGATGCCGACAACCTTCCAGAGCCCACCGCCATTCGTACCCTGGCTTCAGAACTGGTGCGTCACCCGGAGCTGGCCGCCGCCGTGGGCATGTACCGCGCTTGGAACCGCCGCCGCGCCCTGCTGACCCGCTTCATCAACATCGAGGGCATCGGCTTCCAGTGGATTCTCCAGGCCGGCCGCTGGATGATGATGCGCCTCACCTTCCTGCCGGGCACAAACTACGTCATTCATAAGGCCATCATCGAAAAACTTGGAGGCTGGGATGAGCAGGCCCTGACCGAGGATTCTGAACTGACCGTGCGCATTTATCAGGCGGGGTACGCCGTCCAGTTTGTTCCTACCTCCGTCAGTTGGGAACAGGAACCGGAATCTTTCCTGAACTGGTTTCGGCAGCGCCGCCGCTGGGTGCGGGGCTTCAACTACGTGATGGTGAAACATTCCGCGGGGCTGCTGCGCACCCGCCCGCGTCGCGTGGCGTTTGAAATCCTCTCCTCGCACTTGTTGTACTACTTCTTCTTCCTGGCCGTCGTCATCTCCGATATCCTCTTCGTTCTCTGCCTCTCACACCTCATCGTCATCAACGTGCCCGGACCTTACAGCATTGTGTGGATTCTTGCCTACGCCACGTTTGTCCTGGAGCTCGTGATCGCGCTCTCCTGTGAGCGCGGCGAAGATTCCATGCTCAATATTCTGTTGACCGTCCTCATGTACTTCACCTATTGCCAGCTTTGGATTCCCGTGGTGGCGGCGGCCTTCTACGATGACTTCATCATTCATCGCGAGATGAAATGGGCGAAGACGGAACGCTATCAGGTGGATCCGGCGTGAGGGATTTTAGATTTTGGATTTTCGATTTTAGATTTCAAATTTTCGATTTTAGATTTTCGGTTTTGAATTTCCGATTTTGGATTCTCGATTTTGAATCTTGAATTTTAAATCTTGAATTAAAAAGTACCCCAGTTGGCTGGAGCAGCCCCCTGACCATTTGATTCTGCCCCCGCCTACCCATCCGCTGCCTCTCGGAAACTCATCCCATGAGTCATAAACGCTTTCACGTTCTCGTGGTCTTCGGCACGCGTCCGGAAGCCATCAAGCTTGCCCCGGTCATCCATGAACTCCGGCGCGCGCGAAGCCAGTTCAAGACCAGCATCTGCATCAGCTCCCAGCACCGGGATTTGCTGGAGCCGATTCTGCGCTGGTTTCGCATCCCGGTGGATTACGATCTGGACGTCATGCGTCCCGATCAGGAATTGTGCGGGCTGTCGGCGCGCATTCTGGAGAGGTTTCACGACGTGCTCACGCGCTGCCGGCCGGACCTGGTTCTGGTGCAGGGAGACACCACCACGGTCATGACGGCCGGCCTGGCGGCCTTCTATCATCGCGTCCCCGTGGGCCATGTGGAAGCGGGGCTGCGCACGCTCAACCGCTATTCACCCTTCCCTGAGGAGATCAACCGCCGCTTGGCCTCGCATCTCGCTGACCTGCACTTTGCGCCCACCCCGTGGGCTCGAAGCAATCTTCTGAAGGAAGGCATTGCGCGTAGAAGTATTTACGTTACGGGCAATACCGTCGTCGACGCGTTTCTGGAGACGCGCACGCGGGTGGTCCGCCATCCTCCGGCTCTTTCTGAACTTTCGGACCTCAAGCTGGGGACGCGGAAGCTGATCGTGGTGACCACCCATCGCCGTGAGAACTTTGGGCCCGGCCTCGCCAATATCTGCAAGGCGTTGCGCCGCCTGGCAACCGAGCGCGACGACATCGAGATCGTTCTCCCCGTTCATCCCAACCCCAACGTGCAGTCGGTGGTGCGGCCGCTGCTGGGCGGAATCGACCGCATCCACTTGATCCAACCCATGGAGTATCCGCAATTCGTGCGCCTCTTGAGCTCGGCCTACCTGGCGCTTACCGACTCGGGCGGTATCCAGGAGGAAATGCCGTCCCTGGGACGGCCGGTCCTGGTGATGCGCGAGAAAACGGAACGCCCGGAAGGCGTGCAGGCAGGCGTGTGCAAGCTGGTCGGAACTTCGACGGAAGTGATTGTACGCACCGTCAAGCAGTTGCTCGACGACCCCAAGGCCTACGCCCAATTTTCAAAACGCCGCAGCCCCTTCGGCGATGGCAAAGCCGCCCGGAAAATCGTAGCCACGCTCAAGAAACTTTACACCTGAGCCCCCGCGGCAATAATTTCCGCTGATTTCTCACCAGCCCAGGCTTTTTCTAATAAGCCACCCGAAGCAGCGGGATAGAATTGGAATTCATAGCCCTCTCCGAGGGGAGAGGGTGGACCGCCGCCGGCGCTTTCATCAGCCGGGGCGGGCCGGGTGAGGGGTCACTTCATCACCAGACGTGGGGGGTGGAGGTCGAGCTCCGCATTGCGCGCTCTCCTAGGAGTGTGTCGGAAATAATAATTCGTCAACGAAGAATCAACAACTTACAGACACTCGAATCTCGCTAAGTTATTAATTCTACGTACAACGAAATCTATCTCCGACAGGCTCCTAGCCAGTCTTCGCAGGCCCACGACTTTGTGTCAATGTGGGACTGTCCCATATGTTGCGCCACGCGAGGCGTAGCGACCGTAGTCCCACCAATTTCCCACCTTCAGCGTTTTCCCCCCTGACATTTTGTTATGTGCGCCATCCCGCCCTTCTCGCTGCCTTCTGCTTTCCGCTTTCTGCCTTCCGCCTTCTGCCTTCCGCCTTCTGCCTTCTGCCTACTGTTCTTTCCAAAGTGCGCGGCGGGTTCGAAAGCTTTCTCAAGCGCCTGCCGGTAAGCTTCCACGTCGTAGCCCCTCCAACCTTCCCACAGAGTCCAGGCGCGCACGCGATCGTCGATGAATGTGGAGTCCGCATCGGTGATGATGAATTCGATGTTCTCACCCGGGCGCAACTTCACACCCGCGCGGTCCAGTTGCCGGGCGGCGATGGCGGTCACGCTGTTCTTCTGGTAGCTGGCGGGAGCTTTGGTAAGGCGTTTGCGAATGACCAGTTCTTCCGGAGCTACGCTACCATCCACGAGGCGCGCCACGTATTTTGCGTAGACTTCCCGAGCCTCGCAGAGTTTGGCGCAATAGGTTGTGAAGTCGCGCGCCTCCGCCAAAATCGTCAGCACCTCAAGCTGCATCCTCGAGACCAGCGGCGGCGTGTCGTGCCGGCGGCATTCCAGCCCGCGCACTTTCAGCTCGCCCGCCTCCGACACGCAGAAAAAGCGGTTGGGCACCGGGATTTCCGCGCACTGCTTGGAAGGCAGGAAGACAACGTAGCGATAGACGGCCTCAAGCGCCAAGGGCAGGCCGGTGATTTGTTCGATTTCCTGCGCGAGCCGCAGATAGTCCGCGCGGCTGGGGACTGGGGGCTGGGGAACAGCCGAAACTCGAAAATCGAAATTCGAAACTCGCGAGGCAGTTACCGAATTTCGAGTTTCGGCCTTTTCGTAATCTCTGATTTTCGATTGCTGATTGTCGATTGAACCCGTCAATAATCGACCATCGTCAATCGTCAATGGAAAGCGAGTTTCGAATTTCGAATTTCGAGTTTCGGCTTTTTCGCAATTGCCGACTCCTGACTCCTCACTCCTAACTCCTGCCCCCTGCACATAGAGCGAATCCACCAGCGCATGCAGCACGCGGTAGCCTCGCTGCTCCGCCACCTCTTTCGCCACCAGCAATTTTTCCCGCGCCAAGGCATTGATGGCCTCGTGCGCTTCGATTTTCCCAAAGCGCGCGTTTTTGTAGCCGGTGTACCCGAAGCAACAAACCAGCAGCCACTTCAGCACGTCGCGCCGCTGTTTACAGGCTGCGGGGTTCGGGATACGGGCTACGGGACACGGGATACGGGGTTCGGGATACGGGGTTCTGGAATCGGGAATCGGGATACTGGACACAAGATGTGGAGTTTGGGATTCTGAATTCGTGGTCCGGGGCTCGGGATTCGAAGTGGGAGAGGGGAGATTTGCCACAGAACTTTCTCCCTGCATCCTGAAACCTGGAGCCCCAATTCCGAATCCCGAATTCCGAGCCTTCAGCCCCGCAGGTTGGATTTCCAACCCCGCATCCCGTATCCCGTATCCCGTGTCCCGTGTCCCGGCCTCCGTATTCCGTGCCCCGTATCCCGTGTCCCGTATCTCCTTGTACTTTCGCCGCTTGGCGATGAGGCGCTCAACCACCCGGCTGGTGATGCCGCGATGCTGCTGGCAGACGCGATAGCCGAGTTCCGGCACGCGCGGCGCCTGCGGGCAGCACGGACAGTTCACCGTTTCCGGCGAAATATTGAAGCGCGCCATGATGCTGGGGAACTCGCTGACGAAATCCAGTTCCGCCACGTTTTCAAAGAAGCCGAGGCGCGGAGGAAAGACCAACCCGCCGCGGTCCGCAATCAGCAGCTCATCCGGGAACTTGGGGCTTTCCGGCTCCGCCTTTTGCGCCGGGATCAGCACTCCGTCCCGCCAGGCGAGTTCCATCTGCATATAGGAAATTCCCGTGCCCGGGGTGGTGCGGCAGGCGTATTGAACCGGCAATTTCGTGATCCGCACCAGTTCCCACAGGCCTTCCTGCTGGCACTGGTCGGCGCCAAAGGAATTCTGCGTGTCGATGTGCAGCCGCCCGAACAAGGTCGTGGTGCTGTCCTTGAACAGGATGCGCCCGTAGCTCATGTAACTGCGCGAACGCGTGCTCGCGACCGGCACCTGATCGCGATTCAAGGGCAGGTGGATGTGGCGCCGCTGGGCTTGCCGCAGCAAACTCGGCAGCAGGACGGAATCACCCCATTCGGTCACCAGCACGTCCGGGTCGTGGACGCGCAGCAGGCGCTCGAAAGTCGCCGCGACGGGTTGCTCAGAATCATCCAGCACCTGCCAGTTGTCTTCGATGGCAACCTCCACAGCGCCGTGCCGCCCGTGCCGCGGATTGACGTCAGAGAGCCCTTCCAGGCGCATCCGCATGGTTCGGACGGGTGGCCGCTCGTAGTCGGTCCGCCACTCATCGTCGCGGCAGTCGATGGCCTGGATCTCACCCGCGGCATTCGCCTCAATCTCCACTTGCGCCAGGGGGAAAAGATTTTTCCCCCAACAGTACATCGGCGCCAGCATCAGGTCAGAGTCGTACAGGATCAGGTCGCTATCGAAGCGGCGGACGAAGCGCGCCAGCGGCGCGAACAGTGTGGGATGGTGCGCGGACACCTGGAGCACCCGCAGCGGTTGCCGGTCCCAGATGTTCTGCCGCTCCGTCAGTTGGCAGCTCACCCGAGCGCGGGCCGGGAGCGTTTCCGCCAGACGCGCCAGTTGCCCTTCCGGTCCCTGCACGTAAAAGCAGGGGAGGAAAGCGCTGTCAATCAGCCGGCGGCGCCTCTGGTTCGGCTCGATAAGCCACAGCACCATCCCCTGCGGGCAGGGGTAAAGGTTGAGAATCCATCCACTGAGTCTCAAGGTTTATTCCTAACGCCGCCTCGATTTTGCGCAGCCGGATTTCGTGGTCCAGCTCCACGGCCACGTGAATGCCGTGCATCGCGTCCACGGGAAAGTGATAGGTGCAAGCCTGCACGTAGAGGCGCACGCGATTGAACATCGCCTCCAGATACACTTGCTCTTCCTGGCGCAGGGCGCGGCCAAAGCGCTGCTTCCAGGATTGCAATTCCTGTTCGATCAGGTCACGAAAGGTGGCAACGGTTCGTCCCATGGGTCCTCCTTCCAGGGGCTGGGGACTGGGCGTCAGGATCGAAACTCGAAATTCGAAACTCGAAATTCGGTGTCCCGCTCACGAGTTTGCCCGAGACTCCGTCGGGGCAAGGGGGCGAATTTCGAGTTTCGTCCTTTCCCCTAGCCCCCAGTCCCCAGCACCTTGTCCTTCTGCATCAACCCCAGCCGGCCCTGGGCATCGAGCTGAAACTTCCAAAGTTCGGTCGCGGCCGCGCAGGTCTGGGTGAAAAAGAGCTTGCGGCGCGCGGACGGTTGGAAACCGGAGACGGAAGAAAACAGCGCCACCGTCAAAGGTAGCGCAGAGTTTTTGGGACTCTGCGGCGCGTCAGGCCCGAAACTTGAAACTCGAAACTCGAAATCCGGCAGCTCGCTCACGATTTTCGAGTTTCGATTTTCGAGTTTCGCCGTTTCCCCAGCACCCAGCCCCCCGTCCCTGCCGGCGAGGACGCAGCGTCGGAGGTGCCCAAGCGCCTGCCGGAAGGTCGCCTGCGCGTCGGCATCGCGCACGTCCTCATCGAAATAAAGCTCGGGGAAGGCGGTGACCATCAGAACCTGGGCGGGAAAGTCCGCCAGAAATTGGGGCACGCGACTGATCAGCTCGGTGAGTTGAAAACAGGTGAAGGCCCGCGCGATCTTGATCTGCCGGCTGATTTGCGCAAAGGGGATCCCGCGCTGTTCCGCCAGCCGCGCGATCAGCCGCGGGTTGGCTGAGTTCGCGCCATCGAGAAACAGAATCCGCTTGCCCTCCCGCGCCAGGCGTGGCAGGAAGTAGTGGCTGAGCCGGGGCGCGTCGTACTCCCCGTGAAAGACCGCCAGGCCCTGCGGCGGCAGATGCCAGGGCTGGGTCAAGGCAGCCGGCAGCGAAGTTGGCCCCTGCATGAACATGACTCTATCCCCCCAATAGAGACGCCCTGAGTGTAGGCGAATAAAAAGCGAAAGTCAAGTCGATCGGAAGATCGGCAGTGTCCTAGTTTGGAAAGAAGCCCCAAGTGACCCCTCACCCGTCCCGCCCCGGCTGATGAAGACGCCGGCTGCGGTCCACCCTCTCCCCTCGGAGAGGGCGGTTACTCAAGGTAAGGTGCGGTGCCGTAGCTACCCTGAGATCATAGCCTTCTCCCCAGGGGTCGCAGATCCGCCGTGGCGGAAGAAGGTGGCTGACGTAGGAAGCCGGATGAGGGGTTACTTGCACCTGCAGGGCGTCGAAACAATTTGCAACTCATAAATTCAAAAACTATTAGCCCGGCGCTACGTCAAACTAGGTCACTACCGGAAGATCGGCACACGCGCGAATCATCTGGACGAACTTTCGCTCGCGTGCTAGAAAAGAATTTCGCTTGAGCAAGGCATTTTTTTGACGAAAGCCGTCAGCTAACGCCTTAGCTGATAGCTGAAAGCTGATAGCTGATAGCTGAAAGCTGATAGCTGACGCCTGATAGCTGACCGCTAATAACAGAAAGGACTCCTTGAAACGCATTCTCATCACGAACGACGACGGAATTGGCGCGGTAGGAATCAAAGCCCTGGAGCAGGGTCTGGCGGCGGTGGGTGAAGTGACGGTGATCGCTCCTGATCAGGAGATGAGCGCCACCAGCCAGTCAATCAGCCTGAACATCCCGCTGCGCTTCCACCGCCATGGCGAGCGGCACTACGCGGTTACCGGCACGCCCACGGACGCAGTGCTTCTGGGTCTCTACCACATTCTGCCGCAGCGGCCTGACCTGGTGGTTAGCGGCATCAATCCGGGGAGTAATCTGGGTGAGAACGTGGCGTACTCCGGCACGGTCGCGGCGGCACTGGAGGGCACGCTGCATGGAGTCCCCTCCTTCGCCATTTCGCTCGCCACGCGCAAGCCCGTGGATTTTTCCCAGGCGGCGGCCTTCGCGGCGCAACTTGCCGTCAAGATATTGGAAGAGGGCATGGAGCCGGGAGTGTGCTTGAACGTGAACGTGCCGCGCGGCGAAGTGCGTGGCGTGCGCATTACCCGGCAGAGTCAGAAGGTTTCGCGAAACGTCGTCCTCGAAAAGCAGGACCCGCGCGGGCGGCACTATTATTGGCTCGACGAAACCGTGGAACCGGACGCAGTTGAGCCGGATTCCGATTACGGCGCCATTCTCGCCCGCGAAATCTCCATAACACCCCTCCACGCTGACCGCACGCATTACCCCAGTCTGAACCATATTTCCCGCTGGCTGCCCGCCTTGCAGGTGACGAAGAAGTAGAGGCTTGGGGTTGGGAATTAGGGATTCGGGGATATTGAAATCATAGCCCTCTCCGAGGGGAGAGGGTGGACCGCCGCCGGCGTTTTCATCAGCCGGGGCGGGACGGGTGAGGGGGTACTTCACCACCCGATGAGCGGACCCGCACCCACTTACAGAACCGGCGGCAAAGTCGGCATGTCAGGTCGGTGAGTCCGTCTTCGCCAGGGATCACGCTATCCCGAGACAGTTCTGCAACGTGCCGCAAGCAGGCCAGTCGCCGCGGTGATGTCGATATCCGCGATCAGCAATTTTTCGTCCTGCGATGTTATGATAAATTACTCGGGGGCCGCAGATCAAACAACCGCCAGAACCATGACGAACAAAGATGTTATATCCGGGTTGGTGACGCCGATCGTCATCATCACATCGACCCTGAGCTATGTGGCGTTGATTTTTTCCGGACCACTGGCGCCGGGACTGCCCATCGGCATCGGATACGGATTAGTCAGCGCTGGCATCATGGGGATCGTGTTTGCCGTGGGCAGCGGCATGCCCTTCGCGATCGCCGGTCCGGACTCCAAGCTGGTCGCCGTCCTCGCCGCTCTCGCTACCGTGATCGCAGGCGACCTCGCGAGTCGCGGACGTGCCGCGGAAGCTCCTGCCACCGTATTGTTTGCGCTGGTCGCTGGAACCCTGATTACCGGCGTGACGCTTTACCTGCTGGGGGCATGGCGGGCGGGGCGCTGGATCCGGTTCGTACCCTATCCCGTGATCGCGGGATTCATGGCTGCGTCAGGATACTTGTTGGCCACGGGCGGTATCCGCATCGTGACCGGCACGCCGATCTCGCTCGAGTTGGTGGAGCAGCTTACTCGGGGACAGCACTTGTTTCAACTCACGGCCGCCCTGGCTTTCACGCTCGGCCTGTTTTGGATCAAGCGGGTAAAGCACCCCTTGGCGTTTCCCGCGCTGCTGCTGGGCGGAACCTTGGCCACGCATGGGGCTTTGCATAGCGCCGGATACTCGTTCGCTGCGGCTCGCCAGGCGGGGTGGCTCCTGGAGCTTTCAAACGGCGCGGCCTTGCCGGGTCCCTGGCTACTCAAGGCTCTGCCCAAGATCCACTTGGCGGAATTGCTGTGGGCGGGCGGCGGATACGTCGCGCTGGTCGCCGTTACCGCCATGACGCTGTTGCTGAGCCTGATGGCCATCGAAGTTGAAACACGGCTCGACCTCGACCTTGACCGCGAACTGCGCCTGAACGGCTTCGCCAATATTCTGGTAGGCCTTTCCGGCGGGATGACCGGAACGCTGTCGGCGAGCCGGACGTTGTTCAACTATCGTACGGGAGCGCGCACGCGTGCCAGCGGCATTCTGGCCGGCATGGTCTGCTTGCTCACGCTGGCATTCGGCACCAAGGCGCTGGGCTTTGTGCCGGTGCCGATACTGGGCGCGCTGCTGTTACAACTGGGTGCGGAGTTGCTGGATGACTGGTTGGTAAAGGGGTGGCGCACCATGCAGCGCGCCGACTACATCCAGATGGTCGTCATCTTCCTGGCGATTGTGGCGTGGGACTTCGTGGCTGGTGTAGCAGTGGGTATCATCGCCGCCTGCATTACCTTCGCGGTCAATACCAGCCGCTTGCGCCTGGTGAAGCTGGGGCTGAACCGTGCGGTTTACAGCGGGCGCGTGGACCGGCCTGTTTACCAGCAGGAACAGCTTGTATTGCACGGCCAGAGCATCCAGATCATGTGGCTGCACAGCTTCGTATTCTTCGGCAGCGCCCATCGCCTGTTGCTGCAAATCCAGGAGATTATCAAGGCGCAGCAGGGTTCCTGCCGCAGCTTGATTCTCGACTTCCGGCAGGTGCTGGGGATCGATTCGTCGGCGGTGATGAGCTTCATCAAGCTTCGCCAGGTAGCTGAACGCGAGGGCTTCGTGATGGTGCTGTCGGAGATTCCGCCACAAGTGTCGCACGCCTTGCGCGTCGGTGGGCTGCTCGGCGACGGCGACAATTTCACTTGCCGTGTCTTTACGAATACCGACGGGGCGCTCGAATGGTGCGAGGACAAACTGCTGGCGGAGATCACGACTCGCGAAGAAGCCTTGACCTCAGCGGATAAATGGCTGGCTGAGGAGATCGGCGGCGAACCACTTTTCGCACGACTGGTTTCCTACCTCGAGGTGGTCGAATGTCAACCGGGCGACATTCTGATTCGACAAGGCGATGTGGGCGACAGCCTGTATCTGCTCAATGCCGGCCGGGTCACGGTGCTGTTGCGAACCCCGGAGGGCGCAGAGTTGCGCTTGCGCAGCATGTTGGGACACACGATTGTCGGCGAAATGGGTCTGTACCGAACCCTTCCCCGCGGCGCCTCGGTGCGCGCCGATCAGCCCACGGTGGCTTACCGGATGACGCACGAAGCCATGGCGCGGATGGAACATGATGATCCCGCCCTCGCCCACAGCTTCCACAAACTGGTGATTCGCACGCTGGCGGCGCGGCTGGATTTTGCCAATCGGGAATTGGCGAGTTTGCAGCGCTGAGGCACAAGAGAAAAATCAAATCGTGTCCGGCAGTCCCGCCGGCAGGTGGCGGGCACTGTCACGCTGATGACCTTCCCGTTTGAAAATGGAAATCCCCTTGACGGCGAAGGGACCGTCATAGGTACCTATACCCTCGTGGGCGAATTGATTAAACCCTAGCAGGCAGGTTGTAGCGCGGGTGTCCCCACACTACAAACCTCTCAGATGCCGCCGTACCAAGCCCACCCTCCTTCCGGAGCCTTGCCGCCCAGCCCTTTTCCATACTGTTTCGCATTGTCGGTCACGACGAGGTGAGTAAGGAACTTCACGTTCTTGTATCCGACCTGCCGCCCCACGCGCATACGAACCGGAGCTCCGTGGGGTGCGGGAAGCTCCTGTCCATTCATGCCATAGGCAAGCAAGGTTTGCGGATGCCACGCGTCGAACATGTCCATGGTGTCCCAAACTGTGTCGAAGGAAAAGATGGCGACGTACTTGGCCTGCGGACTGATACCAACCAAATTCAAGATATGGGAGAGCTGGACTCCGGTCCATTCGGCGATGAACGACCAGCCTTGTTCGCAAACGTGGAGCGTGACCTGGCTTACGGAAGGTAACCGTCTCAGATCCGCGAGCGAGAAGGACTGTGGCCGCGCGACCATGCCGTCGACGTTCAGCCGCCAGTCCGCGAATCCACCGCGCAAATGTTGCCGATACACGTTGCTCTGGGGAACCTGGCCCTTTACAGGAATGACCCCTTTGGAGATTTGGCTGCGGTCAAATTCGCGAGCCAGGGGATGATGCATCTGAAGAATTCGCTGGGCAGCATAGGTGAGGGTGTTGCCCGGTCCCCATATACCCCGGTCATCGGGCGGGATCAGGCCGTAGCGATGGGCGAGGTGGTCAGCCACGCCCAGGCCAGCCACACCTGCGGCAGCCGCGAGGCCCGTGGTGATCATCTTTCGCCGGGAGATTTTACGGCCGTTCATGCGGACTCCTTGCGCGTGGCAACTCGACCCGTAATCATGCCCCCCATGCGGTTCAAAAATCCTGCAAGACAAACCATGGCAATGTGGATGACGAGGAATGCCACAAGTAAAACTGCCGCGCAGAAGTGAAGGGTTCGCGCCGATTGGTGACCGCCGAGGATATTGACCATCCAAGGGAATACCGCGGTAAGCCCAAGGGACATGGCAAAACCCGTCCAGATCATGAACGGAAAAAGGACGAAGATAACCCCCAGGTAAGTCATTCTCTGAACCGCGTTATACGTCTGGGATTCAGCGTCTGTAGGGCGCCCCGGCCATAAGCGAATCGAAACTTTCTGCGCGATGGAGAACCAGGAGAAGTCCCCCCGGGAGGGCAGCAAATTTTTGCGGAAATGCCCCGTGAAGAGGCCGTAGACGACATAAACCAGGCCGGTCAAAATACAAATCCAGGCAGAGAGGAAATGGAGATGCCGGCCCCAGCCGGACTGGCCCCTGGATACGTATGGAATGGGCAAATCGATGAGAGACGGAGTTAACCAGGAGCCCGTTTCCCCCCAGTAGAGAGTGGGTTGAACCAGGAGAATGGCCGTACCACTAACCAGCAAGCCGATAAACGCAAGCGTCGTGAGCCAGTGGGTGACCCGGACAACAACCGAGTGCCGGGGCGAATCGACAAGAGTCGGATCTTGAACGCCGAGCGCTGGCACACCAAGCCCTGGGATGTAGGCAGATTGCGACATATAGTCAGGCTAGGGTAGCATGCGAGTATAGGGCGGTCAATGTTGCGAAAAGGACAACCTTACTGACTCTCGATTGCCAAAAAGGGATCTTGGGATTTGTCCCCGGCGCTGAGGCTATCATTAAGGACGCCTGTTTCGACGCCGATCCGGAAGTTCACCGGGTTCTCACTGAGAAGGTTTTCCCGGCACAAGCCTCGGTCCTTACCGTGGATGCCTTCATCGCCGAGCAGGGGGAGTGATTGAGTTCCGAAAACTCCCAGGAAACGTTGCAACAATCCGAGGCAACTTACGCGGGGCTGCCCCCTTCCCAGGGATGGCAAAAGACTTTTTCCGCCTTACGCAATCCTAATTACCGCTACTTCTATTCGGGACAAACCGTTTCACTGATCGGCACCTGGACCCGCACCGCCGCGTTGGGATGGGTGGCCTTTCAGTTCACTCATTCGGAATTCTTGCTGGGAATTGTTTTCATGCTCAATTCCCTTCCCATTTTCCTTTTCGCCGTTTATGCCGGTTCTCTGGCCGACCGTATTCCGAAGATCCGGATTTTTACATTCACGAGTTGGTTCTCGCTGCTGTCTTCCTTGACTTTGGCCGTCATGTTGTTCCGCGGTCCTGTGCACATTGCCTATCTCATGATCTTTGCCGCCCTTTGGGGGCTCTCCACCACCTTTGAGATGCCGTCCCGGCAGACCCTCATGGTGGAATTGGTGGGCAAGAAAGATCTGGTGAACGCCATCGCTCTGAACAGCGCCATGGTGAATTCGGCCCGGGTCATCGGTCCCGCTATTGGAGGCGTTTTACTGGCTTCCTTCGGGGCGGGCTGGTGTTTTCTCTTGGACGCCATCAGTTATTTGGCGGTGCTTTACGCGATTCACAAAATCCAGCTTCCCGCCTCGCACTACGCGCCCAAAAAGGTAAAAGCCGACTGGAAATATACTTTAGAAGGATTCAAATATTTAAAAACCAATCCCGCCATAGCTCAAACGGTAAGCCTGCTTTTCATTATGGGATTGGGAGGCTGGGCCTATCAAACCCAGCTTTCCGCCTTCGTAGTTACCCAACTGAAGATAGGCGCCCAAGGTTATGGCTGGCTTTTGGCCCTGAATGGTCTGGGCGCTTGTACCGCCGCTTTGTTCGTCGCCACCCAGGGCTCTCGCATCGTCCGCCTTCGGTCGATATAGCAAATGTACATGGCGCGGAGGAAGCAAGGCGGTAGCTGCTGCTACCGCACTCCAATGCGGCTTACTGGTACCGCCGGGCTGGGAAGCCTCCCTGCCAAAGTTCGCTTGAGCAAGAGTGGCTGGATATCGCCGAGTCACTATTGAGCGGCGCCTGACCCGGTTCGTAGAACAACTGGCGCCTGTCCACCCGCACCTCATCCGGTGGACGCTGCGGTTCTTTCAGGCAGCGTATCCCTTGATCCGGATTTCTCCCTTCGACACGTCAACCGCGCCGGGAGCCCAGATCTGGATCAGGTTCAGCCACGAGTACTCCGGATGGTTGGTGGTCAGCGTCACGTTCTCCCGCGCTGTACTCGGCCATACTGATCCTCCCCTTTGTGCGCCCTTGCCGGTTATTGCTATCCTGCACGCCGAAACCGTCGGCGAGAGGGAATCGGTAAACCCTGCGCCGTTACAAGGGAGCTAACTCCGGGGACCATGCGACTCTGCGCTTAGACTGGGGGCCGTTGCCGCCTGCTGCCGCCCGCGTTCCCGCACCTCAGCGCGCACCTGCTCAGCCTGCTCGGCGGTAAACTTGAAGGCGCCGAGCGGAGGAGCTTCATAGTCCCTCCGTCCCCAGATTGCCCGCATGATCCCGGTGGGAGAATGCCCCTGTTGCCCCAGCAGCAGGTGGCCGATTTCGTGTGCGATGGCAGGGCCGAGGACGGCGTAGGGCCTTACTCCGAACTTTGCCGCCTCTGCTTTGACTTGGCAGAAGGAGAGGCTGGCGAGGTTGCCGATGGCAAAGCCCATGGTACTGTCGTGCGTAACACCCGGGACAACGGCAATCTCCGGGAGGATCCTCAAGATAAGTTCGGTTGGCTTCGTGGATTCAGTGCAGTCGACCCCCTGCGGGATGCCCGTCAGCTCAGTGTTGCAGTTCCTCCACGCAACCTCAATCCCTGCGTCACGGTAAATTCTTGCCACATCCCTTTCCGCTTGCTCCAGGGTCTGCCGTGGTACCTGAGCATAGTTGTAGACCCACACGCTAATGTCTGGCAGTACGGCATCTGTAGTCCGGCTGCGGTCATGCGCAAGAGCTGGAGAATCGAAACTGAGAAGAAAACCCAGGATGAGGAAGCTTGCGAAGAATTTTTTCATGGCCGTCACCTCTTGCCCGCGCCCTCAACTGCTGGCTGAGCGGGCCGCTTGGTGACGCCTATTTGGTAGTAGGTGGGCTGCTACCTCAATGCAAGGGAGGTCATACGTTTCTTAAGCTGAGGTCATACCGTAACTCAATGTTGGTAAAGGAGTTGTGGCTGGATGGAGCGGCATGAGGACTTGACTTTGCCTACCGTAGCGCGGATTTCTTACCACGCTTAAAGGGCCTTGGGAGGTTGCCGGAAGGGCGGGGCTTATGGTTTTTGAATTCTTAACTTGTAGAATCTTCAAACACCCAAGTGACCCCTCACCCGTCCCGCCCCGGCTGATGAGAACGCCGGCGGCGGTCCACCCTCTCCCCTCGGAGAGGGCTAGGCACCGCAAATCCCAGCCTTCTCCCAGGGCTCGCAGATCCGCCGTGGCGGAAGAAGGTGGCCGACGTAGGAGGTCGGATGAGGGGTTACTTCCACGCGCGGGGCGTCGGAACAATTAACAACTCAAAAACCATAAGACCCGCCCTTCCAAACCCGTGGTGACAAGTCCAGGTTAGTGGTAAACTCCGCCCCAGTTTAAATCTCCCGGGGAAGGGTCGCGTTACTGCTTCCGGTTGGGAACTCGCTCCCCACCGGCTTCCCTGTGAAAAGAGGCGTCCGCAATGAATGCCGCCCAACGATCCGACGGCTGCGTCCGCTTCGGCGCCTTCGAATTCAACCCTCAGACCGGGGAGCTGCTCAAGTATGGCTTGAAGATCAAGCTGTCCGGGCAGCCGATTGAACTTCTCGCCATGTTGCTGGAGCGACCCGGACAACTGGTTACGCGCGAGGACTTGCAGAAGCGGCTCTGGCCCCACGATACCGTGGTGGAATTCGAGCACAGCATCAACGCCGCCATCAATCGTCTGCGCGAAGCCTTAAGTGATTCCGCCGATGAGCCGCACTACGTGGAGACGCTGCCGCGCCGGGGATATCGGTTCATATTTCCCGTCGAGGACGGAGGCGAGGCAACTCCTCCCGGCAAGGCACCCGAGGCCGATGCCGCGCCTCCCTCCCAAGCTCCGCCGGCCGATCTGGTGGGAAGCACAGTTTCGCACTATCGAATTCACGAGGAGATCGGCAGCGGGGGAATGGGGGTTGTGTACCGGGCGGAGGACGTCAATCTGGGCCGCCCAGTGGCGCTGAAATTTCTTCCCCGGGAACTGGCGACAGAGCCCAAGGCCCTGGGCCGATTCCAGCGTGAGGCTCGCGCGGCCTCCGCCCTCAATCATCCCAACATCTGTACGATCTACGAAGTGGGCGAGCACGAGGGCCGTCCTTTTATCGCCATGGAACTCCTGGAGGGCGAGACGCTAAAGGACAGGCTTGTAGCGCAGGGCCCGCCCTCCGGCCCTGCGGGTTTTCAAGCGAATCAAGTTGAAGGGCCGCAACGCCGGACAACGGGCGTTGCGCTACAGCTTAACGAAATTCTCAACCTCGCCAGCCAAATTGCCGACGCCTTGGAGGCGGCCCATGCAAAGGGGATCATCCATCGGGACATCAAGCCAGCGAATATCTTTGTCACCCCGCGAGGTCAAGCCAAGGTTCTCGACTTCGGCCTCGCGAAAGTAGCGCTGCCGTCCTCGGCGGCTCCCGGTGCCGGCCAGAGGCCGGCGCTACCAACCGCGGCGGAGGAATCGCTGAGCAGTCTGGGCGTGGCGGTGGGCACGGCCGCCTACATGTCGCCGGAGCAGGCGCGCGGCGAAGAGATCGACGCGCGAACAGACCTATTCAGCTTCGGCGCGGTGCTCTATGAGATGGCGACGGGGAGGCAGCCGTTCGCGGGCAACACCTCGGCGGTCATCTTCAATGCGATTCTGAGCCAAGCGCCGGTCTCTCCCGTCAGTCTGAATCCCACCCTGCCTCCCAAACTCGAGGAGATCATCAATAAGGCGCTGGAGAAAGACCGGGGGCTGCGTTACCAGTCGGCTGGAGACATGCGCGCCGACCTCCAACGCTTGAAACGCGATACGGATTCCGGAGGGGCTGTAGCGGCGATCTCTGATCGCCGCGCGGCGGTGGGGACACCGCCGCTACAGAAACGTCGCCGGCTGGCGATTGCCTTGGCCGGTGCGGTCGTCATTGCTGCGGCGGTTCTCGCCTACTGGCTCACGCGCCCCCTTGCGCCCCCGCCCGAACTGAAGGAGCGACGACTCACCGCGAATCCCAGCGAAAACCCCGTATATCTGGGTGCGATTTCGCCGGATGGGAAATACTTGGCCTACAGCGACCAAATGGGATTGCACCTAAAGCTCATTCAGACCGGAGAGGTACTCAACATTCCTCAACCCGAAGGGCGGGCGCCGGACTTCGATAATTGGTGGCCGAATGGATGGTTTCCCGACGGCACGAAGTTCATTGCCGCCGGCATACGAGTCCGGAAAGCCCACAAGCGGCTGGGTTATTTCAGTCATGGGCGGACCGCCGCGTAAGCTTCGCGACGATGCCGAGCCTTTGGTCCGTCTCGCCGGATGGCAACCTGATTGCCTTCGGAACCGGCAAGGTTCTGTCCGCTATCGCGAGATCTGGCTGATGGGCGCACAGGGAGAAGAACCACGCAGATTTGTATCCGGTTCTGAAGACGACGGGTTCTTCTGGGCGGCGTGGTCGCCAGATGGCCAGCGAATCGCCTACGCGAGAATTCACCGCATGCCTGACAAACTCGAATGTTCCATTGAGAGTCGCGACCTGAAAGGAGGCCAGCCCACTGTCATATTATCCGGCCCGAGATGTGCGACCGACGCAATTCTTGTGGTTTCCGAGTGGTCGCTTTGTTTACGCTATGGCTGAACCTGAGTCGGGAGGTCGAGCATCGATTCGGCATGAAAGCAATCTTTGGGAAGTGCGAGTGGATACGAAGACTGGCAAACCTGTAAGCAAACCAAGACGAATCACGAACTGGGCGGAAACCGGGCTACTCGGTATTGGCGGAACCTCGGACGGAAAGCAGTTGGCCGTTACAAGAAGTACCGTCCAGAGCCATGTTGACATTGGGGAACTGGAAGCCGGAGGTCGCCGTTTGAAGAACCCGCATCGTCTAACGCTGGAAGAGTCCAGGAATTTTCCCTGCCATTGGATGCCGGATGGCAAAGCCGTCCTTTTTCAATCCAATCGCAACGGTACGTGGGGCATCTATAAACAGGGGTTGGATCAAACCACAGCCCAGCCGGTCGTCACCGGCCCTGACTATAAGGATTGGGCCGTGGTGAGCCCGGATGGTTCCTGGATTCTGTACTTGTCCAGCGCAACTGGCGAGGTTAGTCCCGCCACCCCGGTACGTATTATGCGCGTGCCCACCTCGGGTGGAGCACCGCAATTGGTGCTGGAGGGACGAGGCATCGA
Organism: uncultured Acidobacteriota bacterium; assembly: GCA_963804995.1. Lineage (GTDB taxonomy): Bacteria > Acidobacteriota > Terriglobia > UBA7540 > UBA7540 > Bog-366. The sequence continues at coordinate 234,299 of CAWDSK010000005.1, forward strand.
CTACTTGGCCTGTGCGCGGTCTCCGGCGGCTTTGTGTGTCTTCAGCGAGCAGAGTCCGGACCACAAACAACTCATCTTCTCGGCCTTCGAGCCGTCGCAAGAACAGAGGAGGCGGGAGCTTACCAGGGTTAATCTCAAGCAGCCGGTCGAGAGCAGGATATGGCTGGGACCTATCCCTTGACGGTTCGGACCTCGCATTTGCACAGTGGGACAAGCGCGAGGGCCGAATCCAAATCCTGCCGTTGGATGGCGGGGAGGTTCGCGAGGTCAATGTCAGAGGTTGGAATGGCCTCTTCCGCGTGTTCTGGGCAGCGGACGGCAGGGGCCTGTTTGTCTCATCCAACCCAACTCAAGTGGCCACGCTCCTCTACGTGGATTTGGAAGGTCGCGGTCAAGTAATCTGGCAGCGGTCCCCTGGTCCTTCGACGAGGCTCGGGGTATCCCCTCCCCAGACGGTCGTTACCTGGCGGTGTCAGTGAATGCAGTCGATAGCAACGTGTGGTTGCTGGAGAACTTCTGAGAGCAGTGACAAGTGACGAGTGACAATTGACAAGTGACGAGCTAGTATTCAACCATCAGCTTTCGCGCGGACGGCTTCGCAGCGGACCTCGCCGCTCCGACTCGCGCTTCCAGGACCTGCCGCGCCGCATGAATCTCCCACCATAGTGCTCCATTTGCCTGAGCAGGTGATTTCGGTGCGAGTTGAAATGCCAGGTTAGCGGCGGCATGAACGCGGCGAATTGGGCTGGCCCAAGTCCCCAGCACCCATGATGCTTTAAGTGGCTCATCGGCAAACGGTTGGTGCGGTTTCTCCGTATTTCTCCCCATAAGTCGCCAAGGGTTTACCGATGATTGGGCAGGGTTAATCCAAGATTCTGCACGGTCTGACCGGGGGCGCCGAAACAATCCACTTGGCCGTAGTGCGGCCTATGCTCGGATGTGGCGCCTGGGGGTTCCGGGCGCATGGTCGGCCACTCGGCAGTTGGCCCACGCCAGCGCATATTCCTCCTGCCTTGTCGCTAGCCCCGTGTTTTTGACCGCCTAGGTTGCGATTCAATTCAAACCCACTATCGAAAAATCTGTAGAGTCTGATGTAGAGTTTCTAGTGTGGTGTCCCGTGTTAGAGTTGACAATGGGTAGAACCCCCTCACCCCCACGACAAGCAGAACGTGGGGCCCCCTTCTGGCCTCGGCTGATGAGAACGCCTCGGCCAGCCACCCTCTCCCCAAAGGGGCGAGGGCAAGAAAATTAACTCTCCCCTCGGTCGCCGCGGCGACAGAGGGGCTGGGGGGTGAGGGGGTTGGACAGCCTTGTCAAATATTAACCGGGACACCACACTAGAGGGCAGCCCCCGTCACTGATGTCGTGACCGTGGGTCTTTCTTTTTTGCACGTCGCAAAAGCTCACGGTCAGGAAATCGCTGGGTGCGGCTGCCCGCTCAGTCGCGGACGGGGCAGTGGAGCAGTAGGCAGAAAGCGGAAGGCAGAAAGCAGTAGGCAAAAGGCAGAAAGCGGAGGGCAGAAAGCAGTTGTCGACCGCACCATGACAGGGCTCACAGACCACGGCCCCCCAGCGCGGGCAACCAGAGGTGCTAAAGAAATAGCCACCACCCCGGCGCCACCGTAACCACCCCGTCGCCTACGGCGCCACCCCTCCTGAATCAGGAGGGGAGTTCCTAAAAACACTCCCCGCCTCAGATGAGGAGGGGTGGCGCGCCGAGCGCCGGGGTGGTGCTGAAAAGGGGACAAAGGGGTCGTGCTGACAGGAGGTTTCCCTCCTCTATTTTTCCAGCAGGAGTATAATGAGCCCGGATAGTGGCCCGGCGAGCCCTCGCATGGTTGGAGGTTTGACTCCATGGCGCGTGTCTTTACCCAGCAGCAGCTTGCAGATTTCCTGTTTGACCGCATCATCGTAAATTGCCCTAAATGTCTTGAGACCGGCTGCCTGAAGCTTGCTTGCACACTGGTGGCGGAAGAGCTGATTGAAGAAGCTGACATCGTTCACAAGCTCGAACCTGTTTCGGATGGCGGGGCGTGAGACGATGATGGCGGTGCAGAACTGAATGTGGAAGGCTACGGGTCGAAGGATGGAAGGTTCACCTCTTCGACCTTTGGCTATTAACTTTCGACCTTTCCTAATCCCAACCCCGGTTCGGCCTCGGGTTTTTTCCGCATCGACCAGGGTCCCAGCCAAACCAGCGCTACGGCGTCGATCAGCCAGTGCGCGAGCATAGAGGGGTAGAGACTCCCGATCTCGACCACGGGATAAGCGAGTAGTGCTCCTAACAATCCTGCGCGGGTCATGCCGCTCCAGCCCTGGTAGAAATGCGCCATCCCAAACGCTACCGAGCACACCACCCAAGCCCACGGCACAGAGTGAAACCACACGGTCAGTTGCGTCAGAAGAAATCCCCGGAAGAGAAACTCTTCGCAAAACGCCGCGGTGGGCGCCAGGATGAGAACCGACCAGACCTTCTCGCGCGTGGTCTCGGGAATCAGCAGGTAGACGAGTTCCGATTCTGGCGGCAGCCACCCGCGGTGTTCACAAAAAATGACCACGCCGAGTGCCAGAAGCGAGCCGGCAGCGATCGCGGCGGACCATCGAACCAAGTCGAATAGCGGGATTCTTTGAAAACCCTGCACAAACACCGGGCGCGCGACCAGGAACACCACTCCCAATCCCAGGAAGGTTAGCAGCCATTGGGAGACAATTGCGGATAGGTAAAGCGCCAAGCGGGGCATTTCCCGGATTTGGCGATTGCGTGCGGTGGAGGCGGAGAGCGCGGGCACTCCCACCACCAGCAATCCGGTGAAGAGGGCGGCTATGAGTACTCTAAACATGCCTCAGCTCGCAAAGCTGCCAACCCCTAGTGTCCTGAGTCAGAAGTTCACTGACAAAGTCTCACTGGGTTCAAAGGCGACCCCCTCACCCCCGGCCCCCATAGGCGCTAGAATAGCTCATTCGATGCTCCTAGGCGAAGTTGTTGCGCGTGGAGGAGGCGGTTCATAAGGAGCGAGAGCGGGTGCCGGAATTTTTCTCGATCGTAGATTCGTTTTCGAGGTGCCTCGGTTAAAGCCTGACGCGCCAGGGGCCAGCGATGTTGTTTAACCCGCAAGGAGAAGGTCCCGTAAATGGCCAGGATCAAATCCAAATGGTGCAGATGCACCCATCGCCACAGGCTAAGCCGCGACGCTCCGGCAGCGGGGAACTCCCCAGGGGGAAATAGAAACGGCCTCCTCATGCAAACACTGAATCAGGGCCACCTCAATCAACTTGGCCAGACAGTAGGTGCGCACCAAGCCGGGGTCGAAGGCGCGGAGCTGATCAAAATGCAAGAGGCCTTTGCAGCGTTTAAAGAACAGCTCAATCTGCCAGCGGATGCGGTAGAGTTCCAGGACCACGTCGTCACTGGCGAGGGCTTCCGGCAAAGTGGTCAGCACACAGAAATAGCCGGCCAGACGCAAGGCGGTGGCCTGCGGGGTGCGGCCTTTTTTGGCGGCATTGCGGCGCAAGCGCTGACGGCTGCGGTGGGCTGCTTCGCTGGGCAGAGGGCGAATCAGCAGTCGCACCGGAGCAGGGGCTTTACCCGAAAGGGGGACATATGCAACGGTCCCCGTATCTCCAGCGTCCGCCCTTTTCAAGGTCTGGTTCAGATTCAGAGGCTGTCCCTGGGCGTCGTGCAGCCGAATATTCTGCCAATGCATGCGCAGCAGAACATAGGCTCCGGCTTCGCTCACCGCATGAATACCTTGGGCGCGCGCCAATCCCCGGTCCCCGCAGACAATGTCCCCCGGCTGCGGGCGGTCGCGATCCAAGCGCTCGCCGCCCTGGTGGTCGGTAATCTCCACCCGTCGGAGACGACACTGGGCGGGATCATAGACGGCATGCAAACGCCAATCCGTTCCTTGGCTGCCGGGGATGCTCAGCACGGTGGCGTCGAGGATCCGAAAGGCTGGCCCCGGGGCAGGCTCGGCCCGCAGTCGCTGCGTCAGCAGATGCGCCAAGACTCGCTCCAGCAGAGGAGGAGCCTTGCGCAAACGATGCAGGATAGAGGTGTCCTTGAGCTCCAGAGCCGCCTGGGCGGACCAAGCCGCCGTGCTCCGCAAAGAGAGGTCTTCGATGGCATATGCTAGAATAACTCTCAATAACTCCTCACCGCTCTTAAGGTTGCGCCATCGCGCCACGGCTCCACTGCGCTTAGCCAACTCACTCATATTGGCTGGCAAATACTGGCATAGATACTTCCAGTCGGTATCCATTAGATTCTTGTTCATGCCAGAAGCATACATCAGCAGCAGAATAAGTCAATTTCTTATTCTAGCGCATATGCCCCCGGCCCCTCTGTCACCGCGGCGACAGAGGGGAGAGTTAATCTGAATTTGTCGCCCTCGCCCCTTTGGGGGAGAGGGTGGACCGCCACCGGCATTTTCATCAGCCGGGGCGGGACGGGCCTACGCCCTCCGAAGGGATACCTGGGAGCACTAAACAAGTTCAGCTTCGGCCCGCAGGCGGGTGAGGGGGTTCTCTAATAATCAGCGAACTTCTGACTCAGGACACTAGCGGGTTAATTCCAAAATCATCCGCACTATAAGGATTCCCGGAGTCAATTGCAAATCCTCTGCTGCCTTTTGCCCTTTGCCGTTGCTTTTCTAGATTCGCCGCGCCGTATTCTCTATTCCATCTCCGCCCTTGGCCGGTCGATTTTCCTTCGGGTCTGGGAGCTCCGTATTAGAACCATGGATGAAGAAGGCTCAGACCTGCACCATCGTCAGCGCAATAGATACGCGCCCATAACCGCTCAACAACGATCCCGCACCGTTTCGATCGAGGCATCCTCGGGACCCATCAACCATTGCAAGCAGTAGCCATCCACCAAGGCGCGGATGGTCGCGGCCGCGTCCTGGGGATTCACGCGACGAAATTGTTGCTCCTCGATTCCCAGTTCCACGATACCCGCATCGCGCTGGCGGCAGGCCTCAAAAAAGGCGGCAAAGAGGGTTTTGAAACGTTCCAGGCGCGAACCCAAAGCCACAAAGTCAAACAACACGAGGTAGAGCTTGCGGTTGACCTCCGCACTGTGAAAAAGGACTTCCAGCTCCGACACCAGCTTGCCTCGCGCCGAACTCTGCGCGCGGACAACCTCATCGAGCGTGCGATCCAACTGCCGCAGGAGCCACTCCAGAACTCCGCAAAACAAGTCCTCTTTCGTGGGGAAGTAGTAAAGTGCTCCACCCTTGCTGGAATTAGCGCGGGCGACCACTGAGTCGAGGGTCGTCCCCTGGATTCCCTTGTCCAAGATTTCAGCATAGCCGGCCTTCACCAAGGCTTCGCGGCGGCGGTCAGCAAGTTCCGGGTTAGCTTTTCTGGGACTCATATTACCCCTCTCATTCAAAAGGCGTCTGGACGGATTATTAATAAACAGACATTTTTGTCAAGATATTTCAGCATGGTCATAAGGCCTTAACTAGCCTGTCACCGTAGGTTCAATCGAATCAAAAGGTTATCTTGAACGCGCACCCCCCAGAATGGTATTATGCGGGGTTGTGCGGGCTATTATGGGTCTAGTCATCACAAAGCGCAATCTCCTGGGGTACGACTTGGCGGAACTGGAGGATTTTGTCACGACCCGTGGCCAGCCTCGCTATCGGGGACGTCAGCTTTACCACGGGATCTACGCGCGGCGCATTCGCGATTTTGCCGGGCTCACCGACCTTTCGAGCGATTTCCGGGAATCGCTCCAGGCTGATTCACCGATTGTATATCCGCAGGTTCAGCGCGAGTTTCGTTCCCGAGATAAGTCCGTCCGATACCTGTTTGACTTGGGCGACCACAATTCCGTTGAAACCGTTTACATGCCGGAAGAGCGACGCACCACGCTTTGTCTGTCAAGCCAGGTGGGCTGCGCACTGGATTGCCGGTTTTGTTTCACCGCGTTGTTGGGGGCCAAGCGCAATCTGACGGCCGGGGAAATCCTTGGCCAAGTGCTGGCGGTGGCTGCGGCGGAGAGTCTTCCCCGCGCCGGGCGGCTCAACCTGGTTTTCATGGGGATGGGTGAACCTTTGCTCAACCTTCCTCAGGTTCTGAAAGCCGTCAAGATCCTCGCCGATCCCAAAGGTGTGGGCGTGGCGCTCCGGCGCATCACCATTTCGACCGTAGGGATCATCCCCCGCATCGAGGAGCTGGCGCGCGAGCCCGTGCGCCCCAAGTTGGCGGTTTCACTGAATGCCTCGCACGATGAGCAGCGCAGCGTCTTGATGCCGATTAACCAGAAATATCCCTTGGCGGATCTGCTGGACGTTTGCCGCAGCTATCCCTTGCGGCCCTGGGAACGGCTGACGTTTGAATATGTAATGATCGAGGGCTGCAATGATTCCGACGCCGACGCCCGGCGCGTCGCGGACCTGCTGCAGGACCTGCGCGCCAAGGTTAATCTGATTCCCTATAATTCCGGCCCTGGTCTTCCTTACCGCGCCTCCCCTTTGGAGCGTGTGCTCGCGTTCCAACAAATCCTCACCGACCGCCGCATCCCGACGTTCATTCGCATTTCCCGTGGCCAGGACATTCGCGCTGCCTGCGGGCAGCTCAGCCTCGAAGGCTTGGGGCAAGGCGCCTCTTCTCGCCCGGCTTAGTCGTCTCAGTCCCTCTTCTTCACCACGCTCAGGGCTTTGAGGATGACGGCATTGTTCGGAATCACCGGCCCATAGTTGCTGCTGAAGCCTTGGGGTGCTGCGCCGCGAAAGCCGGTGGTTCCCTTTAAGCGGACTTCCGTGATTACCTTCCCGAGACGCGGGTTCTTCCATTCGAATGCAAAGAATGTAATGGGATTATCTCGCTGCCCTCCGAGCGGTACTGCGTCGGCGCCGTAGCAATAATCCCACTCCGACCGGCGGCTCGCCCAATTCCACTCCTGGATATTGACGCCGAAGCGGAGGGCAATGGTTGTGACAAAACCATCTTCGTAGATGACTTCATACCAGCCGAGGAGATCGGCGGTATCGTCCTGATCCCAGAGCAGTGCCCACCCCGGCCGGGTCGTGGCCGGCCGCGCGGAAGCGTGCAGGAAGATTAGGCTGGTGGCGTCTTCACCGATGGGAATTGCACCGGATTCCTTCGGCAGTCCCGTCTTTTCCGCACCGTCGGTTCCGACCACGATCGCAACCTTCCCGGCATGCTCGGATAATTCGAACGATACTTTACCGAGCGTGGCTGTGGCGCTCTCCATGCCGGCCAAGTTGATGCCTAAACCCGGTTCAGCCGGCCCCATATTGAAGGCCGCGGCGATGTGAACTGGAACGATCGACGCCTCCGTCGCGCTCGGTGGTTCTTCGCCCCGGAACCGCGTTCGAATCTCCGGCATCATGGACTGGATCACGCCGGATAGATCCGGGCCGTAGAGGGCATCGTCGCGCCAGAGCATATTCGCGCCGCCCAAAAAGTCGGAGAGCTGGTCTTTCCCGAAGCCGATTTCATTGGTCGCGAACCAGACCGAGGGCGCCCCGCCGATAATGGAGGAGCGCTTCATGCGGGCCTGCCAGTTCTCCGCGTAGGGATGCAGGTTGCCGAAAACCTGCTGGAATCCCATCTGGTCGAGTTGGGCCTCAAACCCTTCGACCTGATCTTCTTTCCAGCCCGTTGGTGAAGTGCCGTCTCCGGTATCGAATGTCGACCAGAACCAATTGAAGATTAGCACGTCTTTCGGGATGAGGCGGTTTACCTGCTCCGGAGTCATTCCACCTGCTACCTGATACGTGAACCCGTCCGGGGCCTTCCTGGTGTGCAGACCCTTGCCGCTTACGCCTTCCAGCAGCCTGTCGCCCCAAATGATCATCGAGACCCCTTTACTGGCCAGGTAATCGTGAATGATCCGGACATCCTCTCCATACCGTTCACCGATGTCCTTGTCTTTGCACCTGAGGCACAGCCCGACCGGCTGGAACAGTTCGTCGTGTCCGGCATGGACCCATTTCGGCTTGAGCAGGTCGATGTACTCGTCATATACGTCAAAGAGCAGTTTGTAGCTCGCGGGATTCGAGGGGCAGTACACGCCGGGCCACTTCGTGTCGGGTGTTTCCGACAAATCCGGGTGCGCGGTCATGAGGTAGTAGCTATGCGTAAAAGATGGCAGCTCCGGAATCAACTCGATGTGATATCTCTTGACCCAGCGCGCTAGGTCGGCGACCTCTTCCTTTTCCAGGTAACCGCCATCGGCAGTGTCCTGGTGCGTAGAATTCGTGTCCCAATCGTGCGGCGTGCCGGGCGGGGAATGGCGGCGGGAGTAATTGGTATCCTGAGCGAATTTGACCCAGCCGGTGTTCAACTCGGGATGTCTGTCAAATCGCATGGACGCATTCATTTCCATGATGAGCGTGTTGTATTTGTATAAGGCCATGAAATCCCGGATGAAGCGCTTAAAGAAAGGGATGTTATTGCGCCCGGGGGTGTAGAGCTTGATGCCGCGAAACGGCTTGGCCGGCCAATCCCGCACGTTCACCCCTTTGAAGCGGAGTTGATCCTGCTCGCGTCGAGCGAGCTGCCGCAGGGATTGCATCCCGTAAAAAGCTCCCCGGTCGTCGCTGCCGGCCACGAGCGCGATGTTCCCGCTGGTTTGGAGAATGTAACCCTCCGGCCCGGGATCGCGCAGGCTCACGGACAGGCTATGACTTCCGCAATACGTCCGCACCAGGGGATTAGCGGTCGTTCCGATCACGATCATGCGGCGGCCGGGATCCAGCTTGACCACCCGCTCGGTTTTCAGGTGAACCGCGAATCGATCGCCAAGATCGTCGGCAAGAGACTGGGCCAGGAACAAGTCTTCCTCTGAAGGAAACGCCGGAATGGCAATCACGGCCTGTTCATTAAGAACGAAATCGCTGCCGGATTGGACGATTTCCCGAGGCGTGGGGAAGATCAAAGAACGCTCCGCGGCCTCTGCACCGCGGCATACCCCCAAGATTGCTGTAGCGATTAAGAATAATGTTCCAAATCGAGACTTTTGCACCATTCCTCCTTACCAAGCCGTGTTTGCCGGAATTAACTTTTTGCCGTTCCCGCGGTTAAAAATATACACCCCTTTGCGTCCAACCGAGCCCCCTCTTCTCTCCAGGAGCGTCATGGGCCCGGAACCGCCCTTTCAGAAGTCCTCGAAACCCGTTGTCACCACTGCTGCAACCGGATTTTTCAGGCACCTCTGCATATCCGGGGATCTCGGTCGAATCCATGTCCAACACGGTTCGGTACGGCGACCCCAAGGTTTCTGCTCTCCCAATCAGTTCCCGGTTCAGTCGCTCCAGCCCCGCGAAGTTCTCCTTAATATGATTCAAATTGGAAATGTGGGATTAATACAGTACTAGTGAGGTGTCCCGAGTTAGAGTTGACAATGGGTAGAACCCCCTCACCCGTCTGGCCTCGGTCGCCGCGGCGACAGAGGGGAGGTCGCCGCGGCGACCGGGGTGAGGGCCGCAAACCCAGGGCTGGCGCCCTGGGCTACATTATTTTGCCGGGGCTGTAATCCTGGCCATCGTTGAAGCCGAGTTGATGGCGGTTTATGACGAGATCGATGTCTTCAGACGCCGTATGATCTCATGACTCCAGGCTGGGGCGTTTTATTAGTTTGGCGAGTTGTGCGCGGTCGCGAGCGCTCAAGGCGCGGGACAACTGTCAAACCACGAAGTCTTGGTTCGCATGGGGCCCGGCGGCGCGGATCGCCTGGAGGGCCAACCCTGCGATTCTGGTGCGATTAGATGACGTGAAGTGTAGAGCTGCGCTCTCCGCCAGCCCGCCGCGACGTTTACGACTGGCTCCGGCGATATGGAGCTGGCTATTCCACCCGCATCAACAACATCCTGCGCGCGGTGATGTCCGGAGCACGATAGCGGCCGGATGGCAGCATATATGCTATCATAGACTTTGCGCCGAACTGTGATAGACACGAACGTTCTTGCCGGGGCGTTGCTCAAGCGAGCCGGGCACAACCGCGAGGTGATTCGTGCCTGCCTGGAAGGCAAGTGGAGGCCGCTGATCGGGCAGGCGCTATTTACGGAGTACGAGGACGTGCTCGGCCGAAGGCATCTGTTCCGTTCGTGCCCCCTCTCGGAGCGCGAGCGACAAGAGTTCTTTGCGGCCTTCCTGAGCGTCTGCGAGTGGGTGGAAATCTACTTTTCCTGGCGGCCCAACCTGCCGGACGAGGGAGACAATCACATCGTTGAATTGGCCGTCGCCGGAGGCGCCGAAATGATCGTAACCAACAATGTGCGCGATTTTCGCCGCGCCCAACTTCGATTTCCCGGCTTGCGCACAGTGTCACCGCACGAATTTCTTAAGGAGCTTGCATGAGCACCCTCACCATCCGGTTACCAGAAGTGAAACACGCACGCCTACGCCGACTGGCCGATAGCCGGAGGATCAGCATGAATAAGCTGATCGACGAGTTGGCGACGGTCGCCCTCGCCCAACACGACGCCGAGCTAAGGTTTCACGCTCTCGCCGCCAGAGGGTCTGCCGCAAAAGGACTCGCCCTGTTGAATAAGCTCGAACCAGAAGCTCCCCCGGCGATGACACCGAAGCGGGGTAGCGGGGTAGCGCAGAGTTGTTCCGCCTTTTGGAACTACTCTGCGGCTCTTATCTTTTCATAACATCCTCTCATAACATCCTCACCGTACGATTACCCATTTACGAACCGCAGAGTAGGGCAAAACACGCCCGACTCTGCGCTACCCCGCTGCGCTACCCCGCTGGCGCCGACGGGCTACGTGGGGCTGCTGCAAGAGGGGGTTGTACGGACGTTGAGGGTCGCTCTAAAGGCGTGCCGGGTGACTGGCAGGTAATCCAGAAATCGCTTCGAGTAAAACCATCAAGGTGGCGAGTTCATACTCGCTGAGCGGCTGCAATCTCTAGTAAGAATTCCTTGAGGGCTTTTAGCTCTTCCAAGTTAAGTGTCTGAATCTTCTTGGAGAGGGTCACGTACTTCCCGGGTTCGAAGTTTCCCTTCCAAGAAAGCAGAGGGGCGTACTTCTTTGCCAATGAGTCCAGTGATGTAAAATCCAAAGATTTTATGATATACGGAATCGGGAGTTGGATATCTCCCGAACTGAAGACGTACAACATACTGTCCCCGTCTAGGTTGCGGATTACAAGTGTCGGGTTCTGACCTGTTCCATAGCCTTCCCGAAGGCGATCCGCGTGGTCGTCTACGAACCGCAGCATCTCTGTGAACCGTTCCAGCAGTTCTTTGGATGCTGGATTAGAAAAGTGTACAAGAACGGAACGTCTGTTCCAAGAACGGCGTTGCGCAGAGGTTCCGGTTGAGGACGCCATCTTTGCCCGCCGCGCCTTCTCTGAATACCCAAACAGACTGGGGACAACAAGTCGCAGATCACCCTTCGTGTATTGATGGGCTTCCACTATCAACATGCTGGTGTGTTCAAGCTGGTCGTTGAGGAATTCCACAATGCACTTCAGTTCTACCGGTGCCTCTTCAATGAAAAACACGATCCGAATAGTGCCGTCTTTGAGGTTCGCCTCGGCCTTCTTGAAAAACTCCTCGGCATTGAGTTGCGCGTCCTGCTGGAGTTTAGCCAACGCATCCTCAAGCGACTCATTGTGTGGTCGTGCCGCATTCCGTGCAAAACCCTTCAAGGTTTCATGGTCCCAGTAGAATTGCCCATTGGCGGCATAATCCATCACTTGTCCAACGACTTCACGTCGGGAACGCGTATCGTTGAACCGCTTGCACTCTACGAACGTTGGAATGGCATCCTGATCGACGAACAAAAAATCCACTGCCCACCCTCTACTACCACCTGATGTGGGGTCGGGGACGGGCATTTCCCTTTTGACAAGCAGCCAGCGCCTCGGTTGGTCCGGGTCGATTTGTTCGCCAGCGAGCAAGTCGGAATTATTCGCAAGAAGCGTTTGGAGTTCTTTCGCCTCATCAGTACAACGAATCGGCTGCATCAGCTTCGGTTCACCGTTAGGATCGACAACGAACACACGCCTCATAGTGCCCCCTTCACTCGCTAACTGAAGTTGTGACCGTGGGTCCTTGCGTCGATGAGTGATTTATCTTGCACACCGTGCCCGCAACCGAGCGCGTAGCGCAGGTACGCGTATTCTGCGTTCCTGTGCGGCTTTTCATTTCGTTTTCGCAACGAGAAACAGCGTAACGCGGCTCGAATTTGGGAAGATCCGCGGAGCAGGAAGCGCGCAGCGCAGTACTCCGCAGTTCTGAGCTAATGTGGCACGCTGAAGCGCAAAACTGCGCCCCGCACCAGCCAGAGGGCATGCGGTTCAGCCGCGCCCGGCTTTTAAGCGCCGGGTGGAACCCAACGTCAAACGCGATGCGCTCTCGGCCACTTCGACCAGAGAATGCAGAGCCTTATTCACGGCCACGGAGTTTGGAAAGACCGCCGCAACCTCTGGATCAAGCACGACAACGTTCGAGTTTGCCATAATCCGCTCGTAGTACCTGCCGTGTTCAAGCTTCTTGAAGTCAGAGCGTTTGTACTCCGGGCGAAGTTCATCGGATGTGGACTTAACCCTCTTCATAAACTTGTTCAGGACGACCCGTCCAAACGGCCATGGAGGGCCTGACAGTGGGCACCCCTAACGATTACTGCACGCATAACTCCCATTATAACATCGTAACGCCGCTCGAATTTGTAAGATCCGCGGAGGAATCCGTCGGCCTGGGATAGGCCCAGGGCTGCCGCCTGTTCACAGGGCCGTACGCGATCTGCTCGGATGTGGCGCCCGGTGGTTCCGGGCGTATCGTCGGCTACTCGGAAGTTGTACACCCGCTGATTTGTCGGCCAACCGCTCGGAGGTGCCAGTCTGACTCCCGAGATACGGGGTTCTGGGGATCAGTTCCTGGGTTGTCGCCCCAGGGTTTACCGATCCACGCAACTCTGGACGGTTGACGGGCTGCTCGAAAACAAATCACCTGGCCGGTAACGGCCTACGAGTAGGGGTGCGAGGCACCTCCACTCCGGCTTATTTTAACGCCTATGGGGCTGGGGGGTGAAGGGGTCGGACAGCCTTGTCAAATATTAACCGGGACTAGTTCCCGGGCCGAATGCCAATCACGGCCATTTGCCTTCCCGTGCGCCCGTTCTCTTTCCGGTGCGAAAAGAAGAGGTCCGTGCGGCAGGCCGTGCAGTAGTGTGCGACAAGTACATTGGAAGGTTTGACTCCGGCGTTGGCGAGCTGAGACCGGGCGACGGCGACCAGATCGAGTCGCGCTGCAGGGAAGTGCTCGGGGGCGTGGCCCGGTGGATACGCACTCAGGAAGGGAATTGAGCTGTGACCGGCTGCCATATGGGGGCGATGAGGCAGCATCTCGAAAAACCGGTCGGCGTGCGCGAAGCGTCCCTCGAAGGCTTCGACCACCTCTTCGCCTACATCGTAGCAACAGGAGCGGATGGACGGCCCGAGCGCCGCAATCAGATCCCGCGGATTGGAACCGAAGACTTGCCGCATATCCCCCACGGCTTTCTCGATTATGCGCTCGAGTGCGCCGCGCCAGCCTGCATGCACCGCCCCGACCACCCGCCGTTTGGTATCCACCAGCAAGACCGGCAGACAGTCGGCGATGCGGATGGTCAACAGGATTCCCGCTTCCGCTGTCATCAGGCCGTCTCCTGCCGACGGGTTCGGGTCAGCACACTCCCCGGCGACGACGCCGGAGGGTCGGAATTGAAGTTGCTCTGCCTCGTCGCGAGCCACCGTGAAGACGTGGGCGGAATGAACTTGCCGCACCGACCCCACCAGAAAGTCCTGGGCGCCAATCTGCTTCAGGAACCGTTGGCGGTTCAGCTCCACCTGCTTCCGCCGGTCCCACTCCGTGAACCCCAGGTTGAGGCCTTGACAGGGAGGCAGGCTCTGGCCCCCGCGCCGCGTGCTGAACGCGTGCACAAGCCATGGCAGCTTGGCGAGGCGCAGGGATTCCAGCCATGCCAACCCACCGCGCGAAACGATTTTGAAAGTTTGACGGCCCAAATTTGAATATAGCACAGCACCGAAATAATTCTCACCGCAGAGGCGCCGGGACCGGGAGAGAGGGAACGGTCTTTCCAGTCTCCGGAGTGCCCTATGGCAATTGCAGGTCCGCGACAGTTTGTAAAGAAGTGGGACATGTCCCATTTGTTGCGCGGCGAGGGGCGTAGCGACCGTAGTCCCACCAAATTCTCACCCTTTTGCCCTTGGACCTAACATTTCTTCCGCCAGAAGTGCTTTCGGAATCGCCCCTCCTGCAGGGCCTCCAGCGTCGGATTGCAACTGCGTGGTAATCTGATATCATCTGAATAGATAGATAAGGGCTGATATTTAAGAGGATGCTTTGAAGCGCGTCTTGTCGTCGCAGCTGCCGAATTTCGGAGCGAAACCGAAATATTCCAATAGGCCCACAACCTGGTGATGATCGTTGGAACCGGAGTGGATATCGCGGAAACCTCTCGCATCGAGCAAGGTCTCGAAAGGCATGGGGAGCGGTTCACGAAGCGGATCTTCACCCCCGCGGAAATCGCCTACTGCGATAGGTTTAAGAATCGTGCCGAACGCTACGCAGCACGATTTGCGGCGAAGGAAGCGGCTTTCAAAGCTCTGGGGACAGGCTGGCGGGAGGGGATTCGCTGGCTGGATGTCGAAGTCACGCACCAGCCGAGCGGCAAGCCGGAATTGGTCCTGACCGGCCGCGCCGAAGAAGTGGCGCGCCAATTACGTGTCACCCGGATGGCAGTTTCGATTTCTCACTCGGACCGTTACGTAGTTGCCCAGGTGATTTTTGAGAGCGATGACTCAGTTTGAGTCCCGCAGTCTTAGCCTGTGCAGGGTGGCTCTGGCGGTGGTGTGCCTGCCCGCAGCCGCCCTTCCCCAGGGCTACTTGGCCGAACGAGCCGCACAACCGATCGTTATCGGAGCCAAGAAGGCTGCTCAACTGATCGTGCATCAACCCGTCCCGGAGTATCCGCCGCTCGCCAAAGTCAACTACATCCAAGGGCACGTTCAACTGGGGATCCAGGTCACTGCGGATGGAAAAGTTGCCCACGCGCATGTGTTGGGCGGGTACCCTCTTCTCGCGGCGTCGGCGCTCGAAACCATACGAACCTGGACCTATAGCCCCCTCATCACTGCCGCCGGACCCTCAGCCTTCGTCACTACCGTGGACATGAATTATTCCTTGCGCATCCACATGTCAGATGTGAGGCCCCTTCAGGCGGAGCGCGATTTGAGCCGTCAGGTAAAGCCCCCGGAAGTCATCCGGCGGCCTGCGAATACACCTTTGAAAACCCTTGTGCATATGCACCTGTTGCTGAATGACCAGGGCCAGGTGATCGATTCCGAACCGTCACTCGAAACCGTCAGTAAGCTCACCCCCGGGGATGAAGTGCTGCAGGGTTGGACCTTCCGCCCCGCCCGATGGGGCAGTCTCCCTGTCCCCTGGTACCTCAACGTCGAAGTCCCCGTCAGCGAGGCGCGCACTCCTCAGGCTTCTGCCGACCCCGAACATCGCTGATAATTGCCAGTCCGCGAAACGAAACCTGCGAGCGGGATCCCCTGTGGCGTCCTGTAGCCCGCATTTCTCACCACGCTTGGACGCTCTTATTGGGCGTGCCGGAAGGGCGAGGACTCCCGACAAGTCGAGACGCGTTCCGCCCCGACCTTCCAAACCGGTGGTGAGAAATCCCAGCTAGGAGTAAACTGAGGTGGGGCTCTCGGAAGAGGTGCCCGAAAACCAATACGTCGGGGACTTCATGAATATGCGGGGTAAGATGGGAAGGCGATTCTCGGTTTTGAGCGGATTGCTCATACTGCTCCTCCTGCTTACGGGCTTGGTTTTTGGCAAACGCAAACCGGTCGACGAGCCACCGTTCCTGTATGAGGCGGGGACAGAAAACCTTGAGCGAGGATGCGGTGGAAAACTGGAAGTGCTAAGGGATGCCATTGCCTTCAATTGTCCCCAGGGGACTGTCAGCATGCCCTTTTCTGCGATCACCCTCATGCAATTTCGGCCCGACGTGAGCAAGCAGGTTGTGAGGATGAACATTGATTGGAAAGTGCGGCCCCAGTCTACCAAGGCCAGGGACAACCTGTACTTTACGATTCTCTGCAACGAAAATGGGAAAATCCGTGCTATCGTCCTGAGGGTAATCCCTGACACTTTGCGCCCCTATCTGGCGGAAATCGAGCTGAAATCTGGTAAGAACGTTCAGGTGTACCGAAGCTATGATGAACTTGATTGAGGAATTCGCAGGGACGGGTGGGCTGGGCGGTACCAAGCTTTCCGTGGAATGGCGAAGGGTAAGGCAATTCGCTTGATCACGATCTGAGGGGATAACTCTCACTCCCTTTAATCAGTCGCGTTGGGCCGCCCCGGAGTAGTTTTGCCAAGGTGTTCCTGGGGTGGTCCCTGATAGAAGTACCCCGCGCGGGCCCGAACCTTCGCTCCCGGTCTTCGCACCTCAACTTTGATCTTGTGGTACAGGGTATCCTTGAGGTTGTTGGGGCTATAGGTCAATTCGTATTGACTGTGAATCTCGGTGGCAATGCGGCTCACTGCCTCTTGGACCGTGTCCTTTCCCCACTTCTGATAATAGTTGCCGCCTGAATAATACGAGAAATACTTCAGCGAGCTTTTGAAAATCAAGCCCTTCACTTCCTCGCCGCCCGCCAGCAGAATCTGGGCCATGGGGATCGGGTCCTCATAAAGGGCTTCCGCCTGACCGGGGGTGCCGGCCAGGCCGGGAGGCATGGACATCGCCACACTTTCCTTCGCCAAGTCGGGGCGCGGCTCCTTCTGGGGCCTCGCCCACATGCCCTTGGCGGGATTGAAGCCCAGCCCGTAAACGGTAATATCCGAATTCATGGCCCGCTTGAGGATCTCACCCCGGCTCATTTGGCTGCCCATATTGAATCCGTCGGAAAAAACCACCACCACGCGCCTCTCGTCCTTGGGCCGCTTATCAAGCATACTGAGGGCCCGCGCCAGCGCGTCGTCCAAGTGCATCCCGCCCCTTCCTCCATGCAGCTTGCGCAACGCCGTATCCAGCTTGTCGGCATTGGTCGTGAAGTCCAGGGGTTCGTCCACGCGGTCACTGTAAGTAAGTAGCGCCACCTCCCCTTGTGGCCCCATCAGCATGTCTGAAAACAAGGGGCCGAGTGGGTGGACATCATCTAGATAAGCTGCCGTGTTGTCGTTGGTTTCTACCACGATGACCAGAGATACCCGGCGGATTTCGGTGTCAAAATTCAAGATGGTCTGCGGATCGTCATTGTCGTAAATCTTAAACTCGGCCTTCTCGAGGTCGTATACGAATTGCCCGGCCGAATCGAATACCGTCACGGGAGTGCTCACCAACTGGACTTGCTGACGAATCGTCAGGTCACCTTGCGCGGGTTGCTCCGGGGTCTTTCCCGCCGCCCCCTCCTGCGCAAGGATCGCTCGCACCGAGCCCTGTTCCGCGAACCCTACCAGCAGCACGAGGAAGGCTGCCAGGCAGCCAAGCATACGCAGCCATTTCGAACCCATGAACGACCTCCCAAAACTTGCCTTCCTGTTGGATGACCGCAAACTCCCCGGCGTTGCAACAATCCACAGGTGGGTTGCTCCCCACCCAACCTTATGTGCCGGGTATACTTTCCGGTCGCGGAGTGCGTTGCCGGACGGCCTCGTAAAGCACCACCCCTGCGGCCACGGAAACATTGAGCGAGCTCACGGGACCGTGCAATGGGATGTGCCCCATCTCGTCGCAGGCTTCCCGCACCAGACGATGCAATCCCCGTCCTTCGCCGCCCAAAACCAGCACGCACCCGGGCGCATAATCGAGCTCAGTGTAAGACTTTGGAGCCTCCGCTTCAAATCCATACACCCAAAGATTGCTTTTCTTCAAGTCCGTCAGCGCCCGCACCAGGTTGGGAACACGCGCCACCTTGGCGTGCTCCAATGCGCCGGCCGCTGCGCGGGCGACCGCAGGCGAGAGCCCCGCCGCACGCCGCTCCGGAACCATCACTCCCGTAGCCCCGGCCGCCACCACGGTGCGAATGATCGCCCCCAGGTTCGCAGGATCTTCCACTCCATCCAACGCCACCAGGAGGGGCCGCTCCTGTGCCGCGAGCATCTCGCTAAGATCATCATAACCCTTGGGCGTGCACACGGCCACCACGTTTTGGTGTTGAACCGTGCCGGCAGCGCGCTCGACAGCAAGGCGGGGGACAAAGCGCAGTGAGATACCTGCCACGCGGCAAGCATCAATGATCTCCTGCAACCGCGGATTCTGGTAACCCTGCGTGATCAGAATGTGATCCACCGAACGGGTGCCGAGCGCTTCCTTCACGGCGTGGATGCCGTATACCATTTCCGGCCGCTCGCCGCTTTCTCGATTCGACAAAGAATTACCTCTCCCAGCCAGAATTACTCTGGTGCTTTACAAAGTGACTAAAGGGATAATAACCGCTAATCCCCACGACTGGGGTTCAAAAATCAAGCCAGACTTATTGTCCGCCAACCCAAGCCTTACAGTTTCGCCGCCTCTTCAAATTCCCGCAGCCGCTCGGCCACGCTTTTTACGTGATGCGCCAGCGGCAATTTCGAACCCTCTTCGTAGAGGGGAATCAGCTTTTCCAGTTCCGGCCCGGAAGCTGCTCCGGTTATTGCCATGCGGATGGGGTGAAACAAATCCTTCCCCTTTTTTCCAGTTTCTTTCTGGACGGCTTTGGTGATTTCGTGGAAGCGCGCGTAGGTGAGCGTGTCCTCTGCCAACACCTTTGGAATGAACGCCTTCAGCACTTCGCGCGCACCGGGATCCCCGAGCAAAAATTCCGGCGTAGCCGCAGAACGTTTGGCATCAAATTCGAAAATAATTCGGACCGCCTCAGGAAGCTGGGAAAGATAATCCACATTCTTGAGAGTCGCATCAAGTACGCGTTCCAGCCACGCGAGAATTTCCGGACTTGGATTTTCGGCCAGGTAGCCACAGGCCTGAAGACGTGGGACAACGCGCGCTACGATGCTCTGCGGTGAATTTTCCTTCAGGTAGTGCCGATTCAACCAGTACAATTTGTCGTTGTCGAACACCGCCGGGCTCTTGGTAATGTGGTCAAGCGAGAACTGTTTGACCAGCTCTTCCGGGCTCAGGATTTCGGTCTTTCCGTCTGCTGGCGACCAGCCGAGCAGGGCCAGGTAGTTTCGCAGCGCTTCGGGCAGGATGCCCATCTCGCGGAAGCTCTGAAGCGACGTTGCGCCGTGGCGTTTTGATAGCCGCGTGCGGTCTGTTCCCAGAATGGTGGAGAGGTGCGCAAATTCAGGTGGCTCCCAACCCAGGGCGCGATAGACGGCTAGTTGCCGCGGCGTATTCGAAATGTGGTCGTCGCCGCGGATCACGTGGGTAATTTCCATCAAGTGGTCGTCAATCACCACCGCGTAGTTGTAAGCCGGATTGCCCTCCGAGCGGACCAGAATAGGGTCGCCGATGACCTCGCTCGAAAAAGTGGTGGCCCCGTGCACGCGGTCGTTCCAGAAGAAGCTGCTTTCCACAATCTTCAAGCGCAGGGCCGCCGGCTCACCCGCAGCTTTGCGGCGCGCGGTTTCCTCCGGAGCAAGTTTTCGGCAGCGGCCCGAATAGCGCGGTTGTCGTCCAGCCTTGAGCTCCTCCTGCCGCTCAGCCTCCAGTTGTTCCGCCGAGCAGAAGCAGTAGTAAGCGTCGCCCTGGGCCAGCAACTTCTCCGCATACAGCGCGTACGTTCCCCGCCGCTCGGATTGCCGATAGGGACCGAACGGGCCGCCCACGTCCGGCCCCTCGTCCCAGTCGAGGCCAAACCAGCGCAGGTCTTCCAGCAACTGGCGTTCGTACTCGTCTTTAGACCGCTCCACGTCCGTGTCTTCGATGCGCAGAACGAAGACGCCCCCGTTATGCCGCGCGAATAGCCAGTTGAACAAAGCCGTGCGGGCGTTTCCCACGTGCACGTAGCCAGTCGGGCTGGGAGCAAAACGTACTCGAACCTTGGGCATGAATTTCCGGCCTTTCGGGAATCCTTAAAGATAACACACAGGTCGGGATTCGGGACACGGGAGACGGGAAACGGGACACGGGACACGGGGTACGGGACACGGGATTAGGGGTTCGGGATTAGGGGCCGGATTTCCGATTAATGGTCGACGATTGGCAAGCCGTTTACGACTAGCTGTTGGCTGTTAGCTGTGAGCTGTTAGCTATCAGCAGAAGGGGACACGGGAGTAGCTGTTGGCTGTCAGCGGTTAGCTGTCCGTGGCTCGGCTTCGCTTGTTCCTGCGGTTATCAAAGTCTTCAGGAAGTGAGATGGCGCTGGCACCAGAGGTTTTTTCCGAATACGCAACCCTGCGGGAGTGGAGCGACTTCGGGCAACCCTATGGCATTTATCGCGCGTAGTCACCGATTACAGATTCTTCTATCCCAATGCTGCGCGGGCATAGGGCACTTCTACGTGTAGGCCGTTATAGAACCAAGTGGCACCCACTTGACGGGAAGGAGACTTCTCATTCCCAATCCGATCGCGATGCAATGGATTGCATGGAAGTCATTGATGGGATATTGACTTCGCAGCAGTCAGCCAGGCGGCAGCACATTTGCGTAGGCAAGTTACACGATCAAGCGGATCGCACTATAATCAAACGCGTCGAATCATCCGCACTTCGTCCTAGATGGAGTCTCCCCATGAACAAAAAGCGCTTTCTGGGCTTTGCTGCCAAGGTCATAGCTGCACAGGTGACCACCTATTTCCTGGCAGGGGCGGTGTTTTATCCACTCCTCACCAAGCCATACTACGAGGGACCCAATCCCATGTTTGCGGTCTTCCTGCGCACGGAAGCCGATTTGGGATTGTGGGCCCACGTGGTTAATTGGTTTCTGCCGGCTGAAATCTTGCGGGGTACCCTGATTGCCGCGGTTCTCTATCCGCTGTACGACATCCTGAAGGCGTGGTCGTTCCTGAAACGGTTCCTCTATGTTGCCAGTCTTTACTTGGTCCTGGGCTTCTGGGCGGCGACCGTCGCCGCTCCCGGAACACTGGAAGGCATGGTCTACATGCGGCCCTTTATCACGCCGGAGGTGCATCTCCGTGTGCAGCCGGAAATCACCTTACAGGGGCTGGCCTTGGCGTTGTTCATCGCGGGAGCCATGATGGAACAACCTAATTCACTGGATCGGGTGCTGCCCTGAGCGGGTGCTCTCTTAGCCCCGCGATCACGCCAGGGGAGGCGAAGGAACATTTGCCTTCACCCAACGCAGCAATGTGCTCATTCTCTCATGATGCGATCCCTCCCAGTAAACGCGCTGGCAGTTCGGGCAAACGCGAAAGACCTCCTTTTCCCTTATCTTGGGTGGCAACCGCTCCAATAGCGTTTCCCGGCTAGCTTCTTCCAGGATGGTATTGCACTCCAGGCAGCGCGTGAACGGGCGCATGGACCCGGCGAGATCAAACCGCGTGACCACCTCGAGCAACTGCTGTTTCGGCTCGGTGGAGCGGACCCAATAGCCACGATCCACAGCGGTTCGCATCAAGAGATAACGATCCCGAGTCAGCAACACTCGTCCCTCGCGCGCCACGATGCCAGCCAAGTCAGCATCGGAGGCCTGGTTGCCATAGAGTGCATCGAACCCCGCCATGCGCAGATAGGCCGCCAGTCGCCCGACGTGCACGTCCAGCAGGAATCGCAGCGCTCGCAGGGGCGCCGGGCGGACGCGCGAGACCGACGAGATCTCCAAAGACTCGAAGACCGGATACACGCTCACCCGGTCTCCATCCCGCACCGGGTAAGAGAAGTCGACCGGCTTGCCGTTGGCGAGCACGAGGTCCACTTCGGTATGAGGCACGCCGAAACTCTCGACGAAGTCCTTCACTGAACCGCTCACACTAAAATAACGCGTGAGCTCCTTCCCCCGGTTCTCCTCAAGGAGAAGATCGTTCAGTTCGGCATAGAAGCGGAACCGCGCCGCGCTCATAAGGTTACATAGTCTCCGCACCGGCACTGCCCTACTCATATCGTAACGCGACGATAGCCTAAACCTTCGGGGCTAGCACGTGATGTGTAAGACCGCGTTCGTGTCATCGATGTCCTGGTTGAGCATCTCGATGGCTTGGGCAGTGGGAAGAATGAAACAGTTCGATCTTGCGCTCCTCGGCTTCGCGCTTCACGTCCTTCATCACTGGCAGACCACCATGGGCGCCTGTGCCCACAACAAGGCGACGGCATTTCCACGGTATGTCCTCTTTGACGGAAAGGGGGGTGTGCGCGAATTCATCGCGGAATTTCTTGGACGGCTTCTTGTCGCGCTTTCGAATCTTCCCGCGATCGACTACGACGTCGTGCTCATAGACGGTGTCATCAATCTGGAGGGAACCAAAGCAAAAGTCATGAAATCGCATCGGAATCTCCTCCCGTAAATTCCACTCTCGGTATTCACCGGTCGGCCGCGCGGTGACCAAAGTGAGGTCTTCGGGTCAGCGGTCCAATCACCGGGTGCCCCGGTTGCGATCCTGTTATGGGTTAAGGCACCTAAGGCCCTCACGGCGGGCCTCATCGAGCGCCTGCTCGTACTCGGCCGGCGTCACGCGCCGGCCGATCTCTGCATATTCCTGACCTGTGACTTTTCCTGCCGGATAGTACTGCGGCATCAGGTTGACGTAAGTCGTGGGCGAAAGCTCCTGGGCGATCCAGTTCATGACTTGGCGCGTGCCGGCAATATCTCGCGGCATCACCAGATGACGAATGAGCAGTCCGTGCTTCGCGAGACCGTGCTCGTCGAGCAGGAGGTCACCCACCTGCCGGTACATTTCCTTGATCACCCGCCGCGCCACCTGCGGATAGTCAGGCGCCCGTGAGTATTTACGGGCCATCTCGCTATCCCAGTACTTGAAGTCAGGCATGTAAATGTCGACGATCCCGTCGAGCAACTCCAGGCTCTCGCTCGAGTCGTAGGCGCTGGTGTTGTAAACGAGAGGCAGGCGGAGTCCCTTCTCGATCGCGACGGGCAGGGCTTCGATGATCTGCGGGACCACATGTTCCGGTGTCACCAAGTTGATGTTGTGGCAACCGTGATCCTGGAGTTCGAGCATCATGGCGGCCAGCCGTTCCGGCGGCGCGGGCGTCCCCCGCAGTTGCCAACTGATATCGAAGTTCTGGCAGAAGACACAGCGCAGGTTGCAGCCGGAGAAGAAGATCGTCCCCGAGCCTCGCCAGCCGCGGAGGCAATCCTCCTCGCCGTGGTGAGGGGAATGACTCGCTACCACGGCATAGCGTCCGGTCCGGCAAACCGCGAATTTGTTTTGGAGGCGGTCGACCCGGCAGTCCCGCGGACAGCCCGTGCAACAGCGCAGGGTTTTGACGGCGCGGTTGACACGGCTCTTCAGCTCACCGCTCTCAAATAGAGAGAGGTAGGCAGGGCTGAATCCTCGGCTCGCGGAAGTGGCGTCGACCAGCATAAGACTGGACCCCCGGCTGACTGAAAGTTTGAACAAGAAAAGACAACCTTGCCAGAAAACGGAACGGCGGTGCTACTTCGGCACTCTTTCACCTTCGGGCACCATGGGAACAAAGCGCACGGGCAGCAGGCTCTCGCGTTCCAGGCCTTTCGCCGTGCGGCGCAGGCGGATCAAATTCTGCACGTAGCGGCCAACCGGAACCACCATGCGGCCTCCCGGGCGGAGTTGCGCGACGAGCGCGGGCGGCACGTCGGGCGGTGCTGCCGTTACGATGATAGCGTCGAAAGGCGCCGCTTCCGGCCAGCCGCGGTAACCATCGCCGATCCGTACGCGCACGTTCGCATAGCCCATTTCCTTCAGCCGCGCCTCCGCCTCTCTGCCCAGCCGCTCGAGGATCTCCATGGAATAAACCTCGCCCGCCAGGAGCGACAGCACCGCCGCTTGGTAGCCTGAACCCGTGCCGATCTCGAGCACGCGATCCTGGGGCTGCAATTCCAGGGCCTCCGTCATGAAGGCCACCACATAGGGCTGCGAGATGGTCTGCCCGAGGCCGATGGGCAGAGGCGAGTCCTCGTACGCGGACGGCTGCATCTGCGGCGGCACAAACCGGTGGCGCGGAACTTTTCGAAGGGCCTCCAAGACGCGCGGGTCGCGAACCCCGCGGGCGAAAATTTGCTCTTGGACCATTCGCTCCCGTGCCTCACGAGTCTCCGGCAATTCTGCCGAGTCCGCGCGGGAACGCCACCTCCCCCGTCCCCGGACCTGCCCTCCGGCGGGGAAGAAAGGGTGTGAGGGAACAGGACAAATATCATTGAGAACCACGCGAGGCTCTGGGGTGGGTTGCTGCGGCGCGGCTTCATGGCAACCTCTGCATGCATTTTAGCACCTCAACGAGAGCAAGGCGCGCCATAGGATAGCCATCTGACAAGGAACTGGGCTGCCATCTCCTGACCGCCCGCGGCAATCCAGTGCCTTACATTGCCCAGGGGCGTGACGTCTTGTAAGCTACAATCCGTTCGGGGAGCCAGTCCCTCAAGCGAGGGGCCAGGTAGAACCGGGGCCAGAGCAGGTCGTCGTCCGGCCGGACCATCCCTTCGGCCAGCGCGGTGGCGGCCAGCGGAGTTTCCGGGTAAATCCGCACGCCGACCGTGACTTTCAGAGCGTCAAGATTCAGCGAGTCAGCGAACGCAAGGCTCTCCTCGACGCTCTCCCGGGTTTCGCCGGGACCTCCCAGCAGCAGGAAACCTCGGCGAAAGATGCCGGCGTCAGCAAACATCCTCGCCACCATTCGCACTTCCTCGGAATTGAACCTCTTGCTCAAGCTTGCCAGCATGGTGTCGGAGCCACTTTCGAACCCGAGGCTGATTTCGCGACAGCCGGCCCGCGCCATCAGCTTCACTAACCCTGAATCGATCCATTTGGGGTAGATGATGCACCAGAAGTTAATCGTCAGGCCTCGTTCCACGATCTTCCGGCAAAGCTCTTTGGCATAGTCGGGCGGAAGGTTAAAGGTGTTATCGACAAAGTTGAAGTTGGTGAACCCGCACGCGGCGAGTTGCTCCAGCCATGCTGCGATGACTTCCGGAGAGTGGCTGCGGAAGGGGCGCCCTTCGATGGAGCTGGTCGAGCAATAGCTGCAATCCAAGGGACAGCCTCGGCGGCTCTGGACCGGAACCCAGAACTCGGATTTGCTGCGAACGGAAGGAATCCAGAGCCCGGACTCTGGGAGTGGGAGATCGTCCAGGTTGCTTGCGAAGGTTCTGTCAGCAGGCCGCTCGCCGGGGAGGTAGAGGCCAGGCAGTCCGGACACCAGCGCGCCCTTGGCCAGGCGTACGAGCAAGGCCGGGAAGGTTGTTTCTCCTTCACCCTGGATTCCCATGTCGGCTCCGAGGTAGCGCAAGGCGCTCTCGGGGAAAATGCTATAACCCGCCCCACCCACGATAATCGGAGCATCGCACAGGCGGCGGCAGGTCTTTACGACCTCGCGAACCGGGGGCAGGAGGAACTTCGGATCGGCCATGTTCTGGTCATCGATATTGCGCACCGAAATGCCGATGACCTCAGGCCCGAATCCTTCGACGCCATCTTGGATGGCCGACAGCATGTCTCCCTCAAACATCAGATTCAGCAAAACCACGTCGTGGCCGGCTTTGCGGCAGGCGGCGGCCACCAGCGCCGGCCCCAACGGCAGCGGGAGGATGTTTATCCTCTCAATGTTCGCGGAGACGAGAAGAACCCTCATAATGTTGTTCGAGGGACGGCTGCCCCTCGCTCGCCACATCCGGCCGACGAGGGCAGCACCGCATCGAATCCCGTCGGGTGCTCAGATGGCGCCTTTATGCCACTTTGCCGAGTTCCTCGTGACCCTCAATGCGTTCACCCTCTCCCCCATCCGTTCCCCCCATTCCCTGATCGAGGGCCTGGAGGATAGCTTGCTCCTTGACGAGTTCCACTTTGCCCAGAATACTCAGCATCAAGTGCTCGGTATCAGTTGACCAAGCCGTCAGTGCAACTGCCCTTCGATCTATCTCGCCGACAAGCGGGCACCGGCAGGATCTCCGCGCCGTCGCACGTCGAGGCGTCCAGCAATAGATTTTAGCTCAAGTGACTCGCCGCAGTGCGGCCAGTTGTTTCCTTCGAAGAACCCCTGAGAGGGCGCCCGGCCACGAACGGCTGATAGCGCCTGTGAAACGCCCTTCCATGACGGTGGGAAGGATCAACATCGCCCTCGTCACTAGGCCGTCGCCTAACCGGTGATGCGACCTTCATGGTACCGAAACGGGGTTAGGGATTGGGTGTTAGCTGTCGGCTGTTAGCTATCAGCGGGTAGCGCATCAGAGTCTCGCGCTCTCCGAGACTCTGCGGCTCGTCATTTGTTGCGCGTGACTGCCGATCACCGCTTACGACCTCCAGAGAAATCTGGTTGCCACGTCGCGTGTCATCACACTGTATTACTATTACTTTGCATGTTTATCAAACTACGAACCGCAGAGTGTAAAAGGCACACACTCTGCGCCAGCCGCCGTGTGTTAATAATACAGTGCATATTCATCATATTAAGAACCGCAGAGTGTGAAAGGACCACACTCTGCGCTACCCTACTCCCCTCCTGGTTCAGGAGGGGTGGCGCCCGGGGCGACGGGGTGGTCGGGTAATCGTACGGGTCGCCGCGGCTACCCCTCTCAATTTCTGGCATTACTCTTGCAGATTACGGACAATGGCTTCGCGCGCGACATCGAGTGCGGAGCGGATGGCGCCGTAGGTTTGCGCCTTGTCCTCAAGCGAGCTCAGTTTAATCGGCGGCGGATTCGGCTGGAGACGATGCACCACCTTCTCCACAGTCTCCATCATGAATTCGGGAGCGCCCTTCGTGATGCCGCCGCCCAACACGATAAGGTCAGGGTCAAGAATCCCCACCAGATTCGCGACCCCGACTCCCAGCATGATGAAGATCTTCTCCAGAACCGCGCGTGCTTCGTTGCTTCCCTGGCGGAAAGACTCAAAAACGAAGTAGGCATCGCGTTCCTGTGCCAGGCCGGCGGCTCCAGACTGAGGAGGCATTGCCAACAATTTCCGTCCTTCCATCGCGATGCCCATACCCGAGACGTAGTACTCAAACTGGCCCGTCTCCGGAAATTCCATGTCCCAGGTCTGCCAATCGATGTTCGTCCTGAACAGTTCACCGGCTGCCCCCAGCCGTCCCCGATAAAGCTTGCCGTCGATAATCAAACCGGTGCCCACACCTGTCCCCAATGCGATGAAGACGAAGTTGTTGATGCCACGCGCCACGCCCCTCCAATGCTCGCCCAGGGCCGCCATGTTCGCGTCATTTTCCATGAAAACCGGAATATGAAATTCCCGTTCCAACTCCCGGGCAAGGTGAATTCGCTCCCACCCCGGAAGGTTGTTTGCGAACGTGACCACTCCGTGCTCCGTATCGACGGGGCTCGGGACGCCGATGGCCATTGCCCGCAACCGCCCAGGCCCGGCTTTTTGCGCCAGGTCGCGGACAGCGGTCTTGATCTGACCAATCATCTTGCGGGGACCATCCTCAGGCTGGATTTTCACCGTCAGGTCATCCCGGATCTCGCCGGCAAAATCCGCCCAGGCAAAGTGGAGATGACTCCCACCCATATCGATGCCCGCCACATGACCGAAATCAGGGTTCACGCCGATGCGGGTGCGGCCGCTCGCGTAGCAGCACAGACCTCTCTTGATAAGCGGCCGAATTTTCGCGGTCACGGACGAGGGCTCGAGGCCCAGGGTGCGCGAAAGCTGGCGGAGTGATACCTCACCGGATTCCGCAATCGCACGGAAGAGCCGTTGAACGGTCGATTCTGATTTCGTGCGCATGAGATTTCCAGTAGTGGTACGGCTATCCGTGGCGGCCATCCCTGATCGCCGCCGGGGAATTCGACGGTCAGAGACCAATGCTCTCCAAACTGGACAACTACTTAATTTCCCGACGCGGCAGTTTGCGGCAGCATCTCCCGATGACAGGCTATGCATTTCGGGCCTGCGGGTCAATAGATGAGTTGGTAGTGTCCTGATTTGACGTAGCGCCGGGCTAATGGTTTTTGAATTTATAAGTTGCAAATTGTTTCGACGCCCTGCGGGTGTAAGTAACCCCTCATCCGGCCTCCTACGTCAGCCACCTTCTCCCCTGGAGCTTGTGACTTTTTCGAAGCCACCGTTACGCGGTGGGGCGGGTCAGGTAGTGGGCAGCTTGGGAAGTGCGCGAGAGGGCTCCCCTTGGCCGGTGGAGCGGTGCCGCGCGGCAAGGAGTACCGGGGGAATCCGCCCTACACCCGTGCCCGGTACGGCTGGGCAGGGCTTGGTTAGCCCAGCAACAGGGGCGCGAAGTGCATCACGTTGTAAGCCAGGGCGCACCACAGTGCCACGCAGCGTGCCTTGGCCAGCCCGCGCACCAGGATGCGGCCCAAACCGCGATAGGTGCGCAAGTCGGCGTTGACGGTTTCACTCGTCGCCGCTCTCTGCTGATAGATTTTCTTTCCCTCCTCACTTTTCATGCGTTGCTTCCACTCTCGTACGGCCTCGCTGTCGCCCTTCTGGGGCTCCAGTTCCTTCCCCCGCTTCTGACGATTTTGCGCCGTGTGCGGCGGGATGAACAGCGCCACGCCCTGCGCGTGTGCCGCTTCCAAGTCTTCCTTGCGCAGGTACCCGCCGTCCAACAAGTGCTCTTCCACCTTCCCGCCCGTGCGCTGTTCCACCTGTTCCCGCAGCGGCGCGCTCAGTCCTCCCGAGTCCGAACCTTCCGCGCTCACCTCCACCCCCACAATGGCGCGGCTCTCCGGGTCCGCCGCCAACTGCACATTCACCGCCGGGTCGTAGCCCCCGTTGGGCATCTTCATGATGCGCGCTTCCGCATCCGTCGTGCTCACCCGCGGAGGCTGCGCCGCAATCTCCTGGCCCCGTTTTCCCCCCGTCCGCTTTACCCTTGCGGTGTGCCGGCGTTGCAGCTCCGGCAGTTGCGCAATCGCCTCCTGCAGGCGTTTCTGCCGCTCCTGCGCCGCCCGCTTCCGCGCCGCCGCTTGCCGCGCGCTCAGCCCCGCTCCTTCCGGCGACTCCAGTTGCCGTCTCAACTCCGCCACGTGCCGTTCCGCTTCCCCCAGCAGTTCCTCCAGCCGCCTTTCCCGCCGAAAACTCTTCTTCCCCGCCCCCACCCGCACCCGCATTCCGTCCTGGCTGATGCGGCTGACCTTCACCACTCCTTTATCCACCAGAGCAGCGATCACTTGCGTGAACAGGGTGTCCAAGGCCTCGGCGTGATCGGTGCGAAAGTCCGACAGCAAACGGTGGTTCACCGTCACCCCTCCGCACAGCCAGCGAAAGGCCGCATGCTCCTGGCACTGCCGCGCCAGTTCGCGCGCCGCACCGATGCCCCGCACACAGGCGTATAACCACAGCGACACTAAAAGCTGGGGATCGGTCGCGTCCCGTCCAGCCCCTCCTTCCCGCGCCTTGATCGGCAGGCGGAACGCCGCTAAGTCCAAGCGCTCCACCACCGCCGCCACCCGCCGCACCCCGTGCCCCGGCCCCACCAGATCGTCCGGACATTGCGCCACCCAGGCCATCTGCTGGCGCTCCGGCCGGCGCAAACGCACCGCCCCGCGCCGCTCTGCTGCCCCCTTCGCGCCCTTCTCTTCCTTTCCTTCCGCTTCCTGACCTACCGCCGGTTCCATTCCTAATTTAAAATCATCTGAATGTAAAACGTTGTCCATAACATTTATATTAATACAAGTACCGACCCAACCGCCAGCTTTTTTCTCTCTCCGTACCTCCGCTCCCGATTTTCTGCCTCCTCCCCCCACCCATCCCCCCTCACTGGTGACCCAAAAAGTCACAAGCTCCTGGGGAGAAGGCTATGATCTCAGGGCGGCTACGGCGCCGCACCTTACCTTGAGCAACCGCCCTCTCCGAGGGGAGAGGGTGGACCGCAGCCGGCGTCTTCATCAGCCGGGGCGGGACGGGTGAGGGGTCACTTGGGGCTTCTTTCCAAACTAGGACACCACCGAGGAGTTATCTGGTTGGCACTGAATTCCATTCAATGGCGTGCCGCACCAACTTCCCGCAAATGTTTGCGAACCTGGTCGGCGTCGGGAGCGGTGGGGGCGAGCTGCAGGTAGGCCTCATACTCCTGGCGGGCGCGTGCCATTTGCCCAGCGCCCTCCAGAGTCACCGCAAGGTTGTAATGGGCGTTGGGAACCTCCGGATGCAGGCGGATAGCTTCTTCGTATTCGTGAATCGCACCCGGGAGGTCGTTCTTGTTCTTCAAGGCATTCGCCAGGTTCAGGTGGGCGCTCGCATCCTGCGGCTGCAACCTGAGATATTCGCGATAGTTCGAAATGGCTTCATCAAGATTGCCCTGCTGGCGGAGCGCATTGGCCAGTGCCAGGCGCGCGTCAGCGTAATCAGGCTTGGAGCGCAGGGCTTCCCGATATTCCTGGATGGCCTCATCCGCCTTGCCTTGATGCAGCCAGGTATTACCAAGGCTGAAATGACCTTCCGGGAGATTGGGTGTGACGCGCAGGGCCGCCCGTGCCTCCTCGGCGGCCCCCGCCGGGTCGTTAAGATGGGTAAGGGCGCTCGAAAGGTTCATATGCGCCTCCGACCAACCCGGGCGTGCCTTTATTGCGGCGCGAAAGGCTTCAGCAGCGCCTGACCAGTCCTCCGATTGGCTGAGAGCGAGCCCCAGATTCTCTTCCGTTTGGGCGTCCTCATGGCGCCTCAGGCTGTCACGATAGGCGTCGGCGGCGCCCTTAAAATCCCCTCGGCCATAAAGAGTGTTTCCCAACTCGCGGAGAAAGTCAGCACTCGTGGGATTCAGGTGCACGGCTTCGCGGTCCTCCGCGATCGCGCCCTCCGTGTCCCCATTCTGGCGCAAGGCATTGGCCAGGGTCACGTGCAGGCTGGGATCATCCGGCCGCAAGCGCAGGGCGTCGCGATAGGTGGGCACCGCCAGCGCGAAATTCTTCTCCTGCATATAGAGATCCCCCAAAGCCACCAGGGCTTCGGCGTAGCCTGGCCGCAGATGGACCGCTTGTTCAAGCATCTCGCGAGCCTGCTGCGGCTTGCCCAGAGCCTCTAGAACGAGTGCCGTCCGAAAGTGGAATTCCGGACTCTGTGGCTGAAGCTGCAACGCAACTTTATACTCTCCCAGCGAGTTCTGAAGGTCGTTGGCAGCTTGATAGGCATTGGCGAGGTGCGCGTGCGCATCCGGGTCGTCGGGGCGCAAGCGGACTTCCTCGCGATATTCCTGCACAAAGCCCGCCACGTCACCGGAGGCTTGAAGCGCTTCCGCCAGGTTGCGATGGTAGGCAGCTTCGTCGCGGTCGAGTTCGACCGCCTGGCGGAGTTCACGAACCGAATCGGGCAGGTCACCCGTCTTGCGGAGAACCAACCCCAAAGCTTCATGTAGCGCCGGATCCCCGGGTCTCAGCCGTATAGCCTCATGGTATTCGCTGACGGCGGCTGCGTGGTCACCCGTGGAGAGATAGGCGGCGGCCAGTTCCGCGTGTGCCGTGGGATTGTCAGGCCGCAGATTGATGACGCGCTGAAATTCCTTAATGGCGCCGCCATAGTCGCCCGCCTCGCGCAAGCCCAGGGCCAGAGTAAAACGGTAATCGGGCTGGTCGGGGCGCAGTTGCACCGCTTGCCGGTATTCCTCCACGGCGTGTATCAAGTCGCCATTCGCGTGCAGGGCGGCGGCCAGGCTCATGTGAAGATCGGGGTCGTTGGGGCGCAGGCGGGAGGCCGCGCGATACTCATTGATGCCCTCCGTAATATTACCTGATTGGGTCAGGGCCGTAGCGAAACCGGCATGGGCGTCAGGGTTCTTGGGGTCTGATTCCAAGGCCCGGCGAAATTCCTCGATAGCCCCCGTGGCATCGCCGGATTGAATGAGGGCGCTCGCCAGGGAAACACGGACTTCCGCATCGTGCGGGGCAAGCGCCAGAGCGGTGCGATATTCCGGAATCGCCTCACTGAAGGCGCGGCTTGCGGTGAGCGCGTTGGCCAGAATCACATGCGCGTCCACATTGGCGGCGTGTAAGCGAACCTCGGCGCGATATTCTTGGATGGCCGCGGGAAGGTTCCCGGCAGATTCCTCAAGGGCGCCGATATTCATGTGGACTCCCGGGAAATCCGGCCGCAGACGGAGCACTTCCTGATACTCCTGCAAGGCCTCGCCAGTCTTCTGCTCAGCCGCATAGGCGTTGCCGAGGTTGTAATGTGCTTCGGTGTAGCCAGGTCTGAGGTCCAGGGCCTTCTTATACGACACAATCGCCTGGTCCCATTTGTTCAGGCGCGCCGACTCGTTGCCTTGCTTGAAAAAATCCTCCGCCGTTAATGAGGAAGCCTCCGCAGGCGCTTTGGGATTCGCGACCGGGGATTGGGATGCGGGGGCTTGTGCCACCAACGAATCGAGACAGGTCAGCGACATCATCGTGGCAACGCCCAAAAGCAGAATGGCACTTCTCCCCAAATGCAGACCCATGGCCGCCCCTCTCGGATGCATACTCATAGGATACACCCAACGGTTTCTCTCTGCGTCCTCTCGGGTCTCTGCTGATAATTTGGATTCAGGTCTTCCACATCAGACTCTTTAGTTCAGCGCGACTGCGGCGCGGCAAGAACCCGCGCCGCTGGAAAAGCCGCCCCGATAATGGTTTTGAATTGATAAGTTGTAAATTGTTCCGACGCCCCGCGCGTGGAAGTAACCCCTCATCCGTCCTCCTACGTCGGCCACCTTCTCCCCTGGGAGAAGGCTGAGATTTACGATGCCTAGCCCTCTCCGAGGGGAGAGGGTGGACCGCCGCCGGCGTTTTCACCAGCCGGCGCGGGACGGGTGAGGGGTCACTTTCGGGAAGCAGCACAATATTCTTGCCAAAAAAACAATTTGCGGTGTTGCATTGCATGGCCCGCCCCACATTGCGACCAATTCTTCGAACAATTCGCTGCCCTATTCGCATTTTTGGGCTACCGGTAGCCCAAATCGTACGGTGGGGGATTGACTTGGCCCAAATGAGAGTTACCCTTAACCTGCCTTTCGCACTTCCACCCGCTACCGGGCTGATTTTGGCAGCTTGCGGTGCACAAGGTCTTTGCCTTCAATGGGCGCGGGTTGAAGAGTGCTTGTAGGCCCGACCTACCCTCTTTTCTGGGGCGCGAAGGTCTGGCATTCTGGGGCGTGCACCTGAAGATTCATCGACGCAAAAAGGACGGCAAGGAACATCGTTATTTCAGCATCGTCGAGAGTCGGCGCGTGTCGCGCTCGAAGGTCGTGCATCGGACGGTGCTGTATCTGGGCGAAATCAACGACAGCCAACAATCCGCGTGGCGCAAGACGCTGGAGGTTTTTGACGAGGACCGTCGCGTCCTCGCGTCCCTGAGCCTCTTCCCGGAGGACCGCGAACTTCCTGCGGATGCTGTGGACGGCGTACAAGTGAAGTTGAGTGAAATGCGCGTTGAGCGGCCGCGCACCTTCGGTGGCTGTTGGTTGGGCTGCGAGCTGTGGCGCCAGTTGAAGCTGGACGAGTTCTGGCAGGCGAGGTTGCCGGAAGGGCGCGAGGGAGTTCCGTGGGAGAAGGTGCTACGGCTGCTGGTGGTGAACCGGTTGATCGAGCCGGGCAGCGAATTCCGTGTGCATCGGCACTGGTTCGATCAGACCGCCATGGCCGAGTTGCTGGCAGTGAACTTCGCGGTGGCCGAGAAGGACCGGCTCTATCGTTGTCTGGATCGAATACTGGCGCACAAGGCGGAGTTGTTCCAGCACCTGCGGCTGCGGTGGCAAGACCTCTTTGCGGCGCGCTTTGATCTGCTCCTCTACGATCTCACCAGCACCTATGTGGAAGGAGAGGCGGAAGCGATTCCCAAAGCCCGCCACGGTTACAGCCGGGACGGGCGGTTCGACTGTCGGCAGGTGGTGATCGCCCTGGTGCTGACGCCGGAAGGTTTCCCGCTGGCCTACGAAGTGATGGAGGGGAATACTTCCGACCGGAACAGCTTGCGCGGTTTTCTGGACAAGATCGAGAGCGTGTACGGCAAGGCACGGCGGGTGTGGATGATGGATCGGGGAGTTCCCAGTGAAGAACTGCTGGCGGAGATGCGCACCCCGGGGCGGGAGATGTTTTACCTGGTGGGGACGCCACGGGGCAAGATCCGGCAGTACGAAGCGAAGTGGACGGAACTGCCGTGGCGGAAGGTGCGCGAGTCGGTAGAGGTGAAACTGTTCGCGGAGGAAGGCGAGTTGTATGTGCTGGCGAAGAGCGCAGGCCGCCAGGCGAAAGAGATGGCCATCCGTCGACGCAAGCTGGCACGGCTGTTGTGGAGGCTGCGGGCCTTGCGGCGCGTGTGTCCGACGCGTGATGCGTTGCTGATGAAGATCGGAGCAGCCAAGAGTGAAGCCGGACGGGCCTTCGGTTTCGTGAAGATCAGCGTGCCCAAGGCCCAGGAAGAAGTGACTCGCCAGACCTTCCAGTTCCGGCTCGAGCGCAGCAAGTTGGAGGAAGCGGAGCGGCGCGATGGACATTATCTGTTGCGCACCAATCTGACGGGGGAAAATCCCGAGGTGTTGTGGGACCGCTACATGCAACTGGCGCAGATCGAAGCGGCCTTTAAGTGTTTGAAGAGTGAGCTGGGAATTCGGCCGATTTATCATCAAATAGAACATCGCGTCGAGGCCCACATCCTCATTGCCTTTCTGGCGTACGGCTTGTGGGTGACGCTGAAACAGCGTCTGCAGGCCCACGCTCCGGGCCTGACGCCGAAAGCGGTGCTGGAGAAGCTGGCGGGCATGCAGATGCTCGATGTGTCTTTCCCGACCACGGATGGGCGCCGATTAGTGATGCCCCGCTACACCGAGCCGACACCCGAACAAAAGCTCCTGTTGCACGAACTGCAGCTCGTGCTCCCCACTCAGCCACCGCCCAGGATCACGGTCCAGCCGGAAATCTTTCCTGCTGGAATGCTGCGTTTGTAGGCCAGACCTTGGCAATGCCTGTACTGAAAAGAAGCGAGTTAACCCAACTCAACACCCTGAAGTGCGAAAGTTCGGTTAAGAGTGCAGGTAATTGCGTGCTGGCGAAGTGGGGCGCAACGCGAACGGAGGCAAGGCCTGCGGCCAATAATATACTTCCCCTTAACGGAACACGGATTGAGCCTGAACGCCATAAGCGGCAGGTGGAAACCTTAGAAGATGATGAAGAGCAGGATTGCCTCTCTCGCGATGTTTATGAAAATAAATTGGTTATAGCTACTAAGGATCCGCCGCGCTGGGCTAAACTGCAGGCCCAGTTCTAGATTAATTTCAGTCTCGGTGGGTGCAATTTACTGGCATGGAAACTGTCCTTCAATTCTTCCGCCGCCGTCCCCAATACCGCACAGCGACTCTGCTCTCGGGAAGCCTGTTCTGGCTGGTAGGATTCTTTTTATTGCCGCTTGCCTACCTGCTGGCCGTGAGCTTTGCCGCGCGCTCGCCTTATGGAACGATTGACTGGACCTTGGGCCTTGCCAATTATGGGCGCGCCTTCCAGCCCCTGTATTTGGCGATTTACTGGCGATCGTTCTGGATGGCTCTGGTCACGACCGGCCTCGCAGTGCTGCTGGGTTTTCCGGTCGCCTACACCTTAGCGTTACGGGTTTCGAACCGTTGGAAATCCGCCCTGCTGATGCTTGTCGTCATCCCCTTCTGGACCAGTTTCCTGATCCGCACCTACGCCTGGATGATCATTCTGCGCAGTGAAGGCGTGGTGAATAATTCCCTGCTGGCGCTGCACCTCATCCACGAACCGCTGCGCCTGCTCTACACGCCGCTGGCGGTGATGATCGGGCTGGTATATGGGGAATTGCCTTTCATGATTCTGCCCCTCTACGCGGTGCTTCAAAAACTCGACCCCACGCTGCTCGAAGCCGCCCAGGATTTGGGCGCGCCCCACTGGTCAACTTTCCGGCGAGTCACCTTGCCGCTGTCGGCGCCCGGCCTGATCGCAGGTTCGGTTTTGGTTTTCATCGCTTCTGTCGGCGCCTTCATCACGCCTGACTTGTTGGGAGGCGCCCGCACCATGATGGTGGGGAACCTGATCCAGAACCAGTTTGCCGTGGCGCGCGACCAACCCTTCGGCTCCGCAGTGGCTTTCCTGCTGACGTTGGTGGTGCTGGGGTTGGTGGGGGCCAGTTTGCGCAAGAGCGAACGAGCCACCCGGGAGATGCTCTAATGGCCGGGACGCGCCGCGGGGGTTGGGGACTCCCACTCTCGACGACCGCTGTTTACCTGTTTCTTTACGCGCCTATTTTCGTTCTGATGATTTACTCGTTCAACCGCTCGCGCCTTTCTGCGCATTGGCTGGGATTCACCGCGGAGTGGTACGCCGTCCTTTGGCGCGACGAACAGATTTTTCAATCGCTCCAGAACAGCCTGCTCGTCGCCGCCGGAGTCACGCTGGCCTGTGTGGTTTTTGGGACCATGACCGCGCTGGTCTTTGCGCGGCCCCGCCTGCGGGGAAGGGCAGTGCTGGATGGCGTGGTTTATCTTCCCCTGGTCATTCCGGAAATCGTGATCGCCGTGGCCACCGTGATCTTCTTCAGCCTGCTGGCGCTGAAGCTGAGTCTCTGGACCATCATCATCGCGCACATCACCTTCTGCGTTTCCTACGTCATCATCGTGGTGGGAGCGCGCCTGGCCGGAATGGACCGCTCCCTGGAGGAAGCCGCTTTGGATTTGGGCGCGGACGAGTGGACCACCTTTTTTCGCGTCACGTTGCCCATTGCCGCCCCGGCAATTCTTTCCGCGGCCCTACTGGTTTTCACCACGTCGTTCGATGACTACCTCATCACATCGTTTGTGGCCGGGGTTCGTTCCACCACCCTGCCGCTTGAAATCTATTCACGACTCAAGCGCGGAATCACCCCGGAGATCAATGCCATTTCCACCATCATCCTGGCCGCCACGATTCCCCTGGTGTTCGTTGCCCAACGCCTGGAGCGCGGTTCGATGAAGCTGCGCACGGCGCTCGCGAGCGCTGGCGCCATCTTCCTGCTCATGGTCACACCGGTCGTGGCGCGCACTTGGCAGCCCGGCGAAAAACTCCCGCAACTCAACATTTACATCTGGTCATCCTACCTTTCTCCCCGCATTATTCGCGGTTTCGAGAGCGAGTTCCACTGCCAGGTGAACTACGACCTCTATGACTCGAATGAAGCTTTGCTCGCCAAATTGCAGGCGGGCAATGTGGATTACGACCTGGTTGTCCCCAGCGACTACATGGTGGAAATCCTGGTTAGGCAGGGCTTGCTGGCCAAGCTCGACAAGTCGCGACTGCCCAACGCCTGGGCCAATACCGACCGGCGTTTCCTGGGCCTGCCCTTTGACCCGCAAAATGACTACTCGGTCCCTTACGCGTGGGGAACCACCGGGCTTGCCTATCGCGCCGACCTGGTCAAAGAGAATATCGATAGCTGGAACGTGCTGTTTGATCCGCGCTTTTCGGGGCACATATTGCTTCTTGATGACTCGCGCGAAGTCTTTGGGATGGCGCTCAAGAAGCTCGGATACTCATTGAATTCCACTGACCCTGACCAAATCCGGCAGGCGCGTGATTTGCTGTTGCGCCAGAAACCCCTGGTGAAGGGCTACAACAGCTCCAATTTTGAGCAGGACCTCGCTGCCGGCGACGCCTGGATCGCCCAGGCCTACAACGGAAACATGACCTTCGTGATGCGCGACGAGCCGCGCCTTCGTTACGTCATTCCGAAGGAAGGGTGCACGATTTCCGTCGATTGCGCCTGCATTCCGCGCCACGCTCCGCACCCGCAACTGGCGGAAGACTTCATCAACTACTTCCATCGCCCGGAAGTGGCGGCCCAGTTCGTCGATGATTGCGGATTCAATACGCCGAACCGCTACGATCACGGGGAAATAGACCCGTGGCTCCTCTCGAATCCCGCCGTGTTTCCTGACCCCGCCGCGCTCAGCCGCTGCGAGTTCATGCGAGACCTCGGCCCCGTCATCACTCTCTACGACCGCTACTGGACGGAAATCAAGGCGCGCTGAAGGACAGAAGTGAGTCAGAATCCAGCTTCGCGAAAACTCGTTTACTTGGCGCTCACTACCTCTGCTTTCTTCTGGGGAGCCGGATTCGCAGTCGCCAAGTATGCCCTGCGTGAAGTCTCACCGCTGGAGCTTCTGGCTGGAACCAGCATTTTCTCCGCGGTCAGCCAGGGTATTTGGACTTTGGCGCGCGGGCAGATTCGCACGCTGAGGCTGCCTCGCCCGCTCGCTCCGCTGGTGGTGGGATTGGCGCTGGCCGGACAAAACGTTTTCAGCGGGCTTACATTTCTGGGCCTCGCGTACACAACTGCTACCAATGCCGCACTTCTCTATGGATTCTCACCGGTTCTCATCGCGGTCATGGCTTCCCTGCTTCTGGGCGAAAGGTTGACGGCCGGGAAGCTGGGCGGGGCTGCGGCCGGCTTCATCGGAGTGGCCCTCATCATCACGCAAGGCCAGTTAAGTTCGCTGCGTCCTCACGGAGTCATGGCCGGCAATCTCATCGTATTTGGCGCGACGGTCTATTGGGCCGCCTACTCCGTCATCACCCGGTGGGTTACGCAAAAGGTCCCCGCGGAAACGTATTCCTTTTACATCCTTACGGTAGGAGCCATTATCCCCACCACGTGGGCCTGGGTCCAGAACATGCGGTTCCCCATGGTGGGAGTTCGCCCGGGAACCCTGCTGGCCCTTGCCTTCATGGGTATCGGCACCGGAACCGTGGCAATCAATTGCTGGAATTGGGGATTGGCTAAGATCGAAGCCGCGCGGGCTGGGATGTTTTCCTATCTCGAACCCGTTTTCGCCGGCCTGGTGGCCATGATCTTCCTCGGTGAAAGGCTCAGCCTACCGAGTCTCGCAGGTGCAGCGATGGTCTTTGGCGGAATCCATTTGTCATTGCGCCAGAGCCGGCAAGTGAGTACAGAGTGAGCAGCCTCTTCGCCTCACATTTACAACAGCGCCATAACCCTTCACAGCGGTTCCCATCCGCGAATATGGGCCTCCACGAGCCATCTCGCGACATCTTGTCACGTGGCGGGACCCACCAGGAAGGTTCTGCAAAAACCACAAAGCTTGCTATTGAATTCGCCTCAGGGTTGACATATAGTGGCGGCGAATTTGAGCCGAGTCCTGCTGCTGTGCTGAAAAGACACCCCTGGCTGAGCGCAGCAGCCTTGACAACTCAAAAAGGCGCGGGTTCGGTCGCGCCGCTTCCTGAGACTGCGATACGACCCGCTCTGTTACCCTCCGCAGGAGGAATCATGATGCTGCCTTCTTATTTGAGCCCCCGAAGTTTACGTTGCTTTAGTTTAATCGCCCTTGCCGGTTTTCTTTTCGTGAGCTGCTCGCCCCCGGTGGAAAGACCCACGGGGTCAGCCGGAGCCCTGGACGATGCAAAAGACATGTTTAAGCGCGGTCGGTTTGATAGGGCGTTGGATTTCACCGACTCCCTGGCAACCGCCACCCCACCGGGTGCCTATACGGAACGCGCTCGGGTGCTTCGCGCGGTCATCTATACCGGTGAACTGAAGAGCCTGAAAGAGCTGGCCGAAGCTTACGGTGAAGGAGCTGACAAGACCAAGAACAAACAATTCAAAGCCGACTATCAACGCCTGGCGAATGACAATCTC
This sequence comes from uncultured Acidobacteriota bacterium, assembly GCA_963804995.1. Taxonomy (GTDB): domain Bacteria; phylum Acidobacteriota; class Terriglobia; order UBA7540; family UBA7540; genus Bog-366. Next base: position 273,944 of record CAWDSK010000005.1, read on the forward strand.
CAGGCTGCTGCCAAGGCCGCGCTGAATCTGGCTGAAACGGCGCATCAACTCGTATCCGACGGTCAAATCGCCAAAGAGCTGACCCTGGAAGCAAGCTACCCCACGACCGAAGGCCCCACGGATGTGAAGGAATTGGCAACGGTCAAAAGTGGCGCGTGGCTCGAGCCGGAAGGGGCCAATAGTCAGGAAAGTGCGGCCATCGATTCTCTGCGCAAGGGTATCGATGACGCACTCGCCGGGGCGGTTGCAGGCGACAGGCCCAAAGCGGTCAGCGCCCTCGCGAGCGGTTCCACCAAGGTCGACGGCGCCGATTTCGCCATCTTCCTCGCCAAAGGATTAACCGATGGGGCCACCATCTTCGACAAGAAGCACCGGCGTGACTCGCAGAAGTTGAAGACGCTTTGCGACGAAGGTGATGAAACCCTGAAGGCGGCTGCCGCACAGTTGAAGGACAAGCCCGATAAAGACAAAGAAAAGGCCGTCAAGGATCTTCAGGACAAGATCAAGAAGATCCGCAAGAATACGTAGTTGGGCAAGAGAGGCAAGCCTCCGGGGCCGTCTTTTGGGAGACGGCCCTTTTTGTTTAGAAGCTTCTGAGCTTAGCTAGGTAGCCTATCTCAAGTTTCTCGCACAGGAAAACCGCGCCCCTCGTCTGGCTATTGCTGCACTTGCTCGAGTGCCGACTGGATTTCAGGATTGTTGGGGTCGGCGGCCAGAGCGGCTTGAAACTCCTGGACCGCTTGTGCCTTTTGGCCCGCGGCGGCGTAGATCAATCCCAGGTTGAAGTGCGCGTGACTATCCGCGCCATTGAGCGCCAGCGCGTCCTTAAAGGCTTTCTCAGCACGGATGTTATCGCCCCGCCGCTGGTAGACGTAACCCAAATAGTCAAGGGCCGCGAGATTCGGATCGCATTCGAGCGATTTGCGGAATTGCTCCTCCGCCAGGTTGAGGCGTCCCGAATCAAAATAGAGTTTGCCTAGGACGTTGTGGGCGGCGAAATCGAGCGGGGAGAGGGACACGGCGGCGCGGAATTGTTCTTCGGCACGATCCAGGCTGCCCGTTTCCGCATAGAGCGCCCCCAGGTTTAAATGTGTATCCGCATCACGGGGGTCGATCTGTAAGGCGAGCTGAAGATACCCCACGGCTTCGCCGTAACGGTGCTGCTTGGCGCAGAGCGCCCCTAACGCAATGATGGGGCGAATGAAGGTGGGCTGGATCCGCAGGGATTCCTTCCATTCCTGCTCAGCCAACGCCCACTCTCCTCGCATCCAATAGGCATAGCCCAGGCCGTTATGCAGGATGAAGTCATCCGGCTCAGCCGCGAGGGCTCTGGAAACCAGGGTGACGTCATCCCGCCAGTCGGGAATCCGTGTGACGATGCGGAGCACGCAAAGTGCCGTCACGAGGCAGGCGCCAGCCACCACAGCCCATCGCCAGGCGCCTTGCCGCCTTGCCGCCGCTCGCCACAAGTTTGCGCCCGCCCAACCGGCGACCAGGCAGAACCCCACGGAAGGCAGATAGAGATAGCGTTCCGCGAGCGCATAAACAGCCATCCAATTGGCATTCAGGACAGGAGCGAGTGTCCCCAGAAGCCACAGGATCCCCAGGGAGGCAGGGCGAGCGCTCCTCCACAAGACGCCAAAGACTACCGCGCAGAGGATCAGGCCGCCGGCTCCTCCCAGCACCTGCGCATCCCACAAATGGGTGCTGGGGTGGAAGAAGACGAAGGCCGAAAGGTGCGCGGGCCAAAGAAGTTTGAAGAAATATTGGCCCAGCAGGGCAAAGGCGGAAAGGATAGTCTCAAGCCGGGTGAGATGGTACCAGCCCGAGGCGCGCCCCACCGATCCTAAAATGTGGACGCGCATGAGGATGTAGCCTATCGACAGGACCCAGAGCACTCCGTAGCGGAGACCTTTCTGCGCCCACGTCGTCCGAGCCCGGTCGTCGCGGCAGAAATGCTCGTAGATTACGGCGAGGAAAGGAAGCGTTATGGCCTGTTCCCGGGAGAGAAGGGCGAGCAGAAAACTGACCGTCATGGCGGCTTCGGCCCAGGGTCGCCGTCCTCCACCCGGTCCCGCCACCTGCAAGAAACACCAGAAGGTGAGCAGGTAGAAGAAGGTCACCTCCAGGTCGGTCATAGTGGAAATCCAGGCAATGGACTCAATGTGGATGGGATGAAGTGCGAATAAGCCTGCGGCGACAAACGCTGCCAGGCGATCACCGAGGAGCCGCGCCGCCATCAGGAATAGCATCAAAACAACGGCCGCGTGCAGCAGCAGGCTAACCAAATGGAAGCCGTAGGCCATGGGGCCAAAGATTCGATAACAGACCATGAACCCGACCGTCGCCAACGGCCGATAATAGGGGGGCTCATGCTGGACACTCAGATAGGAGAAAAGCGTGGTGGTAAACGCTTCCGGCAAGTAGCGGAAACTATGCGTATAGGGATTGTCGAAAATCAGGGACTTGTCGTCAAAAGCATAGGCGAAATCATTCCGCAGGACGCCGACATAAGGCAGAGTGGCCAGCAGCAGGAGAATTGCCAACGGCCAGGCACCGGCAAATGGTGTGCGGCTTCCCTTTTCCAGCCTGCCAGGGCCGAGCGGCTGAACCCCGGGTTCATCTTGATAAGCCTGCATGAGCTCCCCATGCTCCTCTGAGGGTCCGGCCCCTCCGGGCGTAATCATAAACGATTTCGGGTGGCGGAACCGCATACTTCAGGCTGTCGTAAGAAATGCTCCCCGCCTCAGATGAGGAGGGGTGGCGCGCCGAGCCCCGATTGCGCGTTCTTTCCAAATTGATGATCGGGGCCGAGCGCCGGGGTCGTGCTGAAAAGATTATGGGGTGGTGCTGATTGTGGCGGCAAGTCGCTTGTCACGGGCCACTCACTTTGCCTCATCCTCGGCGTCGATCCTACCGATAACCGATACGGGGAAGTGTGTCACGGCGGGGGAGGAGAAATTCGGGGTTCGGGACACGGGATTTGGGGGTGGGGGCGGACAGCAAATGTAGCGGCGGGTTTACCCCGCCATGTGGCGGCGTGATGCCGCCTCGAAAATGGCGAGGTAAACTCGCCGCTACACCATCAAACTCAGACACTACCGGCAGATGGAATACCCCCCGTCGCCCCGGGTGCCCGAGTAACCACCCCGTCTCCTGCGGAGCCACCCCTCCTGAATCAGGAGGGGAGTTGTTTCGGAACTCCCCGCCTCAGATGAGGAGGGGTGGCGCGCCGACCCCGATAGCGCGTTCTCTCCAAATTGATCATCGGGGCCGAGCGCCGGGGTGGTGCTGATTGTGGCGGCGAGCCACTTGTCACGGGCCACTCACTTTGCCTCATCCTCGGCGTCGATCCTACCGATAACCGATACGGGGAAGTGTGTCACGGCGGGGGAGGAGAAATTCGAGGTTCGGGACTCGGGATTGGGGGGGCAGCAAACGTAGCGGCGGGTTTACCCCGCCATGTGGCGGCGTAATGCCGCCTCGAAAATGGCGAGGCAAACTCGCCGCTACATCATCATCTCTAGTCGCGACCCGGAGCCCTGCTTTTCGGTTACAATCCCCCGCATGCTCATTCGCTTTTGCCTTTATGGGCTCCTGGGATGGTGTTTCGAGGTGGTGTGGAGCGCCGTTACGGAAAAAGCCTGGGGAAGGCAGCGCGGCTGGCGCCTGGTGGGCCATACCTATCTCTGGATGTTCCCGATTTATGGCCTGCTGGCTCCTTTGGGTGAACCCCTTCACAACCTTCTGCGTACCTACTTCTGGCTGTGGCGCGGCCTTGCGTATCTAGCCGGAATCTGGACTGTGGAGTTCGTTTCGGGATGGTTGATCAAGAAGCTAACGGGCGCCTGCCCCTGGAACTACTCCAACTTTCCGGGGAATTTTCAGGGAATCATTACGCGCGAATATGCTCCGGTGTGGTTCATCTTCGGTCTCATCTTTGAACGCGTGCACGACGCGCTGGTGAAACTCACTCCGGCCCTCGAACAGGTCCTAAGATAAGTGCACTTGTAGCGCCGACCTTGAGGTTGGCATGCGTCCCGACAGGTCGGGACGCCGGCACGTGCTTTTGTTGTGCCTTTGTAGCGCCGACCGGAACCTGTCCCGACTTCGTCGGGAGGTCGGCATGCGTCCCGACAGGTCGGGACGCTACTTCCAGCGACTCCCGCGATTCTCAATAGGCGCTTCTGTACACGTACACGCCGCCCATGCGGACTCGCACCAGGATGTCCTGGTCGCCCCCGGAATTCCAGAACACAATCTTCTGTCCAAAGCCCGCGCTGTCTTCTCCGTGCAAATCGCTTTGCACATAACCCAAAACCGACCGGGCGTTCAGCGAGCGCAGGCGATAGATCGAGGGCACCGTGATCTCAACATCACCGTAATTGACGCGGATTTCCTGCTTGCCCACCAGACCGTTCACACGCACGTCGCCGTCCACGCATTTCAAAACCAGGTTGGCATCGAACGGCATGCGGATGCGGAAATTGACGGAGAGCTTTGACTCGCCACGAAACGGCCGCCACAAACGGCGCGGCGGATACAACGTGCGCAGCAGCACCTGCTTGTCCTTCCCCTCCAGCACCACCTGCACCAGGTCGTAGAGTAGCTGGGCCCTGGGCTCGTTCTTCGCCTCCACAACTTTCTCGGCTTCGATCTCCAACCGCGGCTCGTCCCAACCTTCCACCTGGAGGTTGCCCATGCGGGTGTCAACCGTGAGCGTGCCAAAGGAAAACATTCGGACAGAGTAACGAAGGGTCTTGCTGAACTCGTCGGCGCGCAATGAGAGCGGCGCGAGAGATAGCAACGCACCAAGCATGCAGAGGCAGGCGAAGGGGATTCGAAATTTCGCCGGGGCCTTCACGCCAAGATGTTACGTCCGGGAAAGAGAAAGAGCAAGCGTAGCGCGGACCTGTTGGGCGGCGCGGACCTATTCGGTAGGTCCGCGGATTGTCACTGCCTAGGCTTGTCCAAATTGCGCTCAAATGAGCGGGCAGCAACTTGCGGCTCTGCCGCTTGCTGTTATTAAAATGCTCCCCTCCTCAGATGAGGGGGGGGTGGCGCGCTGAGCCCCGATAGCGCGTTCTTTCCAAATTGATGATCGGGGCCGAGCGCCGGGGTGGTACTGAATAGTGATCAAGGGGTGGTGCCAAGCCGCCGGTCAGAGACCGCTGCTAAAACACACTTATACATTAACCAACCCTGCAACAGGAATTCGAATCACTCCGGAATCGTTCGTCTGTTCCCATAACTAATATAGAATGAGACATTTATACGATAAACTAGACTGTAAACTGGGCGTATCCTCCTTGACACTCCAGAACCCACGTGTTACATTGCGGGGCTTTGCGCGGTAGTCAATGCACACCTTTGAGGCCTAGCCTTCCCGATGGGTGACACTTTTCGCCAGCTTGGACATCTCTTCCTTCAGACCGTACCCACGGTTGTCTTCGTTTTTCTTCTCTTTGTAATTCTCAACCGAATCTTTTTTCGTCCGCTGACGGCGGTCTTGAAGAAACGTGAAGAATTGACCGTGGGGGCGCTGGCTCGGGCTCGCGAACAAACGGCGGCAGTCGAGTCGAAAACGCGCGAGTACGAGGAAGCCTTCCAGGCGGCGCGCCAAGAGGTCTACCGCCAGCGCGAGGCGGATCGACGAACCCACCTGACGGAGCGCGATGCGGCCTTGCTGCGGGCCCGCGAACAGGCGGAGGCGCTGATCCGCGAGGCGCAGGCCAAACTGGCGGAAGAAGTGGCGCGTACCAAGAGTGAACTGCAGATTGCTTGCCGCCCGCTGGCGGAAGAAATCTCCCAAAGCCTGGTGGGAAACGGTGGGGACGGAGGGTCGTTGCCCCGATGATCAATTTGGAAAAAACCCGCTATCGGGGCTCAAGTCTGATGCGAGCGCTGCGCCAACTGACTGCGGTTGCCGTACTGGGGATTTGCCTGGCGGGAATTGCGTCGCCCTCCCTGGTGGTGTCGCGAGGGTTCGGCTGGGCAGGCGCCCCGGAAGAATCAAAGGAAGAGCCGGCCCGCGAGCTTCTCTATAAGGTGATCAACTTTGCGATTCTGGTGGGGGGACTGGGGTACGTCCTGCGCAAGCCGTTAAGTGATTTCCTGAGCACGCGCTCGGATTCTATTCACAAGGGTCTTGAAGAAGGGCGCAAGGCGCTGGAAGCTTCCGGAACCCAACTCCAGGCCGTGGAAGAAAAGGTGCGGCACTTGGAAGAGGAAATCGCCGCCTTCAAGGCCTCCGCGGCGCGCGAGATGGAAGCGGAGCGGAAGCGCCTGCAACAGACCACGGCGGAAGAGGCGGCACGGATTCTGGACTCCGCGCGCGCCCAGATGGATACTGCCCTGCGCGGAGCCAAGCTGGAACTAAGGACCTTCGCGGCGCTCGAGGCCGTTACCCTGGCGGAAGGACTGATCCGCGAACGCCTGGATGAGCCCGGGCAGAAGCGCCTGGTGAGCCGGTTCACGGCGACCCTCCAGGCGAAAGGACGGAATAACTAGTGCCCACCGCTGTCGCCAATCGATACGCGCGCGCCCTGGCCGATGTCGTGGCGGCCACGGGCGATTACCGCCAGGTGCTCGCGGAGCTGGAAGATTTCAGCGTGGTTTATGGCGAGAGCCCGGAGCTGCGCGAGATGTGCGAAACACCGGCCGTGGCGCTGCCGCGCAAGCTGGGGGTGATGGAAACCATTGTGCGGCGCATGGGCAGTTCGCAGGTGACGCTGAATTTTCTGCGCGTGCTGCTCAGTCACTACCGCATGCGGCTGCTGGCGGAAGTCATCCAGTCGTTTCGCAACGTCTGTTATGCACGACTGGGTATTGTGCAGGTGAAGATTACTTCCGCCGCCGAACTCTCGAGCGTGGAACGGGAACTCCTGCGGGCGCGGTTCAACGAGCTGACGCGGCAGCAATCCGAACTGGATTTCCAACTTGACCGCAACCTGATTGGCGGCCTGGTGGCGCAGATTGGCAGCACTGTCTACGACGGCTCCGTCCGCGGCAACCTGGACCGCATCCGGGAACAATTGATGGCGCAGTAAAGAAGCTGTCAGCTATCAGCTATCAGCTGTCAGCCGGCCCACTAGCAGGAAGACGTTAATGGGTTGCCGAAAGCTCAGAAGGGAATTGGTCAGCACTTAGCCATCAGCCCTCAGCTTACTGAGTAGCTGAGAGCTGACGGCTGAGAGCTGACAGCCAGGACCGATATGCCACAAATTAAAGCCGACGAAATTACGAAAATTATTCGCGAGCAAATCGAGAACTTCGACCGCAGTGTTACCGTGACCGAAGTGGGCTCCGTCATTTCCGTGGGAGATGGCGTGGCCCGCATTCATGGCCTCGACAACGTCATGGCGGGCGAACTGCTCTCCCTGCCGCATGACGTGGCGGGGCTGGCGCTGAACCTCGAAGAAGATCAGGTCAGCGCAGTGCTGCTGGGCGACTACACCAAGATTCAGGAAGGCGACATCGTCAAGCGCACTAAGCGCATCATGTCGGTGCCGGTCGGGGATGCTCTGATCGGCCGCGTCGTGGACGCCCTGGGCAGGCCCACCGACGGCAAGGGCCCCATCCTGACCGATGAATACAGTCCCATCGAACGCATCGCCCCCGGCGTGGTGGATCGCCAACCCGTGCGCGAGCCGCTCCAGACGGGCCTGAAGGCCATCGACTCGATGATTCCCATCGGGCGCGGCCAGCGCGAACTGATTATTGGCGACCGCCAGACGGGGAAAACTGCCGTGGCGGTGGACACCATCCTGAACCAGCGCGGCGGCGATGTGATTTGTATTTATGTCGCAATCGGGCAGAAGCGTTCCACCATCGCCCAGGTCATCAAGACCCTGGAAGAGTACGACGCCATGAAGTACAGCATTGTGATGGAGGCGAGTTCTTCCGACCCTGCCCCCATGCAGTTCCTGGCTCCTTATTCCGGCTGCTCGATGGGCGAGTACTTCCGTGACCACGGCCGCCACTCCTTGTGCATTTACGACGATCTTTCCAAGCACGCCGTGGCGTATCGCGAAATTTCGCTGCTGCTGCGGCGTCCACCCGGACGCGAAGCTTATCCCGGTGACGTCTTCTATCTCCACTCGCGGCTGCTTGAGCGCGCCTCCAAGCTCAACAAAGCGGGGGGCGGCGGATCGCTGACAGCCTTGCCGATTATCGAAACTCAGGCCAGCGACGTGTCCGCGTACATTCCCACCAACGTCATCTCCATCACCGACGGCCAGATTTATCTTGAGACCGACCTGTTCAATAGCGGCGTGCGCCCCGCCGTGAACGCCGGCATTTCCGTATCGCGGGTGGGTGGCAACGCCCAAATCAAAGCCATGAAGTCGATTGCCGGAATGTTGCGTCTGGAAATGGCCCAGTTCCGCGAATTGGCGGCTTTCGCCCAGTTCGGCAGCGACCTTGACAAAGCCACCATGGCGCAACTGAACCGCGGGCGGCGGCTGGCGGAAATCCTGAAGCAGGATCAGTACAAACCTTTGCCGGTGGAAAAGCAGATCGCTATCATCTTTGCCGGCACGGGCGGCTACCTGGATGATTTGCCGATTGAACAATGCCTGCCCTTCGAACAGGCGCTTTACGATTTCATGGATACGTCATACCCGGCAGTGGGAAAGCAGATCGTCGAGCAGAAAGAAATCAGTGACCCCCTGCGCGCGGAAATGCGCAAAATGCTTGATGAATTCAAAGCGAAGTTCGTGGCGGAAGATAAGGCCAAGGCAGTAGATAAGACCAAGGCGGAAGATAAGGCCAAGTAGGTAACCGGACCCGGTCAATCAAATAGATTATGGCAGCCCTTCTCGACATTCGACGCCGCATCCGCTCGGTAAAGAGCACGCAGCAAATTACCCGGGCAATGAAAATGGTGGCGGCGGCGCGCCTGCGGCGTGCCCAGGACCGCATCTTCAACGCGCGGCCCTATGCCAATCAGATGATGACGCTGCTCTCGACGTTGTGGCGCGCATCACCGACCGGTCGCATCCGCTGCTTGTCGAGCGGCCCATCCAACGCCAACTTCTGGTGCTGGTCACCGCTGACCGGGGCTTGTGCGGGGGGTTCAACACCAACCTGATTCGCGCCGCCCAGAGTTATGTGGATGAACACCGCGATCGTGACGTTTCCATCGTCATGGTGGGCCGCAAAGGCCGGGACTACTTCATCCGGCGGCCGGTGAAGGTGATTGGCGAGCACATCAACATTTTTGGCCGTCTGGAATTCAGCCAGGCCCAGCCGATTGCCCAGCGCATCATCGAGCTATACACACAAGAGAAAGTGGACGCGGTGGATTTCATCTACAACGAGTTCAAGTCCATCATGACCCAGCGCGTGATGGTGGAGCGCTATCTTCCCATCAAGCCCATTGCACCGGCGGCCGGAGAATCGCTGATCGATTACATCTACGAACAGCCGGCGCAGGAGATCTTCAACGCCCTGTTGCCGCGCTATGTGGAGATTGAAGTTTACCGGGCGCTGTTGGAATCGCAGGCGGCGGAACTGGCGGCACGCATGACGGCCATGGATGCGGCCACAAACAATGCTGCGGATATGATTGAATCGCTCACGCTCTACATGAACCGGGTCCGGCAAGCGGCCATCACGCGCGAGATCATCGAAGTGGTGAGCGGGGCAGCGGCAACGTAGAAAAGCAGGAGTTAGAAGCTAGGAGTTAGAAGTTGGGAGTTGGAACGTAGAAGGCAGGAAACGGACGTTTTTCTAACTTCTGGCTTCTAACTCCTAACTTCTACTCCTGACTTCTCGGTGACCGAAAGGATCAACAACGATGTCAGAGCAGCACGTTGGCAAGGTGGTGGAGGTTATCGGGCCGGTGGTGGTGGTGGCGTTTGAAGGTGGCCATCTTCCCCCGATTTATAACGCGGTGCGGATCGTCTCCGAAGGGTTCGACGTGCCCACTCCCATCAACGTCATTGCGGAGGTCGAACAGCACTTGGGCGAAGGTCGCGCCAAGTGCGTGTCGATGCAGCCGACCGACGGCATGGTGCGAGGCATGAAGGTCGAAGACCAGGGCGGGCCTATCACCGTGCCCGTCGGCAAGGGCACGCTGGGGCGCGTGATGAATGTCATCGGCCAACCCGTCGATAAGCTGGGTCCCATTGCGACCCAGGACCGCTGGCCCATTCATCGGCATGCGCCTTCTCTGGAAGATCAGAACACCAACCTGGAGGCATTTGAGACCGGGGTCAAGGTGATCGACCTACTCGAGCCTTATCTGAAAGGCGGCAAGACGGGTTTGTTCGGCGGCGCAGGCGTGGGCAAGACGGTCATTGTCATGGAGATGATCCACAACGTGGCCATGAAGCACGGCGGCGTTTCGGTGTTCTCCGGCGTGGGCGAGCGCACGCGTGAAGGCAACGACCTGTGGCTGGAAATGCAGGAAGGCGGCGTGATGGTGGCCGGCGACCCGGACAAATCCAAAGTCGCCCTGATTTATGGCCAGATGACCGAGCCCCCCGGCGCGCGCCTGCGCGTGGGCCTGACAGGCCTTACCGTGGCCGAATATTTCCGTGACGTCGGCGGCCAGGACGTGCTGCTGTTCATCGACAATATTTTCCGCTTTACCCAGGCAGGCGCGGAAGTCTCAGCGCTGCTCGGCCGCATGCCTTCCGCCGTGGGCTACCAACCCAACCTTTCGACGGAAATGGGCGAACTCCAGGAGCGCATTACTTCCACCAAGACCGGGTCGATTACCTCCGTGCAGGCGATTTACGTGCCTGCTGACGACTTGACGGACCCGGCGCCGGCCACGGCCTTCTCGCACCTGGACGCCACCACGGTGCTCAGCCGGGCGCTGGTCGAAATCGGTATCTACCCTGCGGTCGATCCCCTGGCCTCCACTTCGCGGGTTTTGGACCCGCGCATTGTGGGACATGAGCATTACGATGTCGCACGCGGGGTGAAGGCCATTCTGCAAAAGTACAAGGACCTTCAGGACATCATCGCCATCCTGGGGATGGACGAGCTTTCGGAAGAAGACAAGGTCACGGTAGCGCGCGCCCGCAAGATTCAGCGTTTCCTTTCGCAACCCTTCTTTGTGACCAAGCAGTTTACGGGCATGGAAGGCCGCTACGTGAAGCTGGAAGACACCATCAAGGGCTTCAAGGAGCTCGTGGAAGGCAAGCACGACGGCATGACCGAGCAGGCGTTCTACATGGTTGGCACCATCGAGGAGGCCATGGAAAAAGCCGAGAAGTTGAAGGCGGCGTAGGAATCGGATCATCGGTTCATCGGGCCATCGGGAGATTGAAAGACCAACCCTGCGAAGTTGCTCTTGATGGACCGATGAGCCGATGGCCAGATGGACCGATTGAACAGATCTATGGCAGAAATTACTCTTCCCACAGAGATTCATCTCAACATCGTGACGCCGGACCGGCTGGTGGCGCGCAACGCGGTAACCGCCGTGACCATCCCCGGGAAGAACGGTTACCTGGGGATTTTGCCCGGACACGCGCCGCTGCTGACCGAACTCGCCTGCGGTGAGCTTGTCTATACGCGCGAAGGCGTCAAACACACCCTGGCGGTCAACTGGGGATTCGCGGAAGTGTTGGGGGATCGCGTCATCGTGCTGGCGCAGTCGGCCGAGCGGGCAGAGGAAATCGACGTGGAGCGCGCCGAGAAAGCCAAGACCCGCGCCGAGGAGCGCCTGAAGCGATTCGACGATCCGGAAGTGGATATGGAACGCGCGCGCGTAGCCCTGAGCCGCGCCATGGCGCGGCTTGAAACCGCCCGGAGCCTCAACAAGTAACGTTGCCACAACTCCTGCTGCAGGACCGCCCTTCCGCGCAACTTCCGATTCAAAGGATCCTCCTGCAATCGGTTCATTACCGGGGGCGCCTCCCCGCCTGTTGAGGCAACATGGGAAAAGGAATCATCGAGATTACGCAAGGCGACATCACGGTGCAGCGCGTGGACGCGATCGTGAACGCTGCCAACACCTCGCTGCTGGGTGGCGGAGGTGTGGACGGCGCGATCCATCGCGCCGCGGGGCCGGAGCTCGTGGCGGAATGCCGCACGCTGGGTGGCTGCCCGACGGGCGAGGCCAAGATCACTCGCGGCTATCGGTTGCCTGCCCGGTGGGTCATTCACACGGTAGGGCCCGTGTGGCGAGATGGCAAACGCCGCGAGGATGAGCTGCTGGCGAGTTGCTATCGGCGATCTCTTGAGTTGGCCGTGCAAAACGGCGTCCGCACCATTGCCTTTCCTGCCATCAGCACCGGCATCTATGGGTTTCCCCTGGAGCGCGCCACGCGCATTGCCGCGAGGGAAGTGTGCGATTTCCTCGAAAAGAACCCGGCCATTGAGAAGGTAGTGTTCGTCTGCTTCGATCGGCACACTTACGACGTCTACACGCGGGAGCTGCAGGTAGGAACGTAGGGGCGGCTCCCTGTCCGAGAGTGAAACCAACGGATCGTGATGGTGATTATCACCCGTAGCGCCCCGATACATCGGGGCGGCTCTTCCTATGCCAATTGAGCAAATGTATTGTGTCGAAGCGGCCGCCCGTACGGGGGGAGTGCGGGTGTTTCGAACGAAGAACCGCGGACCCCAAAAACGGGGGACCGCGCTACGAAGCATGGCTGCTGCGCTGGCTCGACCCCGCACCAGGCCGAGCGCCGCTCGGCCCTACTTGCCTAGCACAATCTTCGCGATGGTCTGAAGCTGCATGAACGACGTGCCCTCGTATATCTTCCCAATCTTTGAGTCGCGCAGATACTTTTCCGCCGGGTAATCGCGTGTAAAACCGTAACCGCCGTAAACCTCCAAGCATTCGGAGGCGACGCGTTCCGCCACTTGCGAGCAGAAGTATTTGGCCATGGCGGCTTCCTTGAGAAAGGGCAGGCCGGTGTCCTTGAGGCGCGCGGCGTTGTAGGTGAGCAGGCGTGCCGCCTCAACGTCCGTGGCCAAACGCGCCAACTGGAATTGGATCGCCTGAAACTCCGCGATGGGCTTGCCGAACTGTTGGCGTTCCTGCGCATAGGCAACGGCGTGTTCAAGCGCCCCTCGCGCCACACCCACCATCTGCGCGGCGATGCCGATGCGGCCTTCGTTCAGAGTTTCAATCGCGACCTTGTAGCCCTTGCCGACTTCGCCCAGCACGTTCGCTTTGGGTACGCGGCAGTCTTCGAGAATCAACTCGCAAGTTGAGGAGGCGCGGATGCCGAGCTTGTCCTCTTTCTTTCCGATTGTGAAGCCCGGGGTGTCGCGTTCCATCAGGAAAGCCGTGATGCCGCGATAGCCCACCTCAGGATTGACATTCGCGAACACGATAAACAGGCCCGCTTCCTTGGCATTGGTGATCCAAAGCTTCCGGCCGTTCAGGGTGAAGTGGTCACCGTCTTCGCGCGCGCGCGTTGAGAGGGCAAAGGCGTCACTGCCGGCGTTGGGCTCAGAAAGCGCATAGGCACCCAGGGTGTCGCGCACCAGCCGGGGCAGAAACTTCTGGCGCTGCGCCTCGCTTCCCCAATTTTCGAGCGCGTTGTTCACCAGGGTGTTCTGAACGTCGATCACCACGCCCGCCGAGGCGTCCACACGCGAGAACTCCTCGATCGCAAGTATCGCCAGGAAAAACGTGGCGCCGCTGCCGCCGTAGGCTTCCGGAGCGCCAATTCCCATGAAGCCTTGCGCAAAGAACTGGTCAAGCAGCGCGGCGTTGAAGACGCCCTCGCGGTCCATCTCCGCGACGTGGGGGAGGATCTCGTTCGCAGCGAATTCGCGAGCCATGGCCTGGAACATGCGCTCTTCTTCCGTTAAGACGGTGAGTGGCGCACTCATGGGATTGTCTTCAGCCATCGGAACCTCATTCGTGCACGTTTCAACCGGGGCGGTTCCCGATCAAATCGGGACGGGTCTCGAACCACCCCTACTTCAAATCCGCAGCCGATTCTTCCCCCCCGCGTTGCTCGTAGCGCTGGCGGACCGTAAGGACGTAATGAACTCCGGAAGTGAGGGTGAGCGTGGCAGCGAGGTAAATGAAAATCGAAACCACTTCCCGGGTGATGTGGGGAACGTGCGCCTGGTAACTGACTGCCGCGAAGATGGTCGCCACCTGCGCGGCGGTGGAGGCTTTCCCGAGCAAGGTAGGATAGAAGGGACGGTACCCGGCCACCAGGCTGATCAGCAGCGTGGTCATGATGATGCCGATGTCGCGGGAGAGCACCAGGATGGTGAGCCACCAGGGCAAAGCGCCTTGGAACGCCAGGGTCAGATACGCAGTGGTCATCAGAATCTTGTCGGCAATCGGGTCAAGCGCCACGCCCAGCGCGCTTTCCTGCTTTAACAGGCGAGCCAGCGTGCCATCCAGAGCATCGGAGACAGCCGCCGCCATCAACACTGCCAGCGCCGCACGATAGCTGTGATCGACCACCAGGATGGCAAACACCGGCACAAATGCCAGGCGCAAAAGGGTGATTTGATTCGAGGCTGTAAGGATCTTAGAGGTCATCACTTTTCAGTTAATATAGCCAGGAAGGTCAAAGACTGTCAATGCGGGGTGGGTCCGGCAGTGGGTCGGTTTGAGGGTGTAGCGGCGAGTTCACCTCGCCATATGGCGGCGTCCCGATACGATCGGGGCGCCGCCTCTACTTGCGAGCTAGGAAATGACGGCCTGCACGTGCTCCACATTCTCCGTGATCTGGTCGGTGAATTTCGGGAACATGCCCACGATGACGGCGTCTTGGGGCTTCAGATTATCGAAGGCGTAGGCGAAGCAGTTGCGCACATCCTGCTTGGAGTTGCAGCGGCGGCCCGCGCCAAGAATCTTGAATCCCAGGCAGCGGGGCTTGGCCTGGCGCAACACCTTGGTCATGCGGTCGGGGTCGGTTGCGAGGTAGGTCTCACCCACGGGCGGCATGCCGATTTCCTTCTTGAATTCCTCCTCGGTGCGCGTGATGCGATAAAAGCACCCCATGTAGAAATCGATGGGCCAGCCCTTGGTTTCAAGCGCCGCAATCACGTCGGGATTGTGCGTGGAGACGCCCGCGGGGAATCCCAGGTCGTGGACTTTGTTAAGGAAGTCACGGATGAGGTCAATAGAGCCTGCCACCCAGTGTTTGTCGGTCGCCACGCCGTGGTGCGCGATACCGATGGGTTTCACCTGGGCGGCAACCGAGGCACACTTCAGGGCGCCCTGGATGAGCGCCTTCGGATCTTTGGGATCGCTCACGTCCCAGGGGTCGGCGAGGCAGAGCCAATGCATCGTGCAGCCGGCGTCGCGAATTTTGGGAAACTGGCGCTGCGCCTCGACGCGGTAGTTGCTTTGCCAGGTGTTGATGCCCGCTTTCTCGCAGGCGAGCAGGTACTTCACCACTTGCTCGTCGGTAAAGTATTCACGCATCAGGTTGTCGAGCAGGCCATTAAAGTGCGAATAGCCGTAAAGCGGGTTACCGCCGGAAATCAATCGTGTGACTTGGTGGGAGCCGAGCGCAACCGTCGGCAAGGTATGCGATGTTTCGGCTGCCACCAGCGGCGTCGCCACCAGCCCAGCCGCTGCGGCCACCGCGCCTTTCATAAAATCGCGGCGCGAGGCGCTGGCTAAGAGTGGGAAAGAGGAATCAGAATTTGCGTGCTTCGACATCAGGGATCACCAGGGCGAGGGAGTGATCCAGGGGACGAACTACGGATATTCCTTTCTCGAGTGCTTGTCAACTGTCAATGTGTCCGAGGGGAAAATAACGCCGCTCCTCTACTCCCTTGTCAACACCACCCTGGCGCTCGGCCCCGATGATCAATTTGGAAATAACGCGCTATCGGGGCTCGGCGCGCTGCTGGTAACCTCCCCGGCGCTCAGAGCGCCACGGAAATCAGGAGGGGAGTTTTGGCCAAAGAACTCCCCTCCTCAGATTGAGGAGGGGTGGCGCCCCGAGCGCCGGGGTGGTGCTGACAAGGAAATACCGGGGCGGTGCTGACAAAGGATAAGGGGTGGTGAGAAATCCGGTGTCCCTCAGCCCAAGCCCGGCGCGATAATTTTGCCATGTAGAATTGACAATGTTCTTTGGCGCAGGTAGAACTATAGAGCCCCGGGAAACCCGAAGGCAGGTTCCGGCGGAGTTGCATTTTGGTCCTGGGTTCTGCAGCGCACACAGTGCTCACCGCTTCAGGGGCGCCCATCCTATCCGGGGGTGCCACGAGCGTCGTTTGCTTTCATGCCATTCGACCACGCGTCTCCACTCTGGTGGAGGGCGGGGAGCGACGCGCCATACCCCCGGTAGCTTGGGCGCCAGGATCCACAGCGTTTTCTTCCCAGTGCCGGAGGCAGCGTTAGGCAGACTTCCACCATCAAGGCTAAGATGGGATTTTTCACCGGGGGTCGCGGGGCGATGTTACAGTTATGCTTTACAAGCCGGAATAAATCATTAGTAAGCTTGGATGTATTATTGCAGGCGTACCTTACACGACGAAACAACTGGGTGAGAGCTCGGAGGGAAAGTCAGAAATGAAGCGATTTGCGGCCATATTGTCGGGTTTGGTGTTGATGTGCGCTTGCGGTGGAGGTGGCGGCGGAGGCGGCACTACGCCCCCTCCCACATCGCCTATTTCGGTAACCCTGTCACCCTCCAACCAGTCCAACCTCGACCAAGGGCAGAGCCTGAACCTTACCGCGACCTTGACAAATGACTCCGGCAGTCAGGGTGTAAGTTGGAGTGCCACTGGAGCAGGCTGCGCGGGCACGGCTTGCGGTACCTTCACCAACACCACCAAAACCACGGCAACCTACGTAGCTCCCGCTCACCTTACCAGCAACTTGAACGTTTCAGTGATTGCCACCTCCGTTGCTGACTCCACCAAGTCGGCATCCTCCCCGGTCATGGTCACCCCCCCGCCGAGCATCTTGACCACCACGCTTCCCGCTGCCACGCCCAGCCAACCCTACAACGCGGCCCTCGGAGCCTCCGGGGGAGCCGGAACGCTGACTTGGAGCCTGGCGGCCGGCTCGTTACTCCCGTCAGGTTTGCAGTTGAACGGCGCGGGGCAGATTTATGGCACTCCTACGGATTCCGGAACTACGACCTTCACCGTAAAGGTGAGCGACTCATCTTCGGGCTCGGGCGGGTCGGCTTCCGCACAGCAACAACTCCACATCACCGTGGTCGGTATATTGGACGTCACCACGCAATCCCTGCCAAACGGCACGGTGGGTGTGACCTATGGCGCCAGTATCCAAACGATCGGCGGCACACTTCCTGTTGTCTGGAGTTTATGCAGCACCTGCGTAGACGGAGGGACGCTGCCCCCGGGGCTGGTACTCCAGGGCTTTAACACCAGTGCGGGAGCGGTCTCAGGCACGCCCACCGCGGCGGGGACCTATTACTTCACCGTAACGGCGTTGGATTCGGGCACTCCGCAACAGACCATGAATCAGCCCCTGGAAATCACCATCAATCCCCCTGGCCCCTTGACCATCACCACCACGTCGGTGCTCGACGGCACACTCGACGTCCCGTACAGTGCCACGCTGGTGGCCACGGGTGGTACGCCGCCTATCAGTTGGAGTAACACGGGCGGCGCGCTGCCCACGGGGTTGTCGCTTAACCCGCTCACCGGCGTGATCTCCGGCACTCCCACTGCGACCGGAACGTTCAACTTTTCGGTGACGGCCACGGATACTACCGGCGCGCACCTGACCCAGCAGTTGACCATCACTATCAACCCCTCGATCGCGGCTTGCAGCAGCTCCGGGAATAATGGCGTGCTCTCCGGCCAATATGCCTTTAGCCTGAGCGGGTATAACGGCAGCGGCTTCCTGGGCGTGGTAGGCTCTTTCACCGCCAACGGGCAGGGTGGGATTACGGCGGGTGAGGCTGACACCAATGGGGTCCTGGGCGGGCAGCAAGGCAGCATTATTCCCGCTGTCAGCTCCTACTCCGTGGGGCCGGACAACCGCGGCTGCGCCACCATCGCCACGTCCTTTGGGACCTTCATCACGCGCTTCGCGCTGGGGGCCCTGACTTCCGGCGTCGCCACGAATGGCCAGATGATCGAATTTGACACTCCCAACCCCAGCGCCTTTATCGCCACGGGGCAGATCCTGCAACAGACCCCCGTTGACTTTACTGCTTTCCTCAACGGCAGCTTTGTTTTTCGTACCGTGGGCTGGGATTCGGGTGCCGGGGGCGGCCGCGACGTTTGCGTGGGCGTCCTGACCGCGTTCAAAGGCATCTTCAGCAACCTGGACGAGGAATGCAACGACAACGGGACCGCGGCCAACCTCACAGGTGGAACCGGGACCTACACAAATTTCGACATCACCACGGGTCGCGCTACCTCGACAGAGCTGGTGGGGACAGGTACGTCCCACCTTACAATCTACCTGGTGTCGAACACGCAATTCCTGATGATCAACTCTGATCCCACCCCCACCGTGAGCGGCTTCGCACAGCAGCAGCTCGTGCCGAATGGCGGATTCAGGCCTAGCTCACTCACTGGCAAGCTCGTCTTCTATCTCAGTGGGTTGACTGGTGGCGGCTCAGGTGCGGATGGGTCCATAGACCTCATCAGTTCCGATGGAGTGAGCGCCTTGAGTATCACCAGCTACGAGAATTATCTGGGCGTCTGGCAAGGTACTCCCCCTCCCATAACTCTCACCTGCATTTACACTGTCGTCTCCAACGGCAGGGTAACGCTCAGTAGCAGTGGCGGCGGGAATAGTTGCGGAATGAATCCCCCCGTCATCTACTTGACCGCCCCTAACACCGGCTTTGCAGTTGACACTGCCGCCGCAGTTGACACGGGATCGCTCTTTGCACAAACGGGCAGCCCTTTTGCCAATACCTCCCTGTCCGGCGTCTTCGCGACGGGTCTGGCTGAGGTGGTCAGCCAGGACATTGGAAGACTATCCGTCGGTGCCCTTACGCTGGACGGAGGCGGCCATGTTAGTGGCCTTAATGACTTGATGTCGACCAGCGGCCAGTTTTTAGACAACCACTTTGCCGACACCTACTCGGTTAATTCCGACGGGACCTTCACCTTTGGATCAACGGGCCCGACGATTGTTGGTGTCGTGATATCCAATAGCCAGTTCGTGATGTTCGATACCTCCAGCATCCCCACATCGTTCCCGATTCTGCTGCTAGGGTCTAAATAGGCCTGAGAACAGGGAATAGGGACTAGCGACCGTAGCGCGGACCTCCGTCTTTGAGGTCCGCGGTTCTTCATAGGCCCTTTGAGCAAATTGGTCGTGGCGAAGCGGCCGCCCATATATGGGGGTTTGCGGTTGTTTCAAACGAAGTGCCGCGGACCATATAACCTCGCCGCTGCAGGTGGCGGGGATGCCCACCCTGATGGGCGGTGACGCCTTCCCCACCGCCTCGAACCGGGGAATGGTTCCAAATCGCTACTATCGTGGGTGGCAACCGCGATTGGGGGTTGCTTACCAGTTGAACGACAAGACGGTGGTGCGCGCTGGCGCCGCGGTATTCTTTAGCTTTTATCAGTTTGGAGCGGCCACCCCGGATTCGACCCCTAGTCTGGATGGGTTCACAAGTACAACTCCATGGTTTAGCACGTATCAGAACAACGGAACCACGCCCGCCAATACCCTCAGTAATCCCTGGCCGGCCGGTATCCAACTTCCCACCGGTAGTTCGCTGGGGGCGCTCACCAATATTGGCCTTTCCGTAACCGGTGGGGTGAACGCGCCGGGCTGGGACAACCAACCCTATCTCCAAGCCTGGAACTTCGGCATTCAGCGCAACCTTCCTGGAGGAATCCTGCTGGAGGTCAACTATGTCGGCCAGAAAGGAACCCACCTGCTTTACGGTGGTTACACTAGCCTTCAATACCTAGGTCCTCAGGTCGAAAAAGAATCCGTGCAGCAACTGACGGCGCTCACTTCCTACGTGCCCAACCCGTTTGCTTCCGTTATCACCAATCCGGCCAGTTGTCTGTCCGGGCCTACGATTGAGGCTGCCAATCTTCAGTGGCCTAACCCCCAGTTTTGCGGCGAGGACTTTGTCGAGCCTCCGTGGTCCAATACCAACTACAACGCACTGCAAGTCCGCGTGGAAAAACGCCTTTCGCACGGCTTACAATTCCTGGTTAACTACACGTGGTCCAAGTCGCTCGACAACACCTCTTGTAACGGGGACAACGTCTGTTGGATCGGCGGGTTCAATCGCATGGAGGATCCCAATAATTTCTCGAAACTGCCGTACGGTGTCTCCGAATTCAATTTGCCCCAAGTCCTGAACGTCAGCTATGTGTACCATCTGCCCTTCGGCAAGACAGGGCAATGGGGCAGAAGCTGGAATCAGTGGGTCAATGGGGCTCTCGGCGGCTGGGAGACAACCGGCATCTGGGTTTTCACTACGGGCCAGCCCCTACCGTTGAACTGGATGTCCTGCGGGGTCACCTTTCCCAGCTATGGTTGCCAGCAGCCCAACTTGATCGCACCGCTGCAGAAAACTGGCGGACCCGTAAACAACTGGATCAACAATTACTTCACCAATGAGAATTCGGCGCTTGCCGAGCCCGCCCCGTTCACACTAGGGACGGCCCCTCAGGTGCTGCCCAATACCTACGGCCCGGGCACATTCAATGCCAACCTCGCGGTGTACAAGAACTTCCCCTTGGGTCGACTGCGCGAGGGCGCATCTTTGCAGGTGCGCGCTGAAACCATCAATGGCTTCAATCATCCGAAGTTTGGCAACCCGAACACGACGTTCGAGAGCCCGAATTTTGGACTTATCGACAATCAGTTGAACTCGGCTCGGCAGGTCTAGCTCGGGATGAAGCTGTACTTCTAATTAACTCGTCATCTACCCTGCCTGGGCTGGCGTCAACACCTAGCGCCAGCCCAGGCTCCTGCATCCGCAGCCTCCATCTTCAATTCTCCCCCCTCGGTCGCCGCGGTGACAGAGGGGCCGGGGGGTAAGGGGATTGTAGTGTCTAGCGGAAAACTACCGCCAGCAGAGAATTCTACCTTTGCCTTTTGATTTTCTTTGCGGATGCGCCGCACTCTGCTACCCGGTAACGGGGGCGTAAGGGGCGGGGCTAATCCTGAGCTTTCAAACCCACACCGTCGCACGGATCGACGTGCCAGATCTCGGAGGTATATTCCCGGATGGTACGATCGGAGGAGAACTTTCCCGCCCGGGCCACATTCAGAATGGCTTTTCGATCCCAACCCTCCACGTCGCGATAGGCGGCATCGACGCGTTCCTGGGTTTGAATGTAATCCCGCAGGTCGGCAAGCAGCATGTAATGGTCTCCACCGTCCAAGAGGGATTGCACGAGCGGTCTGAAAATTCCGGGTTCCAGGATGCTGAAAAAATCCTTCTCGATCAGCGTAAACGCCCATCGGATCTCTTCGTCACTGTTATAAACATCCCAGGGATTGTAAGAAGCGCGGCGCTGCCTGACCTCCTCGGTCTTCAGGCCGAAGATGAAGATATTCTCCTCCCCAACCTCCTCCAGGATTTCTATGGTGGCGCCATCCAGGGTCCCAATCGTGACCGCGCCGTTGAGCTGCATTTTCATGTTGCCCGTCCCGGAGGCTTCCGTCCCGGCCAAGGAGATCTGTTCGCTCAGGTTCGCCGCGGGGATAATCCTCTCTGCCAAGGACACCCGGTAATTGGGCAGGAATACGACCTTTATTTTTTCGCAAATCTGCGGGTCCCGGTTGATGACTTCCGCAACCTGGTGGATCAGCTTGATGATCAGCTTGGCCATGGCATAGCCGGGGGCGGCTTTGGCTCCAAAGATGAATGTGCGGGGCACGATGTCCAAGGCCGGGTTTTTCTTCAGGCGGCTGTATAGCATGATGATGTAAAGGACAAGCAGCATCTGGCGCTTGTATTCATGCAGGCGCTTCACCTGGACGTCAAATAGCGAATCCGGTGAAACGTTGATCCCCGTCTCATGCGCGATGAGTTGAGCCAAGAGCGCCTTGTTGTGCTGCTTGGCGGCGCGGAATCCCTTCCGGAAGGCGGCATCGTCCACGAACGGCTCCAATTTCCTGAGCTGGTCGAGATCCGTGATCCATTTGTCACCGATGGCTTTCGTAATCAGCTTGGCGAGAGCGGGATTGGCGTTCAATAACCAGCGCCGCGGGGTGATGCCGTTGGTCTTGTTGTTAAACTTCTCCGGCCACATTTCAGCGAAATCCCTCAGGATTTCGCGCTTCAGAAGCTCTGTGTGGAGCCGCGCCACGCCATTCACCGAACGGGAACCCACGATGGCCAGGTTGGCCATGCGCACGTATTTCTCCCCTTTCTCGTCGATGATGCTCATGCGCCGCAGCCGCGAATCGTCTAAGGGCCAGCGCGTCGCCACGTCGCGCATAAACCGGGCGTTTATTTCGTAGATAATCTGCAAGTGGCGAGGGAGCAACCGCCCGAACATTTTCAGCGGCCACTTCTCCATCGCTTCCGGCAGAATCGTATGGTTGGTGTAACCGGTGGATTCCGTGGTGATCCGCCATGCCTGGTCCCAGCCCAGACCCTCGCGATCGATCAGCAGGCGCATCAATTCCGGGATGACCAGCGAAGGATGGGTGTCATTGAGTTGGATGAAGGCCTTGCTGGGAAAGGCGTCCCAGGCATTCTTGTCTCTCTTGAAGCGGCGCAGGATATCCTGAATCGAGCACGAAACGAAAAAATACTGCTGTTTGAGGCGGAGTTCCTTCCCTTCGAACACGGTGTCATTCGGGTAGAGAACCTTGGTCAGGTTCTCCGCCAGAACTTTGTTGGCCACCGCATCTACATACGACCCGCGATTGAAATCATCCAGGTCAAACTCTTCCGCCGCCTTGGCTGACCAGAGCCGCAAGGTGTTGACGGTGTGCCCGCCATACCCCACCACCGGCAGGTCGTGGGGCATGCCCACCACCGCCTTGGTATCCACCCAGTGCCATTCCAAACCATTCGGGCCCGGCCGGGCTTCGACCTGGCCTTCGAACTGCACTTGAAAAGAATATTCCGGATGAACGATTTCCCAAGGGTAGCCGAGCTTCAACCACTCATCGGGAACCTCCACTTGATAACCGTTCACGATGCGCTGGTTGAAGATGCCGAAGTCGTAGCGCAGGCCGTAACCGACCGAGGGAATGTCGAGCGTGGCCATCGAATCCAGGAAGCAGGCGGCCAGGCGGCCCAATCCGCCATTGCCCAGGCCCGCATCCACTTCCTGGTCGCGCAGGTCTTCCCAATTCAGCCCCACGTCGGCCAATGCCTGGCGGCAGGGATCCTCCAAGCGCAGATTGATGACGTTGTTGTCGAGCAACCGGCCGATCAGGAACTCCAGCGACAGGTAGTAGGCCCGTTTGACGTTCCGGTCGTGATGCGCCTGCTGCGTGGCAAGCCAGCGCTCAATCAGACGGTCTCGGACGGCCAGCGCAAACGCATAGTAACGGTCCCGATTGGTGGCGGTGTAGCGATCCTTGGCGAGCGTCCGGCGAAGGTGATTCTCGAATGACCTCCGCACTTCCTTGGGAGAGGTGAAAGTTTCCGTCCCCGCGGCGGCGTGCTCGACAACCTTGGTTTTAGATTCCATCCATCCCCTCCCCGCCTGCTGCGGTCCCAATCAAACGGTAACTTCCCCTGTGGGTCGGCATCGTGACACCCGGAATTGGCTCTGCTGGTTGGCTGCCCCAGAAGGAGGTAGTGCGGCCCCGCCCTGCCGGACTGCGTTGTTCTAAGGTTCAAGCTTACTCGCCTGGGGAGTGGTTCGCAACTGATTGTGGTGGCGGGTGAGTCTCGAGTCGCTCACATATCTTGTGAAAACGCGGACGCCGATGGATGAGCTAAGGGTTCCCATGGGAGACGTCCTTGCGTGATAACGCGGAAAATTTCCCCGTTAACTTTAAGTTGCGATTCGGCCGGGCGACGCTTTATGCTTCAGGTTGTAAACGGGGCTTACAAACGTAAAGGAAACCAAGGTGCTCTGCCATGGCTCCAGAACCCATCTATGATGTGATTGTTGTGGGTTCCGGCGCTGCGGGCGGCATCAGCGCTTACGTGCTGGCGACGCAGGGACTGAAGGTGCTTTGTCTCGAAACGGGACGCATACTTGACCCCGGCAAGGATTTTTACACGCACAAAATGAGCTACGAGTGGCCGTACCGTGGCGTGGTGGATGCCTCGTGCCTTGTAACTCACCCTGAGAAGCCGATAACAGAATTGTTCCGAGATAATGCAAACCCAATCGTCCAAACAAAAGGAGAAACCCACATGCGATTTCCTAAAACGCTCGCCGTACTCCTGGCGGTCGGCGGAGTTCTGGTTGCCGCGCAGCCCGGACAGAAACCCATGAAGCAATTCTTGAATCCGGAGGGAGTACAAAGGGCAGTTCACAGCTATACCTCGGTTGTGACCTCCGGCCCGGGGCGGATGATCTTCATTTCCGGGCAGGGGGGCGCCGCTGCCGACGGCAAACTGCCGGAAGATTTTACTTCGCAAGCCACGAACACTTTTGAGAACTTGGGGCGATGCCTCCATGCGGCCGGCGCGAAATTTGATGATATCGTCAAGATCAACTACTACCTTACGGACATTCACAACCAGGCAGAGCTTCGCCGCATTCGCGCCAAGTACCTGAACCAATCGGCGCCTCCGGCATCGACGATTGTGCAAGCCGGGCTGGGGGAAAAGGGTACGCTGCTCGAGGCTGAAGTGATCGCGGTCATTCCAGAATGAGAGTCAGATGAGTCGAAGAAGGTAGCCACGGTGTCGCCGCGGCAACCCATGACTACTCGCACCTGACGCAGGACACTACACGCTGGTCCCGGTCATCTGATGATGCGACGGACCGGTCACCAGATCGTATTCACGGAGCCTCCCTTGTTCATGGTTACGAATTCAACATGTTTCATCCGGGTGAGTGTGGCGGCCTTGTTAGTGGCGGTGCTGGGCGGAACAGCGATGACGCGGCTTTCCGCGCCACGGCGTCGAAGGACCAAGGTACTGGGCCTGGATAAGGTGATTGCTTTTGCCTACAGCCCCACAAAAGGTTTTGATCCTAAACAACTGCGCTCCGTGACGTTCTTCGGACCCACGGACCCGGACGCTTGGCGGTATTGGCAGACACGTAAGGTAGTGACGGGTGTCGTGCGCACCTGGATGGATCTGCTGCGCCCACCCATCGACAAGGCCGTGGAGAACCTCGTGGGCATGAACTACGGCGGAAATCCGCGACCCGTAGTCATGATCGACGAGTTCGGTGGGAAGACGGCGCTTGCGGGAAGGAACGGGCTTGAGACAAGGCGGTGTATACTTTCATGCGCCGGGGCCGAACGATCGATTTCCCGAGTCCTCGCCCCGATACCGCGGGGTCTGAGCCATGCAGGATACGAACCCGAAAGGGAACATCACAGTCGTAGGCGCGCAACGAGTCAAAGTCGCAGTCGTGCAGGCGGCTCCGGTGATGTTCGATCGTGAACGGACGCTCGAAAAAGTTCACGCCCTCGCGAGGCAAGCGGCCGGCGCGGGTGCGCAGTTGGTGCTCTTCCCCGAGGCATTCGTTTCAGCTTATCCACGCGGTCTCGATTTCGGTGCGGTGGTCGGCTCGCGCACGGAGCAGGGTCGCGACGATTTTCGCCGCTATTGGCAGAGCAGTGTGGATGTTCCCGGTCCCGCGGTGGAGGAACTTGGCCGGGCCGCATGCGACAACCGGATCTATCTCGTTATCGGAGTGATCGAACGGGACCGCGGCACTCTTTATTGTTCCATCTTGTTCTTTGCGCCCGATGGCAGCTTCATGGGGAAGCATCGAAAGATAATGCCCACGGGTTCCGAGCGCCTGGTTTGGGGCTTCGGCGATGGTTCGACGCTCCCGGTGTTCGATACTCCGCTGGGGAAGTTGGGCGCGGTCATCTGCTGGGAGAATTACCTGCCTCTGATGCGGGCTGCAATGTATGCGAAGGGCATCCAGATTTATTGCGCTCCGACTGCCGACGCGCGTGACAATTGGATTGCTTCGATGCGCCACATTGCAGTCGAGGGCCGCTGCTTTGTGCTTTCCGCGAACCAGTTCAGCCGCCGCACCGATTTTCCTTCCGACTACCACGCGTTTGTTGGCGAAACTCCGGACACCATCGTCTGTAGAGGCGGAAGTTGTATCGTCGATCCTTTCGGCAATTTCCTGGCCGGACCGAACTACGACGGCGAAGTGATTCTCAGTGCCGAAATCGATCGCGCGCAAATCGTCCGGGGCAAGTTCGACCTCAACGTGGTGGGCCACTACGCGCGACCGGACATCTTCCAACTCCATGTGGACGAAACGCCGAAACGGCCGGTAACTCTGCATGGCGTGGAAGCTGCGAATCCACCGGAACCTTCCCGCCACGACGATAATGAGGTGTCTGCTTGTGGCGACAAATGAGGGGGGTGTTTTAGCCGGGAGGTTGACGGATTAAGTGGGACCTCGCTCGCTATGCCCCGCGGAGACCAACATCTGGGACAGTTTCATAGCAGGATCACGCAACCCTTTTCCCCCCTATATCCATGACGAAAGATCATGATTGCCACGTCTTGAAGCGAAGGATGGGGCGCCGTCGCGAAGGTTGAATTTTCGACACATCAATGATTCCGCCTCCACTTCCGAGACGCCAGCCGAGGGCAAAAGTCATAAACCCGACTCCCCCAGCACTCATCCCTAGATAACCCGATCTGCCTCTCGTACCCTTCCGCGCACAATTGCGGGCTCCAAGCGCCGCTTCGCGTACGTATTTCAAACCCATCCCGCAAAACTTCAGCCTCGCCGTCAGGGTGTCCCAGGGCGCCACGGCGTGAGGTAAGTCACTTTTGGGCTACCGGTAGCCCAAAAGCGACGTCGTCCCGCCAGATAATTCATTTTTGGGCTACCGGTAGCCCAAAAGTGACGTTACCCTATTGACATCATCCAGTATAGGGATGCTAATCTGTAAACGTGATGAGTGGCGAACCGACAACCCGATGGAATGTGCCTCGCGGCGGCCTGTCGGGAACCCTTCCGAATCAAAATTGGGACCTTTTTGCCGCGTGGTCGCAGGGTAATGGCGGCAGCCGCACCTCAAAAGCCGCTGCGTGGAGCGTCCTGCGGCCCTGTCACGCCGTGTCCCAGCGTCCCACCCAAAGATTTATCGGACAGTTTTGCGTTGCCCCCTTCAGATTTGGGCTACCGGTAGCCCCGCCCTGCATTTTTGGGCTACCGGTAGCACAACTGGTTAATTATTCTCTTGACAACACCCCATGCAGTAATGTTACCCTGTATATGTCATGAGCGACGTGTCCACCACCGGAACCAAACGCGAACGCCGAGGGGCCCCACCTGAGCAAGGCTCAGATCCGAGGGCGCCACGCATCCGCATTGAAGTTCCGCTGGGTACACCGTTCCAGGAGATTCAAGAGTACGTTTATCGCCAAGCCTGGCAACTGGCCGGAACGCAGCTCAAGGCCGCGGTTTCTCTGGGGATCACCCCCGAAACGATTTCGCGGTTTTTAAAACGTTGTGAACGAGACAGGCTTGACTACCCCGGCGCTCAGACGCGTTGGGGCAAAGGCTGCCCGAAGGGGGCGCCGCTCGAAGCGGCGCTTACCCCCGCCCCGGAGGGCAGCGAAGACTCGACCCTTGTTTCCCCTGGTAAGTGGGGAGGGGAATAAGAGTCAAGAAGCGGCGGCGATCAGCCGCCAGAATTTAACCTATTGCTCGTACGGGACGCTGTGCGAGTGAGGGCGGCGGTGGGTGCACACGCTGCCGCTGCCCAAAGTGACCAGGCAACAAATACAATTTCTTCTCCGGGTCGCACCCCCGGCCCTCCAAAGCGAGCGCGAGTACGAAATCCCGGCCTGCATCACCCTGGCGCAAGCGATTCTGGAAAGCGCCACACCCAGGTTCGGCTGGGGAAGTTCCCGCCTGTTCCGCCTGGCGAATAATCCGTTCGGGATCAAGTACAGCCACAGGCCGGGGGTCGAAAGTCAAAAGTTGAAAGTTGAAAGTGCGCTTGAAAGTTCGAATTTGAAAGTTCAAAGCCAGGGCGCGGTTGTCAGCGCGGTTTCAACTTTAAACTCTCAACCTTTAACCTCTTCCCTCAACTCTCAACTTTCAACTTCCGCCCCCGAAGACTACGGCCACTTCGATGTGGCGACCTGGGAATTCATCAACGGGCAAAAGAAAGAAGTTTTTGCACAGTTTCAGCGCTTCCCCGACCTGACCGAGGCCTTCAAGGCGCACGCGCGGTTGCTTCTTTCGCCGCACTACCGGCCGGCGTACGAGGTGCGTCACGACTGGAAACAGTTTGCGGAGCGGCTGGGTCCTAAAAAGTCGCAGCAGGACACCGACCATTGTGGGTATTCCACAAACCCCAGCTACTCCGCCTTGCTTATTAATTTGGTTAATACCTATCGTCTGGACGACCCCCGCGCACAAGAGTGGCTGTCAACCGGAAAGGATCCCGGTCCGGTGCTGGAGCAACTGTTGGCGTGATTAGACATAGCTATCAGCTATCAGCTTTCAGCTCTCAGCTAGGGCGTTGGCCCGAAGGGTGAACCCTGATACCTGAAAGGCGAAGGTTGAACGTTGATAGGTGAAAGCTGATGACTGAAAGCTGATAGCTGAAAGCTGACGACTGAAAGCTGATGGAGGTCTTATGAAGTTTCGCAATCTTATTCTTGCAACGGTTTTAGGTATGGTCACTCTCAGCCTGGCCTGCACGCCTCCTTCCTGGGCCGTGGAGGCGGAGAACATCGCCAAAGTGGCGCTCCCCATCGTCGAAGGCATTGCCACGATTGTGGGCGCGGGGCCGGCCGTTACCCAGGTTGCAAATGACATCAATCTGCTTATCACCTTGTTTGATAGATACCAGTCCACACCAAGCGCCGGCGCGCTGCAGCAGATTCAGGCGGGCCTTGCCACCGCGAACGCGGATATCCAGCAGATTCTAGCCGCGACGCACATCCAGAATACGGCTACGCAGAACAAAGTGACCGCGATTCTCCAGCTTGTCTTGAGCGAGTTTTCGAGTATTGCAAGTCTGGTGCCAGAGGCAGTAGGCAGTGGGCAAAAGGCAGTAGGCAGCAAGCCGGCCCCGGAACTTCCGTTCACCGCCTCGCAGTTCAAGGCCCAGTACAACCGCATCGTGAAGGCGAAGACCGGCGATGCGGAATGCGACAGAGTGTTTGCAGGCAAGGAACTGAAGTAATCGGCTCATCTTTTCATCGGCTCATCGGGCCATCTAAGAACAAAGCCCGTGAGCGGCCGATGAACCGATGAACCGATGGGTCGATGAACCGATAAGAGACTAACTATGGCAGCCAACCACTCCACAATGCGACTCGGCAAGCGTCCCCGGCGCGACGACCCGCGCACGCTGAAACTGGCAAGGTATCTCCTGCCGGGCGCCTGGGCGGCGGCGATCGCTCCTCCCTCGAGCTGTGATTACACCCGCGGCATCAAGGGTTGGGGAATGATGCTCAACGACAAGCTCGGCTGCTGCACGATTGCCGCCGTCGGCCATGCCGTACAGATTTGGACCGCCAATGCCAGCAAGGAAATTACCGTTCCGGACTCTACCATCCTTAGTTATTACGAACGATGGGATGGCTACAATCCCCAGGATGCATCGACCGACCGGGGTGGCGTTGAGCTCGACGTGCTGAACGATTGGCGGCAGCAGGGATTTAGTGGGCATTCTCTTGATGCCTATGTTTCTGTCGGGTTAGGGAACAGGGAACAGGGAACAGGAAACAAAGGCCAGGGAACAGGGAATAGGGAACAGGGAACAGGAAACAAAGGCCAGGGAATAGGGAATAGGGAACAGGGAACAGGAAACAAAGGCCAGGGAACAGGGAATAGGGAACAGGGAACAGGAAACAAAGGCCAGGGAATAGGGAATAGGGAACAGGGAACAGGAAACAAAGGCCAGGGAACAGGGAATAGGGAACAGGGAACAGGAAACAAAGGCCAGGGAATAGGGAACAAAGGCCAGGGAATAGGGAACAGGGAACAGGGAATAGAGGCGGAAGTACAGAACCCAACCCCCAGCACCCAGGGCCCCGTCCCTAGCCCCCAGCCCCCAACCGCCAACTCCGATATTGCTTTGGCCATCTGGCTTTTTGGCGGGGCTTACATCGGCGTGCAATTGCCCATCACGGCCCAGAACCAGAATGTCTGGGACGTGCCGCAAAATCCCGGACCGAATGACGAGCCCGGCTCGTGGGGCGGGCACGCGATCTATCTGGTGGGGTATGACACACGGGATACGGGTAGTGTTTTTCCTAACCCCCAGTCCCCAGCCCCCAGCACCCAGTCCCCAACTTTCACTTGCATCACCTGGGGCAAATTGAAACGCCTGACCTGGGCCTGGCTGGAGAAGTATTGCGACGAAGCCTATGCACTGGTTTCGAAGGATTGGATCAAGGCGAACGGAATCGCGCCTTCGGGATTCGATTTCGCCACGCTGGAAGCGGACCTGAAGTTAGTCACTGCGTAGGAGCTTCACCACCAAGGCACAAAGGCACCAAGAAATGCCTTGGGTTTCTAACTCATTCAGCTTGGTGTCTTGGTGCCTTGGTGGTTTGACTTTTTCTCGGAGAATTTATGGACCCGCAATCATTGCAAGTACAAGCCCTGATCACTTTTCTAACTCCGCTCTTGATTCAGCTCGCCAAGCGCAGCCGGTCACGGGCGCTGGCTTGGATCGATCAGAGCAAACCGAATATTTGTATTTTGACCAGCGCTGTGACGGCCCTTTTGACCTGTACGGAGATTGAGGTCATTCACGCTCCTCACAGCCTGACGATTACCTGGCCGGACGAGGCCACGCTGGTGCGGGGGATTCTGACTTTCCTGGTGGCGGCGGCAGTGCAATTTGGCGGCCAGCATGTCTTTTACGATTCCTTCTGGCGGCATGTGGTGCCGACGGAGAAGTTAGAAGCGAGGAGCTAGGAGTTAGAAACGAGAAGTGAGAAGTCAGGAGTGTGTAGTGAGGAGTTAGAAGTTAGAAGTGAGGAGTTAGGAGTGAGGAGTCAGGAGTGAGTAGTTTTGAGCGAGGAGTGAGGAGTGAGAAGTAAGGAGTAAGCAGTGAGAAGCGAGAGGCGAGAATGAAAGTGTCTTCTAACTCCTAGCTCCTAACTTCTAACTCCTAGCTTCTCGCTCCTAACTCCTAGCCTTTGGAAACTTCCATGATTTCTGCAGCGGAAATTCAAGCGATGTTGATCGGCGCCGGGGGGTTTGTGGGCACCAGCGTGGCGGGAATAGGAGCCTTTCGATTTTTCTCCCGCGCCTCGCATGGGGTCCTCACGATTCCCTCCAGCCTGGAGAGGGGCGCCGAGGCGCTGGAGCGATCGGTAAAAGTCGCCGAGACGCACAACGCCCTCAGCACGACGGTCATGGAGCTGAAGGGCATGCTGACCGCGACGCGCGAGGATATCCAGAAAGTGATGCTAGAACGCCAGGAGATCGGCCGTGAACTTCGAATCATGTCACGAAAGATTGAGGGTTTTTCCTGCTATGCCGAAGACCAAGAGCAAAGTTGAATTCGAACTCAACCGCACTGAGATTCTCCGCTACCTGAATGAATGCGGCTTTCAGCCCGTGACCCCGCGGAGCATCTTGATTTACTTGGACGATAGCCTCCGCCCCGTTTCCGACCAGGCCGTGGAGTTTCAATTGCGCTACATGCGCGATCGGAACTGGGTGGAGCTGGGCAGTGAGAAACGTATCGGCCGCCCGGAAGTCATCCGTTGGGCGCGCATCACCGCCGACGGCGTCGATGAATATGACCGGCGGGCCGCGGCGCTGGGAGAGGTCAGATGATCGGCTCATCGGTTCATCTTTCCATCGGCTCATCGAATCATTAGCTCTTAGATGACCCGATGACCCGATGGCCCGATGACCCGATAGTCCGATGACCCGATTCGGAAAGATTTCAAATTATGACCAGACCGACCCATATCGAAGCACTTGACCGGCGCCTTCCGGGTCTTGCGGACGCGGTGAAAGCCTGGTTCAACCAGGGTGTACCCGTGCGCCAGGTCGTGGAGCTGATCCGCCGGCAGTATCACATCGCGGTGCCTCGGTCGACGCTCGGCAACTTTCGGGCCCGGCGCTGGGCGCGCGATCGCGAGCTTAGGCTGGAGAAGGAACCCGAGGCCAGGGCCACTGCCGATGGGGCCGATGAGTCTATCCGGCAGGCCGCGGCGCCCGAAGCGATTCGATGAGTAAGTGATTTAGCCATGGCGTGATGGAGCAATTGTAAAGCCCCAAATCACTCATTGCCAGGAACCGATTAAGGGAGTTGAAACTCGTGGGACGAAAAGGGGTCACCAAGCTGCATTCGCTTGACGCTCGACACCCCGGGTTGTGCCAGAAGGTGGATGCGATGTTTGCGGCTTTCGCGAGCATCGATGCTGTCGCGGCAATGATCCGGGCCGAATTTGGCGAGCCCATCGGCCACGCCACCGTTTGGGAGTACAAGAGGCAAATCTGGAGCGTGCGGCGCAGGAGGGATCAGGCGGCCAGAGCGGCCCTGACCGCCTATGAGGAATTGGCAAGCGAGGGGAGAAACTAAGTGCCCAAAGATCAGGCATGCAAACTGCAAATCCTGAGCGTCAAACACCCGGGCCTCCTGCAGGTTGTGGACACGATGTTCGAGAAGTTTGCGACTGTCGCGCAAGTCCAGCGGATGATCGAGCAAAAGTATCACGAAGACGTCGGCACGACCGCCGTCAGGAGCTACAAGCAAAAACATTGGCAGGTTCACAAGGATCAGATCTGCGAGCTGAAAACGGCCATGAAAGCCGTCTCGGAGCTGGTCGGCGAAGACGGCCTAACTGCCGGTGTGAACGCCTTGCTCTGGGAAGGCCTGCAGGAGATGACGGTGCCGCAATTGATGGCCTTTAAGAAAGTCTTGAACGACGGCGAGAAGGTCAGGCTGATGAAAAAGCACTTCGCCCTCTACGCTCAGGAGCACCGCCAGAAGATGCGGGAACGCACCAGCATGCAAGCGGGCAAGGGGAACATCGAGGTCGTCGAGGATTTCGACGCGGCCCGGCGAATGGTGGAACAAGCAAAGGAAATTTTCGGGATCGGGACAACGGTCATCGTCCCGCCCGTGCCGAAGCTGGAGGCGGTCGCCGCCGCCGGCGACGTGAACGCGTAAGAAATTCGGAATGATGAATACGAAATGATAAAGGCGAATCCTGAGAAATGCGCACTTCATCACGACCGTCAGGTCGGTTCCCCGCAGGGGATAAATTTAATAGCCGGGGGCAACGCCCCCGGTGGGCGGAAATCCTCATCTTTGCTGACCCTGAAGGGGTCACATTGGAATCGAGGGGCAGGGAACGAACTCGACACGGATTATCGACCCCTTCAGGGTCGGCTCGTGGCTCGTTGCGTTTCCGGGGGCGTTGCCCCCGGCTATTATCTTGCGCCCTTGCAGGGCTCAGGAACGAGCACGGACCTCTTTTCTAGGTCCGCGGCCCTTCGGCAGGGTCGATAAGAAAAGCCGCAGACCCTGAAAGACAAGCGCTACGCCGATGGAGCGTCCCGATTTATCGGGACGGCGGCGGTCGCAGACCGCCGCTACAGACGAAAGAGCAAGGCAAAAGGTAAATGGCAAAACGGAAAGGTTCCAATTCGCCGATCACCCGATCTCCGATTTCGGGAGTCCGATGGACTCCCTCGGAGTCCGCAGATCGGACACCCGATCTCCGATTTCAGGAGTCCGATGGGCTCCCTCGGAGTCCGCAGATCGGACACCCGATCACCGGATCGCCCGACGCGGTGCCTGAGACCCCAATGGACCGGCTTCGGACTCTGGCGAAGAAATCGATCCCCGTTCTCCCTTACCAGGACCGCTGGATTATGGACGACTCGCAATTGAAGATCGCGGTTTGGAGCCGGCAGAGCGGCAAGAGTTTTGCCGCCGCGCTGCGGGCCGTGCTCAAGTGCCTGGGCTCCCGCACCCAATACATCATTCTCTCCAAGGGCGAGCGCCAGTCGCGGCTGTTTATGGAAAAGGTCAAAGACTTCTGCGTGTTCTTCAAGAGACTGAAGGCATTGCCGGCCTTTGCTGAGTTGGACTCGGACGAGAAAACCATGGAGGTCTATTTCCCGCACAACCGCTCGCGCATCATCGGCCTGCCGGCCAATCCGGACACGGCGCGCGGCTACAGCGGAAACATCGTGCTCGACGAGTTTGCCTTCCACGGCGACGCCCGCAAAATCTATGCTGCCTGCTTTCCTATTATCACGCGCGGGTATTCGATTGAAGTTATTTCCACGCCTAATGGCACGGCGGGGAAGTTTTATGAGATTGCGAAGGCGGCCGGATTGACGGGCGGGCAGTGGGCAGGTGGGCAGGTAGGCAGTTGAGATATTTCCCATCTGCCCATCTCCCCATCTGCCCATCTGCCTAATCTTTGGTCCGGCCACCGAGTGGACATCCACGAAGCGGTCGCGCAGGGCCTGCCCGCCAACATCAATCTGCTCCGTTCCGGCTGCGACGACGAAGAGACCTGGCTCCAGGAATACTGCTGCCAATTCCTTTCCGACGCCGCGAACTACATTCCGATTGAGCTGATTCTGACCTGCGTGCATGAAGCGGCCACGACGGACCTGAGCGCGGTGGACCTGGCGGGGCTCGAGGGCAAGGAACTTTACCTGGGGATCGATATCGGGCGGAAGCGCGACCTCACCATCGCCTGGCTCTTTGAAAGGCGCGACGGGGTGCTGTGGTCGCGGGTCCTCCTGGCTCTGAAGGACATGACCTTTGACGCGCAGGAAAAACTCCTCTTCAGCCTTATGGATTTGGGAGTGCGGCGCGCGGGGATTGACGCTTCCGGCCTCGGCATGATGCTGGCGGAACACGCCGTCGAAAAGTACGGCGCAGTGGTGGAGCCCACCACTTTCACCATGCAATTGAAGGAACGCCTGGCGCCGATGGTGAAACAGGCTTTCGAGGATCGCACCGTGCGGATTCCGGATTCGCGGGAGGTGCGCGCCGACATCAACTCCGTCAAGCGCTTCGTAACGCCC
The DNA here is from genome assembly GCA_963804995.1 of uncultured Acidobacteriota bacterium. Lineage (GTDB taxonomy): Bacteria > Acidobacteriota > Terriglobia > UBA7540 > UBA7540 > Bog-366. The sequence goes on from CAWDSK010000005.1 coordinate 308,930, forward strand.
TCCGGAAACGTGCGCTTTGATGCTGAGCATACCGACCGGGGACACGCCGACCGCTTCTGGGCGCTGGCGCAGGTCATCAGCACCGCCACCCAGCCGGTGGCGCACTTTGAAGAAGCCGCCTCCCTGGTGGGCGCGCCGGTGACGGCGGGAATAATGGATGCGATCTTGTAGCGCCGCCGTCCCGGCGGCACAGGCCACAGGCCGGCAAGATGCCGGCGTTACGGTGGGCGCTCCGGTGACGGCGGGGCTGATGGAGCAGATTTTGTAATCGGGCCATTCACGGATCGGGTCATCGGATCATCGGGCCATCTGACAACAACGATGAACCGATCAATCGAGGGTTTGATGAACCGATGGACCGATGGAAAGATGAACCGATGATTAAGGCTCACAGCTCGGGAAACGGTCACCAGATGAAGCATTTAATCCGCGAGGGCAAATCGGTCTCCAAAGCGCTGCAGGCGCAAATCGATACGGCCGTAGCGCTGGCGGATAAGGAACTGGGCATTGGGCAGATAGGCAGTAGGCAGATGGAAATGTTATCCACTGCCCAACTGCCTGCGGTTGGCCGTCAACCGCTTCTCACCCCCGCTCCGCTGACTACCACGGGCGGTTTGCCGGTCGCGTCCACGCGGGCCATTCCACCTCCGCCTCCGCCGGAGCCCATCTCCGTGGCGGATTACACGGAACGAATCCGGCAGGGCTGGGTTCCGGTCATGGGCGTCCCCGGCACTCCCATCACGGCGGGCTTCCTGCGCGAACTGGGTGAATACAATCCCAAGCTCGAAGGGCTGAACGGAATCTGGACTTATCAGGAAATGCGGCGCGGCGACGGCCAGGTGGCCGGTACCTTGCGCGCGTGCAAGATGCCGATTCTTTCCGCGCAGTGGCAGGTGAAGCCGCCCCCCGATCAGGAATTGCGCAAAGGCCAGACGGCGGAGAAGGCCAAAGAGGTCGCCCACTTTGTTCGCGAGAATTTCTTCGGCGGCCTGGAATGGCAGACCCACACGGGAAGCTGGGTGACGCAGAACTGGAAAGACGTGGTGCGTTTCGCGCTGCGCATGCAGGACTTTGGCGCGGCGTGTTACGAAGAAGTGATGGCCGTGGACGGCGATCAGATCCGCGTGCGCCGCTTGTGCGACCGCCAAGCGCTGACGTTTTACCGCTGGCACACGGACCCGCATTCCGTCGATCCCACTCTGCCGCCTTTTATCTACGACGATGGCGAAACGCTTTACGGGCTCGAACAGTGGGGCTACCGCGGCAATCGCTTCGAGTATGTGATGCTGCCCACCGACAAGGCCTGCATCTTTACGCATGACCAGGAGGGGGCGAATTTCTGGGGTATCCCGCTGACCCGCGCCATGTACCCGCACTGGTACATGAAGAAACATCTGGAGCGGATCGACGCCATCGCCTGCGAACGTAACTCGCTGGGCGTGCCGATGATCCTGCTGCCGCCTAATCCCTCGAAGCAAGACGTTCTCGACCGCCCAGAATTGGGTGACCCAATTGGCCGCGCATGAAAAGACCGGGCTCGCACTGCCCAACGGCGCGGAGTTCAAGTTGGTCGGCATCGAGGGACGGATTCGCGAGATATTACCTTCGCTCGAATATCACAAACAGCAAATCGCCACTTCCTGCCTGGCCATGTTCATGGAACTCGGCCAGACACGGACGGGCTCACGCTCCCTGGGCGAATCGCAAACCGACTTCTTCCTGCTGGCCACGCAGAATACTGCGGACCATATTGCGCACCAGATCCGCAACTCAACGATTCGCCGATTGACCCAGTGGAATTTCGGACCGGACGCGCCCGTGCCCTACCTCATTCCCGCCAACGTGCAGGCCCGGTCGATCGAGACCATGTCGGGCATCATTGCCCAGCTTGCCCAGGCCGGCGCGTGGATCTCCGATCGCTCCAGCGTGAATCAGGTGCGGCACGAGCTCGGGTTTGCGGACTTCACGGATGATGACGTTGTCTCCATCCGCGGCGAGACCATTGCCACAGCCGGGGGTGAGATCAGCGGCAAGGGCGGAGAGGCGATCAGCATCGGCTCCCCGAATGGCCGTGCCTTTGAGCCAGCGAAGAAACAGAACGAGGGTGAATACGGCGAGGGGGCGGGCGGCGCGGACGATGACGAAGCGTAAGGGTGGGCGTCAGGAGCGGGAAAACAGCAGTCAGGAGACACGCAACCGGCTGTGCCTGCTGAGGGCAAAGACGAAAAGCAAGGCAGGTGAAGTGATCAGCAAGACCCAGCGGTCCGCCGAATGTTGGATGGAGGCGGAGGGCTGGCAGCTTGAAATGGAGAGGCTATGACAACCTTACGGAATTCCTTGGTTCTTTCTTTCTCGATCGCGGTCCTGATCGTGCTGATGGCGCTTCCGACCTGGCGCCCGCCGCAGGTGAGGGCTGATTCCTACAGCTCGCATCGCTTCCCGGCGTTCGGGTACATTCTGGACAATCCCATCCTGACAATTGCCGGGGCGACCACGACGACCAGCCCCACATCTACCACCGGCTCGACGACGGCGCACCTGACCTGGGTCTTCGGGACGGTATCCGGCACCTACACGACTTGCACGGTGCAGGCAAGAACCAGCTTCGACGGTGTCACTTGGCTGAATCTCGGGAGCGCGGCTTCGGTAACCGTCACCAGCAATGCCGTCAACGCCTGGGATATCTATCAACAGGCGCCCGTAACTACCGGCGTGACCACCACTACGGTCAGTAACTCCGCGGCGGCGGGATTCGGCCAGTTGAGCGAGTACACCTTCGCCTGCTCCGCCTACGGAACCAGCGCGCCGGTCACGATCACGGCGATCTATAAGTGAAGCCGACAGTTGACAGCGCACTGTTCATCGTCGGCTGTTAGCTGAGAGCGGTAAGCCCAATAAAAACGATAAGGAGCACACATGACAAAGTTCAAGGCAAGTCTGCTGATAACACTTCTGTTTACGGTCTTGGGTTCATTGCCTTCCAGCCTTTTTGGCCAAGGATCGGCTGGGCCAGTCTTGGGCGGCACCAACTACTCAAGCCTCGAGGGGAGTTTTGGCATCCCTAGCGTTTCCTGGGCTGCGACAGGCCTGACGCTCAACTACACAGCCGGCACCGTCTATCAGAAAGGCGCCGCAAACTCCATTAACTTAGGAAGCCTAACCTTAACGACGAACATGACCTCCTGTTCTCTCGCGGGGATCCTGGCGGGCTCCTGCAACCTGGTGTACTGGTCAGGATCGGGCAGCGCGCTCGCCTCCACCACGTCCTATCCGACCGCCGCCGCGAGCGGCAGCACGATTCTCTATTTCTGTACGGCGAACGTCAGCGGCAACATCACCGGCTGCGTCGTCGCAACGGAAGACGTGCTGGGTGCGATCCCGGCCACTTACAACGATGGCCTGCTCATGGTGCCAGTCACCAATTGCAGCTTTACCCCGGTCACCACAGCATTTACGGGTACACCGGGGCTGGTGCGATTGGTGGCAAATCAGACCACCTGGAGCGGCACAACCAACACCACGGCCGGAACGATTTACATGAGCTGCGATTTGGGCCTCGAAGGTCGCGTCACTCCCGGTTTGGGATTTGTGGTCAAGGATATCGCCGTTCAGTACGGCGTCCAAGGCGTGGCCTTGTCTTCCATTACCACGCCCACGCTCAAGACCAATACCTTCCCGGCCTACGGCGGCTCGGCCGGCGACACCCTGGCCGCGGTCGGTGGCACGATTACCAGCAACCCCGGCGTGCTGCAACTGGCCACAACGACTTCGGGCAACTTCTATAACGCAGACTTTATTTGCGGGACCCCATTCACCCTGACGGATCAAACCAAGGTGAATTTCGAAGTGGCCCTCAACACCCCGGGCACGACCGGCCTGACTTTGCAGGTCAGCGGACTGCTAGTGCATGGGAACTGGATTCAGTAGATCGGTAGGGCGTGGATGGCAGGTCGCATACAGGGGGAAACCCCAGCTACTACCTGCCACGCACCACACAACCTTTTTGGAGAGCGCTACGATGTCAGACGACACAAAGAATTTTCACTTCATCTCCCAGCTTAGTGCGATGCCGGCCGCGGGCCTGGCGCGCCTTCCGATTCTCGTCACGGGCAGTTGGGTAAAAAACGGGCGGGAGGTTTCCTTCACACTGGATGAGCTGCGCGCTGCAGTCTCGAACTTCCGGAAACTCGCAAACCACGACATCAACGTTGACTATGACCACGCCTGCGAGGATCTGGAACGAGCTGCTGGCGAGCCTACGCCCAGCGCCGGGCGCGTCGTGGCACTTCTTGAGCCAGCGCCCTTCGAATCGGGTGATCAGGTGATCGCGAGATCAGGTGAAGAGGAAAGCCGATCACCGGATCACCAGATCACCGGATCATCCGATCGTTGGATTCTATATGGCCGCTACGAGCCCACGGACCGCGCCCGCGAACTTATTAAGAACCGGGAATATCGGTATGTTTCAGCGGCCTTTGCGAAAGACTACCCGGACCGGAAGACCGGTGAGTCCCAGGGCCTGACGCTGACCAGTGTGGCCCTCACCAATCAACCTTTTCTCGACGAACTGCCGGAAATTTGGCTGGCAACTACAAGTCCGGGGTCCGAAGTTCGGAGTCCGAAATCCCAACCCCGAATTGCAGATCCCGAATCCCTGAACACAGACCGCCGTCAGGCGGGGAACGGAGGAAGAATTGAAATGGCGAAGCTAACCCTCAGGTGCTCCGCGGACGGCAAACACGAAGCCTACGACGGAGACAACAAGCTCGGTGAAATCGAACACGACCACCTCTGCCAGTATGCTGCACAGCATTTGGGCATGGCGGCGGGTTCCGAAAAGGACGAAACGGGCGCGCAACTGGCCGCGAATTTTGCCAGGGAAATCGGCGCAGAAGGCAGATCCCGCGAAGAGATCCGCGGCCTGCTGACGCTCGCGCTCCATCCACTCAAAGCCGAGGTGACACTGCTGTGCGAAACCATCGGCGCGGACGGCAAGCTCAACAATAGCCGGCTGGACGCGCTCGACGACGGCGGCAAAATCTCCCGCACGGCCTGGCGCCGCGCTAAGGACGCCGAGCAGCGCGTGCAGAATGCCTTCCAGCGTGGCCAGATTACTCCGGCCATGATGGCGACGGGCGCGCCGCTGCGTCTGGCGCTTTCCGACGGTGCGGCCTTCAAATCGCTTATCGAAGACCGTCCGGCCATGGTCAAGCTGAACTCGGTAGTGGGCATCGGCGGCACAGGCACAGAAACTGGTGAGTCGCCGCGTCACCTCTTCTCACGCATGGTCGAGGAGAAAAAGCGGCAGCTCATGCAGACGGACAACAGGCTCAGCGAGCTCGAGGCGCACCGCCAGGCGAACGCCCTGGTGGCCAAGGAAAACCCCGACCTGCTCAAGAACTATCGTGCCGACGCCAAGTCGGCGTGACGACGGCAGCGCTCAGCAAGGACTAGCCGTCAGCGGCCAGCATTGAACTTTGCCTTGCCGCTGATAGCAAATGAAAGAAGTGCTCAACTGGAACCAGCGATCAGCAGTCAGCTAGAGATTTAGCTGAACACTGAAAGCTGAGAGCTTACAGCTTCATTTTGACAAGGAGGAAACATGCTTGGAAACCAAGGATTGACAGCGGCCAAGTTCGACACCAATATTCGCGCCTTGCGCGGTACGGTCATGGGCTTGCCGGTCACGAATCTCTCAACGGAATCCGATTTCTACGCCGGCCTGCCTTCCGGCTTCAATGTCGTGCCAACGGGTGTTCTGGCTCAGGATGTGGTTGAGCCCGGCTACCCCCTGACCTCGGAATTGTGGCTCGATCCGAACACGGGCAATCCCATTAACGGCTCCGTGCCTCCGGCGCCTTTCATTTCGCAAGGCCGCGCCTGGGGATTGATTGTCTTCGCCCCGGAAGCGGAAGTGATCGCGGCGGATACCACCATCCAGGCCGAGGACGACGTGGTCATCGCCGACGCCTACGGGCGAGTCACGTCGATTCGCAACGTCACAACTGGGAATACTGCCTACGTGGTGGGCAAGGCGAAGTACCCGCCCACCGCGCAAAACCAGAAGATCCGCATTCAGGTGAATTTGCGGCAAGTGAAGGTCTAAGAACGCGGGACTGGGGAAACGGGACACGGGAAGAACAAGTCCCGCGCTCCGCGGCCCCTGTTCCGCGCCCCGGCGTTTCAGCGCCCGCTGTTGAATCCCGCGGCTACGGGACAACGACAGTGCGCGCAATTAGGGATCAACGATTCGTGTAAGGGATTCGGGCCTTCCCGTGTCCCGAGTCCCGAGTCCCGTATCCCGAGGAAAGAACATGGAAGTTTCCTTAGCGCATCTTGATCAATTTCTGACCAATTATTCAATCGTGTACCGCAACAACGATTTTGTGGCGGGCCGGCTCTTCCCCGACTTCCCGGTCTCGAAACAAAACGATCGCTACCCGATGTTCGGATTCGAACGTTTCAAGGCTTACAACACCGAACGCGCCCCGGGCAGCGAGGCCAACGAGATGCCCGGGTGGCGCATGTCGAACGATGAGTATTACTGCGACGGCAAGGCCCAGAAGCAGCTTATCCCCGACGAACTGCGCGCCAAGTGGGATTTCTCAACGGGACCCGAAGTTTTCACGACCGAGACCCTGGCCGACATCATCGACAAACAACGTGAAATCCAGGTCTTCAACCTGGTTATGAATTCGGCATCGATCCCCAGCACCACGCTGGCGGGCACGGGCCAGTGGAGTGATTTTCAGAACTCGGATCCCGTGGCTGCCATTACGGCACAACGCTCCACGATTCTGCTCTCCTGCACCAAGGAGCCGAACACCCTTCTGGTCGGCTACCCCGTCTGGTTGCAGCTCATCCAGCACCCCATCATTCTTGACCGCTTCAAGAACCACGCCCTGCCGCTCGGCTATCCCACCGATCAGCAGTTGGCCGGGCTCTTCAATGTTGACAACTTTGTGGTTGCCAAGACGCTGTATGACACTGCCCAACAGGGTATGGCTCACAGCCTCAACTATATCTGGGGCAAGAACGCCGTCCTGGCCTACGTACCGCCGGGACAGGGCCAGTTGATGATCACCCCGGGCACCACTTTCCGCTGGCTTTATGGCGTTCCTCAGAACGGCGGCATGCTGGTGAAGCGCTATCGGGTGGAGGAGCGCAGCGGGGACATGATCGAATACCAGACGTACTACTGCGTAAAACTTGTCGTGCCGGGCGCGATGTACGTGTTTAAGAGCGCTGTAGCATAGCGACGGAAGGAAGTGAGGAGTGAGAAGCTAGAAGTGAGAATGGTTTGCTTCTAGCTTCTACCTCCTAGCTCCTAGCTTCTGGAGGTTTTGATGCCCAAGTTTCAAGTTCTACAACCTATTGAGAAAAACAATGTGATGTACGTTCCCATCGCCAGTAGTGGGCCAAAGCAATTGCCCAGCGCTTGTCATGGGAAGCTCATCCCGGTGGATGCCTCGGGTGAGATCGAGCTAACCGAAGATGAAGCCAGCATCCTCGTCTACGGCCAAGTTCCCCTGTTCCAGGGCAAGCCGGACCGGATCGGCGGCTCGGAGATCCGGGAGAAGAAGGCCAAAGAGGATGCGAAGGCGGCCGCCACCAAGGCGGCGGCCGAGAAAGCGGAGTACGAAGAGTTTCAAGCCTTCAAGGCAGCGAAGGCAGGAAAAAGCAAGAAATAGGTTGAAAGTCGAGGGTTGAAAGTCGAAAGGTACTTGCCTTCAACTTTTAACATTCACCTTTTGACCTCCGACTAATTGGAAGTTCTTGAAAGGAGCCAAAAATGGCAGCTTCAGCAACATTCACGACGCTCTTCACCTACCGCTTGGATCGCCGCCAGCTTGTGAGGCGGATCCGGGTGGACATCACGGGGCTCGCCAACGGTGCGAACACAATCCCCCACGGAATTGTGGCCCCCAATAATCCGGCGGTGGGCCAAATGCCCAAAGAGGAGATTGTTCTCCTGACGTCCAACGTGGCCGTACACCGCACCCAGCCGGCCGATGCTACGAATGTGTATTACACAGTCGATTCGGGTGCGGGTACGACGATCTCAGTATATGTGACCGTATAGGGTGAGCGGCCCTCGCCCATTTGTGATCGCGTGATTGGTGATTTGCGATTTTCAATCACCAATCACCGATCGCCAAATCGCTAATTGAGGTCTTATGTCCTACACAACTGTAACCAATGTCGCGGCAATGTTCCCCACCTTCACCCGCAACGGGCCGAAGGGACCCTCGGACACGCTCATCCAGACCTTTATAGATGACGTGGCGGCGGAAATCGATGCGGTCCTACAGCGCCGCTTCCAGGAAGCTTACGCCAGCCTGGGATTCTATGTCTGGCAGGCGGCCTTCAGCACCGACCAATTGAACCTGTTGGAGAAAATGAACCGTTACGGTGCCTGTGCCCAGCTCGCGGAGGTATTCGAAACTGCCGGGATTGCGTCCGCGTTGCGCGTCGCGAAGGGTTTTGAGGATAATTTCCAGGAATCGTACAACAAGCTCAACGCTCGCGACCAAGCGGGCAAGCCGCTCCCGCAGGGTGGGGACTTCGATTATCTGTTTGATCCGCAGGCCAAAGTCGAAACGCCACGCCCGCAATTGGGTGGCATTGCCGGAGGCGATCAACAACCCAGTGAGACCGATCACGAAGGAACGAATGTGAATTTTCGGAAGTGGGACCGGAAAGAATTTTAAAGGGTAAAGGATAAAGGGTAAAGGATGAACCTGGCGTCGTTCGCTTTAGCCTTTAACCTTTACACTTTAACCTTTTGGATAACAAATCATGTCCTGGCAACAAGCTTACCAAGCCCAATTCGCAAAACCGCTGGTCAACCAGCTTATCGCCATCATCCAGCGTGATCAGGCTGCGGCGCTCGCGATCATCAACACCGCGCGCGCCACTGACGGCAATCAGCCGCTTTACCCTATCGCGGAATTTCACAAGGGTCCCGGTGCGCGGATGGGCTGGCCCTGGCTCTTCGTGGAGGTCGGCCCCACGAACTTCAATCGCAACAGTGACAAGGCTACCCGGCATCATGAGGTGCGCATCAATTTGGCGCTCGACACCGGGCAATACGACCAGGAGATGGCCCAGGAAGATGCGCAGGACTACGCGCGCATGCTCGACATGATTATCGCGAGCGCCGGGCCGTGGCCGTCTCTCGCCGACTGGACGACGGCGTTGCCGATTCAGCATGAGACCGTACAAAGCGGAACCACGGTGCCGAATGCTGGCGGGTCAGTTAGCGATGTCTTTATTGAATCGCATGTGCCGGCGAAGATCAACGTCCCCGGTGTGGATGCCCCCGTGATGCGCATCACGCTGACGGTACTTTTCGAATTGGAAGAAGTGTAGAGAAAGAAGCGGTTAGCAAGGACTGGCAGCCAGCGCTCGGCTTAAGGTTTTAGCTGATTGCTGAAAGCTGACAGCAGTCCTTGAAAGGAGCTGAAAATGCCTCTCGGAACTCCCAGCCCGACCCTGATTCATCAAGGCCCTGGCTGGCTCTATTTGAATGTCTGTGCGCCGGCCACGGGCAAGCGGCACATCATTGTCTCAGACGGGACGCCCACGCAGCCGGTGTGGTCGGCGTCGCAAGGGGTCACCCCCGGGCAGATGATTGTGGATACCAACGGCAACCTTCAGGAGTGCACAACAGGCGGCACAACGGGAAGCCTCGCGCCCGGCACCTGGTGCAACGCAGTTGGCGCCACCACCTCCGATGGTGCGAACGTGATCTGGACTTGCATGGCCGTGGGCCCGGCTTATCTTTTTGCCGGCGCACTGGAGGGCGCTACCGATCTCGATATCGGAGCTAAGGTGGAAGAAACGACCGCCGACCAGGAAACCCTTCCCATCGATGCGGTGATGACCGGCGAAGTGGACTCAGTCGCCGTGACGCTGAAGGAATCCGATTGCGCCAAGTTGCAGCTTTTGGTTCCCCACGGCACGTACGCCTCAGGCTCTGACAGTGCCTTGCCCACGGGCGCACAGACTTATGAAGAAATCGCCTTTGGCGGCCTCAAGCCTGTGCCCAAGTTCGGAGTGCTGCTCATCTCGAAGCGCAAGGACCAGAACTCCAAGTTCGTCATCTCCCAAATCTACCGCGCCTATCAAAAGGAGACGGTGAAGCTTCCCTTCCAACGCGGTAAGGAGACGACTTTCAAGGTTACCTTCCAAGCCATCGCGGACCAGAACCGTCCAGTTGGCGATCGGGGCGGGAAGGTTTATCGGCAGACGTAGTGCGCGGAACAACAGCATCCGTTGTCAATTCCTGATGACTGATAGCTGAGAACTGAGAACCACCATGACTGAAAACGGAATTGCCAAACCCGAAGATTTCAAGCGGGCCGTCGCAACGCTCAATGTTCGAGCGGGTGATGCTGCCCGCCTCCGGACTCACCGTGCTGCTTTGCCGGCCACCCATTTTCGCGGCGCTGCGGCTGGGCCGCGAAGGCACGGAACTTCAAGCCAAGATTACGGAAGCCAAGCCGGAGGAGATTAGGCCCGAGGACATCACGGCGTTCTCCGACTGGGTCACGGCAACACTTTCTCGGCTTTTTGTGCAACCGCGCTTCTCCGGCGCACCCACGTCCGATGAGATCGGCCTGGGCGATATTCTCGTGGAGGATCTGAAATACATATTTCGTTGGCTGAGGGGCGAGGTCTTTAGTGCAGGGAATAGGGAATCGGGAATGGGGAGTGGGGAAGGTCCCAACTCCCAACTCCCGACTCCCGACTCCCACACTGAAGACCTCGCGCCCTTTCCTGGCGGACCGCGATCGGCTTCTGTATCTGGCGGAGGTAGCGAAACGCAGCCAGTGCCGGCCCAGCCAGTTGCTGGAACTCAAGGGGATGCCGGCCTACTTGCTGGACTGCACCGCGGCTGAAATGGTTGTAGCGCGTGACCGAGGCGAGTTTGAGACGGAAGGGAATGTGGTGGAGTGGTGAAGAAAGCCATCAGCTCTCAGCCGTGAGCGATCAGCTCGTACCCCTCAGCCCCAGCCATCTCCTCCGGGGAGAGGGTGGCTGACGAAGGAGACTGGTGAAGAGTTTCGAAAGCTGATAGCTGAAAGCTGGGAGCTTGGAGCTGCGAGTTAAAAATGGAACAAGGTAATAACAGCGTACTCAATCTACTTCTGGGGCTAAGTGCTGATCCCCAACGCGCGAACTCAGCGCTCAATCTCTTTGCAGCCGCCACAGCCGGTTTGGAAAAAAGCACCAAGGCAACGAGTGAGCACACGGTGGAACTCGTGAAGGCCAACAAGGCCGAGCAAGACGCCATCGCGGCCTTTTCCCACCTGCACCAGCAGAGCCAAATGGCGGTGGTGCCGATTCGGCAGATGCATGAAGCCTTCCGAAGGCTCGCGCCGGAAATTACTAATTCCACGGACCAGACCGAGCAAAACACCAATGCCGTCCAGCGTGCGGCGCTTGCCCTGCGCACGCAGACCGCCGCGGGCGCAGAACTGGCCAGCAGTGGGCTGGCGGGATTAATCGCTGGCCGCAAGGCCCAGGCGGGCATGGAAGCCGTCTGGGAAACTGCACGGGGCATCGCTCTGCTCGCGGAGGGAACCTGGCCGCCCAACCCTGCCGCCATCATGGCCGCGGGCCTGCACTTTGAAGCCGCAGCGCAATACGCGCTCCTGGCCGGAACCGGCAGCCACCGTCACAGCGTGGCGTCGGGGGGAGGCGGGGGGGGGTACGAGCACGGGCCTGCCTACGCCGGCGGCACATCCCCTTACGGGTCACCCGCACAAACCTTGGCCCAGGGCGCGGCCGTGCATTCACCGGCCGCCGGCAGCGGAGTGGTCATCATCCGCGGCACGCAGGCTTTCGAGGATTTCGTGGCGGGCGCGGTTAATGGAGCCGTCTCGCGGGGTGTCACGGTGACCGCAACGACGTTGCAGAGAGGCAGCCCGGTAGGACATTGAATTGACGATTGAATGATTGACATTGGGGCGATTGAAACCGGCCACCGTTAATCTTCAATCGAGAATTGTCAATCGGCAATCAACAATGGCTAACCCAGCAATCGTCTATCCCGTCTCCGGTGGTACAGCGACGCTCAATTTTCTGCGCCCGCCACGCCACGTACCGGCTTACTCACAAGCGGCCCTCCGTCACGACAATGTCGCCTCGAGCGGCGTGCGCGAATCGATATTGGAACGCATCGACAATTATCTCGACCTCGATCTGGAGTGGGTCGGCCTGGGCGCCGACGCGCAGGCGTGGGCGCAGTTCATGGCCTATGCACTTCAAGGCGGAGCCTTTGCCTATTATCCAGATAGTTCACAACTGGCCTTCACGAATTACTGGCTGGAAGACACCAACTGGACGGCGGCCTATAAGGCGCCGGGACAGTATACGTTTCACCTGAAGTTTCGACAGGTAATCACATGAATCGGGTCACCGGGCCATCGGATCATCGGGTCATTGAACGCCAAACCCCGGGACGATCCGATGAGCCGATGAACCGATGAACGGATAAACCGATGATCTCAGGAAACCAGACCTGGCAACAGGGTTTGAATTCGCTGCAAAAGCAAGCGCTCTACGTGCTGCAGATCCCGCAGTTCGGGATCGTCCTCGCCAGCTTCACACAAGCGCAAATCCAATCGCTCACCCAGTCCGGCTGGGGTGTGGGGCGCTGGGGGATCAACGGCTGGGGAACATAGCGGATCAGGTGATCGCGTGATCCGATGGTCGGGTGAAAAAGGCTTGGGATGATCGGGTTTTCCGCTGCTCACCCGATCTCCCGATCACCTGATTCGAGAAGAACAGTTTCAGCCATCAAGTCTGTTGGAAGGAAGTTAAACGGGAAATGCCAACCGTCTCCTCATATTGGCCGGGAAATTACTGGCAAGCAATGAATCAGTCACTTGCCTGGCTCTATGGCCGTCAGTCAGGCCCCGCCGGTGACTGGCTGGCCAACGCCCTGTTCACGGCGGGCGCGACCAGCACGCTAGAGACGCAGCAGCCTGCCTCCGGGCTCGTCGAATGCGGCCTCACCTCGTTGGTCAATTTCCTCACCGGTTTGACGGCGAGTGGCGCGCAAGAGGCCCCCCTAGCGATGACGCAGATCGAATCCATTGTCGCCACCCTCCCCCCAGGTCTCTTGCCCGACAACCAGCTTGGCCCGGACGGCTACCCGGTCAATGAATCCGGGGTAGCACTCGCGTGGGGCAATCTGCTAGTGAACGGTTACACGGTCAGTTCCGCAATGCAGCAGTCGATCAACACGCTACTCTATAGTGCCAATGCCACTCAGATCACTCCCGGCCCGCCCCAAACACCTGGGGTCATCGCCAAGTGGACGGCCAACAGCTACTATCCGTTCGGCACGCTCATTGTCGACAGCAACGATAATACCCAGATCGCTCTTTACAACGGTGTGACAGTCAACACTAGCGCCGCACCCAATTGGCCGATGCAGCCCGGCGCTCTTACGGCTGACAACACACAGGTCTGGAAGCTCATCGCGCTTGGGTACCAGAACATCGGCTGGGTGGCGACAGGCTATGTTTTCAATCTCCTTCAAGCTCTCGGTTCCTACCGCGTTGACGTATTCGTATATGGCGACGTGTGGTATTACCAAGGGAGCTCCAGCCTCCAAACCACCGCCCCGGGCGGTAATGCCATTCCCAACGCCGGTACTTGGAGCCTGGGGAGCGTCCATCCGGGGCAACTGCTGGCGGTGCTCTATCCCACTAGTGTTTCACGGCCTGCCACGGGCTGGTATGGCTCGACAATTCCTGGCGGCTGGGTGGCACATACGAACACGGGAGTTGCGGAGACGCCCGGCCCCAACCAACTGGGAGGCAAGCTCCTCGGCTACAAGGCACAAATTTACGTTAAGACTGATATCGAATACCTGCAGGAAGACAATATCCCCATCGTCGTACAAAGTGACGGCTTTCACGCCCGCGTCGGGTTGAGTGTGGTTCCTTCCAGCGGTACGCCTGCGGTCCACATTCTTTTTGACGACCCCGTGGCCGGCTGGACCGAGGTATACGATTCCCTCCAGTCCGAACTCGTCTACCAGGACTTGCCGCGCTCTTACGACATACCGACCAGTGATCCTCTCTTTGTCGCCAATCCAGGCGCGACGAATCTCCCCGCCCTCCAGAATCGCAGCTACATCTATGATTGCGCCCTGGCCCTGATTGCTTACAGCTCGGCGGGGAATTTTGCGGCGGCAGAAAAAGTCATCAAGCAGTTGAACGCTTTTCTTGCCACGTCAGGATATCTGGCCTCGATGGTGCTTGAGAACGCCGAAGACGGATCGACAGCGCGGTGGTCGAAGAGTGGCAGCGGAGCGACGGTCACGAACGTCGCGGCCAGCGCCGTGTCGCCGCAGGAGCCGCCCTACGGCACGGGAAATATTTTGGATTTTCATGCCGGCTCGGCCAATGCCATTTTTACCTTTACCGGTAGCGGCTTCCCTGACACGACGGACACTCACCTCAGTTTTGAGCACATGGAAGCCGCCGCGGTGGGTCTCCTTTTCGACATCAGCATTGCGACGGCACTGGGCCTCGTGACCGACATTCAAGTCACGAGCGCCCCAGCGGGTCCGGCCACTCTCGCGGGCAGAGTGATCACCATACCCATCGGTCCGGGGTCCAGTACCTGGCGCACCACGTTGGTTGATCTTCCGGCGCTCCTTTCTTCGCTCACGTCCGACACGCTCGTGAAGGTCACCGGCTTCAAGCTCACCCTCACCGCGGCGAATACCGATCTTTACTTTGATAACTTCAGTGTAGGAACCCCACAGCCCGCCAACTCCCTGAGCTTCAGTTACGACACTTACAACGGCCAGGTGGATCAGCCTTACATCCGCGCGGGGGCGATGGCCTGGGTGGTTTACGCCTACTGCATCTACATGCAGACCAGCCAGGACTACAGCTCCTGGCTGCAGTTGCAGGGCATGATCGACTTCCTGCTGAGCCTGCAATCGAGCGCCAGCGACCTTACGAATGGCCTCTTCTACGAGGGCTATGGCGAGTACGTCGACCCAGGCTACCAGTTTGTCCCCGGGCTGACCGAGACAGTTGCGACCGAGCACCAGGTGGACTTGTGGTTTGCTTTTATGCGCGCCGCCGGCGTGCTGAGCAACGCCGCAGTGCAACTTCTGAAGACCGGCCAAATCACCAATACGCAAGCCACGTCGATCACTTCAACTGTGGCCACTATCGAGACGGCTGCCAGCACGATCTGGACGAACTTGCTCGCGAACCTTTACATCGCACCCTCCGGCTCTGTGCCCGGCCACTTCGCCCAGGGCGCGAGCGCCCCTGTTCCCTGGACCCTGCGCCGAGCGGCCGGGTTGACGGCCTGGTACGAGGCGGACGCCATTGCGGGGCTGACGGATGGACAACCGCTCACTCTGTGGGCAGACCAAAGTGGCAACGGCAACAGCCTCACAGCATCGGGAAGCCTCGCGCCGACCTATCAAACTGACGCCTTGAATGGTCTCCCTGTAGTGAGCTTCAACGGCTCAAACTCCATGCAATCGGCCGTCTTGGCGTTAAATCAGCCCACCACGGTTTTCATCGTCGGCAACTCGGCTGTCGACTCCATTCTCATAGACGGGCTCTCGCAGCCGTTTAGCATGAGCATGTTCGGAAACGGTGGGCTTACGAACCTTGCGCTTTCTGCGGGAGCAGGTGTGACCCTCCAGCAGAATGTCGCCAGCCTCAGCAATTATGCGGTGATGGGAGGGATTTTCAACGGCGCATCCAGCCTCAATAGTTACAACGGTACGGTGGTGACAGGGAATGCGGGAGATAGAAACGCCTCAGGGTTGGTGGTCGGGTCCTCTCCAGGGCCCCTGTATGAGCTGACCGGCTCCATTGCTGAAGTGCTGGTTTTCAATTCCGTGCTCACCACCACAGAGCGTCAACAAGTTGAGGGTTACCTGGCCTGGAAGTGGGGCTTGCAGGCGAACCTGCCCTCCGGCCATCCCTACAAAAGCGCCGCGCCAGGCGGTTCCCGTGACACCAGCGAAGCCCTGGACGCTTCTGGCCACTGGGCGGCGCTGCTGGCCCACGCCAACGGCCGCGATGACATTGCGCTTCAGTGCGCCGAGTTTGCCTACCAAAACTTCCTGCTGACTAACCAGACCATCGCCAAGTCGAACGCCGCGAACAGCTACAACGAAACCTACCAGCTCGCGACGCCCTTTGCAGGTATGAAGCCCTACAACGATTCGCCCGGCGGCTATGCGGGTTCGCCCGCGTCCGTCTGGCAGGAAGGCACCTGGGGCATGATCCTGGTGCTCCTCGATCTCTACAACGTTCCGGGCCTCGCCAGCTTCTTCACAGGACTCGGGACCACGATTGACGCGGTCTTGACGCAACTGATCCAAGGGCAAGCTACCATCCTGCCCGCCACGGGCAACGGCTCGTTGCTGGCCTATTCACTCGCCGCGCGCAGCCTACCCTATGAGTTCGAAGTGTGGCCGGCGCTTGCCCCCACAGCTTGGATGTGGCTGGTGGCCACGAATCCCAGTGTCTTACTTACTGTGGCCGGCCAGCCACAACTACTGCCTTATATGTACATTCCCTCGGGAGCGGAACAATCCATCGATGACAAGAATGGCTCGAGCTCGGTGGGGCAGATGGAAATTCGCTGCATCGATCCGGGCGGATTGCTCCACACCCTGGCGGCGCAAGAAGAACTAATTGGCCAAATTGCTACTTTCAGCATGGGTTTTCCCGGCAATGCGCTGGGCGATTTCGTTCCGCTACATGTCCTGCAAATTTCCGAAATTGGGTTCGACGCTGATGGCCGCGTGATCATCAAGGCGAGCGATGTGAAACGTTTCGCGCAGGGTGCCTTTGTGTGGGCTAACGGGGGCCCCGAGGAATGGCTGCCGGGGCAGAAAAATACGTGGCAGCCCGGCGGCGCCCAGTGGCTGGCGAATGCGTTCCCGGTATCGAACGACAATCCCCGTTGGGTAAGTGGCAACCCGCTGGACATCTTCCTGGCCGCAATGCAAAACGAATTGGGCGTGGGCCAGGATCAGGCGCTGAGCGCGGTGGTGCAAGTGGGCGGTGCGGGCGAACTGGTGGCTGCGGTGAATCCATTTTGGGCCAAGTACCTGCCCGCTTCGACACTTTCGACGGAGGGCAATCAGTCCACGCTGATTAATCCGAATTTCTTTCTCGATGTTCCTAGCATTACGGCCCTGCGCGACAACATGTTCTCCGGCGACTGGTTTGAATTCAAAATCACCTCAACACAGCAAGCTCGCAGTTGGCTGGAAGATCAGATCCTGAAGCCGCTCGGCCTGGTCATGGTGGTGACAGCGAACGGCCAACTTACGCTCAAGCCCTTGAAGAATCCGGTCAACCAAAGCCCGGTGTTTGCTTTCACGCAGCGCAACATCCAAGGAATCCCGCAGGTTTCACTTGCGCCGATTATTAATGCCCTGGCCTACCGGCTCAACGTGGACGAGACCATGACCAATACCAGCGCGCGTACCTATAACACCACCGTTACCATGCTCCAGCAGGATAGCTATAACCTCTTCCGCTATCTTTACAACCAGCAGGTCGAGGCCACAGGCCTGCGCACCGCCCGCGGGGGCTTCTTGCGCGCCTTTCTGTTGGGTGACCAACTGTTCCGGCGCTACGGCTTCGCAACACCTGTTTATCAAATTGCGACGCACCTTGCGGCACTCCGGCCCGAGTTGAAGGACTGGGTTTCCCTTACGCATCCCTTGGTGCCCGATTACATCGGCGGCGGGCGCGGTGTGCTGAATGTACCGTGTGAAATTATTGGCCGGTCACCAGACTACGCGAACGGGCAGGTGCGGTTCACGCTCCTCAACATGCGGCGGGCTAACACCACTACGCCTTATGAGATCGCGTCTGGATCAAGTGGGATGCCGCCTTACTCCCAAGCGACGGAAGAGCAGCAGCAGACTTTCTTCTTTATCTCACCCTCTTCGGGCGGGGTGGCAACACAGGAGTTGGGCACGATCTTTTGAGAACAGTCGACAGTTGAAGGTTGAACGGGAGCAATCGTGGCCTTTTAACTTTCAACCTCCAACGAGGCCCCCATGTCCCAAATGTTGATGTCCGGAATTCCGGGTTTCTTTGATCTGGCTGACAGCACGATCGCTGGAGGCCAGCCGCTAACCGACTACGCGCTTGCCAAGATCAGCCACAACGCGAAATTTGGCGCCGTGCGCTGCGAGATCATCTCGATGGGCTTCTACGGACCCGGCGATACTGTGCAACCACCGGTTTCTCCGGTGGACGGCTATGATTACAGCTATCAGGAATGCCTTTTCATTCCCATTCATTTTTCCTCGCGCTCCCCAGCGGCAGGTTACGTGCCGGGGCAGGCCTCGCCGCCAGGACTCGCCAACAACGACCCGGGGCAGGGCAATCTCATCGTCTGTCCGTACCAACTTGATGTGAACGATGCGAATGGAAAGGTTTTGATGCAGACCTACTGGTCGACGAGCGGGGCGGAAAACCAGGGAACCGTGAAAGTCATGGCCATTTGCCAGAGGCTAAGCGTGAATCTACCCGCGGGAGTGTCAGGTGATTAATTTCTCAGTTTACTCCGCTCGCGAGGAGCGGGGCTGGCTCATCGCTTCATTAATTGACTTCGGACTCCGGACCCGGACTCCGGACTCGGGGTGTCGCTATGGCAATAACACGCACTGTGCTGCCTCGCAAAGGTCTTGTCCAGCCGCAGCACGGGATCACTCAATACGAGTCGGATATGGACGCGAACATGGCGGTGATCGATGCCAATGTCGCCTTCATGAGCGACCTGTCATCTGTCGTTGACACCTTGGTCGGTGACCTAGGATTGAACGGTCTGGTCACAGGCTTTCAGCTAACTACTTCCAACACGCTTAATCCCGGCCTGACCAACGGCGTCCTCTATGCGAACGGCTCGCGCTACGCGCCCTCTGAAGCTAGTGCAGGTTTGGCACCTGCGAGCGCGACCTCCTATCTGTTCTACCAGGAGGAGAGCTGGCCCAACAGCTACTATTATCGACCGGTTCTAGCCTCCCTTAATCCCGGGGACGCCTTCATTGGTATCGTGGTTACAAACACTACCCAAGTCGTGAGTGTGACAACGGCGTCGAGCCTTTTCAGCCAAATCCCCGTGTCGGCCGCGGCCCCCGGCAATTTCAGCGTGCCACACTTGCTGGGACGTACTCCCGTCGGAGCGCACATACGCATGACGAGCCCTGGTGCAATCTGGTGGCAGTCGCCAGTGGACACGGACGGCGTAAACCTCTATCTGGTCGCTTCGGATGCCGGGGTGACCGCGAAGGTGCAGGTATGGTGAAAAAACAGCAATCAGCAGTCAGCCGTCAGTGTTCAGTGAAAAAGTATCTGAACATCCTGGGCTTTATCCTATCTGTTACGTTTGGGATACCGTCTGTTGCTCTTCCGCAGCAGCCGCAGACGCAGACTGATCCGATCTATGCCGTTAATGCCAAGTACGTGCAAGGGGTCGGGCCCGGGTACTGGCCGACGGCCGGATCAAATCTCACGTTGAACCTCACATCCGGGACGGCCGTCTGTGGCAACACAGTTCAGACGTATGCCGGTGGCACGCTCACCTTGGCGGCCAATGCCACGAATTACGTGTATCTCAACACTGCGCAGAGCTGCATTCCTGCCTCCAACACGACCGGCTTCAATTCCACGACGATCCCCATCGCTATAGTCGGGACCAACACCAACTCCATCACCTCGATCACGGACGTCAGAACCATGTTCGTTTCAGGCGCTACCGGGACCCTCACCAGTGTCGCAATGACGGGCGACGGGGTGATTTACAACACGGCGGTTCCGGGCTCGCCGATCACTACGAGTGGAACGCTCGCGCCTCAGCTTCTATCCCAGACTGCCAACACCCTGCTGGCCGGACCAGGCTCGGGGGTTGCCGCTCTGCCGACTTTCCGCACTTTGGTGTCTGCCGACCTGCCCACCATCGCCATCTCCGGAGGTGGCACCGGCCAGACCACTGCAGCGGCTGCGTTCAATGCCCTTTCGCCCCTTACCACGGAAGGTGACCTAAACTATTACCACACCGGCGCAAACATCCGCTTGGGTATAGGCGGTAGCGGCCAATGTCTGACCTCCAATGGCACGGATCCTGCTTGGGGTTCATGCGGTGGCGGGGGGGCTTGGAGCGCGATCGGCAATCCCACTGCCAATCTCACTCTCTCGATGTCCACTTACACAACGACATACAACCACACGTCGGCAGCGAACTGGACCTGGGCGAACACGACCGCAGCAACTTCCGGCACAGCTCAGTCCAGCCCCATTTTCAATCTTTCTGGCACCTATTGGACAGGTGCTGCCTCCGGCGCGGATAGCTGGTCGCTTCAAGACCTCATAGCCAGCGGCACCAACGGAAACTCGATACTGACTTTAGCCCATGCTGGGTCGACCACCGGGATAGTTTCAGTCAGTGTTCCAAACCTGATCAATACGAGCACCACCCAATATGGGGTGGAGTACGGCGGTGGAGCGTCGGCCGTCATCAGATCGACAGCGGCAGGAGGTAGTGGAGTTCCTTTGCTGGGCCAGGGGGCAAGTGCGGCTCCGATTTTCGGTGCCCTGAATCTTGCGGGCGGCTCATCTATCGTTACCGGAACTCTTCCCTTTGGGTATGGCGGGACAAACTCCACTTCGTTTACGCAGTATGGCGTAGTGGTGGCCGGTGCGAGTTCCTTGAGCACAGTCGGCCCAAACGCCTCAAGCGGATTGCCGTTGCTTTCACAGGGTGCCTCTGCGAACCCGGCCTTTGCTGTGTTGGGTATCGTCGGCGGTGGCACCGGCCAAACCACTGCCACCGCTGGCTTCAACGCCTTGTCCCCTCTCACTACTGAGGGTGACCTGCTTTACTACCATACTTCAGCGAACGCCCGCCTGGCCCGGGGCACGAATGGCCAATGTTTGACTTCGAACGGTACGGATCCTGTTTGGGGCTCCTGTAGCACTGGAAGCGGAACCGTAACCAGCGTGGCTCTCGCGATGCCTTCGATCTTCTCCGTCTCCGGTTCACCGGTGATAAACTCCGGCACGCTGACGGCGAGCTTGACGAGTCAGACTCAAAACCTGGTTTTTGCGAGCCCGAGTGGAAGTTCGGGCAACCCGAGCTTTCGATCCCTCGTAGGAGCTGACCTGCCCGCTCCGACATCATCCACCTTAGGCGGAGTCAAATCCCTCACTTGTTCGGCCAGCCAGTTTGTTAATCAGATTTCCACCGCAGGCGCACCAGTATGCGCTACCCCCAGCGGTGGTGGTTCGGGCCTGGGCAACGGGGGAACCGTCATCGACGCCAGCTTGCAAGCAGGGTCAGACTTTGGAGCTAAGGTCAACGCAGCCCTTGCCCTATTGCCAGCGACGGGAGGGGTAGTGGACGCACGGGGTCTGGTGGGAACTCAATCATCCTCTTCAAGTATCACCATTCCGCGAGCGGTCACTGTGCTTCTAGCCTGCGGGCTAAACGTAACCTTCACTGTGGCCCCTATGTTCACAGTTTATGGCAATCTGGTTGGGTGTGGCGGCCATATGGCTGGCCCGCAGACTTCGCTCAGCTTGAGCGGAACCACCGGAGGCAGCGCGATCGTTGGGGGAAGTGTGACCGGTGTCGCCATCTACGGGGTCTCAACTTCTGACGGGTCAATTGGCTTTGACTGGAGCAGCGGACCCTCAACCTCACAGTTGACAAATAGCTCAGCCTCAAACTTTCAGTATGACTACAAGATTGGTGGCGGAGGTTCGGAGTCATCCTACAATCACTTGGAAGATGACGCTGCCTACGGGGCTGGAACATATGGGTTTTGGGTCACGGGGAACGCGGCTTTCAATGAACTTGAACATCTGAATTGCGCGGGCCTGCAAACCTGCTACGAGTTTGATGCGCAGGTAGGTACGGCGGTCAACCTGAGTGCGGAGAGCTTCACTGTCGATGCGTTTGCCTTCAATAATTCTGGGAGTCAAGTTTTTGGGGCCTACATCGAAAACGGTCCAGTGCCCGTCCATTACAAGGGGGGCTATAACAATATTGTTATGGGTGGCACTGCCAGAATCGTCGGGTCGGGAGTAGTCTACGACGCAGGCGTAGACCAAATATCCAATTACCTCCAGGGCGTGGATTTCGGTGGAGGTCCGGCATACATGGGCTACTGGGCCATGACTTACCCTCTCTTTAACTTCCCCGCCCTGAATGACCCATTCACGACTGAATTGGACCCTAGCGTGTCTTGGGGCGGTACTTGGCAGGCACTCCAGTATAGCCCGAAGGGAAGTCACGGCCCCACGCAGGGCTACTCGGGTTATGCGCCCATCGGTCTAGGCGGCATCGAGAATCGCGGCGGCATTACCACTTGGGGCAGCCTTGTGGTTAATGGCCTTCCCAGCGGATCAAACATTCCAGCGCCCACCATGGCGTGCACGGGAAGCGGTACAGGAACCACGTATACGGCGTCTCTGGTAATTAGCGACTGGAACGGCAATAAGACAACGCCCAGCACTGCCGCCACAATCAAGTGTCCCAATCCGCCATCTGGGACGTACCCGATTACTGTCACCCCCGTAACATCTTGGTATGGTAGTCCGGCAAATGGCGTCAAGTCCTACGACTACCTTTGGGGCGACACCGCGCACAGCTTCGCGCTTGCAACCCTTGGGACTCAGAGTTACACAGGTGGAAGCCTTGGTGCCTACACCGCAGCCGCGCGCAACGCAACGGGGGATGGCTACGTTAACGGGTGGCTTGGGGTGGGCACCTCCACGCCAGGACGAGCCTTGGAGTTAAGTTTCAATGCCATCTCCTTGGGAGATCAGGGATTTAGGTTATCCTACAGCCCCTCCCCGACTAGTTATTACGGTGAGATGGTCCAACACTATAACGGCTCCGGAAACGGGTTTAACTACAACTTCAACCTGCATGATGCCGATACCGCATACTCGGGAACTCCATTTTCGATCTCTTCGCACGGCCAGGTTGGAATTGGAACGGCCAACCCCGGACAACAGCTTGATGTTGCGGGCGGTTACGTCCGCTCCGACACGGGTTTTTGCATCACGTCGAACTGTGTGACCTCGCTGTGGTCAAATCCCATGACCACCCTGGGTGACATTGTTTACGCTGGTGCGGGCGGAGCCGGCACGCGGCTGGCGGGCAACACTTCCGCAACGACGTATTTCCTCGGTCAGACCGGGACTGGCAGCGCCTCCGCAGCCCCCATATGGTTGCAGCTCAACTTTGGGAACATCTCGGGCACTGTCCAGCCCGGGCAGCTTTTGACACCCGTGAACGCGCAGGCGGGCACGAGCTACACAATTGCCATAAGTGACCAGAACAATCTCGTCACCTTCAACAACAGTTCCAGTGTTGCCCTAACCCTGCCACAGCCTGGAGGCTCCTTTCCGGCGGGTTTCGCGATCGAGATTGAAAATCTTGGAGCGGGTGTCGTGACTGTGACACCGACTGCGAGTACCTTGAATGGGCAAACCAGCCTGACCTTTGTGCAGAATCAGGGCGCTACGCTCGTCAGCGACGGCACAAATTGGAAGGCCAACCTCGGGTACGGAATTCAAGGGGCAACGAACTTGCTTACCCAGTACGCCGTTCCCTTTGTGACCTCCCAGGGCACGATCAATCAGATCAGCAACAACACCACCACTACCCCCATGTATCTAAAGATGACCGGCACTGGTGTAACAGGACAGCTTCCCGCCTGGGGAACACTTACTACTGGAGATTTGCCGTCGCACTTGGCCACCCTCTTGACTCTGTGGTGCTACAGCGCCTTGAGCGCAACCTCCGGGACATACTATTTCGGTGGCTTCGGGGGGGTGCAGACAGCTTGTAATTCGCTTACTACCACCCTGACGGGCGGGATGCCGGTTGGCGTGGGCGGCACAATCAAGAACCTCCGTTGCGCCGCGGGAGCAGCAGGGCACGCTGCGGGAAGCGGAGTAATCAAAATCTACGACGGCGGATCCGCCAAAAGCCCCACCTGCACGATCGGTACAGGGACAACGTGTAGTGACACATCTAATTCCTTCACCTATGCTGCTGGTGATCTGATTCAATTCTCTGTGGCGAGTGGGGGCGCCGGCGAAACTTTGGCCAACGTCTCCTGTTCGGCTGAAGTTTGGGTCAGTGCTAACTGAATAGCTGGCGGGCGAGAGGAAGAGGACCCCCTTCACGACTTCACGGGGAGTGTCGGATGCGTATGACGGCATCACACATAGCCGTTGGGGTTGCCCTCTGGCTCGCCCCGCCGATTATCGCGCTTGAAGATGGATGTTGCATCGCCCCCACCCCTGTCGCACCTGACCCTCCTGCGCAATCTGTCTCGGCTATACCATTAGATCATCGCTAAAGGCCTGCGGGATTATCCAACCAATAGATTGTTAATCCAGATAACAACTTAGGGTAGAAGTCGGTGGATTTCTGTGGCAGGGGGCGGTCAGCCAATGCGTTGTCGCGCACCGCTTCCACCGGTGTAGGGTTAAGCAGGAATGCTACCTGGCCTCGGCCTTTTTCCACCTGTTCTGCCGCCAGAGGCAATTCACGGTAATACGACAAGTTTCTTTCCTCGCGTACGGCCAGTTGATCGATGCCAAGTAGCCGCTCGAGTACTAGGCGGTGCAGCAGGACCACGTCGAGTCGGCGCAGTGTTGGGGAGAGGTCCGAAAGCGCCCTGTCAAGATCGAATTCGCCGCGGAGACGCAGCAGTGCTAGTTTACCCGGCCCCGCATAGGCGGCGAGGGTCGGCCGCTCGAGGCCTGCCTCTCGGAGGCGCCGGAGGATTCGCCCTTCCCAACCGCTCGCCGGGGGTCGCACGCCTACTTCTTCCCAATCGAACATAGCACGGGCATCGGAGGAGAATTTCGCCCAGTCGAAACCCGCAAGGTTGTGCACCAAGCGATGCGTGGGGAGGATGGTAAGGCCGTCTGTCTCCATGCGGATAAGAGTCACCATCAGGAATTCAGCGCGGTCGTCTAAGCGGTCGAGCGCACGGCAATGGTCGCGATAGGCGAGTGCCGTCTCGTAGCGATGGTGGCCGTCTGCGATGACGAGTTGCTTGTCCTTCATCGCTCCCACTACTTCCGCGAGGATCTTGGGGTCGCCGACGCGCCACACAGAATGACGTGTGCCGTACTCATCAATGACCCGTTCCCATGGTTGGGACGAGGTGTGCAGGGCCAGCAGGTTTTCCACCTCGCCAGATGGGTCGCTATAGAGCATGAATATTTGTCCGAAGTGCGCGCGAGTGGCCTTCAACAATTCCAGGCGATCGGCCTTGGGGCCTGAGAGCGTCTCCTCGTGCCGGTGCACAACCCGCGCTGCATAGTCTTCGAGGCGCAGCAGGGCAACGAAGCCGCGCCGTTGCTTTCGCATTCCGGGCTGGCCCGGCAGCTCATATTCCTGGTAATAAGGATAGATCGCCGGTTCGGCCTCGCCGGTGACCACGTCTTTCGCTATCCACTCGTGAAAATCGCGCGCTGCGCCCGCGTAGACCTTGTCCGCAGAGCCATCCTCCGGTTCCGTACGCCGGCGAATGATGCGCGCCAGATTGTGGGGGCTCATCTCGTAATAGCGCGACTGCATTTCTGCTGAAATCTTATCGTAGGGTTGCGTTACTACGGCCGCGAGGGCAACGTTTTTACCCGGGTTATAATGGAACGCACGGAATGGGTGAATATCAGCCATGAGTATCTCATCCAATCGAATGGGAGTTGAATTCCTAAAACTATCATACCGCTCGCGATGCGTTGAGGCTTGTCGCAAAAGGGCGCACACAGAATGGAGACAGTCGGCGAGTCTGAGGGGCTTGTGGACGAATCTCATGCGCTGTCGACCGGATCGGCCACAACTAGGACAAGCCTCAGGTGAGATCTTTACTGCAAAACCAAACCTTGCCACACTCGGAACGGATGACACCCTTGGTAGGTTCTCAAGCAAACTGCTAGAATGGCAGGTTCTTGAATACTGGTGTAGCTTCTCCGGGTGGCCTTACACGCACCTGAGGCCGCGCTGAATACAGGCTCTCGTCCGAAAGGCCCGCGCCCATGGCTGAACTCCGCTTGGATTCCTTCACTCGCCGCTGGGTGGTCACCGGCAAGCGCCCGGTGATGCCGGATGTGCAGGACGCCAGCGGCTTGTGTCCCTTCTGCCCGGGCAACGAGCATCTGACCCCCCGGCCAATACGGGAGGTCCGGGGTGCAAGTGGCGCTTGGACGGCACGCGTCTTTCACGATCGCGCCCCACTCTTCCTGGTGGAAGGTGGCGCCGATCGCCGTGCTGAGGGAATGTTTGACCGTATGAACAGCCTTGGCGCGCATGAAATCGTGGTGGAAACTCCCCGCCACGGTGAGACGCTGGCGCAAAGTCCGGAGGCTCAGATTACCCGCGTGTTGGAACTTTTCCGTGACCGTATCCTGGACCTGAAGCAAGACCATCGCCTCCGTTATGTCTCACTTTTCAAGGATCAGCGTGCGCCGTCGGAAACGTTACATGGTCACAGCTACTCCCAGGTTGTTGCAACTCCCGTGCTGCCGCAACTCCTGGAAATTGAATTCCGCTGGAGCCGTGCGCATTTCCTGAAGCGTGACCGCTGCCTTTACTGTGACGCCTTGCAGCAGGATCTGCGGGAGGAGAAACGCGTCGTAGATCAGACTGCGGATTTCGTAGCGGTCTGCCCCTTTGCTTCGCGCTCGCCCTATGAGCTGTGGGTGCTGCCGATGCGCCATTCGTCCTCATTCGAAACCGATCTGGCGGAACCAGGGCGGACCGCTTCGCTTGCGCCCTTTCTCAAGTCCTGCCTTCAGAGGATGGAAAAGGTGTCGGAGACTCTCCACATGGTCGTGCATACTGAACCCAACTTGCAGGCTTGGAAGCACACCCAAGACTGGTGGACAACCCTGCGCGATGATTATCATTGGCACATCGAGATTCAACCGGATGTTGAGGGGCAGCGCCGTTTTCTGGGCCCCGGAGGTTTCCACTTTAATCCCATCCCGGCTGAGCAGGCCGCGCTGGTGCTGCGCGCCCTGGAGCCTGGAGCTCAACCGCCACCTTCAGCGTGAGGACGTAACAGCCTGTGACCGTAACTTGGAGTCAAATTCGGCTGATTGTGTTTGACCTTGACGGCACCTTGGTGGACAGCAAGCAGGACCTGGCATTGAGTGTGAACGCCATGCGGTGCGAATTGGGCCTTGCCCCCCTGCCGCTTGATCTAGTTGCCTCATACGTGGGCCACGGGGTTGCAGTGTTGGTGCGCCGCGCCCTGGGGGACCTTGCCACAGAGAAGAATATTGAGAAGGGTATAGCATTTTTCCTGAACTACTACCGGGATCACATGCTCGACCATACAGCGCCCTACCCGGGGGTTCCGGAGGCGCTCGAAAGGCTGCGACCCCACAAGCTTGCGGTGCTGACTAATAAACCGGTCAACTTCAGTCGGGAGATGTTGACGCGGTTGGGGTTCGCCCCATACTTTACGTATGTTTACGGGGGCAATAGTTTTCCGCTTAAGAAACCTGATCCCATGGGCTTAAATAAGTTGATGGCAGATCTCGAAATCCCGGCCACCCAGACCCTTATGGTTGGAGATTCTGACACAGATGTTCTCACAGGGCGGAACGCGGGCGTGTGGACTTGCGGAGTCTCCTACGGATTTGGAGCGCATACGCTGAAGGATGCGCCACCAGATATCGTTCTCGATGATTTGCGAGATTTGCCTCCGTTGTTGGATGGTCAACCCCAAGCGTGAAACTGGAGGGTGAGGTTTCGGCGGGGCGCGTCAAGGTGTTCTGTAGCTTCTA
Organism: uncultured Acidobacteriota bacterium; assembly: GCA_963804995.1. Lineage (GTDB taxonomy): Bacteria > Acidobacteriota > Terriglobia > UBA7540 > UBA7540 > Bog-366. The sequence continues at coordinate 336,781 of CAWDSK010000005.1, forward strand.
GTACCCCCTCCAACTTGTCATGGGACTCTCGCATCCAAACGAAGACGGAATTAGTTTATGACATATCCCTCGGATGCAAAGCTGTCCACATCGTCTCGTGGCCGGCTAGAAACGACTCGGCTGGCGTTCAAGTGCGCCGGCATGCTCTGCTTACTGGTGAGCCTGTGTATGTTTGCGGGCACTTCCGGTTTTTCTCAGCACCCCCCTTCGGAACCACAGAAGGAAAGTGCCCCATCTCCCGCCAATCCACCGGCTTCGCCTGATCAGGAAGAACCTCTTCCGGGTGATTGGGGTCCGGAGTTGCTATACGGCATGTTGAGTTCGCCCAATGAGGAAGCTCAGTATGCCCTCCTGCGTGCCACCTTCGCGGCGGGGCCGGCCATCATTCCGCAACTTGTCGCGGCGCTCAAGGACGATCGCACTGCAGAATTCGCGGCCCAGTCTTTGGCTTTCATCGGCGGGAAGCAGGCTTTGGATAGCCTTTGGAAATTGCTCTCCGACCCTCGCGACCTCAATCTGCGGCGCTTCACTTACGGAGCGCTCGCGGAATATGATTCGCCCCAGGCCACGGATGTTCTCTTCGACGTCATCAACAAATCTGATGATGAGCCGGACCGCACGGTGACGGAAACCGCGGTCATTGCGCTTACAGCTCGCACCGACGCCAAACTGCTTCCCCGCTTACGCGAGGCGGAAAGCAAACTGCAAGACGTGGTCATTCGCGACGATCTGGACAATGCCCGTGCGGTACTTGAGGCCCGTGCCAAATACCTGGCATCACCTCAAGGGAAGGGAGTGGGTGGTTCGGTAGAGTCCGCTGTCCGGGCATACTTCATGCCGGCGCTTGAGCTGCCGACACCCCCGGAGACGGCGCCGATCCCCGCCGCCAATAAGGCCCCAGCGAAGCCCACGCCTCCACCCGCCCATCCGCCTTTCAAGTCCCTGGTTTCGGTAGAAGTCCGCGACGTCACGCTCTCGCCTGATAAAAGCCGCGCCCTCACCCGCGTGGTGTTCGAAGATCCCACTGCGATGGCCTTCTACGATATCGTCTTACAAAGGCACGACGGTAACTGGACAATCGCCAGCGTTTGGCTGGGCCCTGAGGTCGAGAGACCCCAGCCGGCTGCCATACCTCCCGCAACTGGGTCCAAACCCCATTAACACGGTGCCCAACCCCAATTGGTTTTTGCGGGACTCGAAACCATAGCGAAGGGAAGGATTGCCACGCCCGTGCCCTTACCCCATAATCGGAATTTCATGAAGCACATCATTGTTGGAACCGCAGGTCACATCGATCATGGCAAATCGGCGCTGGTCCTGGCGCTCACGGGCACGGACCCTGATCGCTGGGAGGAAGAGAAGCGGCGCGGTATCACGATCGATCTGGGTTTCGCCCACCTGGACCTGGACAAGGATTTGCGCGTCGGGTTCATCGACGTTCCCGGCCACGAGCGCTTTGTGCGCAACATGCTGGCGGGAGTGGGCGGCATCGATATCGTCCTGATGGTCGTGGCCGCTGATGAGTCGATCAAACCTCAAACGCGGGAGCACTTCGACATCTGCAAGCTGCTGGGCATTCGCAAGGGTCTGGTGGTGATCACCAAGGCGGACCTGGTGGATCAGGACATGGCGGACCTGGTTCGTTTGGAGGTGCAGGAGTTTGTCGCGGGCTCATTTCTAGAAGGCGCGCCAATTCTTGCCGTGAGTGCGCGTACAGGCGAGGGGTTGGAAGAGCTGAAGAGTGAGATTCGCCGGCTGAGCCTGGAGCTGCCTCCCCGGCCGGTTGATCTTCCCTTTCGACTTCCCATCGACCGCTCTTTCGTCATCAAGGGATTTGGAGCGGTTGTGACCGGGACGCTCATCGCCGGCACAGTTGAGAAGGAAGCTGAGGTTGAGATCTTCCCCTTGGGCCGGCGCGTGCGCGTGCGCGGAATCGAGGTATACGATGCGCCCACCGACTGCGCCAGGGCAGGCCAGCGCACCGCTCTCAACCTGGCCGCTATCGAGGCCAAGCAGATCACGCGGGGCATGGTGCTGGCGGCGCCGGGATTGTTTCAGCCCACCACGCGCCTGGATTGCACCCTCAGCATGCTGCCCCGGGCTCGGCCACTCAAGAACCACACGCAGGTGCATTTCCATTGCGGAACCGCGGAGATGCTGGCTCGGGTCGTGCTTACTCGAGGGCAAAGAACTGCAGCCCGGCGTCACGGGTTTTGTGCAGTTGCAGTTGGCGGAGCATGGCTTGTTCGTTCCGGGTGACCGCTTCATTGTCCGGCAGTTTTCGCCCGTCACCACCATTGGCGGCGGCAGCGTGCTCGACAATCAGCCGCTCAAGCATCCCGCCGGTGACGCGGCCACACTCGAAGCCCTGCGGGTGTTGGAATGCGGGGAACCGGATGCCCGGCTGGAGCTCCTTGCGCAGCAGGCCGGGGAAGCCTCGCTGGCCGCGCTTGCCGCCCGCACGGGCTGGAAACCTGCTGACGTTCTCCGCGTTGCAAAATCCCTCGAAACCAGGAAATGCCTCGTGCTTCTCGGACAACCACCCCATCTGGTGGTTCATAAGAAACACTTCGACCAACTTGCCAAGCTCGCTGTAGAGCAGCTCGGAAAATTTCATGCCGCGAACCCGCTGGTGGCTGGGTTACAGAAAGAGGAGCTTCGCGCCAAACTGGTCCCTGCCGGCAAATCGGTTCCCGTGCCTTCACCGATGTTGCTCAATGGATTGCTGCAATCCCTGGCCGCGCAGGGCAGGGTTGACGTACAGGGCGAAACGGTTCGCCTGGGTGGGCGGCAGGTTCAGCTATCACCGGAGGAGATCGCCGCGCGCGACGCCATCACGGCGGCTTTCGAAAAGGCAGGCTTGGCCGTGCCCAGCGCCGGAGAAGTCCTGGCGGGTTTGCGCATCGACCGGACGCGCGCCGAGAAGCTGCTGAGAATCCTGCTCAAGGAAAACGCCCTGCACAGAATTACGGAGGACTTGATCTTCCATCCGGCGGCCCTCCGAGACCTTCGCCAAATCCTAGCCCGTCGCAAGACGCAGAATGCCCGCCTGAGCGTTACGGATTTCAAACAACTGACGGGGTTGACTCGGAAGTACGCCATCCCCCTGCTCGAATACCTCGATCGCGAGCGTGTGACTCGGCGCGAGGGCGACGAGCGTGTCATCCTCTAAGGAGCGCAGGTCTTCGAACCCCCGGATCAAGTTTTGACTTGGGTAGCCTGTTTTGAGACCGCCTTCAGAAGATCGTTCAGAAGTGAGAGGGGAAGCCCCACGACATTGAAATAGCAACCGGAGATACGCGTCACAAACCGCGAAGCCAATCCCTGAATGGCATACGCGCCGGCCTTGTCGAAAGGCTCCGGGCTGGCCACGTAGCTGCGAATCTCGTCGTCGCTAAGGTCGTTGAAAGTTACATAGGTGATTTCGTGATTGAGTGCCTCGATCGAATCGGGTGCCCGGACCAGGCAGATTCCCGTGATCACCGCGTGCGTCTGGCCGGAAAGCAGGCGGAGCATGCGGGTGGCGTCGTAGGGCCCGTTGGGTTTTCCCAGGATCAAGCCGTGGATCGTCACGACAGTATCCGCTCCCAACACCAGGCTGCCGGGCGGTGAAATCGCGGCCACGCGCAGGGCTTTGGCGCTGGCAGCGCGACGGGCGAACTGCTCGGGTGATTCGCCGGACTGGGGGGCACCCTCCTCCACCCCGCTGGGACAAACCTCGAAATCAAAACCGGCGCTGCGCAGCAGCTCCTTGCGGCGGGGTGAGCCGGAGGCGAGAATCAACCTCATGGGTGTGGCATTATAGAAGAGTAATCGCTTCCTCTCAAGCAAAAGTGGCGGGCTTAAGCTTGCCGCCGTCCGCGCCTCTCTACTATAATAAGAAGGTTTCGGCCGAATACAGGAGCAATTATGTATCGATTCTTCCGCAGGAACCGTGAGGCAGTTAAGAAATACCTCCTCATCTTTTTCCTGAGCATCGTGTCTATCGGCATGGTGATTACGCTGGCGCCCCTTCCTTCCATGGACAGCGCCCGCAACGATTCCACCGTGCTGGCTTCGATCAATGGTTCCAATATCACCACCCAGGAACTTTCCCAATCGATTCGCACCCGGTTCCAAAATTCGCCCATGGGCTTCGACTCGCGGATGGTGCCGATCGTAGCTGGCAGCGTCCTTGACGATATGGTGATCCAGCAGGCGCTGGTTGCGCAGGCCAAGAAAATGGGGCTGGAAGTTTCCGACCAGGAGCTTCTCCAGACTTTGCAGCGTATCCCGTGGCTTTATCCGGGAGGCAATTTTGTAGGTGTGGATCGCGCCACGGATATTGTGCAGCAGCAGGCCGGCATGGCGCTCCCCCAGTTTGAGCAAATGCTCCGCCAAAGCCTGCTGGTCGAGAAGATCCGCAGCGTGGTAACGGATGGCGTTCAGACCACGCCCGACGAGCTCCTGGCGGAGTTCCGGCATCGCAACGCCAAGGCCAAGATTGATTACGTGCTCTTTGACCCCAGCAAGTTCATCAAGGATGTCAAAGTGACCCCGGAGGCGCTTGAGGGGTACTTCAAGAAAGATCCTTCGCGTTACAAACTCCCCGAGCAGCGCCAGGTGCGCTACGTGTTGATCGATCCCGATCAGGTGCGCGCGCAAGTGAAGATCGACGAGCCTGAATTGCGTCAGTATTATGCTCAGCACCTTTCTGATTACCGGGTGCCTGACCGCGTCAAGGTGGCCCACATCCTCTTCAAGACTACCCAGAAGACCCCCGCGGAAGTCACGACTATTGAGAAGACTGCTGCCGATGTCCTGAATCAGATCCGCGCGGGCGGCAACTTTGGAGAACTAGCCAAGAAGTACTCCGAGGACTCGACCGCCCAGCAGGGAGGGGAACTCGGCTGGATCGTGCGCGGTCAGACGGTGAAGGAGTTCGAAAGCACGGCTTATTCCTTGAAGCCCGGTGAGGTCAGCGGGCTCGTCAAGACTGTTTATGGAATACATATTCTCAAACTTGAAGATAAGCAAATCGCTCATCTGCAATCGTTCGACGAGGTCAAGGATTCCATTCGCACCGAGCTCGAAAAGCAACGCGTGGCGGACGCGCAGGAGAAATTGGCCCACGAGCTTCAAACCCAGCTCAAGGCAAATCCTGAGCAGTTTGAGGCCGCCGTCCGCAAACTGGGGCTGGAGCCCAAGGAATCGCCGCTCTTCAAATACGGCCAGGCTGTGCCCGACATGGGCAATGCCGACGCCTTTGAAAACCTCTCTTTTCAGCTTCGGGAGGGGGAGGTCGGCACACCGATTGCCGTTCCCAAAGGTGAAGCGATCATCCAGTTAAGCAAGATTGTGCCTGAGCACGTTCCCACCCTGGAGGAAGTAGGCGCGCGTGTGGAGGAGGACTTCCGCCACGACCAATCAATTGCTAGCGCCTCGGACAAGGCCAAGCAGCTTGCCCAGCAGGCAAAAACTGGGGACTTTGACAAGCTGGCGAAGGCTGCCGGGTTGACTCCCAAAGAGAGTAAGGACTTCTCCGCGTCGGATTACGTGGAAGGCGTGGGAAATGGCAGCCAGCTCGCGGCCGCTTTCACATTGAACCCTGGACAAACCAGCGACGTGGTTTCCGTCGGTACCAATAACGTGGTGTTCAAGGTTGTCGCCCACTCTCCCGCCAACGAGGCGGACTTCGCCGCGCAGAGCGATCAGATTCGCGAAGAATTGCTCGATCAGAAACGCAACTTGGAGTTCGAGATCTTCCGCCAAAATTTAAAGCAGCAACTCCAGCGCACGGGCGAACTTAAAATTTATGAGGCGTCCATGAAGCAGTTCCTCGCTGCTTATCAAACGAAGTAGATCCCCCGGCCACGCTCGGCTCCCCTTATCCCCCACAGGACCGAGTGGTCACTCCATGCCGCCGATTAAACATAGCAGAAATCAGCCACCCCTGCGACCGGGGCAGGCGGCAGTGCGGCAGTTTGATTTGCAGGGTCCTCATCGGGCCGGGCAGGGAAAGCGCTGAGAGCTTACATATGTAGCCTATAGATGGGGGCGCCGGGGTTCCCGGTTCGGACCTGGGTTCGTGGTCGCCCCAGCGGCATTCTCTTTATAGCGATCGTCGGACGGTCCCTCTGCACCAGGGAATTCTCATGGGTCACGAAGCGGTGGTTCTGGGCTTTTCGGCCCTCATCAACTGGACACATTGTCATCCTGTTTTACCATTTTTCATATCGTTGCTAACCATATTTGTTTTCAATAACCTCTCAGCTTTGGCAAACAGAAATCGCGAGTTGACGCGCTTTGTTTTCAACATGTTCTCAGCTTTGGGCGTTTTGGGCATCCTGCGACACATTGTCGGCTAAGAATGGATAGCTCGAAAGGTCTGTTTTCAGTCTCACTTTTCAGTCCTCCCTGTGCCGCGACTCAAGCCGGGCCCTTTGGACCGTTGAGGCAGTCTAGATTATACGACTTTGTAACGCTCAATGTAAAGCCTAATCTTTCCTGGGGCTGAGTTCGAGGGACGTAGGGCGCCCAACCTCGCCGGGAACATTGCCATTTGAAATCACGCGCCCTTGCGGCGAGCGATGCGACTACCGGACAGGCGGTAGTGACTCATTTTGAAGTGCCACGGCCGACCTGCCCCGATGCATCGGGGTCCTGGCCGTGACCGGGCACGGGGGGGAGAAGGTGTGAAAAAATCCCCGCATAACTTTCACCGCAGAGGCGCGAAGGCGCAGAGAAAAGGACCTTTATTTTCATTCCTCTGCGCCTCAGCGTCTGCGCTATGAAAATGAATGTGGCAAAGGCACCTTGGAGTGCGGCGGCTCGCCGCCGCCTTGAATTTACGCCGAGGACGATGACGAAGGCGGCGTCGAGCCGCCGCACTCCAAGGTGCTTCGCACATTTTCATGTACAGTGGCGAGCCGAAGTCTCATGGGAATCTGCGGTGAAAATTGCATTTTTTCACAGCTTCGGATGCCCGTGGCACGTCAAAATGCGTCACTACCGGACAGGCGGCTTCCTACCCATCTCGCCCCGCGTTGTTATAGAATGCGCCTTTACCCAAGTCCGGGATGTGAACCCAGTGGCTCCCTCGCTCGACCCGCAACCCGCCGCCAGTCGCAGTCATGCTTCGGAGAGAATCGACGAACCCCAGTGCGCGTTGGTACCGGCCGGTGAATTCCTGATGGGCTGCAACGAGGGTCGCGATGAAGAGCGGCCCGTGCATCGTGTGTGGATTGCGGCATTTGAGATGGCGGTCTATCAGGTGCGCAATCGTGACTTTGCCGCATTCATGCAAGCCACCGGTCATCCCGCCCCGCCCAACTGGGGTCAGCACGATTTCGCTGATCCAAACTTTCCTGTGGTTTCCGTGAGTTGGGTCGAAGCGCAAAAGTATTGCGACTGGCTGAGTGGCGTGACGGGCCACCGTTATCGCCTGCCGACCGAAGCAGAATGGGAGCGTGCCGCGCGCGGAGGGGAGGAGGGCCAGCTCTATCCCTGGGGCGACGAGCCTCCGCAATCGCGAGCGGAATATCAGAAGCGTTGGGGCGGGGAAGTGTGCGGGCCGCTCGCGGTGGGCCAGGGACAAGCGAACGCGTACGGGATTTACGATTTGTGCGAAAACGTGCATGAGTGGTGCGCGGATTGGTATCAGGCGGATTACTACGCACACTCACCGGAACAACAACCCCGCGGGCCCGAGGCGGGCGAGCGGCGGGCCTCGCGAGGCGGTTCCTGGCGGCACCACATCAAGGTCAGCCGTTTGGCCGCACGTTCCAGCATCCCCCCGGCATTCCAGTACGCGGATTACGGTTTTCGCGTGGTCCGTGAGATCGTTTAGAAAAGGTTCGCCCCTGGAGGACCAGCATGCCTGAGTTGCGCCACAACGTCCTGACTCGCGAGTGGGTGATCATTGCCACCGAGCGCGCCAAACGTCCGGAGGAATTTGCCAAGAAGAATAGCGAGAAGAAGGTCGTTCCGGCCTACGTCGCCACCTGTCCATTCTGTCCAGGGAACGAAAAGCTGACGCCGCCGGAAACTTACGTGGTTCCCGGCGACTCGGGCTGGCGGGTGCGCGTCACACCCAACAAGTTCGCGGCGCTATCGTACCAGGGCGAACGCCGCCGCTCGATTCAGGGCATCCGGCGGACCGTGACGGGCGTGGGCATTCATGAAGTCATTGTGGACTCGCCCGACCACAGCAAAACGACCGCGCTGATGGAGGACGCACAGGTTGAGATTATCATTGAGACCTATCTCAACCGCTTTAACTTCGCCTCGCGCGACCCCCGCATCGAGCAGGTGACGTTGTTCAAGAATCAGGGGGAGTCTGCCGGGACCTCGCTTGAGCACACGCACTCCCAGATGATTGCCGCTCCCGTCATCACCGCGCAGCTTCGCGACCGCTTCATCAACGCGCTCCAGCATTTCGATGAGTTCGGCGAGTGCATCTACTGCCACGTGCTCGAGCAGGAGCTCCAGGACGGCGCGCGCATCGTGTACGAGTCCGAACACTTTGTGGCCTTCGTGCAGTTCGCGGCGCTCACCCCATTTTCCATGCTCATCATGCCACGCCGGCACATGGCGTGCTTTTCGGAGATCAAAGACGCGGAGGCGGTCGACCTGGCGCACAACCTGCGCCGCACCCTCGCCAAGCTCTATCACGGGCTCGACGATCCGGATTACAACTACACCATCCGCACCGCCCCCTCGGAATACGTGGGGGTGAGGTACACCCACTGGTACTTGAGCATCATTCCGCGCCTGACCCGCATGGCGGGCTTCGAACTCGGCTCCGGCATGTTCATCAACGTGTCTCTGCCGGAAGAAAACGCCAGCTTCCTGCGCGGTATCAATGTAAAGGAGGAAGTATGATTCGCCGTGAGTTTCTGACTCGGTTCGCTACGGCCGCCGCGGCCGCTCGCCTGTTGCCGGGAGACGGCACGCTGGCTTTTGCCCAGCAGAAGGGGGGCACACCCGCCCATCCTGTGCATCAGCATCCCCACCCCCCGAGTCCGCCGAGCAAGCTCGATCGAATTTCAATTTCCACCTGGAGTCTTCATAACTATTTCCAGACTACCCGCGACAAAGAGTTTAACCTGCCTGGTTCTATGCTGGCCTTGCTCGATTTCCCGGAAATGATTGTCGACAAGTACAAGGTCCACCATTTCGAATTCTGCGCCCCGCACCTGGCGTCGATTGAACCATCCTACCTGCAGGAACTCAAGAGCCGTCTGGTGCGCGCGCACTCCCAGCTTGTCAACATTCCGGTCGATATCCCGGAATTGGAGATCGAAGGCGGGCTCTCCGATCCCGACAAGAAAGTTCGCGACACAGGGGTGAATGCTTGTAAGAAGTGGATCGACATCGCCGCCACGCTGGGCTCGAAGTCCGTGCGCTGCGATCCGGGGAAAATGAATCCCGAAGACCTCGAACCGACGGCGCAGTCCTACCGGGCGCTCGCGGCTTACGGGAAGACGAAGGGAATCCACGTAATCGTCGAAAACCACGGCGGCGTGGGTTCGGAGCACCCTGAGGAACTCGTCAAACTCTTCAAATTGGTGGGAGCGAATTTCGGAGCGCTGCCGGACTTCGGGAATTTTCCCGATGAGGATACCCGCGAGAAGGGGTTGCCCCTTCTCTTCCCCTACGCGCCGGTGGTCTGTCACGCCAAAGGGCTCGACATTGGCGAGGATGGCGTTGAGAAACAGTACGATTTTCCGAAGGCCATTGCCGCCTCGAAGAAAGCGGGCTTCAAGGGGATCTACTCAATTGAATACGAAGGGCCCGGCGATCCTTACGTGGGCGTCCAGAGGACCTTGGATGAGTTGCTGAAGTATTTGTGACGGCGGCGTGAAGGTTTCGTCTGGGGGGTGGCGATGTGTATCGCCACACTATGCTCATCACTTGATGAAATACATTGTGAAGTAGCTGGTCACGTTGGGCTGGTGGAGGTTCCCCGTCAGCCGGGCGGAGTTTGTGTGTTCACTGATTTGGACTCTGACATGCCCCTGATCTCCGAGAGCTGCTAAGAGGAGCCACAATCCCTTCCGGCAATCAACTTGAAGCTCCCCCACCTTATTGGCATCCAGAGCAGAAATCGCCTGCTGTGAGCGTTCATCTCTTGAATCCGCGATGGCGGCCGTGGAATCATGTGAGAAATCCATACTTAGCAAAACGAGCACATTCGGGTTGGCTAGATATCCCGCCAGCAACGCCCGTAATTGCTTCAGTGGCTTTTCTTGTGCATTGATATCCACCAGGATGGGAACGACCCGGCTGTGTGGGAAGTAATACTTCAAAAACGGAACGAGCACTCCCACGGAATGCTCTCCCGTGAAAGCCTCCGGGTCTTCCGGCTGTCCCGTCGCGGCTTTTAGCTGCTGCACCATGCCTCGGTTGGTTTCCACGACCCCGAAAGGAGTCTTCCAAAGCAGGGAAGAGAGACTGATGTTGGCCGAACCATGATGAAAGTGATTGGGGCCGATCAGGATGATGGTTTCCGGGGAGGACTCGGCGCGCAGGGTTTCAAAGAACCTCACCATCAATCCGCTGGCGAGAAAATGATGGGTCACAATGCCGGCACGAATCCTCTCGCCCGGCGCAAGCTTGAGCGGAATGGCGGGGCTCGCTTGCTTTATGGCTTCGAGATAAGGCTGGGGATTATCGCTCCACCAGGAGTAGTGGCAGACACGCACCGACGCAGGCGTGGTGAGCAGAAAACAGAACGCTGCGACTTGCCACCGCCGCATCAAGACCTTCCGCCAGCAGTCTTCAGGAAATTGGAATACCAACTTGGCGGCGTGATGCCTTGCTGCTTCCTGGTCTGCTCATCGCCGCCATAAATGATTTTCTTCCACTCCGCATCACTCCAGCGCCGGGTGGAACTGAATTCGAACCATGAATAAACAAAACCCACGGTAAGCCGCGTTCCGCCGGAAGCATCCTTGACCACCACGATGATCCTTTGGGGCGTGCCAATGCCCTCCTCCAGAACCTGGCCGCTTACGGCATCCGTAGCGACATCAGCGATCAAAGCCATTTGCAGGAGGGATTGATCCTTGATGATGTCCGCGCCTCGAGGCAGCAACAGCGAACTGTCAAAACTGTTGGGCAGCTTTCTGATCCAGTCATAGTTTTCGCGGCTGAGGGGGGCGCCGGAAACTTCCTGTTGCGCAATCTCTTCCGCTCGATGCGCGAGCCCTCTAAACAGTGTGAATTTATCCGCATATTCATCCGTGATAAAACCTGAACCCTTCAGCGACGCCAGCATCTGGTCAATTGATGCGGTCAGTTGATGGAAGAAGGCTGGATTGGGTTCGACGTATCCTTTGGGTTCCGGCGGGATGTAGGGAGGAATCTCAAATTCTCCACCTCCACCCATCTCTGCGGCGGACTGCTCGGCATAAAGGATGGTGTCGTGCTTGAGTTCTGTCCAGGCAGAGGCCGCGGTGTTCAGACTCTTGTCCTGCCAGGGATCTCCCAACGCAAACTTTTGCTTGCTGGAGGTGGGCTGAAAGAGGGTCTTGAGGCTGTACAAGCACTGGTCGTAAAAAGTTGAGCGCTTGGCCATCTGCTCTTCGGTAGCCCCCTTGAGCTTGGCAACTTGACTGTCATAGTTGGGCCATTTGTGTTCTTTTTGCGTCTTCTGCTGCAATTCCGTGGCAGCCTTTGAGCCAAGCAGCATCATCACGTCAAGCGCTGAGGGAAGATTGCGCGGATTCCGGTCGTCACCCACGCTGGGAGAAGTCAGTTGATTCAGGATGAAAGCATCGAGCACATAGCGCTGGCCCATGAACTTCAATCCCGCCGTCTCGTGAAGGCGCTGCTCCTGGGTTAAGCCGGTTCCAGTTTGCACCGAAACAATCTGTGGTGCGGGGAGGTCGCTCCAAGCCGTGCGTTGGAAGGCCGCGAGGTTGTCGTCCGGATTCGCGCTGAGCTCGTGAAAAGCGGGGGCCTCCGTGCCGAAGACTTTGCGATTGACAGAGCGGTACCCGGCGAGCGTGTATTTATCCTGGCGGCCAATGAGATACGTGACCAACGCGTCCAGGCTGTCGAACCGGCTTCCCTCGTGTGCTCCTTCCACTAAGTGCGGTAGTAAAATTGCAGCCAGCGTTTGGGTCTTGTCGGAGAGGAGAAAATTGTGGCGGCCGTACCACATCATGCCGCGAAAATATCTTTGTAACGCCTGGTTCTTCGCGTAATGCCCGCGGACCTTGTATTGCGTGAAGTCTTCTTTGCCGGGCCCCAGGAAGTTTTGGGTCGAGGGCAACTCGCCTCCCCCCGCGTTGATGCGCTCAAGCAATGCCGCAGCTTGCGGGCGAATGGCCGTAGGAACTGCGAACGAAGGGTCAAACAGTTTGGCCGCCACTGAAAAATAGACCAGATCACAAAGCAATGCCTCACGAAGAGCGGGCACAGACGGAGGCGCAGCCTGGAGCTCTTCTTCCGCAGTCTTGGCGAGCGCTTTGGATAGGCTCGAAACTGCCGGCAGGAACTTCTTTTCTTCGATGTCCTGGAGCATGCGATCAAAAATCAAATGATAACAGTGCAGAAAAAGATCCGAGGTCACGAAGAGTTGACCGCCACTGATGGGAACCATTGGTACGCTTCTGCCATGTCATCAAGTGTCAGGGACTTCTCCGGAGGCACAGGCTCGATGTAAAACCCGTTCTGGGATAGGCGTTGCCGGTCGACTTCCGAAAACTTCAAATCCGATTTGCGAATCCGCCTGGAGATCTCTTCCACCGTAACTTCCGACTGATTGACGGAGGCGAAGCTCAAGGGCTTCAAATCACTTCCCTGAATGAAGCCATAGCGCGGCGTCTCTGGAGCGTTGAAGCGCCCTTTGATCCAACTCTGCCCTTGGAAGTTGAGTTGGCCAACAGTTTCCACTACCTCTCCCTGCAAGATCGTCAGGACCGGCGGGCTGGCGGGGTCGGGAACCACATGTACTGAAGCGGCTTCCCCTACCGCCATGTAGCGATCGCTTTCGGCAGGGTCGAGCGGCGGCTCCAGCCACAACTTGCGGGCATCCATGTAGCCTTTAACTTCCTTGTCATGGAAGTTGGCGCGGACGGCGATGCTGGCGGGCCGTGCCGGGTCGTATTTCCCCAACACGTTTTCACCGAAGTAAACACGCGGAAGCATGTAATCCACGCCCCGTTCCTGAAGAACACTATACGACAGGCTCTCCTCGGGAAGCTTGGCAGCGGGCGTGCTTCTCAGAAAGTCCACCTGGTATGTGACTACGTATGTTCGGTCGTGGCCCGCCGATTCTGGCGTTCCTCCGGGCGCGAGTGTGCCCAAGAAGTTGGCCACCTTATTGGGTATCTCCTCGGGGTCCACCTCTTTGACGGTTTGCGGCGCGACTATCGGACTGATTGCTGTCCGCGCAGAGGATCGATTCGAAATGCGGGGTGCTAGTGGTTTTCGGTTTCCGCGTTGTGATATAGACCGTGCCGGAAATCACCAAGACGAGGAGAAACCCCGTCAGGATATAAATTAATTTGCCTTGTTTCATCGCGCTGCGCTCCTCGGTCCGAGGATGAAAATCAGGATGGGAATACGCTTGTCAATTCGTTCGACCTTCTGGTAGCGGGGGGAGGATCGAACTCCCGACCTAGGGATTATGAGACCCTCGCTCTACCACTGAGCTACCCCGCCACGGTTTTGCGAGTCAAACCCGCGCGCGACACCACTATAAATCATACTAGGGTATCCGGGCGCAAGAGGTCAAGAAAGGCGGTGGGGGTTCAATTTGATGTTATTGCGGCGAGTTTATCTCGTTAATAGGCGGCGCTTGGTGAGCGAGAGCAAAAGCTCAGCGAGGTGGCGCGAGTCGTGCCGCGCGACGCGATCTTCGTTGAGGAGTTCCGCGCACAGGGGTTTGACGCCCAGTTTGCGCACTTCGTCCAAGTCAAGCCGCACAGGTTCCGAGCGTTCGGCAGCGTAACGCTTCAGCACCGCGCGTGAAAGCGGCTGGGTGTTGAGAACAATGTGGTCAAAAATTTTATGCCCCGCGTGCTCAATCAGCGCGCGCACATGGTCGGCGGCAGAGTAGCCCCGCGATTCCCCCGGCTGCGTCATCAGATTGCAGACCAGCACCTTCACGGCCCGCGCCCGAGAGATTTCTTCGCGGATGCCGTGCACGAGCAGGTTGGGAACGAGCGAGGTATAAAGCGAGCCGGGGCCGAGCGTGATGAGGTCAGCCTCGCGAATCGCCGTCAGCGTTTCCGGCAGTGGCCGGCAGCGGCTGGGGACAATCTGCAATCGCCGGATGGGAACCCGCGTTTTGTTGATGCTGTGCTCGCCGCGAAGGACCACGCCATCCACGCGCTCGGCCTTCAGGTGCACGTCGGAGAGCGTGGCGGGAAAAATTTCGCCGCGAATAGCCAGGACTTCGCTTGAGACGCGCACCGCTTTGGCGAAATCATGAGTCAAGTGCGTGAGCGCCGCCAGAAAGAGGTTGCCCAGGCTGTGACCGCGCAGGCCGTGGCCGCTGGCGAAGCGGTAGTTGAAGAGTTTGGTGAGGAGTTGTTCGTCTTCGGCCAGCGCCACCATGCAGTTGCGGATGTCCCCGGGTGGCAGAATGCGGAAATCGCGGCGCAGGCGCCCGGAGCTTCCGCCCTCGTCGGTGACCGTAACGATGGCGGTGAGGCGAGCAATCTCCGGCCGAAACTGGGCGGGGCGCGCGGGCTCAACGACGTGGTGTTTGAGTCCTCGCAGGACCGTCGAAAGGCCCGTACCTCCGCCGATGGCGACGACTTTCATTGTGGGCTGCAACCTTTCAGGGTACCGGCAACCTGCCGAGACGTGAGGGGGGCCTGTCCGTGGCGAATCATGGCCAGAAGTGCCATGCACCTCCTTGGGGATAGTTCGGCGTGGCGGGGTTCAGCAGGAGGCCTAAGCGCCTGCCGCATAGATCAGACGCCGGAAGCGGGGATCAGCGGCCAGCCCGTGGAGGTCCTCATCACGACGCGCATGGAAGCGGTTTTCAGGACGCAGCGTGATGGCAGCTTCAAGGTGCTCGATGGCAACGTCCACATTGCCCAGCAGCGCCTGCACGGCCGCCAAAGCGTAACGGATGTAGTCCTGGTTGGACTTAAGCTTGTCGGCCTTGCTCAGTTGCTCGATGGCAAGTTCCAGCTTGCGTTCGTTCAAAGAGGCAATGCCCAGCGTGTAGTAGTCTTCCGCCGACTTGGCCGGCACCGCACGGCCCGTTCTATGCCGGCACAGATGCAAGTGGACTCGCGCCCGTTCAGCCACCTCGCGCGTATCGCTTTTTACCAGCTTTTCGAAAATCTCTGCCGCCTTGCGATAATTGTGTTTTTGAAACGCCCGCACGGCGAGTTCGAAATTCTTAATCAGTGCTATGTATTGGGTGTCGATATGCCGCTTCTCTGGATTGACGGGGCGCAGGCGTTTGCTCCGAGCCTTGGCCCTGGAAATAGAGGTTGTCCGGGCGGGTGCGCGGTCACGTGATCTGGCCCCGGGGCGGGACGCGCTCCGGGATTGCACGCGAGTTATTCGGGATGTCGACTTCCGCGAAGTTGCCAAGGTGTCCCTCTCTTTTGTTAAGCTACCTCTTTTCAATAACTTAGGCAATTTGTGGGGGTGCCCAGGAAAGCCACCATCCAAACTGTCTAAGGTATGTATAACAAATATTGGTAGTTGGAGTCAAATCGTCATTTTCGTCCGGGAATTCACCAGGTTTGTGGCCATCTTCCCAGTGGTTTTCTTTGGGAGTCGAAGTCCTGATGGAATAACGCCATTTTGTTCGTCTATGAAAAATAGAAATCCATATTAAAGGTGACTCGGACCTCCGCGAATCGGTCCTCTATTGGTAACAAATGGGGACTATGGCCGCAGCAACCGTAGCGCGGTCCCCCGTTTTTTGGGGCCCGCGGTTCTTCATATGAAAAATCCGCAAATCTAGGCCATGGGCGGCCGCTTCTTCGCCAGGATAAGTTCGCTCAAATGGCAAAGGAAGAACCGCGGACCTCAACAGCGGAGGTCCGCGCGACTCTCGCTCATTTCCGATTGGCTTTGCGTAGGGCGTCTATAAAATCTGGCGAGAATCCCCTCTTGGCAAGAATTGAGAGGATAAAGTCGCTCTTGCCTTCTATGTAGCTCGCAATGTCATGGGGGAACTCTCGGGCCAGCTTCGTTTTGAGGGCAGAGTATGTTGCAACATCTGACGGGTGGGCGCGCAGGTGGTCACGCAGCGCCAAGTGGTTGCGCAGCGCGAGACTTTCAGTCGGGCAAACGTAAAGATGGTGCGCCGGACTCCCGGGCGGATTGTCAAACGCTTCCCGGTCTTGAACCCCCAAATCTCCGACGTGCGTATATCCGAGCTTCGCCAAGCGCGTCACGGCGAGCGGAATTTCCTGCCGCGAAGGGACGACGATGTCGATGTCGATGACGGGTTTGGCCGCCAGGCCCGGGACGGAGGTGCTTCCTACGTGCTCAATCCCCATGGCGAAATCACTGACACTCGGCCAGATACGTTCGCGCAGCCCGACAAAGAGATCCGGCCACTCTGGATCGTAGTCCACCACCTGAATGGTGCGAAGGGAGGTCGGCTGTTGCACGTCCTGAGGTTACCCCGGCGACGCAAGCTTGGTCAACCTGCGGTAGTGGGTCATTTTGCTGTAGAGGCGATCTCTGATCGACGAATTCACTGATTCTAAAAACCGGCGGTCGGAGACCGCTGCTACAACAATCCAAATTGACCCACTACCCAACCTGCAGTGTAGCACGCGTAGCGCGGTCCCCGTATTTGGGATCCGCGGTGCTTCATATGAAAGATCCACAAATCCTAAACCCGGGCGGCCACCCCACGCTGGTTTCTTCGCCACGGTACCTTCGCTCAGGGGGCGCACGAAGAACCGCGGACCTCAACGGCGGAGGTCCGGTGCGCCGGGATAAACCGGCAGAAAGCAGAGAATGAAAATTTCTCACGAGGAAGGAGCAGCGATCCACTCGGCCCCGAGTTTTGCGCTGGGCGTCGTGAGGCGCACGGTGAAGCGTAAACAGGGGAATAGGTGGGCTGGGTATTGAGCTTCGAAAATGTCCAATCAGGACGCCGACGTTTTCAGACTAAACGGAAGGCAACATGAGGCCGGGACGCCAACGCGAGTTCCGGCACAGTCCTGCGTAGTCGTAGACCCCAGACACGCCTAGACACTTTCTGCACGAGAACCGGGAGACCTCGGAGGCGCCGGCCGCCGTAGATCGTGGCCGGACGGCGGGAAAAGGCGATGGCCGTACAGCCCGCCTGCACGCTTTCGAGGAGTCGGACAGCGGAACAGTACCGATGAATCATTTGAACAAAGACGGGAAGCCGTTGGCGGAGAATGAGGAGGGAAGGCCGCTGATCAAGGAGAACACCCGTTGGCCTAACACGCACCCGACACAGAGCGGGGCACGCGTGTCCCAGGGACTCGCGGGTGTGCGGAAAGCCGCGAAGGAACACAGGGAGATGAAGTTCACGGCCTTGCTCCACCACTTAACGGTCGATCTGCTGCGGGAAAGCTTTTACGCCTTGAAGCGAAAAGCTGCACCGGGAGTAGACGGCATGACGTGGCAGGAGTATGAAAGCGGGCTGGAAGGTCGACTCGTCGATCTGCACAGCCGGGTCCACCGCGGAGCATTCCGAGCGAAGCCCTCGCGAAGGGCGTATATCCCGAAAGGCGACGGGCGGCAACGTCCGTTGGGGGTTGCGGCACTGGAGGACAAGATCGTCCAACAGGCCGTGGTCACCATCCTCAAGGCGATTTACGAGGAAGACTTTCTGGGCTTCTCGTATGGCTTTCGACCGGGATGCAGCCAGCATCAAGCGCTGGACGCGCTCTCGTACGCGCTCACGGTGAAGCACGTGAACTACGTTCTTGACGCGGACATTCGTGGATTTTTCGATTCGATATCCCACGAATGGATGCTCAAGTTCGTGCAGCATCGCGTCGCCGACCCCCGGATTCTCCGGCTCATCCAGAAATGGCTGAAAGCCGGGGTGAGGGAGGAAGGCGAATGGTCGGAGACGGAGATGGGTACGCCACAAGGGGCGGTGGTCTCGCCCCTGCTGGCGAATATCTATCTGCACTACGTCTTTGACCTGTGGGTGCAGGCGTGGCGCAAGAAGCACGCCCGGGGAGACGTGGTCGTGGTGCGGTATGCCGACGATACGGTCCTTGGATTCCAATCGCAGACGGAAGCCGACCGCTTTCTGGAGGATTTCCGGGAGCGGGTGGGGAAGTTTGGATTGGAACTGCATCCTGACAAAACGCGCCGGATCGAGTTCGGGCCGTTTGCCGAACTTTACCGGAAACGGAGAGGAGAAGGTAAGCCGGAGACGTTCGACTTTCTGGGCTTCACGCATATCAGCGGGAAGAACCGGAGGGGGCAATTTACCGTGAAGCGGAAGACGATCAGCAAGCGCCTGCGGGGGAAGTTGCAGGAACTCAAGCAACAACTCCGGCAGCGTCGGCACGATCCCATCGCGGATACGGGTAAATGGCTCCGGTCGGTCGTGCAAGGCTACTTCAACTATCACGCGGTACCGGGAAACCTCGACCGCCTGCGAATCTTTCGGGAACGGTTGACCCGACTGTGGCGAACACAACTGCGTCAACGCAGTCAACGCCACCGCCTCAACTGGGACCGACTGGGGAAGCTTGCGGCCTGCTGGTTGCCTGCTCCGCACGTTGTGCATCCTTGGCCATCCCAACGGTTCGCCGCCACACATCCGAGATAAGAGCCGTATGCGCTAACCAGCGCACGTACGGATCCGTGCGGGGGGTACCGGGTAACCGGTATCCCTACCGCAACCGCTACCTTGGCTGGTCGTGCGGGAAGGATTGTGCGCGCTCATTAATCGGCGCGCCAATATGAAGGTGGTCGCCGATGTGGAAGGGACTGTCAAAGTTCACGTGAATCATATTCTGGACAAGTTGGGAGTCAACGGGCGTACCGCGGCCATTGTCGCAGCATTAGAACGTGCCCTCCTGCATCTCCGGTAAACGGGGTGTGCCCCTAGGTTTCCAACCGCCGCGGTTCGGAACCAGAAGTTGAGGGAGAGTGAGGGGGCGGCACCCTATGTCGAAGGTTATAGTGCCTTTATATCCTTGGGGCTAGTTCTCCATAGGTCTTCAGTCCAATTGATTATTACCTGCCTGTCGGCAAACAATAGGCACAATTGATATGCATTTCATATTGTTTAGGAGTTACCTATGCGCCTTTCTACCTCTTGCCGAAGAGTCTTTTCTTCCGAGGACAAAAACGCTATCCGGAACGTCTTCACGTACCTGCGTTACGACCCGAACGACTCCATCGTGTCCGGACGAAACACCAAGGAACTCGGTGATATCCCTCACGACAGCTTCGACCGCGTGCTCTTCAATCTCTTCTGTGACGTTG
This sequence comes from uncultured Acidobacteriota bacterium, assembly GCA_963804995.1. Classification (GTDB taxonomy): domain Bacteria; phylum Acidobacteriota; class Terriglobia; order UBA7540; family UBA7540; genus Bog-366. The sequence continues at coordinate 356,185 of CAWDSK010000005.1, forward strand.
AGCCCCCCAAACCCGGGTCCTCCAAAGTGACACAACTCCAGGGTATCTTGGTCGGGAGGGTCCTGGTTGTGGCAGGGGAAGTGCCCGACATCGACACACTTAATAATATCGAGCGACGCTCTCAATCGCGACCATCACCCTTGGGTGTGGTCAGGGGGTTCTATGAGCGCCTATGTGCTTTCCCTTATAGCGGGTAGCCTGTCCTTTGGAAAACCCGCAAATCTCAAGTACCGGGGAACGTCAGCGGGCACGAAGAGTCGCGACCAGGTTCGTAGCGCGGTCCCCCGTTTTTTGATGGTCCGCGGCCCTTCAATTCAAAAATCCACAAATCCTAATTACGTGCGGCGGTTTCTTCGCCACAATACGTTCGCTCACGGGGCGCACGAAGAACCCCGGACCTCAACGGCGGAGGTCCGCGCTACACTTCTTTCCGATTACGTGGCGGATTAATCAGCGGGAACTAGGGTGACCCGCACCCGCTCCAGCGGGTGCAGCAGCCGGTGCGCCGTAAGAACGCGCCCCACAGCGCGTAGGGTTGCGCAGAAAATCTTCCAGCCAATCTGCGGAAACCACGCTGCCTTCCCAGGTCAGGTCGCGCGCTATAAATCCCTCTACTCCCTTATTGGGATGGCAACTGAAGCAACGCATATCGTTGATATTCTGGCTGGCGCGCCCCAGGGGTTTGGCGAGTGGTGCGGAAACGAAACGAAAAGCCGCAGGCTGCGTCTGCGCGCGGTCAGTAAGCGCCAGCAGCGCAGTCGCGAGCGCATCGATCTGCTCGTCTGTAACCTTGAAGCGTGGCATCTTGAGGGTAGGCGCGAAGGCGCGCGGGTTGCGAATCTTGTCGGCAATATAATTCGGCAGGGTGTGAGGCACGCCGGGGGCAAAAGCAATCTGGATTAGCGGCCTGCTGCCCACGCGGCTCAGTTCCGGCGCAAACCCTTCCGGCTTCTTGATGCCGTTAATTTCGTGGCAGGAGGCGCATCCACGTTCCATTACCAATATTCGTCCATGGGCGATCTGGCTCGGGGTGGCTTCGGGGAGACGCACTTTGACTGGGAAATTGGGGTCGGTCCTGGATTCCAGGTATGCCTTCAAGTAGGCAATCTGCTCCGCCTTGAAACGGTAGTGCGGCATGGTGGTGGCAGGATTGTAAGCCGTGGGATCGCTCACCCACGATTCAATCCAGGACGCCTTGGCTTTTGAGCCGATGTGGGTCACGTCAGGCCCCATGTTGCGCCGCGCCAACTGGCCGGTAACGCTTTGGATGGTGTTGCGCAGGGCATGGCAGGATGCGCAAAACGCTTCACCATAAATTTTTGCGCCCTCTTCGATCGCTTCCGGCCCTTGAACTTTTGGCACTCCCGGGGGATTCGCCAGGGGCGTGCTCTGTGCGATCAGGAAAGCCGAAAGGTCCAGCGCATCCGCATCGCTGAGCAGAAGATTGGGCATGGTGGCGGTATCGGAATAAGCCTGCGGATTTTTGATCCAGGCGTAGATCCATTCCCGCGTGGTCTTGTCGGCAACGTGCAGGAGCGGGGGAGGACTATCGGTTCCGGCCAGCGTGGTGCCGTCCGGCTGCTTCACCACGTGGCAATGCACACAGCCATTCTGGGCCAGCAGCAGTCGCCCCAGGTTCAATCGAGGCGTACCGGGCAAGGCTGCGAGGTGACACTGGCCGCAGGAGGCTTCCAGATACTTCGCGGGGAGTAGCGGCTGGTCCCATCCAGGCGTTCTGCCATGCGCAGCATCGACTGTGGTGGCGCTACCTTGTCCGCGGTGGCAAGCGACACAACCGAATTCCGTGAGCGTGTGGGGAATCGGCGGGTGGGGCCGAAAGGGCTCAGCCGAGGCATTTGCCAGGCTGGTTTCCTGAAGCGCCACATGGCAGGTGGTGCAGCGGTCAACAACGTCCTGCTCCGGCAACCAGATTTGCTGGAGTCCCTTTTGGAAATGCTTCTGCAACTCTGCTGAATCGGGGCGTCCTCGCACCAGGCGCAGGTATTGGTCTTGATAAACCCGCCAGGGGCTGAAGAGGTCTTTGACAGCGCCCACGGCAAAAGCCACTAGAAGCAGGAGGCTGACGGAACCAAAGGCGCGCGCGCTGTCGCCGAAGAATAAACGCCCAAGCGCACTGAGTTGTTGCCGGATTTTCACTCAACTCCTCCAGGGCCAGACCCAGGACCAGTCCGGGCCACGGAAAAATGTGCCGATGGCAGTGAGCACCGCAAGTTGCACCAGAAACCACGTCATGATCCAGAACGATAGCGGTTTCGAAGCGAGCCACCGCTCGAAGCCCGATGCAGGGGACTCCACCGAACCCGCCGCATGGAGCATGAAGCCCGCAATCACCAGGGTCGGCACCAGCACGGGAAAGGCTTGGAACACCAAAAGAAGCACGGAGAGCACTACAAGTACCCCTCCCAGAATGCGCACACGCCGAGCCTTATCGCGCGCCCAAAGGCCTTCACCGCGAAGATTGACAGCGAAGTAGGGAAGGACGATCAAGGCTACGATCACCAGACCGGGGATGAGTACGCCAGCGACCACGGGAGGGAAATAATGCAGAAGTTCCTGCAAACCCAGGAAGTACCAGGGAGCTTTCGCGGGGTTCGGAGTGTGCAAGGGGTCGGCGAGCTGCTCGAGCGGCGCGTTCCAGAGGAGCGAAATCGCGACTAGAACGATGACCAGGATTTCGATCGCCACGCTGAGGCGAAAAAACGCCTCGGGATAAGTCATCATTTCCGGTTCGGCTTCCGTCTTGACGGCGGTCGAGGTGCGCGGCGTGAGGAAGACCACCCGCATCGGGGCTTTACGTGCGTCGGAATCGATCTCAGCCTTGAACTGCTTGCTCATTCTGGATCGCTCCTCTCCAGGTACAACCCGCCGTCTTTGCGAATCCGCCAGAAATGAATGGCGATGAAGACTACCGCCGCCAAGGGCAGGATGAAGCAATGCAGGACGTAAAACCGCAGCAGGGCATTGGAGTTCACCACGTTTCCGCCCAACAGCAGAAATCGGAGCTTGCTGCCGACCAGCGGAACGGATGAGGCTAGGCTGGTCCCTACCGTCACGGCCCAGAAGGCCAATTGATCCCAGGGCAGCAGGTATCCCGTGTAGCTGAGCAGCAGGGTGGTGACCAGGAGCATGACACCAACCACCCAATTGAATTCGCGAGGGGGCCGATAAGCGCCGCGATAGAAAACCTTCGCCATGTGGGCAAACACCAGGAAAACCATGGCGTGCGCTGACCAGCGGTGCAGATTGCGCAGAAACATTCCCGCGGCGACGACGAACTCAATATCCTTCATGTCGGCGTAAGCCTGCGGGACCGAGGGGTGGTAATAGAGCATCAACGGGATTCCGGTGATTACCAGAACCAGGAAGGTCCCGAAGGTGAGCGCGCCCAGATACCACGTAACGCCGAAATCCAGCGCGCGCCGCCGCACCTTGGTGGAAAACAGGTGAAGGAAAACGTTTTGCTGGATCACCAGCGCGCTGTGGAGATCGCCGGGGCCGCTACCACTGCGGAAGATTGAACGCCCAAACCTGGTTTCGCGCAGATTCATAAAATTAGTACCGCGTCTTCTTGGTCACCTTGTCAGCACCACCCCTTTATTTCTTGCTCAACACCACCCCGTCGCCCGGCCCCGATAATCAATTTGGAAAAAACGCGCTATCGGGGCTCGGCGCGCCACCCCTCCTCATCTGAGGAGGGGAGTTCCGTAAAGGCTCCCCTCCTGATTTAGGAGGGGTGGCGCTCAGAGCGCCGGGGTGGTTACCGGTGGCTCCTTAAGCGCCGAGGTGGTTATGCCCTTCGGCGCCTGCGCCTATCCCGACTTTGCCGGGACTCGCAAAAGGCGCTCGCTGCTTTCCACTTTCCATCTCAGACCTTCACGTACCGTTTTCCCGATAGGAGGATGGAGCGGTCAACCATCAGATCGCCCTGGTCGCTTAGCCACATCTGAAGCCACGGCAAGGGCGCCGCCGCTGGGCCCGCGATCTTGGTTCCCTCACGCGTAAACTGGCTGCCATGGCACGGGCAGGCGATGACTCCGAGTTCGGGCTTCCAGACGGTCACACAGGCCAGGTGACTGCACACCGCCCTGACCGCAAAGAGGCCTTCCTTTTCGTGCACCACATAGATGGCGGCTGCCGGGTCAAACGTCACCGAATCCGCGGGGTAATGGTCGGGCTTGCCGGCGTTCACGATGGGTGACGGCTCGTAGAGTACGCTCGGTGAAAGAAACTTGTAGGCGAGCACCGCCGTGCCCAGGCTCGAGACCGCGACGGACGTCAGGCCGACTCGGATGAAAAATTGGCGGCGTCCTATTTCAGTCTGTGACTCGGGCTTCTTTTCATCTTCGAACATAGAACCTCATGTCGCTCTATTCGAGCCGGCGGACGTGACATCCAGGGCTTGGACCGGAATCAATCCGGTGGGATTTACCGACCGCAACTCGTAGGCTTCCATGGTGATGGTTTTCACCGGGCAGCGCTCCGCGCAGAGGCCACAGCGGATGCAGCGGGTTTCGTCCTTGAGCATGATGGAGCCCGCGATGACTCCCAATTCCTCCGCGGCCACGTCGTTCAATTCGACTCCCAGCAGATGCCGATTGTTCTGGAGAGCTTCGACCGTGCCCGCGGGGAATTCGACTCGGTCGAGTGAGACGAGTTGCAGGCAATCCTCCGGGCAAACATCCACGCAACCGCCGCACAGCGTGCAGCGCGACCCATCGACTCCGTTGCCATCGAAGACCGTGTTAATCCAACAGCGCAGGCAGCGGCTGGCTTCGGCGCGCGCGGTGCGCTCGTCATAACCGATTTCAATTTCCGCCGTGCCCTTGCGCTCGGCCGGGGGGAGCATGGGAACGGGCTGGCGCGGGATGTTCATGAAACCCGGCGGCATCTTGTGGCGCTTCACGGTTTCGACTTCGATCTGCGGCTCCGCGTGGCGGCGCCCGGTCAGGTATTCGTCGATGGCGATGGCCGCGCGCTTGCCGTCTCCAATGCCGTCGATGAGAAGCCGCGGGCCGAAGGCGCAGTCACCACCCGCAAAAACCCCGGGCGCGGTCGTCATCAGGGTTTCAGGGTTCACTACGATCACACCGCGCGCGGAAATCTCCACACCATCTTCAGGGCGCAGAAAATCAAGCTGGGGCGTTTGGCCGATGGCGAGGATTACCGTGTCGCATTCGAGCTGATTCTCACTGCCCTCGTAAAAGGTGGGATTGAAGCGGCCGTGGTTGGTCAAAAACGCGCTGGGTTCCGGAGCGTCTCCAGACCCAAAACCTTGCCGTCTCGTCCCAGAATGCGCTTGGGGCCAAGGCCGGGAAGAATCGCGATGCCCTGCGCCTCGGCCACCTCGATCTCCTCGGCGGAGGCAGGCATTTCGTCCCTTTGCTCCAGGCAGACAATGCGAACCTGCGGCCTGCTGGCGGGGGGGAGCAGAGGCGGAATTGCTGGACATTGTGACCGCTGTCGCGACGTTTTCGCCAGGGCCTGCGACCTGGGACATGTCCCAGTTGTTGCGCTCCCAGGCCCGTAGCGACCGTAGTCCCACGTCAAATGCCGTATCGCCCCCGCCAATCACAATGACATTCTTGCCGATCGGAAAATGGCACCCGGCGTTAACCTTGCGGAGGAACTCGATGCCGATATGCACCCCTTGTAAATCTACGCCAGGAATCGATAACCCATTGCCACGCTGCGCACCAACACTGATCAGGACTGCATCAAAACCCTGGCGGCGCAAATCGTTCACACTGAAATCACGCCCGGCAGCCTGATTGAGTCGCAGGGTGATGTCGCCCGTGGCCAGAATTTCCCGCACCTGCGCTTCAACCACATTTCGCGGGTGACGAAATTCCGGAACGCCCTGTTGAAGCATTCCTCCCACCTCGGAGGTGGCTTCGAAAATCGTCACCGAATAACCCATGAGTGCTAGGTCGTGCGCAGCGGAAAGGCCCGCTGGTCCGCCACCAATGACGGCAACCTTGTGCGGCAATTTCCGACTGGGCGCGCGATTGACTTCGATGGGATGCGGCGATTCCGGCCCGTACCGTTCCGTCAGAAAACGCTTGAGAGCGCGAATGGCGATGGGCTTGTCAATCTCCCCGCGACGGCAAGCGGTTTCGCAAGGGTGGGCGCAGACTCGGCCGCAACTGCTCGCCAAGGGATTGGGATTACGAGCGAAAAAGTAGGCTTCCTCGAAACGGCCCTCGGAGATCAGCGCGACGTAGCGGCCGGCATTCGTGTGCGCAGGACAGGCCATCATGCATGGGAAATTGGTGTTCAGCCAGTCGCGGTCGACAAGTTTCAGTCCTGCGCCCATATTTGCGACTCTGGGGTGTGACATTCCAAGGCTACTATCGGCGTAATTCCAAGGCTTTAATCGCTGGTTCCGCAAGCCACTCGGACTTCGATCGGCACTCCGCCCACCCCCGAGATGGCAAGTACCGTGCCGAGAGGGATTTCCGTATAACATTAGGGTTGACGCCATGACATCAATAAGTTACGGGAGTAGGGGGCTTTCAAGAGAAGCAAAAGTTTGAGGAAATCTACCGCGGCCTGTGTCAATTCGCACACTTCTGAAGCAAACAAAGGGCGTTTTCTCTTCTGTAACCCATGCCAGAAAGTCGCAAGCACGACATCGCTTGCCGCCAGATCGACATTGGCAACGCCGTCACCGAAATGATCGAGCGGATGGCCGCCGGAGTGCCGCAGGCGGACGGAACAATCATGGTCGAGCCTCGCAAGGATGTGCGGCATGTGACCGAGGCGGTCTTGTATATGGCAAGCCTACCGCTGGATGCCAATGCGCTGTTCATGACTGTGATGGCTACCACGATGCCTTTTGTTGGGCGCGGGTGAAGGGAAGGTTTTGTGGGAGGATGGGGCTAGGGAAACTGTGGCGATGAGTGGTGTCGAAGCAAGCGCAGCGCGGCCGAGCCGGAAATGAAAACTGATGGGCAAAATGTGTGAGGTTGGGAATTATGGTGGGACAACGCCCTCTACGGCCCTCGGAGAGCAACATCTGGGACAATCTCACGCCGACAAAAAGTCGGGGTTTGCAAGGCTAAATTAGGAGAATCCGCGATGTCGAGCCCAGCCTGCTAGCCTTACGTCAAACCGGATGTGCAGATTTCCTCCCTCCGATTCATACGCCAATTCCGGCCGCGTGGCAGAGGCAAGAGCCGGTAGCAAAGCGCGGCGGAGCTGCAACCAAGCGAAAGCAGTCGTCGCCAGCTCCCTCTCAAACTGTTGCCGTTCCCAGCAAGGGAAATTCATTGGATATCCCGGCGTTAGAGGTTACGATTCAGCGGATAGGAATAGGGAATTTGTGGAGGATGAAGCATGAAGGCGAGGTCTAGCGAATCCCGGGCCCCAGCAAAATCTAAAAAGCGCGAGGGGCAGATCGGAAACCTGACGAATGACCGCACACTGGGCATGAACGCGCGGATCTGCCGCCGCGATTTCCTGAACTCGGCGCTACTCGCTTCGGGAAGTGTGTTGCTCGAATCGCTGACCCCGCTCGAGCTCCTGGCGCAGCAGCCGGGCTGGGGAGGGTACACCGGAGAAGGCGATTACGCGGGTGCCAACGGGAACACGGAAGAGGTGATGCTGGCGGCGCATGCGGTGCGGGACGGGGTTTTCGATTCTCCTTCGACGGCGGTGGTGGACACGGGCGAGGTGTTTGACCTGGTGGTGGTGGGCGGTGGAATCAGCGGCCTGGCCTCGGCGTTGTACTTTAAGGACCAGGCGCAGCCCAAGCAGACCTGTCTGGTGCTCGAAAACCACCCCATTTTCGGCGGCCAGGCGCGGCGGAACGAATTCGTCGTGGATGGTCAGCGGCTGATTGCGCCGCAAGGGTCGAACTTTTTCTGGATGCCTCAACCGAAGCAGATCGAAGAGTTCTACACGCGCGTGGGTGTAGATCCGAGCCAGTTCAAATACCAGGAGTGGGGCGGTCCTCCACCGGCGATGCCGCTCAGCCACACCGGTTACTACTTCGCCCGCAATTTGCCGTCGCCCCCCAACTTCGGTTTTTACTTCGGTCCCAAGTTCGGCCAGCGGCCGGGAAAGTGGATTGTTGATCCCTGGAACAATTTGGACCAACTTCCCTTGTCGGCTGAAATGCGGTCTGATTTCGCCAAATACATCAAGGCGGTGATTGAGTACCACAATTCACCCCGGCATGATAGCACGGCGGAGTTGCGCCACTTTGACACCCTCACGGCTGAGGATGTGCTCATGGAGCGTCACGGCATCAGCCGCGAATTTCTCCGTTTGTTTCTCGCTCCCCATTCGGCGGCCGCCATTGGTTTAGGACCTGATGCCGTCACGGGTTTTCATTACGCGCTGTATGGTGCGGGCGATCGCCAGACGCGCCTTAGTTTTCCCGGTGGGAATACGGGTTTCACGCGGCACATTGTCAAGACACTCCTGCCGGAATCGATTCCCGGACCGCGCACGCTGGAAGCGGTTTGCCGCAATCGCGTGAACTTTGCTGCGCTGGATCGCTCTGCCAATCAGGTTCGCATCCGCTTGAAGTCGACAGCCGTCGCCGTCGAGCACGAAGGCGAGCCCCAGAAGTCCTCCTTGGTTCGCGTCACCTATATTCGCGACGGCAAAGTTTATCGCCTGAAGGCCCGCGCCGTGGTGATGGCGGGTGGCGGCTGGATTACCAAACACGTGGTGCGCGACCTGCCGGCCACCCATCGTGAGGCCTATAACCAATTCAACTACTCGGCGAGCGTGGTGGCCAACGTGGCGGTGCGCAACTGGCGTTTCCTTCACAAACTGGGGCTTTCCGGCGGGCGCTGGTTCGAAGGTTTCGGCTTCTGGACGGAAGTGCGAACTATCGCCACCTTTGGCTCCGATAAGCCAACGATCGGGCCGGACTCTCCCACCGTCTTGTCGGTGATTGTGCCCTTCCATTATCCGGGCTTGCCGCTCGCCGAGCAGTGCAGCAAAGGCCGCGCGGAGCTGCTCTCCACGTCGTTTCGCGATTTCGAGCGGAATATTCGCGAACAATTTACGGAGATGTTTTCGATGTCCGGATTCGACGCGCGGCGGGATATTGCGGGGATTATCCTGAACCGGTGGGGGCACCACTTCATAGTCCCCCAACCGGGGTTTATCTACGGAAAAGAGGGGAAACCCGCTCCCTCCGACATCCTGCGCAACGCGCCTTTTGGCAGGATTGCTTTTGCCAACACGGACCTGACGGGAGACAGTGGTCACGATCGGGCCATCATGGAGGGCCAGCGCGCCGTGAAGCAGCTTCTGTCTGCTTTGTAGCGCGGACCTCCGCCGTTGAGGTCCGCGGTTCTTCGTGCGCCATTTGAGCGAATGTACCGGGGCAAAGAGGCCGCCTGGGTTTAGGCTTTGTGGATTTTTCAAATGAAGAGCCGCGGACCCCAAAACCGGGGGACCGCGCTACGAAACAGATTGCTACGCCGGTTTACAGCACCTGCGATTTCGGAATTTGGCGAGGGTGCTTGACAGGCCCGCATAAAACATGTAATTATCTGCTTAAAGCATGTTGTAGCGTGGAGGCAGAGTATGATCGACCTTCGGGATGTTCGTTCGGTGACAGAGTTTCAGCGCAATCTCAAGGGGTACGTCGGGCGGCTTAAAGCGAAGAAGACCCCCCTGGTTCTAACGGTCAATGGCCGGGCTGAACTCATCGTCCAGGATGCCCGCAGCTATCAGGGGTTGCTCGACCGGCTCGAAGCGTGCCGAGAGGGTAGCCGCGATACGTCAAGGGATGGAAGAGTTCGAACGCGGTGAAGGAATACCCCTCCCAGAGGCGGAGCGACGGCTCCGGAAGCGACATGGCTTTTCGCGTTGAGATTTCACCCGCCGTTGACAGCGATGCCTTGGTGTCTTAAGATGATCACGTGAATTCAACAATTGCCGCACCGGTTGATTGGATAGAGGCTGTTGGAAATCTGCGTTTTCCGTCGAAGACGGACCATCGTCTTCAGGAACTAATGGACCGCAACAACGAAGGGCTTTTGCAGGAATCTGAAAGGGAAGAGCTGGAGGCATTGGTTGAATTGAGCGAGCGACTGTCGCTCGTCCGCGGCGAGGCATTGCAGATTCTCGGCAAGCAGCCATAATGAGCGTCCCGGAAGAACTGTCGCGCACAGTTCGGGCACGCACTGGCGGGCGGTGCCAATACTGCCTGATGCACGAGAGCCTCCAGGGCGCCACCTTCCACGTTGAACACATAATCCCACATAAAGGTGCTAAACCTGAATCACTCCCGCCGCCAGCGCATCCGCGAAGTTGAGGAAGCGTTTGGTCTCTATCCGCCAGCGCTTTGAGGGTTCTTCCTGCACCACTTAAGCGAATGCCTCCGCGAGCTGGTAGTGGGGTCAAGGGCGCCTCGCGCCGCGGCGCGTTCATCGTAGACCCTCGACGCCGCCTCTGCCTTCCCCCTGACAATCTGTCCTCTTGACAATCTAGAGGAAGGGAGTACTCTCATCTCGATTCCCTAGAGGAGAGATCCATGACCGCGAGAGCCGCCGACCTGGTCCAGGGCACCCTGGACATGCTCATTCTGAAAACCCTGCAGCTCGAGCCCCGGCATGGCTACGGCATCGCCCTGCGCATCGAGCAGATCAGCAAGGGAGTGTTTCGTGTCAATCCGGGGTCGTTGTTTCCGGCCTTCCGGCGCCTGGAGCGGGAGGGATGGATCAAGCCGGGGTGGCGGCCGACGGAGAACAATCGGCGGGCCAAGTACTACCAGCTCACGGAGCGCGGCCGCAAGCAACTGAAAGCCGAGACCGAGGAGTGGGGAAGACAGCTCGCGGCTATTACAAGAATCATGGAGATTGTCGATTGAGGATGGCCGATGGTCGATTGATGATTGCCGATTGTCGATTGAACGGCCACCGCGACTCGTGCCGTTATTGAATCGACAATCGACAATCGAAAATCGGCAATGAGGTGACCCTTCATGCCACTCCTGGGAAAGTTCATCGGCGGCTTGCGGGCGCTGTTCCATAAGCAAGAAGTGGAACAGGAGATGGACGAGGAACTGCGCGGTTTTCTGGACGCCGCGGCTAAAGAGAAAATGCGCTCGGGGATGAGCCAGGAAGAAGCGCGGCGCGCCGCGCGCGTGGAGATGGGCAGCCTGGACGCGGTGAAAGAAGAAATCCGCAGCAGCGGGTGGGAAGCGACACTGGAAAAGCTCCTACAGGACCTTCGCTTCGGCTTTCGCGTTCTGCGGAAGAATCCCGGTTTTACTGCAGTGGTGGTCATCACCCTGGCCCTCGGGATCGGTGCGAACACAGCGATTTTCACGCTGATTGACGCCCTCATGTTCAAGTCCTTACCGGTTGACACGCCCAAGCAGCTTGTCCTCTACAGTGACGGCGGCACTCGCGGTTTCGTAGGTATTGGTCAAGGTCATTACGACATCTTCTCTTATCCTCTCTACGAACACCTGCGCGACAACGGTGCACCCTTTGAAGGGGTCGCCGCATTCCGAACTGTGTTGGACCGACTTGACTTCCGTGTGCAAGGCCTAGGAGAGAACGAGCCGGCACAGTTGGCATGGGGAAGGTTGGTTTCAGGAAACTACTTCTCTGTCCTAGGCGTTCGGGCCGTGCTTGGACGAGTGCTGACTCCGGAGGATGATCGGCCCGAGGCGGCTCCCACCGCGGTCATCAGCTACTCCTATTGGACGCGCCGATTCAATAATGACCGGTCAGTTATCGGCGGAGTGCTCAATGTGAACGGCATCTTGCTGACCCTGGCCGGTGTGACGCCGCCCGAGTTTTTCGGAGAAAGTGTTGAAAGCCCCCTGGCAGATTTTTGGCTTCCCGTGACCCTGCAGCCCCGATTGATGCCGGACCGGGGATCACTCTTGAAAGACTCTGAAGTCAACTGGCTCAATCTCGTCGCCCGGCTCAAACCAGGGGTCAACATGCAGCAGGCACAGGCCAGCGTTGATGTTGTCTTTCGCCAGTTCCTGACGGAGCGAGCAGGTCCTCGTCCTTCAGCCGAAGAGGGACGCAGGATTCATGGCTCCTACATCAAACTGAATCCCGGCGTCAGCGGAGTTTCGGAGTTACGCTTCCTCTACTCGCGCCCGCTTCACATCCTGATGGCCGTCGTGGCGCTCGTGCTGTTGATTGCCTGCGCCAACGTTGCCAATATCCTGCTTTCTCGCGGCGCGGCCAGGCGGAGGGAAATCTCCATGCGGCTGGCCGTGGGGGCGAGCCGAAACCGCTTGCTGCGGCAGTTGCTTACTGAGAGCGTCCTGCTGGGATTGTTGGGAGGCACTGTGGGGGTGCTCTTTTCAACCTGGGGCGTAATGGTACTTCTTAAGATGGTGGAAGGCGGAACCGGCAGCATTCCGCTTGACCTCACTCCAGACCCGAGGGTTTTAGGCTTCACTTTCGCTGTTTCCCTGTTTACAGGGATCCTTTTCGGGCTCGTCCCTGCCTACCGGGCTACACGTGTGGATCTGGCTAATTTTTTGAGGAGTGGAACGTCGGGGGCATCTCCCAGATCACAGTGGAATCTGTCAAAGTCGCTGGTGGTTTCTCAGGTGGCATTGTCGTTGCTATTGCTAGTGTGCGCAGGATTATTGCTCAGGACGTTGCGGAACTTGGCGATGCAGAATTTTGGCTTTAACCAGGAGCACGTGCTGGAGGTAGGGATTGATCCCCGCATCGCCGGCTACAAGCAGGATCAGCTCAACCCCTTATACCAAGCGCTCCTGGCCCGGATGGATACCCTACCGGGTGTGCGAGTGGCGAGTCTGTCACTTTACAGTCCCATGAGCAGCGACAACTGGTCCGGGCAGATCTCCGTTCAGGGCTACTTCCCTCCACACAATGAAGGCGCGGACTGCCAATGGGTTTGGGTAGGGCCGAACTATGCGGAGACTGAAGGGATGACGTTGATGTTGGGTCGTGACATCGGCCCGGGCGACGCGAAAGGCGCGCCGAAGGTCGCGGTGGTTAACGAGAGCTTCGCCCAGCATTACCTGGCCAACCAAACCCCCATTGGCCACAGATTTTCAATGGATGTTCCCGCCAAGGCCTTCGAGATCGAAATCGTGGGCGTAGTCAAGAATTTCAAGTTCAATGACCCCCGGCAGGACTATTGGCCAGTCGCCTTCTTGCCGTTGGCGCAGGCAGAGGGTCCAGCTTCCTATGCCGCTTATTTAGAGATTCGCACGACAGCCGACTCGACAAGCACCGCAGGGTCGGTGCGCCGCGTCATTCAAGACGTGGACAAGAACTTGCCTGTGACGAGCATCCACACTCTGAGCGAACAGGTGAAAGATCGTCTCAATAAAGAGTACTTGATTGCGAGGCTTTCAAGTTTATTCGGCATCCTTGCGCTTGTGCTGGCCTGCGTGGGGCTCTACGGCGTCCAGGCTTACGGGGTAGCTCGACGAACCAACGAAATCGGCATCCGGATGGCTCTGGGGGCTCATCGTAGGCGGGTGCTCTGGATGGTCCTTCGCGAGTCGCTGGCGCTGGTTGGTATCGGAGTGGCGATTGGTCTGCCGATGGCTTTCGCTGCGACGCGACTTATTTCGAGCCAGCTTTACGGGGTGAATCCTACAGACCCATCAACGATGACGGCTGCGACAGTATTGCTCGCAGCCATAGCCGTCTTCGCGGGCTATATCCCCGCCCGCCGGGCGACGAAGGTCGATCCCATGGTGGCGCTGAGGTATGAGTAACTGTCGATTGAACGGCAGCCGCGACTCGTGCCGTTTTTCAATCGGCAATCGACAATCGAAAATCGGCAATGAGGAGACCCTTCATGCCACTCCTGGGAAAGTTCATCGCCGGCTTGCGCGCGCTGTTCCATAAGCAAGAAGTGGAACAGGAGATGGACGAAGAGTTGCGCGGTTTTCTGGACGACGCGGCTAAAGAGAAAATGCGCTCGGGAATGAGCCAGGCCGATGCCCGGCGCGCCGCGCGCGTGGAAATGGGCAGCCTGGACGCAGTGAAGGAAGAAATCCGCAGCAGCGGGTGGGAAGCCATCGTCGAAACATTCTGGCAAGATCTTCGCTATAGCCTCTGCCAACTCAAGCGAAATCGCGGTTTCACGGCTGCGGTGGTCCTCACCATGGCTCTCTGTATCGGCGCGAACACCGCTGTTTTCACTTTGGTCAATGCCGTGATGTTTAAACTGCTGCCGGTGCGAGATCCCCAACAACTTGTCCTGCTGTGTTGGTGGAACCCGAGCAGGTCTTTTGACATTAACAATAGCGGGTTTGGCATGTTAGATGCCCAGGGGCGTCAGGTAGGCGTGTCGTTTGCCTTTCCTCTCATCGAACAGCTCCGTGCGCAAAAGCAAGCATTCTCCAACGTGTTCGGATTCGTGCCGCTTGGATGGACCAGCGAAAGTCTTAATGTAAGCGTTGACGGCCAGGCAAGCATGGCGGACGGAGCCATGGTCACGGGCGATTATTTTTCGGGTTTGGGGGTCTTGCCGGTATTGGGCCGCATGATTACCGATACAGACCTGAAAGAAAGCGCCCCACGAGCGGCTGTAATCAGCTACAGCTATTGGACGCGACGATTCGGGCGTAATCCTTCGGCAGTTGGGAAGGCGGTCTTCATCAACTCCGTCGCATTCACGGTGGTAGGCGTTGCGCCACCTGAATTCTTTGGCGTCCAACCCGGGCACGCACCCGACATTTGGGTTCCGATGGTACAGGAGGCGGGGATTGGCCCTTGGGGGTTGGCGCCCCCCACGAGTCGCAAAATGTGGACGACGCCGGACTGGTGGTGGGTGATGGTCCTGGCGCGTCTCCAGCCCGGAGTCACCGAACAGCAAGCGCTCAGTGCAGCTCAGGTGCCGTTTCTCCAAAGTGCCGCGTCCGTCGCGAAGACGCCTTTCAAACCCAACGAAGCGCCCCAGGTTGAATTCCTACCCGTAAGTCGGGGCCTTGATACGTTACGCTGGGAGTACTCCAAGCCCCTGCTGGTCCTGATGACCGTCGTCAGCCTTGTTCTCCTGATTGCGTGCGCGAACATCGCCACGCTGCTGCTCGCCCGCGCGGCGGCCCGCCACCGGGAGATTGGAGTTCGACTAACCCTTGGCGCCTCACGCTTCCGGCTAATTCGACAACTCCTCACGGAGAGCCTCCTGCTTTCAGTGATCGGAGGCGCGGCAGGATTCCTTCTTGCCTACTGGGGGAGTCGTGCGCTTCTGCTCATGATGTCGGGGGGCACGCTGACGGCAGGGGCTCGAAGATACGCCCGGACCTGGCGGTGCTCGGCTTCTCGGCGGGGGTCTCAGTATTCACGGGAATTCTGTTCGGTCTTGCACCGGCCATGCGCGCCACCCGGATTGATGTGGCGTCCAGCTTGAAAGAAACTGCCGGCGCCATTGCGGGGGTAGGAAGTCGTCTGCGGGGAGGAAAGGCACTGGTGGTTCTTCAGGTGGGGCTCAGCCTCTTACTCCTCGTCGGGGCCGGGTTGTTTGTGCGAACCCTCACCAACCTGGAAAATCAGGATCTCGGCTTCAATCCCCAAAACCTGCTCGTCTTCACTCTCGATCCCACAAAAAGCGGCTATGAGGGCCAACGAGCGGTGGATCTCTTTGCCAATGTGCGTGACCGTTTACGGTACCTGCCGGGAGTCCAAGCGGTCACACTTTCTGAATCGGGCCTCCTTACCGGTTGGGGGAGTGACTGGCCAATCTCCCCTGAGGGCTACCAGCCTAAGCCGGGTCAGGGAAGAAACATCGAAGCCCAATACGTCGGTGCGGATTTCTGCCGGACGATGGATGTCAAGCTCGTGCTAGGCCGGAGCATCGATGATCGCGACACCGCGAACTCTCCAAAGGTTGCCCTCGTAAACGAAAACCTTGCGCACTTCTATTTTGGCGACTCGAATCCTGTCGGCAGACGTTTCAGCGAGGGTGAAACTTATGATCCGAAGAAGGCCATGGAGATTGTCGGTGTGGTTCGGAATTTCAAGTACCGGAGCCTTAGAAGCACTGATTCCCGGACCGCGTATCTTCCCTACACGCAGCAGGAGGGAGGGGCGGGCGCCATGCATTTTGAAGTTCGCAGCGTGGGGGATCCCCTGGCCTTAACCTCCGCGGTGCGAGGCGCCATCCGCGGAATCGATTCAAGTTTGGCGTTGGCCGATGTGAAGACGCAAACTCAAATGATGGCGGAAGCTTTAACGCAGGAGCGGCTGCTCGCGAAACTCTGCTCCTTCTTCGGCGTTCTCGCCCTGGCCCTGGCGACCATTGGCCTCTATGGATTGACGGCCTATTCCGTGGCGCGAAGAACTCATGAAATCGGTATTCGCATGGCTTTGGGCGCGCACCGGAGACAAATACTCCTGATGGTCTTGCGGCAGTCGGTGGTGCTGGTGGCCGCGGGCACGGTGGTCGGCCTGCTTGCAGCCGTGGCCTCGACGCGGCTGATCCGGAGTGAACTCTACGGGCTGAAGCCCACCGATCCGCTCACTCTGGCCTTGGCAGCCCTGTTCATGCTTGCCGTGGGAGCCGTCGCTGCCTACCTTCCCGCCCGCCGGGCGACGAAAGTCGATCCCATGGTGGCGTTGCGGTACGAATGATTGGCCGCAGAGTGCGGACGCGCAGCGTCTTGGACTGCGGTAGCAGCAGCTACCGCCTTTCCAATTCTCGATCTCATATCCTTCCCGCACGGGTCCCCGCTGCCAAGGCGGTAACTGCGTAGCGCGGACCTCCGCCGTTGAGGTCCGCGGTTCTTTGTGCGCCCATTGAGCGAATGTATCGTGGAGAAGCCGCCGCCTGGGTTTAGGCTTTGTAGATTTTTCAGATGAAGAGCCGCGGACCCCAAAACCGGGGGACCGCGCTACGAAACAGGTCCGCGGTTTGTTCCCCATCGATAGCAAAAACCCACGAACCTGAAGGACAGGTCCGACCTACTCGCCGCGTGGGATTCTTGTTGCGTTCTTACTATCCTATGCTAGCTTTCGGTGTTGCTTTCCACTCAGCCGGCTGATGGCCCGTGTGAACAAGGGAGGAGCAATGAGAAGAAAGACCACGCCTAAAAGAAAGGCTGCGGCCGAGACCGCTGACCGCACCCTGGGAATGAATGCGCGAATCTGCCGCCGCGATTTTCTGAACTCTACCCTACTGGCCTCCGGAAGTGTGTTGCTGAAGTCGCTGACTCCCCGAGAGCTTCTGGCGCAGCAGCCGGGCTGGGGAGGGTATACGGGAGAAGGCGATTACGCGGGCGCCAACGGACAAACGGAAGAAGTGATGCTGGCCGCGCATGCCGTGCGCGATGGGGTGTTTGACTCTCCCCCGACAACCGTGGCCGACACGGGCGAGGTCTTCGACTTGGTGATCGTGGGGGGAGGGATCAGCGGTCTGGCTTGCGCGCTGTTCTTTAAAGACCAGGCCTCGTCCCAGCAGACGTGTCTGGTGCTCGAAAACCATCCCATCTTCGGGGGCCAGGCGCGGCGCAACGAATTTGTTGTGGATGGTCACCGGCTGATGGCGCCGCAAGGCTCGAACATGTGCGGGGGCCCGGGACCCGGGCTGGTGGGAGAATTGTACACGCGCATTGGTGCGTTTACCGATGAGTTCAAATACCAGGAGTGGGGCGGACCTCCTCCGGCGATGCCCTTGGGCCGGACCAGTTATGACCACTTCCGGAAGTTTCCTTCGGTCCCGAGTTTCGGCTTCTGGTTTGGGCCGAAGTTTGGCCAGAATCCGGGAAAGTGGGTCGTTGATCCCTGGAATAATCTGGATCAACTTCCGTTGTCGCAGGAATTGCGGTCCGATTTCGCCAAATTTCTGAAGCTGGTCAACGAGTGGAACCAATCAACCCACCACGCAACGGAAGAGGAGTTGCGCCGCTTCGATAACGCCACGATTGAGTCGATCGCGACCGAGCGCTACGGCCTGAGCCGCGAGTTTTGCCGCCTCTTTATGGGTTCCAATATCGCGGCCGGCTATGGGGTTGGACCCGATACCCTGACGGGTTACTGGTACCCGCTGATATTTGGCCTTGGCCCCGACACCACGCCGGGGCGTAGTTTCCCCGGCGGCAACACGGGTGTGGCGCGGCATATCGTGAAGACCCTCATCCCGGATGTGATCCCCGGCCCGCGTACCCTCGAGGCGGTTTGCCGGAATCGCATCAACTTTGCCACCTTGGATCGCCCGGCCAATCAGGTGCGCATCCGCCTGCACTCGACGGTCGTGCGGGTGGAGCATGAAGGGGAGTCGGAGAAAGCTTCCTACGTCCGCGTGACGTACGCGCGCGACGGCAAGATCTACCGTCTGAAGGCCCGCACGGTGATTATGGCGGGAGGCGGCTGGATCACCAAGCATGTGGTGCGGGACCTGCCGGCTACGCATCGCGAGGCTTATGACCAATTTAATTATAATGCGACCTTGGTGGCTAACGTGGCCGTGCGCAACTGGCGCTTTCTCCACAAACTGGGCCTTTCCGGCGGACGCTGGTTTGATGGCTTCGGCTATTGGACGGAAGTGCGAGCCATCGCCACGATTGGCGGCGAATCGCCCACCATCGGACCGGACTCTCCCACTGTCCTCTCCCTCATCGTGCCGTTTTTTTATCCGGGCTTGCCACTGGCCGAACAGTGCAGCAAAGGTCGCGCGGAGTTGCTATCCACGTCGTTTCGCGATTTCGAGCGGAAGATCCGCGAGCAGTTTACCGATATGTTCGCGAGTTCCGGATTTGACGCGCGGCGGGACATTACCGGAATCATCTTGAACCGTTGGGGGCATCATTATGTTGTGGCCCAACCCGGATTTACCTGGGGAGAAGACGGCAAACCCGCGCCGCGTGAAATCCTGCGCCGCGCCCCGTTCGGCAGGATTGCATTTGCCAACACGGACCTGGCAGCAGTCTCGGGTCACGTACAGGCGATAGGGGAGTCGCATCGTGCCACGATGCAGATCCTGGCCCTCTTGTAGCCGGCACATTCCTGGGCTTGGGCTTTTGCCCCTCTTAGCGTATGCTTGCCCGCCAGGTCAGTGGACCGGCAGGCGTAAAGCCTCAGCGATATAATAAAAGGAGGTTGAGCCCAACCTTATGGGAAGCCTTCATCGCCGGACGTTCCTTGGCATCTTGGGGGCGAGCGTGCTTGATGCCGCACTTCCCGCCCTTGCCCAACCTCTGTCCCCCCAGCCTACCGCGAAACCTCTGCGCGGCATCTTTGCAATCGCCCAAACGCCCTTCACCAATTCCAATCAACTCGACCTCAACGTGCTGGCTCGCGAGGTGGAGTTCATTGACCGGGGAGGCGTTCACGGTTTTGTATGGCCTCAGTTGGCAAGCGAGTATTCAACTCTCAGTAAGTCCGAGAGATTGGCAGGGGCGGAGGCGATAGTAGCGACAGGCAAACGGCTGCGGCCGGCGATGGTGATCGGGGTGCAAGCGCCGGAAGTTCGAACCGCGGTGGAGTATGCGCGGCACGCTGAGAAACTCGGCGCGGACGCGATCATTTCGCTTCCTCCTGACCATGCGGACAATGACGATGCGTTGCTCGCATACTACAAAGAAGTGGGTGCAGCGACCGGACTTCCCCTGTTCGCGCAAACCATCGGCGACATGAGTGTGGCGCTCATCGTCCGCATGTTCAAGGAAGTCCCCACCCTGCGTTACGTCAAGGATGAAGCAGGGGGATCTCCGCTGGGGCGCATCGGCCCGCTGCGCGAGCAAACGTCAGACCAGCTCAAGGTGTTCACGGGCAATCACGGCCGAACCCTGATCGACGAGATGCAACGGGGCTCCTCAGGGAGCATGCCCGCCGCATCCCTTGCCGACATCTATGCAGGAGTGTGGGACGCCTGGCATTCCGGCCGGCGCCAGGAAGCCTTAGAACTCTTCCAAAAGGCAATGCTCTTTATCCCGGAGGTAGAGGCTTACGGCGTCGCGTCGTTGAAGTACCTGCTTTATTTGCGCGGAATCTTCACAACTTATGTGGCGCGTGAGAAGGATAGTAGCGCTCCGCTCGACGATTCCGCTAAGAAGACCCTGCGTGACCTGGCGAGGTTCGCCAACCCGTACTTCAAGTGTTGCGCCGTCGCCTCAGAACGGAACAAGGAAGGTTTACATGATTGAATCAAATGTTTCACGCCGCGCCTTCCTGGGGGGTACCGCGCTGGCTTCCGTCCTCTCCGCCGCAGCGGGAATCAAGCCCGCCGATCTCCCCAACCTGACCATTAAGGAAGTTAGAGCGCATATCACGGGTGCAGACGGCGACGGCTTGGCGTGCGTTGTGACCGAGAGCGGGATCGAAGGGAATTACACCCTCAGCCGCCGCTACTGGCATCCGGACTGGAATAACGAGGGGTGGGTTGAATACGCCAAGCGCGTGCTGGTGGGGAAAAGCGCCCTCGACCGTGGCAGCCTGACCTCCCAGTGGGACCCGGTCGCACGCCGCCGGGGGCAAAGTTCCTACGCCGCGGCCATTGACAATTGCCTGTGGGACATTGCCGGCAAGGCGGTGGGCCTCCCGGTTTATCAGATTCTCGGCGCCTACCGCCACCGAGTGCTTGCCTACGCCAGCTCTCAGCACTTGAAAACGGTGGACGAGTTTGTGGAATCGGTTCAGAAATGCAAGGCGGAGGGCTTCAAGGCCTACAAGATACACCCTCCGGAATTGCCTCCCAACGGGGGCAGCGATTACAAGCTGGACATGGAGGTATGTAAGGCTGTGCGCCAGGCCGCGGGAGACGCCTACATCCTCTTGATGGATCCGGTGGGAAACTATAGCCGGCGCGAGGCCCTGGCCGTCGGGCGCTTGCTCGACGAATTGCATTTCGTTGCCTTCGAAGACCCCCTGCCCACCAAGGATATTGAAGGGCTGGCAGAACTGGCGCGCGCCTTGGATGTGCCGCTGCACATCGGCGAGTTCATTTTTTCCATTTACGACTATGCCGAATATATCCGCCGGGGGGCGGTTGACGTTGTCCGGTTTCTGGTTGATAACGTGGGGGGCATTACCGGTGGTATGAAGATCGCGCACCTGGCGGAATGTTTTGGCATGGAATGCGCGCCTCACAATTGGGGCGATACTCTGGAGCAGGCCGTGCACTTCCACTGCGAACTCGCCATGCCCAACAACCTCTTTTACGAAATGACTGTCCCGCAGGGTATTTTCGATCCCCCATATATCAAAGACCCTGTCCGCGTCTCTCCGGACGGTTACGTTTACGCCCCCACCAAGGCCGGACTAGGGTACGAGATCGACCGCAACGCGCTCGATAAGATGACCCAGCGCGTCGAAAGGTGACGGAAATGGAAGATAGCGCACCTGCCAGCCCGCCTGTAGCCGCGCCCTCCAGGGCTTGGTTTTTGGCTCTCCAGCAAGTGTCGCGCCCCGATGCATCGGGGCGGTTCTTCCTGTGCCATTTGAGCGAAGGTGTCGTGGCGAAGGAGCCGCCGCCCGGGTTTGAGATTTGTGGATTTTTCAGATGAAGAGCCGCGGACCCCAAAGACGGGAGACCACGCTACGAAACAGATCTACGCTTCTTCGTGCACCGTGGGAGCAAGCGTAGCGCAGGCCTTCGACATTACGGCGTGGGCATATTACCGATCGTACCGGCCAACGGTTTCCAAATGCACGTGGTAATCGAAATGCCGGGTAAGCTGAGCGGAAGGGTTCGGCCTCCGTAGTCCACACGCACCTGGACATCGGTGGGCCGTGTATTCAACAATTGGACCACCCAATACCATCCACCCTCCGCTTCGGGAGAGAGAAAAGCCAGTACTTGAATCCCCGGGTAAGCACCATTCATATTGGCCCGCACCGCACCGGGCCGCACGAACTTGCTGAAATGCGCCAGATAGTAATAGAGCCCGGTGTAATACACTTTCTTGGTCTGGCGGTTCACGACCACAACGGGCTGTTGCGCGTTTGGGTCGGGATCAAGGTGGACGGGTGACACCACCCAGGGCCCTCCCTGTTGGTCGAGGATCATATTCCAGTAGACCCAGGCGGAGGCCCCTGCCTGGATGTCGGAGAAAATCATGCTCCCCCAAAACGTTCCATCCGCGAAGGCGTACTGTGGCAAAGGTCTCGTCTGCTGCGCCGCGGCATCGTTGACGAAACACACTTCCGTCATCCACAGGGGCAGGTCGGGATAGGCTTGGCGGAGGCGCGCGATTTTATCGAATTCGCTTCGTTGCTGCAAATAATCATAGCCATGATAGGGGAGTGCCTTCACATATTGCCGGGCGTCAGGATCATCCAGAACGGCCGGATAGTATTGGGAGGCTTGCGAGCGGGTTGGGGCCTCACCGAGCATGATCTGGCTCTTCACCCCGGCCTTTTCGAGAAGCGGGCCAACATGGTTCTTGAGCAGCTCACGTATCTCGGCGTATGAAATCGCGGTATATCCCCCGTAATCAATCCGTGGCTCGTTAAACAAACTCAGGTAGTCAATTAACACGCCCTGCTTTTGGTATTCCTGGAGGTAGCGCAAGTAATAGTGGGCGAGGGCGTCATAATATTTCGGGTCGACGTCCTGATGCTTCTCCACATCCCTCAGCATCCAGTCCGGAGGATAATCCATCGGCGCTTGCAGCACGAATTTCCCATACTGGCGCGCGCGCTTGATGTAGGTGATGACGCCGTTCGGTCCCAGGTCCCGCTGAATTGAAAAATGCTTCATCTCCACGTCGCCCGGGGTGTCGTCGTAGGTGTAATACGGTCCCGCCGACATGAAATCCGTTCCCGCTATCGGAGTCTTCATCGCGGAAAAGCCTGCTCCTTTGACCGGATCAAAGAGCGAGCGAAGAACGGCCTCCTGATCGGCGGGGGGAAGATCCCTCAGGCAAATCATTCCGGCTTCCAGAAACGAGGCCCCGAATCCCTCCATCCTCTGGAGCATCACCCCCGTTTCGATGTTGTAAGCCGGCACGCTGCTGGTCCCTTGGGGTTGGAAATGAACCGCGGGCTTCAGGGTCAAGCGGTCTCCGGCTTGGGACGATACCACCACCTTTACTTCCTGTCCGAGCGCTGATCCCCAGCACCGGCTCGCCAGGAAAATGCCCAGCAGGCAGGTGCGGGCCCAACGGTTCACGCGAGGGAATGCAAATTCACGAGCAGGTGAATTCAGTGTCACATCGTTCTCCTTTGCATAAACACAGCCACTTAACGTTGGTACTCGTAGGCGCCAATATCATATCTGGCCCCTTGCGGGCGGGGCACTCCGAGAAAATCCGTTTTCACTTCTTTTAGCTCAACTCCGCTATCCACCAGGGGCGAAGTTGGGCGCAGCCGGAGGTCCTTGCCTGCGACATCCACGAATTGGGGGTCGATACCCCACAGATCGTGCGGATAGGGGGCTTGGCTGCCCGCCTTGCCGGGAGGCCGGCCATCGCTCATGGATTGCAGGTTGTATCCTACGGCCCATCCCTCCTGGGTGCCCGATCGCGTGGCCAGATAACTTTGGCGATGGTTCCCCACATCGTAAAAGGCATTATTCTCGACGGTCGCGTAAGCCACTCCCGTCAGCAAAACCGCGGGAGCGTTGATCCGGTAGAAGGTATTGTTTAACACTTGCACGTAAGTGATGCGGTCCTTCTCGGTAGTGTCAACATTAATCCCCGCCCCCAGGTCCACGAAGATGTTATTTCGATACAACAGGTGGCTAACCTCTCCGGAGGAATTCTCGACCATCGCTGCCTGTCCGGCCGGGCTGCTGGGATTGAGATCACAGCGGTTTTGCTCAAAGGTCATATTGATTGCCGGCCCCCAGGTTTGAAAGCAATCAATATGCGGATCAAGGTTACCCAGATCAGAAAGCAGGATGTCATGGATGCGGTTGCCGCGAAAAATATGGCCCGTACCGAAAAAGCGCATGCCGTCTGCGTCCGCCCCATCCCACGCCGGCCCGCCAGGAGGATATTGGATCGTATGACTGACGTCGTTGTCCTCGATCAGGTTCCCCCTGCCCTCAACGTGGATGCCGGAATTCTGGGCCCCATAGATCCGATTCCCTTTTATCACGTTGTCGGCAAGCTGAGGGGAATTGGCGTCGCCTTCGCCCGCCAACATGATCCCTTCGTGGTAAAGATCGTGGAGATAGTTGTTCAGGATTTCATTGTGCTGGCCGTGCAAGTACACTCCATAGCTTTCCCGCGACAGAGTGATGCGGTTGGTGACCTCGAACCCCATCACCCGGATATAGTCAGCCACGATCGTGAACCCTTGGGTCAGGGCCCTGCCGTGGGCCTCAAAAGTGATCGGGCGCTGGAGAGCGCCGGAGCGCGTTACCTTGATGCGCTCCGCATAATCCCCTTCGGCAACCAAAACTGTATCCCCCGGCTGGGCAGCGTCGGCTGCCTTTTGGATGGTTCGCCAGGGAGCGTCGGCAGTTCCGCCATGAGTGTTGTCCCCTCTTTGGGCGTCAACATAAAACGTCCGCGCCGACCCCGTAGCTACGAACAGGGCGAGCCCCGCCACGAACATCAATCCCTTGATAGCCTCTTTACGCATGCGCGTTGACCTCTGGCATCCGAGTAAATTCAAATTAACTCCTCCCTCGCCGATTGGGGGCCGGAGGTGAGGGGGTTCTAGTGTCCAGCGGATAGCCACCGCCAGCAGAGGCTTTTGACTTTTGCCCTCTGCTTTTTGATTCCAGCTTTCCCACGCCGCGCTACGCCGTCTTCTGCCATTCGGCCAGCAGCGCTGACAAGCGGCGATAGCTTTCCTTCGGCGTCCCGTCCGCGCTTATGAGCCCCCCGTTGGGGATGAACGCCGGATCCGCGAAATCCCAGGTCGAGATCGCCTGCACCCACGGCTTGCTGTAGGCGATGGTGTAGACTTGCTCGAACCAATCGGCTTGCGAAGTCTCCGCAAAATCTTCGCCGTGCCATACGAACTTCGCGCCACCCGGGCCACCGCCCCACCACTCGCTCTTGCCTACACCTTGGGAAGAGGAGGAGATTCCCAATTCCGTCAAGTGGATGGGCTTCCCAAAGGTCCCGAACAATTCCAAGATTGCGTTCGAACTCCACCATGTCGCGGCCCGAATGATAGTACTGGAGCCCAATGGTCTCGTACTCGGCCCCGGCATCCTTAAGCATCGTGAGGTAGTCATACACGCACTGCTGCCACGGCGCGGGCTTGCGTGCCCATGTAGTAGTCGCTCCAGGTTCCGGTGTTGTTCACCACTCGGTAGCAGGTGGGATCGGTTTCGCGCGCGGCCTTCAAGCCGAGAGGGTCAGCTCCACGTTCTGCTGGCGCGTAAAGCCCGTCATATCGGTGCCAGTCTCAGGCTGAACGTGGGCTTCATTGATCACGTCCCACACATGCAAGCGGCTGCGGAAGCGGCTGATGGCTTCGCGCACGTGGGACAGGCAGAGCGCCCGGGTCTCAGCAAAGGGCAGGTTCTTAAGCCATGCCGGGGTAGCCTCCGCCACCAGGAAGATCAGCGGATGCCCCTTGACCATGATGGAAGTATTTTCGAGAGCCCCGAGAATCGCTTCCGGCTGCGAATAGTCAGGCTGCCCTTTCTGGCGCTCCAACATGCCGCGGTAAAAGGGGATGGTCCCATAATTGAGGAGCTGGGTGTAATAATCCCGGTACCAATCCGGGCCCGTGGCAAACCCGAAGGCGTTCGAGCCAAACAGGAATCCGGGACGGGGCGGCTGCTTGGCGATTCGGTACTTGGCGCGTTCGAACACCAGCGCTTCGCCCGCCCACAGCGACTCGCGCAACGACTCCATCGTAGCCCGCGCGCAGGCGGCCCGGTCGCGTCGCGCATCGTCGGCCTTATGCAAAAACTCCACGGCGGCCGTGATCCGGCCTTCCGTGGCGGAGGGAATAACCACGCCCAGCTTCCGGCAGTCCTCAGCCAGATTCCGTACCGTGGCCAGGCGATCCGCGGCGAATTCATAGTTCAATAGCAGGTCGCCACTCTTCGCGAGAGAAGCACGTGTGTATCCGGCGCCGCGGTTGTCGGCGTAAAGAAAAACGTGACCGAACCCCGGAACCCGCAAGGGGACGGCGATACGGAAGGGCTTGGCAGGTGGCTCGAAAGTGACCTGGCCCGGCGCGAATTCCGGCTCTATGGTAAAAGGGCGGAGCAGCAGATCGCAGGTGTGAAATCGCGCCATTGCCTCAGTCGGAACCGGTTCGCCGCGCTCATCCAGAAGGGTGCAAGGCGCGGGCCGTGTCGCACGAGGAATGGGCATCACGGCAACTGCGCTCATCGCGGTGATCCACTCGCGTCTGGTCATGATGAATTCCCCCTTGTCGGTTGTTTCAAAACCGTGCTTTGCCGAAACACATCTACCTTAAAGGAATTGATTTGTCCAAGGTAATCTCGGACGGGGCGGATGAATTGGGATTGGGGCTGGCGCTTATCAGCGCACTCCTTTGTTCCCTTGTCAGCACCACCCCGTCGCTTGGCGCGACACCCCTCCTCATCTGAGGAGGGGTGTTCCGAGACAACTCCCCTCCTGATTCAGGAGGGGTGGCGCGCCGAGCGCCGGGGTGGTTACGGTGGCGCCTTGGGGGCCCGGATGGTTATCCGCGGCGGGGCTGGCGCGAGGCGTAAATTTTTGGACGCTCTTGATTTTCTGGGGAAATTCGTTGCAAAATATAGCGCAATCAGAGAATGGCGAACAGAGTACCTAGGCGAACATTTCGCTTAAATACGAAGACTCCCCTCACCAGAGTCAGCGAAGGGAAAAGTGTAGCGTCGTACCGGCGTAAGGAAGCGATCTTTGCGCAAGGTGATCCGGCGGACGCGGTGTTCTACGTTCAGACTGGACGGGTGAAGCTGACGGTAGTTTCCAAACAGGGAAAGGAAGCGATCGTAGCGCTTCTCGGTCCTGATGAGTTCTTCGGTGAAGGGTGCCTGGCTGGGCAGCACTTGCGCATGTCAACCGCCACGGCGATTGAAGACGCAACGATTCTTCGTCTCGACAAGAAAGTTATGGTGCGGCTGCTGCACACCGACGCAAAATTCTCGGAGATGTTCACAACCTACCTCCTCTCCCGCAACATCCGGTTTGAAGAGGATTTGGTCGATCAACTGTTCAACTCCAGTGAGAAGCGGTTGGCTCGAATTCTGCTTCTACTCGCACACTTTGGCAAGGAAGGCAAGCGCGAGCCAGTGATTCCGAAAATCAGTCAGGAAACACTGGCGGGAATGATCGGGACAACCCGGTCGCGAGTCAGCCATTTCATGAACAAGTTCCGCAAGCTTGGATTCATCGATTACAACGGCGGCATGCGGGTTCACAGCTCACTCCTCAACATAGTCCTCTATGACTAAAGTTCGCCCCTCGCGAAGATCTTGGGCCAACCCAGGCCCCAGTTGAGTCCCACCGATTATTTGAAATGTGAGCAATATTGACCAGATTTCAATTTCTGAGAGCATTAGTCTGCGATGGGGCAGGATCGCGGCAAATCGCCGAATTCCTAAAGGATCATTCAAGCGGCGAGATGGCCAGGCCGAGTGCAGTGTGCGCTATAGTCGACCTCAACGGCTTCCGCCGGTCCGCCCCATTTTATGAATCCGCGCACCGAGGCAAAACGCCGTGAATATTCTTCTCTACAATCCGGACAATGAAATCACCAATAATTTCATGCCGCACCTTTGGATGTTCCTACTGAAATCGCTCACGCCCTCGGAGCACAAGGTGTTTCTCATTGACGGCAATGCACGGCGTTTGACCAGCGAGCAGCTTGTCGAATACGTCCGCAAGAATCACATCGGTCTGGTGGGCATTGGCGCCATGACGCGCATGATCCGGAAGGCATACCATATGGCGGATGCTGTGCGGGCGGCGGGTGTTCCGGTGGTGATGGGCGGCCCGCATGTCACCGAGGTGCCGGATGAACCGCTGGGACGTGAGGGCGAGCCTCGCCACGCTGACGCCGTGGCTTTAGGCGAGGCCGACCAGACCTGGCCGGCTATCATTGCCGACGCTGCGCGCGGAGAGCTGAAAGAAACCTATGCCCCGGTCAATTCGGAGGGCAAAGAGGTCAAGCCCTCTCTCGACGACTACCCGGTGATTCCCTGGGACCGCATGGACCTTGAGCAGTTCAACCTGATCAAGCATTTTCCCAAAATGGCGCGGCGCCTGCTATCCCTGGTTGGCATGACGTGGCAGACCTTCCAAATGATTCCCATCGAATCAGGCCGCGGCTGCCCCTATGGGTGCGAGTTCTGCACGGTGACGGGTTTCTTCGGTGACTCGATTCGCTTCCGGACGAATGAGAGTGTGGTGAATGAACTGCTGATGCTGAAGGCACTGGAGAAGCGCCAGAAGGGGAAGATCGGGGTCTTCTTCATCGACGACAACTTTGCGATCAATCCCCGGCGAACCAAGTCCCTGCTGCGGGAAATCATCGCGCGCGGCGCCCAGGTGCCCTGGGTGGCGCAAATCAGCATGAACCTGCTGCGCGACGAGGAATTGGTTTCGCTGATCGCTCAAAGCGGCGGCAAGTGGATCTTCATGGGCCTTGAGTCTATTGACCCGGAGAACCTGAAGAGTGTCAGCAAGGGATTCAATAAGCCAGAGGAGTATAAGGCCATTCTGGAGCGCTTGGCGCGATACAACCTCTTTGCCATTACCTCTTTTATTTTTGGGATGGACAGTGACAAGCCGGGCGTGGCGGGGCGTACGCTGGAAGCGATTCGCTCCTGGCCGCCGGGGCTTCCGGTGTTTGGGTTGTTGACGCCATATCCGGCAACGCCCCTCTATGACCGCTTAGCTGCGGCCAATCGCTTGACCCGGCCGAAGCACTGGCTGGAGTTCAAACCCTTCAAAATGGGATTCACTCCTCTGGGGATTACCACCGATCAAGCGGAGGCGGAGATTCGGGAGGCCTGGACATCGGCCTATGATCCCGCGACGACCGCCTCTGCCATGCGATGGTTGGAATCGAGGCCTCTGGGCGACCGCCTGATTCATATGCTCACCCGTCTGGCCTTCCGGGGAATCTACTTTCCGCAGATGCGGCGGCGGGAATGGGTGCAGGTGCTGCTTGAAAATCGAGTTCCCATCCTCCGCCTGCTCGCCCAAGCGCTGGAGCTCAGGCTCAGGCCGCAGGCGCGCAAGCGCTTCTCTCTTGAACCTCAAGCACAGGTTGAGTGAAGTGCCTGAGTATTTAGGTTCGGAATGGAAGCAGAGTGCTGTGAGCTTAGCTAAGCGGCACGCGCTTGGGCTTCCCGGCGGCCTAGAATGTTCTCGATGGCGCAGCGCAAGACGTGGGTGAGCTGATAACCGGTGAGGGGAGCAACGACAAAATCAAACGCGCCCCCGGTAATTGTTTGCATGTAGAGCCCGGCATTAACGGGGCGCGCCACGACGATGACGTTCACAGGTTTGGGGGCCTGCATCGCCAGGTTCACGACGTCCGCCCAGATGGCGTCCGGCAGTTTGGGCTGGGTGAAGATCAGGTGCGGCGGGTTCGGCCCCGTCAGCAGAGGCAGCGCCTCCCCAAGACTCCGCAGGGAACAAACCTTCACAGACTGACCTTCCAGCGCCGCTTTCAGCGCGTCCAGAGAATCTCCGAATTCGTGCAGGAGTAGTGTCGAGATTTCCTCTGATGCAGGATGGGCAGGGGGTCCCAGAGGCCAGTACCCGCGGTTCTGGAAATGCCTTTCGGGCGGCGGTGGGGCTGGGGGCATCTTTGGTGCACTGACCATTGCGCCAAAAGACTTAGTGGGCGGGTAATGCTGTGCCCGGTATTCCCGGAACGTCCTGCTCTTCGATATGCAGATCGGCTTCCGCGCGCAACTCTTGCGTCTCTGCTTTCAATTCCCTATGCAACCGGGCAGAACTGATGCCGGGTCCATCCTGGAACTTCAAGCGGTCCGGACTGAACTCCTCGGACCGGACTTTGACCGTGAACTCGCGAGCCACCTGGGGCGGGTCGAGGACATTAAAAGTATAGGTACGAGAACTGGCAGAATTATCTACCCCGACATACTGGATGTACATACCAGCCACCTTTCGTGATCTCAAAGAACGTGGCGCAAACTCCGTCCCCGTTGGGCAATCGGGCCAGGGTTTCGGGCTTGCTCCGGTGTGTCGCGTTGGAGGGGGGACGAACCTGGATGGCTGTTTACTACAATGCCTGAGCGCCGGCTCGGGTGCATCAGTCTCCTGATGGTCACCACTTCAATGCGCAGAGCTCGATAGTATGATCGATATGAGGCGGAAACGCGGGGGCGAGGATCAGCCTCGCCGCCTCTTCATGGCAACGTGGTCTTCGACCACTCGGAAGACCGCATCACAAACCGCCAGCTTTCTAACCCCGACGCTGTAAAAATACACCGTCGTATGAAGGTGGTCACATTCAAGGATCGTTCCCCATCCGAATTTGGAATGGCGAACATATTGCCCCCGCGTCAATTTCATGGCCAGCTCCCTATTTAGAAGCGCCGGCCGCGTCCGTAGCCGTCTCGGTCACCACCTCGGCCGCCACCACCACCGCCGGGACCTCTGCCAAAGCCCGTACGCTGAGGCTTCGCTTCGTTCACGGTCAAGGCGCGGCCGTCCAGACTTTGGCCGTTCAAGCCGGCGATGGCCCGCTGCATGTCTTCGCCTTCACCTAGCTCAACAAAGCCAAATCCCCTGGGTGTCCCTGTCAGCTTGTCACGAATCACGACCGCCGAGGCCACCTGAAAGCCCGCGTTGATCACGAATTCGTTGAGTTGAGCGTCGGTGACGCTGTGGGGTAGATTACCTACAAAGAGTTTAGTCGCCATTTAATCCTCCAAATGAGGGCGGCCCTGTGGGGATCCGCCGGGTTAAGTTCACTGATAAAGTTTGCCTGCGCCGAATGTCGCGGTCAGGGCTGCCATTTTGGGCTCGTGCCGTTCCAACTTGATGAGGCGGGGAATCAAGTCGTTTCGAAAAGTCGAGCGGAGCGTGGGACCCTGCGTCCCATCCCCAGAAAAAGAGCCTGGCTCCGGCTGTCGTCTATGAAGAGGGTCTCAGATTACCCTAGGTAGGCCAGATGATCTGAATGCAGAGGTTGGCGGTCCTCATGGACTTAACCAGAATAAGTAAATTTACTTGACTTGTCAAGCGGAATCTGAGTACGTCATAATTGTTTAACTGCGCTTAGTTAATTTTAGGAGCGTCGCGGTGAATGTGGCTCTGGTCATGCGGCAGCGCCTGGCACAACCGCAGCTTGAACAAAGGGATTTCGCGAATACTGGGTAAGTTACTGGGTCCTACTGCAGCGACACAAAACCCGGTCACCTCTGGGCCATCGGCACATTGGAGTTGGAGATAGTCAGGTGTACAATCCTGCGCGTCTGACGGAATCAGGACGGAATCCCCGTTTATAGGAAAAGGCCATGATCATTCGATATTGTGGAATTCGAGGCAAGCATCTGCTGGCGCTGGCGTTGACTCTGATCCTGACTGGGATTTCGCAGGGCGCGGTCCCCGAAGATGTTTCGATCCGCAATGAGCAACTGACTGTTTCCGCGAACACCCGTGACGGGTCGTACAGCCTTCGGGCGAAGGGCTTGGAGCAGGCTGTGTTCGTGGCGCGCGTCGGCGCGGAAATCGATCATCACTGGGTGCGATCGAGCGAGTATCCCAAGCAACTCGCCGAAGAGTCCACCTTTCAGGATGACCTGGGCAGTGGGCATGCCATCAGGATCACTTACAGTGGACTGGCTGGGAAGCCGGATTTGGTCCTCGTCCTGCGCCTATACGATCAGCACGCGTACGGCGACGTTGAAGTCACCATGCGCAACACCACCGGGAAAGCGCTGAGCGTCCAGGCCATCCGCAGCGTGGAAGCTGGTTTGGTCAATCTCGGCGGGCGCGAAGCGGCGGACCGCGTGCTATCGGACAGCTTCAGTGAAGACCGTCCGATCATGAAGATTTTCGATTTGGGGCAAGCGCCCGAAGGCGTGCACCGGAGCGTGGGCAGCCAACTGATTTACAACCAGGAAAGCAAGCAGAGCCTCTTGCTGGCGACACTCACCTCGCGGCGGCTTCTGAACATCCTGCACCTGCGAGTGCAGAACGGCACTGGAGGTGAGCCGAGGATTACCTCCTATACAGCGGACTCAACGGGAACGACGGAAATCGAGACAGGAGAATCTCTCAAAAATGCACCACAGGAGGATCGGATCGAGCTGAGCTTGTCCGTGGAGGCAGGGAAGGAACTGGCCTCCGAGCGCATGCTGTTTGCCGTCGGGAACAATTATTACGCGCAACTGGAGGCGTACGGCGCGGCCATCAAAATCCTGCATCACGCGCGCGTGGCAGCGCACAACCCCATCGGCTGGTGGAGTTGGACAGCTTTTTACGGAGGGATCAGGGAAGCGCCCACTCTGACCAATCTGCTCTGGCAAGCCCAGAACTTGAAGGACCTGGGGTACAAGTATTTCTTCATCGATTCAGGATACGAGTACGCAGTGGGTGAGTACACAACCCCCAATGCCACGCAATTTCCCGATGGGATGCGCTACGTGGGGCAGGAGGTCAGCAAGCAAGGTCTGACCTTCGGACTGTGGACCGCGCCGTTTGAAGTGACGGGTCGCGCCTGGGTCTACGAGCAACACAAAGATTGGCTGGTGCACAATGCGCGCGGCAAGCCCATTCAGATTGGCTTCGCTGGGAGGGATGCGACGGAGCCGATCTTTGCGCTCAACACCACGCACCCCGGCGCGCAAGCGTATCTGCGCAAAACCTATCAAACCCTTACGCGCGAATGGGGCGTACGGCTGATCAAAATGGATTTCATGGATGACAGCGCCATCGAGGGTTTCCGCTATCGGCCCAACACCACGGGGCTGGAGGCCCAGCGGCTCGGGCTCAAGATCATTCGTGAGGCGGTGGGCGAAGACGTGCTGCTCAACAAAGACGGCAGCCCCATGCTGAACGCGGTGGGAATCGTGGACATCGGGCGGATCTCCGTCGATACGGGCCACGCCTTTTTTGCCTCCCGCGATGCCGCTACGGGAATCGCGGCGCGTTACTACATGCACCGAAACTTCTTCACGAGTGATCCCGACGCGTTTACCGTGGCCGCTCAGCGTTTCACGGGCCACAGGTGGCACACGGCGAAGGAGCCCATCTCACTTCCTGACGCGGAAGTCTCCATCGCGCTGGCTGCGGTTTCTGGCGGCATGTTCGAACTGGGCGATGACATGCCGCTGCTGAGCGCTGAGCCTGAGCGCCTGGCGCTGGTGAAAAACCCGGACTTGCTTCAGATGGTGAAGCTGGGGCGGGCTTCACTGCCTCTCGATTTGATGACTTACCGGCGGGAGGACAAAATCCCCAGCGTCTACTTATTGAAAGAGGGCCGCAGGCAAGCGATGCTGACGGTATTCAATTGGACGGACGAAGCCCGCTCGCATACCTTCACGCCGGCGGATTTGGGATTGCCCGAGAGTGACACCTACCAGGCCTTTGACATTTTCGATGGCAGTAAGGTTGTCGAGGTGGGGGGCGGTAAACTGACCCTTGACGGTCAGCCCGCGCACAGCGTACGGATGATCAAGATCATCGATACTTCCGTTGAGGCCGCGCCACCTGTGATCACAGCGGACGTCCCTCTCAACGCACAAAGCGGAGAGGCGGTGACATTCTCCGCCACGGTAAAGGCGGACAGTGTTCCGGCCCTCAGCTATCACTGGGATTTCGGCGACGGCACCAGCGAGGAGGGCGCGCAGGTGAGACATGCCTTCACCGAGCCTGCCTCCTATACCGTGCGGTTGAAGGTGGAGGGAGTGGATGGCGTTGCCGGTGAGCAATCCTTTTCCGTAAAGGTCAGCGGCTTGATGAATTGGGAGTCTGACTTTCCAAACAACCGCCGCTTCGTTGAGAAGGACACGCCAAAAGAGTGATCCATTGCTTCCCCCGCACGTAGGAGGTTCACAGCTTTTACTTTTCTACGCTGTGCCTCAAGTTCACGCGTACGCGAGTTGGTAAGGGTTTCATTACCCCCTAAACTTGTCAGCAAGAAACCGGGCCGCTCAGCACAAGGTGGCGAGGCCGCAACCAAAAGAGAATCATAGCCCTCGCCGAGGGGAGAGGGTGGCCCGCGGTCCCGGTGCACTTGATCGGGACGCGGGACGGGTGAGGGGTCAGTTCGGAGCAAAATATTCTTGTCAAAAAAAAGAAATTACAGTATTGCAATACAGAGTCCCAGTCACACACGAATAGGAATCGCTGAAGTGGTGAATTTGGATTAGTAATCCTGCGGGAGCTTTTGCAGTTGCTCCATCGTGAAGACGGGGCCTTCTTTGCAGACGTAGACGGGGCCGGCATTGCAGCGTCCACACTTGCCCACGCCGCACTTCATCCGGTTTTCGAGGCTGGTGTAAACCGAATCCGTGCCGACGCCGAGCTTTTCCAGGATCGGCAAGGTGTTCTTGATCATGATGGGCGGGCCGATCACGAGCACCACGGAATTCTCCGCTGCCACCTTAGCGCGTTCGAAGACCGTGGGCACAAATCCCACTTCGCCTTTCCATTCCGGGGTCTGGCCTCCGGGGTCAACGCACTGGATCACCCTCACGCGATCGCGCTTGGCCCACTCCTCCAGCTCATCCACATAAACCAGATCGGCCACGGTTCGAGCCCCATAGACGATTGTGATGTCGCCGTACTTCTCCCGGTTCTCGAGCGCATACCAGACAGCGCAGCGAATGGGGGGCATGGCGATTCCACCGCCCAGGAAGATCAGGTCCTTGCCTTCCCATTTCTCCACGGGGTAGCCATTCCCGTACGGCCCGCGGAAACCGAGGGTATCGCCCTCCTCCACTCGCCACAGCGCTTCCGTAACGCGGCCGACCTTACGGAAGCAAAACTCCAGGGAATCCTTCCAATTCGAGCTGGAACAGATATTGAAAGTCGATTCTCCATAGCCGAAAGCCGAGAAGATTCCGAACTGCCCCACGCGAAAATCAAAATGGCTGGCACGCTCCGGGCTCTGGAAACGGATGCGCACGGATTTTACGTCCGGCGTTTGCTGCCGGACGCCCACCACTTCCATCAGATCGGGTGTATAGATATCAGGCATGTTCGATCCCAGTTAACAGGGTCAGCAATCCCTGTCCCTCAGGGCAATTCCGTGTACAGTTCCCGCAGCCGGTACAGAGAATCTCCCCAAACTTGTCAGGGTAAATGGAGAACTTGTGCAACACGCGCTGGCGCTGGCGCGACCCCTGATCAGGGCGTGGATTGTGCCCGGAAGCGTGCAAAGTGAATTGCGCGAACTGGCAGGAGTCCCAATTGCGCACGCGTTCGCCGTGCTGGCTGTTCCCTTCGTCCACGATATCGAAGCAATGGCAGGTGGGGCAATTGTAAGCGCAGGCCCCGCAGCCAAGGCAGGCGAGGGTCTCATCTTGCCAGAAGGGGCTGAAGAAATGCTCGTCAACAAATTGCTTGATATGCTGGGGACTGAACCAAGGCTTCGGTCCCTTGCTGGGCGGCGCAGTGCGTTCGGAAGCGTGCGTTCTCCCGGCGAACAAGGCCCGCCCTTTGTCCGTGAGGCAGCGCACCTCGAACTCCTCGCCGAGGTCGAACAGCATCACGTCGCTTCCGCGCTCCGCCTGGGGGCCGAGCCCTAGGGAGGTGCAGAAACATGACTCGTCGTACGACGCACAGGCGAGCGTAACCACCGTTGTCGCCTCGCGCCGCCGGTTGTACAGTTCGTCGCGACAGTCCCAGTTAAAGACATGATCGAGGATGGGCAAGGCTGCGGCGTCACAGGGCCGCACTCCGAGCAGTATTTGCGCAGGAATTTTCCCCCCACCGTTCGTCAATACCACGCGGTTGCCATCCATTTGATAACGGCAAAGCAATTCGTGGCGGGGAAACACGAACTCCTTCACGGAATTCGCCGGGCGCACGAATCCTTCCCAGACGATGTCGTCGGCGGAAGCCAGGGGCGCGTACAAGACCAGGCCAGGCTTGGTTTGTACAGGCCCTGCAACCACCTTGCTCTGGGCAATCCATTTCTTCGCGAGTTCCCGCAAGGCCGCCTTGGTCACGATTTCGCTCATCGGATAAAGTCCTCCTTATCCGTAAGCGCGTAGGTGCCAATCAAAGGCTCAACTTTGGGATCCATGCCCGCTTGATAGGCGAAGTTCTTCTCGGCGGCGCGGGCCAGAGTGAGATTCAGCAAGCCCAGGGGAATACCCGCGGGACACGCTCGCGTGCATTCACCGCACCCTACGCAGCGGCCCGCCAGGTGGAAGGCACGCGTAATGTGCCAGGCGAAGTTTCCCTTGGGCGTGGCCGAGGTATCAATCGCCACCGGCCGGTTCTTGTCCGCAATGCAGCGCTCGCAGTAACACAGAGGGCATACCTGGCGGCAGGCATAGCACTTCACGCAGCGCTCGAATTCGTTAGCCCAAAATGACATGCGCTCCGCAGGAGTCTTCTGCATTAGGGCGTCGAGCGCGCCGGCCATTGGGGGCGCGGGCGGCGGGGCAGCGGCCTCGCCAATAATCTCATCCGCGAAACGCGGCTGGTGCACTTTGCAGGTGTCGCACTTGGGTTGCCCCATGCTGTCACAGGCCATGCCGATCACGCGCAACGCCTGGCGATCGATTTGCGATTCCTTTTCCAGAATCACCAACCCGCGCTCGTCGCACCCTTTCACCACCGCCGCGGCCTTGCCCAGGCGTTTGATTTCCTTGCGCTTGAGGTAAGTTGTCAGATTGGCATGGCAGTCCGTGTTCCAAACCAGCTTGCCCGCGTCCTCCGCGCGCCGGATGAACACCGGCCCACCGGCGGCATAACCTATCACTACCTGGACAGTTCCATCAGTAAGTAGCCGGGTGCAAGTTTCACGCAGTTGCTCCTCCTGGGCTGCCATGTCGGATTTGGCGGGAACGGGCGGCTTCGGTGGCGCAGGCAAAGCAGGACGCCGAAATCCGTTCTTCTGATACAGCTCCCGATACGGACCGAGCTTACGAGTTTCCTCGGTGATGCGCGTGATCTCTTCCTGCCACTTCCGTCCTTCGGCGGCGGAGATCCAGGTGAAGTGAATGCGCCGCAGGTCGAATCCCAGCGTGTCCAGCAATTCCCGGAAAAGGATCCAGCGGCGGCGCGCGTGGTAGTTGCCCGCAGTGTAGTGGCAATCGCCGGGATGGCAGCCTGACACCAGCACGGCGTCGGCGCCAATTTCGAAAGCCTTAATCAACAGGTTGAAATCGATCCTCCCGGTGCAGGGCAGGCGGATGATGCGAACGTTGGCGGGGTATTCCAGGCGCGTGGTGCCCGCCAAGTCCGCCCCCAGGTACGTGCACCAGTTGCACACGTAGGCGACAATTTTTGGTTCGAATTGATTCACTTCATTCATGCCGTACTCTCAATCGTAACGCCGGCTCCGTGCCGAACGTGCCACGGGCATCCGAAGCTGTGAAGAAATCCCTGAACGAGCAAATGCATCTCGCGCAGAGACGCAGAGGCCGCAAAGAAGACAAATCAGTTATTTGCTTAAGATCTCTGCGCCCCAGTGACTCTGCGCGAGATTGTCGATTTTTTCACAGCTTCTCCTGCCCGTGCTCGAGCATGGCCGGGACGGCCATGGCACTCCAGGTCACGGCCAGGATGGCCGTGGTCTGGAGTTTCTACATTTAGGTCTGGCAAAGTAAGATTTCTATTGACAGACCTCCCTGATTTCCGTTACCTTCCTCCTGAGTCCTGGCTCCGGAGGTTAACTTGCCTGACGATCTCAAGGATTCCATTCTTTCGATATTCGAGGCCTCACTGGATGCCCAGTTGCGGGCGGTTCGCCGTCTCCGCGGCGGTTCCCCAGCCCCCGCCCCGAGGCCGCGCCGCACAGGTCTGTCCCAAGTGGACATGGCGTACGACATACTCAAGAAGGCCCGTACCCCCTTGCACATTTCCGAACTCCTGGCGCGCCTCCGCGCCGCCTTCTACGTCACCGTCGATCGCGAGAGCCTGGTCTCTTCGCTGACCAAAAAAGTCGCCCGCGGCGATCGCTTCCTGCGTACCGGGAAGAACACTTTCGGCTTACGTCCGGAGGCCCGATGACTCTGTTCGCCGCCTGGTCGGAGATCGTGGCGGACTGGGCCCCCACTTTTCCCCAGCAGCGCACCCTGCAGCGCGCCGTGCGCCAGGCCCTGGGCGCCTTGGTCTGCGTGGGTCGACGCTGTCTTTCGCGTATCCTCTGGACCCAGGGCCGCCAGCAGCGCAGTTGGTCGAGCGAATACTTTCTCCACTCGCGTTGTCACTGGGAACCGCAGACGTTGTTTGCCGGCGTCTGGCGCCGCGCCTTGCCCTATTGTCCCGGCCGCCTGGTGGGCGTGGCCGTCGACGACACCCGCCTGCGCAAGACCGGCCGCGCCATTCCCCAGGCGCGTTATCACCGCGATCCCCTCTCGCCCCCCTTTCATGTCAACCTCCTGCGCGGCGTGCGCTTTCTGCAAGCTTCCCTGCTGCTGCCCCTGCATCGGCACGCCCCCGCCAGCTGCCGCGCTCTGCCCGTGCGCTTTGAAGAGGCGG
This sequence comes from uncultured Acidobacteriota bacterium, assembly GCA_963804995.1. GTDB lineage: Bacteria > Acidobacteriota > Terriglobia > UBA7540 > UBA7540 > Bog-366. Next base: position 394,637 of record CAWDSK010000005.1, read on the forward strand.
CGCCGCTGAAAAAGCCCTCCCGCAAGGCGAAAGAGGAAGCCTGGCAGGAATATAAAAGGATGCGCAAGCTCCACAACCTCTCGCAGCGTTTTGTGCAGAGCGTGGCCCCCTTGCGCCAGGCGCTGGATGCGGCCGGGGGTGGGGCCAAGCTGCTGGTGCTGGCTCTGGATGGCAGCTTCTGCAACCGCACCTGTCTGCGCGCCCCCCGCGATCGCACCGAGTTGATCGCCCGCGCCCGCAAGGATGCGCGCCTCGGCTTTCGCGCTCCCCAGCCTTCTCGCCGCTTTTACGCCCTCTCCACCTTTACCCCCGAACAGGTCCGGCAGGACGAGTCCCACCTCTGGCAGCAAACCAAGCTCTTCTACGGAGGCAAGCGCCGCCGCCTCCGTTATAAAGAGGTGTCGCAAGTCTACTGGCGTCGGGGCGCCGGCCAGATCCCCCTGCGGCTCTTCGTCGTGGCTCCTACCCCCTATCGCAAACGGAAGAGCTCCAGACTCTACTACCGTCAACCGGCCTACCTGCTGACCACCGACCTGCGGCACTCTGCCCCTCAGTTGCTGCAAATCTACTTCGACCGCTGGCAGATCGAAGTCAACCACCGCGACGAGAAGGAGACGCTGGGTGTCGGACAAGCCCAGTTATGGAACGTTAACGCCGTGCCCAAGCAACCTGCCCTGGTCGTGGCCGCCTACAGCGCGCTGCTCCTGGCTTCTCTCCAAGCCTTCGGCACCGAGCGTGGCACGGCCTATCAGGCTCTGCCCCGGTGGCGACGCAAGGCCCACCGCCCTTCCTGCCTCAACCTCGTCACCCTGCTGCGCCAAGAAATGGTCGACCACCCGGAATGTCCCCAATCTCTGGGCTTCCAACTCACCGACCGCGCCCTCACCCACGCCGCTGATGCATAATAAATGTAGAAACTCCAGGTCACGGCCAGGATGGCCGTGGCACGTCTCGCTCATGCCAAACTCTCAACCATCGAGTAAATCTGCTGCTCGGTGAAACCTTCCAGCTCCGCGCTCTTCGAGGGGCACACCGCCACACAGGTGCCGCATCCCATGCACAGTCCGGGATTCACGCGGGCCGTCTTCTTTACCAACACGCCGCGCGGGGTACGAACTTCCGCCTGCTCGATGGCGTGATAAGGGCAGGTGCGGTAGCACGTGAAACAGGCGGCGCAGGTCTGTTCGTTGATCTGGGCTATTTCAGGCTCGCGCGTCAACTCTTCAGCGGCGAAGAGGATTTGCGTTTTGGCGGCAGCGGCGGAGGCTTGCGCGACGGCCTCCGGAATGTCCTTGGGACTGTGGCACGCACCGCAAATAAACACGCCCGCCGCATTGGTCTCTACCGGACGCAGCTTCGGGTGCGACTCCAGCAAAAAGCCGTGCTCGTCATATCCCACGTTCAACATGCGGGCAAGGTCAGTGACCCCCGGCGAGGGGCGCATGGCCGCGGCCAGCACCACCAGGTCAGCCTCAATTGTCACTGGCGTTCCCGCCAGCGTATCCGCGCCGCGCACGATGAGCTTGCCGTTCTGCTCGGTGATTTTTGACACACGGCCTCGATAATACTTGGCGCCGTCCTGCTCGATGGCGCGGCGGACAAACTCCTCGTATCCCTTTCCACCAGAGCGGATGTCCATGTAAAAGACGTGCGCCTGGCCGTCATGCACTTTGTGTTTGTAAAGCATGGTGTGCTTGGCGGTGTACATGCAGCAGATCTTCGAGCAATAGGACATGCCCTTGGCGGTGTCGCGCGACCCCACGCAACTGATGAACACTACGTTTTTCGGCTCTTTCCCGTCCGACGGCCGCTTGATCACGCCGTTCGTAGGGCCTGACGCCGAAACCAGCCGCTCAAATTGCAAGGAGTCGATAACGTCCTTGTATTTGCCATAACCGTATTCGCCGTAGCCCGCCAGCTTTCCGGTCTGCTGCTTGCCGATGTCGTAAAGCTGATAGCCCGTGGCCATCACGATGGCGCCCACCTTTTCTTCCACAATCTTGTCGGTGTCCTGGAAGTTGATGGCTCCCGCCTGGCATTTCTTGGCGCACAGGCCACAGCCGTTGCGGATCAGCTTGGCACAGGTTTTACTATCAATTACGGGGCGCGCCGGCACCGCTTGCGGAAAGGGAACGTAAATCGCCGGGCGCATACCCATCTTATAGTCGAACTCGCTGGGATTGCGCTTCAGCGGGCACACATTCCAGCACTCGCCGCAGCCCGTACACTTGGAGATATCGACGTATCGGGCTTTTTGCCTGATTTTCACCGTGAAGTTGCCGACAAAGCCCTCCACGGATTCAACCTCTGAATAGGTGTTCAGGGATATTCGGGGGTGTTGCGCCGTATCCACCATGCGCGGGGTCAAAATGCATTGCGAACAATCGAGGGTGGGAAAAGTTTCCGAGAGCCCCGCCATCTTGCCGCCGATCGAGGGTTCGCGCTCAACCATCACCACTTCGTAGCCCGCGTCGGCAATGTCAAGTGCCGCCTGGATTCCCGCCACTCCCCCGCCAATCACCATCGCGCGCCGCGTAACTGGAACGCGGATGGCCTTTAGCGCGTGATTCTGCCGCACTTTCTCAACCGACATGCGGATGATCTCCGCGGCCTTGGCAGTGGCCTGGCTGCGGTCGTGATGGACCCACGAGCAATGCTCACGGATGTTGGCCATCTCTACCAGGTAGGGATTGAGTCCGGCTCTCTCGGCCGTCTTGCGGAAGGTCTTCAGATGCATGTGCGGCGAACAGGAGGCCACCACCACCGCGTCCAATTTCTCTGACGCTATCTTCTCGCGGATCATCGCCTGGCCCGGATCCGAGCACATATACTTGTAATGCACGGAGCAGCGGACGCCCGGGATTTTGGCCGCGGCGTTCGCGACTTCCGCCACGTCGACCGTGCGCGCGATGTTCTCACCACACCAGCAGACGAAGACCCCAATCCTCAACATAGTCGTTACGCTTTCTTCACAAAGTGCCGGTCGATCCCCAGTTCTACCGCGCTGAGACCCATGGCCAGCCCTACCAGGTCAGTCAGGTAATACACGGGCAAACCATAACGTTCGGCGGAGTGCCGTTCGATGTCGCCCTGCTTCATATCCAGGTTCACGTGGCACATGGGGCAGGCCGTCACCAGGCAGTTGGCTCCGTGCTGTTGGGCATCCGCCAGGATGCGCTGGCTCAAATCCAAGACTGTCTCTTCCCGCGCCATGGTCATGCCGGCACCGCAACACTCAGTGCGATAATTCCAGTCGACGGGCTTGGCCCCCAACACTGCCACGATAGCTTCCATGGAACTGGGTTGCTCGGGATCGTCGAACTCCACCACGTCCGGTGGGCGCGTGAGCAGGCAGCCGTAGTAGCACGCTGGTTTGAGGTCGGCGAGCGGATTCTTTACGGCCGGCTTGATGCGGTCAAGTCCAATACGTTGGAAAACCTGGAGGAGGTTCAGCACCTTGACGCGGCCATTGACATCTGCTTCGATGACCGAGGAGATTTCCCGGCGTAAACTGGCATCCTTATCCATCAGCTTGGCTGCCTTCAGCAACTGCATCGAGCACATGGGGCAGGGAGCAAGCAGTTCCTCAAACCCTTGCTGCTCGGCTAGCGCCAGGTTGCGGGCGGGGAGGGCGATTGAAAGCTTGTGGTTCAGCGCGTGGGCCGCGGTGGCGCCACAACAAATCCACTCTTTGATTTCCTGTGGTTCAACCTCCAGCTTGGCGAGGCACGCCCGCAGCGATTGCTCATAGTCATTGGAGGAGCCATGCAGCGCACATCCGGGATAATAGGCCAGCCTCATGCGTTTTTACCGTCCGCCCTTGCGGCCCAGAGCTACGCTCACACCGAGGGGGGTATCCACAGCCTCCGGGCGGGGGGTCGCGCAACGCTCGAAGATTCGGCGCACGACGGCGCGGTCCTTAACCTTTTCACCGCGCAGGTGCAGCTTGTGGCGCTTCTGCAACTCCGGCGCCAAGCCCGCATCCTTGAACAGGAATCGCAAGCTGCGTTCGGAGGGTAGCGCCCGAAGCTTGAATTCCGCGATCAGCTCAATTTCATCCAATCGGCCATTGCGCCGGATGTTATTAAGGAACGCCTGTTGGAACGCCACAATGCTCTTTTGCGCAGGTGAAGAAATGCCTTGCCGGAGTGAGCCTTCGCGCAAGGCGTCCATGATGCCGGCGCAATCGACGGATTGGGGGCAGCGCGTCGAGCAAGTCTGGCAGGATACGCACGTCCAAATTGTGTCTGAGGCCATCGCCTTCTCGAAGTTGCCGAGTTGGAGGGCGCGCACGACCTGGTTGGGCGGCATGTCCACGCCGACGGCCACAGGGCAGCCTGCCGTGCATTTGCCGCACTGGTAGCAATCCTTCCAATGCATCGGGGCGAGGCTTTCGATTAGTACTGGGTCGAAGCAGTTTTCAGGGGCCGAAGGTTCCACAGGGTCCGTAGTTTCTGCAGGAGTCACGAAGGCAGGCGCAATGTGGGGTACAACACTCAAGCCAATCGTGATCGTCCGTACAGGCAATTGTGGCACCAGCGGCGACAGATGTCGAGAGACAGAAGGTCTTAGCGCCATAAGGTCACAGTGTCAGGTTGTCATTGCCCTGATTCACTCCGGCGCCTTCCCGAATCGGCCGGCCACCGCGCTCCGGCCAACCGCTCCAGCCCAGCTTTTTCCCGTCCATACAAGCCGACAAAAAGCCTCATCGCCCCATTTTTTTTGAACAGCTAGCCACCATATGGTATAAGGTGGATTAGCTATCACAAGATGTAGTATGCCTGTGAATTCCGATCAAGCCGCAACTTGACTTGGGCCAACCCCAGATATATCCTGTGGACACTAATGTTTAGGGACAATTAAGCGACGATTGCACACAGGCAGGGCGTCTAAGGTTGGCGCAGCGGCTGATCTTCTAAGAGGGCGGGTAGAAGATGTTGCGTGCCCCCAAGTCCGCTGCGTTTCGGGCCACTAGAAGCCCGGTGGAGAGTTGAGGACTTTCTCCCCGGTGGGAGGCTGGCTGTGCCACGATCGATTTGGACCAACATTGCGCTTTCTGCGGCCGTCGTCGGAGTCATCATCTGGCAAGTTCCCGTGGTGGGATTGCGAGTGGCGTTTCGCAGCATGGAGGTCGGCAGCCTGTCGCTGGCGATCTTCTACTTTCTCATCCTGCTTTTCGTGCGCGCCTACAAATGGCATCGCCTGGTGGAGGCCGTGGGCAAGGTCCACGTCCGCCAGTCGCTGCGCGCTCTCTTTGGAGGCTTCGCGTTGGGCCTCGTCACGCCCGGCCGGGTGGGAGAGCTGGGGCGCTGCGTTTTCGTGCGAGAAGAGGATCGCGCCCAGGTTGCGCTCCTGACGCTGGTCGGGGTGAGTTTGTTCTACCTGGCGCCCCATCCCGCGGCCGTATTCGGGTTGGCGGTATGGCTGGCTTTTCTCCCCGTGGTGGCGGGCTTTCCACGTCTGTTGGCGCACGTCTCCGGGCTGATGAGGAGATTCCCGTACTTTCGCGGACATCTTCCGGAAGCTGGCGCCCGCCTTCCGCAAATTCAATCTCTGCGTTTCGCCGCACTGGCCGTGTGCGCCACGGGGGCGGAACTGGCCTCTTTCTTCTTCCTCCTGCGGGCCTTCTTCCCAGCCGGATTTTCCACCGCCGTCTCAACCTACCCTTACATTGTTCTGGCCGGAGACATGCCCGTGTCGTTCAGCGGCATGGGTGTCCGCGAGGGTGCCGCCGCGCTTTTGCTTTCCCCTTACGCGGTGCCCGCCGGGGCCGCCATCGATACCACTCTGCTCTGGTTTGTCTTCGCGATTCTTCTGCCCGCCGCGCTCGGCACGGCCTGGCTGATTACGGAATGGGCCAAGTCCCGCATCCGGCGCACCGACGTATTGGTCCGCGTGCGTGAGTCCACAAGGAATTTCGGGGAGTCGCCTGCCCCGGACAGCCTCCGCTCCGAATCCTGAAACTGCTTGGCCCTCTCCAAGAGAGTTTGTGTGACAACACAGGCCCAAATTTCGTAGTGCCCGTATTCCCGGCAACCATTCATGATATCCTTTCCAGCCTGCTGTTGGCTGCAAGAGGATTCTGTTGATGGAAGGAATCGGGATTTCTTCCGAACCATTCCTTACTCATTGACTTATCCCACTGCCCGCGAGATAAAGGGCGCCAATCCTAGGGGGCACTCTTTCTCGTTTTCGAGTGAGCGGACCCCTCGGAGGATACCAAGCGGCAGCCCCACGCAAGACTGTTGAGACTGCCGGCACGTGATCAACGGTGTAAAATCCTGAATCTGAATTCTGGTCTAATGTCCAATCGGAACAAGTTTTTCAATTTGTTCGCACTCATCATCGGAATAGCGATGGTGCGGGTGGCGCTGGCGGGGAATCAAACGCTGGCAACCTGGACGGGAACCTTGACTGAAGCGAATGGCACCCCTGTCGCCCAGGCAGAGGTCAAGTTGCGTGAGGTCCACTCCGATAGCAGTCGGCAGTCGGTTTCCGACGCGCGCGGCGTATTCGTCTTCACTGATCTTCCTGCGGGTGAATACTCCGTGTCGGTTCGTTGGAAGGGCCGAACCCTGACGGCCGCGGAGCCCTTGAAAATCAGTCAGGGCCAGATCCTCAACATCCGGCTCCAATTCGGAGCACGGGGTGTCGAGATCGTCGCCCCCCGGGCTGCCGGGGAGACGGCGAAGCAAGCTACGGGTGGAGAGGTGCTTTCCAGCCAGGAGGTCGCCGGTCTTCCGCTCAACAAACGCGACTTCAGTCAACTGCTTCTACTTGCCGCCGGTACCATGACCGACACTAATGGCGCCGCCAATTTCACCCAACAATTTGCCGTAAATGGCCAGCGCGGTACGACCGGGGTTTTTGCCACGGACGGCATCGATACCACGGACCCGGAGATGGGCGGAGCTACCTTCTCAAACTTCAATGTGGACGCGATTCAGGAAATCAAGTCGAGTTCCGGTGTTATGCCGGCGGAGATTGGCCACGGCGCCGCTGGCTTCACCAATGTGATTACCAAATCCGGCGGCGACCAGGTGCATGGATCGGTATTTGAATTCGTGCGCAATGCCGCCTTCGATGCCCGGAACTTCTTTGACCGCCGGAATATCGCGAATCCGGGGCGGATACCACCCTTCGCGCGCAATGAATTTGGATTTACGAATGGCGGGCCCCTGATTCTTCCCGGGATTTATGACGGCCGGCGCCGGACGTACTACTTCGGTCAATACCAGGGCTTCCGCCAGGTTTTGGGAACCACGCAAGTCCTATCGGTACCGACGGTCGCGGAGCGCCAGGGCCTGGACAAGACAGCTTTTGCGGGTGATACCTTAAGGGTTCCGGTGAATCCCCAGATTGCCTCCGTCTTAGCGGCTTACCCCTTGCCGAACGATCCGGTGGGAGCTTACGGCGCCCGCACCTACGCCACTTCCGCCAAGGTCGCAACCGATACCGATCAATTTTCGCTGCGCATCGATCATCGGATATCCGACCACGCCACGTTCTTCGCCCGTTTCAACTTCAGCAACGTTACGGGGCCGCTCACGAACCCCAACCAGACGGCCATTGATCCCAGTTTCGCCATTCGCTTTGTGGACCACCAGCGGAATGCCGGAATGACCTACACCCGCACCTCATCTCCGAACTTCAACTGGGAGTTTTCTTTGGGATTCATTCGGGCCACTCCGTTCTTCCCCTCGATCAACCACGCCCAGCCGGCCCTCGCGTTCGGCGACGGCCTTTATGAACCCTTCAACTCCGCGGACGGCTCGGTAATCGGCGCTTTCGGGAATCTCTTCCAGGAAAGGCAGAACTTCACTTATCTGCACGGACCCCACACCTTTAAGTGGGGCTGGGAATTTCGCCAGAATCGCGATGCCACGGTCTTCGGCACGAATCCCAACGGCCTCTACACCTTTGGCGGCGGCCCAGCTTACGCTCCCGTGGCGATTCCCTCCGCCAGCGGCCAGCACGACATCCAGGTTGGAGATTTGCTTCCCGATGCTCTGACGGGCTTACTCACGGCCACGCCCTTCGCTTATATGATCTCGGTGGCCTCGCCCGAAGCGGCGACGGGGGATCGGTTCAACGAGGCCGCACTCCACCGCCAGGCCTATAACTTCTATTTTCAGGACACGTGGAAGGTCTCTCCCCGTCTCCAGGTGGATTATGGTTTGCGGTATGAATACAGCTCACGATTTAACGAGCCCAAGGGTCGGACTTCGGGGCCGGTCTTCCTAGGGCCAGATGGAACCCGGGCCCGTTACTGGGACCCGGGCGCCTATCAGCAGTTCCTGGTCAGACCGGAACCCTCCTACCGTGACGATTGGCGCGGGTGGGGGCCGCGGCTATCCGTCCAGATGCGGCAAAGTGAGCACACCGTCTGGCATGCGGGAGCCGCCATCACCACGCGCCTGCCCAACCTTTTTCAGGAGGATTTCGAAACCGGTGGCGCTCCCTTCATGATTCAGCCTACTCTTACCGCCAAGCCGGGAGTTTCCGTTCCCTTTCAAAACGCGGTGACCCATTTCAATCTACCGATACCCTACACCCCCTCGGGACAACCGGTATTTCCGACCAGCCGCACCACGGACGTTCCGCCCAACACGGTGATGGACCTCCAGCGTTATGATACCGACTTGGCAGCCGCGACGCCCGGTCACGAGATACAGCCTCTCTCCATCTTCGGAATGATGGGGGACTTTGCCGATGGTTACATTGAAAGCTACACGGCCGGAGTGGACCAGGATTGGGGTGACGTCAAGTTCAGTGCTGCTTATGTGGCCACCATGGGTGTGCGGTTGCCCAGCATTGCTTATCCGAACGCTTATACGGGCGCAGACGCGGGGTTCGCACGGTTTACGAGCTTCGACCCCGCGGGGAACATCATGGGAGGATTTGGCCCCGAGGCCTTAATGAGCAGCCGGTCGCACTCCACGTATCACGGCCTGCAGGTGGGCGTGGAGAAGACCTCCGCCCGGCTCGGTTTGGGATTTCAGGCGAGCTACACCCTCAGTAAGTCCCTCGACGACACCAGCGCTACCTTGGGAGGTTTCCTCGGCTCCTCGGGGACGTTGTTGCAAGCGAGTCCCCAAAACCCCTGGAACCCTGGGGCGGAGAAAGGTCCCTCGACGTTCGACACCACCCACGTTTTTACCCTCAGCTTGATCCAGACACTGCCCTTTAATCGTATCGCCGCGTTCCGCCCACTGGGCCCCAAGCTGATCAATGGGTGGCAATTCTTAAACATCACGACGCTCACCAGCGGCGCGCCCTTTACCGTCTTCTCGGGAATTCAACAGACCGGTGTGGGTTCCACCGGGGCCGACCGCCCGGATCAGATTGCCAAGCCGGATTTCTCGACGAGCCGGAAAATCCGCGAGGACTACTTCGGCCGCGGTGCGGAAAACCCCTCGTTCTTTTCCATCCCCATCAATCTGCCCGATGGTTCAGGCCCCAACCTGGGGAGGTTTGGCACCTTGGGCCGCGACACTTTCCGCGGGCCGGGCTTTCGTGATTTGGATATGTCCTTGATCAAAGATACCCAGCTTGGAAAGAGAGGGAATTCCGAAGCGGCGACACTGGAGTTCCGGGCGGAGTTTTTCAATATCTTCAACGTGGTCAATTTCGGCCTGCCTTCGAATGTCGTCCTGGGATCTGGGTTCGGGCTCATCAACCGGACCGCCGGCCCCTCGCGGCAAATCCAGTTTTCGCTGAAGCTGATTTACTGAGTTCATGTCTCGTAGGGGCACCTATGAGGGCCCACGAGGGGTGCCCCTACGACGTGCAAATTGTTTGTTAAAAAAACCAAGAATTTACGGTATTGCATTGCAGAGTTCGAACGGTACAGAGTCTGAGTTACCTGCTGCTGGAAAAAGAAGGCACACCGTTGCCGCTGGTCAGGCCCCTGAATTGATACCAACCTCATCGCCTGCGAACATCGACAAATGTGCCGTAGATGACATTCTTAGATGACTTATCGGAGGAGGGGATGCGATCCCATCCATAGGGCACGCTGTCGTACACCACCAGGAGTTTGCCCGCCTCTACCTCAATCAGGTCCGTGTAGCATGTGCTCCTACCGCTGAAGATGGGCGTGAGGTTGGTCCACTTCTTTCCTTCGTCGGCGCTAAACATGATGGTTACCGGGCCGGGCCGGCCGAACGTGCAAGCCAACAGCCCGCCGCTCAGTAACCTGAGGTGGGGTGCTACACCTTTAAAGCCGGTCGCTATGGGCTTGGTCCAGGTCTTGCCGTCGTCTGAAGACCATGTCTCACCCATATAGCCGCCACTGTCCGTTCGAAAGATACAGAACAAATGGCTTTCGCTGAGCCGGACCAGAGCTGCTTCATTCGGTCCCTCTTTGCCCATCCAAGGCGAGGGTGCCTCATGGGGCTCAACTGCGGCAACCGTTCCATATTCCTCCCAACTCCGGCCGTGGTCAGTGGAACGAATCAAGACCAGCCGGCGCTGCCGTGGATCGCGTTCGGTTAGGCAGTAGAGCGTGGTTAGCCATTCGCCACCCGGACCGTCCACAATTGCTCCTATGGGTTGGGCCTCAGGAACCACGCTGAGCCCTGAGGCATCTCTTGCCTTGGTGGCATACAGTTCTACCGGTACGGAGTGTATAGGCTCCGAGAGGTGAATTCTCGCATCCCTGATTTGATGAACTTCCAATCCACCCCGCGAGAGCTTCGTCAAAGTGGCGTGAAAATTCGTTGTCTGGCCGGGAGGATAAGGCTCGAGTGAGTCGTACCCAGCGCCTAGCACCCAGATTGCCCCGTCTTCGCCAGGTACTTGAGTGTACGTGGCATCGATGTTGCCGCCTGCTCCCAGGGTATACCGTCGGCTCCACGTTTGCCCTCCATCCCTGGAAAGGCAATAAGCGGAAAGCTCCCCTTCCGGGCTCGTCTCATCCGGGCTCAGGCGCATGGTGGTAAGTATTTCGCCCGTGGGAAACCGATGCACTGTGGGGTACCAGCAGTAGTTATACGAAGCTGTGATTTCCACCGTTTTACCCACCTGAACGATGAGTTCATCCGGTTGGTCCGCCGCTCCGGAGCACAAAACGGGACCGAGTGTTTCCAGCCCCGCCAGTAGCCCGGCTGAGGCAACAACTAAAGGGATTGCCATCCATTGAATACGCATCCGCGCACCTCGCTTGAAACTTTTCAGGCCAAATCCTGAAGCTTGTTCGCGCCTGCCCGCCACCAGCAACCTAGAACGAATCGAGCCAGCCGGAGACATCCCACCGACGTTGGCATTGAGCTCGAACGAAAGTTGGCTGCGACAACGCGTTTCGCGGCCGTATCCGCGAAAAGCAATCCTGTTTCACCCCCCTAACCCGGGCCCGCCGCCAAGCGGATTGTTTCCGAGTACGCGACGATCCCATCCCCATGGTCTTGCAGCCGGCGAAGGGGCTCGGAACGTGAGGTGGGGCGGTCCTCGTGCCATCTCCCAGCTTCGCTCGGGCTGTCAATTCCCTATGTACTTGATCCACATGGGAGAAGCCCAAACCAGCTCCCCGTTGTCCTGCTCGCCACGAACATAGTAATAACAAGTCTTGTCCTTGGCGGGCTGATCATCGCGCCAGGAAAATTCCACTTCCAGCGAATTGGGTGAGGTTGCGAAGACTACCTTGCCGTCGCGTATGATGGTGACCTTGGCGAACTTGGAAGTGCCGCGCAACTTGATCTTCAGCGTCGGTGGGTCGGGGGTGGAGAATTCGTCGCCCATCATGTGTGTTCCGCTTTCCACGTCAGCAAGAATGTCATCCGTGGAGGCGTAAACGTGGCGCGCTTTCAGAGCATCCAAGACCGACTCTCTGGTTACATCCTTGACGTAAACATTCGCGTAGCTCATATGGGTCGAGACATGATCCGAGCTTGCCTCAAACCCAAATCGATAGCCTTTATCCAAAGCCAGATTGATAAAACCTTGGGGCCGCCACCCTCCAATGGAGTCGTGCTCACGGGCGGCGCGGGGCGCATCAGGCATTTCATAATTCTGCCGATCGCCCTGAAAAATCTCCACCACCGGCTCGATTTTCGGATCGTCGTCCCGCCAATCTGTGCCCATCCCCGTGGCCGTGGTGTGCGAGGCCACGATGCCTCCGAACTCCTTCACGTAAGCGTAGAGCACTTGCGTATCGGTGACGGGGGAGGGCTGGCTTCCGGCCGGTGCGCCGGTGACATTGGAAGGCATGTAGCGAGGAAGCGGGCGGAATCCCTCGCTGCCCAAAGAGAACATTCCGATGGCCTAGCGGGTACGGGACGCTGCGCTCATAGGAGAACAGCGAGGCGAAGTTGCCCGGGGAATAAAAAACGTCGTTAAGCTTTTGAGTAATCCACCAGGAGTATTCTCTTCCGCCGCCATTATCATGATCGCAACAGCCGAACCAATCCAACGCGGCGGCATCCAGGACGTAGCGCCACTGATCGAGGAGTGTGCCGTCGTCGCGCCCGTCCATCGAGATATCGCTATGGCGATGAAACTCGCCGCGCACAATGCGCAGGCCGCCGCCCGCCCCGCCGCGGTAACCGTGGATGGCCTGGATCGATGCGACGTTCTGCGACGTCAATCGTGGGCGGTTCCGGCTTGCTGCCGAAATCCGCCGGCACCGCCGCCATCGCTTTCGCCGCCGGACCCAAGTCAATCTCGTCACACCACAGATCATTCTCGTAGGGGTCAGGGGATGGATTCTGCTCATAACCAGACGGGTTGGGATTCCCCTCGGTGCGTTTGAGATTCCTCCGGCCATCGGACGAATTCACCATCAGCAATTTGCCGTTCGCAATCGCCACGAGGGCGGGACGGTTGTCCAGAAGGTTATCGCTGTGGTTGAGAAAGATCGGGCGGGTCCATTCCTTGCCGTCGAAAGAAACCAGGTACTCAGTCCACACCGTTCCAATCGGATTCCACGTGGTGGGGTGGGGGGAGCGGGACGCCAGCCATAGGCGGCCCGTGCCATCCACTGCCAGGCGCGGCAACGTGTTTTTCGCCGTGGCGGAAGAGTTCATGGCGCCATCACTGTCAGCCCGGTGCCAGGCCTTGCCCACATCGGGGTCCAGGGCCTCCGATTCGTTTTGCTGGCTGAAATGGTCAGGACGAAAACTCGGCGCACCCAGCAATCTCGATTCAAAGGAAACCTCGGGCGCCACCAGGCGGCCGTCGGGTTCAACCCCCCGCAGCGTAATCCGCCGCCCCTGGTAGAGGGAAATCCCCGTGGTAGCATAGGCGCCGAAATCCTTCCCCCAGCCTCGGCCGCCCTCCTCGTAAGCAATCCACAGCCGTCCACTCGGGTCGAAGGCAATGGAAGGATAGGCCTCGTAACGGGCAGAAGCGGCAACGGGAATCTCATCCCCCCAGGAGTCCGAGGACTCCATGCGTGCGAACACGTCGTAGTTGCCATGGCGATAGGAATCCCATGCCACGGCCACGCGGCCCTTCTTGTCCGCAGCGATAGCGGGGTTCCATTCATTCTTGCTGGAACTCGAAATCTTCACCGGCGGTGAGAATCCGCTGCCTTCCTGATGGGCGGCATAGATGGCGGCGACGCCGTCACGCCACCCTTGCCACGCTACCCACACTCTGCCGCTGGCATCGGTGGTCGCCACCGGATCAATATCTGAGTCCGCCTGATTGGAAATCCGGAACTGATCCTTCGCTCCTGAGGCATCCACCGCGCGCGCGAAAATATCGAAATTGCCACTTTCGTTTTCTGACCAGAAAACCCAGGCGCGCCCGCTGCCGTCGACCGCCACGGCGGATTTATAAAGATCACGCCCCGGCGGCGTTACGGCGATCGCTTCGCCCCATTTCCCTGCCGAATGTTCTCGCGCCCAGATCTGGTCGCCCCCGGTGGGTTCGGCGTATTGTTGGAAGTCGTGTGGCGCCTCGGAAAGGGGGGCACGCAGTTTGTCCGCGTCGGCGCTGTGATGGAACTGCACGTAGGCAAGCCAAATCTCGCCATGCGGGCCGGCCGCGAGGGAGGGGTAGTCCTCCTCCTCAGGCGTGTTGGTAAGTCGCTCCGCCGCTGGGATCCGGTCCACATAAACGCGGCCGCCCAAAAGGTAAATCCCCTGGGCATAGGGAACCTCAGAAGCGAGGAAGCTGAACTTACCCTGGGCCGTCTGGAAGACATACTCACTCGTCTCCGTCACGCCGCTGGCGGTGATCAGCAGGCCGTTGGCCGCTAGGGTTCTGGACTCGGGTTCGCCAAACCGGCGGGCAAGGCGCGTGGAGAAATGAAATTGACTGCCCTGCACACTGTGGTCAACATCAAAATCCCAGCCCTCCAAAGTATAAGCGCCGGCATTCTTGACCTTGAGCGACCCGTCCCAGCGCATCGCGGTCGCGTCCGTAACCCCGCACAAGACCCGAAAAGTCATCGGGCCTTGCGCCTGCAAATACCTGCCCGGAACAAACACCATCAGCAAGAAAAGAGCAAACCTGATTTGCCCCATCACCAACTCCTGTTCTCAGCTTTCCTCACGTTGACCTGAGGCCTCGACAGACTGCAGAAACCATCTTCAAATACTGTGATGCTGAACACGGCGGACCTTTTTGCGGAGCCTGTCAAGGCAACGGTAATATACAACCGCGCGCCGATGCGGACAACGCTCGGGTTTGTGACGTTGACCTACGCGCCCACCGGACTGATTCTGGGACATGAGATTACCGGTGAAGTCATCGAAGCGGGACGTGATGTGGAGTTCATCAAGGTGGGCGATCTGGTTTCGGTGCCCTTCAACATTGCCTGCGGCCGTTGCCGAAACTGCAAGGAGCGCTCAACGGGCGTGTGCCTGAACGTCAATCCCGCGCGTCCCGGTGCTGCTTACGGTTACGTCGGTATGGGGGGTTGGGTGGGCGGCCAGGCGGATTACGTCATGGTGCCGTATGCCGATTTTAACCTGCTGGAGTTCCCGGATAAGGCGCGGGCTATGGAGAAGATTCGTGACCTGACCTGCCTTTCCGATATTTTGCCGACGGGTTATCACGGGGCCGTCAGCGCCGGTGTCACAACGGAGATCCGGGTGGGGTCGATGATAACGCCAAGGTCGGCAACCTGAGCATCCGCATCGGTCTGGGTTGGGCGAAGTCACATTTCTTCACCACCGGCCAGTGCCCGGTGATGAAGTACAACCGCCAATTGATGATGGCGATTCTATACGACAAAATAAAGATCGCTAAGGCGACGAACGTTACCGTAATAACACTCAACGAGGCGCCTCAGGGTTACAAAGATTTTGACAAAGGAGCTGCCAAGAAATTTGTGATCGACCCGCACCGCAGCATCTCTCGCCACTGACATGATGCCAACGGAACGGCATAGCCCCCTACGCGGGCGTCATCATTTGGCTCAGGGCGCCAGGCTGTCGGCAAACCACAGCTGTAACACGGCCACTCCTGGCTGTGTCGTTCAGCTCGAATTCAAGCCACGATCACAGGCAAGAGTACCTGTGCTACCGTGACCCTGGACTGGGTGTGCGACAAATCTGTGTGGGTCAGGCCGCGCGGGGGCGACGGTTCTCCCAGTAATCCTCGAATTTGCCGCTCAAGCGATGGCAGCGAAGGGCGATGATGGCATTGGCCCCGCGGACCCTCCAGAACATACCGGAGCGCTTCAGCCGAGTGCCGATGAGGGTTTTGCAGCCGGCTTCGACGACCCCGGAACCTACGAACAGATGCTGACGCCGAAAGGTCGGATAGCGCATCCGTTGGGCGTTGACGGTAAAATAATCTGCCGCGTGGCGCAAGAGTTCGGCGGCTTCGGGCGTGGCTGGGAACAGCGAGCGCAAATCGCGCACTAGGGATTCGATCCGCCCGCTCTCCAACTTCTCCTCCCGTTTTCTGGTCCACCTTCGGCGGTGGCGCTCGTCGGTGGGCCAGAGCTGGCCCGACAGCTCCCATAAGTGCTGTCGGGCATGATAAAGATCCACAATCTGAATGGCTCCCGGAAAGTGCTCGGCGGTGAGGTTCCAAATCCAAGGAGCACCATCGCCGATCACCACTTTCTTTTGGGCCCGGTTCCAGCCCCGACGATATGCTTCGAGGTAGATGCGTCGCCCAAAAACCTCGGCCGTTTCGATGCCTCCCGTGTAGGTGGTGGAGCCTTCTTCGCGCGCCGGTCGGCCCCGGGCATCCCGTGTCGTCTGGGCGAAGACACAACCTAATTTCACTTCCCGCGGGCGCGCTTGCTCGCTCTGTTTCCCCGCTCGACCCTCGGTTTCCGAACTCACCACCGGTACTCCCGTCCCATCCATCTCCACATAGAGTACCGGAATTTCCGGTCCCCTCACCTGCGGCAAGTTCCGTTGCAGGCCTTGCTGGATCGAGGCTTGTTCCTGGGCGGCAATCTCGGCGCCCAGAGCCTCTGCCTGCCGTTCCACGGCCTTGGTGGTCACCTCCAACCCGGCCAGCAGTTGCAGTTGTTCTCGACCGAGCGCAAAGGAGGTTTCGCTGCCCACCACCGCCATCATCCGTCGCACCCCAGGAGAATATTCCGTGCCCTCCACATCCAGTTCCTGATCGCGGGGACTCTGTCCCCGGTGACAGGCCGGACAAACGTAATAGGGACGCTCGGTCTCGACCCGCCCCAGCACGGTCAGCAGTTGCTTCCGACGCCTGCCGCGGTAGGGGGCCCCCCGACCACAGCCGCAGGGAACTTGGCGAGGGCACTCGTCCGGGGCGGCCAGCAACTCCTCCAGCACCGCCGCCCCCGCCCGGTGCAAGGCCGCGCGTGTGGCCATCTCGACGGCTTCCAAATCCAGCGTCCCGGACTTGCGCCGCCCAGCAAAGATCACCGCCAGCAGGGACTCTACTTCTCGCGCCACTTCCCGCTGAATGGCTTCCGCCGTTTTTTTTCCTGCTCCGCCGCTTCGGCCTCCTGGGGGAGGGGGCGCTGACGGCAGATTTTTTCGTTCACCTCCACGAAGGCCCGGCGCAGTTGTTGAAACCTGCGGAACTCGGCAATCTGTCGTTCCGCCTGGTGCCGGGCGGCAGGGCTGGGGAAGGTTTCGCTGACGGTCCGGCCCTGCACCTTGTAAGTGAGCCGGAAGTTAGGGCCGTGGCCGGGATGATGGGGCTGATGACAGTGACAGTTGGACTTGCCGCAGCGGGCGGTAATGCTGGTGATCGAACCACTGCGGAGGTCACCCAGTTGGGCGATCTGGCGGATCAACTCCGCCCGTTGGTTCTCCAGGACGTCAAGGGATTGGGGCATGTTAAGGCCTCCTCTATCCTAACGTATCATATACGTTAGGATATAAGCGACAAAAAAAGAGCCAGCCCAGAGCGTTACATTTATGTCGCGCACCCCCCTGGACTGGCTGGCTTGACTAAATCGCAGAGCTGCGGTCGGTTTGCGCCAGCCCGTCCCTTCTACAAAGAAATGAATCTTGAAATTTAGGGGAGAAGCTACCCTCTATGGCACTCAGAAGACGCTAATACATCACCCGTGCGTTCAGAATAAGCGACGTGCTTCCGACTGGTCCTTCCACAAGACCCAGCCAGCCCAAGCCAGACTTCCGGCCATTGTGGTTGCACCCACCCACCAGAGGTGGTCGCCGATCCAGCCCCGCCAGTGGGACCCAAGGAGTAATACCCCTAACGCTAGGACCCCCAGAGCGTTCCAACCCAACGCGTCCAGTAGTTCCGGCACATCTTTCATCCAGCTCCGCTCCCGTGCCACGGCGCGCGAGATCTGCGGGCTCAATACGGACAGATTCAGTTCGGCGCGTAATTGCGCCGTCAAGGTTGCCTCTATTTCCGTAAGCACCTTCGCCCACGCGCGGCAGCCAGTACAACTGGCCAGGTGCTGACTTAATTCTCTCTGTTCGCCGGGCTCCAACCGTTCCCGCTCCAGAATCAATTCCTGCCAGTCTTCACACTTCATGTCCCGCTCCTTGCTTTTTCCAGTGCCACAGCCTCCAGCCGCCTTTCGACGAGGGTGCGGCGGCCGCGGCATATCCAGGTCTTCACCGTGCCCATCGGGACTCCCAGTGCCGCCGCGACTTCCTTATAGGATCTCTCTTCCAGATAAAACAACGTCAACGCCTGGCGCTGCGATTCGGGAAGCTCGGCGAGCCAAGCCCGCACATCGGTTCGGGGTTCCCGCGTCGCCCTTTCCAATTCCCACGCCTGAGCTCTCTTCAAAATATCCGGGTCGTCCAGGGACTCGGTCGTCGCGGTCTTCATTCTTTCGACTGCGGTGAGACAAGCATTGCGAGTGATCGCATAAACCCAGGTGGATAGCGAAGCCTCGCCTCGAAATGCGCCCAAGGCTCGCCAGATGCGCAGGAAGACTTCCTGTGCCGTCTCTTCCGCCCAGGCTCGATTCCCCAGCATGGCATAGCACAATCGCAATACCTTACCCTCATACGCCTTCAGCAACTGCTCGAAGGTGCTGTCTCTAGACCCCATGGACTTGCTTCCACGTCCGACGCGGCGGGCGATTCGCCGTTCTCTAAACTGGGCAGCATCATCCCACGTTTAGCAGGCTGTTGCAAAACCCTCACGGTGCGACGTAGCGGCGGGTTTACCCCGCCATATCGCCAACGATTTCAACAGCGGATGGCGGGGTAAACCCGCCGCTACGTCGTTTTTCATCAGCCTGTTAGGTGGGTGGGTCTACAACCACGGGGGTCAGCCAACCGATTTCGCTGTTCCCCAGCGCGACACCCCCTCAGCCGTTTAGACTCGCTTCCTCGCCCCGATTGTTTCAAGTGGATGCTGAAACATTTGGCCCCGCATCCAGGTCTAAACGAAAGTAAGGAACTCACACGCTCGCTGGCAGACTGAAGGGTTGAGCGCCAGCCGGAGGAACTCATGGGAGAAAATCTTGCCATCACCCTTATCATGTGGTCACCCGCGGTTATCGTCTTGATCGTGGTCGGTTTTCGCCATCTTGGTTACAGCCAGCGCCAACGCACCATTCGCCTGGCCTTGGAAAAGGGGGTGGATCCCTCACCTCTCTTGGCCGAAGAGGCGGCGGAGCCTCTCCAGCCGCGTAAATATCTCCTGCGCGGCCTGCTCTGGGGGTTGCCCGGCCTCGTGATTGGAGGGGGAGTCTCCTGGTCGGCCATTCGACATGGCATGCCTCCCACTCTCTCGTGGGTGGGCTGGATACCGGCAGCAATCGGCGCCGCGTACCTGATCTTCTACCGATTGGACCGGGCGCAGAGTAGTGGCACTGGAGACTCTTCGCATCCTGCCTCTTCCTTAGTCCTACCCCCCCGCGCTGTGGAGTGATTGCAGGCATGGGCTGATTACGTTTCTTTTGGATTGGCAGGTAGGCGCAGCGCGAGCCCAGTCCTGCGATTCACGTCTCTCACCCCGCCCGCCGGTATTCCTATTACGCCGGTCTACAGAACAAGCTGCCGATTCTGTTATCGGAACGATTCGCCCGGCATGACGATGGCCCAGTAGTTCCTGGAACAATCGCGGGTGCCCCCACCGGCCGTTGTAGCGCGGGTGTCCCCACCCGCGTATTCTTAAGAATAATCGCGGGTGGGGACACCCACGCTACAGGAGATAAATCGCAGAGTGGCGCTTGCTCCGCGCCAGCCTGCCCGATATCGGACTCGCGTCGGAGAAGGCTACGAATTTTCGCGTAGCGCTCATGAACCGATAGCACAATCCCCAACCGACCCCCCGCCGTGACGCACTCCCCCGCTTCGGTTATCGGTGGGTTGGTACCCGAACCTGAGCCCAAAAACCGACTGTCGTCTTGGCAGTCATCCGATCACTGGATCGGATGATGCAAAAATTGACCGCCCCCACGCCGACCCGAGCCAGCCGTGACACACTACCCCATATCGGTAATCGGTGGGTTTGTACTCTAACATGAGCCTAAGAACGGGCCCCGTTTTGGTAGAGGTCCGATTACCCGATTACTTGCCCCCCTGACATACTTCCCCATATCGATTATCGGTAGGGTGACATTAGAGTATGAGCCCGAAATTCGACTGCGGGTTCCACCGTCATCCAATCCCCTGACGATCCAATGAATCGATGACTCGATGAACCGATGGTCCGATCTCCCGATCACCCGATCTCCCCATTCACCTCAGCCGGTCGCAACAAACCCTTTGACGGAGTTGAGAACACCTTGTATTCTTGCCACACGTTCTGGGTGCTTGATTCCCAGCGAGACCAAACTCTGTGGTGACAACCCATGCTGAAACGTACAAGTGCCATGCTGTGCTTTCTTGCGTTGCTCCTTCCTCTCCAAATTGGGAGGGCCGCCGATGATCTGTACGGCGAGAAAGGTATTACTCCTGAAGTCGTGCGCCAGGGGAGGCTCGGAAGTTGTTATTTTCATGCCGTCGTCGCCGCGCTGGCACAGTACCGGCAGGACGAGATTCGTAAGATGATCCAATCGAATGGCGACGGCAGTTATACGGTGACCTTCGGCGACACCAAGAAGGAAACCGCCTACCCGGAGGACCTCAAGTACACACACAACGTCGGGTACGACCTTTCGCAAGGACAGTGGGTGGCGGTGCTGTTCCGGGCTTATGCGCAGCGAGTCCTTCGTCAGGCGTTGCTGCAGGCCGTCGATACCAGCGATATCTTCCCGCTCATCAAGAAGCCCGCTGAGGAACTTGTGGCCTCCAACGACCAGTTGGTGCTGGCCTATGATCGCGCTATCCGCGCGGAAGTGGATCAATACGGTAACGTCGATCGCACCAAGCTGGAGGCGCGGCTGAAGACCCAGATGGCCCCCATCAGCGTGCCGGATTCGGTGAAAGACACGCTGATTTCGATGCTCGAGTCGGGCGGCCTCTTCGACAAGATGGTGGAGATGATCAAGCAGAACGGTGAACTCTTCGGCGCCTATCGGGCCGTGGGTCAGGGGGGGATGGCCGACCGAGTCATGAGGACGCTGGGCGGTAGTTCGCGCTTTCAGGAAAATGAGTCGGAGAGCCAGGCCGCCACTTCATTGGCCGAGGCCGTCGGGAAACGCCTTCCCATTGTGGCCTGCACCGGGGGAAGCCGTTTCTACCAGCAGCTTGCTAAGGGGGGAGCTTTGCCTTCTGATACTGACGCTTGGTATGTCAATGCGCATTGCTACACGGTGCTCGGTTATGATTCCAACACCTCTACCGTCAACCTGCGTAATCCCTGGGCGCGTCATCCCGATCCTGATGGAATCCTCAATTTGCCGGTCCAAACTTTCTTCCCGGCTTATGCCGGGATCGTAACCCCGGAATAGGCCGCACCGAAGCCTGCCATTTCTTCTGACCCGCAGAGTTCCGCCGAGGTGCATCCCCAGGCCGCGCCGAAACTTGCCACTTTCTTTGATCAGCAAAGTTCCGCCGAGGCGCCCTGCCAGGTCGAGTCTATTCCGGACACGCAGGCGCCACGGTGGCTACTGCAAAACCGCTAGGTTTGCCTACATCCTGCGCGAGCCTAAAGCATTTCCATAAATAATGTAGCTTTCAAAATGCGGATGCTTGTGGCAGAGTGGGGGCATGCGAGCCATACCTGTACCCATCCGCAAGCGCATTCTGGAACTTTACGAGCGGGGCAAGAGCACGCGGGAGATCGCGCAGTTTTCCGGCTTCTGTGTGGCGGCGGTGCGCCGCGTGCGCCAGCAGTTTCGGGAGCGCGGCACACTGGAGCCCCAGACGCATCGGTGTGGGCGCAAGACCCTGCTCACGGAAGAGCGGAAACAGCGGCTGCGCGAACTCTTAGCGGCGCAGTCCGATGCCACCCTGGCGGAGTTGGGCGCCCGCCTGGATCGCCCTTTCCGCACCTCCACGATCGATCTCTGGTTGCGGCTCCTAGGCTGGAAGTTTAAAAAAAACTCTGGCCGCCGCCGAACGCGACCGACCCGACGTGGCCGCAAGAAGGACCGGCTGGCCTGAGCAGTGGGCCGCCCAATCGGTGGCGGCGCTGGTGTTTGTGGACGAAAGCGGAGCCAACACCCAGATGACGCGCCTGCGGGGCCGTGCCTTGGGCGGCCAAAGACTGCTGGCGCGCGTTCCGCACGGGCACTATCAGACCAGCTCGTTGATTTCGGGCGTCCGCCTGGAGGGTCCCTGCGCCCCGTGGTTGTTTGATGGCCCGAGGAACGGCGAGATGTTTTTGGCCTGGGTCCGGCAAGGATTGACCCCCACGCTACGGCCCGGCGACGTGGTGATCCTGGACAACCTGAGCACGCATAAGATCCGGGGGGTGCGCGAGGCCATCGAAGCCGCCCGCGCGCGCCTGCTCTATCTGCCGCCTTATTCGCCGGACTTCAACCCCATCGAGCCGATGTGGAGCAAGATCAAACAGATCCTGCGTAGCCACGCTCCGCGCAGCGAAGACGAACTGCTGCGGGCGGCCCAGAGCGCCTTTAACTCGATATCCACCGCCGATTGCAAGGGCTTCTTTTTTAGCGCCCGATGCGCTACATAATAAATGGAAATGCTCTAAGTGTGGAAGCGTGAAGCGCCAGGGTAATAGCCAGTCGAACGGACAATAGCGCCACCTTCGGCTAACTGGTGAAACAATCTATACGGAGGTGCAAAGCGCATGGGGAGAGAACAGACGGACACAAAGTCAATGACCAGGGGTAACCTCTGGGTGCGGTAATCTCCCCCTTCGCAAGCATAACCCCGGTAAATCAACCCTTGTAAAGGGAAAAGCCCGTTGCTGTGAATGCCTGCAAAACCTGGATGGCCTCAATGCGTCGTGGCGTGGGTGCTGGGCTCAGGCGCGCTGGAAAACAGACCTTCTTCGGCGTGATGGTTGGTGGGCTTCCCCACGGCGCGACGAGTGATGACATTGTCCACAGCGCTGCGGACCACGTAGGCGAGGTCGGTGGCCGTGAAGGGTGGCGCGATGAAGTCAAACGCCCCGGCTTCGATGGCCTCCACGTAAAAGCGGGTGTCCACGACCCGCGAGACGACTATCACGTTGACGTGCCGCGCGGCCTTTTCTGCTACGGCCAGTAAATCAGCCCAGGTACCATCAGGCATTTGGGTGTCGGTAAAGACGAGGGGAGCGGGATTCAGCCCGCCCAGCATACGCCTTGCCTGCGCGCAGGATTCGGCTTGGGTCACGCGGAGTCCCTGGTGCTCTAGGGCAGCCTTCAGCAAGCGGAGGGTGTCAGAGTTTTGGTGGACGAGTAACGCGGAAGTGCTTTCCTTCATAAGTGCTTCCTCATGTATGAACCGGCCTCGATTCGTTCAGATTTGACGATTCGTTGTTTCCGGATGACGCAACGGCCTTGTCCGATCAGCGCGAGCTCGACCCTGCGCCCGGTCCGGAAACCAACCTCCGTCTCCATCGCGGCATTCTCCCCTTGCCATAAACCCTGGCGAGCCCAGGCGTCAACATCTCGCTGCCTGGTTCCTCCACTTCCATCCCGAATTCAGATGGTTTCCAAAACGACTCTCCCGCCTTACATTCGGGGTCGAACAGTGGCTATCAATCCTCGACCTGATCGACGCCGAAATCGCACCACCCATCGCATTGAAAATCGACAAGATGGTTTTGATCAAGCGCTAGCCTCGGGAACCCGTGTGTGTACAAGTTCGGGCCCAGGGCTCAAGCAGCCTCCACTTCAACGTTCTCCCGGGAGGTTCTCAATTCTCTCGGCGTTCTCTGCCGAGAGACCTGCCCGAAACTATCGCAGGGTCACCTTAAAGCTCTTTTTCTCCTGGGAGATATCAACCTTCTCTTCCCGAGCCAGCCAGCCCAGAGCGAACACCACGAGCTCACCCGAGCCATTGAGCTTCTTCTTGATTTGGGCCAGTGTCTGTGGTCCGTTGTCGTTCAAAAAATGCCAAATCTTTCCAGCCGCTTCACCTACTTGACCGTTGATTTCCACTTCCACCATTCCTCCTGTGTATATTCGGCAATTGAGGCCGTTAACTTTAGATTTTCTTTCACAGCGCTCTTTCGGACACACCTAACCCACTAACTGAGGAGAAATTCCTCAGCTGTGAGGTTTGACATAGTCCCTGACGGGGATCACCGGCTTACGGTGAGGTCAGCTTGGGGTACGCTCCAGTTCGTGAGAACTTATGCCGGTGATGCTAAAATCGTACACAATCAATCCGTAAGAATCTAGTGTAATAAACAATTGCCACTTTGACAAACAAAAAATAGTTATAGTTCAGATAAGGTGCAATGAATTCATGTGAGTGGTGCGACGTGAAGTCGGCATGTCGTATATCTAACCGCCACTCAACTCCCGGATGACGGGCGACTCGGAAGTTGTTATGGACAGCGTCGTGAGGACGATCCTCCATGATGCCGAGGGGCATCGGTCCTGCGTGACGCCACAGGGTTTACCGACCGCCTGGGTAATCATCCCAACTGACCCCTTCCGATTTTTCTTGCCGGTTGACCATCATCTAACGTTTCACTTTTAGGGGACAGTTCCGGTATGCTATTGCCCTTGGGGAAGTTCGCACCCTTTGCCAGAGAAGTTAAGTCAGCGACTCGTGCTTGCCGGAGGGATGATGATTCGCAGGGTGATTTTCATGTTCGCGCTTATCTCCCTCGGAGGGGTTGGAGCCCGGGCGCAGCAGGCCACTACCGGGGCGTGGCAGTTTGCGGTTTCGGGCGATTCGCGCAACTGCGGTGACGTAGTGATGCCGGCCATCGCGCAAAGCGCGCTCGCGCACGGTGTGAAATTTTACTGGCACCTCGGTGATTTCCGGGCCATGTCCGCACCCGATGAGGACATGCAGGCGCTCTATGGCAAGGGCTTGGGCATGGACGAATACAAGCTCATGGCCTGGGGCGATTTCGTGTCGAACCAGGTTGCCCCCTTCGGCCTGCTCCCCGTCTACCTCGGCATCGGCAATCACGAACTCATCAAGGTCGGTGACAAGACCAAGACCCCGGCGGAAAGAGAGGCCCAAAGCCGCACGGATTTTCGCGCGCAGTTTGCCTATTGGCTCAACCGGCCGGAGATTTTCAGGGACCGCCCGAGCGATATGACTGAGACAGCCACCCCCTACTTCCACTGGAAAACCCAACAAGTGGAGTTCATCTTCCTCAACAACGCCAGCGCTGATGGGTTTGGAGACGCGCAGATGAAATGGTTGGAAGACGTGCTGGCGCGCGACAAAGCCGATCCCGGCATTAAAACCCTCGTGGTGGGAATGCACCGCGCGCTGCCCAACAGCCTGGGCTGCGCTCACAGCATGAATGGTGACCCCGTCGCTCCCAACGCCGCCAATCGCCAGAGCCGGGAGGAGGCCAACCGATTGAGCCTGGAGAGCGGCCGCCAAGCGTATGGTGATATCGCCCGCTGGGGGCAGGAAACGGGCCGGCCTGTGTACGTCCTAGCCAGCCACTCGCATTTTTATATGGCGGATATTTTTCAGACCGACTATTGGAAAAACCGGCACGAGGTCTTAAGAGGCTGGATTGTGGGCACCGCAGGCGCCAAGCGCAACGCCTTGCCACCGGATTTGCCGCCCGCTGCCGTCGCCAAGGCTTTCATCTATGGCTATCTGCTGGCCACGGTCCAGCCGGACGGGAAGATCACGTTTGAGTTTAAGGAAATCACGGAGAAGGATATTCCTCAACCTGTGCTGGCCCGCTACGGAAAAGATTTCGTCGACCAATGCTTCGTCGAGAATCGTGACCCGACGCCCCACGTACCCGTGGAGTCCTGCCAGGATAAGTGACCCCCAGCCGCACCGATTCAAGCCGGGAGTTTTTGGCACTGCCCTTATCAGGAAGACCACTTCATGTTTTCAGCACCACCCCGTCGCTCGGGGCGCCACCCCTCCTCATCTGAGGAGGGGAGTTTTTAAAGCGGAACTCCCTTCCTGATTTCCGTGGCACCGAAGGCGCCGGGGTGGTTACTGTGGCGACGGGGTGGTAGCGCGCACTGAGGCGGCCTGTCAGGTCTGTCATGGTGCGGTCAACAACTGTTTTCTGCCTTCTGCTTTCTGCCTTCTGCCTACTGCTCTACTCCCCACCCTCCGCAGACTCATCCCCCCGATTGCTGGAGGAGCTTGGCGACCAGGCCTGTCCATCCGGTTTGATGGCTCGCGCCCAGGCCCGCTCCGTTGTCGCCATGGAAATACTCGTAGAACAGGATATGGTCGCGCCAATGCGGATCCGTTTGGAAAACTCCGCCACCTCCGTAAACCGGACGCCGCCTGTCGCTACCGCGTAGGAACACGGAGGTCAAGCGCCGCGAAATCTCTTCCGCAACTTCCCAGAGCGACATCCAGCGGCCCGACCCCGAGGGGCATTCCACCTTAAGATGTTCGCCGTAATAGTAATGGAAGCGCTGCAAGGACTCTATCAGCAGAAAATTGAGGGGAAACCAGATAGGGCCCCGCCAATTGGAATTGCCGCCGAATAAGCCGGAGGCGGACTCTGCGGGCTCATAATCAACGCGATATTGCTGACCGTCGACAGCCAGCACATAGGGATTCCGCGAGTGAAACTTCGATACCGCACGAATCCCGTGCGGAGAGAGGAACTCATTCTCATCCAGCATGTATTGCAGGATACGACCCAGCTTCCTGCGGCTGACGATGGAGAGCTGCCGGCGTATGCCACCCTCCGACGTTTGGGTCATTTCGATGTGGTGGGGCACATCGGGGACATTGTCGAGGAACCATTGCATGCGCCGCTTGAAACCGGGCAAGGCGTCCAGCGCTCCCGGCTCCAGAATCTCCACCGCAAAGAGCGGTATGAGCCCCACCATGGACCGCACCTTCATAAAAGGATGGCGGCCATCGGGCAGATGCAGTACGTCGTAATAGAAACCGTCTTCCTCATCCCACAGGGTAATCCCGTGGCCGCCGCGGTTGTTCATCGCCTGGGTGATGTAAACGAAATGCTCGAAGAACTTGCTGGCAACGTCTTCATAGGCGGAATCATCGCGCGCCAGCTCCAAGGCGATGGCCAGCATGTTCAGGCAATACATGCCCATCCAGCTCGTGCCGTCCGATTGCTCGATGTGCCCGCCGGTGGGGAGAGGCTTGGAACGGTCAAACACCCCGATGTTGTCAAGTCCCAGGAACCCTCCTTCAAAAACGTTCATGCCATCCGGGTCCTTACGATTCACCCACCAGGTGAAATTCAAGAGGAGCTTGTGAAAGACCTTCTCCAAAAACTGCCGGTCAGCGACACCACGCCGGCGCCATTCAATCTTGTAAACGCGCCATGCCGCCCAGGCGTGCACGGGAGGGTTGACATCATTAAACGCCCACTCGTAGGACGGCAATTTACCACTGGGGTGCTGGTACCACTCGCGCAGAAGCAGAAGGAGTTGTTCTTTCGCGTAATCCGGATCGACCAACGCCAGCGCCACGCAGTGGAAAGCCAGATCCCATGCGGCATACCACGGGTATTCCCACTTGTCGGGCATGGAAATGACGTCGGCATTGTAGAGATGAGTCCAGTCGTGGTTGCGCTCCGCCCTCCGTTCCGACGGAGGTGGTGGTTGAGCAGGATCGCCCTCCAGCCAGGTGCGCACGTCATAGTGATAAAACTGCTTGGACCAGAACAGGCCCGCCATGGCCTGGCGAAACACATTCTCAGCATCCGGAGAGAGAGTGGGAGGCATCGCCTTGGCATAGAATTCATTGGCCTCGACCAGGCGCTGCTCAAACACCGTGTCGAAGATACCGCTGAGCACGTCCTGCACAGGCTGCTGGTCGGTCAGGCACAGTCGCAACACCACACTGCCCCCGGGAGAAATCGTGGGCGTATAATACATCGCGGCCTTCGTGCCCACGTGCGAGGGATTGACCACGTCAGGCGCGCCGTGGACCACGTAGTTGTTGATCCCATCCTTGACGTAGGGGGATTGATTGGCCACGCCAAAAAGCCGCTCGAAATTTGTCTCGTTTTCCGTGCAGAGCAGCTCCGGCTGCCCCTCCACCACCAGCCAGCGCAAGCCGTACTGATAGTGCTCAGCCTCGAGCACCGTTAAGCCGGGAAGAGCCGTGCCTCTCGCCAGGCGCGGGCGCCGGTCGTCCCTGCCCCAGGACCACGTGTTGCGAAACCAGAGTGTGGGAAGCAGGTGAAGCGTGGCCGGCTCCGGCCCGCGGTTGTACGCCGTGATGCGGATGAGGATTATTTCCGGCGCGGCTTTGGCGTATTCCACAAAAACATTAAAGTAGCGGTCACCGGAAAACACGCCGGTGTCCAACAACTCGAATTCAAAATCTTTTTTGCTTCTCCGCCGGTTCTCCTCCACCAGCCAGGTGTACGGGAATTCTGCCTGCGGGTACTTGTAGAGAAACTTCATGTAGGAATGCGTGGGCGTCGAATCGAGGTAGAAGTAGTACTCCTTAACATCCTCACCGTGGTTGCCCTCGCTCCCGGTGAGGCCGAAAAGGCGCTCTTTCAGAATGGGGTCACGGCCATTCCACAAGGCCAGTGCGAAGCAGAGGATTTGATGCCGATCGCAGATGCCGGCAATCCCGTCCTCGCCCCAGCGGTAGGCGCGCGAGCGGGCGTGGTCGTGCGGAAAATAATCCCAGGCGGTTCCGTAAGGGCTGTAGTCCTCGCGCACGGTTCCCCACTGCCGCTCGCTCAGGTAGGGCCCCCAGCGCTTCCAGTGCGCCTTGCGCAGACGCGACTCCTCCAGCCTCTGCTCTTCAGCAGTCATGGGCAACCTTCTTTAAGCATCGCGAAACCAGGCACAGCCCGGCGACGCGTGCTCAGTGAGTACTTGCTGAAACCCTGAGAACTATTAATCTTCAACGTTCCGCGCAGGGTTGTCAATTCGTGCTATCCCCGCCGCCACCATGCACCTCTGACTGTTCGCGACTTGTGGATTCACGGGTGGCGCATACATTGTTCTTTATGTGTGCGTCCCTCGGCGTTCTTCACGTTTGACCCTCCCGCGGTAGAGTGCTACAAACTAGGTGTGCGAGGTGGAGGAGCGCTCTGCCCCCTACCGAGAGTAGAATATCGAAGCGGCCTGAGATTCTGAAAGTGGGGAATTTTCCTGCGAGGAGGTAACGTATGAAGCGACGAGATTTTCTAAGGAAAGGGACTGCGGCGGCGGCCGGATTGGCAGCGTCAAAGAAAATGTTTGATCCCCGGGCGACGGCGGGCACGACTGCCAACTCTGCGCCTATTCCCAAACGCCGATTGGGGAAGACCGGCGCCGAGCTTTCCATCATCGCCATGGGCGGAATCGTCGTGATGGATACGGAGCAGTCCTTCGCCAATAACCTTGTGGCGGAAGCCTTCGACCGCGGCATCAATTACTATGACGTGGCGCCTGAATATGGCAATGCGCAAGAGAAGCTGGGACCGGCGCTGGAACCCTATCGAAAGCGCTCCTTCCTCGCCTGCAAGACGCTGATGCGCGATAAAGAGGGCGCGGCCAAGGATCTGGAAGACTCACTGCGCAAACTACGCACCGATCACGTCGACCTCTACCAGTTCCACGCCGTGACCACGAAAGAGGATGTCGAAAAAATCTTCGGCCCCAGCGGCGCCATGGAAACCTTCCAGGCGGAGCGGCAGGCCGGCAAGGTGCGCTTCATCGGTTTTTCGGCGCACTCCGTTGAGAACGCGCTCGCCATGCTCGATCACTACAATTTTGACACCATCCTCTTCCCCATCAACTTCGTCCTCTTCTCACAAGCCAACTTTGGACCGCAGGTGGTGGCGCGCGCGCACGAGAAAGGCATGGGCATCCTGGCATTGAAGTCCATGGCAAAGACCACCTGGCCTGCCACCCAGAAGAAGGGGCATCCTCATTCCAAGTGCTGGTATCAGCCGGCCGCGCTGCCGGATGAAGCCTCATTGGGATTGCGCTGGACGTTGTCGCGCCCCATCACGGCGGCGGTGCCTCCCGGCGATGAACAGTACTTCCGCCTGGCGATGGACGTCGCGCAGAAGTTCGAGCCCATCAAGCCGGAAGAAGAGAAAACGCTTCTCGCAGGCGCTAGGGGCGTCGAACCGCTCTTCCACTTGGCGAAGGCATGAGGTAGCAGGTATCGTGGGGAACCCCTCGGGGCGCTAAGAGTGCATGAGCTTGCAGCAGGCCCTCTTTCCTTCCTATACTGAGAGACGTGAATGTCCGGTTCTACATCGATTCTGCCACAGGCCAGCCGCACATTCTTAAGCACGGTGTGGAAGAGGAAGAGGTCGAGCAGGTTCTGGCTGATCGGGGGGAGGATCGCCCGGGGCGAGAGGGCTCCCGCATAGCGATTGGCCAGACGGCGGAGGGCCGGTACCTGAAAGTTGTTTACGTCCGCGACCCGAGGCCAGACACTGTTTTCGTGATTACCGCGTACGAGTTGCAAGGCAAACCTCTTTTTGCATATCGCAGGCGGCTGAGGAGAAGATATCAATGAAACGAAATCGCTTTCCCGCCGGCTGGGATGAGGAGCGGGTTCGCAGCGTTCTAACGCATTACGAAAAGCAGTCTGAGGATGAGGCGGTCGCAGAAGACGAGGCCGCATTCCGGCTACGGGGTCAGACTGTAGTCGTCGTCCCCAAACGCCTCGTCCCCGAAGTGACTCGGCTAATCGAGATGCGGCGAACCCGTAGCAGCAGGACGTTGGGTCGTTAGTGTGAACCATCACACCTTAGTTATCTTGCTGAGAGTTCCAGTGACTCTAATCCAAAATCCAAAATCTAAAATCCAAAATCAACAACGAGGCCGCAATGAATCCTCCCCGTGCAGACGAATTCCCTAACCTCCGCAGCCGCGACTGGTTTGGCAAGCGCGATCGTTGGGGCTTGGCGCATCGCGCCTGGCTGCGCGCGGAGGGCTTCACGGACCGTGTGTTCGAAGGCAAGCCGGTCATCGGCATCTGCAATTCCTGGAGCGAGCTGAACAACTGCAACGCCCATCTGCGCACCGTGGCGGAGGCCGTCAAGCGCGGCGTGTGGGAGGCGGGAGGTTTCCCGCTGGAGTTCAACACCATCTCGCTGGGCGAGATGCTGATGAAGCCCACCACCATGCTCTACCGAAACCTGATGGCGATGGAGGTGGAGGAGTGCATCCGCGCTTATCCCCTGGATGGCGTCGTGCTGCTGTGCGGTTGCGACAAGACCACGCCGGCGCAGCTAATGGGAGCCGCCAGCGTGGATGTGCCCGCGCTGATGGTGCCGGGCGGGCCGATGCTGCGCGGCATGTGGCACGGCAACGAGCTGGGCTCCGGCACCGATGTTCGCCGGCTGTGGGAGGAAGTTCGCGCCGGCCGTCTGGGAGAAGAGGAGTGGTGCGAGATTGAAAGTTGTGTGTCGCGCAGCACCGGCCACTGCACGGTCATGGGCACTGCCTCCACCATGGCCAGTCTGGCGGAGGGCCTGGGTATGACGCTTCCCGGCGCCGCGGACATTCCCGCCGCCGACTCGCGCCGCATGATGATGGCTGAGCAGAGTGGCGGGCGCATCGTCGATATGGTCAAGGAAGATCTGCGGCCTTCGCGCATCATGACGGACGCGGCCCTGGAGAATTCCATCCGCCTGCTTATGGCCCTGGGAGGATCGACCAATGCCATGGTGCATCTGGTGGCCCTGGCGGGGCGCTTGGGGTTGGAACTCCCGCTGACGTTATTCGATGAGCTCGCCCTCACGACGCCGTTCATCGCCAATGTGAAACCTTCCGGAAAGTATCTGATGGAAGATTTCAGCTATGCCGGGGGTGTGCCCGCCGTGCTGAAGGAAATCAGCCCGCTGCTGCATTTGGATGTGATCACCGCCACAGGCAAGACCCTGGGTGAAAACCTGAGTCGGGCGGCTTGCTTCAATCGCGCCGTGATCAGACCTCTATCGGAGCCCCTTCTCCCGCAAGGGGGAGTAGTAATCTTGAACGGGAACCTGGCCCCGCAGGGCGCGGTCATCAAGCAGTCCGCAACCTCACCCCACTTGATGAAGCATCGCGGGCGCGCCGTGGTGTTCCAGAACAACCGGGATTTGCTGGAGCGCATCGACAACCCGGATTTAAAGGTCGATGAAAATTCCGTGATGGTGCTGAAGAATTCCGGCCCCAAGGGGGCTCCGGGCATGCCGGAATGGGGGCACCTGCCCATCCCCGCGAAACTTCTTAAAGCCGGCGTAAAAGATATCGTCCGCATCAGCGACGCGCGCATCAGCGGCACCAGCTTCGGGACCATCGTGGTGCACATCTCACCGGAGTCGGCCGTGGGCGGGCCTCTGGCGATAGTTCAGGATGGCGATGAGATTGAGTTGGATGTGGCCGCAAGACGCTTGGAGCTTCGCGTATCTGACGCGGAAATCAAATCACGACTTTTAGATTGGAAACCACCCGCCCCGCATTACACGCGCGGTTACGGAAAGCTGTTTCTCGACCACATTCTGCAAGCCCACGAGGGGTGTGACTTCGATTTCCTGCGGGGCGCCGACCGCGAGGCAGGCAACGCGACGCCGCTAAAACGCTTTCCCAATCCCGCACTGTGATCGGTGCTTCCCCGCCCCCAAGGGGCTGCTGGGCTGTGTTAGGTCGCCTGGTTGGGGCATGTTCACAAGATAGGACACCACCCGCGCCAAGCGGGATATTGTACTTTTCTGCACATTAATGTACACTTTTCCCTAGTGTCGTGTCCCAGAAGTTCGCTGAAAAAGTCTCACTGGGTTCAAAGGCGACCCCCTCACCCCCCGGCCCCTCTCCCCCAAAGGGGCGAGGGGAGAGTTAATCTGAATTTGTCGCCCTCGCCCCTTTGGGGGAGAGGGTGGACCGCCACCGGCGTTTTCATCAGCCGGGGCGGGACGGGTGAGGGGGTTCTCTAATAATCAGCGAACTTCTGAGACACGACACTAGGGAGACCCACAAGATGAAGACCGTCACCTTCACCGAATTTCGCAAGAGCGCCTCCGCCGTGCTGGATCGCGTGGAAAGAGGCGAGAGCATTTATATCGTGCGCCACAAGAGAGCCATTGCCAAAATCGTGCCGGCGGCAGGGCAGGGCCACCCGGAACCTGCGTGGAAGCGCCCCGGTCCTTGCCTGGTGGTACCCGGGGCCTCACTCAGCCGGGCCCTGCTCGCGGAAAGACGGTCGATGCGATGAATGTCTTCTTAGACTCCTCTGCGCTCGCCAAGCGTTACGTCAAGGAGCCGGGGAGCGGCCGGGTGGAACAAATCTTGTCTGCTGCATCGTCGCTCGGCCTCTCCGCGATTTGCCTGTCGGAAGTTGTCTCCGGATTGTGCAGGCTTCGGCGCGAGGGGAAGCTCTCCCCGCAACAATACGCCGAAAATAAATGGGCGCTGATCCAAGACGTGGAGGATTCCGTCATCATCCACATCACAGACCAGGTTGTCGCACGTGCCGTCGAGCTGCTGGAGCGTTGGCCGCTGCGCTCGTCTGATGCCTTGCACGTGGCTTGCGCGGCAGAGTGGGCGGCGGACTTGTTCGCATCCGCCGACGAGCGGCAGTGCAAGGCGGCACGGGGTTATGGACTGCGAGTCGAAGTGGTGCGCGCCAGTTAAGGGGCGGCGCCGCACTTTTTGCTTACTCAACCTCGCACGATAGAAATTGAAATCATAGTCCTCTCCGAGGGGTCGCAGATTCGCCGTGGCGGAAGAGGGTGGACTGCAACCGGCGTACTGTAGAGGTGGCGAAGAAATTGCAGATACAAGCGTAATAAAATGTAGGAGCGAGGACAATAGTTTGCAGGCAAACAGAAAGAAACACTACCACGCCCGCGTCGATAGACACCAGCAAGCTACTGGCTAGCCATCCCGCCGGGCGCGGCTGCACGCAACCTGCAGGGTGCACTCATGCGAGGATGATCCTTATACCCTCGCACTCAGCCACAACAACACAATCTTCAGGATTGACGATTTTCCTTTTTTACCGCCCCTCAGTCCTCACGGCGGCAAGATTTCAAATCCTTTCGATCCGTAACGCCCGCGACGCCGGACATGCGCACGGCGCTCCAACCTCACCAATAAGGAACGTAGTGCACCACCCCACCGACCTGGAAAGCAACACAGCCCTTCGCGCCCGGAAGGCTTCCACACCTACTTGCGGGGACCGAGTTATTCATAATTAAATCGCCCGTGGCGTTGCGGCCAGGAGCGCTGTAAGCACTCAGTGCCCCACCCTTATATTGCTGAGCCCCCAACCCTGCCAGCACAAAGCTGTGGGCAGTGTCTCCCCACAGGTAATCATAGGATTTTACGCCGCGTGCCTGGCTACCATACCAAGATGTCTGCGGAGTCACGGTAATAGGATGAGAGGACGAAGGGGGATTGGGGCACTGGATTGTGCCTGCGAGGCCCGGAGTAGTTTTGTTGCCGTTCCAATCGGTAATAACCAGGTAGGCCGTATAGGTTTCCCCAGTGCCGCTTGAGTCGCAGGACATCGACGGCGCCGGAAGAACCCCCGCCCCTGGCAGGGGATTAATGCTGACGCTTCCCTCCTCAGCGATGCCGCCGCTAACGCTCGTTGCACCGAAGCCGATCGGAGCAGGCCCAACGTACCCGTGCGCCGGCCCGTGCGATCCTTTCGAGCTGAATTGCAGACACTGCCAGATGCCTCCCCACGAACAGCCGGGATCGAGTTCTGTAACGAAGGGATCATTCAGCGCCGGAAAGTTGAAAAGCGGGTACGTCATACCCCAGTAGGCAGGGAAACCAGCGCCTTGCCCAAAATCGACGGCTTGGAGGTAATTAGATATTGAGTCCACGCCTGCATCGATTACGACACCCGATTTGATGCTTCTGACCGTGCCTCCTATAACGACATTGTTGGAGCCCCCCTTGAAATGAACAGGCACTTGACCGCTCTCGATGTAGGCGCCAAAGACTTGGCTCCCATGGGAATTGAAAGCGATCGCCTCAGTCAGAAAGCTCTCTGCGTCGATATTCGTTGCCGTGATGACGTCGGCGTCAAACTCGTAACAGGTATGAAGGCCGGCACAATAGGCGTGACTCAGTTGGTTGAACGCCGCGTTCCCAGTGAACCAGAAGCCGTAGGTTCCTGCGCCGTAAGCCGCCACATCCTGCAGATCATTGTAAGAGGACTCGTTAGGGCCGCCGCCAATTTTGAAATCGTACTGAAACCCTGACGCGGAGCTATTAGTGAGCTGCGAGGCGGAGGGCCCGCTACTCCAATCGAAACCGATCGAGCCGTCCGTGGTTGACGCTCCATAGATGGCGATACCGCTCACGCTTCCACCGATGATGGCGCTGCCGCCTGTCGTCCCACTTAATTTGAGCACCGTTTGGGGGCTGGCAAGATGGCCGCCGCAGCCCACCAGGTTGCCGTACACGGTGAACATGGGGGCCGCAGTGAAAGTGGCGTTTAGACCGCAAGCAAGCAAGACAGTGACGGCGCGCGGCACCACGATCGAAGATGAGGCGGATTGCATCCCCGCCAGGCCGCGAGCGTCCACGATTCCACCGTTGGTAGCCACCGAGTTGATCGCTGCGGTGAGATGCGCGGCAAAATCTACTCCGGGCATCACACTGGCATCCACCACGTAAAGAGGAGTGGAGCTGGGTACCCGCGGCTGCTGCGCTAGAACTAGGGAACAGGGAATAGGGAACAGGGAACAGATAAGGAAAAGGAAAGCAGCCGGGCGCAGCATGCGCGGCGCCAGGTCTGAACCGTGTTCGCTATTTCCTATACGCTTTCTTTTCACGACGCCTCCTCCTTCCCAGTCCTTTCAGAGTACTGAGCGGCCACAGACTGAATTAAATACTCCAAATTGTCACGTCCTCACCAGCCGGGGCGGGCCCGATTGCCGGTCCGATCAGATCGGACCATCGGACTCCAGAAATCGGAAACGGGTGAGGGGTTGCTTCGCGAGCTTGGCGCCGCCGGAAGGTTACCGGATCATCGAGAACTTTGTGGGCGTCAGCAGCATGTTCGTAATGTTCCGCACGATTTCCCCGCCCTGCCGCACCGACTCCTCGCGAATCTTCGTCCAATCCGGATTGCTACGGAACGCCGCCCAGGCCTTTTCCCGGTGCGTCTCACTTTCAAAAGGAATCAGATAAGCCATATTGGGCCGGTTGGGTCCAAAAATCGTGTCCGCATAGAGGATCGGGTGAATGCCGCTCTTGTGGAAGATGTCGATCTCTCCCCCCGCAAAGCGGTCGTGCAGGTACCCGAGTTGGCGATGCGTGGGTGATTCGTAGATGCGCAGCTCGAATAGCTTGTGGGCCGGGTCGCCGGCAGGAGTCGCAATGAAAGGCGGGCAGAAGGACGTCGCGCGCAGCAGCATTGCGTCCTCACGATAGAACCCCGGTTCGTCCTTCTCGAGTTCCGCCACGGCCGCGGCGTAGTCCGGGTCAGCGTCCATCTTTTCCCCAGCCGTTTCCATCTCGGCAAGGCTCGGATAGGAGAATATAACCAGCACCGCGGGGCTGTAGGCGCTCACCTCCATGTTGAAAAAGCCCATGGGGCCAAACCCGTTCTTCTGAAAGAGCGGCAGGGCGCGCTTTTCCAGCCAATTCTGCATGCGGGCCACCTGGCTCCCGTTTTGCAACCGTATGAAAACGAACTCGAAGTAAGATGCGCGCATGGGTTTCTCTCCAGTTGTTGTCGCTTGAAGTGAGGTCTTCCAGGCTGCCGCCACACCGAGGGTTGCGGCAGGTGCGTCCCTTAATATGAATCTTCGCCGGTTCATCGTTTCACCACCGTCAGTTTAGCGATCCAGGGTTCGCGCCTACAATGGCCTGCTTCCCGGGACATGTCAAGCCTTTCGCCGAACCGGTAGTGTCTCAGTTTGATGAGGTAGCGGCGAGTTTACCTCGCCATAGGGCGGCGTCCCGGTCAGGTCGGGATGAATGCCGCCGCCTCTACGTCAAACTGAGACACTATGGGCCGAACCAGTCCCGGCGCCCCATTGCCAAAATAGTTTCACCGCAGGCAAGGATAGTAACCACATAATCATAAGTTAAGATTGTACTCGTTAGTAACTGGTTTCGACTTGCGAGCTGTGCTAGAGTCTAGGCACCATGGTCGCACAAGAGATTTGCCCGTATTGCAAAAGCACGCGCACGGCACGCTCACCGAGCGGTCAACATCTGATTTGCTCCGATTGCCAGCGGGTTGTCATCCAGGAGCACGTCAGGAAACCGCGTGGGAGAAGACCCCGGAGCAAGTTTGCGCAGGTTGAATCCCACAGCCGTTCAGCGAGACTCGTAGCGGGTTGGCTGGGGCAATATGCTTGCCGGGCGCGTTCACCCAAGCGAGTGCGTCACGGCGTGGGTGTGTGAGCGTTTGACTTCGCCGGTTCGATGTGCCACGTTGAACAAGCTCCGAGGGCTGCTCCGTGGCGCGTCGACCTTTTACATTCCTGCGAAGCCTGACACTCATCCTCACGATTCTCGTGACCGGGCCGGGACTCCGGGCGTCAGAAAGCCTGCAACTCTTCCTCAACCAACTCATGCAGGGTAAGCAGGGGGCGGTGATTGTCTCCGACCCTCGAACCGGCAGAATCCTCGCGATCTGGAATCCGACCACCGCGTTCGACGAAGCCTATCCTCCGGGGTCGACGGCAAAGTTGGTGGCCAGCGCTGCGGCTCTGGAGGAACGTGTCATCACACCGGCTGACACGATTCTGTGCCGCCGCGTGCCTCGATTGCTGGGCGAACCTTATCATTGCTCCCATCCGCCCGCCGACCGGCCCTTCGATCTGGTGGCGGCGCTCGCGAATTCCTGTAACTACTTCTTTGCAGAGCTCAGCACCCGGTTGCCAGCCTCGGTGCTCGCCCACTGGTATGCGGTTTTCGGATTCGGCTCAGCCGATGCCGCGGGCCCGGATACCGCCCCCGGAAAAGTGCGCATCGGGGAGGCGGCAAGGGACAAAGCCCTCGCGGCGCTCGGCGAGCAGGGTGTGACGGCCACGCCTGCGCAAGTCCTGCGGGCGTACTCGGCCATCGCCATGCAGGGCAAAATGTCCCACCTGATCCGTCCCAGATGTTCGCGGGCGCGGGCCGTAGCGGGCGTCGTCCCACTACAGAAGAGAACTTTTCGAGTTTTGGGCGAAGCCTTCGAAAAATGCGTGCAGGATGGTTTGTGCCACGCTGCGGCGATCGAAGGTGTGCCCGTCGCCGGTAAAACGGGAAGCGCCGCAGCACTGGATGGGAGTGGCGCGACCCACGCCTGGTTCGTGGGCTACGCCCCGGCGAATTCTCCAGAAGTTGCCCTGGTGGTTTTTCTGAAGCGCGGCACGGGCAGTGGCAATGCGGCTCCGCTGGCGGGGAAAATCCTCGAACAATACTTCGCCCTGAAATCTCACGTGCGATGAAAAAACTGGGGCTGATACTTTTGAGTCTTGTGGCGACGAGCCTTCCGGCTCGCCCGGCAACTCCGGAATTTACTGTGGAGTTATTTTCGACGAAAGTGATCAAAACCCTGAGCATCGAAGCCCGACAGCAAAATGTGAGCCTGTGCGGCCTGAAAAGTGATGGGCCCTGTAAGCTCCTGAGATCCGGCGAGAAGGCCGCCTGTTCCGCTGACCAGGTTGTCCGCTGCCGTTCCCAAGGGGCAAGCTGGAATTTCACGCAACTCACTGCCTCCGCCGCAGGCCCCTTCGTCGTGACGCCGTCGCTCGCGGTCGCCAAGGAACCTCCTCAGGCCCTTCTGGCACGCAATATCCGCGTCAGCGCGAGGAGTACGGGCTTGGGAGTCATTACCAAGATTGATCTCGAATCGTATGTATCAGGCGTCCTCACTGGGGAGGCTTCAATTCTCAAAGCGCCTGCTGCCCGTGAGGCGATGGCGATTCTCGCCCGCACCTGGGCGCTCAAATGGCAGGGACGCCACCACTCGCGAGGATTCGATTTCTGCTCGCTCACCCATTGCCAGGTCTTCCGACTTCCGCCGGCTGGGAAGACAATCACCGCGCACGACCTGGACGAGACCATTCTCAAAACGCGCGGCCAAGTCTTGAAATTCCGCGGGGCGCTAGCGGACCCTTACTTCACGGCCTGCTGCGGGGGAATGACCGAAGCCGCGGGGAATGTGTGGCCGGACCGCGCGCAACCCTATCTGATTGCGGTCCGTGACCCGTATTGTCTCGCAAGCGAACATGCCTCGTGGCAGAGGACTTTGTCGAAGGAGAGCGTGCAACAGGTTTTGCGCGAGGATTTGCATTTGCCACTTGCCGCACCGCCCGCGGAACTCTCCATCGAAAAGCAGGATTCGTCGGGCCGGGCCCTCATTCTGCGTGAGGCGGCAGGCGCCGAGTGGCGTGTCGATGCGAATGAGTTTCGCTATGCCCTCGACCGCCGCCTGGGCTGGGGGCAAATCGAAAGCAATCTTTATACAATCCAGCGGCGTGGGGATTCCTGGATATTCTCCGGCCACGGACTCGGCCACGGCGTGGGACTCTGCCAGGCAGGCGCCGACCAGATGGGGCGGATGGGATTCTCGGTGGCGCGTATCCTTAGTACCTATTTCCCCGGAACGGAGATATCTTCGCAAGCCTCCGACGCTTCCGACCCGATCGCATCCAGCGAACACTTCGAACTGCTCTACCCGGCCTCACAGGAGCCTTGGGTGAAGCAAACCCTCGAGACCCTGGAGCTGTGGCGCAAGGAACTCGGCCCGCACGCGGAAGCGTTGCCTTCACGCCTCCGCTTGCAAACCTGGGCCACGACGGAGGAGTTCATCCATGCAGCGGGGCAGCCCGGATGGGTGGCCGCCGCGAGCGACGGTGAATCCATCGAGCTACAACCGCTCGCGCTACTCGCGCGGAAACGAATCTTGAACCAGACCTTGCGGCATGAGCTTACGCATCTCGTCGTTCACCGTCTGGCCGCGAAGGGCGTCCCGAGATGGTTTGAAGAAGGATTGGTGCTCTACTTGACACGCGAGAGGATCACGTCACCCTCAACGGCGCGGGCCAGTGAGCAAGGACTTGAAGAGGCCATTTCCAAGCCGCGTTCCGAGGCGGAAATGAAAACCGCGTACGCCCAAGCACTGGAAAGAGTCCGGCAATTGGCGCGGCGCCAGGGTAACACTGCTCTGTGGCGAGTCCTCCAGCACCCGTCCGCAGAAGATCTTCGCTGGCTTCGCGGGAGAGAGTGAAGAATGGGCGCACAACACGGCTCTCTCATAGAAAGAGAGTGCCTTCTGCCTTCCGCTTTCTGCCTTCTGCCCGCTGCCTTCAGGCCACAACCCTTACGTGTTCCTGAAGCTTCTGCTTCTCATCCTCGTCCAGGAACGAAGCTCGCACGGCATTCAAACATAGTTTCGAAACTGTCTCGCGATTGAACCCAAAGCAGCGGGCGGATTTGAGGAACTCCTCCTCGAGGCTTGTGCCGAACATGGCAGGATCATCGGAATTGAGCGTCACTACGAGCCCCGCTTCCAAAAACTTAGGCAGAGGATGATCTTCAAACCGGGGGATCAGGCCCGTGGCCACGTTACTGGTCGGGCAGACTTCCAGAGGAATTCGCCGCTCGCGTAACAAGGCCATCACCTGGGGATCGCGGATGGCGGTGAGACCGTGGCCGATTCGTTCCACGCCGAGCAATTCAACGGTGTTGCGAATGCTCTCAGGCCCGCAAGCCTCACCGGCATGAGCCACGCCATGCAGTCCCTGGTCGCGGGCTTCTCGAAAGATGTCGGGAAAGAGTTCTGCCGGCCCGCGTTCCTCATCGCCGCCGATTCCGAAAGCCACCACGCCCCGCGACCGGTAATGCCCCGCCCAGCGCAGCACCTCGCGCACGTGGTCAAGCCCGAAGTGCCGGACGGCATCAAAGATCCACCTCACCCGCACACCGGTGCGCGGCTCGGCTTCTTCGGCAGCCGCGGCCACGGCCTCGAAAACCGCTTCCACCGATTGCTTCTTCCACAACACGACTCCGGCGGAGAATATGATCTCAGCATACTTTACGTTCTGTTCCGCTAGCCACTCCAGGAGCCGTGTTGTTGCCAGGGCATAGTCCGCGGGCTTCTCCAAAAGCAGAGTCACAATTCCAAACGCCAACAAGAACTGGCGAAAGCTTCCGTAGCGGAAGTGCTGCGCGCGCCGCTCGCCGACCCACTCGCCTACTTTCCGGCGCAGACCGCTCTTGTTCTGTGAAAGCTCGAGCAGGGTTTCAGGTCGAATGGCGCCTTCCAGATGCAGGTGCAATTCAACCTTGGGCAGCCGCACGATAAAAGACTGAAGCGATGGTCCCAATTCCGGCATAGGGATTATTTCATTTTGGAGTTTGGATTTGCGATTTGGATTGAAGTAGGAGAGCGTGCCCGCGTTGGTCCACAATCGAAAATCCAAAGTCTAAAGGATCATCGCGCGGGGAGTTGTGGCCGTCCGGCGTTCAGCCACGAACTGTACCAATAGGAACCCGCGTCACGCGCTGCCGCATTGATCTCCCGCACCAGGGTTGGTCCTACCTGGCTATAAAACCGGTCGTAGTACTCGTCCGTGTAATCCGGCAAGCCCTCGCGCGCACGCAAATCCG
Source organism: uncultured Acidobacteriota bacterium (assembly GCA_963804995.1). Classification (GTDB taxonomy): domain Bacteria; phylum Acidobacteriota; class Terriglobia; order UBA7540; family UBA7540; genus Bog-366. The sequence goes on from CAWDSK010000005.1 coordinate 435,978, forward strand.
ACCAACTAATCAAATTAACCCAGATGTTGGCCTCCAGGCAGTTTTGAAAAGCAAACTCCGTTGGGTCTTCAATCCTGGCGGCGTCATCCGGGCGCATGATGAAGAACTTCGAGTACTGGTCCGGGAGGCGGATTTCAAACCGGTCCGCGAGACCCGTCTGCAGCGTCATCTGCCCGTCAAAATTCTGCGTGGTGTGCAACGGATCGTGAGCGTCCGCCACGTAATGGGCCAGCGCTGCGGCATCCAGTTTCACTTCGTCCCAGTTTCCAGCCTTCATCGCCTTGGTCAGCCGCAAACTGAATTCACCGATTTGCCACGGCAGCACACCATCCCGATTGACGCGCCCAGCGCTGAACTGCTCCGTGGCGCGCTGAAATACGTGCGGGAGCAAGGGGTAGGGAAAACCCCCGTACTTATCCAGATAGATGTAATGCCGCTTGCGCTCGTAGCGATCATTCTTGATCCACTCGTCGGGGTCGTTCGCGTGCTTGACCAGAAGATCCTGGTTGCGGGCAAAAAAGGAACGGATTTCCGGGGGGAGAGTTTGGATGGCCCAGGTGTTGACGATATCATGCGCAGTCGGACCCCAACCCAGCACGGGACCTGTGCAGGTCAGCCACAGCGCCAGCGTCGCGAATAACAATGGGAACGCCCTAGATACCATGAGCGCTTTGGGGGGCACAAGAAAAACCATCCACCCTCGAGGACCTCATCGGCAGAGGTCCCCCAGGGTTCAATTGACCCCACCCGATTCTATCGCATTTCCCCACGCCTGTCGTTACCAACTCCCAGTTCACTGACCACCTGATTTACCACGGGCTCATTCCGCCGGAGAGTTTTCGCCCCCGCCCCCACCAGTTGTCACCCGCCATTCACCTCGCAGGATTCACGTTCGCCGATGCGATTTCTGCCGCGGCAAGTGCCTTCGCTGCCGGGCCGAACTCCGAGTGGTGGCGGCTGTACAGTATGTAGATGACTAGGCCCACCACCAACCACACCAAGAATCGCAACCAGGTCTCGAGCGGCAGGCTGGCCATCAGGATCACGCACGAGAGGATCGATAGTATGGGGATGACCGGCACCCACGGCGTCCGAAACGCGCGACGGCGCTCCGGTTGCGTTCGGCGCAGTATCAGCACCCCGAGCGACACCAGCAGGAAGGCAAACAGCGTGCCGATGTTGGAAAGATCCGCCAACGTTCCGATATCAAAGATACCGGCCGGGATGGCCACGAAGAATCCTGCCACCCAGGTGCTGACATGCGGCGTGCGAAAGCGCCGGTGCACTTTCGAGAAGACCTTCGGCAGCAGGCCATCACGCGACATGGCAAACCAGACGCGCGCCTGGCCCAGTTGAAAAACCAACAGGGAGCTGACCATCCCCGTTAGGGCGCCGACCGTGACCCACTTCATGACATTCGGCAGACCGATCGCCACCAAGGCATTCGCCACCGGCGCAGCGTTGCGCAGCGACTCCCAATGCTGAATTCCCGTCAGCACCAGCGCCACGGTCACATAGAGTGCAGCGCAGATGATCAGGGAGGCGATAATGCCGAAGGGCACGTCTTTCTGTGGATTCTGGCATTCCTCCGCCGCCGTGGATACGGAATCGAACCCGATGTAGCTGAAAAAAACAATCGCCCCGCCGGTCAGCACCCCTTGCCAGCCGTTGGGCATGAAGGGTTTCCAGTTTGAAACGTGGATAAAACGTGAGGCGGCGAAGATGAAAACCAGAATGGCCAAAACCTTAATGCCCACCATCAGGTTGTTGGCGTTGGCACTCTCGCGAATGCCAATCACCAGGATCACCGTGAGGATCATCACGATGAGGAAACCCGGCAGGTTGAAATAGGCGCCGGTGTATTTGCCCTGAACGAAAAGCGGCTCCATGATCTGCCGCGGTAACTCGATGCCGAAGCCGCGCAGCAGGCTGTCCACGTACGCTGAGAACCCGACCGCGACGGCCATGTTGCTGACCGCGTACTCCAGGATCAGGTCCCAGCCGATAATCCAGGCCACGATCTCACCCAGCGTGGCGTAAGAATACGTGTACGCGCTGCCCGCGATGGGAATCATGGAGGCGAGTTCGGCGTAGCACAACCCCGCCAGCGCGCAGGAGATCGCCACCAGCAGGAATGACAAGGCAATCCCCGGCCCTGCTCCCGGCCGCCCGGCGGTCCCGAGCGCCTTGGCGCCGTGAAGCAGCACATCCATCAACGGCGCCTTCAGGATCGAATGCACCTCCAGCACCTCGCCCGCCGCGGCGGTGCCGGTGAGAATGAAGATACCCGTCCCGATGATGCCGCCGATTCCCAGAGCGGTCAGCGACCACGGCCCCAGCGACTTGCGAAGCTGGTGCCCCGGGGAGGACGCATCGGCAATGAGCTTATCAATGCTCTTCTTCTGGAAGAGTTGGCTCACCAAGGGACTCCTTTGGATAGGCGGGGAGGCGAGCAAATGGAGTCTTTCCCATCTGCCGATCTGCCTACCTGCCCACTGCCCGCGCTTCTACTTCCGCCGTGGCGCCACGCCCGGGCCCTTCTTCTTGACTTTGGGCTTACGAGAGCCGCGAGGCTCCGTCCGCTTTGGTTTGGGCGCCTGCTTCTTTCGTGCCGCGCGTTTCAGTTTCTTGCGTGCTTCTTTGTCTTTCGTGTTTTTTGTATTCATATCCTCGGAGTCCAGTGAATTTTGATTTAAACTTTTTCGAGTGCCGCGTAACGCTCCACAAGCTTCTTCCGCCCGTAACCAGGGAAACTGATAGTCACCTTGGTGTCGTCGCCGTCTTCCTCGCAATCGAGCACCGTGCCGATCCCATACTTCGCATGGCGCACTTTGCTGCCGAGCTTCCACCGCTTTGGGTGCTGCGGACTGTCTTGACGATTAAATCCCGCCTGCCCGCCTGCCAAGCGCTTACGCTCGCGCAGAAATTGCTCGGCCGAGGCGACTGAGTTTACGGCATTTTCCCACGTGGTGCGAGCCTTTACGGCGTTGCCGCCCAAAACTTCCAGGAGTTCGACCGGCACTTCGTCCAGGAAGCGCGAGCGCCGGCTGCTCTCGAAGGAATCGCGGCCATAGGAGCGCCGTTGACGCGCCCAGGAAAGGACCAGCCGGTCGCGCGCCCGCGTCATGCCGACGTAACAAAGTCGCCGCTCCTCTTCAATGCCCGCGTCATCGTTGAGGGAGAGCTTGTGGGGGAACAAACCCTCTTCCATCCCCACCAGATACACCATATTGAATTCCAGCCCCTTGGCGCTGTGCAGGGTCATCAGAGTAACACGCGCGCGCTCGTCGTAACCATCCGCATCAGAAACCAGCGCCGCATGGTCCAGAAATTCCGCGAGCGTGATGCCTTGTTCCTCGGCGGTCGCGGCGGCGTTCACGAGTTCCTGAAGATTTTCAATGCGGTCCTGCGATGCCGGCAGATTTTCCAGCTTCAGCGTCTCGATATAACCGGTCCGGTCGAGGATACTTTTGAACAGTTCGCCCATCAGCAAGCGCTCGTGGTCGGCAATCAAATTCTTCATCAGGCTGCGGAAACCTTCCAGCGCCTTGAGCGCCCGCGCCGGCAGTTGCCGCTCCGCGAGCTCCTGCTCCAGCGCTTCCCACAGGCTCAGCTTCTGGCGGCGGGCCGTGGCTTCAATCGCGTGGAGAGTGGTATCTCCGATGCCTCGTGCCGGAGTGTTGACGACGCGCAGGAAGGCCGCGGTATCCCGCGGGTTGCTGGCCAGGCGCGCGTAGGCGAGCACGTCGCTGATTTCGGCGCGCTCGTAAAAACTGAATCCGCCCACCAGGCGGTAGCTGATCCCGTTGCGGCGCATAGCTTCTTCCAACACCCGCGACTGCGCGTTGGTGCGGTAGAGAACTGCCAGGCTCGCGTCAGCATCCTGGCGCGAGGCGGCGCACGATCTCCCCGGCCACGAACAGCGCTTCCTGCTCGTTGTCCCAGGCGTCGTAGAGGCCGATGCTGTCGCCACCCGCGCGGTCTGTCCACAGCTTCTTCCCTTTGCGCGCCAGGTTGCGACTGACCACCGCCGTGGCCGCATCCAGAATCTTTTGCGTGGAGCGATAGTTCTGCTCCAGGCGAATGATTTTGGCGGCGGGATAATCCTTCTCGAAACTCAGAATGTTCTGAATATCCGCGCCGCGCCAGCGATAGATCGACTGGTCCTCATCGCCCACCACGCACAGGTTCTGATGCAGCAGGGTAAGCTGGCGAATCAGTTGGTATTGGGTGCGGTTGGTGTCCTGGTACTCATCCACCAGGACGTAACGAAAACGCTGGCTGTATGCCTCACACACCTCGGGAGCCTTGTAGAACAGTTCCACGGTTTTCAGCAATAGATCGTCGAAGTCCAGCGCGTTCGCTTGCCGCAGTTTCCCTTCGTAGCGGTCAAAGAGTGTCGAGACTTTCTCCAGCGCGCCGTCCGGGGCCTGCCGGTACATTTCCTGCGGCGTCAGGCCGCGATTTTTGGCGTAACTGACTTGTGAAAGAATGCCGCGCGGCGAAGTGATCTGCTCCGCGAGGCCCAGTTCCTGGATGCAGATCTTCATCAAGCGCTGCTGGTCATCGTCGTCGTAAATCGTAAAATCGCGGCTGTAGCCGAGGTGGTCGATGTGGCGGCGCAGCACGCTGACGCAGAAGGAATGGAAGGTGGAAACATGCGGCGCGCCGGGGCGCAACTCCACGCGGCCGCCCAGAAGTTTGGCCACGCGTTCCTTCATCTGGTCCGCCGCTTTGTTGGTGAAAGTGACGGCCAGGAGATTCTCCGGCGGAACGCCCTTGGCTTCAATCAGGAATGCCATGCGGTAGGTGATGACGCGCGTCTTGCCGCTGCCGGCGCCGGCCAGGATGAGCAACGGCCCTTCGCTTTGCTCGACGGCGGCACGCTGCTGAATATTAAGCTGATCAAGCAGATTCGACATGCAGGTCCCTGAGGAAGGACGCTTCTCCCGCGGGCGAAGTTGATGGTTGAGCCCGAGAATTCATTGTACACGATGCGCAGGCTCTCCTCCAAAAGTTTGGGCAGGCGGGTAGGTGAACCTTTGGAGTGCGGCAGCTCGCTGCCGCTTTTCTCACCGCGAGCTTGCTCGCGGCAATCTTCACTTCGGGCCTTATCCGGGGGTACGGCCAGCAAGCTGGCCTGAGGGAAAGCGGCAGCTCGCTGCCGCACTCCAAAGCGCCTGTGGCGCAGGCCACTCAACGGTCGTCATCATCCCGCATTTCGCGGCGAATAGTGGCGGGGTCGTCGAGCGGCGCGCCCGGCCGAGCGTTCAGCTCCAAGCCCGGTTCGCGCACCTTGGCGGGATCGAAGATGCGCACGTCGCTCGGCACGGCATCGTAAGGTGTCATGTCCGGCTCCGCGGCAAAGAAATCTGAGAGGTCGGTTGCGGCCGCATCGTACTGATTGAGGAAGGGCAGGCCCAAAATCAAATCAAAGGTTTTAAGGATGCTGGCGATGCTGGTGTGCGTGTGCGAAACATGGCCGCGCGCCGCATAGGGGCTGATGACCATCAGCACGCTGCGATGCGCGTCCACATGGTCGTGCCCCCCCTGCGCGTCATCTTCCGTCACGAAAATCGCCATGTCTTTCCAGAACGGGCTGTGCGAGAACAGTTCCACCAGTTTGCCCAGCGCCAGGTCGTTGTCCGCAACGTAGGAGGCGTGATAAGCGAAGCCGTCCTCAGGCCGCGGTTGGGCCGTGTGATCGTTCGGTAGCCAAATGTAGATGAATTGCGGCAGCGGCTCCTTCCCGCTGGCATAGCGGATTTGGAACTCGCGCTCGAACTGTCCAAACCGGTACTGATCGGAGATATTGGTGTTGAACGTGGCGTAACTGCGTGAGGTGTTCTCAAACAACACTTCCGGCATAGGCATGTTGACGCTTTCGCGAATCCCGGTGGGCATCATGCCGGGTTCCTCATCGTCGCCCGCCATCTCCATGCCTTCGCCGTAATTGCGAAAGCTGACCTGATGCCTCGCCAAGTGCTCCCACAACGAACCGGCTTCGAGGTAGGACTCGGGCCAGACAGTGGAAGCCCCCAGGCTGAACCGGCCGGGCGCGTCGGGATCGGCGCGAAAATCAAGTTTGCTACCGTAAGCCGCCGGCCATCCCGTCTCCACCACTTCGTTGGGATAGTTCCCCACCAGCCAGTGGTGCCCGTCGACGGAAACGTCGGAATCCACATAGAAGTTGTCACTGACGCCGAACCGCCGCGCCAGGGCGTGATGATTGGGTGATACATGGGCGCCGTCGATTGTCGGCTCACCCTTGTCCTTTACTTGCGCGTTCTCACCCCAACGGGCAAGCGCTGGGTCGCCGGTAAAATCCGCACCCGGCGGATAGAGGTCGCCAAAGACTTCGTCGAAGGTGCGGTTCTCCTTCACGATAAAAACCAGGTGCTTGATTTTTGTGCTCGCCGTGCCCGCAGCAGGTATGGGCGAGGTCGCGCTGGGCGTGGAGGGAGCACCACCGCCGAATCCGTTGTTATTTACAACGCGCACCGTGTCCTGACTCAAGTGCTGCTTGTCGACTGCCAGCGTGTTGGTTTCGTTTTGCTTCGGAGCATGGGAGTTGAGGCGGGCCGAAAGGCGGAGGATCGAAACCTCCCCTTTCATTATTTCCCCAATGTAAGTCCCCTCCGGCCCCTCGTGGAAATCCGGGCCTCCGTTCGGTCCTGAGCCGAAGCCTTTGGCGTTGGCCACGTAAAGAAACTTGTTATCGCGGCTGACGACCACGCGCGCCGGGAACCATGCCGTGGGGGCGTATCCCAACACTTGGCCTTTGTGCGCGTCCAATACCGCAATGGCGTTGATGCCGGCGCACGCCACGTATAGCAACTTTTCATCGGGGCTGAGAGCCATGCCGAACGGCAGCACTCCCCGCAAGCCTTTGACGGATTCCGCCGGCTCCAGCACCACGGTTCTCTTCACTTGGCTCGTGCGCGCATCAAGGATGGTGATGCTATCCTGGGTGGCGTTTGAGACGAACACTTCCTTCCTGCCCGCTACCACGGCCCCGGGACTCGATCCACCGACGGCTTGCTTGCCCACCGGAATGCCGGTCCGGACTTTCGCCAGCACGCTCGGTTTAGCCGGGTCACGAATATCGATTACGAAGACTGAATTCGATTCGGGAACGTTGGGATCGCCGAGGCCGGGTATGGGTTTTCCCTGTACCGTCACGCCCTCGGCGGCGGCGGACGAAGGGAATCCGAAGGGAGGAAAATCCAAGCCCGTGCGCTTGGCATCGCTGGGATTGTAGCCGGGGACAAGCGAGTATTGAAACATGCCGACGTTCGAAACGTAAGCGCGCGTTCCATCCGGTGAAAGCTCCAGCCCGAACGGTTTGCGCCCCACGGGAGTGCTCGACAGAATCTGCTTTGACGCCGTATCCAGAATGACCATCCGGAAATGCGCGAGGTCGAGCACTAGCAGGCGGCGGCCGTCCGGAGTGAGTTCGAGCGAGGCCGTCAGGCTGTTTTTGTATGTCACATCGCGATATACGCCGTCGATGCTCAGGGAATCAAGCCGCTGGTGCGTGGCGAGATCGAAGACTCCGATTTTCCCGTTGTTGCCTTCGGAAACATAGAGAGTGTGATTGTCAGGAGCGATGGCCGCGCCCAGAAACACACTTTCGGGATCGGCGTCCGAGCCGCCTACGCCGGGCGGAATCTGCGCCACCTGCGGCTGCTCGCTGGCGAGGTCGGTTAGGATGGAGATGGAAAAGGGCTTTGTGCCGCTGTTCACCGTGACCAGGGTCTTGCCGTCGGGGCTGAGCGCCAGGCCGTAAGGGTGCGGCGCAACTTTGACTTGCACGCCCAGCGGGGTGATCAGCCTGCCATTGGGCAAAACGGTTTCTCCGCGGGGATCAATCCGGGTGGGCTTATTTCCGGCGGGCGCTTCGAGGCCGGTATTTGAAACCGGCTTAAGATCCTGCGCCGCCGCGAGACCCGCCCCGCCGATCAAGGTTGAAACCGCGATGAAAACTGGCAAGTGCCACCGTGCTCGCATTGCGCTGACCCCCGACGTGAATTTCCGACTGCCGCGCATCATAACACCACTCGATTACAGATTTGTGAATCATAGGGAGTGACGCATTTTGTGGTGCCACGGCCGACCTGCCCCGATCCATCGGGGTCTTGGCCGTGACCGGACACGGGCGGGAGAAGCTGTGAAAAAATCCCATCAAACCTTTCACCGCGGAGACGCGGAGGCGCAGAGGTTTGAAAACAAAGGGTCATTTCTCTGCGTCTCAGCGACTCAGCGGTGAAAATGGTATTTTTTTCACACCTTCGGACGCCCGTGGCACTTCAAAATGAGTCACTACCGAGGTGATCGAGTCACGCCCGTTTTCTCTCCGGCATGGTACGCTTAGGTTGGCGGACGGGCAGCCTCATTAGGGGCGGTAAGTTGACGAACCCTCTGGCCCATATCTTTAAGACAATCTACGCGCCCTCCGCGAAGAGCTGATGTAGTATAGGTGCAGGGTGGAGGATTTATGGTATATCGAGATCGTATCGAGATCGACCCAAAGGTTTGCAGTGGAAAACCCGTAATCCGTGGCACCCGAATTCTCGTTACCTCCATTCTCAGCCAGCTTTCCGCGGGCGAGTCCTGCCAAGCGATCCGCAAAGGGTATCCCGAATTGACCGATGAGGACATCCGCGCCGCCCTCGAATTCGCGAAGGAATCCGTCGAGGCTACAGAAATCGCTGCCCTGCGGGACTGATGCATCGCCTTCTAATCGATCAAAACGTTCGAATTGAAGTTGCGGAGGCCTTGCGCGCAGATGGCCACGAGGTAGTGCGCGCGAGCGAGACGAACCTTGCTCGCCGGGATGACCCAACGCTGTTCCGCTGGGCGAGCGAAAGAGGCCTGACGATTGTTACATTTGATGTAGACTTCGCCGAGCACGCTTACTGGGACCGCGAGCCACATGCCGGTGTCGTGCGCCTGCGCCTCACACCTCAGACGCCGGAGCATGTAGTAAAGGTACTTCAAGCGTTTTTGAACTCCTACTCCTCCATCGATCTAAGGAATGCCTTGGTAATCCTCACCGAAAGAAAAGTTCGGATTCGCCGGTGGTAGCGCGGACCCGCTCCGGTTCATCCCCTCTTGACGACCAAAAACTCGGCCGCCACCGGGGCGCGGGCGACCTGCCCCGATGCATCGGGGTCCTGCCCGTGCCAATCCATGGCCAAGATGGCCATTCCACACCTTTTGGTTGCGGTCCCGCCGCCCTGCAATGCAATACCGTAAATCCTTGTTTTTTTAGCAGGAATATTGTGCTACTTCCCGAAAGTGACCCCTCACCCGTCCCGCGCCGGCTGGTGAAAACGCCGGCCGCGGTCCACCCTCTCCCCTCGGGAGAGGGCTATGATTCTTGTTTGGTTGCGGCCCTGCCGCGCTGCGCTACCCCGCTCTTCCTTCTCCGTGGCAATCAACCCGTCCGCATGATAGCATGATGGCATGAATAGGGAGGCAAGCGACACCATGCCGGAAGTTGAGATCAAGGTGGTAGGCAGGAGTGGCCAGATTTCCCTGGGCAAGAATTACGCCGGCAGAACGTTCCGGCTGGAGCGCGTGAACGACGGCCGCATTGTGCTCACCGCTGTTGCGCTGGTTCCGGAAAGTCAGCTCTGGACGCTGAGGGAGCCGCATCGTTCGCGAATCGAACGCGGACTTGCCTGGGCGGGGGAAACGAAGCCTCGGGAGACCCGGGTGGAAACTCTGCTGAAGCGAAGATCCCGGACCGAGAATCTCCCAAACACCGCCAGTACGGGTGACCCTGTGGCGAGTTGGCGATCTTTTGCGGCCTGGCCCTTGCCCCAGTCAAACGTTCGGATCATGAGCGGCCCGACGTAGGAGGCCCAGTCCCCCACTCCGAACGGGTAGCCATGGCCCCGCCGCCAACCCAACTCGGCGCGCCCCCTATAGCGAAAGCAACTGGCTTGCGGAGGGCAGGCAGCAGCTTCGGGGACAGGACACTAACTCGTCCCCGTTAAGCTGGTCGAGGCGCTACTAAAAATCGCGCTGATTGCGCTGGCCACTGTCTTTATTGAGACAATTGCGGCAAGGGCAATCAGGGTTACGAGCAAAGCATATTCCACAAGATCCTGGCCTTCTTCATCCTGCCAGAGCCGCTTCATTAGATTTTGCATTCTTCTTTTCCTCCAAAAGATTGGTTTCCTTGTGCATTGAATTCATGTCGCGCAAAACCAGCGGGGAACCTCAGTCCGGCGTGCGTCCTGCGGGTGACACAATGAAAGGCCAAAGCGCAAACTGATAGATTCTAAGATCTGGCGGCGCCTCAGCTACTTCCCCTTGGTCTGGTATTTGACCGATGGTGTGGAATGTGGAATTCGATACCTCATAGACTTGAACTGAGGGTGTTCCCAGTGCGACTCTCGCCAGGGCCGCCAACGTGCGATAGCCTCTAGAGCAGATTCCTCCCGCGCTCTCCCTTTGATCCCAAAGGCTTAAGGAGAGTGCTTTCGTCCCGTCAGAGAGGGTGAAGGCGAGTAGGCCTCGAAAATGCTTTTGCTTTCGGAAGCGGGGAATAACTTCCTCCTCAAGGATCCTGGTCAGCTCCACTGGGCAGCCCGGTTGCACCTTGATGACAACTGCTTGTGCGAACATGTCACTCCTCCCTGACATTCACCTTCCGCGGGGTAGGGGAGAAACAGGGCGGCCATGCGTTGTGCCAAGTGCTCGAACTCCGCAGGCGCCACGGGCTTTTCGAGATAATCCACGGCGCCCAATTGCATGGCCTCGAGATAGCACTTCATTGTTTTCAACGGCATCTATTTATATGTCGACAGGCCGGCGACAATCAATTGGACTGACGATTTATTCGGAAGTATGCCTAAGGATATATAATCAGTGGCTCCCTCGCTGCGGAATGCCATGCCTGCGAATCTTACGCCCCAATACCTCAACGCGGAAAAGCGCTTTAAGAGCGCCAAGGGCACCGAAGATAAAGTGGAAGCGCTGGAAGAGATGCTGGCCACCATCCCCCGCCACAAGGGGACCGAGAAGATGCAGGCTGAGCTCAAGCGCCGGCTCTCCAAGCTCCGCTCTGAGCAGGCCCGGCGACCCACCAGCCGCATCGACATCATTCACCGCGTCGACAAAGAAGGCGCGGGGCAAGTGGCGCTCGTCGGGCCACCCAACAGCGGCAAGTCACAGCTCGTTCGAACGTCTCACCCACGCCACTCCGGAGGTCGCGGATTATCCTTTCACCACCCGCATCCCGTTGCCGGGGATGATGCCTTTTGAAGACGTGCAAATCCAGCTTGTCGACTTGCCTCCCGTGCATCCGGATTTCGCCGAGTCGTGGCTTTATCAAATCATTCGGAACGCCGACGCCACTCTGCTGGTCGTCGACCTGAGCGACCCGGACCTTTTGGAGGATTTGGAAACAACGCTCGGCCAACTTGATAACGCCAAAGTGCGGCTCACCAATGTTGCCCCGGGCTTTGGCATGGTATCTGGCCATGCTGGGCTAAAGCCCGGCGCTACTCCAGGCGTAACTGCGGACTCTACCGTGGAAGGCTTGCCCATCGCGACGGGGTGGCTGGCGAAGCGAACCCTGCTCGTCGCCAATAAAATGGATGCCAGCGGCGCCGAAGAGGATTTCGAAATCTTGAGCGAACTCTATGGCGCGCGCTTTCCTCTGGTGCGAGTTTCGGCCGAAACGGGTGAAGGATTAGACGAGCTTCGTAAGGCGGTGTTCGACATGCTGCAGATTATCCGCATCTACACCAAGGCCCCGGGAAAGAAGTTGGAGCGCGTCGCGCCCTACGTCCTCAAGCGCGGCTCGCGGCTGATTGACCTCGCCGCACACGTTCACCATGATTTCCTGACGCAACTGAAGTATGCTCGCCTGTGGGGTCATGGAAAGTTTGAGGGCCAGATGGTGAACCGCGACCACCTGCTGGAAGATAAGGACGTGGTGGAATTGCACCGGTAGGGGATCGGGCCATCGGGTCATCGGGCCATTTCGTGATTTAGGAATTGTGGGACGGCAATAGAGATCGATTCATTTCAATCGGCAATATGCCCGATGACCAAATCATTCAATGACCCGATGGCCCGATGACCCGATGGCCCAATCGCTAAATGACCCGATGACCCGATGACCCGATGGCCAGATGACCCGATTGCTCAATGGCCACTAACAATAATTGAGGAGGAACAAGATGGGTGGTACCGTGATTGAGTATTACTACAAAGTCGTACCGGGCGGTGGAGCCGAATGGCTGGCGCTCTACAAGAAGAATCATAATCCGATTCTGAAGCAACTTATTAAAGAGGGAATTCTCAAGAGCGAAAAACTCTATGAGCGGCGCTTCCACGCGGAGACGCCGGCTTGGGATTTCAAAATTGTGATGGAATGGCGCGACTGGGCGGCGCTCGAAGAAGCGCATGTGCGTGACCCGCAAATCAAGCGCGAGCTTTACCCTAATCGCGAGGACCACGACCGGCAGGAAAAGCGGCGCTGGGAATTGACCGTCGGTCATTGGGATGATGTGCTGAAAGAGGTGCCGCTCGACTAGGGCGGTGATCTGCTTCTTGGAGCGGTTAACCAGCCCAGACCTCTGTGGGGAGTGGTGAATAGATCGCCGTACGGGCACGCCACCTGTCCCAATGGTTTTGATCGGGATGGCGTGCCCCTACTGTTTCAGGGGTCGCCGCGGCTGAAAGTCCGCCGATATTAATGGTGGGCGGCCGTTCGGCCCGGGCCAGCGCCGCTGGCCCCTACGCCATAGGTTACGCCTCCGCCGCGCTGCGCTTGCTCGAGCTCGCGGGATAAGAATCGAAATCATAGCCCTCTCCGAGGGGAGAGGGTGGACCGCAGCCGGCGTTTTCATCAGCCGGGGCGGGACGGGCCTACGCCCACCGAAGGGGCACCTGGGAGCAGTAAACAACTTTAGCTTCTGCCCGCAGGCGGGTGAGGGGTTACTTCACGACCCGATGAGCGGACCCGCGCCCACCTATGGAACCGGCGACACCCTTTCTCGTTTGGTCTCAGGCTCGCGACTTTTTGTCCTCATGGGACAATGTCCCACATGTTGCGCTCCGCGCGGCATAGCGAGCGAGGTCCCACCTAATTCCCCACCGCCCTACGTTTTTCACCAGGTCATTTCATCAACGGATCCGCCGCTCTGCACTACCAGCTTGAAACTTAGGAATGCATTGCCTTCCAACGGTAGTGGGTGCGATGCTTCAGCCTGTGGGATCAACGCCTACTTTATTCCCTGCTCCTTCAAGTACGGAGCATACTGCATGTCGACGTTCAGAATGTGCTGCCCCAGCCAATCCTTAAGAAAATCCATCACGTCAATGCTCAGCCCAATCTCCTTGCTCATTAGCTTCTGGTGAAATTCCAGCACCGCGTACGTCAGGAGCTCATGCTCAGTGTGGTGGGCAAGAAAATCCGGGTAGCCACAACTTTCGAGGACTTCCTCTTCCGCCGCAAAGTGGGCTGCGGTGTAACCGATCAACTCCTCCAGGGTTTTCCCCACCGCTATTCTTTCCTGGCCGGTCGCCATGGCTTGGTGAAGGCGGTTGATGATATCCACCAATTGCTTGTGCTGCGCGTCGACAGAGCGTATGCCAACTTGATACTTTTGACTCCAGGGAAAAAGCAGAGTAGTTGTGACGGCCACGATAGCCTCCGACGGTAGAATTCTTGCCGGCCTCGGAAGGCCTTCTCTTTTTCAATCGGCGGAAAGGGGTTAAACCTTTAAGAGATTGCGAATCAGGTCACTGGTGGCGCGTCGGTTCGGGCTAAGGGTCATGCTTCTGGCTTGAGTCATTCGGTGCTTGCAGGTTCGCACCGCTCAGGTACTCTTCACACTTCCGATCAAACTCGTTAAAGTGTTCAATCAACCAGAGCTTTATCAGCTCAACATACTCCAGGGTAAACTCTCGATCCCCTGAAGCAATTTGTTCGCGGAGCCCGAGCAAAGCATGTATTAGCCCTCCGTGAGCAGCCTTGTGAAAGAGGTACTTGGGGTAGCGGTGCAGGCGGAGAATCTGTTCTTCGGTTGCGTAGTGAGTCTTGGCGAAGTTATAGAGAATGGTAAGGCGCTGAATCCGGGAATCCTTCGGTTCATTGGCCAGGATGGACTCGTATAGTCCGGTTACCAGGCCCACGAGATGGCGATGTTGGCCATCGACCACTTGGTTATGAAGAAGGTAGCTTTCATCCCAGGAAAAGAACGGGTTAGGGGCAGTAGGCATCGGGGGCACCATGCTCTCTTTCGAGAATCTCGTCTCCTATGTCATCGGCCAATTGGGCGAGGTCCTTAACCACCGGCCTTTTGTCCGCCGATCGTGGCTGAGATGAGGGTGGAGCTGGCGATGGATTGCCAATCGGAGGGTAGCCCCCAGGTTCGAGAACATTATTTTTTACGCGGTGGCTGTGAGGGCCGCATTTCAATACGGCTGGCCAGTGCGGTTTTGGGAAACTTGTAGAGATCGATCACGGCCTTGGCAATATCTTCGCCGCTTAGTTTCCAACTCTCGTGGGTTTTCGAGCCAGGCGCGGCATTGAAATCTGTATCGACGCTCCCTGGCATGATGTAACTGACGCGAATGCCGTCGTAGCGGATATCCTGCATCATGGCCTCGCTAAAGCCGTTCAGGCCGAACTTCGAGGCGTTGTAGGCGGAGCCGCCCGGAATCGCATTAATCCCGGCAAGACTGGAGATGTTGAAAATATAACCACCACCCCGCTTGCGCATCAGGGGAATGGCTTCGCGGCAGCAGTAGAAGACGCCGGAGAGATTGGTCTGAATCGTAGTATCCCACTCTTCCACGCTGAGTTGGTCGACGGGCTTAAAAAATCCCAATCCCGCGTTGTTGACCAGGATATCGAGGCCGCCAAAACGCTCGGCCGCGGCGCGAACCAGCTTACGGCAGTCTTCGTAATGGCGAACGTCGGCCACCGTACCATCCACGTTGGCGGGAGTCTTAAGACGAAGCTTTTCCAAAGCCGCCTTCAGAAAATTCTCATCGCGCCCGCAGATGAAGACCATGGCGCCCTCGGCTAACAAGGCCTCGGCAATACTGTAACCAATCCCCCGCGAACCGCCGGTAACAATGGCAACTTTGCCTGTAAGTTCGGTTGTCATGAATAGCCCCCTGTCAAATGGATGAATAATGAGATTAACCCAAAATTCCTGAGTCGGACGAGGTTTTCTGGGTTTGACATCTCAAATCGCAGCGGTGGCGAGAATCTTGAATCCGGGATCGGGATGGAACAGATATTTCCTGGCAGCCGAGGCCAGTGGTAGAATCGCGGCTTCGGCTTGAATTACAACTTTTAAGGGATATGAAGCCGAAGTAAGGGCTTGTAAAGACTTCGGCCCAGGATAGGTCCCGCCATGACGGAACTCAGGGAAGAAATCTTCCAGCAACCCGCAGCACTTTCCGGGCTGCGAAAATATTATGCGAGCCCAGGGGCCATTTCGGTCAGAGCCTTGCGTAAACTCGTGCGCCATTGGCCGCCCACGGTGGTCTTCACGGGCATGGGCTCCTCGCTCTACGCGGCATACCCCGCCCAGGCTTATCTCTCTTCGCAAGGGGTGCGCGCGCTGGTCTGGGAGACAGCGGAACTGGTACACCACCACCTCAAGGTCTTACGGCCTGACACGCTGCTGGTGGTGGTTTCACAGTCGGGTGAAACCGCAGAGGTGCTTCGCCTGCTTGCAAACCTTCCTGCCCAAACTCGGGTGTTGGCAGTGACCAATGTGGAAGCAAGTTCCCTGGCTAGGAAATCCAACCTGCTGCTGCCCATGATGGCCGGGGGGCAGGTCGCCGTCAGCACCAAGACTTACACGTGCTCAGTGGCAGTACTGATGTATCTGGCCTTCGCGATTGCAGGCACCCCGACGCGCACGTTGACGCAGGAAGTCATGCGGGCCGTGGAAGCCGAGGAGAAGATCCTGGAGCGCCACGAAGTGCTGATCCCGCCCCTGATGGAATTCTTCAACCAGCCGCCTTACGTGGCGATCATGTCACGCGGGGCTGACCTGTCAACGGCCTACCAGGGGGCTCTTACATTTAAGGAAGTCGTACGGTTGGCCGCCGAACCTATCAGTGCGGCGCAGTTCCGCCATGGGCCCATGGAGATTATCAACCCGAGCCACCGGTACCTCATCATCGCCCGGCAGGGTAAGACCGCCAAGCTCCTGATGCGTCTCGTCGGCGACATCAGCAAGGCGGGTGGGCGTGTGATGCTATTTACAGATATCCCCCACAAACCCTTCGTCAACACGCGCTTGGTTCAAGTCGAACCTCTCGGCTTGGGGCTGGGAACCCTTGTGGATAGCCTCTACTTCCAGTTGCTGGCGCACGAGGCGGCATTGCGTGCAGGACTTGACCCTGGCAAATTCGAATTCACGGAAAACGTGACTCGGAAGGAATGAACAGACCTCTCCCAACCCCCACGGCCCACGACACGGGCTTCCAATCTTCTTGGAAACCTTGGCCAGGCCGAATCCGGCGAAGGGATGCCCCTCGCTTGCCCGACGCGAAGATGCGCCGTGCTGGGCCCGCTTATAGTAAGAGCCGCTTTGCCGAGGATAGCTGCACCCTCGGCAAAGTGCTCACGACTAGCTGTTTGGAGACGAAGCCCTTAGTTCCTGGAGCGAAGTTCCTGGCAAGTAACGCAGTACCGTGCCCAAGGAATAGCCTTGAGGCGATTGGGGGAAATTTCTTCGCTGCACGCTTCGCACACGCCGTAAGTCCCACCGGCGCAACGCGCCAGCGCGCGTTCAATTTCCTTCAAGGTCCGGCTGCGGAGGTTCGCTGTGACCACCGTGACGTCCTGTTCAACCGTCCTGACGGCAAATTCCACCGCATCAGGAGATTGGACGCTCGCCGACAGTGCTTCCGGCTCTCTCCGTGTAGAAGCCAGAATCTCTTCGCGTTTCTTCAACAAGAGGGTTCGATATACCTTTTTTGGAGACTTCACCGCTGTTCGCATCATAGTTATTCCTTCCCAAACCTTGCAGGGACAACCTTCATTTTGAAGTTCTGCCCGTGGATTCGGATGTTCGAGATAATACCAAGGTTGCACGAAATGTCAAAGTTTTTTATTGAACTATATTGCCTTATTTTTCAATGTTTTGCGACTTGCCTAGGACGTAATATCGTTACAGCTCGGAGTTTGGCGCAATAATATACTGATGGAGCCCTTTCCATGACCACCCGCGAGGATATGCTGTCTCGAGTTCAAAAGGCCCTTGGTGCCCCTCCGGGTGGATCCATCGCACCTCCCTCGTCAGCCTTTGATCCTACTGGAGTTATGCCTTCCTTGGCTCCGGAAGATTACCTGGTCAAATTCGAAACCGAGTGGGAGAAAGTCTCGGGCGTTGCATATCGCATCACTTCCATGGATGAGCTGGAATCCGTCTTCAAAAAGATCCTGTTGCGTGTGGAAACGCAATCCGTGACGCTTACCCGCAACCCGCTGTTAGCCGAACTACATCTCCCTGAGCGACTTTCTGCCCTGGAGAAGTTCGTAACTTCGTGGCCAGTCGCCTCTGGGGGCACGGTAACGGCTCCCCTAACCGATTTCAATAAGGCCAGCTTCCATGCCGGAGTGGGAATCACCGGGGTGGATTACGTTTTAGCGGAAACCGGCACCTTGGTCCTGTCCAGCGCGACCGAAGGCGGACAGATTACCTCTCTGGCTCCACCCATTCACATAGCCCTCTACCGACGGAGCCAACTGGTCGGTTCGCTGGATGAAGTCCTGGCCAAACTCCAGCCGTCTTACCCAACGGGCCAGTCCAGTCTCGGCCGCTCGATAGTTTTTGTCACCGGAACCAGCCGCACTGCCGATATTGAACAAATCTTGATCCGCGGTGTGCACGGCCCAGGCGAAGCCCACGCCATCCTCGTGGAAGATAGCTGCCGGTGAGCCGTTAGGCCGTCGCGCTCCTTAAAAATCTGAGGGAACTCAATGAAGATAATTACGAATTAAGAATTACGAATTGGATCCACCATAATTCTTAATTCGTAATTACCAACCTACCGCCGGAAGGACCGCGACAACCGCGCCGGCATCTCGTCCTGGGCCTAGCGGTAGGTTTTCTCGGATCGCATGAGAATCGCCGAGATTTCCACGAGACGTTCGCTTTGATAAGGAATGAAGATAATACGCCAGCGGCCTACGCGCTTACGGTAACGCCCTTGCCATTCGATACCCTTCAAAGGTTTCACGTCGCCACGAAAGGGGTCTTCCGCCATTTCATCCAGGCGTTCGAGTAAAAGATCCTGGTAACTCCGAGGGACCTTGCTAAGCTGTCTTGCGGCGGTTTTTGATAATCGGACGTCCCAGGTCATGGCGCAATTGCGCGAGGGTTACATGATCGCCCCGACGCAGTTCGGCTTCTCCTTTACGAACAGTCTTCTCTTCTGAGGAGGCGAGAATATCGTCCGGATCGACAAGCCTTTTGGGTTTGATCACCACGGCTCCATTGCGGCTCTGAACCTCAACAAAGTCACCTTCTCGCAGGCCAAGGTCTTCACACAACCGTTTGGGAATTACAACTTGTCGCCGTTTTCCTACTCTCCCAATGGAACTGTTTAGCCCTTCTGCTGTTCTGACAGTCATACCGACAGAGTAGCAGAGATTTGAATCCTGTCAAGTTTCGGAAACTGGTGTTGGCGTCATTAGGAAGTGCCACGGGCGTCCCGCCCGTGAACGGTCACGGGCGAGACGCCCGTGGCACAGCAAATGACACCACTACCAAACGGGTCAGATTGACACAAGGCACTCTATGAGTGCTGTTCCTGCGGGCGGCGACCCACAACTCCACCCCTTACTGGGCGGGAATGCCGTCTTATAACGCATCCTTATCGCCGGAAGGGCCGCGACGCGAGGATTTTGCCGCCCTCTTCGATGGTGTAAGTGTTGTTGGCCTTGAGATTCTTAAGGGTATCGTGCTGGCCGCTGGGCCAGAGGATTTCGACCGACTGTGCTTCCTCCGCTTGCCCCAGGCCAAAGGTCAGGGTTAGCTCGCTCTGTGAGCAATAGCTCGAGCCGGAGTGGACGGTCTGCCAGTTTTCACCGGCCCCTGAGCGCACCCGGACTTCCGCGCCGATGCCATCACGGTTCGAGCGCGTGCCGACGGTCTTGATCCGGATCGCATTGTTGTGACTGCCGCCGACGTTGTGGAAAAGGTAGGCTGGGCCGCCGTTCGTAGTCACCAGGATGTCGGGCGCGCCGTCGTTGTCGATATCCGCATGTGCGGCGCCGCGTGCCACCAACCTTCGCATGAAACCCAGAGTTTTGCCGACTTCCTGGAATTTGTCGTTGCCTTCGTTGTGAAACAACAAGGGGAGCTGCGCGTAGCCGACTTGCGCCTGAATGCGATTGATGTCAGGTTCGATGTGGCCGTTGGCTACGAACAGATCCTCGCGGCCGTTCAGGTCGTAATCAAGAAAAAAAAGGCCAAAGGAAAGCGAAAGCAGGCTGGCGCGGCCCACGCTCGAGGAGGGCGCGATGTCGATGAAGAACCGATTTCCCTCATTGTGATAGAGGCCCAGCATCTGGTTCGAGAAGTTCCCTATCGCCAAGCTGGGATAGCCAGAGTGATCGAAATCGACTTCGTCGATGCCCATCGCCCCGCGCGCAATCCCATCTTCGCTAAAGGCAATGCCAGCCTGCACGGCTTGTTCGGTGAAAGTGCCGTTGCGGTTGTTGTGGTAAAGCTTATTGCGCTCCGTATCGTTAGAGACAGCGAGGTCCGGCCAGCCGTCGCGGTCGTAGTCAATCACCGCCACACCCAGTGATTTGCTGGTAGGGTCGTAAATCCCCGCTTTCTGAGTCACATCCTCAAAGTGCCCGTTGCCAAGGTTGTGAAAAAGCCGGCAGGTGTCGCCCTTGTATGCCTCCGGCGTGCAGTAAGACTTGTGACTACCGTCGAGCGTGCAGTAGAGATCACCCTTTTCCGTCCACTTGACGTAGTTGGTCACGAAAAGATCAAGCTTGCCGTCCCGGTCGTAATCCACCCAGGCGGCACTCGCGCCAAAGCCCGGATTGTTGACGCCCGCCGACGCTGTCACATCCCGGAAGTGGCCATGCTCGTTGTGGAAGAGGCGCGCTTCGCCGAGGCCGGTCACGTAAATATCGTCCCAGCCGTCGTTGTCGTAGTCGCCCACCGCCACGCCCATCCCGTACATTTCCACGTCCAGCCCCGCCTTGGCCGTAACGTCGGTAAACGTGCCATTGCCGTTGTTGCGGTAAAGCTTCAGCGTCGTCCGGCGCACCTTGTGACCGGGGAAATCGGCGCCATTGACAAGCAGGATGTCGGGATTGCCGTCGTTGTCGTAGTCGATAAAAGCGCAGCCCGCCCCCATGGTTTCAGGCAGGAATTTCTTTCCGAACGCACCGGTGTAGTGGACAAAGTCGATGCCAGCCTGGTGGGTAATGTCAACGAAGTGAACACCGGACTCAACAGCACCATTGGGGCTCGCCGCCGGGAATGTTGGCGCAATCCTCAACACCGCCAAGAGGAGCCCAGTAAAAACGATCAGCCTGATGGCCAGCGGTCGTTGCGATGGAGACGAACAGTAAAAAGCCATAGCAGTGGGAGCTATTTGCCGGAGCCCCGAGCCGCTAACGCTGTCATTCTGAGCCCGCATTTTGGGCGAAGAACCCCCGTAGTTCACTCCGTGCGCCCTCCTGCCTGCCGGCCTCAACCTATACCTTCATCGACGGAACTCGCGCGAAGCGTTCGCTGCGCATTAGAGTCCTGAGTCAGAAGTTCGCTGATAAAGTCTCAATGGGTTTCAGGGCGACCCCCTCACCCGTCCCGCCTCCCGATAGAATGCATCGGGACGGCGGTCCACCCTCTCCCCCAAGGGGGCGAGGGCAGTAAATTCAAACGAACTCCCCCCTCACCCCCTTGGGGGAGGGGCCGGGGGTGAGGGGGTTCTTTAATAATCAGCGAACTTCTGACTCATGACACTAGTTGGTGGCCGCTGCCTACTGCCTTCCGCGTACTGCCTACTCTTCTCCAACGTCCCCAGCGGCACGGAAATATGCTCGTGGACAGGCTGCGCTTCGTTATTGTCCTCCGGGTGCGCGAGCTTGTAGGGGCCGGTGATGGCGCGCGAAGCCTCATCAGCCTTGAAGCGCAGGTAGAGCTTTTCCTCGCGCGCAGCGAGTTGATCATCATTCAGGCCGCGATAGCAGAGCATGAGGTTGTAATGGGCTTCGAGGTCCTCGGGGTCAACCGCGAGGGTCTTTGCCAACTCCGCGACGGCCTCGCCGTGCTTACGCTCGAAGAAATAACATGCGGCCCATCTGGTTGCGCACCACGCGGTCGCGGGGATATTCAGCGGCAGCGTGCGCGAATTCTTGAAAGGCCTCCGCATACTTGCCGTCGGCTTTCAAAACCAGCCCCAGAAAGTAATGAGCGCTGGCGAGCTGGGGATTCAAGGCCAAGGCTTTTTCGAGCAGGGGTTGGGCAGCTTCGGTATTGCCCTCCTGAATGCGCACCCGGGCAACGTTGACCCAGCTATCGGCATAATTCGGATCGGCCTTCGTGACATTTTCAAAAGCCCGCTCCGCCCCTTTCAGATCGCCTTCGAGCAGCAGACCGATACCGTAGTCATTCCAGCGCTCGCGGTCTTTGGAATCGGCCGCCCAATGCTCGGCAAAAGCGGGCGCGCTTTTGGCTGTGACGGGAAGTGCCAGGGTCTGCTGACTCATGACCACCGTCGGCACGTCGGGGATCTGCGGGGTGCTGGCGGAGACGTTTGAGAGATTTCCCTGGAATACCCAACGCCCATCGTCGTGGTCCTTGGCCACATCGGGATGAGGGTCGGAGGGATCGCGCACGCCGGCAAAGGACCATTGCGTGTTCCACCAGGAAAACTTCCGGTAATTGAGTTTGGCCGTCAGGGTGATGGAATTGCCGCAATCCTCGGGAATCTTCAGCCGGTAATGAACTGTGTCAGCGGCGCCGGGAGGAATCAGGCGCGCATACAGAGTGGCGCGCGTTGACCAGGCATTGCGCTTATTGATGGGATTGCCATGCCCGTCGAGTTGCAGTGAGCGATAGAAATGCGCGCCGGGTTCGACCGGCCCGTGGCCCTGGTCCGCCGCTTCCCCACTCCAAAAGATGATGCGGCCTTTTTCGTCGCGCGCCTGAAGCTCCACCCAGCAATCGAAAGCATCCACGGTCCCACCGGGGAAGAAATGGCCAACCTTACGCGTCCGCACGACGACTTCCACGCGCACCGTGTCCCCGCGCCGAACACTGGCCGGCACACTGCCGAGTGGCGCGATCAGTTTCGCCACGGGCAAGCCCTGGACGGCGGCGCCTGCCATCCCCGCGGCAGACTCTTCACCCACGGCGAAGGTGCTGGCAAGCTGCGGGCCCTCCCGTGCCCCGGACGCTTCCGCTCCCGCCGCCGCTTCCGCGGGCTCAGACGCGAGCGCAAAGATATCGACCGTGACCGCACCCTTGAGAAAATCCTCGACGGCAGCAATTTGAGTCTTGTCCCCATAAGAAGCGGGGACCGCCGTGTTGGCAGCGGCAAAACGGTGGGAATGCACAAAGCCGTTCAGGTTTCCCAAATCCTGGGAAGGCACCAAAGGCATGTGGCAATCCGCGCACTGTTGCGGTTTGGGAGGATAGTAGAACGAGCGCGCCCCCTGGCCCGAGAAGCCACTGGCCTGCCAGTTGTCGTAATCGTTGAAGCCGCGAATCCAGCGGTAGTTGTTCACCGGAACATCCAGGTGAACCTTGTGGCACACCGAGCAGAACTCGGGAACCAATTTCGGGTCACGATGGAACGGCTTCAGGAACGCGTTGCGATGCGGTTTGGGGTCGAGTTTGACGGCGTAATTGTGCAGGGCGACCAGCAGGGGATTCTTGCTCGAAGCAAGGGAATCGAGCGGCGGGTAATCCATAACGAACCCGCCCTGACCCATGCTGTTATTGACGTGCACAATCGAATGGCAGGACATGCAGCCCAGGCCATTCTGCGCCTCCCGCGTGTGCAGGATTTCGCGGATGGGGTGCTTCTGCATCTTGTCGGCAAAGGCGATGGCGTGGTCGTGGCAACCGGCACACCACATCGAGGACTTGATGCCGATGGTGTCTTGCATGTACTCAATGGATTTGCGGTACCACTGGTTATTGAACGATGCCATGTGATGCATGGAGCTTTGCCACTGATTGTAGATATCCGCGTGGCAGGCTTTGCAGGACTGGGAATCCATGAAGAATTGCGAGGTGATGGGCTTGCCGTCAGTCGTGGTGGCGGAACTGGGGAACAGCAGGCTCGCGGGCCCGCTGCCTTCTCCCTCCATGCTGAGCGGCGGCGTGTCCGGATTGCGCACCAGAAATTGCGGGTTGGGGTGGAGGCGATGGTAAATCGCCACACTGCCATAGAAGAGCGCTGAGGCGACCGTCAACACCGCGGCCCATCGCCAGGCTTGACGGAGTGCGGTGGCGGCTTGGACGTCGCGGACTCGCGCGCGTAAAATCGCGAGCAACAAAACGATGCCGGCAATCGCGGCACCGACGTGCGCATAGAGCGCCAGGCTGTGCGGCCGCGTCATCCCCACGAATACCAGGTAAATCCCGAAAGCCGCGGCCAGAGCGAGGAATAATCCTGCAAGTCTTCCGACCACTCTGTAGCGGCGCTCTCCGAGCGCCGACCGGCGGTCGGAGACCGCCTCTACAGCTTCTCCGCCCGCGAGCAGGTCGCGGTGGCGCAGGATCAAGACCACGAGCAGAATTCCCGCTACGACTCCCAGCAAGGGGTGAAGCAAGGCGTTGCCAACATAGAAGAGTGTGGGATCGCCGAACGCGGCCAGGTAGGCGCTATTCGCGACCAGCAGGAGCCCGAAAATAAGGAGCCACTTGGCTGCCCCCGTAAGGGGTTGGTTGCTATGGTCCATTGAGGTGAACTTGTTAGCCCTGTTTCCAAAACCTGTACGACAGGCGAACACAAACGACTAGCACCTTTAGTTTCAAGCCTGCGCGGCAATTACCCAATAGTTTCTTTGCACTACTGCCCCAATTTATTCCAATGATGGGCGATCCCGCTTAGGGATGAAAGCGGGTAGCCAGTGCGCCGGGATAACGGGTCTGAAGCAGAGGATGAAGGCGCCTTACGAGAAAGGAGAAGCGATCCACTCGGCCTCAGTTTTGCGCTGGGCACCGCGAGGTGCACAGTGGCTCGCGGAAGCACGCGCACCCTGATTGCCAAGGGCAGGGGCCAACAAGGCAGGTCGCAGACTCGATGGGGCGGCGGCCTTCTATTCCAAGGGATTAGCAGGATTCTCAGTCAGGGCTGAAAGATCTGGCATGGATTCTCTACGGCTTCCGCCCACGCTCTCCGGCGCCGCGGTTACTGAAGTAGGCGCCGAATTCCAGCAGGCCGTAGACCGCCAGGCAAAACCAGAAGTCGACTATGGTTCCCAAGTCTACTTCCCAGGAACGGTGTTGTGCCGCGGGCGGCAGATGCGGCGACAACGTAAAATACAGACCGTTGCCGAGCAGGATGGCCACCAGGAACTTTATCCACTTGGTGCGCGCAGGACGCATGGGATTGATGGTTACGGCAGATTTGTTCACGGCGCGTGACGAATAACTTTGCAGCGCGAACCTGCGGCCGTGCATACCTTATCTGGGAAAAAGCTTTGGATTTTCGGCACAGCGATGCAAGCCGCAACGTTCTCCCGGTTATAATAGTTAAAACGGAGCAGAATGGCGAATCCAAATCTCACGGCCGCTTCCGAAGTGAAATACCTGAAGGGCGTCGGCCCAGCACGCGCCGAACTCTTCGCCTCGCGCGGCATTCGCACCGTGGAAGATCTGCTCTACTACACTCCCTTCCGTTACGAGGATCGCGCCCACCTGACTCATGTCCGCGACCTGGTGCCGGGCCAAACCACGTCGGTGCTCGTCCGGGTTCTGACCTGCGGCCTGATGCGCACCCGGCGTGGTGTTTTCATTTATGACCTCGCAGCCACTGACTCCACCGGCATGCTGCGCTGCAAGTGGTTCAACGCCGTATACCTGGAGAAAAACAAAGTTTTCCATACCGGCCAGCAGGTTATCTTTTACGGCAGGGTTGAGCACGACCCCTTCGGCACGGGCAATCTGCAAATCATCCAGCCGCATTTTGAAATCCTGCCGGAGACGGAAGCCGAGGGCGGCGACTCGCTGGAAATGGGCCGCGTAGTCCCCGTCTATGAATCCATCGCTTCACTTGGCCCGCGCGTTCTGCGGCGCCTAATGTGGTCGGCGCTCCAGTCGCTTGACGGTCAAATCCCCGACCGTCTGCCCACCTCGGTCGTGCATAAGAACCAGTTGCTTGACCGGGCGACGGCGCTCCTCCAAACGCATTTTCCAACCTCCGAACCAAGCCTCGAAAAACTCTGTGCCTTCCGCACGCCCGCGCAGGTGCGTTTGATCTTCGAAGAATTCTTCAGCGTCGGCGCAGGTTTGGCGCTCAAGCGCCGCAAAGCCAAAGCCGCCGAAGGCATTGAGTTTCACGTGCAGGACAGCGCCCGCCAGGCCATCCGCAAGATTCTGCCCTTTCATCCCACTGCAGCGCAGAAGCGTGTGCTGAAGGAAATTGTGGAAGACATGTGCTCCGTGCGCCCCATGAACCGGTTGCTGCAAGGTGACGTAGGCTCGGGCAAGACCATTGTGGCCATTCAGGCTGCGATCCTGGCGATTGAAAACGGTTATCAAGTGGCGTTGATGGCGCCCACGGAAATCCTCGCCGCCCAGCATTACCTTTACATTAAGCAGTTGTTCCGCCCGCTCAATTACCGAGTCGAGTTACTGATAAGTGCGCGCAAAGCAGCAGAGAAGGCGGAAATGAAACGGGGCATCGCGGAGGGGACGCTCGACCTCGTCATCGGCACCCATGCGCTCCTGGAAGAGGACGTGCGTTTTGCGCGCCTCGGATTGGTGGTAGTGGATGAGCAGCACCGCTTCGGCGTGCTGCAGCGCTTTGAGCTGATCCGCAAGGGCTACCGTCCCGACGTGCTGGTGATGACCGCCACGCCCATTCCTCGCACCTTGGCGCTGACGCTTTACGGTGATTTGGATTTCTCCGTCATCGACGAGCTGCCGCCCCACCGCACGCCGATTGAGACGAAGCTCCTGGAGGAGCGTGACCGCGACCGTGCCTTCGCGTTCCTGCGGGAGAAAGTGCGCCGCGGCGAACAAGCCTATGTCATCTGCCCGGTCATCGAGGAGGGTGGTAAGCTTGATTTGAAGCCCGCCGTACGCATGTATGAGCAGTTGGCGCGCCTCGTCTTTCCGGAATTTCGTGTCGGGCTGCTGCACGGTCGCCTGGCGAGTGACGAGAAGGAAGGCGTCATGCAGCGCTTCAAGCAGGGCGAATTGCAGATTCTGGTTTCGACCACGGTCGTGGAAGTCGGCGTGGATGTGCCCAACGCCACGGTCATGCTCATCGAGCACGCTGACCGCTTTGGCCTCTCGCAACTCCACCAGCTTCGCGGGCGCATCGGGCGGGGCAGAAAGAAATCCTTCTGCCTGCTCATGGCCGACGAGCGCCGCAGCGAGATTTCTGACGAGCGGCTGCGCACCATGGTCGAGACCACAGACGGGTTTCGTATCGCCGAGATCGATCTCAAGCTGCGCGGGCCGGGTGAATTCTTCGGGACGCGTCAGTGGGGCATCCCCGCCTTTCGCATCGGCAACCTGCTGCGCGACCAGGAGATTCTGGAGTGGGCCAAGCGCGAGGCGGCAGAGTTTGTTGAGCACCCGCCCGCCCGCGAGGAATTCGATGCCTTCGTCGCCTACTTGCGCTCCGAGTGGCCGCGCCGTTACGGCCTGGCGAGCGTGGCGTAGCGAAGCTATCAGCGAGCAGCTCTCAGCTTTCAGCTCTCAGCTCTCAGCTAAAGCTCTTATTCATGCCTGAGGGCTGATAGCTGTAAGATGGTTGCCGAAAGACCGCCCGCAAGTTCGGCCGTTAGGGCCACCTCTGAGCCCACTTCCTTCAAAGGAGGGGAGCCGGAAGGGAGGAATGGGCACGCTTTTAGCTGTAAGCTGACCGCTGAAAGCTGATAGCTGAAAGCTTCTTCCTATGCGAATTATCGCCGGCAATTACCGCGGTCTTCACTTGCGCACTCTAAAGGGCGGGAATTTGCGCCCCACTTCCGACCAGTTGCGCGAGACCCTGTTCGACGTCCTCGGCCCAAGCGTTGCCGACGCGACGTTTCTGGATGCCTATGCGGGCTCGGGCGCGGTGGGGCTCGAAGCTTTGAGCCGCGGCGCGCGCGACGTGGTTTTCATCGAGCATCACCGCGCTGCCTCACTCCTTATCCGCCAGAACCTTAAGGCTCTCAAGATTGACTCCGGGTATGAGATTCTGACCTGCGCAGTCCTGACTGGCCTCGAGCGGTTGGAGCAACAGGGTGAACGCTTCGACGTGGTTTTCCTCGACCCGCCCTACGAGGAGATCCGGGAGTATCACCACACTCTGCGGCAACTCGCGCGCGGAGCGCTGCTGCTGCCTTCCTCGCTCGTCATCGCGGAGCACTCCCGGCACGTGCAGCTCGAAGAGGAGTACTTGTCACTCCACCGCACTCGCCTTTTGCGTCACGGCGACGCGCAACTGGCTTTCTATCGCCCCGCCGCAGTTCCAGCGCCCACGTTGTGACACTTCCTAAACTGTCACACGCCCTATCGCGGATTCCAATCCGATGCGGCAGACTTGTGTTGATGAGCGACGCCATCCCGATGGGGTGGCGACCATCGCGGGGCCGCTGCTGGTGATCGCAGTGCTCTTTCCCGTCGATTGGCTGAAACATGATGAGCTTTGCACCCACGCCCGATGGGAATGCTACGCGCTCCTGGTAATCCTGTAAGGCGTTATTGTTCGTTTTCTGTTTCAGTGCTAGGATTCGTCCCTCGTCAGCCGGAGCTACAACCGTGGAATTCTTCGGCATTCTGATTCTCATCGGCGTTGTCGGCTTTATCCTCGCGGCTCCGATTGTGGCCTTGGTGCGCGCCCACTCAGCCGCCCGGCAAGGTGAGCGGAATCAGGAGAGCTGGCAAAAGCTCACGCAGCGCGTCCACGCCCTCGAAACTCAACTTCAGGAAATCCAAGGCCGTCTCAAGGCGCAGACCGCCGTTTTGGAGAAAGCACTCCACGAACTGCCCACAGCGTCGACGGTTCGCGAGCGTCCCGCGCCTCCCGATGTGGTTCCGCCCGAACCGCCCAAGCCTGCCGAGGTAGCCTCTGGCGGGCCCGTGTCTCCCCTCGAACCGAAGCACGCTCCACCCATCGCCACCCCGCAAACGCCAGCGGTTACCGCGCCACCCATGATGAAGGAAGCTGCGCGACCCACTACGCCACCCCGCTTTGAGCAGCTCGGCACTGCAAAACCTTCACCCCGCGAGACCGCCAAGCGTGTGCTCAATATGGAAGAGGTTCTGGGTGCCAACTGGCTCAATAAACTCGGCATGGTCATCCTGGTAATAGGGGTCGCGCTATTTCTGGCGTACGAAATGCGCGAACTCGGCCCGGCAGGAAAAGTGTTGGTGGGCTTTGTCGTGAGCGGAGCGCTTTTGGGCGTCGGAATATTCTACGAAAGTCGCGAGCGTTATCGAATACTGGCGCGGGCGGCAATCGGGGGTGGTTGGGCGCTTACCTTCTTTACCGTGTACGCCATGTACCACGTTGAGGCGGCGCGCGTGTTGCAATCGCAGGTTCTTGACCTGGTTTTGCTGCTGGGCGTCGCGGCCGTCATGGTGGCGCATACCTTGCGCTACAATTCGCAGGTCGTCACCGGCCTGGCGCTTCTGCTCGCTTTCGTCACGGTCACCATCAGCCACGTCAATGTTTACAGCCTTTCAGCGGGCGCCATTTTGGCCCTCGCACTGGTTATCATCGTCAACCGCCGTGGCTGGTTTGAGCTGGAGATCTTCGGCATTCTCTCGAGCTACCTCAACCACTACTACTGGCTGCGGCACATCATCGAGCCCATGGGCGGGCAGCGTCACGCCTTCCCCGAGTTTTACGCCAGTGCCACGCTACTGGTGTTCTACTGGTTGCTGTTTCGCGTTTCCTATCTGCTACGCCGCACCACCGCCGCAGCGACAGAGCGTGTTTCAACGGTGGCGGCGCTTCTCAATACCTGCCTGCTCCTCAGCGTGATGAAGTACCAGTCCGTCCACCCGGAATGGGCCTTCCGATTCCTCCTGCTGCTGGGCGCGGTGGAATTCACGCTGGGCCAGTTGCCGTCCACGCGCCGGCACCGCCCGGCGTTCGTGGTTCTCAGCACCATCGGCGCCACGCTCCTGGTTGCGGCTTTGCCGTTTAAATATTCCGGGGCCACGCTGCCCATTCTCTGGCTGGCGGAAGCGGAGGCGCTCTTTCTCGCCGGGGTCTTCACGCGGGAAATCGTCTTCCGCCGCCTCGGTCTGTTGGCCTCCTTGCTGGTGGCGTTCCAAATGGACCGCCTCGCGCTCGGTCAGATCCTCGACCCCGAATGGAAGGGTTTCCAATCTGGCGACTGGTTGCGTGGTGTCATCGTTTTCTCGACCACAGTCCTGATTTTCTACATCGACGCGCACTGGTTCCCACGCCGCCGCCCTGACCTCGTGCAGTCACGCTTTGAGGCGCTCAGCCTGCGCGTCCTTTCCTGCGCAGCCGGCGCCACGGCCTTCATCGGCATTTGGTGGTTGGCGCCGGAAGCCTGGGCCGTGGTGGGTTTCGCAGCCCTCGCCCTGGCGCTATCCGTGCTAGGTTCGCGAGCGACGAACCGCGATTTTTTAAACCAGGCAATTGCGGTGGCGATCCTGGCTTTTCTCCGGGTGCTGTTTGTTAACCTGGGGCAGGGAAGCGCCCATGTGCATTTGGGGACGCGACTCGTGACCGTGGGGCTCACCGCGGCCCTGCTCTATGCCAGCGCGCTGGTCCGGCCTAACTCAATCCATCGCGTCGCGAAGAGTTTCGGCGGGCTATACCTGGGCGGCCTCGTTCCTCGTGGGCCTGCTCGCCTGGTACGAACTCACGCCCGTGGGTGTCGCCGTGGCATGGACGCTTTTGGGCCTGGTGTTATTCGAAATCGGCCGCGCCCGCGGCTTGTTCTATCTACGACTCCAGGCGTACCTGGCCTTCGCGTCCAGCTTCCTGCGCCTTTTCTTTGTGAATTTCAACGCTGCGGGATTGCCGGGTCAACTGAGTCCGCGGTTCTACACAACCGTGCCGCTGGCGCTCGCTTTCTTCTATGTGTACGGCGTGCTCGATACCTCAAGTGACGTTGCCCTGGATCGTGACCGGCGCTGGAGGGCGGCGGAGGTTCTCTGTTTCCTCGGTACCTTCACGCTGGCGGGATGGGCGCGTTTCGAACTGGAATCCGACTGGGTGGTGGCGGCATGGGCAGGGCTGGTCTGGGCGCTGGTTGCGATCGCCTGGCGTTATAAAAAGAGGATTTTCCTTCACCAAGGATTACTGCTGAGCGCTGCGGTCCTGGTGCGCAGCATCCTGCACAATTTCTACCAGCGCAGTTACTTTCCCGCACCTTTCTGGCAGAGCCGCAGCCTGACGGTGGGCGTGGCCGTCGCCTTACTTTTCGCCTCACTGCCTTTTGCCTTTCAATTAAAACGCACACAGGCTGATGACTCAGGCGCACAGCGCGGCCGGCTGGCGCGAATCTTTGCGGCGCTGGATCGTCGCCCGGACCAGGTACTATTCTTCATTCCATTCCTTCTGCTCACCATTCTTCTAGCGCTTGAAGTGTCGAAGGGCATGGTGACGGTCGCCTGGGGAGTGGAGGCGGTCGCAATTTTCCTAATCGCGCTTTGGGTAGGCCAACGGAGCTACCGCCTTTCAGGCCTGGGCTTGTTGTTGCTCTGCGTCGGCAAGATTGTGGTACTCGATGTCTGGGGTTTACAGCCGCGCGATCGCTACCTGACCTTCATTGTTTTGGGCGCGGCTTTGCTGGGAGTTTCGTTCCTCTACACGCGTTATCGCGAGGCCATACGGCAGTATTTATAGCGGGCAGCTCTCAGCGGGCAGCTATCAGCCAAGGCTCAAGCTGGAAGCTGAGCAATGAGAGCTGAAAGCTGAAAGCTGATAGCTGAAAGCTTAATTCCTATGAAACGCTGGATTGCGTTCGCCATTATCGTGATCTTGGGGATCGCCGCACTGGTGTGGTCGGAGCTGCATCCGGTGGACGTGCGTGTCGCCCCTGAGTCTCTCCTCTATTTCATCGCCGACTCCGAGTGGGAACTGAGCCGGCTGCCCATGGCGGCAACTCGGCTCTCCGACCAGGAAGAGATCGACATCGGCAACCGGATGGCAAAGTACTGTTACCTCGACAATCTCCGCAATCTGCCGCCCGAGCAAAAGCAGCAGGCGCAGGTCGTCGCGGACTATGTCAATCAGGTTGGCTCGAAGGTGGCGGCGCATGCCCACCGCAAGCTGCCTTACCGTTTCCATTACGTCCCCGACCCGAATTTTGTGAATGCCTTCGCCCTGCCCGGCGGGCATGTATACATCGGCGCCGGGTTGATTGCGCTGATGGACAGCGAAGACGAATTGGCCACCGTGCTCGGCCACGAGGTCGAGCACATTGACCACTACCATTGCGCCGAGCGCGTGCAAGTGGAATCACGCCTAAAGAAAATCCCATTGGGTGAATTGGTGGCAATTCCCATCGCGGTATTTGAAGCCGGGTACAACAAAGATCAGGAACTTGAGGCCGACCGCGAGGGCACGCGCCTGGCGGTGTGGGCTGGGTATTCTCCCCTCGGCGCCATTCGTATGTTCGAAACCTACGAGCGCCTCTATCAAGAGTACGTACGGCGCGCGCAATCGCCGCAGGAAGAGCTTTCGAGCATAGCGATTCAGACCCTCGAGGGCTACTTCCGCTCGCACCCGCAGCCTTCCGAGCGCATCGAACAAATTCGCAACCTGATTGTCAACGAACACTGGGGTGAGCAAAACCGCGAGCGCAACCTGGAAGTCGCTTATATCTTCTGGACTGACCGCGCCGAGCGCGCTTATAAAGGCGGGCATTACGATGTGGCGGCCCGGCTCCTGCAACACTCGTTGGAGTTGCGGCCCGATCAGCAGATGGCTCTCGTGGTGCTGGGGCACGCGGAATTTTCATTGGCGAATTTCGCGGAGGCCGCAGCGGCATTCCGCAAGGCGCTTGATCTTACACCTTTTGACATGACGTTGATTGCTGCCTACGGCGATGCCCTGGCAGCTCGCCATGCACCCGCCGAGTCGCTCCAGGAATTTTCGGCATGGACCGATCAGCATCCTGCCCTGAAGACGCAACTCGAGGTCCGTCTCGAACTCGCCCGCTTGACGTTTGCGGCGCGCGGTGAGGCGGCGGCTGATGCCGTGCTTTTCCCCACGGTGTCGCCTGACGCCCGGAGCCTGCCGCCGGAACTGCGTGGCCAGTACGGCTGGTGGCTTTACAACTCCGGTCAATTCGAATCGGCGGCGAAGTTGCTTCAGAGTGCGGTGGCAGAGCGCCCCGGTGATGCCCAGCTCCAAATCCGCCTGGGTTGGGCGCTCGTCGAGCAACACAATCTGGAAGCCGCCTTGTATCGTTTCAATTCAGTCAGGAATTGGATTCCGCGCGGCTACTACCCGCCCTTGAATGGGGCGGAGCGCTTTCACCATGAAGCCCGAGTGGGTCTTGCGGTGGCGGCATGGCAGGGGCATGAGACTGATCGCGCCTTGGCGGAGTTTGCCTCCGTGTCGAATTTCCAACCTGAGTGGCTCAATCCCCAGTGGGTTGAGGCTCTTTATTCGCCGGGCGTGGCCAAGACGATCGAAGAGTTGAAGGCAGAACAGAAGAAGCGCCAAGGGAAGCCGGGAAGCTATGCAGTCACTCCTCCCCAACGATTCTGAGCTATCAGTAGACCCCGCAAAGAGCTAAAATCCCCCTTCAATTGAGCGCGCTATTTTGCGCGAAGGAGTCTCTCCGATGCGGCATTCTATAAGTCTTGTATTCTTCATCATCCTTCTGGCCAATGGCTTTGCGCCGACTGTGGTCACCCATGGCGCGAGCCTGAATCCCGGAAAGAGTGACCGCTCGGCCGTCGTGACTTGGCCGGCCCCGCACGGAGAGAAACTGTTCGAGGATTACACGGTGCGTGTGAACGGGCAAGGCGTTCCGGTTTACGTCTGTCGCGTTTCCGCGATGCCGTTCAACCAGGTGTGGCCCGGGTATCAGCGGCCACTTGACCAGACGGAGCTGGCGGGCTTCGCCTACTGGGAAATGTCGGGGCCGGTGGTCGTGGAAGTGACAGCCCGGCAACCCTTCAAATCGGTGGCGGTCAGGCCTGGCTCGCGGGGCATTCAACCGGCCATCAAGGGCCAGCGCATCACGTTGCGGCTGGCGCGTCCCGGTCAATATACGGTGGAACTCGACGGCACTCATCACGCGCTGCACCTCTTTGCCGATGCGCCGGAAGCGGGCGCCCCCAAACCCGATGACCCCAACGTGCTGTACTTTGGTGCAGGCGTGTATAGGCCTGGGAAGATTCTGCTCAAGAGCGGCCAGACCGTCTACATCGCGGGCGGCGCGGTGGTCTACACGGCAATCGAAGGGCGCGGCGTCTCTCAAGTTCGGATCCTCGGTCGCGGCGTCATCGATACCAGCGAGTTTGAGCGCGGCAAGGGCGGCGGCTCGATCCACCTGGAGGATTGCTCGGACGTGAAGGTCGATGGCGTGATCATCCGTGATTCGGACGTGTACGGGTTGAGCGCTTTCGGGTCGCGCCGGATCGATATCTCAAACGTCAAGCTGGTGGGTTTCTGGCGTTATAACTCAGATGGCATTGATATGTGTAATACCCAGGATGTGACGGTTCGGGATTCCTTCATCCGCTCCTTCGATGACTCCATGGTGCTGAAAGGCGTGAAGGGCCGGTCCGGAGGCGCGCGGCCCCTGCCCGGGCAAAGTTTCGACACCCTGCCGGTGCGCAACCTCCGCGCCAGTGGCCTGGTGATCTGGTGCGACTGGGGACGTGCCCTGGAGCTGGGGGCGGAAACGAGCGCCCCGGAGTTCACGGACGTGGTCTTTCGAGACATCGACGTCATCCACAATACGCACATCGCGCTCGACATCCAGCACAGCGACCGCGCGGCCATCCACGACATCCGATTTGAAGATATTCGGCTGGAGGTCGACGACGTGAACCCCCTGCCGACGATCCAGCGGGGACGCGACGCGAAATTCAATCCCACTGCTGAGGCCCAGGCTGAGGCTTGCGGCGGATGCGCCACCGTTTCGCCCGGCACGGCGTACGTCCCCAACCTGTTCGTGATCATCATTCATCCCACCGGCGTGACCCATGACCGCGAAGCCGGCACGGTTCGCGACATCGTCTGCAAGAATATTTACGTGACGGGGAAGACGCTGCCGCCCTCGGCGTTTTCGGGCCTCGACCCTGCGCATGACGTTCGCGGGGTGACGATCGAGAACCTGCGCTTCAACGGGCAGCCGATCGCGAACGCTGCTGCGGCGCACCTGGAGATCCGCAACTACGTCGAGGATGTGCATTTCGTCGAAGGCGCCAGCAAGCCCTAAACTGCGGGCCGGCAACTTTTTGTCAACATGGGACTGTCCCACTTGTTGCTCTCCGAGCGGCAGCGCGCGCCTCGTCCCACCAACTTTCCCGGCTTCACCCGTTTTGAAACTCTTCATTCGAGATTCCGCCACGCCGCCTGATCGATCCGGAAATCCAAATAGAAAAGGCAACCTCATTCCGGAATTTCGTAGGGAAACGCGCGGCGCAGTTTTTCCGGACGCTTGTCAGGATGGAAACCGGAAGTGAGGAAATCAAGCCAGGCCGCGATGTCCTGCGGCTCCGCGCTCGCGGCGCGCAAATCGAGCCCGCCGTAGCTGTAGCGATCACGGCTGTAGGGAACCAGGCTCTTCTTGTAGAAGAACACCAGGGTGTGACCCACCTTGGGAGAGAAAATCTTCATGCGGGCGCGATTGGGAATGCCGTTGGGCAGCAGGGCGCGCGCCGCAACGTCGAGGCCCACGCCGCTTGTCTCGATTTCAAACGGCTGCGGGGAAGCTTCGAGCGCCGCC
This sequence comes from uncultured Acidobacteriota bacterium, assembly GCA_963804995.1. GTDB lineage: Bacteria > Acidobacteriota > Terriglobia > UBA7540 > UBA7540 > Bog-366. The sequence continues at coordinate 471,073 of CAWDSK010000005.1, forward strand.
ATTACAGCAACGGCCAGGGGATTGGCTTGCCAGGCTGCGCCGGGCGCTTCGGCAGTCGCGGAGGGTGTCGGGTTTTGAATCATGGTCGAGACGTTTTAGGCGGCGGAATCCTTGGAGCCCGCATCGCCGGCTTTCACGCCACCGTTGGGCTCAGTCAGGACCTCAGACGCCGTGATCTTCTTCGGTCGCATCTTCATCCAGAAGTACGGCCGCGCGAGCCAGCGCGCCACACCCATCTCCGCGCGGTAGAGCAATGACGCGGGGTTTGAGGGCGCCAGATACCGCGTGTCGCCCGGCTGCACAATCAGGCTGACTTCGATGTTCGGCGTGACGTCCATGGGAATGTTGTTGCGGCGGCAGGCTTCGTACAGGTGGCGGAAGACCACCAGCATGTCCTCGTAACTTGGCGACGGCCACTGTTCCATGTCGGCGCCGATGGTGGGGCGGAAAATACATACCGTCGGAAAGGCGCCCAGTCCCGTGATGTAGTCGATGGCGCGAAGCGTGTCCTCAATCGGCTCAACGCCGGCGATGATTTCACCCGAGCACGAGCCTTTTCCCAGCTTCTTGGCCGTGTATTCGAGCGCACGGAAAAAGGTTTGCTGCCCCACCAGTTCCTGCTTGCCGGGCAGGAAGCGCGCAAAATACTCCGGGTTGTGAAACTCGTAACAGAAGCTGAAGTGGTCCGCTCCGAGATCGATCAAGCGGTCATACTTCCAGAAATCGAGTGTGGGGATCAGTTGCACGCCCACCAGCGCCCCCACGCGCGACTTGACGGCCTTCACGTAAGGCGCCGCTTCGTCCAGATCGCGGTCGGTCTGATAGCCGGAATTGAAATGCACAAAGGTGACGCCGGATTCCTGCTTGGCGGCGCGCGCCACTTCCACCACGTCATCAATGTCCTTGCGGGCCACCTCGTTCACGCCCACGTTCAGTCCGCTGGCGCAGAACTTGCAGTTGAGCGCCGGCGAGTGATACCAGAAACCGCAGGAGTTCGAAATGTAAATGCCCAGGTAAGTTCCCTGCAGCACGCCGACCTTGTGCATGGGCGTGCCACGCGAGGTGTGGCGGGTGTACCAGGCGGGTTCGGGCGGAATCCGCACGTCGTACTCGAAGCCTTGGCGCGTGTCCCTGACGTTGTATTTCCCCCGCTCGCGCCTCAGTTCGTAACACGATTGCTGTGCAAAGTCTTCTTCCACCGGCACGTTCACCCAGATGTCCTTGATCGAGCCGGGAATCACCAACTCCAGCCCGCTGCCCAGCCCGGCGCGGGTGCGGGTGATGAACCGCGCGTCGTTCTCAAGCGCGCAGGAAGGGTCTATACGCAGGCCTTTGCAAAGGAGATCTATTTCTAGCTCGCAGGGATTGAGCGGATGGCAGGGTTCGTGGGGAACCGGCCGGCTGGCAAGGGGCGAACCCTTCTCTACGACATTTTGTCCTGATGTGGGCATTAACTCACCAACCATCTAATTAGCACCCCGTCTGCCATTTTGCCCGTCAATCGCGGGAACCAACCTTTGGCCATCGGTTGATGGGGTGATCGGCTGATTTGCGAATGGCGAATGGCGATTTGTGATTGGCGATTTTCGAAGTCAGCATTAGATTCATCTCTTTACCTGACACCGCCGATAACCGAAGCGGGGGAGTGTGGCCGCCGGGGCTGAGGATCGGGCGATCGGGTGATCCGGAGATCGGGCGATCGCTTCATCAGCCCATGGCGAAAGTTCATAGCCCTCTCCGAGGGGTCGTAGATCCGCCGTGGCGGAAGAGGGTGGACCGCCGTCCCGATGCATTCTATCGGGAGGCAGGACGGGCCTACGCCCACCGAAGGGGCACCTGGAAACTGTAAACAACTTCGGCTTCGGCCCGCAGGCGGGTGAGGGGTCAAGCCGCTTGTCACGGGCCACTGAATTTGCCTCATCCCTGGCGTCGAACCCGCCGATAACCGATATGGGGGAGTGTGGGCCGGCGGGGGCTAGCGATCGGGAGATCGGGTGATCCGGCGATCGGGTGATCGAATGATAGGAGCAGCACGTTACTGCCAGGCTCCGGTCGGCCGAATTGGGCTCATGTTCTTGTGCCATCCATCCGATTACCGATTTGGGGGAGTGCGTCACGGGCGGGCGGCATTCGGTCGGTGCGGTTGGTCGCTCGCCGCGGGGCTTCCGGGCCGTCGCGGTCTTCTGTTGCCATGGTGACAACCGGTGGCTGAAACAGGGGGCCTCGTCGGGTCGGTTTGGGTGGCAACTATCACCGCCTTTGACCTCCCGTCCAACGCTTTTCACACCTTCCAGCTTCGCTCCGAACATCACGTCACCCGCTTCTTTAAGCCCCCTTCTCACGGGAAGGGTTCCTCTTTTCTCTTTCCTCCGTACTTTCAATAACTCCCTTTGTTTTCATCAACATCGTGGGTTAGCGACTATAACTAGCTTATTTTTCATAAACATCGTGGCATTAGTCACGATGTCACTTCCTTCTTTCTTTGTTTTCAACAACATCGTGGGTTTAACCTTCATTTTTAAGATTTCTCAGGATAGTCTAACGATGTGTATGAAAACAATGGGCGAGAGACCGGACAATTTGGCAAGTCTAACGATGTTGATGAAAACAATTAAGTTATGGTTGTTTTGTAACGATGTTTATGAAAACAAATGTACTTAGATGGAAAAGGTCGATAGAATTACAGGCTTCGCTTGCGTTGCGCGAGTAGGCAAGACTCTCTTGAAAGAAAGTAGTGGTGCAGTTTGATCTTGTAGCGGCGAGTTTACCTCGCCATCGTACGTTGAGATAACTCGATCGATGGCGGGGTAAACCCGCCGCTACGTCAAACCGCACCAGTACCCGAGCCCCGGGTACTGGTTCATTTTGAATTTTCTCTGTCCGCTAGTCCTACAATTTCTTGTATAGACCAGACGTAATCTGAAACACCTGCCTCCATTGCTGGAGTGCATCTCAGAGTCTCATGGACGCGGGCGAAGTTGTAATACATGAAGTAAAGAGCCACGGCGCACGCCATGTTCTCGATCTTTTTCGAGTGTCCATTGGTCAGGCGAGTGAACCTCCGCATGTGCATTCTCATCGAGAGATTCTGGCGCTCGACGTAGCTGGTTGAAATGTGTTCCGGCTCAGGGTGTCCGCTGACGATCTGTTTTTTACAGCCCAGGCAATCAGCCGGGCTGTATCTTGTTTCCTCCTGAGTGGAAGCGTAAATCTTCGCCAGTTGCGCATAATCCACATCGCAGCCGAATGAATTCTCGACCGCGTTTACGTAGACGCGCAGACCATCGGTGGTAAGCTGGATTCGGTTCGCTAGGCGCTCTCTTAGGTCATCAATGAAAATCTGAGCCGTTCTGAAATCTCGATTACCAAGCATAAAGGAAGGAACTAGTTTCGTATCCGCATCAATAGCGACCCAAGTCCAAACGTCACCATAACCGAATTGCCCTTTCTTGTCTTGCGGGACATTCTTCTCTTTCGCGTAGCAGAATTGCCAAATCTCGTCGCATTGAATCCGCTTGCACTTCAGGTCCCGTAACACGCGATCTTGAAAGTCCGCGCAAGCAATTCCGACTTCACGGAGAAGCTTTAGAATGGTATTCTTCGCTACGCCAGTCATGCGAGACGTGGCATTGATTGAACAGCCTTCGACGAGGGCCGTAATCACTTGGGTTCGCTTCTCGCTGCTTAGTTTGTTCATGTAATTACTGTACCCACAAAAAGGGGGCTTGTCAAGAAAATTCTTGCATCTGACCCATTTTTGTTGGTACAATAATTCCATGAAAAAGCGAGGACGCCCGAAGAAAGAGAACCCGCTTGACGAATACATCGAACTCCGAGTCTCGCCAACCGAAAAGCAAGGTTTCCGAGATGCAGCGGAACGCGCCGGAATTCCCCTCGCAACATGGGCGAGAGAGAGGCTTCGCCGCATCGCAACCCGCGAGCTAGAGAACGCCGAACTTCCCGTCGCATTCCTAAAGTGAGGCATCATGATAAAACCTAAATATAAAAAGGGAATGGACTTCAGCCAGATTGCAAGAGCGGCAGTCGAGCATGCCATTCAAGTTCCTTTAACGCCTTCGCGTGAAATAAATCCAGCAAGCTATTGTCTCAGTAATAAGAAACAGCCCAGAAAAAAGCAAAAAACGAAAGAATCTATCTAGGGAACGTGTTCGTCTTTCATCGCTTGCGAGGTCTTGGTCGATGCCTCTTCCCTCAGAAGTTCTCCACAAAATTGACGATTTAATGAGGGGAGATCTACAAGCTCTCAGAGATGGATACTTCGACTGGTTACTATATTCTACATATCTCGTTATTATCGGGGTTGTCCTAGAAGGACCCGAGGTAGTGCACGAGGCCATTGACCTCTTCCGGAAATCCGATACGGCGAGTAAAACGCCCAATTGGATAAAGTTTGTAGCGTTAGTAGGATGGCTATTTGTTGTTCTGGGAGTAGCTGGAGAAGCATATTTTGACGCTAAAGTATCGAATGGTGATACCCAACTCCAAGCCTTTAACACATCTCTGCTTGTTGAGGCACAACGCGAAAGTGCTGATGCCGAGAGGCATGCTACCAACTCCATATTATTCGCCGGGGAGGCATCGGAATCTGCTAAGAAAGCAGCCGACTCGTCTCGACAAGCAGAGCAACTTGCCAGTGGCGCACGCAGAGAGGCGGATTTATTTGAGAAAGAAATTGAATTAGCTGAGAGTAAACTCGCATACCTCCAAGAACGGGTAAGGATTAGGCATCTATCCGCTGAGCAACGAAAGAAATTGAGCGATTTCTTAAATGCCGCCGCCACTACTAATGCACCGAGAGGACCATTTAGAATCCAGCGTTTACTCTTGGACGAAACAGCGCAGCCCTTTGCGGTGGAGATCAAAGACGCCTTCACTGCGGGCGGATGGCCTAGCGATGATGTTGGAAGAGATATTATCCCTTCAGGTGGAAGTATTCCGGTAGGGGTGGTAGTGATCTTCCATAGTTCCCAGTCGATACCAGCGCATGCAGGTGTTATCCAGGGAGCCCTTACCGCCGCTGGGCTTGATCCCACCTTGGGTGAAAATCCAAACGTCCCAGAGGGAATGGTTGAGATAATGATTGGGGTCAAGCCTTGAGCGCGGCAGGTTGGGATGCACGCAAGAATAGCTGCCCAAAAAACCAGCGCTTGTACCAGATTCAGTATTTTTTCCCAAACTGAACCAGTACCGAGCCCCGCGGGAATTTACTACTTCCGCTCGGCTGGCGTATAATCGACCCTCCGGGGCAACCACCAAACTATTGCCTACGGGTTACTCCGCGGTCAGCGATTGGCCCGCAGGGGCGGGACGTAGCTGACGGCTGAATGCTGAGAGCTTACAATCTATGCCTGCTCGAACTTTGTACGAAAAAATCTGGGAAACTCACGTCGTTGCCGAGGAGCCCGGCCAGCCCGCGGTAATCTATATTGACCGCCACCTCGTTCACGAAGCCACATCGCCGCAAGCCTTCTCCGGCTTGAAGGTGGGGGGGCGCAAAGTGCGCCGGCCTGACCTCACGTTCGCCGTCATGGACCACTCCGTGCCCACCAAGAATCGCCATTTACCCATGGTCGACAGCGTTGGGGCGGCTCAGATGGATGCCTTAGCGCGTAACTGCCGCGAAAATGGGATCCTGTTTTTCGACATGCAGAGTCCCAATCAAGGCATCGTGCATGTTATTGGGCCGGAACTCGGCTTCACGCAGCCCGGGCTCACGGTGGTATGCGGCGACAGCCACACCTCCACGCACGGAGCTCTGGGCGCGCTGGCCTTCGGTATTGGCACCAGCGAGGTCGAGCACGTGCTGGCCACGCAGTGCCTGGTGCAATTCAAATCCAAGACCATGCTGGTGCGGGTTGACGGCAAGCGCGCGCCGGGCGTTACCGCCAAGGACATCATTCTGGCCATCATCGGCAAGATCGGCATCGCCGGCGGCAACGGCCATGTGATCGAATTCGGCGGCGAGGCGATTCGCGACCTTTCGCTCGAAGGCCGCATGACGGTTTGCAACATGTCGATTGAAGGCGGCGCGCGCGCCGGCATGGTGGCGCCTGACGACACCACCTTCGCCTATATGGAGGGCCGTCCGTTTGTGCCCCGCGGCAAGGAATTCCAGGCCGCCGTGGAGCGCTGGAAGACTCTCCCCACCGACCCGGGCGCAACTTACGACAAGACCGTCACCCTCAACGCCGCTGAGATCGCGCCGCAGGTTACCTGGGGCACCAATCCCGGCATGGTGGCCGACATTACCGGAAGCATTCCGGACCCGAACTCGTTTGCGGATTCGGTTGATCGCCAGGCTGTGACCCGCGCGCTCGAATACATGGCGCTCAAGCCGGGCACGCGCATCCGGGATATCGCGCTTGACCGCATTTTTATTGGTTCCTGCACCAACTCGCGCCTGGAAGATCTGCGCCTGGCCGCGCGTGTCGTGGCGGGCAAACACGTCTCGAAGTCAGTGAAGGAAGCGCTGGTGGTTCCAGGCTCTATGCAAGTCAAGGCGGCAGCGGAAAAGGAAGGTCTGGACAAGATTTTCCTCGATGCAGGATTTGAGTGGCGGGACGCCGGGTGCAGTATGTGCCTTGCGATGAATCCCGACGTGCTGCCTCCCGGTGAACGCAGCGCTTCGACCTCCAATCGCAATTTCGAAGGCCGCCAGGGCAAAGACAGCCGCACCCACCTGGTCAGCCCCATGATGGCCGCTGCCGCCGCGATTGAAGGGCACTTTGTGGATATTCGCGGATGGGATGTGGGAAATACGGACTAAAGAAGAGTTTAGTAAGGGTAAAGGATAAAGGGTAAAGGGTGAAGGCTGCCGATGATAAATGTTCGAGAACTCTTGTGGCACATGGATCGCTTGGAGCGGGAGTATGAGTTGGAAAATGAAAAGAAGCTCCCGAAGAAAACCTTTTTACCCTTTAGCCTTTACCCTTAAACCTTAAAGACATTCTTCTGGAAATATTACATAGGATAAACATGCAACCTTTCACGAAACACACTGGCTTAGTCGCCCCGATGGATCGCGTGAACGTTGACACCGACCAGATTATTCCCAAGCAATTCATCAAGTGGCTCACGCGCGAAGGATACGGCCACAAGCTCTTTCTCGATTGGCGCTACCTGGCCGACGGCGAGACGCCCAACCCGGAATTTGTGCTCAACGCCCCGCGTTACCAGGGCGCCTCGGTGCTGGTGGCCCGCGCCAACTTCGGCTGCGGCTCCAGCCGCGAACACGCGCCGTGGGCGCTTCTCGATTACGGCTTTCGCGCCATCCTGGCGCCGAGCTTCGCCGACATCTTCTATAACAACTGCTCGAAGAACGGCATTCTCGCCGTGACCCTGTCCGATGCGCAGATTGACGAAATCTTCCATCGCGTCGCCGCGAAAGAAGGCTACAGGCTGACGGTCGACCTCGAGACTCAAACCGTGACGGACAACTCCGGGCTGCGTTTCGACTTCAGCGTCGATCCCTTCCGCCGGGATTGCCTGCTGAACGGCTGGGACGACATCGGCTTGACTCTGCGCCATGCGGAGCGCATCACAGCATACGAGCAATCGCACCATCCGGCGGCCAAGATGTACGGGCCTGTCGCCCCCGAGACCAGCAAAGCGGGTCAGTAAACGTCAAGCGGCGGGATCAACCTGCCAGAAATGGTGAGAGTCCCTATGCGCGCATTGATACCTTTCGTTCTGGGAGCCACACTCATGGCGGCAAATTCTGCCTCGGGACAGGCGCAAAAAATTCATGTCGGTGAGCCGGCGCCCGACTTCACGGTGCCTGCTTTGGACGGTAAGACCACCTACCGGCTCAGCGACTTCCGCGGCCATCGCGTGCTCATCTTCAACTGGGCCTCGTGGTGAATGTGCCGCGAAGAACTGCCGGTCTGGCAGAAATTCTACGAAAAGCATCATCACGAAAATTTTGAAATCTTCTCGATCTCCATGGACACCCAGGGAGCGGACGTGGCCCGGCGCTTTACCGAGGCGGCGGGCGTGACGTTTCCTTCCGCTGTCGATCGCGCCCAGGGTTTGTGGGATCTGTACGGATTCCCCGTGGTCCCGAACGGCTTCTTTGTGGATGAGCAGGGCATCCTCCGTTATGTAAAGATCGGCGACTTCGACGCCCGGAACCCGGCCGACGCAGGCGCCATCGAACAACTTCTTTCCGCTCCAAGTCAACAACCGGCTGTGCAGCCGGGGAGCGATTACACGCGCCCCCTTGCAGATGCGCTGCATCAGGCAGAGGAAGCGTCAAAGCATGACCCGAAGAATCTGGATCTTCGCCTGACGCTGGCGGAACGCCTGGTCGAGAACAAACAGGATGAGCGCGGGCGGCGCGAATTCCAGGCGGTGCTCGACGTGAATCCCAAATCCACGCGGGCGCTGGTGGGGCTTGCCACCGCCTACCTTGACCTCGGGCAAAAGGACAAAGCGCTGGCGGCACTCCAGCAGGCGTCAGCTCTCGATCCCGACAACTGGATCATCCACAAACAGATTTGGGCCATCGAACACCCCGAGCAGTTCTATCCCGCCATCAACCCCGCATGGCAGCATGAAAGACTGAAGGAAGAGGGGAAAAAGTAGCCGGAGGGCCAGCCTCTTACTATTGAGCCGCCTCCGCCCTGCGGACCCGATGACAACCCAGGCTCAGGCATGATCCGATTTTAAGATTTGTCATTACTCGGAGGCCCACCGCAGAGTGAGGAGTGGTCGCGGTCGTGCCCATGCATTATTAACTGGGGGTTTGCTCGTAGCGCAGGACATACAGTTGTTGTTCAGCGCCTCCCATTTGCTCCGTACGGATGATTCGGGCGCGCCATCATATGCAACTTCGCAAGGGTGCGGCAAGAGGGAGTAGCGCCTTGGTTAGCTTGCCGGGACTCGCAAGAAGCGCTCGCTGCCTACGGCTCTATTGTGGCTCTCCCTCACTCGCCTGCTTCAAGCCCACGGCGGGAAAGTAGGACCCCAGCAGGCGGCGCTGCCACCACTCGCCCGTGGCCCGGCGCTCAGACCAATCTGAGAATTGATAGTCGTAAACCACAGCGCGCAGAAATTTCGGAGGCGATTGTGGAAAAGGGTTTTTCGCGAGCAAGGCCAGCACAGGAGGTGACCCTTTGAGCAACTGGAACATGAGATCGGAAAACCAGGGTAAATTGCGGGGGTTGCCCAGCGCCGCAAACCACATTTGCCAATCGAGTCGGGGCTGGAAGGGCTCAACCCACGGCGGGGCGCGCCGCAGGTCGCCGGGCTTGGATTTAAATTCATAGGCAAGCCAGGTCTTTCCGTCGTCGCTGCCTTCAATAATGATTTCGGGGCGCGAAGTGGTCATGACTGCGAAGAGACCGTAACCGTTGACCACGCGCATGGGCTCGAGGTGGATAAGGAGCTTGAAGAGCGGCCTCGGCAATCCCCGGAGGTAGAGCAGGTCGGTAAGTTGTATGAGCCCGCCGGCCAGAATGACAACGGCCACGGGTGCGAATATCCAGCGGCGCAGAGACCAGCGCCGGGGCTTGGATGCGGCCGCGCGCAGGCGCTCCGCGAAGGAGCGGGGAAAGAGGCGTTCGAGCGACGCGTCGTCGAAAAGCAGAATGCAGAGCGCGATGGTGAGTAGGTTGAAGAAAGCGTAGTTCCCCGTCAGCGCAATCAGAAGCTGCAGGAGGATGATGAATCCGGCGCCCACGAATCGCCACAGGCGGGGCGCAAAGATCAGGAAGGGAACTGCGAGTTCGACGAAAAACATGAAGCCTACCGAGGCATGATGAAACCAGGCGGGCAGTTGTTGCAGGTACCAGGCGATCGGCGTGGGAAGTGGCTGCGTGTAGAAGTGGTAATCAAGCGCCGAAAGATCCCGCCACGTGGGGTCGCCGCTCCGGAGCTTGACGACACCTGAGGAAAATATCAGTCGGAAGAGCAGGAACCACAGCAGCCACCGCGCTGTCCTGGGGTGTGGAGCCTTTCCGGATGCGCGCGGCCAGAGATGCCAGGGGGCAAGGAAAATGGCCAGGAATCCAGCCTCCAGCAGAAGGTTATCCCACTGAAAGGCCAGAAAATCCTGCCCGGCGGTCACCAGCGATAGATAGAGAATCCATAAAAGGGATAATACCAGGGCAGGCGCAATGTCGATGATTAATAGAAGGGAGGCGATCACGCCGCCGGCGCTCATCAGGCGCAACGCCCCATCGCTTGATCCCACCCAGGCGAGCGTGGGGAAATACCAGTAGCGCTCCGGCCCCACGCGGCTTTGGACTTCGCTCAGCAAATCCTGGACCGGCAGAATTCCGTTATGCCCAACCAACCCCACGATCTGCGTCGCGAGGGAAAGAAACGCGAAGAAATAAACGACGCCAAGCAGGCGTAGAAAAATCCACACGGCGAGCGAGAACGACGGAGGGGCAAAGTGCTTTCCCCAAAGCAGGCGGGTGAGCCGATAGAGCGGATTCCGGTGGCGCGCCACGAATCGGTAGGCAAACTCTGATACGGGAGCGAAGCCGGGAACGTGCCGGTAGACCCAAAGCAGCCAGGCGAGCCCGGGAGCAAAGGTCAGAGTGCGGAACACTGCGTGCGCAGCGCTCAGAACTTCTCCGCTAGGGAGGATCAATTGGACGGCGCGGGCGAAGGCCTCAAGGGGGATTTCCGGGAACTGTACCGCCACCGCCTGGAACGGCTCGTAGCGGATGCGGTCTCCGGTGAGGGCCTGCCAGCGCTCGATCCACAGGCGGCAGAAGCTGCAGTCGCCATCGTAAACCAGCAGCGGTTTGTCAGCCGGGGTGTTCATCTCTCTGCGTGCCCGCAGCTATTCTAATCGAGGTGGCGACAGGAATCTCGTTGTAGAATACCGCGCAGGCACAGAGGGCAGGCGTCTTCGAGGGAAACGCGTGGACCTTAAGGGAGCTCAAATGCATCGCACGGCTTGGACTTCGATTCTCTTGATTCTCTTTTGCAGCGTGGGTCTTGTGCTTTTGTCGGCGCAGGACCAGAAGAAGCCCGAGCCCCTGACCGAAGGTGAAATCATTCGCCTTTTGCAAGGTGGAGTGCCTCCGGAGCGGGTCGAATCCTTGGCGCGCGACCGGGGTATTTCATTCGAAGTGACCGACGCGGTTGAGCGCGACCTGAAAGATGCGGGCGCCCCGGACGCACTCCTCCAGGCGCTGCACGAAATTGCCCCTAAGGCCGCGCCCGTCGCTCCCATCAAACCTCAGCCTGTCACCCCCACGCCTCCCCTCCTGGTGGTGCAAACCACTCCGGGCGGGGCGCAGGTTTATCTGGATGATGTCTTCAGCGGCAAGACAAGCGCAGAGGGAATCCTGAGGATTCCGCACCTGGCCCCCGGTGAGCATCACCTGCGCGTCACGCTCGCAGGATTTGACGACTATGAGCAGCGCCTTGATCTTCCGGCGGGTGAGACAACACACTACGCAGTTGTGCTGGCGGCCACCAAGCCCCACATGCCTTCTGCCCCTGTGGCTCCCGCAGCGCCGGGAACTGCGCAATTTACTTTAGACCGGACGCTCAAGACTCCCAGCCAACCCGTCCGTGGGCTGGGATTTGGTGGCGACACTCCGATGCTGGCCGCTCTGGGTGAGGACGGTAACGTGCGGGTGTGGCGCGCGGACTCGGGCGACCTGGTCATAACCATCCCGCTCACAGACAATCCCAAGACCGTTTCCTGCATTGCTTACAGCCCGGATGGCAAGTGGCTTGTGGTCGGCGAGGCCTTCGTCAAAGCGAAGATTTTTACTGGCAAACTGGAGCTGATCGATGCCGTGAAAGGTCAGGAGGTGCGGGCCCTCACCGTGCATCACTGGGGAGTGGAGAGCGTGGCTTTCAGCCGCGATGGCCAGTGGCTGGCCTCCGCCAATTGGGATAAGAAGATTCGTCTACTAGAATTCCCGGCGGGGACTATGGCCCGTGAGTTCGAGGGTCAGGCGAAACCTCTGTGTGTGGCGCTAAGTAGGGGCGCGCAGATGATCGCTTCCGGCAATGCCGACGGGACTGTGGTGATCTGGGAGCGCGCGACCGGGAAACAACTCAATTTGCTGACGGGGCACACGGGGCGCATCCGAGGCGTCGACTTCAGCCCCGACGGCCAGTACCTTGCTACTGCCAGCGAGGACGGCTCGGCGCGCCTTTGGGATGTTTCGACGGGCGAGTCGTTGCGAACCCTTTCCGGCCACGTCGGCGCGGTGCTCTCCGTGGCGTTTAGCCCGGAGGGAAAGATTTTTGCTTCCGGCGGCGCGGACGATACAGTGCGACTTTGGGATGCCGCGAATGGCCAAAGTGTGGAGACCCTGGGCGCGCACGCCGGCGTCTGGCAGGTGGCGTTCAGCGCCAACGGTAAATACCTAGCCGCCGGCTACGCCGACGGAACCATCAACATTTGGAAGAGGCAGGAGTAGCGGCCTCGGCCCTCGCCCGCTCAGGTGGCAAATTCGTTTTGTCCAGTGCAGGTGAAACGTACGCGGAGCGAGTCTGAGATCTCAATCAGGAATTTCCGATAAACTCGATGAACACAGCATCCCATAGGCCGTGAAAATACTGATCGCGTCAGATACTTATCATCCCGATGTTAATGGGGCAGCCTATTTTTCCTATCGCCTCGCGACGCTTTTGGCCAAGCGCGGTCACGAGGTTTCCGTTATTTGCCCGTCCCAAAGCTTTCGCAAGAAAACTTTCCGGCAAGAGGGAGTGAAAGTTCTTGGAGTCCGTTCGCTCCCTCTGCTTATCTATCCCGACTTTCGTTTTTCTCCTCCTTTGCTTGTCAAACCATCGATACGGAAATTTCTCCGTGAGAATCGGCCCGACGTAATCCATATCCAAAATCATTTTTTGTTAAGCAACGCGGTGTTTGAAGTTGCCCAGGAGCTCGGGATCCCGGTCATGGGAACCAATCATATGGTGCCGGAAAACGTCGCGCATCATTTGCATCTGCCTCCCCAAATTGAAGAGAAAGTGGGAAGGTACCTCTGGTTCCGATTCGTGCAAATTTATAAACACCTCACCTTTGTTACTGCCCCGACGGCGACGGCGGCCCAACTCAGCCAGAGACCGGGATTGGGAAAAGAAGTCATTCCCATATCCTGCGGCATCGACCTTAGCCGTTACCGTCCGGGCAATGATGGCGGAGAGCTCAAACAAAAATATGCAATTCCTGATCGACTGATCCTCTTGTATGCCGGCAGGCTGGATAAGGAAAAAAGGATTGAAGTCATCTTCCGCTCCCTGCCTGACATCATCGAGCGCGTCAACGCTCATATGGTGGTGGCGGGAACGGGAAAATTGCGGAGCGGTCTTGAGGTTTTGGCCGCCAATCTCGGAATAAGGGATCGAGTGACCTTCACGGGATATTTATCAGACGAGGAGTTAACCAGAATATATCGAGTCGCTCAGGTTTTTGTTATGGCGGGCGTCGCTGAGTTACAAAGTATCGTAACCATGGAAGCCATGGCTTCCGGCTTGCCGGTCATCGCCGCCCATGCCCTGGCCTTGCCGGAGCTTGTGCATGACGGGGAGAATGGATTCCTGTTTACGCAGGACGACCCTCGATCCTTAGCCACAGCCGCCGTCAAGATTCTTTCTGACGAGCCCTTGAGAAATCAGATGGCGAAGAAAAGCCTGGAAATAATCCAAACTCACGATATCAACAAGACGGTGGAACAATTCGAATTTCTCTACAAGAAAATGTTGGATATGGATTCACCCGCAGGACCTATTTCTCGCTAATAGGTGCCTCGAAGAAAGAGTAGAATGGGCCGACGCCACAAATTTCGGCCTTAGCAATTGCCTGGACGGTGAGATGTTTCGATCATTACGGATTATTTTTGCCGCGATACTTCTTCTCGGCGTCGCGCTCATGGCCGCCGGGACCGAAGATCAGAAGAAACCTCAGCCGCTGACGGAAGGTGAAGTCATCCGTTTGCTCCTGGGTGGCGTGGCGCCCGAACGTGTGGAAGAACTGGCGCGCGAGCGCGGCGTGTCGTTCGAAGTAACCGCTGCCGTTGAGCGTGACCTGCGCGACGCAGGCGCTACAGATGCGCTCCTCGAAACCCTGCGGCACGTGGCCCCCAAGCCGGTTACCCCCCCGCCCGAGCCCCCGCCACCCGCCCCTGCCGCGGTCCTGATCGTAGAGTCCACGCCCGGCGGCGCGCAAGTGTTCGTGGACGATGAGCTCGTCGCCCGAACCAGTTCCGAGGGCCGCTTGAGAATCTCAACCCTCGCACCCGGCCCGCATCGCGTGCGCCTGGCGCTCGAAGGCTATCGCGATTTCGAACAGGCGATCGACCTCGCGGCAGGTGGCCCCCTTACTGTCAAGGCTGCGTTGGAGGCTGCCCAAGCCGCAGCCCCTCCGCCACCCAAGGTCGATCCCACTTTGAGCCGACGAGCCCCCAAGGCATACTTCGGCGTTATGATCCAGAATCTGACTCCTGAAACGGCTCAAACTTACAAGGTGCCTGACACTTTTGGAGCCTTGGTTCAGCAAGTCGATCCCCGGGGCCCCGCCGCCGCGGCCGGACTGATGATTGGCGACGTGGTCCGATCCTTTAAGGGAGAACCCTTGAAGAGTGCGGACGAGCTGAAAGCTTTGGTGGGTGCGCAAGACCCAGGCTCGGAAGTGGGGTTGGAAGTTCTTCGCAACGGCAACATCCAGATTGTGGTGGTGAAGCTGGTACCGGTGCCGGCAGACCTGAGCAAGTCGGTTCATGTTGATCAGGGCGCGCTGCGGGGCCTCACGTTTGTGGAATTGACGGACTTGTGGCGAAAGACCCTGGCCCTGCCCGAGAAGACGCGCGGGGTCATCGTAAACGAGGTTGAGCCGGACACCCTCGCTGCCCAAGCCGGGCTGGTTGCGGGCGACGTCATCGTGGAAGTGAACCGAAGTAAGGTGAGCTCGCTGGCCGACATCCCCGCCTTGGCGGCGAGAGCGGGAGGTCCCACGGTGCTGCTCGTGAATCACCAGGGCAAGGAAATGTTTGTTAAGTTTGCCACCAAACCTTAGCGGCGGCCTTCGAACGGGCTCACCGCGAGCGGATGGCTGACCACAGGTTCTTGCTGATGGTTGCTCTAATGCTGCTGGCTACTTTCGCAAATAGCTATCTGTCCCGTTCAACCAGTCCTGACGAATTGGGCTGAAGATATCGAAGGCCTGGCTATCTTCGAGCGCCACCGCGCTGTGCGGGACGTTTGAGGGGATTACCAAAACTTCTCCGGCGCGCAAGGTGAGTTCGCGGCCTTCCAGTTCAAACTTCATCGCGCCCTGCACGATGCAACTGATCTGCTCGCTCTCATGTTGGTGGGTCGGTACCGCGCATCCTTTGGCAAGCGACAGTTGCGCCACCATAACTTTTTCGCCACTAACCAGCTTCCTCCAAAGCTTATCGTTTACAACCTCTTTCTTGATGGTTTCCCACGCCAGATGCTGCATTACTATCCCTCCTGCCTTAGCCTGAGATGATCCGGTTGTGCGGGATCGCCGCCCCAGCGGCGACCGTCATTGTACACATCTGGCGATGAATTTCGAGCTAAAATAGCTGCGGAGCAAGTGGTCTATCATGGCATCATCGTTCGCAGGGGGAGTCGCAAAACGACAATGACCCGGCCACGCCCTTCTCAGCAAAAGTTGTACAAAGCGCTCCAGCAAGCTCTGACTTATGCTTTCACTCCTTGAACGTCACTGGTCACCGGTCACAGTCTTTCTTCGCTGCGTCGATTTCCTGGCGCTCTTCTATCTACTCATGGTTCTCTGGATTCCCTTCTTCTGGTTTCTCTTTCATCCCGCCATCCAGTTCTGGCGCCGTTTGGGGAATCGCGCCTTTTGGGTGGCGCTTCCGGTATGGCTGGGATTCGCGGGGAGCCTTATACTTTCAAGACACATGCTGTTCGCGCATCGCGTGGGGCGTAACCCGCTAACCTGGATTGTGGGGGCCATTCTTTTCATCGTTGCCAGTTGGCTGGAGGCGCAGACGCGGCACGCTTTCGGCTTCCGGCGTCTGGCAGGTTTACCGGAGTTACACCCGGACCATCGCTTACGGGGAGTGGTCCAGAATGGGATTTACGCCCGTCTGCGCCATCCGCGCTATCTGGTTTACATGCTCTTGGTAGCGAGCATGGCATTCCTGACGGGAGCCCCGGCAATTTTTTTACTGGCAATTCTGAACGTTGTGTTGTATCAAATCCTCGCACCGCTCGAAGAGCGCGAGCTCCTGGACCAGTATGGCCTGCACTATGAGGCGTATCGCCGGTCCGTCCCGCGGTTCGTGCCTCGTCTAGGGCGGAGACCCGAAACCCAGAGCTCGCCCTGAAGGGGAGGTTTCCATGTACCACCGCCTTATCGCCTGCCTCCTGTTTGCCATTTGGATGGTAGCCGCACCTCTGTTTGCGCAGCAGCCTTGCCCGAGCTTTTCCATTCCCGTCGGTTCGGATGAAGACCATCTGATGCTCGGCATCAATGGCGCCGACAATCCGCAGGAACAAATCGCGGCCTTGGACAAATACGCTGAGGCTAATGCCAACGCCAAGTTCATGACTTGTGCCAATGAGTATTACGCCAGCATTTATCTGAAGCAGAACAATTTCGACAAGTCCATTGAGTATGCAGAGAAGGACCTGGCCGCGAATTATCAGGACCTGAACCTGCTCCTCATCGTCATGCGCGCTTACGTGGGCAGTACCAAGGTAAGCGACACAATCTTCAACGTCATCAACAAGGTTCCGGACCAGGTGCAGACGGAGGTCAAGCCCTCGCGGCCTGATAAAGCCACCGATGCTGAGTGGGATAAAATCCAGAAGGACGCTGCGGAACTGGCCAAGGACAGCCGTGCTTACGCCGTGTACGCGTTTTTCCAGCTTGAGCCGCGCCTGACCGAACCTGCGAAGCGTGTACAGGTTCTGGACGGCTTCATCAAGACCTATCCCGAAGCGGAAAAGGATTATGCCGGCCAGCTCAACAACGCCTATTTTGATGCTTACCGCATGCAGGGCCAGCTTGACAAGGCTATGGAATACGGCGAGAAGACCGTCGCTGCCGACCCGAACAACCTGGTCGTTTTCAACACGCTGGGTTTTATCTATGCGTTCGGCTCGGCCCAACCTAATCTTGACAAGGCCGCCGATGATGCTCAGAAAGCCCTAACCGTGGCTCAAGGCATGAAAAAGCCGGAGGGCGTTGACGACACCACCTTCAAGCAGCAACAAACCAACCAACTCGGCATGGCCCACCTAACCCTGGGGTATGTCGCCTACGTAAGGGCTCAGAAGACCAAGAAGTTGACGCCGGCGATCGATGAACTGAAAAATGCTGTGAGCCTTTTGGATGCGAACCCCGCTTTGCAGGGTCAGGCTCTCTACTACCTGGCTTACGCCTACGAAGCCGGATACCCGGCCAACCACCGCGGCGCCATCGACGCTTTGACCAAGGCGCAAGGCTTGCCGGGACCCTTCCAAAACCAGGCGCACGATTTGCTTGTCAAGGTCCGGGCCGCCGCGAAGATGTAGGTCTTGAGGGAATGTTCACAAAGGAGTTGGGGGGCGGAGCGCGCCATCATGAATGAGGCGCCGCCGCCCGCCTTCTCCAGAACCAGTACACAGGCAAACCTACGGCAAGCATCAAGACCCCGAATCCCGCCTCGCGTGGCTCTTCCCGAAGCGTATTCCCGAGGAACCACACCGAGCCCAGCACGAAAATCATCGGCACGTATGGGTAGCCGAGAACCCGAAAAGGCCGGGGGGCGTCGGGCTTGGACCGGCGCAGCACCACCACGGCGAGCGCTCCCAGCGCATAGAACACGAACGCGGCAAAAATCGCATAGGTGAAGAGCTGTTCGTAGGTCCCCGCGGCCACCAGCGCAATCGCCCACCCACCCTGTACCAGCAGCGCCACGTACGGCGTGTGGAAGCGGGGATGCACGCGCGCACACCAGCGGAAGAACAGGCCGTCCTTGGCCATGGCGTAATAGACTCGGGGCGCAGCCAGGATGCTGCCGTTCAGGCTTCCCAAAGTTGAGATGATGATCAGCAGCGAGACCAAGTAGGATCCCGTGTGGCCGAAGATGTGCACTGCTGCATCTGCTCCCACGCGGGTGGAGCGCGCCACCTGGTCCAAGGGCAACACGCGATAGTAAACGAGGTTCAAAGCCAGGTAGATGACGATGACGGCCGAAGTCCCCAGCACTAACGCCAGCGGAACGTTGCGTTCCGGACGCTTAACTTCGCCGGCCGCAAACGTGCAGGCGTTCCACCCTTCATAAGCCCAGAACGCCGCGACCATCGCCACACCGAAGGAGGCGAAAAACCGGTGGCCCGCGGGCATCGCCAAAGATGAAGGCCCAGGGGGCAGTCCCTTGACCAGCACGTAACCCAGCAGGGTGAGGACGGCGATTGCTCCCACCTTCACGCCTGTCAGGATTGACTGCAATACACCGCCTTCCCGGACGCCGCGGTAGTTGATTGCCGTCAGTACCGCAATTGCCCCCGCCGCGGCAGCCTTCTGTTCCCAGGGGGAAAGCGGCAGGAATTCATTCGAGTATTCGGCGAAACCTACTGCGAGAACTGCAATCCCGCCCGTTTGCGCAGCAACAAAGAATGACCAGCCACAGAGATAGCCCAGCAGCGGCCCGTAGGCTTCGCGCAGATAAACGTACTGCCCACCCGCCTGGGGCATCATGGCGGCGAGCTCCGCGAAAGACAGGGCACCGAGCAGGCTGAATAAACCAGCTACCGCCCACACGGAAAGGGCCGCGTCCCTCGTCCCCACGGCACGCGTGATTTCTGCCGGGACGATGAAAATTCCGGTGCCGATCATGATGCCGGCGACAATGGAAGTGGCTTCCCACAAGCCCAACGCGCGCACGAGTTGCGGCGGCTCGGAGGGATTGATCGAGGTGCCGTTAGTGTTTGCGGGAGAATCCATGGAAGAGGCCGCGCTCAGCAAACATGGCCCACGCTCCCGAATGGCCGGGCGCTTGCGACTTGTGAGAGTGCCTGAGATTTGGGTGTTTGGCAAGGTCTATGGCGACGCCGCAAGTGCGCTATAACCGCAGATTCCATTCCATTCGATCGGGGCGATGATGCGCTACAACAATATTCTGGAAGCGATTGGACAGACGCCACTCATCAAGTTGAATCGTCTCACCGCCGGTATGAAGGCACAGGTTTACGCGAAGTGCGATTACCTGAACCCAGGCGGCAGCGTTAAGGATCGCATTGGGGTCTCGATGATCGATGACGCTGAGCGGCGAGGCTTGCTTAAGCCCGGCGGCACCATCGTGGAGGGCACCTCCGGGAGCACCGGCATGGGCCTGGCGCTGGTGGCCGCGGTGCGCGGATACAAAGCAGTTTTCACCATGACCGACAAGCAATCAAAAGAGAAGGTCGACCTGCTGAAGGCTCTGGGGGCGGAGGTGATCGTGTGCCCCACTGCTGTGCCGCCCGACAACCCACGCAGCTACCACTCCGTTGCCGACAAGCTTACGCGCGACCTGCCGAACGCCTACCACCCCAATCAGTATCACAACCCCACCAACCCTGAGGCGCACGTCCGCACTGCCGGCCCGGAAATCTGGGCCGACACGGAAGGCAAAATCACCCACTTTGTGGCAGGCATTGGCACAGGGGGAACCATCACCGGTGTGGGCCGCTACCTGAAGCAGCAGAATCCTGATGTGAAGATTATCGGCGCCGATCCCGTGGGCTCGATCCTTTACGAGTTTTTTCACACGGGGAAAGTCGGGAAAGCCGAAACCTACAAGACGGAGGGCATTGGCGAAGACTTTTTCCCCAGCGCTCTTGACTTGCGCGTGACTTGAGCGTGATTGACAACGTCCTGCAGGTGAGCGATAAGGATGCGTTCTTGGCGGCGCGGCGACTGGCACGGCAGGAGGGACTCTTTGCGGGCGGTTCCGCCGGCACGGCGATTGCTGTCGCGTTGCGCGTTGCTGCCACGCTCAAAGAATCCGATTTGGTCGTGGTTCTGATTCCCGACACTGGCATGCGCTACCTCAGCAAGGTTTACAACAATGAGTGGATGCCCGATAACCGTTACTTTGAATCATCGGTTCCGCTTACCGCGCTGGATGTGGTGCAGGCCAAAGGCTCGCAGGGAAAGCCTGCCAAGGTCGTGTCCGTAACACCCTCGGACACGCTTCTGGCTGCGCTCGATCGCATGCGCGAGCAGGACCTATCGCAGCTTCCGGTCTTTGAAGCCGGGGTGCCTGTAGGTGCTCTCTATTGAAGATGATTTGTTGAGCGTGGCGATGGAAGGGAAGGACCTGAAGAAAGTTGTGGTGCGGGAAGTGATGAGCGCCGCTTTCCCTATCATCAGCACCGCGTCACCCATCGACCACCTGACCTCGTTCA
Organism: uncultured Acidobacteriota bacterium; assembly: GCA_963804995.1. Classification (GTDB taxonomy): domain Bacteria; phylum Acidobacteriota; class Terriglobia; order UBA7540; family UBA7540; genus Bog-366. The sequence goes on from CAWDSK010000005.1 coordinate 491,440, forward strand.
TCACGCGTGACTGCCCCGCCGTGTTCGTTGAGGTCGGCAGCGGGCAGTACGAGATCCTCACGAAATACGACTTGGTCCACGCCATCGCGCGCTTGCTCGAAAAAGCCCAGTAAGGGCACCCGGTCGACGATTTCAGTCGTCAGCTTTCCATCGGCATTGTGCGATTTCCAGAGTGCAAGGTTTCCGCAGCGCCGCCTGCTTGGGAGCGGGAATCGTCCCGTGCCTGGTTTGACAAACCCGCCACCACACTCCAGAATGAAGGTTTGGGCATCATCTGAATTCTTACGGAGAGCATCCATGAGCAGCAAAATCACCCCGCAGGATGTCTTGACCGCCCTGCGCACCGTGAAGGACCCCGATCTTGGACGCGACATTGTCACGCTGGGCTTTGTGAAGGAATTAGAAGTTGGCGACAGCCGGGTTTCTTTCACCCTCCAACTCACGACCCCCGCGTGTCCCGTGCGCGATCAATTGCTGGCGCAAGCACGCGCGGCGGTTGCGGCCATGGGCGTCGCGAATGTGGACGTCCGCCTGGCGACCCAAGTTCCCATGCGCAACACTGGCCATGCGCTGATCCCGCAAGTGAAGAACACTGTGGCGGTGGCGAGCGGCAAGGGTGGCGTAGGCAAATCCACGGTGGCTGCCAACCTGGCGGTGGCATTGCAGCGCAGCGGCGCCAAGGTGGGCCTGATGGACACCGACGTTTACGGCCCCAGCGTACCCATGCTGATGGGTGGGAGTGAGGCTCCCCATGTGGTCGAGGGCAAAATCGAGCCGCCCGTCCAGTACGGCATCAAGATCATCTCCATGGCGTATTTCCTGCCCAAAGATGAAGCGGTCATCTGGCGCGGGCCCATGCTGCACAAGACCATCCAGCAATTTCTCGGCGACGTGCGTTGGGGAGAACTCGACTACCTTATTATGGATTTGCCACCTGGCACGGGCGACATCCAGTTGAGCCTTTCGCAGACTATTCCACTCACGGGCGCTGTGGTGGTCTCGACGCCGCAAGATCTGGCCCTTACGGTGGCGGCGAAAGCCATCGCCATGTTCCAGAAATTGAATGTACCAATCCTGGGCATCGTCGAGAACATGAGTTACCACATCTGTTCCCATTGTGGCCACCGCGAGGAGATCTTCGGCCACGGTGGCGCGCGCGAAGCTGCCAAAAAGCTCGGGTTCCGCTTCCTGGGCGAAATCCCGCTCGACATGTCGATTCGCGTGCAAAGCGATGGCGGCAAACCCGTGGCGCTCGATGACTCGACGGTTTACGGCAAGGCGTTCCAGGAAGTGGCGGGCGCGCTTGCGGCGCAGATCAGCATTGTGAACTATCAGACGCCGCAGGAAATTAGTATTGAGTAGGAAGCGGTCAGCCAGGCCTTAGCTGAGAGCTGACCGACAATTGCTTCTTTAGACCCATGCCCTCCACCCCGACCAAAATTAAACTCGCCGCGGGAAACAACACCCTTTCCATCCAGTGGTCGGATGGACACGAGAGCTCGTATCCCTATCGTTACCTGCGCAGCAAGTGCCCTTGCGCGACCTGCGAGGAAACCCCTCCGCCGCCTGAGCAGTCGATAGGCGGCCTGCCGATTCTTGGCCAGAAGCCGCTGCGTCCAGAGCGCGCCGAGTTAGTGGGCCGCTATGCGCTGCAAATCTTCTGGAGCGATGGCCACTCCGCCGGCATTTATGCTTTCGAGCACCTCCGCGCCCTTTGCCCCTGCCCCGACTGTGCAGCTCCCCGGGAAGTCACAGGTTGATGTTGCCCTGGCTTATGGCATAAAATGCCCTCCGGCTGGATGTTTATGGGGCAATGATTCACTGACAATTCAGGAGGACATATGGAAGGCGCTGCATTTCGCGCGCTCCTTATTGTGGGCGTAACCGTTCTAGTAGCATTGGCCGCGGCCTCGCGGACTGACCCCAAGCTAGAGCCGTCGCGCGGGCTGCTCCTGGTCACGAACAAGGGTGACCACACGCTAGCGATTGTCGACCCGGAAACCGGCAAGCGGATCGCGGCGGTGGACGAGGCTGGCATTACCGGTCACGAACTGGCAGCGTCACCTGATGGTCGACGCGCCTTCGTTCCCATTTATGGCAACTCCGGAGTGGGAAGGGCCGGCTCAGACGGCCAGACCATGGCAGTGATTGATGTGGACCAGCGGAAGTTGATTAAAACCTTCGACTTTGACAAACCCCTGCGCCCGCACTGCGCGGTCTTCGGGCCGAAAAATGGCTTGCTCTACGTGACCACGGAACTTGCTAAGTCCGTCACTATAATTGACCCGAAGACGCTGCGCGTTCTGGGCTCGATCCCGACCGGCCAACCCGAGTCTCACATGCTGGCCATCTCCCACGACGGCAAACGCGGCTTCACTTCGAATGTCGGGGTGGGCACGGTCAGTGTGCTGGACCTCGTGGCGCACAAGACGCTCGCGGTGATCCCTGTATCTGCCCATGCCCAGCGCATTGCGATCTCGATAGATGATCACTGGGTCTTCACGGCCGACCAGACCAAGCCGCAACTTGCTGTCATCGACACGACAACAAATAAGGTCACGAAATGGATTCCCCTGGACGCGCTCGCATACGGTACCGGCGCGACCCTGGACGGCAAATGGTTGCTGGTCACAATACCGACGCTCGGGAAAGTTGCCGTGGTGGATATCAGCTTAATGAAAGTGGTGCGCTCGGTCGATGTGCCGAAATCGCCGCAGGAGGTTCTGGTGCGACCCGACAACCAGATGGCCTACATATCCTGCCTGGAAAGTAAAAAGGTAGCCGCGATCAATCTGAAAACCTGGAACGTGGATCAACTGATCGAAACAGGTCCTGATGCGGATGGAATGGCATGGGCCAAGGCACATTAATCCATTAGGCTATCCGATAATCAGATGACCGGTTGAATGGAATATCGGAGGTTTGATGAAAAGCGGTTGATAAATCTGGGTCGAGTCGTGTCGCCGCCAAGTCTTTCGCTTTACAACACCTCATTAGGGGCTACTACTCCTTAATACCAAGCACTGGTTTCGATCCCCAATAGCGCTGCAAGTCTATTATTTTCTTTCAGTTACAAGGGAAAATGGTGTTCATATTTGGAGCCATGTTCTATCCCCAATAGTGCGATAAGTCACTTGTTTGTATTCATTTAGATGGCTTAATTGCCTTCATATTTTAAGCCTTAGCCCGCAGGCATTGCCCCTAGGATCGTTCCGGAGAAGATGTCCGATTATTTTTCATCCCCTCCCATCCTCGGTGTGTTATTATTACTGAAGAGCTCCTCAATAATTCAGACTTGGTCGCAGCGCACGGGGTGGGTGTTTGTGTCCGAAACTTAGTAACCGAGTGTTAAATAACGGTAGCGTTGAGTAACAAGCCGTAACCTCAACGGCGTGACACCTAAAGGCGCCTTACCAGAGAGGCCACGGGATGAAGGTCGCGTCACACGGAGGGGCACTAGGTGAAAAGGGATACCCCTACCTGCGAGGTATGAAGGCCGCTGGGCTACCCCTTAATCTCGCGCGCCGAGCGGGGGTTGCCGACGGAAGACGTCAATGGGATGTTAAACCACCTTCGGAGGCAATCCCATGGGAGCCGTGGCTTCCTTGCTTACCAACGATGATCTCCGCCAGAGCTTTGAGGAGCTCGGCTTCGTCACCGGGTCCGATTTGCTCCTGCCCCTTCTGCGCCAGGTTTACAAGGCGGCTTGTGTCAGCGACATCACCGTCCTGTTGGAAGGTGAGACCGGCACCGGTAAACAGGTGCTGGCCTTCGCGCTGCATAGCCTCGATCAGAAGCGCCGCGCCTATCCGTTCGTCACCATGCATTGTGGCGCTCTCAGCGAGGCGTTGGCGGAAAGCGAGTTGTTTGGCCATCTCAAAGGCGCCTTTACCGGCGCCGTGGCCACTCGCAAGGGGCTTTTTCAATCCGCGAATCTGGGCACGCTATTTCTGGATGATGTGAACGATCTTCCTTTCCATGTCCAGGCTAAGCTGTTGGACGTGTTGCAGCGAGGTGCGATGCGCACCATCGGGTCGGACCAGGAGACGCAAGTGGACGTGCGGATTATCGCCGCGTCCAATCAGGCCCTGAAGCCGCTGGTTCTCCAAAACCGCTTCCGGGCCGACCTTTACCATCGCTTGAATGTGGTTCGACTCTGGCTGCCTCCCCTGCGGGAGCGCATGCAGGATTTACCTAACCTGCTCCTGGCCTTTGCGCACCGCCACCGGGACATCTACCATCCTATCGACTGGGTAGAGCCCGGACTTGTGAATTTTTTGCAGGGGCAGTCCTTTCCCGGCAACGTCCGCGAACTGGAAAATGACGTTCAACGCATGCTCTTCTCGAAGGTGTCGGGCACTTCGCTTGGATTGGCGGATTGGCATCGCCGGTCGTGTGATGGCAAAGCGGAAGAGTCTCCTGATTTGCTCGGCGAAGCGGCCACGAAGGTTTGGGGAGCGATTGCCGGACAGGGCCTTTCTTTTACAAAAGCCTTCGACGAACTTGAGCGCAAGGTGCTTGAAGCCGCCCTGAAAGACGGAGGTCGCACCCGGCGTGAGGTGGCCCAACGCCTTCGTACCAGCGAGCGCACCCTCTACCATAAGATACGCGCCCACGAGTTGCGGCCCTTACGGAGTTCTTGAGCAGCTCCTGACGATCTAACCGGCCGGATCAACCCTCTGTCGCTGGGGTGGCCCGTTACCAAATGGTTTTTATCAGGGGGCATTGGCGGAGGCGTTCGTCTCGGGTGATCAACGGCAGGCCCTCGGCGCGGGCAGTGGCGGCGATGAGGCGGTCAGCAGGGTCAAGGGGAAAGTCGGGGGGGAACTGCGTCGCCAGAGCTGCCACTTCCACCGTGAGTGGTTTGAGGATAACGCCCGAGCGGTCCATTACCATTTGCACTGAGGCTTCAATGGTTCCCGTCGCTTCCAGCCGCCCGCGTGAAAACAACATGGCAAGTTCCCAAAGACTAATGGCGGCGATGGCGATTCCCTGATTCACTCGAGCCCGGCGAATGGCGGAGGCGGCGTGGCGCGAAAGTCGCGCCGGGTCTGCCACCAGCCAAGCCAGCACATGAGTATCGAGCAGGATCACCGCAGCGCCTCCCAATCCTCCGGAGGCACTAGAGGCGATTCGATGTCCCCCACGATTCTCACCACGCCCTTGAGACATCCAAAGATGTTGTTGCCAGATTCGTCCGCCGGGACAAGCTTGGCGACCGGTTTACCCCGTTTGGTGATGACCAGGGGCTCTCTTGTCTTCTGAACCTGGTCCATAACTTTCAGGCACCGCGCTTTGAATTCCCCTGCCTGCATTGTTTTCATGGTCGAATCCATATGTTCATGGTCATAATAGCATGACCAATGACCACATTACAACTCAACGACCGGGGAAGCGCCGTCAAGCTTTCTCTGTAAGAAACGGGGTAGCGCAGCGTGGCGGGGCCGCAACTAAACAAGAATCATGGCCCTCTCCCCGGGGGAGCGGGGTAGCGCAGAGTCTCGTGCTTTCCGAGACTCTGCGGCTCTTCCTTTGATGGATGAGACTTCCGATAAGCGCTTATGCCCCCCGGGAAACTGGATTACCACGTCAGGTGTCAAACCCGTGTGTTAATAATACAGTGCATATTCATCATATTAAGAGCCGCAGAGTGTGAAAGGCATATACTCTGCTACCCGCTATCGCCCTCGCCCCTTTGCGCTCGGCCGAGGAACGTCACTCGCCGCGCTGCCTGAAACCATAGGCGGCGAAGATCAGAAACATTCCACTTGCGAGAAGAGCTTCTATCTCGGCCAGTTGGTCGCTGCTGTTTTTGATGCCCAACCTGCCCCCCCACGGAGCCGTGGCGAAACGGGCGAGAGCACCGACAACGACAGGCCAACCCAAGAGGGCGATATGCCAGGCGAGACCACCGACTATCGCCAGCCAACCCAGGAGGGTGAGAAGCACATGCCAGCCGCCGGTCCACCGATTGTGGACCAGAACGATTATGAGCCCGCCAACAAAGAGCACAGCGCTCGAAAGGTACGCGACAGGAGCCGGGGTGTTCATCCAGATATGAAGCTTCGCAGCGTCGGATAGTGCGAGCCCAATCAGAACAAAACCGAATAATCTCGCGACCAGTCTCGAACCACTCATCGCAGCCTCCACACACAAATGAATCGTACCGCGTTTGCCGGAGATTTCGAGTGTTAAGCGCGGTCAACGGCGGAACAGTAATGGGTGACGATAGGACTTTATCAGGAGGGCCCTGGCGCGCGAACGCACAAAGTGAGCGGCGAGGCATCTGACTCGCCAGGGCCCTTTCGATAAAGGCGACTCGCGAATTTTAGGGACGGAAGATGGGATCACGGGACGGATACCCCCTTTGGGGGAGAGGGCTAAGAATTTATTACGGCGCCGCACGGGCGACTTTGAGTTTTGCGCTTTTCATTTTGACTTTCCTTTGCGACCCCGCCGCGCTGCGCTACCCGCTTGAAGTGGCGTCCCCAGATCGGCTGGGATATCGACGGACATAGTCAGAGACGTGAATCGCCCCGACTCGTGGGTGCGCCAGCCGGCCGGGCGGGTCGAAACAGCAGCAGATCCAGGCTGAAGGTCACTGGCATGGCTGGGGCGGCCTCGGAGCGCATCGGCCGATAAATCGAATGCAGGACGTCCTGAACGGCGTGGGCGTCCAGGTCGGTGGTGGTCGAGGTGCGGCGCCGATCAACGAGCGTGAAGGCGGGGGCGAAGGTTTCGACGGTGCGGGCGGTGCGATCCCGGCCTTTACCGCGCAGCTCGATGAGATCATCCGGCGCGGGAATTGCGACGAGGAGGTGTCCGTCGTCGCGCAGGACGCGCCGGAATTCGCGCGAATTCATCCGCGCCGTGATCGACAGGACGATCGTAAACGAGCGGTCGGCGTAGGGCAAAACGCGATCGGCATTAGCCACCACCCACTCGCCTTGGGGATAGCGCCGAGCCGCTGCATCAATGGCCGGAATCGAGATATCGACGCCATGCGCGTCGAACCCCGTCTGGCGCGCCAGAGTCCCAAGATAGAAACCGTCGCCGCAGCCGGCATCGAGAACGATGTCGCCGGGTGAGGGCACTATCAGATCCGCGATGGCGTGGAGTAGCGGCGCCGTCACGCCGCGATCATGCAATCGCCGCCGCCCGGCGACGGCCGCCAGCGTGTCTCCTGGTTGCTTGGCTCTCCGCTCCTGCGGCTGAAGCAGGTTGATGTATCCGCTGCGCGCAATGTCGAAGGAATGTCCGTTCGCACAAAACAATCGCCGGTTTTCGCGCACCAGCGCCTTGTGGCATTCGCGGACGGGACAGAGGAGCATGTGCCAAGTATAGCGAAGGTCCAGCCGATGCGCTGACACGTAAATAGCCGGCTGCGACGATAGGTGCTGGTCGTGATGAACTGCAACTGACCGGACTCGAAATGGCGTCCATAGGTGGGCATAATAAGATTATCGGCGGGTAGGGTCAGAGACGTGAATCGCAGAGCTGAGCTCACTCTGCGCCAGCCATATATTCCTGGTTCATCCTGCTGTAACAAGATGCTGCCGAAGTTTGCAGATGGCCTGCGGGCTCTTGCAGCATGGCTTTCCAATCTCTCAAACTGCAGAAGGTTTGAACTTACCTGCTTTCCCTCACGCGAATCTTACGGTTAATCCTCTATCTCGCGGCATTTACCACCGCTATTTGTTGCAGACAACTCCTCGCTGCCCAGGGGGGAAAGTGGTCTCGTTTCAGCCTGCGATCAGATTTCCGTGCGGCTGCAACCCCTCGCGATTGAGTGACTCAGGGGGAAGACCCGCCTCTCGCTGGACACCATCCTCTTTGCATGACCCGGCACGGCATTGGGATTGCAATAGCATAGACCGCAACAATCAGGGCTGAAACAATCAGACGGGAGGATCACCCAACGGACAAGGGGGAGAGAGTCCGTTTTCGGATTTGTGATGTGTTCCTGCCGAGCCCTGAGGACATACTCATGGCGCCCGAGAAGGAAACAGAAGGCGCCATTGTGGATTTTTCCGATTCAGGCGCCAAGCCTCGCGCCTTCGCAGTGGTCGAGGTGGACGACGGGCAAACGATAGTTATACCCGTGGAAAAGTTAACGCTCGTGAGGTCTGCACCGCCGGAAAGCGGGCGGAGATAGGGTTGCGGTATTTTGATCGAGCAGATGGAAAGGCGGGGTTTATGGTTTTTGAATTCCTAGAATTCTCAGACGCTCACGTGACCCCTCACCCGTCCCGCCCCGGCTGATGAAAACGCCGGCGGCGGTCCACCCTCCCCTCGGAGAGGGCGAGGCACCGTAAGTCCCAGCCTTCTCCCAGGGGAGAAGGTGGCCGACGTAGGAGGACGGATGAGGGGTTACTTCCACGCCCGGGGCGCCGGAACAATTTACAACTATGAATTCAAAACCCATCAGCCCCGCCGCAAACGCGGCAAACGAGATCTTGTCAGTCTTGCGCCCCTTGGTCGCCGCGGCAACCACGGGGCGCAAGAGGAAAGAATAAAAGGGAAGGTCCTGAGACGGCGGGGCTGAAGCCTGCCCTTCCTCTCACCGGTGAGAGATCCGAATTAGCAAGCCTCAAGAGGAGATGACAAATGGCGGTAAACCCCACTTACCCTGGTGTATACATTCAGGAATTACCGAGTGCCGTCCACCCCATTACGGGCGTCGCGACCTCGATAGGTGCGTTCGTAGGTTACACGGCTCGCGGCATCGACAATCGCGCCGAACAGATCTTCAGCTTTCCGATTACGAACGCTTGTTTGGGGGGCTCGCCTCCGACAGCGAGTTGAGTTATGCGGTGCAACAGTTCTTCGCCAACGGCGGGACCCAGGCTTATGTGGTTCGCACGCCGCGGACCGGCGCCACTGGGCGCACAATGTAGTTTTTAACTCGTTGACCTTCACCGCTTTGAGCAGCGGCACATGGGCGGATGGCGAACTGCTGATCGATGTGGACTACAACGGGGTAGATCAGACGACTGACGCCACGGCGTTCAACTTGACTATCACCAATCTTGTGGATGGCACGGTCGAGACTTTCCCCAACGTCTCGTTGAAAAGCACTCAAAGCAACTACATCGCCAACGTGGTGAATGATCCCGATAATGGTTCGCAACTGGTGAACGTCCAAGTGGGGAGCCCGGCGCCAGACCACGGCTCCGGCTATAACAGGTGTCGTGGGTGGGGCGAATCGCGTCATCGCCACCGTCAATACTGCCTTCGGGGTCACAACCTCGAATACCAGCGATTTGAGCAATGACCTGGCAGCGCATTGAGACAATGAAGACGTGCCTCTTCGCGCCTTCCACCGCACCTTCGCCGTTTCCGATTACCGTGAAGGTCTTCGCGAAAACCACTCCCCTACCACAAACCGTTTCGGGTTTGGCGTCGCAGATCCAGAGAGCGATCAACTCGGCGCTGGCGGTGCAGATGCCGGGAGCATCGGTCGTGTGCTCCGTATCCGCGACCCAGCAGCAGTCAGGCCATTCGGGTCAACGCCTTGCTGCCCCAATACCCCGATGCGGTGGTGAACTTTTCTACCTTCACACCCGTTCCCCCAGGGCCGTCCGATGCTTCCACGGCACTCGGCCTTAGCTCAGCCGCGAGCCCTGCCGCGACCAATAATGTGGCGCATTACGCCCTCGGGACGGACAATGGAACATCTTCAACCCCGGCCTGGGGCGGACAACAAACCAGCTCAGCTCTGGGTTCAGACGGAACTGGACTTCCCGGAACGGATGATCTGATCGGCGACCCAGGCGTTATTCACCGGCATTTACGCCTTGGAAAAGGTGGACCTTTTCAATCTGCTGTGCATTCCGGACGCCACCCGCGCCATGCCGGGAAATCCCTCTACAGCTCGACAGCACCGTGGATCCCAACAGCATCTATAGCGCTGCCATCGCGCTTTGTGACAGCAAGCGAGCGTTTCTTCTTGTTGGATTGTCCACCCTACGTCAATACCGTGTCCGCAGCGGTGGATTGGAAGACCAGCGGGCTTAACTGTCGTCAGCGATGAGAACGGCGCGGCATTCTTCCCCCGGCTGCGGGTGCCTGATCCGCTCAATAATTATCAACTTCGTACCTTTGCTCCTTCGGGTGTAGTCGCTGGACTCTACGCGAGAATTGACGCGACGCGAGGCGTATGGAAAGCACCCGCCGGAACCGAGGCCACGCTTTCCGGAGTCCAGGGGCTCGTGTACAAGCTCAGCGATGCCGAGAACGGTGTTCTCAATCCGCTGGGCTTGAATTGTTTCCGAACGTTTCCGGTGTATGGCTCCGTGCTTTGGGGCGCACGCACGCTGCTGGGAGCGGACGCAGAGACGAGTCAGTGGAAATATGTGCCCGTTCGCCGCGTCGCGTTATTCCTGGAGGAAAGCCTCTACCGCGGAACGCAATGGGTGGTCTTTGAGCCGAACGACGAGCCTCTCTGGTCGGCCATTCGGCTGAAATGTCGGCTCCTTCATGCAGAACCTTTTCATCAAGGGCTTATTTCCAGGGGCAGACTCCCGGCCGAAGCCTACTTCGTGAAGTGCGACAGCGAAACCACCACCCAGACAGACATCGACAACGGCGATCGTCAATATCGTGGTGGGCTTCGCTCCACTCCAACCGGCTGAGTTCGTCGTCATCCAGATCCAACAGATGGCCGGGCAAACCGCAAGCTAGGGAGGACTCGCATGGCTGAATTCACCGTTAACCCCCAACGCTTTGATCCCTACAAGAACTTCAAGTTCCGCGTGAAGTGGGACGGTCAATACGTGGCGGGCGTCAGCAAGGTTACCGGCCTCAAGCGGACCACCGAGGTGGTGAAGCACCGCGAAGGGGGCGATCCCGTCGACCAGCCGGAAGTCGCCGGGCCGTAATGAGTTCGACGCCATCACACTCGAGCGCGGCGTAACCCACGATGTGGCCTTCGAGCAATGGGCCGGCAAGGTTTGGCAACTCGGCGCCCGACTGGGAGCGGAGGTCTCGCTGGCGGATTTCCGCAAGGACATCATCATCGAACTCTATAACGAGGCGGGCCAGAAGGTTCATAGCCTACAACGTCTACCGCTGCTGGGTGTCGGAGTACCAGGCTCTGCCGGATCTCGATGCCAACGCCAACGCCGTCGCCATCCAGCACATCAAGTTGGAGAACGAGGGTTGGGAGCGGGACATTTCCGTGACTGAGCCCACTGAGCCCTCCTTCAATGTTCCCACAGGCCAGTAGCTGCAATGCGCGCACTATCGGCTGCGGAACTGTTGGAGGTTTGGGAGTCGCGGCCTCGCCCAAGCGCCGACTGATCGAGCGCTGGAGCTCTTGGCGGCCGCGTGGCCTGAAACGCCTCGAGACACCTTGGCCGGCCTCAGCATCGGCCAACGAGACGGCAAATTGCTAATGCTGCGCGAGCGGCTCTTTGGGCGGCTGATGGCTGCGGTCGTGGCCTGCCCGCGCTGTGCCTGAGCGACTGGAGCTGACCCTGGATACTCGCGGAGTTGCGATCCAGTTCTGGCCAAAAGCCGGAAAGTGAGATTCCGCTGAGCATCGGCCGGATACGAATGAGTTTTCGCCTTCCCACCGGCCCGGATGTGAGAATGCGGCGGCAGGCCGATCGGACTATGGCTCGCAGCCGTAGCGCATGTTACTCCGGACGTTGCTTGCTGTCCGTGCACGCGGGGGTGAGCCCGATTAGGCGCCGACCAATTACCCGCGGAGGTTGTCGAGGCTGTCACGCAGCGCATGGCGGAGGCTGACCCTCTGGCAGACATTCAAATCGCCATTGTCTGTCCCTCCTGCCGCAGGGGTGGCGTGCGGCCTTTGACATCCTCTCGTTCCTGTGGAGCGAAATCGAAGCTTGGGCCTGGCGGATGCTGAGCGACGTGCACACCTTGGCGTCAGCCTACGGCTGGTCGTGAACGAGACATCCTGGCACTTAGTCCGACGCGGCGGCAATTCTACCTGGAAATGGTGGGGGCATGAGCGATTTCCTGAGTAACTTGGTAGCTCGGAGCCTCGGCACTTTGGAGGTGATCCGGCCGCGCGTGCCCTCCCTTTATGAACCGCACCGCCGGGAGAGTGGACTGATGGGCGCGCCCCCCGGCTTTCCCAAGCGAGAGTCCGATTCCGGAACGCCGAGCGAAACCAGTTTAGATGGCAATACCAACGTTGCTCCTACCGACCACAGCATTGATGGATTGCGAAGACCCGTGGCAAGCCCCTCTGCGCACGAATCACAATCTAACGAATCGGCGCCCGACGCGCTGCCAGTCGAAGGGTCCAAGCGAGCAGAGCCAACAGAACCTGTGGCGGCGACAAGTACTAGTCGCGATGAAATCCGCCCCAGGCCGGTTACTGTCCATCAGGTTTCAACCCACCCCGGACCCAGGCCTGACTTGAACCTGCCCTCGAACGCGCCGCGCGGAACTTTGGATCCGATCCCCTGGCCGGCAAGCACCGAACCAGCAGGAATCAGCCCGGCCATCTCTCCCGAAAGCAACATGGCGCGAGACACGCCCAACCGCACCCGCCTCCTGACCGAAGCGGAGGTTTCCCCCAGGCTTACGCTTGCGCATCGTCCCCGCTCAGCAGAAATGTTGGTTGAGCCAAGCAGGAATCAACCGGCAACTTCCAGCGCCCATGCCGACCAGCCTCTCGCAGCTCATCCGGCGTCATTAGCCAAAAGTGCCATCCGGCCGCCCGTGGCAACACGCTCCGCAGCCGCCAGAAATCCAGTAACACAGCCAGCATCCAATCCGAACAATTCTACGATTCAAGTATCGATAGGCCGGGTGGAAGTGCGAGCCGTTTTTCCCGAACCACCAGCGCGCCGCAGCCAGCCGCCACGCTCAAGGCCCACAGTCTCTTTGGATGACTACTTGAATCCGCGCCATCGGGGGAAGGGATGAGCAACTACCTGGCGATCGCGACCGTAACCGCCGCCCTCCAGCAAGTTTTGCAGGGTCCGGTGGTGAATGCGGTGACGGGCGCCAACGTCGGCTTCAACCGCCCGGATGGGAAAGCTTCCGCCAAGGGGCCGCAGGTCAATGTCTACCTATACCAGGTCACTCCCAACGCGGCCTATCGCAACGTGGACTTGCCCACTCGTCGCGCCGACGGAACGGTGGTTCAAAAGCCCCAAGTGGCGCTGGATCTTCATTATTTATTCACGTTTCGCGGCAGCGACGACAAGTTGGAGCCGCAGCGCATGCTGGGCGCGGTCGCCAGCACGCTCCACGCTCAGCCGCTGCTCTCAACCCAGAATATTCAAGCCGCCGTCACCCAGTTCAGCTTCCTGGCCGGCTCCGGTCTGGATAGCCAGGTGGAGCGGGTGAAGTTCACCCCCACCGCGTTGTCACTCGAAGAGTTCACGAAACTGTGGTCGGCATTCTTTCAAGTGGAGTACAGCTTCTCGGCTGCCTATCAAGCCTCTGTGGTGCTGATTGAAAGTGGCGACGCCCCGCAGGCAGCGTTGCCCGTGCAGTCCCGGAACCTTTACGTGCTGCCCTTTGAGCAGCCGGTGATTACCCAGGTCATTCCCCAGTCGGGTGCGGGCCAGCCGATTCTTCCCACCAGCACGTTGGTCATCCAGGGCAGCCACTGCTCGGCGACCTCACCACCGTGCGCTTGGGAGACTTGGTGGTGACGCCGCCCACGGTGACCGACAAGCGCCATCATCCTGCCGGTCCCGGCCGGCTTGCCGGCGGGCGTGCTGGGCGTGCAAGTGATTCAACAAATGCAGATGGGGACGCCGCCCCAACCGCATCCCGGCTTCGAATCCAACGTGGCGGCGATGGTGTTGCACCCGGTCATCTTCCCCGAGCGGCAACCTGCCACACAAATCAGCGTGAACATTACGCCCACGGTGCAGCCGGCGCAGCGCGTCACGTTGCTGCTCAACGAAGCCACCATTCCGCCTCCGTCGCCGCCCGCGGCTTACACTTTCACTCTTCCGCCGCTCGCGCAAGCACCAGTACCCTGGTCTTTCCCATCACGCAACGTCCAGGGAGGCGGCACGACTTATTTCATCCGGGTAACGGTTGACGGCGCGGAGAGTCCCCTGGACCTGGACCCGGCAGCGCGACTTTCGGCCCTACGGTGACGATCCCATGAGCCAAACCTCCGTCCAGCAGTTGGGAAGAGGCCAACCAGAGTTGCCTGATGGCGGCGCTCTCCGAAGTGCGCGCCGCGCTCGCGAAGCTTCTTTCGCGCGCCCGGAAGCTCAGACCGCCGCGGACGAGCACGGCGGCAGCGCAGAACGATCGCCGGAGGAAGTTCGCCGCGCTCGATGCCCGCTCCACCGGCACTCGATACCCTCTGTGCCACGTTCGGCCTCTCCAACTTCGAGCGCAAGATTTTGCTGATGTGCGCCGGGGTGGAATTGGATTCCCGCTTCGCGAGCCTCTATGCCGCGGCCAACAAGGATCTGCGCTCACTCACTCCCCACCTTCAGCCTGGCGCTTGGCGGCGTTCGAGGATGCGCACTGGAGCGCCCTCCTACCGGCGCAGCCTTTGCGCTATTGGCATCTGGTGGAGGTGCTGCCCGGCGACACGCTGACTGCCAGCCCGCTGCGCATCGACGAGCGCATCCTCCACTATCTGGCTGGGGTGCCCTCGCTTCGACGAGCGTTTGCGCGGTCTCACCGAACCGCTGAGCGCCGGTGGGCGGATTGCCGGTGTCGCAGCGCGCCGTGGCGGAGCAGGTGGCCGACAGTTGGTCGCAAGCCAACCGGCAATCGCGTGGCCCGTGGTGCAGTTGTGCGGCAGTGATCTGGCCGGCAAGCGCGCAGTGGCGGCGCAGGCGTGCGCCCTGCTCGGCCTGAGTCTGCGCGTCATGCCGGCCACGTCGTTCCCCGCGGGGTGGCCGAGCTTGACCTCTTCATCCGGCTTTGGGAGCGCGAAGCCGCGCTGAATCCGAGCGGCTTTGCTGCTGGAATACGATGAAACGGAAACCGCGGATGCGCAGGGGGACGCGAGTCTCAAGCGGCTGGTGGAAACGCTTCGCAGCCCACTCCTGGTTTCTACCCGCGAGCGGCATAAGCCCGTGGAGCGCCGGCTCCTCTCCTTCGATGTGCCCAGGGCAACCTCGGCTGAGCAGCTTCAGATCTGGAAGGAAGCGCTGGGGGCGGCCGCCTCCGCGCTCGATGGAAGGGTGGAAACACTGGTCTCCCAATTCAGCTTGAGCGCCGGCAACATTCACGCCGCCGTGGCGCAGGCGCTCCAGCCGGAGCGCAGGCGCGCGAACTGGCGCGGCCGGTGCTGCCTCGGCGACTCGTCGCGCTGGGCGTTCGGAGAACGAATTGGCGGCAGCCTTGTGGGATGCCTGCCGCCTGCAGGCTCGGCCGCGCCTGGAGGGATTGGCGCAGCGGATTGAGCCTTCCGCCACCTGGGATGACCTGGTGCTGCCGGAGGCGCAGAAACAACTTCTCCAGCAGATCGCCCTGCACGTTCGCCAGCGCACCAAGGTTTATCAGGCCTGGGGATTTGCTTCCAAGGGTTCGCGCGGCCTGGGGATCAGCGCTTTGTTCGCCGGGCCCAGCGGCACCGGCAAGACGATGGCCGGCGAGGTCCTGGCGAACGAACTGCGCCTGGATTTGTACCGCATCGACTTGAGCCAGGTGGTCAGCAAGTATATCGGGGAGACGGAGAAGAACCTGCGCCGCGTGTTTGATGCCGCCGAAGGGGGCGCCGCCATCCTGCTGTTTGATGAGGCCGACGCCTTGTTCGGCAAGCGCAGCGAGGTGAAGGATAGTCACGACCGTTACGCCAACATTGAAGTCGGTTACTTGTTGCAACGCATGGAGGCCTACCGCGGCCTGGCCATCCTGACCACCAACCGGAAAGAGGCCTGGATTTTGCCTTTCTGCGCCGGATTCGATTCGTGGTGGAGTTTCCCTTTCCGGAAGCCGCGCAGCGGGCGGAGATCTGGCGCCGGGTTTTTCCCGCGCCAAACGCCCACGGAGGGATTGCGCATCGATCGGCTGGCGCGCTTGAGCGCGGCGGGCGGAAACATCTACAACATCGCCATGGGCGCGGCGTTTCTGGCCGCGGATGCGGACGAGCCCGTGCGCATGTCGCACCTGCTCTCCGCCGCGCGCAGCGAATTCACCAAACTCGAACGCCCGCTGACGGACGCGGAAACCGCGGGGTGGGTGTGAGGAGCAGAAGGCAGTAGGCAGAAAGCGGAAGGCGGAACGCGGAAAGCAGTACGCAGTAGGCAGAAAGCAGTAGGCAGCGAGCGCTTTGTACAAGTCCCAACAGGGTGGGGATAGGCAGCAAGTGTAGCGGCTCGTCCTTGAATTCATAGCCCTCTCCGAGGGGTCGCAGATCCGCCGTGGCGGAAGAGGGTGGACCGCAGCCGGCGTTCTCATCAGCCGGGGCGGGACGGGTGAGGGGTTACTTGCACGCTTGAAGCATCCGGAGCAAGTGTAGCGCAGACCTGTTTTGTAGGTCCGCGGCCTTTCGGCTTCTGAAGACGGAGAACGGTTCGTGAAGATAACACCACAACCCGCAGACAAACGGTATGACATGGTCAAAGTGCACATCGAGGAACTCGTGCTGCACGGCTTTGCCCCCGCTGACCGCGCACGGATCGCCACCGCCGTGGAGGATGAACTGGCGCGGCTGATCGGCGAAGGCGGTTGGCCAGGCGTGCGCGGGAATCCTGTTACCCGCGATCGGATCGATGGCGGGGCATTCAAAGTGAAGCCCGGCACAAAGCCCCAGGCGGCTGGGACCGAGATCGCGCGGGCGGTCTTTCAGAGCTTGAAACAGTATTCCAAGGCTTCGGCCAGGGCACTACGAACCCCGCTTAGTACAGGAGGTCGCCACCCATGAATACGCGCGTTCAGATTCCCGAAAAGCCAACCACGGCCCCACCGCAGCGCCCCAGCCCTGTGCCCTTCGGAACCCTGCAAAGGGATTGCTCTTGCGGAGGCTCGGGGGGTGGATGCGAGGAATGTAAAAAGAAGAAAGAAACCTTGCAGCGTCACGCTCGGGAGAACAACAGGCCGGCCGCGATCCCCCCGATCGTGAGTGAGGTGCTGCGCTCGCCCGGCCAATCCCTTGATGCGAACACGCGCGCCTTCTTTGAGCCACGCTTCGGGCACGATTTCAGCAACGTGCGCGTCCACACGGACGCACGCGCCGCCGAGTCCGCCAGTGCCGTCCAGGCCCACGCTTATACGGTCGGACGGGACATGGTGTTTGGCGCGGCCCAGTATGCGCCGGGAACGGCAGCGGGGAACAGCCTGCTCGCGCACGAATTGACGCACGTGGTGCAGCAGGAGCAAGGGGTGCAGGGGGGCGGTTCCGCGCGGAGCATCAGCAGCCCCACGGATGCCGCAGAGCGGGAAGCGGACAGCGTCGGACGCGCCAGCTTGAACGGCCAGGTGGCGCCCTCGCAATCCGTTTCTCCCGGAAGTCTGTTGCGGCTGGGGGCGAATCCGAATTGTACCAGGCGGAGGCCGATGCCATCCATCAAGGCTATCTACGACGCGCGTGGTCTGGCTGAACAAGGCGATCCCGGAGCTGGGACAAACCCGCCTTGCCAAAGTACTGGCCAGCCTGCGCAAGAATTTTGGCCCCACTTACGGGGTGGCGGCCAACGCCCAGCCATACAGGCCCGTTTGTCGGCAGCGCTCAGTGCGCTCGGCACGAACCCTTATTCCTGTGCAAAAGGGCCTGCTGACGCCACCTGCGCCGCCGGCAACTGCGGCTACACACCGGGAGCGGGGTCACACCCTGCGACCATCTGTACGAACAATACCCTCAAGGCGGGTTCGAGCGCCGTGTTTAAGGCAGGCTGCGTGTTGCACGAATCGTTCCACGCCACCTTTGCCCGAATTGACGTCGACTCCTATTCCGGCTGGCATGGGAATGCCCAGCCGACGCCCGGGTATCCGGGCGGCGGCACCGACCCGTGCTGAACGCGGATTCGTATACGACGCTGATAATGGATTTGTCGTGAAGGAGATTAGAATGCCCAGCATTTCACCGATTCTGCTGAAAGGCGCAATCGTCTCAGTCGATCCGAACATTGGTATTCCCCTGGGCACGATCACGTTTCAGTACAACCCGGACGAGGTGACGCGCAGCCTTAAGCCCCAGAGCGTCGGCGACGAGCCGGACCGCACAGAGATTCTGCGCCTGAAGGGTCCGCCGATTGAGACGATCAAGTGCACGGTGGAGATCGACGCGACAGACCAGCTTGCCGCGAGCGATCCCAACACCCTGGCCTATGGGATCCAACCGCAATTGGCAGCTCTGGAGCTGCTGGTTTATCCCTCCAGCGCGGTGCTGATCGCGAATGAGATGCTTTCGTATGTGGGCACGATTGAGATTCTTCCCATGGAGTCGGCCCTCACACTCTTTGTCTGGAGCAAGACGCGCGTTACACCCGGTGCGCATCACGGATCTCGACGTTACCGAAGAAGCGTTTGATCCCGCAACTGAATCCCATTCGCGCCAAGGTGTCACTGGGGATGCGCGTGCTGAACGTTAACGATGTGGGATTCCTGACGCCGGCGGGGGCGCTGTACATGGTTTATCAGATGGAGAAGGAGGCGCTGGCGTTGCTGTCGCTGTGATGAGGTAAGGCCGGGATTCCGATTCCCACCCCTCTTCTTTGGGAGAGCGGAGCGATTTTGATTCATAGCCCTCTCCGAGGGGAGAGGGTGGACCGCCGCCGGCGTTTTTATCAGCCGGGGCGGGACGGGTGAGGGGTCACTTCGCGGGCTGACGTCAAGAAGGCCCAGCGTGCAAACGTCATCCGTGACTTTGACGGAACCCTAAAGGGGGAGAAGTTCATGGACAGTGCAATAAAATCCATGGTCCTCGGGCGGCGGGCACCGGCGGGCCGACCAATCCCAGCAGCCGTTACTATGGCTTTGCCGTGGAGTACTTCACCCGCGCCGATGGCGTCCAGGTGGCGTATTTGCAGCGCCGCATCATTCCGCAACCGGATATCTACACTTCGCTCCAGAACTATGTGGTGGTGGACGGAGACCGACTGGATAACCTGTCGGCAAAGTACCTGGGCGATCCGCTTCTTTACTGGATGATTGTGACGCTAACGGTGCGATGCGATCCGGATGAGCTGACCGCGCAGGTGGGCCGCACCATCCAAATCCCGCTGGCCTCGGGAATTCCCTCGGGAGCGCGCAATGGGTAGCCCCTTGTATCTGACACTCCTGGTGGGTCCGGTGGAGGCGGTGCCGGCCCCCAAGCCGGTCATGGATGCCCTGACTTCCGTGGAGGTCACTGTGTCAGCCACCGGCAAGAGCGGGTTTCAGCTTGAGCTTCACGCTGGCCAATAGCTCGCCGCTGCAAATCTTTTTCCTGCTGGCGATGGGGCGCGCCGATTCCCCTCATCCGCGTCATTCTGGTGGCGACTTTTGGCGGCCTGCCGCAAGTGGTTATGGATGGCGTGGTGAAACACCATGAGGTGGTGCCGGATGCGATGCAAGGTTCCTCCAAACTCGTGGTGACGGGCGAAGACCTTTCCGCCGTGATGGATTTGACCGACAACTCCGGAACTCCCTTCCCGGGAATGACGCCCGATCTGCGCGTCCTGACGATTCTTGGCAAGTACGCCATGTTTGGCATCGTGCCGAATGTGGTCCCGGTGGTTACTCCGGACGTGGAAGTGCCGCCGGAGAAGACCCCGAGCCAGAAGGGAACGGATTTGGCCTATATCCAGCAGTTGGCAAAGGAAGCGGGCTACGTTTTCTACATGCAGCCTGGGCCGCTGCCGGGGATGAGCCAGGCTTATTGGGGGCCGCAAATCAAGATCGGCGTTCCCCAACCGGCGTTGAACGTGAATATGGATTCCTGGACCAACGTGGAGAGCCTGAATTTCCGCTACGAACCTCAGACGGCTATTACCCCGATTGTGTACATCCAGGATCAGATTACGGGGATGGTTATGCCCATTGCCGATCCCGGGCGTGAATCCCCTCATCCTCCCCTCGGAGTGGTGGTGCCCGTGCCCCAGAAGACCGAGGAGTTGAAGGACACGGCCAAGCTCCCGCCGGCGCAGGCGATCATGCAGGGCATGGCCAGGGCGTCGGAAACCGCGGACGTGGTGACCGGCGACGGCACGCTCAGTGTGTTGCGATATGGCGGGATTCTCCAGGCGCGGCAGTTGGTGGGGGTGCGCGGCGCCGGATTGGCTTTTGACGGGCTGTATTACGTGGAGAGCACCAAACACCAAATCAAGCTCGGGGAATACAAACAGAGTTTCACTTTGAAGCGCAACGCGCTGATCTCCAATGTGCCGGTGGTTCCGACGGCGCCATTCTAACGGCGCGAAGAGAAAGGGTCACTCGTGGGGAACTTTTTCGGGAAGTATCGCGGCACGGTCCTCGACAACAACGACCCGATGAAGATGGGCCGCCTTTCCGTGCAGGTGCCGGATGTCTCCAACGTGCAGCCCTCGACGTGGGCCATGCCCTGTGCTCCCTTTGCCGGAACTCAATCCGGCGTCTTTGCGTTCCCGCCGATTGGCGCGAGCGTCTGGGTGGAGTTTGAACAAGGGAATAGCGATTACCCCATCTGGTCGGGATGCTTCTGGGGTTCCTCGGCGGAAGTTCCGCCTATGGCCCTGGCCGCGCCGCCCGGCGTGCAGGCATCGTGATCCAATCGGTCGGCCAGAAACACTGATGATCAGTGATGTGCCGGGCCCCACAGGCGGCATTCTGCTGAAGTCCTCGTCCGGGGCCATGATCGCGATTAACGATTCGGGAATCACCATCAGCAACGGGCAAGGGGCGACGATCACACTCACCGGCCCGAGCGTGACAGTCAATGAAGGGGCGCTGGTGGTGACGTAAAGTAGCACCGGGCCTTAGCCCGGCAGCCGGGACTGTAGCGGCGGTCTCTGACCGCCGTGGCATTTGAAGCCCAAAACCGGCGGTCAGAGACCACCACTACAACGGAGGAGGTCCTGCAATGGGAGGTTTTCTGCTTCATCAGGGCGCGACGGTCCTTTGCAGCCACGGAGGGCAGGCGATGCCCACCGCGCCCAATCCGCGGGTGACGGTCAGCGGCCAGCCGACCGCTCTTCTTCCCGTGCCTTGGGTGATCGCGGGGTGTCCGCTGGTGCCGCCACCGCTTCCTCCCTGTGTGACGGCGCAGTGGGTGATGGGGACGACGCGCGTGACTTCCAACGGGCAGCCGCTGGTGATTCAAACCGGTCAGGCGGTCTGCGTTCCCACCGGAACGCCGCTTCTCCCCGTGACGGCGCAGACGCGCGTTAGGCGATGTGAGGCATTATGAATGTGAAATACCCGTACGGATTCGACAGCAGCGGGCGCACGGCCGCAGACCGATTTGCCCGGTCATATCAGCGACATGATCGAGCAGATTCTGCTGACTTCGCCCGGAGAGCGCGTGAATCGTCCGACCTTTGGCTGCGGGTCACTCGCAACTGGTGTTCGCGCCGAATAGCGATGCCCTGGCGGCGACGCAGCAGCAAGTGATTCAAGCCTCCTTGCAGCAGTGGCTTTCCGACCTCATTCGCGTGAACGCGGTGGATGTGTCTGCCCAGGACTCCACGCTGCTGATTACGGTCACTTACACGATCATTCAGTCTCAGCAGCAGCAGACCCAGCAGTTCGTTTATGGCGGAGCTACGACATGATTTATTTTTGCTCACAAAAGAACCGCCGCGCCCTGGTGTTGCAGCACCCCACCCTCAATGGCATCGATTATCTGGAAGTGCCGAGAGGGGATGGCGACTGCGGCAAGCAGCTTCTGATTACGCTGCTCAAGGATGCGTCGCAACCTCACCCTGGAACCATCCCAGGTGCAGATTACCGGGGGGACGGCGACCTCCCAGGTGAAGGTTCTCTCCGTTTCTGTGGGCACGAATGCCGCGCCGCGCGTGGTCACCGTGCAGCTTGACCAGTCCGGTGACTTTTCACACTTACACGCTTTCACTCGTCGCTAACTCTTCCACCACCGACCCTCCGGACGGCTTTGACCCGCAGCTTTCCACGGTCGACGTTTTCTTTCAAGGCCGGTTGCCCAACCGTTGGCGATTGCCTCCCGTGCAATTGTTGCCCGCCGGATACGACGCCCGAGCCGGACATCAATTATCTGGCCAAGGACTTCGGCGGCTTCCGGCAGGTGATGCTGGACCGCATGGCGGTACTCGCGCCTGCCTGGAACGAGACCCACGCCGCCGACATCGGCATCGCCCTGGTGGAATTGCTGGCTTACGCGGCCGATCACCTCAGCTACCAGCAGGACGCGGTGGGCACGGAGGCGTACCTGGGAACGGCGCGCAGCCGCATTTCGCTGCGCCGGCTCGCGAAGCTCGTCGATTACCAGATCGACGAAGGCAGCAATGCGCGAGCCTGGGTTTACCTGAAGACTGCGAAGGATGGAGTCTTCATTCCCTCCGGGACTTTGATTTTTCCTCGCGTTCCGGGTTTTCCCACGGCTGTTCAGCCCAACACCCCACAGGCGGCCACGCTCCTGAGCAGCCCCCTGGGGTTCGCCACCATGCAGGACGCCGAGCTTTACCTGGAGCAGAATGAAATCCAGTTCTACACTTGGGGTGATTCCGATTGCTGCCTCGCCAACGGCGCCACCTCGGCCACTCTGGTCGGGAATCTCACCACCCTGAGCCCGGCTCCATTCTGGTCTTTGAAGAAGTGATGGGGCCGAACACCGGCGATCCGGAAGATGCGAATCCCAATAACCGCTGGGCAGTCCGTCTGACCGGAGTGCAGATCACCGATCACTTGAACCGCCCGTTGGTGGATCCGCTGAACAGACAACCCATTACGCAAGTTTCCTGGGCTGCGGAGGATGCGCTGCCGTTCCCGTTGTGCATTTCCTCCACCACGGACGCCGGACACGGATCCCAGGCGCTGTTTGGGGTCAGCGTGGCGCGCGGCAATATCGTTCCGGCTGACCATGGCGTCTGGCAGGGGCTCCGGGAGGATCTGGGCCAGGTTCCGGCGGCGCCAGCGGCTCCGGTGACGGAAACAGTTGTGCGTGCACTTGCCAGGGCACTCCGCTCCCGCCACGGCCCCGGTATTACCCCGAGCTCTCCAAGTCGCCGGTGACCTTCGCCTGGCCTTTCGATACTACGGGGCCGGCCTCTCAGGTTCCTCACGCCTTCCTCCTCCGGCACATCGCGCGCCGCTCCCCGAAATTACGGTGCAGGACGATCAAGGCCAGGCCTGGGATGTGCTCGAAGATCTGCTGTCGAGCGATGACTCCCAGCGCGTCTACGTGCTGGAAATTGAGCGCGACGGCTCGGCCTTCCTGCGCTTTGGCGATGGGCAGTACGGCATGGCGCCGGAGACGGGTACGGATTTTCAGGCGCGTTATCGCGTCGGAAATGGAAGCGCCGGGAACGTCGGGACGCGACTCGCTCGCCCATGTTTTGACCAATGTCCAAGGCGTCGCCGAAGTGCGCAATCCCCTGGCAGCGGCGGGCGGAGTTGACCCGGAAACCATGGAGCATATCCGCCAGCAGGCGCCTTTTGCGTTCCGCACCCAGCTTCGTGCCGTGACCGAAGATGATTATGGCGTCATGGCCGAGCGCGATCCCGCCATTCGCGAGGCGCGCGGCACGCTGCGTTGGACCGGGAGTTGGTATACCGCGTTTGTTTCCGTCGACACCTTCGCCCCGAGTGGACCTGACGCCACGCTGCTGGCTAGCGACCCAAACCCGGTTGAATCTGTTTCGCATGATGGGAGTGGACCTCGCCGTGGAAGGCGCGGTGATTGTCGGGCCTGCGCATCGAGATGAACATCTGCGTGGACCCGGACTTTTTCCAAGCGGATGTCCAGACTGCGCTCCTGCGAGCTTTTCGTTACCGGCAATCTCTGCACCGGCCAGCCGCGGGATTCTGAATCCGGAAAACTTTACCTTCGGCCAGACGATTTATACCAGCCCGTTCATCGCCGCCGCGCAGGGCGTCCAGGGCGTTACCTCTGCGACGATGACGGTGTTTCAGCGGATGGATGATCCGTCGATTGATGGTGTGGCGCTGGGTTATCTCACCATGGGCAGGCTGGAGATCGCGCGCTGCGATAACGATCCGAACCGGCTCGATCACGGCATTTTTGTTTTGCATATGGATGGTGGAAAATGAACGGCTCCTGCGAGTCTCCCCAGCCAGAGCTTTGCGGCTGCTGCCAGGGTATCGGCACCGAAACACCCGAACCGATTACCAATCGGCCCGGGCTCAGTGCCATCAGCTATCGCGTAGGCACGCACAGGACCTTTTTGGCCAGCTTGCTGGCGGCGCTCTCCGATTCGAACCTGCCGGCCCTGGCTCCTCTGCGCACTCGCGATGCCTCGGATTTTTCCATCGCCCTCCTCGATGCCTGGGCAACTTCGCTCGACATCCTGAGCTTTCTATCAGGAACGAATCGCCAACGAATCGTATCTGCGAACCGCTGTTGATTCGTCATCCGTGATGGCGCTGGCCCAATTGGTGGGATACAAGCCCTCGCCGGGCGTGGCCGCTTCAACTTTTCTCGCCTTCACGCTCACCAGCGCGCCGGGTTCTCCGGACAATGTCCTGATCCCCGCGGGAACCCGCGTGCAGAGCGTGCCCGCTCCCGGGCAGTCGCCACAGGTATTCGAAACCTCCGCCGACCTCACGGCTTTGATTGAACAGAACGCGATTCCTGCCCAGACCACAATTCCCTGGCAGCTTCAGGGATCAGACATGAGCACCTGGATTCAGGGAGCCGCGAACAACATCAACATCGGCGATGCTCTGCTTTTCCTCACCGCGAAGTCGGGCCAACTGGTGGCCACGGGGCCGGGGGACGTTCATTATGTGACGGCGGTAAGCATCGACTCGGTCTCCGGAAACACTCAGATGTTCTGGGATCAGCCGCTGTCGTCGTCTTTCACTCAGGGCATGACTTCGGAGGATGTTTCCATCTTTATCTTCCGCAAGAAAGCTGCACTCTACGGCGTGCAAGCACCCAACCCGCTAACCCTTGGAACCACGACCTCCAATCCCAATCTCAGCTCGATTCCCGGATATCCCACCAGCATCGGAGCGGGCTCCGATTGGACCTTCTACTACCAGGACTCGAGCGACCAGATTAATCTCGACGCCTCGTACGCGGGGCTTGCTCCCCAAGCGAATGCCGCTCCACCCTGGATCGTGCTCACGGGTCTCGGCTATACCTCCTTCTTCCAGATCACGAAGGCTGTCGACTCGAATCCAGGCCGCTACACGCTGACCGCCAAGACCACTCAGCTCACCTCTCGCCCTAGGACAGTATCCTCACCGGCGACACTTCTCTTACGCTCAACGAAGTGTTATGGGAATTCGTGCAGGAGACGCGCAATATTACGGCCTACGTGCAGAGCGTTCCACTTACCCCCACCGATCTACCCATCACGAATTGGACTGCGACCACCACCTATCCGCTCGCGGCCGGCATGATTGTGCCGGTCGAGGGAAGTTCGCTTTCCATCGTGGGAGGCCTCCAGCATCGCTCCCCATCAGCCGATCGGCATTTCCGGCAAGCGTGTGCGTCTTCAGGTGCTGCCGTCTGCCGGGGCCACCTTCACGCCGGACGGGTCATCCGCCGCGCTGACCGTTACCGATAACCAGATTTTCCTGGTTGATGCCTACCCGCCCGGCCACCGATGCGGCGAGCGGCAATCCGCTCTGGACTGTTCTGACCACCAGCAACGTCTCCGGCACACTCTCAGGTTGCGGCGGAATACGTGCAGTTCCTGCCTGCGGATCAGGGCGATCCGGTAACTGGTGAGGCCGCCGTGGTCAGCACCGTCAGGTGCAAGGGGATGTGGCCATGCTGGGTCTGCTGTCGCCCTTGGCGCGCATCTATGACGCGACTACCGTAAACGTCAATGCCAATGCGGTGGCGGCGACGCAGGGCGAGACGATGCATGAAATCCTGGGCAGCGGCGATGCCACCAACGCGGCGCTCGCAATTCACCTTGAAGCAGTCACCCTTGACCTACGTCAGTTCGCCGCTCGGCATGGGCGCGGATTCCACGCTCCAGGTCTGGGTAAACAATCTGCAATGGCACGAGGTGGATAACTTCCTTGACTCGGCTCCCACCGATCGCGTGTTCGTCACCCAAGTGGACGCCACTCAAAAAGTGACCGTCCAGTTTGGCGACGGCGAAGAGGGAGAGCGCACTCCGACGGGGCAGATGAATATCCGGGCCGTCTACCGCAAGGGCATCGGGGCCGCCGGCAATGTTCAAAGCGGCCAATTATCCCAGGCGCTGGACCGCCCCCAGGGGCTCAAGAGCGTGACCAATCCCGACCCGGCCACGGGCGGCGCGGACCCCGCCACCGCCGACGACGCCCGAGCCAGCGCGCCCTTGCACGTGTTGACCCTGGATCGCGTGGTGTCGCTCGAGGACTATCAAAACTATGCGCTGGCCTTCGCCGGAATTGCCAAGGCGCTCGCCACCTGGACATGGTCCGGCCGCACGCGGGGAGTATTCCTGACGGTCGCCGGCGCCAACGGCACCGTGTTCCAGTCGGACGATCCCACGATTACCAATCTCAAGGCAGCGCTGTGGAACGCGGGCAATCCCTATGTTCCGCTTGCAGGTCGCGTCGTATAGCCCGGTCCTCTTTGAAGTCGGCGCCAACGTTCGCATCGACCAGAACAATTACGATCCCACTCAAGTGCTTGGCGCAAGTGTGGCAGTCGCTCTCGACCAGCTTCAGTTTCGATCAACGCCAGATGGGCCAGGGCGTGGCGCAAAGTGAAATCATCGCTTTGATCCAGCAAACGCCAGGGGTGATCGCCGTGGAACTGACGGCATTCAACCGGCAAGGCCAGCCGCCGCCCGCCGGCGCGCGCTGCCACCGGTTTTGCTTGCCGCCTCGCCAGTTCCCGGCCAGGAGGGCACGCCGCAAGGCGCTGAGATGCTGCTGTTAGATCCAGCGTCGCAAGGGAATTTCGAGGTATGGTCATGAGCCTGGACGCCGCACAACTTTACGCCCTGTTACCCGCCATTTATCGCACTCGCGATGCGGAAAACGGCGAGCCGCTCCAGGCCTTGCTCTCGGTGATCGCTGCGCAGGCCGCCATCCTGGAAGAGAACATCCAGCAGCTTTACGATGACCAGTTCATCGAAACGTGCGCGCCGTGGGTCATTCCTTATATCGGCGATCTGGTCGGCTCCAACACGATTTACGAGATTTCCGGGGCAGCGAGCGGCAGGCGCGCCGAAGTTGCCAACACCATCGGGTATCGGCGGCGAAAGGGCACCGTGTTGGCCCTGGAACAGGTCGCGATGGACGTTTCGGGGCTGCCCGCCGCGGCGGTTGAGTTTTTCAAAAGACTGATCACCACCGAAAGCATGCGCCACGTTCGCCCCTACCACGCGGCAACCGTCGACTTGCGCCGAGGGTTGGAACTGGAGCGGCAAGGCTCCGCCTTCGACACGCTGAACCGCACCGTGGACGTTCGGCGAATCGCCCCGCGCGTCCGCACGGTGTCAGACCCGGACCCGACTCCTCTGGACATAAATCTGCACGGGGGCGGACGATTCAATATTCCGGACGTGGGCGTCTACCTCTGGCGCTGGAAGATCTTTCCGGTGACCCAGGCCCCTGCGTTTCGCGTGGATGCCGCGCGATATATGTTCAGCCCCTTGGGACAGGACATGCCGCTGTTCAATGCCCTGCGCGCCCCGCGACTCGTTCAGCCGTCTGACCACACGCCTCGATGTGCCCCAGCCGATTTTGCGGCGCGAGTTTTACAAGAATCTCCAGCAGTTCTATGGGCCGAACAACAGCGTCGCGGTCTACGCGGATGGCGCCCTCATTGATGCGTCAAAGATTTGCTGCCGCGATCTTTCCGATCGCCCGGACCATTCGTGGGGCTGCACTGCCTCAGGGAAGGTTGCGATCGACCCGGTCCTGGGCAGAATCCAACTGGCGGCGGATTTCCCCGTGCCGCAAGCAGTTGCAGGTAAGTTACTGCTATGGATTTCCGGCTGAAATCGGCGGCGGCCCGTATGACCGCACCCCGAATCTTCCCACCCTCGATCCCAGCCAGTTCAACTACGTTGCGGTGGTCGGATCCAGCGCGGCGCCCACCCTGGAAGAAGCGATTGCCGACTGGAATCTTCTACCCGCGGGTTCCAGGGACTGATTATTCTGCCGGGTTTTGAAACGCTCGACGTGAATCTTACAGGGGCGGCCGCCATCGCTTTGCCCGCGCAGAGCCAACTGTGGATTCTTTCCGCCCAACTGCATCCTTCCGGTGGAAACAATTTCACCTATGAAGATTCTTGCGTGGCTCCTGCGCGGCAATATCGAAGTCCAGGGACAGCGGGGCGCGCGGCGTTAACGTTCCGCCTGCCGGGCAGCTCTCCATCAGTGGCGTCTGGATTTCTGGATCCCTCCGGATTCTCGGCGACGCCGCCAATGTCCAATTGATGGATTGCACGCTCGTTCCCGGGAATCGCGCTCGAAGCGCTGTGGCATGCCGACGATGCCGGGCGAGCCGAGCGTTGTCGCTTCGGCTGCGGAGGTGAACCTGAGCCTCATCCGTTGTATCACCGGGCCGATCGGCGTCTGCCGTGGGAGGCACCACCCGAATCTGCTCGAGCATTATCGACAGCGGCTCGCGTTGTAGCGTTGCTTACGCCGCCGCGGATTTGGCTTCCGAGGGCGCGGATCTTCATATCGAGGACAGCACGGTCATCGGCAAGGTTCACGTCCGCCTGATGGAGTTGGCGTCGAATACGATCTTTCTGGCGCGCCTGGCGCGGCACGATCCGCTGGAAGGCGGCGTTGTGGTGCAGCCGCCAGCAGGCCGGATGCATGCGCTTTTGCTTTCTCCCGGCCAGCGCCATTACTCCCCAGCAGTTTCACTGCCTGCCCGCTGACCCCACCCAGGAAGATGCCTTGCAGCCCAAGTTCGTCATTCTGCGCTACGGCCATCCGTCTTATGGGTTGCTCAGCGGCGATACCCCGATGGCCATCTGGACCGGCGCTGACAACGGTTCTCAGATCGGTGTGTACAACCTCTTGCAGGAAACCCAGGCGGTGCGCAACGTCCAATTGCGGGCGCAGGAGTACGTGCCATTCGGGTTGGAAGCAGGAGTCTTTTTGGAACCATCGCGCGCCGGTGGTCATCAAGCCGCGCCCATCTGCTTATGGCTACGGGCTGTCAAGGCCAGCACTTGGAATCTTTGCGGTGACGTCGAAGAGGACGATCTTAGATTCGTGGGTGTCGGCGCAGCCCTGATCTAGCGCTACGCGAGCGCATGAGGCAATGGGACCGGAATCAAGGCTGATCCCTCAAGAACAGGAGAAGCTCACCATGAAAGGCGACTTTAGTCAGACTGCGGTTTAGTCCTGGGCAAGAATTACACTTCCGTGCTTCAGCAGCAGGGACGTGTCTCCCTGGATGCCGACGCGAACGAACAGTGCGCGATCAACGACTATCTCCGCACCACGGAGACGGTCGATATCGTCGGAACGGTAGGCGGGCCGGTAGCAGATGAAGGCTTCAAATCGCCGTGCAAGGCGACACCCTTGAGATCGGCAAAGGGCGCTATTACGTTGATGGGATTCTCTGTGAGAATGAGCAGCTCCTGCCATACTCGGACCAGCCCTATCCTGATCAACCCCAGCCCGACACGATCCAGCGCTTCTCAATAGTCTTCGCCAGGGCTCGATCAGCGTCATCCAGGTTTATCTCCAGGTCTGGCGGCGGCTGGTAACGGCCCTGGATGATCCCTGCCTGCGCGAGCCGGCCCTCGGCCAGGCGGATACCACCGCCCGCCTGCAAACCGTTTGGCGGGTGGTGGCCCATTCGCGGGTGGCATCCGCAACGAGTACGGCCGACGTCTGCCAACATCCAGCCCCTCCTTGCCCTCCGCCACGATCTTGGACATCGCCACCGCGACCTTCAACATGTCGTCGCGGATGTTGCGATCCGCAGAACATGTTGTGACAGCAATGGAGGTGGACCACGCCGGCGTTGCGGGCTCCGGGCACGACTGAGTGCGCAAACCAGCGGTGGCTCAGGAGACTGCTCCTGCCAGCCCACGCCGGCGGCCGGCTATCGCGGCCTGGAAAACCAGCTCTATCGAGTTGAAATCCACCAGGCCGGCAACGAGGCAGAAGCAACCTTCAAATGGTCGCGGGAGAACGCCTCCGTCGTCGTGGCGATCACGGGCGTTTCCGGCAGCCAGGTTTATGTCGATAGTCTCGGCCCCGACGCCAACCTTGGATTCGCTCCCGGACAATGGGTTGAAATCTCCGATGACAGCAACCTGTTCGGGCAAAATCCCAACCAGCCAGGCGATCTCTACCAAATCCAGAGCGTAAGTCCGGAAACGCTCAGCGTTACCATGACGCAACCGGTGGCGTCGGTAGACCCGAGCAAGAACGCGCGAATGCGGCGCTGGGACCAGTTTGGGTCATCCGCCGGCTTCGAACGGCATAAGTCTTTCCGCAGGCTCATGGCTCGATTTGGAGAACGGAATCCAGGTCCAATTCACCAAGGGGCCAGTACGAGTCGGGTGATTACTGGCTCATTCCGGCGC
Organism: uncultured Acidobacteriota bacterium; assembly: GCA_963804995.1. Classification (GTDB taxonomy): domain Bacteria; phylum Acidobacteriota; class Terriglobia; order UBA7540; family UBA7540; genus Bog-366. The sequence continues at coordinate 521,976 of CAWDSK010000005.1, forward strand.
GCACCGCCACGGGGCAAATCGAATGGCCACCTTGCAGTAGCGACGGCAACGCTTTCCAGCCTCCCCATCGCATCGAGGTCTTTCTTGCTCCCTTGGCTTGCATTCAATGGGACAGCCAGAAGCGTGTGGCCCACGTGCAAGACTGCCGGAAGTCGTTTTATCCGCTCACCGCATTGACGCCACCCGCGGCTCCGACGGCCCTGCACGTCTCGAAATTCAGTTGGGCAAACGACGATGTGATGACACTCGATCAGTTGGTGGCCAACGGATCTCGACCATCACGCTCGACCAGGCGCCGACCAGTCCCATCAACGGAGCAAACTTCGTCGTCACGCTTGGAGCCTGCGGCTCCGCCCGCCAGCACTCGGCGACCGCGAGCGCATTGGCATCTGCCAGCGCCGCAAGCGAGGCACTGCCGTCCACGATTCTGCGCGGCATTACGATTGTCGATGCCAAGATCACCGTGAGCAGCGCAACACTTTCCTGGCAACTGCCGTATCTTCAAGCGAACGCTGCGCAGCGCATAACTATTCTGTTTCTTGACGAGCTGCTTTCCTTTGGCGCGCCCGCCCGGTGGTTTGCGCGGGCGCGAGTCAGATTGCTGGGCCGCGCGATCTTCTCGGGAAGCGGCGCCAGTCAGCTTTTTCTGGATGGCCAGAGCTTTGGCCAGTCGGCCACTCGCGCGGACGGAAAAACGCCGCGCATCGATCTGCAACTGCCCTCGGGCAACGGTGAGAAGGCCAGCGACTTCGAGGGATGGTTCTATGTTGCGCCCACGCTCCTGCTGGTTTCGGTCGCGGTGAATTATCCCGCGCTGACGGTGGTTGTCGAACTCCAACAACGCAGTGACGGGTGTGCAGGCTACTCCGGCGGGTGGCACTACGCCCCAAACCGTCACTCCCCAAGGCAACGGTCACGGTGAGCTATCCCGCCATTGCCGACACCACGATCAATCTGGCGCTCTCAGGAGCCAGCGGCGTGGGCACCGTTGCAAACATTCCATCGACGCGTGACGGTGAAGAAGAACACGACCGCCGCCAATTTTCCCATTTCGATTCTGAGCAATCCCGGGGCAAACACCACGCTCACTTTTCAAATCACCGCCTCGCTGAATTCGGCGGTCGGACCGGTGGGCGCCCAGAGCGCTTCCTTTACGCGTGACCGGCGTCCAACCGCCGTCGCCGATCTTTAAGTAGACGGAAGAGGAGGAGAATCTGAACGATGCGAGCCGTCTGGTCTTTCTGGAGCCGGCCGTTTCACGCCTACTATGGCAGCATCTGGTGTAAGCCCCTGCACCATTTATTGGCTTGGGGGCTCTCCGTCGAAACTGCCAGCCGGCATTATCCCGACACGGTCTTGATTACGGATCGGCCCGGGAAGAAGCTGCTCGTCGACCAACTCGGCCTGCCACTTTGCCGAAGTCTCGACGGAACTCGAGCGGCTGGACGGCGTCGACCCCGGCTGGTGGGCCTTGGGAAAACTCGTCGCCTACAGCCTTCAGGATCGGCCTTTCGTTCACCTTGATTCGGACGTTTTCTTGTGGAAGCGCTTGCCCCGTCACCTCCTCGATTCTCCAGTCTTTACGCAGTACCCGGAGGGCTTTCACGATCATGATCCCCATTACCGACCCCAGGATATTGAGTGGGCGTTCGCTCAACAGTCAACGAAACTCCCGATGGAATGGGAATGGGCGCGCTCGAATCGCAGCCATTTCCCGGCCGAGAACTGCGGAATTCTAGGCGGTTCGCATGTTGAATTCCTGCGCTACTACGCGCAGACCGCCGTCGATTTAGTTTTGCGACCGGAGAACGCGGCGGCTTGGTCACGCCTGCACGACAAGCGGTGTTACAACGTCGTTCTTGAGCAGTTCTTCCTTTCGGCCTGCGCGGGGTTCCATGGTGTTCATCCGGCCTCGCCCTACCAAGGGGTACGAATAAGCCGTCTCTTCAACTCATGGGAAGAGGCCTTTGATCCGAACCATGCCGCGCGCATCGGATTCACGCATCTGGTGGCCGGGGCCAAATCCCATCCGGCCGTCGGGAAGACGCTTGGAGGAACGCGTGCGCCGCGAAAATCCCGCGTACTTCCGCCGCTGCGAGCAAGTGCTGGCGAAGGCGGAGAGATTGATTTGACCTGGAAAGATCTGGATTGATCGAGTTTTGTCCCTCTGAAGGTCCTGAAGTATTCACCAACTGCGATTAGCCAAGATCCGCCAACACGTGATCCGAATGGATCCACCCTGCTTATCAGGTTGAATCCTCGGAACGCACGATTCATAATACGCCCGATTGTCGCTTTTCCCTGTTAGGGGCTTCGGAGATGGGGAGAGTTGTGACATCCTGATGGAGTGATACGGCGCACGGTTTGTTGTTCACTGATTCGAGCCCCGAATGCTGCACCTCTGGATGTTTCGCTTGATGCTACCAAACGAGCCTCAATCAAGAAGTACCTAGGCGACTTCCATTAGGCGGCCGAGGGCGGCGCCCATTGAACTACGGGCAGGGGAGGGAGAAAGATGATTACTACGGATACTGCTGTGGGATTGGTGAGCTTCTACGTCAATGGAACGTGGGAAAGGCCGCAGGGCCACACGACTCAGCCGGTGACTAACCCGGCTACGGGCGCTGTGCTGGCTGAGGTACCTTTCGCCAACCAGTCCGACGTTGATCGCGCCGTCCGCGCCGCGTACGAAGCTTTTCTCAAATGGCGTGACGTGCCCGTGGTCGACCGCGTGCAAGTGCTCTACCGCTTCAAGGCGCTGCTCGAACAGAATGCCGGCGAGCTGGCGGCCCTCCTCACTCGCGAGAACGGCAAAACTTTGGAGGACTCCAAAGCTGAAGTGCGCCGCGCCATCCAAATGGTGGAAGTGGCGTGCGGCATGCCGAGCCTCATGATGGGCGATTCGCTGAATGACGTTGCCCGCGAGATCGACTGCAAGACGGTTCGGCAGCCGGTGGGCGTTTGTGTCGGCATCACGCCATTCAATTTTCCGGCGATGGTACCCATGTGGATGTGCCCGTTTGCCATCGCCTGCGGAAACACGTTCGTCCTCAAGCCCTCGGAAAAAGTCCCGCTCACCCCCACGCGCATGGTCGAACTGCTCGGGGAAGCGGGCCTGCCGGCGGGCGTGCTGAACCTCGTGCACGGCGGCAAGGAATCCGTGGATGCCCTGCTGCACCATCCACTGGTTAAAGCTGTCTCCTTTGTGGGCTCGACGGCGGTCGCCAAATATATCTACGCGACTTCGGCGGCGGAAGGGAAACGCGTGCAAGCTCTGGGCGGAGCGAAGAATCACCTGGTGGTCATGCCCGATGCCGACCTGCCGAAGACTGTAGAGGCCATCATCGGCTCGGCGTTTGGCGCGGCGGGTGAACGCTGTCTTGCCGGCAGCGTGCTGGTTCCGGTGGGTGAGGCTGCAGGGCCGCTGCTCGATTTGCTGGCCAGGCGCACTCAGGCTCTGGCCGTGGGCGATGGCTCGCAACCTGGAATTGAAATGGGGCCGCTGGTAACTTCCGATCACTCGAAGCGAGTCGCGGGCTATATCGACAAAGGGATCGCTGAAGGAGCCACCCCGCTGTGCGACGGCCGGCAGTTCAAATCAGAAAGCGGAGGATTCTTCCTTGGCCCAACCATCTTCGACAACGTCACCCCCGAAATGACCATCGCCAAAGAAGAGATCTTCGGGCCCGTGCTCTCCGTGATTCGGGTTAATACCCTGGACGAGGCTATCCGGCTCGTGAATCGTTCGCCTTACGGCAACGCCACATCGATCTTCACCAGCAACGGCAAGGCCGCGCGCGAGTACTCCTCGCGCATTGAGGTGGGCATGGTGGGAATCAACGTCGGCGTGGCCGCCCCCATGGCCTTCTTCCCGTTTGCCGGCTGGAAGAATTCCTTCTTCGGCGACCTGCACGCGCATGGCAAGGACGCCGTGGCCTTCTATACCGAGCAGAAAGTCATCATGAGCCGCTGGTTCTAGCCGGCACGCCTTTTCCAGGCTGATTACTGCTCAGGGTTTTAGTCCTTGCGGTCCTTAACCGGCCGAGGGAATTTCTTGGTCCCAACCGGTAAGGGTCGAGAGAAGAATAATGGCGAAACAATCCAATATTGTTGTGGTGGGCAGCGCCAACGTCGATCTCGTCACCTTTAACGATGCGTTTCCGCGGCCGGGCGAGACGATTTTCGGAAAGAAATTCGACCTGGGCTTCGGAGGGAAGGGTGCAAATCAAGCTGTGGCCGCCTGCCTCTGTGGCGCTTCCGTGGGCATGGTCGCCAAGGTGGGCAGTGACTTGTTTGGTCCGGCCACGATCCAGAATTTCGCGTCCTTCGGCATCGACGCCAGCCACGTGCGCATCGCCGAAGGAGTTTCGAGCGGTGTCGCGCCCATCTTTGTCGACCCGAGTGGCCAAAATCGCATCCTGGTTGTGAAAGGCGCGAACGAGACGCTCACGCCGGATGATGTAGATGCCGCCGAGCCTTTGCTCAACAACGCTGACACCATTCTCCTGCAGTTTGAAATTCCTTTGTCCACCGTTTACCACACGCTCCGCCTCGCAAAGGCGAAGGGCATACGCTCGATTGTGAATCCGGCCCCCGCTCTTCCTCTGGATTTCCACGAAGTTGCTGCGGCCGACTATTTCATGCCCAATGAGAGCGAGGCGGAAGTCATCACCGGCCTGCCGGTGCGCTCCATCGACGATGCGAAAAGGTGCGGGGAATATCTCCTTCGGCAGGGACTCCGGCGCGTCATCATTACGCTGGGCGAGCGGGGTTCTCTGTTGGCGACACCGACAGGTCTTGAATTGATCCCTGCCTTTAAGGTTGATCCAATTGACAGCACCGGCGCGGGCGACGCGTTTATCGGTAGCTTCGCGGTGTTTCTTGCCGAAGGCCTGCCGGACAAGGAGGCTCTCACTCGGGCCAGCCTCTATGCGGCGCTTTCTACGACCCGAGTGGGAACGCAGAAGTCTTTTCTGAATAGGGGCGATTTCGATAGGGAATGGCAGAAACGAGGCGCGTGAGCAACAGCAGCGCGAACCACGGCTTTCATTGACGATTGTCGATTGCCGATTCGATGTTGTTAGCAAACAGTCATCAGTAGTCAGTAAAAGGCTTTAATGAACCCTAAGGACTAAAGACTTCCTTCTGTTCAATCGACAATCGAAAACCGTCAATTAGTTAAGCCGGCGCTTGCACTCCGCCAGGATGTCTTTGGTCCGCGAGGCCCCGATTCGTGTCGCCCCCAGGGCACGGAAGGCCAGGAGTTGGTCGAGATCCCGAATGCCTCCGGCGGCTTTCACCTGCACATGCGCGGGCGAGTGGGCGCGCATCAATTTCACATCTTCGAGCGTGGCCCCGGATGTGCCGAAGCCCGTCGAGGTCTTCACCCAATCGACGCCGAGCTCCGCGCAGATTTCACACAGCTTGACCTTGTGTGATTCCGCGAGGTAGCAGTTCTCAAAGATCACTTTAACCTTCTGTTTTTGCGCGTGCGTCACTTCGATGACGGTGTTGATATCGTCGCGGACGTAGCTCCAGTCTCCGCTCAGCACTTTGCTGACGTTCACTACCATATCCAACTCTTCGCCGCCGTCCTCCAGGGCGCGCTGCGCTTCCGCAAGCTTGATAGCAGTCGTGTGGCCGCCATGCGGAAACCCGATCGTCGTGCTCGCCCTTACCATGCTGCCTCTCAGAATCTCCGCACATCTCTTCAGGTAGTAGGGCATGATGCAGACACTGGCGCAGTTAAATTCAAGGGCAAGATGGCAGCCCTGCTCCAGGTCCCGGTCAGTGAGCGTAACGGGCAACAAGGAATGATCGATCATCCTCGCAATATCTTCATAGGTGTAATCCATTGAGGCTCCGTCCTGCATCGTGAAATGCTTCGCACTGATGCCGTTGCAAAATTCTGTCGCCACATCAATTCGGCTCACGATTCTATTCCGAGCGTCGCCGCGGCTCAAGTGTAGTTCCGCCGCCGGTGGTCCGGGGTTCGAAGTCGCGGGAGGGCAACAAGACAAGGTATACTCCTACCCTTCGCACGGCCAGGGAGTGGAATAGAGGTTAATCGATGGGATTGCTCACTCGCGTCCGGGCATGGATACACCAGAACTAATCCGAAAAGAGCGGAACAGCTTGGTCCTGAGTCACGACGAGATTGTTGATTTTGTGGAGCGTTACACGCGGGACGAAATCCCCGACTATCAGGCCTCCGCCCTTCTGATGGTGATCTACTTTCGCGGCATGGACGTCCGAGAGACCGCGGACCTGACCGAGGCCATGTTGCGGTCGGGCCAGGAACTCGACCTCACGAAACTGTCGTTACCAAAAATTGACAAGTATTCTACGGGGGGCGTTAATGAAGACCCCCTGGGGGTTTGAAAAATGACACGGTTGATTCCGATTCTCGGCATACTGACAATTCTCTCCGCGGCCGTACTGCTTTCCAAGAACCGCAAAGCCATTGTCTGGCGCACGGTGGCCTGGGGATTGGGTTTGCAAATCGCCGTCGCCATTTTCGTACTGCGCACACGCGCGGGTTATTGGCTGCTCGACAAGATTTCGCACGCGTTCGTGGAGGTCCTGAATTGTTCTTTTGCCGGCTCCTCATTTGTGTTCGGCGCGCTGGGGCAGAAGCAAGGGAGCTTTGGGATGGTCTTTGCGTTCCAGGCCTTGCCGATGATTATTTTCGTCGCCTCACTGTTCTCCATCCTTTACTACCTGCGCGTGATTCCGACCCTGGTTCTCCTGACCGGCAAAGCGATGTTCAAGTTGATGGGGACAAGTGGAGCTGAATCACTGGAAGTCGCGGCCAGCATTCTGATGGGGCAGACGGAAGCGCCGTTGGTGATCCGTCCCTATCTCGAGCACCTGACCGAGTCTGAGTTGATGACGATCATGACGGCGGGCATGGCGCATATTGCGGGTTCGGTCTTCGGGGCGTATGTCTTGTTCGGAGCGGAGGCGCGCCACTTGCTGACGGCCGTGGTGATGACCGCTCCTGGGACTATTCTGATTTCCAAGATGCTGATCCCGGAAACCGGCCATCCTAAAACCTTGGGCAAAATCGAAATCACCGAGGAGGGAAGGGCCATCAACCTTCTGGATGCCGCATCGCGCGGGGTCTTGGACGGCCTCCACCTGGCGCTCAACGTCGCCGCTATGCTTGTGGCGTTCGTCGCGCTCATTTTCCTTGTGAACTTGATTCTGGGAGTCGCTCACACGAATCTCCAAACGTTGCTAGGTTATCCCCTGGCGCCCGTGGCGTGGCTCCTGGGGGTTCCGTGGACGGACGCTGCGACGATCGGAAACCTAATGGGAACGAAAGTGGTAGTAAATGAATTTGTGGCATTTTCCATGCTCGGCCCCCTTAGAGGTCATATTGCCGAGCGCTCCTTTACCATTGCGACCTACGCTCTTTGCGGGTTTGCCAACTTCTCCTCCATCGGAATTCAAATCGGTGGCATCGGCGCCCTCGCCCCTTCACGGAAGCAGGACTTGGCCAGGCTGGGTTTCCGGGCCCTGGTGGCTGGCACCCTGGCGAACTATATGGCGGCAGCGATCGCAGGGTTGCTGCTGGTGTAAGTTGAAGCCGAAAATCGAAATTCGAAAATGGAAACTCGCCGCAAATTTCGAGCTTTGCATCAGCATGATTTCGGACAGCGGAAACGGTGAAACCCATGGCTCGCCACAAATCCATTGATACTGGCCACAGGCCACACGGCTACGAAGAGGCGCTGCAAGCCGCAGAATACATCCGCTCGCGATGTAAGACTGTGCCGCGGGTCGCCATCACTCTTGGCTCTGGTCTCGATGCAGTGGTGAACAGGCTTGAGACTCAAGTTGAGATTCCGTACAAGCGCATACCGCATTTTCCAGGGACAACGGTCCAGGGGCACGGTGGCGCCTTACATTTGGGAACCTGGCAAGGTGTGCCGATGGCCATGCTGGAAGGTCGAGTGCACTGTTACGAGGGACATGCGCCATCGGCTGTCGTGTTTCCCGTCCGGGCACTGGCGCTGGCAGGGGTGAAAGTCTTTGTTTTTACCTGCGCTGCGGGAGGGATTGCTGCCAAGGCAAAGCCTGGCGGGTTCATGATTTTTTCTGACCACCTGCACTTGCAAGGAGTAAACCCCCTGGTGGGGGCTCACGACCCGCGCTGGGGAGCGCAGTTCGTGGATTTGACCGAGGCCTACGATCCCACCTTGCGACGTCTCGCGCGGAAAGCGGCGATCAAGCTGGGCTTACCTTGCTTCGAAGGTGTCTATGCATCGCTGCTCGGGCCCACTTACGAAACGCCGGCAGAGATTCGCGCCTTAAGGGGCATGGGCGCTGATGCGGTGGGGATGTCCACGGTGCCGGAAGTGATGGCAGCGCGCCAGTTGAAATGCCGGGTTCTCACTATTGCCACCATCACGAACCGCGCGGCGGGGTTGGCGGGAGAAGCTTTGTCGCATGAAGAGGTGCTGGGCGTGGGGCGGGACGCCTCGCGCCATCTCGTGGATCTCCTGGACGCCATCCTTCCGCAACTGGCTGAAGGGAGGGGGCGATCATGAATCATGAAGATCTCATCGCACGTGCGGTCGAAGTGCGTGAGAACGCCTGCGCCGCGTATTCCAATTACAAGGTGGGAGCAGCATTGCGCGCTCGGAACGGTAAGGTTGGCCTCAAACCGAAAAGGCGATAACCTATCGCACGAGTTCGCCTGGAGCGGAACATGGAATTCGTCAAAGGACTCAAGTGTGTATTCTGCGGTGTGGTGTATTCAACGCGCGTTCCTTACACCTGCCCTGCGTGTGGAATAGCCGGCATACTTGATGTCCAATACGACTACCCAGCAATTGCCACGCGCATGACTCGGGGGAGTTTAGCCAAGCGTCCCGATTACACGCACTGGCGATACCGCGAGTTATTGCCTATCCGCAAGGATGCGGTTCTGCCGCGCTTGCCAGTCGGGTGGACCCGATTGTTCGAGCTGAATTGCTCGCGCGTCACTTCGGACTGAAGACACTGTATCTGAAAGATGACGGGCGCAATGCCACCGGCTCAATGAAGGATCGGGCGAGCTCCGTTGGGGTGGTCAAAGCTCACGAGAAGCGAGCGAAGATTGTTGCCTGCGCCAGTACGGGGAACGCAGCTTCATCCTTGGCCGGAATGGCTGCGTCGATGGGACTGAAAAGCGTCATCTTCGTGCCGGAGCGCGCACCGGAGCCCAAGGTTGCCCAATTGCTGATTTTCGGCGCAACGGTCTTCCGGGTGCGAGGCAGTTACGAGGACGCCTTCCAGTTGTGCCAGAACTCCTGCGAGCGTTGGGGTTGGTACAATCGGAATTGCGCAATCAATCCTTACCTGGTCGAGGGCAAGAAAACCGTGGGACTGGAAACCTGTGAGCAGCTCGGATGGCACGTTCCAGATTGGGTGGCGGTTTCGGTCGGCGACGGGTGCACCATCGCCGGCGTGTGGAAGGGTTTCCAGGAAATGAGGACACTCGGGCTCGTGGAACGCGCTCCCCGGATGCTCGGCGTACAAGCGGCCGGCGCTGCCCCCGTAACTGCGGCCTTCCGCAGCGGAGGACCGTTACAGCCGGTCAAGCCCCAGACGATTGCCGACAGCATTGCGGTGGGTGTACCCAGGAACTGGAAAAAGGCGGTGATCGCAGTTCAAGCATCGAGCGGTTGCATGATCAATGTTGAGGATGAGGAGATTCTCGAGGCCATGCGATGTACCGGCCGCTTGTCCGGCATTTTCGCGGAACCCGCAGCCGCCACAGCCGTCGCCGGCGTGCACCGCGCGGTTCGAGAGGGAATCATTGGACACAAAGCGAGCGTTCTCGCGGTGGTTACCGGCAACGGGCTGAAAGACTTTCGAAGCGCGCAGGCTGCGGTCACGGAACCTTTCGACATTGCGCCGGACGGAGCCGGACTGGATGACATCATCAAAGATCAGCACCTTGTTCCACACGACCTTGCTTAACCTGGCTGATCAGATGGACTGCAATGGGTGCGTGCGCAATGCGGAGGAGTTGCTAGTCTGGAAACAGTAACGCCCTAAACTCACATCCATGGAAGACAGATGACCACTTTTATTCCGGGCCCAACCTACGCAGAAATGCTCCAGCCGGAAAAGCTGCCCCCCGCCCTCCACGACCGAGCCACGGCAGCACGGCACGATGAAATGGACCCTGCCAATCTCTTTAACATCACCTGGCGCGGGCCGGACCACCGCATCCGCCACGTGGTTTTGCCGAAAGGATTGACCGGCGTGCAGGCGAACATCGTGGTCCTGGTTGGCCACTATTTTCCTTCTGGGAGCCACAAAGTTGGTCCCGCCTACGCGACGCTCATGGAAGGTGAATTGGCCGGCGAGATTGAGCTTGGCAGGAACACGATGATCGGCCCCTCGACCGGGAACTTCGGTATTGGGGTGGCTTATGTCGCGCGTCTCAAGGGTTACCCATCAGTAGTGATCATGCCGGAGCAGATGAGCGCGGAGCGTTACCAGCGCATCCGCCAATATGGCGGGAAGCTTGACCTGACCCCAGGTTCGGAAAGCGACGTCATTCTGGTTTTGGAGCGTACCCAGGAATATCGTAAAGACCCCCGAAACAAAATTCTTGCCCAGTTTGAATTGCTCCCGAATTATCGGTTCCACCGCTATGTCACGGGGCGCAGCGCGATGGAAGCGGCGAAGCTGTATGGGAATGGTCGTGTGGCGGCCTTTGCGGCGGCGCCGGGCTCAGCCGGGACGCTCGCCGCGGGCGATGAAATCAAAGCCGCTTTCCCGGAATGCCTGGTCGCTGCACTCGAACCGCGGGAGTGTTCCACACTCTTCAACAAGGGTCGGGGCACGCATCGCATCGAAGGAATTGGCGACAAGATGGTGACGCTCATCCACAACGTTCTCACGACCGACTTCGTCGCCTTGATCCACGATGAAGACTGCGTGATGGGTCTGGAGTTGCTCGAGCGGCGGCAGGCGACCGTCGAACGAATCTTCGCTTTGGCGGCGGGATCCCTGGAATGTTTCCATGAACTGTTTGGCGTCTCGAGCCTCTGTAACATCCTCGGTGCGATTCACATGGCGCGGTATCTCAACCTCGGCCCGGACGACAATGTGGTGACCATTGCCACGGACGGCTTTGACCGCTATCCCTCCGTGCTCTCGGAGCTCGAACGGCGCCGAGGCCCCCTTACGGAGAGTAGAGTTGAGGCTTCCGTTGAGGAGATCTTCCGCGGCGGAAATTTGCAGGAAATTCTGGACGTGCGACCTCGGGAACAGAAGGAGCGTCTCTTCGGCTACAAGGAAGAGGTCTGGACCACCTTTGGTTATACCCGCACCTACCTGGAAGGCATGAAATCACAATCCTTTTGGGATGGGGAGTTTGACAAGATTGCAGAGATCGATTCGAACCTGCTCAGGACGCGCCGCCTGGCGTGAGTAATCCTTCTCCCTGTGGCACGATGTGCCGATTCGTCTGCTGACTAGGCGCGATGCTATAATCCCGCCCTTGGGAGCGTGTCATGGAAACGACTGGGAAAGCCAAAGTTGCCAATTTTGTAGAGAAATCCCAATTGATGTCGTCCTCGGAGATTGACCGGACGCTGGTACGCCTTGCCAACGAAATCCTCGAGCGCAACAACGGCTTGGAGGGAGTGGTCCTGGTGGGTGTCTGCCGGCGGGGAGTCCCCCTGGCCCATCGCCTGGCCAAAAAGATGATGGAGATCGAAAAGATCACACCGCCCGTCGAGACGCTGGATATCACTTTCTTCCGTGACGACCTCTCGAACGTAGCTCAGAAGCCGGTCGTTCACGAAGTGCCTACCACGTTTTCGGTCGAGGGAAAAAGGGTGATCCTGGTGGACGATGTCCTCTATACCGGCCGCACCACCCGCGCTGCACTGGATGCTCTCCTGGACCACGGGCGGCCTCAACGCGTGGACCTGCTCGTTCTGATCGACCGCGGGCATCGCGAACTACCCATTGAGGCGAACTACGTGGGGCGGGTGCTGCAAACCTCCGACCGCGAAGTGATCGAAGTGCGCTTGCGTGAAGTGGATGGTCAGGACCGGGTGATACTCTGCGAACAGGTCGACTAGACGTTCCGCGCTGGGGGTGGATTAATCACATCAACTCGTTCAGCCCGCCTTCCCGAACGATCCAAGGGTCACCCTCAGTGGGAAGATTCTTGTTCCTCCGCCATCTGACCCTTGCCGCCTTTCAAATGGCTTCCAGACGAATTCCCTAAACTGAGTTCATTCTGAGGCGAAATGAAATAGACGCGGGTGGCCAAGATGTTTTTCGCACCTGACCCGGTTTTGATGAGGCGCAGGGCGCCAGCATCAGACCTGCAGATTGCGCAGATAGGGAACACTGGCCTTCATCATCTCCAGGCTCATCTCGACGAAGTAATTCTTGATGCCCCCCGTTTTCGCTGCGGTAAAGATCTTTTTCCAATCAAGGGTGTCCTGGCCCACCGGCGTTATCTTCCTGGTCTTCGCTGACCAACCCTGCACATGCATCGAAATGAAGCGACCGGGGTACTTGGTGAAGTACTCGGCTGCGTCGTAACCTTCGCTGATCGTGGAAACCTGGAACTGGAACTTGACCAGCTTCGGATCGAGAAGTTTAAACAACAAGTCATAGGTCCGCTGGCCGTCGACAACCGTGAGCTCAAAATCCTCGTTGTGGAGGCCCTGCTGGATGCCCGCCTGGGCCGCCTGTTCGCCCATTTTGTTGTATTCATCGGCCGCCCGCTTCACATCATCCATCGTCGGGTGCCGTGGCCCGTCAAGGCTGGGGACCAGCATTTGGATCAGGCCGACGTCTTTTGCCCAGGCGATACTTCGCGCCTGGTTTTCCCTGAGTTCCTTGATGCCGAAGTGCGAGCTCACGCATTTGACGCCAGCATCGGCCAAAATCTTCCGCAGTTCGGTCCCAGTGTATTTGGCAAGGCCGGCAAACCCGGAGTCGGCGTAACCTACCGGCGAGCAAAGCTCGATCGTCTGAAATCCGGCCGCGGCAAGCTGCTTGATGGTGCCTGGAAAATCCTGGGTGATCATTTTCCTGACAGGCCACGTCTGGCACCCAATGGGCATACCCAGCGGATTGGCACGAAGCTCCCCTGCGCCTCCGGACAGGAGCCCGGCCACCGCGGCACTCGTCGCCGTATACTTGAAGAATTCTCTTCTCGATATTTTGGACATGAATGCCTCCCTATCAGTTTAATCGGTCTGTAGCATGTTAGGTCAAACCGCAGCATTATCTCATGATTCCTAGACCATGAACGAACGACGGTCGAAGATGGGCAAACCGCTAACGTAAGCTGCCCGCTGGCCTCTCGTTCCGGTCTTCGATCTGTGCGCGTTGATTTCCGCCTCTGGTAGTTGTATACCCTTCATGCCGATCCATTCAATTGGGACTGCAGTCCGCAGGGCAAATGGAACCGACTGAGTCTTCTGCGTGTGGCAGTCCGATTTCCCGGCAGGCCATGGTCGTGCGAAGGGAGTTATGCTATGGGCAGAAGAAAAGCCAATCTGTTGAGTCGGCGCCAATTTGTGACCACGGCGTCGGCATTCATGATAGTCCCGCGGCATGTTCTCGGGGGACCGGGCTTTGTTCCGCCCAGCGACCGCACCACGCTGGCGGCGATTGGCATGGGGCACCAAGGGTTTGAGGTCACGATGAATCTGCTGGCCCGCCCTGACGTGCAGGTGATCGCGGTCTGCGACTGCAATAAGAGCAGCATGGACTACGTGGAGTACTCGGACAATGCTGTTCTGACCTCGGCGCGCCGGCTGCTCGGCCCGGGTTACGAAAATTGGGGCGCGGACCTGGCATCGCCCGGCAGGGTTCAACTCACGCACACGTTTCTGACGAGCGTCGGCATGGGGGGCCGCGAGCCCGCCAAGCGGCTGGTAGAGGCTTATTACGGTTCGAGAAGCGGAGCCGCCTCCGGTGAGTATCACGGTTGCACCGCCTACGCCGATTGGCGCGAACTCCTCGACAAGGAGAAGGATTTGGACGCTGTTTACGTTGCGACGCCCGACCACTGGCACGCCGCAATCTCGCTTACGGCGATGCGCAGGCATAAGCACGTGTTATGTCAGAAACCCATGACACGCACCATCGGCGACGCCCGCCGCATGGCAGCCACGGCCCACGAGATGAAAGTGGCGACCTCGGTGACCGTGAACAACCCTTCCACCGAATCTACACGGATCATCTCAGAGTGGCTTACCGACGGCGCGATCGGGACGGTGCGCGAGGTACACAATTGGTCGAGCCGCCCCTTCTGGCCGCAGGGTGTCGGCCGGCCCGACAACGCGGACTCGATCCCCGCAGGCTTCGATTGGGATATGTGGTTGGGGCCGGCGGCGGAGCGTCCTTTCAGCAAAGCGTACCTACCCTTCGTTTGGCGCGGCTGGCATGACTTCGGCTGCGGGTCGTTCGGCGATATGGGCTGTTACAGCTTTGCCGGTGTGTTCAAGATTCTCAATCTCACTCCGCCCTTGTCGGTGGAGGCCAGCTCCAGCGAAAGCTGGGACGAGACCTTCCCGAAGGCCTCCATGGTCCACCTGAATTTCCCGGCTAACGGCAATCGCCCGGCGTTGCGCATGTCGTGGTATGACGGAGGCCTGCGGCCTCCACGCCCCGCCGGTCTCAAGGAAAGAGATCAGCGGATGTTCGCGGGCGGTGAGGAGAACGAGGGAATTATGTACGTCGGCGACAAAGGCCTCTTGCTTGCCGGATTCAATGGCAACAACCCTCGGGTTTATCCGGAATCCCCCAAATACCAATACCAGGCGCCGCCCCGGCAGCCCGGCACACCGCGCACCGAGGCAGCCATCGATCAATGGCTCGCCGCTTGCAAGGGAGGAGCGGAGGCGCCACTCGCTAACTTCGAGCTCCAAAGTCCGGTCACCGAAGCCTTTCTACTGGGCTGCCTTGCCCAACGTTTCCCCGGCGAATTTCTGGATTGGGACACAGGCAATATGCGCGTCACTAATTCCGAGAAATTGACCGCCTATGTTGATCCTCCGTATCGGAGCGCCTACAAGATTTAGCCTGGGCCAAGAAGCCGAGTCCAAGCGTGCCTCGCGCCCTTGGGTGGGTCGGCTGTTGGGCTTTGGCTAGAGGAAGGACATAGCATGCTGAATCGAGTTGCTTACCATCTAGTGCGCAGTCTGGTTCTTTTGCTCCTTTTCCCTATACTTCTGTCCGCAGCACCGCCGCCCAATCCCTTCTGTTCCGATGCTGGTTGTGCCGGAACGCGGCAATTCTTCAGGCAACTCTGCAACTATATTGTCAAAGACAAGAACACTTATCCGGTCATCTTTATCGGCGGGTACTACATGCGAACTTTGGTGGCCGCATACGAGATCCTGGGCGATCGTCGTTACCTCGATACCGCCATCGCTTACGGCGATTATTTGCTCAAGCGGCAAATGCCCAGTGGTTACTGGGCAACGGGTTACGGAACAGTCTATTTCGCTGACACCGGCAGCGCCCTCGGATTGCTCGTGGTCCTCTATAAACACGTGGATCGAGATCGACAGAAACAATACCTGGACGCGGTCCAGCGCTACGTCAATTCGATTCAAAAAGACGGAATGATTCACACCAATGGTGCGCTGGGGACCGGCTGGCGGCATGCTGAAAACAATAAATTGAGTGATCCGATCCCTGACGAGTACACCATCTCCTCGGCGCTCACGGGGGGCGAGATTTTCACCTGGATGTATCACATGACGAAGCAGGAAAAGTATCGCGATGTTGCTTACCACGCCTTGCAGTGGATTATGAGCAACATGCGCGATGACGGCAACATTCCTTACATCCTCGCTATGGAAAACGCGGACTGGGCGAAGCGGGGTGAACCGAAGACGGACTACAACCTCTGGACGTGGGCGACGTACATAACTTCTGCGTACGTCGGGGAAGGTGTGCTTTCGTTCGATCTTTACTGCGATCAACCGGCATGGCGGAAGTGGATTCAAAAAGCGATTCAACCTCAGATCGAGTTTCTGCTGCGCACGCAGAATCCCAGCGGGACCTGGGCCGTACCGAATACTTGGGATGAAAAACGTGCCCCCGGCGTGGTCGATTTTCTCGTTTGGTATTATGAGCATGCCAACAAGGACGCACGGGTGGCTCAAGCCGTCAAAAAGTTTGACGCTTTCGTTCTGGACCCGCAGAAGGCCAAGGCATATGGTCTACTGAACGCCGGCGCGGTGCAGACGGGGGAGAACCTCGATGATGACGATGTGCTGACCAGCCTCACTGGTCGCGCCGTCGCGGACATGCTTTCCCCGGGGATTGACGCCAAGTGGTGAGGGTGAAACCCGCTAACCGTGATCCGGGAGTATCACTCTGGCGGAGGGCAGGGGCATGATGAAGGCCACGCCTGCACGGCTTGCGACCATTCCTTCGACACGCCAGTTGAGAATCTCCAACTCTATGCAGACCCTGCCAAGCAATGCTTACATGTGGGGGAAATTCCCCCATAAACACGAGCGAAGTTTGTCGATGAACTGAGAAAGCGCACCCGAGGTTTGTCCAGAGGAATGCCTTCTATTTTTCCGTGTCGATCAGGAACTCAAGTCATGAGCAACAGAGACACTAAGATTACCCGGGTCCTTTCCGCCTTGAATCACCAAGAAAGCGATCAGGTCCCCGTGGGCGAGTTTTTCTGGACCAGTTTCGTTCAACGGGCCAAAAAGGATCTGGGCGCCGGCAATAACTTCGACCCTTATCGTTACTGGGATCTGGATTTGGTCGTTATCAACCCCAATATGGACCCTCATATCGCCGGCATTCAGATGCTGGAGGACTTGCCCGATCGCCAGGTGGTCAAAACCGGTTTCGAAGCCACTATTGAGCGGAGAAGCACCTACCCCATGCCCCGCTTCTTGGAGTTTGCGACCCAGAGCTACGGAGATATGCGCGCCTTTGTTTTTGATGATCCTGCCGACCCCAGGCGGTACCACGCCGCAATCGACGATCAAATCAATGCCGTGACCGACGCGCTGAACCTGAACTTGCCCTCTTTCGTCGACCGGGTAAATTCCTACGCGGATGATTTCTGCGTCTTCGGTAGCGTGTGCGAGCCCCATGAAATGATTTGGCGAATCCTGGGCACTGAGAATGCCCTGATCAAGATGGCCGAGGAACCCGCCGAGATGCAGAAGTTCACAGAGCGCCTGGGCGATTTCCTGGTCGGCATCGTCAAGGGCCAGATCGCCGCGGCAGGCCGCAAGCTCACGGGTCTGTACATCTGGGGTGACGTGGCTTACCGGTTGGGCATGATGTTCTCACCCGACTATTGGCGGAAAGTGTACAAACCACAACTGAAGCGGATATGCGACCAGATTCATTCGGCCGGGCTGAAAGTGATCTACCACGGCTGCGGTAATGCCTCGGCGGTGTATGACGACCTAAGGCAGGCCGGTGTCGATTGCTACAATCCCCTAGAGGCCAAGGCAGACCTGGATGTGGTGGCGTTGAAACGAAAGTACGGCCAGCGTTGGGCCTTCAACGGCAATATCGATATCCGAGTGCTTTCGACCAACGACCGCGAGCAGGTTCACCGCGAGGTTCTTCGCAAGCTGAACGCGGCCAAAGGAGGCGGTTACATCATCCAATCCGACCATTCCGTATCTGGCGATGTCGATGCCTCGACCTACGACTACTACCTTCGGTTGGTGCGTGAATACGGAAAGTACCCGCTGACGTTAGGCGAGTTTGATGAAGAAATTTCGAGTCGCTAAAGCTGGTGACTGCTGTCAACATTGCCCAGCGTGTGATTCTCCTGGGCTCTCTGCCTTTGTGCGGGCGACTAAGTTGGCATGGCCGTGGCCCTACAAGATGGGAGCATTGTCGCCCCTCGGGGGATGCCCCTTATAGTTTCCATATTGAGATAAAGCCGCGCGCTTCGATGGTGGCACGAGATCGTCCCACTTCAAGATGGGCTTGATTTCTTCCACAGCAGAATCCACATGGAAGCGAATCGTCACGATCTGCTGCGGCCTGACGGGGAAGCGATACGTGGGGCCGCCTTCGAGGGCGTGGGGATTCCTGCCCCGCAAGTCTGTCAGGGCCGCGCTCTGATGCGGCAGGTTCACCGTGACTTCCGCCGTGCCTGGATGCCCCAGGCACTCGATCAAGCGCATTTCGATCTCTTTCCCTTCCCGGCGAATCACGGGGACAATCAGGTTGTTGGAAGTCTGGACGAACGGCTTCTCCGGGATTGGTCGTTTGTCGGAGAGGACGATGGGGGGACTGTTGTATTCCCAGGCCATGTGCGGAATCCGCGCCTGGTCCCAGTTTTCTTCGTGCGCAACCAGAGCGTAGGCCAGCACATTCTTTCCTTTTCCGCTCAACCAGGGGTTTGGCCATCCGTAATATTTATCGGTGGCGTTAAGCAAATAGATAATAGGCGTGCGGCCATTGAGCTCTCGCCCTGAAAGCCCTCGATCCAAAACGGCCACGCCTCCGCCACCCGCCAGAGTGTAATGAACCCAGCCTACTGCGGGGACAATCCCTTTCGTCCAGCCGGGTAAGTCCGCGTTAGGCTTGGTCCAAGCACCGTGAGAAAAACCGTTGGGAATAGCGCGCCGGACCTCCTCGATGTCCGCGGCCAGAGGAAACTCCGCGACCACCACGGTGAGGTCCGGGATATCGTTCAGTTCAGTTTCAAAGTCGATGCGGGGATAGTTTTCATAGAACTGTATGAGGCGGCGGACCCGACTGCCACCTAGAAACTGGCTGGTGATCTCCACGGTGGTTGCCAGTGGACCGCGGGTGACGGTGAGGGCGGGCTTCAAATCGCTCGAGGAGGCAAGCCGGGTGCGCTCAGGCCGTGGGAGCATGAAATCACCCGGATCGCCGTCTTGCGATTTCGGCCTTTCAGCCAACAGCACATTCGCGGCGCCGCCCAGAACTTCGCGCCCCGAGGGCTTGAGCTTCAGGCTGGCCAGAGCCCCGGTGTTCGGGTCGATGCGGGCTGAGTAGTACTTCGTCTCGATGCTGGGGGGAAGCTCTATCCGCTTCGCCGGTTCGGCCTCTTTCGCGGCAAGCGCGATCCCTGTGATTCCCAGGGACGGCAGGCGCAAACTGCACATTGTTTTCCCCTTGATGTTCTGGCAGTCGTATCCCTCCACGGCTTTCCCCTGCAGCGCCTCCAGGATGACTGGATCGTGGCGCTCCCAGTTGAGTGGGTTGAACAAGGCCACGCCTTCCCCTGCGGGAATCAGGGCGCCCAGCGCTTCCGCGTGCACCTTCTTATTCGTGCCTTCAATAGCTTCCATTCGGTCGCGAACATCCCATGAGGTCTTGCTCTCGAAAACCATTCCCCCGGCCGAACCCCACAGCGTGTTGCGGTCCATGTTCAGTAGCATCATCACCCAGGCCTTATAGAGGCTGTCAACGGGGTATGCAAAGGTGGAACGGAGACTGGCAATCGTGGCGAGGGACTCTGCCGCTTCCAGTCCGTGTTCGTTCTTGCGATACCAGGTCTTGACGCGTGGATTCTGAATCCAGAACGAATCATAAGTGTAGCCGGTGCCTCCTTTCATGGTAGGAATCTGGAGTTTGCCTGACTTGACATCGGGCAGTACCGCATCCAGATAATTGCCGGCGATTGCAATTTGGATCTTGGTGTGCGGATTCACTTGCTTCCATTGATCCAGAAACTCTCGGGGGTATTCCTTCCTGAGCGGAGCAAGATTGTAGTCGCCGTACCCGGCCAAAATGAGAATGGGGGCTCCGGCCGGAGTGGTTTTGGCCTTCTCCCGCAACGCGCCCTCAAGCTTCCGGAGTTCATCGGGAGTCACTTGGTCTTTGCTGCCAAACAGCGGTCCAAACTCCGAGTAATGGCCGGGGCACAAGGCCAGTATTCGCGAGCCATCGGGTGATTCCACCCAGTGCATCGTGCTCCCAGTGCGATTCATCCGAGTGTAAACCATGGCTACGAGCCCCAGCCCCGCACAAAGCTGGCCCATCTGATCGTGCGTGCCGCAGACGTCGATGGTCCAGGCCGTACGGGGGCTGACGCCCATGACCTGTTCCTGCCAGCGCAGCCCTTCAACCCCCTCCTTGATGAGTGCTTCACCGCCCGAAAGGTTGATGGTCATTTCGAGGAAAGCGGCGTTAACCAACTCTACCCGGCCCTCCTTGGCCCGCTGCTTGATCTCCTCCAGCCGCGCTGGCTGGAAATTCATAATGGCGATCATGGTGTTGCATTCGGAGAGCACGAATTTGTAAGTGGGATCGTCGCGCACGCGGTCCAGATGGTCCAGATAGCTATTGGCACAGTAAACGCGTTCATTTGAGAAGTTGGTTAACCACCCACAACTCGCTGGGTGAAAGTTGGGCACGATGAAAGCTTCCAGGGGAGTGGCTTCTTCGTTTTGTTTGGCTGGGCGGAAGGAGAAAAGCGATATGCTGCCGGCCGCGGTGCCGGTCAAGCCTGACAAAAAGCCTCGTCTACTGACGGATTTCCGCAAGGGATTTGCCATGATGACGCCTCCTCGGAATATCGGGCCATGGAGAGATTCTGAATCAGAGCGCCTGCAAAATCCCGGACAGCGTCGAATGCCGCAATCCGAGATCTCATTTGAGGATCAACGCAACGAGCGGCCCTCGTGGTTCGCCAAAGTTCTGGCCGTCTGAGGAATCAATAACACAGTTGCTGCCCTCCCGCCACCGTTCTGTCGCCTCTGTGTCGTTGGCATATGAAATGTCCGAGTCAATTAGCACGTGAGCTGTCCGCTGGTGACTTGCACCGTGTAAGGGGCGTGCGACCCATCAGTGCTTGGTGACTGGTTTGCGTAGGCCCTCGGCGCGCCCGGCAGGGCAGGGCTTGTTATTCCATTGAGCCGCACGTAGAATTACCGCAAATTTTTGCGGATTATCCAATCTAATGAGAGGCGGTTTCGCCGGGAAGTCTTCATGCTGAGCAATCGCCGTCTCTCAATCCTTTGCGGGTTCATTATCCTCGCTGCCGGCGCCTCCGTGTTCTCGGGCCCGGCGCGCGCCCAGAGCCAGGTGGCTGAACATGCCCGCGTGATCGTTCCCAATTCCACGGTCGAGCACCCAGAGGATATCGGGAAAAAGTCGCATACCAATTACCTGATCCTTTATCAGCCCGCCAAAGGCGGGGGGGGCGGCCCCGCGGGCGAGATGCCCCTTTCGCTCTCCTGTGTTTACCAGACGTGGGCGACGTCGCTTTTTTCTGTGGGCTGTCCGTATAGTTCGAGCACAGCCTCACCGAGTGGAGGCTTTGGAATTATCGCCTCGATCGTGGGAGGCCAGCGGGGCGTGCCGGACCTCTCCTTTGATGCCAACCCCAGCACCGGCGTCTCCGTGTACGACACTATGAGTCGCCAAGGAATGTCAGGATGGATGGTGTTTGGAGGAACGAGCGTCTCCTCCCCGTCACTGGCGGGGATCGTGAATTGGGCGGGGAGCCATTACTCCAGCACCAACACTGAGCTGACCAATATTTACGGTTGCTACGCCACGGGATCCTGCAATTCTGCGAATTTCCGCGATATCACTTCCGGCAGCAAAGCGGGCAGCTTTAGCCCCCAGGTGGGCTGGGATTTCATCACCGGAGTCGGTTCGAGCCTTGGGGCAACCAATAAATAACCGGATCGAATAGGGCGAGTCTTTTGCCGGGGCCTCCTTTCGGGGAGGCCCTTTTCTTTTCCGCTCGCGGCCTAGTTATGGATTCCGGCATTATGCGCTGCCATCACCACTGACGGAACGCCGAAGAGCAAGGGCATAAATCTTTCCGCCTTGTGATGGCCGGTTTTGTGCATTGCATAGGACAGACCCAGCCCCACTCCGAAGCCCACGAATTTGAGCGCATAACGGGATGCCGGGGACTGCGCCAGGGGATTCAACTCACGAGTTCCAGGAACTTCCAGAGCTCGATTCGTGGTGGCGACGTCAGCCGCCATCATGGCGCCAGAGAGGGCTTGCATCATAACATTCGGCCCATCGAGGAATTTGTGCGTCGGAGCGGGGCGTTCCACGAGAACAGGATTGGCCGCAGCCAGGGCTAACGATGGAACCAAACAAAGCCCCATCGCCAGAAGCAGAGTGATCGTGCGTTGGTAAGACCTCATGATTTCCTCCTCAAGGTATTGGGCGGGACCTTTCCGTGAAGCCTCCGCCGGTTGGTGATGGACAGGGACCCAGGGCAAGGGCAGAGCCCTGAGCTAGACTGCGACGCAACCTTGACGCCTTCCGGGGTGCGCCCAGTGATTTCTCAAGCACAACCCCTATATCGGCGGGTGTTCTGCTTCTCGTGACACTAAATTTTTGGGGAGAGGGGATGCCGATTAAGTAGGCTATCTATATAGCTAATTGATGGGTAGGGCCGGGAGGGTGTCGCTCATCGGTTGTGAGCTAAAAATGCAGAAGGGAGGCAGCGGCCTGGGGCGCGAGGGGCGTATTTGCAAAGTTGGCGGGACTTCGGGGGCTGCACTTTATCGAACGCGCCAGTGATTTCTGAAGCTCCAGCACCCCCTTACGATGCCCTGTGACGAGACGGGTGGCGACAGGCTGACCTAAAAGCAGGGATCGCGCAGGGTGGAAATCAATGCACATGGTTAGAGCGCTTTCTCAGCATCTCATTAAAGTTGTCGAAAAAGATCTGGTGGCGTTCTTCCTCGGTAAGCTTTGCCGCCAGGATTTTTCCCACCCCGGTTTCGAAATTCTCATCGGTGGCAAAGAGCAGGCGATGGACTCCGAGGCACTCGACGGCGAAGTCGATCATGCCTTCGTCGGTCACGCTGCCGCTGGTGTCGGCAAAAACCGTGGGCGCGTCGCGCAGCGCTTTGCAAAAGTACTCCCAATCGCCGCCCCCGCCGATGTGGGCAAAGATCAGCATGGCCTCCGGGTAGCGGCGGCCTGCCTCCACAAAGTCTTCGGGCGCCGAGGCGCCGGGCAGGTCAGGGTCACGGTAGTCCTTGCGATACTCCCCTTCGTGGCTCAGCAAGGGCGCTTTCAGCTCGATGCACTTTTCGATTATGGGGAAGAACTGTGGATCATTAATGCGCACCTGGGTATACAGCTCGCCCAAGCCAATCATGCCGGCGTCAAGGCAACGCTCCATTTCCTCGAGCGCTTCGCGTCGATAGTGCGGATTGATAAAGCACTGGCCCATAAAGCGGCCAGGAAAATCCTGCATCGCTTTCAGCACCAGATCGTTCGCCGCGCGACAGGCCTGGGGCGTCGCTTCGTTGGGCTTCGTGATGGGAATCGATATCGCAACTTTCTCGATTTCCAGCCGGTCCGCTGCGTCGACCAGCCGGCGAGGATCCTCGAAGTTGTGGTTGTGGCAATCCAGTTTGCGGTAGCGGTGGATCGCCGCGGGCACGTCGTAGATGCGCTCCGGTTGGGGCGCAGATTTCCAGCCGGCGAGGACAGGTGCCACACCGGCAGTTGCCAAAAAGCTACGGCGGTCAATCTTGGACATAGGGTGTTCTCACCTTATAAGAAGTTTCTGCTGGGATTGCGCATCCCGGCCCTGCGGAACAAGCTCAAGTTGCTAGTCACGGTCTACGCGGGTAGCATTCAGCAATCGGCTACCAGCGGCCCCTTAGTACTGGACACGTTGAAACTAACTCCCTTTCTTTTCATCAACATAATGGGTTAGCGACACTAACTAGCTTATTTTTCATAAACATCATGGGTTAGCGCGAAACTGACATTTTTTCTACATGTGTTTTCAACAACATAATGGGTACATCCTTCATTTTTAATTCCCCCTTTTTTTGCTGCACCCACTCCTCGGATCGAACTAAGTTATTTAATTTCAAATACATAGGTGTTAGGACATTTTTGCCATTCTACCGCTAAGTACTTTTGTTTTCTGATACATCATGGGTTAGATTGTCCTCTCTGCTCGCTTCTACGGGTTCCATTTTGTGATCTCGCCGTTTAATCTTCAGCAGCAGATTGGTGAGTCGGTGGACTTCCGGCATTTTGCATTGGGCGCATATGCCACCCATGAGCGGCGCCGGGCGTGACTTCTGCGGCGTGTTTCGGGTGCTCCTGGTGTGCTCGACTTCACCACGATAGAATCCTCCATTTAGTAGCCTAGCAGGGACCGGCCCATTGTCAAGAAAGATATATACAATGGGCTACCGGTAGCCCAAAAGGGGGAAAATCTTTTGGCAGGGCGCCTAATTGCCCGAAATTGTTCCTGCGCTTCCTCAGGTTTCAGCTCCGGAAAAAAAGGGAGCCAACCTCGCCAGGTTGAAGGGGACCCGGGTTCTTTGGGCCTCATAGGCGGGGACGCGGCAGGAAACTCTATTTCTACATGCGAACCGGTTAATTCAGTTTTGCGTCAGCGCGGTGCGGTCTGCTACGGCCCCCTGGCCCACCGGGTCTTTAGCCGAAGGCTGACAACCTCCGCGGCAGTAGCACAGGCACTCCTGCCTGTAGCACCACTAGCCACTAACCACTGTCCACTAACCACTGCCCTACTCATACCTCAGCGCGACCATGGGATCGACCTTCATCGCCCGGCGCGCGGGGATGTAGCAGGCGAGCAGCGCTACGACCGTGAGGAGGAGCGAGACGGCGATAAACGTCAGCGGGTCGCTCGGCTTGACGTCGTAAAGCAGGCTTGTCAAAAGGCGCGTGAGCCCGAGCGCGCCGACGACACCGATGGCGACCCCCATCAGCGTCAGCCTGAATCCGTGCCCCACAACCATTCTGAGAATGTCACCCGTCTGCGCCCCGAGCGCCATGCGGACGCCGATTTCGTGCGTCCTTCGTGCCACGTTATAGGCCATGATTCCATAAAGTCCAACGCAAGCGATGGCAAGACTCAGAATCCCAAAGAAGCCGGTGAGACATGAAATGACGCGCTGTTGTCCCATCGAACCGCTCACCTGCGCGGCGAGCGTCGTAACATCGGTTATGGGCAGGTTCGAATCGATATCGTGGATCGCCTGCCGCACTTCTCCCGTGACGCTGGTGGGATTGCCCGCCGTGCGGACTTCGATTTCGTTGACGGACGTCATGACGGATTGCAATTGAAAGGCGGCGAGAAAGACCATCGGCCCTGCGGGTTCGCGTGCGACTCGATGAACCTTGCGTCTCCGGCCACACCCACAATTTCGATTCCCGGCGCTTCGAATTTCGTCCCCGGGCTGAACCGTCTTCCGATGGGTTTGCCGTTAGGGATGAATTTGCGCACAAAGGCCTGGTTCACCACCGCCACGGGAGATGCGGCTGCGGTGTCCTGCGCGGAGATGGGACGGCCCGCAACGATGTGCATCCCTTCCGTCTCAAAGTATCCCGGCCCCACCGCGACCACTTGCGGACCGCCTCCGCCTGAGGGCGGCGGCTGGCCCTCCACCGAAACTTGGAACCCGCCCCAACTGCCGCTCATCGGGCTGGTCGTCCCGATGCTGGCGGAGCGGACCCCGGGCAGGGCGCCGACTCGATCCAGCAGAGCATGGTAGAGGCTGACCAATTCGTTTGGCTTGTATCCGGCTAGTTCCGGGTCAATGTTCATCAGCAGAACGTGCTCCGGCATGAATCCAAGGTTCTGATTTTCGACATCGACCAAGCTGTGTACCAGCAGCCCTGCCGCGACCATCAGCACCAATGAGGCGGCGATCTCGAACACCACGAGGCTCTTGCCCAGCCCCAGTCGAGTCCGCTCCCCGACGCCCGAGAATGGCCCTTCTTTGAGTGCCGGAACCAGGTTCACGCGTGCCGAGCGAATTGCCGGGGTAAGGCCGGAAAGTAACACGGCGAAGAGCGAAACGCCCGCCGTAAAGGCGAGCACGGCCAGGTCCGGCCTGACGTTCAACGGAACTCTTGCTGCGACCATGGCCGCCAAAACACGGACCACCCCAAAAGCCAGAATCGCGCCCGCCACGCCACCCGCAATCGCCAGCAGCACGCTTTCCGTGAGGACTTGCCGCATTAGCCGCCCGCGCGTTCCGCCGAGTGCCACGCGCGTCGCCATCTCTTTCTGCCGTGCCGTCACGCGCGCCAACATCAGGTTGGCGACGTTCGCGCAGGCAATCAACAGCACCAAACCCACAATCGCTAGAAGAATGCGCAGGGGTTCGGAATATTCATGCCGCAACTGGGAAAGCCCACGTCCGCCGGGGGCGAGCGGCACGTAAGCGTGCTGGATTTGCTGCCGCTCATCCTCTGTAATCTTCAACCCTAAGCGCCCGGTTAGATGTTGGCGCAACTCGCCGTCGATCTCCGCCCGCGCCGCTTCCAGGCTTACGCCAGGCTTGAGGCGGCCCATCATGTTCAGCCAGTAGATGCTGGGATCGCTCAGCAAAGACTTCGCCTGCGGCATCACCGTTAGAGGGAGGCGTGGCCGAAGGTTGAGCGGCATCCAGAAATCGGCTGAATCCGCCTCCATCCTGACTCCAAAGAATCCTCGCGGCGCAACGCCCACAACGTTCATTGGCACGCCGTCAATGTTCATTGAACGGCCCACAACGGCGGGATCACCACCCAGCCTGTCCTGCCAGAAGTTGAAACTGACCACTGCAACCGGCGGGGCGGCGGGCTGGTCGTCAGCCGGCATCAGCGTCCGACCCATTGCAGTTCCCACGCCCAGCACGGAGAAGAAGTTTCCGGAAACAAGTTTCCCGTGTGCCACTTCGGCAGCGCCCCCCCGACCCTCCGTCCGAACCGTCAGCATATCCACGGGCGTTTGAAATGCGCAGATTCCCTGAAAAAGCCCGCTGTGGTCGCGCACATCGAGATAAAACGGATAAGAGAAGAGAGTTTGCTCGCCCGAAGGAACGTCAGGGCTCATGGACAATCCATCATTGGGAGTATCCGCGAACAGGACCAGCCCGCCGGGATCTGCGAGGGGCAGGTTCCGGAACATAACGGCGTTCGCCAGGCTGAAGATAGCCGTGTTCACGCCAATCCCGAGCGCCAGCGTCACTACCGCCACGGCCGTGAAGCCTGGATTCTTGGCCAGCATCCGAACTGCTTGGCGGAGGTCTTGCCATAGTTGCTCAAGCCAAACGAAGCTCCACACCTCCCACGTTTCTTCCTTGACCCGCGTCACGTTGCCGAACTTGCGCAAGGCTGCGTACCGCGCTTCCTCCGGCGGCAGGCCGCGCTCGATGTTGTCCTGAGTCTCCCGCTCGATGTAGTCGCGGATATCCTGGTCGAGGTCCTCCATCATGCGCTTGCGGCGGCTCATGATTTGCACCCCGGTTCGGCGGGCATGAGAATCCGCGCGATGGCTCCCGCCAGTTTTTGCCACTTGCCGGTCTCAACCGCCAATTGACGCCGTCCCCTGGCCGTCAGCCGGTAGAACTTGGCGCGGCGATTGTTCTCCGACGTGCCTTCCTGGACGGAAACCCAGCCCCTCTTGATGAGCCGGTGCAGCGCGGGGTAGAGCGAGCCCTGCTCGACCTGCAGCACGTCGTCGGATCTGAATTCGATGGCCTTGGCAATGGCGTGGCCGTGCGCGGGACCCATCCGCAGAGTGCGGAGAATCAGCAGGTCCAACGTCCCCTGCAGCAGTTCGATGCGTTCGCGTTCTTCTTTAGTAGACATTCTAGGTGAAAGTACCGCCCTTCAAGTAGAATGTCAAGGTGGAAGTCACTGGCGAATTCGCGATTACGCCGGTGAGGTGCCCTAAACCCTCGGAAGCGGCTGTACCTCTTTAAGCCTCTGCGCTCGCTCAGGCCTGTCAGGGCCGCCAGCACGTGGCCCACGGCGGCGATGAGTGTGGCTACTCACTATTTCTCCAGATAGGCGGACAGGTTCTTCTGCTGGAGCTCTCGCACCTGGATACACGCGTTGACCTTGTCTTTCTCGTTTTTCAGGATGCGTTCGGTCCCGGGCAGTTTCTGGTCTGCAAAAAACTTCTGGGAATCATCCCGCAGCTTCGCGTCGCAGAATAATCCTGTGATCTCCGCGAATACCACCCGACTGGGGGCGTCAAGTTTCTTCAAGATCGACGGGAAATTGCTTTTGAACAGCTCCCAGGCCACGGGCTGCGTTTGGTAATTTGCCAGCAGAAAGTGCAGCACATACATATCCTGGTTCTTCACTTCGTCGCTCAGCACTAGCGCGAACGTACGACGGGTCAATTCCGTTTCCGGAAAGTCACCCAGGGCGACCAGGTACGCATAGTATTCTTCCGGAGTTTTTGCGGTCTTCAAGTGCTGGACGTACTGGTCATATAACAACGTGTCCCCATTCCGGGCGGCCACCACCAGCGAACTCTCCGCCAGCGCCGTGTCCACCGATTCAGGCGCTTTCATGTATTGCTCAACCACGCCGCGCGCCTTCGCCACAAGTTGCGGATCGCGTCCCGGCCCGGCCAGCACCTCAAATAGATCGGAACGCAGGGCTTGCCGCTCGGCCGGTTCACCCGGCACCGGCGTCTCACCCAAGTCAGTCGCCAGGGGCTTCAAAAGGTCGCGCACCCATTTCTCAAACGCCGGCCGGTCTGCTTCTGCCACCAGCTTGTCGTGGATATCCTGGATGTTTCCGATCATCTCCTGCACCACTTGCCGCGAGCGCTCTCCCTGCATCTTCCGGAGCAGATCCAGATAATCGCCAATGTTCATCCGTCCCACCTGGACCATAGCCCACGCATCGTCTGGGATGCGCACGCGCTCTTCGGGCGAAAACGTGCTTTCAACCGCAGAGCCCATCTTCTCGAATGCTGCCGGATCGTAGCTGCTGCGGTAGTACCCGCGCGAACCGGCGTTGCCATAAACCCAGGCGGAGCAACCTGGCAATTCGAATGCCTCCTCTTTCTTTGTCAGGAGGTGGAAGGTCGGCTGCCGGGTCGCCGAGCGTAGCAAATTCACGGGAATGGGCCACAGCTCGTTGGAACCAGCAGCCAATTTCGCCGCATCAGAAAAGTAGCGTTCCTGCCGGAGCGTGACCTCGGTCTGATCGCCGCGGCACGCACTCGTGACCGTAACCAACGGCGCTCCCGGCTGCTCGGTAAAGCTCTGCATAATCTTGTCCACGGGCTTTCCGGAAGTCTCCGCGATCTGGCTCCAGAAATCTTCTGCCGTGGCATTCCCATACGCGTGTTTCGCAAGATAGGCATTCACACCGTCCTCGAAGACTTCCGCTCCCACATAGGCTTCGACCATGCGCAGCACGGAGGCCGCCTTCCCGTACGCGATCCCGTCAAACAACGCCACAATATCGGCGGGCGTTTCCGCGTTCGCCCGGATCGTTCGCACCGTCGGCAACGAGTCATTCACCAGCGCGTGTAACGTCTGTCCGATCTCCTGTTGCCCCAAATTCCATTCCGGCTTCCAAACCTCCAACGGTTTCAGTTCCATCCAGGTGGCGAAGCCCTCATTCAGCCAGATATCGTTCCACCACTTCATGGTCACCAGGTCCCCAAACCACTGGTGCGCCATCTCGTGTGCGATCACGCCAGCCACCTCTTGCTTGGCGTCATACGATGCCGTCTTCTCGTCGATCAGGAGATACAGGTCGCGATAGGTAATCGCTCCAAGGTTCTCCATGGCGCCCGCCGCAAAGTCGGGGATCGCGATGAGGTCCAGTTTTTCGTAGGGATATTTGATCGCATAATACTTGTCGTAATATTTCAGAATGTTTTCGGCGGCTTCCAACGCGAAACCGGTCATCGCCTCCTTCTCCGGCAACGTACACACCCGGATGGGAATCCCGTCCGCACCGCCCTCGCGACAGGCAAAATCACCCACCAACATCGCCACCAGGTAGCTGGACATCCTCGGTGACGGCGAGAACCTCAAGGTGTGCTTGCCCTCTCCCGGCCCCGGCGTATCGGAAATGATTTTGCTGTTGGAAATGGCCGTGTCTCCCTTGTCCACGATCAGCGTGATGCGAAACACCGCCTTGTAGGCGGGTTCGTCAAACGACGGAAACGCCCTCCGCGCATCGGTGGATTCAAATTGGGTTGCGGCATATCTCCGCCGCGGGGATTTGCTCAGGTAGAAACCACGCAGCTTGTCGTTCAATACCCCCGTAAAATGGATATGGATCTCAGTGGGCCCGGCCGGCAGTTCCTTGCCGACGGTCAGCGTCGCCTGCTCCTTCGCCGCGTCCAGACTCACCGCTGCCTTCTGCGTTGCTCCGCCCGACGTGATGCCGGTTTCCTGGAGTTCCAACTCCGCCGCATTTAAGGTGACCGTTGCCGTCGGCTTCAACACCTTCACGCGAATGATTTCGTCCCCAGAGAATGTCGCCTTGACTAGATTGGGTTCAAGGGTCAGGTCGTAGCTCTCCGGCACAACCGTCACCGGTAGCCTCTGCCCCCAGGCGCTGGCTATGATTCCCAAACAAGACAGTGCAAATATCAGTATTCGCCTCATCTGGTTCCCTCCTCTGGCGGTTCGTATCTTCGTGAGTTGTGTATTACGTCAATGGGCAGGGAGTATAGTCCAGTTTCATCGTCACAGCAATTCCGCACCAGATGGTGTGAGAGATGCACGATGCGGTCGTCCTAGTGCGGTGTCCCGGTTAATATTTGACAAGGCTTCCGACCCCCTCACCCCCCAGCCCCTCTCCCCCAAAGGGGCGAGGGGAGAGTTAACCTGAATCCGGCGTGATTAACCTCAAGGGCACTACGGAAATACTTGCTAGGAGCCTTGAAGATGGCTGTTTTGGCCAATGTTGCATAACTTCATTGAAAATGCGGTTCTGCAACAATGGGCGGTGGATCTCCAAAGCGCATTCTTGCACCGTGCACATCGGGCTCTGCCCGTTTTTCACGCAGGATTCAGGTTAATTCTCTTGCCCTCGCCCCTTTGGGGGAGAGGGTGGCTGGCCGAGGCGTTCTCATCAGCCGAGGCCAGACGGGTGAGGGGGTTCTACCCATTGTCAACTCTAGCACGGGACACCACACTAGAAGCCGTAAAACACTTTCGCTTCGGCCCACAGGCGGGTGAGGGGGTTCTACCCCTTGTCAACTCTAACTTGGGACACCACACTAGTGATGCCGCAAGAGGGTTTCGGCTGGGGTCACGAAGGGTACTAAATCATTGTGATTGTGGTGGAGCATTACATGTGCCCGCAGACCCTCCGCCAATCCAAAATCGAAAATCCAAAATCGCTGTCCCGCCCCGCGGCCGAACGTTTGTCCGCCAAAAAGATCGACGGACTTTCAGTCACCGCGACCCCAAAAAGCTTGCTGCGCAGACCCGGTTCTGGTTTACGATGCTGGTGTCTATATCATAGCGAGTGATAATATCCCGGGAGAGTATGGAGGGTTCTTATGGCGTCTTTGAAGATTGGTTTTTATGGCCACGTTCGGCAATATCACAACCTGAAGAGTGAAATCGATGCGGCCATCCTGGAAGTTCTGGAAAGCGGCAGCTATGTGATGGGTCCCAAGCTTAAGCAGTTCGAAAAAGACCTGGCGGCGTACTGCAATACCAAGGAAGCCGTGGGCGTGAACTCCGGTACAGACGCGCTCTGGTTGGTGTTCATGGCGCTGGGAATCGGGCCCGGCGATGAAGTCATCACCACGTCGAACACGTTCTTTGCCACCGCTGAGGCCATCTGGGTTGCTGGAGCGACGGCGGTGTTCGTCGACTGCGATCCCAAGACTTGCAACATCGATGTGAACTTGATTGAGGCAGCCATCACACCCAAGACCAAGGCCATCGTACCAGTGCACCTCTACGGCCAGCCTGCTGAAATGCGGGCTGTGGCGGACATCGCCAGGAAGCACAAGCTTTTTGTGATCGAAGACAACGCGCAGGCGCTGGGGGCGCGCGGCCCGGACTTCACGCTGGGCGAGCTTTCTGACGCCATGTGCAGCAGCTTCATCATTCAGAAGAATCTGGGCTGCTTTGGCGACGGCGGCGCGGTAGTCACCAACCGCACTGACATCGCTGAGGGGGTTCGCAAGCTGCGCAATCACGGGTCGGTCAAGCGCTCCGTGCACAGCATGGGGTACAACAGCCGCCTGGACGATCTGCACTCGGCGGTGCTGAGCGTCAAGTTAAAGCAGCTCGACAAGTTGAACGACCTGCGCCGCGGCTTCGCGAAGCAGTACGACGAGGGGCTGAAGGGCACTTCGCTGAAACTGCCCACCGCGCTGCCCGGTTACCGCCACATCTATCACCTTTATATTGTCGAAACCCCAAGCCGCGACAACCTTCAGGAATACCTGAAGCAACGCGATATCACGGCGCTCACCCATTACCCCATCGCCATTCACCAGCAGGAAGGATTCCCCTGGGGCAAGGAGGCGCGCCTGGTGGGCTCGCTGAAGAATGCGGAAAACTCAGCGGCGCATGTGCTCTCACTGCCCATGTACCCGGAATTGACCGGCGAAGAAGTGCAGGCGGTCATCGACGCCATCGTCGCCTGGGATAAGGCGCAGGGCGGGGAATTGAAGGCTGCGAGCTAAGTTAACCCATCTGGGATTCACCGCAGAGGCGCTGAGACGCAGAGAGTGAAACTCTTGCTTGTGCATTCTCTGCGCCTCCGCGCCTCTGCGGTGCGGAGGATCTTCGTTATGAGCTCAAATCAAATTTATACCGTGGTCGTGGCAGGCATGGGTAAGCGCGGAACGCACCATGCCAGTGCTTTCGAGAAGAATGGCCGCTTCAAGCTGGTGGGCCTGTGCGATATCGACGCCGGGCGTCTGGAAACCGCGGCCAAGAAATTCGGCGTCAGCGAAACCAGTGCCGACGCTGCTGCGCTGGTCAAGAAGACTCACCCTGATATTTTCTGTTTCTGTACGCTGCCCGACCTGCGCCTGCCCCTGATCCGGGCGGGTGTGGAGGCAGGCGTGAAGCTTATTGCCTATGAAAAACCTACGGCGCTATCGACCGACGAGGCGTTGGAGATGATGCAGCTTACGCGCGCGGCGGGTGTCAAGACCGTGGTCAGCCACCAGCACCGCTACGGCGAGCATTACCAGAAGGTGAAGGAGATTATAGCGAGCGGCGCCATCGGCCGGGTGCACACCGTTTATGGCACCGCCACCGGCTGGATGATGCACATGATGACGCACCTGATCGACTACACTCGCTGGTTCAACGGTTACGCCGAGGCCGAATGGGTGGTCGGGCAGGCGCACGGGAAATCGAAGTTCGCGGACAATCACCCTTCGCCTGACTACATCGGCGGCCTCGTCCAGTTTGCGAACGGCGTGCGTGGCATCGTGGAGTCAGGCGACGGCGCTCCCGACGTGCCGGAAGTCGAATACTGGTGGCGTAAGTGCCGCATCGGCGCGCAAGGCAGTGAAGGTTTTGCCGAAACGCTTACGGGCGGCGGCTGGCGCGCCGTCACACGCAATGGTGTGATGTCCGGCCCCGGCAGCATGGACTACGAACACGACATGGGGCCGTACGTTCAGGAAATGGTCGATTGGCTCGACAACGAGCGAAAGGTTCACCCCTGCAACGGCGAAAGCGCTTACAAGGATTTGGAAATCATGATGGCCATGTGCCGGTCAGTCGTCCAGCGCGGCAAAGTGAAGTTGCCGCTGGGCCCCGGCGAACCGGAACTCGAAGCGCTGAAGAGGGTTTTGCCTGATTAGTTTCACTACTGTTTACTTGGCGCCAGTTTTCATATGGACTGGCGCTAGGCGCCTTGGACTGCGGTAGCAGCAGCTACCGCCTTGCTTCCCCCTCGCCTCGCCAATTTGCCGCCCGGACCGAAGGCGGAAGGCGGTAGCTGCTGCTACCGCAGTCCAAGGTGGGCTTCGCCACCAATCAGATTCCCTAATTCGTGGATTATTCCCGCACCCATCGAGTCTACCGACTCGGTGGACTTGATTTTTCTATTTTCTCCAGCACCTTGCGGTCATAGGCCATGAGCTTTTCGACCGTCCCAAACTGGTACCAGTGCAGGATGCGGTCTAGGCCGAAGAAATCCTTTTGAGCTTCCGCGAGTTGCGTTTTGGCGGCTGGCGAAGTTTCCGCCTCCTTCTGAAGCTTTTTGATCAGCGCGTCTCCATCACGAAGCAGCGTGTCGAGCTCCTTCATGGTCTGCTGGCGCGGGGCGATATTCTTGGGGGAGCCTATCAGGGCTTCAGACAGAACCCTGCCGCTCGCGTTCTTGGGTGGCTTCACGCCCATGAGGGAGCATAGGGTGGGTACAATATCAATCTGCTCTGCGTAATCGAAGCGTTGGCCGGCGCGGATTCCAGGTCCTACCACCACCAGCGGCATCGCCCAGGCCTCTTCGGCATCGAAGGGATGCCAACCGCCATCGGCCTGTCCGTGATCGGCAGTCACAAAAAGCAGGGTCTTGTCTTCGAGGCCTAGTGTCTTCAGTTCATTCAAGAATTGTCCAAGGTACTCATCCGCTTTGAGGGCCGATTTGATATATGGAGAACCTTCTGCCCAGATGTTGTGTCGCCACGGAACCGAGGGATTCTTCTCCTCATAACAAACGAATCCATCGTTTCCTGTATCTTGCAAATGAATCTTCATAAAGGTAGGCTTCGCCTGGCGCAGAAACTCGAGGCACCAGTACATGGTCTGATCATCGTGAATGCGGCTCTCATCCGAGCCGTTCAGAAAGCTGAGGTTGAACCCGACATTAATGCGCGTGTAGGCCGTGTCGTTGGCGGCGTGGGCGGTGATGCGAGCCGGGAAGAAGGATTGCTGCACGTACTCCTGGTCGATGCGCAGCATGGTGGTCCCCGCCAGGATGACGGGATTGGGGATCGACGAGGAGTGATACTTTATCCACTCGCCTTCCTTGGGGTCGGCCGGAAGGATGTTATACGACTTCTCGTAGTAAGTCCCTTTGGCGATGAGTGACCGCAGGTTTTTTATATTCAGGCGGTCGACCGCCTTGTAGCTTAACCCATCGATGATAAGAATGATGGCGTGCTCGGGTTTGGCGCCGCCACTCTGCGGCCGGAGGTTGATGCTGCCGAGTGCGGCAAGGCTTGCGCCGGTCTGGGCACTGGCCGTGAAGAATTCCCGTCGATTCAGTCCCGACTCTTTAGACATGAGAATGAAACTCCTTTCGCGTTTTGCCGATGATTGTACTCCCTCATCACGACAAAAACGGGAGGAATTGTAAGGCTCGTTTGGGATGAGCGTTCCACTGAGGTCCAAGAGATACCGGAAGGGGTGCAAGTTTCCATCCCAGCCTGATAAATCTCCATGAGAGGAACATGGTTCCGGCTCTCGCCGAGTGCTTTTGGGTGCCAAGCTTTCTACCATCAGAAAAGCTCTTGAAGTACCTGGCTAAGCCCATCCGTGCTAGGGGTGCCGAATCCCTGGCGTTGAACGAAAAACATGCAAGTGGCAGTTCACGCGAGTATTATCGGCTTCGGTGGAGCAATTCTGTTCCAACGAGGAAATAAGCAATGGTTGCAAACCGTGAAGGTGGTTATCTGAATGTTATCCTCGTCATCCTAGTGGCGATTATTCCAGCGCCGGTGATAACCCGGGGAGCGTCAAGCCCGGGAGGCCGTCCACAGACAGGCCCTGTGACTGCCCGGGCGGCGGATCCAGCCGCGAATGATCTGGCGCTGATCTTGCAGCGTATGAAGGTGGACTTCGCCAATCCCAACGCCACCTATCCCCACGACGTACGCGCTTCCAGCAGCCCCAGCACGCAGGACTGGCTTCCCTCCTTGGCGGCGGACGGGCATTGGCCTGATCTCTCATACGAGAACGGGAAGCCTCCGGCGGCGGGCGCCTATTCCAATCCTGCCACCCCGAACTTTCACTCGAATGCGCACTTAATC
This sequence comes from uncultured Acidobacteriota bacterium, assembly GCA_963804995.1. Taxonomy (GTDB): domain Bacteria; phylum Acidobacteriota; class Terriglobia; order UBA7540; family UBA7540; genus Bog-366. Next base: position 557,674 of record CAWDSK010000005.1, read on the forward strand.
CGGCTGGCCCAGATGACAAGCGCATACGCCAATTCTGGCTCCCCGGACTATCACTCGGCGAAAATGCTGGAGGGAATCGAGCACGCGCTCGCGTATTGGTATAAGAACCATACCCTCTCAGATAACTGGTGGGATAACACCGTCGGTGAGCCGCAATTGCTATCACTCACCCTGGTGCCGCTCGCGGATGTTTTGCCGCCCGACCTTCTCCGCCAGGGCTTGAGCTACTACGTCATTCCTCAAGTTAAAGATCCCAGCTATTCCCGCGCTGCTCTCTCGTACCCACAACAGCAACTGATTCGCGGGGTGCTGACGCGCTCTGACGTTGACGTGGCCGAAGCCAGTGCAGAGATGCAGAGGATCATCCGCATCCGGACCGACGAAGGCATTCAGCGGGATTTCAGTTTCCACCAGCATGGGCCGCAACTTTACAACGGTGGATATGGCCTCACTTTGCTGATTGATATGTGTAATTACGCTACGGTCCTGCGAGGTACCCGTTATGCCTTTGCGCATGACAAATTGTCGTTGCTGGCCGATCACCTATTGGAGGGCGACGGGCACATGATTCGAGGCAAGGCGCTTGATTACAGCGCTTTCGGCCGCACTCTGCTGCGCAGGAACGCCGGCCAATCCGCCGTGGAATTGGAAGCCGTGTGCGATCAGCTCGCCGCCCTGCTTCCTGAGCGTGCCGGCGAGTTGATTGCGCTGAAGAAGCACATCGAAGGAACCGGGGCGCCTTTTAGCTACCTGGGCAACCGGTACTTTTGGAACTCCGATTTCATGACCCACCAGCGGGAGGCGTACTACATTTCCGTCAAAATGGTGTCTTACCGCACCGTGGGCACGGAAACCATCCATGCGGAGAATATGAACGGACGCTGGCTTCCCTTCGGCGCCACCTGGATACTCCGGCGTGGCGATGAATACAATAGTATTCTCCCCGTCCTGGATTGGGCACGCTTGCCCGGTGTGACCTCACCGCACGAGATCATGCCGCCCGTCAGAAACGTTAGCCAGCCGGAAGGCTTTGTCGGAGGGGTCTCCGACGGCACCGATGGCGCCGCCGCCATGGTCTTCACCCAAAGTGAACCCACCCCCTTGGTTTCCGTGTTCGAAATCATGACGCAGGGACGCAAAGCGTGGTTCTTTTTCGACCGGGAGATGGTGGCGCTGGGCGCCGGCATTACGTCCGTGCGTGACGAACCCGTGGGGACAACCCTCAACCAAACGCGGCTGAACGGGCCGGTGCTGATCGATGGCCATGCGGTCGACCCGGGCGAATCGAAGGTCTCGCAAGGGTCATGGGTGCTGCACGACGAGGTCGGCTACGCATTTCTGGGGCCAACTGCCGCCAGGGTTAAAGTGGGTCCCCAAACCGCAGTATTCGAAGTCCACCAGGACGTCGGAGGTACCCGATAACTGAACCGGTTTTTTCGCTCTGGATTGACCATGGGGTGCGCCCACGCGACGCGCAATATGCTTACGCGGTTCTGCCCGGCATCAACGCGCAACAGGTTGCGGAATGGCAGGCGCATCCGCCCGTGCGGGTTATAACCAACACCCCAGCGCAGCAGGCCGTCATCAACGACCAACTCGGCGTGGCGGAAATCGTGTTTTACCGGTCGGGCAGCGTAGTGCTGATGCCAGGGTTGATGGTAAAAGTCGATCACCCGTGCCTGGCGCTGTTGGTGAAACATGGAAATTCAACACGCATCGCGGTGTCGAGTCCGGGCGGGGAGTTCTTTACGGTGCATCTGACTCTCACGACCCCCAAAAAAGAGCAGAACGTGACCTTCGAATTGCCGGACGGAGATATGGCGGGAAAAAGCCAAGTGATGGAAGTTCCCGTCCGCTGGTAAAAGGGTGCGCGGCGGTCAGCGACTGATAGGGCGGGTTAAGGGCTTGCCTTACCCGGCCGTTCAGCGACGCTGAAGCGCGCCGAGCAGCGGGGCGCATGCAGACCGTCCCGGCCACAGCAATTCACCGGGAGGAGACAAGCAATGAGTGTATACCGTGAAAGTTCGTCATGTGAATGCGTCATCATCTTCATCATATCGGCGTGCATTCTGGCGTCGGTGGGAACCTGGGGAGCTTCACGCCCGGTAGGACGACCACAGGCCAAGCCTGTGGCTTCCCCCTCGGCGGAGCCCGTCGCGGATGAACTGGCGTTGATCCTGCGGCGCTTGAAGGTGCAAATCGCCACGCCCAACTATCCCAACTACTCGCACGACGCGCGCGAACCCAACTACCCGCGCGCCAAGGAGTGGCTTGCATCCCAGGCGGCGGACGGGCATTGGCCTGATATCGAGTACGAGGGCGGCCAGCCTGGCTGGAATAATGCGCACTTGGGCCGGCTGGCCCAGATGGCAAGCGCCTACGCGAGCCCCGCCAGCCCGGACTATCACTCCGCGAAGATGCTGGAGGGAGTCGAGCACGGGCTCCCGTACTGGTATACGAAAAGGCATCCCGTCTTGAACCATGTGGTGGGAGAACACCATCGGTCAGCCGCTGCTGCTTACGCGCACCCTGGTGCCGCTCGAAGATGTTTTGCCGGCCGACTTTCTCCGTCAGGGCTTGACCTACTACACCGTGTCCAACGGAAGTCGATCCCCGCTATGCCACCGGTGCAAAACCTGGTCTGGTTCGCACAGCAACAACTGATTCGCGGGATACTGGCGCGCTCCTCCGAGGACATTGCCGCAGGCAGTGAAGCGATCCAGAGGGAAATCCGCATCAACACCGGCGAAGGCATTCAACGGGATTTCAGTTTTCACCAACACGGTCCGCAACTCTACAACGGCGGATATGGCCACGACTTCATGGTCGATACGTGCAAATATGCCGTGCTCCTTGCAGGAACCCGTTACGCCTTCACGCCTGAAAAGCTTTCCTTGCTCGCTGATCACCTGTTGGAGGGCAGCGGGCATATGATTCGCGGCAAGTTGCTCGATTACAGCGCCTACGGCCGCACTCTGGTCCGAAGAGATGCCTCAGAAGGGGCCGTGGAATTCGAGGCGGCGTGCGATGGACTTGCCGCCTTGCTGCCGGAGCGTGCCGCCGAGTTGGGTGCGCTCAAGGAACACATTCGAGGGTCCGGAGCCCCGGCCAGCTTTGTGGGCAACCGGTATTTCTGGAACTCCGATTTCATGACGCACCAGCGCGACGCGTATTACATGTCCGTCAAAATGATTTCCAACCGGACCGTGGGTACAGAAACCATCAACGGTGAGAACGTGAAAGGGTGCTGGCTCCCCTTCGGCGCCACCTGGATTGTCCGGCGCGGCGATGAATATAAGGATATTTTCCCCGTCCTGGATTGGGGTCGTTTGCCCGGCGTGACTTCTCCGCACACGACCGATGCGTTCACCAAAGACGTTCGGCAGCCGGAGCCCTTCGTCGGGGGAGTCTCCGATGGCGCCTATGGCGCCGCCGCCATGGTCTTCGGCGAAAGCGAAACCCAGCCCCTCGTTCCCCTGTTTAAGGCCTTAACGCACGGCCAGAAAGCATGGTTCTTTTTTGACCGCGAGATTGTGGCGCTGGGGGCCGGTATTACTTCCACGCGCGATGCGCCCATCGGAACGACCTTGAACCAGACGCTGCTGCATGGGCCGGTGCTGATCGATGGGCACGAGGTTGGGGCGGGTGAATCGAAAGTGCCGCAAACGTCGTGGGTGCTGCATGACGACGTCGGCTATGCATTCCTCGGACCCACAGACGCCAGCGTCAAAGTCGGACCTCAATCCGGCGATTGGAAGTCGATCAGCACGTCGAATCCGCCGACTCCGGCAACTGAACAAGTGTTTGCACTCTGGATTGACCATGGCGTGCATCCGCAAGACGCGCAATATGCTTATGCCGTTCTGCCCGGCATTAATGCACAGCAGCTTGCGGCATGGGTGGCGCACCCGCCCGTACGCGTGATCACCAACACCACAGCGCAGCAGGCCGTGATCAACGACCAGACCGGTGTCGCGGAGATTGTATTTTACCGGCCCGGCACTGCCGCACTGGGCGCAGGCGTAGCGGTGAAAGTCGATCACCCCTGCCTGACGTTGTTGGTGAAACATGGAAATTCAACACGCATCGCGGTGTCGAGCCCGGGCGGGGAAGTTTCGCTAGTGCACCTGACCCTCTCGACTCAACAAGAAGAGCAGCGCGTGATCTTCGAATTGCCGGGCGGAGATCTGGCGGGAAAAAGCAAGGTGAAGGAGGTTTCCGCTACGCTCCCGGAAGTTCACCCGCCATCCGCCAAGCCCGGAGGCCGGTAAGTGGAGATATTGGTGGGACAAAGGCCGCTTAGGGCCGCGTTGAGCTACATGTGGGACAGCCGGGGTTTCCAATTCGGTAATCAAGTCCGCATCCTCGCCGCCAGCCATCCAGACATTTAGCCTGGATTTCTCCGCACTCGACCTCAATTCGACGTGGTAGCTAGTGTGGTGTCCCGGTTAATATTTGACAAGGCTGTCCGACCCCCTCACCCCCCAGCCCCTCTCCCCCAAAGGGGCGAGGGGAGAGTTAATTCTCTTGCCCTCGCCCCTTTGGGGGAGAGGGTGGCTGGCCGAGGCGTTCTCATCAGCCGAGGCCAGACGGGTGAGGGGGTTCTACCCATTGTCAACTCTAGCACGGGACACCACACTAGCCTCGAAGCTTTCCGCTGGCGCTCAGGTGTTTTTCGAGCGGGATGTGTCTCTCATGCCGCCGCGACCGGGTAACCAGCACGTCTTTGATGTCCTCCCCAAGCGCCCTGTGCTACTTCCCGAAAGTGACCCCTCACCCGTCCCGCGCCGGCTGGTGAAAACGCCGGCCGCGGTCCACCCTCTCCCCTGCGGAGAGGGCTATGATTCTCTTTTGGTTGCGGCTCCGCCGCGCTGTGCTTCTTGAGATTGATGATTGTCGCCTTGCGGCCTTTCACATCAGTGGAGACGGATTCTGATTAGCCCTGCTTTTGTTCCAGTTCAGCCCATCGAGCATACAGCTTATCCACTTTCTTCTGGGTCGTTTCCATCTGTGCGCATGTGATCTGAAGCCGTGAGGCGTCGCTCATGACGGCGGGGTCTTCCAGTGTCGCGCGCAAGGCGTTCAGCTCCAGTTCAGCCTCGGCGATCTTTTCTTCGATGGCGGCAAACTCACGCGCCTCAAGGTAGGAGAGCTTCCGTTTTGCCGCGGCGGGCGGGGCGCCGTCCGGAGCGACGGGCGTGTGGGGGGCACTGGCCGCGACGTTGCGTGCGGCTTTCGCTTGCTGCGCGCGCTGCCAAACTTCCCATTGTGAGTAGTCGCCGAAGCGTTCCGCTCCGCCCAAACCATCCAGGCCCAGCACCACGGTTGAGACCCGGTCCAACATGAAGCGATCGTGCGTGACCAGCACCAGGGCCCCACGATATTCCAGCAGGCTCTCTTCCAGGATTTCCAGAGTCGGGATATCCAAATCGTTGGTGGGTTCATCCAGCAACAGGACGTCCGCCGGTTGGAGCATAAGCTGTGCGATTAAGACACGCGCCCGTTCGCCTCCGGAAAGCCTGCCCACCGTCTGACTGAGGTTGTCCGGGTCAAAGAGAAACCTTGCCGCCCAGGAGGCGACGTGAATCACCTGCTCCTGATAAACGACCGAATCGCTATCCGGCGCCAGGGCTCGGCGTAAAGTAAGGTCAGGGTCAAGCTCGCGATTTTGGTCGAAGTAGACTATCCGCAACGCCTCAGCCCGGCGAATCTCGCCGCTGGTAGCTTGAATGTCGCCGCGCAGCAGACGGAGGAGTGTGGTCTTGCCGCTCCCATTCTGTCCCACCAGCCCCACGCGCATTCCCGCCCTGACGATAAAATTCAGGCCTTGCAACAGGGTGCGACCAGCGATGGTGTAGGCAACGCCATCGAGCGCGATCAACTGTTTGGTTTGGCGGTCCGTGGCGGAAAAGTCAATCTTGGCGGTAGCAGTGCGGCGGCGGGCGTTCAGGTCCGCCAACTCGCCGATCAGTTCGTGGGCTTTATCGATGCGCGCCTTGGCCTTGGTCCGACGGGCCCGGGGACCCCGGCGCAGCCATTCCAGTTCCGTATGCACGCGATTGGTAAGGGCTTCCTGCCGCTTCCCCTGCGCCGTGAGGTACTCTTCTTTCTTCTCAAGAAACCTGCTGTAGTTCCCATTGACCCGAAACAAGCCATCCACATAGACGCGACTAAGCTCCACCACCTCGCTCGCAATATTCTCAAGAAAGTAACGATCGTGGCTTACCACCACGCACGCGAACGCTGCGTTCTGAAGCACGGATTCGAGCCACTGAATCCCCGCAAAGTCCAAATGGTTGGTGGGCTCATCGAGAAGCAGGATGTCTGCCCGCTCGACCAGTCCCTCGGTGATCATCAGGCGTTTGCGCCAGCCACCTGACAAGGCGGTGGTGGGGGTTTCAAAGTCGATAAAACCGGCGCGGCCAAGGGCCTCGGCGGTGCGGGACACCCGCTCCGCCTGGGGTGCTGCGGTCCGTTCAAGGGCCTTCTCGACGACCGACCTGACCGTCTCCCCTGGCGCAAATTCGGCCACCTGTGGGACATAACTGACCCTGCTGCGTTTGCGCGTTGCAACCTCGCCACTATCCGGTTTTACGCGCCCGCAGAGAATCTCCAGCAGAGTCGACTTGCCTGACCCGTTCGGCCCAATCAGGCCAATCCGGTCGCCCTCCGACACGGTGAAGGAAATGTTCTGGAATAGGGAGGTGATCCCGTATCGCTTCGATAGTCCCTGGGCATTGATGATGGGGGCCAAGTTGATCGAGGTTCCTCCGGATTTAATAGGGAGGACTAGTGTGACAGATATTTGTCGTTTTGCAGTGATCTAATTCGATTACAGCTCTAGCGTGGTGTCCCGGTTAATATTTGACAAGGCTGTCCCGACCCCCTCACCCCCCAGCCCCTCTCCCCCAAAGGGGCGAGGGGAGAGTTAATTTTCTTGCCCTCGCCCCTTTGGGGGAGAGGGTGGCTGGCCGAGGCGTTCTCATCAGCCGAGGCCAGACGGGTGAGGGGGTTCTACCCATTGTCAACTCTAACACGGGGCACCACACTAGCTGGATTCCTCAGCCCGTGGTTGGAAGCGTGGGGCAAGGGAACAATCATGAAGGCCTTGGGGCGTCAGAGGTAGCGCAGGGCTCGCTTTCCGGCCCCTTCGTTTACCTCGGGGCAGGCTTTGCCGCCCTTCCAGCGCGATGCGATTGTGGCGGCGCGGGCGCAGCCAAGATGTGTGGGAGAACGAGTTCCGTTAAACCTCAGGCCAACGGCCGGGAAAACGGCACCAACCATTTCGACCTTTGCGCCCTGGAGGGTCGCCTGACTAGTAATCAATTGGCTGTACGCCCCCGACGACCTTTTCAACTTCCTTGTCGGCGAGCTGGTTCTTAGAGCTTATCCGTAAATAATAATCGTCTGTCGCCAGCAGATCATGGCCGCGGCTAAGGTTAGTAGGGCGACGTAGCTTTCCTCGGTCTTTTCAAAGCTCACCAACACCTTACGGTATCGGTTGAGCCAGGAATGGGTCCGCTCGACCACCCAGCGGCGCGCCTTGTAACCGGGGACGAGGAGCTTTGCTTTCATCTCTTCTCGCCGTTGCTTGATATGCGGCCGGTAGTGGCGGTTCGTGGCCGCTTGCCGAGCGCGGGATCCCTTGTAACCCGCATCGGCGCAGAGGTGCTGGGGCTTTCTCGGTCTCGGCGCCGGTCGCGCTCTCACCACCTGGTCGAGGGTGGTGGCCAGCAGCTTCACATCATGGACGTTGGCTCCGCTGACGGCGAGCGACAGTGGGACGCCACGCCCGTCGACTAACAAACTTCGCTTGCGCCCATTTTTTTCCCCGATCCGTGGGATTCGGTCCCACACACGCCAAGGCCAGAGGGGCTTTCACCAAGGCCCCGTCGATGCTTTGCCAGTCCCAGGCAATGCCCTCCAGATCATCGTACTCAGCCAGCCCCGACCGCCACAGCGCCAGAAAGAAACCCGCCCGCTGCCACTGTTGAAAATGCTTGTGGATCGCGCTCGCGCTGCCGAATTCCTTGGGCAAGGCCCTCCACTGACACCCCGTGCGTAGCACATACACAATGGCCGAGAAGATCCGGCGCGCCGGCATCGGCTTCCTCCCACCCCCCGGCTTCCGTCTATACTTTCGACCTTTCGACCGCTGTCGAACGGGAATCAGCGGTTCGACTTTCACCCAAAACTCGTCGGATACTTCCCAAGATTTTATCTGCGGCATCTTGGGTCATAATCATGCATCAAATTGTAGCAGGCTTCAACTATTATTTACGGATAAGCTCTTAACCTCTGGCGCCCCTTTTTTGGGTTCGTGGTCCCTCTCAATTACCTTTTCGTTTTCTTCTGCCATAGCGATTCTCCTTTTCAAAGAATAAAGATGCCGACGAGACCGCAAGTGACAAAAAGCCCCCAACGTCCACCGTGAAGCCACCGAGCGCCACAAACTCCGCTTGCTGCCTATTCAATCTGCGGTTAGGCGCGAGGGATATGGAGACCCCCTGGATGAACATCATCCGCCTTCCGTTGCTCTGTCCTGGTTGCACCTGAGACCCTGAGATCCTACAATTTCGTGAGCTTACTTAGCCAACTACCGCTTGGAAGACAGGCAGTCTTTCTAACATCGACAATTTGTCACAATCTTAGCACCGGCGGCTGCGGAGTCAAGGCCAATTTTCCTCATTTGTCCGCACTAGTCGCCTTCAATGGCCTGGGGCTCATTTTCTGACTTGTGCGCTGATTAGCGGTTTAGTCATCACGGGCGCGCTCCCGATATGACCGGATTAAAGTCCATTTTGTAAATATGGACCTCGTACTCTTTGCGAATGTCGTCCTGAAAAGTACCATTCGTAATCTCAATCTGCCGGTTCTCATCCAGAACGACTGCGGTCGCATGCGGGGGGAAGTCGCGCAGCGTGAAGGTGGCGGTCGTTGGCCCACCGGCACGCGCGGCGACAGTAAACATGTAGGTGTTGCCCTGCCACCGCTTGAGCATCATGTCCACGGGCGTGTTTCCATTCGACGAGGAGACTCGCACGCCATTGGCGACCGAAGGCGTATTGAGCACGGGGGTGACGGAGGAGATTTGGCGGTTGAGAGCACCCACCATATCCGCCATGGCCGGATCATGGAGCATGCCGGCGGGATCCAGCTTAGGGGTGATGATATGACAAAAGTAGATGACTCCCAGGCCCCCATGGATAATCAGCATCCACACCTCTGACTTAACCTGCTCAGGCGTCGGTTTGCCGGCGTTGGTGGCGATAGCCGTCGTCTCCACAGCCTCATAGACGGGCTTCCGGTAATTGGCCCACGCCCTTAATTCATCCATCCCTTTGGCCACGTACCACAAGGGCTTGGAGACATTGATCGGATAGCTATCGTAAGAGACGATGTCCGAGCCCTGGATGTAGACAGGGTAATCTTCGTAACGGCCGTTGCAGACGCCCCGCAGCGGGTGCCGGTAGTGCTTCTGAGTAAAGTCATCCACCGACTTCCCCACGCCCAGGTACACCGGCCGCGTCGGTTCGTTCTCTCTGTACTTCTTGTAGACCTCGATGACTTCCGGTGGAGGAACGCAGGGACCGTATCCCTGTCCCTCCTCGAGTTCCTGCGCGTTATCGGGTTCATCAATCTGGCCCCAGGCTTTGGTGATGGGCCCCCAGGTGGCGAGGATTTTGTTGCGCTGGTCGGCAACCTCCATTTGTTTGTGCACGCCTAAGTAAAAAACTCCCATCCCGGCAGCAGCCAGTTCGCTTTCTGAAGCTCGCCGGGGCAGCGCCACGAAGAGGTTGATGCCGAGTTTCTTGTAGGCCTCGGCGTCGGAAGAATTCTGATACCAGACGCCCAGCGGGAAATAGTTCGGATCACCGTTGGGCGAAGGGCCGTTCGACCACTGTTTGTAGTAGGCCGAACCACCTTCCCAGGGAAGATAGGTGTCCCCCTTGGGAACATGCGAGGGCACAAACACCACGTCCACCCAATAGTTTGTTCCTTTCTGGGTTTTAGAAGGAAAGGTGCTTTGGGCCGTGTACTCATAGACGCCGTTCCCTCGGTCCGCCGCATTCTGGAGCACTTCGAGCGTTCCGTTATCGCGGCCCGCGACGAAGTAAAGAGGGTCTGCCGAATAGTGCCCTGTGTCCGTATGATATGAGGCAACGTAGGTTGTGTCGGCGTTGACAGCTACGCGCCGGGAGAACGTAACTTGCTGCCAGCCTGAGGCGGTCTCACCCGTGAACGCCGCACTGGCCAGTTTGGCTCCGGTTTCTGACCACAGGGTTCCCACGTGGCTGCCCGTATTCGCGTCCGCTTTATAAAAGCGGATACCTGTAATCCAGCCGTTCACATGGGCCCGAAACTTGACGCCCACTTCAATGGCTGCGGCATCGCCACTATCCGGGACCTCCGGCAACGATTGTGAACCCCAGATGCTCGTTTCGGCCCACGGCGAGTCGTGCGGCGAGCTGGCGGCGCGCGCTGCCCGCCAGTTTCCCAGGGTCGAAATCCCCAACACTGCAACCGCCAGGGTTACGAGAAGCCGCCAGCCCTTGCATCCGCCCTTCCCAACCATGTTCACCCTCCTGGCGCCCGGAGCGCACCACTCCGGCGCTCGGCCCCGATGATCAATTTGGAAATAACGCGCTATCGGGGCTCGGCGCGCTACCCTCTGTAACCACCCCGTCGCTCGGAGCGCCACCCCTCCTGAATCAGGAGGGGAGTTCCTAAGTAACTCCCCTCCTCAGATGAGGAGGGGTGGCGCGCTGAGCGCCGGGGTGGTGCTGACACGGAAATAAAGCGTCAGCAATGACAGCGCAAACGCCATTTTCCGACGCCCGGCCCTGAGTCTAAGGGGGCGACAGTTCGTATGCAAACACTTAAATGGACCTTAGATTCTCCCTGCTGGGTGTCAACGCGACAGCACAGTCAGCAGTGCCTGGTATCCGTCCACGAGCAAACCTTCGTAGCCATGGGGTGTCCCGTCCCAGGCTTTCCAATCGTAGCTCTTGCCATTCGGGCCTGACCCCTGGAAGCCGCCTTTTTCAAATCCGCGGAGCATGGGGAACAGGATGGCATCGGCCTCTTGGCGCCGACCCAACTGGTATAACGCTTGGAGGGTGAAATAGGCAAAGGACGCGGAGGCGCCGCCATTCTGGTAGATCTGGAAGCCATCGGAGCCGTCCGCTTTTACACCCCCACCCGAAGCCAGGATGTGATGGGCGTAATCCTCCCGCCGAATGGGCACCAGGTTGCCGGGCAGGCCGTATTCAAAATGTGTGTAGCCCACCTCTTTCATCTTGGCGAGCAGGCGGTCCATGATCTGATTCGCTTTATCCTGGGGAACCAAGCCATAGATGATGGCCGCGCCATTCACGAACAGGAAGTAGTAATCGTGCAGCTTCCCGTCGGCGCTGCGCCAGCCGGCCAGCACTCCCGTGGCAGGATTGTAGAAGGTGTTGAAATAGACGGAGTGGATTTTCTGGGCGCGAGAGGCATAAAGCTGTGCATCTTCTGGCTTGCCGGCACGCCGGGCCATTTCCGCCATTCCCAGCAAGGCATGATAGGCGAGGGCATTGGAGTAAGCGTCCTCATGGGCAAAGCCCACGTCGTCCCACCAGTTCGCCGGGCGCAACGTGAGTTCCTCCGGCCAGGAGCCGGAGTTGCCGCTTGCCGGGTATTCCAGCAACCCGTTTCCCTCCCGGTCCATGGCGAGCATCCTGGTGGCCCAGCCCTTCAGTCCCGGATAGTTCTTTTCGAGCCACACAACATCATTGCTGCCCCGGACATAATCCCACGCGGCGATCAACAGTGAGGGGTAGCTATCCAGGTAGTCGTAACGAGTCTTGGCATCATTGGGCATAAATCCCGCCATACCGTATGCCTTCATCCCGCTGAGGTAACGGTCCAGAGTCTGGTGGAGCAGGTCCAGTGCGGTCAGCCCTGGCGCGAGGGGCGGAGTGCGCTCGGCCATGGAGGAATATTCGAATAAGGTGAAGGCACACGGATCGCTGGCCGCGTTGTTGGCCAGCACGCGTAACCGGGGGTTCAGTTGAAAAATATCGATCCAGTTGCGGCGGAATCCGTCAAAGCGCGCGTCGCGCGCCAGTTCCGGCGGGCCGGGATAAATCGCCACCACATCCAGGGTGTAATCGAGGTCGGGCCTGGCAGCGGAGGCCGGGGAAAAGGTCACCTTCACGTAGTCGCCCTCCTGTTTAGACGGCGGCTTGTCGGGCGACGGCTCCTCAACATTCCGGAAGGCGTCGTACCCCAGCGCCAATCCCTGTGCGGGACTGGAAGAGATTCGGAAGGTTCCCTGATCGGGCAGATTCAGAAGCGCGGGAAGGCGGACACTGCCGTCATCGTTGATATAGCCCAACAACGTGGCATGGTTGAGGTAGGAATCAAAGTTCAGCACCAACGGGGGAGGGGGATTCCCCTCGGCAAAATGTGAGCGCAGGTGAATTTTCTGGGCGGAAAACTCGAAGGTCCAGGCGGGCTGGGTTCCGGGCGAGTCGCCGGAGGGGCGATACTCAAAGGCCGTGCCTACGTGACGCACCACGTAGGTTGTCTTCGCTTTGGCCGGCGGCCGGAGTGCGCTGAGGCTAAGCTTGCTCTTGCCTAGTGAATCCACCGCCAGGGCTACAAAAGCAGGCTGGTCCGGCGCTAATTCCACACGCAGGAAAGTGGACTGGTATTGCAGTATGTTCTTCTGCTGTCCTGCTGCGCCTGATACGAACGCTATAAGTGCAGCTATCAAGATCACAACTCTTTTATGCATGAATTACTCCTCGCCTGACGCAATAGTCGTCCCCCGTATACGTTCCCGAAGATTGTTTGTCAAGGAAAACACAGAATGACCCCGGTAAAACGCCGGGAGACTTTGCCCGGCAGAAGAATTGCTATAGACAGAAGCAGGTGCTTAGCGGTTAAATCTCAACGATTGAAACGGCGCCATTCACTGATTTCATTATCAGCGTAAATCCACACTTGGCCCCCTGGAGGTATTCAATGTTATCGAAAAAGCTGCTTATGATCGGCAGTCTCGTGACGGCTCTGCTGTTCTCCCTATGCGGCGTGTATTTTGCACAAGCCGGCAATGATAAGCCTATCTACCTCGACCCCACGCGGACGGTTGAGGAGCGTGTCAATGACCTGATGAGCCGCATGACACTTAAAGAAAAGGTCGGCCAACTTAATTTGCCCTGTGTTTACGTGGATGATCTGGGAAAGACCATTCCCGAAAAGCGCGAGGCGTGCAAGCGATTCACCGCCGGAACCTATACCAATGAAATTGGTCCGGCCTGCGGATTCTTTACCCTCGCCAATGAAGTCATGCGTGACGGGAATGCCCGCCACTATGCGGAGTACTTCAACGAGCTCCAGAAGATCGCGGTCACCCAGACGCGGCTGAAAATCCCCGTGATGCAAGATGAGGAGGGAACGCACGGCGCCATGTATCCCGGGGCAACAATTTTCCCGGAGGGCCTGGCGATTGGCAGCTCGTTCGATCTGGAATTGGTGAGAGCAATCTACGCAGCCGCGGCTGCGGAATCCCGCTCCATCGGCATCCACATGCTCTCCACCCTGGTGATGGAATTGGACCGCGATCCCCGCATGGGTCGAAACGAGGAAGCCTACACGGAAGATCCCTATCTCTACATGCGGATTGGTGAGGAGATCGTGCATGGCACCCAGGGCACCAACCTGGCCAGCCCGGACACGGTCATCGCAGTGCTGACGGATTTCCCCACGCAAAGCTCTCCTGCCGCCGGACTGGAGCGCGGGGCGATTGAAGTTTCCGAACGCTCCCTGCGTGAGAACGATATGTGGCCCTGGATTGGTGCGATCACCAAAGCCGGAGGGCTGGGCGTGATGGCGGGTTATCCCGAAGTCGAAGACGTCCCCTCCCACGGCTCGGTGAAATGGATGAACGATATTCTTCGCAAGGATATCGGCTTCGAGGGCGTCGTGGAAAGCGAAGGCGGCGGCTTCTCAACATTGCAATACGAGCAGATCGTTCCCACTCAGAAAGAAGCCGGGGCGCTGGCGCTCAAGGCTGGAGTCGATTTGAACATTACTTATGAACCCGCCTACATGGGCCCCCTGGTCGAGGCGGTGGAACAAGGCATGGTGCCGATGGCGCTTGTGGATCGGGCGCTGCGCCGCGTGCTGAAATTGAAGTTCCAATTGGGCCTGTTTGAGAATCCCTACGTCGACGTGGACCGCGCCGCCAGCATCGTGCATTCGCAGGCGAACCAGGATCTGGCGTTGCGCGCGGGTCGCGAAGGCATTGTGCTGCTGAAGAATGAGAAGGGTGTGCTGCCCCTCAAAAAGGGCCTGAAGTCGGTGGCGGTGATTGGTCCGGACGCCGACAACCTGATGAATCAACTGGGCGATTATTCGCCCAAGGCGATTCCGCAGCACGTGGTGAGCATTCTGGAAGGCATCAAAGCCGCCGCCGGTCCGCAAGCCAAAGTGACCGCGGTGAAGGGCTGCACGGTGTTGGGCGATGATAAGAGCGGATTCGCCGAAGCCGTCCGCGCCGCCAAGAATGCCGAGGTGGCGATTGTGGTGGTGGGGGAAAACCAGGGTCAGAATGATGTGGACGAAGAAAAGGACCCGCCCACGGACGGTGAAGGGCACGACATCGCCAACCTTGATTTGACCGGCGTCCAGGAAGACCTGGTGCGCGCCGTCTACGAAACCGGCACTCCCACGGTGGTGGTGCTGGTCAACGGCCGGCCGCTGTCCACTCGCTGGACTGCGGAGCACGTGCCGGCCATTGTCGAAGCGTGGCGGCCCGGTGAGCTGGGAGGCACCGCGGTGGCTGACGTTCTGTTTGGTAATTACAACCCCAGCGGCCGCCTGGCCATCACCATTCCCCGCCACTCCGGCCAGTTGCCCGCTTACTACAACTATAAGCCCTCCAAGGAGTATTGGATGAGCCAGTCATGGACCAAGAACCGAGGTTACGTGGACATGCCCGGCACGCCGCTGTATCCCTTTGGCTATGGCTTGAGCTATACCAAGTATGAGTATAGTAATCTTCGCATCGATCCTCCCATGATTCGTTCCGGAGGCGAGGCGCGCGTCAGCGTGGACGTCAAGAATACCGGCGACCGCGCGGGCGTCGAGACCGTGCAACTCTACACGCATGAAAAGTTCGCCCCCGTCTCCACACCCATCAAGCAACTGCACGGGTTTGAGCGAGTGGCGCTGGGCCCGGGCGAAAGCAAGTCTGTGACGCTGACCCTTACCCCTGAGGATCTCCAGTTACTCGACATCGACATGCAATGGCGTGTGGTGCCGGGCGACTTTGAAATCATGGTGGGCAAGTCGTCGGCGGAAATTCCGCTCCAGGGGATCTTGAAGGTAACGCCGTAGCGGTGGAGGGGGCGGGGAGGACGTGGCGGAGATGCAAGGGCAAGGCAAAAGGCAAAGTGTAAAAGGCAAAAGTGAAAAGTCCTTGCGCAGAGTGGTTCTCCGCTGGATCCTACAACCCCCTCACCCCCGGCCCCGCTGTTGCCGCGGCGACCAAGGGCGGAGTTAATTTGAATCTACTCGGAGGAGGGAAGGAGGTTGATTTGAATCTATAGCCCTCGCCCCTTTGGGGGAGAGGGTGGACCGCAGCCGGCGTTCTCATCAGCCGGGGCGGGACGGGTGAGGGGGTCGCCTACGAACTAATTTAGCAGGCAGCAGCGCTACACTCGTGCTCCTGAAGAAGTTCCGCAGGTTACTGTCCGCGCGTGGCACAGAGACGAGAAATGCACAGCCCAAACCAGATTTGGAGGTATTGACATGTTTAGAAGGTTAGGCACGCTCATCGCTTTTCTAGCGCTCTGCGCCTTCTGCCACGGTCCGGCGGCGAGGGGACAGGATCCTGCCATGAAGCGCCTGACCGCCCGTGGGTTGGACTCCGGTTTCGAACTCTCGAACGGAACCTTCAACGGGATGTTAGCCGCGAGCAATGGCAAGATCTACTATGTCCTTTGCGCGGCTACGATCGACACAGGCGCGCAGATGTATTCGTACGATCCCTCGACGGACAAGATCGAGCACCTGGGCGACCTGACCGAAGCGGCTGGGGAAAAGGGCCTCAAGACCGTTCCGCAAGGCAAGAGCCACGTGAACTTTGTGGAATCCAACGGAAAGCTCTACTTCGCTACCCACGTCGACTGGTACAGCGTGCAAGGTGGCCTGGAACTTATGGCGCCGCCCCCGCCCGGATACAAGCCTTATCCCGGCGGCCACTTTCTTTCGTACGACATGAACTCCGGAAAATTCGAGAACCTGGGGAAAGCGCCGGCAGGGCAGGGAATCATTTCGATGAGCATGGATACCCAGCGCGGCCGGCTTTACGGTCTCACTTGGCCTTCCGGTTATTTCCTGCGTCTTGACCTGAAGTCCGGCGAGTTGAAGAACCTCGGCCCCCTGTACAGAGATGGAGAGAATGGTCAGATGACGCGTCGGGTTCTGTGCCGGGCGCTGCCGGTCGATCCGCGGGATGGCTCCGTCTATTTCACCAACGCCGATGGCGATATCCTGCGCTATAGCTACGATCGCGATGCCATTGAGACCGTCCAGGGAGACAACCTGCGGAAGGATTATTTTGGCGCCTGGGATCCCTTGTCTGGACAAGACATGGGATACAACTGGCGGCAGGCATTCTGGTACGCTCCTGAAAACGCCATCTACGCCATTCACGGACGCTCCGGCTATGTGTTCCGGTTCGATCCCCGGGCGGAGCGAGTGGATGTGGTGCAGCGCATTGCGTCAGAAGCCACCATGCGAAGTGGTATGTACGATGATTTCCATTACGGCTATCTCAGCTTAACGCTCGGGCCGGACGGTCACACCCTGTATTACCTGACGGAAGGCGCCATCGTCGAGAATGGAAGGCGTGTCGTTGTGTACGCGCGGCCACCGGGAGCAAGGCCAGGAGCACGGGGGGAACCGATTGAGGACCTACACCTGATAACCTACGATATTCCGGCCGTGAAATACGCCGATCACGGCGCGGTTTTCTTCAGCGACGGCGGGCGACCTGGCCTCGTCAACTCGATTGCGGTGGGCAAGGATGGTTCGACCTACTGCCTTACCGAAATTCCCGGCAGCGGTCGGCGGCACGTGGACCTGGTCCGCATTCCTCCGGTTGAGTAGCTGGTAGCGGCTACAACAAATCTAACTCAGGATTACATCCGGGGCATTTCGAGATCGATCCAACTGGCAATCCCGTCGCGTCCGGCGTTGTTGCGCGGCCAGACCTTCAAGCGATTTCGTCCGGCGTGCAACTTCCAAGGGAAGATTGCCTTTACTGAGGATTTCTCACCACCATCGATCTCGGCCAGAAAAGTTTCGAACCCGGGGGTCTCGGTGTCCAGGTGGACCACGAATTCGCCCGGCGTTCGAGGTGGGTTCAAGAGCGAAGTGGGCCTGGTTGAGCGTCCATTCGAAATTGCCGTGCCGCGTGACCAGGTTCGGGTAGAGCAGTTCGGCGGGCACGTCCGCATCGGTCCAGACGTCAAATCCGTTCCAGGTCCAACCGCCTTTGCCATTGTTGAGCGGCAAGGGCCACTTCTGCTCCAGGAAATTGCTCCTTGGGATAAGCCGCAATTCCGCGAACGACATGTCAACATCCAGCCCGCGCCACTGGAGCTTCGGGTCCACATCCGCGATATGCACGATCCGCGTGGGTTCCACTGGTTGGCCGCGAAGCACACGGAGCTGACGCTGCCGCACCTCATACAAAGAAAGCGGTACGCCGGAGGCCCCGTCTGCTGGGTAATAGGCGGCCGTGCCATCGACCCAGATCCACTTCCGGAATTGGTTCGACCAGATCTCCATCGGTTCGTGACCAATGATGGTCGGGCGCCCCAACCTTCCGCAACTGATGGAAATATCCCTGCCCGCGAATCCGAAACTCTCGCACGCCTGCAAGAACACAAGGTCGTATTGCTGGCAGAAACCCCCGACCGGTTTGCCGTCAGGGCCTTTTTTCAGGATTTCGAGCGCGTCCCAGGCGGGATAGAATTGGTCCAGGTGCCACTCCTGCCATTTCCATTGGTGTGATGACCAGGCCGCCAGCTTGGTGATGATGTTGAGTTCGGTCTTCGCGCCGCTTACGACGTCGTCAAGCCGGTAACGCGCTCGCAGTTCCTTCAGCTTCGGCTGCGTGAACGGTTCGTAGCGGAAGGGAATGGAGGTGCGCACGATTTCTTCATTGTGGGAATCGACCACCTTTATGGCCTTCGTCCAATCCTTCGCCAGTTGGGGGTCGGTAGTCAAAGTCATCTCGCGCAGCTTGGGCGTAAACAGCGGGTCCGCGGTCGAGAGTGCCACCTCAACCTGGACAAAGCGGCCACGCGGCGCTTTGAGAATGCCATCGCGATCGAGCGGCATCCACTGCGACCACGTTTTCGGGCTCGGCACATACGCCGTTCCAGATCGCACTCGAAGGGTCACGCCGCTCTTGGGGTCGAGCGCAGGGGAAACGGAGACCCGTAGCGGACCGGGCGCGGTAAGCGGTGGCGCCAGCGGATTCCCCCCCAGGTTGGCGACATCCATCACCGGCAGCAGGATGGAGCCGCGGGAGAGAAAGTGCTCAAGATACACCCGGACGTAGTACTCTCCGGCGACATTGCACGCCGGACCGAGGCGGTCCACATTCCAGGACTTTCCCCCATCGGCGCTGCGCGCGCTACGGTGCGGCAATTCCTCGTAAGAATCATCGGCGTGCGCGATCCGGACCATCCCGGTGCCCCGGATGACGATGTCGTTCATTCCCGGCTTGAGTGCCGCCGGATCAATCGGGTACGCCTGCCATTCCCCGTAGGATATCTTTTGGGGTGCTCCGAGATTCTGGGGGTGGCCGTTCACCTCGATTTTCAGGTCGCCACCGGGACCCACCATCAGGACCGCCTTACTCGCCCGGGGATCGGGAATCAGGAGTTGCTTGCGAATGTCGATGCCGGGTGAAAGCTCCTCGCTGGTTGGCTTATAGGAGAAGCCGGAGGCGGGCCCGTCGTCCTGGAAAACTTCGCCTGACTTCAGTTGTAGTGTCGCGCCATCTGGTGAGAGGGTAATGTTACTGCTCACGGCGCCTTCGTAAATCTTGGCGGCATCGAGGCGGAGCGTCGCTGCCTGCGCCGGGCCCAATGCGAAGGCCGCAAGTACCGCTGCTCCGAGCGACTGTCGAGCGATCCGTAACCATAAGGGCATATTTTTCCTCTTAACAATTTGTGTTGTATTGCGGCCTATGAGAACCGGTCCAACACACGCGGAGAATTGAGGGCGTCATTATAGTAGCGCTTCCAGGAAACATTTGTTTCCCTTTTTGGAAGGCGTATAGCCGGGGTGCAACCGTGCGCCAGTAGCCCGCGAGGTGTGTGGAAGGCCGTAGCACAGGTCGCAAGAAGCCGTGAAAAATCGGCATCCTTGCCGCCGAGGCGCTGAGACGCAGAGTAAGGGTCTTTGGCTTTCAAATCTCCGCTCCTCCGGGGCATGGACAGCCAGAGGCAACGCCGCAATTGTATTATTCTAAGGCCGCCGCACGGGGGTGGTAACGCAAAATCGCCGCAAGGATTGGCTCTCTCGTCCCGGGGCCCCTCGGGTATCTGCCGAGCGTTCCAGCGCGTCACGAGGTCTTATGTTCCATTGACATACTCCCACTTCTTGTTAAACTCAAAGTGGGATTTAGAAATCACTATGGAGAGGAATCGTGAACACAAAACGCACTCACATTGTCATTCCTGAGCAGTTGGTAACTCGAATTGACATCATCGTGGGCAAACGAGGCCGGAGCAAATTCCTGACCCAAGCCGCTGAAAAAGAGCTCATGCGCCTCGGCCAGCTCAAGGCCCTTGAAGCTGCCGCCGGTTCCTGGAAAGACAAGGATCATCCCGAGCTGAAACGCGGAGCAGCGAAGTGGGTAGACAAGTTACGCCGCCAGGACGAGAAGCGCTTCGAGAAAGTGACAGCCCGCTAACATGGCCACTTACCTTCTCGATTCGAGTGTCATTATTGACGCTTTGAACGGCAAGCACAACCGGGACCAACTCTTCAAAGCACTCCTAGAACGGGGTCACCTGCTGGCCTGCTGTCCAATCAACGTGACAGAAGTCTACGCCGGTCTTCGGTCCCACGAGGAAACTCGGACGAGGGAACTTCTCGAAGAGCTTGCAGTACTTTCCGATCGTGTGGCCAGTTGCCCGTTTGGCGGGCCTGCTGAAATGTGACTATGCCCGCAAAGGCACTACCCTGGCAACCACCGACGCTACCATTGCAGCGGTCGCCATCCACCACCAACTTACTCTTATCACCGGTAATCTTAAACACTATCCGATGAAGGAACTGAGCATCTACCCCCTGCCTTGATCCCGACAATGATGACAGCTCACACCCGACAGCTTACGTCTTGTGACGGGCGGGTAGCCTCGGTGGCGCTGCGGCGGAAATAGTCCAGCCAAAAGGCGGGATCGTAGTTGCCCGGATCGTCCTCTACGAAGGCGAGTTGCGCCCAGCGCATCGGAAGGTCGTACCATCCTTTTTGATCTGACCCGGCCACTTCCCAAGCAATGTCAGGGCTGCCCGTGGCTAGCAACGACCCGATGGCGACCGTCTGCAAAAAATCACGTCGGTTTACCATGACCCAAACCTCCTTCGACCTAAGAGTCGAAACTCCAGGCGGGAACTACTGATGTGCGTTGCAGGTAACGATACTTGAAGCGCCGCCCTTATGTTTTCTAATTCATAAGTTATAAATTGTTCCGACGCCCCGCGCGTATAAGTAACCCCTCATCCGGCCTCATACGTCGGCCACCTTCTTCCGCCACGGCGGAACTGCGACCCCTGGAACAAGGCTGGGATTTAGGATGCCTAGCCCTCTCCGAGGGGAGAGGGTGGACCGCCGCCGGCGCCCTCATCAGCCGGGGCGGGACGGGTGAGGGGGTACGTGGGCGTTTGAGAATTCTACAAGTTAGGAATTCAAAAAACATTCGCGAGGCACATGCCGGGCTAAAGCCCGGCGCTTCAAAATCGACCTTTAGGAAGTCCGCCGCGCGGGATGAAGATTTATACGCAGCATTGCGATCCGGTGTTAAATTGCTGCTTCGAATTGCCTTAAAGAAAGGCCGCCCCGATGAAATTCTACCAGCTTGTCTTGATGTTGGTTCTCGAATCCAGCCTGGCGCTGGGCCAAGGCTTGGAATGCGACCTCCGCGAATATAAGCCGCTCGATGGGTTAAAAGCCGAGGTCGTCGCTGGAGAATTGCAGGTCTCCTGGCAGGGGGAGCGCGACCAGCAGTTGCGCGCCGTCTTCGCCGTGGTGAAGGGTCAGCCCTGGGTGAGGGAACTCGCGGTTCGCAAAGGACCGGACCCTTGGAGGGTGCTGGGGCGCAATCTTTACCCAGAGTTCGATGTGGTCAGCGGCCGGCGGCGTCTTTCTGAGCAGCAAGCTGCGCCCATGCGCGCACTGGGAATCGCCCTGACGCCCGATGTCATCGAACGGGAAAAGTGGAATGCTTTTTGGGATGCGCCGCTCGAGGTTCCGGGAAATCCCGGTACCAATCTCAACTTGCCGCGAGCAGCGCAGGAAATTCGCCGGGCCACGGCTACTTACCAAGTGACCGGGTGCCGGGTGAAGACCGAGGGGGCGCGTCTGGAAATCACTTTTCCCGGCCTCTCCTTGGGGATTTTTGCGGGAGATTTGCGTTTCACGGTTTATCGCGGAGCTAACCTTCTGCGCCAGGAGGCCATCGCCAAGACCGACGAGCCTTCCGTGGCCTACAAATACAATGCAGGTCTGAAGGGTTTTGCCATCAAAACTGCGCCACGCGTCGTCTGGCAGGACGTGTCCCGCACCTGGCAGCAGTACGAATTTGGCGGGGGTGTCAACAATGACCCGGTGGCCCTGCGTGCCCGCAACCGCCTGATGATTGTGGAAACTGCGGGTGGGTCACTCGCCATCTTTCCGCCCTCCCACAAATTCTTTTTCGCCCGCGAAATCGAGCTGAACCTCGGCTACGTTTGGTATCGCAAAGATGACGACCAGACGTTTTCCGCCGGCGTGCGGCAGGCCGAGCACGAAGAAGAGGAGCGGCCGTTCGGAGTTTCAGAGAACGAGTGGCGGCGGCGCGCCTCGGAATCGCGTGGCAATCTGGGAAACTTCGCGCTTTACAACGCTCCGCCGGGAACCTGGCAGCGCATGCCGGTTTATTATTACTTGAGTGCCGGCGATGGCCGCTCAACGCAGGGCAAGGTCCTGGCCTTTACCCACAACGACACCTTCAAACCGCTGCCGGGCTACCAGGTTATGGTCAGCCATTTTCACACGCGCTTCACCGAAATGTTGGAGGACGCAGGCACTCTTGATCTACAACCGGGCTTTTTACCGGTCTTCCGCGGGCTGGGGATCAATATCGCGATGATGTCGGATTTCCACGGCAGCGAATTGCACCCCAAAGATCCCGGTCCCATTCGCTTCCGGGAGCAGAAGGATTACTTCGACGCCTGCCGCCGTTTTTCCGATCGTAGCTTCCTGATCATGCCGGGTGAGGAGCCGGACGGCGCCCTGGGCGGCCACTACACCTTCGTGTTCCCCAAGCCTGTCTATTGGAGCCGCGTGCGGGAAGCCGGCCAGCCTTTTACGGAGCAGGATCCCAAGTACGGCAAGGTGTACCACCCGGGTTCGGCGGCGGAGGAATTGCAGTTGCTTCAAGACGAGCAGGGTTTGATGTGGCAGACGCACCCGCGGACGAAAGGCTCCACCGGTTACCCCGATGCGGTGCGAGCTTGGGACCATTTCAAAAGCGACCGGTTCCTGGGCGCCTCCTACCAATCCTTGCCGGTGGATCTATCCGAACCCCGCATTTGTGAGAAGCGCTGCTTCGGCGTTCTGGACGATATGAATAATTGGGCCGGCCCGAAGTTCATGATAGCCGAGGGTGACACCTATTTGAAATATCCGGACGATGAGACCTATCCGCACCTGATCGTGAATTACGTCAAGCTGGCTCACCTTCCGGGTTTCGACGAGGACTGGAGCCCGATTCTCCACGCCATGCGGGCTGGCGATTTCTATGTGAGCACCGGCGAAGTCCTCTTGCGGAATTACGCCATTGAAGGCACGGGCGCGACGCGAACTTTCACAGCAGACGCGGAATGGACCTTCCCCCCGGAATTTGTGGAGTTGGTTTGGAGCGATGGGACGACCGTCGACCGGAAAGTTATTTCGGAAACAGAACTTGCGCCCTTCGGCAGCCAGCGCTTTTCAATCCCCTTTGACGCCACCGGCAAAAAGTGGGTTCGGTTTGCCATCTGGGATTCAGCCGGCAATGGAGCCTTTACCCAGCCTACCCATCTGCGGTAGGGTTATGCGGAAGTCAGCAATCTCACTCTTACCCAAGAGACGCTGGGGAGCATCGCGCCGCGGCGCTCTGCATACTTGCCACGCACGCGGATGGAACGGACTTTCAAACCAAAACAAGAGGGGAGCGGAGTTTGCCTTATGAACAAGATATCACGACGTAGTTTCGCACAGGCCCTCGCGGGCCTAAGCGCGTCTTCGCTGGCGGCGGCTGCGGGCGCCCCGAAATCGTTCCCAAGCACCCACGGGAACGCTGCTTCTACCGCTGGGCTCAACGTGGCCGCCTTCTCCTGTGACATCACGCCTCCCATCGGGAGCCCCTTGCAGTACTGCCAGCCGCCGGTGGCGACCAGCGTAGAGAGTCCGCTCCTGGCCAAGGGGATCATCTTGTCGGACGGGAGCACCCGCTACTGCCTCTGCGCCTTTGACTATTGTGAGATTCACACGGGCGCCCACGATCTATTTCGCCGGGGAATTGCGGATGCCCTCGGCGTGAATGAGCTGCAAGTCGAGGTGCACTGTATCCACCAGCACGATGCGCCCATGAACGACTCCGATGCCGAAATGCTTTTGGATTTGATGCCGTCGCCTCCCCATATTACGGATCTTGCTTTTCTCAAATTGGCTGCCGAAAGGGTTTCCTCTGCCGCCCGCAATGCCCTGGACCGCCTCACGCCTTTGACGCACATTGGTTGCGGCAAAGCGGAGGTGGAGAAGGTCACCTCCAACCGGCGCGTCCCGATGCCGGACGGCTCCATCGGAGTGCGATACACGGCCTCGACCGATCCCGTACTGATCGCCGCGCCGGAAGGCCTGATCGATCCCTGGCTGCGAACCATCACCTTTTTCGATCGGGAGCGGCCCCTCGCGCGGCTGCATTACTACGCCTCGCACCCCCAAAGCCACTATGGTCAGGGGCATATGACCCCGGACTTCCCCGGCTTGGCTCGGGAGCAATTGGAGAAGGAAGAAGGTGTGCCGCAGATTTACTTTACCGGCTGTGGCGGCAATATCGGCGCCGGGAAGTACAACGATGGTTCTCCGGAAGCCCGCGTGCAATTGACGGAGCGGATGTATCAGGGCATGAAAGGAGCCATCGCGGCGACCCGCAAGGAGCCTTGCTCTGGTATTTCCTGGAAGACTGACGAAGTCAGGTTTGCCCTGCGCACCGAGCCGGATTTTTCAGAATCTCACCTTCGCGAAGTGCTTCGAGACCCCAATCAACCCTATGGGGAGCGGACGAAGGCCGTGTTAGCTTTGGCATGGTACAACCGTGTGAAGGTGCGGCCCACGGTCGACGTGAGTCTCTATCGCCTGGGACCCGCCCGCATTCTGCATCTGCCGGGCGAATGCTTTGTAGAGTATCAACTCTATGCCCAGGGGCTCCGGCCTGATGACTTCCTTGCAGTAGCCGCATACGGCGAGCTCGGCCCCGTATACATCTGTACCGATAAGGCCATTACCGAGGGGGGATACGAACCAACGGATTCCTTCGTGGGGCCGCCCAGTGAAAGGCTCTTGAAAGATGCCATCGCAAGACTGCTGGCGGATCAGCGCACAGGCTGAGCGTGTCAGACTACCCACGGCGGGAGCAGATTGGGATCACCCGAACGACCACGGTACCCGAAGCGAAGTCATGGGTGAGTACAGGTACCCAGGGATTTAAGGACATCCTTAATTCCGAGGAGGGGATATGCACATCGGCAAGGTATCAACACTGTTTATCTGCTTGGCTCTCACCGCAGGCGCGCAGGCCCAGGCCGCTTGGAAGGCTGGCGTGGCCAAGGTTGATATTACGCCCACGGAGCCAATTTGGATGGCCGGGTACTCATCGCGCGTGAAACCATCAGAGGGCATACGGAAGAATCTGTACGTCGTTGCACTCGCCCTCGAGGATGAGACCGGCGCAAAATCTGTGCTCGTCACGTTCGATCTGGTCAAAATCGGGCGCGATTGGGGGAAGGCTATCACCGACCGCAGCCAACAGGAGTTCGGGGTGACGCGCGACCACATCGTGTTGAATTGCTCGCACACCCATAGCGGGCCGGTGACCGGCGAGGTGGCTCCCTATTACGCTTCCCTGACTCCTGCGCAGGTGGAGGTGGAACGGCGCTACACCCACGCCATGGTCGACAAGGCGGTGGGGGCGGTGGGGCAAGCGATCCGGAATATGTCACCGGCCACGCTGGAATTTGAACAGGGACTGGCAGGCATTGGCGTGAACCGCCGGCGGGTGCGACTGCGCTCGCTGCCTGGCGCGGTGGACCAGGACGTTCCGGTGCTGGCCGTACGCGGTGCGAACGGAGAGTTGCGGGCGGTGGTGGTCGGTTACGCTTGCCACGCCACGGCGCTGGGGGATTACCAGATCAACGCGGACTGGCCGGGTTACGCCAAAGAAGAAATCGAGAAGGCGCATCCGGGCACGATTGCCCTTTTCGTCCAGGGTTGCGGCGCTGACGAGAATCCGCTGCCGCGTTATCAGGGCGAAGATCCCACCCTGCTTCATTACTCGGTGGAGCTGCCGCAAATGTATGGAAAGATCCTCGCGGCTGCTGTCGATCTGGTGCTGCATGAAAAGATGACGTCGCTCGCGGGGCCCCTCCGCACCGCTTACGAGACGGTGGACATTCCTATCCGCCCGGCGAGCAAGGAGCAGTTGCAGGCTGCGCTGAACAGCAGCAACAGTGACGAACGCTCCGCGGCGAAGTTGTTGCTGGCCAAGCTGGGCCCGGACGGGAAGCTGCCGGACCACTATGCCTACCCGGTTGAAGTCTGGCAGTTCGGCCGTGGGTTGAAGTTCATCGCCCTCTCCGGCGAGGTGGTAGTTGATTACTCGCTTCGACTGAAGGCGCAGTACGGGTGGGATGCGACTTGGGTCGCAGGCTATTCGAATGACGTCTTCGCGTACATCCCCTCGCTGAGAGTTTTGCGCGAAGGGGGCTACGAAGGTGGCGACGCGAATAAGGATTTGGGAGGTCCCTTCGGTGCAGCGGTGGAAGAGGACATTGTGGAGAAGGTGGCCGACTTAGTGAAGCGCACCGGAGAATAAGTGGGGTCGCGCAGCGGGGCCGAGTCCTTGATGAAAAGTCCTATGGAAAAACGCCAGAGGTTGGGGAAATTGGTGGGACCTCGCTCGCTATGCCCCGCGGAGAGCAACAAGTGGGACATGTCCCACATTGACGAAACGTCGTGAGCCAATGAAGGTTGAGTAGCCGGGCGCGCCGTACCCACCGGGGCCTGCAGGAGAGACTCAAGCGGCAAAGGGGACCGGGCAAAAGTGAAAATCCGTACCCCCAATTATCCTTGCTCAAGTAACCAGGAATTATGCCTTGGCATTGCGTCGTTCAGGCTGCTCAACCTCTGGGCTCGCAGGCTAGCCATCTGTTGCACAGTTTTGAAACGGACCTTCTCATGCTGGTACTGCGGCCTTGTGACGGAAGGAAATCCCATTTGAAATGAGGTGCGCACCATGAGCAACCTCACGCCCGACGTGGCGAGGGCAGTGGCGGATCGGCCAGAAACATTTTCCGCACCCCCTGCGCGCGCGGTCTTACCCGGCAGGGTCATGTCGATTGACGCCCTGCGCGGCTTTGACATGTTCTGGCTGATGAATGGCCGCGGCATCGTGCTGGCGTGGGCGGCGCTGGCGGGAGGATGGTGGGAGGAAGCGGCGCGGGTTCAATTCTCGCATTCCGACTTCATGGGCTCCTGGGTGGGGTTCAATTTTTGGGACTTCATCGCGCCTCTATTCCTATTCGTGATCGGGCTCAGCATGCCGTATTCGATTTCGAGGCGCCTGGAGCGGGGTGAGAGTCGCCGCAGGCTGTACCGCCACATCGTGCAGCGCACCGTGGTGCTGATCGTGCTCGGCTGGCTCATGAACGGCTGGCTGGCGTTCCAGTTGCCACTGCGGCTTAGCGGAGTGCTGCCGCGCGTGGCGCTCTCCTACTTCATCGCTGCCCTGATTGTCATGGGAGCGAGCCGGCGCGGCCAAGTGGCGTGGACCGCGGGCATCCTGCTGGGCTATTGGGCGGTGATGGCGCTGGTCCCCGTGCCGGGATACGGCGCCGGCGTGTACACGGCGGCCGGCAACCTCTCCGGTTACATCGACCGCTTGTTACTGCCGGGCAAGTACTGCTGCGCTCCGTATGTGCCGTACGGAGATCACATGGGCATTCTCGGCACGTTCCCCTCCGCCATGCACGTGATGCTGGGAGTTTTCTGCGGATACCTGGTGCGGTCCGCGTTGCCACACCGAAGGAAACTGCTGATCCTCGCGGGCGGCGGGGTGGCGAGCCTCGCCGTGGGCAAGGCCTGGGGCCTGGTGTTTCCCATCATCATGCCGCTCTGGACCAGTTCTTTCGTGCTTTACAGCAACGGCTGGAGCATGCTGCTGTTCGCGCTTTTCTACTGGATCATCGACGTGCGCGGCTACCGGAAGTGGGCCTTCCCGTTCGTAGTGATCGGAATGAACGCCATCGCCATTTATGTCCTGGATAACCAGTTCCCCTTCGGGGACGTTGCGAACATTTTCTTTCGCGGAGTGGTCCTGCACTCGGGCAGCCTCGCACCGCTCGTTTCCGCGGTGACCCTGGTAGGCACGGAATGGGCGTTCCTCTATTTCTTGTATCGCAAGAAGATTTTCATCAAAGTGTGAAAGCCGGGTAGCGTGGTGCGGCGGAGCCGCAACCCAGGAAGAATTCACCACAGAGGCCACAGAGGTCACGGAGATCGGACGGAGGAAAAGCTGGGAGTCAAAAAACCAGGAACCGTGATCTCTGTCCCGACAGACTGGAATATTTTTCTCTGTGGTCTCTGTGCTCTCTGTGGTGAATCTTTTCCTTTGCAGCAATCGAAGAGGTTGGCCCTAAGCAGTAGGTTGTCCTTAACCGTCAACCCCAAAGCGGGTAGCCACGGACAGCGCTTTTCTGTCCGTGGGCTTTTCCCTTGAAACCATACCTCCTGTCGAATATGATTGCAAAGACTGTGCTCTCCGTGGAAGCTTGGAGGACCTGGGCCGTGGTGGTAATCTGCCGGCGTGTCCAACGTCCACCGTTTACGCCACACGGACTGCATCTTCTTTGTCAGTGTAAACCTGCGCCCACGATTCAGGCGATTCAACGAATCTGAATACGATTTGCTCCTAACCGTATTGGAGGCTTCGCGGCGACGGTTGGGATTTCTACTCTGCGGCTATGTTCTGATGCCCGATCATTGGCACGCCCTGATTTGGCCGCAGTATCCGTTTGATTACGTAAGATAGCCTTTGGGATATCGCGCCTGAGAAAAGCCCACGGACAGGAAAGCACTGTCCGTGGCTACCGGCTAACTCCTGAAGACTCGAAGTTCGCCGAGGTTTCATGTGTTAGTTCTTCGTGTGCCAACTGAGCGAAAGTATCGTGGTAAAACAGCCGCCCGGGTTCGGATTTTGAAGAATTATGCGAACGAAGAGCCGCGGACCCCAAAGTCGGGGGGCCGCGCTACGAAATATGTGACCGCCACGAAATATGCCCGCCCTACACTCGTCGCTAACGATACCAAGGGTGCAAACGTCGTAGCGCAGACCTCCGCCCTTGAGGTCTGCGGCTCTTCGTGTGCCAATTAAGCAAATTTATCGTTGTGAGGCAGCCGCCGGTATTCGCAACTTGAAGGGATTTGCGAACGAAGCGGGTAGCCACGGACAGTGCTTTTCTGTCCGTGGGCTTTTCCCTTGAGACCATACCTCCAGTCGAATACATCTGCAATGACTGCGCTCACCGTTTATAAATTCAAAAACCATAAGGTCGGCGCTACATTTGAAATTAGGAGCCTACCGGCCCATCCCATGACCTTGACGGATTCGCTTCAATGTAGCTACAATAGCTACAAGAGGAGACCAGGCTATGATTTCCGTGGGAGTGCGTGAGCTCAAGAACGGCCTAACCCGCTATCTGCGGCTGGTCGATCAAGGTCACGCGGTGCTGGTGATGAACCGCAATCGGGCGGTGGCGGTGGTGAAGAAGCCGGACCCCGACTCCGCGTCGACCCTCGAGGAAAGAATCGCCGCCTTGGTGGTGGAGGGAAGGTTGTTGCGGGCGGAAAAGGCCGGGCCTTGCCTACCGTTCAAACCGGTGCGCGTGAAAGGGAAGCCCGTCTCCAGACTGATTATTGAGGACCGGCGGTGATTTTCTTTGATGCCAGCGCCGCGGCCAAAAGATACTTCCAGGAAGCCGGCTCAGACCGGGTCATCCGCCTGTGGAGCGGCACGGAGTTCATCTTTTCGCTCGCCCTTCTGCCCTGCGAGCTCTTCTCCGCCTTGAATCGAAAACGCCGGGAGCGCGCCTTGCCTCGCGGGGCTTATCCTGCCCTCAAGAAGCAGATCCGGGAGGATGTGAGCAAGATCCACGCAGTACCCATCCATGCCGAACTCATCGAACTCTCCCTGCGCCTGCTGGATGCGCATCCGCTCAAGACCCTCGATTCGCTTTACCTGGCGGGGGCATTGGGTTTGCAGCAGGCCCTGAAGGAACCGGTCCTGTTTGTCGCCGCCGACCGGCAAATTCTTCAGGCCGCCCAAGCCGAAGGGCTGCGCACGCTGAATCCAGAAACTGGGCCCTGAGCAGGTAGCAGAGGCAGGCGCGGTTTGACAGTTCTACACCGGGAAATGACCGCCGGGGGATGCGGGTGCAAGGCTTGTCTTTCGGAGTGCGGCGACTCGTCGCCGCTTTTGCTCGCCGCGACTCGTCGCGGCGTACCTTCGCACCGGTGACGAGTCACCGGCTGCAAAAAGCGGGAACGAGCTCCCGCACTCCGAAAACGAGGCTACCGGTCAGAGCACCGGCGTTGGATGGCCAGGTGAAAGCCATTACACGGGGCCAGATGACGAGCCGCGGAGGAGGCCGAAGTACATCCGCCTGTGCATTAGGTTGCAAGCTCACGAGAGCCGTGTTGCAGATGGAGAATTTCCACAAATTTAGGAGATTCGTTCACGCGGTAATATATCAAGATGGGGGTATGGATCAACTGGCGTACTCCTGGACGCCCCTTAACCAGGCTGCTGATGTAAGGGAAACTCTTGAGGAGCTCAATGTGATTAAGTATGGCGTCGCCGAACCGCTCGGCGCTGGCGGGAAAGTTGGCCCAAGAATAGGCGAGGATGAAAATCTGCTAACGCGGCTTCTGTGATTCGAATTTGGGAATCCTGACGAGCTTCCGAACTTCATCGAGAGGCACGACCCGGCCCGCGTCGGCGTCAGCCGTACCGCGGTCGATCGCTGCCAGGGTCTTGGCGTCGACTTCAACTTCCTCGACGATGGGTACTTCCAGCTTGAGATCGGTCATACCGTCACAGTACCCCAAGCTGGCGCAGAATGCAAACGCGGTAGGCGAAGAAAAGATTCACCACAGAGTGCCAGCCCACCGGTGGGCGGGTCCATAGTGGGGGAAACTTGAAGTTTCTGGAGAGGCGCAGAGTAAGAAAGATGGTCATGGCTGGTGCTCATCATGGCGGGCAGCCACATCGGGTTCGCCGGATTGGTAGCGCTCTCCCAAAATGGCATAAATGCCGTCCAGTTGGCCATTACGGTCTTCCGCTTGCGCAACCGGTCGCGGCTCAAACTCCACCTCAGTGCGCTCCGGCAGTTCGACCGTTTCCAGCGGTCGGAATACGCCGCTTTCATAAACTGCATGGATCGTCTTCATGATCTACTCTTACCATGTCATTTGCGGCAAAGCCAGTTTCTTCTCCGTGTCGTCTCGGTGCCATGACCAGCAGAGTAATGTGACTGCCAGCAGCTAGCAGAGGTAGGCGCGGTTTGACAGTTCTACACCGGGAAATGACCGCCTGGGGATGCGGGTGCAAGGCTTGTCTTTCGGAGTGCGGCGACTCGTCGCCGCTTTTGCTCGCCGCGACTCGTCGCGGCGTACCTTCGTACCGGTGACGAGTCACCGGCGGCAAAAAGCGGGAGCGAGCTCCCGCACTCCGAAAACGACGCCACCGGTCAGACCACCCGCGTTGGATGGCCAGGCGAAAGCCGCTCCGGACACGGGGCCACATGATGAGCAAGGTAGCGCGGACCTGTGCTTGAGGTCCGCGGCTATTCGTTGTTATGCGGGGAAGAACCGCGGACCTACAAGACAGGTCCGCGCTACACGTCCTGAAATAATCCCCATTGCCAGGCAACGGCCTACTCGAACAATTAGGTTTGGACAGGAGAGGAAGAATGGCCCGCAGGGGCGCGACAGCGCCATTTCTACAGCGCCAGCGATTCAGGCGGGGTGCTTTTCGGGGCCAGCCTGGGTGGCGCAGGACTCGATGAAGTCATCGATTTCGCTGAGGGAAGCAACCACCCGAGGATAGTTGATCACATGTACGTTAAACGCAAAGCGGTTGTCGGCGCCAGAAGCATCCAGCAACCGTTCGCGCAGATGCTCCGCCACGCGGTCGGCGTCTTCCTCGAGTATTTCGGGAAGCAGGATCCCCAAAACTCCCGGAGCGAGCAGATAGACCCTGTCCTTGCCACGGAACATCCGGACCGTAACCTTGGCCGCGTCCGCCAGCACCCGCGAAGTCTCGCCGGACTCCAGCACCTGCGATGAAGGGCTGAGAACAGTTAGCACCAGTGAGAGCGGCTGCTGGAAAGTCGTCGCATTGGAAAACTCGAGATTCAATCGGGTTCGAAACTGCTCGAGGTCTGGCAGGGTTTCGAGCAGGTCGGTGCCCGCCTGGCGGAGCAGGTCTGCCGTCCGCGTTCGTTCTTCCTGGAGCTGCGTGCGCAGGTGACGCACGGTCAACTGCCGTTCGACGAGATAGGCGACGAGAAGCAGTGATAGGACACAAAAACTGAAGATAATTTCGTGCGGCGATACCCCCTGGGGGAACGCAGGACTCCAGTGGGAGGAGAAGTACATCAGCAAGGCCATCCCCCCGGCGAGGATGCCGATCATGGCGATAGCGATTACCCACAACTCCGCGTTGCGCCGTTCGAGCTGTTGGGGGTCAATATGGTCAAAGACCTGCAAAGTTCCTCCAGTGGCGATTGTCGGGCGCAGCGTTGTCTTCGAGGCCCTCTCAACCGTGCACAGGCTATTTTAGCGGGAATTTCGAGCTGAGTCTTTAGGATTGCGAAGCAAGTTAGCGCGGACCGGTTCTTGAGGTTCGCGCGACACGTCTTGACGCTACATTCGGCACCATCCCTTTTCAGCACCACCCCGGCGCTCAGCGCGCCACCCCTCCTCATCTGAGGAGGGGTGGCGCGCCGAGCGCCGGGGTGGTTACCAGAGCAACGCAGCCCGGACCTGTTCTAGGTCCGCGGCTTTTCTTTGTCATGGGGGGAAGAACCGCGGACCTACAAAACAGGTTCGCGCGACACGTCCTGAAACAATCCACAAGGCCGTGGGCTCAAAACAGTTCTTGCGCCACGGGCTACTCCTCTGGCTGCTGGTGGGGTATATTGTGTGCCTTGCTCGGAGAAAGTCCGCTGATGCTTTGTCAGGAGACGGAACTTTTGGGACGGATCAGAAATGAGGCCTACGCTAGGAGCGATCGGTGATGAACAAGTCAGACCTTCAATCCCCGTTGTTCTTTGAGCGTAATCGCGTCTTTCGGGTTTACGAGGGAGGCAAGCTCTTTCATGACTTCTTTGGAGACGAAGCGGTGGATGGCAATTTTCCTGAGGAGTGGATTGCCTCCGCGGTAAGGGCTTTGAACAAGGAAGTGCGAACGCCGGATGAAGGGCTGTCGAAAATCAGGGGAGAAGAGAACGTCTTTCGCGGCTTTGCTGGCCGCCTACCCGGAAGAGATGACCGGTGGCAAGGGATTCGACATCCTGGTAAAGATACTCGATAGCGCCGTCCGGCTACCCGCGCAGACCCATCCCGATCCGGATTTCTCCAGGAAACATTTCGCGAGCAGTCATGGCAAAACCGAGTGCTGGGTCATTCTCGCGACCCGGCCTGGTGCAATGCTTTTTTTCGGCTTCAAGGAAGGCGTCACCGCGGCCGATCTCCAGGAAGCCGTGGCGAAGAGTGAACAGCCAGGGGACGCGTTTTCCGGTCTGATGCAAGAAGTGGAGGCTAGGGTGGGAGATGTTTGGCTGATTCCGGCGCGCGTCGCGCATGCTATCGGGGCCGGATGCCTGATTCTGGAGGTTCAAGAACCCACCGACTTCACCATCCAACCGGAGCGTTGGTGCGATCGCTATCGCCTTTCCGATCAGGAAATGTATTTGGGACTTGCCCAGGATGTTGCCCTCAGTTGTTTCGACTTGCAGCGGGTCGGCCCTCAGGTTCTGGCACAAGGAAGAAAGCAGCCCTCGCTCGCACAAGAAAACGAAGACTTCAAAAAGGAGGTCCTTATTTCGTTCGAGGACACTCCCTGTTTTGCCGTGAATCGATATACAGTGCACAAATCCTGTGCCCTGGAGAGTCTGGCTGTCTATGTTGTGACGAGCGGGCAGGGATCTTTAAGGAGCCCCTCCGGTATCCAAAGCGTGAAGAAAGGAACGTATTTCTTTGTTCCCTTCGCAGGGAAATCGGTGAAGCTCCAATCCGAAGGTGAGGTTGAACTGGTCGAGTGCCTTCCTCCCGGCCGATGAAGCTTGGCTTGGCACAGCACCCCCTGGGTTTGATCGCGAGTGCGCCGTGGGGCAGAGCGAGGTCGCTCCATTCCTGGCTCGCCCACTCGAAAAGTCGGTTTTGAGTGGTCCGCCGGGTGGATGGTTGTCCCGAAGGGGGTGCGAGGAAACAGGTCCTGCCTTGTCGCCAAGGGGTAGCTGTCGACAGCCCTTCCCACCATCTAACAGGTGCGTCGCCGAAAGTAGGGTGTGCACCCCTGCGGGCTGCAGAGTGGGCCGGGAGTCACAGCAGGCTGAAGGCTTTCTTCATGGCCTCGGACGTGCTGCTGCACGCCCGGTCAATGGGCATGGCACGTAGGGCGGCATTGAAAGGCTCGGCTTGGATGGGACCGTCGTAGCCGATCTCGACCAGCGCGCCCAGAAACTCCTTTACGGGAATGACACCCGTGGCAACGGGCAGCTCACGGTGGTCGTCCTGGTACTGATCGAGCGTCAGACCGACGGGCGCATCGTTCAGGTCCACGGTCAA
Source organism: uncultured Acidobacteriota bacterium (assembly GCA_963804995.1). Classification (GTDB taxonomy): domain Bacteria; phylum Acidobacteriota; class Terriglobia; order UBA7540; family UBA7540; genus Bog-366. The sequence continues at coordinate 592,121 of CAWDSK010000005.1, forward strand.
CACCTCGGAGCCGCGCAGCGTCAACAGGTCCTTGCCCGTCTCTTGCGCGTTAAACCAGTGCCAGCTATCGAGCTGAATGCCCAGGTTGTCTGTGCCGATAGCAACAATCAGTTCTTTCATCTCGCTCAGCGTGTGTAGGAAGGGATGTCGCTGGCTCCGCCAGATGGTGCGTGGCGCAACGTACTCCAAGCCGAGTTTCTGCCCGCGGTCGGCAAGAACCTGCGCGCACTGGCGCAACCGGCAAGCGTGCTGGCGGAAATTCTGCAGGTAGGTGAGGTCATTGCTGCAAGGGGGAACCCAGGTGCTGACGCGCCGGACACCCGCTCGCATCAGGAGGTCCGCAGCGGCGGGGAGCTTCTTCAACCCGTCGTTAAACGTCGCCTCATCCTGGCGAAACTCCACCGGCAGACCGGCAGCGCCGAACTTGAGATTCTTGGCTTGCAGGTCGTCAAGGAGCGGCTTGAGTCCCTCCTCCCCCAGCGAAGCAAAATACTTCGGATCAGGATCCAGGCCTTCGAACCCGTGCTTGACGGCGAGTTCAAGTGACTCCGGGAAACTGGCGTGAAAACCGAGGCGTCCGAGACTCAGGATTGCATAGAACCTGCGCTTGGGAATCTCCGCGGACGCCTCGAGCCTTCCTGGAGTCGGCTGAGCCGCAAGGCTAGCTGCCGCTCCGGCGGAGAGGAATTGTCGGCGAGTGATTTCGTTGGTCATGGTCGGCCCCCCGTCGTGCAGTGTAACACGTATAGGCTGGGGTAGTCGGGGAGCGCTGGGTCGGGGCATCGCGTCGCTCCTGTTTTGAACAATCTTTTGCGGGAATTGAAGCGGGCATCCACGATCACTGGTGTCGTGACGGTGGGTCTTTCTTTTTGGCACATCGCAAAAGCAAGAGTAGCGCAGAGTCTCGTGCTTTCCGAGACTCTGCGGCTTTTCGTTTCTTGGGCGCGCCCCCGCTTGTCTTTCCTTCTAATTACTCGTCACTGGCCCCCATTCACTACTCCCTAATTTCTGTTCCCTATTCCCTGTTCCCTGCTTTTGGTGTGTTAATAATACAGTGCATGTTTATCAGATAAAAAGCCGCAGAGTGTGAAAGCAAGCGTAGCGCAGAGTCTCGTGCTTTCCGAGACTCTGCGGCTTTTCGTTTCTTGGGCGCGACTTCCTCTCACCCCTTATGACCTCCTCTTTTCACTATCCCCTGTTCCCTGCCTTCTAGTGTGTTAATAATACAGTGCATGTTTATCAGATAAAAAGCCGCAGAGTGTGAAAGGCACACACTCTGCGCTACCTGCTGGTGTCGCGACTGTGGGTCTTTCTTTTTGGCACATCGCAAAAGCCCACAGTCAGAAAATCGCTGACTGTGGCTACCCGCTCCCGGTTACATCCCCACAAAAAAAGCTGTTGCCGAAGGGTGGCATGATTACTCCTGGGAGTGGGCGGACCCGCACTCGGCGGAAGATGCCTTGCTGCCCGCCTTGCACGCGGCGCTGCGAAAATCGTGACCGGTCCGGAGTGAGAGGATGGACTGGTTTGATTATCTTCGCGTGCCTTCTTGCCTGCGCCTCCTGCCGCGGCGGGACATGGACCAAATCGCCGATGCCGTGCTAGCCACGCCCAAGAACTGGCTCGGCCGAAGTTTGTGCCCGTTCTTTCCCGCCCCGAGATGCACAAGAAATGTGAACGGGTCGAGCCATCCTAGTGTAGTGTGTCGCAAGCGGTGGCACTTGTAGCGCCGACCTTGAGGTCGGCATGTGCTGACCTAATGATTTTTGAATTTTTAACTTGTAGAACTCTCAAGCGTCGGCGTGACCCCTCACCCGTCCCGCCCCGGCTGATGAAAACGCCGACGGCGGTCCACCCTCTCCCCTCGGAGAGGGCTAGGCACTGTAAATCCCAGCCTTCTCCCAGGGGAGAAGGTGGCCGACGTAGGAGGACGGATGAGGGGTTACTTTCACGCGCGGGGCGCCGGAGTCTTTTACAACTTATAAATTCAAAAACCAAAAGGTCACCGCTACGTCGGCATGCGTCCCGACCTGGTCGGGACGCTACAACAGCGACCCTGACAATCACCCGCACCTCGATTTGAGACGCGCTGCACCAGGAGGTCTCATGACTTGGAGCCGTCGAAGGTTCAATCGCAATCTCGCGTGCGCGGCCACGGCCGGCTGGGTAGGCGCTTCGCGCGCGGCCGGCCAGCGGAAGACGGTCTGGTCCATTTCGGCGGAGCGCTTCCCACGAATCGATTATCAGCCGGGAGCGCCGGAGCCGCTGCGCTATGCCGCTGAGGAACTCGCAACTTACTTGCGAAGAATTCTTGGCCCGGGGAAGCCCGCCCCCGCGCACGGCGGTCCTGCCATAGTGCTCGAACTCGCGGATGATGAGGGCCTGGGAGACGACGGCTTCGAGCTTGCGTTGCGCGGCGAAACTCTAACCATACGCGGGCACGCGGCCGGCGTGGTCTACGGTGCGTTCGAGTTCCTGCGCCGGTTCGGTGGCTGTAGTTTTGCCGGGGAGGGGCCGGACTGCGAGTACGTCCCCCGCCGCGAGCAGATCGACGTGGATGTTCCCGTGCTGCGCATGCGGCCAAAGCTGTGGTACCGCGCCTATCAGTTCTTCTACCCGGAACCGCGTGAGCTTTCTGTACAGCGATTTGACTGGATGGTGCGCAACGGCCTTAATTTTATTACCTACAACGCGCGCCCGGACGACGTCCCTGACCACTTCACCGCCGACGATCCCCCCAGTGGCGTGCCCCTGTCCCAAGAGCAGATTTCCTATACCGTGGGTTGGTTCAACACGAACCTGTTGCCTGAGGCGCTCAAGCGCGGGCTGCAGCTCGACTATAACATCCACAACCTTTACCACTGGCTGCCGCCCTACCGTTATTTCGACCAGCACCCGGAGTGGTACGCCCTGGTCAACGGTAAACGCGTCGGGGAACTTGGCCAGCAACTCGCCATCTGCACCAGCAACGAGGAGGCCGTCTCCATGCTGGTCGCGAACGTCAAGCAGTTCCTGCGCGCTAATCCCTACGTAAAGATCGTGGGCGTGATCCCCGAAGACGGCATCGGGATGTGCCAGTGCGAGCGTTGCGTGCGCGGCGACCTGGACCCCAAGGACGCTTTCCGTCCCTACCTCGGTAACAAGCTCCCCGCAGCCGAGAACAAGAGCAAGAGCCTGCGCAACGCCCGGCTCGTCAACCATGTGGCGCGCGAGGTTCGCGACGAATTTCCGCACGTTCTGGTTGGCCACGCCGCCTACGTGGACCTCGAATGGCCTCCGGAGGGTTTGAAACTTGAGCCGAACGTGATCACCTGGTTCGCCATCTACGGGCGCGATGGGGCGCACCCCCTGGCGGCCGACAGCCCGTCACCGACCAACCGGTTTTTCTTCGACCTTATCCGCAAGTGGCGGCAGGTCCACCCCGGCCATCTTACCGTTTACGAATACTACATGGGCATGGACGCGCAGCGCTCGCTCCCCTATCCCATGGCCGAAGGGATTTGCCGCGACTGGCCGAACCTGAAACGCATCGGCGTCGAAGGCGCCATCGTCCAGTCCTGGAGTTCCAATCACAATTCGTACGGACTGAATAACCTGGCTTTCGCGCGCCTTGGCTGGAACGACCAGGTGGATTTTGAGGGGCTGATGGACGAGTTCCTGCTGGGCATGTTCGGCCGAGCGGCGAGCGAACTGAAGCCGGTCTTTGTGAGGATGCAGCAGGCCCTCAAGTCCGTGGAGGCCGGCACGGCGGGCGATTCGCTGTATCTATCCACTTACGATGTTTCGGATATCACGAAGGGCAGCTTCCTGCCCGATGCCTACAATATCGGATATCTGCTCGAGCAGATCGGCGGGGATTTTCTTGATGGCGCGCTCGGCAGGGCAAAACAGAAAGCCGCGGACGCCCGGGAACGGCGTCAGGTGGAATACTTCGCCGCCGTGACGGTTTATTGGCGCAAGTCGGCAGAAGCTCTCGGCATCGAATTGCGCGCCATGCAGGCCCATAGGAAAGGTGATAAGCCGCGCGCCGCTGAATTGTACCGGCAGGCCCTGGTGAAGGAACAGGAAGCGTCCGACTATGCCCGCACCCTGCCTCCGCGTGGCTGGATGTCGGTCACCCTGCCACGCGTCTGGCGCCGCTCCCTGAACGAGTTGAAGGAAAGATTGGCCGAAGTCACTTAGCGGATTTTCCTCCTCAGGTGTGGAAGCACGGAGCGAAGGCAGCGGAGCCGCAAAGGAAAGTCAAAAGGCAAAGGGCAAAAGTCAAAAGTAAAAAGTCCCGACTAGTGGTACCTCTCCGCTGGATCCCACAACCCCCTCCCCCCGGCCCCTCTGTCGCCGCGGCGGGAGAAGGTGCTGAGGTACGAAGCGGATGAGGGGTCTCTTGGATGGAAGTCGCGACATTCAACCCTCGCCCCAAAATGTTTGCTAACCAAACAAGAATTCACGGTATTGCAATGCAGACCGCAAAGGTCCGGGGGCTCAACTACACCCGCCGCCACAATCCGGCAATCGACACGATGATCCTACGGCGCCGTGGCGCACACGTAGCGGCGGCCACCGGCGACGGGTTTGAATTCGTACCATCCCGGTTTGGGCGAAGTGAAATCTACCTTGCCCAGGTTTTTGCCCTCCGGGTCATAGGCCATCACGCTGCTTACCTTGGGGGCGCGGAAAGCGATGCGGTCGTTGCCGTATATATCAATCAATTCCCACAGGCCGTTGCCGGTATGGCGCAGGGCCACACTGCCGGTGGCTCCCAGGTTGCCGTTTTCGGTCCACTGCCCGCGTCCATCGAGAAATTCATAGTCCGGCGCTTCGACCGCGTCAATGCGATGCCCGGCGAGGTTGGCCGATTCTTCGCGGAAATGGTTCTTGCCATTGATTGCCAGCCATCCGGAAACCGGTAACTCCTGCACCGCGCCGGAGGAGTCAGTGACGGACCAGGCGCCGGCGGACGCACGGTTCACCCAGACTTCGGTTCCGTTTTCGTACGCCACGTGCAGGTGGCCCACCGCCTGAGCCCCGGTTGCCATCGCCTGGCTGGGGGTAAGGAACTTCCCCGAACCATCGGCGTATTCGATGGCTCTAGGTTCAGTGAAAGCATATTGCTGTTGTAACTGTTGCATCATGTAGTATGACCGTGCCAGGGCCTCGACATAGAAGGGCTCCGAGGAATCAAAATCGGTGGCCAGCCATCCCATGTTTCCATAGGCAATGGTCGTGGCCAGGAAAAGGTCAAGATATTCGCGCCTTTTCGGCGAGGTGGTCCAGTCCTTGTCCAACTGCCCCAGGTAGTAGCCGGTGTCGCCCATGCCGTAATCGCACTCCAGGGGCTGAATCTTCCGCAGCTTGAAGGAAACGTCCAGGGGTTCGGTCAGCAGGTTTGCCTTGGTGTAAACCCAGCCGTAGCTTCCCGACGTCAATCCCGCGTACATCCACTGGTACGTGCCCTCGGACTGGGTGGGTCCATAGACCTGCTGATCGTTGCGCAGCAATTGTCCGTAGGCATAAAACGTGGAGGCAAAAGTTCCCGCTCCCGGCACGCGCGCGTCGAAGTCACAATAATCCCACGGCGCATTGGCGGTGTGCACGTCGGTGTAAGACATCTTCACGCCGAACTTCTCCTTGATGCGTGGGGCGTAGTAATCATCAAACTCCACCGCCTTGGCGGGCTTCTCGGCATAGTTGCGCGGCCAGGCGCGGCGCCATTCGCCCTCCGGGGTGCGCTGCACATGGTCCGGGTTCCAGTTTTCGTTGACCGTATTGAAGTCGCAGTAGTTGGAGTAAACGCCCTGCAGCCACCCCATGTCGTTCTGCGCCTGGATGTACCACTTCAGCATGGCATCGCCGCCCTTTTGCGGCGCCGCGTGGAGCTTCAGCGTGTTGCTGTCGCCCTCGTCGCGCCAGGTGACCTCGTGGCTATGCTGCATGACTTTGTCCAGACCATAGGCGCGAATACGCTGGCAGCGCTCGTGGTCGCGGACGAACGAGTCCGGCTCGGTCACGGTCCACACAACCTGCTTGCCCTCCGCCTGCCGAATCGAAGGGGGATTGGCCGGGGTGGGCAGCGTCTCCTCGTAATTGGGCGAATTGGTAATGAAGATCCTCTCGTAAAGGTTGTTGCGCAAACCGTCGGTCCTGGGCAGATAGCGCATTCCGCCGTTGATCTCCGCGCTATCGCCGGTCACCTTCGGGTCGGCGGTGAAATAGGGTGCGGAGGCATTCGAGCGGTACCAATCGAACCAGATGGAGGTGAAGACGGAATGGGCCGCGTCGCCGGAGATCAGCACGCGCGGGTTGGTCGGTCCATAAGTGATGTAGGGGACGGTAATCAGCCGGGGGTGGGCGACGCCGGCGACATGTCCAAAACTCAGTTCGGTAGCTTCACCGCCTTCCGACCACGCGTTCGAGCACCAGAGACTTTTGCCACAAGCGCATCTGGTAATCCACTAACCGCGATCCCATACGAAAGCGCGCCTCGACGGCGTCGTTGGCCAGCGCGGCGGAAACCAGTTCACCCTCCGCCACGCTGCCCGACGCGGTGTCGACGAAGCGGACGCCACCGCCCTCGAGAGGCACGAACGGCGCACCCCCATTGACGCGCACCGTCAACTCGCCCAGGCGGCCCCTGGCTGGGCGGTATTCGTAGGCGACCGTGCCATCCCGGCCGTCATAGCGCAGTTCGAAATGTCCCGGCCCGGCTTGCCGCACCACCACCTTGAAATCCTTTTCGAAATTCACCGGCAGGATTGTTTCCTCGCGCGTGGGGAATGGCAACGTTCCCGCCCCGGTGTTGGTTCCCACCACTTCGCCGCGATAGGGTTTGAGATTCCGCTGGGGCTGAGGTTTGAAGGTGAGCGGCTTCAATTCTTCCGTGTAGAACGCTAACGAGTCACAGAAAAAGTAGCGAGCCTGCGGGTTCGCCGCGTTGCCGATTTCGATGCCGGAAAAGCGGGCCGGCAGGACGATTTGGGCCAGAATCTCGCGGGGGATGCGGCGATGAATCAGCCACCACTGCTTCCATTGGACGTTGGTGAGCTGAACGCGGAATTCCTTTCCCCGCGCATCCTGCAGCAGGACGGCAACCTCAGCGGGAGGCGTGGTCGCATCGGGCACCCAACTCCAGCGATTGCCATAGCCCCACAAATCAATCGAGTCGAAACTGCCGGGAATGGGGACGGGCTGCGGCGGCCGGGCAATCACGTGGCTTTCCGCGCGCCCGCCGGAATAAACAATCTTGGCCACATACTCGCCCCACAACTGCTGCTCACGGCTGCGCCGCAATTCTCCCTGCGCACCGTCATGGAGTTCCAGGGTCCAGCCCTTGAGGTCTTGAAAATCCACAAGGGTGTGCGGGTCTTGCTGCCGCTCGGTCCAGGTGAATTCATAAGGCTGCTGCCCGACTTGCTGCCACGGTTCGATTTCATTGATGGCGGGGACAATATTCTGCTGGGCGAAGAGCCCGGCAGGAAGGAGTGCGAGGACGGACAGTATTACGATGAATCTGCGCATGGGTTTTGGAATCCTCACTTCTTCTCCGCATCAAGCCTGCCACCGGTCCAACGGATGGCGTCCTGGACCAGCGTGCGGTAGGCAGGGTAGAGATGCGCTCTCTCGCCGTGGCCAAGTTGGATGTAGACCACGCGGGATTTTTCATAAGGACTGATCCAGGCCACGGGGCCGTCACTCGTAGGCGCATCGGTGCGGAGCAGCACTTTCACGTCCGGAGAGATCCACATGCCCTTATAGGTTTCGTCCCACAGGTGCATGACTCCCACATTGGCCGTGATGGGGTGGCGCATGACGGGTCGAACACAAGCCTCTTGATCGTGCAGGTACGTCGAGGCGGGTGTCGCGCCCTCGGGTTTGAGAAGGTACTTGCCGCCTACGACCTCCTTATACCACCAATCCCAATCCTGATAATCGGCAATGGCGTGGTGCAGCACCACGATGCCTTTTCCCGCTTCCACGAAGTCGCGCAAGTTGGCCTTTTCCCGGTCGCTGATCTCCTGGGTAAAGTCGTAGAGCACCAGCACGTCGTACTTTTTACGGAGGTCATCGCGGAAGGCTTCGTGGTTGGAGAGGGCGTGCACCCAGCCGAGGTCCTTCGCTCCTTCAAAGACCGTGTAGAAGGTGGTGGCGTATTCGTGCCCGCCCGTGACCACCAGCAAGCGAAGCGGCGGCGGCGCTTGGCTGGCGAGCGTGCCGGCAGGTGAAAGCGTAACGGCGCCCGTGGCCGCCCATTCCACCCCGCGCCCAAACGTGCTCACATAACCCGATTCCTGCTGAGCCGACACATCGTGGCCCAGAGCTGAGTAAAGGACGCGGCCCCTGCCGTAGTTAACCGTCCAGATAATAGGCTCATCTTTGCCGGTACCGCCATTCGCAGGATCGTCGAATGCCGTGGCCAGGATGTGCACGCCGGGCGCCATCTGCGGACTGTGGTAGAGCTCATCGGAAGTGCGGAAAGACTCTCCTAAACCCTGAGTGACGGGATGCTCGCGGTCGACGAACTTTATGGTGAAGCAATGGCGCGGAGCGTGCGCGGTCTTGGGCGGTCCCTCCGTCCACCACCCGCCGATCATCTGCAAATATTCGGGCCAGGGCGGCTGCTTGAGGCCGGAGGGATGGTGGTTGTCCGCCAGGACCTCGATACCCGTGAAGGTGTAGTTGGCGCCGTGGACCGCTACCAGTCCTTTGCCCTGCTTGACGAAATTCACGACGGCTTTTTCCGTGACTTCTCCCCAGCGCGGGCCCTCGTAGTCCAGCACCAGGACATCGTAAGCTGCGAGCGTCGCCGCCGTCACTCCGGCGGGCTCCTCTTCTACACGCACGTCAAACCGGCCGCTCTCCACCAGGACTTTTCGCAGGAACGGCGTCGTAGTGCGCCAGTCATGATTGTTGCGGCCGGAAAAAATCAGCACACGGATTTTCCCCGGCTGGAAGAAGGGGATGGTGTCTTGGGCGAACATCGTGGAAACGACCAAAACAAATGTGGCGCAAAGAGCTATGGCACACGTGGTCCAGAATACTTTTCGATTCATGATTCACCCTCGCATTGAAGGTTTGGAACTGATGTTTGGCGTACCCAGGAACGGTTACTCAGTTCGTGCCTGGGTGACCCCCTCACCACCGGCCCCTCTGTCGCCGCGGCGACCGAGGGGGGGTGATTTGAATCCATAGCCCTCGCCCCTTTGGGGGAGAGGGTGGACCGCCGCCGGCGTTCTCATCAGCCGGGGCGGGCCGGGTGAGGGGGTTCTAGCGTCGAACAGAGAACCGACTTCTAGCCAAAGATTAAGTGAACAGCATTGGGGTCAGCCACCCAGCAGCCCGTTGAGATGCTCGAGGCTGCGCGCGGCCTGGGGCTCGGTACCGCACTCGACGGAGAGCACGCCGTTGAAGTTCGCGCCCCGCAAGATCGCAATGACGCGTTGCCAATCGATGACGCCATCCCCGCAGGCGCACCCTACTGGTGTCCCAGTCACCTTGCCGCGTTCCGCGTCCGCGTGCTCAAGAGTTATATCTTTGGCATGGACGTGCACCAGCAAGGCCGAAACAGCCTGCAGTCCCTCGTATGGGTCGCCGCCCGCCAGGTACACGTTGCCAGTATCGTAATTAACCCGTAAGAGCGGCGAATCCACCAGGCCCACGATCTTCTGTAATCCTTCCGTCGTACGGGAAATGCTCTGGTGAGGTTCAATGCCGATGAAAATGCCGTAGCGCTCGGCGGTTCGCAGCACCGTCGTGAGCGTGTACTTCATAACCTGAAAGGCTTCCTCCATGCTCACCCAGGCAGGGCGAATACCCTCATCGGTATTGACGACGGGCGCGCCGATAGCGGCGGCGAGGCGAATGGCCTTCTGCAAATACGGCACGCTGATTTCCGGCCGCATCAGCGGGCAATGCGCGCTTAAGCCGGAAGCCTTCACCCCGTTTTGATCGAGGATATCCTTCATTTCTCCGGGGTCGTCGTCGAGGGAGAAGGAGTGAAAATAGCCTGCCTCGCTCAGCAGTTCCCGCCCGTTGTGAACCATCGGCTCCACGTACTTGTAGCCCAGTTTCGCCGCTACCTCCACTCCGGTGGCAAACGGCTTGTCCTGCGACCGGATGAATTCCATGTTCACGCCGACTGCAATGCTCATAAATCCCACTCCTTCTGCCAGGTCACCCGGCTTCGCTGTTTGTAGGCAATGTTGCCGATGTGGCAGGCCATCGCGGAATAGTGCCCATTCACCACGTCGGCGTTGGGCTGCTTGCGGCTGCGCACGCAATCCAGCCAATTGCTCATGTGCGTATCGTTCACTCCGGGCACAGAGACTTCGGGCACTTGCGGATTGCGTTTGCTGGGGATGAATTTGTAGCCGGAGCGGAAGATTGACAGCCTACCCCCGGTGCCCAGGAAGACGATGTCCGCGCTGTCCCGGCCGTTCAAATCGGTGAGCGTAGCTTCAAACGTCACGTTGAGCTTCTCAGGGTATTCCACGATGAAGTTGACGTTGTCGGGCGTGTCGCGTCCGTCGTCGTAAAGGTAAATCCCTCCGCCGGCCACGGCCGCCAGGGGACGCGTCAGATTCAGGAACCAGTGAACCACGTCGACCATATGCACGAACAGGCCGCCGGTCTGCCCGCCCGTGGAGAAATCCCAATAGGCGAAGCGGTTGAAATAGCGCTTGGGGTCCCAGGGGATTTTGGGAAGCCAGCCGAGGCAAGCGTCCCAGTCGAGCCCCGCCGGCTTCTGCTCCATTCCCGGTGGGGGCTGCGTCAAATAACCGCTGTTGGCGTTCCAGATGGTTCGGACCATGTTGACCGTGCCGATCAGTCCGGTATCGAAATACTTCTGCTTGGCTTCGGCAAAATGGGCCGTGCTGCGCTGCTGCACTCCCACTTGCAGAATCCGGTTGTTTTCATGAACGGCCCGCACCAGGGGCGCCCCCTGCTCGGGCAGCGAGGTCATGGGCTTTTCAACGTAAACATCCTTGCCGGCTTTGCAGGCGTCGATGGATATCTGGGAATGCATGTGATCGAATGTCGCCACGATGACGCCGTCGATGTCCCGGCGATCGAGAAGTTGATGGTAATTGGCGTACTTATCGACCTGCGTCTTCGCCACCAGTGCGGCTTGATCCCGCCGGGCGTCGTAGATGTCGGAAATCGCCACCCACTCAATGTTGCCGGCTTCGTTGGCCCGGGTCATCAGGTATTGCCCACGCTCGCCGGAGCCGATGATGCCGAGCCGGATGCGGTCGTTCGCCCCCCAAACGCGCAGGGCCGCAGCCGCGGTGGCCGCGCCGACCATAAAAGTTCTTCGGGAAATATGGTTTTTCACTTCGATAATCCTCCCTTGTCGGATATAAGGCGCTCCGTTATTACAGAGGCGGGGCGATGCGGGATCCTTAGCTTGCTTGGCGCTTCCTTCCTGGTCCTCAAGCGGGCAAAAGTATACACCTCGGGCGCCCGCTTGCACGTTTTTCTCCTAGGGAAGGGAAGTGAGTACCCTTTCCTCTCCGCACCGGGTAGCACAGGCACTCCTGCCTGTGAATGTGGCATGAGGTTCGAGCGTCAGGACACAGCCAGGAGTGGCTGTGCTACAACTAAGGCACTCAATCGCAGAGCGGGGCTCGCTCTGCGCCCGCCACCGCTGCGCACGCGCAGCGCCCGCGCCAAAACCAAAACCCTTGCTAATCACCTTTGACGCGGAGACCGAAAGGGCGTGTAGGCCCTTGGGTTTGCGGAGTTGTGAGAGAAATCGTGTAGAGAGCGGTGGACCCTGAGGCGATTCCTGTCCCCAGTCCATGCATGACATTGGCAGCCGCATCGAGGTTGGTCAAAGTCTGCGGCGGCCCAAGGCTACCTGAAAGGTTGGATCTGAGGCTGACCGAAATATCGCCCACATCGTCCTGCGAAACGGAGATTCCAATAGCGTCGTACATTTGCAAGGAGTAGATCGTACTGGGCGGGTTAGTGATCAAGGTGCGGCCCATCAGCCTCGCTTCGAATGCAATGGGGCACACGAACGCGGCGGGCGGGCCTGGTTGATAAACAAGGGGGCCCGAGGCATAAGCAACCGTCCCCGCCATTTCATTCGACGTGAGGCTCACATTCACGGTGACGTACATTGGTGGAGTTAGGTCTCCATATAGCTGGGCCGCGGTTTGGAACAAATCGGAAAAGTAAGTAAAGTCTCCCATTGTAGCTAGCCTCCTTAGAAGAATCGCAGCACACAGCCATCAGGAAATTTAACTAACTTTCTATTTCTCAGTATTGACTCTCTTACACCTCATGTCAATGGCAGCGCCAAAGGTGGCCAAGTGGCGTCGATGTGGCCCCGTACTCAGCTTTGAGCCTTTCCTTTCTTTTGCGGCTCCCACTCTATGTTTGTTCCGCGCCCCCCGCCGCTTGCAGCCACAAGCGGCGCGGGGTGCGGATCACGAAAATTATCTGGAACGTCTTGTAACGGCGGGGCTGAAGCCCCGCCCTTCCGGCAGCCCCCAACACCCTTTAAGCGTGGTGAGAAATCGCACAGGCACTCCTGCCTGTGACTGCAGGAATAGGTTCGAGCGTAGGGACACAGCCAGGAGTGGCTGTGCCATCGCTAGGGCTTACCGGGAAGCGGGCTGGCTCGCCCTGCGCCAGCCACCCGAAAGGACCGAAGTTTCCCCCACCACCGGTTGACACCAGCGCAGTAGGGCCATAACATTCAAATCACTTGGGGACCCTTACAGGGAGGTGCACTATGATTTCGCGCAGACAATTATTGAGTATGGGCGCCGCGGGATTAATCCTGCCTTGCAACTCGCGCGCGGCAAGCGGCAACTCTCACTTCTCCGAGGTCGAGCGGCGCATTGCCCACCACGACTTCCGCGGCCTCACCAAGGAGGACTTGGCCACCCCTTGCCTGATTCTTGAAGAGGCGCTTTTCAAAAAGAATCTTGAAACGATGGCTGCCAGCAACCAAGCCTTAGGCATCAAGCTGCGCGCCCACCTGAAGGTCCACAAGTGTCCTCAGATTGCCAAACAGCAACTCGCGCTGGGCGCCATCGGGATTTGCTGCGCCACCACCGCCGAGTGTGAGCTCATGATGAACGCCGGAATTCATGGAGTCTTCCACTCCTGTCAGCCGGCGGGCCGGAACCAGGTCGCACGAGCCGTGGCTCTGGCGCGCCGCGACCGTACGTTTATTGGCGTGCTGGACAACCCGCTCACGGTGGATACCCTGGAGCAGGCGTTGGCTGCGGCTCGCGTGCAGATGAGAGTTTGCGTAGACATTTTCGCAGGCATGACGCGCCAGGGGTCGGAACCGGGTGAGCCCGCCCTGCGCCTGGCACAGAAGGTCGATCAGTCGAAACAACTCAAGCTGGTCGGCCTGATGAGCTACTCGGGCGAAGCCTCCCACACCCACGGGTGGGAGACCCGCCGCAAAAAGTCTGAGGAGCACTTGGCAGGCGCGGTCGCAACCGAGGCGCTCTGCCGAAAATCCGGGCTGCCCATCGAAATCCGAGCCGGTGGCAGCACCGGAACATACAACATCGACAAGGCGAATGGCCTCACGGAACTCCAGGCCGGCTCCTACGTTTTCATGGACACCATCTACCGCAAGATTGGCGGGAAGGCTGACCCGAGCGTTTACACTGATTTCGAACCGGCTCTCACCGTAATGACCACTGTCATCAGCAAGACTCATTCCAACCAGTGCGCCGTTGATTACGGCAACAAAGCCACGCTCCGTACCACGGACGAGGTTAAGGGCCGGCCGGGCGTGCGGGTCGAGTCGGGCGGCGCCGAATACGGCATCTTGCTGTGGAACGAGGGTGATCGCGACATCAAGCTGGGCGAGCTGGTTGAGATCTACCCCTCGAACCTCAACACCAGCGTCAACGCCTTCGATCGCATCTATGTGGCCCGTGGCGATTCCATCGTCGACGTGTGGCCCATCATGGGCCGCAGCGGTTCCCCGCAACGCTGATGCGATATCGCTTTTAAGCTGGGAACGAACCTGCGTCGCATGGCGCGAAGTCCTTTAGCGCACCAGAGTCAGGCGCAGTTTGTTCTAATCTGCGCCAGCCGGCGGGAGCACAGGCACTCCTGCCTGTGAATGCGGCGCGAGGTTCGAGCCTAACGACACAGCCAGGAGTGGCTGTGCTGCAACTACGGCACTAAACCGCAGATCTGGGCGCGCTCTGCGCCAACCCACCCGTCGTTTGCCTGAGAGATTGACGGGGGGCGCGCATTCGTTTATATTCGTTATGTATACAAATGACGGAGCATGATCATGGCTAAAACACTGACCATGCGGCTGGACGAAAAAACCTATGAGACTTTTGTCCGAGCCGCCCAAGCCGAACGGCGGTCGCTCTCGAACCTGGTTGAAACCGCGGCGCTGCGGCAGATCCAGGAAAGCCACTTCGTTGACAACGCGGAGATGGCGGAGATCGTCTCACGGCCTGGGCTCGTGAAGCGTCTCAAGGCGGGTTCCCGGGATGCCCAAAGGCGAAGAGGCAGGTTCGTTCCAGCCGTTTAGAGTATTCGAAACGCGGCGCTTCCTCGCCGATCTCGCCATCCTGGGAAGCGTTGCACAGAAGCGGCTTGAAGCCAAGCTGCGTGATTACGTTTACCCCATACTTCGCCAAGCCCCTCACTCCGGCTCGAATATCAAGCGACTGAAGAATTGGGACCCACCGACTTGGCGCTACCGAGTGGGAGATTGGCGCTTCTTTTACGAGATCGACGAGAGACAGCGCATCGTTTTCATGATCGCCGCCGATCACCGCAAAGAAGCCTATCGCTGAGGCCACAACTGCGCGGTAGCACAGGCACTCCTGCCTGTGACTGCGGGGCGAAGTTCGAGCGCGCCGAAACAGCCAGGAGTGGCTGTGCCGCAGCCAGGGTTTGCCGGGAAGCGGACCGGCTGGCTGGCAAATCGCAGGGCTGGGTTCGCTGTGCGCCACCCGGCTGAAGTCACACCCGACCAACGAAGAGCCGCAGAGTCTCGGAAGGCACGCCGCTCTGCGCTGCTCCTCGTTACCTGCTGAGTTGTAAGTATACCCATTTGGATATATTATGGGAAACGCATGGAGGAATCCCCCAAGCTTAGGCGCCTGCATTGGGTAGGGAGCAGCAAGAAGGACTTGCTGGCGCTCCCTGAAGACGTAATTGATGTTTTCGGTTATGCCCTTTACCTGGCACAAATCGGCAGAAAACATTCCCAAGCCAAGCCGCTGAAGGGATTTGGGTCGGCCGGCGTATTAGAGATCGTAGAGGACTGGGAGGGGAGCACCTATCGAGCCGCGTATACCGTGCGTTTTGATCGTGCTATCTACGTCCTTCATGTATTTCAGAAGAAAGCCAAACGCGGCATTGCCACGCCCAAGTCCGATCTGGATTTAATCCGGCGCCGACTGAAGGTCGCCGAGCTGGCTGCCAAGGAGTTGGAATCATGAAAAGGCAAAGAAACATCGGAGACGTTGGTGTCCAGGAGGGCAGTGGGAATGTTTACGCTGACTTGGGCTACTCCGATTCTGAGGACATGGCCGTGAAAGCGCAACTGGTCACCAAGATTGCCGACATCATCCGCGAGCGTGGCCTCACCCAAGAGGAAGCGGCAAAGGTCTTGCGCTTGACCCAACCCAAGATTTCGAAGCTACTCAAAGGGCAGTTTCGGGGAATTTCAGAGCGCCGCTTGCTCCGCTGCCTGACAAAACTCGGGAGGGACGTCGAGATCGTCGTGAAACCGGCCCCGCGACGGCGCCCTGGCAGGTTGACACTTCTCTTCGCCGCAACCGCTCGATGAGTGAGCGGCTTTCCTGGGTCGCGAGGAGCGGACCGCTGTTGGGGCAGGCTGGCGCAGACCCCAAAAGGCGCGGTCCTGCGCCAGCCTGCGTTTGAGAATTGTAAACATATGTCTCATAATGCTGGCGTCTTGCCGCCCCGAGGTGTGTATGCAGCTTTCAGAATGGCAGAAGATCCTTATCACATCTCTTGCAAGTTTTTCTGTAGGTGTACTCGCTGAACCGATCAAACTGTGGCTCTCTGAGAATTACAAGAAACGTAAGCTGCGCAGGCTGTGCTACGAACGAGTGCTTATAGTTCGGGATGCTCTAAGCACCGTCCTTAAAGCCCTCAAAGAGCCTGACAAGAAGTTTGGGTACACGAGAACTGGCAAAGAATTCGCGCTTCTGATGGTTCCCAACCTGGATATAGCAATACTCAAGAATGCAGTCGAGAAGGAAAGCTCAATCTTATGTCAGCTTGATATTGCCCGAACCGTTCGTAACATTGTCAGCTCTCTAGAAGAGATCAAGAGCGATACGTCACTTGAAGAAATGCAGAGGGTAGCCCAAGCAATCATTGCCAACATCGACATGGAGGTCGATTGGAATCGTATCAGCGGAGAATACCTCACCGATATAGCATTCGGGATGGACTGGGAGCAACATAAACTGTTCGACTGGAGGATGCCCCGAGACTTGGATTTACGCAAATGGGGTTATAAAGACGAATCCCTTCGCCACAAGGTTTTCGTCCTCCGCCCACTTTTCGCGCGCATTGTTTCGCGGATCAGGCATATACGGAATTACACGCGGGTCAGGCCGAGATCCTTAAATCCATAGACTTATCCCCACTCTTGCGCTTCCCCGCGAATCGCTTACTCTGAAATTAACGCATGGCTCAGTCCATCACGATAGACATCATTCACAAGCATCTTGAATCCGACCGCCGGTGGCGGGAGCGGTGGCACGTCCAATGGGCGCAGAATTACGACCTCTACTGGGACACCGTCATCATCAACCGGCATACGCAGCGGCGGGGTGGCACAAAGCGAGCGCAGCACTGGGATTTAGTCAAGCCAGGCGGTACCTAGTCGAGACGGACGAATCGTTCCGATAATAGAAACGGATGCCTGTTCCATAGATCGGTATCATAGAGATATCGGCGGGCATGGCCAGGGTGAAGCGCAGAGCTGGGCTCGCTCTGCGCCAGCCAAGTGGCCGCTCAAGTGAGCCTTCGAAATGCATCACTTAGCAGAGTGGCTCAGATCACTGAAAAGAGAAACTGTACCAGCGCTTCTTCTTTTCTTCGGCATTGGCAGGCTGGCGCAGGGCGAGCGCAGCCCTGCGATTTAGTGCGAAGCAAGCCGGCCGGTCCCTGGTCAAGCTGGATGAATCGTCCCGATAATAGATTCGGAAGCCTGTTCCGCAGATCGGCATCATAGGGAAATTGGGGGGCAGGGTCCGACATGAGCAAGTAGCCACGGTCACTGCTTTTGTGACCGTGGGCTTTCCCCTCGATGACGCAGGGATTGACCCGAGCTTATCAAAGCCTATCGCGGCACGGTCGTGTTGCCCTTTGAACCGGGCAAGTACAGCCGCGTTGCTGTTAAGATAGTAGGCGACAAGGGTTTTGAAAGCCGCAAGCGCGGACCTTTTCCTCAAGCTCGGCGGCTCTTCTTGCGGACCGTGCCCAAGTGCCGCGGACTCGCAGACGCGCTACGCCCGCTGACCCACTAGCAGCTTACCGGCTGAAGGGCGCAAGAAGCAAACCGGCGTTAGGATCGTGGTAGTAACGGTTTACATATTTTATTTCTGAAGGAGGAGGGAGATGCGCATCAGTTATGACGGCGAAGTGGACGCGCTCTATATTCGCTTGCTGGAGGGCAAATACCAGTGCCGCACGCTGCGGATGACGGACGAAGTGAGTTTGAACATCGGCCCCGGCGAAGAACTGGTGGGCATCGAGGTCCTGGACGCCACGGACGTATTGGGCAAGGGCTCGCTTCCGACCGTCGTCCTGGATAACGTTCTCGCTGTGGAGGGCGGAACTTAACCAAAATTTTGGCAACCCTTACCGGCGCCAGCAAAACCGGAATCCCACCTTCCTGCGCGCAACCCACGCTGTAATAAAAATACCTGCGCCGTAGGCGCTTTGGAGTGCGGTCGCAGCAGCTACCGCCTTCCGTCTTTGCTCCATAGGGGAATCACCCTATGGCCAGAAGGAGAAAAGCGGTAGCTGCTGCGACCGCACTCCAAAGCGCTGCGCGCATTTTCATCAGCAGTGCCGTGGCGAAGGCTCATGGGCGTCTGTGCGGTGCTGCATTTCAACCCCCGCCGCGCCGGGACTTGCCAAAAGCGCTCGCTGCTCACTGCCTACTGTTTTCCGAAGCGGATTCCAGCAGCCACTGCTTTTGCGACCGTGGGTTTTTCCCTCGATGACGCGGAGATTGACCCGGAGCTTGCCAAAGCCTATCGCGGCACAGTCTTGTTGCCCTTTAAACCGGGCAAGCACAGGCGCGTTGCTGTTAAAATACTAGGCGACAGGGGTCTTGAGAGCCTAAAGGTTGTGGAGGTGATTTGGTGGGCGGAAACGGGACCAAGTTACTTGACATAACGGGGGAAGTCCTGGAAGCGGACGTCAAGGAGAGGCAATTTCAGCTCTGGACTGACGAATCCAATCATGTTTCAGTGAGCTTCCGGGAATCCGAGGAAGCGGATGTTACCACCGCGCTCAAGGACCACAAGGTCGTGCGCATCCGTGTAAAAGGGTGGGGTGAGATCGCGCCGAACGGCAAGCTGTTAAGAATCACGCAAAGTGGAAGAGTTGAGCCTACAACCGGTGAGCGAGATCCCCATTGATCGCGCCGCGCGACCGATTGAGGAGATCATTCGAGAGTTGGCGGCGGAGGTTCCGCAAGCCGAATGGGACAGGCTGCCGCATGACCTGACGGATAACCTCGATCACTATCTGTACGGAACACTTCCCCGTATCGGTTATCGGTAGGCTCGAACGCCGAGGATGAGTCAAATTGATTGGCCCGTTACAAGCAGCGTAACCCCTCACCCGTCCCGCGCCGGCTGGTGAAAACACCGGCCGCGGTCCACCCTCTCCCCTCGGAGAGGGCTGTGAACTCTCGCCTTGCGCTGATGAACCGGTAGCCCAATTCCCCAACCGACCCCGCAGCCCGCCGTGACACACTGCACAAGCAGTGACCAGTGACGAGTGACAAGTGACGAGAAAGACCCAATATCCAAGCCGGGCAGGGGGATAGCGCCGACGGCCAAACTCCGCCAGGACACACTCCCCCATATCGATTATCGGCAGTGTCGGGTCAGAAGAGGAATCCAATGCTGACTTCGAAAATCGCAAATCACGCATCGCAATTCGCAAATGAGCCCCTCACCCGATCACCGGATCACTCGATTGCCCACCCCCGCCGGGACACACTCCCCCGTATCGGTTATCGGCAGGCTCGAACGCCGAGGATGAGTCAAATTGAGTGGCCAGTCACAAACACCTTGACCCCTCACCCGCCTGCGGGCCGAAGCCGACCCCATTTACGGTTCCCATGGGACCCTTCGGTGGGCGTAGGCCCGTCCCGCACCGGCTGGTGAAAACGCCGACCGCGGTCCACCCTCTTCCGCCGCGGCGGATTCTGCCGACCCCTCAGAGGGCTAGGTTAACGCTTAGGGGCCTTTGGCCGGGGCTGTGGCAGGTAGGCTCATGCGGAACCCTTCGAGCCACTGATTAACACTGGTCAGCACGGATAATTCCTCTATTTTGATCCGCGCGAATCGGCGTTAATCTGCGGCCTTGCCTTTCGGCAAAAACGCGCGCATTCAATTGGAACACGGAGGGGAGAACGAATCTTCTGAACATTATGAGACCGTGGCCTATTGGTACGGATTGCCCAGTCCTTCCCTGATTAAGACGGACACGTTGAGCGTGGGTGACCCTGTCAGTGAGAGGGCTCATGCGTATTCATCGCCCGAGGCGAGTGAGCCTGTTGAGATAACCTCGCGCTATGAATGGGGAGTCGATCATTTGGAGGGGAAGGAAATTTATCCGGCGCACACCGAGGTGGGCCGCTCGACGACAGGCACCTCCGAATTCACGCTGAAACTCGCGGCAGATAATCTTGGCGTTATGTTGCGCCGGACGCTCAACTACTCTTTTCCCAATCAACGGGCAGAGGTTTTTGTGGCGAGAGCCGCGGGAACCTCGCACCCTGGGGCCCCCGATCAGTGGAAGCTCGCGGGCATCTGGTATCTCGCCGGATCAAATTCCTGGATTCACTCCGATCCGAATCCGTAGTTGGCACCGACCGGGCATAAGATCGAAACTTCCAATCGGCGCTTCCGGGATGATGAGTTTCTTATGGGGCGCGACCTCACCCAAGGACGGTCGGCGATCCGAGTGAGAGTTCACTTCACGCCGGTTAACATCCCGCTGTTTCCCGGCGCACCGACTCAGAAGCACGCTTGGAGCGAAATCCGCTACTCGGCTTACTGCATCGTGATGCCTTTATTCCAAGCGCCTGGTTAGACTGGATACTTCGCCGTACGGGGACGTTCGCAGGGGCAGCCGGAAGGGCGGGGCGGAATCTGTCCCGACTCGTCGGGCACCCCAGCTTGATCGTAGTCCCCCACTCTTCGTTTGACCCACGTCCCGCCCTCACAGAGCCGCGGGGAGAAATCAAGACTAAATGTCTGGAACCTCGGCGGTGAGGATGTGGACAGAATTACCGAGTTCGAAGCCCCCGGGTGTCCCACTTGTTGCTCTCCCAGCGTCTAAGCGCGCGTCGTCCCACTAAAAACGACGAACGGGGGAATTTCGGAAATATTCGGAAATATCTGGAGTAGTCACTACTGTAGCGGAATGTGCTGTCTTCCGGGGGTATTGTAAAGATTACCTCCCACCTCATTGACCCGCATCGCTTCATGAACTCGTACTATTTTGTGCACTGGATGCAGGTGATACAGTATATTGTTGACCCGCGATGGTGGCCGTTAGCTTGGCCATTCATCCGCGAGATAGTGCGAAAGCGGCGCGAGGGACGCCACATATGAACCTGGATCCGAAATGGGTCCCGCTGAAGTGGCCATGCGGGCCCTTGGAATGGGCACGGCGAAACAAGTCGAAGAGCCTGGGCGCTGACCTCAGGGAAACTCTTGGCGCTTGGGCTCAGCCAGCCACCTTGGACTTGCTCAAGGGGACGCCGGTCAACTGCCTGGTGGTGCAATGGGCGGATGGCGCGCCCGAAGATTCCGCTCAACAAATGGCGTTGAAGCCACTGCTCGAAGCCGGCCGCCGGCGGGGAATGAATTTTGTCGGGAAGGTTGCGGCGGGGGAGGGTGTAGGGGCGGCGGTCGCGTCTGCACGTGAAGCGGGGCTCTCTGCCGTTATGCTCGCGGAACCATCCGCCCCCACCTTCGACCTGCCGGTCATTTCACAATTCCCGCGAGATAAGGTTACGTGGAAATCGGCGACTCCCATTTTCAGTTCGACCGACAACGAATGGCCGGGACTAAAGCTCGAAACGATGAAGGGAGACACCGCCATCGCCGGTCCGACCGGCGTCCCCTGGGTGAATTCGAACGCATGGTTTTCACTGTTGTCGGATGAATTAGCTCCCGGAAAAACCCTATGGCTGGATTTTGACCCTCCAGACGCATCAAACATTGCGCACCCTGCGAACTATCCTCTGGCTGTCGCAGACAGCCAAGCGTATGGCAGCCGGTGGATCATCTCATTGGATGACGACCTTCGGGCCGGCCTCCTCAAAGGGAATCCTCAGGCGACAAGCGTCTGGAGCAAGACTTGCGAAACGCTCACCTACTTTGAAGATCATCGAGAATGGGAGGGATTCCAATCGCAAGGCATCCTCGCAGTCATATCTGATTTCCTTGGCGACAATGCCTTCCTCGGCGGAGAGGTGCTAAACCTTCTCACCCGCCGCCAGGTCCACTTCAAGGTCATAGAAAGGTCCAGAGCGCTGTCTACACTCCCACCCGGTTTACAGGCGGTACTCTGGCTCGACAAAGACGCCCCCCGCGCCGACCAGCTTGCGAAGTTGCTCGCCTTTGTCCGCCAAGGAGGACTGGTGATTGCCGCCGCCTACTGGGGCCCTTCAGGAGTAATGCCCACAAAAAAGGATCCGTCCCTTGACTACGAGATGCATGAGATTGGGCATGGGCAAATCGCAGTGTCAAAAGAAGGGTTTCAGGATCCATACCAGGTGGCCCTGGATGCTCATCTCCTGGTCAGCCGGCGCAATGATCTGGTGCGCCTTTACAACCCGGAGACGACAAACTGCCATTCAAGTTTTGATCCGGCCCACAAGCGGCAGCTCGTTCAAATTCTTAATTATTCCTCTAACCCAGCCAGTTTTGTCACACTCTGGGTAAACACTCACGCCCGGTCGGCGCGGCTCTGGAGCCCGGGGGAGAGAGATTCTTTTTCTATTCCGGCCGTGCCTGCCGCACCGGGGACAGAATTCAACCTTCCCACCATCTCGGTGAATTGCGCCTTAGAAGTTGAGGGAGTAAATCTATGATGACAAGTCCTTGTTCTCGCAGAAAGTTCCTGGGTGCAGTCGGTGCGACGGCCGGTGTATGGCTGGCTCGCCCGGCGATGTTCTTGGCCCGTCCTGCTCCGGCAGGGCGTGTGGCGGTGGGAAGGTGTAAGGAGTATGGCCCGGACGTGGTTACCACGATGGAGACTATGTTCGATCAGCTGGGTGGGTTGGAGGGACTGGTCCGAGGGAAAACCGTTGCCATAAAACTCAACCTCACCGGAGGAGCCTTTGACCGGTTGGGCTACTTTCCCGCAGGCATGACTCATTGGGTTCACCCCGAGGTTGTGGGAGCCACGGTCCATCTGCTTGCCAAGGCCGGAGCTTATCGGATTCGGCTGCTGGAAAGCCCCTGGTCGACGGCGGAGCCGCTGGAAGAATTTATGCTCCAGGCCAACTGGGAACCCCGAGACTTCCTCAGTGCCGCGCCGCGGGTGGAGTTTGAGAACACGAACTACCTGGGATTCGGGAAGAAGTATTCTCGCTTTATGGTTCCGGGCGGTGGCTTGATGTTCCAAGGCTACGATCTTAATCACTCCTACGAAGACTGCGACGTTTTTGTATCCCTGGCGAAACTGAAAGAGCATCTGACTGCCGGCGTGACCCTGTCGATGAAGAACTGCTTCGGCATTACTCCCTGCACGATTTACGGGGAAGGATCTCCCGTGGATGAGCCGGGCCGTGTTCCCAAGGGTGGCCGCGACCCGTTCCATTCAGGGAATCGATTGCCTTGCAAGAGCGCACCCCCGGCGGTTGACCCGAGCGGCTCAAAGGAGGAAGGCTACCGCGTGCCGCGCGTGGTGGCGGACCTGGTGGCATCCCGGCCCATCCATCTCGCCATCATCGATGGAATCCATACGATGACAAAATGCGAAGGCCCCTGGGCCCCCGGCGCCCACCACGTTAACCCCGGCTTGCTGGTGGCAGGGACAAACTGCGTTAACACCGATGCGGTCGGAATGGCGCTCATGGGATTTGATCCTATGGCGGACCGCGGCACGCCTCCCTTTGAGACTTGCGACAGCACGTTGCGGCTGGCGGAACATTTGGGCGTGGGAACTCGGGACTTGCGGCAAATTGAGGTCGTGGGGACTCCGATTTCTAAAGGGCGCTTCGACTTTCGAAGCGCGTAATCGTTAAGAATTTAGTTGCCCGCCGCCCTTTAATCCGGGTTATTGGAATAAGCTGGCAAATCCGTCATTCTGCACCGACGTGCTCCGCCTGCACCGGGCGGCACGGGTGCAAGTTATCGGTCGGCCGGAAGAAAAAATAGAAATTCGTGCGCCGGGATAAACCGCATGAACATTGGGGTACAAAAGCGATGAAACTCAACAGAAGATCGTTCTTGCAAAATACCGGCATTGGCTCCTTGGCCGCTCTAGGCAGCGGCAGCCTGCCGACCGCGACGGCGGCCGCGCTGGACAACACCGAACCCATGAAGATCACCCAGGTTGACGCCATTACGTTCCGAAAGGATCTGCATATCGGCGGCGGCTCTGGCGCGCGGGTAGACGGCGCTGAGTTCTGGTGGGTGCGACTGCATACCGATAAAGGCATTGTGGGGACGGGCGAAACCTATCCCTTTCAGCAGGGTGAAATCGGCGCTCTCAAGGACCACGCCAGGCTGATTCTGGGCCGCGATCCTCGTGATATCGACGGGATCTGGCGCGAGTTGCACTTCGAAGGTGCCATGCGGACGACCGGCGGCGCCGACATGCGCATGTTGAGCGCTGTGAACATGGCGCAACTCGATATTCTCGGCCAGGCTTCCGGGCTTCCCCTCTACCGGCTGCTCGGGGGAAGGACCCGCTCCCGGGTGCGAGTCTATAACACGACCACTGACTATTGGGCGATCAACGACATGAAGATGGGCCCGGACACCATGAAGATCGTGAGATTTCTACTCGATCGCGGGATCACCGGGATGAAGATCTACCCGTTTGACGCGGAGGACCATTACCTCTCGAACCAAGCCCTGGAAGAAGGTTTGGGTTGGATCCGAGAGATTCGGGACGGTGTCGGAAACAAGATGGACATCTGCGTCGACTGCTGGGCGCGATTTGACTTTACCAGCGCCACGCGTATAGCCAAGGCTCTGGAGCCGTACAACATCATGTATCTGGAAGACGCGATGATGAGCGGGAACGCCAAGTCCTACGCGCGGCTTGCGGCGGAGACCAGCGTGCCCATCTGCATTAGCGAGACGCTGGCGACCCGCTACGAGTACCGCGAGTTCCTGGAACTGAAATCGTGCGATGTGATCATGTATGACGTTACCTGGTGCGGCGGTCCGTCAGAAGCGAAACGCATCTCCGACATGGCGGAAACCTACCTAATCCCCACATCTCCCCATACATGCGGAGGCCCACTCCTCTATATGTGTTCCGTCCACCTCGCCACCGCGCTGCCCGATCTCCTTATCATGGAGAGTAACTACTGGAAGTACGCTCACCAGTATCCTTACTTCGTAAACAACGTACCCGTCCCGAAGGAGGGGCACGTAACGCCACCAGAGCTGCCAGGTATCGGAGCAGAAATCAAGCCCGAACTCTTTCACAACGGCGACGCCAATGTGGAAATCGTGGCCAAGATCTAACTTAGGGTGGTGGGGTCGAGGGCTGGCGCCATTGCTCCTGTGGTTCGCCAGAATCTCATCCACGGGCCGCCGGCGTTCAGCGCCCGCCCGGGTCGGCGCCGGTTCGGGTAGTATCCGCCGTGCCCACGGGGACATCGACGTCGAGATACCATGCGATGGGGAGGCTGCCCCAATACGCGGGGCGGAATGTCCAGCCCTTGAGGCTTTTCTCGGCGGCTTCAAGATTGGTTCCGGCGCCGGGACCTGCCTCAACGTCAATCACCTGACCCTGGTCATTCAGTAGCACCCGCATATGCACTACCGTGGTCGGAAACAGATTTGCAGGTCGCCCGATGACTTCAGGCGGTTTGACCTGGCGGCTAAGGTCGCGTTCCGGCTCGCGGGGTACCGTCTCCGCTTTGTGAGTGTGCAGAGAGAATTTCACTTCCACTGTCGTGAGGAAACCC
The DNA here is from genome assembly GCA_963804995.1 of uncultured Acidobacteriota bacterium. Taxonomy (GTDB): domain Bacteria; phylum Acidobacteriota; class Terriglobia; order UBA7540; family UBA7540; genus Bog-366. The sequence continues at coordinate 617,508 of CAWDSK010000005.1, forward strand.
GAGGGCCCGGAGGGCGTCTGCAAGGGGCGATAGATCCAACCGCGCGCCGCCTTCAGGGCTGACGCCGCCAGAATGGGATGCCCGCGCACGACGTGGGCCTTGGCCACTTTGCCATCGCGGGTGATTTCGACTCGCATCTGCACGTGCCCTTGAATGTAGTTGACCTTAGCCACGGGCGGATACTCCGGCCGGGCTTGATCCAAAACCAAGCGCGTGACCTGCTCTCTGTTGAGGCTAACTGGGTCTTGGGCAGGCAGGAGGGGTTGGGCCTGCGGGAGCGCGATCTCCAGCGCGCACCCCCAGGCGAGTACCCAGAGGAAGAGGCTGTGTCGATGCCACCCGAACTCAGTCATGTTCCACACGGTAAGCCACGCACGAAAATGTCGCGACCATAAAGAAGCGTACACCACAATCTGGACATGCCACCAATCTACGCCGGTTGCCCTATGGAGGCAATAGTGAAAGGGGCGGGAGAACGCTGGCGGGCGAGAAAAGCCGAGGACCTCAGACGGTGAAGGTCCACGCTACTCGGAACAAGGGTCTGGGATTCCTGGGCCAAAAACGAGAGCGGGGAACCGCTTCCGGCTCCCCGTCTCATGTGTTCGTCGTTTTTGCCTTAGCAGCGCCCGTGGGGTGTTGCCAAGGTGCGCACCGCAAGAGCGGTGTGTAGTCATATGACTACTGTATTCATGCCCGGCGGAGTCAAAACTCCTCCCGTTAGCATACTTCCTTCATACTCCTCCCCGCGACAAATTGCAAGCCTCGGTGGGGGTACAGTTTCGATTTTACAATTGGCAATCTGCCTTGACTGGGTTTTGCGTCCTGCCATAATGGGGGCATGCCAAAGAAACCCCCTACCAAACCGCCGAAGCGCGAGCCGGTAAAAACCCACCCAAAGGAAGACTTCAATCAGGCCGCTTTCCGAGCCGTCCAAGAGACTATTAAGCGCAGTGAATCATAGATTGGGAAGGTCTAGCATAGCGTCTTGTCATAGCACTGCTCCATTCTTTCAAGTTATGTTAACCGGCGAACGTACAATCAATGACTTACGGGTAATTTACTGACACTTTTCGGCTGGCAGTATTTCACCTTTATTTCATTGACTAGCCCTACAAAATCCATTATCATCCATTGCAGTGGAGGGTAGCATGATAGATTTTCTGAAGTTCTTGGATTCCGAGATCGAAAAGACTGGGCAGGCAATTGATGAGGCAAACATCAAATTCAATACACTTCAAGAATTACGTAGAAAGTTTTTGGAGTCGCAGCGAGCAAACGGCAGTCGCGCTCCCATCCAAAGTAATTTGGCGCAAAAGGCTGCCAGTCTGGATCCGGCAACCTTCACGCAAGACACCGACAACAAAACTCATTTGGTCCTAGATATCATTCTGGGACATCAAGACGAGGGCGTAAAAGCGGGGCGCGTTTATGAGGATATTATATCTCGCGGTATAAATATCAATAGAAATTACGTTTACTCCATACTGAATAGGCAGAAAAAGCGTGGGGCGATTCAATTCAAAAGAGGCAAATATTATCCGACGATCAGTATTTTTGCCCAGGCTTCGACAGGGGGAACAAGTTCTGCCGCATAAGGCAGAAACCCCCGGCAAGTGCTCGTAACACCTGCCGGGGGCAATCCAAAGAAAGGAGGAACGGCGATGCGCTACCAAATCACCCGTTCCGCTAGGGGATACGTGCTAACGATTCGATTTCGGCGAATCGTCATCACTATCGAACTACCACCTTAGCTGGGGTCGGCCCAGCTAAATAGCCAAGTTGCGTGACAGGCAGAGGAGGGGTCTTCTCTCACAAGGGGTTGGCCCCTTTCCTGCCGCACGCCTATTATACCCCAATTTCCGACTTCTTGGCCTTTTCCTTTGCCCAGCGAGCCTGTACAGCCTTGCGTGCGCTGACGCTACGCTCTTCTGGGGTCATGTTAGCGGCTCTTTTGGCTCCGCCGACCTTACCGCCTTTGCTGCCTATTTTGGCCAGATAAGCTCGGAATTCCGGCAGGCTGGCGCAGGGCGAGCGCAGCCCTGCGATTCTGGTGCGAGTGGATGACATTAATCGCAGAATCTCGGCTCGCTCTGCGCCAACCTGCCTAAAGGTTGTTGAATTCCTGGAATACTCAAATGCCAACGTAACGCCCAAGTGACCCCTCACCCGTCCCGCCCCGGCTGATGAGGACGCCGGTTGCGGTCCACCCTCTCCCCTCGGAGAGGGCGGTTGCTCAAGGTAAGGTGCGGCGCCGTCGCCACCCTGAGATCATAGCCTTCTCCCTAGGGGTCGCAGATCCGCCGTGGCGGAAGAAGGTGGCTGACGTAGGAGGCCGGATGAGGGGTTACTTACACCCGCAGGGCTTCGAAACAATTTGCAGCTTATAAATCCAAAAACCATTAGCCCGGCGCTACGTCAAACTAGGACACCACCCAACCCTCTAAAGTGGGAATTGCGAAGCTGGCATTCTACGCTGTGCGAGATTTCTTCAAGCCGGATGGTTCCCCCCGCGGCAATCCAGTGGGTTTCAAATCCCGCACTCCCAAAAGAGAATTGGGCAGGCTTCACACCTTGCCGAACTGAACCCCGTGGGTGAAGCGCATGGGGCAGGGGACACGAAACTAGTGTGGTGTCCCGTGTTAGAGTTGACAATGGGTAGAACCCCCTCACCCGTCTGGCATCGGCTGATGAGAACGCCTCGGCCAGCCACCCTCTCCCCCAAAGGGGCGAGGGCAAGAAAAATTAACTCTCCCCTCGCCCCTTTGGGGGAGAGGGGCTGGGGGGTGAGGGGGTCGGACAGCCTTGTCAAATATTAACCGGGACACGAAACTAGATTCACGCGGAAGCCTGCGGCGCTTTCTTATTGCGAATGGTTTGGTTCACGATTAGAGGTTTTGCCCAAAAGGAGACACACAAGACCCAGCCAAACGTGAAGTACAAAAACGTCATCCCCGTGCGAAGCCCAAAAGAATCGCCGAGACGCCCGATAATCAACGGCACCACGGCTCCGCCCATGATGGCGGTACAAAGGATACCCGCAAAAGGACCATGGTGCTCCGCCACGGAGTTTAGCCCCAGAGAAATAATGATCGGCCACATGACCGATGCGAAAAGACCTGTGAGGGGGAACGCCAGTTTCGCTGCGGTTCCGGTGCCGAACAGGGCGACCGTCAGGCTTGCGAGTGCCCCGAGACTAAATCCCAGCAAGACCTTGCGGCTATCCAAAAGCTTCAGCAATACCATGCCAAGCCCGCAGCCTGCCGTGAGTAATCCCCAGAACCACGCCACCACAGTCGCGCCGGTGGTGTGAGGATCGTACCCGTGATACTGCGCGAGGAACTGGGAGATCCAGTCTGCCGTCCCCTGCTCTGAGCCGACATACATGAAGATACTGACAAAAAACATCAGCACGATCGGCTTCTTGAGGAGATGGCCATACATGCCGAAAGCGCCAGCCTGCTCCTCTTCGGTGCGCGCCACCGGCGGAAAGCGGGATGCCGACAACGCGACCAGCATCAGGATGATCGTCCCGCTGAAGATCCAGTACATGGACACCCACGGCAGACCGGCGGGAACGAGCCGTTTAAGGATAAGGAGCAGGAAATTCTGCTGGTTCGGTGGGTCTCCCAGGTGAAGAACTACGTAGGAGTAAAGTTGCGGACTAACAAATGATGCGGCCCCGAAGATTAACTGGGCGAAGGCAGCATTGAAAGCAAAATGTTCTTCCCCCCCGGCAACGCGCAGAAGCGGATTAATGGCGACCTGCAGCGCCGCCATGCTTCCGCCGATGAGGAACAGAGATACCAAGGAGACCTGATACACGGGGAACAACGCGAAAAACAGAGCGCCGGCCAACGCCACAGCAAAGGAAACCAGCATCACCCATTTCTCTCCCCGCAACTCCACGAGGAATCCAGCGGGGACAGAGAGCACTCCGTAAGCAATAAAGAAGGAAAACGGCAGCAGGGCGGCGGCTGCAAGACTCACATGAAAACTTTGGATAATGTCGGGGATGATGGGCCCGAGGATGTTGGTGAGGAACGATATGACGAAGAATGTCGCAAAGAGCAACCCGACTATGAATTTGCTTCGCTTCATACGTGAATGCGGCCCCTCGCCCGCTTGGATCACTCGATAGTGGTCACCTTGGAGGCAAGACTGAACCGGCCTGCCTCCGTCCCGGTTTGCGCGGCCAACGCCAGCGTGATCATTTCCACGGGCAAGATCTCAAGGATGGGGATTAAACTATCCGGCACGGCGGGAATCCGCAGAGACGAATGTCGGGCCTCCGCTCCAATCAACTCAGCCCTCCCTCCCTTGCGCCGGATGTCCTCCACCAGTTTGACGTTAAGCACCCTTGTCGTCTCAACTCCGGCGAAAACGCCGACGAACGTTTTTTCACCGACCAACTCCATGGGTCCGTGCCGAAATGCGGCGCTGCTCATTCCCTCGGCGTGATAGTGGACAGACTCTTTCGTGATAAGCGCTCCCGTTCCGACGGCAGCGAGCGAGATTCCTCGTCCGACAAGAAAAAGTTGATGAACATTTTCCAGGCAGGCTGCCAATTCCAAGACGTGATCCCGCCAGGAATTCAGATACGCTGCAACCGCGGGTGCGGCTTGCGCCAGTTCGCTTCGTATGGGCCGAGGATCGGCGTACCCGAGGAGGGCGCTAAGCTGGCATAGGATCATCAGCGCCGTCACATAAGTTTTGCAGGAAACCGAGAATTCCTCACCCGCCTTCGTCAGCAATACAACATTGGAGCGCGTACCCAGGGGGCTATCAGCGGTGTTGGTGACGGCAATGATCTGGGCGCGGCCTTCATTTTTTTCGAGCAGGGTGACGATCTCCGCGCTCCGTCCGGATTGTGAGACCGCGATGATCAGGTTGGCAGGGTCGAGCAGATGGGGAAAGTAGTGGACCAATTCCGAAGTCTCAACGAACATGGTCATGCAGCCACGTGAAGAAAGTAATAAATGCAACGGGTAGAGGGCATGATAGGACGACCCCATGCCCGTCAGCACGACCCTCTTCAGAATTCCTTCTTTTAATTGCCGGGCAAGCGGGAGCAAGGCATCCGGGGCGGTGATCCCCTCCCTCGTGGCCTCGAGCGCGCGAGGCTGGTCCAGGATGTCCCGCAGATATTCGCCCTCGATAATGCGATATTTCTGATCCATGTTACTCATGGCTAATCCCCTGAAGACTGGAAGTGATTGCGCCAGACTTCGGCCGCGCCGATCAGGCCCACATCCGGGCCCAAGGATGCCAGCGAGATCTCAACGTTTTGATAGGGCACGAGACGGCAATTCTGGCGGATGATCTGGTGAATGCGGTCGAGGAACAGACTAGCACTTTTCATGACGCTGCCGGCGAGCACAATGGCCTCAGGAAGAAACATGGTGACAAGATTGGCGAGACCAACGCCCAGGTAATAGGCCTCGCGCTCGACAGCCTGCCGGGCCCATTCGTCCCCACGCTGGGCTCGCGCGCAGATCTCCCGAGCAGTCAAATCCTGGATTGGGTAATCAGCCGGCACAATGGTTTTGATCCAATCCACCATGGAGGGGCCGCTCGCCAGTGCCTCCCAGCAGCCACGCGCACCACACGTGCACAGCGGCCCCGACGTTTCAATAATGTGGTGCCCGAGTTCCGGATGCGATTGACCCGCCCCTCGATACACCTTCCCATCCAACACCACTCCAGCGCCGATGCCTGTGCCGATGGTTACGCAGATCATGCGGGCTTTGCCCTTTCCAGACCCCCACGCTACCTCGCCGAGGGCAACTGCATCCGCATCGTTTTCAACTGCGACGGAAACGTGGAATTCAGCCGATAGTTTCGCGACGAGATTGCCTCCTTGCCATCCCGGCAAAGTACTTACATCACCCAATACGCCCGTCAGCGGATCCACCGGGCCGGTGCACCCGATCCCGATTCCTTCGAGCTTGACCCCGGCCTGGGCCGCGCATCGAGCCAGGACCTTGCTCCCGCGTTGCATGGCGTGATCGAACCCCAAAGGAACATCGGTAGGATATTCTTCCCTGGCCAGTACTCGCCCCTGCGCATCCACGACCCCCACGGCAATCTTCGTGCCTCCGATATCAAGGGCCCCAATCATGCCTTTATACCTCCGTTCCGATATGGGAAAGCGTTTCATCTCCAGTCAAAGACTGCCGCCGCGTAGGGTTCGAGGTCCAACGCCCACTTTGATCCATGAAGTGAAATGGGCTGTTCCCCCTTTGGCGTCACCTGTTGAACGGAGTGCAGGGAGAAAGTGGAACTCACCGTTGCCTGCTGTGAGTTTGCGCTATGATTCACGATCACGACATAACCGTGATCCCCAGCATCCAATGACACAGCTTCAACGGACGGCCGATCGCTCTGGAATCGTGGCCTGACCCCCGCCCAGTCACGGAAGGCCTGATAGATCCGGTGCGTATTCTCCTCCTGGTCGAAAACCGAGGGAACGCCGGCCAGATAGCTTTCGAGCGGGTACGCACAGAGCAACGTTTTACCTTTTCCCAGGGTGTTCGCGATCAACGCCGGGCGCCCGGCCTGGTCAATGGCAATCACCGTGCCGCCGCGAACCTCAAGCACCGCTGCCCACTTATGGGGATTATCCGGGGCGGAGTAGTGAAATTCGTCCCCTGGTTTCAAGCCCGCCCAGGCAGAGACGACCTTAAGAGTAACGCTACTGACGGGCGAATGGTCAACCAGGCGTGCCCCGAACAATCTCTCCATCTCCGGAATCGCCGCGTCTCCGGCCACCGAGGCATACAGAGCGCCACCTTGCTCGACGTACTGGTGCGCCTTTTCCCAAAAGTCGGTGTGCACCTGTACCAGATAATTGTCTGTGCTGGTCAGCGGAGAAGGCAGCAGCATGAGGGGATGGCTTTGCCAATCGCTGTACTCTCGCGGGAAGTCTGCCTTCAAGCCTGCTTGGCGCGCCAGGATGAAGGAGGACAACCATGAGCCGGTCACGTCCTCATTTGCCTCACCGACGTTAGGCAGGCGCTCTCCGGCCACCGCTCCGCCCTCACGCGAGGAGGTATAGGGCACAATCCCCGGCCCCTCCAGGCCAAAGTGCGAGAAGTCGCCGTAGGGCTTCGACCACTCATGAGGAACTATGATGCCGGCATCGGCGGGGGCTGGCTCGATGCCGCTGAGATCCAGTCTGGCCACAATCTCTTCGAAATCCTGAAACATTCGGGCAGCGGGGCGTTCCTTCCCATCCCAGGTGGTCAACCCAAACTGTGTTTCATGCGGCGAGCGCAAATAAGGGACGCGGTGGAACTGCTCCGGGGCGGCGTCGGTATAGCACCAGATCAAAAATCCATTTGCGCCCGCGCCCAACGCCGAGTAAAGATTCGCCCCCAGGTATTTCGCAATCTGCTCGGGCTCATACTGCGCCGAAGATGCTCCGATCTCCTGAACCATTACTGGGCGCCCCGCCCCTCCCGAAAGGGCCGTTTCAAGGGCTGCGCCATACGTCCCTCGCGCGGAGAGCATGGCGTCAGGGAAAAGCTTCGGGGCATAGATGGTGTAAGGATGCACGCTGAAAAAGTCCACATCGTCGCGAAGGATGTCGGGACGGAAGGGACCGCGCCCCACATCTTCCATGGCGACCCCAACTACCAGGGGATGCATGGAATCGCGACGGCGGATTGCACCGGTCATCAACCGCGTCCAATTGATCGCCATGGAATCCGTGGTACTGTCGCGCGCGACCCAGAACGGAGGTTCATCGGTCAGATCCCAGGCCAGAATGGCGGGTTCCTTACCGTACCGGCGGGCAAGCTCGGCGGCAAAGTCGGTCTCCAACCGCAACATGTAAGGATCTGATTGAGGGTCGCGACCCTGGCGATAGGGTACATCCCAATAGGCTTCGCCCACTTCTCCTCCAATCAAAAGCATAGGATGGAGATAAATGTGATAGCGGTGGGCCAGTGAAACCAGATAGTCGAGCCCGCGAAATGCTTCGGGATTGTAATCCTCCGGCCGGGGCTCAAACCACGCCCAGACCAGATCGAGTCGAATGGTGTTGAAGCCCAGTTCGTGCATGCGCGCGAAATCCGCTTCAATCGCCTTCGGGTCCCAATCGTAGGGCCACTCCATGGCGGCTTTGGCGGGAACCCAGTTGGCGCCCACAGGAATGAAGCGGCGCCCTTCGCGTGAGAAGTAGTTGCCATCTAATCGGACGGCTGGTAACTGTGCTTCCTCCGCTGGCTGATGCGCTGAACCCTGCACCTTCGTTTGCGACTGGGCCGGGTCGCGGCCCTCAACCTTAACCGCCCAGCCGAGACCTAGCGCTGCCACCATCAAGAAACACCGCAGTGTGCGTTTGGAATCCCAGCGCATACTCATGGTCCTTACCTCCCATTGCAAATATCTTCGATATGAGAGCTAGCCCGCGCAGTTGACGTAAGCGGGGAACGCCGGCTTGTAAAAAACCGCACATGAAATCGCCGCAACACTAAGTAAGTCCGCCGTGAATGTCAAGGCGTGCTGTCGTCCGCCACAATCTGCGATTTCATCATTATGGTGTTGGGTGACTCTTGGGCTTGTCCAAATTCCGCTCAAATGGGAGGGTAGTGATCTGCGGCTCCGCCGCTTGTCATGAAAAAGCTCCCCGCCTCAGTTGAGGAGGGGTGGCGCACCGAGCCCCGATAGCGCGTTCTTTCCAAATTGATGATCGGGGCCGAGCGCCGGGGTGGTGTTGAGGGTTGCCTCACGCCGCCCGGCGGATCGAATAACCACCCCGTCGCCTACGGCGCCACCCCTCCTAAATTAGGAGGGGAGTTACCCTAAAATTCCAGCAATCTGTTTGCCCCGGTTCCCTGTTGTGGTATGTTTGGCGGGATTTTGCAGTGATTACGTGTAGAACCTATATCTGGAGAGGCCATATGAGAGCTGTAGTTCGAATTACCTTCGCGACAATGGTGATATTCTTGTTTACGAACTTGGCGTTTGCTCAATTGGGAATGTTCTCGAAGGAGCAACGCCTGGCCCTGACACCCGAGTGGAAGGGCGAAAGATTCCCCGACGGACGGCCCAAGGTTCCTGATTCAGTGCTCCAAGGTTTGAAGGACGTGGATGCTGAGGAAGCCTGGGATGTATTGCAGTCGCACGGTTACAAGTTCCAATTCGAAAGCGGCTGGCACGAGATCAATCATGGAGATCGGATGGTGGGACGCGTATTCACTGCAGTATTCATGCCCCAGCGGCCAGACGTGGACGCGGTGATCAACGCCAAAGGCAAAGAAGAGGGGCGCATCGGCAGCCAGAACTCCTGGCCCATTGATATGCTGTCGCCTGGCGACGTGCTGGTGGTGGACCTCTTTGGAAAGATCAAGGACGGCACTTACGCAGGTGACAACCTTTCCACCTCCATTTTCGCCAAAAGCCACAACGGCTTGGTGGTGGACGGCTCGGTTCGGGATGAAACGGGCATCTCTCAAATTACCGGCATGCATGTCTTCGTGCGCGGGGTTGACCCTTCCTCATTGAAAGACACGACTTTGATGGGCATCAACGTGCCGATCCGGATCGGTCAAGTCATGGTGATGCCGGGGGACGTGGCCGTTAGCGATGCGGAAGGCATCACCTTCATCCCTCCCCAACTTGCCCAGCAGATCATTGACGAAGCGCAAATGACCCACCGGGTGGATGAATGGGGACACATGATGCTGCGTGAAGGCAAATACACGCCCGGCCAGATCGATGGCGAGTGGACGAAACCGATGATCAGGGAGTTCAATAAATGGCTTGAGCAGAAAGGCTCCAAGCTCCGCATGCCCGAACAGTAGAATTTTGGGAACTTAACTTTGCGACCGGAGGAAGGATCACCATGAATAAACTCAACTCGTATTATTTAAACCGCCGCGGGATGCTGAAAGGCTCGGCGGCCGCACTGGGAAGCTCTCTGCTCAGCGGAGAGCCGATGGAAGCTTACCCCAAAGGCGTCAACACAAATTCCAGCCCGTCGGCGCTGAAAATCACCGACCTTCGCATCGCAGAGGTTATTGATGCTCCTGGTGACTCCCCTATCATCCGCATCGATACCAATCAGGGTGTCTACGGCCTGGGCGAAGTCCGCGATGAAGCCACTCCCATTTACGCTCTGATGTTGAAGAGCCGGATTCTCGGCGAAAACCCCCTGCAAGTGGACCGAATCTTCCGCAAGATCAAGCAATTCGGCGGGCCAGCGCGTCTGGCGGGCGGCGTGTGCGGCATCGAGATGGCCCTGTGGGATATTGCGGGTAAAGTGTACAACGTCCCCGTCTACGTGATGATGGGCGGCAAGCTTCGCGACAAGATTCGTATCTACGCGGACACCGAGGAATCCCAGGACCCGAAGACTTATGCGCAGAGAATGAAGGAGCGCAAAGAAGTCATGGGCCTGACCTGGCTCAAAATGGACTTGGGAGTCGAATTGGTTTGGGACAAACCCGGTACCGTGACCAGGCGCTCCGGCCTGAGCGAATGGGAAATGAATGAGGTCCCTCATCCCCTGCTCGCGATGGAGGTCACCGATAAGGGCATCGCTCTGCTCGAAGAGTATGTGGCGGCGGTGCGCGATGCCGTGGGCATGGAGATTCCGCTTTCCATGGACCACCTCGGCCACCTCGGCGTCAAGTCGATCATTCGCCTCGGCAAGGCGTACGAGAAGTACAACCTTTCCTGGATCGAAGACGTGATTCCCTGGGAGTATACCGACCTGCTCAAACAAATCTCGGACCAGAGCCCCACCCCCATCCTGACGGGCGAGGACATTTACCTGAAGGAGGGTTTCCGCGTCCTCTGCGAGAATCGTGCCGTCAGCAAGATCCACCCTGACCTCGCGACCTCCGGCGGCATCTTTGAGACCAAGCGAATCGGTGACATGGCATGGGATTACGGCGTGCCCATGGCCATGCACTTCGCCGGGACGCCCGTGAGCTGCATGGCAAGCGTCCACTGCGCCGCGGCCACCCTCAATGTCCTGGCGCTCGAAAACCACTCCCTGGATATTCCCTGGTGGGGCGATCTGGTGGAGGGCGTGGAGAAGCCGATCGTCAATCACGGTTGGATCACCGTACCGGATAAGCCGGGGCTCGGCATCACGCTCAATGAAGACGCCGTGAGACAACATCTGAAGCCTGGAACCAGTTACTTCGAACCGACCACGCAGTGGGACCACTCAACGGTTGATGATCGGGAGTGGAGCTAGTGCTGAGTCGCAGAAGTTAGCGGAATTATTTGTCGGGGGAGGGAAGGGGGGACAGGCGCCGCCCCGCCCTCCCCAGGGATATGAATAATGTCGCTTATTGTTGAGGCGCCTGCACCGAGAAGAGCAGGCTGGCTGGCGACGAGGGAAGACCCTGATCCACCGTTCGGATCTGCTGCTTGATGCGCAGAACCTCCTTCAATTCGGCGGCGGACTTTTCCCCTTCCCCGAGCGCCCGGTAGGTGCGGCTAAGGGACTCATGGGCCTCGGCCATATCTGGCCAGATGCGCACCGCAGCATTAAGATGTCCCAAAGCCGCCTGGTAATCCTTCCTTTCGTAGTCGATCTTGCCGGCGAGTGACTGGATATAGGCGTCGTCGGGATTCAGCCGGAGAGCCTTATCGATCGCCTGGCGCGCGCCCTCCATATCGGCAGGGTTAATGTCGATATCGGCCATGGCGAGGTTATAGTAGGCCGCAACGTCGTTGGAGCCCAAGGCCACTGCGGTTTCCAGCAGTGGCTTTGCCTCGGCGAATTTGGCGTGTCCCGAGAGGACAATCCCATTAATTAGATAGGGCTGGCTCCACTCCGGCCAACGCGATTCGATTTTGGCGAGCACTTTTCGGGACTCCTCCGGCCAATCCATCAATCCATAGGCAATGGCTTCAGTCAGGAGCAGCTTGGGCTCATCCGGAATAATGCGCAAGGCCTGTTGTAATAAATCCACCGCGCGTTGATATTGCTCGTGCTTGATGAGAAACAGCGCTGCCTGAAAATAAAGGTCAGGGCGGGTGGGTGCGGCGCGGAATCCTCGATTCAGGCTTTCCTGGGCTTCCTCCGCCTTGCCCTGTGCGTCCAACATCTGAGCTCGCAGCAGGAAATAATCCCCGCGCCGCTCACCCGCTGGCGCCTTTTCCAGCTCCGCCAGTCCCACTTCGGGGCCGGAAACATGAAAGACGGCGATGGCGAGGTTGAGGCGTGCGTCACTCGCGGAGGCATCAGAAGAGACAGCACGTTCCAGAAACTCGCGGGCAGCATCGTACTGCTCTGCGCCGAGCAGCGCTTTGCCGCATTCGGAGAGAATCTTCGCGTCCGAGGTGAGCGGCAGGACGTCGCGGAAGACTTCGAGGGCCTCGGGCGTTTTACCTTCTGCCAGTAATTCCTTTGCCAATCGCACGCGAAGGCTCGCATCGCGCGGATTCGTACGAGTCCGTAATTCGAGGGCGGCCAAATATCGGGCCCTTTGCTGTGCGGGGGCCAGATTGAAGAAATCGAGCAGGCCACCTTGGGGTCTGCCGCTCAGCGGCTCCGGCCCTAGCTCCTTGATCTGCTGAAGGACGGCAGCAGATTCCTTTTCGCGGCCGGCCCTCGACAGCGCGCGGCCGTAATGCATGAGGATCTTGGGATCTTTCGGGGCCAACTGAGCGGCTCGGCTCAGAATATCCAACGCATCCTGGCGGCGACCGAGCTGGAAATAGCACTCACCGAGCGTGTCCAGGGCGGCAAAATTCTCGGGCTCACGCGTCCGGACCAGCTCCAGATCTTCCACCGCCTGGGAAAATTTCCCTGCCCGGAAATTCAGCACGGCGCGTGCGTAGCGCGCTCCCTCAAAATTAGGGTCAATTTCGATTGCTCGGCTGAATTGCTGGAGGGCCCGATCGGGTTCGTGGGTCGTCTCAGCTATGCCCAGCTCGTACAGGCCGCGCGTGGCCTGGGGATGCTCTTGCACGTAGCGGCGGAGGTCGGGGACCGCCTCGTCCAGTTTGCCCGTGCACGCCAACGCGAAGGCGTGCTCCCGCCGGGCAACCTCGTCCCTCGGCTTGAGCTGCAAGTACTGTTCGAGCGCCGCGGCAGTGTCCGCGTAAAAGCCCAGCTTCTCAGCCGTTTGGGCAATCAAAAGTAAAATGTCCGGGCGCTCAGGGGCCAGGTGTTGAGCCTGCACCAGCAGGTCCATGGCCTGCTCGGCATGTCCTTGCTGGGAGCGAAGGCTCGCCAGGTTGTAGATGGTATCCACATCCTCAGGCCGTTGCTTGAGTGCTACCGCAAACACTTCTTGCGCGCGCTGTGGATGGCCGGCCCGCATCGCCGCCAACCCCAGGTTGTAAAGGATATCGAAATTCGCCGGCTCGGCCTCCAGGGCTTGTTTGAACACTCGTTCCGCATCCTCGTATCGCTTCCAACTCGCGTACAGCATACCGATGGAGAATGCCACGCGGGCGTCGCCCGGAGTCTCTTTCGCCAGCGCCGCGAGCACGTTCACAGCCTCCGCGCGCTTTCCCTGAAGATCCAGCGCCTGGGCGCGCAAAAACCGGGCAGCGGGAGCAGCCTGCTCCTGGAGCGGAAGATGGCCCAGATAAGCCAGGGCCTGCGAGCCCTGCTTTTGCGCCACGCTCATCCGCGCCAGTTGCAGGTTGGCGTTGGGATGGTCGGCCTTGAGGGCGACCACGCGCACGAAAGCGGCCCGAGCGCGTTCCACGTCCCCTCGCGCCAGATAGTGGTTGCCCAGATTATTGAGCGAAGATACCGAATGCGGGTCTATTTGCAGCGCTTGATTGTAATAACGCTCCGCCTCGTCGTAACGCTGCTGGGCGTCGAGGATCACCCCCATCAATCCCAGGGCGCGTACGTCATTAGGATGCGCGCGGAGAGCGGGCTGCAGCACCTTCTCGGCCTCTGCCGATTCGCCTTTTCCAAGAGAGTTCAGCGCTTGTTCAAATACGGAGGTGGGAATCTGGTCTTGAGCGATGACAGGCGGGCCGAGCGATATCCCCAGCGCGACTACCGGCAGAAGAATCAGCCTGAGAGCCATGACGGCCATGGGCGCAAGCGCTTTCTGCGGTGGGGATGGCAACAGAGCATCCGGGTAACGGTCACCCTGGTCCGTAAACAACACCGCCGGGGCGCTACAGCATATCACGCTGGCGCCCCGGGTTGCGAGATCGACACAGCCTCTCTTTCTCCTCAGTAGTCCTCTCAGCACGGGCCTGCCGTTCGCCCGGGAGGCCATGGTCTTACCAATAGAACTTGAGTGCCAATTGCACCTCGCGCGGGCTGTTGGCCTGACTGCTGACCACGCCGAAATTCCCCGAATTGACTTGGGCGTTGGGCGCGGCAAACTGCGGATGATTGAGGGCGTTGAAGCTCTCCAGCCGAAACTCGGCCCTCATCCCCTCTCGTACCTTCGAGAGCGCTATTTCCTTGAACAAGGAGAGCGAACCGTTGCGAGTACCGGGAGCCCGGACGTTGGGAAGCGACGAGGGGGCTGTCCCAATCGTGAACGGAGGAGGCGTAACAGCGACCTCAGGGTTGGTGAAGTAGCCGCCTGTAAACCATGCAGACCGGTCGTTATTGCGTTTGAGCGGCGCGAGCAGGTTCGGCTGCTGACTGCCATAAGTGGGAAGCGAGGTCCCGCCAGAGAGTGTCATATAAATGGGTTGACCGTTGTCAAATCGCCAGACGCCGTTGGTCTGCCAGCCTCCCAGCACCCCATTCACCCACTTATTCCAATTCCCGCCCCAGCGTTTCCCGTGACCCACGGGTAGTTCATAGACGTAAATGACATTTAACACCTGCGGGATATCGAATTGGGAAAGTCCCCGCTCCAGCTTGAGGTTATTGGGATCCTGAAGGTGAGTGTGCCCACCCGTATAGGTGACGTTGCCGCCCTGCACGGAAGCGTTGTCGATGGACTTCGAAATGGTGTAATTAACCAGAAATTGCAGCCCATGAGAGAAACGTTTCTCGAATTTAAACTGCGCGGCGTGGTAGATGGAATTCGCCCAGGGTGGTTCTATGACGCTCGTGCCGCTGAACTGGGGGTGCGGGACTAAGAGAGACGACTGCTGGACATTGGGAGCCGATAGCGGACTGTTCGGATCAGTGATAATCCCGTAGAACGGGTTGGGCACTGACGAATTCAGTGCCGAGATCTGGCCGGGGGTGGCACTCTCAACCGAGGGCCCGAGGTAATTGAGGTTGCCATACCCGCCGAAGAAAAGATGCGTGCCTTTCGTCCCTACGTAGTTGGCGTCGAAAAGGATGTTCCCAGGCAACTCGCGTTGGATTCCCAAGCTCCAGGTTTGCGTATAGGGTACGGTATTCCAGGTTCGGATGGCGCCGGTTGCCGTCTCGCCGAGCTGCGTCAGCGGTCCGAGTGAACTTCCCGTCGGTAGATTCGGACCGCCACTGGGCCAGGGGTTGCTGATACGTCCATAGGGGGTAGCTTGGTCGTTTTGGTAGCTGGTAAACCAGTTGGTAAGGGCGATGAACCCATCAAATCCGTAATTCACGTCGCCGGTAGGCCCGAAATCGAAGGTGTTGTAAAAGATGCCGTAGCCCGCGCGCAGTACAGTATTGGGCGCAAAGCGGTAGGCCAAGCCGAGACGCGGCCCAATCTCCTTGGTATAAAGGTTGGCAATCGAGCGGTTGCTGGGGGTTACAAACACTTCTCCGCCCTTCAGGTCGGGCATGCCGGGCACTTGGAGAGGCGATGATAGATTGGGATCAAAATACTCCTGCCGGTTATGCCGCTCCGTGCGCGGAAATTCCAGGTCGTAGCGGATCCCCAGGTTGAGGGTGAGCTTGGGGCTGACGTGCCAATTGTCCTGGACATAGGCGGCATAAGAGAAGCCCTGAGTGACGGGTCGTATGGGCACCTCATATTGACCCCAGGCGCCATAGGAGGTGCCGGTCAGGAAGGTGGCCATGGCGTCACCACCAATGGGACCGTTGTCCGTTTGCTGCCCCGTCTGGGGGAAGTCGAAGCCGAAAACACCCCCAGGGGTGCCGGGTTCGAAGTAGTAGTTGCGCTCCATGCGCATTTCGCCGCCAAACTTGAACTCATGGCGACCCTGCATGCAATCGAGGCTGCCCAGCAAGTCGTGGGTTTCGTGCCGGACGTGCGCAATCCCCCAACCTTGCTCACCAATGCTATTCCCGCCGGCCACAGCGTATCCGCCGTAGATGTTGATGTCCGGCAGGGCCTTTATTCCGCTCAACTCCATGTACGCCGGCTCACCGAGGTCCTTGACCGGGTCGAAGTTAGGGTAATCTCCGAGGACGCCCGGGTTGGCAAAACCACCGCGCACCCACCCGTAGGACAGAGTCAACACCGTGGTCGGACTGAAGGAATGACTCGCGTTCACGACAGCGGTGATCCCGATGCCAGTTCCCGCCCCGTCCGAGCAAGGGTCCAAGGCGTTGCCGAAGCAGTTGGGGGCGTGCCCTGACGAGGGGCTATCCGAAAATCGGGCGGTCAGTTGCGTCCGCTCGCTCAGGTGGTGGTCAATGCGGATATCGAACTGGTCTCCTCTGCTCCGGCTCGCGCCGCTTCCTTGAAAGTTGAGGTAAGGGTTGTAGGCGGCAGTGCCGACATTGTAATTGGGCGTCGGGAAGTACTGCATAATCTTAAAGGCCACGGGATCGATCAAGTTGCCAGGCATCGCCGGGATTTGGAAAGGCGTCCCCGCCAGCTTGGGGCTCCCGCCGCTTTGATAAGCCGCCATGTTATTGAAAGGAACGTAGGCGGTCTTGACTGACCCGCCCAGGTTCGGGTCGTAAGTCCCGGTATAAGGGTCCCAGACCTGGCCGTTGGGATCGGAGCACATCCCATTGCCGTCGAAAGTTCCGCCCGCGGCGCCGCACAGCTCGCCAAAGTCACCCTGCCGCTCGGCAGCGCTGGGAACTCCTGCGCTGAACGCCTGCAATTTCCGCACGCGCGAGCCTTCGTAGTCCACGAAGAAAAACGTCTTGTCCTTCCGAATGGGCCCGCCCACCGTGAAGCCAAAATCGTTGTACCGCAGCGGGGGAAGCTTGCCTCCGCTGGCGTTGCTAAACCAGTTGTTGGAGTCAAAAATCTGGTTGCGGACGAATTCGTATGCTGAACCATGTAATTTATTGGTGCCCGAGCGCAGCACGACGTTCAGGACCGTCCCCCCGCTGAAGCCAATGTCGGCGCTGAAGTTGTTCTGCTGGACCTTAAACTCCTGCACGGCATCAATGGAGGGCGTATATTGCACTTCGCGGAGCTGGCTATCGTCGGAGTGGGTCGTTACGGTGACGCCATCCACCAACACATCGGCGGTCATGTTGCGGCTGCCGTTCGAGGTAAAGTTATTGTTGTTCACCTGATCTGCAAAGGCGCCCCCGGCGGTGGGGTTGATGCCCGGGGCAAGGAATGCCAGGTCAAACACCCCGCGGCCGATCAAAGGCAGGTCGTTGATGAATTTCCTGTCCACCTCCTGCCCGGTGACCGCATCCTGTGTGGCCAGGAGCGGGGCGGCGCCCCTCACTTCCACCGTCTGGGTCGTGGTCCCTATTTCCAGATGCACATCCACGGTCCCGGCTTGCTTGACATCTAACGTAATCCCGCCCTGCTCGTAGGTCTTGAAGCCCCGCGCTTCGACCGCCAATCGGTAGGTGCTGGGGGGAAGGTTGCGAAGCAGATAGCGGCCCGTGGCGTCGGTCGTGGCATTGTAAACGAATCCCTTGTCCACGTCCGTCAAAGTCGCCTTGGCGCCTGGGACAGTCCCCCCGGAAGGGTCGGTGATAACGCCGGTAAGCGAGGCGTTATAAACCTGCGCCCAAGCGCACCCCCCACCCAGGGTTAAGATCAACATCATGGACAACATAAGAGCCGACCAAGTCGAATGAGCCTCATGCGCTGTCCACGCATCTCGGCGTCCCAGACCAAATGAAGAAGATGATTGCCTCATGGGTTCCTCCAGGCGTGATATTCCGGCAGGCACACACTAATACTCCCACACTTGACCGCAGCAGTTACCAGATAAGAGTGATGTTGTCAAGCCGTATATTGCGTGGTGATAATTCGCGTCGTGAGTTTTGACCTTTCTCTTGGCGAAGGGCCTTCCAGCCGCCGTTCTACAGCGCTTTGGCGCGAGCAAACTCCTGCTGGGCTTTTTCATCTTGTCCCAAGGCTTCGTAGGCTCGACCCAAATGATAATGGGCTTTCGCCATCCTTGGATTGATGGCCACGGCCCGTTCAAGTTCTTGCGTGGCATCCTGCGGACGGTTGAGGTAAAGATAAAGTTCTCCCAGGGCCTCGTGCGCTTCCGCATAGTCGGGAAGGACCTTGATGGCTTGCTGAAAAGCCTGAAGGGCGGACTGCGGCTGCTTGCGGCGGGTATACACGACTCCCAGATTGAAGGCCGCCGCGAAGTTTGCCGGGTCAAGTTCAAGCACATGGTGAAAGGCCTGCTCAGCGCCTTCCAGGTCTCCGGTCTCCAATTGCGAAAGCCCCAGGTAGTAGGCGGCTACTGAGTTCTTGGGGTCGAGCTCGAGGACGGACTGGTAATACGCGGCGGCGTGGGGGAAGTCATTCAGGTGATAGTAATCACCCGCCATCAGAAAGCGTATGATGCGCGAATGGAGCTCTGTCTTTTCCGCCAGTTGGAGTTTCAGAAGCGACTCCGCGTAATGTCCTTCCTCCTCGTCGGTGAGGGCTGCGGATACCAGCTCATAAATCTGGATGCGGTCCTTGGGGTCGGGCAGCGCGTTTCCGCCCGCGTCCGTGATGGTCCCCGCGGACACGGCCACGTATCCCAGAGAGCGGAGGCTCTCCAGAAGCGCGGGATCGGTGGGGGCATTGGCGGTTGCAGCAGCGCCGGCGGCTGGCGTGTAGGGGCTGAGCAGCGCGCGCAGGCGGTTGCTCATTTCCTGCGCCACCGTTTGCTGAGTGGGGAAGAGGTTTTTTAATTCCTTGGGGTCAGTGCGCGTGTCGTAGAGCTCCGGACGTGTGGTCTCGATATATTTCCACCCGCGCCACTCGAGGCTGCGCAGCAAGTTCCAGCCAAAATGCAGCAAGGGAGGATAGCTCTCCGCATAGAGGTTCGACGAGCTTTCCACCCTGCGGCCCTCAACCAAGCTCAGCAGGCTTCGTCCTTGTACGCTCGTGGGGATGGGAATTCTGAGTGCCTGCAAAACCGTGGGCATCACATCCACCAGCGAGACCTCGTCAGCAACCACCCGCGGAGCGGCGCCCGGGACTTTAATGATACAGGCTATATGCAGGGTGGCATTATAGACGAAGAAACCATGCGTTTTCTCGCCATGTTCCCCCAGACTCTCACCATGATCGCTGACCAGCACCACCAGCGACTTCTCCAGGCGCCCCTGCTCGGTCAGCGCGGCCATAAGACGCCCGACCTGGGCGTCGGCAAAGGCGATTTCCCCGTCATAGGGACGGCCTCGATAACGCCCCGCATAAGGCTCGGGAGGGCGGTACGGAGCGTGCGGGTCGTAAAGGTGAACCCACAGAAACACGGGCTGGGGCGGACGGTGCATCAACCACTTCTGCGCCTCATCCACCACCTGGTCGCCGCGGCGCTTCAGGGCGTCCAGGTGCACTTCTTCCTTGCCCCCCAGCTCGAAATGATCGAAATAAGTATCAAAGCCCTGGTTCAGTCCGAAGCGTGAGTCCAGCACGGGCGCGCCAATGAAGGCTGCCGTCGAATAGCCGTGGTCGTGCAGAACTCTGGCCAGCGTGGCGGTCCCCGGGGGAACTCGATTGCCCGTGAAATCGTGGACGCCGGTCGCGAGCGGGAACGCGCCGGTCAGGAGCGAGGTGTGCGCCGGCAAGGTGATGGGAACCGGCGTAAAGGCTTGGGTAAATCGCGCGCCCGCCTCTGCCAGGTGGTCGATATGGGGAGTCTGGATTGAGGGGTAGCCGTAGCACCCCAGGTGATCGGGACGTAGCGTATCGATGGTAATCAGGACAACATCGTAGGCAGGCCGGTCCGCCGCTGCACAGGGAGAGCCCAGCAGGAGCAGAGCAAAGATCGCCCCTAGGTGCTTGCTCGGAAACATTCCAGAAATTCTTGCGCTCCTCAATCCGCTACGAGCCGCAACCGCTTTGCGCCGCCTATTCCAGCAGAGAGAATAGTGCAGGACGATGCCCTGCCGCAACCCAACTTGATCCCTGCGTTGTGACACCCTCCCCGGCGTCCCCAATGTCGTCTGCCGGGAGGCGGTGTAGGTCCTGCCCCGGCGTATTGTGGTGGTAGGATACAACCCTCATAGGAGGTGAGCCCATGTCGATTCTCGAAAGATACGCCGCCTGGGTAGGCTTGGTCTTAATTTCAATTACGTCTATGGTGTGGCACTCCAGCCCTGCGACCGCGATGGAGCCTATTGATCCGTATGAGCAGGTCAAGCGCCTGGGTCGAGGTGTGAACATTCTGGGCTATGACCCGATCTGGGATGACTTCTCCAAGGCACGCTTCAAGGAGCAGGATTTTAAACTGATTCACGATGCCGGCTTCCAGTCCGTGCGCATCAACCTGCACGCCCTTCAGCGCCTGAGCGCGGAGAACGGCTATAAGCTGGGAGAGGCGTGGCTGCACACCCTGGATTGGGCGGTCGAGAACGCCCTGGCGAATGATCTCATCGTCATCCTCAACCTCCACAATTACGAAGACATCGCCCAGGATGCCGCCGGATATAAGCCGCGACTGATGGCGTATTGGAAGCAGATTGCCAGGCATTTCCAGGACGCCCCGAATTCCGTGCTGTTTGAAATCCTGAACGAGCCGAATGGTCAACTGACTCCCCAACTCTGGAACGAGTTTCTGCTTGAGGCGTTGGCAATTATCCGCGAGACAAACCCGGCTCGGACGGTGGTCATCCCCCCACCCTTCTGGGACAACATCAACCACCTGAATGATCTGGAGTTGCCCGAGGGAGACCAGAACATCATCGTGACGGTGCATTACTATAGGCCGATGAAGTTTACGCACCAGGGAGCCTCTTGGGAAAAGGAGACGGCCCATCTTAGTGGAATAAGCTGGGGGACCGCCGAAGAGAAAAAGCGGGTGGTGGACGACTTCAACCGCGCGCAACAGTGGTCAGTCGCGCATCATCGTTCCCTTTTCCTCGGGGAATTCGGCTCCTACGATAAAGCCCCGATGAAATCGCGGGTGCGTTACACGTCGTGGGTTGCCCGTACCGCCGAATCCCTGGGCTGGGCGTGGACTTACTGGCAGTTCGATTCTGATTTCATCGTCTACGACATCGACAAGGCGAGGTGGGTGGAACCGATTCGCAAGGCGCTAGTTCCCTAGCGTCCGGAGTCAGAAGTTCGTTGATGATTCGAGAACCCCCTCACCCCCGGCCCCTCTGTCGCCGCGGCGACCGAGGGGGGAGTTTGTTTGAATTTACTGCCCTCGCCCCCTTGGGGGAGAGGGTGGCCCGCCGCCGGCGTTTTCACCAGCCGGGGCGGGACGGGTGAGGGGGTCACCTTGGAACAAATTGAAGGGGAGACTTTGTTCGCGAACTTCTAACTCAGGACCCTAGGCCGCGCCGTCCGCGCTATTTATCCCCAATCCGACCGCGCAAGACTACGATCGATGCCTTGGGAAGCTGGTAGAGCGCTTCCGCCCCGCCGGTGACTGTGGATTTGGAAGGTGGGCCGTCGGGGTCCGCATGGCCGCCTGTGGCCTCGGCATGCCACTGGTATTCAGCAGCTCCAAAAGTAATCCGGTCGACCGGACCGGTGAAGAAACGACCGCGCCGGGATTCTTCGAAAACCACCTTCACCGCGTGGTCATTGTCGTGATCTTTGTTGATGAGCATGATGGACCATTGCCCGTCCGGCCGCTCCAGCGCGTAGGCCGTGACCAGCAGGTTCCCGGAAGCATCCGTCACGTCACTCGAAACCCTGAAGAGCCGATGCGGTGCATCGACCGGTTGGACCCACTCCTTGGTAATCATCTGCGCGGCAAGGTACTGAGGCGGATAATCTATTACGTGGTAATCCTTGTCCAGCCTGAGGAATCCGCCGTGCCCGCCCGGCATTGGCATGTAGTGGAAATAAAAAGTGCCGCTGGCCCCTCCCGTCATCATCGAGCCCACATAATCCGCCAACCAGAGGCCGCTCTTGACGTCAGATGGCCCGGAACCCCCACCCATGTTGCCCTCCGTCATATAGAAAGGCATGCCGGGTGACAAACCATTGTCTTTCCAAGCCTGAATAACGTTGCTTACGAACCCCGGCTCCTGGTAGAGGTCAGCCCAGGAGCCCGGGGTCTTCCGGTCCTGGAAAGGATAGTGCTCAAACGAAAAGAACGTGAAGTCTTTCATCCCGCCGTGCGCTTTGAGGTAATCGATGAACCGGCCCAGCCAGGAGACTTTCCCCTGCGCGTCCGGCCAGACCTCGACGTCGCCGAACGTTCCCTCGAAAGCCGGCCCTCCCAGCTTCGCCTCGGGGACAAGCCGATGAATGGCCCGGGCGAATTGCAGGTATAAGGCGCCGTAGTCTTCGGGAAGCATGTGCTGCCCATCTGCCTCTTCCCCCATCTCGATGAGGGAAATCGGATAGTGGCGTTTGTAAAGATAGGCGATCTCGGCCGCGGCGTCATCCGGCGTTGCGTACAACATGGCGATCGGCACCATGGTAGCGAGGCCGCGGGTAATCCCACTGGTGAAAAACAAATCGAATCCGATCTGGTCTCCCCGCGATTCGTCAAGATTGGAAGCCGCATGCCAGGGGTCAACTGACGACGGCCAAGTGACGGTCTGCTCGCGGCTGGGCAAATGTTTGACCACGTCGGTGAACTGGCCGTCGGCGGAGAGCGTCCCGGCATAGAGTTCGTTGATGGCGTAGCCCACGCAGTTGCGGCGGTCAGATGAGCCGTGCGTATCGCAGGTGTTGGAAGACTCCGTCATCCAGATGCGCAGGTAGCGCACCGGGATCATCCAGGAAACCAGCTTGAGCGTGACCGTCCCCCCCTGGCCTTCCTTGACCGTTCCCAACGGAAACGTCTGCCAGGTGCCCTTCGTGGTTCCGTCATAGAACGGCTCCAGATCACCCGTCCAGAACTGCACCGCGTAGCGTTGCGCGTAAGGGTTGGCCCACGCAATCCGCATGGCGTTGATGTCCACCTTGCTGCCCAGATCCACCATCACCCACTGCGGGTGCAGCGAGTCTTCCTCCCCGGTGAAGGCCTTGGTCAAGTACGGATTGCTTTTCCAGTACGATTGCAGGTCTCCATCTGTCAGGCGCGACCAGCCGTTTCCGTCGCCTCGGCTGAAGCCGCGATGCGGAAGCGGGTAAGCCCAGGAGTGGCGAATGGCCTCCGCCGGCTGCGGGCTGCCTGTAAAATAACCCTCCTGTTTTGCGGCATTGCTCCAGGTTCCGCGCGCGTTCCAGTGCCAAGCCTCGACCATCAGTTCCGTGTTCTGACGGTAGGTGACGGGCTGCCACCCCGCGCCCAGAATTTCCTTCAGAACCGGATCGCTGAGCAGCGTATCCGTGTTCCTTTCGATATCCTCTTTGGTGGGGCGACGGTTTCCGGAATCCGGAGCGCCTTCTCCCGCTCTCAGCCGATCGATGGCTCCACCCAGCGCGCGCAGCGGGCTGAAGGAATTCACCAGGTGCGATGGCGCTGCGTCGACTACGATTTTCTGCGCCATTGCCGCGTTCGCCATGCCCAGGAAGATGCCCACGGCAACGCAGATTCCTTTGACTAGGCTCTTGCTATTCCAATCCATGATTTGTCCCTCGCTAAGATTGCATCGCATGAGGTTCCAGAAATTCTTGTGACAATGTAGCACAGCGCGTTGTAGCCGCACGTGAAAAGTCATAGGAAGAAAACGCATGAGGGTGGGAAAGTAAGTGGGACCTCGCGCGCTATGCCCCGCGGAAAGCAACATGTGGGACATGTCTCAACCATGACAAAATGTCGCTGACCTGCAACAACCGAGGAGGCTAGCACGCGATAACGAGCCTGACCTTCCCATCCCGCGTCGTGCCGGACGTGCCGATTTCCCACCTCCGTTTCTCACGCCAACTCTATCCAGTACCGGAGCGTCTCGAAGCAGGCAGCGCAGCGCGGCGGGCAGCGTATCTGCCCCTGTTCCGCCGGCGCGCCTCCGATAACCAAGCCGCGCGCCCGAATCGTGATGTCGCCCTCCCCGCGATACGAGACGGTTACACCCCTCATTTCCTTGACCCTTGAATTGCAGCCAAGCATTACCGCCATGAGGATCACAACCAGAAGGGGATAAGTCCGATAGGAAGGAAACCTGCGCTGCATCCTTGCCACGAGAACCTCCAAGCCGGAATTGCGAGTCCGCACCGCGCGAGAAGATACACCTGAGCGCTGGTGAACGCAACTGTGGGTCGGGTTTGGTAGTGTTCTAGTTTGATTTTTCTGGAGCTTGCCCAGTTAACTGTGTTGGCCGGCAGGCGCCCCGAAGAGTCGGGGCGATTCACGTCTCTAACCCTGCCCGCCGATATTCCACTTCCGCCGCATACATCCCGACAAAGAGAAGGTGTGAAAAAATCGTCTAAAACCTTCTTACCGCAGAGACGCTGAGGCGCAGAGGAATGAAAATAAAGGTCCTTTTCTCTGCGCCTCAGCGCCTCCGCGGTAAGAATACTATTTCTTCACACCTTCAGAGCGCCGGGACGTATGCGCCACCCGCGAGCCGCTTTTAGGTTGTTGGTGGCAGCCCATCAGACACGTGCGGGTTTTCGGTCGGCGAATTTGAGAGGCGGCGGGTCTTCGCCCAGGGCCGACAATACCACGGGCCGGCGGTCTGGAAACTCTGCAACCAGGGATAGGGTGCCGCCCATGGCTTCGACGGCTCTGCGCAGAGTTGAGAGCAAAAGGTCGCTGCGCTTCTCCAGCCTCGAGACGCTATCCTGATTGATTTTCAGCGTCTTGGCGAGGCGGACCTGGGTGAGTTTGCGAGCTTTGCGAAGCTCCCGCAAGGTCATCTCTTCCGCCATTAACTCGGCCGCGCGCGCCTCAACTTTCCTGCGCTGCGGGGCGGATAAGCCGCGGCTTTTGTCATTTACGTTCACCGGCATGGTTACCTCCTCCCTTTTCTCAACCGCGCCAGATGCGCGTCGAGGCGGTCATCGGCTTTTCGAATGAGTTCGCGGTAGAATCGTTTTTCGCTGCCACCCGACTTATCCCCCGCCACCAGCAAGATGGCACGTCGTCTGGGATCAAAATGGCATGTAATCCATATTCTGTCAAATCCATATTTCGGAAGTCCCAGCGCGCAGGGCTTGAGCGCAAGCGTCGCCAACGGTTTCGCGGCCGGCTGGCGCCCCGAAGAGTCGGGGCGATTCACGTCTCTAACCCTGCCCGCCGTATTCCACTTCCGCCGCATACATCCCGACAAAGAGAAGGTGTGAAAAAATCGTCTAAAACCTTCTTACCGCAGAGGCGCTGAGGCGCAGAGGAATGAATATAAAGGTCCTTTTCTCTGCGCCTCAGTGCCTCCGCGGTAAGAATACTATTTCTTCACACCTTCAGACCGCCGGGACGTATGCGCCACCCGCGAGCGTGGTCATTGACCTTCAACTTTCGGCGCCATGCTGCTGCGAGGCAGCATCATGGCTGGGAGCAACTTATCCAGGTGGCGTGCGATGCGGCTTTTCGCCGTCAAGTCCCATAAGGAAGTCTTTAGATGCCGCAGGGCGAGCACGGACGTGATCCAGGCTTGCGTCCAACCTGATTCGATTGACCAGGGGCCCCACCCCGAATCCGAATCGCTGGCCCAGTAATCCCACATCTTGAAGTCGAAAGCGCGGCACCAGGCGCCATGGAATTCGGGGTGCGTGGCGGACTCGATCTGGATGCGGCAAAGCAATTCCGCAAGTTTATCCTCCGCTTGAGAATAGAAAGGATCACCGGTGGCGGCAGCAGCCTCGTGCAAGCCGATAAAGGCAAAATTCGAGGTATAAAGAAGGTCGCAAACCGGGTCCCCGTTCTCCTGGATCAGGGGTGCTTCGCCGCTTCCATAGGCATCGTTTGAGTTCGGAGGAAGCAACTGGCCCTGGCTCGCAGCACCCATCTCTTCTCGAAGGGCGCCACATTCGTCCTGCAAGGCGAGCAGATCTTGCGCAATTTGCTTGAGCCACTGGCGATACTCAGGCTTATCTTCAACTCGAATCAGCCAGGCGAGTGCCAACAGCATGCGGGCTCGTTCCTGCTGAATGCCGTTTGTCCAACGCCACTGGTGGGGGTAAGCGGCAACGGTCATGCGCAGGCCACTCTTGGCCCGCTCGAGGAAGAGTTCATAATGCGTCTTGTCGTATGCCCACAAGAAGCAGGCCCAAACGTAGGCCTCGAAATGCGGGGCATAGTTGACCGTATCAGCATCATAAAAATACCGCCAGCCACGCTGTTGCAACCGCTCTTCGTGCAGCTTTTCCCCCCGGAATCCCAACCTCCCTGTGGTCCGCAAATTGCCCAAGAGGCAACGGAGGACCCGTTCGTCCCAGCGGTCGGTTTCCAGTACGGCCGCTGCGGTCATCGTTCCCAAGATGCTTCGGGCGTTGTCGTCACCATAGTAAAGGCCAGAAAAGCCGGGTAGCTCCCATCCGATCAGCCCGAAGGATGGACTTTTAGGGTCACCGCGGGGCCCCTTCGTAAAGGGAGAGGTAAAATATATGAAGTCATTCAGATTGGAAGCAATTCTGCCGTCTTCGGGTCTTTTGCTGATCAGCGATGAGAAGGCCATCGCCATGGACGTTTCCCCGGTACAGTCATTGCGCAGGTTCCAGCTCAGCAACTGTGAACCATCGGGCTCAATCATGCTGGAAAAGCCTTCCAGCAGCCCTTCCGTGCCGTCTCCGACGGGCCAGTCAGATTGCGGCCCCGGCGATGGAACATCGATTGATTGATGTTCAGCAGCCCTCTGTTTCCACGAGGGATTGACCAATAGTTTCGCATTCTTAAACCACTCCACTCCTCTCTCGAAGGCCTCCAATTCGGCAACGCTGGGCAAGGATTGATGGCGTCCGTAGAAAGGATGCACGGCGGGAGTAAATTCCGGCACGACAACTTTACTTTCCGGGGAGAGCCAGTCGAGGATGGAGTTCCACACGAGCCTCCACGCCTCCGCGGGTGCGTACCGACCCGTTATGAATTGGCTCAGCTTCGTCGCTGCAACCAGGACGTTCCCCCCCGGAGCCTTAAAGAGGATGGGGCTGACGCCTTCTTTCGGCACCCCGAAGATCGCGGTGTCGAAGCCTGCGACGCGGGCCAGCACGAGTTCAGCATTTTGGGCCGCGACAGGCACATACCAGCAATCATGGGTGGCAAGAATCTGCAATTGCTTGAGCGGGTATTTGAACCGCTCCGACACAATCACGGTTCTCGAGAACATTTCGGTCTCTTCCCCACTTCCCCTGGCGAGGTGTCCCTACGGTCAGCCCCGGAACAAAGGATGGGTACTCTACGAATAATCGCAGGTTTTTGTCCGCGGCCTCCTGGAACAGTCGACTATCAAGTTCGGTCACCCTGGCGGGATAGCCCTCCGCTAGTATCAACACACCAGAGCCGCGCGGCGCTCGTGTGACGGCCTCCCGAGGCTCGCCATAACGAGGGAAAGATGAACCCTGTAAAGCCAGCAGTTGATAAAGGTCGTTATTTGCAGAACAACTGAAGAAAAGCGGCTGAGCTGCCACCTGAGGTACGGCGAGTGGGACCAGAACCGCCGGTAGGGCGCCGAAGGCTTTCAGGATATCGCGTCGATGAAAAGAATTCCTCTTTACGTTACGTTCCATAGGGCCTCCTCAAAAGGTGACCAGGTTCATCAGGACCCCCTGTTTGAAGAGAGTCACGCGAACACTTTTAGCATCTGGCCTGCGGAACGGGTAAATTCCACGCACCTGATAATACCAGCCCACCTCGGCCCCAGGTTGCTACCGCACCACCTGCAACTGAGTCCAGTTGCCGGTGAGGTTACCGTTGGGATTGAAGGTAGGGTCATCGCTCATGACGTACTCATTCGTCCCATTCAGCCAGGCGTGGTCGTACTGGTTGCTGAGCTCGAACGTTGCGCCACTCGCCGGATCGCGGAAGGTTTGCACGCCGCGGATGATCTGACCCTCGCCATAAGCAGCATGGTTGGCGCCGGCCTCCCGGTTCGCGACCACGCCGTTGATGGTCTGGGCGACGTGGAGCTGAAACTGCGCGATCATCGCCGACTGCTTCGCCAACTCCTCCTGCTTCTTCTGATACAGGGAGGCAATGACACCATTGCTCCACTTCTCCCATTCCGGCTCGGGGCGAATGGTGCTCGCAATCAGCTTGAAGAGCCTGTCGTTCGCATCGAGCTGGCCTTTGGGCGTCCGGTAAAACATGACCATGACGGCGTGCCAATCGTAGGCTACCCCGCGGCCGCCGGTCTGGATGGGGCGCACCACGATGGCCGCCGTAATCCATTCCTCGACGGGCTGACCTTTGTCGTCGTCGTAGGCGAGCCGCGCGCGGGCGGTATCCGTCCGAACCCCACTTGCGCTGCCGCCCGCCGCCGTGGGGGGCAGTCCCATCCGGTACCGGACGATCTGGTCAAGTTCCGGAAAGGGGTCAATCGAAACCACCGTCTTGCCCTTGCGATACTTCGTGAGGAGGTCCTGGCGCAGGAACTCCGCCGCCCGGATCGGCGCCCGCACCGGGCAAGGCTTCATCCGCGACTGCGCATCCCGCTGGTTCTGTATTTGCATCTGGCGCTGCGCGGCAGGATCATCGATGTATTGCCACGTGTACTGGGGAAGCATCTGTAACTCAATCGAGTTGTCGGCGCTTTTTGCGTCTCCCACCACGGCGAACCAATCGGCGAAACACCCGCCCTCGGCAGCGCCGACATTCACCCAGCCTTTGAATTGCCATGCCGTCGGGATCATCAGGTCGTAGGCCGGTCTTCCCTGGCCCAAACCCTGGTCGATGATCTTGACCTGCTTCATCACGAAGTAGCGCTGGGCCGGACCGGAAGCAGTGGGAGTGGAAGGATGGCTCTCGCGTGGCCCCCCGGCGGGACTGGAGGGGGCGCTTGCCGGAGAGCTGGGGGTGGGAGGTTCGACCGGCCCGGGCGCGGGGCTAGGGGTAGAAACAGCACCTCCCTTCGCTGGCTGCATGGCGTTAACGATAGCCTGCTTGCAGCGGTCCGAGACTTCCTCTTTGTGCTGCTTCAGGCAGGCGAGGATTCGTCCTCCGCCTGAGGGGACACCCGCGCAGAGCCTCTGCACGTCTTCTGTACACGCGGCGCGGACCTCGGCCTGGATTTGCGGCGACGCGGTCTGCGCAAACGACGACTGCGGTCGAAGCAGGTCGCCCAGCAGTGCGGAGTGCGCCGCGGCGACGACGCACAGTATGAACACCTTCGTTGACCTCGACATCATGGCCTCCTCAATGCGGTTGCGAAGTGTATGCGATGCCAACGATCCCCGGCTCATGGCGGATCAGACCCGATCGTAAACTCGTCTCACACCACCGCTGTCGCGTACCTCACCTGATGTTTGGTACTTTTCAAGCAGTAGTCTGAGCCGGAATTGGTCTCTTGGCCCCGTTGCTGTTCCAATTATACAGCCCCGCGCCTGCAACAGGGCCCAAATTTCCATTATCGAGTTCTCGCCGCTGCAGCAAACTGAGACACCGCGACAACTTGTTAGAAGTGGCGTCAATGGTTTTGCAGGATTTCTGGATGGCTAGTGTAGTGTCCCGTGCTAGAGTTGACAATGGGTAGAACCCCCTCACCCGTCTGGCCTCGGCTGATGAGAACGCCTCGGCCAGCCACCCTCTCCCCCAAAGGGGCGAGGGCAAGAGAATTAACTCTCCCCTCGCCCCTTTGGGGGAGAGGGGCTGGGGGGCATATGCGCTAGAATAAGAAATTGACTTATTCTGCTGCTGATGTATGCTTCTGGCATGAACAAGAATCTAATGGATACCGACTGGAAGTATCTATGCCAGTATTTGCCAGCCAATATGAGTGAGTTGGCTAAGCGCAGTGGAGCCGTGGCGCGATGGCGCAACCTTAAGAGCGGTGAGGAGTTATTGAGAGTTATTCTAGCATATGCCATCGAAGACCTCTCTTTGCGGAGCACGGCGGCTTGGTCCGCCCAGGCGGCTCTGGAGCTCAAGGACACCTCTATCCTGCATCGTTTGCGCAAGGCTCCTCCTCTGCTGGAGCGAGTCTTGGCGCATCTGCTGACGCAGCGACTGCGGGCCGAGCCTGCCCCGGGGCCAGCCTTTCGGATCCTCGACGCCACCGTGCTGAGCATCCCCGGCAGCCAAGGAACGGATTGGCGTTTGCATGC
Organism: uncultured Acidobacteriota bacterium; assembly: GCA_963804995.1. GTDB lineage: Bacteria > Acidobacteriota > Terriglobia > UBA7540 > UBA7540 > Bog-366. The sequence continues at coordinate 647,786 of CAWDSK010000005.1, forward strand.
CGTCTATGATCCCGCCCAGTGTCGTCTCCGACGGGTGGAGATTACCGACCACCAGGGCGGCGAGCGCTTGGATCGCGACCGCCCGCAGCCGGGGGACATTGTCTGCGGGGACCGGGGATTGGCGCGCGCCCAAGGTATTCATGCGGTGAGCGAAGCCGGGGCCTATGTTCTGCTGCGCATGCATTGGCAGAATATTCGGCTGCACGACGCCCAGGGACAGCCTCTGAATCTGAACCAGACCTTGAAAAGGGCGGACGCTGGAGATACGGGGACCGTTGCATATGTCCCCCTTTCGGGTAAAGCCCCTGCTCCGGTGCGACTGCTGATTCGCCCTCTGCCCAGCGAAGCAGCCCACCGCAGCCGTCAGCGCTTGCGCCGCAATGCCGCCAAAAAAGGCCGCACCCCGCAGGCCACCGCCTTGCGTCTGGCCGGCTATTTCTGTGTGCTGACCACTTTGCCGGAAGCCCTCGCCAGTGACAACGTGGTCCTGGAACTCTACCGCATCCGCTGGCAGATTGAGCTGTTCTTTAAACGCTGCAAAGGCCTCTTGCATTTTGATCAGCTCCGCGCCTTCGACCCCGGCTTGGTGCGCACCTACTGTCTGGCCAAGTTGATTGAGGTGGCCCTGATTCAGTGTTTGCATGAGGAGGCCGTTTCTATTTCCCCCTGGGGAGTTCCCCGCTGCCGGAGCGTCGCGGCTTAGCCTGTGGCGATGGGTGCATCTGCACCATTTGGATTTGATCCTGGCCATTTACGGGACCTTCTCCTTGCGGGTTAAACAACATCGCTGGCCCCTGGCGCGTCAGGCTTTAACCGAGGCACCTCGAAAACGAATCTACGATCGAGAAAAATTCCGGCACCCGCTCTCGCTCCTTATGAACCGCCTCCTCCACGCGCAACAACTTCGCCTAGGAGCATCGAATGAGCTATTCTAGCGCCTATGGGGGCTGGGGGGTGAGGGGGTCGGACAGCCTTGTCAAATATTAACCGGGACACCACACTAGTTCGGAGCCGACGCTGGTGATTCGAGAGCTGGTAGCGCGGAGGTAGGCGCAGTTTGCCTTCCCCCACGGCTCTGCTCCGAGCCTAGGATGACCCGAGGTGTGCCGCTTTTCTGGCGGTGCTGAGAACCTCGCGAAGCCGTCTGCCCACGATCATCTCTTCGCCGGGCCGCAGTGTCATTGAGACAATCTGTAATTGGTCATTGGTCTGGGGTTCTTTGCGATTCGGATTCCCCTCGACGACCACCGGGACCAGGCTGGGATTGCTTTTGGTCAGGACTTCGATGCGCGGACTGCCGTCGCTCAGCTTTTGCGCGCAGTCGGCGACCGTAAATCCCCAAGCTTTTTCGTCCCAGGTCACGATCAAGGTAGGATAACGGTTCCCTTCCTGGGGGATTTGAATCTCAGTCTTCACCCCAGGGATGGTCCCGACCAACGTCGAGATCCGTTTGACGCGTTCCTCCCACTGACGATTGAGACTCCCCAAATCCATCTTCAGCCAGGTTTCTACAGCCGTCAGGCATCCAATCATCTCTTCTTTGCCGACTTTCATCGGCCGGCACACGGCGCCTTCGTAGGGGCTCGTGTTGGCGAGCGCTGCCTCGATCAGATCCTTGCGCCCCAGCAGCAGGCCGCTGCACTGCGGTCCCATCAGCCCCTTGCCGCCGCTGAAGGTGTAAAGGTCAGCGCCCATTTTCGCGTAAAGTTTTATGTTCTCGATGGGAGGAATGCCGGCCGCGTCGTCGAGCAGCAGCGGGACGTTGGCAGCCTTGGCGATGGCAATTTCCCTGGCTAACGGGTCGCCCAAATCGGTGGTATAAATCATGGCCGTACGTTCGTTGAGGGCGTTCTGCAATTCCTCCAGCCGGTAGACAAGGACCAGTTTTCCGCCTGCCAGCCGTATCGCACTGTCGAAGGCGCTGCGCCCGCCCACCATCACGACTTCGTGTTTGAGTCCGGTGGTATCCGGGAGTTGCCAGATCTTCGCCGGGTCAGTCCCCGCCATGCAGGCTGCGGTGGCCGACGCCATCGCTCCTGCCGCGCCCGAGGTGACCATGCCCGATTCCGCTCCGGTAATTTCATGGAGGCGCTTTCCTACCGCGTGCTGCAGCTCAATCACGTTGACAAAATACTTGGCGGCTTCGACCTGTGCATCACGAACCTCAGGCAGCTCCAGGGAGCCGCTGAGATAAGTCCACGTGCCGCGACAGTTGATGAGCGTCCTTACGCCCAACCGCTCATAGACATTCCCCGTGGGCGCCCTGCCCATGGCCTCCTTCGCTTTGCCCAGGAGATCTTGAGCGGCGATTTGGCCGAGCAAGGGAAGCGCCGCCGCCCATTTCATGAACGCGCGCCGGTCAGTCGAAAGTGGATTTGTGTGCACGGTCCCCTCCCATCCATGATCTGGAACTCTACGCAAGACTTATGCGCAATACGGAAATCCCGGCCAGACACCCGTTGGTTTCATGAGGCGCAGCGGAAAGTCTGGCGCTCAAATCAAACCTCAATCCGCTTCCTTCACAAAAGGAAAGCGCGATCGAACGGCCAGGATGTGGGCTTTCGTATCGCTGTTATAGAAGCCCACGGTGCAATTCAAGCGGAAGAAATACGCGTCCCCTGGCTGGGCAGGATGGAAGCCTTCGATGCCGTCCATCCCTCCGCCTGCGACCATCTTCCCCTGCCCATCCAGTACGAGATAGATTTCCTCGGCCGTCTCATGATGGTGCGGGAAGTTGGTGCCGCCCGGAGCGAAGTCCATGAGAAAGAGACTGGTCACCACGTAGCCCGCCGCAATCTTATCTCGCGTGCTGCTCCTGTCGCCCACCATCAGCTTGTAGAGCACCGAAGACGGGTGCCCTGCCACTGTCTCTTCCTTGACGTCTTCCAGATTCGCCAGCATGAGTTTTTGGGGCGGAGCGATGGCGATTTCGGCCGGGATCTTGAATCCCATCACGACCAGCCGGCAGTGCTTATCCGAAGATCCAGAAATCGTGTGCTTCACTCCCGGTGGAAGATACATGAAATCGTTCTTGCGGACGGGGGCGCGCTCGTCCCCATATTGCAGAACTCCGCTGCCTTCAAGAATCACATAGATTTGTTCTTCTCTTTCGTAGGCGACGGCCGCGCAGGCACCCTGTGGGTCGACAGTGACCTCGCCAAAGCGGGCCACGCTTCTGATGATGTGGGTAGCGGAATCACCCTCGCCAAAAATCTGCTTGTAGTGGCAGGTGGGCGTGCTCAGGTCAGCGCTGCTCTCCCGGATGTCCGGGACATAACGGTGTAACCAGGTGGGGTCAACTTTTCGCTCGGCAGGGAACAACGAGGGCGCTATCAGCAGGATTATCGCGATCATGAGATTACTGGAAATTCGCGCCCCGCGATTGCGTCCAGATGATGGATGTTTACTTCCCATTTTGGTCGCCTCCAGGTTCATGCCCTCAGAAGGGAAGGCTCGCTTCAAACTTCCCACGGCAGTATTTGCGGATGACTGCAACGCCTGAACCACGAGATATTGGCAGGAATCCTCCTCCCTTGGCAAGTGATCGGAATAAATAAAAGGCGCTCTTACGTTTTGACTTGACCGGGATGCTGAACTACCTCTAGGTGGATTAATCCAGTCCGAACAGGGGGCGACGAGCCCGCTTGAATGTGAACCGAGTGGGGTTGACTGCGGTCAACCCCGGGGTGTCGACCGCAATGATGCGAGCCGCAATAGGCTCATAGGCCGCGCGCGGCGCAATGGCTCCTTTGGCCACCAGAATCTTCTGCCGCTCGGGGTAGACTCCAACGCTGATTATCTGCTGCAGGCTGTCGGGCGACGAACGAGTGGTGGTCAGCACCAGGAGATTGGCTAGATCCAGAGTCGAGCCCTCTGCTTCAATGACCGCAGTCAGCCCCAGATTGTGATAGCGCTCTCCTCCGTGCCGGACCTCGGTCTCAATATATGTACCTACGTGAAGGGACCTTACCAGCCCCCGAACGCGCGTCGCGACACCGTGCATTTGATCCGTCTTTCCACCTACCAGAAAATCAAACGGCTTCCCCACACCGGCTTGTATCGCAGCGCTAACCGCCTCGGGGTCAGCGATTACTACGACCCAACCTTCCGCTCTCTGGCGCAATAGCTCCTGTAATAGGAAGGTGCTGTCGCCGGCGGAACCCCCGCCAATGTTGTCTCCCAGATCCATCAGGGCGACGGGAAACTTATCGCTCGATATGGCCAGACTCACTCCTGCCGCGGCATCTGGCAGGTTAAGGACAAGCTTGTCCCGTGTCGCCCACAGCATGTCCGAAAGCCGGTGTGCCTGCTGTTCAGCCAAGGCGGGATCGTTGTCTGTAACGACGACCACGCTCGGCCCGACTTGCGGCACATCCCCCCACTGGTAACCTCCCGCAACGCTCACCGCAAGGATCCTGGGATTCTGCTCCAGCCGTCGACTTTCTTCGACAATGGGAAGCAGCGGCGGCTGTTTCGTATACTGGTACACGATGTTGTAGAGCATGGGAGGTTTCACCACCGCCTGCACCGGCTTAACCTTCCCTTGCACTATCTCCGCCATGATCCGGGCCGCATGGATGCCACACTGCTTTGTGTCAATGTGGGGACATTCTTTATAGGTGAGCAGGGCATTGGATAGCTGCACGATTTCGGGAGTGATATTGGCGTGAAAATCGTGGGTGACAACGATCGGAATCTTGTTCCCCAAAGCCTCTCGCACCCTGCGTACCAGCTCCGCATCGCCGCTGGGATAGCTCTCGACAACCATCGCACCGTGAAGTGCCAGCAGCACGCCATCGAGCTGGGGTACCGCCTGGAGCTGGCGGATCATCTCGGCCGTTATCGTATTAAAGGCCTCGTCGGTCACTAGCCCCTTAGGATCTGCCGAAACCACCACGGTCGGGTACAAGTCGAGACCAAAGAAGCGGGCACCTTCGATATATCCGCTCAGCTCGGTGCTGGATAGGGAGTTTTTGCGGAAGAATTCCTCGCGAGAAGTCCGCAAGGGCCATCCGAAATCGGCCAGCCCCGTCTTAGCCGGGTTGAAAGTATTCGTTTCGTGCATCATGCCGGCAACGGCGATGTGTGGCTGACGTGGCGGAGCACCCAGCAGACCGGCATGGAAGAGAAGAACCAGGAATGCCGTGATGCAAATCCGTACCCTTACGGCAGTAGCCAGCATGATTCCGCAATCTCCGTTATGGATTTTTTGCCCTACCGATAGAATACACCTGACCACCGCTGAACGCATATGAACATTGATGACAAAGCCGATCCGAAGATTCGTAAGTGAGGTTCATAATGGAAATGCGGGCTAAGGCCTCCAACGACGATCACCGCGCGCCCGGTGGAGGGTTACGCCGCAAATGCCGGCTGCTTGGCCTGCCACTTCCCGCGTGTGAAGTCCGGGCAATCCACGGTCGCGCCGCCCTCGGCGATGGATTTTTCAGAAAGCGGATTAATCACGCTCATGATGACAGAGTCGTACACGTCCACGGGGGTTTGGGTCTTGTTGCGCACGGCTTTTAAGAACTGGTTCACCTCGTGGTAATCCGTTCCGCTGTGCCCTTTCGCAATCTCGTCGCCGCTGGCGTTCCTGGAGCCGGGCTTGGCGCTGGGTTTCTGCTCTTCGGGTTTCCACCAGGCGTGGTCGTATTTCTCCTGGTAGGCATCGAACGATTCCCATTCCTCGTACTTCGGGCTGCGACCGTGCAGGTAAACGGCCTTGCGCTGCTCGTTGTAAAGGCCTTCGGTTCCCTGGACCTCCCAACGGTTATCGTAGGGCCGGGGCAACTGCATGTCATAGTTAATGACGATGGTATTGCCCTTCTTCGTCTTCACCAGAGTTGTAACAATGTCGCCCTGCGCGTACTGGCGCTTGGCGTTGGGGTGGTTGGGGCCAAACTTGGTCGAGAAGTAATGGTTAATTCCCAGCGACCGATTGGCGAAGGAAACGACCTTGTCAAAGTAATCGCCGCACCCGATATCCATCCAACTGATCACCGGGCCGAGGGCGTGGGTCGTGTACTGGCTGGCGTTGTGCTTCACCAGGTATTCACCGCTCCAGCGCATGTTGCCCTCCGCGTCGAAGAACCAGTGATCGATGCAGTTGTGGGAGTGCGCGCAGTGGCAGTGCACGACCTCACCCAAGAGCCCGGCGCGAATCATCTTGAGCACTGCCAGGTTATCGCGCCGGAAGCTCCAGTTCTCGAGCATCATACAGGGCACCCCCGTCTCCTCATGCGTGTTCACCAAGTCCCAGCACTCCTGGACCGTGAGGGCCGCCGGCACCTCCACCGCCGCGTACTTGCCGGATTTCATCGCGCATACTGCCATGGGCGTGTGCCACTCCCAGTAGGTCGCGATCAGCACAGCGTCCAAGTCGCCGCGATACACCAAGCGCTGGTAATCCTCCACGTCGCGCCCATAGCCTTCGGGACGCTTTTGCCCCGCCTTCTCCACCAGGGCTTGCGCGCGCTCGAGGTGCTCCTGGTTGATGTCACAGATGGCAGGGATCTCGACCCCACCCATAGCCAGCAGCAGTTTTAAATGAGCGGTGCCGCGATCTCCGACTCCGATCATGCCCAGGCGCAGCGGTTTCTCTTCCTGCGCTGTGCCGAAGTTGAAAGCGCTGGCGAGCGCGCCCACGCCCAGCGTCGTCGCCGAACCGAGGAAATCTCTCCGATCGAGTTTCGCGTCCATTTCCAATACCTCCTCCGACCTGAGTTTTGATCGCCCCCACGCCTCACAAGGTCAAGCGTTGCCCCTGCGGACCCCGCCAGGGTGCGGCAGCGGGGTAGCGCAGAGTCTCGTGCTTTTCGAGACTCTGCGGCTTTTCGTTTGTTGCGTGCGACTTCGGATCAGCGCCTGGGACCTCATCTGTTCCCTATTCCCTGTCCCCTGCATTACCGCGTTACGTGTCAAAGCCCTGTGGTAATAAGGCAGTGCATGTTCATCATATTAAGAACCGCATCAGAGTCTGAAAGGCACAGACTCGGCGCTGCCTGCTATGGCTACCCGCTAACAACACTCCTCGCCCTGCAACGCTTTCTTCCCTTCCAGGCAGATGATTGGAACCGCAACCAGCGCGGCGGCGGGGTCTATCCAGCGGATATGAAATACAGCATTGAGCACCAAGCCGGCAAGGGTTATGCCGGCAAGGTAGGCGCAGGTTGCTGACTGCACCGCGTCGGCGGTTAATGCCGCGTTGCGGGACGTTTTCCCGGCTCTTCGCTTCGCCGAACTCAGCGCGGGCATGACGGCGAGCGCGGCAAGGGTGACGCCCATACCGATCCAACTTGTGTCGGGCCGCACATGCCGCCAAAACGCGAGGGCAGAGCTCATGGTAATGACCGCGGCGAGCAGGAAGAGAAGAATGCCTGCGAGCCTCGTGGCCCGAGCCGTGCTCAGAGCAAGGCTTGGGAGGAATTGTAGAAGCACCACAAGCGCCGACAAGAGTTCGATGAGACTATCGGCGCCGAAGGCCAAAAGCACGGGGCTGCGTGCGCGCCATGCGGAAAAGAGGGCAAGGGCGCACTCAACCACCATCCAGATCAGCGTGAACACCTGCAACCGCATAATCTGGCGCGATAATTCGCCGGAAGTTCCTGCGCATCCACACCCGTGGGTCAACGTCGCGCGCCCTCTTTCTTCTTCATAGCTCATAGTGCCTGTACCACCGCCCCCGACGGCTACTTTTTGCGCTTGAATCCGGCTTGGGATTCAACCCTCGGTTATACCCGCGACGAACTCAAGGCCAAGCGCTCCTTTGACCTCATCAACCCTGACGGCGTGGGGGCTACCCGGAAGGCCACGGTCACGAAGATGTCGCGGTCATGAAGGATCAGACGCCCCGACCTCGACATGCGATCAATCTACGCGCGATGCCGTGCGGAGGCAAGAGTGAACAAAGTCGGCGAACGCGGGCGGGTACGAAGAGCCGGGGACCTATGAGACTGGCCCTCGCTACTGGCTGTACTTGGGAATTATCTCATGCATGACTCTGTGCTGACCTCGTGGCGTTAACGCAAGGTCGCCATCGTGCACCGGCCGGACCTGTCGAGTATTAATGAGCTTAGTAATCGCCGCGTTTAACGTAGGAGTTTTCCTGAGCGGTGCGTACTGTCGAATCGCCGCTCTGCTGAGACGATTGCTGGCGGCGTGATTCAATAAGAGCAGAATTTCGTCAGATGCTGGAATATCGGATTCGAGGACCAGTGGCTGGCCGTCCAACTCGTGAATTAGAGTGTGCTGAAGTTGCACGATCTGAGCGATTGCTTCAGCAATAACCTGTTTGTCGGCAGTCCAAGCGAGCCGCAGAAACTCAGCGAACATCCATTTTCCAGCGTGCAAAACGAGCATGGAGTCCATGTAATTCGCGGTGTAAACGGGGGAGATGTGCACGGGTCCGCGATCGGAGCGAAGTTTGTATACCAGGCGGATGGCCCTGCAAAAATGGCGGCGGTCTCCTGCAGCGAGATTATGGGAATGCTTGTTATTAAAGTCTTCGAGGCGATCACAGAGCGTGCCTGGCAAATCGCTGTGTGTGACCGCGCCTGAATCGAGTTGATAGAGAGCACGAGAAACCGCCTCACAGAGCCGACCTCCGTCGAGTTCTGCTGGTTTCCAATCGCCGGCAAGAAATCGTTGCTGCATTTCCACGTACCCATCCACGATTGCTTGGGCGAAGGCAGGGTCTACGACGGCTGCAAGCTCGATAGCGAGTTGATCCTTTGAAATGTTCATTGTTTTGTCGCCTTGGACAACTGCTCGGCGCGCTTCGTTCCGCTCGGCGTCAACTTATAGCCATCTTCAGTCTTGATAACGAAATCCTTGGCAGTCTCGCGCTTCAAGGTAACCTTAATAGACCGCTCTTTTTCGTTAAGGGAAAAAGCTGCGACTATGAAACGTTGTAGGTAAAGACCCGACGCCGCTTTGCCGCCTACCTTGTGAATGGCCCAGAGTGCTAGGATGGCCTTGTCGAGGATCGTCTTATCCTTCAAAATGAAATGACCGTCAATGTGGTCGGTGTGCTTCTCCCATTTCCCCGCCCATTCCTCTGCCAGTTGCGACCGTTTTCTACCTACCCTGCCGGTTGGCCTTGTTTCTTTTGTATCGCGGCCTGGCTTTACTGCTTTGGTTTTGGATTCAGGAGTCCAGCCAGGATCAGCATGGTTAATGTCTAGAATTTCATTCAGCACCTGAATTGCTCTTTCTCGGCCCGCCTTCTTAAGGCGGATGTTGTCTCCGTCTATCTCCACCGCCATCTTTTGCCTTAGTTCATGGCGCGTGTTGTTATCCCACACTTTTGATGCGTCGAGTATTTTCCTCAAGTTCGTGACCGGGATTGGCTTTCTTCCGTGCAGTTCGTGCGCGTAAAGGAACAAGTAACTCAAGCGGCGGGCGTATTCCAGGCTACTGTCCGCCTTCAACCGATTTTCTTCGAGTTTGAAATCCTCGCCGTCGGGTTCGAAGATATTGCCGAGCCGTTCGGCATCTCCCGCCAACTGTGCAACGGGTTTCGCCTCCATCTGGTGCTGCAGATCAAGCGGTTGGCCAGTTGTTCCAGCGCCCTGCGCTGGCGGCAACATAGGTTGCACGTGCGTGTCGTCGCCTGTTTTGAGTGTTCGCCTGCCGTGCGAAGCCAGCTTGTCTGAGAGCAGTTGATTCACCGTATCCCCGACGCTGCCAATAGCTGTGTCAGTGAAGCTTATGCGAAGAGACCGACTTCGCGTATCCTCCTGGAGCTCTAGAGTGTTCATCCGAGGAGCATTGCCGTTTGTGCCATTCCCGGCCGCACCGGCGCCGACGGTGGCACCGCACATTACGCATGCCCGCGCATCCTTTTCGAGCAACTCCCGACAGTCTTTGCAGCGCACTTGCATGGCACAGGAAGCACAAAAGAACCCACGTTCGGCTAGAAGCACCCCACATGATGGACAGTTTTGCATTTGAGACATTGTTTATATCCTTTTATGAATCTGGACCTGCGGATAACATACACCTTACTGCCCCTGAACGCAATCGCAGCCGGGTAGCCACGGTCAATCGTACTTTGATTGACCGTGGGCCTTTACCCATGACCACAAACCCACGGTCAGGAAGGCACTGGCCGTGGCTTGTATCTACCCGCTAGAGGGCGGGCAAGGATTTTACGAGCTTCACGGTTTCAAGGCTCACGCGGATGACCTGGCCCACGAGGCGCACGATGTATTCGGGGTCGTCGGATCGATTGGGGTCGGAGCGGATGCCGCTGTGCTTGTCTTCCGTCACCTGGTATTGGTCAATCACCCATTCGAGGGCGCTGCGATTGCCCAGGCGGTATTCAAAGGTTTCAGGGGGGATGCCGCTTAGCGTCAAGGACTCGTTTACCTTGAGTGAGTGGTGGTCTTTCGCGAGGCGCATTTTGTCCTCAACACGATAGGAGAGTGGAATCGTAGCGCCGCCGTCCCGGCGGCCGGTAGTTTGCCGGCGGGACGCCGGCGCTACAGCGCTCGTCTCGATGAATTTCAGCGGGTACGGTTCGAGCGTTTCGTAATCAATGTGCAGGTGCGCCAGTTCCTTCCCGGCTTTCGAGAATCCCCAGAAATCCTTCGCGAGCGGGATGCGCGGCAATTCGCGCTTCAGGTTCTCCGCGTATTTGGCGCGGTACACAGGATGATGCAAAACACCGTAGACGTAATAGAAGATGTCCCATTTGGTGATTTTCTTGTCGTTGTAATAGATGCGGAAATGGTCCAGCGCCCAGTCGGTGATGTTTTCGTGTCGCGTCACCCCGTCAGACTCGTAGACGTAGAAGGGGAAGCATTGATGGCCATCAACGGATGCACAGAGATGTAAGTCCGCAGGATGGTTCACCGCCAGTATATTTATCGAAGGAGACCGATACGCAAGATCGCTCGTCACAAGCATGCGGTTGTCGATTGCAGCCGTATCGTTTGGGAAGAATGAACGGCAAAGGCCCGGCGTATCGTTCAGCAAATCCGCCAGGTACAAGTAGCGTTTGGTGAAGGGTCGGTACTCTGCGGTTTTAATCCTAGACTCGTTAAACTCGGCATATCTTCGACGCCGCAGATCTTGCTTTAGGTCGCGGCTCCATTTCACCTTGGAATAGTTGAGGAAGCGGTCGAAGGCTTGCCCTTGGAGTTCCTTCCTGCTGCGCTTATACCGGTCAACCTCTGCGTTGTAATCCTCACAGAATTCTCGCACTCTATCTGCCAATTCGCCGCGACTGAAATCGTAAACCACTTCATCCCGATTGGTTGAAACCCCTAGAGAATAAGTCTTGAATATGGTCTGGGGCTCCAGCTCTGCGGCGCGGCCCTCCTTCGTTGCTACAGGGGGGAAGGTTTCGAATTCCTCCGCACCAATTGTCAGCCATTTCCCCGGAGTCAATTTTCCCCAATCCACCTTGGCCACTGTGCCAGTGCGCGACAACCAATCTAGTTTTTGTTCCTTGCGCCAGTTCTCCGGCAGCCGGTAGTAATGAAGTCTGTGTTTTCCGTCGTCTCCGCGCCGCACTGCGACCGTTACCCCAACTCCGACTTGTATGCCAAACACATTATGCGTCGTTCCGCTTAACTTGGGATTCTTGCGAACATTCCCGTGAAGGTCCACGTGGTAGACGTCCGTGAAATCCTTTAACAGGTGTTCCTGCATGCCATCAAAAGCCTGCTGGTCCACGAAGCTGTTGTTTGAAATGAAGCAAACAATGCCGTCCCGCCCTTGGAGGCGATCGGTGGCCCAACGGAAGAACTTGACGTAGGGGTCGTACAACTTTGTTTTAAGCGTTGCTTTTGAGGCTCTTGCATACGTTTCCTTAATCCTACCGTCAATTTCCTTGTACTGCCTGTTCTTGTTGTTATCGTTTTCGTTTTGCTGGCCCATGTTGTAGGGCGGGTTGCCAATAACCACCGTGATGGGTGTCTTTCTTTGCCTTTCGACGCGCTCTGCGTTCTTCTCCGTTAAATATAGGTGGGGCTGGCTGGACTTGCTAAGGTCGAGCGTATCCACAAAGCACAGCCCTTCAAAGGCCTCGTACTCGCCAGTGAGCTCGAAGTAGGCGTGTTCGATGTTGAGCGAGGCAATGTAATACGGCAGCAGCATCACTTCATTGGCAAATAGCTGCTCGCGGTACACGCGCGGCAAGTCGCGGCCGGACATGCGGCGCAGCAGGTTCACGATGAAGTTACCGGTGCCGGTGCAAGGGTCGATAATGTATACATCGGGGCTGGAAAGGCTTTTGCCAAATTCCTTTTCCAAGACCTCAGCCACGCTCGCGCACATGAAGTTGACGATTTCCTGGGGTGTATAAACAATGCCCATCGTGTCAGCCAGCTTCACCGAGTAGCCCTGGAAGAAGCGCTCGTAAACGGTGTTCAGGAAGTGCTGCTTTTCGCTGAAGTCGGGCAGGGTGCGCGCGGCGTTTTCGATGGCCAGATAGAAACGATCCAGGCTCTTCAGGTACTCGGTGCGGTCGAAGCTATGGCTCACCAGGGCCTCAATGACCCGTTCCACTTCCGCCGCGATGGCGTTGCGCTTCACGAATTCTGGGTTGTTGAAGATGGTTCGGAACAGGCGCTCGGTGAGCAGGTGCTGCACCAGCATCTCATCCACGGCCTCAACGCGGATGTTGGGGTTCAGCGCAGTGCGGCAAAGGTCAAAGAACTTTTCGAAGGCGGCTTGGAATCCCGCATTGTCCTTGTGCGCCCGCTGGATCTTCTCCACCAGGCCACGCGCGAGGTCCGGGACTCGCTCCTTGAATTCTTCAATCGCTTCTTCGAATCCTTCGATGTCCGGCTCGGTGTAGGAGAAGAACTGGTTGAGAAGGGCGACCAATTCCTTCGGGTTGCCGAGCGTATAAGGCCCGTTGACCTTCTGTTTGTTCTGAAACAGGACGCCGGTTTGGGTGTCCTCGAAGACAATGTTGGAGAGCGGGTAGCCGCGCGCGATCTTCTTTTTGATTTCGCTGTCGAGATCGTCCTGGGTGTCTTTGGCTTCCCAATAGCCACGCGGCAGGCTGTTGCGGTCGCGCAAAGTGCCGTCAGGACGAATCAGCGCGCCGCCGGATTTCCCGGAAAGCTCCGGAATCAGCGTCCAACCCTTGAGCTTGGCGGTCTCCTGAAGCAGGGACTCGAAGGGCGAGCGCACGCTCATTTCGTTCAGTACACCCTGGTCCCGCAAGGCCGCGACGTTTTCGTAATACTTGCGAATGGAGCGGTGGGTGGGAGCGATAAGTCCACTCATAACGATGGAGGCAATACTAGCACTTTGAGGGGGGCGGACCAAGCGCCAATGGTTGTGTCGGATGGGGGGACATTGTCGGTGGCGGACGTGAAAAGCCGCGGACCTCAGAGACGGAGGTCCGGTGCGCCGGGATAAACCGGCAGAAAGCAGAGAATGAAAATTTCTCACGAGGAAGGAGCAGCGATCCACTCGGCCCCGAGTTTTGCGCTGGGCGTCGTGAGGCGCACGGTGAAGCGTAAACAGGGGAATAGGTGGGCTGGGTATTGAGCTTCGAAAATGTCCAATCAGGACGCCGACGTTTTCAGACTAAACGGAAGGCAACATGAGGCCGGGACGCCAACGCGAGTTCCGGCACAGTCCTGCGTAGTCGTAGACCCCAGACACGCCTAGACACTTTCTGCACGAGAACCGGGAGACCTCGGAGGCGCCGGCCGCCGTAGATCGTGGCCGGACGGCGGGAAAAGGCGATGGCCGTACAGCCCGCCTGCACGCTTTCGAGGAGTCGGACAGCGGAACAGTACCGATGAATCATTTGAACAAAGACGGGAAGCCGTTGGCGGAGAATGAGGAGGGAAGGCCGCTGATCAAGGAGAACACCCGTTGGCCTAACACGCACCCGACACAGAGCGGGGCACGCGTGTCCCAGGGACTCGCGGGTGTGCGGAAAGCCGCGAAGGAACACAGGGAGATGAAGTTCACGGCCTTGCTCCACCACTTAACGGTCGATCTGCTGCGGGAAAGCTTTTACGCCTTGAAGCGAAAAGCTGCACCGGGAGTAGACGGCATGACGTGGCAGGAGTATGAAAGCGGGCTGGAAGGTCGACTCGTCGATCTGCACAGCCGGGTCCACCGCGGAGCATTCCGAGCGAAGCCCTCGCGAAGGGCGTATATCCCGAAAGGCGACGGGCGGCAACGTCCGTTGGGGGTTGCGGCACTGGAGGACAAGATCGTCCAACAGGCCGTGGTCACCATCCTCAAGGCGATTTACGAGGAAGACTTTCTGGGCTTCTCGTATGGCTTTCGACCGGGATGCAGCCAGCATCAAGCGCTGGACGCGCTCTCGTACGCGCTCACGGTGAAGCACGTGAACTACGTTCTTGACGCGGACATTCGTGGATTTTTCGATTCGATATCCCACGAATGGATGCTCAAGTTCGTGCAGCATCGCGTCGCCGACCCCCGGATTCTCCGGCTCATCCAGAAATGGCTGAAAGCCGGGGTGAGGGAGGAAGGCGAATGGTCGGAGACGGAGATGGGTACGCCACAAGGGGCGGTGGTCTCGCCCCTGCTGGCGAATATCTATCTGCACTACGTCTTTGACCTGTGGGTGCAGGCGTGGCGCAAGAAGCACGCCCGGGGAGACGTGGTCGTGGTGCGGTATGCCGACGATACGGTCCTTGGATTCCAATCGCAGACGGAAGCCGACCGCTTTCTGGAGGATTTCCGGGAGCGGGTGGGGAAGTTTGGATTGGAACTGCATCCTGACAAAACGCGCCGGATCGAGTTCGGGCCGTTTGCCGAACTTTACCGGAAACGGAGAGGAGAAGGTAAGCCGGAGACGTTCGACTTTCTGGGCTTCACGCATATCAGCGGGAAGAACCGGAGGGGGCAATTTACCGTGAAGCGGAAGACGATCAGCAAGCGCCTGCGGGGGAAGTTGCAGGAACTCAAGCAACAACTCCGGCAGCGTCGGCACGATCCCATCGCGGATACGGGTAAATGGCTCCGGTCGGTCGTGCAAGGCTACTTCAACTATCACGCGGTACCGGGAAACCTCAACCGCCTGCGAATCTTTCGGGAACGGTTGACCCGACTGTGGCGAACGCAACTGCGTCAACGCAGTCAACGCCACCGCCTCAACTGGGACCGACTGGGGAAGCTTGCGGCCTGCTGGTTGCCTGCTCCGCACGTTGTGCATCCTTGGCCATCCCAACGGTTCGCCGCCACACATCCGAGATAAGAGCCGTATGCGCTAACCAGCGCACGTACGGATCCGTGCGGGGGGTACCGGGTAACCGGTATCCCTACCGCAACCGCTACACTTGCTTATCGGGAAGCTGCCATGGCGAGGTAAACTCGCCGCCACATAGAAACCACAGCCGACCTCAGGCAAAAACTTGTTGCAGTGTTTTCAGCGTCGAAGCCAAAACTGCCGGGCGAATCGTTCCCAGTCGTTTGACCAACCGGACCTTGTCCAACGTCCGGAGCTGGTCCAGAAGAATCAGTCCGCGCTTTCCGGAAAGAGTAACGGCAATGCGATAAGGGGCCGGTCTGGCGCCGGTAGTCATAGGAGCCACAATCACTATCCGAAGCTTATTGACGGCAGCGAGGCTGATGCGGCGATCCCACATCCTGTCCATCAGGTGCCGGGTCGGTTCTTGATCTTGTGGTTGAGTCCCCCGGCCCGACTCACCAGGTTGTTCATTCGGGTGGGGGGGGACTAAGGTCGGCAACGTCTCTTGCCGATATATGATTATGGATGAGAGGGTGGCGTCCGTCTGGTCTGAGTTCGGTTTGTAGAGGGGAGGGAGAAAGCCGATGGGTGACGGTGGGCATTTGTAAAGATGGAGGGACATCAGGGGGGGATTCAGACTGGTTTCTGCACACAATTGGGCCGCGGAGATTTCAGGTGGACGTTTACTCCAAGTGGGTCGTGGCCTTGGGCTCAAAAATCCATTGTGGCGGGCAGAACCAGGGAAAGGAGTGTCCTGGAGGTGATGGAGATAAGTCGTAAACTGTCATTTGTACCCCTGGAGGGTGAAAGACCCGGTCGTGGCTGATGGCGATAGAGGTAATACTTCCTAGGGGACTTGAAGAATGCATTTATTCGTTGATAATTGGTTTCTCTCCGGTACGTCCCGCGCGGACACCGCGCCGGAATGGAGAGTTCCCAGGAACGTTTAGGTTCCCAACGGTTGTTCGCGAGTGGATTTGCGAAGCCGACACAACTTGTTTGCGGTTTGTTATCGGGTGATTTCTTGCCGGGCCGAGGCATTGGCAGATTTCTGACACGGTGGCTTGTATAAGGCGAGCAAACGACCCTGGTCAGGTCGCAAAACGTGACTTTCTGGGAACTCCTGTGAGTCAGACGGCGGAGCTTTATTTTCTATGACCGAACCCGTTCGATCCGTTGCGGACTCGATCCCTCACCATGGCTGGTACGCTCTTTACACTCGCCATCAGCACGAAAAGATTGTGCATCGAATCCTGACGGGGAAGGGGTTTGAAGCTTTCCTGCCACTCTACACCGCCGCTCACCATTGGAAAGACCGAATCAAGCGAGTCTCCCTCCCACTCTTCCCATGCTATGTTTTTCTCCGCGGGCCCCTGGACCATTGGCTTCCAGTCCTCACTACTCCCGGCGTTCACACCGTGGTGGGATTCGGAGGGCACCCGGCGAGTATCGCCTGCACGGAGGTTGAGGCGATCCGGAGGGTAATCGAAAGCACTGTTAAGGTGGAGCCGCACCCATTTCTTAAGTGCGGTGATCGCGTCAGAGTTATGGCCGGCGCGCTGCAAGGGCTGGAAGGGATTTTGGTCCGCAAGAAAAATTGGTGGAAGCTCCTCCTCTCGGTCGAGATGCTGCAGAGATCTGTGGCGGTGGAGATTGACGTTGCCCTCGTCCAGCGAGTCGGCGGGCGGAGTCAAGAACTTGTGCCGGGAATTATCAACCCCGGTTGGTCGGGTGTTCCTGCCTAGGAGCCCGTCGGAGATAGATTTCGTTGTACGTAGAATTAATAACTTAGCGAGGTTCGAGTGTCTGTAAGTTGTTGATTCTTCGTTGACGAATTATTATTTCCGACACACTCCTAGCTTTTATTTCCCTGCAAAATCACCGGGCGGAAGGCGAGAATTTTTCCAACCTTTCTGAATCATCGGACAAAATTACCGAAGGAAATAGCGGTCGAAACTGATTGACCTGCTAAGGGCTGCGCTGATTCCCAGTCATGGTTGCGATTAAGTCTAGTTATACAGCTCTGTACAGCTTTGTGAGGGTTTGTAAAGCTTCGTGGTCTCCCGGGGCCCGCTCGTTTTGAATCAGGAAAAAACACAACCTCAGTTGTGGACAGGCGCCGAGTCCGCTCCTAGCTTCGCTTCCCAATGGTTGCACTCCCGCAGCATCGAGCTGCCGTTACAGTCCCGGTCGCGGCGATGGGTCTTCTCCCTTGTCGTGATCTTGATTGCCGTGCTCCTCGGTGGAGCTGTCCTGCACACAGCAATTGTCTCGGTCCTGGGAGGGTCTGTAGAAGCGGGGAAACTCCAGCAGGCAGTGGCGATTGATCCTTCCAATCCTGAACTCCACCATCGACTGGGGATGGTTCTAAGCAGTTCTCTAGAAGAGGCTGACCGGGCCGAAGGTGTAAAGCACCTCCGCCGCGCCACCGAATTGAATCCCCACGCCGCACAGTACTGGTCTGACCTCGCCTGGGTTTGCGAGTTGGCCGGTGACACGGCCTGTGCCACCCACGGAGTTCGAGCAAGCGGTTAAGATCAACCCAATGACGCCACAATTGCATTGGGTTGCGGCAAACACCCTTCTGCGGATGGGTCAAACGGATGCGGCCATGGCGGAGTTTCGCCGCCTGTTGGAGCTGGACCCGATGTACGGGCCGGCGACTTTCCACGTTTGCATGGGGTCACTCGGGGATCCGCAACTTATCGAACAGAAGGTGCTACCTCTTGGCAAGGATCCCCGCGTGCTCCTATCCTATGTGAATTTCTTGACCTCAAGCGGGCTCGCGGATCTTGCCCGTCCGGTTTGGGTTAAGACCGTGGAGCGGGGAACTCCCTTTCCGCTTGCATTGGCCAGACCTTACATCGAGCATTTACTTCAGCTCGGGCGGGTTGAGGAAGCTCAGAGCGCGTGGCAGGATCTTGAAAAGCTCGGAGTCATCCCTAAGCCTGCCACCGATGATGAGGGCAATCTTATTTACAACGGAGGCTTCGAGCAAGTACCGCTCAATACTGGCTTCGATTGGCGGACCGGAGCCAGCCGATACTTAGCGCTTGATTTTGCGGACAGTGCTCCCTATGCGGGAAAGTCTTGCTTACGAATTGATTTCACGGTCAGCCGAAACGAAGCGTACCTGCCCTTGTCTCAACTAGTTCTGGTGACTCCCGGCCAAGCTTACCTCCTGACCGCCTATGTGCGCTCGCAGGAAATCACTTCTGACAGTGGGCCGCGATTGCAAGTGCTTGACCCCCAATCCCCTGAGAGCCTGATTGGGGTGAGTGAAACAACGGTTGGGACGACACCCTGGCACCAGATTAGTTTCAAGTTTTGCACTAAGCCAACCACAAGACTCGTGCAGTTATCCGTAGCACGAATCCTAAGCCGAGCCTTTCCCACCGAGATCACTGGAAGCTTTTGGCTCGACGCTGTGGTTATGAAGTCGTTGGGGCCAGCAAGTGAGAGTGCGTGTGGATCTCCTGCCCACTAGCCGGTGGGACGCTTCTTTTTTTGATTGAAATGGCAAACCGATTACCCGAAATTCCAGGATTGAGGACTCGTCCAGCCCCCCGAGCATACACCGTGGCCCGGACGCTGCTCGGGTTGATGCTGTTCCTGGTGCCTCTCCCTTACGGCGCCGTCTATACGTGGGCTTGGGCGTCAATCAGCATCATGACACTCTTGATTCTGATTCTGTGGTTGCGGGGAAGTATGCAGGAAGGGCGGCTGAGAGTAGGTTGGTCCCCGCTTTACTTGCCCATTGGCCTTTTTTTCGCCCTCGGTCTCTTTCAGTTGGTTTTTCATTTCACCCTTACACCCATCGCTACGCGAGAATCGCTTCTCAAACTCGCCACCTACTTTGTTTTGTTCTTTGTTGTCATCCAGCTTTTCGTTGCTTCTCCCGTCGAGACATGGCGCAGGGTGGGACTCGCCGTGCTGGTTTTCGGGTTTGCATTCAGCTTTCTTTCTATCCTTCAGTTTTTGTGGGACCCGGGCAGGATTTTCTGGGTCGATCACAATCTTGGAGGTCCCTTCGGCCCTTACGTCGATCGCGACCACTATGCGGGTTTGATGGAGATGGTCATTCCAGTATCCGCTTCCTTTGTTCTCTCGCGGCCGAAACGTGATCCGCTGAATGCCATGTTCTGGTTTGGTGTGCTGGTCCCGATTGTCTCGCTGCTCCTTACCGGCTCTCGTGGAGGGCTTGTCTCTCTCTTGGTGGAGACGGCAATCCTGGGCGGGATCATGTTCTGGCGTGACCCTGTGCGCGGCCGACGAAGGAGAGTCGCAACCACGGGGTTGGTGCTTGCGGCCGTGGCGGTGCTTTTCTTCTGGCTTGTCCCGACCTATGTGCTTACCAAGCTCGGAACGGTTGAAAGCTATGCCTCGGAAACCAGTGCCGGCAACCGGCCGACCCTTTGGTGGAACTCTCTGGGATAGTTCGGGATCATCCCTTGCTAGGGGTCGGAATGGGGAGCTTTAAGACGGCATATCCACCTCATCAAACCCAGGCGAATGATTTGGTGACTGAGCACGCTCACAATGACTACGTAGAAGCTTTGGCAGAAACTGGGCTACCTGGCGGAATTTTGGTTCTTGCTGCCCTGTTTTTGTTTTTCCCCATCGCGTTTAGAAACCTGGCTGTACAATTGGATGATGAGCCAGGGTGGAACAAACTGGGTGCAGCCGTCGCCTGTTGCGGGATGCTTGTCCACAGCTTCGTCGACTTCAACCTTCAAATCCCTGCCAATGCGGCATGGTTCGTATTCTGTTCCGGGCTGGCGAGCCTTTCTGGCTGGCCTAACCCTGGGCAAGTAGAACATGCCCTAGCTGAGTTGCTCGAAGGCGGGAACGAGCCTCCTGGGTTGCGCGGCGTGGTGCGAATGTAGCCTCGACTCCCTCCGCGGATTGCGGTGGGTGCCGAGAATATATAGGATTCTGATAAGGGTTTGATGGACCCCCTATGACACAGAATCGGCGGGTGGGAGTTTTAGGCCCGGGGCACGTTGGGTTGCCCACTGCCCTGGGCTTCGCTGAACTGGGATGGAATGTAGTCGGGATCCTCCTCTGAAACTGAGCCCATCAGAGGCGTCGTTGAGAAGCCATACATAGGGGCAGGGGGGTAGTTGTCTCGGTTCCAAAGTTCACTTTGAAGGAACCTCACGAAACGATGGTTATGGAAGGCTATCCTTTGAACCACCTCACCCGAGGAGCGGGCAGATTACCGATAGGAGTTACACCATGAACACTGAAATCTCTCGAATCTCGGAAGCAACAAGAGGAAAGCCCGGACGCCATCTGTTAACGAACACGCTTCTGGGGCTCGCGATAGGATTAATCGCGATCAGTGGTTGCCCAATCCTACGGGCTCAGGACACTGCCCAAGGCTCAAAACCCAGCCCTGCGGCCTCGGAAAAGCAACCCGCCGCTGCAACTCCCGTGGCGCCTCAGGACGACCAGATTGAGATAAGTCCGAAAGATGTTTTGGATATCTACGTCTACGACGTTCCCGAGCTTTCCCGTTCGTATGACGTAAGCCCATCGGGGATGGTCACTATGCCGCTTTTGGAGCAGCCGGTCCATGCCGTGGGGTTGACGCCTGACCAGTTCGCGCGCGCATTGGAAGAGGCTTTCCGCCAGTCCGGTCGCCTAAGACGCCCGGAAATCGCCGTCTCGATTAAGCAAACGCGAAATAGTTCTGTGGCGGTGGACGGTGGTATAAAAACTCCTCAGGTTTTACAGGTCGTTGGGCGGACGAAGCTTGTCGACATTCTTTCTCAATGTGGCGGGCTGGCTGACGACGCAGGGTCTGAAGTCACGGTAACGCATGGCCCCTTGGCTCTGCGGGACCTCCCCTCGGAGGGTGGGCAGGCGACTCAGACGCTGACCCTCGAGTTGAAGAAGGTGCTGGATGGCAATGATCCAGCTTCGTCGACTTTAGTGTGGCCGGGTGATCGCGTATCAGTGACCCGTGCTGGCGTTTTTTACATCCTCGGGGATGTCAGGAGTCCTGGGGGCTACACCCTTGGCGCTCCACACAGTGACTTAACCGTACTACGGGCCTTGGCCCTTGCCGGCGATGCGAATAGAACTGCTAAGAAGAACAAGGCAATGATCATCCGAAAGGATCCGAAAGCGCCGAATGGACGTGAGGAGATTGCACTTAATCTGAAGGATATAATGAGTGGACGGAAACCAGATCCCAAATTGCAAGCGAACGACATCCTCTATGTCCCGTCCAGTGGAGGCAAGCGTGCGCTCCAAACGTTAACTAACGTTCCCGCGACACTCGCGACGAGCGCCGTCATAGTTCACTAGTGTTGCCTCATAAGGCCATTAAGTTGGGGAGCTTGCAGTGGGGTTCACTACACCACTCAACAGCATCGTGGCTGTATCCAATACTGGAGACTCCGTGGAATCAGGGCCGACACCGAGTCTTTCCCGACAACCAATAGGCTCAGACGTGAGGAAATAACATGCCTGAAGACAATCATTTAACTCCCTTTAACCCAGTGCCTCTCGGTCCCAGCGACTTGCGCGACCGGCGCATCCCAGCGTCCAAGAACATTGAGATCGGTGAGATCGATGCCTTCGGCCAATTCCGCGCCGTCTGGGATCTTTTAGTGAAACATCAGTGGCTCATCTTGGCCGTCACGGTTGTGCTCACAGCCTTGGTAGCCTTCTACTCCTTCAAGATGCAGCCGGTTTACCAAGCCATGTCCCGCGTCGATGTGGAATCCGAAATACCCCTCCTGCAGTCCTTGAATGATCTCTTCAAGACCGGGGAAGCCGACGAAGCGTTTCTGGCCACTCAAGTCAGCATCCTGCAGAGCGATGAGCTGGCATGGGATACGATCCAGCGATTAGGGATGGGAGGGTCAGAGAAGTCCGGTGGTAAAGTTGTCGGCACTCCCACCACGATGCAAACTTCAGCTATCCGGGCATTCCAAGGTCATCTGCGTGTGGAGCGGGCAAAGGACACCCGCATGATACTTGTGAAGTACGAGAGTACCGATCCCAAACAGGCGGCGGTTGTCGTGAACACGCTAGTCGACAACTTTATCGAATATAACTTTCGCACCAAATATGACGCCTCCCGGCAGGCAACCGGATGGATGGAGCAGCGGCTGGATGAGTTGAAAGTCAAAGTGGAAAAATCCGAGCAGGCGATGGTCGATTATGAGCGGCAAAATAACATCGTTAGTGTAGGCGACAGGCAGTCGATTGCGGAATCCAGGCTGGAGGACCTGAACAAAAGCTTCAACAATACGCAAACTGAGCGCTTGTCGAAGGAATCGATTTACAAAATGGTGTCCGAGAATGAGGCCCAAGTCGGATTCATCCAATCGGGCAGCCTCCTAAACGGCCTGGAAGCCAAGGAATTGGAGTTGAAGCAGCAGTACTCGGAAACTGTGTCGCATTACGGGCCAACCTATCCCAAAGCGCTGGCGATTCAGGATCAACTGAAGGATCTGGAGTCGCTCATCGCGCGGGAAAGGAAGCGTGCGGTGGAGAACATCCGCAGCGAATACCAGGCTGCCGTACAGCGTGAGAAGATTCTCTCAGATGCCGTGAACAGCCAGAAAGCAGAAGTTTCGAAGGTCAATCAACTGTTGATCGAGCACAATCTGCTTAAGCGGGAATTCGAATCCAATCAACAGCTTTACGATAGCTTGCTTGCGCACCTGAAGGACGCTAATGTTTCCGCCGGCTTGCGGGCAACAAACATCCATGTCATCGACCGGGCCGTGCCTCCGACTGCTCCCATCCGGCCGGACAGGGCCCGTAACATCTTGTTTGCCATGGCGGCAGGCTTGGGGCTGGGGGTGGCCTTAGCATTGACCCGGGAGGCGCTGGACAATTCCATCAAGAGCGCCCAAGAGATTGAGAAGCTTACGGATCTTCCCACCCTGGCGATTGTTCCCATCGCCCAAACAAATCCCGGGCTAGGTCCCCAAGCCCACACTGGCCCCAAGCGTATTACCACCGTGAGTCAAGATTCGAAATTCCCCCCGGCATTGGCGGTTATTAAGAAACCCGGCGCACCCGTCTCCGAAGCGTATCGGGCGCTTCGCACTTCCGTCCTGCTCTCGACCGCCGATCGGCCGCCCCAGGTGTTGTTGGTTACCAGTTCTCAACCCAATGAAGGGAAGACGGTGACTGCGCTGAATCTCGCTCTTACCATGGCCCAAAAAGGGGGTCGCGTGCTCCTGATCGATGCGGACATGCGTCGCCCCGGCATCGCGAAGGCCTTGAAGTTGTCTCTCACTAAGGGGCTTTCGGGGATTCTCACCGGCGCTTATGAGTATGGTCCACAACTGCTGTTCAAAATCGAACGGGTGGACGGCCTTTCCCTCCTGCCCTGCGGCCCCATTCCCCCCAATCCGGCCGAACTGCTGTGCTCGATGAAGATGGAAGCCCTGCTCAAGCGGTTGCGGCAAGATTTTGATCACATCATCCTCGACTCGCCCCCCGTATTGCCGATCACTGACGCCACCATACTCTCCAGCATCGTGGACGGCGTCATCATGGTCGTGGAATGCGAAATGACCACGCGCGCCGCACTGAGCCGGGCTTGCCGGGTCATTGAACACGCGGGCGGCAAGATCCTCGGGACGGTCCTGAACAAGGTGGATGCTAGACGGGACGGATACTATGGATATCGATATTACCACGGATACTATTCATATAATTATAAGTCGTACTATTCGGAAGCAATCGCTCCTCCGGTTAGCCGTGAGCCGGTAAGAGTCGCGAGGCAGTTGAACGGTTGGCTTATCGTTCGGAAGGAGAACGGATTTATGGTCTCATTGATTACAGGTGGTGCGGGATTCATCGGGTCGCACTTGGCGGAGGCCCTGCTTTCGAGGGGAGAGCAGCGTCATCATCCTGGACGACCTCAGTACTGGGTCGGTTGATAACCTCCGGCATTTGCGTGCTAACGGGGCCTTGCAATGTTTCTTTGATAGCGTAATGGATCGTCACCTCCTGGCAGAGGTGGTTGATCGAGTCGGACGTCGTGTACCACCTGGCTGCCGCAGTGGGGGTTCGACGGATTATCGAAAGTCCGGTGCGGACCATCGAAACGAATGTCAAGGGGACGGAGTTGGTTCTGGAAGCCGCCGCCAAGAAGCGGAAACTGGTTTTCATTGCCTCCACCTCCGAAGTCTATGGCAAGAACAACAAAGTGCCGTTCTGTGAGGACGATGACACTACTCTCGGTCCCACGGTCAAGTCGCGCTGGTCCTATGCCTGCTTCCAAGGCTCTGGATGAGTTCCTCGCCTTGGCTTACTGGAAAGAAAAGAAGTTGCCCGTCGTGATTGGCAGGCTCTTCAACACCGTCGGCCCGCGCCAGACCGGTCGCTACGGGATGGTGCTACCAACTTTCGTGGCCCAAGCCATTAGCGGGCAGCCCTTGACCGTGTATGGAACGGGCAAGCAGAGCCGCTGCTTTGGCTACGTCGGGGACGCCGTCGAGGCGATCCTGAAATTGATGGACACGGACCGCGCGGTCGGCGAAGTGGTCAACATCGGGAACGATGTGGAGATTACCATCGAGGACTTGGCCCTTCTTGTCAAGGAAAGGACCAAGAGCGCCTCGCCGGTTCACTACGTCCCCTACGACGAGGCTTACGAGCCGGGCTTCGAGGACATGACCCGGCGTGTCCCGTCCCTGGAAAAGCTCATGCGGTTTACGGACTTTCGTCCCTCGACGCCCCTTCCCATGATTATCGATCGGGTGGCCTCTTACATTGCGGCAAAAGTACAGCTGGTTCAAACCACCCCGGCGTGAGCCCATTGTGTTGCCATGGGGATAAACTTTTATCCTAGACGTTGCGGGAGCCCTCTGCGATCCGATGCCCAGCGGGGCAGTCGCAATGATGGATATCTCCGGCGGACAGGCTGGAGCACTGTATCACGGGTTTGAAGAGGGTAAAGAGCCCGAAAGCGGCGATATTCATCTGGCTGAGCGAAGGGCTCACTCTTACCCTTGATCCTCGAATACAATCTTGAGTATCGCACCTGCCAAACTAAACCCACGTTCCGAATAGGAAATCCCAAGGGGTCCCATCATCATGCCTTCATCTCTTAGCATTGCTCTTGTCGGCTACGGCCGTTGGGGACTGAACTATGCTCGCGTTATTGGCGAACTTAGGGGAACAGAGCTTGGCGCAATATTTGACATTGACCCGGGCCGTCTGGATCGGGCCCGGACGCGTCATTCCCAAGTTCGCTGCTCAAGCGACGTGCAAGATATCCTCGCCGATACTTCCCTCGATGCGGTGGTAATCGCCACGCCGGCCTCGACTCACTATGAGCTGGCCCGGGTGTTTTTGGAGAGTGATCGGCACGTGCTGATGGAAAAACCTATGGCCCTCCGAGTCGATCACTGCGAAAATCTGCGCGAGATTGCCGAGCACAAACAAAAAGTGCTGATGGTCGGTCACACCTTCCTTTACAACTCTGGAATCCACAAGATGAAGGAAGTTATTGCCTCTCCGGATTTTGGGCGAGTTTATTACCTACACGCCACGCGTACGAATATGGGGCCTATCCGTCACGACGTGAACGCCGTGTGGGACCTGGCCGCTCACGATGTTTCCATTTTCAACTACCTGCTCGACCAGCAACCCCGCACCGTGAGTGCCGTCGGGTCAAAGGTACTTCACGACCCGCGTGAGGATGTGGCCTTTATCACCCTTCAGTATGGCAGCGGTGTGATTGCCAACATCCACGTTAGCTGGGCGGATCCGAATAAAGTGCGCGAAGTGGTCGCCGTGGGCAGCCGTCGCCGTGTGGTCTTCGATGACTTGAACAGCCTGGAGCGGATTCGTATTTTTGAGAAGGGTGTCTCCGCGGAAGATCCCCGGCCTGAAACCTATGGGGAGTTCAAGCTTGTCATGCGGGATGGGGACATCCTCAGTCCCAAAATCGAGCCCAGTGAGCCTTTAAAGGATCAGTGCGAGGACTTCATCTCAGCCATCCAACATCGACGCAGGCCCATTTCCGATGGCCACGTAGGCGTACAAGTTGTTCGTAGCTTGGTGGCCATAGAGGAGTCGCTACGTGAGGGCGGCGTTCCCAAGGAGGTCTGAGAAATGGAAGCATGCGTTGACGTGAGGTTCGGCGATGGCCCTTCGATTGACGACAGTGTGCTTCTCGGATACCGGCCAGGCCGTCTGATCAAACTTGAGCCGGTCCAGATCGGGGATGGGGCTAGGATTCGGGCCGGAACAATTATTTATGCCTCAGTGGAAATTGGTTCCGGCTTCGAAACGGGGCACAACGTGATCATTCGTGAGCAGACCCGTATCGGAAATGACTGTTCCATATGGAACAACACGACCATCGACTATGGCTGCGTCATCGGCAATGGTGTTCGCATACATTGCAATGTATATGTTTCTCAGTACACCAATATTGGGGATGATGTGTTTCTTGCGCCGGGGGTCATGATCGCCAACGACCCCCATCCGATTTGCACGAAGTGC
This sequence comes from uncultured Acidobacteriota bacterium, assembly GCA_963804995.1. Classification (GTDB taxonomy): domain Bacteria; phylum Acidobacteriota; class Terriglobia; order UBA7540; family UBA7540; genus Bog-366. Next base: position 674,475 of record CAWDSK010000005.1, read on the forward strand.
ATGCAAGGCCCGACTTTCAAACGCGGCGCCCGTGTTGGGATTAACGCCATCGTTTTGCCTCACGTCATCGTTGGGGAGGATTGCTTGATTGGCGCGGGCAGTGTCGTTACGAAGGACGTGCCCGACCACGCCGTGGTGGCCGGGAGTCCGGCGCGCGTGATTGGCGACGTGGACAACTTGGATTGTCCCTTCGAAATCGTAAAGCCCTACCAAGATGGCCGTGACGTTCTGCACCGTGCGGAGTGGAACACCCTGTTGCCCCTTTCGCGCCCCATCCATAAGCCCAACAAGACCCGCGCTTGAAGACACTCGTAGCGGCTTTCGCCTACAACGAGGGTGAAAAGATCCGCCGAACCCTAAGCCGGCATCCACCCGAACGTCCATACGACTTGCTCGTGATGGACGATGGCTCGACCGATGGTGCATTGAGTGGGGTGGACAATGCGGATTTCATCGTGCTTCGCAATGAAAATAACCGAGGCATCGGTTTCGCCATGAAGCGGGTTTTCCAGTACGCCCTGGACAAGGATTACGATGTATTGGTGATCCAAGCAGGGAATGACAAAGACGACCCCCTGGAGATATCTAAGCTCCTGAAACCTATCCTCAACGACCACGCCGATTTTGTCCAGGGGTCACGTTTCTTGCCGGGTGGCGGCTCCGGCAATACGCCTGTGTACCGGATCTTGGCGACTCGCCTTGTCCATCCTACGCTGTTTTCGCTGGCGGTCGGCAAGCGGCTAACCGAAACCACCAACGGCTTCCGGGCGTTTCGCACCAGCGTCCTACGTGATGCTCGTATCAACTGGCGCCAGGACTGGCTTGATAAGTACGAGCTTGAACCGTACATTCTTTACAAGGCCATAAAGCTGGGCTACCGGCACCGTGAGGTCCCCGTCACAAAAATCTATCCGCCACATGAACAGGGCTATACAAAAATGAAGCCGTTCACAGGCTGGTGGAGCATCCTCCGACCCATCTTCTACCTTTGGCTAGGCATCAAGAATTGATTTGTAGTCTGAGAACGGCACAGCCTTTTTTCGAAGGACTCGCCCGCGACGCTAACAGACTTGCCCTCCTGTGGAGACTTAGATGATGCGAGTGCCATTTGTCGATTTGAAATCCCAGTATCGCGGGATTGCCCCGGAGATCAACTATGCCATCCACGGTGTAGTGGAACGGGCGGATTTCATTCTTGGCCAGGATGTGGAGCGGTTCGAAGCGGAGTTTGCCGCCTACATTGATGTGAAGTACTCCGTCGGAGTCGGTTCCGGTCTGGCAGCTTTCAGTTGGCTTTGCGGGCTTACGGAATCGGTGGCGGCGACGAAGTCATTACGACGGCAAATACCTTCGTTGCAACGGTGCTTGCGATCATGGCGACGGGCGCACGCCCTGTCCTGGTCAACGTCGATCCGGCTACCTATAATATGAATCCGTCCGCCTTTGAAAGTGCTATTACCCCGCGTACCCGCGCCGTAATTCCTGTTCACCTTTACGGTCAACCCGTTGATCTTGACCCCATTTGTGCGATTGCCAGAAGCCACAATCTGCTCGTCATTGAAGATGCCGCGCAGGCCCACGGAGCTCGGTACGGAGGCAAGCGAGCTGGCAGTTTCGGCCACGCGGCCGGATTCAGCTTTTATCCCGGCAAAAATCTTGGCGCGTACGGCGACGGCGGAATGGTTGTTACGAATGATAAAGACGTGGCAGAGAGAATCCGCCAATTGCGTAATTATGGTCAGCGCGAGAAGTACTATCATGAAGTCAAGGGCACGAACTCTCGTTTGGACAGCCTGCAAGCAGCGGTCTTGCGCGTGAAGCTGCAATATCTGGACCAATGGAACGAGCAAAGAAGAAAACATGCAAACGCCTACAGCCAGCAACTCGCCGGCTTGCCGGTAATTTGCCCGGTTGTATCTCCTGGTGGCGAGCACATCTATCATCTCTACGTAATTCAAGTGGAGAGCCGGAGCGCCGTACAAGCGGCTCTTAAGTCGCAGGGCGTTGATACCGGTATTCATTACCCTGTGCCGATCCACCTGCAAAGTGCCTGTGCCGACTTGGGCTACCGCCTGGGAGATTTTCCCGTTACCGAGACGCAAGCCGATAAGATTCTCTCTTTACCGATGTTTGCAGAACTAACGCACGAGCAAATTGATTACGTCGTGTTTTCCCTCAAACAAGCCATTTCAACATCACAGCGTGGCTTAACGTGGTTGGCACGATAGATTTGCCTGGTTTGTTGGAACGTTCTTGGGCAATTCGGGCACAAGCCCACTGGGAATCTTCGTCTGCAGAGTTTCGACAATGATTTTGCACGGATTGAAGGCGCAACCCAAAAACGTGAAAATCCTGGCGATTCTATTCCTGCTGACCCTACCTCTGGTGAACCCCTGGGTGCGCGGGGACGGTGTTGGTTACTACGCCTACGTCCGTTCCGTGGTCGTAGAGCGTACGCTCCACTTCGAGAACGACTGGAGGGCCGGGAACGAAAGTTTCACTATGGGCAGGGTAGGTGCAGATGGGAAGATCAATCCCATCCAGTACACGCCGACCGGCTATATCGAAAATGCTTACGCCATCGGCCCTTCCTTGCTCTGGGTGCCCTTTATCTTGCCCGTTCATTACGTCATGCTGACTCTCCAGAAGTGCGGGTTGAGCGTTAAAGCCGATGGATTTTCCCGGCCTTACCTCATCGCGATGGCCCTTGCGACTGCGCTTTACGGGTTTTTAGGCCTGCTCATTTCGTATCGCCTGGCTTCCCTCTATACCGAAGAGCACTGGGCATTGCTTGGGACGATGGGAATGTGGTTCGCGAGTTCTCTACCTGTCTACATGTATTTCAATCCCTCCTGGTCGCACGCCCACTCGGTTTTTATCGTGGCAGTGTTCTTGTGGTACTGGCATCGAACAAGGCAAGGCCGCACCTTGGGGCAATGGGTGATTCTGGGTCTGATTTCCGGCCTGCTTCTCGACGTCTATTACGTAAACATTGCGGTCCTATTCGTACCTCTTGTGGAATCTCTGGAGGGGTACTGGCGTGGCTGGCGTGAGTCTGGGCTTGGGGGGCAAGCCGTCCGCAGGCTCTTTGTGGCTAATCTACTCTATTGCTTGGGCACGCTGATCGCCTTTTCGCCTACTATGATCACCCGGCAGATTATCTTTGGGAATCCACTCAACCTTGGTTACGGAAGCATGGGGGCGTGGCTTTGGACGTCACCCTACTTGGGTAGCGTCCTGTTCTCGTCCGACCACGGCCTCCTGACCTGGACCCCTATCGTCATCCTCGCGTTGGGCGGGCTTTTTCTACTCCGTCGACGCGATAAAAACCTGGCCACGTATTTCATGGTTGCGTTAGTCGTATTTTGGTTCCTCGTCGGCAGTCATCTCTGTTGGGACGGCATTTCATCCTTTGGGAACCGGTTCTTTATTTCTCTCACGCCCATGTTCGTCCTGGGGTTGGCGGTATTTTTCAGCGACTTCGCCAAATGGGTAAAGGGAACCCGGCGGGCCATGGTGATCGCAGGCTCAGTCACCGCTCTCCTCATCCTCTGGAACCTGGCCTTCATTTTCCAGTGGGGCACGCATTTGGTTCCTGCCCGTGGACCTATATCTTGGAAACAGATGGTTCGCAATCAATTCCTCGCTGTGCCGCAGCGAGCCGCGACTGAAGTCGCGGCCTATTTTAAAACCGCCGAGCGCTCATGCACCATATCGAGCAGGAAGACGTTCACCAATTGAAACAGCAGCAAGGAGCGGCTAAAGCGAAGTGACGAACGCTTTCGCCGAGCAAGCTGTTCAGGTTGAGCCACCGGTGCTGCGCATCGCTCCGCCGCGCGGATGGTTCGACATCGATTTCAAGGAGCTCTGGGCAGCGCGCGAATTGCTTTACTTCTTCGTCTGGCGCGACATCAAAGTTCGCTATAAGCAGACCGCCATTGGAGCGGCCTGGGCGGTGATTCAGCCCTTCATGACGATGGTCGTTTTCAGCCTTTTCTTCGGAAAATTGGCCAAGATGGATTCGCACGGTCTGCCTTATCCGATCTTCTACTACAGCGCCCTGCTGCCCTGGATGTACTTTGCCGGCGCTTTGCAGAAGGCTACTAACGTCGTGGTGGACCAGCAGCACGTAATCACCAAAGTCTATTTCCCTAGACTTGGTGCTCCCCTTGGCGGCCGTGACGTTGCAGGGTTGCTGGATTTCGCCATCAGCTTCCTGGTGTTTCTGGGCATGATGGCCTAGTACCGAATCATGCCCGGCCCCGCCCTGCTTCTGTTTCCCCTTTTTCTGTTGCTGGCGATCCTGACGGCGCTGGGCGTGGGCCTGTGGCTCTCCGCTCTGAACGCGCATTTATCGCGACGTCCGTTACGTTGTTCCCTTCCTCGTGCAATTCTGGCTATTCGCCTCTCCCGTGGCCTATCCCAGCAGCCTCGTGCCGGAGCGCTGGCGTTGGCTTTACGGACTCAATCCCATGGCCGGGGTCATTGAGGGCTTTCGCTGGGCGCTCACCGGCCATGGCCAGCCACCGAACATCATGCTTGCGGTCTCCACCGGGATGGTTCTGCTCCTCGTGGGCGGCGGTTTGGCATTTTTCCACAGGATGGAAGGAACGATTGCCGATGTCGTCTGATTGGATTGATGAATTCTGAATTATGAATGACAGTTTGTATCTTCATCGAAATTAGGTACAGAGGCGAACGGGCTCCTAACATATTGCATGGACGCGCAGGATAACGCTCGCTTCGTGGGGTTCGGAGTGCTGCCGCCGGGTTCGAGAAAACCAACTCACTAGGGTCAGGCCAAGATTCCAAGTGGAGGCCATTGTGGGCACTACTGTAGAGGATCCATCTATGAAGCCATGCCGTTGGGTGGGACCGACCGCGATCCTCTTCTTTATTGTTGGCGTGGGAGTTGGGGTGCTGATAGGGATACTTGAGGCTGCGATGATCTGGTGGGATCCACGGCGCTCACATTATCTCGTCGCGCCCATTGGGCCAATCCTCTGGCTTGTAGTACCTCTTGTTGATCTTGTCCCATTTGCCCTGCTTGGTCTATGTCTAGGGGTATTTGCCCAGCGGTGGGTACCGGATAGCAGGATGGCCAAGGCCCTTCTCGCCGCGCTAGGTTTTGGGATGGCGGGATGGTTTGCCACATATGCCACTCTGTCATTGCATCATTTCAATTCACACCATTGGATGGTCTTCAGCCTTTTGGCCGCATTCCTCAGCTTCGCCATGGCTCTCTGGGTTATCACCCTCACTAGCAAGCCCTGTCCAGTTCGCCAGAACGTAATAGGGAACCTCTCGCGATTTTCCTATTCGAGGAAGTTTTTAAGGCCGTTCCCGTTGCTGACGGTTCTCTTGGCATGTGTCTTGGCTAATCGGATTCAGGGCTCAGGTTCTGACCTTCCGCCGGCAGGTTCTTATGTTCCCGGGAGCCACCCTAACATTGTTCTTATTGCCTTTGACACCTTCGCCGCTAGTCACTCCTCGACTAATGGTTACACTCGTCTCACAACACCTAACCTCGACTCGCTTGGTCGCCGTGGGATAGTCTTTGAAAATGCTATTGCTCCTTCTAGCTGGACGTTGCCATCCTTTGTTTCCATGTTTACCGGTCAACTCCCTCACCAGCACGGCGCGGACTTTGACATTCCCTGGAGGGGCCGGTCCCCTGCACTGCCCGAAGTTCTGAGGTCGATCGGCTACGAGTCGGCCGGCTTCAATGCGAACTGGATCTATGGTGGGGCAGCTCAAGGGTCGGGGCGAGGCTTCGACGTTTACCATGACGGTTCATCTACCTTTCCGCCGAACTTCCGACGGACGCTCATAGGACGATATTTTGAGTCCTGGATGTACGGGCATGCCGATTACATGGGTCGGCGGAACGCACAAGAAGTCAACCGCGAAGTTTCCCAGTGGTATTATCACCGGTCCAGGCGCCCCTTCTTCCTATTTTTGAATTACTTTGATGCTCATTTCCCTTATTACGCCCATGCCCCTTTCAAGAACCGTTTTGGGGATGTACCCGACGACCTGATCGGGTTGCAGGCATCGAGGGAGGATCCAAAGACCCGTAATTGGCGTCTCTCGCCTTCCGAGCGAGCGGAATTAATTGAGGGATATGACAATGCCCTCGCCTACGTAGACAGCCAAGTTGGCGAACTTCTAAAATTTCTGGGGACTTCCCCCGATTGGGCGAACACCTTTGTGATTGTGGTCGCAGATCATGGCGAGGCTTTTGGTGAGCATGGGCGCTACGGACATGCTTTGGATCTTTACCGCGAAGTCCTCCATGTTCCACTCATAATTTTAGGACCGGGCGTTCCGGCTGGCGTGAGAGTTTCAGGCGTGGTCGGCACGCGCGAGATCTTTGCGACTGTCATTGACCTCGCCACCCATCCGGAAGCGCCTTCTCAATCGAGTTTACGCAGGTTTTGGGCCCCCAGCCCAAGTCAGACCGACGCACCTGAGGCGATCATCTCCGAACTGCATAGTACGTGGTTTAAAGGCGAGCGCCCGCGCACGCCGATAAGCCTGACCACGGACCATTGGCACTACATCCAAGATACACCAGAGAAGCTGCGAACTTTTCGATTGGACCAAGGATGCCCTCGAGCAAACCAATTTGGCCTCAAAACCTGAGGAACAAAGTATCATCGCATCCTTTCAAGCTCAATTGGGTCATCAACTCAGTGAGACAAGCCAACCCTGGCTGGGACCGCATTATCTCTTGGCGGTCGGGTCATTCCGACTTCCCTTGCTTCATGCGATGGAATCTCGTGCGTTACCCGCCGAAAAGACCACGCCCGAGGATAGGGAGTTGTTGGAGGGTCTCCCTTACCATTGAATCAACTTAATCAAGAGCAACCGTAGCACGGACATCTCTCGTAGGTCGGCGGCTTTTCTCGACTTCCATGTTCTGCTTCGCCATGGCGTCCGAAAGAGCTTTCTCCCGCTGAACAGCAGCTTCGTCCCAAAACGATGGCGCTGGCTGTACGGCCTCAATCCGATGGCGGGCGTCATCGAAGGGTTTCGCTGGAGCTTGACCGGACACGGGCAGCCCCCGACGTTGTTGCTGGCCGCCTCATCTGGAATGGTGCTTCTCTTGGTCGCTGGTGGGATGATCTTCTTTCATAGAATGGAAGGGACCATTGCGGATGTGGTGTGAGTGATGCATTCTGAATTGAAACTCAAAATGAAGCCGGCAACCGTGAGTGCATTGTGGATAAACCAAAAATCCCCGGCACTGAGGGCGATATCCGGAATCGCAGCTTCTGACATAATGTCCGTGGCGCTGACCCTAACCCTATTCCCTACTCCCTGATTCCTAATTCCTAAAGTCAAAATGTCCCAAATCGTCATTCGTGCTGAAAACCTGGGCAAGCGCTATGAGATCGGTGAGCGAGAGCAGTACACGGCGCTGCGTGATGTCCTATCCCACGCACTCAGTGCACCGGCCAGGATGTTCCGCCACCGAAAGCCTCAATCCTCAAACGGTGACGTGACCCACATTTGGGCGCTCAAGGATGTCTCGTTTGAGATTCGCCAAGGCGAAGTGGTGGGAATCATCGGTCGCAACGGGGCGGGGAAGAGTACTCTGCTCAAGATTCTCGCCCGTGTCACCAAGCCCACCACGGGCTATGCCGATGTGCAAGGCCGCATGGGCACACTTCTTGAAGTCGGCACGGGTTTTCACCCCGAGCTTACCGGCCGCGAGAATACTTATCTCAACGGCGCCATCCTGGGCATGAGCAAGAAAGAAGTGACGCGCAAGTTCGACGAAATCGTCGCCTTCGCCGAAGTTGAGAAGTTCATCGATACCCCTGTCAAACACTATTCCAGCGGCATGTACCTCCGGCTCGCGTTTGCCGTGGCGGCGCATCTGGAGACGGAAATACTCCTTGTTGACGAAGTGCTGTCGGTGGGCGACCTCGCCTTCCAGAAGAAATGCCTGGGGAAGATTGGGGACGTGGCTAAGGCTGGCCGGACTATTCTCTTAATCAGTCACCAGATGAATCAGATCCGACGACTGTGCGACCGTGCAATTTGGCTTGTCTCGGGCAACTTGGTAGCTCAAGGGCCGGTAGGAGAAGTTGTCTCTGCTTATGAAGTGGCTATGATGGACCTTCGCAAAGCGAATGATGACAGTCACTGTTTCCTTGACTGGGAAATCCCCGGACAGGGGAACGTTTTGCGAGACGGTCTGCGTGAGGTGAAACTGCACTTCAGCCTAAAACTGAATGAACCCATTTCGCGCGGACACTTCGGGTTGAACGTCTATGATGGGTCCAACTTTCTGGTCGCTGGTTGGGGTTTGGACGACGTCAATATACCTAAGGGGTTGCACGAGTTGGCCTTTTCCGTTCCGATGCTGCCACTGCGCCCCGGCGCATACGTCATTCAATGCACGTTGATTAACAACGGAAACAACTTGAATGGTGGGGTCTTAGTGGAGTCGTGGTATCCACTGCGCCCGCTTATAGTGGATACAATTCCGCTATCGCACCCCCAGGACAGGTATTCGGGACTTCTGAACATTCCTCCCGCGATCAACGTCTCAGCGGCCAGAAAGCTTAGCGCCGGATCGGTTCGCGCCGACGAACCTTAGAAGTGGGCTCATGCCCATGCCGTCCAATAGCGACGGGACATTTGGAACTCGTGGTCAAGAACGTCCTGACCAAATCAAATCCCAGGGCATATATGGATAAACCCCTCGCGTCAGTCGTGATGCCTGTTTTCAATGGCGAGCGCTTCCTGCGCGAGGCCGTTGAGAGTGTTCTTGCGCAATCTTTTACGGACTTCGAGTTCATCATCATCGACGACGGCTCGACCGACGGCACTGCTGCGATGCTTGATTCGTATGCCAGAAGCGATCCGCGTGTCCGCGTTTACCATCAGGAGAACAAAGGGTTGGTTGAGTCCCTAAACCGCGGGTGCGGGCTGGCTCAGGGCAAATACCTGGCCATTATGCACGCCGACGACCTCGCCGTCAGGAATCGCTTGCGGTGGCAGATCGAATTCATGGAGAGACATGCTGACATAGGTGTTGTTGGCGGCGCGGCCGAGACCATCGATAGCACGGGTAGGGCGTTAACGTGCTTGCACCCCCCACTCGACGACGAGGACATCAAGAACGCGCTCCTGCACTACAATCCTATGGCGCACCCCACAGTCGTGATGCGGAAAGAAACCTTTGTATCTGTCGGAGGGTACAGAAGGTTTTTTCCCGCCGAAGACTACGACATGTGGCTCAGGATCGCAGAGCGGTGGCGGCTGGCCAATCTTGAGGCCGTCGTGCTCAGGTACCGGATTCACCCCAATCAGGCATCCAACCAGAAGCGGACACAGGAAACCCTCTGCACGCTCGCCGCCCGCGCCTTTGCTTTGCTAAGGAGGGAGGGAAAAACCGAACCGGTCATTCCGGTTGAGAGTATCACGCCAGAAGATCTGGCACGGCTGGGTGTGGACCGCGCCAGCCAGCAGCGGGCTCTGGTAGCGGACTGTTTTGTCTGGATGGGATTGATGTCACGAGCCTCTCAGGACGATGCAGCTTTACGGATGATGGACGAATTGATCCATCTATCGAGGTCCGGCCCGGTCGATCGACGTATCTTTTCAAATGCAATGCTCTTGGCTGCCCGGATTCACCACCGCCAGGGCCGGCGCTTCCAGGCTCTGGCTCTCGTGATGCGGGGGGCGATCATGACTGGCCCCATCGTTCTAAGAGACATCTTTTGGGAAATCTTTATTAATCGAACCTTTCCTTTGCGGAAACGGCTCGGGTTGAGGCGACGAGCAAGCATCGAGCGTGACGCGCGGCCAGTTTAAGTACTCCCCCAGCCATGGTGCGCTGGCACCCTGAAATTGGCGTAACCAAACCAGGCGAAACTTTTGCGATCCCGGAAGACCACGTGTGGGGGCCTGACTCGCCCCATCGTTGCTGGGTGCCCCCTAAGCGCGTTGTGAACTCAGTTCTCCGCAAACCCCCCGGGGAACACAGAACAGTATGAGGATAGTCCACATTAGCGTTGGCGATGGCGTAGGCGGCGCAGAGCGCGATGCCTATCGGCTCCATCGCGGGTTGCGCCTACTAAATCAGGATTCCTCCATGCTGGTGGCCTCGCGCTTCAGTGATGATCCTCACGTGACGGAGATCGTGCGGAGTAGGAATCTGATGGCCCGGCTAAGGCGCCGTGGTTGGCGCCACGTTCTGCGCTGGAGCGAGGCGCGCTATGCCTCGACGCGCCGCGCGCCTTACTTCTTCGACGACCGGAGTGAGCTGGGAGCCGACCTGGTGCGTCAGTTGCCGCCTTGCGAGGTTTTCAACCTCCATGTGATCTGCAAATTTGCAGATTTCCGGAGTTTCTTCCGGTCTATTGCACGACGAAGTTCGTTGGTCTGGACACTGCATGACCCGATCCCTTTTACCGGGGGTTGCCACCACTTCGACTCGTGTCGGCGCTTCAACGATGGCTGCGGCGCCTGCCCTGAACTTGGCTCCAGCGATGAGAGCGACCTATCTCATGAAATCTGGCAGCGCAAAAAGGCGGCCTATTCTTACATCCCAGATGGGCGACTCCACCTGGTGGCACCCAGCCGCTGGCTTGCAGGTGAAGCCCGGCAGAGCAAACTGCTGGGCAGATTCCCGGTCTCGGTCATCCCGTATGGGCTTGACACCGAAGTCTTTAGCCCCAGAAACCGGGCGGCGGCCAGAGACGTCTTGGGCATACTGCCCGGTACGAGGATGATACTCTTTGCCGCGTCTTCCATCCGGAATCCAAAGAAGGGTTTCACGATGCTGGCGGAAGCGCTCGCCCCCCTTCCTGCCGATGCGGGAATCCAACTTGTTTCAGTCGGATCGAACGCAGTTTCTCCCAACATTCGCCTACCACACATGACCTTGGGCTATGTCGAAAACGACCGTATCCTTTCCTTGATTTACAGCGCAGCAGACCTCTACGTTACTCCAACGTTGGTTGAGGCCATGGGAAACACGGTGATGGAATCGATGTCCTGCGGCACGCCGGTCGTGGGTTTTGACACGGGAGGCGTCCCGGACATGGTGCGCAATGGCGTCTCTGGATTTGTGGTGCCGAAGGGAGATACCGCTGCGTTACGCCATGCGATCCTGCGAGTACTAGACAATCCCGCACTTAGGGCCGAGTTGGCCGCCAATTGCCGCCGAATCGCTGTGGCGGAGTACGACCTCTTGATCCAAGCTCGACGCTATCTGGAACTTTACACGTCATTAACCAATGGATGCAAACGAGGGGCGCAGGCATGACGAAGGCAGCGCGCCCGATCGTTTTATTGCTGACTGCCACCGTAGATCCCGGGCTCATGACCCATGTTAAACGTAGGGATCCGCGCAGGCGGTTCAAAGACTACGAACAGGCGTTAAAGAAGTGGTGCCGCGTCCCCGGCTTTCAATCGATCATCTTTTGTGAGAACTCCGCGTTCGATATATCTCCCCTTCACAAGTGGACGGCGAGTGCACCTGAGGCACGCACCCGTGTACGCTTTATCTCTTTCCAGGGCAACGACTACCCACCCCACCTTGGCAAGGGATACGGCGAAATGCGCATCCTCAAGCATGCCTTATCTTTGGCCAGTCTGGAGCCCGACACTCTCATCATGAAGGTCACTGGTCGTTACTTCGTGCGGAATGTCGATGCTCTGCTTGGTCAAACCCGGACGCAGAGGGAATTTGACGTGTTTTGTAATGTCGCGCCCGATGGATGCTGGGCGCACTCGGTGGTGTTCGCTAGTACATTGTCGTTTTTTGAAACTCACCTTTTCCCATTTCATGAGCGTCTTGATGATTCTGCCGGAATATACTTCGAACACGTGTTGGCTGACGCAATACGGGCGGGCATGGCTGCCGGGCTCAGATGGACGGGGTGGTGCTATCCGCTTCGGTTGTCTGGAGTGTCAGGCACTCTGGACAGACGCTTCATAGCCGTAAGGTCCGGTTTGGAGCGAGTCAAGCAGTGGATTATAGAGAAGACATACAGGCTTCGCCATGCACTGGGGCTTTATCGGAGACATGGAACGTCCGCTGGGCCAAGGGCTGGAAGGGATTCCGCTATGCAGCCACGGGAAACAGATATAGGGATCGCGGCCGCTGTCGATAGCGAACAAAAGGCCTCGACGGTGGACTAAGGTAGGTGAATAAGAACTGCTTCAAGAAACAGCAAGCTCCGGCATATGAAGTCTGTGATCGAGCGCGCTTCAGGCAAGCCTTGGTATGAGGCGCAAGGACGTTCCATATGCCCACGTTTAGCTTTGTGGCGCATACCCGGACCCCGGGCTTCTCGATCCTGCGGTTAGGGAAAGCCAGCGACGAGCCAAAGGGAGGACTCCCCTGGGTCGACTGAGTCAAATCCGAAATTCGCTTAGGCCAGGTCGCATCCTGGACCGCGCCGTAAACCCGCTCCTTCGAATTCTTGGCGGGCGCCTTGCGGCACAGGTGTTCTGGGAGTCTCTGCTTCGATCCTCCCTGGCGGGCATGAATATCGGATTGGGCGGAAATTTTGCAGTTAGCGGCGAACTATTCGCTATAAACTACGCCAGGCGGGCACTGAGAAGCGACGAACCACTCACAGTTTTTGACGTGGGCGCCAATCTTGGCGGCTATGCCAGTGCCGTCATCCGGGAGCTGAACGACCAGTTGAATTTGTACTGCTTCGAGCCTTCCAAGGATACTTTTCAGAAACTGTCTGAAGCGGTGCCAGGTTCTCAGAACGTGCACTTGTTTAATATTGGTCTGTCCGACGTAAATGCCTCCCTCGTGCTGTACACCGACGCGCCGTGTTCTGGGTTGGCATCTTTCCATCACCGGCGGCTGGATCACTTTGGGAAGCAAATGCCATACTCGGAAGAGGCGACCATTCGCACGTTGGATAGCTTTTGTAGCGAGCGCGACATCAACCATATCAATTTCCTGAAGCTGGATGTAGAAGGGCACGAGCTCAAGGCATTAGAGGGGGCCAGGGAACTCATTGCCAATGGCTGCATCGATTTCATCCAGTTTGAATTCGGGGGATGCAATATTGATTCCAGGACGTTCTTTCAGGATTTCTACTATCTCTTGAACCCGAAGTTCAGAATTTACAGGATTCTCAGGAACGGCCTGGCCAGCATTGACTATTACCGTGAAACACTGGAGCAATTCGTGACCACCAACTTCTTGGCGGTAGGCAGACGGGTAGTTCCTTGCAGTAAGGCTGAAAGTGCGCGGGCATCAACCCCGGGCAATATAGATTAGCTTATTGCGAGGTACAAATTCTAATGTTCGCTTTACTCCGCAAGATGCTGCGAGTGTTTTTGGTCCGAATCGGTAATTTCAACTTCGAGTATTTACTGAGACGGCGCCGAGAGCAATTTTCACGCCCACTATTGTTCGACATCGTAATGGGCTTCGTGGACGATTGCCGCGTTGAGGGCTGCTATCTGGAATTTGGGGGCTTTGCCGGCGGATCTCTCATCGACGCTTTTCATGCGACGCGAGACTATGGGAGTCTGAACTCCATGCGGTTTTTCGTGTTTGATTCTTTCGAGGGATTGCCCCAACCCGTTGGCCTCGATGCGGGCGAGTTCCTGAGGTACAAGCAGGGACAGTATGCCTGTAATCTTGACCTATACAAACAGAATATCCGCAAACAGGGAGTAGATCTGGACAGGGTTACCTGCATTCCTGGTTGGTACCATGAGACTCTGAATGAAGAACTGAAACGGCAACTTCCCATAATGAAAGCTGCGGTCGTGTTGATTGATTGCGACCTGTACGAGTCGACGGTTCCGGCGCTTGATTTCATCACCGATTACATCCAAGACGGGACGGTAATAATCTTCGATGACTGGTTCTCTTACAAGGGTCGGTTGGATCGCGGGGAGGCAAGAGCTTTCAATGAGTGGTTGGCGAAGAACCCTTCGATCCGGGCCCAGGAATATCATAAAGTTGGTCGAACCATGATCTCGTTCATAATGCAGGTTGATTGACCCGCTGATCATGGCGGTACGTATAGGCGCAAGAGAGGATGTGCACACGGTTACCGTAATCTTGCAGGCCGGACTTGGCAACCAGATGTTTCAATACGCGTTGGGCAGAACGCTCGCCCAACGGCGCGGAACCTCCTTAGCAATGGATTTGAGTTGGTACAAGTATGACAAGCTTCGGAAATACTCGCTGGGAATTTTTAACATCACTGAAAAGTTCGCGACCCATCCCCGCCGCGGGCTGGTCCGGGCGGTTGGCCAAAGACTCCGCCTTCCGGGATTTTCAAGGAACCTCGGGTGCCTTCGGATTCCAGGATTTGACTATGTGCTGAGCGAAAAGGCGTTTCCATTTGATCCAACTGTTCTCGACGCGCCCCAGGACGTGTACCTGGAGGGGTGGTGGCAGAGTGAGAAGTACTTTAAAGAAATCGAAAGCGTTATTCGGAGTGAGTTTTGCTTCAAACATGAGGCTGATGCCCGCAACAGGGAACTCGGGGACAGGGTCAAGAGTCTGAACTCAGTCTGCGTACACGTCCGGCGTACCGACTACATAACAACCCCCCGGGCCGCCCAAGTGTTTGGGACATGCCCGGTGGAATACTATCGAGTGGCTGGACAGTGGATCACCTCCCAAGTCGTGAACCCACATTTTTTTGTCTTCTCCGATGAACCGGATTGGGCGAAAGCCAACCTGGAATTCAAAGGGCCCACAACATTCGTAACTCAGAACAGCATAGGAAACGATTTCGAGGACCTACGACTGATGACCTTCTGTCGGCACCATATCATCGCCAACAGCTCTTTCAGTTGGTGGGGGGCATGGCTCAGCAACTCGCAAGGGATTGTGATAGCACCTCAAAGATGGTTCAGGTCGAAGGACTTGGACACGCGCGACTTGATTCCGGATAGATGGATTCGCCTGTGAACGTGCTGCTCAGGGCGCGGACCCTCGCGACTCACCCCATCATTATGTAGCGTCCCCTGAAGCGTGCCGTGAGCCCCCTATTTCGCACATCTCAGAGGAGAAATGCCCAGTTCTCGCTCCAGCCCCAGGGTGGTGTCAGGGGGCAGCCCACAGTGTATGCCGTCTGGGAGGAGCCGCCACGCGTTCGCCCATCTCCGGAAAAGTGGCTAGTGAGCTTATCTGTATCAATCTCTGATTATCGGCGGCTTGATTAGATTTTTTCGTGGCCTGTAAGTCTTGGCAATCGGCCCAGCGAGGCTTCCAATCGAAAATCCAAAATACAAAATCGAAAATCAAAGGGTTTCGCTCTACATTCCCTGCTACAACGCGGAGCGCTACATTGGTCAGACGATTGAGGGAGCGCTGCGCCAGACCTACTCTCTGGAGGAGATCATCGTCGTTGATGACGGCTCGACCGATCAGACGCGGGAGATCGCAGCGCGCTACCCCGTCCGGGTCGTGGCGCATGACCGGAATAGAGGGGTCACGGCAGCCCGGAATACAGGCTTCCGCTGCGCGCGCAATGAACTGGTGGCATCCTTGGACGCCGATTGCGTGCCGGAGCCGGATTGGCTGGAACAACTTATCCCGCTTCTGGATGATTTGAAGGTTGGCGCGGCCGGCGGGCGCCTCGAAGAGACCCACTTGACGTCGATCGCCGACCGCTGGCGCCAAGCGCACCTGCCCGAGGATTGGGGAAACGCCCTGGTGGTGAATCCGCCGTTCCTCTTCGGCGCCAACGGACTGTATCGCAAGTCCGCGTGGGAGCGGGTGGGTGGCTACGACGAGGGTACATTTCGAGCCTACGGCGAGGATATTTACCTGTGTCGCCGGCTTCGAGACCTTGGTTACGAGCTTATCTATAGCCCCTTGGCTTTGGTAAAACACATCAAGCAGGATACGGTGCGCTCCGTGCTGAACACTCGGTGGAACTGGTGGCGGTACGGGGTCCAGGCTTACTTCCAGCGCATCCGCTTGCGTTCCATTGCGGGCACGTTTTATCGCGCCCATTTCCGAACCATGTTTTTTGAGCTCGTGGCACAAGACTTGAACTCCCGCAGGTACGAACTTCTTTGGCTCGATACCCTGTGCCTGTTCTACATGCCTTATCGCGACCTGACGCTCTACTGCGAGAGATCTAGGTGGCTCCAATGAACACGGTTCTTGAGGAGATTCTCCGGTCAGGCATTACGGTGACGGAATCGGGGGAAAAGGTTCCGATAAATTCGGCTGTTACCGAAGGCGAGGGTTCATTTCTCGAAGGGCTCGTTTCTGACATAAAGCCCCGCATAACCCTGGAGGTTGGGCTTGCCTTCGGTGTTTCTGCCCTATTCATTTGCCAGGCTCTCCCCTCAGGAGCCAAACACATCGTGATCGACCCGCACCAGTTCTCTGGCCCTTGGGGCGCTGGATGGCACGGTGCTGGTCTGGCCGCCCTTAAACGAGCTGGGTACGGAGACCGGGTTGAGTTCCATCCTGAACCGTCTTACGCCGTCCTTCCGCAACTCGAATCGAGTGGAGTCAAATTAGACTTCGCCTACATTGACGGCTGGCACACGTTCGCCTTCGCGTTGGTCGATTTCTTCTACATCGACAGGATGCTGGAGGTCGGTGGAATTGTGGCGCTTGATGACGTGCACATGCCGAGTATTAGAAAACTCTGCAGATTTGCTCTCATCAATCTCAACTATGATGTCTGCGGCCACTACCCCGAGACAAGGTCCAAGCCGACCTGGAAGCAGCGCGCTGTGACGGCATTGGCGAAGAAATCGAAGATCATGGGGCGGTTCGTCAAACCAGAGTTCACTGTGCCCGACACTGATCTCGGCATGCCCCTGGACTGTCGATGTCTGGCCCTGCGAAAGCGATCGCACGACACTCGCGACTGGGACTTTCACCGGGAGTTCTAGCCCCGCCGTTACTCTTTCGATCAGCTTAGCTTCCGGCCATTGAGGCGGCCAACGGAACAATGTCAACACCACGCGTCAGTGTTTTGGTCGACACCTACAACCACGAGCGCTTCATTGAGCAAGCAATCGTCAGTGTGCTGGAGCAGGACGTGTCGGAAATGGAAGTGATCGTCGTGGACGACGGGTCTACAGACAACACTCCCAGCATCGTTCGCAAATTCATTCCCCGGGTCCGGTACCTGCGCAAGGCCAACGGCGGGCAGGCGTCAGCGTTCAACGCCGGGATTCCGGAAACGCAGGGCGAGGTCGTGGCTTTTTTGGACGGCGACGATTGGTGGGCAAAAGACAAACTGCGCATTGTGCTAGATAAGTTGGCGAGCAACCCAGAGATCGGGACCGTCGGACATAGCATCTTCGAGGCGGATGCGGAGACCGGTCGCGCACTGCCGATCCGTCCCCTTGGGGAATGCTGCCTGCGCCTAACAAGTCCTGAGGAAGCCTTGTTGTTCACCCAAATGAAATGCTTCATGGGAACGAGCCGGGTGGCGATTCGCCAGACGGTATTGAAGCAAGTGCTGCCCATCCCGGAAGAGTTGGTGGTCGAAGCGGATGAGTTCATGTTCACCCTGGCGGTGGCGTTTGGCGGGGCGGTGGTGCTTGAGCGCCCACTCACTTATTACCGGCTCCACGCCAACAACCTCTTCCAGTTTCGGGCCGGAGATGACACTAAGGTTCGGCGGAAGAGAGATGTGATGAGCTGTCTTGTGAGGGAATTACCTCCACATCTTGCACTGATGGGTGTGCCGCCGAACGTCATCGACACGATCATCAAACCAGTTTGGGTAGATGCTGAGCGCCTGCGCCTCACGCTTGGGGGCGGAAAACCGTGGGACACTTTCAGAGTGGAGCGTGTGGCATACAGCACGGCGTATAGAAAAACTTCGCTCGCCTATCGCGGCTTCAAGTCTCTAGTGCTTTTCAGCGCCCTGCTGATGCCGCCGCGGCAATTCTACCGTATGAAAAACTGGTATGCGGCCAGGGGCTTGCGCAAACTGCGGAGCATCCTGGGCGAGCCCACTCCAGCGGCGCCGATACTGGAAGGTGAGCAGGGAACCTGACCCTACTGTTTGGCTGACGAATGCAAAGTGTGCACAGTCTACTTTCTGCCCTGCCTCCTTTTCCCGGAAAGCTCCGCTTGGCGGACATTCTGGGAGGAATGAGGAGCACGCTGGGTGGCGCACGTGGTTCGGTGCGCTTGTCACCAGGAGTACAGTTTGAAGTCGACTTGCACGATCGTGTGCAGAGACAAATGTGGGCAGGGTGTTACGAGCCGCACGTCCGCAAATGCCTTGAGAGTCTCCTGGCGGAAGGCGACATCTTTGTCGATGTTGGAGCGCACATCGGTTATGTCACGATGATTGCTGCGCAGCGGGTGGGTTCGCAAGGAAGGGTGTTTTCCTTTGAACCTGATCCATTCTTGCATAAGAGGTTAGCCCGGAATGTCGCGCACCAGCCGTGGGTTCAAACCTTTTGCTGCGCTGTCTGGAAACAAAGCTGTGCACTTACCTTTGAACGGTCATCATCAGAGGGTGAATCGGGCTGGGGTACATTGACTTCGGTTCGTGACCTGAAGAAGGGTGAGCACATTGACGTCCATGCAATTTCGCTCGACGATTGGGCTGTTCGCTCCGCGGTGGATAGAATCCAAGCCATAAAAATCGACGCCGAAGGGTCGGAGGTAAGCATTCTGGAGGGCGCAAGCGAGAACGATTTCCCGAATTCGTCCGATCATCATCATGGAGCGGAATGACACCATTCTTAGGCAGGCTGGCGCTTCCACCTCGATGCTGGTGAATCACCCGGTCCTCACGAATTACAAGATCTATGGGCTTACTTGGATGCAGTTGGCGCCTCTCGATGCGCGAGAGGCTGCGAACGAACTTCCTTCCGAAGTCCTCTGCGTACCCAATAGCCAAACTGAAACCACGTTGGGCATGCTCCAAAAGGCGGGATTCAAGCTGTGCTAACCCTGGGCGTTAATTACTCTCATAAGAACGACTCGTCGGCGTGCAATGCATGGAATGGTGAGCCTTTATTTGTTGCGGTGGAGGAGGTGCTGAACCGTGTCGAGCACGATGCCTGCCTCCGGAGGCCCATTTTAACGACCTGGCAGACATTTTCCGGGACTGGCGCCCAGTCAACTATATAAATAGGACCTGAGATCTGAGGGCCGGTCTACCCATCAAAATGAAGCCCGCAAAAACTCATCCTTCCAATTCCTTTCCAATCTGGTTATGGCCCTTGATGATTGATCTTTGGGTCGGGGCGGTGCTCGGCCTGTTCCTGGTTATCCGCGTTTTGGGGTCAAATATGGCGAAACACGCACTTCGCGTGTGGTGGTCGTACTAAGCGATGCTGATGAACGCACTGGGGGCAATGTTCGCGACGCTGGTCGTCGCCGTAGCAGCATGGGGACTGGGCGGCTGGATGTGGCGGGGATTGCCCCTGACCTTCTCCCGGCTCGACCGGCTCGCATGCACCTGGCTTGGTGGCCTGGGATTACTTGGCACATTGCTGTTTCTCATCGGCCAGGTTGCGTATACCCGCACAACCATTTTCCTTACGTTGGGGGCAGCCGTGCTTGCGGCGATTGGCCTGTTCGCACGCATGTGGAAAACGACGTTCGCCATATCTATACGGGAACTTAAGATACCGGCCCTTCCCGCCATTGTCATTGCTACCGTGCTGCTCGTGACAGCGCTGGGAGGGTTCTCGGAGCCTGTCGGTGACTGGGAAAATGATAGTATTGCTTACCATCTGCTTGGGCCAAAAGTTTGGCTTCGAAATGGCACTGTGCGTCCTGTGCTGGACAACTTTCGCACGGCGTTTCCAGCCACGGCTGAGATTGTCTACGGAGCGCTAATGGCACTCGGTGGGAAGTGCGCTCCGGGTTTTTCTGCGGTTCTGACCCTCACGATGTTCTTTTTGGTGATCGGCTCGCTGGCCACTCGCTCAGGCTTGGATGACCGCGGCGCATGGTGGGCTGTGGCGCTCGTCGCCACCATGCCGGCTGCCTATTTCGCGGGCACTTCCGGTTTTGTAGATGTTCTCTATGCGAGTTTCGTACTGGCTGCAGCCAGGGTTGGGCTCGATGCACAAACTACTTGGGAGCACATCTTATTTGGACTCTTCTGCGGACTTGCAATGGGAACGAAATATACGGGCGTGGTGGCGCTCCCACTCCTGGTTTCTTGTGTCGCTCTACGGATGGTGAATACTAGGCACGCGAGCCGGGATCTGGCCATACTGAAGACGGGGATTGCCATGGCTGTTGCTTTTGCAGTTGCTACCCCATTCTATGTCCGAAACTGGATCCTCCTCGGCTGCCCGATCTATCCTCCCCCGGTGTTTTTGTTGCATTTCTTTAAAGTCAAGTACGTGACGAAAGGGATCGTTGAAGGTTTTCAGTCGAATGTTCTCAATCATGCGCCGTCGAACGTGCTCAGGCCTGGTTCGAGTCTCGGTCGTGTGATTGAGGGCTACCTACTCCTTCCGTTCAATCTGACATACCACACTTCAAACTTCAATGGGGCAGGCGGGATTGGACTGGCTCCCTTGGCCCTCGGACCTTTCGGTCTCTTTGCCGTCCGCCGGAACTGCTTCTTAAGATCGCTAGTCCTATTCGCATACTTACTCACCACATTCTGGTTTGTTTCAGCCCAGGAGTCACGTTACTTGGTCCACGTGTACGTGATCGCAGCAATTCTGGCCGTGATCGGCTGGCGCTACGCCGGTTCGGTGGCGTCGCGGGTTTCACCATTACTTGCCTCCGTTGTGGTCGCCAGCTCGTTGCTGTATGGCCTGTTCATGATCGCGTCTTCGCGGGTGGACGACATCCGTGCCGCATTTTCAAGCTCCTTTGCAGAGCAGCGGCGGCAAGAACATATCCCCTTTCTTGCGAGTTTCGAATACGCGAATAGGGACCCGTCCGTGCGAGGCGTACTCATTCTCAACCCGATGGTTCAGCCTTATTACTCCGATAAGACCTATGTGAAGCCGTTCGGAGATTGGGGAGTACGAACGTTACCTGACACGTCCGACCTGGACAGCGTCCTAGCGCGACTCCACGACCTACCCGTTTCGCATGTTCTCGATGTAAACTCGGGCGTCTTCCCCTTCCAGTTGCCTGCACGCACTCGGGGCTTGACGCTCGTATTTGAGCGAACGAACCAGAGAATCTATAGGATCGACTAACTGCGGATCCTTTTAGAAAAAGCTCTTGAGATTTGCCAAGTCATGACATTCGATTGTCAGCCTCGGCTCACCCAAGGCAAATTCATAATGCAAACTCAGGTTGCCGTCAGGCGCACGCTCCGGCACGCTCTCCACGCCATGGTCAAAACCGATCAGCCCTACGACGGCTCCAAACGTTGTCGGGCGCCCCTGCCCAGAAGGTGACCCGTGCTCGCGTTGCTCGCTGACCTTCAAAACGAAAGAGGTTTCCCGGACGCTTTTGGAAGGAAGAAACGCTTGAACTTCAAGAGAGAATTTACCGGCTTCGAGACTTTGATGCGGTCCTTAATTGAGGGGGAGTGTGAGCCGGCTGAAAGCTGCCCGTCCGGCTCGAAGAGCGGGCAGGGAGGTCGGGATCGGCATCGCGCAATCACTTACTCTACCCTTCCAGGCTCATGACGTTTTGTTAATGTGGGACTGTCCCACTTGTTGCGCTCCGCGGGGCAGCGCGACCGTCGTCCCACCAAATTCCCCGGCTCTACGCGTTTTGCTCTTGACTTTTTCATACCCCACTGGCACTCAGTAGCCAGACTCAAATGGCACCGGGCATGCTCCAAAAAGCGGGATTCAACCTGTGCTAACCCTGGGGATTAATTACTCTCAAATGCACGACTCGTCAGCGTGCATCGCCCGCGACGGCGAGTTACTTTTTGCCGTTGCCGAAGAGCGCCTGAGTCGAGTCAAACACGACGAGCGGTTTCCAGCCCTGGCGATCAAAGCCTGTCTCCAGTTCGCCCGCGTCCGACCTGAGCAGCTTGACTACATCGCATTCGGTTGGTCTCCGCCCCGTCGAACCTACTTGCACGATCTTGCGGATTTTGTGCGCGGCCGCCATCCCATCAGCTATTTGAATGTGCTGAATTCAACTCGGCAGTTTGTGAGCATGAACCATCAGCGCGGTGGCCAGCGGCGCTTTACCCAGTACTTTGGTCCGACGAAGGCGCGCATGCTCTTCGTGGATCATCATCGTGCCCACGCGATCAGTGCCTATGCCCATTCCGGATTCGAAGAAGCTGCTGTGGTCGTAGTGGATGGAAGGGGTGCCTGGGAAGCGACTTCAATCTGGCATGGCCGCAACGGCAAGCTTGACCATGTCCTTACGATCCCCTGGCCGAATTCTTTGGGTCTCTTTTACGCTGCCTTTACAGAGTATCTCGGATTCCAACCTTACAGTGACGAGTGGAAGGTGATGGGATTGGCGCCTTATGGCCAGCCGGGAGTCAGTCTTAAGGATTTTGTCACAATCGATCACGGCTTCTATGAGGTGGACGGTCCACACTTGATCGGCCGCGGCTCCAACCTTGATGGGCGGATCGTCGAGCGTTTGGGGCCCAAACGAGTGCCGGAAAGCGAAATCGAAAGCCGGTACAAGGATGTTGCCTTCGCCGTTCAGGACGCCTGCGAACAGGCGATGAAGGGCATCGCGGATGTGGCAGTGAAGAAGACGGGTTGCCGCAAGCTGTGTCTGGCGGGGGGCGTCGCGCTGAATTCTAAGGCCAATGGACTGATCCTGAGTTCAGGCCTAGTCGAGAGCATCTTCATTCAGCCCGCAGCCTCAGACGATGGCGTGGCGTTGGGCGCCGTTTTTGCGCCCTATCTCGAGACCGGCGAGCGCTTGCCGCTCAAGGCCATGCGGCAGGTTTATCTGGGGGCTGCATTCGAAGATTCAGAAATTGAAAAGGTCTTGCGCACTTACAAACTCCGCTCGACGCAGCTCTGCGATGTGGCGGGTACGACCGCAGATTTGCTGGCGGCGGGGAAGATCATCGGCTGGTTCCAGGGCCGCATGGAGTTTGGTCCCCGGGCGCTGGGTAGCCGATCGATTCTCGCTGATCCCCGCGACCCGGAGATGAATGCCAAGGTCAATAACGCGGTAAAGTTCCGAGAGTGGTGGCGACCCTTTGCGCCCTCGCTCCTGGCTGAGTCTGCCGGGGATTATTTGGAGTCCGCAGTGGATTCACCTTTCATGATCCTGACCAGCCAGGTTAAGCCCGAGAAACGGAGTGTCATTCCGTCCGTGACACACGTCGACGGCAGCGCCCGGCCGCAGACAGTTGAGGAAAGCGTGAATCCGCTCTATTGGCGAGTCATCAAGGAGTTTGGCCAGCGCACGGGTGTGCCGGTCATCATGAACACCTCATTCAATTTGCGCGGCGAGCCGATTGTGTGCACTCCCACCGACGCCATTCGCACGTTTTTCAGTTCGGGAATGGACGCGTTGATTATCGGTAGCTTCATGGTAGAGAAATAGGCGACATTCAGTGCCGGGCATGAACCTCTCTAATACATTAGTATGGTTTTGGCAAATGGTTCCCCTGGAATGGAGAAAGTTTGTGACGAAATCTCCTAACCTCCGATCATTTGCCAACAGGTTTTATCCAAACCAGCCGAGGATTTTCCCGCTCGCCTCTCCGCTTGAGGGGCACCAAATGCTATTGCACTGGCAAACCGGGAAAGCGTGGGTTTTCGGGACCTATGAGACCGAAGTGACCAAGGCGATACAGAACACTGTTGAGCCAGGTCAGTGCGTAGTTGATGTGGGCGCCAACATTGGCTATTTCACCCTGCTGTTGGCCAAGAAGGTCGGATCACAAGGCAGGGTCATAGCCTTCGAGCCCTTCAGTGTAGTGTATGAGGTTTTGGAAAAGAATGTAGCTTTGAATGGCTACGGTAACGTGACCCTCGTAAACAAGGCCGTTGCCGGACGCTCGGCCGCAGTTGGCTTTAGCCATGTTGGCACCGACCTGCTTAGTTCAATCGAAAGGATTGTCCCTGATTCCCTCAATCATGTCTCAGCGGTGAGCCTCGACGACTATTTCGGTCCCGTCCACCGTCGCGTTGACTTTGTCAAAGTGGATGTCGAAGGTGCAGAACTGAGCGTCTTGGAAGGGATGCAGGGAATCCTTCAGAATGATCACCCGATTCTGCTCATCGAGCTCCACGGGTGTGCTAGCAGTGTGGATGTGCACCCAGTGGTCTCAAACCTGTTGAACGCAGGGTATAGCTGCTGTCTTCTCGATGGATCACAAACCCAGGGGCATATTCTTGCTCGGGTGGGGCATTGATAAGTATGCACCTCGCTCGCTGGTCGGAGTCACACCAACGTGTAGGGCTTCGATATCATTTCGACTCAGGCAAATCGGAGCTCGAAGCGTCGCGCAGGTGCCGGGAAAACAGGATCCTTCTCTAATTGACAGGCCGCATATGAACAAGAACCCTGCTCCTTCCTCCATCCTTATCGTACTTTTGGGGAGGAGAGATGTTCCGACCGACGGTGTGGAGGATTACTGCGGGTTCCTTGGCCTTGCGATGGAAGCCAGAGGCTACAGGGTCGAAATGGTTCGCGTCCCCTGGGAGGATATTGGGTGGATTCGAGCTTGGATGCGCCTTTGGCAGGAGAGCCGGGAGTGGAAAGGGAAGTGGGTTCTGGTTCAATACACGGCCCTGATGTGGTCCCGACATGGGTTTCCACTGGCGTTCTTGGGAGTCTTGCTGACCCTCCACGTGCGAGGCGTGCGCCTGATTACGGTCTTTCACGATGTTGCGACGTACCCTGGTAAGCGCATGATCGATCGAATTCGCCGCGCCTGCCAACGATGGGTATTCCGCAGAGCTTATGGGTGGACGCAATCCTGTGTGCTGCCTGTGCCCAAGGAGCAAGTAGACTGGCTCCCACTGCCTGCCACGAAAGCCAGTTTCATCCCTGTGGGAGCGAACATCCCGGCCATCGCTCCCGTGTGCCGCTCCGCTCACAACGGAAACGAGCCAAAGACCATCGCGGTTTTCGGGGTTACCGACGGCGGGGACATCAGCAAGGAGGTTTCGGCGATTACCCATGCTGCAACCGCGGCCATCACTTGCGTCCGCGAAGTGCGGTTGGTGACGCTGGGTCGCGGGTCGCGAGAGTCGGAACCCGCCTTCCGGAAAGCATTGGCCGGAAGCGAAGTTGAGTACCAAGCCCTCGGCGTCCTTCCTGCCGATGAGGTTGCGAGATTGCTGGCGAGTTGTGACGTCTCACTTTTTGTGCGCGGCCGGATCACGACTCAAAGGGGAAGTGCTATAGCCAGCATTGCCTGCTTTCTCCCCTTGGTGGCCTATGCCGACGGTTGCCTGCCCACCCCATTAGCGGAAGCCGGTGTGTTGGGTGTCCCCTGCGGGGATCGCGAAGCATTGGCCGCAGCGGTGGTTAGGGTGTTGACCAATGACGATCTTTGGCTAGAGCTTCATCAACGCAGCCGGCGTGCTTATGAAAGATACTTTTCTTGGGAAGCCGTGGCAGCCCGCTTCCTAGGGCTTCTTGACCGTGCCTAAAGAACGATATCGAGTTCTGTATGTTGCTTCCCATCCCATTCAGTACCAAGCGCCGATCTTTCGTCTGATGGCGCAGCATCCGCAGCTTGAGATTCAGGTGGCGTATTGCAGTTTACAAGGAGCCAAATCCGGGCTTGATCCGGAATTCGGGGTCGATGTGAAATGGGATGTTCCATTGCTGGAAGGCTATCCGTGGGTTCACGTTCCAAACAAATCCCCTTGGCCCGGGCTGGGGCGTTTCTGGGGTTTCTTAAACCCAGGATTATGGAAGTTGGTAAGCCTCGGTGGCTATGATGCCATCGTGGTACATACGGGTTACGTTTGTTTAAGCTTTTGGATCGTGATGGCCGCGGCCAAGCTCTACAGGGTTCCCATATTGTTTGGGACCGACGCGCACGGACTGGTTCCGCTGGACGGGAAAAAGTGGAAGGTTCCCGTTAAGCGGTTCGTCTGGCCACGGCTTTTTCGCCTCGCCTCCGTCGTGATTGTGCCCTCGACTTGGAGTGCCGATATGATGCGAACCCTCGGCATTCCGGATGACCGGTTGGTTCTAACGCCCTACGTGGTCGATAACGATTGGTGGATCAATCAGTCTGAGAAAGTGGACCGCGGTGAGGTGCGGCGAGCGTGGGGGGTGCCTGAGGAGGTGGCCGTCGTGCTCTTTTGCGCCAAGCTCCAGCCATGGAAGCGCCCCCTGGATGTCATGAATGCGTTCGCCCACGCCGAGGTCACCGGCGCGCACCTTGTTTTTGCCGGAGAAGGCCCGCTCCGAGGCGAGTTGGAATCCCAGGCCGTTTCCTTAGGCATTGCAGGGCGCGTTCATTTTCTCGGATTCACCAACCAGTCGCGACTGCCGGCAGTGTACCGGGCCTCGGACCTACTTGTCATGCCTTCGGATTACGACGCTTTCGGTGTCGTTGTGAACGAAGCGATGCTGTGCGGGTGCCCCGCGATCGTCAGTGACCATGTGGGCGCTGGTCGCGACTTGATATTGGCGGGGCAGAACGGGGGTGTCCTCCCCTGCGGTGACGTGGACGCCCTCGCCACGCTCTTGCGGGAAGTCCTTTCCGACCGTGAGCGGCTGAGGCGAATGAGTTCGGCCGCCCGTCAGCGCATGGAGACCTGGTCGCCCCGTGAGAATGTCGAAGCCCAGGTACAGGCGGTCGAGAAGGCAGTCCTTATGATGCAAAAGGGAGCTTCGCACTGAAAATCCTGCTTTACAGCCACTCCTTTGCGCCTAGTGTTGGCGGGGTGGAGACGTACGTCATGCTGCTCGCGCAAGGGCTAGCCGAGCGCTCAGATCAAGGTGGGGAGAGTGACCTGGAGATCACGGTAGCAACACCTACGCCAGCGAGCGGGATGGACGACGCCTCGTTGCCGTTCCGTGTCGTGCGCCAACCAGGGCCCCTCACGCTGCTCAAGCTATTATGGCGCTCAGACGTGATCCACCTAGCGGGTCCCTGTCTGCTTCCCATGTGGTTGGCAATCCTTTCTCGCAAACCTACGGTGATAGAGCATCACGGGTATCAGGCGATCTGCCCGAATGGACTGCTTCTCCATGAGCCGACCAAGACGGTGTGCCCAGGTTACTTCATGGGCCGCCAATACACGAAATGTCTGCGTTGCGACGCCACTAACTCCGGCCTGCTCAAGAGCATGGTCCAGTTGCTGCTTACATTCCCTCGCCGTTGGGCCTCGAAGCTTGTTACGACTAACGCGCCGATCTCTAGGCATGTTGAGAACCGCCTCCTTCTTCCCCGTTCGGAGGTTATCTACTATGGTGTTCCCGACCCCCACAAAGGGCTTGAGCGCCCCGCCATCATCAGTGAACGCGACAGGCTGGATCCTCCTATTTTTGCCTACGTCGGAAGGCTCGTAACCGAAAAAGGGGTGCCAGTTCTCCTGCAAGCAGCGAAGGAGCTAGTTGACGCCGGATACTCGTTTCGCTTGAAGATTATCGGAGACGGTCCGGAACGAGCGGCCCTGGAGAATAAGGCGATCTCCCTCGGACTTCAGCGATGCGTGTTTTTTGCGGGCTGGCTTCAGGGAGAAGCTCTCCAGGTTGAGCTTGAAGGCGTTTCCGCAGTGGTAATGGCAACACTTATGGAAGAAACCGCTGGTTTGGCCTTAATCGAGCACATGATGCGGGGTGGGTTGGTAGTTGCCTCCGATATCGGCGGAATGGGAGAGGTGGTCGACGGCGCGGGATTGAAATTCGCGGCGGGGAGTGTTGCTGGTCTTGTCTCCTGCCTTCGACGCGTGCTCGATGATCCCTGCTTAGTGACAACCCTGGGGGCCAGGGCGAGGGCACGAGCGCAAGAACTCTTCACACAAGAGAGGATGGTTGATGACCATCTAGGCATCTATCGCGAGATCTCTGGAAGCTGTCGGCGAGCGAGGCATCTGACTTAATGATCCACGGTTAGCAGGCGTGTTGCGAGGGGATCCTGCGCCGAACACCTCCTTGATAGATGAGAACAAAGGGTGGGGACCTTAGTGCGGAATAACGAAGGTGTCGGGAAAACGCTTCTTTTCTACCTGGGGCTGGCCGGCGCAGTCTGGCTGGTGCGGGGCTGGATCCTCGCGGGCAATTACAAGACCGTCATCTTGGTTCCCCTAAGTCTCGCTTTGCTGGGCATCGCGGGCTTGATTACCGGTGACTGGAGGAAAGGGCTCTATGCTTTCCTGGCCTGGCTGTTGTTTGAGGACATGATCCGCAAGTACATGGGCAACAACATGGCAATCTACTTTGCTAAAGACGCCCTTGTAGGAATAACCTACCTCTCGTTCCTGCTGGCTAAAACGCGTGAAAAGCGCATCATGTTCCGCGCTCCCTTTCTCTACCCGCTCGGGCTGTTTGTAGGTCTGGGTGTTGTCCAGGTGTTTAACGCCGATTCACCAAGCATTCTCTATGGTTTGATGGGCCTGAAAATCTACTTTTACTACGTTCCGTTGATGTTTGTGGGTTATGCGTTCCTCCGCGATGAGGAAGACTTGCGTCGCTTCCTGGTGTTCAATATGGGGATCGCCGCGGTTATCGCTTCGATTGCCATCGCTCAATCGGTCTTCGGGCTCAGTTTCCTTAATCCGAGCGGAGGCGCGGAAATTGATGAACTGGGACACCTGACGCGGTTCACATCTACAGGTGTAGCGGTGTCACGTCCCCCTTCGGTTTTCGTGAGTGAGGGCCGATGTGCTTGGTATCTGATTCTTACTTTCATAATGGGCTTGGGGGCGGCGGGGTACCTGCTCCTCAAAACGCCCAGAGGCCGAAAAGTTGTCTTTCCCGGCTTGCTCTTGGTGAGCGTTGCGGCCATGATGAGTGGGTCGCGTGGGTGCGCATCATACGTCGTTATCAGCGCGCTGGTTCTCTCTGCTGCCTTGCTCTGGGGTGCGCCACCACGCGGGCTCGAGGCCTACCGGCTCTTCAAAGCCATCCGCAGGAGCTATATGGTGGTTGCGTTGGGCTTGTTCCTGATGCTTGTGGTTTTCCCCGAAGCTATTGGAGCACGCTGGACTTTTTATGCGGAGACCTTGGACCCGAGAAGTGAAAACTTTGAGGCTTCGAAGCGTGCGTGGGATTATCCCGTTGATAACCTGATGTTGGCGTTTACGGACCCGGAGTGGCCGCTTGGACACGGCATCGGGACGTCATCATTGGGTGTGCAGTATGTTGCGAAAGTATTGGGACCAGAAGTCGATGCTTCGATACATCGAATGGGCCTCGAAGAGGGATTCGCAACGTTGATCTTCGAACTCGGAATCCTTGGCCCGATTCTTTGGTTATTTTGGGCCGGGAGCCTTATCTACACTACCTGGAAAACAGTAGTGCGGGTCAAAGGGACTTCGACCTTTCCTCTAGCGATTTGCATCTGGTGGTTTGGATTCCTGCTCCTCTTTCCCTTCACCTATGGAGGCTTCCAACCGTATCAGAATTTCGTATATAACGCCTACTTTTGGCTTCTAACCGGAATTCTCTTCAGTCTGCCGAGGTTGAGTGAACAAGGTTCTCTCCAACCCGAATCCCTCGTACGTTCCCGCTGATGGACAACAAGCCCCGTGTAGCAGTCATATCACCGTTCCTTGATAAACGGCACGGGACTGAACGATGTGTGGCGGAGCAAGTGGAGTGGCTGTCGCAGAAGTACGAAATCCATCTTTACAGTGCCCAGGTTGAGGACATTGAACGCAACACGATCCGCTGGCACCGCATCCCTAATTTGCCAGGCCCTCATCTGCTGCGGTACTGCTGGTGGTTTCTTTCCAATCAACTGTTGCGGTGGTGGGATACCAACTTCCGGGGATTCCGATACGATTTGATTTACACGCCAGGCATAAATTGCTTCGATGCCGATGTCATATCAGTGCATGTTCTTTTTTCAGAGTTCTACTGCCAGGTCAAAGAGGATCTGAAGCTCCTGCGGAATCCCATCTCGAGTTGGGCCCGGCTAATCCATCGTCGGCTTTACTATAGACTGATCATTTGGCTAGAGCAGCTTATTTACCCGAGGAAAAGGTCTCTGTTGACGGCGATTTCAAAAAGAACAGCCGAAAACATGACTTGGTTTGGTAGATCCGAAATCCCCGTGATCTATTACGGGGTCAGCTCGAAACGCTTCAATCCCGAAACTCAGAAGCGCTTGCGCGATAAGAGCCGAGGCTCCTTGGGTCTTCCCCCCTCAGCCTTCTGCTTGCTCTTGGTTGGGAACGGTTGGAAGAACAAGGGCTTGGAAACCCTAATAAGAGCGGTTGGGCTAACCGGGTCCGCGGAACTTCAGTTGCTCGTTGTCGGGCAAGATGACCCTCTTCCTTATCGGAGCGAGATCGTCCACACAGGCCTTGACATGCGAGTGACTTTTTTCCCCTTGAGGCCTGATGTGGAATTCTACTACGCGGCGTCAGACGTTTACGTCAGCCCCTCCTTGGAAGATGCCTTCGGGTTGCCTCCCTTGGAGGCCATGGCCTGCGGCCTTCCTGTGATTGTCAGTAGCCGCGCAGGCGTCAGCGAACTCGTAACGGACGGGGTGGATGGGTTGGTTTTGAAGGATCCGAAGGATGTTGCGCTTCTCGCTAGGATGATATCGGATCTGTGGAGTAACCCCGTCTTACGAAACAAACTCGGAGAGAATGCTGCACGAACCGCCCATCAGTACACGTGGGAACGAAATGCGGCTCAGTTGGACGTGCTCTTCGAACAGGTTCTCGAACGGCGACGGAATCTAAGTTTCGCAAAGACCCCTGTGAAGCAATGAAGGTCCTCCTACTCACTCCATCGCTTGAGAGGCCCGGTGGTATCCAGCGTTACACCGTAACCCTGGCACAAGCTCTTAAGGACTTGTTGGGTGATCAATCCGTGCGTTGCGTGGGGCCAAAAGAAGACACGGCAGGGCCGGGAAGTGCGCGACTGTCGGGACGTTCTAAATGGCGTTTTGGTTGGCATGCCGCCCGAGAAGCAGCGCGTTGGCGACCGGACTTAATTATCTGCACCCATCTTGCCTTGGGGCCGGTCGGGTGGCTGGTAAGGATGCTCGCCGGCCCTCCTTACTGGATCATTGTGCACGGCGTTCGAGGCATGGATGGGGCTTCCCAGGTGGAAGCGTGGTGCTCTGCGTTGAGCCGACCGGGTGATAGTCACTAGCGCCTTCAGTCGTGGGCAAGTTGTGAAGCGGCACAAGATTGAGGACAAGCGTATATCGAGCCTCCCCTGCACTCTTGACGAGACACTGATAGGTGCCACGCCTGCGGAAGTGGTCACTTGCGCGCGACTCTCCGACGGGCGACGGTTGGTCTTGACCGTGGCACGAATGGCAGCGTGGGAGCGGTACAAGGGGCACGATGTGGTGCTTCGAGCCCTCCCATCAGTTGTGGCGAAGATACCAAATCTCACTTACGTGATCGTCGGCGACGGGGACGATCGACCTCGACTGGAAATGCTGGCGCAGGAGTTGGGACTTATCCAGTACGTCTTTTTTACAGGCGAGGTGACGGAGTCCGAGTTGGCAGCGTTCTACCATCGGAGTGAAGTTTTTGTACTACCTGCCAGGACGGTCATAGACGAACATGACCCTAAGGGTGAAGGCTTCGGAATTGTCTTTCTTGAAGCTATGGCATTTGGGAAGCCGGTTATCGGGCCAAATTACGGGGCCCCTGCGGAGTTGATTCGACAGGGAGAGTTCGGAATCCTGGTGGACCCCGAGGATCCGGCTGCAGTTGCCAGCGCGCTCATCCACTTGCTCAATGCGCCCGAACAAGCGAAGAGTATGGGAGAGTCAGCAAGGCGATGGGTGAGGCAGGAGTACTCGTTTGAATCCCTCTGTCGGCGGTTGGGAGGTCTACTCGTCGACTCGGGTTTCGTTAATTGTACCCTGCCGGACCAGGGCGCGGCTCTCGAATCAACTTGGGTGGGTCGTAGCAGTTCGCCTGGAGGTCATCCTTGAGGGATGTGAGGGCCTTGCAGAAGGCGGCCTTCCTTCAGCTTCACAAGC
The DNA here is from genome assembly GCA_963804995.1 of uncultured Acidobacteriota bacterium. GTDB lineage: Bacteria > Acidobacteriota > Terriglobia > UBA7540 > UBA7540 > Bog-366. Next base: position 706,439 of record CAWDSK010000005.1, read on the forward strand.
TGGGCATTCGTTTTGGTATCCACGTTCTCCCGGTCCACTACTACTCGCCCGTAGCAAACATCCTCGATCTTGAACGGACTAAGCCGGCTTGGGCAAGGAAGTCGGAATTGCCGGGATTAGCCATAAACCTGGATGAACAGGTAAACAACCTGCGAACCATTTGTCTGCCCTTTCAGAAGGAGTATCTGGGCAACAAGATCTATCACGAGGGCGCAAGGAACCACCGCAAAGCTTTTGGATACATCGAGGCGGAGGCCCTGCATGCGGTGATCCGGCATTATCGGCCGCGACGCGTAATCGAAGTAGGGGGAGGGCTCTCGACTTATTGCATGCTCACCGCACTGAAAATGAATCAAGAAGAAGGAGCCGGAAGCTGGTCAATGGTATCCGTTGAGCCTTATCCCTCTCAAAGCTTAAGAGCGCTGGAGGGAATCAAGCTCATCACCGAGCATATCCAGAGAGTCCCTCTAGAGCTATTCGCCGACTTAGGCGAGAATGACTTCCTGTTCATTGACTCCTCGCATGCGATGAAACCTGGCAGTGACGTCAATCATTTGATACTGGAAGTGCTGCCTCGCTTGCGAAGTGGTGTGCTGGTTCACTTCCACGACATCCATCTTCCTTATGATTACCCGCGCGATGTGCTTGAGAATTTCCTGCATTTCAATGAAACGTCGCTTCTGCGCGCCTTTCTTATCTTTAACAATCGGGTCAAAATTATCTTCTGTATGAGTCAGCTACACTACGAAAGGCGAGACGCTCTACAAGAAATCTTTCCGGACTACCGCCCTCAAGCCGATGTGAATGGCTTACGGAATGGGGGGCACAAACCTTTTGCGTCGATAAGTGAGCACTTCCCATCCTCCCTTTACTTCCAAGTACATTAAACAGCACGGGTCCAGCCCTTCGGGAGGCGGCTTGTGCGAATCCTTAAGGTGACACAAGCATATTATCCCTTCCAGGAACGGGGAGGACCCGCCGTCAAGGTCCGGTCAATTGCCCGAGCGCTGAGAGGGCTGGGAAATGAGGTTACGGTCCTGACTGCGGACTTGGGTTTCGGACCCCGAGAGATCGCGGCTGCCAAGGTGGTTGATGATCCGCAGGGCTGGCGGACCGATCTGGACCGAGTGGAAGTAATTTATCTCAGAACCCGCCTCCATTATCGAAATCTGACCGTGAATCCAGGTGTTCTGGGGTTTTGCCGGCGCCGCCTCAAAGAGTTTGAAATTGTCCACATATATGGCCTTTACGACACCTTAGGCCCCACTGTCGCGCGGTATTGCCGAAAGTTCAGGGTCCCGTATTTTGTGGAACCGCTCGGGATGACGAGGCCAATTGACCGGGGATTTCTGCTCAAAAAGATTTGGAGAAAATTGGCAGGGAACTATTTAGGGCGGGCCAGCAAATGGATTGCGACCTCGGAACTGGAAAGGAAGGATTTGCTAGCCGAAGGCATTCCCTCTGAAAAAGTACTGGTTCGGTTCAATGGAATCGACCGAGAGGATTTCGAGAAGCTCCCTCCGTATGGCGCCTTCCGGAAGAGGCTGGGGATTCCTGACGACGAGCGCCTGATCCTTTTCTTGGGCCGTGTGATCCCACGCAAGGGCGCCGATCTTCTCATTGAAGCGCTGCCTCAAATCGGCTGCGGAAAGCTCAAGCTCGTTATCGCCGGTCCTGAAGGTGAGAACGGGTATTTGGCCTTCCTGCGTGACAAAGCTCGAGCGAAGGGAGTCGGCCAACGAGTTCTGTTCCCGGGGCCTCTTTATGACGATTTGCAGAAGGAGGCATACGTAGACGCGACGGTGTTTGCGTTGCCGTCGCGATACGAGAACTTTGGCAACACGGCGGCGGAAGCCATCGCTTGTGGCACTCCCGTGATTGTTTCGGATCGCTGCGGCATAGCTCCCCTCGTTGATCAGCGCGCAGGTCTCGTGACTTCTTATGATTCAAAGGCAGTCGCCCAAGCTTTGAAGCAGTTGTTAAACAACCCGACCCTTTACCAACGCCTAAAAGCGGGATGCGCACAAGTGGCGGAGGAGATTTCTTGGGAAGGCCTGGTTTGGGGAATGCAAGATTCATACGAACATGCAAGGGACGATTTTTCCAAACGACGTTCGCTCGTTTCTGCTCCGCAAGCGGACGAGATCAGATCACGCCGAATCTAATACCGCTCTGAAAGAAGGATGACTACGGAAGCCTTGCTTTTAACTCAACTACAGGAAAAGGGCTCACCTGCGAACTCTCATAGATTGTTTGCCCTGGGCCAGTTTGCCACCCGGACCTTTTTGATTGCTACCCTTGCTTTATTAGTCTACGGGCTGGCCTGGAACACTTCCACGCGGAGGTACCTGAAAGGGTTCTCCGACGCCATCCTTCCTCTGGAGGGGTCGGAGCAAGAGAAGACCGAAGCCCTGTTGCGGTGGTTTCGCCACGAGCCTCAGCGGCTTGGAACCCCCGTCTCCGACTCTGCCTACAACCGTGACCCGGTGATCATTGTCAAAAATACCCGCTTGCTTAAGATCTGCGGGTCAGCGACGAACGCCTTCATTAACTTGGGCGATGCCGCTGGCCTGAAGACACGGCGTCTGTTGCTGGTCGACAAATTCGGGAATTCGATGCACGTAGTCGCGGAAGTGCAATGGGATGACCGCTGGGTGGTAGTCGATCCTCAGCAGGGACGCGTGTTCGTGGATCACTTGGGCCGCGGCCTGAGCAAGGAGGAGTTGCGTGATCCCGCGGTGTTCCGCGAGGCCGTCAGCGCTATGCCTGGTTACAATCCCGAGTACAGTTTTCAGCACACCATACACATCCGTTTGAGAAGACTTCCCTTTGGACGCCTCTTGCGCATCAGCCTGGACCGTTTTTCCCCGGGGTGGGAGGAAGCAGCCGACTGGGGTTACATCCCAGAGAATCCCTCGCTCTGGCCGATCCTCGCCTCCATACCTCTGTTTTTCTTGGGCATCCTTGCTCATTTATCTTTTCGTCGGTACGGCCGCAACAAACTAGGCATCGAGGCGCGAGGTCTTCGGCAGCGGCTGATACAGGCCGGGCGCGCCTTCCTTTATCGATCGGCATAAAACTGGCATAACAAATGTGTGGAATATGTGGGGTAGTAGGCGTCACGGATCCTGAGCCGACGCTAAGTGTTGTGCGGCGGATGATGGGGGAGATGTGTCACCGCGGCCCGGATGATGAGGGCATGTTCGTGGATGACTCCGTCACCCTGGGGATGCGCCGGCTCAGCATTATCGATCTCAACGGTGGACACCAGCCGGTGTTCAATGGCGACCGAACTGTCGTCGTCGTGTTCAATGGAGAGATTTACAACTTCCAGGAACTCCGGCGCACCCTCGAATCCCGTGGCTACCCCTTCCGGACAGGGAGCGACACAGAGGTTATCGTCTACGCCTACGAGGAATGGGGAGAGGATTGTGTGGATCACTTCGAGGGCATGTTCGCATTCGCCCTCGCGGAGACATCGAAGTCCACTCGCCGTGGCAATCCCCGGGTCCTGATGGCGCGCGATCGCCTGGGCATCAAGCCTCTCTACTACGCCCTCGTCGATGGCAACCTGATATTTGCTTCAGAAGTCCGCTCTCTCCTGGCTTCGGGTCAAGTTGAACCGCGGCTATCGCAGACGGCATTGCGCAGTTATCTCCTGTTTGGTTCGGTCGTGGAGCCCATGACGCTGGTCGAGGGCATCTATTCCCTGCCACCTGGGCATCGGATTATCATTTCGGCGGCTGGGCGCCACACCTCGGTTCGCCCCGAGCCCTATTGGGACTTCGCGGAGTCTGCTCGCCCCACTCTTGACACCAAGAAGCGAGAGCGTTGCTCCGCGACGGCGTTCCTGCGTTCGCTCCTGGAAGAAACGGTCGAGTCCCATTTGACCGCCGATGTGCCCCTGGGAGTTTTCCTGAGCAGTGGCATCGATTCCACCGCCCTCGTCGCCCTCGCGACCCAGAAGAAAGCTGCCGTGAACACCGTAACCGTGGTCTTCCCGGAGCAGGAGTTTAGTGAGGCGGAAGTCGCTCGTCGCACCGCGCAGCGATTTGGAACGAATCACCAGGAACTCACTTTGAGCGGCGACGACATGTTAACGCGCCTGACCGAAGCAGTGGGTGCTCTCGACCAGCCCAGCATGGATGGCATCAACACATACTTTGTTTCCTGGGCGGCACGGCAAGCAGGCCTGAAAGTAGCCCTCTCGGGACTGGGTGGTGACGAGATTTTCGGAGGGTACAGCACCTTCCGCTCGACCCCGGATGCACAGTCCGTGGCGACTCTGGCGCAAACCGTCCCGGGGGGCCTCCGCTCCAGCCTGGCCTCCGCGGCGGAGGGAATCTTGGGGCATTTCCATAGAAAAGATTCTCACCGCAAGATGGCCGCACTGTGGCGAGACCCCAATTTTCTGCCGCACCCTTATTTCTACACCCGGCTCCTGTTTACCCCGGACCAGGTGTTGGGATTGTTGAAGGGTAATGACCTTGACTCGCCGGAACCATGGAAAGATTGGCTGGAGCAAACGGCGCGGGAATCGAAACAGCTTGATGATTTCACCGCCGTGTCTTGTCTGGAATCACGATCTTATATGGTCGACACCCTCCTCCGAGACACGGATGCCATGAGTATGGCTCACTCACTTGAGGTGCGGGTGCCGTTTCTTGACCATGCCCTGGTTGAGTTCGTAACTCGACTTCCGGGATCGATCAAGCAGACCGCCGGTGTATCCAAGTCGTTGCTGGTTGACGCCGTCGCTGATCTGTTACCCGGGGAGGTTGTCTCGCAGCGGAAACGAACTTTCACTCTGCCGTGGGAGCACTGGCTTCGGGGCGCCCTGAGGAAGCAAGTGGAAACGGAGTTGAAGACCCTGGCGCCCGCGCTCGAGGAATGTCTCAGCGTTCGTGCTGTCGGGCGAGTCTGGTCAGATTTCCTACGCGGGCGCACGTCCTGGTCGCGCGTCTGGAGCCTTTTTGTTTTGAACCGTTGGGCTCAGCAACACCTGGGCTGCTGACTTGGCGGTTCTCGCCTGAACGCGGGCAAGACCCTTACGGACCCATCCATGAACATTCTGGGAATTAACGCTTATCACGCCAACGCCTCTGCGGCGCTCTTGTGTGACGGGCGGCTGGTGACGGCGGTGGAGGAAGAACGCTTCAACCGCGTGAAATACGCGGCGGGCTTTCCAGCAACCGCGGTCCGGCACTGCCTTTCTGAAGCCGGACTGACCATCAAGGACATTGATCACATCGCGATTCCGCGTAACCCCTGGGCCCGGATTGCGACGAAGCTCTTCTACGCCGTCCGCATGCCGCGTTTTACTCTTGACCGCTACCGGGCCATGACCCACTTCCGTGGGATTCGAGAGGACCTTGCCGCGGCGTGTGAGGTTGACCCGCAGGCCATTCGCGCCCAGCATCATCGCGTTGAACACCACGTCGCGCACTTGGCCAGCGCCTTCTTCGTCTCACCCTTCGATCGGGCGGCCGTGCTTTCTACTGACGGATTGGGCGACTTCGCGAGCACCATGTGGGCAACGGGAGAAGGCAACCGCCTCAACGTCCACGGAGCGGTGGCGTTTCCCCATTCCCTGGGACTTTATTACACCGCACTCAGCCAGTACCTGGGATTCTGGAGATTCGGTGACGAATACAAGGTGATGGGATTGGCCGCGTACGGCGAACCGAGCCAGGTTGAGGAACTCCGTCGCATTGTCACGGCCGGCAACGGCAAAGGGTTTGCGCTTGGCCTCAAATATTTCTGCCACCACCGGACGGGGCCGGAGATGACCTGGCAGGAAGACGGCAAGACTCCCGTTCTGGGTCAGCTTTTTTCCCCTTACCTCGAGGAGCGCCTGGGAAAGACGCGCACTGCCGCCGAGCCGGTCGGCAAAAACCACAAAGACCTTGCTGCCTCGATGCAAGCGGTCCTGGAAGAAGCGTATTTTCGATTATTGAACCACTTGCACCCCATATCCGGTCTAAGCCAGGTGTGTCTGGCAGGGGGTGTGGCTTTCAACTGTGTGGCGAATGGCAAGATTTTCGATAACACGCCGTTTTCAGAAGTTTACGTCCAGCCCGCCGCCGGTGATGCCGGACTGTCCGTGGGCGCAGCCTACTACGTCTATCATCAAATCCTCGGGCAGCCGCGCAGCTTCGTCATGGAGCATGCGTATTGGGGACCGCAGTTTACCCCGGAGGCTATCGGACAGGCTTTGCGAGACAGCCAAGCCAAGGGTTCGAGTCTCCCTGTGCGCAGATTCTCCGACGAGGAGTTGGTGCACATCACAGCCAAACACCTCGCCGATGGCAAAATTGTGGGATGGTTTCAGGGGAGGGCAGAGTGGGGCCCGCGCGCGCTGGGAAACAGAAGCATTCTGGTTGATCCACGTCGCGCCGAAATGAAGGACATCCTCAATCAGAGGATCAAACACCGGGAACCCTTTCGCCCTTTCGCTCCTTCCATTCTGGAAGAGTCCACTGCACAATTCTTCGAGCGCTCACACCCCTCGCCTTTTATGAACCTTGCCTATTCTGTGCGCCCTGACAAGCGCGCCACGATTCCTGCTCCTACGCACGTGGATGGAACTGGCCGTCTCCAGACCGTGAGCCGCCGGACCAATCCTCTTTATTGGTCGCTGATCAAGGAATTCGAAAACCTCACCGGCGTACCCGTCCTGCTCAACACTTCCTTCAATGAAAATGAGCCAATAGTCTTGAAGCCGCAAGAGGCCATCGACTGCTTCCTCCGAACCCGGATGGATGTTTTAGTGCTGGGGAATTACGTGGTTGAAAAACCGCCGCAACCCCCCGCGCCCGAGGACCGTGCCGCAGCAGAGAAGATCGTGAAGGCTTGATATCTCGCGTCGCGATATGCCGATCCGGTACCACACATTGATTAACAACCCTCTCCGAGGGGAAGGGTGGACCGCAGCCCACGTTTTCATCGGCCGGGGCGGGACGGGTGAAGGGGTTACTCGCGGGTTCGGGGCGTTTGAAGATTCCAGGAATTCAAAACCGATTAGCCCCGGCAAACCCGTGACGCGAATTCCGCGCTAACAACTAGATGCGCATCCTTCTGCTAAACGAATATTTCCCCCCGGACACGGCGGCGACTGCCCACATGGCAGCGGCCGTGGTGGATGCGCTGGCCGAACGTCATCAAGTAACCGTGCTCTGTGGGCGGCCCTCTTACGATCCGTCCGAGAGGCACCCGTTTTACCTCTTTCGGCGTGACCAGCGGGGCGCGGCAGTGGTGGAGCGCGTGGGCTCAACCACCTTCCCACGCTTTCGCATGCTGCATCGAGTTTGGAATTATCTCACCTACGTGGTTCTCTCGGTTCCACGCGCCCTGATGGTACGGACAGACTTGATCATGGCCATGACCGATCCTCCCTTTGAAGGGATCGTCGGTGCCTTCGTGGCCTGGCTCAAACGCAAGCCGTTCGTCTACAACATTCGCGACCTTTATCCGGAGATGGCGCTCGCGGGCAACATCGTTCGCCCCTCCTGGTGGGTGGGGACCTGGGAGCGGCTTCACCGCTGGGCGCTCCGGCGGGCGAGGCGCGTGATCGTGCTGGGAGAAGACACTCGCGAACGCATCATTGCCAAAGGCATCGATCCTGCGCGCGTGGTCGTGGTCCGGGATGGGGCGCCCGCCACGCCGCCGGTAACGGGTCAAGACCATCCTATCGTCCAGGAGATTCGTGACGGCTTTTCTTTTGTAGTTCTGCATGCCGGCAACCTGGGCTTTTACGGAGCTTGGGAAACGGTTATCGAGGCTGCCGAAATGCTCGATCACCAAGGTGTCGGGTTCGTGTTCGTGGGCGAGGGGGCTTTACGTGCCCAAGTGGAAGCTGCAGCCCATGGGGTCGAGGGGATCAGGTTTCAGCCCTTCCGCCCTGCCGATCAAATTCCTTACGTCTTGGCTGCTGGAGACTTGCACCTGGTGACGGTCAAACGCGGGCTGGAAGGTGTCGTGGTTCCCAGCAAGCTTTATGCAATCCTGGCGGCGGGCCGTCCGGTATTAGCCCTGGCTCCCGAGGAAACTGACGCAGCCCGGGTGGTGCGCCGGATGGGTTGCGGAGTGGTTGTCGACCCGGACGATCCCGCTGCCACCGCCCGAATTATCCACGAACTTGCGCACGACCGTGAGCGCGTGGCCCGCATGGGTGAACGCGCCCTTGCGGCGTCGAAGAACTTCGGGAGAGAAGAAGAACTTCAACTCTTCCGACGGGTTATTGAGGAGGTGCCATGCTAGGCGGAGTGCTGACTTTCACCGTAGCCTTTGCAACCTCCTGGGGTTTGACACTTCCCATACGGCGGATGGCTCTCCACTGGGGGTTGGTTGACCACCCAAGCCCGCGCAAGATTCATCGCACCCCGATTCCGTTGTTCGGGGGAATTGCCATTTACTGCGGTACGGTCCTGGCCATCACTTTGTTTGTGGACAGCCGGGCGCGTGGCCAGATCTTTGGCATTCTTGCCGCTTCGACACTCTTGTTGATCGTGGGCATTCTCGATGACCGCAAGCTGCTGCACCATCAAATCAAGTTATTTGTCGCCATGCCCCTGGCAGCCTTGACGCTTGTGGCTTTGGGAGTCACAACGCACGTGGGATCGGCCCTTCTACCGGGGCCTGTTGGAGCGGCCCTTGACATAGCGCTTACACTGCTCTGGGTTGTTGGCATCACCGCCGCCTACAACATTTTCGATCACATGGACGGTCTCGCCAGCGGCATTGCTGCCATGGCCTCGCTGTTTTTCACGTTGCTGGCGATCCGGGAAGGTCAGGTTCTGGTAGCGACTTTGGGGGCTGCGGTTCTTGGCGCCTCGCTGGGGTTTCTGGGATGGAATTTTAACCCTGCCAAGATTTTCATGGGAGACGGCGGTGCCATGTTTCTGGGCTTCATGGTGGCAACCTTAGGGCTCAAGCTGCGCCTCGAAGACGTGCCGGAAGCCACCAGTTGGATGATTCCGGTGCTGCTTTTGATTGTCCCCATTTTCGATACCACGCTGGTTGTGATTTCTCGATCCCGTCGCAGATTGATTCCCTTTGCTTCGCCCGGTAAGGACCACACTGCCCACCGTCTGGCGAATGTGGGCTTGGGACAGCGCGGCGCCGTCCTGGTGCTTTATGCCGTGGGAGCTGGTTCTGGTCTCGTGGCCTGGCTGGTTTGCCGTCTATCCGTGGCCGCTGCTTACGTTGTCGCAGGTGTGGTGACGTTAGCTGTTCTGGCCGCGCTTGTGGCACTTCGAGCGGTTTCCCTACGAGCCCCAAAGCAGGCCTGGGACCGCGACGTAGGGTTTGTTCGGTTGTAGCGATAGTCTCCCTAGCACCCCCAAGAGTGGGGTATACTGTGGCGGCTAAATTGCCCCCGGGATAGGAAATTGGATGGCAAATGATTTCGAACTTGGCCGCTCATCTGACGGCGGACATTTTTGCATGAGGATGCGTGGCTAGGCTCCAACGAACCCCTCACCAAATTGCGATTGTTGGCGGATCGGCTGCTGGCCTTTTTACCGCCTATTTGCTGGCCCGCGCCGGACGCGAGGTGCAGGTCTTTGAGGGCCAGGACCAGCTCGATTCGGCCTCGCGCACTCTGATTGTTACCGATCGAATGCGCGAGACCCTGGGTGGGCTGGGCGAAAAGGCAGTCGTCAACGAGATCCGGCAATTTGAGTTATTCACGGACGGACGAGCGGCCCAAATCGCGCTCCGCCGCCCTGATCTTGTTATTGAGCGCAGCACGCTTATCAATGAACTGGCCGGCGCGGCCCAAGGGGCGGGAGCCCGCGTTTTGTTCGGCCGAAAACTCCTCTCTCTCCACGGACAAGACCACAGTTTGACGCTGCGCATGGGCCGCAGCCAGGGTGGCGGCACGGAGGAGGCGCAGTTCCGCATCGTGGTGGGCGCAGACGGAGCTGGCAGCCGAGTGGCTCAGGCAGCGGGCTGGCGCAAACAGCGTACAGTCCCGTTGGTACAGACGGTTGTTGACTTACCCCCCGGAATGCCCCCCAGCACAGTTCGGGTTTGGTTTGTTCCCGATGACACGCCTTATTTCTACTGGCTCATTCCCCACTCACCCACGCAGGCCGTAGTAGGTCTCATCGGTGAACACGCGTCGGAGACAAGGTTGGCGCTGGAACGCTTCATGGAGAAGCACCACCTCAATCCCCTGGAATACCAGGGGGCCAGGATCCCCGTCTATACCGGTTGGATTCCGGTTCGCCGTCAGTTGACGGGTGGCGACGTTTACCTGGTTGGGGATGCTGCCGGCCACGTCAAGGTCACGACGGTGGGTGGAATTGTCACCGGCTTCCGCGGAGCTATCGGAGTTTCGGAGGCCATTCTGAACGGCGGGTCCAGCCGCAAGCTCGGTGCCCTGCGACGCGAGCTGAATACCCACCTGCTGATCCGCAAGCTGATTCACGGTTTCAATCAGGCTGATTACTCGCGTTTAGTAGATCTCTTGAATGCCCGCACTCGCAAGGATTTGGCCTCTCACACGCGTGATGAGCCCGGCGGCGTGCTACTGCGCCTCTGCCTCCACCAGCCGCGCTTGTTACTGCTGGGTCTGCGTGCCTTGATCAGTGGCGCCAGCTTCCCCGGCCCGTCCCCCACGGGCGTGTAACCCTGCCACGTTTTTTCCCATTCGCTGCCAATCAGACCACCAGGTACTTTCAGACCGGTAACTGCGGAAGTACTGTACAACCATCGTGTAGCTATGCTATATCGTGAAATGAATATCAGGGCACTTTGGGAAGTTTAGAGTCCGCAAAAAAGGTCTGTTGGAAAACTGAACATGCTGCCAGGTACACGCACTCTATTCCTGGGGGCATAGCGTCCGGCGAACCCTGAGTGGAGGAACTTGCCACGTGCGTTCACTGGGCAGCGGAGCCGTGCCGTCATTCTCTATTTCCGGCATTGGATTTCAAATTTTGGATTGAAACAGGAGGGGCTCAGTATTGATCGCGCCATTGGTTCCGCCGGAGCACTTGCGCTACGGCGCGGGCTCCACCTGAATGCGGAAGATTGACCGCCTCGTGTGGGCGGAGGGACTGTGCTTCGAATCCTACGGCGTGAAGATCGGGATTCGTTCGAGCCAACCTGGCGTAATGGACCGGCTCCGACCGTTTCTGCCGCCACGCTGGGAAGCGATCGAACCGCCGCGCCGTCTCGATGCGCTCTACTCCTGGGTGGTAGGCGGTGAGCGCAAGCCCAAGGTGCGAACTTTCGACGTGATGTACGCGGGCGTGGGCCGGATCGCGCGGACGCTCAAGCCCGAGGAACTGTTCGAGACGTTTGAAGCGAACTTGCGGTTGACGGTCGCCCTGCTTTCGCGGCGCTTCGTGTTCATCCATGCGGGTGCGGTCGGCTGGCGTGGGCGCGCCATCCTGATACCCGGGCGCAGCTTCACCGGCAAGTCGACCCTGGTCGAGGCGTTGGTGCGTGGGGGCGCTGAATACTTTTCGGACGAATATGCGATGTTGGATAGAAGCGGGCGTGTGCATCCCTTTCCCAAGCCGATTTCGGTCCGGATGCCGGTAACGCTCCGGCAGGAACCTCGCACCCTGGAAGAGGTCGGCGGCCGGGCTGCCGAATGCGCCATGAAGGTCGGCGCCATACTCGTCACCCGTCACCGTAAGGGTGCACGGTCGCGCTTTCGCAGGGCCTCACCCGCCCAAGGTGCCCTTGATCTTGTTGCGAACGCGGTGGCGGCACGCTGGGCTCCGGCGCGCGTGCTGCGTGCCACCTGCAAGGCGAGCGCAGACGCTATGGTGCTCCGCGGCCCGCGCGGCGAAGCGGAAGAAGCAGTGGAACGGTTGTTCGCGATTCTGGACTGGCGAGAAGCAGTACACATCAAATCCCCCTCAGGATGTGTTTATGACCTCACAGAAAAATATGCCTGGGCGGCCCAAGGCTAGGACCAAGGGCCTGATCGTCGAAGAAGCTGGGAGTGAGCTGTTGGTTTATGATCGTAACAATGATCACGTCCATTCTCTGAACGGTCCTGCCGCCCGCATCTGGAGGCTCTGCACCGGCAGACGCACGGTGGAACAGATTGCCTCGGAGCTCGATATCCCTCTCGACCCCGCCGAGCGGAAGCTGGTGGTCCGCGACGCCATTACAAAATTCGAACGTCTGGGTTTGGTTGATGCCGCCGAGGGCGCGCCTGCCAATCCGTCGCGTCGGATGTGGGCTCGACGAATCAGCATTGGCGTGGCGGCGGGGGTGGCCCTGCCGCTAGTGACTTCCATCATTGCGCCCACCTCTGCGTACGCGGCTAGCAAGCTAGGGACTGGCGCCACATGTTCTACGAGCACGCAATGCGCGTCGGGGTGCTGCTGCTCGAACAACAGTACTGGTCATCACTTCCAATGTGAGACGTCAGCGGTCTGCGGTGGTTCCTGTGAATAGGGATAGCTAGAGTTGGTATTTTTCCCATCCGCACTCGACGGCCTCTTGCCCTCTTGGTTCGGTCGCGCGATAAAAATGCAAAGGGTACGGCAAGCCGTACCCCTACGACTAGGGTGGCAGCGCCGATTCGGCAGATCAAAGCAGTGGACTTATCCGTCTTGATCCGCGTTGATCTGCGGCCCGAACTGATTTTCGCTTGACCCTCGCCGCCTAGTCAGTTTTTCCCAGCCCGCTTGCAGCGACCACCGCATCACGCTCCAAGCGATCCGCAACGGCCGCAGCGGGTAATAGAGGAAGAAGAGGAAACGCGGCAGGTGGATGAATCCCCAGTCCGCCAGCGTAGGCACAAACAGGCGGATAGCGGCAAAGCGCAGCCTTTCGGAAAGCGTCGGGAGCAATCGCGCCGAGAAGGCGATTTCGCTCGGTACCTGGAGAGACGCGAACCCCTCGAGCGTCCGCGGGATTCGAGGCGCAAAGCCCGGGGGAGCGGGCGTGCCAAGTTGAGCGCTACAGGCGCCCAAGCTCAACTCGACGGCGTCGACCCATCCCAAAGCCTGGGCCTTCTGCTTGACGATTTCCCAGTCGATTCCCCCTCGCGAGCAGAGCGCGTCCAAGTCCACTTGCCACTTCAGTTCGATCCAGCCGTGCCGGGCGGCGTGTACAGCCAGGTAAAGGAATTCCCACTCGGGGCTGAGCGCTAAGGTGGGACATCCGAAGAAGTTTACGGGGCGAGCCTCTCGCCAGACCTCACCGATCAGTTTCTCTTCGAGTCGTCCTCCCCAGACGAGGCCCCAGTGCAGTTCCAGCATAGCCTGACTTTCCTTGCCCATCAGGGTCCAGTCCTTGCCGTAGCGGAGCGTGAGGTCTTTGAAGAGGGGTGGACTCGAGTCGGGCCGGTATCCCGAAGCCCTCACGATCTCAAGGGCCTCGCGAGCGCGCTCCGGCTGAACCAGGATATCGAGGTCGCCCGTGAGGCGGAGAGAGACGTCGCCATAGAGCTCCTCGGCCAACGCGACGCCCTTGAGCGGGATTGCCGAAATTCCAGCCTTGCCCAGCAAGCGCAGCAGTCGGGCCAGCTCCTGGGCCAGCCGCAGGCTGCGGTTTCGATTGGCGTGCGAATCCCTCTGGAGCTTCAGGCGAATCGGGTCAGGGACGCCCGGGAAACCCAAGAGATGGTGAGTGACCAGAGGCGACACCCGGTGAGCCTGCACGCGCTCGAGAAACTGGCCCCACCCGAGCGGCCCCGCCAGGATGTCGCGGGCGCGCCGCTCATCTTCCGGTGAGGGCCGCACCCGCGCCAACAGCAGGCACAACTGATCTTCCCGCGTCATTCTGCCTCAGCAGTCGCTAGTAAGGGCACGCCATCCCGATCAAAACCATCGGGACAGGTGGCGTGCCCCTAAATCCCAGCCTTCTCCCAGGGGAGAAGGTGGCCGACGTAGGAGGACGGATGAGGGGTTACTTACACGCGCGGGGCGTCGGAACAATTTTCAACTTATAAATTCAAAATCCCTAAGCCCGCCTCTACGTCAAATTGATCCACCTAGTCACCCGCGAATAATAACGGATATTGAGCACCACCGTTCCGCGGCGCAACGGTTTATTATTGTCCTCCATAATGCGTGAGAATGAACCCGCAATTCTCACGAAATCTGGAAGGTCGATAAAAAAATCGCAGGGCCGACCTCTAGCAGGCTGATGAAAAACGATGTAGCGGCGGGTTTACCCCGCCATCCCTGTTGAAATCGTTGGAGATATGGCGGGGTAAACCCGCCGCTACGTCGCACTGCGAGGGTTTTTCAGCAGCCCGCTAGTGTGGTGTCCCGAGTTAGAGTTGACAAGGGGTAGAACCCCCTCACCCGTCTGGCATCGGCTGATGAGAACGCCTCGGCCAGCCACCCTCTCCCCCAAAGGGGCGAGGGCAAGAGAATTAACTCTCCCCTCGCCCCTTTGGGGGAGAGGGGCTGGGGGGTGAGGGGGTCCGACAGCCTTGTCAAATATTAACCGGGACACCACACTAGAGCTTGCGCTTGACAAACTCCCCCTAAGCGCTACAAGCTGCGATCAACATGTCAGAGGGCGTTCGGGCGAAGGCCGTGGGTACTCGATTGTGGAAGCGGGCATTTTGTCCCGTGGAGCGATAAGAGGGTTCGCTCGTACTGCTGCAACAATGGAGTTTTTGACGCTTTTGGGGTATGTAAATGTGTGGTAATCCGCAGAATCCAAGCTGAGACTTGTCAAATTGGATATGATCCCGAGGCTAAACTGAAGGAAAAGGCGCCGCTACTCGTACGGGCTTTCATTTTGCAGGACCGCCTGATGTCCGTGATGGTGCGCGCTTCCGCCATTATCAGAGATGAGATGCTCTGGGCCTGGACGTTGCCGGAAAGCCGTGAGCGGGCCAACCGAGCGATTTTCGGCCACGCGAGAACCTACTACCCCGGAGGCTCCACATTCGAAAGGGGCCTCTTCGACTGGGAGCGGGCCGCCATAACCTCTCCCCCTTTTCCACCTTCCGGCCGCATTCTTCTGGGTGGGGCGGGTGCCGGCCGCGAGCTGGCTGGACTCTGCAAGATGGGATACAAGGTTCTGGCCTTTGAGCCCTCAGCCGCGCTAGCCGAGGCGGCAGTCGCAGTGGCTGCTCCCTACCCGGAGAGCAAAGTCATCTGCGCCTCCTACCGGGATTCTTGTCCTGGCCGTGGAGAAGGGATCAGGCCCGCTTGTACCCCATGTTTGCCACGGGGAGTTCGACGGAGTCATTCTGGGCTGGACCAGCATTTGCTACGTGTGGAGACCTGAACGCGAGGCCCTGCTGAAGGCTCTGCGCACCATCGCCCCCCGCGCCCCGGTCCTGCTCAGCTACTGGTTGACTAGCGATCAATCGGAAGGCAGGCTCGGCAAGGTTCGGGGCTGGATCCGTCGCCTGCTACGCATTACAGGCGCCCGGACTTTGGCCGAACCCGGCGACGCGTTCTTCCCTTGGACGGGTTTTCTCCAGAGGTTGACGCCGGAGGAACTTCAATCGCTGGCGGATCGGACCGGTTATCAACCAGCTTACATGAGGAGTCAGCCTGAGCCCCACGCGATCTTTATCCCCTGCCCGTAACCCCGAGATGCGTCATGACAGATTGTGGACTTCATCTTGCTTGGCGTATTTCTGGCTAGTGGCACGGGCAACCTGCCCCGATGCATCGGGGTCTTGCCCGTGAGGAGACATGGCCAGGATGGCCATGCCACAGGACGTGGCACGGGCAACCTGCCCCGATGCATCGGGGTTCTGCCCGTAAGGAGACATGGCCAGGATGGCCATGCCACAGGACGTGGCACGGGCATCTTGCCCGTGACGGGGCGCCGGGGCGCCCGCAAGAAGCCTGGCGGTGCAAACTTCGGCCGTTTGAAACATTAAAATTGGAATCTTGGTTGACACCGCTCAGGGGAAGGGCTTAGCCTGCTGATAGCTTTTTCGTTTGAAATAAGGATTTCGGTGGCGCCGGAGGTCATGTTACCGTAGGTGGGGCCCGAGTCGGCTGTCCACGGCATAGTGACAGAGTACTATTTGGAGCTTGGCACGAGGATGCGGAACCTGTCCGCAGTCGAGTTGGGAATAGGGGATTTCTGAATGGAAGTGCAGGACAAACATCGGCGGTATTTCCGCATTGCCGGCATTACGGTATGTGTAGAAAGCGACCTGGATTTTGACACCGTCAAGTTCAAGCCGGAATTCGCAGCCTTCGCGGTGGAGGGACCTGGCGATGACAACGTGACGCTGCGCCACGATTTCGACCTGGCCGACATGAAAGACGAAGACTTGGGAACGGAGGTGTACCGCAAAGCGCCGTGGTCTATCTCCCGCAAAGGCAATACGTGGCACTATCGCAGTATCTGGTCGCCCGAAAATGAACCCGGGCTGCACCACGTTGCGGTTTTTGATGCCCACTACACGCACGCCACGATTCGCAGTCCAGCGCGCTGCAAAGGATTGCTTCGCCAAGTGGGTTGGCACTCGCTCTCGCTCTTCCCGACCGATCAGATTTGGCTTGCACCCTTGCTCGCGGATCGCAGCGCGGTCTTGCTCCACTCGGCGGGGGTGATACTGAACGGACAGGGTTTGGTCTTTGCCGGTCATTCGGATGCGGGCAAGTCCACGATGGTGACTATGCTGAAGAGCGCGGCTGGGGCAGCAAATGGCCACTCGCCTTTGAAGGTGGAAATCCTCTGCGACGACCGCAACGTGGTGCGGCGCTGGAGGGAGGGTTGGCGCGTGCATGGGACTTGGAGCCACGGCGATGTGACGGAAGTGTCAGCGGCGTCCGCGCCCTTGGCGGCAATTCTATTCCTGCAACAGGACACGCGCAATGAAGTCGTCCCCATGACTGATCGCAAGGAAATCTGGAAGCGTTTGCTCTCCACGCTCATCAAGCCCATGGTAACCGCTGAGTGGTGGCAAAAGGAGTTGGACGTACTGGAGCAGATCGTGAGAGATGTGCCGTGCTTCACGATCCACTTTGATAAGAGCGGGGCAATCGCGGAGAACTTGTTGCGCCTATGAGCCAATTCGTCCGGCGGGTTAACAAGCTGGAGAAACCTGTTGCCTCGTGCCTCGAGCAGCTCGACATTGAGCTGACCGAGCGGTGCAACAACGATTGCATGCACTGTTGCATCAATCAGCCTGCGAACGACGAGGACGCGCGGCGGCGCGAGATGACCACGGCCCAGGTCAAGGACATCCTGGAACAAGCTGTCAGCCTCGGGTGTCTGCAGGTGCGCTATACGGGCGGCGAACCGCTCCTGCGGCCCGAATTCGAAGAGCTTTACCTGTTCGCGCGGCGGCTCGGAATGAAGGTGGTGCTGTACACGAACGCACGCCTCATCACGCCCCACCTTTCCGATTTGTTGGCGCGCATCCCTCCTTTGGAGCCAATTGAAATTACGGTGTATGGGATGCACCAGGAAACCTATGAGGCGGTGACGCGTGCGCCCGGGTCTTTCCGACAATTCTGGCGGGGCACAAACCTGTTGTTGGAACACAAGGTGCCGTTCATCGTCAAGGGCGCCCTTTTGCCTCCAAACAAGCATGAGATCGACGAATTCGAAGCTTGGGCGGCGACGATCCCTTGGATGAGCGAACCGCCCAGCCATGGGAAGCACTTTGACTTGCGCAACCGCCGGGACGATGTAAACAAGAACCGACTGATTGAGTCGCTGCGCGTGTCTCCCGAAGAGGGACTCGAGGTGTCTTTGCGCAACAGCGCGAAGCGTCACCCCTGGACGCCGGAGCTGGCGTCGAGATTCCTGCGCCCGCCTGGCGCCCGCCTCTTCGATTGCGGTGCCTGCGCCGGACGCCACGCCTGTATCGACGCATACGGACGCGCCCAGCCCTGCATGGGTGTCCGCGCACCGGAGTTGACGCGCAATGTTGTGGGGGCTTCAGAAGGCGACCATTGTTCCCTGCAAGATGCGCTGGATCAATTCACCCGCTTCGGCGATCTCCGCGCGACAAATCCTGACTATCTCCAGCGCTGTGCGGCGTGTTTTATCAAAGGCATATGCAGACAGTGCCCAGCCACGTCGTGGGCGGAGAATGGCGGGCTTGATACGCCGGTGGAATACGAGTGTGAAATCGCTCACGCGTGGGCGCGCCACTTGGGCTGGCTGGGCGAGAATGAGCACGGATGGGAAGTGATGGATGGGTGGCAGAGGGTGAAGTAGTATAATTATGGGTTGTTGACCAATAACGACCGCCGGTTAAGAATCCTTTGCCCGGCGATCTTGAGAAAGTGACCTGCTGGTCAGGATGCAGGCTGCACTTAGGGAAGAAAAAGGAGACAAAATGAGCATGGAGAAGAAGCAATGGGAGAGACCGGAACTCATCGTTCTGGCCCGAAGCAACCCAGAAGAAGTAGTGTTGACAAACTGTAAGGCGAATCCATATCCCACCGCCGGCAGTGGCAGATGTAAAACCAGTGGTAATGCTTGCACGTCGAACAGTGCTGTCGGCACGAGTTAGCCCTTGGTCCTCTGGGTTTTGGGCGCCCGAACGCCCCGCCCTTCTGACAAACCTCCCGCGAGTTGGAGGGTGCTGACCCACGTGCGGAATCATTATGTAACTTCCCAAGGGGGTATGCCAGCCAGAGCAGAGAATTTTCGATTATGACGCAACTTGGCCTTAACGCAGTTTGTGTCCCATCCCAGGATGTGGTGGCGCGCGTGATTGAAGGCGATCTGGTTATTGTGCCGCTGGTGGCCGGCATCGGTGCTGCCGACGACGAACTGTTCACCCTCAACGATACCGGGAAGGCGATCTGGGACCGGCTCGATGGAAAAAAGACCCTGAAGGACGTGGCGGCGGAATTGGCCGCGGAGTACGAGGCGCCGATCGAGAGCATCGAGAGTGACGTCCTGGGCCTGACCACAGAGCTTTTCGAGCGGAAAATGCTCGTCAAAGTTACTCCGGAGACAGCCAGTGAGCTCCCAAACCCAACCCCGTGAGCTTCCGCTTTCCGGTCCGGACCTGAAGGGGCTTTTGAGCGCCGTGTTGGCCAAGGGAGCGGCCTTCCGCTTCCGGGCCAAAGGCGCCAGCATGGCGCCCTTCATCAGGGATGGAGATGTGGTTACGGTCTCACCAGTTCCTGGCACGAACCTTCGCCCTGGCGACGTGGCGGCATTCACAAATCCCCAGACGGACCGCCTGGTCATCCACCGGATTGTGGGAACCGCGGATGGCTCTTTCCTCATCAAGGGGGACTCCGTCCGCGAGGGGGATGTTCTCGTTCCGGCCTGTCAGGTCCATGGTCGCGTGACCCGAGTCGAGCGCAAGGGGCGGAACTTGCGCCTTGGCCTCGGCTCGGAGCGTATTCTAATCGCTTTCCTCAGCCGAACTGGCCTGTTGCCCATACTGCTGGCGCCGGTTCGGGGGATCTACCGATTGATTGTTCCCAGGAACCCCTCGGCATGAGCGAACCGAAGACGGCATCCATCCGCATCCAGGACTTCCCCCTCTGGGACAAACTCAAGGACCGGCGGGTGCCGCTCTCATTCGATCTGGAATTGACGGCGCGCTGCAATCTCGACTGCCGTCACTGTTACATCAATCTTCCCGCCGGTGACCGTGAGGTGCAGAAGCGGGAGCTATCCCTGGAGGAGATTGGCGCCATTGCCGACCAGGCGGTTTCTCTCGGCGCCATGTGGTGCTTGATAACCGGCGGCGAGCCCCTGCTGCGCAAGGACTTCACGGATATATATCTGCTGCTGAAGCGGAAGGGGTTGCTGGTCTCAGTATTCACAAACGCCTGCCTGGTGACCGAAGAACACGTCAAACTCTTCCGCAAATACCCTCCGCGCGACATCGAGGTCACCGTGTACGGCGCTAGTTCGGAGACGTACGAGCGGGTGACGAGGAGGCCGGGCTCCTTTGACGCCTTCCGGCGTGGCCTGAACCGGCTGCTGGATAGCGGCGTCAAGGTGCGGCTGAAGGCCATGGCCCTGCGGTCGAACTTGGTGGAATTGCCTGAGATTACCCATTTCTGCCGCGAGCGGACCAAGGACTTCTTCCGCTTCGACCCGTTGCTCCACCTGCGATTCGATGGCGACCCGCGGCGCAACGAAGAGATCCGTGCAGAACGCTTGACGCCGGGCGAGATCGTCGCTATCGAGCAGGCTGATGAGGAGCGGGCAGAGGCGTTGCGCAAGGGTTGCGACGAGCTGATCCAGCCGGAACTGAATCATGTGGGGTGCGACCACCTGTTCCATTGCGGCGCCGGAAACGGCAGCTTCACGGTGAGCTACGATGGGCATTTCCGCCTGTGTTCCGACCTGTGCCAGCCGGATTGCACTTATGACCTTCGCCAGGGCAGCCTGGCTGACGCCTGGCAGAACTTCGTCCCCAAGGTGCGCGACATGCGGTCAGCCAAGAAGGAGTTCCTCGAAACCTGCCGAGCGTGCCCAATCGTGAACCTCTGCATGTGGTGCCCAGCCCGCGCCCACCTGGAAAGCGGCAAGATGGACAGCTTCGTACCATACTTCTGTGAGGTGGCGCACGCCCGGGCCGCAGCCATCGGGGAGAGCGCCGGCCGTCCCTTGAAGCAAACTCCTGTAGTCCGATGACTACTTCCCATCTACACCTTCGACGAACACAATCAGGCGTTCTTCTTCATCAGCAACCGCGACACTGACCCACTCGCGCTGATGGCCTATCCCGATTTCACGCGCTTCAACTACACGACGCTGCCTTTGGAGAAGGTCCCCGGGAATCGCCAGGTGATTCTGGACATCGACTTCGACTTCTTCGCTTGCCGGGATTCGATTCAGAATCACATTGGCTATCAGTTGGAGGTGACCCAAGACCAGTTTGCCGCCCGGGAGGCGCTCTTGCGCGATCCGACCCTCCGGTTCAGCGGGATGGCGTTCGATTTCACGGAAAAGGATGGCAGGCGCTTTGTTCAGGTATCACCCAAGAGGGGAAAGGACGTTTCCCATCTGCCCTCAAAACCGGAGATCGTCGCTGAGATCGGGACTCTGGTGAGCACGCTGGCGGCGAAGAAGGTCAGGCCGGGGGTCGTCACCCTATGCAGGTCCTGTGTAAGCGGGTATTGCCCCAGAGAATTCGCTGAGATGATTGAAGCCGAATTGAAACCACAACTGAAGCGTCTTCTTGAGGCGTAGGGCATAAATATCCTGCCCATCCTCCGCCGCCGACCACCGAATTAGCCCCCTCTGGGAGGCGGTAACTCTGCACGTCCAGTTTGGCGCCAGGTGAGGAAGTCGGGCTCGGCCTCGCCAGCTCTCCTTCGCTAATTCTGCAGGCCCGCGACTTTTTGTCATTGTGGGACATGTCCCAGTTGTTGCGCTCCCAGGGGCCTAGCGACCCTTGTCCCACCAACTTCTCCACATTTCGCCCTTTGACGGTTCATTTGCGGTTTAGTCGCCTTAAGCCTCCGTCCCTCTCCGGTTCAAAGAACTTTTGAAGCAAACCCTCCAAATCCTGATACCCCGGCTGCGCAAGGCGCTGGCGCAACTGCCTTACCTTCCGCAGACCCTGTCACTGGTGTGGACTGCCGCGCGCGGCTGGACGGTCACGTGGGGCGTGCTGCTGCTGCTCCAGGGATTGCTGCCGGTGGCCACCGTCTACGTGACGCGCTGGCTGGTGAATAGCCTGGTGGCAGCGATTCGCGCCGGAGGCTCCTGGGAAGTTCTGCGGCCGACGCTGCTCATCGTTGCCCTCATGGCGGCCATCCAACTGGCCTTGCAGATTCTGCGCAGCGCCACGGTCTACGTCCGCACGGCCCAGTCGGAACTGGTCGAGGACCATATCCGCGCGCTGATCCATCGCAAGTCCGCTGCGGCGGATCTGGCCTTCTACGATTCGGCGGAATTCTACGACCACCTGCATCGGGCACGGAGTGACGCTTCCTATCGCCCCATAGCGCTGGTCGAAAGCCTGGGCAGCCTGGTGCAGAATGCGATCACGCTGGTGGCCATGGGCGCGGTGCTGATCCCCTTCGGGGCCTGGCTGCCCGGCGCGCTTCTGATCGGCACGGCGCCGGCGCTGTACGTGGTGGTGCGCTACGCGCTGCTCCAGAACCAGTGGCGGCGCAGGGTCACTCCGGTCGAACGCCGCGCCTGGTATTTCGATTGGCTGCTCACCACCGGCGACACGGCCTCGGAGGTCAGGCTGTTCGGTCTGGGCGAGCATTTTCAATCCGCTTACCAAATCCTGCGCCAGCGCTTGCGTGGAGAGCGTCTGGATCTGGCGCGGAAACAGGTGCTGGCGGAGTTCGGTGCGGGCAGCTTGGGGCTAACAGTCACCGGCGGCGTCATGGCCTGGATGGTGTGGAGGGCGGTGCGTGGCCTCGCAACCTTGGGAGACTTGGCGATGTTCTACCAGGCCTTCCAACAGGGCCTGGGGCTGATGCGCGGTCTGCTGGAGAATCTTGGCCAGCTTTATGGCAACCTGCTGTTCTTGGGAAACCTGTACGAGTTCCTGGGATTGGAACCGCGCGTCGTCAGTCCGCTCCGGCCTTCGCCCGCTCCCCCGGCGGTCGCAAGCAGTATCAGGCTCGAGCGCGTGCGATTCCGCTATCCCGGAAATGCGCGGCCGGTGCTGGAAGATTTTGATCTGGAAATTCCTGCCGGGCAAATCGTTGCGGTGGTGGGGCCGAATGGGGCAGGGAAGAGCACGCTGATTAAGCTGCTCTGCCGCTTCTACGACCCGGAGGCTGGCCGCGTGGCGCTTGACGGCGTCGACCTTTGCGAATTCAAGATCGAGGAACTGCGCAGTCGCATCACTGTCCTCTTTCAGCAGCCGGTGCATTACAACGATACGGTGCGGGAAAACATCGCCTATGGGGATTTGCACGCCCCTGCCGATTCTTTGGAAACAGCCGCGCAGGCCGCGGGCGCGGAGGAGATCATCGCGCGCCTGCCACAGGGTTATGACAGCACACTGGGCCGGTGGTTCGCCGACGGCACGGAACTCAGCCTGGGTGAGTGGCAGCGCATCGCTTTGGCCCGCGCTTTCCTGCGGCGTGCGCCCATCCTGATCCTCGATGAGCCTACGAGCGCCATGGATCCTTGGGCGGAAGCGGATTGGCTGGCGCGGTTCCGGACGCTGGCAACCGGCCGCACGGTTCTGATGATCACGCATCGCTTCTCCACGGCAATGTTTGCCGATGTGATTCATGTGATGAGCGAAGGCCGCATCGTGGAATCTGGAACGCATGAGCAGTTGCTCGAAGCAGGCGGCCGCTACGCACAGGGCTGGGCTACCCTGCGGGAGAGAGCATGAGATTTGCCAAGGAATTTCAGCTCCTGTTGCTCTGTGCGCATCTAAGGCCCCAAAAACTCCAAATACCCTATCGCGCTTAACCGCAGACAAGAGTTCTCTGAAGTGATATCGCAGTAGCCCCCCACTCCCTTTATCCTCGCAGCTCCTCCCACCACAACATGATGGAGCACGTCTGCTCACCCGCTTGATGGAAGCAATAACGTCGAGCAGATTCGAGCAGCGTAGGTTTTCCCGCCCCAATCCTTCCGAGCAGTCCTAGTACTTCCCCTTTACAAATCTCCAGGTTGGCGCCATTCAGAAACGTCAGGCGAAGCGCCTCGCCGGGCGGCGCTTCTGACGGGTCTCTGAGCCGTATGCCCCAGCGAGAAAGATTTCGTTATAATCGCATCTGAATAATGATCCTCTGCTATTGACCCGATCACCCAGAAGTGTGATCGCTGGCCACTCAGTCGCATATGTCGGTAGGGTTGGTTCAGGTAAACAGCCCACCTCAAAAGCTGAGGAATTTTAGGGTTTGGACTCGCTCGTATTCGTCAATGCAGAATTGCGGGGTGAGTCAAGGGAGTCGAAGAGGACTGAAGCCAAATGATCTGGAATCCTCTTGTAGCCCTCTTTTCTTACCCATCGGTCCAACCTTGCAATAAAGGCATACCTCCGCAACTCTCTTTCTTCTACACCTAAAGCCCGTGCCAATGCTCTACAGATTTGTCGGGTTGGGGGATCTGTTTTCTCCTTCTCCAGTTGGCTTATGTAGGCACTAGTAAGACGGCATTTTTGGGCTAGCTCGCTTTGAGTTAATTCCGCGTGCAGTCTGAGGTCCTTTAGGTGGGGGCCGAATCTCATTGCACGCCGATAGTACCACAATTGCAAAAAAGCTCTTGACAAGATGGGGGCGGCAATCTAGAATAAAGAAAGTAACTTACTTTCTTTAGTGAGGCGGGTACAGATGTTGAGTGCCGAAAGGTTGAAACAAGCCGACAAGCTGCCGGACAGCAGTGGTGCCACAAATCCGTGCTATGTCACCCACGGAGATCTACTGGGCCTTGCCACAGAAAACCACTGTCAAGGGATAGTGACTGAGCCAGTGCTTCCGCTGTGCCGGCCGGAAAAGAACTTCTGGGTTTTTAAAGCCACGGTTTACAAATCCTCCAAATGCCGCGGCTTTGTTGGTTACGGCGATGCTCATCCTGGCAATGTCTCTCCTTTGATTTTCAACAATGCCGAGATGCGCATGGCGGAAACGCGCGCCGTCAATCGTGCCTTGCGCAAGGCCTACGGCATTGGTCTCTGCTCGCTCGAGGAGCTTCCGCCTTGGCGTATGAGCACCGAGCAAGTCTCCGCGTTGCGCCGGACGCTGCAAATGCGCCCGGCGTTCCAGAAAGGAGCCCAGCATGCGCACCAAAATCCAAGGCCTCAGCCAGGCAACGGAACGAAGCCC
Source organism: uncultured Acidobacteriota bacterium (assembly GCA_963804995.1). GTDB lineage: Bacteria > Acidobacteriota > Terriglobia > UBA7540 > UBA7540 > Bog-366. The sequence continues at coordinate 731,080 of CAWDSK010000005.1, forward strand.
TCTGGTCGAAGGCCTGTATCGAGCCCGAGTGGTTCACTTCGAGCTCCCCGGGCACGCCGCTAAGCCTTGTCGGAGAGTGACGTTCTTGATTCTTGACCCTCCCCAGTATGCCGGCCGCTACGTGCGCACGCGGCTCTACTGCCATGAGCGCGCCCTTTGGAAGCTCCGTTGGTTCTTGAATGACTTCAACTACGACGCCGACCTCCTGGCCGCCGACGAGTTAGACGACCGCCGCGTGGTGGGTCTGGAAGGGGTCATTCGCGTTGCCTATTGGGGAAACGACGGTCACCGCCGTTTGGATGTCGAGGGCTTCGCTCCCAGCGAGCGTTGGGCCGATCTTTCCGTTCATCAACCATCCTGTGAAAGCCTCGCGGAGGCTGCTCAGGCTTAGACTTCGGGATAGAACTATCTTGAAAGGAGGGGATCATGGATCATTACAGTTACACGCAACTTTCCACCTATCTGCAGTGCCCGCTGAAGTACAAGTATCACTACCTGGAAGGCTGGCAGGAAACGGAAGACAAAGCCAGTCTCGTCTTCGGCCGAGTGTTTCAAAGCGCCGTCGAAGCCCAATTCCTGCTGCCTGACTCCGTGCGGTTCTTCACCGAGCGCTGGACGGGAGTCAAGGAAATGCCGCTTGAGTTTACCAACGGTGATAGTTGGGAGAAGATGCTCGAGCAGGGCCAGTCGCTCCTGGAACAGTTCCGCCAGGACAAGCGGGTCCTAATTGAGGACGGCCGAACGGATTTTCAGGTCAAGTTCCGCCGTCCCCTGCCGCTCAGCCAGAAGCATTTCCTGGCCTATGTGGATGCCATCGGGTATGTCGATGGGCGCCACAGCCTGATTGAGTGGAAGACCACTACGCAATCCTACCCGGAGAACCTGGGCCGAGTTTTAGAACTCGATCCCCAGTTGGTCTGCTACTCTTGGGCGGCGGAGAAGCAGGAGGTGTGTCTCGTAAACTTCGTACGGAAGAAGTTGCCGGAGATCCAGTACCTGCGGGCGCGCATCCGCAAGCGCCAGTGGAAGGCCTTTGAACAGACCCTGGACCTGCTGGCGAGCGAGATGGAAGCCGGGCACTTCTACCCCCGTTCGGGGATTCGTTATCCCAACAACCAGTGTTTGAACTGTGCCTATTTGGGGCTGTGCCTGAGGAAGAAGGCCCTGGTGGAAGAGAAGCTGGTCAAGGTGGAGGAGTTGGCGGTCCATGGATAAGGCGCGGGCACAACAGGTTCTGGCCCGGATCGATGAGATCCTGCGTTGGGAGCAGCGGACGGACCAGCAAAAGGACCAGAAGTTTGCCGAGCTGGGAAAGCACCTGTGCGTGGTGAGGAAGCACGGGTACTGGCGGCTGCGGCACAAAAGCTTTGAGGCTTACCTGGAGGAGAAGTTTCCGGACTCGCGGCGGAAGGCGTATTACCTCATGTCGATTCATGACCACCTGCCGCAAATCCCGGCGCCGGAGATCGAGGAACTAGGCTGGTCAAAGGCGTTGGAACTGGCAAAAGTGGCCAGAAGTGAAGGTCGACGATTTGACAGTGCAACCTGGTTGCACAGGGCGCAGGAGTCGACGAAGCAGGAGTTGAAGGAAGCGGTTCACAAGTACTTCACGGGGGAAGACTACGAGCCTTACGAGATGGTTTACTTCAAGCTGTTTGAGAGCCAGTTGCCGGTGGTGGAAAGGGCCCTGTACGTGGCCTCGCGGATGGTGGGGACGGAGCGGTCGCGGGGTTACTGCCTGGAACTGGTGTGCGCGGATTTTCTGGCAGGTAGGGGGGAGGAGTCGTCGCCGGACGAGATCTTGATGGTGATCCACCGCCTTGTGCATCTGCTGCCGCGCGAGTACCAGACACGGCTTGTCGGCCAGAATGGGGGCAGGGAATTGGAGACAGCCGGCAAATGCTGAAGAGAGTGAAGCGGATCAAGCTGGGGAGCCAAATCTACCGGCGTTTGATGAAGCGGGTGCTGGAGCGGGACGAATGGCGATGTCAGAAGTGCGGGTCGCTTGAGAATCTCCAGGTCCACCACAAGATCAAAAGGAGCCAAATGGGCAACGACTCGCTTGAGAATTTGGTGACGCTGTGTGCCCGCTGCCACATGGCCGAGCACGGGCAGCTTTTCTATACGGTTCAGGCGATCAGGGTATGTGCCAAGCCAAAAGCGAGGAAGAAGTAATGTCCCAGGCCATGGCGATTTCGGGCTTTGGCAATTCGGAATTGGTGTCGGACATAGGAAGATAAATCTCTGAAGTAATAGTGGGCAAAATCCTCGGCCAGCTCAGCATGGCCGATTCAGCGTGGAACTTCCCGTTTCCTATGTGAAAGACCGATGTATAATGGCGCCATGGCAGTCGAAGTGATTCCCAAGCTTACCTACGAAGAGTTTCGCCAGCTTCCCGAAGACGGCAAGCGCTACGAATTGATCCAAGGGAGGGTGCGCGTGAGTCCATCTCCGAGTGCTCGGCACCAGTCCGTTACATTAAACCTGGCGACTAGCCTTCGCCCCTTCGTCCTCAAGAACCGGCTGGGTGAAGTCTTCGTTGCCCCGCTCGATGTACGCCTGAGCGAGGATACCGCCCTCCAGCCGGACCTGATCTTTGTTGCCACTGCGCGTCTGGAAATCGTGCAGGAGAATTTCATCGCCGGAGTCCCGGACCTGGTGGTGGAGATCCTGTCCGCCTCCACGGCGGCCCACGACCGGGCTACAAAACTGAGCCTATATGCCCAGGCGGGCGTCCCCCACGTCTGGCTGATGGATCCCCTGCCGCGGACGGTGGAACTCCTCCAGCGCGCCGCCGACAAATACCTGGTCGAGGCGGTCTATGCCGGTTGGCAAACCCTCACTTCCTCACTGTTTCCCGGTTGGGAAATCACCCTTGACGAACTCTTCCGCTTTCCCGCTCGCCCTTGAAGAGAAACAAACACGCCCAGTAGAGCCGCCCTTGAGGGCGGCACCATGTAGCGCCGGCCCTGAGGCCGGCACCGACGGGCCGCTCCCGCCATGCGGGACCGGCAGTGCAGGCTAAAGCCCGGCTCTAAGGTGTATTCTCATTAAAATACTGGTTAGTAGTCAGGTTATCATCTCTCCCGCCACCATTGACTCAGTTGCTAATTGGATTGCCACCCCAAGAGCAAAAGAAGCCAGTGGGGAAGTGATGTGCTTGCGGAACACGAACAGCTGACCCGAAAATGGTCCGCCGGCAACTGCTCCTGGCACGCCCGCGCCAAGCCATCAATCCAAATCGACAGGCTCTACCCCACCAGGATACGGGTATGCGGGGTGACTTGGTTCATACCTCGCCGTCCCGCAACGCCCGGTTCCGCGCCACGAGTTCCGTCGTCGCCATTCCCTTGAACGGCACCCTCTTGGTGTGCCCGCGGAAGTACCTGGCCCTGCTTACTACACGGAGGAGTGGATTGATTGTGAACCTCAGCTATTTTCAGAACGTGATCGAGGAGGCCCCCGCAGCGAAAGTCACCGACGAGTATGGGCGGTATCTTCGCCAGCGTGTGGGCGGTTGGATGAGGGAGCGGCAGATCTCAGCTGCTGATCGACAACTTACGAGGACGGCGTCCCGGATTGGACGCTTCGTCACAGCAGGGGCTTGACACATCGTCACATGACCTGTAATTATCTGCTTAAAGCATGCTACATCATGGAGACACATTATGATCGACCTTCGCGAAGTTCGTTCGGTCACAGAGTTTCAGCGCAATCTCAAGGGCTATGTCGGGCGGCTCAAAGCGAAGAAGATTCCCCTGGTATTGACGGTCAATGGCCGGGCGGAACTCATCGTGCAGGATGCCGGCAGCTATCAGGCGTTGCTTGACCGGTTGGAGCGTGCTGAGACAGTAGCCGCTATCCGTCAGGGGATGGAAGAGTTCGAACGCGGCGAAGGAATACACCTGAAACAGGCGGAGCGACAACTCCGGAAACGACATGGCTTTTCGCGTTGAGATTTCACCGGGGGCTTTCCACGACCTCGACGAAATCGCCGGGTACATCAAGCAGCAGGGAAGCTTCGAGCAGGCCGAAGTGTGGTTCAATGAGATCATGGCTGCCATCCGACGGCTATCAGACATGCGGGAAAGCTTCGTCGAGTACGGATCATCGTGCTAAACTGGAAAGATAAAAGTCGGCCCGTTGGGGACAAGAGGCCACTACTGTCGAAGAGCGAACAATGATTAAGAAAATGAAGTCTCCGCTATTACAAGCCGCGAATCGCGCCAACAGTCTCAAATCAACAGGACCTCAAACAGTACTTGGTAAGGCGCAATCCAGCCGCAATGCAATGAAATATGGCGTATTTGCCGGGGTACACGTGGCGAGCATGAAAGATCTCGGCGAGGATCCTGCCGCCTTCGGGCAGCTCGGTGAATCCCTCCGCCAAGCTTTTTGCCCCCAGGATGCATTCGAGCAGATGTTGGTTGAAGACATGGCGGAGATTCGCTGGCGCAGGCAAAGGCTCATGCGCGCAGAAGCCGGAATATTGGCTTCCAAAAGGCGCGAGTTCATTATCCAGCGAGAATGGAAAGAAGCCAACTACGGCAGGATTTCCAACGGAGAGGCAAAGGACATACCCTATCCCAATATGGGGCTGGTGTCGCTTGGTCCCTCAGATGAGAACATCGCTGAGATCATCGATTTGTTGGAGGATCTTAAGCATTCGATTGAAACCGAGGGCTTTGCGGAGGAGGAGTTTTGGCGCGTCAAGGCGGTTTATGGGGAGAAGCCTAGTTACACGGGCAGGCACTTGAGGGAACTGTTTGATAGTGCTCCGAAGTGGGTGAAGGAAGATTGTGTCAGGCACTCTGAAGAAGTTGAAGAGTTCCGGGGACCCATCCTCGCAATCCTCACCAAAGAAATTGCGTTTTTCAGGAAGACGGCGGAATTGCATAACGCAGGGGACGCGAAGGTAACTGAGGCTTTGATGGATAGTCAAATGATCCCCTCACAAGAGGATCTGCGGAAGATTATGGAGTACGAGGCTGCGCTTGAAAGGCAGTTTGAAAGAAAGCTGCAACAGCTGGTGGCGTGGCGACGGTCTAAGGGAGAGGTTAGTGCGACCGATGTGCCATAAAAGATAGACAATTTGTGATATATTACATAATGTAATAATACTGCAGTTGTATACATACGAACGGCAAGAAGTCCGAAAACGAAGCCGTTATCCCTATGAAAACAAATGGCGCGCGAAATTGGTTTTGCCAAGTCCGCGCCGAGTTGAAGTTGAACCGGCCCTCAGACAAGCGGCTGGTCAATTGACACTTTCTCTATCCGCCGTCTTTCCATCAGTGAAGGGGTCTTCTCGTGATCATGCTATAAATTGACGAGCCAGAAAAATATTCAATTGGTAATCTGTCATGCCCAGGTATGGGTTACGCTTCGTACCATGGCTTGGCAGAACCACATTTGTGGTATTATTTTACCATATGCTTGACTTGCGTTCCAAGGGGCGGCAGCGGCTCCTAGCCTATTACTTCACCAATCCCGGGGCCCGGTGCCATCTGCGGGACTTGGCGGAGCGCCTGAGCATTGATCCCTCCAACCTATCCCGAGAGCTGCGACGTTTGGAGCGTGAGGGACTTTTCCGGTCGGAAGTAAGCGGCCGGCAGAAGTATTTTCAGCTCAACCGGGAGTATCCCTTATTCCGCGAGGTCCGTGGCATCGTTGCCAAAACAATCGGTGCGGCGCCTCTGATTGCAAATTCCGTCAGAGCCCTTGCGGACATCGAGGAAGCCTATCTCTACGGGTCGTTCGCGCGAAACCAACAGGATGCTGCAAGTGACATCGATTTGCTCGTGATCGGCGCGCCGCGTGGCGAAGTTCTGGCGGAAGCCATGCGGAAGCTGGAGCGGCAACTGGGGCGGGAAATCAATTATACGGTTATATCGCGCAATGAATTCCGGTCGCGCCGCGCCCGGAAAGATGCTTTCCTGGAAAGTGTCTGGAGGCATAAGCGCGTTTCGCTCGTCGCTCAACATGAAGAAGCTGAAGCCGCACACAATTGACTGGGCGCAAATCGAGCGCTTCCTCGCGAGCGCCGACAAGAAGTTGGCCTTGGCGCATAAAATCCTCGCGTTTGATGAGGAGGCATGCCTGCAACAAGCCTACGAAGCGATGCTCCGGGCTTCCTTAGGGTTTATGTTCAGCCACGGCTTCCGGGCCAGGAGCCAACCCGGCCATCACATCGCCATCATCGAGTTCGTGCGGGGGCGAATTGATCCCAAACACGCCGGTTGGCTCACCGTCTTAGACCGTCTCCGCCGAAAACGGAATATGGCTCTCTATGACGACGCAGGATTCGTCTCCCATCACGAAGCAGTGGAGGCCCTCGCCTCCGCCCTCCACTTCATAGAGGTCATCCGCACTAACGTCGCTGCAAGAAAACCTTGATTCATTCTTAGTTTCGAAATTCCCGGAAAGCTCGCGAACTCACTTTACCCGGGTTGATTTCGAGGCTCATAAAGAGCAAAGAGGTTAAAGCCCGCGTAAAAGATGATAGGGCGGGTCTTGGAGCGAGACGGATGGCGATGTCAGAGGTGCGGCTCGCTGGAGAAACTCCAGGTCCATCACAAGACCAAGAGAAGCCAATTGGGCAACGACTCCCTCGATAACCTCGTCACCCTGTGTGCCTACTGCCACATGGAAGAGCATGGGCAGCTTTACTATACGGGACCAGCGGTCAGAGTGTGTAACAAGCCCAAGCCACGAAGGAGGTGAGGACCCGGCCGGCAGTAATTTCTGGAGTCAACAGTCCGTGGTCCTTAGCAAGTAGCGAGAGACGAGCTCCAGAGGTTGAGCGGAATGAATTCCTTACTTCGCCGCTCGCAAAGGATTAACGACCTTCATACCGTCAAAGTCCTTTTCGTTGGCGGTGACCACGATGCAATCATTCGCTTTGGCCACGGCGGCGACGATCATGTCGAGCGCGCTCCGCGGCGTGCCCCTCGCCCTCCCCTCGGCCATCAGCCGCGCCCAGAGGAGACCTGCTTTCTCGTCAAACGGAAGCACGCGACCGGCGAACAGTGCGAGCGGCCCTTCGGGGCCCGCGAACCATCTCTCCAACTGCCTTCGCTTCTTTCCGGCGGGCCTTTCCAGCACCCCCCGCCAGATCTCGGCGACGGTCAGGGAGGAAATGAACAGCTCCTGGTCAGCTTGTTCAGACATCCAGGTGATCAGAGATTGCGACGGCACGGGCTTGGTGGCATCGCTGATAACATTAGTGTCGAGGAGATAGCGAGTCACAGATCAACCTTACGGCCGCCCGTGACCGAACGGCTGAAGTGGAGATTGGCACCCACCAAAGGCGACCGGCGCAAGGCCGTAAGGATGCCTCCCTTTTTCGGTGTTTCGCCGGAGATACTCCGGCGGACCGCGTCACGAACCCGCGTAGAGTCCGGCCCTTGCTCCGCGAGCCGCTTGGCCAGAGAACGAATCAGGTGACGATCCGTCTTGAGCCCCAGCACCTCGAAACGAGCCATGCCTCGGTGGTTGAGGCGTTGGCGGTAGTTCCTCAACGCTCGTTTTTGTGATGTGTCGCTCATCGCGTGCTCCGATATCCAGTAATATAACCATAAAATCCCCGAAGGGCAAGTCATGTTCATAGCAGACCGTCCGGGATCCACGAAGCAGCAGTTGCAGGGAGCGGTGCACAAGTACTTCACAGGGGAGGAGTACGAGCCCCACCAGATGGTTTACTTCAAGCTGTTTGAGAGTCAGTTGCCGGTGGTGGAAAGGGCGCTGTACGTGGCCTTGCGGATGGTGGGGACGGAGCGCTCGCGGGGGTATTGCCTGGAACTAGTATGCGCGGATTTTCTGGCGGGGAGGGGGGAGGAGTCCTCACCTGACGAAATCTTGATGGTGATCCACCGCTTCGTGCATCTGCTGTCGCGGGAGTATCAGGCGCGTCTAGCTTGCCAGGGCGAGGGCAGGGAATTGGAGACAGCCGGAAGATGCTGAAGGAATTGAAGCGGATCAAGCCGGAGAGCAGATTTACCGGTGCTTGATGAAGCAGGTTTTCGAGAGCGACGAATGGCGGTGTCAGAAGTGTGGGTCAGTAGAGTACCTGCAGGTGCACCACAAGATCAAAAGGAGCCAGTTGGGCAACGACTCCATCGATAAATTCAGAACTGCTTGGGGATGCCAGCCTGCTTCAGGACTGCGTTGGCGGTATGGCGGGATAGAATCTTGTGGTCTACCGGGAATTATCGCTGAGTAGTCGGGCTGTACCAAATCTCGTGATCGCCACGTCCTGGACGCTCATAATAACATCCGTGGGCGCGAAGGATTTCCTTCAGTTTCGGCGTGTAGCTCGCCATCAGGACTCGACGGACACCAAAGCAGTTTCTTCACTATGGGCGCGAACCAGAACGTTGACTACCTTTTGCCCCGGTTCCAGCCCGCCGTTTAGCTCAAAAAGCTCCGGCACTAAAACGCGAACCTTCTCAATCAAGGCATTCATTGACTCGGCTTCTGCCACCAAGCCTGGAATGTCTTCACTCTCCGCGACCCAAACCCCTGCCTCGGAATCCCAGTGCGCCTCGACTTGATAGGTTCGACTCATTGCCGGCCACTCCCTACTATATAGAAGACTACCATCTGCTACGGCGTATTACAACCGCTCGCGTTCCGCGTCGCGCGAGCCTGGTGTCTTGTAGTCGATTGCTTGCTGCGCATCCCTGGCCATTTCTTCACGAGAATCCCGGAAGGACATGTGTCACCAACCGCGCGCATAGCCGGCTGATCAGCCTCTTTGCTTGCACCTTCCAGACTTCTCGCACAACATCCTAACCGCGCACCAAAGCTCGCCCGCTCGTCGGAATGGAAAGTCCCGGCGGGAGGGCGGGGCGGGAGCCGATCCGCCATTCCCAGGTGGGAAACTCGACACGAGAGCCAGATGCCGATGGTGGAAAGGGCTCTGTACGTGGCCTCGCGGATGATGGGGACGGAGCGCTCGCGCGGTTATTGTCTGGAACTGGTGTGCGCAGATTTTCTGGCGGGGAGGGGTGAGGAGTCGACGCCAGAGGAGATCTTGATGGTGATCCACCGCCTCATGGATCTCCTGCCGCGGGAGTACCAGGCGCGTCTTGCCGGACAAACCAGGGGCAGGGAACTGGAGACAGCCGGAAGACGCTGAAGAAAGTGGAGCGGATCAAGCTTGGAAGGCAGGTTTACCGGCGGTTGATGAAGCAGGTGCTGGAGCGAGACGGGTGGCGATGTCAGAAGTGCGGCTCGGTCGAGAATCTTCAGGTTCACCACAAGATCAAGCGGAGCAAGTTGGGCAACGATTCCCTCAATAACCTTGTGACCCTCTGCGCCCACTGCCACATGGCTGAGCATGGGCAGCTGAGCTACACCATTCCAGCCGCCAGAATCTGCAGCAAGCCTAAACCACGTACAAAGTGCCAATCCCACCCGCAATGATTTGGTAACAATTTGGAGTTGACAAACGCTATATGGTGTCCGGTAGCGTTCTAGGTATGAGTAGATGTATGTGCGTATTCTCGCCGGACGAAATCAAATCCAAAAAATCCCAATCGAGGTTTTTATCGCCGGACCCGTGTTGCCCACTGCCATTTCTACATGGGTTTCGAGTTAGGAGGAGTGAAAACCGTGAAAAATAGTAGGGATCGCACTTGCCAGAAAACCAAGGCGGACGGTAGTCGCTGCAAAGTTAGGGTAATCAATGGATCGAGTTTTTGCTACTTTCATGATCCGGCGAAAGCGCACGAGCGACAGGCGGCGCAGCGGGCGGGCGGAATAGCCCGCAGCCGCCAAGCTGCGGTTCTGCCTCTTGAAACGCCAGATTGGCAGGTTCGCAAGATTTCCGATGTCGTGGAGATTCTGGGACAAACGCTGAACCAAGTCCGCCGGGGCCAAATTGACCCAAGGGTGGCCAATTCCGTTGCGTACATTTCTGGAGTTCTGCTCAAGGCGATGGAGAGAGGACCCATGGAAGAGCGGATCACCACTCTTGAGGGGATTCTCAAGCAGCCGCCCTCACAAAGGGTGCCTTTCTTAGGTCCTTCCGCGCCGGACCGAACCTTCAGTTTCGAAACCCGAAGTACGGAGGATAACGATGGCAAAAAACAGTGACATGAGATTGAAAAGGCTAGAAATGGCCATGACACCCAGCCAAGAGGCGATTGCCTATGTGCTGAGCTTATTGGAGCGATTCAATTCGGCGCTTGAGTGCTCAATCTGGTGCCTCGAGGATCCGGCTGGCGCGTCCGCTAATGACGAGCTAATTGAAAAAGTCCAACACAATGTCCTCAGGGCACTGAAGGATCAACGCCCCGATGAGAATGAGATCAATAAAGCAGTGATCGAAGCCTATTGGGACGTGGCGTGGCGGCTCAAGATGCTTGTCACAATCAACGAAAGTGTTGAGGGAAAAGTCAAGGATACCCTTCCGCTCTATTTTTGGCTCCTCGGCCGGATGCAGTATAAGATTCGCGCTAGCTTTGGCGAAGAACTCCTTCATCGTTGGCTCATTTTGCCCAAGGGAGTTCCCGGTCGGATTTCCGCTAAAAGTGTGCCCTTTAGTATTAACAAAGAAGTGAGGTTAGGTAGCGGACAACAACACGAGGAGTGGAAGCAGGAAGTACGGAGGCTGCTGAAAACTCTTTATGCCCTTAGAATCGCTCACGATCAAATGGTGACAGAAGGTTTCGAGGGCCACCCCATTTTGTGGAAGGACACGGGTGAAGCTCTCGCTGACCGGACTAGGGATGCGGAGAAACTGCTCGGAACATATACCAACGCGGTCACTATCCAGAGGGAATGCCTCAAAAAGGACGTGCCGTTCAACCTAGAGATTTGGGCCATGGACAGCAAGTGGCTAGGCCATGTACGTCGGGAAGTTCAAATAAACCTAGACGAAATCAGGCAGGAAGCCAGATCGGTAGCATCGGAATACGTTGCGCATTGGGCTGACATCGCAGGTGCTCAGGTTTTGGCGAGCAATGGTGACCCGAGTGGCGTCATACGTCTTATGAAGCGGAGCGCTGAAACTACGAAGGCCAGAGATCTAAAGTCAGGAAACCCGGACCTAGGCGGCTGCGATCGAAGTAAATAAAGCCATGCAGGACCCGCTGGTTAATCGCGAAATTGGTTAAGGTTAGACAATGTAAATAGGCTATCCAATGATGTTGAAACAGCCAGAGGCCTTCGGGGGCCGACGGGAGCTCGGCGGGACGGACGGAATGCATTTGCGAGACAGTCTACTTCGGGGCACCAGGATGAGGAGTGCTAACGCTTTGAATAATAGATGGATCCGAGGCAAGAGATTACCTAGCAAGACCCCCAGGGGGTGGTAATCTCTCCGCCAGTATCAATCAATTCAGACCCATTTGATTCGTGAAGGAGGACCCAAAGAGAGACTACCCAAATCCACCACAAGATAAAGAGGAGCCATCTGGGCAACGATTCCCTAGATAATCTTGTCACCCTATGTGCTTACTGCCACATGGAAGAGCACGGGCAGTTGAGTTACACCATCCCAGCCGCCAGAGTGTGCAGCAAGCCCACGCCACGAAAAAAGTGAAGATCCTGCCTGCCGGAATCTCCGGAGTTGAAGATCTGCGGTCACTGGTCAATGGGGGCAGACAATCTCTTGGGGTCTTTGCAGTAGGCCTGGCCTGTAACTATACTGCCATAAGACCAGAGACCAATCCGCTCCTTCTGCTGCAACGGCCGCAACGTACCCAGCGCCTGGGGCCAGGGCGCAAAGAGACCATTGGCCGGCTTCGGTGTTGTCATTGTTGTTGATGGGCAGGTTGGTTAGTTGGCCTGGAGCGAGCGAAACTGCGAAGCTGGCAAGATCGATGCTGAGGCCTTCGCCCCGGGCTTTGATGTACGCTTCCTTGCGTGTCCAGCACTGAAAGAACGCTTCGGTTTGAGCAATCTTCGGAAGCTCGCGGAGCGCAGTGACCTCCTGGGCTGAAAAGAAGCGCTCCGCCACACGGTCGCTGTTCGGGAATGGATGGACACGCTCCAGATCAACGCCCACTTCGCGGCGCCAAGCGAACGCGAAGAGCGCAAGCCCGTGAGAATGAGAAAGGTTGAAGCGTAAGTACTCGGTTCCACTGCCGGGGACCAAGGCCGGTTTGCCGTGGGCACCACCGCAAAATCGCAAATCACCAGGACTAGTCCGCAGATACCGAGCCAACAAAGCACGAAGGGTCCCTCGCGCGGCAATGTAACGGGCAGCGTCCGTGGGGGAGTAGAATTTCTCCGCCCTTGCCTGCTCGTCTGCTGATAGCGTCTCACGCATCTGCAGGACCGCAGTTGAACCAACATCGAGATCAGCGCGCCACACATGCACTTCGTCATCGCGCAACGTGGCCGGCTCAAGCACAGCCTGCCATAAGGACACGGTATGTTCCATCGTTCGATTCGTCATGTGGGCCCAAGGTGAGTCTGGGTGAGTTGGCCCTCTCCCTGAAAAGCACCCAGGTAAGTTCGAATGTAGTCGGCCACCACACCGATATGCTGTGTCCGGCAGGTAACGTGATCGCCCGGCAGCTCGTGAACATCCACCTGCGAGACCAACCTCCCCCAGCCGGCCGTGGGGTCAGTCGGATATTCGTGTAGCAGGGACTTGGTCCGTAACAGCACGATGCGGCCCTGCAAAGGTTTTGGGCGGTAGTTCATCAAGATGGCACCAAACCGTAGATCACGAAGAGACTCCAGGGGATCATCGAAAGCCGGGGAGGGGACACCCAACTCCTCGGGCGGAGTCCCCAGCAGCCGCAGAACCTTTCTCCTCGCCGTCTGCAAAGGGAGAGCAACGAGTGCCCCCATGCCCTGGCGCAACGCGGCTTTGGCGCGTAACACATGATTGCGAACCCGGCCGTAGGCAAGATCCTGCCCATTGTCATCGACCCTGGCCAGCCAGCCCACGCTGCGGATCAACGCCTTCAGCCAGCCGAAGTGCGCCGGAACTGCAGTGTCGAGCAGAATCACCAATCCTACCTCGCGACCCTGCTGCACCATCTGCCGCGCCATCTCATAGGCTACATTCCCGCCGTTGCAGAAGCCGCCCAGCAAATAAGGACCTTGAGGCCGAAGTGCGACCAGGTGCCGGATATTCTCCTCAGCCATCGCTTCAACACTAGGAAGTAATGGCTCGCCGCCGAACCCATTTGGCATTACGCCAAAGAACGGTTGGTCGGGGCCGAGCAACCGCGCCAATTTCCGGCAGTAGAGCCCACCCGTCGAATCGCCATGGAGGAAAAAGAAAGGCACATGAGAACCTCCGGGTTGAATGGGCACGATCGCCGACTTCATCTCTTTACTACTCTCGGCTCGCAGGCACTCTGCCAGATGTTGAATGGTTGCCTCGGCAAACAAGGTTGAGAGCGGAAGTCGCCTGCCGCAGGCCTCCACGATCCGGCCCATCATGCGCACGGCAAGGAGAGAGTGACCGCCCAAATCGAAGAAGTCGTGCTGGATACCAATCGGGTGCACGTCGAGAAGCTCTTCCCAGATTTCTGCCAATTGCCATTCAAGCACGTCGCGGGGCTCAACGTAGCGATCCTCAACCCGTAACTGTCGGCTCTCAACGGGTAGCGCCCGGCGGTCAACCTTCCCACTCGAGGTAAGGGGCAGGGCCTTCAAGGTTGTGTAGTCGGAGGGCACCATATAGTCGGGCAGCTTTTGCTTTAGAAAATCCCGCAACGCTTTCCAGGCGGGCGCACTTTCCGGACAACGGGGCACCACGTAAGCTACCAGGCGCTTTCCGCCCGGGCTCTCCTCCCGAACCACGACGGCCGCGGCCGATACTGCCGGGTGCTCTGCCAAGGCCGACTCGATTTCTCCCAATTCAATGCGGAAACCCCGAACCTTTACCTGATTATCAAGGCGGCCCAAGAACTCAATATTGCCGTCCGGCAAGTAGCGGCACAAGTCGCCGGTTTTGTAGAGACGAGCCCCAGGTTGGATGCTAAAGGGATCAGGAATAAATTTCTGACAGGAAACCTCGGGCCGGTTCAGGTACCCACGGGCCAGCCCATCTCCCCCGATGCATAATTCGCCGGCAACCCCGATTGGGACAGGCTGCAAATACCGGTCGAGAATGTACACGCGGGTGTTGGCGATGGGCCTGCCGATGGGAATCGATCTGGCCAAGGGGCTTTGGTTGCGGGGAATCCGATAGCAACATGCAAAAACTGCGCTCTCCGTCGGCCCGTACCCGTTTACCAACTCCGTGTTGGGCAGCAGCGACAAGGCACGACAAATATCAGGAACGGAAAGCGCCTCCCCTCCCACGAGCAACTGCGAAACGGGTAAGAGTGCATCCGGAGCGGCATCAATCACCGTGCTGAACAGCGAAGGCGTAAACCACAAGGTCGTCACCTTCTCTTTCTTGATTACGGCGCGGAGTTGCCCCAGATCCGGGATACGCTGCGGAATAAGCACGCAGCGCCCTCCGTGCAGGAGGGCGCCCCAAATCTCGAAGGTGCTCGCATCGAAGGAAATCGAGCCGTACTGGAGAAACACCTCATCCGGCCCGAAGTGGATGTAATCCGTTCCACACAGCAGGCGCACAATGCCGCGGTGGAGAACCTCGACTCCCTTCGGGGTTCCTGTGGACCCAGAGGTGTACAGCACGTAGGCCACATGATCGGGCTTCACTTCGAAGCGGGGATTGTGATTATCGGCCCCGGGGTCGGAATCCTCTAACCTGTCGAGCCAGACCACCCTTAGGTCCTGTTGAGGCAGCCCATGTTTCAGTCGCTCCTGGGTCAACAATACCTTAATTCCCGAATCCCCCAACATGAAAGCCAATCGTTCTTTCGGATAGGTAGGGTCCAGAGGAACAACTGTACCTCCCGCCTTGAGAACTCCCAGTAGTCCTACCACCATCTCCAGCGAGCGATCCACGAAGAGCCCCACTCGGGTATCCAATCCAACGCCCCAGCCTCGAAGTTGATGAGCTAGCCGATTGGCCTGACGGTTCAATGCTGCATAGGTCAGACGGTGCTCTTCCAAGGTAACCGCCACGGCTTCCGGCCGTCGCTCGGCCTGCGCCTCGAACAGTTCCTGAAGGGTCGAATCTCGCGGATACTCTACGTTCGTACGATTCCATTCCACCAGAATCTGATTCCGCTCGGTGGGAGTCAGCAAGGGAAGCGAGGCCAAGTGAGCGTCGGGTTCGGTGACGATGGCCCCGAGCAGCGTACGGTAGTGGCTAGCCATGCGCTCGATCGTGCCCTGATCAAAAAGATCGGCGTTGTAAACGAAAGAACACTTCAACTCCCGGCCCCTGGGGAGGATCTCAAGGGTGAGATCGCAGGGCGCAACCGGGACCTCGAACTCGAACTCACTCACCTGCAGGCCGGGAATCTCGATCTTTTCCTCAGGCAGGTTTTCAAGATTAAATACCACCTGGAAAAAGGGCGTTGTGCTCAGGTTTCGATCCGGGCGCGGAGTCTCCAGTACTTGCCCAAACGGCAAATCCTGGTGGCTGTAAGCGCCGCGGCAGGTCTCGCGAACACGCCCGAGCAGTTCCCGAAATGTGGGATTACCCGACAGGTTTGTCCGAAGAACTAGAGTGTTGAGGAAGAGCCCGATCAACTTCTCCGTCTCCACCCAATTCCGGCCTGCTGTCATCGATGCGATGGCTATATCTTCAGATCCCGTATAACGCGAGAGCAGCACCTGGAAGGCCGCCAGGAGTGGCATGAACAGCGTGGCATTCTCCTGCCGGCCCAGTGCTTTCAGAGCATCGGCGAGCCGCTCCGGCAAGAGGACTTCGGCACATCCGCCCTGGTGCGACTGAGCGCTTAAACGGGGCCGGTCCGTCGTTAGGTCCACGGGAACGCAGCCGCTCAATTGCTTTTTCCAGTAAAGAAGCTGGCGTTCGAGCAGTTCGCCGCCCACGCGCTGACGCTGCCAGAGAGCGAAATTCCCATACTGGATTGGGAGCTCCGCGAGTGCAGGCGAACTCCCCGTAGTTAATGCGCCGTAGAGATTTGCGAACTCGTCGGCAAAGACCCGGGCTGACCATGCGTCAAAAGCGATGTGGTGGAATACGAGGAGCAAGACGTGCTCCTGCTCGCATAGCCGGAAGAGCGTGGCTCGCAAAAGGGGATCCTTGGCCAAATCGAAGGGCCGGAGAGCCTCCTCCGTGGCCAATCCCTTGGCATGCGACTCGCGCTCGGTGGGAGCCAGTTTAGAGAGCTCAATTAGGCGCAGGTCCAGAGCCAGGCTTGCAGATATAACCTGTGCAGGTTGACCGTCGCGGGTAAAGAAGCGCGTGCGCAGAACCTCGTGACGATCGATGATGGTTTGCAGGGCCTGCCGGAGGGCGGCCTCGTCAAGTGACCCCGTCAGACGCCGGGCGAACGGGCGATTATATGCGGGACTCCCTGGCTCCAACTGGTCGAAAAGCCAGAGCTTCTCCTGCGCGAACGAAAGCGGTAGAGAGCCCCGGTCAGCCAGCCGCGGAATAACGCGGGGAACGCGGCGGGACTGGAGCTTCTCCCGCCAACTTGCATCGAGCTGCGTGGATTCCTGCCGGGGAGTGTCCTCAGGCTCGGGCGGGATGGCATCCGTGCTTTTCACAAAGATTTCAATCCTGCAACCTAATTTGAGGATGGCCGCTCGGTCTCGTCGCGACTCACTCTCTCGCCTTCTAGCTGCAGCTTGGCACCCAGCACCAGAGTCTGGTCCGCAATCGTCGGTGCATCCAGGAAGTCGAGCAAAGTAATGTCCACGTCCAACTGTTGGCACACGCGAGCGACGGTCCGCGCAGCCAGCAGCGAATCACCGCCCAGGTCGAGAAAGCGCTGATGGATGCCGACGGAAGGGATCCTAAGCACCTCGCACCAGATCTCGGCAAGGAATTTCTCTGCGGGTGTGCGCGGAGCCACGCTCTCGCTTGATTGGTCGGAAACAGCCACCGCCTGCTCCACCAAGCCCAGCTTTTCCGCCAAGCCGATTCGCTGGGGTTTGCCTGTCGGCCCCAGCGGGATGGCATTGACCGCGAGGATGCGGCGGGGGACCTTGAAGTGGGCCAGGCGTGCGGCCACGACCTGGCGGAGCTGCTTTTCAGTGACACTTGTATCGCGGAGGACAACCGCTGCCGCTACCTCCTGCCCAAGTGACTTATCTGGCATGGCAAAGACCACTGCTTGGGCGACAGCCGGGTGCTGCAATAAGACCTCTTCCACCTCGCGTGGCGAGACCTTTTCGCCCCCCCGATTGATGATCTCCTTGATGCGGCCCTCGATGTAGAGGTAGCCGTCCGCGTCCAGGCGGCCCAGGTCTCCCGTGCGGAACCAGCCATTAGTGAAGGCCTGGTCTGCAACCTGATGGGCGTAACCGTGCATGACGTTCGGCCCACGCACAACGATCTCAGCCACTTCACCTTGTGCCAGCAGTCGCGCGCCGCCTTTTTCCATGATGGCAATTTCTGTGCCGGTCGCCACGCCCACGGAACCCGGCTTGCGGATTTTGGGCGGAAGCGGGCTGGATGCAATCTGGTGGGC
Organism: uncultured Acidobacteriota bacterium; assembly: GCA_963804995.1. Classification (GTDB taxonomy): domain Bacteria; phylum Acidobacteriota; class Terriglobia; order UBA7540; family UBA7540; genus Bog-366. The sequence goes on from CAWDSK010000005.1 coordinate 748,578, forward strand.
GGCCTCGGTCATTCCATAAGCCTCAACAACCGGGACGCCGAACACACTCTCCAGCTCCGCCATCAGCGTGGGGGAAAGCGGAGAAGAGCAGGAGCGGATGAATCGCAAGCGCTCCCGGTGGATGGCTTGGTGGTTCTGAGCACCGCGGGCCAGAATTGCCCGGTGCATGGTTGGCACGGCGGTATACCAGGTCGGTTGGAAAGCGGCCGCCCAGTCGAAAAAGCGTGGCGCATCAAAGCCGGGCGTCGTGACTACTCCTGCCCCGGCGCACAGTGAAGACAAGACCGATGCCACGAGACCGTGAATGTGGAAAAGCGGCATGATGTTCAGGCACCGATCGGACGGAGTGAGTGCCAGCGCGTTGCGGATGTGGTCGGCGGAGGCGCACAGGTTCTGGTGGGTGAGCGGAACCATCTTCGGCCGTGACGTGGTTCCAGAAGTATGGAGCACAAGGGCGATGTCCTCCGCCTCAACAGTTCCGGGAGGGGACGCGGGCGTGGGGCTGACTCCCTGAAAACTGAAAAGTCCTGCCGCATCTTCCCATTTCGGGGCAATTTCGATTACACGAATTCCACGCCTTCGGGCTACTTCAATGGCGGGTGAGATCACTCCGGCTTGGACTACTAGCGCCTTGGCCTCCAAGTCCGACAGGTAGAATTCAAATTCGGAGGCGCCATAGGCCGGATTCAGCGGGGCGGCTACGGCGCCGCAGGCAATTGAAAGAACCCCCACCGCCATCTCTGGACCGTTGGGCAGGACGATCGCCACCTTGTCGTTGCGATGGATGTCGAACGAGCTCAGGCAATTCACAACCTCATGGACCTGTGTGATCAACCGCCCGAAGGTTAACGGAGTACGCCCCGGCGCCAGGATCGCCTCTGAATCAGGCGAAAGCCGAGCGTGACTCTCGAGCAGTTGGTAGGTCGACGAAAACGTCATGGGATTGTTGACCTAAATGGACGTGTGCTATTTGCTTTCTACCGTTTTGCGCCCAGAATGTTAAGCGAAAAGCACTGGCACGGCAAGCCAGACCTCCATGCTTCCTCCGCGCAGACCCACAGGGAACTCCGCGAGGCTCTCGATGGCATCGCACAGTCCGTCGAACCATTCCCGCGTCGCGCCCCGAGCGATCCCGTCGAGGTCCCGCTCAGCCCGCTTTCGATATAGGACGCGGTACGCCAAAGTGTTTCTTTCTCAATTGTGCATGAACCTGTTTAGCAGGACGGCCCTCCCCCTTTTCCGCCAGGGCTTCGTTCACGGCCTCGATGGTTTCGAAGCGATCTTTCCACTCTTCATAAGCTTCGGCATCGAACACGACGAAGCGCGCTTTGCCCTGCACAGTCAATACCAGGGGCCTATGGGTTTTCTTGAGCAGGCGGGCGAACCGGGCCGTTTGGCGTTTGAAGGTCGTCAGAGGATGGATGTCCTGGGCTACGTCAATCATTTCTACGCACCTGAAAAGCATCTTATCAAGTGCTAAGCAGGGAGGCAAGGTTTTCCACGCGCTCGCGGAGGTACTGCCTGGAACTGGTGTGTGCAGATTTCCTGGCGGGGAGAGGTGAGGAGTCGACACCCGAGGAGATCTTGATGATGATCCACCACCTCGTGCATCTGCTGCCGCGGGAGTATCAGGCGCATCTTGTTGGCCAAATCGCAAGATGGAAATTGGAGACCCCCGGAAGATGTTGAATAAAGTCAAGCGGATCAAGCTGGGAAAGCAGCAGATCTACCGGCGGTTGATGAAGCAGGTCCTGGAGCGAGACAGTTGGCGATGTCAGAAGTGGGGCTCGCTGGAAAACTTCCAGGTCCACCACAAGATCAAGAGTAGCCAGCGGGGAAATGACGCGCTCGAAAGCCTCGTGACCCTCTGTGCTCACGAACATGGCAGAGCGTGGGCAGCTTTTCTACACAGTCCCGGCTGCCAGAGTGTGCAGCAAGGTGACCGATTCCGCCAGAACCGCGCCTTTCAGTGAAACGGTCGGGATTGGCCTTGAATGAAGGGTTACCTGCGCTCATTGAATGCGAAAGTCGGTAAGCCTGGTCATTCTCACCAGATCGTGTGAAGCGCTTTCGACCGACGGATATCACGATCGGCCGTAACCAGAGGTAGGGCCTCAGCCAGCGCGGTAGCCCCGATCATTCGATCCGCCGGATCACTGGGATAAGCTGCGGGGAGTCCATGGGCGCGCACACAGGCACGGCCAGTGATTGGCAGGACAACGAATCGGCTCTCGACTTCACTCAAGAAGGATTCCAGGCTGATGTCGAGATGGATGCGTCCTTTACTCGCGAGGGTTGTCAACTCCAAGAGAGTGATATCGGAAATTGCCACGCCATCTCCCTTCGCACGCGCCTTGTCGATGGCGGTTCTTGCCTTCCTGGAGAGCTGGCTTGGATCAAACGCCAGCCAGACGACTACGTGTGTGTCGACGAGAATCACTTGAGGTTCCCCCAGTCTTCGATAGCGGGCGAAATGACGTTGCCGATAACCGCCCCCTTGCCACGGAGGAAGTGGTAGATCTCGTCTGTACCTTTGCCGGCGGGGACAAGCTTCGCCACGGGCCTGCCGTGTTTAGTGATCACTACAGTCTGTCTCTTGGCCTGAACCTCGTCCATGACCGCAAGGCAATGTGCCTTGAACGAACCCGCTGCCATTGTTTTCATCCAGGACTCCTTATCATAGTCATTATACCATGGTCATAATCGCGTCCGACTAAGAAACGCCCTCCTATGGCCGGGACCGTGGATGGAGCGCAGAGCCGCTGGCTCCACGCTGCCGGGGAAGTGCTGCCTCTGGACGCAAGCAACGAAGCCCAGGGGATCCGATTCGATATTAGACCCCCTCAAGACAGCCTGGCGCGTCTTGGCCTACCAAAGCTGTAAACACCGCGTTCGTGTGGGCCACCATGCGCGTCTGCTTCCAATTTGGGCTACCCGTTCTTTAGACTCTCCCGCCTGTTTCCACGAAGCACTCATGGCAGAAGCAGGTCAGGGAAGGTTTCTCACACCAGTCCTCCTGCGAGAACAGGAATCTTGTGCTCACTTTCATATGGGCTGAGCATGGACAGCTTCTCTATTCAGTCCCAGCCGCCAGAGTGTGCAGCAAGCCCAAACCACGTACGAAGTGCCAATCGCAGCCGCGGTGATTTGGTGACGGTTTCGGGTTGACAACCCATACATGGTGTTCGGTACGTTCTGAGTATGCTCCCGCTCGCGTGTGTTTTAGCGGGTGAAAGGAAAAGACAAATCAGCGAGCTAAGCAATGCTAACATGGCGTTTAGGGTGAGGGCCGACACTAGAAAATGTCAATTGTTTTCAGCCTGACGTGGTATTGGCGAACGACAGGGGGCGGTGGGTAACCACCGTCGCTACCGCGACCCCCGTCGGGAGGGACCTTGGCCCGCGGGAGTATGCGGAGCGGAAGCCGTTCGGTGCTCCGCTCAGCTTGACGGTGTTTTGTGGCGCCGGGATTAGTTCGCAGCCTTCGTCCCACCCGGCCAGTGCATGTCGACCGGGCCCTTGTCGCCGGTAAGTTCGCCCTTCTCCGCGTTCCAGAACACTCGCTGCTTTTCGTGGTAAGAGATATTGGCCATATGGCATGCCACCGCGGTACCGCAGCCAAAATCCACATTTTCGATCGGCTGCGTCCGCGTCTTGATAGCCTCGAACCAGTTGCGCATGTGATCCACGGTGCCCTCGGCGGTCTGGCGCATGGATTGCGGCTGGCGGTGCGGCTGTTTTGCATAAGTACCGACATCCGCCGTCGGGTCGTCCTTGCGCGCCGCGATGAACGCATCCTTGGTGTCCTTGGGCCAGGACTCCAGCGGATAGCTGAACTCCCATCCCTCATCGTACGGCTTGAACTCTGCGGACTCCTCGGTCAGCACCACCGTACCCTTGTCGCCCATAAAGCGCACAATCTCACCGCCGTCCCAGTTGGAGACCAGATTCGCCGTCACCACCACCTGGAAAGTGCCATAGTCGTAAAGCGTGTTGTGGATGTCGGGCACTTCGCGGTCGCCGGTCCACTTGTAGATGCCCCCGTTCGCGACGCCGCTCAGGGGATACTGGACGTTCATCAAGTAGTGAACACGCGAGAGAAGGTGGACGTACTCGTCGCCCGCGATGCCGGTGCCGTAGTCCCACCAATTGCGGAACTGGAAGAAGCGCGCGGCGTCGAAAGGCCGCTGGGGCGCATTACCCAGGTAACGCTCCCAGTCGACCGTCTGCGGCGTGGCGTCGGGCGGCACGGGATACTTCCACGCGCCCACGGGGTCAGGCCGATAAATCTCGCACTGCACCATGAAGACCTTGCCAATGTCGCCCGCGTCCAGGTGCTGCTTGCCCCAGGCCGTGGACTGCATGCTCAGGCTCTGGCTGCCCACCTGCACCACGCGGCCGGTCTCTTTTGACACCTTCACCATTTCCAGCGCTTCGGGAATGGTATGCGTCATGGGCTTTTCGCAGTAAACATCCTTGCCGGCTTTCATGGCTTCGACGGCAATCGGCTTGTGCCAGTGGTCGGAAGTGGCAATCAACACGGCATCGACATCCTTGCGATCAAGCACTCGGCGATAGTCACGCGTTGTCGGGGTGTTGGCCTGGATTTCCTGCGCGCGACGGAGGTGGCCGTCGTAAAGGTCACAGACCATGGCCACATTGGCGCCCGCATCCAACAAGCTCTGCATGTTTTCGAGCCCGCGGATGCCGGCCCCGATCACGCCCACCATGATCTTATCGTTGGGCAACGTCGCACGGCCAAGTGCCGGCGCCCCGAATCCCAGGCTGGCTGCTGCCGCGCCCCCTACGGTGCGCCCGATGAACTCACGACGGGAAATTTCCTGCTTGGACATAATTCCTCCTCGCTTAAGGGTCAGAATGCACCAGCGGATTCTAACACAGCGGTGGGTAGGGGCATTCATAACCACACATGGACGGGAGGGTTCCCCCACTGACATCACGGTTCAACTGAGCTGACCGGGATTTTATACCGCCGCAAGCGGGAGAGTCTACCCAGGTCTGGCGCGAAACGACGGAGATGCAATTGTTGGTAAAATCGAGGACTGGCGCGGTCCGCACCGGAAAGAGGCCAACGCTTCTTCCTTTTTAGGAAGCGATTGAGTTTTGATCAATCATTGATCTTGGTAGACATTCAAGAGCTGTAGCCGCGTGGCCTCAAGGCGCTCCTCGACGACATGCGCGAATCGTTTCAGGAGTTCGTAACCCAGATCGTGGTCGCGTTCGGCTTTTTCGCGAAGACACTTTCCATCCGCGGCAAAGGCGCGAGTGCCCTCGATTGTTTGGGCGGAGAACTTCCAACGGTAAGGAGGAAAAAGCCAAGACCACCCCAGGATTTCACCGGCGTGGAGGGTTAGGATAGTTAGGGGGCCACGTCGTTCGGAATGTATCCGCAGCGCCACTTTCCCTTGGCGGATCAAGTAGAAATGATTGGCCTCTTCGCCTTCCTGGAAAATAATCTTTCCAGCCTCGAAGCGCACGTTGGAAACACAGCCGACGATGGTCTCGATGTGTCGCGCGGGCAGATCATGGAAAAACGGATGCGCACTCAGAATACCTTGTAGAGTTTCCATGATGCCCCTCCTCCATCGATGGGATCAGATTGGGTTTTGGTTCTTCCCCCGACCTTGGCGCCACGGCTGGATGCGACTTCCGCCCGTACGCGCCTTTCCTGGGAGGAGGCGGATTTTGTTACGCCCCGCACTGCGCCCACCCACCTGTTTTAATCCGGTTGCGGCGTAACGCGCCCACACAGAATGGGACTTCGGGTTACCCGAGCCCGCTACTTTTCGACCGCCACAAGGTGCACTGAAAGTGCCTCTACGCGATTCTCGATAATTTGCGCAAATCGTTTCATGAGTTCGTACCCAAGGTCGTGGTCTTCGTCACATCTGGCACAAACGCTCCTTCCGTCCAAGGAGATGGCCCGTGTGACATCGAGCGCTTTGGCCGTGAATTTCCAGCGGTAGGGCGGAAAAAGCCACGACCATCCGATGATGTCTCCTTCTTCGAGGGTCATCAGCGTCAAGGGTTCGACACGGTAGGAAACAAGTTGCAATGCCACCCTGCCGTTCCGAATCAGATAACAACGCTGCGCCGGTTCACCCTCTTCGAAGATTAAGTCTCCGGGCTCGAACCTCACGACGGTTGCGCTCTCGACGAGGGTTCGGAGATGTTGTTCCTTCATACCCCTAAGCAATGGATTTTCGCCCAACACCTTCTCTAAAGTTATAGTCTCCATGGTTCTCCTCCCCTTAAGATTCTTTGTCGACACACTTACCCGTGACGATGGATTTACCGCACGCTAACTCTTCGAGGGTCTCCTGATACAGCTTTTCCTCGGTAACTTTCTTGGGCGCCAACCCCAAGGCAACCGCCACCCCGTAAAGGATGGCCTCGGGTCGTGGCGGACACCCGGGAACGTAAAAATCAACCGGAATAACCTTGTCTGCGCCTCCCATCACGTTATAGGTGTCGAACCAGCAGCCGCCTCCCGTCGCACAGGAGCCGATAGCGAACGTAAGCTTCGGATTGGGAACGGCCTCTACCAACCTCTTGAGCGCCGGCGCAACCTGTCGTGTGACGGGGCCGCTAACCAAGAGGACATCCGCGTGCCGGGGAGAGCCCACGAGCTTGATCCCGAAACGCTCGGCATCATAATAAGGAGTGAGAACATTGATAACTTCGATATCACACCCGTTGCACGCCCCGCAGTTGGCGTGGTACACCCAAAGCGCTTTGGGAAACGCCTTCTTGCAGAGACCTTTTAGCATGCTCGCACCTCATGCAAATAGATCAACCACGATCGGCTGACGGGAGGCAGAGAATCGCGTCACCTTCGCAGGGTAGCCAGCACTGCCGCCGCGCGGTCCAGCAGCGGGTATGGCATTTGGGGGTAAATTCCAAGCAATCCGCACATTCCCGCCAAAAACACCATGGGGAACCACATTCGCGCCGGCACTTCCCTTACCACCGAGGCGGAGTTACTGCTCGATCCTGGGTCACCCCAAAACACTCTGTACGCTGCTCGAACCATCACGACCATGGTCAAAATACTCACCAGGACGGCGATGACTGCCGCCCACCACAACCCGGCTCTGGCGAGGGCCAAATACACGGTCAGTTTGCTCCAGAATCCATTGAGTGGCGGAAAGCCCGCAATCGCCAGTGCCCCTAGAAAGAAACAGGCGCTCGTGATCGGCATCTGCTTTCTGAGCCCGCCCAGCTCGCTGATTCGCCGAGCGCCCGTGGCATACATCACTGCGCCCACGCACATGAACAACAGTGACTTGTAAAGCGCATGGTTGAGTAAGTGAAAAAGGCCGCCATAACATCCCAGGTAAGTCCCAAGCCCGATGCCGACCAGCACATAGCCCATCTGGCTTACGGATGAATACGCCAGGAGCCGCTTGAGGTCGTTTTGGGGCAAAGCCAGGATGATGCCCAGCAGCATGGTGAACGTGCCCAGCGCCACGAGGAAGATCGTGACCTGAGGCCAGGCGGGGTAGAAGATGCTCACCGTGCGGGCCAGGGCATACAGCGCCATCTTGATCATCACGCCTGACAGCAGCACGCTAATCGGCGTCGGCGCCTCGGCGTGCGCGTCTGGGAGCCAGGGATGAAACGGCGCAATGCCCGCTTTGGTCCCAAATCCAATCACGAGAAACGCGATGGCAATCGCCGCCGTGCCGCTGGGTATGAATTGCACCACGTTGCGGATGTTGCTGATCAGCAGGGCGCTCGCTCCTCCCAGCTTATCCGTGGCCGCCGCACCGGCGTAGAGCAACACGCAACCGAACAGGGCGAAGGTAATCCCAATGGTGAGCAACATGAGGTACTTGTAGCCCGCTTCCAGCGCGCGGCGGTCCCAATAGAAGGCCACCAGCAGGCCTGAGGTGAGTGTGGTGGCTTCAATGGCGACGTAGAGCATGATCACGTTGTTGGTGACGCATCCCCATAACATGGTCCCGAGAAACCACATCAGCAGACCATAGAATATGCGAAGGCGGCGCGCGGTCGTGTCCTTGGCCAGGTGCTCCTCGAGGTATCGTACGGAGTAAATCGAGGTGAGCAGTCCGACCCCGCCGATGATGACCACCATTAAGGCACTCAAGGCATCGACGCGGAGTTCGCCGCTCCAGGTTGTCAGGACCGCCCCCTGCATGATCCGGTAGGCCATCCAAGCGCTCAACCCGGTGACAAGCGCCGCTGTACTAACGGATAACCATTGTTGAAAAGCGCGACCCAGGCGCGTTGCCGAGAATATGATTGCGCCCGTCGCTAGCGGCAAGAGGAATATAATCGCGGGTAGGACGGATGTTTCGTTGAGCGGCTCGCTCGCCATAGGGTCGTCCCTCTGCACTTACCGTTTGACCGCGATTACCACCTTAGTTCCCGCAGCCGAAACGTATCCGTGGATCCAAATGCCATTCGTACTCCGCCTATCACGTACAGGAGAAGGAATACGGTCACCACCACTTCCGTCGCGACGCCGAAGAGCGCGGTTTCCGGCAACCCGGGAGCTAGGCTCACCAGACTCAGGTGTACGCCGTTTTCAAGCAGGCAGAGCCCGATCACCGTTTTGATTGCGTCGCGACGTGTCAGCACTGCGTACAGGCCCAGCGCGAAAACCGTGGACGCCACCGCCAGATTCGTTCGGAACACATCGAGTTGCCCCAATGCGGTGGGCGCGAGAAGCGTGGTTCGAGCGTGGGTGAGATGGAAGAAGCCTAACATCAGCAAGGCGGCGATCACGGCGGAGGGGCCAAAGCCAATCACCGGCTTTAATTCCTTGTCATCCACATCACGAATCGCCCGGAACAGGAACCAGGGTGTAAGGATCGCCTTCGTGACCAGGGCGGTGGCAGCCCACCAGTAGAGGGCGTGGTTGACCGCCGCAAAGCTCAGGAGCAGACCCACAATCAGGAGCGCCTGACAGAGGTAGGCGACAATCGAAAACTTGAGCCGCCGCATCTCCACCGCCGCCACCGAAGTAATCACCAGGGTCAGGCTCAGGGTCTCGATTAAACTTGCGTGCAGCGCCTCCGGGTTCATGCCCTTCCTCCGTCCTCGCCACCCCTGAAACCGGTTTTCATCATCCGGTCAAGCGCCGTGGGGGGCGGGAAGCACCGGCCGCATCTTTGGCAGGGCCCCATGAAAACCTCCAGCCGCATGTACATGTCCTGGGGAGCGTTGGTGGCGGTTTCGAATTGTTGGCTGAGGCGGATTGCCTTTTCGGGGCAGACTTCTTCGCACCTGCCGCAATACGTGCACCGGCGCCAGAAAAACTCCAGCACCCTTTTGTACTGTTCCGCGTCCGACAGCACAATCACGCCGGCCGGGCAGACGTTTGCGCATCCGCCGCATCCGAAGCAGAGATCGGCATCGAGCGTGATCTTGCCGCGGAACCCGGGTTTGGGATCGTGGGGCGCAAACGGGTATCCGAGGGTCACCCGTCCGGCCTTCAAGCAAATCAGCGCTTCTCGCAGCTTGCTGAGGAACACCGTAACCTCCTGCCAGTCTCAGTTGATGTAGCGCCGACCTTCAGGCCGGCATGTGCTGACCTCAAGGTCAGCGCTACATCCGACGGCCGCGTTCGGCCCTACTTCCCAATCACCGCAAAGGCCAGGGCGGCCAGCGACGATACCCCGACCCGCATGAAATAACCCATGGCCTGATCGATGCGCAGCCGCGGATTTACGACATCGACCAATGTCACCAGCGCCAGCACCACGAGCACCTTCACGATGGTCGTGACGAGATCGATCAGATAGATTCCAGAGTGCGGCCAAGGGAAGAACACTTCCACCAGCAAGAAAGCGAGCACGAGTTGCTTCACCCACATCGCCCAGCGGAAGAGCGCCAGGCGTGGACCGCTTTGCTCGACCAATGGACCGCCCATGATTTCCTGGTCGGCCTCGGCAATGTCGAATGGCAACTTGCCAGCCACGGCTTGCAGCGCCAGGAAAAACGCCACGCCCCCTATCGCCATACTGATGCTGGGTCCGTCCTGCACCTGCCAGTCGGCGATGCCGCCCAGCGCCAAGGTTCTGGCCTTGAACGCCCCCACCGTGAGAGCGATGGCCAGGATGGGTTCAACCGATAGAAGCATCATCATCTCGCGCGAACTGCCGATCGACGCATAAGGGCTAGCACTGGCAAACCCTGCCAACATAATCGCGACACTGCTCATCGCCGCGACATAGAGCACCACAATCAAATCGCCGGCGAAGGCGAGCGGCGCGACCGTTCCCATGGGAACCAAGGCGGCAAGCAGCAGCACTGATCCCAGCGTGAAAGCCGGCAGGCTCGCGTAAACGATTCCACCCGTACTTCGCAGGTCCTCCTTGCCCAGGAGTTTCAAGAGGTCCCAATAGGGTTGCGTGATGGGGGGCCCGATTCGCGAATGGATTGTGGCGCGAAGCTTGCGCATAAGGCCTTCCGCAAGTGGCGACAACAACAGAGCGGCCGCCACGTTCAGCAAGCAGAGCAGAAGAATCTTAGCGAGCCAAACGATCATCGCCGTCCTCCGCCGCGAGGATTCTTTCTGGACATCTCCAGAATCTCCGCGCGGGAATACACCTTGACCTCATTCGTTCTTCGATCCACTGTCTCCAGGCGTTCCGTGCAGGAAAAACAGGGGTCGAGACTCCCCAGCGTGATCGGCACGTCCGCGATGTTTCCATCGGTGACCATTGCCGGCAGAGCCTGCAAGTTGGGATAAGTTGGGGCACGTACTCTCCAGCGATACGGCCGATTATCACCGCCCGTCAGCACAAAGTGGACGGCCTCGCCCCGCGGCGCCTCGACCACCGACACCCCAATTCTCCCCGGCGGTATCGCCTCCTTGATCTCCGTGCAAATTGGCCCCTCGGGGATTGCCGACAGAGCCTCGCGCACCAGGCGAATGGATTCCATCAACTCGGTGATGCGCACCAGCACGCGCGCCCAGGTATCACCCGCCACCTCGGTGGCAATCCGGGGGGGGAGTTCGTCATACGCCGCGTAGGGGTGATCGAGCCGCGCGTCGATGGCCACCGCCGAAGCTCTGGCCGGCGGGCCCACGGCACAGGTTTTTTTCGCCCAGTCGTTCGTGAGCACGCCCACTCCCTTGGTGCGGGCATGCAGCGTGGTGTCTCCCACCACCGCGTCGCGAACTGCCACGGATTGCTTTTCCACCTCGGCCAGTATCTCCAGGAGCTTGGGCTTCATTTCATTTGAGAGATCGCGCCGCAGCCCGCCGATGGTATTCATCCCATAGGTTTTGCGGTTTCCGGAGATCTCTTCACAAAGCCACATCACAGGCTCGCGAATCCGCCAGGTCTGCATGAGCACCGTTTCAAAGCCGATGATGTGCCCGGCAATACCCAACCAGAGCAGATGGGAATGGATACGTTCCAACTCCAGCATGATCGTGCGGATGAACCGGGCCCGGCGCGGCGCCTCGATGCCCGCTGCCTTCTCCACCGCCTGGCAATAGGCGGTGGAATGAATGAAGCCGCAAATCCCGCATATTCTCTCGGCCAGATACGGGATTTCGTTGTAGGTCAAAACGCTGTCACCGAGTTTTTCAATTCCCCGGTGGTTATAGAAGAGGCGGGTGTCGCATCCCACCACCGTTTCACCTTCGACGAACATGCGCCAGTAGGAAGGTTCCTCCAGGACCGGGAAGAACGGCCCCAGTGGCAACACACTGGCGCCAGCGGGAGGGTCACGCAGTTGCGGAGCTACATTTTCAGCGCGCGGAGGCCGGTAGTTATAAGGAAAATCCTTGCGCAATGGATAGACGCCCTCCGGCCAGTCGTCGGCCAGGAGCAGGCGGCGGGGATCGGGATGGCCTTCGGGATGCACTCCGATGGCATCGCGGAATTCCCGCTCCGCCCAATTGGCCCCCGGGATGATCTCGGTAATCGATTCAATCTTGAGGTCCGTTTCGGACACGGGAGATTCCAGCAGAACGTAGAGATGCGCACGGTCCAGGGAGAAGAGGTGTAAAACTGCGAAGTTGCCGGTAAGGGATCGGGTATCCGTGCCCACCGAAATCATGAAGCGCGCACCCAACTCGTTGACCAGCGCGTCCACCACCGCTCGCATGGCCTTCTTATCGATCACGAAGTGAAGGGTATCGGCGTGAGGTTGCGTCCCTGACAGGAAAGCCTCGTCGCTGCGTGCGGCGACTGTTTCCTCAACCTGCGTAACCGTCCGCTGCTCGGTAATAATCATGCCCATCTCCTCAGCGCCTGTGCAAAAACGTCGGACTGGAGCAGCAGTCTCTGCGGCTCTGCCGCCCCGCTGTGCGGAAAGGCTTCGCCTTTCCGGACCACATGTGCCCGAACCAACCTCCTTCGTGCGGAGGTCCATTTGAATCTACTTCCCTCGCCCCCTTGGGGGAGAGGGTGGCCCGCTGCCGGCGCTTTCATCAGCCGGGGCGGGACGGGTGAGGGGGTCTAAACCGTAGGGCCTAATTCCGAATTGGCCCAGTGCATTCATGTCGGTACTAACCCCCTCACCCACCGCCTTGCGGTTCCCCCTCTCCCCCAAAGGGGCGAGGGCAGTAATTTCAAAATAATGCGCCCAGTCCGCACACCGCCCGGCACAGCCGCCCTCGGACCAGGTTTTGACATGGTAAATCAGCACCACCCCGGCGCTCGGCGCGCCACCCCTCCTCATCTGAGGAGGGGAGCATTTTCGTGATAGCGCCCGGCACAGCCGCCCTCGGACCAGGTTTTGACATGGTAAATCAGCACCACCCCGGCGCTCGGCGCGCCACCCCTCCTCATCTGAGGAGGGGAGCATTTTCGTGACAGCGCCCGGCATAGCCACCCTCGGACCAGGTTTTGACACAGGCTCCTCACCCCCTCACCAGCAGGAGGATCGTCGTCACAATGACGGCGCCAATCACGATCCACAGAAGATAGATCTGCGGGGTTCCCACGTGCGTTCTGCTCACGCGGTCTGCGGCCCTATCGATAAGTTTGACGACCGGCGTATACAGCCACCGGTCAAAATCGAGCGCGCGGCGAAGGGGAGCCGGAAACTTCGGTACATGGACTTGTCCGCTGGGATAGATTCCCTGGAACGCGTGTTTGAAGGGCAAGTAAAAACTGCTGGCGGGATAGCGGACCGTAGCCGGAACGTGTTCTTCTCCGCAGTACCAGACCGGCGCCGACCGCACTTCGGCTCCACCCGCGCGCTGAATGCCATAGGAAATCAATGCCAGGATTGCCAACGCTGCCAGCATGGCGAGGGGTGACCAGAATCCGGATCCATCCGTGAGTGACAGGCCACCCCATAACCGGCTCGCATCCACACCCACTGCTGCCATGCCCGTAACACCCTCGATAGCATTCCCGACGAAACGCAACATAAGCTGGGGAAAGATGCCGAGCAGAACGCAGAGGGCGGCAAGCACCACCTGCGGCACGACCATGGATATCGGCACTTCCTTAATTGCCCGGCGCTCATCACCGTTGCCGAAAAAGACGGAGCCGAGCACCTTCAGGAAGGAAGCGAGCGTGGCGAGCGAAATGAAAAGCGCTACCAGACCCAGCACGAGGAATAAGGGAAATCGCATTCCGGCCAAGAGGCACCCGGCGACGATCAGCCACTTGCTCGAGAACCCGTTGAAGGGTGGCACCCCCGCGATGCTCAAGGAGGCGATGGTGGTCGTGCCGGCGGTGTACGGCATGAAACTCCCCAGGCCCCCCAGCTTGTCCATGTCGCGCAGGCCGGTGCGGTAAAGGACTGAACCCGCTCCCAGGAACAAGCATGACTTGAAGCAGGCATGGTTTATCGCGTGCAAAATTGCACCCGCGAGAGCAATCGAGGCCAGGGCCGGGTACATCTCCAGACAATAGGCGCCCACACCTAACCCGAGGCAGATATAACCGATTTGTCCGATGGTGTGGAAGGCCATCAGCCGCTTGGTGTCGGTCTGCCGCAGTGCGGTCAACGTCCCTACGAAAAGCGATCCGGTGCCCGCGAGGGCCAGAATAATTCCCCAGATCCGGAGCGACGGTGACGCCGCGAGAAATGAGCAGAAGAGGCGAACCAGGCCATAAATTCCCAGTTTGACGAGTGCACCGGAAAGCGTGGCGCTCATCCCGGAAGGTGCAACGGGATGGGCGTCGGGGAGCCAATCACCCATGGGCAGGATTCCTGCTTTGGTGGCAAATCCCAAGAAGAAAAGGAAGACGACGGAGTGAGCGAGGTACGGCCGGGTGTCGAGCAGCGCGGTCAACGTTTGCCGGATGGAGTCGAAAGAAAATGACCCGGACGTCCTCCAGAGCAACAGTGCCGCGGCCACCATGCACAGCGTGGCGCCGTGGGTGATGATGAAATACTTCAAGCCCGCCCGCTGGCTCGCCGGGTTCTCGCTCTCAAACGTCACCAGGAAATAGGAGGTCAGCGTCATGGACTCCCAGAAGATGAGGAAAAACAGGAAATCCGTACACACCAGGACTCCGGTCATGCTGGCCACGCAGAGAAGAAGCAGCGGGAAGAACTTTGCGACCTTATCGTGCTTGTAGTGCTCCATGTACCGCACGGAGTAGAGCGTGCTCAGCAGAGCAATCACGGCCACGATGGTAAGGAAAATGGCGCTCAGTGGATCAACCCGCAGGGTGAAGCGGGCGCCCAGTTGGGGTAGCGAAAGAAGCGAATGTTCGTCTGAGGCCACCGTCGAGGCCCCTACCACCGCGAGCCCCGTAAACACCGTGGAGGCGCTAACGAAAGCGAAGCTGACCCAGCCACACACTTTCCGGTTGCGCGCAAAGAGCAGGCTCACCAGTGACCCTAGGACCAAGATCACAATACTGGCTTCGATGTTGCGAACGGCATTCATCATGCTATTTCCCCATTAACTGCACTAAGGGCATGCCCACCAGCGGGGCTACCACGCAGCCGATCATCAGGATGACCAAAGTGGAATCCATGGGCCACGGTGGATCAACCGGGACTTCCACCGGCACCAGGGGCGCCCCCAGGAAGATTTTTTGGGCGATGTAAAGCATCCATCCGAAGGAGACCAGCGTTTCGACAAGGATGAAAATAACGATGAGCGGTCCGAGGGGGCCGGGAAGACGCATGGCGCCCGAGAGAATCATGAACTTGCTCCAGAAGCAGGCGAGCGGAGGAACTCCGGTAACACTCAGGAGCCCCACGAAAAATGCCGTAGCCGTGAGGGGCAAGATTTTTCCCAGGCCGCGCAGCGCTGATATTTTGCGCGTTCCGGTGACATAGGCGATGCTACCCGCGCAGAAGAAGAGGGTCGCCTTGCTGTAACCGTGACAGATGATGTGCAGTACAGCGCCCCGGAAACCCAGGGTTGACCCCATCGCTCCGATGGCGATGCCCAGGAACACGTACCCGAGATGAGCAATGGTTGAATAGGCAAGCAACCGCTTCAGATCATCCTGAACGAAATAGAAGGAGAGAGCGACGAAAATGGTGAGCAGCGCCATGCCGGCCATGAGCAATGCTATCTTCGGTGGAATGTCCCACCCGCTACTCACCGTCCTGGCCATAAGGAAGACGCCGGCTTTGACCATCGCTGCGGCGTGGAGGTAGGCGCTGATGGGAGTCGGCGCCTCCATAGCATCCGGCAACCAGGTATGCAGGGGCACCTGCGCTGCCTTGGCCCAGGCTGCAATCAGGATAAAGAGCAAAACCCAGGATTTGAGACCCTCGGGCAGCCGGCTGAGAGCAGAGAACTCAAAGGAATTGGTATGAGCAAAAATAATAAGAATGGCCAGCAGCAGGAAGGCGCTACCGACATGCGTCATCAAAAGGGCTTTGAATCCGGCCCGTAAGCTGCGCTCGTTCTGGTGAAAAGAGATCAGGGCCCACGAACACAAAGTGGTCATTTCCCAGAAGACGAGGAACTGAAGGAAATTAGGCGAAACCGCCACACCCGCCATGCTGGTGATGAACAACAGGAGCCAGAAATAGTACCGGCCGTAATGCTCACTCCCTACCGGGTGCTCCCGGTTCTTGTCGGTAAGGTAGGAAGTGGAATAGAGGACGGTCAGCAATCCGATGGGCACCGCCACCAGCAGCATCAAGCAAGCCAGGGGATCGATCAGAATCCCCAAAAGGGGCGCATCGACGATGCCATGCAGCCAGGGAAGGCTTCCCAACATTTGGGTGGAAGCGGCGCCGAAGGTGGAAACTGCCAGCCATGCCGCAAGGCCGGTGACTATGGCGGCAATTGTTACCGCCGCGGGGCGGGCGCGTTCTTTCAGAATCACGCACAGCAGGGCTCCCGCCGCGGGCAGGATCAGCATGAGGACGGCAATTGAGGTGGTCAGGTCCATACCTTTTTTCTCATCGGCGCGAGGCGCCTTGGAGTGCGGTAGCAGCAGCTACCGCCTTTCCACATTTGCCGTATGAACCGAAGGCGGAAGGCGGTAGCTGCTGCTACCGCACTCCAAAGCTCGCCTGCGGCGAGCCGCCTCAAAAACTTCGTTCAACACCTCGGCAATGCTCGCCACGCTCGAGTGCACCTCGCCGCTCATCGGTTGCATAAAAGCCGTGTGCCGCGGCTGAATCGCAATCAGACAGAGGTGCGCGTGCGTTTCCCGCTCGAGGTAGTCCATGAGCAGGGTTATGGGGACGCGGTGCGTGCTCGGCCAGTAACCCGCCACTTGCTCCTTATCCAAAAGCGCTACGGAGCCAGGGGCGGAATTCAAATCGACGGAGTCAATCAGCACCACGGTGTCGGGCCGCTCGTCTACCACTTGGCGAAAGTAATTTTCGGGAACCTCCTGGGCATCGATCACACGCACTCCGGGGGCGTCGCTGAGCAGTTGGGCCAACAGGCTGCCGGCGGCGTCATCGCCACGGCAGGGATTGCCTATGCCCATGATTACGACGTTGCCTTGAATTGCGGCGGCGAGTTGTTCTTGTAAGTCCATATTGCCGACTCGTGCGAACTCCTGCGCGAATGCGAACCTTTGGAGTGCGGCAGCTCGCTGCCGCTTTCCTCCCCGCGAGCTTGCTCGCGGGAATTGCAACAGAGAACGTAAATGTCAGCCAACAACCTGGCTGGTGCAAAAGCGGCAGCGAGCTGCCGCACTCCAAAATCCCTACTCCACCAACCCCGCGATCTCGCGATAATTGAAAACCGGCCCATCGCGGCATACGTAGCGATGGCCGATGGCGCAGTGATTGCACTTGCCGATGCCGCACTGCATCATGCGTTCCAGGGTGGAGATGACCGCCTCTTCCTTAAACCCGCGCGTAAGGAGGTCACGGACCACGAACCGGATCATGATGGGCGGGCCGCAAACATAGGCCAGAGTGGATTCCGGATGCAGGGTGACCTTCTGGAACAAAACGGGGACCACCCCCACATTTCCCGTCCAATCGGGCTCGGCCACGTCCACCGTCACGAGGAGTTTCACATCGGAGCGCTTTCCCCACACTTCCAATTCATCCTTGTAAACCAGGTCATGGGGCGTCCGGGCGCCGTAGAGAATGGTCACCTTGCCGAAGCGGTCGCGCTCATCCAGGACGTTCCAAATCAGGCTGCGCAGCGGGGGCAATCCAATGCCGCCGGCCACAAAGAGCATGTCCTTGCCGCGCGCCGCCTGCACGTCGAAGCCATTGCCGAAGGGACCTCGGATGCCCACCTCGTCACCATTTCCCAGCTTGTGCAACTGATCGGTCAACTGCCCCGTGCGCCGCACCGTCGTTTCCAAGGCCCCGGGCCGCGTGGGGCTGGAGGCAATGCAAAACGGCGCCTCGCCGCAGCCGAACACGGAAAGTTCCAGAAACTGTCCGGGAAGGAAATGAAAATGATTCCCATTCTCGTGGTCCCGGAAGCGCAAAGTGAAGGTCTTGGTGTCGGGCGTCTCATCCCGGACCTTCTCAAGGCAGGCAATCTCCGGAAGGAAAACGTCATTCATGCCATTTCCCCTTCCTGATGGCGGCCACCACCGCCGGCATGTGGGTCGTGCCTAAGCACGTCTTGATGCATCTCCCGCAACCCACACAGCCCACCGTGCTGTCGCGGGTGAAATACTGCGCACTCACTTTGTGGAAGAAACGGCGCTTCATCCGCTCCTTGCGATTTGCCCGCGGATTGTGTCCGGAAGCTTCGAGAGTGAAGGCGGTGTACTGGCAGGAATCCCACGTGCGGCAACGAACCCATGTGCCATTCTGGCGGAGATCCTTCACGCTGAAGCAGTAGCAGGTGGGGCACACAAAGTTGCATCCGCCACACTCGAGACACCAGTCCGCCATCTTCTCCCACAGCGCATCTGGCACACGGCCGGTTGAGATGCGCCTCATAGCCGAGGCGAAATGGCAGGTCTCTGGCCCAAAACGGGCTTTCGCCGCTACCTCCAGTGCCTGACGCTGGGCGATTGCATATTCGCTGGCTTTCCGGAAGAGGTCCGGCGCCTTGGCCATCCCCGCCTCACCCTTTGCGCTGCCTACCTCGACGAGAAAGAGCCCGCCTAGATCCGTCAATTGCAGGTCGTAACTGTTACTCAAGAAGGGTCCTGAATCCGTACAGACACAGAAACCCGGAGGGCACGGAGTGGTGCAGGCCAGGCTGATGATCGTGAGGTTGTGGGCACGGCGAAGGTAGGAAGCGTCCGCGGGCTCCGCTTCGTGCATGCGCGTGAGGAAGGCGATTCCCTTCACATCACAGCTACGCACGTTGAAGAGGGTGCGGGGGGCGTTGTCGTAAACGGGCTCGACTTCGTGGCGTTGACCGTTGAGCTTGATTTTAACCAGGGGGTCGGTCTGAGGCAGGACAAATTGCTTCGGTGGGTGAAGGGGGTTCTCAAAATCCCACAGGACCTGACTGGGGGAACTGAGCGTCGAAAAGATAACATCCCCGCAGGGGCCACGCACCGGAGCGATGACCTCTCCAGCCTCTAGCAGCTTTGCAAGCCATCTGGTTGTGCCTTCTCTTGGTATCGTGAAGACCATTGCTGGCCTCTTAGGCCTGTTCTACCTTAACGGCCGTGACACTGTGCGTTCCCAACACGTCGACAAGATAATCGCGAAAAGCATAAGGCACATGTAGCACGCCGGGCTGGATATCCGACCTAACTCGAATCGGAACCACCGCACTTCCATGGAGGGAGGTCAACCTGACCGGCCGTCCCGGGTGCACACCGATTCCGTCAGCATCCTGCTTCGAGACCTCGACAAAACCCTTGGGGAAGAGCTTTCGCTCGGATTGGGAGTCACGACATAATGTCGGCGAAAACGAGACAAGTGGGTCGCGACCCCAATCATAAGCGCAATCACGGACGAGCACATGCTGGCCCTCAGTAGGATTTAGACACAGTGGTTCCGCGACATGGAGTCTGAACTTTTCGCCATTTGAGCTTTTTGCCGCACCTCTGAGGTCCCACTTATCGTCCCACTTGTTCGCCTCCGAGCGTCTTAGCGCGCGTTGTCCCACCTCATTCAGAAGGTCCGCAAGTGAAGTGTATGAAGCACTGGCGTCAAATCGCGCACAGAGCTCCGCGAGCACTTGCCACCCAGGTCGCGCGTCGCCCGGCGGATCCGTGGCCACATGGAGTTCTTGGATTCTGCCTTCCATATTGGTGATGGTTCCTTCCGTTTCCGCAAAGCTCGCAATCGGCAGTACGACGTGGGCCATCTGTGCAGTGGGTGTGAGGAAGGCATCCAGCACCACAAGGAATTCCATTCTCCCCAGCGCAGCTAGGGCCCGCTGCCCAATCGGAAGGACCGCAAGGGGATCGTCGGCCAAAACAATCAGAGCGCTCACGGATTGCAAGATGCTCTCTGCATCCAAACCAGGAGTTGAGGGCAGTTCCTTTCCCCAGAGATCTTGCAGGCGCTGCCGAGCACGTTCGTCATCCAAGCGTTGGTGCCCGGGCAAGCGATCCGGAGCGATTCCCATGTCGCAGGCCCCTCGCACATTGCTCCGCGCGAGAAGCGGCAATAGCCCGGAACCAGGCCTGTCCAAATGCCCCGTGACTGCCGCCAACGTGGCAAGGGCCGCGGCAACTCTCCGACACTGGTGGCCCTCTCCGCTGACCGGTGGAATCAAGAACGTCGCTCGCGTGGCACGCGCGATCCACTCCGCTGCCTGGCGCATCTCTGCGGATGCCTTGATGGTCCCGAGGTTCCGCCGCAGTGCGTCATACCCTTCGCAACCGACCCCAACTGACGCCCGATCTTCCAGCCCGAGGTGCAGCACCGCGGCGAGCAGCCCATCGATTACTTCACCTTCATTCCCCGGCATCGCGGTCAACAGCAGGGAAGCCAGTCGCGACATCTGCGTTCCGGTATAGCCTATGGTTATAAGGTGGGCGCCTTTTTCTACTGCGGCCATCACCGCCGAAGCAGCGCGCGGGTGAGTAGTAGCCAAATCACCTTCCATCAGCAAGATCGTTTGGCTTGATTCGATGTCATTCAGACTGAGGGACGGAGTGCATTCGCCACAGACTTCTTCAAGACCTGCCAATAGCGGGCCACACACGGAGTGGTAGGAAAAATCTAGGTTGTTGGTTTGGAGGCCAGCCCGTGCCAGCTTGCCAGCCAGGTAGTTCTCCTCATTGGTTGCCCGGGCAGAACCAAGAACGCCCACAGATTTCCCCGCGGCGATTAATTCCTTGATGCGCCCTGCAACGAGGTCAAGAGCCTCAGACCACGAGGCAGAGTCCAGCTTCCCGTTCCGGTTAACCAGTGGCTGCCGCAACCGTTCACCCCACAAGGCAGCCTCATGGGCACTCCACCCCCGGGCGCAAAGCTTTCCCAGGGACACCGGATGGCTTTCACTCGGCGCCACGCCCACCAATCTTGCTTGGTTCGCTAACAAGTAAAACCCGCAGCCACAAGCGCAAAACGGGCACGTGGTGGGGACGGGTAACATTGTTAGACCTCCCCCCGAAACTGGGAGCGTGGACGTTGGGATTCGCGCGGATGGAAAGGGAGTGCAGGCTGGTTCAACTGGAGTGGCAGTCTCAGCCATCCACGCTGACCCTGCTCTCGGTCTGGCTTTATTGATGGGTTTACAAGGCTTGAATTACCCGCTGACCGCTGTATTGCGGCCCTTTCACCGGGGAAATCGAGAGTATTGCCTTGGGTCGTGAAGACCCTAGGGCGCCCGATCGCCGACATGGGGATAACACCCCCACCCGGGAGATAATACCTGCTTCACGCGTAGCACTGCCGTTGCCAAAGCATGGATTCGGCGCAATGCTTGAAGATCACGATAAGGAACTGGTTGTCCTAGCCCCCCCGCCGTTTTCGTTGAGGATTTCAACTGTCCTTGCTAACTGCTGGGAATCGAGGAACTAATTGAGTGAAACCCCCCAATCTTAAGGAGGGCGACAGCTCAGCTAGGGCTGTTTGTGGCTTCACGACAACGCCGCGGCGTTGCTGTGAACTTTATCGAGCGCTGCCGCGATGTCGTCCATGTCGCTCTTCGATCCCATCAGCATATGATGGCCGAACTCCATGGCCGTGGCGGTCAGCTCGTCGTTGTGCGGGCAAAGGTTCTGTTCCCGATATCGCGCCAAGCGCTCTTTGGAATAGATCCGCTGATACCCCCGGGAATTGAGGGTTTGTTCCAGATACGGTTCGCGATTGAGTGCGGGTCCGTAAGCCCCGCCTATCGGGATTCCTTCTGCATTGATTGCCTTAACGATCATGTCGCGGGGCACGCCGTTGAAATGCGCCGGGTCATAGCGCATGCCAAAGTGGTAATAAGTCTGGTGCTCCGTCTCCGGGTATTGCTCCTGCGGATAGATCCCCGGTATCTTTCTTAGTTGCTCCTTGAGATAAGCGGCATTCTCCTCCTGTATAGCATGGACCTTCTGGTAGCGAGTGATCTGTGCCATCGCCACGGCGGGAGCGAAATCGGAGGTTCGGTACTTGGCCCCCCGCACCACGAAGGTTTCGTGGCGGGCGTCCAGCGATAGGCCGAAGTTACGCCAAGTGTAAGCCTTCTTAATCAGTTCCGGATCATTACTAACCATAGCGCCCAGTTCGCCGCCGGGCAGAACCTTGCTCTCCTGGAAGCTGAAACAGCCGGCCGTTCCCAGCGTTCCCAGCCGCTTGCCCTTCCAAGTCGTGGTGTGCGCCTGGCAGGCGTCCTCAATCACCGGGAGATTATGCTTTTTGGCGATGTCCAGAATCTTGTCCATATGCGCCGCGTTACTCAGCATGTGAACTGGCAGAATCGCCCGCGTGTCCTTGGTGATGCGGTGTTCGATGTCGTCCGGGTCCATGGTAAAAGTTTTCAGGTCGGTGTCCACAAACACCGGCAGCGCAAAATTGAGGAGGATGGCGTCAATCGTGGCGATGTAGGTGTAAGGGGCCACCAGAACTTCGTCACCGGGGCTAACGCCCACCACTTCTAACGCAGTATGAAGAGCATGCGTGCCACAAGGAGTCGTCACGCAGCCACCCACCCCCAACTCTTTTGCCCACGCCTTCTCAAACTCGGGAATGAAATTCCCCTTGTCGTAGGTGCACCAACGATGGCTGCGCAGGGATTTGAGAATGTTCGCTTCGTCCAGCTCGAACGTCTGGGGCCACTGGGTAAAGGGCTTAGTTCGAACCGGGGTGCCGCCGTGAAGGGCCAGAGCGTTGGGATTCCCCGAAAGCGCAGGCGCGCGCGGTACAACGCTTGCCGCGGCCAGGCCCGCCGATGTCTTTTCCAAGAACTCTCGACGAGTAAAAGTGATTCTTTTCATGGGGCTCCTTTCCATCGAAACTTCGTTAGAGTGGAAAACTATTTTCTTTGCTTGGGTAATCTTTAGCCTGTTTGACTCCACTGTCAACAAGAGAACTCGTTCAGCAAACCACTCCGTAGGACAAATTGTTTCTCGGAACCGGACGCGCGATGCTACCTCGGTCCCAGACGCAAGTATTGAACAGTCTGCGAAAATAGGTGACACAAATGCGCCACGTCTACAAAGCTCGTTTGCGATAAACTGAGCAACGCGGACGCAAGTCGAAACTCGCACCCGAGAGCTGTGCATTGGAACCAGCACATCAAGAGAAAAAGGCTATGGAGGGCTCAAGCGAGTGACTAGAGAGCAGCGGTTTGACGCCATCCGCCGTCGGCCGGAGGTCCCGGTCCTGATCGTGGGAGGTGGGATCAATGGCGTTGGCCTGCTTCGTGAGTTGGCTCTTCAAGGAGTGGTTGCGCTGCTGGTGGAAAAATCTGATTTCTGTTCCGGCGCCAGTGCTGCTTCCACGCGCGTCATCCACGGTGGGTTGCGATACCTCGAAAACGGCGAATTCCGTTTGGTCAAGGAATCCTTGCGGGAGCGAAACCGATTGCTGAAGAATGCTCCTCATTATGTGAGGCCACTCCCCACGGTCATTCCGGTCTTCAACTGGGCACATGGCCTGCTTCCCTCCCTGGGGAGGTTCCTGGGGTTCAAGGTGCCCCCCAATGACCGAGGCGCCCTGCTGTTCAAAATTGGACTGTCCATGTACGACCTTCTCTCTGGACATCAAGCGGTTTTACCTCGACATCAATTCCGGTCCCGTCGTGCTTCTCTGGCCTTGCGTCCTCAGCTCCACGCGGGGATCGTCTGCACGGCAATCTATTACGACGCCTGGATCAGCTACCCCGAGCGGCTCTCTGTGGAATTGGTTCTGGACGCGGAAAGACATTGCTCGGACGCCTGTGCGTTAAATTACGTTCGCGTCAAAGGCGCGAATGGAGAAATGGTTGACCTGGAAGATGAGATTACTGGTCGGAGGGTTGAGATCAAGCCCAGGATTGTGGTTAATGCGACTGGGGGTTGGATCGATTTCACCAACCGCGCCCTGCAGCGAGAGACTCAATACATTGGGGGCACCAAAGGCTCGCACATTGTTATTGACAACCCTGAACTGCTGCTCGCGACCCAGGGACAGATGCTCTACTTCGACAATGCGGACGGCCGTATCTGCATCTTTTATCCCTTCTACGGTAAAGTCATCGCCGGCTCTACTGACATCCCGGTAAGGAATCCCGAGACCGCGGTTTGTGAGGCAGACGAGGTGGACTATATCCTGGATTCCATCCGCCGGGTTCTTCCTGCCATCCAGGTGGATCGATCCCACATTGTCTACAAGTTTTGTGGAGTACGTCCCCTACCTCGCAGCGATTCCTCCATGCCGGGAGCGGTTAGTTGAGACCATACCTGCGCCATCATTCCCGCCGGAGATGGAATTCAATTTTCAGTTTATTCCCTGATCGGTGGGAAGTGGACCACCTTCCGGGCTTTTGGCGAGCAAGTGGCGGATAAGATTCTCAGCCACCTCGCGACACCACGGCGGGCAAGTTCCGTGGATTTACCCATTGGTGGCGGTAGGGATTACCCGCAAAGTGTGGCAGAGAAGGTTGCATGGCTGGCTTCCCTGGAAGGAAAAACCGGGCTACCGATGGAGCGATTGGGGATCTTGCTGGATCGTTACGGAACTCGCGCCGAAGAGGTTGCTCAATTCTTGACCGCTGCGCCAGACCAGCCCCTGCGTGCGCTTCCCCAATACAGCCGAAGGGAAATTCAGTTCATGGCCAATTATGAGAGCATTGTCCATCTGGATGACCTCATCTTGAGAAGGACAATCATGGCTCTCATAGGTCAGTTGAGCCTTGAACTGTTGGAGGAGCTGGCGGGCGAGCTGGCTCCGGTGTTGGGGTGGCCGCAGGCGAGAACCCGGCAGGAAATCGATCGCACGGTGAAACTACTGAGTGACGTTCCATGGGGTAAATTTTGAGCAAGTGCGCGCGCCGAACCTGGCAGGGCAAGAAAACGCGATTGAATGACCCGCCGCGTCTGATCGAAATAACTCCCTCATCCCATCACGAGACCGCCACTCACATTGATCACTGCGCCGGTAACATAACTGGCTTCTTCCGAGGCCAGGAATGCTATGGCCGCAGCCACTTCTTCCGGCCGACCGAAACGTCGCAGCGGAGTCTGGCGAATCCATTCCTCCTCGCGCCCAGCCATTCCCTCCAAAAGTAAATCGGTGACGATTCGCCCCGGCGTCACCACGTTTACCGTGATCCCACAGGCGCCCAGTTCCTTGGCCAAGGAAAAAGAGAATCCCATCAACCCCGCTTTTGCTGCCGCGTAGTGAGCATGATTGTTCGATCCCGTCAATGCTGCCTGCGAGGAGACATTGATGATGCGCCCCCAGCGGCGCTCCTTCATCGAAGGAATGCACGCACGCGCGTAACGAAACGCCAACGTCAGGTTGACAGCAAGAGATTGCTCCCAATCGTGATCTTTCATATCGGTAACCGGAACGTGCGTCAACTCGCCGGCATTGTTCACAAGAATGTCAACTTTCCCCAACCGGGAGGCGACTTCCTCCACCGATTGCTTAATCGCGCTGGGGTCCATCACATTGGCTTCAATGGCCAGAGCTCGCTCACCGCTGGCGGAAATCTGCTCAACCACTTCATTCGCCTGATCGCTGCGACTCCGGTAAGTTACCGCTACCGCTGCGCCCTTGGCAGCCAACGCCAGGCAAGTGGCGCGCCCAATGCCCCGTGATCCACCTGTAACTAACGCCACATGGCCACCCAAGCTCTTGTGCACCGAATTGCCCTCCGCGCTATTGCGATAATCCCGTGCCAGCCCTTCGTGCACCGGACCGGCAGAGACCCCATGCCTTCTACGGGGCCAAACCAGCCATCTCATCAAAATCGGTCCGCAGGTGCTCGTAAAGGTTGCGAAAAACTCTGTAAAGCCCTTGATACTTTAAGTGATTCTCCAAGTTCGGCTCAAATCGCGTTTTGAGTTTCACCATGTCACGGAGCGTGCTGGAGACATCGGGATAAAGGCCTAAGCCCATGCCAACCAGGACAGCGTCGCCAAATGGAGCCCCCACTGGTGCCTCGGGCAAGTAAACGGGGATGCCGAGAACATCGGCCTTTATCTGATTCCACAGTGCGCTGCGAGTCCCGCCGCCGACCGAGCGCAGCTGGCTCAACTGAATCCCCGCACGCTTGGCCACTTCTACGTTGTGGTACAAAGCGAAGGTTGTACCCTCAAGGATTGCTCTGATCAAGGCGGCTTTGGGAGTGGCCAGAGAAAGTCCGAAGAACACGCCTTTGGCGTTAGTGTGCCAGAGGGGTGACCGCTCTCCCGCCATGTAGGGTAAGAAAACGACCCCGCGGCTCCCTACTGAAATCTGAGCTGCCTGCTCGGTCAAGAGATCAAACGGATCCACACCCAGCCGAGTAGCCGTTTGAACTTCGAATTCTCCGAACTCGTCTCGAAACCATCGCAAGCTTGCCCCAGATGCAACCATGGCGCCCAAAAGCAGGTGGACTCCCGGGATGGCGTGGGGCATCGCAATAAAGGCCGGCTCCGTGATCCCGCCGTGGTTCGGCATGATCAGTACGGTAGATGTCCCTGTCATTTCGGCTGCTACACCAGGCTCCACAGCTCCGGCTTCCAGCGCCGCCGCCGCACTATCGACGGTACCCACCATGACCGGCGTCCCCGGTCGCAGGCCGGTGGCCTCAGCCGCCCTGGGGCTAACCTCTCCGTGATAACAATGGGCAGCCTTCACCTCGGGAAATTGCGTTGGCTCAATGCCGCAGGCATCACATAATGGCCTGTACCATTCCCCGGTCAAATAATCGCGGAGCTGCAGCAGAACGGCATGCGCCGAATCGAGACTGAATTCCCCGGTCAGCCGATAGTTGATATAACCATTAACCTGAACGAACTGAGAAGTCTGCGCTAGGAGGTGAGGCTCATGAGTTTTAAGCCAAAGCAATTTAGGCGCGACGTAGAAAGCGTCCGGTCGGTTGCCAGTCACCCGGTAAATCGTTCCCTCCCCGAGAATCTCATCCAACCTTCTTACTTCAGCTTCCGCCCGCCGATCCATCCAGATCATAGCGGGTCGCAAGGGAACACCGGTGCGGCCAAGGGGCAGCAAAGCGGGAGCTTGTGAACTGACCGCCAGGCCCACCACACGCTCTGCAGCCTTCTGGTCGGAGGCAAGAACCTGACGGATGGCGGAGCAAACCGCCTGCCACCAATCTTCGGGGTCTTGTTCCACCCATCCAGGCCGGACGTGATGAAGCACGTATTCGGATCGGCCCACGGCCTGCAGCCGCCCCTCGGGGCTGACCAAGGCAGCCTTCGCCCCTGTCGTCCCTACGTCAATCCCCAGAAATAATTCGTCCACCGAGGAGTCCCTCCTCAACAAAAATCAGGAGTGAACAAACTTCTTGAGAGGTTCGAATGTCGCGCCAACCCACTTGCGCAGGTTCGGTATCAGAGCTCGATTCTCTCTTGGTCGTATCCTATGAAGAGAATGCAAGACAGTTTCTTACCACGTCACAACCGGAGCCAGAGCGACCATGGTCAGCCCGGCAATAAAGAATACGAACATAAACGCAAGCAGGAGCTTAACCCCACGGTCCGCACCACGGAATTCCTTCCGTACGAACACCCCCCAGATAGCGGCCACCATCGTAGCTCCCTGGCCAAGGGCGTAGGAGGTGGCGGGGCCAACCATTTGCGCAAAGGATGCGACGTAGTTCGAGATGGTTCCTACCATCCACGCGAACCCTCCAAACAGGCCCCAGAAGTGGGCACCCGGTGAGCCGGCGAAATACTCTCTTACGGCGATCGGGGGGCCACTTGGAGCGAACCGCATATAAAGGTAGTTGAACAGGAAGTTACTCAAGACTATGCCCACGGCAAACAAGAACGCTACAGTGTATGGTCCCAGGTGGCCCTCGCCAGTTGTGGCCTTGACAACGAATGGGTAGAACAATCCCATCAGTATCCCGCCCACCCCGGCCAAAACGAGGCCTTTCGCCGTTCCTGCCGGACTGCCCGCGCGCTTACGGTAAGCCACCCCATCCATGACAATGGCAAGACAAACGAATCCGACTCCTCCAAACAAGAGCCACGGATTTGCTGTAGGCTGCAGGACGTAGTTAAGGACGCTCCCAACCACCAAGGCCAAACCAATGCCTACGGGAAACCCTACCGCCATTCCCGCCACGCTGATGGCAGCAACCACCAGGATGTTCGCCGCATTGAAGACAATCCCTGCCACGACCGCCCACGCTTGATGTCCAACGCTGGCACTTGCCAAGTTGCGAAAGAAACTTTCTGGATTCGTCGGGTCCGTCCTGCCCAAGGTCACACCGACCAATAAAGCGCAGAGCATGATTCCCCAGACATAGTCCCAGTACAGGAGTTCAAAACGCCATCCCTTGCAAAGCTTGGTGACATTGATCCAACTACCCCAGGCAATCATAGTGATAATCATCATGAAAAGCGCCAAGCTATACACCGAAGGAGTGAACATAAGTTGTTTCGTCCTATCCCCTAATTTGCCGAGCTTCCTCATCCCACTTCGCCACGGTTTGCTGGAAGTAGGCATAGTTGGCCAGATGGCAGCCCAGGGCGGCGTTATTCCCGAAGACTTCGTTCTCCACCGGCGGCCGCCGCGTTCTTACCGAGCTGAAGAAGTTGGCGACGTGATCAGGGACATCACTATATCCGGATGGCGGCAGAAAGCTCTCCGATTCCTGATCGACCGCTGACTTTAGTGGCCCCGCCAGGGGATGCTCCTCTCGGAACTTCCGGAAATACTCCTCCCGCATTGCCTTCGGCCAGCCGAAAACCGCGTAACTCTCCGGCGCCGGCCGCGTGTCTTGGGGCGTAAAGGTCAGAACCGGACTCCTCAGTCCCCCCACAGCGCCAAAGCCAAAGGCCGGCATCGAAACGATGTCTCGAATGACCAACGTGCCCTCCGTGCCGAAGAACGCCATGTACTCCCCGCTCTCATTGTTCTGGTTGCAGCGCAAACTGACCCGAAAGCTTGGGTATTCGAACAGGGTGACCAGCAAGTCAGGGAACTCCCGTTTCTCTTTCCAGCGGAACAGGTCTCCTGCGGATTGGGCGCGCCGGGGGGGAGTACTGGTCCCGGTAATATAGTGAATACCGGAGAGCATGTGCACAAAGAGGTCGCCTGCCAGGCCCAGTCCGTAGTCGGTAAACCGGCGCCAGGAGACATAGCGCACCGGGTCAAACGGTTTCTTAGGAGCATCACCCAGGAAGCGCTCCCAATCGATGGTTTTCTCGCTTGCGTCAGGAGGAACCGGTACGACCCAGGCACCGCCGGGTGTATTGCGGTCCCAGTGGGCCTCGATCATGGGCACTTGGCCGAGCCTGCCGGAGCTGTAAATTTCCTTGGCTTTGGCGTAAATGATGGAACTAACACGCTGGCTTCCCACTTGCAGGACGCGCTTGTTCTTCCGGGCAGCCTCCACCATGGTGAAGCCATCCTCCACGCTGTGGGACATGGGCTTCTCGCAATAGACGTCTTTGCCCGCTTCGCAGGCGGCCACGGCGATAGGACGATGTTGGTGATCAGGAGCCGCGATGATCACAGCGTCGATGTCCTTGCGGTCGAGGATTTGCCGGTAGTCGCGTGTGAAGGGAATGTCTTTGTCCCCCAACGCTTCGTGTGCGGAGATGCGCCGCGTGTCGTACACATCACAAGTGGCTACACACTCAATTCCCGGAACCACTCGCGTGGCCTGCAGAACCTCGCAGCCGCGTATACCCGTTCCAATGCTTGCGAACCGCACAGTGTCTGAGGGTGGCACGGCACGCGGCGATGCCCGCAGAGTTGCAGGTTCCAGAATGGCACACTTGCCGGAAACGCCGATCGCCGCCGCACCCATACCCCGCCGCATGAAGTCCCGCCGATTAATTCGATTGAGTGGCATTGGCAGAAGACCTCCTCACAGAGTATCAAAACAGAAATTAAGGACCTCCTACAAAACGCCCTAGTGTGCCAGAATTAACGGGTGAGTAAAAGCTTTCCCTCGTGTTTACCTCCCAGGTTCTTAGCTCCTCCCCTCGTAATCATCCTGCCGACTGCCTTTTGATGGTCTCCGCTTGCTTGCCATCTTCGTGCTAGACTCTGTCGGTGATTCCAGGGATGGTCCTCGGCTGGGGGTGCTTCAATGAGAATCTTCAATTTCAAGAAACGTCTCCTAAAGAGCGTTGGGGCGTTAGCGTCGGGGGGAGTTCTCCTGGATACCCAAGTAGGAAGCCGTGCTGTCCCAACCAATGGCACCCGCCCGCGGGTTCTTGCCCTCATCGGCGACCGCTATCACAACGCCGACTACATCCGGGTCGCCCTAAATAGACTATTCCACGAACTGAATCTCCCCATCGATTACACCATTAACTATGATCAAATCTCCGCGCGCCTTCTGGCATCCTACCACCTGTTTGTGGTTTTGCGGGATGGGATGATCTGGCCCAAGGGATATCTTGAGCCCAACGACTACGAATACTCGCACGATCTGGAGAACAATAGGGACTGGCCGCAGGAGCAGTCCGAGCCGTGGATCACGGAGGAGCAGGGGAGGGCCATTAAAAACTTCGTGGAGGCGGGTGGGGCGCTGTACGCCTTACACAACAGCAGTCACATTTCTCTTTCTTCCAAGGACTATCGCGCGGTGATGGGTGGGGCGTATATCGATCATCCGGCCCTGCGTCCCTTCAAGGTGTCGGTGGTGAACAAGGAGCACCCGATTACGCGGGGCGTGCAAGACTTCATCGTTAACGACGAACAACATTTCGTAACCTATGACAAGGACCCCAAGTACATTCTGTTGCAAAGCGAGAATATCGATGGCCTGACTGACATCAGCGAAGGCAAGGACCTGGGCGCCAAGGCGATTGCGGGCTGGGCATACGATTTCGGCAAGGGCCGTGTGGTCTTCACCGCCGTCGGCCATACACTGCACGCTATGTGGCAACCTGAGTATTTTAAACTTCAGAAGAACGCAGTCGGGTGGCTGCTGAGGACGGAATAGCCGTGCCTTTCAGCGCATCAGAAAGTCTGGCCGACCATAGAGAACACGCTGTTGTCCAAGAACTATACCGTTCTGTTGTTTGACGTAGTTTAGTGGCAAGCCTTGGCCGCCAATGGTGCACCGTCGACTCCTCACTACGCCCGTCACCCTGGGGTGTTCATGAATCTTTTCGAAAAGTTCCAATCCACGCTTCGAGGAAGACTCCTGGTGTCTTGCCAAGCCGCGGAAGACAGCGCCCTCCGGGATTCATCCACCATGGCGCGTTTCGCACGAGCCGCCGTGGAGGGTGGCGCAGTGGGGATCCGCGCCAATGGGTGTGATGATGTCCGGGCGATTCGGCAGGCCGTTAGCGTTCCAATCATCGGCATCTGGAAGGCCCAGCAGGATGACGGCGAGATTCTTATTACCCCCACTTTTGAAGCAGCGCGGCAGTTAGTTGAGGCAGGAGCAAGCCTCATTGCACTGGATTGCACGGCCAGGGGCGCAAGATACGGGGCCTTGGAAAGACTCCGACAGATCAAGGAGGAACTTGGAGTTCCGGTTCTTGCCGACATCGCCACGGTTGACGAGGCGGGTCGGGCAGCGGAAGCAGGCGCCGACGCAGTTCTCTCCACACTGCGGGGTTACACGCGGGAAACCAGCTACGTAAAAACTTTCGAGCCGGCCTTCATTGCGGAGCTCGTTCATGCTGTGAGCGTGCCGGTAATTGCCGAGGGCCACATCCAGACTCCCCAGGAGCTTTGTGCCGCACTTGATGCCGGGGCCTTCGCGATCATTGTGGGAACTGCCATCACCCGGCCGGAGGTGATCACTCGAGGATTCGTCTCGGCCCTCGAGAACTTGGTGCCGCCGTCATGACCCCCAGGGCGTTTTCGTGGGCATCGACCTGGGGGGGACCAATACCAAGTACGGCCTCGTCACCTGTCAGGGGGAGTTACTCTTCCACTCGAAAGCTCCCACCCCCTGGAAAGGTGGGCGGGACGCATTGCTATCCCACCTGCGCGAGATAGTCTCCGCCTGCCTGGAGGAGACTCGCCGCCGGGCCCTAAAGGTCGAGGCCATAGGCCTTGCCACCGCCGGCTGGGTTGATCCGGGATCGGGCCAGGTTGTCTACGCGACTGAAAACCTCCCCGGCTGGACGGGCTCGAACCCCGGCGCTTTCCTGCACGAGGCGTTTGGTCTTCCCGTGGCGGTGGAGAACGACGCGAATGCGCTCGCGGTTGCCGAAAAGCACTTCGGTGCGGCGAAAGCTATCTCCGACTTTGTATGTATCACGCTGGGCACTGGAGTGGGCGGCGGTTGTTACGTCGGTGGCCGGCTTAACCGTGGCCCTCATTTCTTTGCCAATGCCCTGGGTCATATCCCCATTGAGCCAGAGGGAAGGCCCTGCACGTGCGGCCTGGCCGGGTGTCTGGAACAATACACGAACGCTTCGGCGCTTGTGGGCTATGCGACTTCCGGAAATTACACCTCAGGGGAGCAGGTCATCGCGGCGGCTAATGCGGGAGATCCTAGTGCCCGGCAAGCGATTCACACCTATGCAAAATATCTGGCGGTCGGGTGTGCAGCCATCGTGAGCCTGCTGGACCCGGAACTGCTGATTCTGGCGGGCGGCCTCGCGCAGAACAATCCAATCCTTTTGAGCGCTCTCACCGCTGAGCTGGCCAAACGAGTTACGGTATGGCAACAACGCAAGCTGCGAGTGGAATTCTCTTCGCTCGGCTACGAGGCTGGAGTGCTCGGCGCCGCGGCTGTGGCCTCAGATGGACTTGCGGAGAGCAAGGAACCTTGACCCGGACCCGTAGCGGGCAGCCGCCTCAAAACCCGTAGAGCCGGGCCGGGTTGTCCACAAGAATCCTTTTGCGGACCGCCGGGTCGGGCGCCCAAACCACGAGTTGGTTGAGAAGGCGCCCGTCGTCGATTTGGAACACCGGCGTCACGTCGGTTGCCTTGCCGCCGGGAGGGGGATGGGGGTTGGGATGAGGCCAGTCTGTGCCCCAAAGAACGCGATCAGCATTGGCCGCGATCAGGGCCCTTGCGAATGGCGCCACATCCGCATAATCCGGCGCCTGCTTCGACGAGCGATACGCGGCGGAGATTTTCACGTAAGCCTTGCCTGAGCGGACGAGTTCGACCAGGTCCGCGAACCCCGGCTGCTCAAGTCCCAGTCCCGCCTGCGCCCCACCAAAATGATCGAACACTACGGGAACCGGTGAGTCCCGAACCTCCTCCTTGATGCCTGAGACGACGGCCAAAGTCCCATAGATTTGGACATGCCATTGACGGCTCTTCATGCGGTCGGCGGCCATCCGGAACTGCCGTCGAGCGACAACGGTGTCAAGCTGGTGGGAGGTGACGAGGTTAAGGCGGATGCCTCGTATCCCCGCCGCAGCCATCGCGTCGAGATCGCTTTCCCGCGTCTTATCGTCTATGACCGCCACGCCACGGGCTTGCGCACCGCGCGCCTTCATGCCGAACAGCGTGGTTGAGTTGTCCGGCCCGTAGACACTCGGCGTCACGATCACGACCCGGTCAATATGCAAGGCTCGATGGAGCGCTGACATCTCCTCCGGTAACGCCATCTCCTCGGGTGTATAGACACGGCCCGGCCAGTAAGGGAACTGGCGAGGGTCGCCGAAAATGTGCGTGTGGGAGTCGCAGGCGTTTGCCGGGACGTCAAACTTCACCGCCGTAGCCGGCTGGGACGCCTTCGCGAAGCTTGCCCGGCCGCCGCCCAAAGCTCCTGCCGCCAAAGCTCCGATCAACGCCTCGCGTCTGGTTAGCATGATTTCCTCCGGTGCGAAATCCCCTGGGAAGCGGCCTAATGCCGTTGCATATAGACCGTGTGTGTTTGCATGAATTCATAGAGGCCGTGTTTGCCATCCGCGCCACCGATCCCACTCTTACGCCAGCCGGCGTGGAACCCCTGCATCGCTTCAAAGTTCTCACGGTTGACATAAGTCTCACCGAAGCGCAGCTCCTGACACGCTTTCAGCGCGACGTTGATGTCTCGAGTGTAGATCGACGAGGTAAGTCCATAATCGGAATCGTTGGCGTAGGTAATGGCCTCATCAAGATCATTGAACTTCACAATGGGCACCACCGGACCGAATATCTCGCGATGGATGATTTCCATGTCTTGACGGCAATCGCTCAAGACCGTCGGTTCGTAGTAATATCCGCCCTCACCAGGAGCGCGCTTGCCGCCCGTCGCGACAGTGGCGCCCGCTTGGACGGCGCCGCGGACGAGGGTGTCGACCTTGCGGTACCCGGCTTCGTTGATGAGCGGTCCATAATCAACGGTCTCGTCGACCAGCGGATTTCCAAAGCGCGTTCGCTTCATGGCGGCGGTAAGTTTATCTACAAACTGATCGGCAACACTGCTCTGCACGTAGACTCGTTCGGCGCAGTTGCAGACCTGGCCGCTATTGATGACCCGGGAAGCTTTGATTGCTTCCACGGCCTGATTGATGTCGGCATCGGCCATAACCAGGGCGGGCGCCTTTCCCCCCAATTCCAGATTCACCTTTGTAATGTTGGGCGCGGCTGCTGCCATGATTGCCGAACCTGTCTCCACGCTGCCCGTGAAGCTGACCAGGCCAAGGCGTGGTGAACCGGCAAGGGCCTTACCCACGGAAGGGCCACGGCCGTGGACAACATTGAAAACTCCGGCGGGCAAGTCGGTCTGCGCCACCATCTCGCAGAACTTTACCGCATTATGAGGAGTCTCCTCGCTGGGCTTGACCACGATGCTGTTACCCGTCACGAGGGCGGGAGCAGCCTTGCGCGCGATGAGGAAGAAAGGGAAATTCCAGGGAAGAATGCCGCCGACCACGCCAATCGGATGACGGAAGAGGAATATCGTCTCGCCTTGCCGGTCGCTCTCCAGGATTTCGCCCTCAATGCGCCGCGCCCACTCCGCCGTGTAATCGAGATAGTCGGCGGTAAAGTTTACTTCGACGCGCGCCAGTGAGAGCGGTTTACCCTGCTCTTCCGTAATGATGTGGGCGAGCGATTCGACATTCTGGCGAATCCTTTCGGCAATAGCACGGAGGGCCTTTGCACGTGCAATGGCCGGACGCTTTGCCCAGTTTCGTTGGGCCGTCTCGGCGGCCGAAACCGCCGTCTCAACATCCGCGCCAGCACTTTCGGGGACAGTGCAAATGAGTTCGCCGGTGGAGGGATTGCGTACCTCTACGCGATCAGTCCCGGCCGAAGGAACGAACTTACCGTTAATGAAATTATCGTAGTCTGGCATCATGCTCTCCTTAAGATCAGAATCCAATTCGTTTCAATCTCTGTATGTACTTTGCAGGCCGAAGAATCTATTCCAAAGGCCGTCAGGGCTTTACACGCACAACATGCAACAGCCAATCTTTATAGTGGGGAAATTTCGGAAACTCCTCGTCCGCGTGGAACTCCCGCAGCGCGCCGCCCGGAACCGTCCCGCTACTCCGTTCCTTTCCCTCGGCCAGATCGATCCAGGTATATCGAAATGTGTCGCTCTCCGCGGAGGGCCGCAGGTCCACGTTCACCTTGCCTCCCCACCTGAGATAAGCGACGTATTCCTGTCCCGGGACGGCGGCGCAGAACTTGGGATTGTAGTCAGACAGCAGCTCCGGATGCGGCTCCAGGGTCCACCACTTAATGCTCCTTAAGAAATGCGCCAGGAAGCTCATAGAGACCGCGCCCGGGTAGTCGAGCGTATCGTTTTCGTAGCCCGCCTCATGCGGCCAGGGGTCCTGCTTGGCTGGCGCTTCCGGCACGTCGGCCCACCACACGTGACCACCTCCGTAAGTGTGCCCCGCCGCGCCGGAGAGCAACGCGGACCACGCTCCGAAGCGGATATCCTACGCGGCCGGATTGCCCCGCGTGAACTCGTACCAGGGCTCCGTCACCACGATGGGCTTGGCGGGTGTGCGGGCATAGTCCGCAGCGACCACCAGCGGAATCAGCTCATTCGCCCACTTGTCATGGCCCACCTGGCTTTGGTTGTAATCGAGCCACGGTTCGTTGTGGAGCACCGCGCCGGTCGACCACTGTGGGGCCTCTATGCCACCCCGCCAACTGGGAGGCGTGGGGTGCGCTCCGATGATGCGCTGATAGGGGTCCTCGCGGCGGATCATGGCGCCCAGTTCTTTCCAGAACGGCAGGCCCATACCGCCGTAGTTGTTCATGTTGTATTCGCCCGCCAGCACCCAGATGACATTGTACGCCCCCAGCCGGTGGATGACGTAACGCCACCAGCGGCGGACTTTCTCCGGTCCGGCAGTCTCGTTTAGGCCCTTGCGGCTCCACCAGGCGTGAATCCAGACGGTAATGCCCTTGCTGTTGGCATAGGCGATGAACTGTTCGACCTGGCGGATCTGCTCGAGGTCAGGGGCCTCGTGCTTCACATCCAGCAGCCACCCTTGCCCTGAGAAGTACATCTGGCCGACGGAGAAACCCTTCGCCGCACGGTCGTCGGCCAGCTTCTTGAAGCTGGAAAACAAGATGCCCTTCTTCGACCAGGCCCACCACGTGTCGCCGACCCACAAGAATGGCGTGCCGTCGGCATATTCGAAATAGCGGCCGGGCCGGGGGCCGCCTTGGGCCACGTGCACGAATCCATGCCGAGAGGGATTAGCCTCGAGCCCGGCAGCCGTCCACGGCGTCGCGCGGAGCGTGCCCTTTACGCCGTCGAGTCCAGCGTCGGTCGAGGCGCTGACATAGGACCACTCCCCCGGGGCTGGCGGCGCAAAGCGGACCTTCCAGGTCTGGCCTCCATCCCAGAAACCGGCGAGGGTGTAGCGCCGTCCTTGCGCTTCGCCACTCATCCCGGAAAAGGTGACCCGCACCAGTGGCGGGCCATTCGGGGGAAGGCCATCGACATAGGCATTGGCGTACGCGTTGCGGGCGGTCAGGCTAATTTCGAAGACTTCCCACTGGCCCACCGTCTGCTCCGCGGCCGGAGCAGCCGCCAGTGAGAATCGGGCAGCAAGCAGCGAGAATAGAAGCGCCAAAAACACTTTCCGAATTTGCCGAGCAGAAGCCTGCGATTTCAGGGTTTGGAAAAATCCGTAAAATGACGAGCGCTGGATGGCCATATTCCGAACCTCCATGAGAGCAGCTCTTACCAAACGGCCGTCGCCTTAGTCCGAATGCGAGAAGAGAATACCCCAAAAGGGAAGCGTCTGCCTTCCCAGAATTTGCGCCCGTGCGTGGCAGATTCATGTACGCGCCGGTTGGCCATCGGCTGTAGACTGTGCAGGCGCCACACCGGCTGCGGGTCGGCTTGCAGCCGGCGAAGCGACGGCGCTTCTGTGATTACCAGACCAGGCTCTGGCATGCAAAGGTGGACTTTACCAAAGCATCGAGCCTGGAGACATGCTGGTTCAGGATTTAAGGTTGCGGAGATTAATATGCCGAAAAAATTGACAACTGGTATTTTGCTCATCGCGAGTATGTTCTGTGCATCCCTCCTTTTTGCAAAAGAGCCCGGCAGGACATATTCCCTACAAAATAAATTTGGCATTTCTGTTTCGGTTGAACCGGATGCAGGTCGTTATGACGTGAGATACAACGGGCAATCCTGGTTTGGCCCAGGGATCGTGAGCGTCCTGGCGAACAAGCGCTGGTACCGAAGTCGCGATGTGAATTTCCCGGAAGCCGCTGCTTACGGTCAGCCCTCGGGCAGGCTGACTCTCGAAGACGCCAAGAGTGCTTCCGGAACGGATCGCTGGGGAGAGTACGGAACTGTTGATTTGAGCTGGGGAGTGCCTGGCTCGGAGATAGTCCTGGGGACTGAATTCCGGCTCTATCGTGAGCATCCTTTTTTGGTATTCGTTCAAAAATTCCCCAAGGGCTTCAAGAACTACGCCAGCGGGAACTGGATCATTCCCTCGGTGGCCTTCCCGCAATTCCTGACGATGTTTGATGATCGAAATGATCTTTATTCCTGGACCAGCGGCGGGATGTTTACCCACCGGTTCAGTTATGGAGCGGCCTCCAGCCTGGGAGGGACGGTCGATCTATTGCTGCTGACCGACAGAGACTACTCCACGGCCATTCTTTCGCCTTTTGCCAATTATCTGGTGGCCACACAACAGAGCCAGCCGGCGGCCTCGCGGGATGAGACGAATCCGAACAAGCTGGCCATCAGTTGTGGCATCGAAGGATTGGTGGAAGAGATTCCCGCTGGATTCGAGCATGCTCATCTTCTCGTGGTGGGCCAGGGAGTCGGGAAGACGTTTCAATCGTGGGGCGAGGCGCTGCTGGAGCGGGCGAGTAAAAAGATTCCGTCCAAATACGAAGGCGAGACCCTGAAGTACCCCGTGTATTGGGATGACTACGGCGCCTACTATCGCGAGCATGGTTTCAAGGAAGAAGGATATAAGTCATACGAGGACATCGTCCTGGGAATAGCTGAGGACGCCAAGAAACACGGGTTGCGGTTCGGCGCCTACGCGGTTCAAGACGAGGACCAATTACACGACCATGAGGGGTTATTTGAGCCCAGGGATGACTTCTTTCCGCATGGTCTCGCCTGGCTGCGTGAAAAGCTGGGCGTCCCGCTTGAGGCTTATTACTGTTGGTTGGCTCCCAAGGGGCCGTATCCAAATGAATATCCCCATTTCACCACTCCGTCCGGTCGGACACCCGGCGACGGCATGGGAGATGTCTATTACTCGCTCGACTATTGGAAGCATACAGCCGATAAGGTGGCTTCCTGGGGAGACATCTTGCTTCAGCACGATTACCTGAGTGTCTACGAAGGTGATCCGGTGATGATGGCTGGCATCAATCGCATGGACACTTACTTCAAGAACATGGCCAAGGCTCTGCAGGCCAAGGGCCTCACCATGCAGTACTGTATGCAACTTCCGCGCAACATTATGGAATCGACCGAAAACCCGATAGTGGTGTCGGTCCAGGGTTCTTGGGATCACCATATTCCCACCCCCGGACAGGACAACGATCCCTATGTCTGGAAACACTTGATTTTCGCCAGTGCATTTTATGGGGCGGTGGGGATTTGGCCCTCGCGGGATAACATTCAGACCATGGCCGATGCCAATGCTTTCGAGGACGTGCTGCTGGCCAACTTGCTGGGGGGCGAAATCCAATTAGGCCACAGGATTGGGGAGTGCAATTTCGGCCTGGTGCGCAAAACCTACCGGGAAGGCGATGGCCTGGTCCTGAAAGCCGACCGCCCCATCATGCCCCTGGACCGGTGTTATTTAGAGGGTTGCGCGGTGGGTTACACAACCTCGCAGCGGAACGGTCAGACGTGGTTCTATGTGCTGAGTCTTCCCAGGGCAGGCTATCTCGGCGCCTTCAGCATCTCGGACCTGGGGCCAGGGGGGCGCTGGATGGTCTACAACTTTGATACCGGCCAGGGGTCGATCGTGGATTCGTCGACGCCGATCCCCCTGCGGCGGGAAGCCAAGCACGAATACTTTGTGGTTGCGCCGCTGCTGGCGAATGGCATGGCGATAATCGGGGATACGGAGAAGTTTGTGACGATGGGGGAAATGCGGGTGGCCTCGGTGGAAGCGACAGGGGATGGCGTACGGGTAGGGGTGATATCGAACCAGGAATGGAATCCAGTGACGGTGGGCTATGCGGAGACGCGACCAGCGGGAGTGGAAGCAGGGAACACGAAGCTGGAGGAAGTGGTGAGCCGGGATCAACTGAAGGGGGCAAAGGCGGGGTGGTTCTGGGATCATCAGACGAAGCTCTGGTATGTGAAGGTGGATTTTGCCGGAGCTGCCAACATGGAAACCCGGTTTTTCAGCATCCGTTGATATCTTTGCCCAATGCTGCGGAGGCGGAGATTGGCCTCCAGAGAAGCAAAACTCGATCGAGAAGGGAAGGAGATCCCATTCGGGAGGGAGTGTCATGAGACTATCCAGAGGTGTTCATTTCTTTGTTCTATCCTTGATATGCGCATTGATGATCGTGACTTCGTGCTCAAGAAAAGAAACTGCTTCAAAGCCGGAACCGGAAAAAGCCCAGGTCCAGGTCAACTGGGAGAAGGTGGTTACGGTTTCGAAGACCGTGCCCTCGCTGCAAGTGGTCGTCAACCCTCCCTTGCGCCGGGGCTCGAAGATTCACGATCGTGTCTTCCAGGCTTTGCACGACCTGGGGGCCGACTACGTTCGTTACGTGCCGTGGCTGCCCTATCCCAAGCTGGGAGTTGCCGAGCTCGAACCGCCCCAGGACGGGAAGACTTCCTGGGACTTTTCGCTTATTGATCCCATGACGGAAGACTTTCTGAACGCGACGGCGGGGCACTCGGTGATTCTCAACTTCAGCACGATTCCCGAGTGGATGTTCAAGACGGAGAAGCCGGTGCCGTATCCCGCCGACCCGGACCAGCCGGTTTGGAATTACCAACAAGGAACGGAGGCGCGCGACCCCACCTTTAAGGAAGTCGCGGACTACTACGCGCGGCTGGTGAGTTGGTACACCGCAGGCGGATTCACGGATGAATACGGCAAGCGCCACGAGTCCGGTCATCACTACAAAATCGACTATTGGGAAATCTTGAACGAAGTGGACTCCGAGCACTCCATGACGCCGGAGACTTACACGCGCTTGTACGACGCGGTGGTGGCCGCGCTTCACCACGTCCAGCCGCAAATGAAGTTCGTCGCCATGGCCCTGTCGTTTCCGTCCCTGGCGCCCCGGTATTTTGAATACTTCCTCAATCCCAAGAACCACAAGCCGGGGACTCCGTTGGACATGATCTCCTACCATTTCTACGCGACACCGGAACCTGACGAGACCCCCGAAATCGAGCCCTACGTGTTCTTCGAACAGGCGGACCAGTTCATTACCACCGTACGATATATCGAAACGATCCGGCAGCGTCTCTCTCCTCACACGCGCACGACTGTGGATGAGATTGGCTCCATTGACTCGAGCGACTTCGCCCAGAAGCTCCCGGGCTACGTCTTTAAGGATCTACCCCAGGCTTACTGGAATCTGAGCGGCGCGACTTTCGCCTACGTCTATGCAGAGCTCGCCCGGCTGGGAATCGACGTGGCCGGCCAATCTCAAATGGTGGGGTATCCGACCCAGTTTCCCAGCGTGTCCTTGGTGGATTGGAATACCGGGCAACCCAATACTCGTTACTGGGTATTGAAACTGTTGCATGACAACTTGGGCCCCGGGGATAAGCTGATGGACACTACCTCCAATCTTCCCTATGTCTACGCCTATGGTTTCGTGACGCGCGACGGCAAACACAAACTGTTGCTCATCAACAAGCGCAACCGCAGCTTTGAGGTTTCGATTCCCGGCGGCGCCGGCGCGGCGATCGCCTACGTTGATCAGACCACTGGTTTCAACCCCCCCGGCGTGGCGCACCTGAACGGCGACCAGACGACTCTCGGAGGACTGGCGGTGGCCGTCGTGACACTTTCCGGAGAAAATAAATGATCAACTCACGTCGCCGCTTCCTGTTGAGTGGAGGAGCCACCACACTTGTCTTGGCCACTCAATGCCTCCGGGCTCGTTCGTCCCTTCCAGAATCAAGTAACCCGGACTTGCCCCAAGGCAATCCAATCGTGACGGGAAGAGGCTTATGCGATCCCCATGTGCGGATCTTTGGTGAGCAGGCTTACCTTTACGCGACGCATGATGCGGTACCCGGGAGCAGGGACTTTATTATGAATGATTGGTGGGTTTGGCGCTCCCCTGATCTCGTGCATTGGGAGCAGGTGAGCACCCTCAAGCCCGAAGACACCTACTGGCGCAAACCGTCACCCGAGTGCTGGGCGACGGACGCGATCAGCCGCAACGGAAAATACTATTTCTACTTTTCACGCGGCCCCGAAGAAATAGGAGTTGTGGAAGGCAACACGCCTGCCGGTCCCTGGAGGGACCCCTTGGGCAAACCTCTCATCGCCAAAGGATCCACTCCCACCCTGGCTCGCGATCCCGGGATCTTCCAGGAAAAAGATGGCACAAGCTACATCGTCTTCGGCTGCTGGGATTACTACCTGGCGCGGCTGAATGATGACATGATCTCGTTGGCCGAAACCCCACGCCTGATACGCCTGGACCGCAAGATGGGCCCGTACGGTCCGGGAAAGCTTGACAACAAGCCTTACCTGCACAAGCGGAATGGTATTTATTATCTGTCCTGGGGTTGTTATTACGCGATGTCTGACCGCCTTTACGGACCCTACGTTTACAAAGACTCGGTGCTGAAGAGTAATCGTACCGCCCCGGAGTTCCGCAAAAGACTGACCTTCGACCGGCACGGATCGTTCTTTGAATTCAAGAATCAATGGTATTTCATCTGCAATGATCAGGATTGGCCCGGCACGTCGGAGTTCTATCGCGACTCGGTCATCAGCTACGTTCATTACCGAAACAACGGAGAAATTGAGACTGTAGATCTGAATCGTCTGGGGGTGGGAAGGTACGATGCGAGGGAACCACACATCGAGGCTGCTAACTACTTCAGTGGCGCCGGCGTCACCGTAAGGGAATGTCTTCCCAGTGGTTATGAGGTGCGTGACATCCAGGATGGTAGCAGTCTTGTGTATTCGAATCTAAGCAATATCCCTCCCCAGGCTTCGTTGTTACTGCAATACGCCTCCGGAAATCCGGGCGGGGCAACCGTTGAGATCCGTGACGGCCGAAAGAGCAACCAACTCCTCGGCAGTTGCAAAGCTCCCTTCACCGGAGGATGGGAGTCTTATCAATCCGCAGTTTGTCGGCTGACGAGTGGGGCGAACGAGGTGGACTTGTGCCTCACCTTTCGAGGCGGCAAGGGCGAACTTCTCCGCCTCAAATGGCTTAGCTTCTAGTGTTCTATAACAGAGGTTCGCTCACCGAGTCTCTGACATGCGGAGGCCGTTCCGTGCCCTGTCAGGGGCGTAAGATCGTAGCCCAGGGCGCAAGCCCATAAGCGTTAATCTAACCCCTCCGAGGGGAGAGGGTGGACCGCAGCCGGCGTACTCATCAGCCGGGGCGGGACGGGTGAGGGGTTACTTCGTCAGCTTCGCATCGCCGAAGGCCAGACCATTCAGCGCCAACCCACTGGAGATTCGCAACCAGCCTACGCCTAGAACTCGCAAGTAATCGTATTTTTCGCCGCGTCTTTTCGTACTTGAACAGGCTGCCAGTGGATACTGCTGAATTGCCCGCCAGAACTAACCCCTCACCCGTCGTGCTCCGGCTGGTGAAAGCGCCGGCAGCCCGCCACCCTCTCCCCTCGGAGAGGGCTATGAATTCAAGTCCCTCTCTCCTCCACATAAATTCAAATTAACTCTCCCCTCGGTTGCCGCGGCGACAGAGGGGCCGGGGATGAGGGGGTTCTCTAATAATCAGAGAGCTTTGTTGACCTGCGCTGAATTTCCTCTCTTCACTGCTTGATAATGGTTCCGTCGAGGCGGCGAATTTCCCTCCCACCCCCCGTTGTATTGTTTTTGCTCCGGCCCCTCATCCGTGCCATAGGGGAATCTTGCGGCCAACTTCTCATCTACTTCAATGCCGTGGCCGGGGGCTTCGTTGACATACCAGTAGCCGTCCTTTATTTTCGGACAGCACTTACGTGATAGCGGGGGAAAGGTCCGTATGTGTGAAATCATCGCCCTTGAACAAAATCGGTTCGCCCATTACCTTCGCCAAGGCATACGCGAAGCAGTCCCCAAAATTCAAACCTGCGGCATGCCGGCCCTTACCATATTTACGCCATGCTACGCGCGCAATTTCTATCTGGTCGGAATCCACCGGGACAATTTCGAGTTTTGCACGATGCAGGAAAAGATCAAACTCGCGACCTGCAGCTTCGCCGCGCCGTGCTTCCAGCACAATACCTGTTTCGAGAACATTGGCTGCAGAGATGTACCGTGTATCCCCCTGGGTTATCAGATCCAAGAACTGCTTTCTCTCTGGCTCCGCCAAGAAGATGGCGAGTAATGCGGAGGTGTCAACGACCATTAGCGGGGCACCCCCTGATCGTCATATCCCAAAATCTCAGCCTCGGGCCGGGTGTCCAGCGTTGGGAGACTGTCGACGCGGCGCAATATATCATCAAGTTTCTCGGTCATGATGTGTCCCTGGTGTCGCCGTTTTAGTCGTTGCAAGCGTTCCTTGAGAGCACTCTCAATTGCTTCGGTGAGAGACTCCCCCGCCTCTCTAGCAACTTGCCGGGCCAGACGCTCGGTCTCGATATTCTTTATGCTCAAAGCCATTTCTTATCCTCCGCACCCTATTATAGCATTCTGTATGAATGTCTATAGTTATATATTTAGTTCGAAAGAAGATTGTATTCCCTTGGTTTTTAACCTCTTACACCAACGCTAACATTAGGTTCGCGTTGGATGAATCCTGGTGAGCCCGTCAGGAAGGCAACCTGGCACCCCTACGAGTCGGGGCGACTTAGTGTGGATTAAGCCAGCCGGCCGCAACCAGAACGTGCCACGGCCGACCTGTCCCGATGCATCGGGGTCCTGGCCTTCCCAGTCACGTGGGGGGGGATCCCGATGAATTGGGGCAGGCTGCCCATGCCACGACGTAGGGGCCAGCGCCCTGCGCCCCAGAGCCGGCTTCGGGGGGCGCCGGGGGAGCGCTGGCCCCGGGCCTGGTCAAGAGGAACAGGGCCCGCCCGCTGACTTCCTCGTCG
This sequence comes from uncultured Acidobacteriota bacterium, assembly GCA_963804995.1. GTDB lineage: Bacteria > Acidobacteriota > Terriglobia > UBA7540 > UBA7540 > Bog-366. Next base: position 793,031 of record CAWDSK010000005.1, read on the forward strand.
AATTCCACACCGCCTCCCTCGAATTCGAGCCTGATCCCTTCCACGGGGTGTTCGGGAGGCACTTTGCCGAGGGCGCAGTTCACTTCGAGCGTCGCGTTTTTCGCCAGCCCCCACACTGGCAGGAGGCGGATGCGGAAGACGGCCAGACCTCCTGCCGGCATGGAGCCGGAGAACATTCGCGAACGCATGGGGCCGAACTGTGGGGGGCCGAGTGCCCGGCCTTCGCGCCTGAGTGCACCCGGCGCGATCCCGTACGAATCAAAGCTAACGAGTTCACTCGCAATCCAGACACCCGTCTCGAGCACCAATCCGTCAGTGGACTTGTGGGTGAAAGTTCCGGCGGCGGTGACCGACTTGCCTGGTGTGCTGAGCGTGCCTGCGCCGCTCATCTCATAGCTCGCGCCATCGGCTGACCTGACCACCGCCGGGCAGGCCGAGGAGTCGCCAGAATCGCAAAGTAACCCCGCGCCCACCAGGAAGATGTAATTGCCTGTGCTGCTTTGGGCCACCGCCGGAAGGACAGCCAGAAACATCGGCAAGCTCGCGAGTATCAGCCGCTTCATCGCCAGGCTCGAAAACACAGTTCGGCGTGACATATTCACCTCCCGTCGTTGGGAGACATCCCCCTCGCCATTCCCACGAACGCGGGAATCCAGTCTCCCCTGGACACACATCGACTGCCGCTTCACAAATGTGCTGCTCGCATCGCCCTTATTCAGCCTAGCCGGGCGGATGCGCGGTGAGTACGAACCGCAGAGTTACAGAACCCGCCGCGGCGGGCGCTACCTTGCTCTCTGACGCGCCGCGCAGCCGCGCGGAGCATCAGCCTGAGGGGGAAAACACGATGTATGCTACATCACGACAAAAATCGCCGGCGGGCTTACGGGATTCGCAGGAAGCCGTGGGACACACCGTTCGCGTCCACGTACGGTCCGACGATCGCCCCCGCAGGGTTGTTGCCGTAGGGGATAGTACCTTGGTAGGCTCCTGTGCCCGCCCCCGGAACGTCGAAGGTCGTGAGCGTGCCGTCAGGAGCCCGCAGGAAGCCATGATTGACATCGTTCGTGTCCGTGTAGTTTCCCGTGATCTCCCCCGCTGGGTTGTTGCTAGCGGGATAGGTGCCCTGGAAGAAGCCTGTGCCTCCCCCCGGAACGTCAAAGGTGGTGATGGTGCCGTGAGGAGCGCGCAGGTAGCCATGAAACACACTGCTCCCATCAAGGTAGAATCCCGTGACCGCCCGCTCTGGGTTCAGGGCCATAGCCACGGTGCCCTGGAAGTTGCCTGTGCCCGCGCCCGGAGCGTCGAACGTGGTGACGGTACCTTTAGGAGCGCGCAAGTAGCCGTGAAACGCACCGCTAGCGTCTACGTACCATCCGCTGATTGCCCCCTCCGGGTTCAGGGCATAGAACGTTGTGGTCCACGTGCCCTGGACGTCCCCTGTGCCCGCGCCCGGAGCGTCGAACGTGGTGAAAGTCCCGTGAGGAGCGCGCAGGAAGACGTGACCCACACCGCTCGGGTCAGTGTAAATTCCCGTGATTGTCCCCGCGGCGTTGATGTTTTGGGCCGAAGTGCCCTTCATTACTAGCCAAAACAGCCCTGTTGAGCAGTCGCCCCCAACTGTGCCCGCGCCCGGAACGTCAATCGTCGTGAACCGGCCATCAGGAGCGCGCAGGAACCCGTGATACCCACAACTCGCGTCGAAATAGTTTCCCGTGATCGCCCCCTCCGGGTTGATCGCGAAGGCCGCAGTTCCCTGGCCCGCGCCTGTGCCCGCGCCCGGAACGTCAATCGTCGTGAACCGGCCGTTGGGAGTGCGCAGGAAGCCGTGATTCACATTGCCCGCGTCCACATACCATCCCACGACCGCCCCCTGCGCGTCTATGCCATTGGGGGTGGTGCCTTGGCCGGGATCTGTGCCCGCGCCTGGAGCGTCGAAGGTGATGATTGTAGCCTTCCGAGCACCCGCGGAAACGCCCACCCCTAACATGCAGACGGCCAGGCATAGCATCGCCGACGCCATGGACCTTCTTACAACTTGGTAGACTTTCACTTTTTGAGCCCAGGTCCCTTGGCCGCTGACGATCAGCGGCAGGACCGCCGAAAACACCATGCTGAATGATTTACGCATAAACTCACCTCCAAGGATTGAGAGACTAATGATGCTTCTTCGTTTCTTTTCTCATTGCACGGTAATGAACAGGTCGAGATTTCGATTTTAGGAGCCGCAGAGGTAGGCTAACTGCGCCTAGCTCTGCGCTGACCGCTTTTTGGCGCCTACGATGCCCAGCATCGCGATGCCCAGCAGGATCAGATTTGACGGCTCGGGTGTGGTGGCTAGATTCGGGCTGAACCCGAAACTATAGTAGTCTGCCAGCGGAAATGTGTTCCCGCCCATCTCAGCGTCGAACGCGGCTTGATCGGACTCGAACACAGGGTCGGCAACTCAGACCATGTGGGTTCCTTCAAGTAGCATCCAGTCGAGCGCAGGATCACGTCGTCGGCGACGGAATGCCTGTTCGGGTGGCACGTATGGCATAGGCCGGTCGTAGTCCCAACAGAAGAAACCTCGAAACGGATCTCCCTTCGAATGTTGCGGCGATAGGCGGCTTTGGCTCTGACCGAGCGTGAATCCAAGCGTCACGTCGTCATGGTCCGGGTAGTTGGGATCGTAGATGTACAGTTCGACCCGCCTTGTGGCATTGTCGAATGTGTAACCCCATGCTGTCACTTGGTGATTTTTCCAAACGTCGATGAAGCCCCGTACTCGAATCACGCAGAGCGATGCTGGGAAGCCTCGGTCCAGCAGGTCCTTGGCATGTGGCCACTCTTCCGATTGCGTTAGGTGGCCAATGCTGTGGCGATCGTGCCAGTGGCCTTCGTCGGGTCGAGCCATCCAGTCCGCGCAGCGTCCAGGTAAGCTGCCGTGCGCAACCAGCGCGTCCAACTGGCGGTCAAACAGCTCCTTAAAGAGAGGCGTGCCGTTGTCGGGGGAACTCGTAGTGAGCGGGATAATGCCGGGTCTATGGCCGAAGTAGCGGTCGAGCGCAGCCCAGCACATACCGCCGCAGAGATGATCGATCTTTCGGGGCCATGCAAGCGCGGCCAAGCCCCCGGTCAGCACAATCCCTGTGATGGTCGTGCAGCGGTCTCGGTCCCACGCGATATCACCGAGTGAGACGTCGAAGTCATTTGGGAAGTGGAATCCGTGCCAGTGTGGTCGGAATGTTGTGTCGACACGCACGACTGTCATACAGGCCTCCCGGGGCTACGGTCAGGGGCTACGATCAGCGTCGTGTGGTTCTGCGGCGACTGGTAGTTGTCGCGCGACGAGGACGTGGTCGAGCAATGGGCCGGCCCGTTACATCCACAGCCGAACCCGCTTGCACCGTGTAAAGGTAATCCCCGCTTCGCTCGCTTAGAGTTACAGAGAAGAGTTCGATATGCTTATGCTGCGGCCACCCACCTGTCGCGAGGACCCGCTTGCGGTTGATGTATGCGTCCTTCAAAGCAGAAGCCGCAGCGACCTGCACGCTGCTAAACGGAAGCCCTTTCCACGGAATGGCTGGGTTGTCGCTATCGTAGTGGCTGTCCCGGGACATCACGAAGGTGACTGGGTTGAACATACCCTGGATGTCGTCCGTTAGCGTGAACCGGAAGAACGTCATGCGGCCAGCAGCATCCCTGTTTTCGTTGACCTCAATGGTGAACTCGCTGATGAAGCCAGTTTTCGTAACAAATCGTGGGACGATCGGGGCTGCCATAGTTGTGTACCTCCTAAGCTGGAATTAGTTTATTGGCCCTCCGGTTGTTGTAACCATAGGTCCGCAAAGGAGAACCGCGCATTGTTTTCCCGCGAGTCAGTCAGATATTGTTCGATGAGTTCTCCGAATCCCAATCGTTCCTCCAACTCCCGGACCAGAATCAAACCACCGTCGGACGTGACCCGCGATCCCTGCAATGCGACTCGCAGAAACCGGTTGAACGCAACCTCACCCATCCCGTGCCGCCATGTGTGCGCCCACACTGCTCCAGACCCATCTCGGCGTCAATACTCTGCGGGTAACACGGAGGTGAAATGTTTGTATCTGGCTAACTCCCCGAGAAGAGGTGGCTTGCCCTCCAATGTACTCTTAGTGGTTGGCCTTTCATGGGAACGCGTGTAGTGTTACACTTGCCGGCCACAGGGGGGAAGCCGCCCCAATGATAGACATTAACGCCCGCCCGCGCTTGTTGCGGTTCGGTGTTTTCGAAGTTGACCTTCGCACCGGAGAACTGCGCAAGCAGGGACTGAAGGTCAAGCTGCACGGCCAGCCCTTTCAAGTCCTCGCCCTGCTGCTGGAGCGTCCCGGTGAACTGGTGACCCGCGATGAAATCCGCGAGAAGCTGTGGCCGGGGGACACGTTCATTGATTTCGAACACAGCGTCAACAGCTCGATCAAAAGGCTGCGCGAGGCCTTAGGGGACGATCCGGCAGCGCCGCGCTTCATCGAAACCTTGCCCCGGCACGGGTATCGCTTTATCGCCCCGGTGGAGGGAGGGGCAACGCAGGAATTGCCCCCGCCGGCAACCGCCCCGACGGCGACTCAGGAATCGTCCCCACGAAGACGCTGGGCTGCCGCGGTGGCAGCCGGCTTGGTGGTATCCGTGGTGGCAGTGCTTTTCGCCCTCAATGTCGCCGGCCTACGCGAGCGCGTTTTACGGGCTGCAAGGGCGGTTCGCGAACCGCCCCTACAAATCCAATCCATCGCCGTGCTGCCGCTGGAAAACCTCTCCGGCGATCCCGGACAGGAATACTTCGCCGATGGCATGACCGAGGCGTTGGTCACGGACCTGGGCCAGATCGGCGCCCTGCGGGTGATCTCACGGACTTCCGTGATGCAGTACAAGGGAACCAAGAAGCCACTACCCCAGATTGCGCGCGAATTGAACGTGGACGCCATCGTGGAAGGCACGGTACAGCGCTCGGGTGACCGGGTGCGCATCACCGCCAACCTGCTGCACGCGCCTACCGACCGGCACCTTTGGGCTGCAACCTACGAGCGCGATTTGCACGACGTGCTGACGCTGCAGGACGAGGTGGCACGCGCCATCGCCGATGAGGTCAAAGCTAAGTTGAGGCCGGATGTCCGGGCGCGCCTGGCCAGCGCCCGCCCGGTCAATCCCGAGGCGTATGAAGCCTACCTAAAGGGGAGCACCATTCTGGAAAATTTGACTCTGGAAAGCGGCCGATCGGCCATCAAGTACTTTGAGCAGGCGCTTGAACGAGACCCCGGTTCCGCGCCCGCCTTCGCCGGCTTGGCCGATGGTTACATCTTCCTGGGTCGGTTCGGCTACCTCCCAGCGAACGAGATGTTCCCAAAGGCGAAGCAGGCGGCGCGCAAGGCTCTTGCCCTGGATGCGAACTCGGCGGAGGCGTATGCCTCCCTTTGCAGTGTCGCAATCTTCTACGACTGGGACTGGCGGGCAGCAGAAACGGCGTGCTTGCGAGCGATCGAGCTTAACCCCAGTTACGGCCGTGCTCACCACATGTATTCACACTATCTCATTTCGACGGGTCGGTTTCCTGAGTCCCTTCACGAGAGTCTGCGTTACCTTGAGCTTGACCCGCTCAGCCCCGCGGCGAAAACGCACCTCGGAACGCATTACAAAATGGCCCGTCAGTACGACCTCGCCATCGAAGTATTGCGCGGGACCGTCGACCTCGATCCCAACTTCCCGGATGCGTATTTCGAGCTAGCTTCGAGCTACCTTGGAAAGGGAGCGTATCAGGAGGCTGTTCCTCCAGCGCAAAAGGCCGTGGCGCTCACGGGGGGCAAAGGATACCTTTACTTGGGACTATTGGGGGAAGCGTATGCCATGGTTGGTAGGCGAACCGAGGCCACCAAAATCCTGGAGGAGATAAAAGGCGTCTGGCGCGGAAGGCTGGTGGACGCTGAGAGCACAGTTCCAGTCCTTATTGCCTTGGGGGAAAGGGATCGGGCGGTCGAGCGGCTGCAAAGGGCCTTCGAGGAACACGATCAGTTAATTTCCTACCTCAAAGTAGACCCCAAATTCGACAGCCTGCGCTCCGACCCACGCTTTCAAGACCTGGTGCGCCGCATGAACTTCCCGCCGTAGGGCCGCCGTCTTGGCGGCTGCGCTCCATGTGGCGCAGAGCGGTAGAGCCGCTAGCAACGAGCCTCGTTGGGGCAGGCCTCGCCCTGCGGCACAGAGCCTTCGGGCGACGGGTCGTGCCTGCCCTCCCCCGTCGGCGTGGCCGACTTCAGGGCGCCCACAAGGGGTGCCCCTACGAGACGTGCCATGGGCATCTTGCCCATGCCGGGTCACGGGCAGGATGCCCGATGGATCGGGGCAGGATGCCCGCGCCACAAAACAGCGTGGCGCCGCATCGAGTTGCGGCGAGGGAAAGCGGCGACGAGTCGCCGCACTCCAAAGCGGGCTGCGCCCACAAAAAGCGGTCGTGCCATGGGCATCCCGATAAAGACCATCGGGACAGGTCTTGCCCATGCCGGGTCACGGGCAGGAGAAGCTGTGAAAAAATCCCACCAAACCTTTCACCGCGGAGACGCGGAGGCGCAGAGGTTTGAAAACAAAGGGTGATTTCTCTGCGTCTCAGCGTCTCAGCGGTGAAAATGGTATTTTTTCACACCTTCGGATGCCCGCGCCACAAAACAGCGTGGCGCCGCATCGAGTTGCGGCGAGGGAAAGCGGCGACGAGTCGCCGCACTCCAAAGCGGGCTGCGCCCACAAAAGCCGCAGGGCTGGCACCTGTCGCCAGCGCGCGTCTTTTCCCCGCCGTGACACGGGAAAGGCAGGGGTTAGGGAGTGGGGATTAGGGATTAGGGGAATTCGACCTTCCCCCAACCAACCCCCGTCGCAGACACACACTCCCCCGTATCGCTTATCGGTGGTGTCGGATGAGAAGATGAATCAAACGCTGGCTTCGAAAATCGGAAATCACCAATCGCAAATCACAAATTGCCCGATCCCCACCCCCGCCGTGACACACTCCCCCAAATCGGTTATCGGCAAGTTTATGCCGGAACTTGAGCCCAATTCGCCGATCGGAGGCTGGCAGGGATGTGCTGTTCCGATCGTTCGATCGCCCGATCTCCGGATCAATCGATCTCCCGATCGCTATCCCCCGCCGTGACACACTCGCCCGTATCGGTTATCGGCATGATCGACGCCCAGGATGAGCCAGATTGAGGGAACAGGCTGGCTGTGCGCCAGCTCCCCGGACCTCGGGTTTAAGTTAGCTGTGCATCCTTCAGCATTCGCCGGAGGGTTTTGAGGTCGCGGCGCATGGCTGACAAGACTTGTGACTTGTCGATGCTCAGGGTGCGTTTGCCTTCATCCGCACCGCCCAAAGGATATTCAAATTGTAACTGGACGGGTCCGGAGAATTTGGCTTCTTTCAGCAGGGTGAAGTAGGACTTGAAATGGACCATGCCTTCGCCCAGCGGGCAAAACTGCGGCCCCCACCGTCCCCTGGCGTCCTTCGCCCAGATGCAATCCTTGATCGACGTTCCCCGGATATAGCCGAGTTCGCCCAGCAGGCGCACATAATTGATCCAACCTCCCACGCCTCCTTCGAGGACCGCTTGGGCGATGTCAAGATTGGAACTAATCCATTTCGGGTCGGAGTCCTTGATGATCAACCAAAGGTCCCAGAGGGAACAGCCCACCGACGACCCGTGATGATTGTGATACATCGCGCACATGCCGTACTTCTGGTTGAGCGCCTCCAGCGTTTTGACCCGCGCCTTAAGCTCGGCGAGCCGATCCACCAGCGTCTTCCCCCCGGGGAGGAACAAGCCCCGGCCTTCTTCGGTCCGCTCCGACGACGGCAAATCCGTCCAGTAGAACCAACCCCACCGGTAATGATGAATGCCCAAGGCACTCGCGGCTCGCAACATGTCTTCCGCATGAGGGGAATTTGCGTCCGCGATCTCCGCCGTGATCATCGGTACGTCCAGACCCGCCTTGCGCACGATTTCAACGACTTTGGGCAAGTCCTCTTTCACGCGTGCCGGCTCAACATGTCCACCTTTGCGCACCGTCAGGTCAACCCCGTCAAACCCCAGGTCCGCGGCGGTTTTGGCCATCTCCTCCCCTTCGAGAAATTGCAGGTGCTTGGAAAAGATGCAGACCGGGATGGGCTTGTCGGTGGCCGGCGCGGCGGCGCGCAGTCCGGGCAGGCCAGCTATGACTCCGGCGCCACCCAAGCCGGCAAGAAACGCTCGGCGTGATAAATCGTCATTGAGCTTTTCCATCGTTAAGGCAACCTCCAGAGAATTTTGATGTGCGCGCGGGGCCTTTTAAATTGGTCGCGGGCGAGAACGCTCACCGGCCTCCTTTGTCGGCCACCTTCTTCCGCCACGGTGGCCCCCCCCCACCAACGAAACCGGCGTCGCCTTCACGCGTTTTGGTTGCGGCACCGCCGCGCTGCGCTGCTTGCTCAACTTCGCGAGATAAAAATTGAAATCATAGCCCTCTCCGAGGGGAGAGGGTGGACCGCGGCCGGCGTTTTCACCAGTCGGCGCGGGACGGGCCTACGCCCACCGAAGGGGCGCTTGGGAACTGTGAACGACCTCGGCTTCGGCCCGCAGGCGGGTGAGGGGTTACTTCGCCTGCAAGCCCGCGACTTTATGTCGTCATGGGACATGTCCCACTTGTTGCTCTCCGCGGGGCGTAGCGGGCGTTGTCCCACCAACTTTCCCAACTTCATGCGTTTTTTTCCTATGACTTTTCGCTTGAGGTTCTGTCGCCCTACACTTTTTCCGGCACCACCCAGGGTTCACGATAAACTCGCTTCAGGTAGCCATTGGCTTCTTGATCGTTGGTAAAGGTCCCCGCGCTCGCATCAAAATCCAGCTTGCGATTTCCCACGCGATAAGAGATGTTCCCCAAATGACAGATCGCCGATGAAACGAAGCCGATCTCAATATCGGCGTTGGGCCGTTTGCGGCTGCGGATGCATTCCACAAAATTCGCCACGTGCGCTTGCTGCATCTGCAAATGGGTTTGCTTATCCTGCGCGATCTCCTGGCCGTCCGCGTCAAAGAGTTGCCATCCTCCGCCGTGCCGCCCCAGCAGCATCATGCCCTTGGTCCCGTAGAGTTGCACCACGGAATCGTTGAACGGAAACCAGTCGGGGTACAGGCTCTGGCTCTGGCGGATGAACTCTGGAGTCTTCTTCATGTAGGGCGCCCACCAGGACTGTTCCAGAACCAGCGTCATCCCGTCATATTCGTAAGTCACCAGTGACTGATCCGGGACTTCCGCGTCATCGTGGAAGGAAAGATTTCCTCCGGCGTGGTGGACCGACTTGGGATACTCCTTGCCATAAACCATGCGCGCCAGATCCAACTGATGAATCGCGTCATCTTCAATCAGCCCGCCACTGAAATCCCAAAAATAAACCCAATCCTCAAACCACGACTTGCTATACGGACGTTGCGAGGCGGGCCCCAGCCACATATCCCAATTCATCCCTTCCGGAGTGGGTGCGTCTGGTGACTTCTGAAAACGCGGCCGGCAAAACATATTGAAGACCCGGACCAGATGCAGATCACCAAGCTTGCCCGATTGGACAAGCTCGCGCGCACTCTTGCCGTAAGAGCTGCTGCGATTCTGGGTGCCGAGTTGCACCACGCGGTTATACTTGCGTGCCGCTTCCACCATCTTCCGGCCTTCCCAGATGTTGTGGCACGCCGGTTTTTCGACGTATACATCCTTGCCGGCCTGACACCCTAAAATCGTAACCAGGCCATGCCAGTGATGGGGAGTGGCGGTGTAAACGGCATCGACGTGATGGTCATCCAGAATGGTTCGAAAGTCTCCAACCTCCTTGGGTCTCTTGCCCGAAACCTTCTCCACAGCCTGGGCGCCTCTCGCACAGCGACCAGGATGGACGTCGCACACGTAGGCGACTTCCACGTCCGGCCTTTCAGCATACAGTCCGGAGACATAGGTCCCCCGGCCGCCGAGTCCAATTATCCCGATCACGACTTTGTCATTCGGGGCTGCAGCCTTCGCGGGGGATCCCAACCCCGACATGGCCACCGTCGCACCGATTCCACCTTGAACCGTACGCTCTAAGAATCGCCGCCTATTGGTTTTCATGGCACGCCTCTCTTTGTCTGTAGATCTTTTTCTGAGCGCTAACTCAGCTCGACTCTCTCGGGTTTTTAAGAATGGCTCTTCAAAGCAAAATGATTCCGGCGCCCGCTCCTGTCACGCCCCTTCATACGCTTCGTGCATCAGCGCTTTCAGAGTGTTGAGATTCTGCTTGGCAGCGGACATAGTTTCGTCACATTTATCTCGCGACAACGCTATTCCCTGATCGTCCATCACGCCCGGAATCTCGTACTCGATGTGCAGGGAGATGGGGCCGTGGTAGTCCGCCGCCGCAAGCATCTTCAGGTATTCCTGGTAATGGCACGTCCCTTGGCCCAGGGGACGGCCCGTTTCAACCCAACCTTTGGTTTCCGTCTTCTCCCAAACGAAATCCTTGACCCCCACGATCTTCAAGCGCGGCATGACCAGATTCGCGGCGATTTTCCAGCCTCCCGAGGTGCCTTCAATGGTGGCGTTCTCCAGATCAAAATAATACCCGGCCCACTTCGGATCCAAGGTGTCCATGATGCGCGACATATCCCAGACCTGCGCCCCAATGTACTGGTCATGATTATGGTATCCGACTTGAACCCCACACTTTTGTGCCAGAGCCACCAGCTTGCGGAATTGGTCGCCCGATTCCTCGAGTTCCTTGCGCACGTCGACGCCCTTGTAATGGTAGTAGCCTGGCTTCATGTAGGGAATAGAGAGCTTGCCGGCGGCACGGAGGATGGACTCGGCGGCGGGATTGTCGGCGCTGGTCAGCGCCGTGGTGATCATCGGAACTTCCAAGCCTTCGGCGCGGATGGCTGCGACCGCTTTGGGCAAGTCCTCCGTGGCGCGCTGCGGCGACACGTGTCCACCCTCGCGGACGGTCAGATCGATTGCCGTGAAGCCGGCACGCTTGGTGCTTTGCGCCAGTTCTTGCCAATTCAACTGCGGGACGGGTTTCGAGAAAAAGCAATAGGCGCCGCGGAACGGCCCTATAGCAGGTGGATGTGCCACGGCTCTCGAAGCAAGGGGAATCGCGCCCGCAGCCCATGCCGCTGCGGACGATACTTGCAAGAACTTACGCCGGGATAACGATCCCCTCATGAAGTGCTCCTTCTTTGCCGAGTACCTGCCGACTTCCCAAGTGTGTCGGGAGAAATTCCAGTCGGCGCTACAAGTACGAATATCTCTGACACACTACGTTAAGACAGGTATGAGGTTGTTCGCTGCCCAAAAATAGTAATGCCCCAAGCCAAGGTTGACCGCACTAAATTACGCAAGGATTAGCTCGTTGTCCAGAGGCAGTTGTGTCCACCACCTCTTATGCTTCCTCCTTCCTTCGGTCGTTGTGAGGTGGGGAGGGCCACAGCCCTCCCCACACCAGTCGCCTCAGACCTTGGGTAAGGCGTAAGGCTTGCGATACTCCTTGGTCAGATAGGCGTTGGCCTTCGCATCATTCGGGAAGGTTTCCGTCTTGGGATCGAAGACAACGTCCCGGCGCAAATGACAAGCGATGTTTCCCAGGTGGCTGAGCGTGGATGCGAGCCGGCCGGTTTCGACATCCGCATTGGGTGTTTGGCGGCTTTTGATGCAGTCGATAAAATTCTTCTCGTGCTGGCCGTCTTCGCTTACCCCCGGGCTTTCGACGCTGGGCCCCTTGCTCCCGTCCTTGTTATAAACCTGCCAACTGCCTACGTACCCCAGGCCGTGGATCATCAGACTGGCGTCGCTACCGTGGAAACCAATGCCTTCCGATATTCCATCAAGGGGGTGATGCTCGGCAAAGCTGCGGAGCTCCCATGTGAGCATGAAGTCGCCATATTCGTAGGTCACGACTTGGGTGTCAGGGACCTCCTTCGCGTCTTTCAGCCAGTAGATGCCAGCATTGCCGGAAACACGGGTGGGAAGGCAGTTATCCAAACCCCGCAGCGCCTGGACACCCCACAGCGCCACATCGAGCATGTGGACACCCTGATTGCCCAGTTCAGTGTTTCCGTAATCCCAGAAGAACCGCCACGTGTAGTGGAAGCGGTTGATGTTGAAGGGACGCTTGGGCGCTCCCCCCAACCAGAACGTCGTAGTCTACCGTGGGGGGCGGATCGCTGTCGGGGGGATTTCCGATGCTCTCCCGCCGTTGGCACTCCCAGGTAGTGATCTCACAGAGTTTCCCCAGCTTCCCGGATTTGACATACTCAATCCCGCTTCGAATATTCTCCGCACTCCGGCTCTGCAATCCCACCTGGACGATCCGCTTGTACTTGCGCGCGGCATCGCGAATTAGGTGCCCCTCCTGAATGGTTTGCGACAGCGGTTTTTCGATGTATACATCCTTACCTGCCTGGCAGGCCAGCAGCGTTATGGCCGTGTGCCAGTGATCGGGCGTGGCGACAATGACACCGTCAATGTCCTTATCGTCCAGCAACCGCCGGAACTCCTTGGTGGTTCCCGGCGCTTTGCCCTGGGCCTTCTCCAGATCCGGATTGACCTTGTCGAGAATGGCCTGATCAAGATCGCAGAACGTCTTGATCTCAGCTCCCCGCTGGATTGCGCGCAGCGTGTCACCACGGCCTTGATTACGGCCGCCGATGAGACCCAGCACCACCTTCTCGTTGGCTCCCATGGCCCGCGGGTTCCAGTTCAGGAATCCCCCCGTGGCCAACGCTGAAGCCGCTCCCAACTTCTTCACAAACGACCTGCGAGTTTCCTTTTCCATATGATGCCTCCTTGAGGTCTCGATATGATGCAGCCGGCGGGCGTACTTCAGGCGGGGTCTGCGGAGAAGAATGGGAATGGAAACGTCCTGCCACAACCCACACCGCATCTCGTCGGCTCAACAGGTAAGAACAACATTTGGGGCCGTCCCCTCGCGAGTGCCGCAGAGGCGGGCGGGAGGACGACCCCGATGAGAGCAGGTGAACTTACGCCTAGACCTTGGGCAAGCCGTAGGGCTCACGATGCTTTTTAGTCAGGTAGGCGTTCGCCTCCTTGTCGTGCCCAAAGGTCTCGGTCTTGGGATCGAAGGTAATATCCCGCTTCAGGTGCGTACAGATATTTCCCAAATGGCAAATTGTGGTCGCGAGGCGCCCGAGCTCCACGTCCGCGTGGGGTGTCTGGCGGCTCTTGATACACTCGATGAAATTCAGCTCGTGCCGGCCGTCCTCGGAATTGTCCTCGGGCGACGTGGAAGGCCCCGGACTGCCGTCTTTGTAAGTGACGCTCCAACTTCCTTCGAAGCCTTCGCCGTGAATCATCAGCGTTCCGTCGGTGCCGATGAAGCCGATCCCTTCCTCACTGGTATCGATGGGATGGTGCTTGGCAAAGCTGCGCAGCTCCCAAGTGAACACGAAGTCGGGATACTGGTAGGTGAGGATTTGCGTGTCGGGGACTTCCTTCGCATCGTTGAGCCAGTAGATCCCGAAGCTTCCAGAGACATGGGTGGGTAGGCAGTTTTCGACCCCTTTCAAGGTCTGAATGCCCCAGAGCGCAACATCAATCATATGGACGCCCTGGTTTCCCAGTTCCGTGTTTCCGTAATCCCAGAAGAAGCGCCACTTGTAATGGAAGCGATTTTCGTTGAAGGGCCGCTTGGGGGCGGGCCCCAACCACACATCGTAGTCCACCGTCGGGGGCGGGTCCGAGTCGGGCGGATTGCCAATTGTCTCGCGCACCTGGCATTCCCAGGTCGTGACCTCGCAGATTTTTCCCAGCTTGCCGGTTTTCAAAAACTCAATGGCGCTTTGAAAGTTCCTGCCGCTGCGATTCTGCGTGCCCACCTGGGCAATCCGCTTGTACTTGCGCGCCGCGTCACGAACCATCTGCCCATCGTGAATGCATTGGGTGAGCGGCTTCTCGATGTAGATATCCTTACCCGCCTGGCAGGCCATGATTCCGATGCGGGCGTGCCAGTGGTCCGGAACAGCGATAATGACGCCATCAATGTCCTTGTCGTCCAGCAGCCGCTGGAACTCCTTCGTCGTGCCCGGGGCCTTACCCTGGGCCTTTTCCAGTAGCGGATTGATTTTGTCGAGGATGGCCTGGTCAAGATCACAGAAGGTCTTGATTTCCGCCCCTCGCCCGATGGCCAGCAGGGCATCGTTGCGGCCCTGATTGCGTCCACCGATCAGACCCAGCACCACCTTCTCATTGGCTCCCATGGCGCGCGGGTTCAAATTCAGAAATCCCCCCGTTCCCAACGCCGAAGCCACTCCCATTTTCTTAATGAACGATCTACGTGTTTCCTTCTCCATATGAAGCCTCCTTGAAATCTATCTATCATGAAACTACTAGACCAAAACCACATGTACCAGCTCCGCGATGTGGACAGTGGGCAGGGTGACGATGGCATAATCTCCCTGCATTGTAAAGGGAGCCGTCCGTTCCGCGCGCAACAACTCGATCGACTTGACCCGCCGTCCTTCGGGCGCCCGGATCTGTATCACCACGTTTGAAACCGGCACAAAATCTTGGCGCATACGGCCGACTGCGGCATCCTTGAATCCCACGTTGGCGAGCACCCAGAGCACCGAATCTCCATTCGGGGCCCGGCGGAGTATCCCGTAGACCCCTACAGGGGCTGCCATGCGGAACGGCAAGGGCGCATCACTTGCTAAATACCGCACCATGGAACCCAGCAAGCGTTGCAAGCTGGGAACCCGGCTGGAAGCGTAGTTGATCTCCATACTCCCGGAGACGTAAAGCGTTCTTCCTTTACCGTAGTTGTTCAGCACGATCGCCGGGCCATGCGATTCGCCTTCATGGTAGTTCCAGTAGTCGGCCAGCAAGGTAGCGCCTTGCCGGAGCTCGAACCTGGACCTGTCGCGGGTCTCCCATCACCAAGGCGCCCTCCTGGTAAGGGGCCAAGGCCGGATGGGTTGACTTGAGGCGATAAAATGCGTTCGCTTGGCCCTCCAAAGGTTCCCCCTTCATTTCCACGGCCAACAGTTCTGTCAAGGCACCGCCATCTAGCCGGGGCTCACCTTTTTCGTCGTAGAGACCCGAGTCGTAGGTTGCCAATAGCGCACCGCCTTCTCTGACCCATTTCGTCAGCCGGCGGGCATCTTCCTGCTTGATGATGGAGGCGCCACAGAGGGCGATCACGCGCTGGCCTCTTAGCCATTCCTCGGTCAATTCCGTGCTGGGATTCGCGTCCACGCTGATGTGCTGATCCAACATCGCGAGCAACATCCCTTCACTCATCGTGATGTTCCAACTATTCCGCCGGGTCCGCCAAAGCTCCAAAGACTCGCGGGTGGGCACGATGGACACATAAGGAACAGGAACGCTGTCCTCCTGAAGCGGCTCCAGCCGTCGCATGAGCGCAAAGATTTCCTGCGCGGGGTTCGGGCTGCCATCTCCCAGACCATATAAAAGGCGGTTCGCCACCGCATAGATGGGAACGTCACCGCCGGCCATATTCACAAACCCCTCCATCCGCACCTCATCGCCATCCTCGAGGTCCACAACATGCCCGGCCCAGGGTTTCGAGTCAGGGGGCTGATCAATCGATTGCACATCGTAGCTTCCCATGTACATCTGCGCCAATTGCTTTCTCGGACGAGCCATGGAAGCTCCCATCATGGCCCGCAGCAAGCGCTGATAAGTTTGGTCACTGTACTCAACCATAAAACCTTCAGGGATCTGGTATTGCTTGTAGAGCGCTCCCGGCCGCCACGTTGCGCCGTTATGGCAGAGCATGAATTTCCTGCTGCCGTGGATAATCTTGCGGAAATCCAGCAGGTCCTCCTGGATGAGCCGGTTCGCCCACTCATACCAGGCGGTTAAGGCCTTCATATCAGCGTCGCTCGGGAGCTGTTCCAGGTCTCGCACGTCCCGGAGCCGTTCTAGGTTCATGCCGGTCGATTTCTTGAAATTCTCCCGGCACGAGTCACAAAAGCAGATTCCGCGGTAGTCACTAGGGGAGTCAAAATAGATGCCATCGGTGTCGTGCTGGCAGAGCTCGCGGACTACGTTGCGCATCCCCTGGCGGTAAGCATCGCCCTGAATGCAAAGATAGCAGGAGTACTTGATGGCGTACTCGCTCCAGATTCCGTAAGGTTTGCCCTCAGGATCACGCAGGATCCAATCCGCAAATTGGGGTTGCTGATGTGTTAACTCAACGTCCATGAAAGGCATGCCGTAGCCCGTGTAGCAATACAAGCGCAACCCGGCCTTGCGGCACTCGCGCGATACTTCCTCGATCAAATCTCGATGGCCCAATTCCGGGTGGACCGGGAAGGCCTGGCTCGGATAGTACGCCCGGTAGCCAATGGGCTGGAACCTCAAGGTGTCTCCGCCTAACTGCACTACGACATCCACCAGTTGCTTCGCGTCGAATTCGATGTGTGGATAGAGCGGAGAAGAGTAGCCATCAAAATACACCGCGCGCACATAACGAAGCCAGTCTGGTGGCTGGTAGCCATCCGGTGGCACGGTCAAGTCTGACTTGGATGCCGGCACCTTTGCCGGCCCTCTGTCTGCGCCGGTTCTCGGCCACCTTGCCAATGCCCCGAACCCTGCTGCCGTCTTCTGTAAAAACACCCGGCGTTTCATGCTAAGCAGCCTCGTGTGGATTTAGTGATTCGCTGATTCGATCTGTGAGAATTAAAAATCCGGTGAAAAGCTGGAAATCTTGGAGTGCGGTTGCCCGGCTACCGCAGTCAAAGACGCTTTGTGCACTTTCATCCGCAGCGCAGACACCAGGGAGGACTGGGACTTGGTCTTGACCAAGCCCAGCCCGCCCCGGTGTCCAGCGTTAACCTACGTTCTTTAGAAATAAAGCTTCAATGCAAATTGTATTTGCCGTGCTGCGTTGAGGGTGGAACCCACCTGGCCTCCCGAACCCGTGTCAACACCCGATGAGGGCGCGGAGAAGGTTGGATGGTTGGTTAGATTGAAGAACTCGGCTCGGAACTCCGCCGTCTTGGACTCCGTGATTTTGAAAACCTTGAACAAGGCGAAGTCTAGGTTCTTCAGACCATTCGCAGTCAGGATGTTCCGGCCTCCCGTCCCATACCGGGTAGCTGCAGGCGGCAAGGCCCACCAGTCCGTCTTGTTACCATACAGGGAAGTACAAAGGGAGTTGGCCGTCGTGTAGAACCAGCAATTCACGTTATCGGTTTGGAGGGGAGTGGAAATCACGTCCGGATTCTGGCTCCCCACACCCGTATTGGCCTGATCTTCGGTGATGTTCGGGGTATAGGGCAGACCTGTCTGCAGAGTCAGGATGCCGGACATCTCCCATCCCCCTAGAATGTGATTAGACACTCCGTGCAAGTTGCTCAGATAGTGCCGGCCTTGCCCAAAGGGCAGTTGATAGTCGTAACTGAGTGCGGCAGTGTGAGCGCGGTTCAGGTCGCACACCGCCCGCCAATACGGTATAAGGAGCGTGGTCGCGGCGCCGCCCTCGTTTGATCCGTTGTCAATGCATTTCGAGTAGGTGTAATTTCCGAGGAGCGACAACCCGTGCCAGCGGCGTGCAACCACACTTGCCTGAAGGGCGTTGTAATTGGCCAGGCCACCATACTCGTAATAGGTCATCGGCCCCCACTCGACCAGCGGGCGCCGCGGCTGGATATTCCCCGGTCCTGGCGGCGGATCGTTGGCGCTTTGGCTGAGCCCTTGATGGTGGCTATTGTTCCCCACATACGCCAGATTGAGTGACACGGAGGACGTAAGCTCGTGTTGCAGCGAGAAATTATATTCTTGAATATAAGTCATCTTCTGGGAGCCGAACGTCCCGGTCGCGAGAGCCGGGGTAGAACAATCGAGGGCGGTGAAACCTAAGGGGCAGGGCTGGCCAGGGTTCGGGTTCGGAGTGCCCGCCAAAGGTACGCCCAGGTAGAAGTTCCCCCAACTGCGGGTGGGAGCGAGCGGTGGCCGGTCGTTGAACTCGGTGTCGGCCGCGGCCAGCGGTGGCACCGATACCGTATTGTTGATCAAATCGTTGTCGGGGTAAACGTAGAAGATCCCGTAACCCGCGCGCAGCGCCCATTTGTCCTTCCCAAAAGGCTTCCAGGCAAAACCCACCCGTGGGGCAAAATCCTTCTTGTCGGCATTTCGAACCGAGAGTGGAAGCCCTAGAGATTTGGTGAAAACGTACCGGTCGTGGTACAGGGGCACCAATTCGGCGCTGATGGCTTGGGCGGTCGGATCGAAATTCGACGGAATGATGATTTGATCCGTTGCCAGGTTGATGCCGCTGAGCTGGCCGCGTTGGCCCGTATAGAAGCCGTTGTCTTCCCAGCGCACACCCACATTCAGCGTTAAGTTGCTGGTGGCCCGGAAATAGTCCTGGAAAAAGAGGGCAGGAAAATTGCCATAGCTTCCCAGCAAGGGTTGACCGCCATCGCGACCGCTGCTGGTCGGCACACCCAGCAGGAAGTCAGCAAAAGCGTCTCCCGTGTAGGTCCCCACGAAGCCGAAATCGCCCTGCGTCTCACTGCCATTCTTGAACCCGAGGATATTGTGATATAGCTGAAAGCCCATCTTAATGTCGTGCTTGCCGCTGTTGTAGGTAATCATGTCGGCATATTCGTAGGTGCGCACGTGGTTTGATTTCGGCAGGTTGTTGCTGGGCGAGCCGTCAAAGCCCGTGTAGCCGTTCAAATCGATTTCCGGGAATCCCCCGAAAAGCTGAAGATCGAAGCCCTGGTAATTCGCCTCGGATGCCTGGGAGAAATTCGTCGATTGCAGCGGCGCCGAGAACAGGAACATCATGCGGTAATAACCGAAGCGGGCTTCATTGAGCCAATGGGCATTGAAAACGTGGGTGTCTACCAGCGTGAAGTCCTGGCCGCGGGAATGATCCTGGAGAATACCAAGAGCTGGAAATCTGTCAGGGTTGGCCTCTGTGTTATCCATGATTGAATACCGGCCCATTAGCCGATTTTGGGAAGTGAGATTCTCATCGATCTTGATATCGCCTTTCGCCGTGTTCAGCGCCATGCGGTTGCCGAAGACGGCCCGCGAAGTGGTCCCTTGCAGGAGGTTAGGCTCCGGCAGGTAACCCAGGAAGAAATTCGCCTGTGGAGAAAACAAGGGCGTGGTGGAAGTCGTGGGAAGGGAGACGATGTTGCCGGGGAAGGGTGCGTAGGGGGTAGGGGTTGAGAACGGGTTCAGCAATTGAGTCCCGTTCGTGCAGACCCCAGCCGTGAAGGTGCTGCACAACTCGCTGAAATCTCCTTGCCTCTCCGCCATGCTGGGAACGACGTTGCTGGCTACCAAGGCCTGCCTAACCATAGTCTCTTCATAATCGGCGAAGAAAAAGGTCTTATCGCGCTTGATCGGCCCACCCACCGTGCCGCCAAACTGATTGCGTCGCATGATGTCCTTGGTGTAGTGGGAACCCGCAGGGGCCTGAAAGAAGAAGTTGCGAGCGTCGAGCTTGTCATTGCGCAGGAACTCGAACACGTCGCCATGGAACTGGTTCGTGCCACTTTTGATGGTGGCGGTCACAGTCGTTGGCGTGCGACCGAACTGGGCACCCATGTTGCCGCTTTCCACCTTGAATTCCTGAATGGCGTCGACATTGGGCTGGACTTCCGTGCCGCCCAGTTGGACTTCTGTGATGTTCGAGCCATCCAGAGTCCAACCTGTCTTCATGGTATCTGATCCGTTAACCGTTACGTTCACGGCCCTCGCCCGGATAGCAGTAAGCCCGTTGTAAGGATTGGACCCGCCGGGGGTGTAATTGGCGCCCGGCGTAAGGGCCGTGAGTTGCCAGAAGGCGCGACCGTTTAAGGGAGCGTTGTCCAGGATTTGTCTTTCCACCACTTGGCCGACTTCAGCCGTGGTGGTGGCGAGCAGAGGTGCGGCCGTGGTTACAGTGACCTCTTGGGTGGTTGCGCCGACTTGTAGTACGGGATCAATTTTAGCGCTCTGCCCAATTTCCAATTGAAAATCCGGGATCGTCGTGGTCTTGAACCCTTGCACTGTCACGGTCAGTGAGTAGTGAGCCACGTCCAGGTTCGGAATTGTGTAATCTCCGCTGGAGTCCGTTTTTAGAATTCGTACGGCTCCCGTGCCGAGGTTCTTAAGAGTTACCGTTGCGTTGGGAACCACTGCACCGCTCGTGTCCTTCACGGTCCCAACGAGAGTTGCCAGGTTTAGTTGCGCTAGAAGAGTTACACTGCACAAGAACAGGAACAGCAAAAACACACCTATCTTTGTATGCTGCGACATAGAATTCCCTCCTGTGATGGAAAGACCGTCCCGACGCTATTGCAAGCAATGTGGAAGCCCCGCGCCGCTGGAGAAACGCTTCCGGAGTATGCCCCCTGCTACAATTGCCGTGCCAAGCTGACCAGCGAGGCAATCTGGCTATTTCTCTCGGCGGGGCGGGGTGAGTTGGATCATGAGGGTGGCGGCTAAAAATAACTTCCGCCTGGCATACATTCTCCCTTCCCCACATGAAGTGGGTAGCGTCATGGAGAGACCACGAGTTGAGGCACCGCAGCCAACCAGTCAACGGGATCGGTGCTTATAAGAAGCCACAGATGCACGTGATCGGCTCTGGGCGAACACTGTAAGAACGAATACGTGTGAACACATCCTCGACGCATAGTCTTCACCAGTACGTTATAGGCCCCCGTATACCATAACTTGATTTGAGTTACAAGAGAAACTAGGTCAGTTCTCTAGGGTGAATACGTTTACTCCCAACCACTCCCCCATCGGTTCGGGACAGGTTCCGGTCAGTGCGACGATTGCCTTGGTTGTGATTCCTTTTGCCCTGGCAAAAATGCATCAGTGCCTATCGGAGGTTGCATGTCCGGTTGTATCCACCAGGTACAGCACCGCGTCTCCACTGAAGGGCGGAGTAAACGATTGGGAGGGTGATCCAGCGGAAATGGAATCTTTGAGGATGGTAGCCCCGGTGGAGGGGTTGAACCACTCTACCGCCAATTTGCGTGAAGCCGGCATCGCCGAGAGATCTACCATGAACGAACCGCCCGCAGGAGCGTAAACCAGGTATTCGGAGCCTGCGGACTGGGTCTGGGCGAGACAATATCCTGTCGAGGACAGGGAGTTCTGCGGAGTGACACGGGCCAAATTCAACTTACGCGAGTAGTTCAAAATGTATCCCAGGTTGTCGCGGAAATTGTCATAGCGCGTATCCGGCCCGCTGCAAATCATGTTGACCGGAGAAGCACACAGATTCCGGCTCTCGCGCGGGTAATAGATGAGATAGGGGTCCATGAACAGCACTTGACTGCCGTTCAGGAAGTTCTGCCAGGCATAATTGCGGTTCTGTTGCGGTGTGTCGTTCCACATCCCGAAGTTGGAATGATCGCTGTCATTGATGTTGACCTTGCAAGCCGGCTTCCCACTTCCGCAGGAGCTGACCGGCGAAATCCGGGCTTCCGGCGCAACCCAGTCCGCGTCAGAGTTGTAAATGATGCTATCGGGAGATCCGACCGGTCCCGCGTACCCGATGGGGTGCTGGTGCGGCTTCTTGGATTCATAGGCTCGAATATGAGCGATCTGGTGATCGTTCCACCACGTGGAATTCGTGGGACCTTCCTCGGACACGATCCAGAGCACGTTGGGCAAATCGTTTAAGGTGTCGATCACCTTTTCCACATAGGCGTCCTGGAACCTGGTGATGGCATTGGGCGCGGTCACGGTAACAGCGCCGACTCCCTGCTTCGAGTTGCCGGAGTAGCCGTCGTCGACACCATTGATGTTATTGGCTCCGGTGAAAGGGTACCCGTCCGTTGAGCTACGGAAAATGTTGAGAAACTCCCCGGAGAAAAGATAGACACCGACGTAGATGCCGGCATTCTGCAGCGCCTTGACACGCTCGCGCAGGCGATCGAAATAGCTGGGGTCCAATTTCGTGAGATCGAATTTCAGGCCGCCGTCCGTGGCGATCCCGGGACCTGTCCGGAGCCACGGGTGGGGGCTGACGATCAGGTCTGGCGGAGAACTCACAGTACTCGGGAACCCGGAAAACTTCGGTAATTCCGTATACCACAGCAACGTAAAGTTGTGCCCGTGCGCCGTGAGGAAGCGGACGTAAGCATCGAAATCGATGGCGCGCAGGGACCCGTCGCTGCCCCAATCCTGAAGCGTGTTCCAGGTCTGAGATCCGTTCAGAATCAGGAGCTTGCCATCCGCGTCCTGGAAGTAATGGGGATTCGCGGAGACGACCAGCGGCCCCGTGATGTGGGCGGTTGCGGGCAGTGCTGTGGCCGGCACGAGTGCGCTCAAAAGGAGAGCAAGAAAGAGTTTCAACATAGCAAACGGAGTATAGGGTGTACGGTCCCAGAACTCAACTCAGCCCAGTTTCCGGTAGCGGGTCAATTTGATTTCGTAGCGGCGAGTTTACCTCGCCATATGGCGGCGTCCCGATCTGATCGGGGCGACGGAGGGGTTCAAATTCTGTGCTTGACTTTGTTTACTTTTGAGGTATAATCTTAATCGTACTGTGTGGTCCGGCTCGGCAGGAAGGCTCGGAAAGGGCAAGGCAGGGCCGGGCAATTGGGCAGGAAGGGAGTTATGTAGTCGCAGCCACACAAGGATTTCGTGGCGCCTTTATGTCTGACCAAGGCGCCTTTCTCCCAAAGCTGAGAACATACTGAAAACAAAGGGCCGGGAGAGAGAAATTTCGTTTCCCAAAGCTGAGAACATCCTGAAAACAAACCCACTTACAAGACCTACCAAAAACTGGAAATCGTCTAGACAAAATGTCCTACAGAAAAAACCTTTTTCCTCGCCCCAGGCTCACCGTTAAGCCGCCGTTTACTATCTAACTGGGCTACATTGGTTCGCCCCCGCGGAGCGGGTTCTCACCTCGGCGCCACTCCCGTTATCCAGCCCGAGAGGGGGGACACGATCAAGCCCCGGGCGAAGGCTGGACAATATCCTGCCCCTCATGCGCCGGCCCATGGACGGTCTTCCTTTTGAGAATCACCTACTGCGTCGGAAGTTTGGGAAGTGGGTCAATTTGATTTCGAGTTCACCTCGCCATATGGCGGCGTCCCGATCTGATCGGGATGAATGCCGCCGCCTCTACATCAAATTGACCCGCTACCCAGTTTTCTTCCCCGGCATTGTGCCCAAGGCACAAGATCCCACCTCTCCCCGCGCGGCGGGAAGCAAAAGATTGTTTACTCCCAGGCGCAGGGAGACCACAATAGATATTGCAGATTATCGAACGAGGAAAATCGCCCTTGATGACCCAACTTGGAAACGCTGCAAAGCTGTCGAGCGAGAAGATCCTCAACCCCAGCGGGCTTAACCTTTATGGCGGCATCACCGCGGATTCGCTGATTTTGGTGGTTCTCGCCGCGGGCCGGGGCACGCGATTCGGTCAGGATCCCAAATGCATTCAACCGGTGTACGGGACTCCGCTGGTGCGCCATTCGATTGACGCCTTCCGGGGCTTCAACCCGTCGCCAGCGATTTGCCTGGTGGGTTATCGCGCCGATGAGGTGATGAACGCGTTGGGGCAGGACAACCTCTACGTGCAATCCGACAACCCCACGGGGGGAACTGCCTTTGCCGCCTTCGAAGCATTCAGCGTTCCCGATTTGTTGGAGCGGAATCCATTACTGATCATCACCTATGGCGACCGGATTATTCCCTCGTCCGTGTTCCGCCGCTTGGTACCAGGCCCACCAGTCAGGGGAGCGCGAGGCTGACATTACTTTCCTGACGGCGCAATACGAGCCACCCAAGAATCGCGGCAAGGGCCGGGTCTTGCGCGGCCAGGGCGGACGCGTGCTGCGCATCATGGAGGAAGGGGACATCGCCCGGGAAGCGGACGGGCCCGCGCGCCAGGCGCTTGCTGGAGGTGACAGAAGGAAACTGCCCGCTTTATGCCATCCGCGCGGCCACCTTGCACCGGCATGCGCTGGGGCTGACCAACAATAACGCTCAGGGCCAGTACTACCTGACGGACCTCATCGAAACCATCAGCCGCGAGAATGGGGATGTGCGCACGGTTACCACGACGGTGAGTGATCCGGAGTATGACCTGCTCTGCTCCGACGTGACCCGGCCGATGGATCTCGCCCTCTTGGAGGGCCTGCTGGCATCGACGCGCGGCCTGCTGTTTCCGGAAGACTTGGAGGTGGAAGAGGCGGCGCAAGCGATTATCGCGGATCGCCCGGCCGGGCAGGTGGCGTCCATCGCGCGCCAGTTGGGTGATTTGATGTCGGCGGCCGCAAAGGAAAAGCTGGGATTCGACCCCCACCGCCCCATCGGAATTGGAATTTCGGGGGGGCGATTGCGCATTGCCTTCATGCACCCGGACATGGTCCGGTTTTTCGGACCAGCGTGGCAAATGCCCATCGGGGCCGGCGACGCGCAGGGTGAGGAACAGATTGTGGTACTCCTGCAGAGCGCGGACGATGGGCGCATCCACTTGTTTCCGATAAACCCCAAGTACCGCGAGAGCATCAACTTTGTCCTTTCCGACAATGAGGTGATGTACCCGAGCGAGGACGTCTCAGACTTGCATGCGTACGAGGAGTTCGGCACGCGCATGAGCGAGAGCCTGCTGCTCTCCCTCGGTTATTTCAGTGAGGATGAACTGGAGGCGCGGCGGAAGAAGGGCCAGCCGCTGCCGCCACCCTCGTTGTGGGTGGGCAGTAACATGCGGCGCCCCTTCGCGCTGGTCGGCAATGCCATCGCCTCCATGCGCACGTTGCGCAGCGGGAGCCTGGGCGCAAAAATCCGCGAACATCTGGGTCGGGACAACTTCCGGGGATTGCGGCTGGTTTCCACGGGGGATATCGCGCAGGGCGGCTTCTCCAGTTCTTCCGCGCTGACCGTCGCCACCAAGAACGCGATTAATGCGCTGTGGGAAATTGGTATCCCCCCGGACGTTCTGGTGCACCTGGCGAGCCAGGCGGAGTATGGCACCGGCGTGCGGGCCGGGTCGCTCGATCAGGCGACGGAACAGAAGGGCCGGGCGGGGCAGGGAACGCTGATCTCCTCCAACCCGCGCGACAACTACCGAATCATGGGGACTTATCCGGTTCCGGCCGATCGGTTCCAGATTATTTTCCCCTATACCGCGGAGCGCGACCGCAGTGCCTGGCGCTGGTCGTGGGGCGCCTATGGCGAGGGCGGCGCTTCCGGGCCCCTGACCACCGGAGAGATGCGCAAGCTCACCGGGAAGGCGGCGGAAATGGCCGCGCTTCTGACGCAGCTTCCGCTCGACACCGATTTCTTCAAGCAGATCGAAGATGACTTGGTGGACGATGGCCTGCTGAGCCGCGAGAGCCGCGCCTGGATTTGTTCGGTCCTGCGGCAGCTTCCGCTTCTGGCCAAACAGGAAGATCTGCGGCAGCGCCTGGAGGCAAATCGCGATTGGTATGTCGGGCAATTGATGGAAGCGAATGACCTCGACAGGCGTGCGGCAACTCAGAAAGCCGATGCCACTGGTGACGTCGCTGGTGGCAGGCTGGCGAGATCCCTTGCTGCGGCGCGCCACGCCGGCGGGGCAAGTGATCGAGGAATGCGGGGTTCCCCTGCGCGCCATGGTCGCTTACCTGTTTGGCGAAGTGGCCAAGAACTTCTACCTCGTCCACCATCCCGAGGAGTGGATTGAATATGTCACGCTGTCGCAGCGCGGTGACCGTTCGGTGGAGATCGACCCGGATAGCCTGCCTTCCCGCGCGGCCATGGAAGGGGAATTGGATTGGGAACGAGGAGCCACGGGGCCGGAACGGATGAACCTCTGGCTCGATCGGCACGGCGCCGCGCCATTTGATTTCAACCAGGGGCTCGACGACGAGGCGCTATCGCCTGAAAATCCACCCGAATTTCACCGGCTGAAGGGATCGAATTTTTTCCGCGGGCTGGCCCTGATTGACCTTGGCCGAGGCCATGCTCAAGAAGGCGTTTGGGCGGCAGGCCGTGGCCGTGCGCGTGAATGCAGCGGGCCAGGGGGACTATTTCCAGGTGCATGTGGACACTCACCAGGCTCCGGTGAGTGAGGTCAAGCAATTCATCCGCACTGCGTTCTATCGCCGCTTCGGTTTGTCGCCTGATCCGGAATTTGTGGAGATTCATCCGGGGGGCGGCGCCGTGGGGCTGCATTTGAAGCGATATGACTCCCTTGCGCAATTGATCCAAAGATTACAGAAGCCTGCGACCGGCTGAGGGCGTATGCCTTGACAAGACCTTAGCCGGCTTGCGTAGACCCTTAGTCCCTGGAGGGCGGCAATGTCCCCCCACCAAGGCGAAGTTGTCCAATAGGTCGCCGATAGTCGTCCCACATCCGCACACCCTCGTCCCACAAACGGACACTGTCTTCCCATTTGGGTAGGTGGCCAGCGGCATCGTATTGTCGTCAAAGGGTTTATCGCCCAGTGAAGTGGAAGTATGATTGCGGGGAAGTAGCCGGAGGAGTCCTTTCATGCACGCCTTGCTTCAAGACGTTCGTTACGGCCTGCGCATGTTGGCCAAGAATCCCGGGTTCACAACGGTGGCCGTGCTGACCCTCGCGCTCGGCATCGGCGCGAACACTGCGCTCTTTTCCGTGGTGAACGGTGTGCTGCTTAATCCGCTCCGTTACGCGGAGCCGGACCAACTGGTGGCGCTCTACTCGCGAACCCCCGAAATGTTGCGAAACTCTATTTCATATCCCAATTTCCTGGACTGGGTGCGCGACAACCGCTCGTTTTCCGCCTTGGCCGGTTTTCGGGGGGACGACTTCAACTTGACGGGGATGGGCGAGGCCGAACGCGTGCCGGCGGAGATGATCTCCGCCAACTTTTTCCCGTTGCTGGGCGTCAAGCCGGTCATGGGCCGGGCGTTTCGTCCGGAAGAGGACCAGGTGGGCGCAGCGCCGGTAATTCTGATCAGCAGTGGCTTGTGGAAACGCAAGTTTGGTTCTTCGCCGGACGTGCTGGGAAAGGCGCTCACGCTCAATGGTACGGTGTACACCATCGTCGGCGTGATTCCGGCTGACTTTCATTACCCCGGTAACAACTTCCATCCGAGCGATGTGTACGTTCCGATCGGCCAATGGAACGAACCCACCTTTCGCGACCGCAAAATCGGTATGGGCATGGACGCGGTCGGGAGGCTCAAGCCGGGCGTCACGTTCGCGCAGGCCAATACCGACATGGAGGCGCTCAGCCGGCGGCTGGCTGAGGAGTATCCCGAGGCTGACAAAGGCACAGGCATTACGCTGGTTCGGCTCAAACAGGACCTAGTGGGCGACATCCAACCATTTCTGCTGATGCTGCTGGCGGCGGTGGGCTTTGTTCTGCTCATTGCGTGCGTCAACGTGGCGAATCTCCTGCTGGCGCGCTCAACAGCTCGCACCCAGGAGTTGGCCATCCGCTCCGCGCTGGGTGCGAGCCCCGGCCGCGTCATCCGGCAACTTCTGACTGAAAGCATCCTCCTCGGGCTGGCGGGTGGCGGCTTGGGTTTGCTGCTGGCCTCGTGGGGCGTGCAAGCGGCGCTCAAGGTGCTGCCGGAGGCCTTGCCGCGCGCCGAGGAAGTTCATCTCGACGGGCGCGTTCTGTTGGTCATGCTGGCTGTATCGGTGCTGGCGGGTATTTTATTCGGCTTGGCGCCGGCGCTGAAGTATTCGCAACGCGATCTTCACGAAACGCTCAAGGAAGGGGGGCGAGGGTTGAGTGGCGCCCGGCATCGCACCCAGAGAGTTTTCGTCGCCGTCGAAATGGCCCTCGCCGTCGTGCTGCTGGCCGGCGCCGGACTGATGATTCGCAGCCTCTCCAAACTCTGGAGCGTTGACCCCGGATTCGATCGCCACAACGTGCTGACCTTCTACTTATCGTTTCCTTCCGCGATCGGCTCCCCCGAGGGTATTCGTGCCACGTGGCGCCAGATTCGCGACGGCCTCGACTCCGTGCCCGGCATCCAGGCTTCCTCCCTTACGGCTGGCGCTCTTCCCTTGGCGGGCGATTCCGAGCTCCCCTTCTGGCCGGAGGGCCAACCTAAGCCCTCCAGCCAAGCCGAGATGAAGATGGCGCTCTTTTACCTCATCCAGCCGGACTACTTGAAAGTCATGAGGATTCCGCTCCAGCGCGGCCGTTTTCTTACGCCGCAAGACAACGAGCATTCGCCATTGGTCATCGTCATTGACGAGCGCTTTGCGCGGACCTATTTCGACAACCAGAATCCTATCGGCAAGCGCGTCAACTTCAACGTCCTGAACACCACGGCGGAAATCGTTGGCGTGGTTGGGCATGTAAAACAGTGGGGACTCGAAAGCGATTCCAGGGCGTCCATCCAGGCGCAGTGCTACATGCAGCTCTCCCAGCTTCCGGACAAGTTCATGTCGATGGCGGCCACCGGCGTTGGGGTGGCGGTTCGGACAACATGGTCGCCACTGGCCCAGGTCAGCTCGATTCGGCGCGCCTTGGGCCAGATCAATAGCCAGATGGTAATGTACGACACCGAGACTATGGACGGAATCATTTCCAGCTCGCTCGCCGACCGGCGGTTCTCCATGATCCTTCTGGGAATTTTCGCGGCCCTCGCCCTGGTTATGTCCTGTATCGGAATCTATGGCGTGATTTCCTATCTCGCCAGCCAGCGGACCCATGAGATTGGCATCCGCTTGGCGCTGGGCGCTGCGGAGCGGGATGTGCTGCGCATGGTTCTGGTGGAAGGCGCCAAGATGGCGCTCGTAGGCGTGGCCATCGGCCTGGTGGCCGCCTTCGGCCTAACGTGCCTGATGACGAAAATGCTCTTCGGCGTCAGCGCCCATGACCCGCTCACCCTTGCCGGAGTTGCGGGCCTGTTGACGGTGGTCGCGCTGGCAGCCTGCTACATCCCCGCATGGCGGGCGACCAAAGTCGATCCCCTGGTGGCGCTGAGGTATGAGTGAAACGATCAGGTGATCGGGCCATTGGTCCCTTGATCCATTGGGCGATCTGGTCATCGAGGGAATTTGTGATTTAGCGATCCCGTGATTCTGTGATTGAAAATTCTTGGCAATCACTAAATCGCTAAACCACTCGATCACCAAATGGCTCGATGACCCGATGTCCCGATTAGAGGTTGACGATGAGCACAGTGCTTCAAGATCTGCGTTTCGGCCTGCGTTTGCTTGTGAAGAACCCCGGCTTCACCGCCGTGGTGGTGCTGACGTTGGCGTTGGGAATAGGAGCTAACTCCACGGTCTTCAGCATCGTGGACCAGCTTTTCCTGCGGCCCTGGCCGGTGAAGGACCCGGGACGCCTGGGCGTCGTCCTCACGAACAGGCCTAAGGAGCCTGATGATCATCTCTCGTCGTATCCCGATTATCTGGACATCCGCAACGAAG
Source organism: uncultured Acidobacteriota bacterium (assembly GCA_963804995.1). Taxonomy (GTDB): domain Bacteria; phylum Acidobacteriota; class Terriglobia; order UBA7540; family UBA7540; genus Bog-366. Next base: position 822,399 of record CAWDSK010000005.1, read on the forward strand.
TCAGCGCGTTCTCCGACGTCGTGGCCTATGGCTGGCGCGGGGGCAGCATAAGCGGCGAAGGCCGGGGCGAGTTTGTGGCCGTCCAGGTGGTATCGCAAAACTACTTCGCCGCACTGGGCGTGAAGACTGCGGTGGGCCGGGCCTTTTCGCCGCAGCCGGATCAAGCTTCAGCCGAAGGCCACTCCGTGGTGGTGAGCTACGCTCTCTGGCAGCGCTATTTCGGCGGCGATCCCTCTCTGTCCGGGAAGACCACCCTGCTCGACGGAAAAGAATTCTCCGTGATTGGCGTCACTCCCCAGGAATTTCATGGGCTAAGCCAAGGTTCGTTCTCGGGTATTTGGGTGACCACGGAGGGCTGGGACACCATGGTTCCCGGTGAAAAAGCATCCTATGCTGAGCGGGACGACCGCTGGTTCGATTTGGCCGGCCGTCTTCGCCCCGGCGCCCAACTTCCTGAAGCCCGCGCGCAACTCCAGACGCTCGCGAAACGCCTTGCGCTCGCCTTTCCCGCCTCGAACAAGGACGTCAACTTTCCTGTTTACCCCCCTTCCAAAGTGCGTCATCAAGGTATCACCCTGGGATACTACCTGATGGGCATGGTGGGGCTGGTTCTCCTGATCTCCTGCGCCAATGTTGCCAATCTCCTGTTGGCGCAAACCGAAGGGAGGCAGCGAGAAATCGCCATGCGCCTGGCGTTGGGCGCCGGCCGGCGCCGGTTGTTCGGTCAGCTTCTCACCGAAGGACTTCTGCTTGCCTTAGCGGGAGGCGGCCTTGGGGTGTTGGTGGCGTCGTGGCTTATGAAGTTCGTGCCCACGATTGTTTCCCTCCCGTTCACCACCGACCTTACTCTCGATAGCCGGGTGCTTCTGTTTAGCGTGGCCGTCTCACTGCTGACCGCCGTTATCTTTGGACTGGCCCCGGGGCTACGTGCTTCGAAGTGTGACCTGGTGCGAGTCCTTAAGGGTGATGATCCCCATTGGGGACGGGCCGCGGGCCGTCTTCCGCTGCGCAGCTTGCTGGTGTGCGGAGAAATCGGGCTCTGCGTCGTGTTGCTAGTGGGCTCGGGATTGTTACTCCGCAGCTTGCTATATAGTCAGCAGATCAATCCCGGATTTGACCCGAAGAAAAATGTACTCATGCTCACGGTGGCGCCGCCCACACTTTACGGTTACAGCCAGAGCCAGGCGGCCGCGCTCTATCCTGCCTTGGCGGAGCACGTGGAATCCGTGCCGGGGGTGGTGCGCGCCAGCTATGCTCGGCGGCCTCCCCTTCCCCTGGGGGGTATGGAAGGCGGGGAAACCCACGCGGTGATCATTCCCGGCGTCGAGCCGCCCCCGGGAACCGATTATTTCAAGATCCGCTACAACATTGTTGCGCCGAAGTTCTTCCAAACGATCGGCGCCCACATTATTAAAGGGCGGGAGTTCAACGCGCTCGATACCCCATCAAACGTGCCTGTCGTCATCGTCAATAGCGCCATGGCACGCAGATTTTGGCCGGGCCAGGACCCGGTAGGAAGATCCATCCAAATTGGAAAAAAGAATTATCAGATTGTGGGCATGGTGGAGGCGGGAAGGTACGTCAACCTTCATGAAACGGCCCAGCCCTACCTGTTCCTTCCTTTCACACAGAACTTTTCGTTCGAGTGCGTGCTTTTAGTGGAAACGGCCAGCGATCCTCGCGCCTTCATCCGCACTATTCTGAAAGAAACGGCGGCCGTAGACAAACACCTTCCCATTGTTAGTGCGGTGACCTTTAAGGACTATATGCGAAGCATTCTGGACGTGGAGCGTTCGATGGCGGCATTGCTCGCGAGCCTGAGCATCCTCGGAATGTTCCTGGCGGCGGTGGGCCTTTACGCGACGGTGGCTTACCTTGTTAATCGGCGTACGCATGAGATTGGGATACGTATGGCGCTGGGGGCACGCCGGGCCGAGGTTTTGAGGCTCGTCCTGGCCCAGGGAATGCGCTTGAGCGCCGCGGGTGCAGCCATCGGCGTGGTGGGCGCGTTTGCTGCCTCCCACCTCATGTCGAGTTTCCTTTTCGGTGTGAGGCTTACCGATCCGCTTTGCTACGTGCTGAGCATCCTCGTCGCTATCGGCGTGACGCTGCTGGCCTGCTACCTCCCCGCGCGCCGGGCGACCAAAGTCGATCCCATGGTGGCGCTGAGGTATGAGTAGGGCAGTGGTTAGTGGCTAGTGGTTAGTGGCTTTCAGCTCTCAGCTTTCAGCTCTCAGCCAAAAGCCCGGTGGGCCAGGGGGCCGTAGCTGATAGCTGAGAGCTGAGAGCTGAAAGCTGAGAGTTCAAAGGTGAACACACAAATGAGCACACTACTCCATGACTTGCGTTTCGGCCTGCGCATGCTGGCCAAGAATCCCGGGTTCACAGTGGTGGCGGTGCTGACACTAGCCCTCGGCATTGGCGTCAATACTGCGGTTTTCAGTTTACTCCACGATACGATTCTCGCGCGTCTGCCCATTAGCCATCCCCAAGAGTTGGTGCAGTTAACGTGGCGGGACGGCACGCAGAGCGGGTCACGTTTCAACTGGCCGGAGTACGAACCACTGCTTGCACCGCAGCCGGCGCTGCCTGGTTTGTTCGCTTACCTCAGCCAAGAAATGAATCTCCGGTCCGGCAATGTCTCTGAGCGCGTGCGCGCGCATTTGGTCTCCGGTTCTTACTACTCAACCCTCGGGGTCAAGGCTATCCTCGGCCGTACCCTCGCTGCCGGGGATGACCGGCCGGCTGCCGCACCCGCAGCCGTCCTCAGCTATGCATATTGGGGGCGCCGCTTCGGATTTGATCACGCGGTCATCGACCGGACGGTCTACCTTGACGGCACACCATTCAGCGTGGTGGGCGTAGCGCCGCCGGAGTTCTACGGTTTGAACAGAGTTGCACCGCCTGATATCACTTGCCCATTCCACGTTACTCCACGACCCGATGGAGAATCCTACTACGTGTCTTTCTTCGCCCGTCTCAAGCCCGGTGTATCGATTGAGCAGGCGCGGGCTCAGGTTGCGGTCCGTTTCCACGCACTCCTCGATGAGGAGCTGAAATCTGAGCGACGCTGGATGGGTAACGTGAAGTTAGACGTGCTATCCGCCACGACTGGCGAGGAGAGCGTACGCGTGTTCCTGAGGGAGCCGTTGCGGGTGCTCAGCATCCTCGTGGGCGTCGTGTTGCTCATATGCTGCACCAACTTGGCTACGTTGTTGCTAGGGCGCGAGGCTGCGCGTTCCCGCGAAATGGCTGTCCGGCTCTCACTCGGAGCGGGCCGCTGGCGCGTCGTTCGCCAGTTGCTTACTGAGAGCGTGTTACTGGGGTTTGCGGGCGGTGCTCTTGGCCTGTTCGTGGGCTACGGCGTCCACGCCCTGCTACGGACCCTGCTGGCCATCGAGCAATCCACGAGCCTGCAATTCCGCCTGCACTGGCCGCTGTTAGCTTTTACTGCCAGCGTATCACTCGTCACCGGAATAGCGTTCGGGCTCGTCCCGGCGCTGCGCGCCACCGGAGTGAACCTCGGCACGATCATGAAAGGCGACGCCCCCGGGCTTGGTCGCCTCTGGCTCGGCCCCACGCGCACGTTCCTCGTCGTGCAGGTTGCGGCCTCCGTGCTGGTGCTGGTGGGCGCGACGCTTTTCAATCGCACGTTACGCAACCTCGCGGCTGTCGATGTCGGTTTCAACCGTGACCACCTCCTGCTGATGACCATCGATGCGCGCGAGTCACGCTTTCAAGGCGATCAGATTACTGGCCTTTTGGACGAACTTACGGCGCGGATACGGACCGTACCAGGCGTGCGTTCAGCCGCTCTCGCGGAGTGGGTACTGTTTGGGGAAGGGGCGAAAACCATCTGGGTGCAGGGCTTCGCACAAACCAGAGACTCGGTATCCTTTAATAATGTCGGTCCAGATTTCTTCGTCACTGCCGGCATTCCACTGCTCATCGGGCGAGAGTTTTCCCCGCGCGACCGCCCCGGGTCTCCCCTGGTGGCGATCATCAACGAAGCCTTTGCCCAGAAATACTTTCCCGGCCAGAATCCGCTCGGCCGGCGCTTCGGTGACGAGGGACCAAACTCGGCCGGTAAGTTCGAGATCGTTGGCGTCGTGAAGGAAGGCAGGTCCCAAAGCTTGCGTCTGGCGCCGTACCCGGCGGTCTTCCAATCATTCTGGCAATCTACCCAGCACGCGCCGTTCGTGCTCCATGTGCGGATCATGGGTAACACGGGAGCGACCGCCGCCAGCCTCGACCAAGCGATTCGTGGAATCGACCCGGGCTTGGTGGTTTATGACGTTCCGGACGATGACCGAACAAGTGAACGGGACGTTGCGCCTGGAACGCACCTTCGCGATGCTGTCACTGTTGTTCGGTGCGCTTGCTCTTACTTTGTGCTGTGTCGGCCTTTACGGTGTCGCCGCCTACTCTGTCACGCGGCGCACTAAGGAAATTGGTATCCGGGTGGCGCTCGGTGCGGGGCGGGTCCAGATCATTTGGCTCTTTCTCCAACAAACACTGGGGCTCGTTGTTATCGGCGTGGTGATAGGGACGCCCCTTGCATTGGCGTGCGCGAAATTCGTCAAGAGCCTGCTGTTCGGGCTGACGCCCGCTGATCCGGCTTCGCTTGCGATCGCGCTGCTCATGCTGGCCGGTGTGGCAGCAGTCGCGTGTGTACTCCCCGCCCGCCGGGCGACGAAGGTCGATCCCATGGTGGCGCTGAGGTATGAGTGAAACGATCGGGAGATCGGGTGAACGCAAGGGAAACATGAGAAGGGAAACATGAGAATGGAAACTCGAACCTCGCAGGCGCGAAGGGTGGGGTGGCTTCCGAGTTTCGAATTTCGAGTTTCGATTTTCGGTTTTTGATGAGCCGATGACCCGATTAGAGGTTGACGATGGGCACACTACTCCAAGATCTGCGTTTCGGCCTGCGCCAGCTCAAGCACAATCCTGGCTTCACAGTCGTGGCGGTTCTAACTCTGGCCCTCGGTATCGGCGGGAATGTGGCCGTGTTCAGCCTGCTTGACACGGTCTTGTTGCGTCCGCTTCCTTACTCACACCCTGAGCGCCTGTACATGTTTTTCCCATATGAGAAGAATCCCGAGAACGCCATGGTCGCGTTGTCGTACCCCAATTTCCAGGACTGGCATCAACAGAGCCACACCTTTGAGGCCATGGCCGGGTATCACGAAGAATCTTTCAACCTGACCGGCACGACAGAACCCGAACGCTTGGATGGCCTATATAGCACGCCGGGGCTCTTTGCCCTGTTGGGAATTCCCCCGTTGTTGGGTCGTGAGTTTGGCCCCCATGACGACCCACACGTTGTCCTGGTGACCTACGAGTTGTGGCATCGGCGGTTCGGCGGCATTGCCGGGATTCTTGGCAAGACTATCCATTTGGAGGGAAGGGCGTACACGGTGCTGGGGGTCCTACCTCCGCATTTCAGTTTTCCACCGCAACGGTGGGGACGCGCGCCCGAGATTTTCGTGCCGGCCATTCCGAACCCCGACCGTGGCTGGCATTACTTGCGGGTGATCGGACGCCTTGCCCCCGGCGTCACCGAGCAGCAAGCCAGGGCGGAGATGAGCGGAATCTGCGCCCGACTTGCCCAAGCCTATCCCGATACCGACCGCGACCTGGGAGTTGTGGTTAATTCGCTTAACCAGGAGGTCGTTGGGGGTGTGCGCCAGACGGTGTGGTTGCTGCTCGGGGCCGTGGCTTTCGTGCTGCTCATCGCGTGCACCAACGTGGCCAACCTGTTGCTCTCTCAAGGTGCCACGCGGGAGCGCGAAATCGCCATCCGAAGCGCGGTGGGAGCGACGCGCTTACGTATTGTCCGGCAGTTACTCACCGAAAGCCTGCTGCTGGCAGGCATAGGGGGCGCGCTGGGTGTCGGGCTGGCATATTGGGCATTACCCTTGCTGGCCTCGGCCATGCCCCAACACACCGGCCTTTTCACGCGGGTTCATGATGCCGGCATCGAACTCAACTCCAACGTATTCATTTTCACGGCGCTTCTTTCCGTGCTGTCCTGCGCTCTATGTGGATTGTTGCCTGCTTGGAGAACCACCAAGCCCCTACGAAGCTCCTGGACGGGCGTTCGTACAGGCCGGATTCGCGGCGCACTGATCGGGCTGGAAGTGGCGTTGTCCTTCGTCTTGCTGGCAGGAGCCGGCTTGATGATGAAAAGCTTGGTCCGCTTGCTGGAAGTTGACGTCGGGTTCCGAACGGAACGGCTGTTGACCATGGACGTTAATCTGGCGGGTGATAAGTACGCTTCCCGGGAGAACCAGGCGGCCTTCTTTGGACAGGTGCTGAAACGGTTCGAATCTCTGCCGTCCGTGGCCTCGGTGGGCGCGATTGTGGATTTACCGATGACGCGGACGTGGAATCGGAGTGGCTTCGAGATTCCCGGGCCCCACCCGAGGCAAGGGGTGACAGTCTATCATGCCGTGAGCCCTAATTACTTCTATACCATGGGAATACCGCTGTTGAACGGGAGAGAGCTTCTCGCCACCGACTCCGCTCACTCGCCCCTGGTCGGTTTGATCAACCGCAGCATGGCTCAGAAGTACTGGCCGAATGAAAATCCGATTGGTAGAACCATCGTAGCCTCCCACGCCGTTGTGGTTTCGACTGCGAAAGGGTCCAACGTCGAGTTCAAACCCCAGGAGCTGGAGATCGTTGGAATCGTGGGTGACGTTCGGCAGCTCGCCCTGGAAGCGCCGCCTGTCCCTGAACTGTTCATACCGTATACGCAGTGGCCCTCGAATGAGATGTCCCTGGTGCTGCGGACTGGCTCCGAAACCTCCTCTCTGATCCCTGCGGTCAAGAAAGAGATTTGGCGAGTGGACCCCGACCAGCCAGTCACCGATATTAGGACCATGGATGAACTGGTTTCGACCGAAGCGGCCGGGAGACGGTTTGTGCTGGAATTGATTGGAGTGTTTGCAGCAATCGCCCTGGTGCTGGCGGCAGTAGGGATCTACGGCGTGGTTTCCTACGGCACGCGGCAGCGCACGCATGAAATCGGCATCCGCATGGCCCTTGGCGCTAGAGCACAACAGATTTTATGGCTGGTCGCCGGCCAAAACGCCAAGTGGATACTAATTGGGATCACCACCGGTGTTGCCAGTGCTTTCGCCTTAACACGACTCCTGGCGGCATACCTCTATGCGGTTCGACCCACCGACCCGCTGACGTTTGTGGCTGTCGCGTTGCTACTGCTCGCCGTGGCGTTACTGGCCGTCTATCTTCCCGCCCGCCGGGCGACGAAAGTCGATCCCATCGTGGCGCTGAGGTATGAATAGAGCTGTCAGCTCTCAGCTATCAGCGGTCAGCCAAAGTAACGCAGCGCCCCGATGCATCGGGGCGGTTCTTCCTGTGTCATGTGAGCGAACATATCGTGGCGTGGCACAGCGGCCCGGGTTGGAGATTTGCGGGTTGTGCCGAGGAAGGATCGCGGACCCCAAAGGCGGGGGACCGCGCTACGAAACCCACCGCCTCACCCCCGGTCCGTCTCCCCTAATGCGGCGAGGAGAAAAGTCGGATACCTAGCCCTCTCCCGTGGGGAGAGGGTGGACCGCTGCCGGCGTTTTCACCAGCCGGAGCGGGACGGGTGAGGGGTCTTTCCAGCGGTTCGTCCGTGAATGACAAAAAAATCCGCGGGCCTCAACCACCGGTCCGCGCTACACTCTCTTGGTAACGTTTAACGGGCGGGATTTCGGAACGGCGCCATCGCAGTTTGGAGTGGAAGTCCTGCTCCCGCGCGAAGCGATTGGGAGGATCAAGCCATGAGGGCAACCAAAACTTATCCGCTGCGACTCCCCCAGTCGCTCAAGGACACGGTTGAGAGGCTGAGCCGCGAGGATGGAACCAGCATCAATCAGTTCGTGGCCACGGCGGTGGCGGAAAAGGTCTCAGCCCTGCGCACTGCCCGGTATTTCGAGGATCGGAAAGCCCGGGCCGATTTCCAAGCCTTCGACAAGATTATGCGGCGCCGGCGCGGAAAACCTCCTCGCGAAGGGGATGAAATGCCGGGGCGCAAAATGGGGCCGGCACGACGCGGAAAGTAACGCGGCACAGCAGAGCCGGAACCAAACGAAAGCTGGTGTCGTAGTTGGGGGCGAGTCCGCTCGTCGCATGGGGTCTTTCCCGCTGTTCTTCCGCAATTGAAAATGAAAAGCCGCGGACCTCAACAACCGGTCCGCGCTAGCATACTTGTCAACACCACCCCGGCGCTCAGCGCGCCACCCCTCCTCATCTGAGGCGGGGAGTCGTACGGGCACGGCATCCGAAGGTGTGAAAAAATACCATTTTCACCGCTGAGTCGCTGAGACGCAGAGAAATGACCCTTTGTTTTCAAACCTCAGCGCCTCCGCGTCTCCGCGGTGAAAGGTTTGATAGGATTTTTTCACAGCTTCTCCCGATCAAAACCATCGGGACAGGTGGCGTGCCAGTACAGGGGAATATCCGCCATTCATTATTACTTCCGAGGTTCAGCCACAAACCCTAGGTAGGCGTTGATCAGACCCATAATTTCGTGGACCACGGCTTCCACATCCTGAGTGGTGCGCCACCAGTGGTCAGGGTCGCTCGGTTCAGAAGGAGCATAGCGCAGGATGGCCTGGGGGTGATCACCGACGACGAGGCGCCAGATTTTCCTCGACCGGCGAGTGTGGACGGGCGAGGTTACCAGGATGATCCTGTCTCCACCCTGGCGATGCAACTCATCCCGAAGCAGTTCGAATTCGCTCCTGGTATTCGTGGCCGGAGGCTCCAGGACGCGGATGGCCGTCTTGGGAACCCCCAGGCGTTCCAGCACCTGCTCATCGTATTCGTGTTCGGCCGTCTGGTGAACCCCGAGTTTCAATAAGGCTTCGTAGGCCGCGGAGGGCTCTTCCATGAACAACCACACTTCGGGGGCCAACCCCTGCCGATAAATTTGTGCCGCCTCCATGGAGCGGAAGGGCAAGCGGCCGGAGAGAACTACAATGGCGCGCGCCGGTTGGAGAGTGTCCTGCACCACCAGCCAGCGGCCCACATTACGGAAGGTCCAGAATCCCACGCCGGCCAGGAGCGCCAGCACGGCGAGCAGGATTAGTAAGCGTCGTCCTATGATTTTTGCCGTCATGCTTGCTTCCAGCTACCCTACTTGCTCTTCATCACGTAAACACCGTCCCAACTGCCTTCGGGGGGCTGGACAAAGAGGTCATGGCAGCGCTTCAGGAAAACGTGGCTGGGGGCGTCCTGCGGATGGTCGCGAGCTAGATCCTCGAAGATCTCGATGGCCGTCTTCCATTGACCGCTCCGGTAGGCTTCGAGACCCTTCTCAAAGCGGCCCACCAAATCGCTGTAGCGGGGCAAGTCTCCTGTGAGGCCCAGCAGTTCGTATACCTTGACCGGCTGTAGTTTCCCTTTCACTCGAATCAGGTCCAACTCGCGCGCCACCACTTGATCCTTCACGTGCGCGAAAGTGCTCTCACTGATGATGAGATTGGTTCCGAACTGTTTGTTGATGCCTTCCAGGCGCGAGGCCAGGTTGACGCTGTCGCCCATGATGGTGAAATTGAATCGTCTTTTCGATCCCATGTTTCCCACCAGCATGGGCCCGGTATTGATGCCCACCCCGATATCCAGGCGCGGCAAACCTCTCGACTCCCATCCCTTTTGCAGGCGCTCCAGACCTTCGAGCATCTCCAGACCCGTCCGGCAGGCCCGCAAGGCGTGGTCGGCCTGCGGATAAGGGGCGCCCCAGAAGGCCATGATGGCATCGCCGATGTATTTATCCAGGGTTCCCCAATTCTTGAAGATCAACTCGGTCATTTCGGAAAGATACTCGTTGAGCAGGTCGACAAGCTTGGCAGGCGTGAGCCCTTCGGAGAGGGTGGTAAATCCGCGAATGTCCGCAAATAAAGCCGTCAGCTCCTTTTCTTCCCCTCCCAAGCGGAGGGACTTCCGGGCTGCTGAGCATCTGAGCAATCAGCCCGGGGTGCATATACTGGGAAAAGGCGGAGCGGACCTTCTTCTTTTCACCCTCTTCAAAGAAGAAGCGGTAACTGACGATACCCGCATAGGTGATCCCCAGCGTCGACATGGGAAGAAAATCCGCGATCCATATCCTGTACTGGGCGAAGAGATGATAGGTCAGCAAAAAATACAGAACCAGGGAACTGGCCAGGACCAGGGTGGCGCGCAGGGGGCTGAGGATGCTGATCAGCATCCCCGCTCCCAGGCTGAACAGGATGATAAAGGCGATGTCGGTCAGATGCTCGCGCGGACCGCGCCGGATAAAATGTTGATAGAGAATATCATCAATCATATTGGCGTGCACTTCAATGCCGGGGAATCCCACCTGTTGGAAGGGTGTGAGCGCGGTGTCACCGATGCCCGTCGCGGTGGGGCCGATCAAGACCAGCCGGTCACGAAAGAGCGCTGGCGATAACTTGTGACGAACAACGTCTGAAAACGAATAGGTGGGGAAGGTGCCGACGCGGCCATCGTAATCAAGCTGGACAAAGCCCTGCAGGTCCGTGGGGATGATGAGCGGGCCCATGTCGATCCTCTCCAGCCCGTTGGGGTTGAAGATCAGCTTTACCCGTTCCAGCGAGTAGTTGGTGTAGGCCAGGGTCGCGGCCACATCCAGGGAAGGATAGAAGTTGCCCTGGAAGGACACCACGGCGGGCTCGCGGCGGACGATGCCATCGGGGTCCGGGATGATATTGAAGAATCCAAAATTCTTGGCGTTGGCCGCAAACTGCGGGAGATTGGGGGAGATGCCTAGCGCTTCCGGAACATCGGAATTCTTGGCGTATTGCGGGTTGATAATTTGCGGATAGGTTTGGAAGGACAGATAATTCAGGAAATCCTTCAGGCGCTCCTGGTTTTGAGTTTTGGTCTCCTCGGGTGGAATAACGAAATACCCCAGGATCGCATTGTCGAAGTGGGAAAGGGCATCGGCAAACTGCGTGTCGTTGTCGGCGGTCGCCTGCCGGGACTTCAGACTGGATTCGAAAGCGGGCGCGCGCGCGGCCCGTGTTACGAGGTGATCGTAATCCTCTTGAACTGACCGTAACGCCTGGAGAGCTGAATTGGCGTCCACTTGGGGGAAATTGATATCAAAAGTGATGACGCGGGCATGGGCGCCGCGCAGAAAGTCAACCGCTTGCCCGAAGTAGCTGCGCGGAAAGGGCCAGCGTCCCAACACGTCCTGGCTCTTCTGATCAATGGCCAAGATCACCACGGCCGGCCCCGGGATGCGCGCCCCACGCAGTTCGAATCGAACGTCGAGCGTCTTCAGCTCAATGTTGTTGAGGAATCGAAGCAGTGAATTGGGGTGAGGCAGTATGTAGACGGCCGCATAGAGGGCTAGGCTGACGATACAGATCGAGATGCTGATCAGAAAGGAGTCGCGGTTTCGTGCGCTGAACTCGCGGGCGCGGGAACCGAAATGTGCGAGTTTTCCAAACATCGATAGTTTGAGTTTGCTGCCGCTACCAAGCAAAACAGTGAAATGCCCAACTCGCTAAAGCAAAAGTTTAGCATATCACAAGGACAAGCGCGGTCGCACCCCATGGAATTCTGTGATGTCAAAATGATAGATTGGCGGTTGGGTCGGTGCCCGCAGGAACAAGCCAAAATGAAATGCGTCCCGAGGTGGATTCGGGACGCATCGCATGAACAGGGCTACGGAAACCCGAGACAGGTCTGAATCTTCCGGGGCCTCAAGGAACTGGAACTGTGGGGGACGTCACGCCTGGTGCGGTGATGACCACCTCGCCAACTATCAATCCTCCGGCAGCTCCCGCAGCGCCCCCGATGAGCAAAAGTAAGCCTGTGCCAACCGCGGTGCCGGCAGCCACACCCCCTGCGATTGTGGTTGCGCCGATCATTTCGGCCACCGCGGCCGGGTCAAGAAATGGGTCCCCGGGAGCTTCCCCAAATAATATGATCGCGCAATAGTTCTTTTTCAGGGTAACGGTCTTCGTAATATTGGGGTCGCTGCTCTTGACAATTGTTGTGCCACTCACACCGCAGACCTTGGTTTTATTGCCATCGGTTTCAGCTACGTAGGAGGTGTCAATCGTCCCAATGACCGCACTCTTGGTGTGCAATTCGAATTTCCCACCGGGAGTTGTAATCTTCTGCACATCCGCCTGCATTTTCCCCAAGGTTAATTCCAATTCAGTCTGTTGCGTTTGGGGATCATGCTTAATGACTTTGAGCGTGGAACGGGCGCCCACATTCAAGGTCGACCCGTCGATCAGCATAATCTGTGCCCGCCCCGCTTCCAGGGTGCGGACCTGATCGTTCCATTTCACCGGATCTCCCAGCTTCAGGGGGATCTCCTGAGTTTGGCCTTGATGCTGGATCACTCCCCGGGGAATCTCCTTGTATATTTTTCCCGCCACAGGTTGGCCGCCGGCTTGCGGGCCCGCTTCCAAGCGAGCCGCTTGTCCAGCGCGCACGATCAGGGGAGCGCCCATCCCATGGATTTCCGCAATCCCGCGCTTCACCGAAACGGTGGAAACATTTCCCACCGTCGCCATCTCGCACTCCGCACCGGAATCCGCATCACCTCTTACGAGCACGTGTCCCCCGGGAAGCACGACTTGCACCGGGTCGGCAATTTTCTGGTCAACGACCATGGTTCCGTGGCGTAGTGCAAGGCTCGGCACAGAGTCGCTGGCGAGCAAAGCGACTTGGGTATCAGCCAGCAGGATTGTCGAAGCAGGGGACCGAAAGCGTATCCACGCCGAGGCGCCCTCAGAAGTGGTAACCACGTCCCCGGGCAGAACCGTGGCCCCGCTGGAAACTCTGGCATCTCCGATTGACACAGCACCTTTGGTCCACAAGACCCCCACCCACTGGGCATTTGGACCCGCCCCAATCAGGGCACTCGTGACCACCAGGAGGGAAGTCACGACAAGCAGCGATAGCCGCCTTATCATTGTATAACTCCTTCTTCGCACCACCACCCCGACACCGGCAACCCAAATACATACCATTGGGTGGCATTTTAAGCCTTGCGGTATTAGGCCTTTCCTCTCCAATGCATTACCGAATTCTAGTAACAATGGGGTACCATATTGCCGCGAGCGAAGTCAAGGGTCATCTATCCGAAAACCACATTAAAAACGCCTCCATTCTTGGCTGATTCTCATCGTCCCCTGCATGCAGTTTCAATCTCCTGCCCCTGGCCCTTCTTGAGCTTTCTTTCGTTGGGCTTAGGGACAGTGCTTACTTGAATTATACCTCGTCAGCACAGGCTGCAAAGAAGTTGGAAACCTGTGCTTTTCAGATTAGGAATCCAGCGGGTAGATCGGACGTCTGACATTTCGAAACGGGAAGGTTTTGAGATTACTGGAGCAAGGGCCCGGCGTATCCACGGAGTAGCGCCGTCGCGCGATTGGGCCATAGGCCCGCCAATGCGCCACAGCCGCCTTAACGCCGATCATGTACAGCGTCTCAGGGTTTAAGCCCTGACTTCGCAATTGGCCCAGATCGAACGGGGGGACCGCCCGGCTGGTCAGAAGGATCCAGATTCCCTCGTGCCGGACGAGTGCAGACGGACCCATGTCGATGTGCATTCCGAAGAGCGACGCCAAGTGGCTTTGGGGATCTTCAAGGTCAAACTTTCCTTCACTCTTGGAGACCAACTCCACCTCCAACTCAACGGGGGGAGGGTACAGGCTCGATGCCTGGTTGCCGACTGTAATCTTCGCAGTGGCACCCAAAAGGACATCGCTCAGCGCGCCAACCGCCAGGGGATCGTTGATGACCACCGCAGCGTTTTCGATAGAATGTTCCAGGAAGGCCCTTAGCAACCCCGTTCCGGAACCCGGCGCCCCTGCTCCAATATTGTCGGAAGGCTCGGCGATAACGATGGGGCCTTCGCCGCGCGGGGGTAGCTCTCGCAAGATGTCATCGACGGGCGGATCAAGCACATTCCCAATTTCCTTCCGGCGCAAGCAATCGTCGCGCAATCGGCGCATTTCTATGCGTGCGATTTCAGTGTCACCTACGGTGACGGCGCTGAAGCTTACGCCCGTCTCGGGGAGGTCCGCAAAGGCGAATCCCGCAAGCACATTTACCGCCAGTATCTGGGGATTCCGATTTTCAATTTCTCGTGCCAAGGCTTTGAGAGATTTTATGGGCTCGGTGGCCGTGGCGGTTCCCGTGGGCGGCCACATGACCGGCGGGTGCTCCCACACGGTCACGGTTTTTTCCCGGGTCCGCATCAGGCGGTCCAACAAGCGCGCCGCATTTTTTGCCGCCTCCTTGGCATCCGTGTGGGGGTTCTCCCGATAGGCAACCAGCCCGTCACTGTTCGCAGCCATCTGGGCCGTGAAATTCGCGTGCAGGTCAAGGACTCCCACAACCGGGCAGCTCTTGCTGCACAGGCCACGGATCCGGGCCAGCACCTCACCCTCCACATCGGGAAAGGACTCCGTCATCATCGCCCCGTGGAGAACCAGCAGGTTTCCGTCTATTTGCTGGCCGGCAGGGGAGGCAGCCACCAACTTGAATTCATTCCAGAAGACCTCCAAGACTTCGTCCTCTACAATCGGCCCGGGAACCGCGCGCATGTCAATGGCCGGCAGAATTTCCCAGTGGTTTTCCTCCGCCACCTCAAGAACTCCGGCCAGTGGTGACACATCACCCGCGACACGCAGGAGTTCTTCCCCGCGCAGGATCTCGAAGTCAGTGAGCTTGGTATGCCCCACGAGAAAACCATTCGTCTCATGAAACAGCCCTGCCACTAGAACCCGCAGCTTCTTAATCTTTGCCTTGGATGGATTGATCATTGCGGTTCAGGTCCGCTCCCTTCATCCCACGACCACGACTCGCTGGCATACCCGGAGGTCTCAAAATGTTTAAGCCGCTCGCGGTCAATCTCAGACCCAATCCCGGCGTGGTGGGAACCGCCAAGTGTCCTTCCGAGTTCAAGGTGAAGCGCGAGCCGCCGAGGTCTTCGACCAGGGGGTTCCCCACGTTGAATTCCACAAACGACTTCGAAGGCAGCGTGGCTACCAGATGAACGTCAGCCGCCACCCCGACGGCCGTATTCCAGCCATGCGGCACAAGTTCGATACCCCGCTGCTCCGCCATCCAGGCGATGCGCCGGATTTCCGAGAGGCCGCCCACTTTGGCAACGTCCGGCTGGACAATATCCATGGCGCGGCGATCAAAGTAGGGTATGAAAGATTCGCGGCGCGTCAGCACTTCGCCGTGCGCAATCTTCACCGGTGAGAGGTCGGTCAAGCGCGCGTAACCCTCCAGGTCATCCGGCGCCAGGGCCTCTTCATACCAGTAAACACCATAACCTGCGAGCATCCGGGTTCTCTCCAGGGCATCCTTGAGCCGATGTTTCCAGTACGGAGTGCTGCCCCCGGCGTCGATGAGCAGGGTCATATCATCGCCCCCCTCCCGACGGGCCGTCTTGATCAGCTTCTCATCCTCCGCCAGGCTCCCCTGGCCGAAGGGTTCCCACCCCAGTTTGATGGCGTGGAAGTTCCTTGCCTTCATGGCCTCAATGCGGTCCGGTAAGCTCTCCACGGGACCAAAGAGAACGGAGCCGTAAGCGGGGACAGTGGAGTGATAGGCGCCCCCCAGCAGAACGGAGACGGGCTGCTCGTAGAATCTTCCCCGCCAAGTCCCAAAGCGCGATGTTGATTCCGCTGATCGCATGGGTCATGGCCCCGCCACGGCCGAGCCAGAAGGTAATGCCGCGCAGTTTCTCAGTCAGTCGCTCGATCTAAAGCGGATTTTCTCCCACCACGAAACGCTTCAGCCACTCGACGCCCCGACCACTTGCCCTTTGTGGGAGTAACACGCGCCCCAACCGGTTAAACCCACGTCGGATTGTAGTTCCACGAAGACGTGAAAATTCCTGTCAGGCGTGTAGACCGTCCAGTCCGTTATTTTCATGGCTTGGCGTTTCTCCGTTGTCCGTGCCCATCCTCAAACACTTGATTTTGAATGCAGGCTACGGGATTGGCAATACCTCTGTGCACCGATTTCGCGTCCGCGCTAAAGCCGGGCCCTCTCACTTCAGGTGGCCGTCGAACCACTCGGACGCTCGCCGCATGATGTCGTGGCGGTGCTCGGGGCGAACGACGTTATGGCCCTCGCCGGGATATATCACCAGTTGTGTCTCGACGTTCAGC
Source organism: uncultured Acidobacteriota bacterium (assembly GCA_963804995.1). Taxonomy (GTDB): domain Bacteria; phylum Acidobacteriota; class Terriglobia; order UBA7540; family UBA7540; genus Bog-366. Next base: position 838,571 of record CAWDSK010000005.1, read on the forward strand.
ACCTTAAGGGCGTGCCAGAATTCGAAGGATTGCGGTGGTGGGCACCCGCCGTTGCGCTCGCCGACCATCATCAGAGTGGGTGTCTTTACGTTCTTGATGAAGTTAATGGGAGAGCTCCGAGCGTAATCTCCGGGTTGTCGTATACCGAAGCGCCAAAGAAGGGCATCACCCACTCGGGGATCTCGTTCTGGCCGTTATAGCTCTGCCAGTTGGCGATGCCGGCTCCTGACAGGGCGGCACGGAAGCGGTTGGTTTGGGTCACGGCCCACATGGTCATGAAGCCGCCATAGCTCCAGCCGGCCAGCCCCACGCGGTCGTTGTCCACCGGGAAATTCTTCACAACATGGTCAACACCAGCGAGGATGTCTCGAAGGTCGCCGTAGCCAAAGTCCTTGACGTTAGCGCGCGTGAAGGCCTCGCCCTGACCGAAGCTCCCGCGTATGTTCGGCCGCAACACAAAATATCCCTGATGAGAAAGAAGTGTGAAATCGAAGAAGGTGAGCGGCCAACGGGGACGCGCCACGGAGCCCGGGCCCCCGTGAATCTGCACAACCAAAGGGTAGCGGCGCGCGGGATCGTAGTTGACGGGATAGGTCAGCCAACCTTGGATCTCAAAACCATCACTCAACCAATGCAGGCTTTCGTCTCTCCCCCAACTGGGGCGAATTCCCTGGTTGCCGTGGGTGATTTGCTTCCATCCCCCGATGGGGCCGGCCCACACTTCCTGGGGCTGGGAACCGGATTCACGGATTACGGCGGTGGTTTGGCCATCCCTTGACAGCGAAACGGCGGGAACGCGCGTGCCGGCTGCAGGCAGATCGGAGAGAGTTTCCGGCCCGCTCCAGAGCAGGGTAACCTGGCCCCTCGAAATCCCTAGCTTGGCAATCCCGCACCCACCGTCCAACGTTTCAAGGAAGAGGATCTCGTCACCCCCTCGCCAGGCGAGTGAGCTTGCAGAGCCTTTCAGGTCGGGCGTGAGGTTCCGAGCTTCGCCACCCGCGGCGGAAACCTGATAGATGTCGCCTCCCACCGCGCCCTCGTCACTCATCAGGCCGCCGATGAAGGCTATACTCTTGCCATCCCGGGACCAGTGCGGCGCGGCGATTTGCATTGGCGGCTTGTAAATGGGTTTGGTCTCGCCGGAGACGGCGTCCACGATGTAGACTTTTGCCCGATACCAGTTGTTGTCGGGTTCGCCTGGCGCGGCGATGGCGACAAGCCTTTTTCCATCCGGTGACCAATCGTATTCATAAACGTTCAGGTCCGCAGGCGAGAGCTGGCGTATGCGCCCCGTGGCCACATCCACTGTGGTCAGGCGCGGCGAGTAGATTTTCCCTCCTATCGCCCCCGTAGCTGGCTGCATGGGCTCCATGGGGCCTGGCTTGCGGGGAGCGTTCTCGATGAAGAGCAGCGCCAGGATCTTGCCGTCTGTCGACCAACGTAACGTGGTGAGTGAGCCCTTAAGGTTAGTCAGCTTCCGGGCAGGGCCGCCCGCAGCGCTCGCAATGTAGACCTGGGATTGTCCAGGAGTCTGCCCGTCCGAGAGAAATGCCAGCTCATGGCCGTCGGGCGACCAGGCGATATCGGAACAGGCGGCCCCGGCAACTCCTGCTGCGATTCGCTGCGGCGGCGTGGCCGGTGACGACAAGCTCGAGACGTAGATGCCGGAGTCCGCAGTGGGCGCGCCCTGGGCTTTGTGCATGACTTCGACCCACGCCACGCGCTGGCCATCGGGTGAGATTGCAACCTCCCGAAATTCCGCCATGGCAAAGAGAGAATCGAGGACTGCGTCCAGGGAAGATTTCTGTGTTGCGGCGCCGATGACCGCCGTCGAGGCCAGAAATGCCAGAAGAAAGGCGAGGTGTCGCCCCGTTCTGTTGAGCATGAGTAGGCTCCTCAGATTCAAACAATCGCTAACCTGCCAAGCCGGCCATCGCTCCGGACGCATCGCCTGACCGGGCTCACCGCCACTGCAAGATTCGCATCTCGATATCAGCATGGGTTCCGCGCAGCATCGTACCTCCGGCGGCTCCACGGTTCAAGCTCCGGCAGCCTGGCGCGGGTGAATTGCGGTGCGTCCGGAATGATCCGCAAGATGGCATCGTAGCCCCGCCACCCGGCGGTCCGCGCCGCGAAATCCCCGCTCACTGTCATTCGCACCTCCGCAGCAGATGCACTACAATAGACTTCTGAGCTTCGCAAAGGAGACCAACCATGCCTCAACGCGAGCGTGTTCAGTGGGCGCAACTTCGGGTCGGTATTATGGTAATTGTCAGCCTCCTCCTTTTTGCCGTTGCGGTCTTTTTCATCAGTGGCCGGATAGGGTTCTTCACCAGCCGTTACACTCTCAAAGCTTACCTTTCCGGTGCGGGAGGCCTGCGCGACGGCGCGGAAGTGCGCCTGGCGGGGATTGCCGTCGGCAACGTATCGAAGATTCAAATCTCTCCCTACAACGACCCGAAACGTGCCGTGGAGCTTGATTTGAAAATTGTGCGCGATTACCAGAAGCAGATACGCGAAGATTCGGTGGCGACGGTTGAGACGCTCGGCCTGTTGGGCGACAGCTATGTGAACATTACGCGCGGCACGCCCGCCCAGGCCGTCATCCCGCCGGACGGTGCGGTGAGGACCTCCGAGAAAGCCGACATCGCCGCGGTGGTGCAGAATACCAACGATGTCATCCTGAACTTGCGTACTCTCTCCACCCAGCTTGAAGACATTACCACGCAGATTCAGGCCGGCAAGGGTTCCATGGGCAAGCTGATTTACGACCAGACGCTTTACAACAAGTTGGATGCCTCCGCCAACAGCGTGCAGAAGCTGGTGGACCAGGTGCAGAGCGGCCAAGGCACCTTGGGTAAACTCATGTCCGACGAGACGTTGTATAACCGCACCGTGGCCACCCTCAACCGCCTGAACGAAGTCATCGATGATGTCCAGCACGGAAAAGGAAGTTTGGCCAAGTTCATCTCCGATCCCTCGGTTTACAACAATCTTAATAGGCTTATGGCGAATACCAATCTCTTGATAGATAACGTCAATCAGGGCCACGGATCGCTGGGTAAGCTGGCCAAGGACGAGCAACTTTACAACCACATGAACGACACCTTCGCTCACCTGGATACGGTCGCGACACGCATGGATCAAGGCCAGGGGACGCTCGGGAAACTATCGACCGACCCCACCCTCTTCAATAACTTGAGCGCGAGCTCGCAGTCGCTGAAGGAATTTCTGGAGGACTTCCGCAAGGATCCCAAAAAGTATTTGAGCATCAAACTTCATATTTTCTGATGGCTCCAGCCTTCACAGGCGCTCGCACTGCTTTTACCGGGTGGCCACAGTCTCGCCGCGGCGACCTGCCTGATTGCGGTTCCCCAAATCCCGGAAAAAAGCGCACTCCCCCCTGCACACAACCGTGGTAGCATCCCGGACGCGGGTCGAGCGAACTTTCTTAATAGGGGGGAATAATGGCCAATATGGATCGCAGAGACTTTCTTAAAGCCGGAAGCATTGCCGGTACCTATCTTGCCGGGTCGACGAAGATGCATTTGATGGCGGCGCCAGAGGCCGAGCCGGCAAAACCCATCGCCGCGAACGACCACATTCAAATCGCCCTGATTGGAGCGGGTGGGCAAGGCCAGAGTGATACGAAGACGGCAGCGCAAGTTCCGGGCGTCAAGGTGGTGGCGGCGGCCGATTGTTACACCGGGTGTTTGGAACACGCCAAGGAGTTGTGGGGCAGCGATATTTTCACCACGCGCGACTACAACGAGATCCTGGCGCGGAAGGACATTGACGCGGTCATCATCGGTACGCCTGATCATTGGCACATGCAGGCGGCGGTAGATGCCATGAACGCGGGCAAAGACGTTTACTGCGAAAAGCCCATGATCCATCTCTACTCCGATGGGCCGAAAATCATTGAGACTTGGCGCAAGACGAACCGGATCATGCAGGTGGGCAGCCAGCGCGTGAGCTCCATCATTTACAAGAAGGCAAAAGAACTGCTTGCCGCGGGGGCCATCGGCACGCTCAATATGGTGACGGTCTGGTATGACCGCAATTCCGCGCAAGGCGCGTGGCAATACACGGTTCCCTATGATGCTTCACCCACCACCTGCGACTGGCCACGCTGGCTCGGCACGGCGCCCAAGATTCCTTTCAACGCCGAACACTTTTTCCAGTGGCGCAAGTGGCAAGCCTACGGTAGCGGAGTGGCGGGCGATTTGTTTGTCCACTTGTTCAGCGGTGTGCACTTCATCACGGATACCCATGGCCCGACTCGCGCCCTGGCCACGGGCGGTCTGCGTTTTTGGAAAGACGGCCGGGATGTGCCGGATGTGATGATGGCGCTTTATGATTACGAGAAAGGCTTCAACCTCAGCGTGCGCACGAATTTCGTGGATGGCGGCTCGGAAAGCGAAGGGTTCGTCTTTACGGGTTCAGAAGGCACCATGATCATCGGGGGCGACGGAGTCAGCGTCTCGCGCGTGCCGCGTGAGAAGGAGCCTGGGATTCGCGTCGGCCCGTTTGCACTGGATATTCAGAAGCGCATGCTGGAAATCTATCACGAGAAGTATCCCGTCACCCATCCCACGGGGGAGCCCCTCATGGGTGAAGAGAAATACGTCGCTCCCAAGGGTTACAATGACCAGTACGACCATGTGAATAACTGGATTGAGGCCATTCGCACCCGCCAACCCGTGGTGGAAGATCCCGTCTTCGGCTTCCGCGCCGCCGGCACCGCGCTGCTTAGTAACGTCAGCTACGACAGAGGCAAGGTGGCCCGTTGGGATCCGGATGGAATGAAGTTGCTGTAATCTTGAATTCGGAATCTTGAATTAATGATTTCCCGAGGGACGGTACCCAGGGTCAATTCGGTCGCCGCGGCGACAATTGACCGTGGGTTTGTGAATAAAGGGAAAAAGCCCACGGTCAGAAAATCGCTGACCGTGGCTACCCGTTCTGCGTAAGCCGATGGGGGCACCACTCCTTGAGTAACTGCCCTCTCCGAGGGGAGAGGGTGGACCGCCGCCGGCGTATTCATCGGCCGGGGCGGGACGGGTGAGGGGTGGGTCCGTGAAATCTGGTGAAAGAGCCCACGGTCAGAAAATCGCTGACCGTGGCTACCCGCTACCCGTTTTTCTTCTCCCAGGAGGTGCTTCGCCATGAACTTCATCTCGAAACCGAATCGGCGCGAATTCCTGGGAACTCTCGGGGCCTTGGCGCTCGCTCCCTCCGGCGCTGCCGCAGCGAAGGCCGAACCTATCCTCAACCTGCACCAGCACACCAACTACTTTGGCACGACGCGGCGGCGCACCGACCAGGAGCTGATTGCCCACCAGGCCTACCACGGCGTGACCACTACAGTCCTGCAGGCGGGGGAAGGTTGGATGCTGGAGGAGCTGGGGAACAATGCGAGTTGTGAGGCTCTCGAAGCGGAATACCCGGACAGATTTCTGCGCTTTGCCTGTGCCGATCCGGCGCAATCGATCGCGATTGATGTTTTGCGGGGAAACGTCCAGCGCGGCGCCATCGGGTTTGGCGAGCTGAAGTTTCCTGTGGCTGTCGACTCACCGGAGATGCACCGCATCTACAAGCTGGCCGAAGAGTTGGGCGTTCCCATGCTAATGCATTTCCAGTACGAAACGTACAACAGCGGGCTCGAACGTTTCGAGACGATTCTCAAGGCCTATCCTAAGGTGAATTTCTTCGGGCACGCACAAACTTGGTGGGGGAATATCAGCGCGGACCTCCGGCAGGTGGATCTTTACCCCAAAGGTCCCGTCAAGCCGGGTGGCCTCACGGACCGCCTGCTGTCTGACTACCCCAACATGTACGGGGATCTATCCGCCGAATCCGGCCTGAACGCCCTTACCCGGGACCCCGAATTTGCGCGGGGCTTCGTCGAGCGCCACAGCCGAAAACTGGTTTGGGGAAGCGACTGCGACTGCATGGACGGGAAGGGAAACGACCATGACAGCGGGTACTGTATCGCGGGCCACTCTCTGGCCGCACTGCGCAAGCTCGTCCCAAACGATGCTGCCTTTCGCAGGATCGTGTACGACAACGGCGCGGCCCTGCTGCGCCTCGGCAACAAATAGCACCCTCCAGAATGTCCTGATCATTTACCCGGGAGCATACTGCGCCGCGAGGCTGGCGCGATAAACCGCGGACCTTCAGGAAAGGTCCGCGCTACGTTTCCTTTTGGACGTTTGCGGGTGATCGTGTGGCCCGAAGCAGTGGCGTGATGCCCCGAGTGGTACCCACGGTCAATTCACATTTGGAATTGACCGTGGGTTCGTAAATTCAGGGAAAAGGCGCAGGGTCAGATAAACTCTGACCGTGGCCGCTCAGTTGATTGTGATTGTCACTGCATCCTGCTTCATCGGATCGGCGGTACTGGTGGCTGTAAGGGTTACAGTGTTCGGATTAGGCTTAGCGGCAGGAGGGGTGTACGTAACACCAGTTGGGGTGATTCCCGTTAGCGTGCCGCAAGTTAATCCCGCGCAACCTGAGCCGGAAAGTGACCAAGTCACACCGACGCCCGTCGGGTCATTCTGCACCGTGGCGGTAAAGGCAGTCGCGGCGCCAGCATGCGTCGACACTGGCGCGGGATTCGGTGTGATTGCAACTGAAATGGGAAGTCTGGTGATCGTGATTGTGGCAGTACCGGATTTCGTGTTGTCGGCCTTAGAAGTGGCAGTGAGTGTGACTGTGTTGTTGGGAAGGGGCTGCGCATTCGGCGCAGTGTAAGTCACGGTCGTGGTTGTCTGATTGGTCAAAGTGCCGCAGGTAGCAGCCTGGCAATTGGCACCCGAAAGCGCCCAAGTAACTCCGGCACTGTTCTGGTCATTTGTGACAGCAGCCGTGAACTGCTGGGTAGTTGGCGCGGCAGCCGTACTGAGGGCCAGTGACACGTTTGAGGGGGTGACGGACACGGCACCTGCGGATGGGCCGGAAGCGTTGCTCTGAACTTGAACTCGTTGCAGGTATTCGATCGTCTGGCCGACGATGACCACGCTTCCGAGAGCCAACTTCACGAGCATGGGGTCTTGCTTACCCTTCAGAAGTCGCGGGCGTTTCGAGTTATTAACCGATACCTCCGTTTCATTGGCCAACTCTTTCAGCACGGCGGCTTTCGTCTGACCTTCCGTCCCGGCTATTTGTGTCGGGTCGGCCGCTGCGTTGGACAGTTGAATCTTCAGGTTTAGCAGAGACGTGGTCAGCGCCTGTTTCTCGACAAAGACGATGGTTTGGATTTGAGCATTGTTCGGGATCACGATGTTGTCGCGAAAGCTTTGATCGTCCAGATTATTCAGTTGGGACAGGATAGGATCCGGAGAGATAATATTGAAGGCTTGTAGCAATGGACCGCTCACGATGGATGCGAATGTGGCGAAATGGGTTTTTGCATTGGGCCGTACAAAGAATGGGATCGCTCCAGCCATAATGAGGCCTGCCCCCTCGAGCGAATGATATAGAACATTGCGAGGGTTCCACATCTCCTGATGAAGCAGGATAGCCCGAGTGGAACCGTAACTGCTGTTCGCTAACGTTACATACGGCCCGCCGAGGGCAACGAGATCTTTCAGTCGATTCGTAAAACCGATACCCGCAAGTTGAAGGGGATGGCCAGCATTGTTTCCTATCTTTAATTGGATACAATACAAACTCGAAGCCACTCGGGTTCCAAAGATGTTCCGCGCAATTATTATCGCTCATTACTTCCCACATGACGTCCACCTCAGGCGGAAGTCCGGGCGGGATGGCTCCTGCGGACGTGTCCATCACGGTGAGCTCAGTGGCGGCGACTGGTGCGCCGCTGCCGTTGAGAAGGATAACGGGATGGGGTCCGGGAGGCGTGTTGGGGTCAATCGTGATGTTAGCTGTAATGATGCACTTGTCTGGTTTCTGTTGCGTGATGGAGAGCCCACTGCCAGTCACCATGAGCGTATAGCTCGGACTGAGGGAAACCCCTTTTGAACTATCACAGTCCCCTTCAAAGACTGCCAGATTCGTTGAAGTGGGTAGCTTACCACCCATCGGCTGAATTACTCTCTGGCTCGCCGTGATCGAAATTGTCGGGTTGGCTGGCACTTCAGCAGGAGGAACTACCGCCGGACTAGCAGCGAGTGCAGCTCCGGGAACCGCGGCGGCAGCGGCCGCAGGGGGCTGAGTCTGGGCTTGTGCAGTTTGGGCTGGTAGGGTGAACGGAAGAAAGGTAAGCAGAATGAATCCACAAATATGGCGGAACAAGCTGAGCTTTAGTTGCATGGGGGTGCACTCTCCTCTCTTTGTTACCTTACTGTCATCTACTTGAGGCAAAATTTGTACAACCCAGCGAGATCTTCTCTTGACAGCCGCCACGGCCAGCGACTGCCTGACCGTGGCTTTATGGTTAAGGGGATAGGGCCATGATCAACGGATTTTGATTGACCGTGGCTAAACCAATCTCTTTCGCTACCTACGCTGGTTGGCGCAGACCCTTGCGGGTGTGCGATTCCCTTTAAGAGCAATGCTCCCGCGCAGGCCAAACGGTCTGGGCTGGAACATTGGTTTGCCGTGTAATTAACCCGGGGGTCTTGCCCTAGTGAAATAGGCGCAGGGCGTCTCTATTCGGTACAGCAATTAGTTGTGGTGGCGACTAAAACGTGGCCGAACGCGGCTATTAAACATACAGCCAATGCGCTTGTCAACACCTTTTTTCAGTTGGTATCTTGATGATTCCTTTACGTTATAATTCGATATACATATCGACATAAAGCAAGTAAAAACTAGGCATCAGGCAACGGAGAACAGAAGGCAGTAGGCAGAAGGCGGTAAGCAGTAGGCAGAAAGCAGAAGGCAGAAGGCAGAAAGCGGAAGGCAGAAAGCGGAAGGCGGGAGGCAGAAAGTCAAAGGCGGAAAATCAATAACATCTACTCGTTTTGGCGCCTTAGGCCGGAGGGGACGATTGAGTGGTTCGCCCTTTTGGGACTCATGGTAGCGCAGGGCCTGCACTCCGGCCCCTTCGTTTCCCTCAGGGCAGGCTCTGCGGCTCTTCCATCGCGCCGTGCTTTGGGCGGCGCGGCGACAGAGGGGGCCGGGGTGAGGGAGGGCCAAGGTCGAGCGGAGGAGCACCGTGAGCAAGGACTTCTTACTTTTGCCTTTTGCACTTTGCCTTGCCCTTGCGGCCCCGCTGTCCTGCGCTACTTACCCCCCCGCGCGGCTCTTCGCCCCAGACAAGTTCTCGGACAATGGGCCGCTGGCCTTGCATTTTGGGGCTACCGGTAGCCCGAAAGTGATTTTTGCCTATTGACATCGGCCTATAATAAATGTCACAATAAAGCTTACTTAGCGGGCGGTGCTGCAGTACGGAATTCTTTTTGCCCGCAGTGGATCTTTCTCATGTCTCTAATAGAGCGGCACAAGTTGAGTCCGGCTGAACTGGCGCCGTTACCTGCGTATCATACCCGCGGCCTGCTTAGCGCGAGCGACCGGGGGTTCAACCAAGATCAAGTTGGAACGGCGCTGGCTAGGAGTTGGGCAACCGCAGGGCCGCCCTCCAAGGCCCAGGCGAAATGCCTGACTTTTGCCCAGTTACAGATTGTCAATTTGTCCGCGAAAATGGGGCCGGGATGCACAATTCAGAAAAACATCAAAATGACGATTGCTCCCAATAACATAATGAAAACAAAGGGTCGTAAAACGACACAATGTTGTCTACCCAATAACTTATGCAAAACAAAAGGTTTATCGAATATGCCAATAACTTACTGAAAATGCTTTAGATAGCCTAATTAAATGGTCCCCAGATCACCCAAAAGCCGCACAAACCCCCACTAGGCCAATAACTTAAAGAAAATAAACAACTTGAGATCTGCATCTCCAGGCGATGCCAATAACTTTCTGAAAAGGCGGGAGATATTAGCAGGAATAAAATGTCCATCCCTCGGGCCCGAGAAACCTTAGCCCAAGGCGCAACGATCGGTACGTTACAGGGAGTTCGCCGCATAGTCACCTCCACCGATTTAACCCGCCCGTGACGCACTTCCCCACATCGGTTATCGGTAGGTTGGCATCCGAACATGAGCCCCCAAAGCGACTTGGAGTTGGGCAATCGCCAGATCGCGAGACCACTCAATGACTCAATGGTCCGATGATGCAATCACCCGATGGCCGGCGCCGGCCGCGATACATTCCCCCATATCGGTTATCGGCGGGTTGCCGTCCGATCATGAGCCCACGAACCTCGGTCCCGTCGGGAGCGAGTGGTACCCGACAGGCAGGCGGGGGCCAAGCGGCGCATGACAGGCGGGCGCGACCAAGCGCCGGTGACAAGCAGGCGGAGTCACACGCCGCCCAGCTAACCAACCCCGGCCGCGACACTCCCCCGCGCTGACAGCTCACAGACGACAGCTAACAGTTACTTCCCGACCCCGAGCCCCTAACTCCCAATCCCTAACGCCTAACCCCGATCCTCCCGCCCCGGCCGCGACACACTCCCCCACATCGGTTATCGACGGAACGGGTCCTCGCCTTGAGATTAGATTGCAGAGAGGGTCACTTCAGCGGAAAGCGCCGACCCGAGTCTTTGGTTTTGTGGACTTGACGAACGATGGGTGATGACGGGTTCCTTACAAGGACTACGGTCCACGGCAGGCAGAAGGCGGAAGCTGAACTTTGAAAGCCAACAGCCAGCCGCCGTTTTTCTCAATTCATCTTGACGTGCTTGGCGCCTTCGGCAGCATTCAATTCGAACTTAGAGCCAGGCAAGTCGCGATTCACTCTCACACCGGTATAGCGTGCGAGGATGTAGTCGCCATCGCTTTCGTAGAATTTCTGCTGCGTGGGCAGCCAGGATTCTTCGCTGATCCAGATCTCGATTTTGACGAGTTGGGTCGCGACGTTTTCCTTGCGAGGTGAGAGCTCCAGCAGCACGGTCGTGTCGCCATCCAGATCTTCTTCCTTGACATACTTGATGTTGTAGTTTTTCTTCAATTCGCCGGTATCCGACCCGAAGCCCAGGAGCAGGAACTGCTGCACCAGGTCTGTCTTCTGTCCCAGGTCGTATTCCTGAACCTGGTTAATTTTTGGAAGGTAAATCTCCGCCTTGTTCTTCTTAAAGAGAATGATCTTGCGGTCGGGCTTTTCGAATTCAAGCCGAATCTCCGTACTCTTACCTTTGCGGAAGAGGAGTTGGCCAGTCTCTGTGGACTTGTCATTCACCAGCACGGTGACTTTTGTGTAATCGAGATTGGCGGTAAGAGTATGCAGGTCCTTGGACGCCTTATTCATCTGGGTGAGGATCTCTGAGAGGTCGGCCGGCACTTTGCCCTTACGAGCCATGCCCGGCTGCCCCACCATGAGAGTGAATACGACTGCGGCAAGCAGAGCCCGCAGGCACGAATTGAGGAAATTTCGCATAAGGTCACAAACCTTGTTCAGGGCTGACGGGCAGGGCACAAGGCCCCGGCGAACGCCTGAGTTACTGCTCCACCACCACAGTGTAACCGAGAATGACCTGGTTGCGATCCCGGACGGCATCTATGGATTTCAGGGTGAAGGGGTTTTGCAGGTGCTGCCTTAGGATGATGGGTATGGCGTCCTCGGGTTTCTGATCGAGGGACTCCACCAACCGGGCGTCCAACAGATAACGTACGGTTTTATTGACGCGGCCCATTTCAACGATGCCCTGCTGATGGCGCAGATCGGTCAACTGCAAAGTTGGTCGGTCATTGAACCAGGCTCGAGGGGACAGGAAGATGAATGCCAGGATGGCAGCGACAATCAGATCGTACTGCCAACTGCCGCGCTCATAAGCCCAGAAGATGCTCCGAGTTACCACGAGCCTGATACCGGATCCGATCTTTCCCATGGTCGTAGCACCCGAGGAGGGCGGAGCGTGGGGAAGAGCGCGGTCGTGGAAATCCGTGGTTTGCGTCATAGCAGGTGACCTGAAGAAAATAGCTAGAAACGCGGCAAGAATCAATCCGAAATAATTCGGCCATCCCGCATGCGGATGATACGGTCGGCGACGGCGGCGGCTTCAGGGTTATGCGTGATCATCAGGACGGTCTGCCGGAAGGTCCGGTTGAGCTCGCGCAGCATGTCCAGCACCTTTTGGGAATTCTCCGTGTCCAGATTTCCCGTGGGCTCATCGGCGAGCAGGATTTTAGGATCGCAAACCACGGCGCGCGCAATGGCCACGCGCTGCTGCTCGCCACCGGAAAGCGCAAAGGGGCGGTGCTCAAGCTTGTCCTGAATGCCCAGAAGGCTGGTGACGATTTGGAAGCGGTGCGGGTTGAACCCGTTCCCTTGAATGTGCTGGGCGATGGCGATATTGTCCCGCGCCGAAAGCGTGGGGAGCAGGTTGAAGCGCTGGAAGACAAACCCGATTTTGTGGCGGCGGAAGCGCGTGCGGTCAGCGTCTGACATATCGGAGAAGTCATTGCCGTCCACCAGGACATGGCCTGAGGTGGGCCCCGTCAGGCCACCCAGCACGTGCAACAGGGTGGACTTCCCGCATCCCGAGGGTCCGACTACGGCCACAAATTCGCCGGCCTGCACGATCAAGTCGACACCCCGCAACGCCGGGACGTCTACCTTGCCGACGCGGTATATCTTCTTCAGGTCAAGAGTGGAGATGATCGGTTCCAAATCAGTTCTTCGTTCTCCCGCGGTGAGCTGTGGCGTTCGGCAAGATCCGCGGGCGCAGGCGTTTCTCTATAGTATGCCAGACGTAGGCCAGGACGGACAGGTTACTCGTAAGCGAGGGCATCGACCGGGTCAAGCTGCGCAGCCCGCAGGGCGGGGTAGAACGCCCCCAGCATACTGCCCACGAGCGCCAGGCAAGCTGCGTACAACCTCCAATCCCAGGTCATCTGAACCGTCAGCGTGGGAAAGGCCGTCAGGATTGCTTTGCGTGTAATCATCGAACCTATGAACCCAGCCAGGATGCCGACTGTCGCTAGCAGCGTGGCCTCTCTCAGGATCAGGGCAATGATATACCCTTTTGAGGCGCCAAGCGACTTTAAGATGCCAATCTCCCGGGTCCGCTCGGTAATCGTCGTATACATCGAAAGGAAAATGACCAGGAAGCCGATTCCCACCGCAATGGCAATCATGGCGGAAATAAAGTAATTCAAGCCGGGGAGATTATTCGAGGTCATCAGGGCCATGTACTCTCGAATGGGCAAGACCGAATACTTGGGCAGCAGCTTGCGGATGGCCTCAGCCGTGTTGTCGCCGTAGGCCGGGTCGGTGCACTTGACGTAGAAGATCGATGCCTTGTCCTGCACACCGTACAGATCCTCGGCGGTGGCCAGGGGAATAAAGAGGCGCGCTCCTTTGCCGTGCTCGATGATGCCAGCCACGTGGAAATCATGGCTGAGCAGCGTCAGCGTTTCCCCCACCTTGGTGTGATTGGCCTTGGCGTACACGTCGTCCACCAGGATGTCGTAGGGCGCCTTGAAAGGTCCCCCCTGATGGTAGACAAATCCCCCCGAAACGCGATCGAAGCTCGCCGGATCAATGCCGTAGATGATGTTGAGCCCCGCGGTGGCGTTCACCACGAACAGCACTGGCGTCACCGCCAGCACGCGTGGCAGCGCCGCCAGCCGTTCCCCGATCTTAATGGGCATGGGGGCTTGCGAGAGCCCCAACAGGAACGATGCGTTGGGCGGTTGGACCATGATATCCGCGCCCACACCCTCCACGCGCTTGGCGCTTTCGTTCACCAGTCCATGGCAAAGACCCACGACCAGGATGACCATGCCCACTTCAATGGCCACGGCCAAAACACTCACCGCGGTCCGAATCGGCCGGTGTAGGATGTTCGAAACTATCATCCTATTGACCACGCGGTTTCTCCTCGGGGTTCGCCGTGCTGAGGTCTACCAAGGCTGCTCCCTCAGGTTTCTTGAGGTCGAATTTCTCTGGTGCGATAGGCTCGTTAAACGTGGCCTTCTCAATGGTAATTGTTACCTCATAATCCTCGGCAGGCCGCGCCAGTTCAATGTGTGTGGGAAAATGGATGCCCTGGAAATCCTGGTACGCGGAGTATTGGACGTCTTCGGTGCAGGTTCCCTCCGCGTCATAGAATTGCTCCCGATCCATATTCAGGTCCGCACGGTCGAACCAAACTTTCCGGTGAAGAACCAGTTGTTGGCCCGTTTGCCCCGCCACGATGTTGACGACGTAGAAGCGCCGCCGTTGCGAGCGCCGCTCGGCTTGCTCCAGATAGGGCGTTTCGTGCTCTGCGTCGATGGCAGGAACGATCAGCGCCTGCAAAATGTGCTGCGGCCGCAGATTTTCGAGCGCGTTATCCGTGGGGCGGTGGAACGAATTCTTGCCCACAATGTACTTCGCTTTGGCAGGGATATAGAGGCGGAATTCATCCCCAGTCGAAACCATGTCAAAGATGTTGGTTCGTACCACCGGGGCCTGGCCGAGCATTCGAATCGTCGAGGGTTTTTCCAGCAGGATGAATCCCTTTACGTCGTGGTATTCCTTGATGACTCCGGAATAAACCGACCCCGCAGTCGGTTCAAGGTCAACTGTGGCTGTGAGGGTGTGGATGGCCGCACTCTGCGTGTTGATCTTGTCAACCAGTTCGGCTAGTGTGGCATGGCGCCCTGGGCCAGACTGTTCCGGGGGATGGATATGGGTCACCCTGCGCACCAGACATCCCGGCGAGGCCAAGAGCAGGGCAGCAAGGACCAGCCCGAACGAAACCCTTCTTGTGTTAATGAGTGCGATTCGCAAGATCCTAACCCTCTAATTTAACAGAGGCCTTGCGGTGTGTCAATTCCACCCCTGGCTTGGGGTGCACGACGAAGGAGTGAGCGGGCTCACGCCCCCACCCTGTGCGCCCGGCGTTCCCAGAAGTCTTCGAAGCGACCGCTGAGTTTGTAACACCGCAGAGCGATGATGGCATTGGAGCCGCGCACGGTCCAATGCATGCCCGAACGTTTTAGGCGCGACCCCACGACGACCCTGCAACCCGCCTCCAGAACCCCTGAGGAAGTACACAGGTGCTGGGCATGAAATTCCGCGTAGCGCATGCGGTGCCGGTTGCGCTGCAAGTACTGAAGGCAGTTGCGGGCTTCCGGTGAGCGGGCCGCATGGCGGGCCAGCGCCGTTGTCAGACTCCGCCAACGCCCGCCATCCAATTCTTGGTGCCGACGTTGCGCCCAGCGATGGGATGCCTCCGCTTGCCCATAGAGGGCCTTGGCCACTTGGCTCAAATGCTCCTTCACGTGGTAACGATCCACGATTTGCAGGGCTTGCGGGAACACCTCCGCGGCGATGTTCCAGATCCAGGGAGCCCCGTCGCCGATCACCACTTGGCGAGAGGCTTGCCCGAAGTCTCGACGCTTCGCCTCACGCTCGACGCGCTGGGTAAATGCTGCGATCTGGGAGTCGGTGTCGCGGCAGGCCGCCGTCTCGATGGCCGCCGAGTAGCTGACCGAGCCAGCATCACGCCGGGGCCGGCCTTCGGCATCGCGCGCTTCCGCGCTCCAGATGGCGCAGACCTTGACCTCGCGGGTTTGGGCGGAGCCATCCGGCTGCTTGCCCGCTCGCCCCGTGAGTTCCTCCTTGCGCATGGGAATGCCGGTACCATCCAGGCCGAGATAGAGGGTGGGCGGCAAGGGTCCTTCCCTCACCGCCTCCACCGGTTGGCGTTCATCCTCGGCGACTTCCGCTCCCAGCGCCTCCGCCGTACGCTCCACCTGCTTGGCACTTACTTCCACGCCCGCCAATTCCCCGAGGAGTTCACGCCCTTCTTGAAAGCTCACCAAGGCTCCCACCGTGCCCACCATGCGTGTCACCGCCGGGGACAGAGAAGTGTCCTCCATTCCCCACTGCTGGTCACGAGGACAGAACCCGCGCTGGCAGGCAGCACAATAATAGTAGGCGCGCTCCAGCCGTAATTCGCCCAGCACGGTCTGGAAAGGCTTGGCCCGCCGGTCTACATAGCGCGCGGGCTGACCGCAGGAACACGGCCGACGGGCTCCGGTAAAGTCGGAGTGGTCGGCATTCAGCCGCTGCTCCACCACCCGCGCGGCGAAGCGCAAAGCCTGACGGCGTACGGCCGTTTCCACCGCCTCGAAGTCCAGAGCCGCCGTGGCTTCCCGACCCACCAGGCGCTCAATCTCAGCGGTGAGGTCGTGCGCCAGAGCCTCGCCGAGTGCGGTTTTTTTTAACCTCGGCTTGCCCTTCTTCCTCCCGGGCTTCCAGCTGGGCATCCGCCCATTGCTCACAGGCAGCCCAGTAAGCCTCCACCTGACGCCGAAACTGCTGGCCCGTCTCGATCTGCTCTCGCGCCCGCTGCGCTTCCTCGGGGTTCAAGAAGCGGGAGCGGGTCTGCCCTCCCACCGCCTGCGTCAGACTGTAATAAGGGCCGTGCCGCGCCTTGGCATCCTCCGCGCAACCACAACCCGGCTTGCCGCATTTCACATAACGCTCCGATAGGGAGCCGCGCCGCATGGGCTGGGACTGACCCAACCGAGCGGCAAGCTCACGGACCGGACCAGGAACTTCAAAAGACTGAGCCATGGTTCCTCCTTACGGCTATTATAGCCGTAAGAGAGAACTTATTTCAACCCCACTTTCCCAGAATTTCATTTCCCAGGCGTGCACCCCCTGGCTTGGTAGTGGGTCATTTTGAGGTAGAGGCGGCGGCATTCATCCCGATCTGATCGGGACGCCGCCCTTTGGCGAGGTAAACTCGCCGCTACACCATCAAATTGATCCACTGGCTGAAACTAACTCCACAACTGGCGCCTCCCGGCGACACTTGGCAAATCCCAACCTCCTATTTCTTTGATTCTCCACGCCCCCTTGATTCTCCCAGCATTTTCAACCCACCATCTAAAGGCTATACAGCAGGAACCTTTCCAAACCTCACCTTATCAGCCGCGCTCTATGCTTCCTTCCAGCACCCGGCTGCCCCTCGGCTTACAGCAACGTGAAACTTCCTGCCATTAGGTCAGATGCGCAAACCCTGGCAAAGGCCGCAGCTTTGGCCACGCAGGCTCACGGGATGTACGAACGTGAGGGTCACGCAGACCGTCCACACAGGTGGGGAGGCAAAATCCTTGCCGAAGCTTGGGGAATAATGGCGCGACGTACTTCCGCAAAGTACTAAGGTTTTCTGAAGTAGCTCTAGCCTTCAAACTCCCCTGGATTGCACCCTCCGGACCGCGGGAAGGGTTGTGTCGCGCTTCGATGCCTCCAGGGCCTTTGCGGGATCGAAACACGACGTTCCTTCCCGCGTGCTTTCAACTTTACAAACTCAGCCTACGGGGTCGGCATATTGCCGAGTGTATTCGGCAGAGGCTTCCAGACCGCCGTCGTAATGGAAGCCGCCGGCAAAGTGAGTGGCACCGATCGTCGGATCGTGTTCAATTCGAAGTCCACTTGCACCTGGACATCACTCGGGCGATCGTTCAGCAACTCGACAACCCAATGCCACCCACCCTCGGGCTCAGGTGAAAGGAACGCCAGGCCCCGAATCCCCGGGTATTTACCGTCCATCAGCACCCGCACCGCCCCCGGCCGCACGAACTTGCTGAAATGCGCCAGATAGTAATAGAGCCCCGTGTAAGTCACCTTCTTGGTTTCCCGATTGATGTGCACGATCGCGTGCTGCACATTGGGATCGGGATCAAGATGCACCGGGGACACGCACCAGGGGCCGCCCCGCTGATCCAAAATCATATTCCAGTAGACCCACGCCGAGGCTCCCGCTTCGACATCCGAGAAAATCATGTTCCCCCAGAAGGAGCCGTCTTCCCATGAGTAGTTCGGTACGGTCGTGAAGTGAGGCTTTCCCTCTTCATAGAAGTGGCACACTTCCGTCATCCACAAGCGGAGGTCAGGGTATTTCTGATGCAGGGCGGCAAGCTTGTCGAAATTCGCCGGACCTTTCAAGTGATCGTACCCGTGATAGGGGAGCTCGGTTAGGTATTGCCGGGCCTGCGGATCGTTGAGAACGATGGGATAGTATTGGGCAGCCTCCAGCCGCACCGGAGCCTCACCCAGCATGAGCTGGTTTTTCACCCCGGCCTTCTTGAAAAGAGGGCCGACGTGGTTCTTGAGCAGGTCAAGAATCTCCGGATACTTGATACTGGTGTAGCCGCCATCGTCGTTGCGAGGCTCGTTGAACAAGCTGACATAATCGATAAACACGCCTTGCTTCTGGTACTCCTGGACATAGCGCAGATAATAGTGCGCGAGGGCATCGTAATATTTGGGATTGACGTCCTGGTTCTTGTTGACGTCCATGAGCATCCAATCCGGCGGGTAATCCATGGGCGCTTCGAGCACGAACTTCCCGTACTGGCGGGCGCGCTTGATGTAGGTAATGACGCCGTTCGGTTCCAGGTCGCGTTGAATGGAGAAATGCTTCATCTCCACATCGCCGGGCGTATCGTCGTAGGTGTAATACGGTCCCGCCGACATGAAATCGGTGCCAGCGATGGGAGTCTTCATCGCTGAAAAGCCCGCGCCACGGTTGGGATCGAACAGGGCGCGCAGTAAAGCCTCCTGCTCCGCTTTGGGCAGATCATTGATGCAGATCAATCCCGCTTCGAGGAACGATGCCCCGAACCCCACCATCTTCTGGAGCATGTTTCCGGTCAAGATGTGAAATTCGGGGACCGTGGTCGGTTTCTTTTCTTCAAACTTCACCACAGGCCTGGCGGTGAGACGGTCTCCCGCTTTCGATGAAACGTAAACCTTCACTTCCTGCCCGTACGCTGACCCCATGCATAAACCCACGAGTAGAACCCACAGCAGGCAAAGAGATGCCTTCCTCGGTGTCCGTCGGGACTCATTCATACAAGTGCGTGTATTCAAGGTTTAATCCTCCTTACTTAAGCAACACTGCTTAGGGCTTGTGCTCGTAGGCGCCTATGTCGTAGCCAGACCCTGGCGGGCGGGCGGTGCCTGCAAAATCCACCGTCACATCCTGCAAGACAATCCCTGCCCCCACCAGCGGCGATTTCGGCAGAAGGCGAAAGTCCTTGGCGGCCGCATTTACAAACCCTGGATTGATTCCCCAGAGATCATGGGGGTAGGGGACGTGGCTGCCGCCCGTACCCGGCGCGCGGCCGTCACTCATGCCTTGCGCGTTGTACCCGGCCACCACTCCCTTTGATTCCGGGCGCATGGTCAGATAGCTGTCCTGGTGGTTTCCCACGTCATAGAAGACATTGTTCTCAACCACTCCTGCCCCAGGCCCCTCGAACAAGACAGCCTGTTGAGTGATCTTATAAAAGGTGTTGTTGACTATTACGATCGAGGTGATATCGGGATTCGCTAATCTCTCGACGTGGATGCCCACGCGGAGGTTCATGAAAATATTGTTTCGGAAGGTGATGTGGTTGACTACTCCGGAGCCATTTTCGATCTGCGCGGCTTGCACGGGGAGAAACCCGGTGTCTTCGATATCGCAGATATTCTGCTCAAAGAGTATGTTGGTTGCCGGCCCCCAGGTTTCAATGCAATCGATGTGGGGGTCAAGGTTGCCCAGATCGTCCGACCGGATATCATGCACGCGGTTGTGGCGGAAGATGTGGCCGGTGCCAAAGGGGCGCAACCCGTCCGCATCCGCACCATCGAACGCGGGCCCGCCCGGATGGTATTGGATGGTATGACTGATGTCGTTGTCCTCGATCAGGTTTTCCTTTCCATCCACGGTGATGCCGGAGTTGCTGGCGCGATAAATCCGATTCCCCTTCACGAGGTTATACGCTGTGGGCGGTGAGTTGGCCCCCCCTTTGTCCACGAACATGATCCCGTCGTTGTATATATCGTGGATGTAATTATTCAGGATTTCATTATGCTGGCCGCTGAGAGTGACTCCAAAATTGTCCTCAAAGATTCTGTTGCGGCTCGTGATCTCAAACCCTATCACCCGCACATAATTAGCGGTAACCGTGAACCCTCCGGTCACGGCCCTGCCGCTTGCCTGATAGGTAATGAGGTGGCCGGAAGCGCCGGACCGGGTCACATGGATCCGCTCCGGGTAGCTGCCGGCCGCGACCAGCACCGTATCGCCGGGCGATAGGGAATCGGCTGCTTTCTGGATGGTTTGCCAAGGGGCATCCTTGGTTCCGGCATTCGTGTCCTTACCAGTTCGAGCATCCACATATAAAGTGCTTGCCGATGCAGTGGAGATGAACAGGGCGATTATTGCCGTCAACGTGACTTGCACGCAGGCTTTCCGTTTGAGGTTCGTTCCAACAGGGATCATCATTCTGACCTCCGGGCTGCCGGGCAGTATACACCGGCTGGCTTCCTTTGCTGCGACCTCACTTCGAACAATTTTAGTCTCTTGAGGAAGCAGTTCCGGCGTATACTCCTCGCCGGAAAGACCGCGGCGGTAAGTATTTCGCTGGTCGGGGTATTACCAGCAGGAGTCGCGGCTAACGAGCGAATTGTAATGACGATTAGAGCGACGGCCAGCCGATGGGGACTATCCTCTCCGCCTCCCGTGGACTCCATGAAGAGGCAGAAGTGCTTCATTCCATCCCCCGACCAAGGCAGCAGGTGATTCGCTAAACCAACACCGAAATTGGTTTCCGAGGCGCCTCAAGGAGCCGTATTTCGTATGAAACAACACGCGCCCTTATGGTTCTTTGTACTCTTCCCGATTGTGGCTTGTGCTCAAACCGCGCCCCTGCCGATGGTGACGCCCTGGCCCGGGGACCGTACGGCGGCCATTTCCCTCACTTTTGATGATGCGACGCCCAGCCATCTCGACATCGTGGGCCCGACTCTGAAGAAGCATCACTTGCACGGAACATTCTATGTGGTCACGGGCAACGGAACGTGGGTTACGCGTTTCGACGATTGGCGGCGCCTGGCGGCGGAGGGAAATGAAATCGGCAGTCACAGCGTGCATCACCCCTGCTTGCTCGATCGGATCAAGCCCAACGCGCTGGATTACACTCCCCAAATGATGCGGGCGGAAGCAGGTGACAGCGCCCGGGAGATTGCCACACGCTTGGGAATCGATCGTGGCCTGACGTTTGCCTACCCCTGCTCTACCGAGACTTTCGGCCCTCCGGCGGACCAGGCGCACAACGAGGTACTCTATCTGGGTTACGCGGCGGAGTTCTACTTTGCGGCGCGCGGGGATAATGGGGGATTACCGGTAACCCCGGAAGAGATGAATCCGCTTACCGTGCATGGTCTCGGACGTGTCGTGGGGCTTGACTATCCTCATCTGCTGGCCTTGATAGACCCCCCCCAGCGGAGTCACGAGTGGGGTGTGTTGATCTTCCATGGGGTGGGCGGGGACGGGATGGCAGTGAGCGCGGAAGCCTTTGAGATGCTCGCCGCTTACCTTGAGCAGCACCACGACATCTGGTGCGCCGCTTTCGGTGACGCGGTTCGGTACATTCAAGAGCGCAAGGCGCTCAAGATCCGGCTTACAAAATCCGACAGCCGGCAGGTGGAGTTTGCCCTTAGCTGGCCCATGGATGCAAAAACCTTCGACTTGCCTCTTACCCTGAAATGGCAGACGCCGAGCGATTGGACAGCTTACCAATGCGAGGCTGACGGCCACCCGCTGGCTACTACCAAAGCGAATTCCCAGGCAGTGCTGGTGGACGTTCCGCCGCAAACCAAAGTGTTGCGGTTCGAGGCCAAATGAGACTCCGGCGGTGCTGGTGCCACGCCGGCGCTTAAGGCACTGCTGTAACCACCCCGGCGCTCTGAGCGCCACCCCTCCTGAATCAGGAGGGGAGTTGTTTAAAAAAGGAACTCCCCTCCTCAGATGAGGAGGGGTGGCGCGCTGAGCGACGGGGTGGTGCTGATAAGGAAATCGAGGGCGGTGCGGAACAGGGGATTAAGGTGGTGCTGATTAAGACATGCCCCAATTCCTGCAAAGTCGGAACGGAATGGAGAACCCGATGAGATACCTGAGATTGCTAATAGTGGTGGGAATCCTTGCCTTCCCGCTGCCATCCCGCGCCCAGAATGTGGCGGCGATTGCGGTCGATGTGCAGTCCCTCGGAAAAATGATTCCCGTAGATTTCGACGGCTTCGGTACGCAGTTCAGCCCCTCGCCGGAGAACAACTTTCGAGGCGCTCAGAGTTCCCCCATTTACCTTGTGGGTGGTGCGAATCAACCCAATCGAGTCTTCTACCAGCTCCTGAAAAATCTGGGCGGAGGCACGCTCCGCTCCGTGGACGGTTACACCTCCGAGACTTGCTGGAATCCCAGTGAGGCGCCCTACCCGGAGGCTTGCCCATATCTCATGACCGACGACTTTATAAACGGTTATGTGAAAGCCTCCGCGGAGACAGGGTGGGGAGTTCTGGTGGCGATCAACCTGGCGCAGAACTCCGCCCCGTGGGCCATCCAATTTGGCGTGCGGTTTGCCGACGCCGCGCGGGCCACTCCGGGCAGCAAGCTGGTGGGATTCGAATTCGGAAACGAGCCGGACATCTACACGAAGAACCTTTTGTTTGGGCGGACCATGGTGCGCCCCCCGGGCTATTCGTGGCAAGACCTGGTAAAGGATTGGAAACCTTACGTGGCAGCATTTAAGGCGAATCCTGCCACGGCGGGGATCCCCCTCGTGGGCCCCGTGTACGACCAGGCCGGCTGGACAGAATCCACGCTGGGGCCCTTTATTGATGCCATAGGCGCGAAAAACTTGGGCTTCGTAACCGTCCATCACTACGCCACCAGCCGCTGCGACGGTCGAGATGTGACCATCCCGGAGCTGCTCTCCGAGAAACCTATCGATGCGTTTGTGTCCAAGGCCAAAGGTTGGGTCGAGACTGTTAACAGTCGGGGGCTTGATCTGGTGCATGGCGAGACGAACTCCGTCTCCTGTGAGGGACAGAAGGGGGTGAGCGACGCCTTTGCCCTCGAGCGTGTGGGGGCTCGATTGGCTTTTTACGAATTTCAACGTGGGAATGCGAAGAATCAACTTTCTCTCGAACAACAGCTATTACAGCCCGGTGTTTGTGACAACTGCTGTGAACCCGGACACTGACGAGCTGATTTATCTCAACTTCGTGGCGCCCCTCTACTATGCCATGTACACCTTCAGCACCCAGGCGCAAAACCGGCATATTCTATCTGCCAGTATTAAGACCGATGCGAATATCAAAGCCTACGCGGTGCGCGAAACGGCCTCCGGCCCCGTCACGGTCTTCGTCATCAACAAGGACTTGAAAGCTTCTGGGAAAGTTGTTGTCACCCCATCCACGCGCCTGGGAAAAGGTTCGCTCCTCAGCGTCCAGGCGCCCTCGCTTGATTCGAAGCTCGTAACTTATGGTGGGGTTTCGTTTGACAATAACACCGGCTTGCTGGCAGGCTCGCCGCGCAGCACTCCGGTTGCAGCAGATGCTTCCGGTAATTACACGATTGAACTTCCCAATGCCAGTATTGCCGTGCTGACCATCAATCCGTGAAGGGCGGGCGAAAGCTTAGAGTAGTAGCCCTCTCCGAGGGGAGAGGGTGGCCGACGTAGGAGGACGGGTGAGGGGTCACTTCGCGACGTTTGAAGATTTAAAACACATTACCCCGCAAGCCCAAACCCATAGTGAGAAATCCCGGCAAGCACTTGGAGGTAGGAAACCATGAATTCACGCGAGCGGCTATTGGCTGCCATCCGGCATGAGCGGCCCGATCATGTGCCCCTTTACTGCCAGTGCTTCGGTTTTACAGCCCCTCCGCACCTACGCTGGCAGAAAGGCGGCCGCGAAGTCCCGCATTGGTACTCCATGCGCCACGAACACATCCACACCTGGCCCGAACCGTGGTCGGTCGAGCACGACTTTGAGCGCGTGCGCCGCTGGGCAAGCCTCGGGTTGGATGATGTGTTGGAGATTTCCCCGCCCTGGGGATTGCACCCCGACGTGCGAATCCGCGACTGGCAGGAACCACCTACCGCATCTGAACGCTATGCACTGCTTTGCCGTGAATATGAAACTCCGGCGGGACCGTTGCGGCACGTGATCCGTCGCACGGATGAAGAGATGGATCCGGGCTGGGTCATTCAGGCTGACCACGTCGCCTTATTCGAGGATCTCAACATCCCCCGCGGCGTAAGGCATGCCGTGGAGGGTCCCGAGGATCTTCCCAAGCTCCGGTATCTTTTGCAGGACCCCAGCCCCGATCAGCTCGCGGCGTATCGTGAAAGAGTCGCCAAGGTCCGGCGCTTCGCTCAGGAACAGGGTGTCCTGGTATTTGGATGGAGCGCGTTCGGCATGGACGCGGTCACCTGGCTGTGCGGAGTCGAACGCACCGTGATGGCCGCCATGACCGAGCCGGATTTCTTTCAGGAACTCATTGATTTGGTCTCTGACTTTGACCGGCGGCGGACCGAGATGATGCTCGAGGTCGGGGGAGCCGATGTGGTCGTACAGCGCGGATGGTATAGCTCCACAAGCTTCTGGTCGCCCTCCCTCTTTCAGCGGTTCCTGACTCCCGGCATCCGGCGCCTCGCGGACTTGACGCATCAAGCCGGCGCCAAATTTGCTTATGCCATGACCACCGGAGCACTGGCCATGGCCGACGAACTCCTTGCCGCCGATATTGACCTGCTTCTCTATGTCGACCCCACCCAGGAGGCCAGCGGTCTGGCGGCGGTGAAGGATAAGTTCAAAGGCCGCATCGCCGTGGCGGGCGGCATCAGCAGCGCGGTGACATTGCACGGAGGTTCTCGTGAGGAAATACGGCAGGCGGTCGAGGTGGCGGTCCGGCAATTGGGTCCGCGCGGGTTTATCCTGGCGCCGGTGTCTTCCCTTGGGCCCGACGTACCCTGGTCCAATGTGGAGGCGATGATCGAGGCTTGGCGGGAATTCCGGAATTGCACTTAGGTGGTTTGCGGCGGAGAAGTTCTTAACGACCCCACAAGATCCGAGAGCTGCAATTGCTTGCGCCGGCAATACTCGCGAATGCCTTCCACAATCCGCGGCGAGGTTCCGGGGTCGTAGAAGTTTGCCGTTCCCACTTGCACGGCACGCGCCCCGGCGATGATGAATTCCAGCGCATCCTCAGCGCTCGCGATGCCGCCGATGCCAATGATGGGAATCTTCACAGCGCGCGCCGCCTGGTAGACCATGCGCAACGCCACGGGCTTGATCCCCGGGCCGGAAAGCCCTGCCGTGACGTTGGAGATTCGGGGCGCCCGCGTTTCGATGTCGATAGCCATTCCCACGAACGTGTTGACCAGCGAGAGAGCGTCGGCGCCGGCGCTTTCCGCGACGCGCGCGAACATCGCAATGTCGGTGACGTTCGGCGAAAGCTTGACAAAGAGCGGATAGCGCGCCGCCTTCTTCGACGCCGCCACCACTTCCTCCGTCAAGCGAGGATCGCTGCCGTACACAATGCCCCCACAGCGCGTGTTGGGGCAGGAGATATTCAGCTCATACGCCGCGATGCCTTCACCCTCATTCAGGATTTCGATGCAGCGCACGTAGTCTTCCGTCGAATAGGCAAAAACATTCACCACGGTCCGGGCGCGGAGGGTGCGAAGGAAGGGCAGTTTCTCTGTCAAGAATCGCTTCGCGCCCACGTTCTGTAATCCGATGGCGTTTAGCATTCCTGAATCGGTTTCGTAAATGCGGGGCGGGGGATTGCCCTCCATGGGCTCCGGCGATATGCCCTTGATGCAAATCGCGCCGAGTTGATTGAGATCGATGAGCTGGGCGAATTCCTTGCCGTATCCGAACGTTCCACTCGCCGTCCACACCGGATTCTGAAACCGTACCCCGGCAATTTCGATTTCAATCTGCGGCGTGAATGCCTCCGCGGGTGCAGGCGCGGCGGCAACGGCACCACCCGTGCCCGGCTCAACCCGGCTTGCCGCGCTCTCGGGGCTGTCATTTCGTGTTGGCCTTTTATCCTGGGTTCTTCTGGTCATCGCGTTGATTTGAACTTACAACCCTCGGTCGCCGCGGCGACAGAGGGTGGACCGCAACCGGCGTTTTCACCAGCCGGGGCGGGACGGGTGAGGGGGTCACTTCGTGCTGGGTGGAACGGCAAAAAGCAAGTCAAAAGGCAAAACGCAAAAGGCAAAAGTAAATAGCTCCGACGAGCGGTGCCTCTCCGCTGGAACCTACAACCCCCCAACCCCTACCCCCTACTCCCTAATCCCCAATTTCTTCTCCGTTTCCCAAACAATCCTGTCCGCCCAAAACACCGGTCCTTCCGTGCAGACCCGCTGATAGGCTTCGTGGCCTTTGCCGTCGACGCGGATGCAACAACCCAGGCAAACGCCCAGCCCGCACCCCATGCGATTCTCCATCGAAACCAGGCAGAGATGGCGGAAGCGCTTGGCAAGCTCCACCGTAGCACGCAGCATGGGCCAGGGGCCGCAGACCATCAGCAGAAACTTCTTGTTGGTATGCTCGGTGAGGTAGTCTTCCAGCGGCCGGGTCACATAGCCGCGATATCCCGCCGAGCCATTCTCCGTTGCCAGCAGCATGGCACGCACCAAGGGCTTAAATTCTTTCGTGCCCACCAGGTCGTCTTTCGTCCGCCCCCCGAAAAAGAGCCGCTGCTTGAATCCCGCCTCAGCCAGGTGCTTTGCCGGCAGAAGCAGCGCTGCGATTCCGATTCCTCCTGCAACGTGCAAAATCTCGTCGGCCGCGTGCGCGCGCGGCAGGTAATCCTCTTCGAAAAAACCATGGCCGAGCGGCGCGAGCAATCCGACCTTGTCGCCGCACTTCAGTTCCGCCATTAAGGCCGTGCCCCGCCCAACCACCTTGTACAGAAGTTGCAGGATGCGTGGAGGCTTGCCCGCTCCCGATCCGTGGTTGTGCCCATCCTTCGCGGTCACGTCGAAGATACTCATGGGCCGGCGCAGCAGCACGTCAGACCGACCCAGGATCCGCACCATGGCGAACTGGCCCGGGCGCACGGCCGGGGCCTGCCGCGGAGCATCAAGACTCAAGAGGAAATGGCCGCCCGTAAGGGGACGATTCTCGGTAACGGCCACAATTTCGTCGGACATCTTCCCCATGCTAACAGAACTGTGGGCGTTCGTGTAGGGCCTCCGAATGGCTGGTCTGCCTGCCCCGGTCGAATTCTTGTGGCGGGCGAGCGAGCGAGTGTGGTGTCCCGTGTTAGAGTTGACAATGGGTAGAACCCCCTCACCCCCACGACAAGCAGAACGTGGGGCCCCCTTCTGGCCTCGGCTGATGAGAACGCCTCGGCCAGCCACCCTCTCCCCCAAAGGGGCGAGGGCAAGAGAATTAACTCTCCCCTCGCCCCTTTGGGGGAGAGGGGCTGGGGGGTGAGGGGGTCGGACAGCCTTGTCAAATATTAACCGGGACACCACACGAGCGAGGCCTCGCCTTCACTGCATCCCCACCCGGATTGTCATCACCCGATGCGGATCGATGTGGAAGCGCACACTGTGTGCATCAGACTCCAGACGCTTACCGTTGACTTCGACCGCGTTAGCTTCATTCGCAGAAGTCACGTCCACCCAGGGCAGGGTCAGCGTGCCTTCCGTCGCCTGGCCTGCGGATTCATAGACACGCACGATCAGTCCCTGGCCGTCCTCCGCTCCCTTGACGGCGTTGATCACCAGGTTCTCCGGTGCGATCGAAGCCAGGCTCGCCTCGCCAGCGGGCAGCCTACCTTTCGCGCCCGCAAGCTTATCGCTGGGCAGCAACTCCTCGACCTCCAGCGGAGTTCGTGCTTCCCGCCCGAAGCGTGCCGCCTGGACGGGATCGAAGCGACCGCCGCTGGTCAGGGCATAGCGGAAAACGAAGTCTCCGGACTGACCTCCGGGCGTATTCGTGAACCAATAATTGTTCAGCGCGTAGGAGAAGACGGTCACCGACTTCTTCATGAAGCGGTCCGGCCAACGGCCGCGATTGATGTCGGCCAGCGAGACCAACGGCGCGTCCACCACTGCCAACGTGACGGAGTTCGTGCCGTCTTCGACGCTGACCGCATTTTGGACGGCTGACCACTCGACCGAGGCGCCGGCGAGCAAATCCCTCTCCGGATCGACCCAGCCGTTGGGGATCTCATAACGGAAAGTGGGCTTCGAGGCGGCCCAAGGAAATGCGAAATATGCCGCCTCCTTGGCATAAGTCAACTGTTTGTGAATGCGATTGTGAATCTCGATGCGCTTCTCATTATCAAAGAGGAGTATCTCCGTTTCGATCTTCGGCGTGTTAACCGCCTGCGCGATCATCTTCACCACATAACCCCAGGGAGTCTTCTCGACGCCCGTAAGCTTTCCATTACTCGGATGATGAACAGTCAACTCGGCGTAGGGCAGGTTGCTCGCGAGGTGAGTGAGTTGCGTCGCCTCGGCGCCGTTGCCGTGGCCTTTCTCCGTCCCGCCCCCCGTTACGTAGAGGTATTCGTCGGCAAGATAGGGGCTCGAGGGGTCAAGTAGTTCGCGGCCCTGTTCTTTGTCGTACAGGCTCTTTATGGCGGCCCTCGTCGGGTCGAACGTCACCCGGTAGAATTTATTCTGAATGATGTTGTTTCCTGGTGCCGATTCCTCCTTATGAACAACCGGCCCGTGCCCCAAGCGGAAAACTTTGTACCCCAACGATGGAACTTCCTGCGCCCAGAAGCGGATGGTCGCGTAGCCATCGCGCGCCTCGCTGACCTCGTAAGGCTGAGGCTGACCCGTTGCCACATCCGTCAGGGTCGCACCCTCGTTCACCTGGAAACGCACCAATCCGCTGCGTTTCCAACTGAGGGGGTTGAACACGATCAGGTCCTCGCCCTCCGTCTGAATCTGGTCGGCAAGCTGGCTCAGGCCGCGCCGCATCACTTCGTCGATTCCTGCCGCGGCGCGCGTGGCCCGACCTTCCTTCACCTCGAGTTGTCGCAACACCTCATCGTGCTCAGGCTGGCCGACGCCGCGATAGGAAACAAAGGTGTGCTCGCCGTAAAGCATCACGTTGGTCCAGATATCCCGGCTGAGTTCGAGGGGGAAGGCCAGTGCGCGGCTAATGCCCGCATCGAGCGCGGCCAGCGCATCCGCCGCGACCGCACGCGTTTGGTCCTGGCGATAAATGGCCGTCGAGATGGCGTCTGTCCCCGCACCGTCTTCCCAATAGCCCCCGCCGTCGCCGCGCACCACGGGAAGCTTGCTGCCGTAGTGTTCTTCGACATAGCGGAAATATTCGGCGAAGCGGCACGGAATTATCTGCGGATATTCGTAGCGCGCCTTCCACTGCGCGGCCAGGTTCGCGTCCAGAAAATCCAGAGGGAGATTTTCCTCTTGTGTCCCGAAGAGCAGCACGGCGTCGGGCGCGTAGCCGGGGTGCTCGTAAGGCTGGAGGAAAATCGGTAGGCTGCTCTCACCCGCCTCGAGCGAGGGCGGCATGCCGAACGTCGTCTTCAGTTGATGGTAGTGATACGAGTACCATGCGAGCACGCGCTGGCCGTCAGGTCCCTCCCACCAGAAGGGCGAGCGCGCGTTCCAGTGACCGATAACATTCAGAGGCCCGCGCGTTTGATTGCCCCCGCCGGCGAAGTAGTGAATCCCTGCCGCGGCCAGCGTCGACGGCACCGCCCACCCGTAAGACGGCACATCCGTGATCCAGGCTGCGTCAAAGGGGACGCCGTAGCGGTCTTCCAGGTGCTTGCTGAAGTAGAGGCTGCGAGAAAGTTCCTCCGCGGAGGGCAGCTCGGTCATCAAGTTCGCGTAAAATCCGTTGACGCTGATTTGGCCCGCTCGGGCATTCATCTCGAAGCGGCTGGTCTGCTGCGCCGCGCGCGTTTTGAGCCACTGTTCGACGAGCCAACTTCCATCGAAATTGAAGCGGTAGTCGGGGTGAGCGGCTAGGACCTCCGGCAGTTGGTCGAGGACGCGCGCGTGAACTTCCGCCACCTTCACCTGGTAATCCGTGTAACCCACGTCCAAGTGCTCATTCGGTGCATAGAATACCTTCCATTTTCTTTTCGGATTGAATCCCACGGTGAGCGATTGGGTTCCCGGACCCTTGGTTTCCGGCGCCCAGGAATTTGTGAACTCGATATTCGCCTTGCCTGCCCCGACGGAGTCAGGAATATAGACGGGCACGCGCGCCTCACCGAATTCACCGCGTTTGGTGACCTCGGCCGAAGTCGAGAATCCACCGAGCGCGATGTGGACCTTGGCGTTGTGCCAGCCCTGCGGGTATTGCACGGTCAATCGGCATTCCTCTTCCAGCCCTTGGGCGGCCTTGCGGAAAAAGATGGTGGGCTCAAACCGGATCTCGGGATAGTCCTCGGGCTTAGCCACTGCGTTCTGGGAGAGGGTGAGGGCATCGTAATAAAACCCGGAGCCGCCCCAGCCGGTTGCACCGGACTGCGGCGTTCCGGTCACGGGCTCATCGAGGGCGGTCAGGGTCAACCGGTTCTCGCCCGCGCGCATGAAGCGGGCGGGAATGGTGATGCGCTTTTGTTGTTGCGAGTGGATGGGAATGAACGCGTCGTCCTCGTCTCCGAGCGTCGAGCCCAATTGGGGGGAGAAGTAGAAATCGCCTTGATGCCCATTGATTTCTACTCGCAGGATTGGAATCCGCGGGTGGCGGAAAAGCGCATTGACCTCCAGGAGGAATACCCCCTGCGGCGCGCTGGGAAGATCGAACACGATCGTGTAGGGATAAGGATGAACTCCCATTTCCCCATTGCCCGAACCAGGATGGAACTGCGGCCAGTGCTTCTCGGCGCCGGCTTGTCCGATATGGATGACCACTGGCAATTGCATTTCAGGGCTGGGCACCGTCGGGAACTCATGATTCGAAAAATCGACCTGGCCCAGCCGCCAGATTAGGTTCTCTGCCGCGAGGGAGTTCGCGCTGAACGCAGACGCCGTCAGTATGATTGCCACCGCCATACCGAAATAGTTCGCGATGGCTTTGATGAATTCAGGTTTGCGCACAAGGACCTCACTTGGAGCCGTATGCCGGAGCGGGCATGCTTTGCCGGAGGGAAGCCTTGCGTCACCGCGCCCGCATTTTTGTCGCGCGCAGTTTACCATGCTCAGCGGGGCTTGGCAGATTAGAGCGTCTTTAATGCTATGAAAATGCATGTGCCAAAGGCACCTTGGAGTGCGGCGGCTCGACGCCGCCTTGAATTTACGCCGAGGACGATGACGAAGGCGGCGTCGAGCCGCCGCACTCCAAGGTGCTTCGCACATTTTCATGTACAGTGGCGAGCCGAATGCTCATGGGAATCTGCGGTGAAAATTGCATTTTTTCACACCCACGGGACACCACCCTAGAGTCGTTTCTCAATCCATCGCCGGATGTGGGGAATGGAGTTGCGGGGAAATCTATGTGGAGAGTTGTAGAAGCGGAAATCGAGTGTGGCGGCGCGCTGGGCCAACTGGCGGCGGATTTCCAGATTCTTCTCGCGTGAGTACCATTCATCCTGGGTTGCTGCAATGTGCAGCACGTGCGTAGGCGCGGGCTGGTAGTGGGGATTCTCCGCCCAATCGAAGGGGACGCCGCCGCAGACCGCAATGACGCCGCGAATCGCCCGCGGGTGTGTGAACACGTAGCGATAGTTGAAGGCGCAAGGTTGCGAGAAGCCGAGCAGAAACACTCGCTCGGGGTCGGCGCGGTACTCCCGCACGGCGAGCTGGATGACGGTCTCCAGGTCACGATGGTGAAGTTCGACGGACTCCTCCAATTTGTAGGTTGTGCTCCAGCCGAAACCCACACGAAAGTTCTTGGGGTTTCTGCCGAAACGCCGGAAGAACTGGTTAGGACCCTGAAGGGAAATCACCACCATATTGCCGCCCGCAATGCGCCGCGCCAATCGCATCATGGAATCTTTGTTCCCCTCGTAACCGTGCATGGCGATCAATAGCGGCCAGCGTTTCCGCCGCGGGCTGTCGAGCGGCAACTCAATCTCATAATGGCGGCGAATGGAGCTGGAAAAGAATTCTTCCATGGGTAGAGAAGTCGAAAAGTGATTCTAACACGCCCGCCCAAAGCTCCGGCAGGAAGGTGTTTGGAGGGTAGTGACTCATTTTGAATTCCGCTTTTTGTACGGCCCGCGTGGGCCGAATGTCGGCTCTGGCAATAGCGCCGCGATTTCCTCAACACTCCAAACGTGATTTGAAGCCCCAGCTTCCATTGCCGGTGTGACTCGCAGCGTCTTGTGAATCCGGCAGAAATTATAGTGCATGTAGTACAGCGCCACCATATATGCGTGGTTCTCAACCTTCTTTGAGAAGGCATTCGTCAGGCGCGTGAACCGGCGCATACCCATTCGCATATTTAGGTTCTGGCGCTCAACAAAAGAAGTGCTGATGTGCGTCGGGTCCGGGTGGCCCATGACCGGCTTGCGCTCGCATGAAGTGCATACCGCCGGACTGTAGCGCGTTTCCTCTTGCGCGGATTCATAGGTTTTGACCAGCATGGCATAGTCGATCTCCGACCCAAATGCACCCTCTACTGCGTCCAGGTATACCCGAAGGCCATCCGTTGTTAGCTGAATTCTACTCGCAAGCCGTTCCTTAAGGTCGTCAATGAAAATACGGGCGGTCTGCAAATCACGATTGCCTACCATGAATGACGGCACCAGCTTGGTATCCGCGTCGATGGCAACCCAAGTCCAAACGTCGCCATACCCGAATTGACCCTTCTTGTCGGCAGGGACGTTCTTCTCTTTGGCGTAGCAGAACGTCCAGCACTCATCGCACTGGATACGCTTGCACTTCAGGCCGCGAAGCGCCTTGTCCTGATACTCAGCGCACGCCATGCCGATTTGTGGCAGCAGATTTAAGACGCTGTTAAACGCCACATCGCACATGCGAGTGGTAGCGCGAAGGGAATTCCCTTCTACCAGCGCGTGGATGATTTGGGATTGCTTTTTGCGGCTCATCTTATTCATAATGAAATTATGCATGAGCAGCACATGCATGTCAAGAATTATTTTTATCATTGAAAATCAGCGCTTGCTAAGCACATACTGCTGTGGTAGCGTTTGCCTCAGAATCCCGTACTTGTTAAGAGAATATTCATGTCGGGGTGTTGATTTGCTGACCACGGCAACAGGCGGGTTGGAGAATAAATTGCTCACCGTTAAGCCTGATGTCTATGCATCGCTGCGAGCGCTTGCGACATCAAAAAAGGGGTGAGGATTATGCCGATGACAGAAGATATCAAGGGCGTTTCGTCCATGCAAAGAATTGCTGATCTGGGCGAAAAGATATACGCCGATAAATACAAGGAAACCTTGGAAAAAGAGCACGACGGACAGTTTGCCGCTATAGACGTGCTTAGTGGAAACGTGTATGTGGGGGAATTTCCTGAGCTGGCTATAGAAAAAGCACAGACGGAGTCTCCGACTGGAGTATTCCATTTAATTCGTATCGGGTCTCCTGGAGCTTTCAAGAGCAGTCGGATCGGCGGGGAACGTAATGTGGGTGCTTGGCCATTTTGACCAGCAGGGGAATGCCTGCGTAAAATTTCATCTTTGCGGTGTCCACCATGAAGCCCCTGGAGTGGAGTTTGAAGGACTGATTGACACTGGCTTCACCGGATTTCTGCAACTTCCCATTCAGCACGCCTTTCAACTCAAACTTCCATTAAACGGTACGGCAAGCATCACCCTTGCCGATGCCCACCATACGGTATGCCTTACTGCATTAGCTAGGACCACGTTCAATGGACAAACCGTAGTTGGCGTGGTCTCGCTGGAAATGCAGTCTCAAGAAATTCTAATTGGAATGGATTTCCTTAGACAATTCAAGAAGGGTTTGGTCGTTGCAAAAGGTGTGGTCATTATCACAGAGGAAGATTGGCTTGATCAACTAACAAGCCCTCCCCGAGACGGACAAGAGGCAGCCGCCGCAACCGAAGAAAGCACTACTTCGGGTGGTCCTGCGGCTTCTTCGCCCACCGAGAAATAGCTGCCTGTTTGGCAATCTGTGTTCGCCTTCTTGCCGATAAATTCTCAGAACGAGCTTTCCCACCCTTCAGGCCACCCTTCCGTCCGATCTCTGCGAGATATGTGGATACTGGGCTACGCTCTGACTCCGGTTCTTGTGTCAACTCTCCGGCCAAAAGCTTTGCGACGTGCTGTGCTCTCTGGTTAGTATCGGTAGGAAGCTTCCTCGGCTTTATCATGCCCCCCATTATGCCACTGGCCTTGTCGGTGTCCAGCGGAAACCTGGGAAATTTCAAAATGAGTCACTACCGTTTGGAGGGCTGGTCCACCCCTGCCCCACACGCGGGTCGTAATCATCTGCGCGATAAGGGCCAAGTCCCCGCACCCCTTCAAAAGTGTATGGGGGACAACTTGTCTTCCGGTCAGAAATGGGGTGGACTTTGTATTATATCGGTGCTATGAAGAGGGCAGGCAGAGGTTGCAACGGCGTGGGCCGTTGATTTCGCGTCTCCAATCACAGGGCTAAAGACAGGATAAGGGGCAAAAGTGCCCCTGAAGTTTGTGGGTTTCGTGCCGATGTAGTGTTCGGAGGGCATACCGATGGAGGTATCGCATCCCACTAATCGGCAGGTGACACTGCTGTTGAGCGTGTTTGTGTGTCTGGCCATGACGGCACACGCACGATCGCGAGAAACGGCATTACCCAACGGTGTTTGCGGTGATCCTAACCACGTGGCGGAAGCTCGCCTGTTGGGTCGCACCATGGTGCAGCAGGCTCTTTCTGCCGGAATGCCCTGGGCCGACAATGCCTTGAACGAATACGTTAACCGCTTAGGACAGAATCTGGCGCGGAGCAGCGGCAGCCAGGAGGTTTTCACCTTCTACGTTCTCTACAATCCGAAAGTCAACGCCCAGGCGTATCCGGGAGGGTTCGTGGTGGTCAATTCCGGGGTAATCAGTATCGCCGGAAGCGAGGGTGAACTGGCTTCCGTCCTTTCCCATGAAATCGGGCATATCAACGCCTGCCATTGGCAATCCACAGCTCGGAGGATCAATCTCTTGGAGTTGCTCCCACTGATTCCCGCCGTTGCTTTGTGGGGGCCGGTGGGGGTTATCCTCCTCTCAGGAAGCGGCCTGGCGATGCCGGTGACACAGGCTCGGTTCAACCGCTCGGCGGAAAGTCAAGCCGACCGCCTGGCGGTTTCGTACCTCCAACGGGCAGGATATAACCCGAAGGCTGCAGTGAAGATGTTAGAGCGCCTGGAAGAGGAGGAATCGAGCCAGGGGGTGAAGTCCGGCGGGCTACTGGCTGGGCACCCCGCGGCAAGTGATCGGCGCAAGAAACTGGAAAAGATTCTCCCCGGCCTCCCTCCACCGGATTTCGTGCCCCACGACGAAGCGGAATTCCTTCAGATGCGGAAGCAGGTGCAAGACTACGACCTGGTTTATTCCCGCGCCGTAGGCGTGCGAGTGCCGGGACACGAGGCGCCCCCTCCCGAACTGTCCCGTCGACCGCAATAAAATAGCTCAACCTGGGTCCCGGATTCATAAACTCAAACATTAACCCGCAGCGTGAACGTGCACGCCCGCGCGCGGCCCCCGGCTCGCCACTGTACATGAAAATGTGCGAAGCACCTTGGAGTGCGGCGGCTCGACGCCGCCTTGAATTTACGCCGAGGACGATGACGAAGGCGGCGTCGAGCCGCCGCACTCCAAGGTGCCTTTGGCACATTCATTTTCATAGCCGAGACGCTGAGACGCAGAGAAATGCCTCTTCGTTTTCAGACCTCTGCACCTTCGCGCCTCTGCGGTGAAAGTTATGCGGGGATTTTTTCACACCTTCTCCGGCTTTGCCGGAGGATAATTACTGCGCGTCTGAGCATTCTCTCCAAGAGACTTCCGTCGCGGTATCGCACCGCGACGTGATCCGGATGTTGCTGCACCCGCTTGGAGTTTCAGCACGCCTCGCCTACAATGTTCCCCTTCCAGGTGAACCATGCTCGCTTTACTTAAAGCCTCTCTCATTATTTGCTTGGTGGCGCTGAACGCCTTTTTTGTGGCGACCGAATACTCCCTGCTCAGTGTGCGCCGGACGCGCTTGGAAGAACTCGCCAACGAGGGCAATCTCCGGGCGAAGCAGGTGCTCAATCTGCTTTCCGATATGGTCGCGCTCTTCTCCGGGACGCAACTGGGCGTCACGGTGGTCAGTCTGTTGATGGGCTGGATTGGCGAAGCCATCATGGCCGACGCCATCGAGAGTTCGCTGGAGGGATACCTTGGCCGTGTGGCGCGGGCCACGGTGGCGCATTCCATTTCCGTAGGCATGGCTTTCCTGCTGATCACGGTCTTGTTGATGGTGCTGGGCGAGCTGGTTCCCAAGACGCTTGCTTACGATGGAGCGGAAAGGTTTTCGCTCCTGGTGGCGCGTCCCCTGCTGGTTTTCCTGCGACTGAGCCGCTATCCCGTCCGATTGCTGGACGGCCTGGCCAACGGCGTGCTTCGCTCCCTGCGCCACTCTCCCTCGCGAAGTCACGGTTCACTCCACACGGCGGAAGAAGTCAAACTGATTGTCTCCGGCATTCGCAAACGCGGGCTGCTGAATGAAGAGCAAGAGGAGATGATTCACAGCGTTTTCGACCTGGACCGGGTCCGGGTGCGTGAAATCATGGTGCCGTGGAATCGCATCACTTATCTGCCCGTGACGCCGGACCTCCAGGCGCTCCTTGACCGCGTAGTTAAGGACCAGCACTCCCGGATTCCCATTTACGAGGGCTTGCCCGATCAGATCATCGGCGTCCTTTACACCAAAGACCTTCTGACAGTGCTTTTGGAAAGGGAGCGGGTGGGGACGCCGGGAACGGTGCCCTTCGACCTGCGCGCCATCCTGCACCAGCCCATGATTGTTCCAGAAGCGATGTCATTGACGCAAATGCTGAAGGAAGCCCGCCGCCGGCACTCGCAGATGGCGCTGGTCGTAGATGAGTTCGGTACCTTCGTGGGTTTGGTGACAATCGAGGACGTCCTGGAGCAAATTGTGGGTGAGATCCAGGATGAATACGACCGCGAAGAAGTGGCCATCCGCAAAGTTGGAGAAAACGTGCTGGTGGTTGATGCCTCCATGAGCTTGCGGGACCTGGCGGGTGAGCGCGAGATCGTGTTGCCGCGTGGGGCGGGGTACGAAACACTGGCGGGATTTGTATTGGCGCGTCTGGGAACAATCCCCAAGGGCGGAGAAAGCTTCGTGTTTGAATCCCGCCGCTACTCAGTAGTGGAGATGGAGGGTCACCGGGTGTCCAAGGTCCGTATTGAGACGTTGCCCCAGACCGTAACCCCCGCCGTCCAAACCCCGGAGCCCTCAGGTCGGGCGAAACCTTAGCGAAACGCCTCCTTGTTGACCACGTACGGCATTTGCGCGGGATTAGCCCCGTAGTCGCCATCCAGCACATCGATAAGGCCTTGAATGCAGCGGCCGGCCATGCCCTTGTTGGGGTCGGTGGATAGCCGCGTCACGCGGCCGGCGCTCGCGAAATGGGAAAGCAAGCGCAGGCGGTTTTCGAGCGCGGGGTCGCGCAGCGGCGAATCGGCAGGCAGAGGCTCTTTCTCGAAGACGTCAAGCGCGGCGCCACCGATGACACCGGCCTTGAGTGCCGCGGCCAAAGCCTGTTCATCCACCACGGGCCCGCGCGAAGTATTGACAAGGTATGCTGTGGGCTTCATAAGCCTGAATGTCGCCTCATTGAACAGATGGTAAGTTGGGACCGGACCTTCCCCTTCCCGGATCAGCGGCACGTGAACGCTCACATAGTCGCTGCCGGCGAGGACTTCCTCAAAACTTACAAAGCGGATGGTACGGCGCTCCGAGGTGAACCCGTGGCGCACGCGCGTGTCCATCACCTCCTGGACTTTGGCGACGAAGCCGGCGGGCTCAACACTGTCGTAGCAAAGGAAATCCACATCGAAGCCCACAGCCTTCTTGATAAACGCCTGGCCGATGCGCCCCGCGCCCACTACACCGATGGTGCGTCCGGTAACCTCGTCGCCGAGGAAGGGCAGGTAGGGATGCCACGAGCCCCACTGCTTGTCGCGCACCAAGCGCTCGCTGGGCCAGAGGCGGCGCGCCGCGCAGCCCAGAATGAAAAGCGCAAACTCCGCCGTGGCTTCCGTAAGCACGTCCGCGGTATTGGTAAAGGGAATCTTGAAGCGATTGGCGTCGGCGCGATTGATGTTATCGAACCCCACGGCATATTGCGCCACGACCTTCAACGTGTTCGCACCCGCTCCAAATACCTCCGCGTCAATGCGGTCGCGAAGCGTGGTAATGAGGCCGTCAATACCGGAGCGGACTTTCTCGATGATCAAACTCTTCGGCGGTGGCTCGGGGTCGGGATAAACCTCCACGTTGTAGCCGTGCGCGTGCAGGATTTTGAATGCGCCCTCGCCGATGTCGCAGGTGGCGTAGACGCGGATGGGACGCTTGGTTTCGGTCATAGTTGTTTTCCTGGTTGACCCGTGTGTGTGATGACTAAGAGGATTCAGGATTTAGCGACCCTTACCTACCTCCGAGTGGCGTGATGCTCTCCGTCTTTACTCTTATCTCAAAATAGGAAATCCTAAATCCTAACCCCTAATACCTAACTCCTGTTCTTCCCCACCCACGCCCGAATCCGCTCCAGCGCCTTCTGCAAATTCTCCACGGAATTTGCAAACGAGAAGCGCAAGTAGCCTTCACCCCACTCGCCGAAGCCTGGCCCCGCGAGGCAAGCGACTCCTGCCTCATTGAGCAGCGCATCGGCCAGAGCGCGTGAGGTGCGCCCGGTGCCGCGGATATTTGGGAAGGCGTAAAACGCTCCGTGCGGCTGGCGGCAACTGAAGCCAGGGATGCTGTTGAGCCCCTCAACGATCACCGCCCGGCGGCGCCTGAACTCCTCACGCATGCGGTCTACCGAATCCTGCGGACCGCGTAGCGCCTCAACCGCAGCGATCTGGCTGAAGCTTGAGGTGCAGGAATTTGAATTCGTCATCAGCAGCGCAATTTGCCGCGCGAGGTCAGCTCGCATCACCCCATATCCCAGCCGCCAGCCGGTCATGGCGTAGGTTTTCGAAAAGCCATTCAGGATAATCGTCCAATCCTTCAGGCCGGGGAACTGGGCGATACTTGTGTGTTCGCCTTCGTAGATGAGCCGATTGTAAATTTCGTCAGAGAGGACAAAGATCTCGCGCCCGGCCAGGGCCCGCGCCAAGCGACCCATCTCCGCCGCGCTCATCACGCCACCCGTGGGGTTTTGCGGGCTGTTTACAATCAGCAAGCGCGTGCGGCTGGTTATCTTTTCCAGGATCTCGTCCACGTTCACGTCGAAGTCGCGGTCCTCACGCAGGCCGTAGGGCACAGCCTTACCACCCACAAACCGGATCATGGATTCGTAAATCGGGAAGCCGGGGTTGGGGTAAAGCACTTCGTCGCCAGGTTCGACCAGCGCCAGGATCGCAAAAAACATGATGGGCTTACCACCCGGTGTGATCACCACTTCCGCCGGATCGACCTCGATGCCCAGCCGATGGGCAGTTTCGTCGGCCACGGCTTCGCGAAGCTGCGGAAGCCCAGCGGGTGGGCCGTAGTGTGTCCAACCGTCCTGCATGGCGCGCACGCCGGCCTCCACGATGTTGGGGGGCGTGGAAAAATCCGGCTCACCGATTTCGAGGTGAATAATCTCTTTGCCTTTGGCTTCCAGTTCCCGCGCCCGGACGAGGACCTCGAAGGCACTCTCCGTTCCCAGGAGCGACATGCGCTCGGCCAGCCGCAGCTTGCTTAAACCCGTGGTCATTTATTGCCTCATGTGCCTTATTAATCAAAGCCCCATGAATTCTATGAGTCAGCCAGAATATCGCGTGGGTTGATTAATGTCTAGCCGGGTGAGCTTATCTGGGTGTTCTCTCCGCGCCAAACACCAGGGGGGGCGGAAGGGCGGGGCTAATGGTTTTTGAATCCCTAAACTGTAAATTCTTCTGACACCCTGGGCATGCAAGTAACCCCTCATCCGACCTCCTCCGTCGGCCACCTTCTCCCCTGGAGCTTGTGACTTTTTTGGTCACCAGTAAGGGGGGATGGGTGGGGGGAGGAGGCAGAAAATCGGGAGCGGAGGTACGGAGAGAGAAAAAAGCTGGCGGTTGGGTCGGTACTTGTATTAATATAAATGTTATGGACAACGTTTTACATTCAGATGATTTTAAATTAGGAATGGAACCGGCGGTAGGTCAGGAAGCGGAAGGAAAGGAAGAGAAGGGCGCGAAGGGGGCAGCAGAGCGGCGCGGGGCGGTGCGTTTGCGCCGGCCGGAGCGCCAGCAGATGGCCTGGGTGGCGCAATGTCCGGACGATCTGGTGGGGCCGGGGCACGGGGTGCGGCGGGTGGCGGCGGTGGTGGAGCGCTTGGACTTAGCGGCGTTCCGCCTGCCGATCAAGGCGCGGGAAGGAGGGGCTGGACGGGACGCGACCGATCCCCAGCTTTTAGTGTCGCTGTGGTTATACGCCTGTGTGCGGGGCATCGGTGCGGCGCGCGAACTGGCGCGGCAGTGCCAGGAGCATGCGGCCTTTCGCTGGCTGTGCGGAGGGGTGACGGTGAACCACCGTTTGCTGTCGGACTTTCGCACCGATCACGCCGAGGCCTTGGACACCCTGTTCACGCAAGTGATCGCTGCTCTGGTGGATAAAGGAGTGGTGAAGGTCAGCCGCATCAGCCAGGACGGAATGCGGGTGCGGGTGGGGGCGGGGAAGAAGAGTTTTCGGCGGGAAAGGCGGCTGGAGGAACTGCTGGGGGAAGCGGAACGGCACGTGGCGGAGTTGAGACGGCAACTGGAGTCGCCGGAAGGAGCGGGGCTGAGCGCGCGGCAAGCGGCGGCGCGGAAGCGGGCGGCGCAGGAGCGGCAGAAACGCCTGCAGGAGGCGATTGCGCAACTGCCGGAGCTGCAACGCCGGCACACCGCAAGGGTAAAGCGGACGGGGGGAAAACGGGGCCAGGAGATTGCGGCGCAGCCTCCGCGGGTGAGCACGACGGATGCGGAAGCGCGCATCATGAAGATGCCCAACGGGGGCTACGACCCGGCGGTGAATGTGCAGTTGGCGGCGGACCCGGAGAGCCGCGCCATTGTGGGGGTGGAGGTGAGCGCGGAAGGTTCGGACTCGGGAGGACTGAGCGCGCCGCTGCGGGAACAGGTGGAACAGCGCACGGGCGGGAAGGTGGAAGAGCACTTGTTGGACGGCGGGTACCTGCGCAAGGAAGACTTGGAAGCGGCACACGCGCAGGGCGTGGCGCTGTTCATCCCGCCGCACACGGCGCAAAATCGTCAGAAGCGGGGGAAGGAACTGGAGCCCCAGAAGGGCGACAGCGAGGCCGTACGAGAGTGGAAGCAACGCATGAAAAGTGAGGAGGGAAAGAAAATCTATCAGCAGAGAGCGGCGACGAGTGAAACCGTCAACGCCGACTTGCGCACCTATCGCGGTTTGGGCCGCATCCTGGTGCGCGGGCTGGCCAAGGCACGCTGCGTGGCACTGTGGTGCGCCCTGGCTTACAACGTGATGCACTTCGCGCCCCTGTTGCTGGGCTAACCAAGCCCTGCCCAGCCGTACCGGGCACGGGTGTAGGGCGGATTCCCCCGGTACTCCTTGCCGCGCGGCACCGCTCCACCGGCCAAGGGGAGCCCTCTCGCGCACTTCCCAAGCTGCCCACTACCTGACCCGCCCCACCGCGTAACGGTGGCTTCGAAAAAGTCACAAGCTCCTGGGGAGAAGGCTATTATCTAAAGTGGTTACGTCACCTTGAGCGATCGCCCTCTCCGAGGGGAGAGGGTGGACCGCATCCGGCGTCTTCATCAGCCGGGGCGGGACGGGTGAGGGGTCACACGCGGGTTGGGGGCGTTTGAGAATTCCAGGAATTGAGAATCCTTTAGCCCCGCCCTTCCAAACTCGGGGCAAGTCTAGGGCTTTCCATTCTCCTGCAACCGACCATACTTCTTGAGCGCCTCACGCAGGCCGTCGTGGGGCAGCGCGACCACCGTGTGGTTATCCGCGCCGGTCATGGTCTCCGCTGCCACCAGCGCATTGACGATGGCTTCTTCCGTGGCCTCGACCGTAGCCGAGAAGATGGGGTTCATCTCGTCGTTTGCAAGCATCTCCACTTGAGCGAGGCCTTTCAGCTTGGCCGCTTCCGGATTGGCCGTCGAGAAGGCCATGAAGATGTCGCCTGAGCCGTTGCCGGAGGTGCTGCCGGTCCGCGCCAGGCCGAGCGAGGCGCGCCGTGCCAGGCGCTTCAGTTGATGGGGAAGCAGCGGCGCATCCGTGGCTACCACAATAATGATGGAGCCGCGCTCTTCCTCCGCCACTGAGCCGGCCTTACCCCATACCCTCGGGGCTGTGATTTCCGGTCCCACCGGCACA
Organism: uncultured Acidobacteriota bacterium; assembly: GCA_963804995.1. Lineage (GTDB taxonomy): Bacteria > Acidobacteriota > Terriglobia > UBA7540 > UBA7540 > Bog-366. Next base: position 880,822 of record CAWDSK010000005.1, read on the forward strand.
CCTGCAATCCGCAGTTGATCGTGTCTGCCGCAGTTGCATTGGACCAGGACTCCCACCGTGTAGCCCGCGCCCGCCGCCGTGATCTGGCGCGAAGCTGTTCCAATGCCGCCTTTGAACTCGTAGCAAATCATCCCTGTGCCGCCGCCCACATTGCCTTCCGCCACTGGGCCCGCGCGCGCGCTATCGAGTGCGTGGAAAGCGTCCTGCGGCGTGACATGGAATCCATTTGTGTCGTTCAGATATCCGTCGTAGGTTTCGGCTACCATGGGGAGCGTCCACCAATAATTGGTATTTTCCGGAGGTGCCAGATTCACGCGCCATTTGATCACCGCATCGCGCACCACTCCCACACTGTGCGTGTTGGTAATCATTACCGGCCCCTGGAGCGTGCCGGATTCATCCACCCAGGTCGTCCCCGTCATCTCGCCGTAACCGTTCAAGGAAAACCACCCGGCGAAAACCTGGCTGGCTGGAGATTTGCCGCGCGGCAGGATGGCCGTGACACCTGTACGCACTGGCCCTTGCCCAACCACCAGCTTGCCCGAACCTGAGATCAGGGTCATGTGGCCGACTTCCACTCCCTTCACGTCGGTGATGGCATCCAGCGGGCCCGGGACGCCATCGAAGGGCACTCCGAGGTCACGCGCGCGGGGCTTGGCCTGCGTCCAGCCGACGAGATGAAAAATGGCCACGAAAACTGCTGCAAAAACTCCGTGGAACCAATGGGCCCTCATGTTGCCTCCTTTGTGAAGGGTTGAGATGCGGCAGAAGATAGTCTATGCCGGCCATGGTATGGGCATGGTCAGCTTCAAGCCGGGAGAAGAACCGTGTGGAGCAAATGGTCGCTACGCGTAGTCCCCTTGGCCTCGTTGGATGTAACCGCAAACCGGGTATTCCCGGTTTGCGGTTTTTCCCGGCATGGGGGTTACCTTCTAACGCTTTTTAGATGTTCCCTTGGGCGGGGCATATCCTGTGCTGGTAGCTTTCTTCAAGGCTGCCATAGCCTCTTCGGTGGAAAGCAGCGGAGTTGTTTTGACAGATTTGCACGCGCCCCCGGCAGCAACTGCCATGGAAAATGCCGCCGCGCTGACGTTATCCGGCAATTGCATTATCGCCACCGTATCGTAATCCCCGAATGACAACCAGCCCCCCTCAACACTCCCGCCTAGAGTTTGGACGACTTTGGAAACGACGCTGATCCGATCCTGGGGGTTTTTGATCATGGCCCCCCAGGCTTCGGACGTGTATGCGACCTGCAACAGATAGTGAGCCATCGCAGTCTCCTCCATTTGAGTTGTCGATTTGAACTTCCCAGTAGAACTGCACTATACACTCGGGCATTTTCATATGCAATGCCTGGGCAGTGCAGCGTGACCGCAACCAAAACGTGCCACGGCCAACCTGCCCCGATGCATCGGGGTCCTGGCCGTGTCGGTCACGGGCGGGAGAAGGTGTGAAAAAATCGTCTAAACCTCCTTACCGCAGAGACGCTGAGGCGCAGAGGAATGAAAATAAAGGTCCTTTTCTCTGCGTCTCAGCGCGTCCGCGGTAAAAATACTATTTCTTCACACCTTCGGACGCCCGTGCCACAACGCAGGGGCCAGCGGCGCTGGCCCGGGACACCCCCCAGGTGAGAATCAAAGTGGAAATAACGCGATGAGTGAAATTCTTCGCACCTGGCATTCACGTCCGCACCCCTCATTTCAGATTTATGCTAACGCCGACCTAATAATCCCTGGTAGGTGTGACCCTTGTCATGTTTTTGGCAAACCGGCATCAAGGTAATAAAAATGTAATCGGCATAGGATTTCGACATGGAGTGTTTTGGGTCCGTTAGACATTTGAGGCTTTAGGGGATGCGGTCTGACTGTGTCCTGAGGGATTGTAAATTTAAGCCAAGCTTCCGATTAGCGTTGCAGTTTGCTTAATTTCTGATGCAAGCAGCGATTTGCAACAATGACACGCCAACCGCCCCCCGCAAGCTTCGAGGGAGGGTTTGAAATGTACCTTGGCACCTCTAGCCGCCGGGTCATGACCCACACCCGCCCGCGGGTGGGTCGGATTACGGCCTCGCTGCCCGATTCCCATCACATTCTGGAGGACATCCTTTCTGAACCCCTGGTGCGGAAAGCCTTCTCGTGGATGACGCGTCGCGATCCGGACGGCAAGTGCTTCTTCATGCGGCTGTGCGAGAATTACGACAACCCCCAATCAGACTTCTGGAAGCGGCTGAAGTGGAGTGTGCCGAACCGGGTCATCGATCTGGGTCTTTGGAAGGCCAAGCTCGACAAGGAAACGATGAAGCAGCGGCTCTTCCACCATCCCCCCACGGTGAAGGCCCTGACGTTGACGGCCAAGAGCATCGCGACCTACGGTTTGACGGTACCGCAGCGCTACACGGCGCCCATGTTTCCGGTCTGGAACATCACGCAGGCGTGTAACCTGTCCTGTAAGCATTGTTACCAGAACGCCCACCGCATGCCGGATAAAGACGAGCTGACCACGGAGGAAAAGCTCAGGCTCATTGACCAGATGGGTGAGGAGTTCGTGCCTTTCCTCGCCTTCGCGGGCGGTGAGCCGCTGGTTGCCCCCGATCTTTGGAAGGTGCTGGAGCGTTGCGAGCAGCAGGGCATTCACGTGACCCTGGCCACCAACGGCACGCTGCTGACGCCGGAAATGTGCGCTCTTCTGAAGGACGCCAATGTGAAATACGTTGAGGTCAGCCTGGACAGCATCGATCCCGCCACGCACGACGCCTTTCGCGGCCAGCCCAAATCCTGGGAAAGAACTGTGCAAGGAATTCGCAACTGTGTGGCCGCGGGCATCAAGACCGGCTTGGCGTCCTGCTTCACGCGCCAGACCGCACACACGGTAGACGACACCATTAAATTGGCCATCGATCTGGGCTGCAAGACGTTCTCGCATTTCAATTTCATTCCGGTCGGACGAGGCCAGGAAATCATGCAGCAGGACCTGACGCCGGGCCAGCGCGAACTGCTGTTGCGCAGACTCAAGGAACACTTGGAGGAAGGCAAAATTACGGTAGTTTCTACCGCGCCGCAGTTTGGCCGCACCTGCATCGTGTATGGGCCGGAGGAAGGGTTATTCGCCACAGGGCACGCAGGCCGCGGTCCGGGGAAGAAGACCATGGTGCTTTCGCGTTACATCGGCGGGTGCGGAACGGGCCGCTGCTATTGCGCCATCCAGCCGAACGGAATCATCACCCCTTGTGTGTACATCTCCGGTATCAAAGTGGGCGACATTCGCGAGCGCAGTTTTCACGAAATCTGGAACAACGCCCTCTTTGACAAGCTTTCCGACCGCGAAGATCGCGGCGACCACTGCGGCGTTTGTACCTACCGGCATTACTGCGGCGGTTGTCGCGCCCGAGCCTTGGCTTATACGGGTGATATCCTGGCAGGCGACCCGGGCTGCATTTACAATCAGCACGAGTGGCAGGAAATCACCGACGCGGAGGGCCGTGGCGCAGGCGTAGAGCTCACCCCTGACATGGCCAAGACGGCGGCACAACTTGTGCAAATCGCTACCACCGCGGTCGAGGCGGGGGCCGAGTCAGCCAACCTCTGGGGGGTTTCGGAGCGGGAAGGGCGGCTGATTAATGACCTGGCCGCGCGGTTGAAGTCCACGTTCACCAATCCCAATTGAGGGGACGTGGCCCCGGATGACAGCAGGTGCCAGAAGGGATGAATACATGACTGAATTCACCAACGTTCCCCAGGACGGGGATGGCACCGGAGCGTCCTCGAAGCATGAGACCGGGCAAGCGACGCTCGCGGCCATCAGCGAAGTCTCGATAGCGGCCACGGATGCTGTGGACCAGATTGCGGCCGCACCCCGAAAGACTAGCTGGCTGCCCATCGCTGGTTTCCTGCTCTTTGCTTATGTTGCCAGCAGCTTCTCTGTAATCTACACACTGAAATCAGAACCATGGGTGCAAGCTTTCCTAACGCCGATAATCCCGGCGCTCATCGCCGCGTTGGTGTTCTGGCGGTGCCAGGTGTGGAAGTTCCGCTCGCGCGAGTGGAGAGGCAAGGAGAAAGCGCGGCATGACGCCCTGAACTCACTCGCCCACGAAGCGGCAAACGGCGTCAACGCCATCCGCGCGAATTTGGCCGGTCTCAGTGAGGCGACTTCTGAGACTACCGCCGAGGACCACCGGAAACAGGTGGATCGAGCCCTCGCCCGTATCGACGCAGCCCTCGAAAGGGCAGTTCGAGAAACGCAGCCAACCAAATAGAGAGCGCCGAAGCCAGGCGTGGAACTACGCACTCCATACCTTATGTGGGTACTCGAAACCCGCGACTCTTGGTATCATAGGGGAGGAGCGGCCGTGGAGTTAAGGTATCGGTCCGCCCTTAGGTTCGGAAGGCCTGCGGTCCTGACCGCCCAATCCATCTCAAAATATGCCCAAGCGCAAAACCACTTCAGTCCCTGTCCTCAATCCTCAATACTGCTGCTACCGCCTGCGAGTGGCACAGTCTAAGATTCATCGCTGGGGTGTTTACGCTGCGGAGGACATCCCTGCTAACCGCAAGGTAATCGAGTACACGGGTGAAAAAATCCCTCCCCGCAAGGCCGAGCGGCGGGCGAGTACGCCTTACCTTTTTGTACTCAACAAGTACTGGACGCTCGACGGCGGGGTGGGAGGCTCCGGCGCAGAGTTGATCAACCATTCCTGCGAGCCCAACCTGGTGTCTCGGATCATGAAGGGCCACATCCTTTACATGAGCCTGCGGCCGATCGAAAAAGGGGAGGAATTGCTGGTTGATTACAACTACGACGACACCGACGAAACCATGCGTTGCCTCTGCGGACAACGGAATTGCCGCGGGGTCATTAATCGCTAGTGTTGCGTAGCGCCTTGGACTGCGGTAGCAGCAGCTACCGCCTTTCTTCCTCCACCCCTTGTGTCTTTGCCGTATGATCCGAAGGCGGAAGGCGGTAGCTGCTGCTACCGCAGTCCAAGGCGGGCTTCGCCCGCAATTAGACTCCCTAATCCGTGACCACAACTAAGTTGGGGTTATCGCGCATTCGCGCTGATGCGTTTGAAGGTGACGCGAACGCTCTCACCGTTCGTCCCGGTTGCTTCCCCACCGGCGAGCAAAGACTTGGCATCGATGGCGTTTCCGAGATCCTCATAAAGCTCATCAGAAAGGTAATTTGCCGCGCCCATTCGTCCGGCTGCAATCCAGGCCTCGATTGCGGGGTTGAATGCCGCCCCCAGCAGCGCGGCGTGGCCCTCGGGCAGTCCGCTGCTCCTCGCCAAATCCGCCAGGGAGGTGTCGCTCAAGATACGCTGCATATCCTGGCCTGCTTTCGACGCCGGCGAATTTCCTTTGAGCAGAGCGTCAGCCAGACTGGAAATCGTCAGTTGCTCCGCAATCTTCGATTTCACAATCTGCTCGAAGGTTTCGCCCCCCAGGAAACGCTGCAAGGAGTTGATGAGGTCGCGGAATTCCTTGCGGGCGGCTTCATTCTTCGCGGGGTCGGGATCGAACGTAATGTGCTCAACATCAATCTGGGAGAGAACGTTCTTAAGCGCGGCTGGATCGCCCGCCGTCCCCGCGGCATTCGCGGCGGCCATCTCCTGATCGCAAGCGCGTCCGGCCTTCCAGAGATCCTGAAGAATCGGGATGGGAGCAGGCTTGGCCAGCTTGCGCCCAAAAGCTTCCCGAGTGAATTCATGACAATAGTAGAGATTCTGAAAAGGCGGCTGGTCGGCGATCGTTGAAGACTCCATAAAAAGGAAATCATATCCAAGCTGGGCTTTCGCCCCGATTTCCACGGCTCGCGCCGCCGCCACCTTGCCGATGGGGTAAGGTTGCCAGGAGGGCGCGCTGCCCTCCCTGCGCTCGACCATTCCCACAGGGCGATATACCTCTAGCGTCCCGACGTTCGCCCCTTCCAAAAAAGATTCGGGCTGGGTGGGCAGGGACTTCATCTGTTGATAGACAGCGGCGTCAGCAGGAGTGAGCGGCGTGTACTCGTAACCCCAACCAATCTCATTCACCATATAAAAGGGTTTGCCCTGGTAGCTCTCAGTCTTGATAAGCCCGGAGTGGTTTTGGGGACTTTGGGGTGAACCCAAGGCGCGCTGGACGTAGCCGATGGGGCCGCCCGTGCGCAGCACCACATCACCATCGGCAAGCTGATACGGCCGCTTTTGGGGATCATCGGGGTCAGGGAGTAGCGCGATTTCCTGAGGAATGCTCCCATTCGCCGCCGCGACTTCCTTGTAGGTTTTCGTCGTGGTCTTTGCCTCGCGGAACGTTGCGACACCGAGGGCGATGTCGTCCAGCGTCGTCTTGTAGAGCAGGGGACAAAGCCGCTGCTTGATTTCGTACTGAATGGGCACGCTCGCGAGGTACGCCTCACCATCTGTCACTCCCACGCGAATCAGCACAACACCTGGCTTGGCTCCGACATTGAATGCTAATTCCAAACCGGTTCCCAGCACCTGCCAAGGAGAATCGGGTGAGGGGCGTTGATACCACGTCACCTGCGAGGATGCCGGTGGCTTGTCAGCGGAGGTAAGCAGCTTCAGCCGGGCCGAGTCTGACGTGTAAAACGTTCCGCCAGGAATCACCTCCTGCCAAACACCTTCCGGGGGCAGGTCGTGCTTGGGCGCACCCAGTGATTCGTTGATGCCTTCGAGGCTGAGGACCAGCAACTCGCGGCGCTCGGCGGAAAACCGCACGGTTGCTTCCTTCTTGCCGCCCGAAACCGAGGGGATGGAGAGGGCCGTCGCGCCTTCGAAAGCCCGAAGCGCCGCGGCCATTGGCACACAGGTTTTGGGCCCAGGACACACGGCGATTAGCTTGCCATCGGCCGTGAGCAGAGGACCGCCTGACTCACCGGGATCGAGCGCCCGCGCCAACCGTACAAGACCGGCGGTGCCAGCGCTGGGGCGGGATTCGAGAGTGACGTCAACCTGCTGAACTTTAGCTTGTTCTTGATCGGTGCCGAAGGGAAAGCCCAGCAAGGTGGCGGATGATGGCGTTGCCCCCTCGCCCGTGGGCAGGAGTGGCGTGACAGTGCTGGACTCACCAACGATCTTGAGCCACGCCAGATCATTTGCCCCTTCCGCATGTACATTGATTATTTCCGGGGGATTCGAGCTGCCCGCGGCTGGCTTGGGTTCCATAAGGTCCGCCGGCAGCTTCCACAATTCCAGAGTGTGCCGGCTGGTGCTTAACGCGTCGGTCAAGTCAAGCTCACCTTTCACCGTCATGACCCGTGTATCGATGGGCCAAGCGGCGAGCTGGTAGGTTTTGGGATCCAGTTCGTATCCGGAGCGGCTCATCAAGGACAACACCTGGGCGTCGAACTTCCAGGGTTGAACAACTCGTTTGGCGGTCAGCAGCGTGCCATCGGTGTCAATCAGGAAAGCAGTGCCGGACTGCGCGTAGCGCTGCACATCGTGGGTCCGCGGATTGCGCAAAGAGTAGGCACAGTAAATCAGGAACATGCGTCCTGCCGCGGCGGCCGAGAGGGTGCGGGCCGTGCTCAACTTTTCCTGGCGCTGCTTCGCCAACACGCCCGCGGCGAGCGAGAAGGGTGTCGAAAGGGTGTCGATCAACTTGAGAACCGCGGCCTGGATCATGGGCTCGTCGGTGAAGGCGTGCATGGGGATGGTTTGATCCAGGTTGACGGGCAACACAACCTGCCGCGCCCTCATCACCGCCGCTTCCAGAGTGCTCAACTGGACCAGAATAAAGAGCTGCCCCGTGAGGTGCAAAGTATCCTGACTTACCAGCCGGCGGATAGGTTCAAGTGAGTCGAACTCCGCGAAAACGAAGGACAGGCGAAGCGGCGTGGGCAAATCCACCGCGGCGCTCTTCGACAACCGAAACTCCGTGTCGTAGGGTTCAACGTGGACGGGCAGGTCATTGGCGCGCACGTCCTGAAAGTAGATCTTCACGACGGTGGCCGGCCGGTCAACCGGATTCATGCTGACGAACAGGTTGAGTGCCAGGTGGTCGAGGTTGATATCCTGATAGGCCACACTGCGCACCACGGTGAGATCGCCTTTCATCTTTTCCGAGGTCTTCTCCGGCAGGTGATAAACCTTGACTCCCTTCAGGCCGGAAGGTAACTCAGCCTGCTCCTTGTTATCGGGAAGAGGAGCGCGGGAGAATCCCAAAGCACACGTTAGGACGAAAGTGATAGCTGCGAACGCGATGGTTTTGCGCGCCATAATCCAGGAGCTCCCTGCGGAACGAAATCCAGATATTCCGTTTCCGCCACAACCAGCAGATTGCATATTAACCGGCATGGGTTCTGATTGCGGAGTATAGCAGCTTGCGAACCGGCAGGATAATGCCAACCGAGGCATTGCTGCCTTGCTTCCTAAAAAGGCTTAGCGCGGCTAAGCGGCATGCGAAAAGTCATAGGAAGAAAACGCATGAGGATGGGAAAAGTAGTGGGACCTCGCTCGCTATGCCGCGCGGAGAGCAACAAGTGGGACGTCCCACTTCTTTACAATTAAGATGTGCGTCCCACCATGGCGTACAGCCGAATGCCCCCCAGATTCAGGGTTAACTTCCAACGCTCATCGCCGGCGGAATGGATGGTGGCGGGGCGAAACAGTTTTTCGTACTTGGCGCCCATCACCGCGGTCGCTGCTGTTTTCATGAAATCTCAACGAGTGGATTGGTTTGCGAGTTATGGCTCTGAGGTCTGATTCATAGGCGCCACTCCGATATGTTGTCAGCACCACCGATTTATCTTTTCAGTACCACCCCGGCGCTCGGCGCGCCACCCCTCCTCATCTGAGGAGGGGAGTTTTAGTGCCACTGCCCCGCGCTTAATTCCCCAGCTTGACCGGGACGGAGCCATTCTCCGTTGGCGCTTTGCTGAGGTCCAGGAGGAGCTTAGGTGTGACCTTCTTGTCGTTGCACAGCACCGGGAATTGCAGTGTGGACTGGCGACTACTCGCGCCGGCCACGAGCACAAAAGCAAGTTTCCGGGATTCCACTTGCATGCTCTTTATCGAAACACCGGAAATCTTGATGGCGTCGCGCTTGAGCCCCTCAAAGCTGAGCCGCGTGGGTCCCGGATGGGCGGAAAGATTCAATTGAAGGTTCCAGCGCGTGCCCGACTTGACCCAACGGGTTTGCTGATCGAGGCACCCGCGCAAGAGGAGTTCGTCAGGGTTCTCGCAGCAACCGACGGGGGGAGGCAAAGGATCGCAGACTTGCGGTGGCCCCGGCGTTTGCGCCTTTGCCCCGCAGGCCAGGACGATTCCTGTCCCCACGGTTGTGGCCGTGCGCATCAGATTTTCCAGATGGGCCAGGGTGCGCTCCCTGACCGTCCCCGCGCCGGGTTCAGGCGGCGAAAGGCCTTTTCGCGTTCGGTTCTTTTTCATGAAATCTCCATTTCTGTTCTGTTGGCTTAGCTTCACACTGCCGTGCAATACGGTAATGTCTTATTTTTGAGCGAGGACTTTGTGCCATCGTGCTGTGAAACGCTCCCTGGTCGTCAATTGGTGCCTGGGCGACCCCCTCACCCGTCCCGCCCCGGCTGATGAAAACGCCGGTTGCGGTCCACCCTCTCCCCCAAGGGGGCGAGGGTTATAGATTCAAATCAACATCCCTTTCACAGGTGAGAAATCCGCGTCAGCCTCACACTGCCCAGCCTCACGAATCGTGTTTTCGATTTCTGTTTCGAGTCTGCCGGCCGCCTCGTGGATCAGGCGCTCCGTGGCTCGGAGCCTGGTGGTAAGCTCCGCTGTGAATTCCATATCTTCCTGGCTTGGTCTGCGCGCTTTCACGAATCCGATGATCTCCCGCACTCCCCGCACGGAATCCAGCGTCAGCTCGCGAGTGAGTTCTTTAGCTTTCACCCGCCAAGCCTCGCGGAAAACTTGCGGATGAAATCGGGCCGCCACCTCCACAACAAATCGTGTGCCCATCAGAAGATTCGCGGCGGACTCACCGGAGAAGTTGCGCACATAGAAACACTGCATGGCCAGCTCAAAGATTCTCTGCACTTCGTCGTCGTGGATTCGATAATTCCAATCGAGGTAGTCTCCCTGGCATCGCCCCTCCGCCTGCATCATGGCGAGGAGCGGCGTACCGGCATAGAGCTCGACGCGGCCAAAGTTCTGCGGTACGGCGGCGAATTTCTCCATGAAGGCGAGATTAGTTTCGAGATCCTGGATTTCGGTCGACGGGTCAAAGATGAGCGTATTGAAGCAGGCGTAAATGCCAAACCGCTCCATGAGTTCGAGGGCAGCACCATTCTGCGCACTCCCCACCCGGCGTCCCATGGTCAGCAGACCCTGCTCGGAATTACTTTCGATGCCCACATAAACCCGGATGAGCCCCAGCCGCTCCCGCATTGCAGATATAAGCTCCGGGTCGAGGTCGTTGGGGCGCGCCTTGACGACCGTGGCAATATTCCGAACCCCGCGCCGCTCCAGCGCGTCGGCCAGGGAGGCAACGCGCTTCAGGGTTTGGGCGCGATTGGGCAGGAAAAAATTATCGTCATGGAAGATAAAGATATCGATTTTTCTTTGGTGATACAGCGCTGCCATTTCCTCGGCAACGTCCTCCACTGGTCGCAGCCGGAAGCGCTTGCCGGGTTGGGTTTGCTCATGCCAGGCGGAGATGCAACAAAAAGCGCAGTTCGCATAGCAACCACGACTGGCTACCAGGGGAGCCACGCGGTGACCGAGGCATTCGGACGGCGCCCCGCGGCGATCGGGCGGAGGGAGTTTGTGCAGATCGGGAGGAGCGGGCAAGGCCGTCAAGCGGATTTCACCGGGCGCGTCGCGGTAAGCCAGGCCGGGGATTTGGGCTACGTCACTTTCCGAGCGGAGAGCCTGCGCGAGCCTCACCAGGGTTTCCTCCGCCTCGTGCCGGCAGATCGAATCGATCTCCGGAAAATCTCGCAGGATTTCCCGGCACGCAAAGGTTCCGAAATGGCCGCCCGCGGTGATATGCCCCGTATAGTCTCTTTGCCGAAGCGCGATGCTAAGGGCGAAAAAATCCTTCGCCCGGCGCTGGAAGGAAAGGGAAAGCCCGATGAGCGCCGGCGGTTCACCTGAATCGAGCAACCTCGCAAGCACCCGGGGCAGGTCGTGAGGGCCGTCGAAGGGAACTATGGCGGACTCAAATCCGGCGGCTTCAAGGGACGAGGCAAGATATCGCAGACTGAGGTTTTCTTCGAGTTCAGGGCCAACCAGCGCAACTTGGAACACTTGTGTTTCCTTCCGTGCACAAGCGAGTGGATTCTATCTTGAAATTCAAGAGAGCGCAGACCTGTTTTGGAGGTCTGCGGTTCGTCCCCCCATTGTCGATAAAAAGCCGCGGACCTACAGGACAGGTCCGCGCTACCTGCTTCAACGATCCTTCTTCTCCGATTTGTCCTCGCAGCAGAAAATACTCCTGAGAATCATCAAGCCCAGGCTGATGGGGATATAGTAAATCAGGAACATAAGAGCAAAGGCCAATATTCCGTTGAGAATCTCAGACATCGTTACCTCCTTGTGCCGCTGCCGTTTGTCCCCTACACGCCAAGTGTGACGACTACTGGCAAATCGCTCGTTGTGTTGACTGTGGCCCGAACACACCCAAGCGCTTCCCAGCCAAGGGTATCCCCTGGGTATGTCAGGAACGGTCCAACATTGTCGTAGGAGGAACGGCCAACGGGTTTCAGGCGATGACCACCCCTGTCATACCCCTTTGCTATCCTTCCAACCTGCAACCCACGATCTTTGACAACTGGAGGTGAGAAGTATGGAGAGGCGTGAAGTTTTGCGGAAGTGCCTCGGCGGTGCAAGCCTGGCACTGGTTGCGCCAAGATTGCTTCCTGCTGTAAACCAAAATCAAACTGTGGAGAGGCCCGCGGATTTCCAAACGGTAGTCGCTGATGCCCTGTCAAGCTACTACTGGGGTGAGTTCAAGCGCGCCTGTGATCTTTACACGCGGGCGCTGCTGCTTATTCCCCCCAACCTCGCAATCGCCGATTTGGCTGATATTCATGAACAACGCCTCACGGCATGGGAACTTGTGAAATCGGCGGAGGAGACTCTTCCTGCCCACCAAGCAGGCGTTCAAGCTGAGCCCCAGGATGCGGAGAAACATTTCTGGCTCGGGTACACTCTCACCCGCCTCGACCGCCATGAGGAAGCACTGCGAGAATACCAAGCGGCCTTGAAGGGGGGCTATCAAGGCAAATGCTGGAACGAAATCGGCTGGTGCTACTACCGGATGGGAATGCACCGGGAATCGATCAAATGGTTCGAGCGGGCCTGTGAAGGCGAGGATACTCTTCCCGTGCCTGGCTTATCGCAGCAATGCAACGCAATGGCGAACAAGATTGTGGCTTTTGCCGCGCTGCGGATGACTCGTGAAGCTCATGACACCGCCAGCAAGTATATTCGCCAATATGGCCGGCTTTCCTGGCCCGAACGCCGTGCGCTCGCCAATCTCAACATCGACGCCGACGCGATGTACGTCAATCACTGTACCCGCGAGGCCTAACAGAACACCATTACGGTTCGGGGAAAACGAGCGGGTGGTATAATCGCGCCCGCTCGTTTCCCCAAGGTTTCAGCCCCTGCACGCGGAGGTTCCTACTGTGCCTCGCGGTGATCAACTGACACGCCAATGGAAACTCGTCCAACTCCTGGCCGGTCGGGTGGGGCGGACACTTGCCCAACTCATGGGTGAGTTAGGCGTCAGCAAGCGCACCGTCCAGCGGGACATCGAAGTCCTAACCTCAGCAGGTTTCCCGGTCACTTCGGAGACGCGCAACGGCACGGTGTTCTGGCGCTTAATGGAAGGCTTCCATGCCGAGCGGCCTATTGCGCTGACGCTGACTGAACAGATGGCGCTCTATTTCAGCAAGGGCCTCTTCAAGCCCTTGCAGGGCACACCCATGTACGAATCGCTGGAAGCCGCTATTCAGAAGATCGGGTCACAGCTTCCCGCCCAGAGCTTCAAGTTTCTTCGTGGCTTGGACGAAGGCATCTCAGTATCCAGTTTTGGGCTAAAGGATTTCAGCCATTCGAAAGAGGTGATTCATACTTTGACCCATGCCGTATTCCAAAAGTTCACTATTCGAATTCGGCATCAGGCGGCGCACAGGGCGAAGGCTATTGAGCGCGAGGTTGATCCCTACAAGCTTTGGTACGTGAATAACGGATTGTATCTGGTCGGTCACGACCACCGGGAGGAGGCCCTGCGGACCTTCGCCGTGGAACGGATTCAGTCTGCCCAAAAAACCAACCGGCGATTTGAAGTCCCGGAAGACTTCAAGTTCGAGGATTTCAAACGGACCGCCTTCAGTATGGTCTGGGGCGAGCCGCAGGAAGTGAAGATCCGCTTCTCGCCGTCGCAAGCCCCATACATTCGCGAGCGCACCTGGCACGCCAGCCAGACAATTGAGACTCATCGCGACGGGAGTATAATCCTGACGCTTTATGTCGCCGAGTTGGATGAAGTCAAGCGCTGGCTGATTGGCTTCGGCGCGGATGCTGACGTATTGGAACCTAAGGCGCTAAGGACGGAAATTGTTGCTCAATGCAGAGCCCTGGCTCGCCGGGAACGGTAAAGGACCAGCTACAATTACTCTCAGAAAAGACAATCGCAGACACGGGAGACCAATGGCCGCCAAGAAGGGAAGCAACGCCGAAAGCGTGGACCAACTTATAGCAGAAATCTCAAAAATAGGCGGGGGTGCGGCCCTAAGAAGCGCGCTAAGAGAGATGCTCGGGCGAAGCGAATATAAGAGCGGGGCAGCGCGCGTTCTTCGGGATTTTCAGCGATTTCTGCAAACCCTTGCCCGCTCCGGTTTCAAGTTTTCCGAGACTTTCGGGGGTGAACTCCGATTTGCCCAACACGACTTCCCTGAACACATTGTCGCGCTGGCGCCTCAGCGTAATGGGAGTGTCGGATGGTCACATTTCTCTCCATGGGGGACGACTAACGGAACGGGGTTGCGCTCGCTTAAGAAGCTACTTGCGGAACGCTATGGGAGGGGAATCGCCTATCGCGGCAGGAGACGCATTATTCTTGCAGGCCCGTCGTCGGTGGAATGAGTGAGCGTCGAACTGCTGCCCCCAAAGTCACTCCCCACGGGGAAGACAAGTGCTGGCTGATTCGCTTCGGCGCTGAGGCCTGTGTACCTACACCCAGCACTTTGCAGATGGAGATTGCCAGGGAGTGCCAATATTTGGCGGGCAGCGTGACCGACAAGTGAGGGCACCTCGGGAGGGAGGAATCCGGCGTGGGAAAAGAAGAGGGACCGATTGGCACGATCCACCACTGGGCAGAACTGGCCAGAACACGCTCCGCTCTCAAACCGAAACGAAGGGTCACTTGGAAAAGCGTCAACCGCATGATTAGTTCCGCCCGAACGGTGTGGCTGGCGGAATCCGCTAAGTTACGTGACCTATTGCGAGAGTCAAACATGCGTTCTGAGCCTCTAAGCGATCCCTTGCTTTCGAATTTTGACCTTCATCGCTGGCTGGCGGGGGAACGCGAAGAAGTGTATTCGGACTGGCTGGAGTGGGTTGTAAAGCAGCTTCCGACGCTTGGAGATGTCTTTTATGTACTCGGCATCGAGGAACCCTCGGAGATCGCTTCTGAAGCTCTCTCCACGTGCTCTACGGAACGGGAGAAGTGGGTGACGCTGCCCCATTGGGAATCCAATAAAAGACTTGACCTTGTGATTCGATGCGAGGGCCGTGTCCTTGTTCTGATCGAAGTTAAGATAACCTCTCCCGAAGAAGCTGACACGGCGAAGCAGGAGGAGTACTTTGAGTGGGGGGAAAAGCAACTGGAAAGTCAAAGGTACTATATCCTCCTTGCCAAAGCGGGCGAGCGCCCCGAGTACCACAAATTTAAGCTCCGCACGTTCGAGGGTCTCTGTCGGGCGCTGAGGAAACGAACCCCTGAAGTTATCAGGGAGAAGAAAATGACGGTCCTCACGGGGGCACTGGTTTTCGCTTACGTCGGGGCCATCGAACAGAACCGGCTGGGTCTGTCGTCGGGCGCGGCGCAGAGGGTATTTCGCGGAGAAGATATCGCAACGGCCCGAAGGCTTGCACTTTATCTCGAAGACAACTTAGAGGGGAGCAACGACGATGGATGAAGATACGAACCTTAATTTGTTCCAAGAGGGCCTTCAGAGCTATTTCGACGCACTGGCTGCAATCAATGAGTTTCAGTGTGAGGTCCATTCGAGGTCGCGACAGGTCTTGGAGGCAAATTTTGACAGGCTAGGGGAGGCCCTGCATGCCAATCTCGAACGGGATTTGATTTCAAACTTCGTAGGGCCGACGTGGGGTAGTTGGGACGGGACATACGCATGGATAGCGGCTAAACTTGCCGTGCGCGACCTAGGCAATGTCTACCTTGGACTCCACTGGCGCGCCGAAGACGGCAAGCCAGTCGGGCCGGGGGTTGCCGTGGATTTTGAGCTCTGGCAGACGCGTGTCTTCAGGCCGCTCTCGCAAAAACTCAGGAGTCTCGCTGGCGACAGAATGCTGGCCCCTTTCCAGAGGGAGCTTACGATATGGGAACCTCTTGATCCCGTGAACGCGGTGAGCTTCGGCGAGACACTCAACTCGATCCTCAAAGAGTGGATAGAGCTTTGGAGTAAAATACCCCCGGCGGATTACCAAACGCCTCCGAAGGATCATTAAGTAGGCAGCCAATCAGTGCAGTTCTAACTGTGGGTCCTTCCATTGACGGCGAAGGCATAGCCTGGGGAAGAAGGCGCTCGCCATAAAGATCGTCCGGCCCGGCTGCCGACGCTGTCGGGCCAAGCTCCGCGCCCCCTGCGAAAACGGCCGTGATGGGTGAGCGGGGCGGTTCGCGAACCGCGAAATGCAACGCGACCCGGCTCAGGCTGCCGGCGGGGCCGAGCTGTGCGGAGGCGAGTGTTGGATCCCCAGCACGCCGACTTGCGCGTGTACGACGGCAATCGACGCCATGTTCACGATCTCTTCCACTTCGGAGCCGCGCGCCAGGACGTGCACAGGTTTCGCCATCCCCATTACGATGGGGCCCAGAGCCTCCGCGCCGCCCATCCGCATCATCAGCTTGTAGGCGATGTTGCCCGCATCCAGGCTGGGAAAGATCAAAACGTTAGCGTCGCCCTTGACCTTGGAAAAGGGGTAATCCTCTGTAATGAGTTCGGGGACGATGGCGGAGTCCGCCTGCATTTCGCCGTCGACGATCAGGTCGGGGTCCTTTTCCTTGACGAGGGCGGTCGCCCGGCGAACTTTATCGGCTAGCGGATGGCGGGTGCTGCCAAAGTTCGCGAACGAAAGCATGGCCACACGCGGTTCGACGTTGAACCAGCGCGCGACCTCGGCGGAGAGGATGGCGATTTCCGCGAGCTGCTCCGAGGTGGGGTCAATATTGACCGTGGTGTCGGCAAAAAAGTAGACGGCCTTGTGGGTGGCAATCACATAGAGTCCGGAAACACGCTCCACCCCCGGGCGCGTCCGGATGATCTGGAGCGCGGGGCGAATCGTATCGGGGTAATGCTGGCTGACGCCGGCAATGAAGCCATCCGCGTCGCCCATACGGACCATCATGGCGCCGAAGTAATTGCTGTTGAGCATCGACTCCTGCGCTTCCGTGGGGGTGATGCCGTCCCGCTGGCGGAGCCGGAAGAATTCATCAATGTAAGTGGAAAGCCGTGTCGAGCGGCGGGGCTCAATGATTTCGATGTCGGCCTTTCCCAGACCCAATTCGTGGAATTTGTTTTCGATCACCGTGGGGCGGCCAAGGAGAATCGGGTGGGCGATGTTCTCCTCGACCAGGCGGACGCTGGCGCGGATGATCTTCTCGTGCTCCCCTTCTGAGAACACGATGCGTTTGGGGGCGGCTTTGGCGCGGTTCCGGATGTTCTGCATGACGGCATAAGTGCGCCCCAGCCGCCGTTGCAGTTGCTCGCGGTATTCCTCAAGGTCAATTGTGAGTTGCGCCACGCCACTCTTCATGGCGGCTTCGGCAACGGCTGAGGATTCCTGAATCAGCACGCGCGGGTCAAAGGGTTTGGGGATGATGTAATCCGGCCCGAATTGCAGCCGGGTAACACCGTAAGCGCGCAGTACGGAATCCGGAACGTCCTCTTTAGCGAGGTCGGCCAGGGCCCGCGTGGCGGCCAGCTTCATCTCTTCGTTGATCGCCCGCGCCCGCACATCCAGCGCGCCGCGAAAGATGAAGGGAAATCCCAGCACATTGTTGACCTGGTTCGGGCAGTCGGAACGGCCCGTGGCGATGATAACGTCGGAGCGGGCCGCCTTGGCTTCGTCGTAACTGATTTCCGGGACCGGATTGGCCAGGGCGAAGACGACGGGATGGCTGGCCATGGAGCGCAGCATTTCCTGCGTGACGCAATGGGCGGTCGAAAGGCCCACAAAAACGTCTGCATCCTTCAAGGCCTCGACCAGCGTGCGCCGGTCGGTCTGGGCGGCAAAGCGCTCCTTGTAAGGATTCATGTTTTCCTTGCGCCCTTCATAGACGACGCCTTTGGTGTCGCAGAGGATGATGTTCTTACGCTGCGCGCCCAGCCGCACATAGTGTTCCGCGCAGGCGATGCCGGAAGCGCCGGCGCCGTTAAAGACCACGCGTGCCTGGGCAATGTCCTTGCCCGCGACCTCCAGGGCGTTCAGCAGGGCCGCCCCGGAAATAATCGCCGTGCCATGCTGATCGTCGTGGAAGACCGGGATCGACATGGTCTTGCGCAGGGTCTGTTCAATGTGGAAGCACTCCGGCGCTTTGATGTCCTCCAGGTTGATGCCGCCGAAGGTGGGCTCAAGAAGTTGGCAGAGCCGGATGACCTCAGCGGGGTCCTCGGAATTCACTTCCAGATCGAACACGTCAATATCCGCGAAGCGCTTGAACAGTACACCCTTGCCTTCCATGACCGGTTTGCCGGCCAGGGCTCCGATGTTGCCCAATCCCAAAACCGCCGTGCCGTTCGAGATGACCGCCACCAGGTTGCCGCGCGCCGTGTATTCGAATCCCAATTCAGGTTTGTCGTGAATCTCCAGGCAGGGTTCCGCCACGCCCGGCGTGTAGGCCAGGCTGAGGTCCCACTGGGTCCGGCAAGGCTTAGTGGGAACCACCTCAATCTTGCCTTTGCGGCCGGAACGATGGTAGTCGAGCGCGTCCTGTTTGCGTATGTCCATTACACTGCCCCCTTTAGGGTCTTCATCTCATTTACAGGCCATCTTTGTACATCAGGGCAAGCAATAGTTCAACTTGCTTTCCCTGACTCGCCCGGCCACAGCGTGATTTGGCGCACGCCCCCTTACTTGCAGCCAGCCTGGCAGCAGAGTAGAGGGTCACCCCAGCTTGCAAATCCATCCAGATGTGAGGAATGCAGTCACGCTCCAGCGTGCCAGGTTGCCAGGCCCCATGACTGGGGGACCGACATGATGGCGTACAAATTAAGAGAGGGGCAAATCCATGGCCAAAAAGGGGCGGACACTGCCACCTGGGGTCGTAAGCGAGAACGTAAGGGCCAAGGGTGGCGCCATGGCAAGCAAGGTTAGTGGACCAGCGGATTATGCACCTTGAGGTGGGGAAAGCGGCCGAAATCTCTGTCAGCCGTCCACAATTCGTCGACCCCATGAAGATCGCATAGTGCTGCTACTCGCGCATCATGCACCTGGGGGCCCGCAACGCGACCGACTGTCAACATCGCGCGCAATCCAGGCCAGAAGTCAGAAATCTCAGCCAGCAAGATGAGGCCGGGAGCCTCAATCCATGCCTCCACTTGCGCGAGCGCGGTTTCCAGTGGGGTGGGTGGGTTATAAATCTTTGGGTGGGTGACGATGGCGATGAACTCGTAAAGGCAAGGCCACGGAATCGCCCACGTCGTGCGGCTTTGGGCCAGCCGTGCCAGCGCTCCATAAGCTGTTTGGTGCCAAGGCGAATCCTCGCGATGGACGTATACGAGAATGTTTGTATCTACTGCGATCACGATCCGCGCCCCTCGTAAGCCGCGTCACGAATCCGCTGCCAGGAGGCGTCCGCCATCGCGGGTTGAAGACCACGACCCTTGAAGCTGACCTTGCGCAACTGGAACGGCTTGACGGCCCGCCGCTCCGCCATGACGCGGCGAAGCCCTTCTTCGACCAATGCCTTTACCGAGGTGCGTTCCTTCGACGCCAGGCGCTTAGCCTGCTGAAGAAGCGAGCTAGGAATCTCTACGGTCGTCTTCATATGGGTAGATGTATCATATAAGATGGCAAGATGGCAAATGTTGGCTCCCCGGTCGACTTGTGTGGAACCACAAGAAGAGATCCTCGCCTTGCAGCGGTCTTGTCTGAAGTGTTAACTTGAACGGCGAAGGCCTTGGGGGCCATACCTCGTAGCAAAGGATAAGGCTATGCGCTGGTCTTGGAGAATCGGGCGCCTGGCGGGCATCGGCATCTACGTGCACGCCACATTCTTACTGCTCATCCTCTTCATTTTTTTCGTCAACTTGCACGAGGGAAAGTCGCTCGCGACCGCCGTCGAAGGCGTCCTCTTTATTCTGGTCATCTTCGGCTGCATCGTGCTTCACGAGCTTGGACACGCGCTCACGGCCCGGCATTACGGAATCCGCACTCGCGACATCACGCTTCTACCCATCGGTGGATTGGCTCGCCTGGAGCGCATGCCTGACGTGCCCATTCAGGAACTCTGGGTGGCGCTGGCAGGCCCGGCGGTGAATGCCGTCATCGCGGGGGCGCTCTACGGTTTTGAGTTACTGGCCGGCGTCCACCCGGAGCTGAGCTCCTTCCGGTGGACAGGGGGCAGCTTTCTGAACAAGTTGATGGTGGTGAACTTCTGGTTGCTGGCGTTTAACCTGATTCCCGCCTTCCCCATGGATGGTGGGCGCGTGCTGCGCGCCATCCTCGCTTCCCGCATGGAATACACCCGCGCTACGCTGACGGCGGCGCGCGTGGGGCAGGGCATTGCCTATCTCTTCGGTTTCGTCGGCCTCTTCACGGACCCCTTCCTGCTTTTCATCGCTTTGTTTGTTTGGATGGGCGCTGAGCAGGAAGCCGCCATGACGCAGATGCACAGCTCGCTCGGCGGCATCCCCGTGCAACGCGCCATGCTCACGGAATTCCGCACTCTACTGCCTGACGACACGCTGGCGGTGGCGGTCGAGCACCTGCTGGCAGGTTGGCAACAGGATTTCCCGGTCGTCTTTGGCGATCGCGTGCTGGGTGTGCTGTCGCGTGAGGATTTGGTGCGGGCTCTCGCGCAAGGTGGAACCAATGCCCACGTCCGTGAGGCGATGAACCGCGACGTCGTGACCGTTGACTCGCACGATATGTTGGAGACGGCCCTGGCCCTGCTGCGCGAAAGCAAATCCCGCTCGCTCCCGGTTACTCACGATGGACAACTGGTGGGTCTGCTCACCATGGAGAACGTCGGCGAGTTCATGATGGTGCAGTCGGCGCTTCGCCAGGCGCGGCAGACGGCTACTCCCGCCCCGCAACGTGGCCGCAGCACCACAGACAATCAAAATGCCAAGGGCGAATGGCAAAAGTGAAGAGCCGTTGCTGACAGGGGCTACCCGCTTCATGAACTCGCCTTACCCGCTGCTCGAAACTGGGAGACCTATTCATGCGGAAATCATTTTACAAATTGTTGGCGATCTGGGTGACGCTGGGGACGAGTCTCACTTTTGCCCAGGCACAGGACGGCCAAAGCAATCGACAGATTTTGCGCGCGGGGTGGAGCATTCAGTCTTCTGCGCAGGTGCAAGATAAACCTGAAATCATCTCGACAACCGGATTCAGTACCAAGGGCTGGTATGGCACTTCCCTGCCTTCCACTGTCCTCGCGGCGTTGGTTGAGAACAAAGTTTATCCCGATCCCTACTTTGGCCTGAATCTAAAACTCATCCCTGGAAGCATGCTGGTGGAAGATTTTGTGAATCTTCCCATGCCCCCTGAAAGTCCCTTCCGGGTTCCCTGGTGGTACCGCACGGAGTTTCAGGCGCCCGCCGAATATCAAGGGAAGCAAGTGTGGCTCAACTTTGACGGAATCAATTACCGGGCGAATATCTGGATGAACGGGCGTCAGATCGCCGATTCCAAAACGGTGGCCGGTGCGTTCCGGGTTTATGAGTTCAATATCACTCAGAACCTTAAGCCCGGAGCAATGAATGCCTTGGCGGTCGAGGTCACTCCTGAGCAGCCTGACGATTTGGGGTTCAATTGGATGAATCTCGGTCCCGACCCTCCGGACAAGGACCTGGGGATTTGGCAGGATGTCTTCATCATTACCACGGGCCCGGTGGCCCTGCGTTACCCTCAAGTGATTTCCCACCTGGATGTGCCTTCGCTCGATGCGGCGCAACTTATCGTAAGCGTGGACTTGCACAATCCGACCTCACAGCCTGTAAAGGGTGTCTTGAAAGGTCAGATTGAAAGTATTCAGTTGGAGCAGCCCGTCGAACTCGGGGCTGGGGAATCGAGACGGGTGGCGTTCACTCCCGAGCAATTTCCCCAGCTCAAGATTGCGCATCCTCGCGTCTGGTGGCCGTGGCAGATGGGCGCGCCGGAGCTCTATCAACTGAAACTCCAGTTTGAATCCGGCGGCCAGATCTCTGACCAGGGCGCGGTCGATTTTGGTATTCGAGAAGTCACCTCAGAAAAGAACGACAACGGCGATCGCTTGTTCAAAGTTAACGGCAAGAAGCTATTGATTCGTGGCGCGCTGTGGTGGCCCGACCTGATGCTGCGATCCTCCCCGCAACGGCAGGAGGACGAGATTCGTTACGTCCGGGATATGAACCTGAACACTCTCCGCATGGACGGGAGGTTTGAGGACGAGCACTTCCTTGACCTGAGCGATCGGGCCGGCCTCATGCTGATGCCCGGTTTCCCTTGCTGCGATCATTGGGAAGAGTGGAGTGAATGGACGGAGGAGAATTACAAGATCGCACCGGAGATGCTGCGCGACCAGATCCGCCGCTTCCGGAACCATCCGAGCGTTCTGACTTGGTTAAATGGCGACGACAATCCACCGGCGCCCGAGGTTGAGCGGACGTACATCAAAATCCTGGAAGAGGAAAACTGGCCAAATCCCTATCAGTCGCACTCCGGCAGAAAACGCTCAGCGGTGACCGGGGCGGCGGGTTATAAGCACGGCCCGGACAACTATGATCCGCCCAACTACTGGCTGCTCGACCACAAAGAGGGCGGGGCGTGGGGTTTCGATACTGAGTGTTATCCCGGACCGACCATACCTCCTATCGAAAGTCTGCGGAAGTTCATACCTCAAGACAAATTGTGGCCGATTAACGAGGTGTGGACTGCGCACGGCGACGGCTCAACGGAACGCCACGAATTGCAGGTTCATCTGCAGGCTCTGAAGTCGCGCTATGGCACGGCGAAGGGCGTGGAGGATTTCGCCGAGAAGTCGCAGGTGATGAATTACGAAGGCGAGCGCGCCATGTATGAGGCCTACAGCCGGAACAAATACGTTGCCACAGGAATTCTGAACCACGACTTGAACAACCCCTGGCCCTCCCTGGTCTTTCACCTCTATGACACCTATCTCCGCCCCGGTGGCGGCTATTTCGGGACCAAGAAGGGCTGCGAACTGGTGCACATCCAATACTCCTACGACGATCAATCCATCGTGGTGGTGAACTCAACCTACCACGCACTTAGGAATCTGAAGGCGAAGGTGGAAGTCTACAATCTGGATTTGACCAAGAAATTTGAGAAGGAAACCACGGTGGACGTTCCTGAAGACGGCGTCACCAGGGTGGTGACCCTCCCGGAACTGCCGGGATTGTCAGTCACATACTTTGTGCGCCTCACCCTGCAAGATACCGCGGGCCGCGAGCTGAGTTCGAACTTTTACTGGCTCTCTACGAAGCAGGATGTTTTGGATTGGGAACACGCGAGCCAGGGCACCGGCGCCCCCACGCTCTCCTATTCTGACCTGACGGGGCTCCAGAACTTGCCCGCTGTAAAGCTAAAGGGCAAGAGCCGCACCGAGCGTAAAGGCGATGAAAATCTCACCACGGTCACAATTGAGAATCCCACGAACAATCTGGCCTTCTTCGTGCACTTGCGGGTCAACAAGGGGTCGCACGGGGAGGAAGTGCTTCCCATTATCTGGGGTGATAATTATTTCTCGTTGCTGCCGGGAGAAAAGAAGGAAATCACGGCCAGCTATCGGAAAACGGATTTGCAGAACGCTACGCCAGTTGTGGAAGTCGATGGATGGAACGTCTCCAAGGCCTCTCTCGGGCGGTGAGTTGCAATGACAGATGTAGCGCCCGCCTACCGGCCAGGTCCCCGCTACACTTGCTGACCGGGGCTGCCGGCGGTGAGAAATCCGCCTGGCGCAGAATAAATCTCATTACCCTTTAAGCAGCGCGCGGGCATTGCCCTCCAGCACCGCCTGGGCTTGGTCCTTGGGCAGGCCGGCTTCCGTGATCTTCAACAGCGCGGAATCAAAGTTATAAAAGGGATAATGGGAACCGAAGACAACCCGCTCCGCAGATACTTGGGAGACCAGGCTCGCGACCCCGGCCACTCCTTCCACCATGGAAATATCAACATAGACTTTGCCGGCCTGGGTTAGCCCCCGCCCGCTGTGGCCGGTATTGAGCAATACCACGCGCAAGTCCGGGGTGCGCTTGATCAGATCCGCCAGGGGGCGGGGATTGGCCGGCGGCACCTGCATCAGGGGGAACTGCGTGCGCAGGTCTTCCATGCCGAGCGCAATCTGGACCAGCAGCTTGCGGTCGTCCGCCAGCGAGAAGAGTTCCGCCACCACGGGATCATCCAGCGTGTAAGCATGATAGTCAGGATGCAAACGAATACCCGGCATCTTGTGAACTTCCTGACACCGCCTTAAATCTTCCTTCCAATCCGGCTGCTTGGGATTGACAGTGCCGAAGGGCACCAGGAAATTCGGTCCGTGCTGGCGGCAAGCGGCAGCCAGACGCGCATTCACGCCTTCGACATCACGGTGCAACAGTCCCTCGAAACTGCCCGCCCAGGCTTGGGTCACGCCCTTCTTGCGCAGCCTTGCCACGAGGTCAGCCGGGTCGTCACCTTCCAGGCGGCGGAATGGCCATTGAAACAGATCTACGTTGGTATCGATCATACTTTTACCCCTTTCGCCTGGAGAACAGGTTGCAACAGGCGGCGTAAGTTTTCACCCAGAACCAGATGGCGTGTGGAGTCAGGAATGTCGGCGGCCATCACCTTGCCGAGCTGCGAAGCGAAGCTACGCCCGCCCACGTCGCTGCCATACAGAACCCGCTCCGCGCCCAACTCCCGAATCGCCATTTCCGTGTAGCCCGCGGTGGGATCGGAGCCGCACAAATCACCGTAAAGATTCTTCACGTCGCGGATGGCGCGGATTCCCAATTCCCAATTGCCTCCAATGTGCCCGCAGAAGATGGTCACGGAAGGATGGCGGCGCGCAAGTTTGACGAGGTCCAGGGGCGTGGATTCGCCCACCTCATTCCCCATCGTCTTGATCCAGGTGTGATGCATGACCACGGCTTTGAGCTCGCCGGCGCGGGCGATGAGGGCATCCATCTCCGGCGTGTCGGCGCATTGCGGTTGGCCCAACTCAAACTTCAGGCCGATCATGGGGCCATCGCGCACACAGCGATTCAACTCGTCCAGGCAGGCCTGCGGATGATTGGGATTCATGTAAGCGTAGCCGAAGACACGCCCCTGCGAGTGGCGGATGGCTCCGAGAACTTGATCATTCTGCTCCCGCATTTGGTCCGCCGTGCCGCGGAAGTTAAAGGGATAGCCCAGGAACGTGCAGAGGCGCTCGATGCCCATGCGGTCGGCGAAACGGAGCATGTCAGTCACCCGTTCCGCGGGCGTCGTGCCCCCGAAGCCCTCGAGGTGGGAATGGCCGTCCCAGATGTGGTACGACTTGAGGTTGATTTCTTCACCCACCCTCGCACCCCCGTGCAGGGGCACCTGCGGGGGCGGCGGCGTCTTCGTTTGCCGGTCCAAATTGAATTTGCCAAAAGCCGTGCCACCCAGCCCCATGCCAGCAACGCCCAGCCCGGCGGAAGTCCGCTGCAAGAAGCAACGGCGAGACAAGGTGCCGTCTTCCATATCCCATCCCCTTAAAAAGATCACCAGCAAGGCGCAAAGAAACTAAGCGGATTCGGAAAGCGGGAGGCAGCATCCGCAAACGGCAATGTCATGCCTTCTCTTTTGAATGCCGACTTTCCTTTGTGTCTTGGTGTCCTCGTGGTGCATCTTGTGGTTCCGGATTCCCGCGGGAATTCTATCATCCCTTGAGCAACGTGCGAGCGTTTCCTTCCATCACGGCCCTGGTTTGATCGTCCGGCAAGCCTGCTTCCCGAACCTTCAGGAACGAGGATTCAAAGTAGAAAAAAGGATAGTGCGAGCCAAAGACCACGCGCGCGGGCGAGGCTTGCTCGACCAGGCGCGCCACGCTTCCAATTTCATCAGAGTTAGCAATATCAAAATAGATGTTACCTGTTTGAGCGAGTTCGTGGATGTGCTCGGTTGTGTGGACGCCATGATACCCGGCGTTGAGGAGCACCAGGCGCAGTTTGGGCAGGCGTTTGGTGAGATCGAGGAGGGGGGCGGGATCCACCGCCGGTATTTGCATCAGGGGATACTGCATGCGTTCGTCTTCCATGCCCAGCGCAATCTCGACCAGGAGCTTGCGGCTCTCCGCAAGCGCCAGCACCTCAGCGGCTACCGGATCATCCAGCGTGTAACCGTGATAATTCGGGTGCAAGCGGATGCCCGGCATCTTGTAGATTTCCACGCAGCGCCGCAGGTCTTCCTGCCAGCCGGGCTGCTGGGGATTGACGGTGCCGAAGGGAATCAGGAAATTTGGCCCGTGCCGGCGGCACGCGTCCGCCAAGCGCGCATTCACCCCGGATACGTCCCGATGCAGCAGACCTTCGAAACTGCCGGCCCAAGCCTGCGTCACACCTTTCATGCGCAGGTTCGCAACGAGGCTGGCGGGGTCATCACCTTCCAGGCGGCGAAAAGGCCACTGAAACAGATTCACATTGGTATCGATCATACCCGCACCCCTTTCGCGGTGAGGATCGGACGCAAGGCCCGGCGGAGGTTCTCCCCCAAAATCAGCGGGCGCGCGGACGGAGGAACATTGGCGCCCATCACTTTGGCCAGTTGCGACGCAAAGCTCCGCCCGCCAATGTCGCTGCCATACATGACATGCTCGGCGCCCAGTTCACGAACCGCCATTTCCGTCCACCCGGAGGCAGGACCAAACCCACCCAGATCGGCGTAAACATTCTTCAAGCCACGAAGGGAAGGAATTCCGAGCTCCCAATTGGCCCCGGTGTGCCCGCAGACGATGGTCACGGAGGGATGGCGGCGGGCCAACTCAGCGAGTTCCACGGGCGTGGATTCCCCCACATCATTCCCGGTGGTCTTGATACAGGTGTGGTGCATGACAACCGCCTTCAACTCACCCGCGCGCGCGATGATCGGATCGAGTTCGGGCGAGCTGGCCAGACGCGGTGTGTCCCACTCAAACTTCAAGCCGACCATAGGGCCGTCGCGAACACACCGATTCAGCTCGTCGAGGCAGTCATCGACGTAGGAGGGATCCATGAAGGCGTAACCCAGGGCGCGGCCGTGTGAGTATTTCAGGGCCTCCATGACCTCATCGTTCTGCTTGCGCATGGCCTCCGGACCCACGTGGAACTTTAGTTCCATTCCCAAGAACACGCACATCCGTTCGATGCCCATGCGGTCGGCGTAACGGAGCATGTTCTGCATCCGCTCCGCTGGCGTCGAACCTTCGAAACCCATCAGGTGGCAATGCCCATCCCAGATATGCAGGGACTTGAGAGTGTTCATATCAACCAATCCCGTGGTCGGGGACAGGGAGGGTGAAGACTGTTCCATGGCCTCCCCGCCCGAGTCAGGGTAGTTCGACCCAGCCACACTGCGGGCGGCAACGCCTGAAACAGCGAGCCCTGCGGATGTCCGGTACAAGAATTGACGACGAGAAAAGTCTTTCACGTTTGACCCTCCCTGCCGGGCTAATACGGAGTTATTCTCGATGGCATTTCATTCGCCATCCAGAGAAGAACCCACGGTCAGCACGGCACTGACCGTGGCTACCAGATCTGGCTCTACTCTACGACGGCGATGGAATAAACATTCTCACTCAGTACTTTCGAGTCCTGCGTAAGCGTCAGAACCAGTTGATAGGTGCCCGGGGAAACCTCAGCGGGGAGGGTCGAATAGAGCTTCGGGAGTTGCACCACTCCGTCCGAAGGAATCACCTCTTTGGGTTTTCCGCTTGCGAGTGTGAAGTCCTTTCCCTGGCCTCGCAGATGGACTTCATAGGTAGCTCCGGCAAGTTCACGGTGTTCATCGTTAATGACCCATAAATCCAGGGGAATGCCTAAGCCCACCTCAGCGACGTGTTGCGGGTCCTTGCCTTTGCTCCATACGGTTCGGGCGAGATCGGCTTCGATCAGCACGGGCTGAAAGGTCTGCTGGATTGCGTAGTAACCCAACTTGGGTTTGCGTCCGTAACTGACGACGGACCAGGTGATGGCCGGCCAGCAATCGATAAACTCGAACTGGAAGAAGGAGCCAATGCGCGTGTATTTGGCGCGGCGGTAATGCTCAATGGCGTATTTCAGGAGGTCCGCCTGGTAGCGTTGCGAGTTGTCCACAAACTCCGCCCAGCCTGTGGGCATGGGGAGTTTCGCGTCCCGGAACGTCTGTTCATACTGGAAATCGTGATAGGCAAGCTTGTCCCAATCGGGCGGCCACGCGTCGCCAAACATCTCGCGCACTTCTTCGAGCGAGGGCAGCGCCTGCGCCCCCAGTTCAGAAATGATGGGTCCACGAGGGGCCGTAAGATAGTTGTGGAAGTCGTTTTCATACCAGCCATCGTAGATGTGCTCATTGAAGGCCGAGACCGGGCGGACCGGACGCGAGGAGTCCTCCTGCGCGCCCACCCGCGCCAGGAAAGGATCGAGCACATTCACGTTGTACGCCGTAGATTCATTCTGGCAGACCCAGGTGATGATGCACGGATGGTTGTAGAATTGCCGGATCATGTCGCGAAGCTGGCGCGCGGCTTCCTGCATCAAGGTGTCGGAGTGAGTGTAATCCCATTGCAGGGGAAAGTCCTGCCAGGCCACAATGCCGGCGCGGTCCAGTGCTTCGTACAGTTCGTGGCGGTTCATGTGCACGCACACCCGCACTCCATTCACGTGCGCGTCGCGCAGCAGCTTGATGTCCTGGGCAATCAGTTTCGGCGTGTAATGCGCCAGCCACATGTCAGGCACGATGTTGGTGCCGCGAATGAAGAAGCGGACGCCGTTCAGCCGCCACTCGCCGGTCTTCTCGTCGAGCGTGATGGTGCGCACGCCAAACACAATATCGCGGTGATAAACCGGCTCGCCCTGCGCGGTGAGGGTAAGCTTAGCAGTGTAAAGGTAGGGGTCCCCCAGGTCCCACGTCCACCACAGGTGTGGCTGCTCGAGAGGAAGCACCAGCACCACGGTTCCGTCGGTAGTCGTGAGGTCTACCGGAGAGGTCACGGTGGCCCCGCCCGCCGCGATGGTCAGACTGTAGTGTCCGGCCTGGGCGGCATGGACCTCCGCCGTGATGAAAATCTTGGCATCGACACCTTCATCCTTTTCGTGCCCAGGCGTGAGTTTGCGATCGTAGAGAAAGGGCTGGATCTTCACGTCGCCCAGCCACGCCGTGCGCCGCACCTCAAGCTCCACGCTATTCCAGATGCCGGCTGAGGTCCCTTCCTGGCCGCTCTTCATCAGCACGCTGCCCGGCTTACAATCCCAATGCGAGAGCACGCCTTTGATCATGCGCTTGTGGTCCGGCCAAACCGTGTCGGGTTCTTCAAACGGCGCGTCCACAGTGACCACGAGATGATTGTGGCCTCGCTTGATTTGGGGGGTCACGTCGAACTCAAAGGTCTGGAAATAACCTTCATGGTGGCCCACGGAGGAGCCATTGAGCTCCACGTCTGCAAAGTAATCCACGCCATGAAAAATCAGGAAAACACGCGCGCCGGCGGCGGGCGGCTGGTCGAAATCAAAGTCGCGCTCAAAACGCACGCGCCCATTGAAATTCGCGAGGCCGTTCAAATGCCAGTTGGAAGGAATCGCCATCTTCCCGGAGGGTGGCAGGTTTGATTTGTCATCGACGATCGAACCATCCGCCTTAAGGGTGGTGCGGGCCAGGGGTTGATAGTTCCAGCTTCCGTCGAGCCCGACCGGCTCGCGAATTCCCACATCCTTGGCAGGGACGCGAGTGGTGGCCAGGAGCAAAACGAATAGAAGAAGAGCAAGCTTGTGGCGCATGACGAGACTTCTCCTTTGGACGGAGAGCGATTGCGAGGCGAGGGTCGCAGCGCAGGATTGTAACGGATTTACAGCTGCAGCGATAGGATTACAGTTTGAATGTTGGTGGTGGGTCAGTTTGGCTAATTTCCAGCAGGCAGGGGCCGGTTGTAGGATCCAGTGGGGAAGGCCCCAACTCGAAATGATGTTGGACCTGATTGAGGAATTGGACCGGGAGAACTATCTGCCAATACACTCCCCGCCTGCTGCCGTGAATCGGGTGCGCAACTGAGGGGTCAACGCTTCGACAGACTCGGCTCTGCCGCTGAATACGGACGCAAGAATCATCAACCCAAACAGGGTGTCTTCCTCGAACGGTGTGAGCCGGTACGGGGTTTCAAATCTCTCGCGAATGATTTCCCGCAGCACCCCGAGCTTCGAAGCAAGTCCGCCTGAGAACAACAGCTTCTTCCACGATTTCTCCGGCCACAGTTGTTGTGCGTAGTCGTAGTAATTGTCGGCCATATTTTTGAAAGCCGCGCGAAACAGATGCCCGACTGTCAGATTGTTTCCATGAATATTCGAGATTTGCCCGCGATCCCCGCGCGGGTTGGGAAAGAAGCTGAGATTTACTTCCAAATCCGTGTCGGTTATTGCCGCGGCTGCCTGCGCAATCGATTTCCAGGGATCCTCCAGGTCAACACCCTGGGCCTTCGCTAAATCGCCTAGCAGATCCACAAGCACATTCAGTGACCGCCCCGCCGGCGCACCGGTAAAAGTATTGAGGAACTTTCCATCGAAGAAGGGGCGGGTCTGGTAGTCGCCCGGGGTCAAACTTTGGGTCATCCGGCTGACCTGCGAGCCGGTGGAGATATTCAGCGAGATTTCCTCCGGGCCAAGCAGCGCCCCCAACAACGCACCCTGATAATCCCCTATGGGCGTGTAACAAGGTAAGCGCGTGCCGCCCGCGATCAGATTCCCCACCACTTCGCCATGTTCGCGTATGACGGGCCACGCGAGGCCGCTCAAGCCCATCTCCGCGATGATCTCGTGGTGCCAGCTTGAGGTGGGGCGAGGTTCAGCGCCCCATGAGCGGCGGCATTGGTTAATTCCGTTGCGGGAGGCGCATCGCACAAAACGCTGAGTACATAATCCGGGATCGAGGCAGGGATGAGACCTGTCGCAAGCTTGCCTTGTTCCGCGAGCCAAAAAAGAAAACAGACCGGTCTTCCCGGTTCCAACTCGTTTCCCGTTTGCATTACGAACTGGGGATTCAGTCGCTCGAGAAGAACCTCAAAATAAGATCCCTTGCCGGAAGGATGCGGCGCGACCGCGCGTTGATCGCGCCACGACACGCAGTTTGACATCGCCTCGCCACGGGTGTTCATCAAAACCACACCGTGCATTTGCGAGCACATGACAATCCCTTCGCAATTCCGCGCCTGAAGGGAAAGCTGTTCGATCAACGCTCGCGTGGCGGCTACTACCTCTCGGGGATCGAACTCGCACTCAAAGGGACCCGCAGCCGCCAGCGGAGCGGGGAAGGGGACGCGCTGGACATGCTCCAACTGCCAGGCCTCCAGATTCAAAACACCGCCCTTGATGAACAACGTCCCGAGATCGATCCCGATGAATGACATATCCGCCGCCTAGCGCGCCTCCTGGAAAGCGCGGGAGTGGAATTCCATCGAGGCTGCCGCGTGGGCGAGAAAATAATCCACGCCGTGGCCGCCGGGATAAATGTGGAACTCGTGCTGGACTTTCAATGCGTCGAGTTCCTCATGCAAAGCTCTCGCGCCCCGGTCGAAGCCGAAACTGTCCTCGCTCCCGCAATCGAAGTAGATCTTGAGACCTGCTAACGCCCGGGCATTTCTTTTGGCTAGAACAAACGGGCTATTTTCATTCCAGAAAGCAACGTCGATGGGACTGCCAAAGAGCGCGCCCAGCATCCCTGCGAGTGGACTCTCGCCGGTGGCGTGGTTCGACGTGTGCGGCGCCTCGGTGACCAGGGCGGCGCTGTGGGCACTCACCGAGCCAAAGAGTTGCGGATTTGTGAAGGCAAAGCGCAGTGCCCCGAAGCCCCCCATCGACATTCCCGTAATGCCCCGCGAGTATCGCCCCGCACGCACGCGGTACTTGTGCTCGATGCTGGGGATGAACTCTTGCAGGAAGAAATCACTATAACGAACGCGGCCGTCGCGCGAGTTGATGTAGAAGCTCCGCTCTGCGTCCGGTGTGACAATCAAGAACTCACCGATCTTGCGCCGCTCGCGGAGATCCTGAATCAAACTCCAGGCTCCCGTGTTCATGAGGGACTGCTCGTTGTCACCCAGGCCGTGCAGGTCATAGAGCACAGGATAGCGGCGTACATCTTTCGCCGGCGGGTTCTGGCCCGGCGTCGCCTGGTCATAACTCGAAGGCAAAAAGGCGCAGTAGCGAACGGCCTGACCCAAGATTCGGCTCGTGACCGCGCCGCACTCGATGCGCCCTTGGGCACGCGCGAAGTTGCATCCGGCCACAAGGAGCACGGCGAGTCCGATGGTCCGTTTGAACACGAGGGCGGGACGAGACGTGTATGCCATCATTCGTAACGCAAAGCCTGCACGGGGTCGAGCCGGGCAGCCCGCGCGGCGGGATAAAGGCCGGAAATCATGCTCACGAGGATGGCGAAGACAATCGCTCCCACCACCAGCCACCAGGGGACGGACCAGATATTCTCGGCCGGCAAATCCTGGCGCCGCAAATAGATGTTGGTCCCGACGTTGATCACCCGGCCAATTGACCAGCCGAGGGCTACGCCCAGGATTCCGCCCACGAATCCCATGACCGCCGCCTCGGCAAAGAAGAGCTTCTTTACATCGCCGTCGCTTGCGCCGATCGCTTTCATGATTCCTATTTCCCGGCGCCGCTCCAAGATAGCCATCACCAGCGTATTCACAATTCCCAGCGCGGCCACGGTAAGTGCCAGGCTGCCAAAAATGCCGAGGAAGAGATCCAGCACGGCGAAAAAACGGCGCAGGTTGCGTGTGGCATCCAAAATCGAGAATGTATTGAAGCCCAGTTTCTTGATGGCGTCCTGCACCGACTCCACATCGTTGGGGCTTTTCACGCGCACGCTGAGGCTGAGATAAGTGGGCACCCGTGAAAAGTTGGCCTCGCTCTCGCGCATTCCGGTAGGCAACATTACGTGCAGGCTTTCGACCATCTGCAGGGGGAGGAAGACCCTCGCACCCGACGCGCCGCGGATGCCGTCGGGGTCCTGGTCCGTAATCCCCACGATGCGCAATTTTCTTTCGCGCGGCATGACGGAGAAAGACGCCGCCGCTGGCTCATCAACGTCACTCGAAGCCCCCGGCTGGGCGTGCGGCCGGCCGGGGGTCTTCCCCGCTACGGGTTTAGCCTCCGGAACTTGTGGCGAAAGTAAGCGCTCCGCGTAGCTGAGCGTGATTTCTTTTCCGATCAACGCTTGCGTGTTGGCATTCAGCTTCGTGCCCGGATCTCCTGGTCCCGGATGAGTTCCCAGCAGGTCATTGGCGAACTGGATTTGCAGAATCGCCTCGTCGGCGCTGTCGGATGAGAAGAACTGGCCCTGGATA
The DNA here is from genome assembly GCA_963804995.1 of uncultured Acidobacteriota bacterium. Taxonomy (GTDB): domain Bacteria; phylum Acidobacteriota; class Terriglobia; order UBA7540; family UBA7540; genus Bog-366. The sequence continues at coordinate 913,749 of CAWDSK010000005.1, forward strand.
TTTTCGAAGGCATCTTTTTCTCGTGCCGAGGGAGGCAGGCCCGCCACCATGGCGAGGTGCGGCTTGCCATCATAGTGGAACTCGGTTACGAATCGAATGTCGGGCGTCGCCTCGAGCACGTTGGGCAAGCGCGCGATCTCGAGTCGGGCGTTCTCATCAAGTGGGCGGCTCTCCGTGGGGGGCGGAGTGTTCTCCATGGGCCGCCGATTAAATCCGCGCAGACCCCGGCGTGAGGTCACCGCAATCGTGTCGAAGAGCCCGGATCGTGCCAGCCGGCGGTTGGCCAACTGTTGCAGGCCGATACCGAGGGAGAGCATTGCGACGAGCGAAGCAATGCCGACTCCAATGCCCAGCGTGGTCAGGGAATTACGCAGCACGGATTCACGCAGGTTGCGCGCGGCGAGCTCCACCAAGTCCCCGGTTTTCACGAGGCCTCCTTTCCGGGTGCAACGGGGCTTCCTCCCTGCGAACCTCGATCCATGGTCCTCTGGGAGGTGGGGACGTGGGGTTGGTCAGCAACCACTTTTCCGTCGGCCAGGTAAATCAGACGCTGGGCGTAGCGTTCGGCGAGCGCCTGCTCATGGGTCACCAGTACAACCGTCATACCGAACTGCTCATTCGATTCGTGAAGCAAGTCCAGGATTTCGCTCCCGGTGCGGCTATCCAGATTGCCGGTGGGCTCATCAGCCAGCAGCAGGCTGGGGCGGTTCACCAGAGCGCGGGCAATCGAGGCGCGCTGCTGCTCGCCTCCGGAAAGTTGGCTGGGCCGGTGGGCGAGGCGCGCTCCCAAGCCGACGCGCTCCAAGGCCTCGCGAGCCAGGTTGAGCCGCCTGCCGCGCTCCATTTCCGCGAACCGCATGGGCAGCTCTACATTTTCGAGGAGCGTCATGGTGGGGATGAGGTTAAACGCCTGGAAGACCATCCCTACGCTGTGCCGGCGATACCGGGAAAGCTCTTCGCCTGACATCTCGGCTAGATTGCGGTCATTGACGATCACGGCGCCCGCTGTGGGGCGGTCCAGCCCGGCGAGCAGGTTCAACAAAGACAACTTCCCGGACCCCGAGCTGCCAAGTAGTGCCACGAACCCGCCCGCAGCAACGTCGAGGGAGATTCCATCTACGGCACAGATCGTCGCCTCGCCCATGCGAAAGTGGCGCTGGACGCCCTCGGTGCGAATCGTGCCTGCACGTGCAGGGTTATCAGCCATTGCTTCGCTCAATCTCCGTTTGACCAACAAGCTTGCCGAAGTCGCTGCCCAGATTTTTCCACATCGGCCCGCTGCCCAATCCCATTAAGATTTCTCCGAGGAGAGATTATGCCCCGGAACAGGTCGACCTGAAAACAATTCTGTGGACATACCGGATACATTGTTGACAGCGGAGTGAATGCCGGTAAGATGAGGCTGCGGGAAAACACGATTTGGATTGTTTTCAAATAGATTTGATTACATTCTCCCCGTGAGAGGCTTGCCCCCTACAGGCGAGGGCTCAGCGGGGAAACAAGAAATCATTGCCATCAACGCTGGGCGTCGTGGCGCTCTCGCGCCGGAGGAGAAATGAAGATCGTCGACTTCCGAACCACCGTGGTTTCGATACCCTTCACGGAGCCTGAAACCTGGGCTTTTGGGAAAAGGCTGGGCGTGTCGAACGTCATCATTGAACTCGAGACCGATACCGGCCTGATGGGGCTCGGAGAGGGTATGACCTTTCCCGCGGTGCGCGTGACGAATGAAATTTTGAAAACTATGCGCCCGCTGGTTTTGGGTCGCGACCCCTTCGATCAGGAGGTCATCCTGCATGAGTTGACCCACATTCACGGCTGGCATCATTTTCGCCACAGCGGCAATTGCGCTCTGGGCGGAATTGACATGGCTTTGTGGGATCTCGTAGGTCAGGCTTGCGGCCAACCGCTTTACAAACTCTTCGGCGGCGCGTTTCGTAAGGAAATTCCTTATTACTTTTACGTTCCCGATAAGGACTTGCAACTGATGGCGGCAGATGCCCAGCGTGGTTGGGCTGAGGGGTTCCGGACCTTTTACGTGAAACTCGGCTGCGGCTTCGATCGCGATCTGGAAGTAGCGAGGACACTGCGGGAAGCTCTGGGCCCGGCAGCGAAATTGCGTGTGGACGCGAATGAGTCCTGGTCGAATGGTACAGCAATCGAGCTGATGAAGCGGATGTCGAAGTACGACATTGAGTTCTTTGAACAGCCGTTGTATTTCTACGATCACGATGGCGCCGCCCACTTGCGCCGCACGCTGGGTCTTCCCGTGGCCGCGAACCAAAGCGCCTGGGACGAGGCGGATATCCTGGAAATCGTGAAGAAGGGCGCGGCGGACGTGGTGCTGACTGACCAACATCAGCTCGGCAGTCTGTCACGCTTTCGCCGCGCCGCATGGCTGTTGGCTACGGCAGGCATTCCGGTGGTGAAACATACCTTCGGGGAATATGGTATCTCAACAGCGGCCGGCATGCATGCCATCGCCAGTTGCCCTAACTTCACCATGGCGAACCAGACCCACTTCGGGGTGCTCACTGACGACGTGGTGGAAGGGGGACTCGCGAAGTTCAGGAACGGCTGCCTGACCCTGCCGGAGGGCCCCGGCCTAGGCGTCAAGCTTGACCGCGAGCGGCTGGCGAAGTATGCCCGGCACTTCCATGAGCATGGAGAATATTCCGGCTACGGCTCGGGCGAAGATCTGGCGGGGCGCAGGGATTGAGCCTTGACCGAAGATGTGAGTGACCATGAAAGCAAATCCCTGGGTGCTCGTGACGCTCCTGGCTCTTACCGCGACGGTGAGTTATCTGTGCCGTGTAAACGTCTCCGTAACGGGCGCGCTCATGATGCGTGACCTGGGGATTTCCGCGGTCCAGATGGGCCGAGTGTTCAGTGCCCTAATATTGGGCTACGGGCTGTCGCAGATTCCTGCTGGGATGATGGCAGACCGCTGGGGCGCCCGCAAAATGCTGCTCGTTGCGGGCCTCTGGTGGACGGTCTTGACTATCCTGATAGCGGCGACCGGCTGGGGGTCACTCTCAGGCATCGCCAGTTCGCTCTGGGCACTGATTCTCCTGCGATTCATTCTGGGCGTTGGCGAAGCTCCCACTTACCCTGCTGCGGCGCAAGGTGTGGCGCGATGGATTCCCCCTCACCGCCAGGGCTTCGCCAATAGTATCGTCCTGGTTTCCATCGGACTAGGGTCGGCGTTGGCTTCACCCTTCTTATCAACCATCATGGTCCATTGGGGATGGCGCGTCGCGCTTTTGACTTCGGCAATTCCAGCGTTGTTGGTGGCCGTGGCATGGGCCTTGGTTCGCGAGGACTCAACACGCGCGCCGGCTCGCACCGCGCCGGCTTCTACTGCAACCGGCCGCGGCCGTCTGCGCTCGCGAAGTTTCATTTGCCTCGTCATCAGTTACACACTCCAAGGGTATGTAGGGTACATCTTCCTCTTCTGGTTCTATCTGTACCTCGTCCAAGAACGACACTTCGATCTGCTGCGCGCCGGCAGACTTGGTAGCCTGCCTTGGATTCTCTCCATGGTTTCTATTCCCTTAGGAGGGATTGTTTCCGACCGCTTGGTTTCGGGTCGTATGGGCCTGCGTTGGGGCAGGCGTGCCGTCCCGTTGTTTGGCCTGACCTTTGCTGGCGTGTTTGTGGCCTTAGGAGCTTCGACCCAAAACGCATACACTGCGGTGCTGTGTTTGGCGCTGGCCACGGCTTTGGTTTTCACCGTGGAAGGTCCATTCTGGGCCGCCATGATGGAAGTGGCGAGCTCCAACACGGGCACGGCAGGCGGCGTGATGAACTTTGGGGCCAATTTCGGCGGCTTCATTTCGCCTGCCCTCACACCCATTTTGGCGGCCCATTGGGGATGGAAAAACGCATTGTATGTGGCCGCGGTCACCTCCATCATTGGAGCGTGCTTTTGGCTGGGTGTTTCTCCTGGCGATGCCCAGGCTCCCCGCGCGGAGACCCCTCCCGCGTGGGAGTAGGCCGGGAAACGTCAGCACTGGTAACTTGAGCATGAATTTGATAAAGAAGGGCCTGCCCACGCGGGTGAGGACTGACCAGCGAACTCGCAATCCCCGTTGATCAGAGGTCGCACGTTCAGCATCGTAGGCTTGAACTGAATTTCGGAGGGACTGAAAAGGACCGATGCACAGAAGTGAAACGGCGCGAATTCATGGGATTGATTGCCGTGGCCGCCGCGCACCTTGGAGTCACGGACTACGCACATTCTCGTCGCGCCTCTGGACCCTAGGGGAGGGAAACTATGGAAGTGAAATTGGCAGGCATGAGTCTGAAGGAGTTGCGGCAAAGTCTTCATGACGAACTCTTCAATGTGTTTCTTCCCCTCTGGGATAAGCACGGCGTCGACCACGAAAATGGCGGGGTGATGAGCAGCATGGATTACGACGGCACCCTGGTGAATAGCGACAAGCTCCTGTGGTTTCAGGGGCGAGCCATTTGGATCTACAGTTTCCTTTACAACCATCTCGATAAGAATCCGCGGTACCTGGAGATTGCGCGGAAGACGAAGGATTTTCTGCTGAAGCACGCTCAGCAAAGTGACGGATGGTGGGCAGAGAAACTCTCACGCGAAGGCAAGGTGCTGAAGCCGTACAGTGGCGACACGGAAGGCATGTACTTCGTCGTCGAAGGCCTTCAGGAATACGCCGCAGCCACCGGCGATGAGCAGGCTCGCGACATTGCCTTCTCCCTTTTGAAGAAACTCTTCCAGGACTTTGACCAGCCGGGTTTCCGCTACCTGGGAGCGGATTTCCCCTACCTTTGGAACAGCAAGCAGGCCGTGCGACCCCAAGGATTGTGGATGGTGATTGTCTACATTGCCGCCCAGATGCTCTCCCGCTGGAAGGATCCGGAGATCCTCGCCATGGCGGACCGCGCCATCGACGCGATCATGAACAAACACTACAACCCTGCCATCGGCTTGAATACAGAAGCGCTGTTTTTTGACTTCACCCGGCCGAAGGAGGATGAGCAGAAGTGCCGGATCGGCCATTCCATCGAATCCCTGTGGATGGTGATGGAGGAGGCGACACGGCGGGGCGATTGGGCGCTGTGGAATACCTGCGCCGAGCGAGCGCACCGCCACTTGGAAGTGGGTTGGGACCATGTCTACGGCGGAATCTCCGAGTGGGTCAACGTGGACCAGGGCGGTTATCAGTGGCCGCCGGAGACGCCGGTGGGAACGGATCTGGAGTTCCGCTACGTCGGTGAGTACCATTACATGAAGGCGCTGTGGGCCCTGAATGAAGCCATGATCGTGGCCTTGAATGTCTATGACCGTACCGGCGCTGAGTGGGCGGTAGGGTACTTCGACATGTCTTATAAGGTTTGGATGGAGAAATTCTCCCAGAAGAAGCGCGGACTGCCCGGCTATATGCTCTTCGCCGACCGCAAAATGATTGCCCAGCCGCACGTCGCCCGGCAGGACAATTACCATCCGCCACGTCAACTGATGTTGAATATCCTGGCTCTGGATCGGATGATTCAGCGCGGCGGGCCTTCCCACGCGTAAGACGGCGAGGGAGATCCCCGTACAGAGAAGGGATCGGCGGCACATTGAATACGCAGGGTTGGCTGATGGGGTGAGCCCTGAGTTGAGGCCTGACATGACAACCAGCTCCCAAACCGTACTGCTGGCGGGTGTGGGGAAGAGCGATATCACCCGCTGGGACTCTGGCGAAGTCATCGGTGATATGTCCATGAAGGCCGGGCTGGGCATGGACCGGGGAGGCGGCATCAAAATCCACGACCCACTTTACGCTAAAGCGCTGGTGCTGGATGACGGCGCCACACGGGCGGCGATCATTTCCATGGACGTGATCGCAATCGGCGGAATATTCGAAATCAACGACAACTTCCTGCCGGCGCTTCGGCGAAAGATTGAAGAGGAACTGAAGATTAGCGGCGCGAACGTACTGGTTAACGCCTCGCATACTCATCTGGTGGGTGGTCAAGTCTCGGCAGATGTGGTGGAAAAAACCTTCGAGGCGGTTCGGCAGGCATGTGCAAATATGACGCCTGTAAAGATCGGCGCCGGCTCCGGCAGCGAAGATCGTGTGACCATGAACCGGCGTATCAAGCTGAAGAATGGGAAGACCTGGACGGAGCGCCACGCCAATCCGTCGCCAGAGGATGAAGAGGTGGCGGGCGTGGGGCCGATTGACCCCGAAATCGGGGTGCTAAGGATTGATACGCTTGATGATAAGCCCTTCGCTGCAGTCTACAACTTTGCCGCTCATCCTTATTGCGGAGCGAGTGGCGGGGGTGTGACGGCGGAGTTGCCGGGGTTTGCGTCGCAGGTGATTGAGGAGAATCTCGGCAACAACGCGCTGGCCATCTTCCTGCAAGGAGCCGCGGGTGATATCAGCGAGATCTATTACAAGGAAGTCAATAGGCCGAGAAATGCCGAGCCCCTCGGAATGCTGTTGGGGCTGAGCACGCTGAAGGCTTGGCGGGGAATTAAAACAGGGGGCGGGTCGATAACAGTCCTCACCGAGACGCTGGAATTGCCCCGAAGGACGGATATACCGGAAAGAATCAAGACGCTCGAGAAGGAGCAGGAGGAGCTGTTGAAATCGCTGGCTGGGACAAGTCTGAACTTCAAGACCTTCCTTCCTCTCTATATTAAATATAGCCTCAGCCCTGAATATCCATCGTATTATGCTTATTGGTATAAGCACCAACAGGAGATGGGGCAGGCGGGGCTTGCCGCGCTCGATGCCGAGAACCAAAGAAATATCGCAAAGTACCTCAGCAACATTTATGTGATGGAGAGACTTGCCAGGATTCAGGTCAACCTTCCCGTGCTCCGGGAGCGTCAGGCGATCAATACGCGATCCAGCTCCGCAGCACTTCCAGTTGAGGTGCAGGTTCTCAAGATAGGGGAATTTGTTCTAGTGACGTTCCCCGGCGAGTTGTTTGTGGAGATCGGCTTGAACATCAAAAGGACCTCACCGTTCCGGCACACTTTCATCGCTTCGTACTCAAATGGGTATATTCACTACGCCCCGACCGAGGAGGCTTTTGAGGGTGGGGACTATGAAGATACCAACTGTCTTCTGGGCCGGGGATGGCAGCAGATCTTTGAGAGCAAGGTCGCGGAGCTTCTACGACGGCTCGCGCCGAGTTAAGCGCGCGCGCTTGGTCCTTGCCTCCCGACGCGCGGGATCCCCTTCCGCGATTAGTGTGGCGCCTGGGGATTCCGACCTTTCAGGCTGATAAGGCGTCAGAGTATTCGGCGCGACCCCGGAAACGCAATAGTATTGTTAACAGGAATTGGGAGTTGGTGCCGTGAATGAAGGAGAAGAGAAATATGCCGCAGCTTAAGATACCGTACGTGGACCAGTTGTTGGACGTGGATATACCCGATCGAAACCTCATTTTCGACGAAGCGCCTCGCAACGTCCCGCCGGCGCCGGATATGGATGCCACGCTGCGCGGCGCGTTGATGCATCCCGTCGGTTCGCCACCGCTGCGTGATCTGGTCAAGCGCGGGCAAAAGATAATCATCATTTCCGACAACAATACGCGCGTCACACCGACCAAACGAATCATTCCAGTGCTGCTGGATTTTCTGAACGAGGCCGGCATACCTGACAGCGATATCCAAATCATCATCTCTTCCGGCACTCATCGCGCCATGACCGATGCGGAACTGGATGAAAAGTACGGCCCCCAGGTGATGTCGAGGGTCACCATCCTGCCACACCGTTACAAGGACCCGAACAGTCTGGTTGAATATGGGGTCACCAAACGCGGCACCCGCATTCTGGTGAACCGTCATGTGGTGGAGGCAGACTTCCGGATTTCCGTGGGTAACATCGTTCCGCATCATCCCACCGGTTGGAGCGCCGGCGCGAAGTCTGTACTGCCTGGAGTCGGTGGCGAGGAGACAGTGGCGCAGATGCACTTCCTCGGCTCGAAAAATCCCGGCCTGGCGGTGGTCGATACCGAGATGCGCCGTGAGATGGAGGACTTTGCCGAGCACATCGGTTTGAATTTCATCTTGAACGTGATCCTCAATCGCGATGGCGAGCTGGTGGACGCGGTTGCCGGCCACTTTATCAAGGCGCATCGGGCCGGCGTGGAAATGGCAAGCAAGGTTTACTGCGTTGCCATCCCCGAGTTGGCCGACATGACCATCAGCAGTACGTGCCCCATTGATTTCGATTTCTTTCAGGGCGATAAGGGCGTTACCTCTGCGGAACTTTCGACAAAACCGGGTGGAGAGATTGTGCTGGTGTCCGGTTGCGTGGAGGGAATCAGCCCGGGTCATCCCGAGCTGGCAGATTATGTCGGCAAGATGACGAATGACGAAATCTGGAAGATGCTCTGTAATCATGAAGCACCCGACCCGCTGACTGGCGCCGAGGCGATTGTCATTAACGACATCAAAGCTCGAATGCACATCACCGTTGCCTCTGACGGGTTGTCGCCCGAGCTGTGTGCGTCCATGGGTTTCGGCCATGTTCATCCCCACGACCTCGCCCAATATGTGAAGGCGCGATTGGCAGGGAACCCTGATCTGAAAATCGGAGTGCTCAGGCACAGCGCCGAGGTGGCGCCGATTCTTGCCGGACGCGCGTAGTGTCCTGTCCCGGCTAATAGTTTCCCATGCAGACCGCGGCCGGTGGCCGCCTTGATTGTCAAATACTAGGCGGGACGGCGCACTCGTGTAGTATCCACGAAATGCCTGGACAAGGCTGCGGCCGTAGCGCCGGCATCCTGCCGGCAAATGCCGCCAAGATGGCGGCGCTACGTTGTCCACCCAATTTCCGGACACTACACGACTGGGCTTCAAATGGCGTGCGAAGCGTGGAACTAAAAATCAGGTTCGCTCCGTTCAAGGAACCTATTTATTATCTTGACAACAGCCACCCTATAGGCTAGAATCAGAATGGGAAGGGAGGCAGGTTCCGCCGGCCGGCGCTCCACTCCTTCGCCGCATGCGAGCGGAGCAAGATCAGTGGAAGGGGCGGGCTGACAATATGGCGCAATGGCCTTGTGACAGATTGTCCCTGAATGTAAAAGATACACAAAGCTGAGAACTTATAGAAAACAAAGGCTGCGAAACAAGGTTTTTGCTCCTGCCAAAGCTGAGAATGTACTGAAAGAAAACCCACTTACAAAGAATTCCAAAAGGCGAAATTCACAGGACATATTGCCCGACGCAGGGGACGCCAAATTGTCGGTGCTAGACGGCAGAAAAGTACCTAGCGCGAACCCGTTTCTGGTGTCCCGTATTCGAGTTGAGCACGGACAGGACCCCCTCACCCGCCTGCGAGCCGAAGCGGAAGTTATTTAACCTAGCATATTGCAGGACGGCGGCATTTGAGACCGCGACGGGCGCGAACTGTGCCGCCAGTGGTTAGCGGTGTCGTGCAAGACACTTGACCAAATCTTCGTCATCACCCAAAATTACGGGTTCATATTTCTCTGGGAGGCAATACTATGCAAATTGCTTGTGGCTACACGATTCCGATCACCCTCTTTGGAATTCCGCCTTCCCCCGCTGATCATTTAAAAGGGATGGAGATCGTAGGACAGGCCGGATTCAAGTCCATTGAACTGGAGTTCTGCGATGTGCTCGTGGAAGAACACCGCCGCGATCTTCCCAAGATGCAGGCTATCCTCAACAAGTATGGAATGCGTTGCGCTTCGATTATGGCGGTTGAGGAGAAAATGTTCAGTCTCGATCCCGCCATCAAAAGCAAGGCAATGGCTGACTTCGATCAACTGGCTGGCCTCATCGCGAAGCTGGGGTCCCCATTGGTGACCATCTGCGGATACATGCCGCCTGAGATTCGTCCGCAGGGCACAGAGCTGTACGTTGGTGGCCCCCCCACCGCGGTCACAGTGAGCGACGATTTCTCCTGGCCAGCGTTTTGGGCGAACGCTGTTGACGTGTTCAAGCAATGTGCGGCGATGGCGAAGCGCCATGGGCTGACCTTGTTGATCGAGACGCGCGCCAACGACGTGTTCAGCTCCACCGATGCGCTGATGAACCTGATTCGCGAATCCGGCGCCACCGAATCGGGTGTAATCCTCGACGTCGCCCATGTGCACGCGGGCAAGGAATACCTGGCCCTGGTCATTCCCAAGCTGGGCAAACTGATCAAGCTCGTCCATCTCTCCGATAACGACGGCACGCAGGCTTATCACTATGCCCCTGGGAAGGGCATCATCGACTTTCGCGCCGTCATCCGGAGCCTCAAGCGTGCGGGCTTTGACGGGACCATCGTCGTGGACATTTCCGGCGTGCCGAACATCGTTGAGGAAGCCGTCAAAGCGCGCGACTACTTCCAACGGCTGATCGACGAGTAGTGGGCTGATCACAAGCGGCCGGGCGTTACTCGCTGATTCACCCTGGGGTCTAGCTTTAGTCGTAGTGCGTGAATTTGGTGCTGTGGCGGCGAGTTTACCTCGCCCAATGGTCGTGTCCCGATCAGATCAGGATGAATGCCCCCACCTCTACCTCAAATTGAACCGCTATCATTTCGTTCGAGTGTTGGAAAAATATATGACATTTTGTTACTATGTCTCCAGGGTGATTCATGAAGCTCCGTCCGCGATTGTTGGTGGTGCTTCTCACATTGGGACTGAGCACCGTCGTGATGGCCTTTCAGTTCGACGACTCTCCACGCTGGCGACTTGAAGAAAGTCCCACCGAAACCAACGAAAAAGCTGAGTTCACTTTCGGGCGGCTGCGGTTCGCGACGAGGCCTGGATCCTTCGGCGGCTGGCGCCGGGCTGGGTGGGCTGAGGATTTCCCCAAAGCTGACCGCCAGTTTGTTGAAGGCGTTCGGCGTCTCACCCGGCTTGACGCCCGCACGACTGAAAAGGTGATTGACCTGGATAGCGACGAAATCTTCAACTGGCCGTGGGTCTACGCCGTCAACGTCGGCCGTTGGGACTTCACCGACGCGCAGGCCAAGCGGATGCGCGAGTACTTGATGAGGGGCGGTTTCCTGTTGGCCGACAATTTCCACGGAGCTGCGGAATGGGAGACTTTCCTCGCGGGCATGCACAAGGTCTTCCCGGATCGCCCCGTCGAGGACCTGAAAAACACTGACGAGATTTTTCACGTGCTCTACGATCTGGACGAGCGCTTCCAGATCCCCGGATATCAGTACATCTGGACGGGCAAAACTTATGAAAGGGATGGCATTGAGCCGCATTGGCGCGCCATCCGCGACGACAAGGGCCGAATCCTGGTGGCCATTTGCCACAACATGCACCTGGGAGACTCCTGGGAGCACGCTGACGATCCGCGCTACCCCGAGCGATTTTCCTCGCTGGGCTATCGTCTGGGAATTAATTACATCGTTTATGCTATGACGCACTGACCGCAGGAAACGACCCTTGGCCTCACAACCAGGCAGCCGCATCGGGTACTTCCGCCATCTATAGTTTGCGAGACTCTTTTTGAGCAATACCCAAAGGACCAAGCCGGGGCCCGGGGTTAGTGGCAGATTTACGCAAAGGCAAGGCCGGGCTCTGGGGCGTGCTGTGCTCTGCGGTTTTGCCACAAGTGCTCCGTCAATTCTGGCCCGAATGAAATTATGAAGCGAAGAGATTTCCTCAAATCCGGGTGTGCAGGGGTCGCGGGATTCGGGGCGGCACGCCTCTTGGGGGCGCAGATGCATCCCGAATCGATGCCCGAGATGTCGGGAGCTGACATCACGCTCAAAATCTCTCCCGTGATTGTGCAGCTCGATCCGAATCGCGCCATCAGCACGGTCGGCTATAACGGCACGTCGCCCGGCCCCGTCTTGCGGATGCGCGAGGGTAAACCGGTTACCGTGGACGTACTGAACGAAACCGATGTGCCGGAACTCGTGCACTGGCACGGGCAGTTCATCCCGCCGGAGGTCGACGGCTCGGAGGAGGAAGGCACGCCGATGGTCCCTGCCCACGGCCGCCGCCGGTATCAGTTTGTGCCGCGGCCCGCGGGCACGCGCTGGTATCACACTCACACGATGTCCGGCATTGACTTGCACCGCGGCACTTATACCGGACAGTTCGGCTTTGTACTTGTCGAATCGGCGCAGAATCCCGGCCGTTACGACCAGGAAGTTTTCCTGGCTCTGCGCGAGTGGGAACCGTTCCTGACCTCGGAAGATATGGATGAATCGGAAATGGGGGTCATCGGGGCTCAGCCGGAAAAGCCGGCGGTGCCTGACAAACGGCAAAACGGTTTGGAAGTCGGCTATCGAATATTCTCCATCAATGACAAGGCACTCGGGGCAGGTGAACCGATTCGGGTGCGGCAGGGCCAGCGCCTGCTGGTGCACGTGCTCAACGCGAGCGCTACCGGAAACCGGAGCATCGCCTTCGCGGGCCACCGGTTTCACGTCGTGGCCCTGGATGGAAACCCTGTGGCCTCGCCGCAATCGGTGGAAGTACTGGCGCTGGGTCCCGGCGAGCGCGTGGACGCCATCGTGGAAATGAATCGGCCCGGCATCTGGATTCTGGGCGCCACGAAAGATGACGACCGCAACGACGGGATGGGAATCATCGTCGAGTATGCCGACCAGCACGGAGATCCTCAGTGGGTCGCGCCCACTAATACCCAATGGGATTACACAATCTTCGGTACCCCCGCGTCGCGGCCGGCGCCCGATCAAACCATCGACATGGTGTTCGAAGTGATTCCCGGCGGCCCCTCAAACTTCAACCACTGGCTCGTGAACGGCAAGGAGTATCCGCACGAGCGTGAGTTCGTCCTGAAGGAGGGAGCGCGCTATCGCCTGGTCTTTCACAATCGCAGCGACGACGCTCACCCCTTACATATGCATCGGCATGTGTTCGAGCTCGTGGAAATTAATGGGAAGAAGACCTCCGGGGTGATTAAGGACACCGTCGTGGTGCCGAACTACGGGCGCGTTTCCGTGGATTTGCTCGCAGACCAGCCGGGGCTTACTCTCTTTCACTGTCATAATCAGCAGCACATGGACTTTGGCTTCAAGGCACTGTTCCGCTACGCGTGAGCGTGCCCACGTTGGCACGATGGTTTTTGTAGAGGCCGCCTTCAGGCGGGCAAGTCTTTGATCCTATGCTGCCGCGCATATGGGTGCCGCTACGCAAAGCAACGTTCAGACGCTTCAACCCCCTCCCCCTGACTGTTTCGAGAGGCCATCTGGGCTCCATATGAAACCGACCTTCGCGGCAGAATTGATTCTCCATGGCGCCCATGGCAGTTTGTTTTCTGCCGTGGGCTTTGGGAGCTCGCACAAACGAACCAGAGGCTCCTTCAGGGTGCGATATTACCGCCTGCTGAAGCCGTGCCATTCACCGCCGCGACCCACAAACGCGTGGCCTCGCCAGAATCCTCCGATGCCCACGCTTACCACCGGACCCGGGTAGTAGGCAGGCGGGTAATACACCGGCCCGTAACTTACGTATGGGTAATAGAAAGGATCGGGGTAATAGCCGGACCAGTAGGGAGTTGGGACATAAGAGAAGCCGAACGCAAAGCTAGACCCTCCGTAGCCACCCCGGTACCCACCAAATCCTCCTTCAAACCTTCCTCGAGCGGTTTGCCCGGAGAATTGGCCGCTAAATCCTCGTCCCGTGTAGCCTCCGCTGCCATAGCCGCTTCCGGTGTAGCCGCTTCCGCCCCCGTAGGTGCGTCCGCTATAACCGCTTCCACTGGAACTATGTCCGCTCGAACCGCCAATGGAGTGTCCGCCGCCCGATCGCGAGCTGCCATGCCCTTGGGCAAAGCCAGTTGTGGCCAGCGCTAGTCCGATGACCATCACTATCAAAAGCCTTTTCATTTCAGCCTCCTGCCCCCGTGCACTCATGTGGTCCTTGCCTAGAGGAGCCATCCAGATGGGCAGGGGCAATTAATGTGCCAATTCTAATCAGGCGTAAGTTCCTGGAAAATCAAGGCACGAACTCAGTCGCGGGTGAACGAAATCCACCATGTAGGTGGTGGATTTTGGCCGGTGCATGATTTGGGGTTTCCGATGAAAAACCTCGGGACGGGGCCACCAAAAGTATCGAGGACTTGTTCTTTGGGCCCACGGATTTTTATTATCAATTGGGGATTGACCCGCCGCCTCCGCAATGGGTGCACGCCTGGGAAATGAAATTCTGGGAAAGTGGGGTTGAAATAAGTTCTCTCTTACGGCTATAATAGCCGTAAGGAGGAACCATGGCTCAGTCTTTTGAAGTTCCTGGTCCGGTCCGTGAGCTTGCCGCTCGGTTGGGTCAGTCCCAGCCCATGCGGCGCGGCTCCCTATCGGAGCGTTATGTGAAATGCGGCAAGCCGGGTTGTGGTTGCGCGGAGGATGCCAAGGCGCGGCACGGCCCTTATTACAGTCTGACGCAGGCGGTGGGAGGGCAGACCCGCTCCCGCTTCTTGAACCCCGAGGAAGCGCAGCGGGCGCGAGAGCAGATCGAGACGGGCCAGCAGTTTCGGCGTCAGGTGGAGGCTTACTGGGCTGCCTGTGAGCAATGGGCGGATGCCCAGCTGGAAGCCCGGGAGGAAGAAGGGCAAGCCGAGGTTAAAAAAAACCGCACTCGGCGAGGCTCTGGCGCACGACCTCACCGCTGAGATTGAGCGCCTGGTGGGTCGGGAAGCCACGGCGGCTCTGGACTTCGAGGCGGTGGAAACGGCCGTACGCCGTCAGGCTTTGCGCTTCGCCGCGCGGGTGGTGGAGCAGCGGCTGAATGCCGACCACTCCGACTTTACCGGAGCCCGTCGGCCGTGTTCCTGCGGTCAGCCCGCGCGCTATGTAGACCGGCGGGCCAAGCCTTTCCAGACCGTGCTGGGCGAATTACGGCTGGAGCGCGCCTACTATTATTGTGCTGCCTGCCAGCGCGGGTTCTGTCCTCGTGACCAGCAGTGGGGAATGGAGGACACTTCTCTGTCCCCGGCGGTGACACGCATGGTGGGCACGGTGGGAGCCTTGGTGAGCTTTCAAGAAGGGCGTGAACTCCTCGGGGAATTGGCGGGCGTGGAAGTAAGTGCCAAGCAGGTGGAGCGTACGGCGGAGGCGCTGGGAGCGGAAGTCGCCGAGGATGAACGCCAACCGGTGGAGGCGGTGAGGGAAGGACCCTTGCCGCCCACCCTCTATCTCGGCCTGGATGGTACCGGCATTCCCATGCGCAAGGAGGAACTCACGGGGCGAGCGGGCAAGCAGCCGGATGGCTCCGCCCAAACCCGCGAGGTCAAGGTCTGCGCCATCTGGAGCGCGGAAGCGCGCGATGCCGAAGGCCGGCCCCGGCGTGATGCTGGCTCGGTCAGCTACTCGGCGGCCATCGAGACGGCGGCCTGCCGCGACACCGACTCCCAGATCGCAGCATTTACCCAGCGCGTCGAGCGTGAGGCGAAGCGTCGAGACTTCGGGCAAGCCTCTCGCCAAGTGGTGATCGGCGACGGGGCTCCCTGGATCTGGAACATCGCCGCGGAGGTGTTCCCGCAAGCCCTGCAAATCGTGGATCGTTACCACGTGAAGGAGCATTTGAGCCAAGTGGCCAAGGCCCTCTATGGGCAAGCGGAGGCATCCCATCGCTGGGCGCAACGTCGGCACCAAGAATTGGATGGCGGGCGTTGGCGGAGTCTGACGACGGCGCTGGCCCGCCATGCGGCCCGCTCACCGGAAGCCCGCAACTGCCTTCAGTACTTGCAGCGCAACCGGCACCGCATGCGCTACGCGGAATTTCATGCCCAGCACCTGTGTACTTCCTCAGGGGTTCTGGAGGCGGGTTGCAGGGTCGTCGTGGGGTCGCGCCTAAAACGTTCGGGCATGCATTGGACCGTGCGCGGCTCCAATGCCATCATCGCTCTGCGGTGTTACAAACTCAGCGGTCGCTTCGAAGACTTCTGGGAACGCCGGGCGCACAGGGTGGGGGCGTGAGCCCGCTCACTCCTTCGTCGTGCACCCCTCCGCAATCGTCAAGTGGAAGGGAAGGAGGGATTCTGGTATTCTATTTACTTAACATCCAACGGCTGGATCAGGGCATCCTACATAGGCGTTATCAGGGCTTCGAAACTATTCGAACGCGCTAACGCACGGAAGACGAGTCTCGCAGGAAGCGAACCGAGCGGTCAGTGGTCCCGTGCATGTTTCAATTCTTTTTCAAGTACCCACGCCTGGTTTTCTCGCGAGGGGAATTCGTCCTGTTGAGCAGTTGGCCCAAGTGGCTTCTGGGCTTGCTTCTCCTCGCGACGACCGGCGCCCTGGCGGGGCTGATCCGTGCGCGTCTGCCCCAAGCGGCCCCCAGCGTGAAGAACTGGCGGGCAGCCGTGATCTGGCTTCTCCAGTCCTGCCTGGCTGCCCTCTTGCTCGTCTTGCTTTGGCAGCCCGCCATCATCATTGCTCAGCTTGAGCCCCAGAAAAACATCATCGCAGTCTTGGTCGATGACTCCCGAAGCATGTCCACTTTGGAGGACGGCGCGACCCGCCTCGACCGGGCCGTCAAAGTCCTACAGGGCGGCGTACTCGCGGAACTCCAGAAGCAGTTCCAGACTCGCCTCTATCGCCTCGACAGTCAGGTAACGCGGGTTGAGAGTTTGGGAGAATTGCAGGCCACGACCCCCGTGACGCGCATCGGCGCGGGCCTGAAGCAATTGACCGAGGAGACCACCGATTTACCCATCGGCGCCGTTGTCCTCTTGAGTGATGGGTCCGACAATTCCGGCGGCGTCGACCTCGACACTATCGCGGCTCTCCGTTCCCGGCGGATTCCCGTCCACACCGTCGGCTTCGGCCGCGAACAGATGGCGCAGGATGTGGAAATCGACGACGCGAGTGTGGCGCCCCGCGCGCTGGCCGACTCGCGCCTGGCGGCTACGGTCCGCTTCCACCAGCACGGCTACGCCGGGCGGAAGTCCACGCTCCGGGTTCACGATGGGGCGACGGCGCTGGCATCGCGGGGCATCACCTTTGCCGGTGATGGCGTCATCCAAACCGAGGATCTGATGTTCAACGCCGGAAGCGCGGGAGCCAAGGATCTCCGCTTCTCCATTGACTTGCTTCCTGGCGAGGAAAATCCCTCGAATAACGCGGTAACGCGGTTGGTGAGTGTTGAATCCAGCCGGCGCCGCATCCTGTACGTGGAGGGTGAGCCGCGTTGGGAGTACAAGTTCATCCGGCGTGCGCAGTCGGATGACCGCGTGGTGCAGTTGGTTTCTATGCTGCGCACGACGGAGAACAAAATCTACCGTCAGGGAATCGACGACCCTAAGGAACTGGCGCAGGGGTTTCCAGCTTCCGCCGAAGAGCTTTTCGCTTACCAGGGGTTGATAATCGGCTCGGTCGAAGCGGATTACTTCACGCCCGCCCAACGAGAGTTGATCCAGCAGTTCGTCGACCGTCGCGGCGGCGGTCTGCTGCTGCTCGGCGGCCGCTCGGCACTGGCGGATGGAGGCTGGGGAGCCTCCGGCCTGACCGATCTTCTTCCTGTTCTTCTGCCCAGCCGGAAGGGAACGTTCCACCGGGACCCTGCCACGGTCACGCTTGAGCTCGCCGGAGCTGATAGCATCATTTGCCGATTGATCGAAGACCCGACGCGCAACCTGGCGCGCTGGAAGAAAGTTCCCTACCTCGCGGATTATCAGGATCCCGGCACACCCAAACCCGGCGCAGCGGTATTGGTTGAAATGAACGCGGGCGGGCGGAAGATGCCGTTGCTCATCACCCAGAATTACGGGCGCGGGCGCACGGCCATCCTGGCCACGGGCGGGACGTGGCGCTGGCAGATGACTCTGCCCTTGGAAGACCACACGCATGATGCCTTCTGGCAACAACTGTTGCGCTGGCTCGTTGCGGATACTCCGGGCCACGTCGTCGCCACCGTCCCCAACCAAATGTTGTTTGACGAAGGGCGTGTGAAAATTTCGGCTGAGGTCCGCGACAAGGATTTCGCTCCCGCCCCTGACGCCCTGGCCCAGGCGCACATTTCGGGGCCAGGAGGCGCTGGCGCAACGCTTGACTTGGCCCCCGACCCGAACACGCCGGGCGTCTTCCAGGCCGATTGGACCGCGGACCGGCCCGGTTCGTACTCCGTCCTGGTAACCGCCAAGCGCGCGGATGCCGATCTCGGCAGCGACACCCTGACAATCGATCGCATGGACGGGGTCGCGGAGAACTTTCACCTCGCGCAGAATCGCGAACTCTTGGAAAGACTATCTCGTCAGACCGGGGGGCGGTACTGGCAGCCCCAGGAGCTTTCTCGCCTCGGCCGCGACATCCCCTATTCCGAGGCGGGTATCAGCTTTCGTCAAATTAAGGATTTGTGGAACATGCCGGCGGTCTTCCTGCTGATTTTAGTCTTGCGCTGCTCCGAATGGCTCTTGCGCCGGAGGTGGGGGATCGTGTGAGAACTGCATCTTGGGGCTGGTCGCTCATACTCTTGTTTCTGTCCGTGCTTCCGGCGCAGGGGGCCGCATACTACCTCACCGTCGCGGGCCTGGGTGGCGAGCCGGAGTACGACAAACGCTTCACGGAGCTGGCCAACGATCTCGACAAGGTCTTCAAAACCTCGGGAGGCGATGTGCATGTCTATACGCTGACGGGCAAGGAGGCATCCCGCGCGCGCCTTACCGAAACCCTCGGCGTCATCGCGAGCCAGGCCAAGCCGGAGGATGACCTCGTCCTCATTCTCATCGGTCACGGCTCCTTCGACGGCATGGAGTACAAATTCAATCTCGTGGGCCCGGATATCTCCGCTGAGGAACTGGCGGGGCTTTGTGATCGCGTGCCAACCAAACGCCAATTGATCGTTAACACCACGAGTGCGAGTGGCGGCTCCATTCCCGGCCTGCAGCGGGCGGGCCGAGCTGTCATTGCCGCCACCAAGTCGGGAACCGAAAAGAATGCCACCATCTTCTGCCGCTACTGGGTCGAAGCGCTGCATGACCCCGACGCGGATGTTGACAAAAACGAGGCGATCAGCGCCCTCGAGGCGTTCCAATATGCAGACCGCAAGACCGCGGCCTATTACGAATCGGAGAAGCGCCTGGCTACGGAACACGCGGTGTTCGAGGACACAGGCAAGAACGAAGCCGTGCGCCCGCCCTCCAGCGAAACCGGTGAGGGATTGTTGCTTTCGACTTTCACCTTGATTCGATTCGGCGCCGCCGACAAAGCCGCGCACGATCCGGCCAAGCGCGCCCTGCTCGCCAAGAAGGAGGAACTCGAACGGCAAATTGATACCTTGAAGTACCAGAAAGCCGCCATGACGGAGGACGATTACAAAAAGCAGCTCACCGAGGCGCTCGTTGAGCTGGCGCGAATTCAGCAGGAGTTGGATAAGTGACGCGCTTAAACCCAATCCGGGCCTTCTGGGTGATCGGGATCGTGGGCGCGAGCCTCGCATGGGCCGCCACCCCGGACGATTGCCATGAGCTCCGCATGCACGGCCGCCAGGTTGAGGCGCGCGCCTGTTACGAATCGCTGACGGCGGCGCACGATCCCTACCTCCGAGCCGAAGGTTTCTGGGGACTCGAAAGGTACCAGGAGGCCAACAATCACTTTCGTGATGCGGTGGCCCAGAACGATCGCAATGCCAATTACCGCGTTCGCTGGGGCCGCCTGATGCATGAGCGGTTCAATAACACCGAGGCTGAAAACCTATTTGAAGAAGCCCTGGAGCGAGACCCTAAGAACGCCGCAGCCTATCTGGGCCTTGCTCTCGTCAGTGCGGATGGCTTCGATAGCAGGGCAGTGAAATGGGCGGCCAAAGCATTGGAACTTGATCCGAAGCTCCGGGAAGCCCATGAGTTAATGGCTAATCTTGCGCTCGAGAATTCGGACCCGGAAGAGGCCCTTCATCAGGCGGATGAGGCCCTCAAGCTTTCTCCCGACACGCTCGACGCCTTGGCGATCCATGCGGCGGTTGAGGTGCTGGCGGATCGCTCACCCGACGCCTGGCTCGAGAAAATCCGCCGGGTCAATCCCTCCTATGGTCAGGGCTGCTCGATCGTCGCCCACCACCTGCTGCTGAACTACAGGTTTGAGGATGCCATTGCCTATTACCGTAAGGCGCTCGAACTCGACCCGCAGCTCTGGTCGGCTCGCTCCGCGCTCGGGGTCAACCTGATGCGTTTGGGGGAGGAGGACGAACCGCGCCGGCAGCTTGAGATGTGCTATGCCAACGGTTACCGGGACGCGGCCACGGTGGACAGCCTTCGTCTACTGGATAGCTACAAGAACTATATTACCTTTCGGGATGAAACCACGATCCTGAAGCTGCACAAGAAAGAAGCTGAGCTGTTGCGCCCCTATTTTGAAGAGGAGTTGAAGCGCATCATCGCCACGTACGAGAAGAAATACCAGATGAAACTTCCGGGCCCCGTGCAGGTGGAAGTCTACCCTGACCACGAGGACTTCGCGGTTCGAACCATGGGAATGCCCGGGCTCGGCGCCCTGGGTGTGACCTTTGGTGAGGTCGTGGCTATGGACAGCCCCTCCGGCCGCAAGCCCGGCGACTTCAATTGGGGCAGCACGCTGTGGCACGAGATGAGCCACGTCTACATCCTCACGGCCACCCACCACCGCGTGCCGCGTTGGTTCACCGAGGGGCTGGCCGTCCACGAGGAGTCGGAAGGTTCTCCCGAATGGAGCAGCCGTGTGACCCCGGACATTCTCGTCGCCCTGCGCGACAAGAAATTGCTCCCCGTCGCGCAACTCGATCGCAGCTTTGTTCGCCCCGAATATCCCGGGCAGGTTCTGGTTTCCTATTTCCAGGCAGGCCGCATCTGCGATTACATCCAGGGCCGTTGGGGTAACGACAAGCTTCTCGACATGGTGCATACGTTTGCCGAGCGCAAGACCACGCCCGAGGCCATTCAGCAAAACCTCGGCATGTCGCCGGAGGATTTCGATAAACAGTTTCAGGCGTGGCTTTACGGGGACCTTGGTAAGACTGCCGTGGGCTTCGATGACTGGCGCAAAAGCTTGAAGGCTCTGGCCGCGTCCGCCAAGGACGGCAATTACGTCCAGGTGCTGAGGGAAGGCGAGGAAGTTCGCCGCATGTATCCGCAGTATGTCGAGGGCGCCAACGCTTATGAGTTCCTCGCCCAGGCCCAGCTCGCCAAGGGGAACAAGCAGGCCGCCGCCGCGGTGCTTACGGAGTATGAAAGAGCCGGAGGGCAGAGCCCGTCAACGCTTAAAGAGCTGGCCTCACTCGAAGAGGAGTTGGGCGAGCCCGCGGAAGCTGCTGCCACGCTGGACCGGATCAATTACATCTATCCGGTGGGCGACGAGGACCTGCACCGCCACCTCGGCAGCCTTTGGCTTACGCAAAAGAATTACGCCGGCGCCATCCGCGAATGCGGCGCGGTAGTGGCTTTGCACCCTCTCGATGCAGCCTCCGCCCAATTCAGACTGGCCCAGGCCTATTTCGCCGCCGGCCAGCGCGACAAGGCGGAGGAACATGTGCTGGCGTCGCTCGAGGCCGCGCCCGGTTACCGGCCGGCGCAAAACTTATTGTTGGAACTTCAGGATTCAGCGAAAAGGTGAATTATGGCTACCTTCACTGAGATGCAACTGGACTCCACCCAATTGAAGAGCCGGATTGAGCGGTTCCAATTGGTGCGGGACAGAATTCTCACCCAGGTCCGGGAAGTTATCGTCGGGCAGGAAGAAGTTCTCGATCAGATTCTCATAGGGCTCTTTGTGGGAGGCCATTGCCTTATCACCGGCCTGCCCGGCACGGCCAAGACCCTCATGGTCCGCACCATCGCCCAGACGCTGGGACTGGTCTTCAAGCGCATCCAGTTCACGCCGGACCTGATGCCATCGGATATAACCGGCACGGATATTATTGAGGAAGACCCGACCACCGGCCATCGGCGCTGGACATTCGTCCAGGGCCCCATCTTCGGTAATGTCGTGTTGGCTGATGAAATCAACCGCACGCCGCCCAAGACGCAGGCCGCCCTGCTCGAAGCCATGCAGGAACTTTCCTGCACGGTGCGCGGCAACCACTATCAGTTGCCCTTGCCCTTCTTTGTGCTGGCCACGCAGAACCCTATTGAACTCGAAGGGACGTACCCGCTGCCCGAAGCGCAGCTCGACCGTTTTCTGTTCAACACCCTCCTTGATTACCTGAGTCCGGAGGACGAGGCGAGGGTAATCGACCTGACCACCACCACGCGCGTGCCCAAGGTGGAGGCGGTTACCAATGCCGAGGAGATTCTCGATTTCCAGCACCTGGTGCGGATGGTGCCGATCGCCGACTCGCTGGCCCGCTACGTCGTCAGCCTGGTCCGCGCCACGCGCTCGAACAGCGGGACGGCGCCCGATTTCGTCAAGAAATACGTCAACTACGGGGCCAGCGTCCGCGCCGCGCAATTCATTGTGCTGGCGGCCAAGGCTCGTGCCCTGACGCATCGCCGCTACCACGTGACTTACGACGACATCACGGCGCTGGCCACGCCCGTCCTGCGCCACCGCATTCTTTTGAATTTCCATGCGGAGTCGGACCGCATCGATTCTGACGAAATTCTCCGCCGCTTGCTTGAACATATGCCGCCACCGGCGGGAGGCTAACGGTGCAACGTTTCATCGATCCGGAGGTGCTGGCCGGCATTTCCGGTCTGGACCTTATCGCCAAGACCGTGGTGGATGGATTCATCGCCGGCCTCCACCGCTCGCCAAACTTCGGCTTCAGCCAGGAGTTCGCCGAATACCGCGCCTACGCGCCCGGCGATGACGTGCGCCACATCGACTGGAATGTTTTTGCCCGCACCGAGCGCGCCTACCTGAAGCGTTATCGTGGTGAAACCAACACCCTGCTGACCGTGCTCCTCGACGCCAGTAACTCCATGAAATTTTCCTCGCATCGCGTCAGCAAGATGGACTACGCGCGTTACACGGCGGCCGCGCTGTTCTATCTCACTACCCAAACTCAGCGCGATGCTGCCGGCCTGATCGTTTTCGACGATGAGCTCCGCAATTACATCCGGCCCTCCAACCGTCAAGGGCAGTTGCACCGGCTTTTGAGCGGCCTCGAGCACGCGGAGCCCCGCGCGCGCACCGACTACGCAAAACCCTTGGAGCACTTCCAGGAATTTCTGCGGCGGCGGGGCGTGGCTGTCATCATCTCTGACTTTTACGAAACTCCCGAGCGGATCATCCGGACGCTTGAACCCCTGCGTTTCCGCGGCAACGAGGTGGTCCTCTTTCATGTTCTCGATCCCCAGGAGGTTCGCCCGGAATTTCGCGGACCGACCACTTTGATCGACCTTGAGACCCAGGAGTCCTTGGAGGTCAGCCCCGAATATGCCCGGGAGGAGTACGCGCAGAAGATTGACACGCACATTGAGGCGCTGCGGGATGGCGCCCGGGGCTCAGGCATGGACTACCATCTGCTGGTGACGGACCGCCCGCTGGACGACGCGCTGCGCGAGTACCTGGCGATTCGACAGGGGAGGGCGTAATGGGTTTGCTTTCCCCATGGTTCCTCGCGGCGGCGGCGTTGGTGGGGCTCCCCATCTATCTCCATCTGCTCCGCCGTCACAAGGCGGATCCCCAGCCGTTCAGCTCGCTCATGTTTTTCGAGCGGCGCACCCAAAGTTCGATCAAGCATCGCCGCCTCCGTCATCTGCTGCTGCTGTCACTGCGAGTTGCGGTTCTGCTATTGCTGGCGCTGGTATTTGCAAATCCATTTATTAACCGTTCCGTGGCAGGCATGGGCGGCAATAAACTGGTTCTGTTGGTTATCGATAACTCTTTCAGCATGCGGGCCGGGTCGCGCCTGGCCGACGCGCGGCAGGCCGCGCTTGCCGTGCTGGCGTCGCGGAATCCTGGGACCCGGGCTCAGGTCATGACGCTTGGCTCTGAGCTCCACGTGTTGACCGGGCAAACTCAAGAAGCAGGGGAGTTGCGGAACGCCGTGGAAAGCGTCACGCCTGGCGACTCCCGCGCGAGTTTCGGCGATCTCGCCAGGGGCATGCGCTCCCTGGCGGAAACAGTTCGTACTCCCGTTGAGCTGCACCTCTTCAGTGACCTGCAGAAATCCAACCTGCCGGCGAGCTTCCAGGAAATGACCTTGCCACCGAACGTCACCCTTGTTCCGCATGCGGTCGCGAAGAGCGCAGCGCCCAACTGGACGGTCGAAAGCGTCACTGCCCCGGCCCAGGTTTGGGACCCGAAGAAAGCTCGCGTCCAGGCCGTGGTTGCGGGATTCCACACCCCTGCGGCCACCCGAACCGTTTCCCTGGTTGTCAATGGCAAGACCCTCGCGACGCGCAGCGTCAGCGTACCGGCCGATGGTCGCGCGACCGTGGAGTTTGATTCCCTGGATGTGCCCTACGGCTTCAGCCGTTGTGAGGTGAGGATTGATTCGGCAGACTCCTTAGCGGCCGACGATCAGTTCCTATTTTCCGTCGAGCGTTCCGACCCCCAGCGGGTTCTCTTCGTCCACGAGGAGAACGATTCGCGCTCTCCCCTCTACTTCCGCTCTGCCCTCGCCTCGGCGGCGGAAGCGGCCTTCACGGTGGAAACCCTTACGGTCGACCAGGCCGCGAACACGCAACCCTCGCAGTATGCTTTCGTCGTTCTGTCTGACGTTGGATCGCTGCCCTCTGCGTACGAAGAAAGTCTCCTCAACTATGTACGCGGCGGCGGGAGTATCCTGATTGCTCTCGGCACATCCGCGGCGCGCCGTCCACACATTCCCGTCTTCGGAGGTGACATCCGGGGTTCGCGCAATTATGCGCGCGCTGGCCAGCGCTACCTGACCGTGGGCGAAGCTGATCCAACGCTATCCCTCGATTGCCAAGGCCGAGCGCTGGGCCAACGTGGAGTTCTACTTTGCCGTCGAGCCCGACACGGCCAATTCGCGAGTTATCTCACGCCTCACCGATGGGACGCCTTTGCTGGTGGAAAAGAAGTTGAGTGAGGGGCGAGTTCTGCTTTTCACTTCGGGCCTGGACAATCTCACCAATGATTTCCCGATGCATCCGACCTTCGTCCCCTTTGTCGAGCAAACGGCGCGGTATCTCTCCGGCGCGGAGCGGCGGAGCGGCTCCCGCGTGGTCGATTCCTTCTTTGAGCTGCGCACCGACAAGGATCATGCCGCCAGCGTCGAGGTGGTTGACCCCGACGGGCGCCGCCCCCTTTCCTTGAAGGAGGCGGCTTCCACCCCGACGTTCCGGTTGAGCCGCTCCGGCTTTTACGAAATGCGCCTTGCCAATGGCCGCCATGAGGTCATCGGCGTCAACGCGGACCGCCGCGAGTCCGACCTCGACGTCATCCCTGATGATGTTCTGGCGCTTTGGCGGGGCAATGCTGCACCAACCCCGCAGCCGGCTTCGGTGGCCGGGACAGTGCAGCAAGAGAAAAAGCCTTACAGCGTCTGGTGGTACTTCATGCTGCTCCTTCTGGTGGCAGCGGTAGCGGAATCATTGGTAAGCGACCGATACCTGGGCAAGCTGCGGGAGGAGCCATGAACTCACGAGACCAGCTCGCTTCCTACCTCAAGAAGATTGAGGGACGCCTACGCCTCGGAACCGTGATGCGCGGGGTGGCCGTCTTGATTTCGGTCGCCTTGATGACAACCGTGGTGCTGGTCCTGATCACCAACCGTTTCGCTTTCTCCGACGTGAGCCTTCTCTTCGCCCGCGTCGTGCTCATCCTCACGCTTGCCACCGCAGTGGGCTACGGGTTGGCCTTGCCCTGGCGCGCTCTCAACCGGAGACGGGCGGCGCGTAAAGCGGAGGTGGTTTTTCCGCAATTCGATCAACGCCTGGTAACTTTCGCCGAACGCGACCAGGGTGACCGTGATCCCTTTCTGGAGTTGCTGGCAGCGGATACTCTGGAAGTCGCGCGTGCGGCCGAACCTGCGTCCCTGGTTCCGGATGGTAAACTTGCAGCCTGGATTGCGTGCGGCGGCGTGTCACTGGTCGTGCTGATTTGGTTGATCGTTGCCGGCCCGGGATATCTCGGCTACGGCGCCGGGCGGCTATGGGCCGGCTCGCTCCACAGCGCTGCTCCGTTTTATGACGTTCGAGTGAGTCCTGGTGACGCCGCCGTGCGCCGGAGTGCCAACCAACTGGTCACGGCGCAGGTTATCGGCCGCCAGGTGGAGAACGCCCGCCTCTTTGCCCGCTATCAAAGCGCTTCGAAGTGGGAACAGGTCACCATGCAGCGGCAATCTGCGGGCGCGGGATTTGAATTTCTATTCGCGGGGCTTCCTGAAAGCGTCGAGTACTACATTGAAGCCGGACCCCTTGCGCTCACGAAATTATCAAACTTCGAGTTGTGGATCTGCCCTCGGTCAAGCAGATTCGCGTGACCTACCATTTTCCGGCCTGGACGGGGATGAAGGATTCCGTGGAAGAGCACGGCGGCGACCTGCGCGCCGTGGAGGGCACCGAGGCGGACCTCAGCGTATTGTTCAGCCAGCCGGTGGGCCACGCCTTCCTCGCGCTCGACAGTGGAAAGGAGATTGACCTCGCCGCCAGCGATCACAACTTTCACAAGGGCGCCGTGCGGATTGAAAAGGATGGACTGTACCACGTCGCCACGTTCGACCAGGGGCAGCCCGTGCGCTTGTCCGAAGACTTCTTCATCGAAGCGCGCAAAGTGAATCCGCCGGATATGCGCATTACGCGGCCCGCGAGCGAATACCACGCCAGCCCCATCGAGGAAGTCACGGTCGGCGTACGGGCTACGGATGATTTTGGTTTGAGCGACTTGACCCTTCACTATTCGGTTAACGGTGGGCCGGAGAAAACCTCACAGCTTGCTCAAGCAAAAGGGCGCGAAGGAGGCGGAGGGTTCCACGACTCTTTTTCTAGAGGACTTCAAGCTGGTGCCGGGTGACTTGGTGAGCTTGTATGCGAGCGCCAGGGACGCGCGGGCTGAGTCCCATACCGACATGATGTTTATCCAAGCCGAGCCCTTCGCCAGGGAGTACTCGCAATCCCAGGTAACGGGCGGAGGCGGGGGCGGCGGCATGGGGGGCGAACAATCGCAGATTTCCCAGCGCGAGAAGGAAATCATCGCCGAGACCTGGAAGCACCAGCTCAGTAAGACCGCCTCCCAGCAGGACCTTACCGAGGCGGCCAAATTCCTTTCCGGCGTGCAAGCCAAGCTGCGCGACCAGTCTCTCTCTTTGGCAGGTCGTCTGGAAAGGCGCGAGCTGACGGAAGAGAATGAGGAGTTCAGCCAATTCCAGCAGGATATGAACGCCGCCGCGCAGGCGATGGCCCCTGCCTCTCAAGCGCTTCAGCAACAAAAGTGGAAGGAAGCCATCCCCGATGAGCAGAAGGCCCTGCAATTTCTGTTGCGGGCCGAAGCGACCTTCCGCCAAATCGAAGTGGCCTTCGGCAACCGAGGGGGGAGGTGGCGGGGGAGGTCCGGCCGGGATCTCCAGAGCCTCTTCGACCTCGAGTTGGACACTGAGAAGAACCAGTACGAGACCGAACAGACGGCCAGCTCCGCCAATCAGCGTGGCGAGGAGATTGACAAGGCGCTCCAGAAGCTGGATGAATTGGCTCGCCGGCAGGAGGAGTTGGCCCAGCAGCAGCACCGCAACTCTCAAGATTTCCAAACTCGTTGGGAGCAGGAGATGCTGCGCCGCGAAGCCGAGAAGTTGCAGGAAGAGATGGCGGCAGCTCGCGCAGAGCGGTTCGCAGCAGGGAGGCGCCTCGGGATCATCCAGCCAGTCATCGTCGGGGCGCGGGCAGAGCACGGCGGACGCGCCAGTCCAGCAGGCCCTCGACCGGCTTCGCCAGGCCAATGACGATATGCGACGTGCCGCTTCGCCGGAGCAAAGTGGCGCTGACGCGCGCCGCGCCGCCGAGCGCCTCCGCGAAGCCTCAAACCTGCTCAATGGCTTGCGAAAGCAGGACGCTACCGAGCGGCTCGGTCGACTGGCTAGCGAGGGGGAGCGCTTGACAGGTGAGCAACGCGCCGAAGCGGAGCGCATGCGGCGGGCCTTCGATCCCTCCGAGGTCGCCAAGCGCTCGGGCGCGGGTCAATCCGACGCGGCCGTTCAGGAATTGTCGAAGCTGGCGGGCGACCGGCAACGCCTGGCGGATGAGCTTGGGAGCCTCGAGAAGGAAATGCAGGACGCCACGCGCGAGCTCGCTTCGGGACAGCGCCCTGCGGCCTCGAAGCTCCGCGACGCTCTCAGCGAGATGCAGCAATCCGACCTCCGAACCCGCATCCAGAGGAGCGCGGACATGATCCGCCGCGGCATGCCGAATCCCGGCGAGGCGGCTATTACCGCCGGCATCGACCACCTCAACGATCAACTGCGCCAGGCCCAACAGTCGCTAGGTGGCGGGCAGCAGAATCCGGAAGAGGCGCTGGACCGCGTGGCGCGCTTGCGAAGCCAACTCGACACGCTTACCCGGAGTCCGAGTGCTCATGGTGGCCAACCGGGGCAGGGTCGCGAGGGTGGAAATGTGCCCAATGGTCCCGGAAATGACGGAGGCCGCGAGGGTGGAAATCTGCGCAGTGGCGTGGGAAATGGCGGCGGCCGCTGGGACGGTGATCGCTACTACGGCGGGTACGATCCCGGTGGCCAGTCGTGGCCGCAGGGTAGCGAGCGCAAGGAAACTCCGACTACTCAAGCTGACATCGAGCGCGCTTACCAGGAGGCTCTGCGCGACTTGAACGAGCTGCGCCAGACCGTACGCGGCGGGCCCGGGCCGCTCGGCGATATTCAAGACTTGCTCCGGGAGCTCAACCGGCTGGACCCTCGGCGCTTCCCCGGCAACCCGGCGATGCTTGAACAACTCCGCGCGCAAGTGCAGACCAGCGTGGATAAACTTGAGCTGCAAATCCGCCGCGAAATGGACGATAAGCAGAAGGGACAGGTCCGCACCGGCGATGCCCTGCACGTCCCCGACGGTTATCAGGAATCGGTCGCGGAATATTTCCGGCGGTTAAGCAAGCGACCGGACGCGAACAAATGAGCGCGTGCGACCGTTACAGTGAGGAGTGGCCGCCCGCCATTAAGATCGGCGACCATTCGGCCAAGGCCGGGCGCCGCTCGGCCCGTCGCGCTCCTGTCGTGCGGTTCGTTTGACAGAGCGGGGCGTCGCCTTTACACTGACAGAAGCGGTTGATCGCTGCATCCGCGTGGAGATTTGGCCATGGCTATTCAGTTAAAGCCCGAACAGGAGCACCGCATTGCGGAAGCGATACGCTCCGGCGCTTATCAAAGTCCCGAAGACGTAATCGACCGGGCGCTGGAGGTGCTGCACGAGCGGGATGAATGGTTAATGGCCAACCGCCAGACGGTGGATGCCAGGATTCGCCAAGGGTTGGAAGAACTGAACCGGGGGGAGGGGATTCCCGAGGACCAACTGGACACTCACCTTGCACACCTGAAAGCTCAACCTGAATGACCCGGCGATATCTCCTGGCGCCGCAGGCGGCCCGCGACTTGGTACAAATCTGGCGTTACGTGAAGCGGGAAGTCAGCCGGGAAGCCGCCGACCGAGTTGAATCTGTCATTCGAAGCAAGTGCGTCTACCTGGCCAGCTTCCCCGACGCGGGGCACTGGCGGCCTGATTTGACCTCTGCAGCCGTGCGGTTCTTTTCTGTTTACTCTTACCTGATTGTGTACCGACCTGAAACCCAGCCAATACAAGTGGTTACCATTCTGCACGGCAGCCGTGATGTAGCAGGGATCTTAAGCGAAGGGTTCTAGACGCGGCCCTTCGCGGCCGACTGCTTCGCCGCCGCCCTCGCCCAAGCTCGCAAGGCAACCGTGCTTTACCAGCCTAACCGTTCATCTCAACAATGGGGATAAGACCACGCTGTTGGTCCAACTGCCTCGCTATGTAGGAATTATATGGATTGACTTACATGAGTCCAATAAGTAAGATGTAGCGCAGTGCGGCGAAGCTGCAAGCAAAAGAGAATCATAGCCCTCTCCGCAGGGGAGAGGGTGGACCGCGGTCCCGATGCACTTGATCGGGACGGGTGAGGGGTCACTTTCGGGAAGTCGAACAGTATTCTTGCTAAAAAACACATGAATTTACGGCATTGCATTGCAGGGTGGGTGACCAATGAAGATCGAAACCAGCGTCGTCACGACCAAGGGACAACTCGTCATCCCCGCTCGGCTGCGCCGGCGGTTCGGGATCAAAAAGGGGACGAGGGTCACCTTTGTCGAGGATGCCGGGCGCATCATCGTGCAGCCCGTCACCCGCGAATTCATCCGCGGGCTGCGCGGGTCGCTCGCAGGGGACCCCTCCGCGCTCGGCACTCTGCTTGAGGAGCGCAAGCGCGAGCGGACCCTATGAAAACCTACGTGTTGGACGCGAGCGCCCTCATGACGTTTTTCGAGAACCGCGCGGGGGCCGACAAGGTCGAAAAACTCCTGGTTGACGCGGCGGATGCCGAGCGCCCGCACGTCATGTCGGTGGTTAACTGGGGTGAGGTCTATTACGCGATCTGGCGTGCGCACGGAGAGAAGGCGGCCGCCGTCAAGCTCCAGGACATCGCCCAGCTTCCCATAGAGATAGTGGACGTTGATATGGAACTGGCTAAGCTCGCCGCCAGCCTTAAAGCTCAGTACAAGCTTCCTTACGCCGACTGCTTCGCCGCCGCCCTCGCCCAAGCCCGCAAGGCAACCTTGGTCACAAGTGACCAGGACTTCAAGCGCGCGGGCACCGCCCTCAAAATCCTTTGGGTCTGATTTTGTAGCGCGGACCTGTTCTGCAGGTCCGCGGCTCTCAATATCAAATTCTCTCATTTCCATTCGAGGGCACGAAAAACCGCGGACCTACAAAACAGGTCCGCGCTACCCTTAACTTGTAGGGCCGAACGGCGTTCGGCCTTGGCCGAGCGCTGCTCGGCCCTACAATTCCGCCGCCGCCCCCTGATCCCCTCCTTAACGAGGAAGGGAATAAACCGTCGAAGCCAGCGCCGCCGTTGCCGCCACTATTCACCGGAGGTTGGGCATCAGGGGAAAAGCTTGCGGAGAGAAGGGCACTGCCCGTGGCCACTCAAAGTCCCAGTGTATTGCGCAGTGCCTGATCGACAGCTTCCATTCGCGGCATTCGCCCGATGGCCCGTTTGACCAGTTGCAGTTCTATGGTCGCCAAGTTGTCGGTCATGATCACCGAATCGGATTTCAGGCCGGTCTGGAGAGCGAGCGGATCCTTCAACGAGACCGTGACACGGCTGGGATGCGCGGCGCGGGCCAGATTGCTGCTGACCATGGCAACGACCACCTGCGGGAGTCCGGTGTTGAGCTCCTCGGCTTGGACCACCAGAACCGGCCGCAGCTTCACCGTCCTGAGGTCGGAGTGGGGAAAGTAGACCAAGGCGAAGTCGCCGCGTCTAAGGCTCATTGTAAACGTCCATGCTGGGGTCGTCCCAATCGGCAGCGAACGTCGTCAGCTTGGCGCGCACTTCGCGCGCGCGCTCACGTGTCCACCCCAGGTCATGGATGGTGAGCTTGTTTTTAGTCGGGGTAACTCGCTTCGCAGCTTTTCGTGGCCTGGTTGCAGGCTGCTTCCCAATCAGAGCTTTAACGTGCATCCAGACCTCCTCAGCGGTCGCTCGAACCCAAGCACCCACCATTCTATAACACCTTCCAGCCGGGAACTAACTGAACCTGCCCCAAATGCAGGAGCCACCCCCTATTCAGGGGCGCTGTGTGTTTCCCCCTGACACCTGGCACCTAGCACCTGACACCCTGGCGGGGAGCGCCGACATTGCAGCCACAATTGACCGGAAGTTTGGCATCAAGGGAAAGGCCCACGGACATGAGGGCACGGTCCGTGCCTACCCGCTTTGCGTCTCGGCGCGAGTTTATATATTTTTTCACACCTTCAGTCGGCGATCTGCGCCTAAGTTGAATAGCCACCCCAATACGAGGGGCCGCACGCCGCGCTAAGCTGAGCGAGGCCAGA
This sequence comes from uncultured Acidobacteriota bacterium, assembly GCA_963804995.1. GTDB lineage: Bacteria > Acidobacteriota > Terriglobia > UBA7540 > UBA7540 > Bog-366. The sequence continues at coordinate 945,622 of CAWDSK010000005.1, forward strand.
CTCCGGCGTCCGCCAAAAGTCAACCAAGGGCGCCGTTGAATGGAGCGGGGACGCAACGGCGCTGGGGGGGAGCGATTGACCAACTGTTCGAAATCCGCGACAACGTTGTTATGGTACCGCATGGACACCATAGATTCCCTCCGCTTTCCCAACCGGGCTCATATGGAGCTATTCCCGCGGGCTGCGCGTTCGCCGTCAAGTGAAGAACCCACAGTCAGAACTGCGTTGACTGAGCCTACCTGCTTTGCGCCGGCCCAACGGTCTAGGAAGGCCCGGAAGACATCGAGATGCTCGAAAGGCAAGCTGACTTTAGCTCCGCCGCGCGCGACAGGTACACTCCGAACTGCTCAGCGGATTGTGCGAAATGCCAACGCCCCCATGCTTGACATGCAGCGTCGATTATGTGCACTGTAAGCGCGGCGACCGCTTTCACTCCTTCAAACGCCGTTCCTTCGACCGTCTTGTTTCCATCAAGGAGGTCGGCGACACGGAATGCCGGATGCCGACCGTTGATTGCGAGTTGACGACGATCGGCTCGGACCTCCGCCTCATCGTCCCTTTCACCCATTTCCCAGTCCATAATCGGAGTCAACTGCATTCCCGACACATAAGCTGCTGCCCCTCCCAACACATCATCGAGCGGAGTTGGCGGGTTGGTTTGCCTGAGGTTGTCCCGTGCAACGTTCTCTTTTCGCCGCACGTTTTGGCTGCCACAGCCCGGTTTCTCGCTCGGGCGGCCGTCCCTCCCCACAGAAAATTCCCTGCAATGAGTCGGGACCTGCTCTTTTGGAGCCTTCCACGAATCGAGACAATCGAGGCATTCCCAATGTGCATTGCGGGTCTCCTGTGCAGGTGGAGGCGTTATAAGCTTCTTTCTTACCTCCTTGTCTGACGATTCGACGGCTCTGCGATACTCATCGCTCCTTATTTGATTCAGCCCTGCTGTGAGGGGCTCTAACGCTTTGGTGTAACGTTCTTGACTTCGCAGGCGCTCTTCACGTAGTTCTTCCTCACGCAGTAGATCGGACAGATTACTGACCTTTCCGAGGATGTAGTCAAGGAAGGCGGCATATTGCTCATTTGCATCCAACCCCTCCCGACTCGTGGTGTCCCGTAGTTGTGGATTTTGATCCTTGGAAATGTGTATTGTTCCCTCCAAGTAGTGAGGCTTTAGCCGGAAGCGGCTACCTCTCAAGTATCGGCTGCGGTAAATCTGGAGCCAATCGCCTTCTGGACCAGGCTCACCGTAGGGGCGAACCCTACATCCATCACGAAAGATCCTTACGCCCATGTTCCAGTCTAGGCTGGCATCTCCTCCTCTGCTCGCCTCGGTCTTGGTCAACCCTTGGCCGAAGTACCGCAACCGCCCCCGGATGGCCCCGAAGGAGGGGGGGCCAATATCCTTGATCTCGCGAGCTTCCTTACCCTCCGAAAAGATAACGCTAGTCTCCCATCCGTCGGAGCTCACCTCAAATACTATGCGGTGAGTTTCATTGCCCGGCAGGGGATTCTTGAGCGAATCGTTTAGGTCTTGCCAAGGGGTAATGAATATGATTCTAAAATCCGTTGCGGTTTCTGGATCGATCAGGCTCGATAGTTGCGCACGGAGCTTTTCGATCCTTTTCCTCGTCCAATTTAGCCTCAACCTGCGTATTTCGAGCCTCGTTCCATGAGGCGGGTCGAAGCCTTCTGGATTCTTGTACTTAATGGGAAAGCTGTAATCGGCTAATTCACGCTCCCCGCTGAGCTCATCCCAGTTAAATCTGACTTGAAGAAACTTCTGTTGGGCTTCGACCTTCGTGCGAAGAATCAACTCGTGGCCCAGCTTCTCGGCCGCAAAACGTCCAACCCCCTTCTGCCCGAGTCGCTTGCGTCGGGACAGCGGACTCCTATCCTCGCGCAACTTATTCTCGGTTGCCAGGAATGCCCACTTTGAATGAAGATCGTCCTCTGTCATTCCGGTGCCGTCGTCCTGAATTCGAAGTGCTTGCCCCTCTTCAGTCCCACGCAACTCGACTCGGACGCTTGTTGCGTCGGCGTCATAGGCGTTCTTCACTAGTTCGATAACGGCAGTAATTTCGTCACGGAGCTGCTCTGATCCGAGCCGTGCGAGCATTGCCGCTCCGGTCCGGAAGCGCAGCATCTCACTGCTAGCTATTGCGACCTGTGTTTGCCCCATGAGCCCCCCTTCGTATCAGAAGCTTGGAGCGGCTGGCGAGACGAAGTGCGGCTCTTCCGCCCACCCCGGCCTCTGTCGCTCGCGCTTCGTGCGCAAGTGTCAAACTATCTTTCAGAGGAAGCGGCCCCCTCCAGTCTCGCGACTTTCCCCTCTAGATACCATCGGCGGACTTCAGAGTACAGCGCGGTATACACTTGCCCATCGCGGCCCACCGCATGCGGGTTGTCCCCGATCGCGTCGTTGGCCGCCATAACGGTCTTAACCAACCTGCTTCCGTGCATGTCAAAGAACTCAAAAGGGGAGGTGTACCACTTGAACTTACCGTCCCTCTCCTCAAGTAGCGCCCGGAGGCTGGCAACGGTAGGGATAGCGAACCCCTTTTCGACGGGGAGGTTCTCCCCCTTGACGGGCCCGTTTTTGGGGTCCAGGAAGTAGTAGGTCGCCATGGCTGCCCGGTTCCTCTTTCGCTGGTGCATAACGCTCCGCGAACCGAGTCTCCCATGTTTACCGGCGTCGTCTGGGGCGTTGTAAGCCTGTTTCCAGTTGAATCGAATGTGGTCGTACAATCTCACAATGTCACGACAGAGCGGTTTCAGTTTCCTAAACCCGTATCTATCGTCTTTCTCAATAAAGTATTCGAGGCACTTTCCAGCGTTCTTGTATGCCTCCACGGCCGCGACCCCGTCAGGAAAAAGCGTGGGATTGACGGCGCACATCACCTGGATCAAATCCAGGATGCCGATGGGCTCTTGGTCGTTTTCGCTAACCTTGATGTATTTTCTGAAGTCCGGCCCTAAGGCGTCGAGGAACCACTCGAACTTATCGCGGTAGCCGGCCAGCGTCCACGCCTTCAGTGATACGCTGAAGTTGCGTGCCTCTGCGATGTCAGCGAGATCGTTCTCGATATTAACCAGCACTTCAAGATGAACGTATTGATTCTCCAAGACGGGCGATCCCTCATCTTCATCGGACGGCGAACCAGAGCTCTTAGGTGGCTTGAGGGATTCGACCACATCTGTAATGGCGCGGTAGGTGTGACCCCCATCGATGATGCCGTACACTTCGGTCTCGGAATCGGGTATGTTGAGCTTCAGGGAGTTCCGACGGCTATCGAACTCTACTTCGCGCGCTGAAATAGTGACCCCGCGATTGAGGAGATGGAATCTTCCATCATTCGATTCGAGAGATCTGGAAATCCTGGTGATTATGGGTCCGTGCGCCTTTGGCACTCGAGGGTCAGGATCCATCGGGATATTTCGAGGCAGGTCGCCAACGGGCACGAGCGCGTGGATAATCCGTATTTGCGGACGGTTCGGATCCTTGATGGTGCGGATTTGGTCGGACAGGACGGGCAGGTGGAAAATCATGTTCTCTCTCCTTAATGCTTGGAGGCATTGGCCTCGCAAGATTCGTTTAGCTGGGTGACCAGCTCGCCATCTGGGGATTGCCGCCAGTAGCTTTTCCTAACATACCATTAACTTCGATGTGTTGCAAGAGGTTTTCTTAGGGCAAACATAACGCGAACCCCTCCTCTAATTCCGCGGCCTCCTGCTTCAAATCCTCGCGTTCTCATCGGCTGGCAAAGGCACGCGGTCAATGGTCAGTTGGGGATTAGGGGTTGGGGGCAGTATGCAGGATACGGGAGACGGGATTCGGGACACGGGAAAAGGGAATCCCAAATCCTGACAGTAGACAGGAGCTAGAATTCGGGATTCAGGAAGCAGAAGGCAGTAGGCAGTAGGCGGTGCTACACGCTCAAAGGTCTGCGGGCAGAATCCCCATCGCCAGTACGACGCATCGGGCAATCTGGCCAAGTCTGGCAGCGCTTAGGGCTCGGAGCCGTGACCGCGAGGGTACCAAGCTTTCCTTCCTCACCGTGCTGATGTTCTCCGCTTGGGCCTCGGAAACCTCTCCCAAACCTGTCTCGCCAGGCTCCAGTCGGACGTGAGTGTCGAATCCGCGCAGAGTCGTCGATAGCGGCACCACCAGTACCGTGCTGGCTCGCGGATGCTGATTCCTGGCGTCGAGCGAGACAACGATCACGGGACGGGCATGCTTGTCAGGAGGATCCGAAGGTATTCGAACAAACCAAATCTCGCCGCGGTGCGGTTGAACAGGTTGGGGGATCGACATAAGGCTTATTCCTCAGTATGAGCAAGTCCCAGCTCACCCAATCCTCCCCATGCCCGCTGCTCTTCCGTCTCGCGGGAGGATAAGGAATCGTAATAAAGTGCTGTGCGGGCGCCCAGCTTTTCGAGTTCGGCGCGGGCTTGGGCTTCCGCGACCAGCCGCTCGATAAACGCGCTCACCGACGAGACTCCGGCTTGTCCGCGGTGGGCTTTGATAAAGCGGACTTTGTCCTTTGAGAGTGAAATGGTAATGCGCGCTTTTCCTGCGCCCTGAATGGTTGTATGACCGCGAGCGGCCCGGTCCTGTGGCATCTTCATACCCTCCGTATGAAATTAATTCATACTACTCGCAGCGCCGCGATGCGTCAAGCAATCTTCCAGGACGGGCGGTTGGAGGAACGGCGCCCAAAAGGCAGTGGGCAGTAAGCGGTAGACAGGAGCTAGGAGTCAGGAGGCAGAAGGCGTCGCGCGCGGGGGTGCAGTCATATCGAATAACTCCATGTTGCCGCAAATTGACGAAGGCCGGACAACAGCAACAGATTTGTTGCTTTCATAAGGGCACGATAACAAAACCTGTTGCTTGTCGGCAGTCTTCAGCCGTGGGTGGCGCATATGTTCCGCATTATGGGTGGTATGCGATCCCAAAGTTTGGAATCAAGGCAGGCTGGCGCAGGGCGAGCGCAGCCCTGCGATTTCTTCGAATCAAGCCAGCCGGTCCATGGTCAAGACGGACGAACCATTTAACAATGGAATTCGAAGCTTGAGGTGGCCGGGCTCGAAGTGGCGTCTATAGATCGGCACAATAGGAATATCGGCGAGTATAGTCAAAGGCGTGAATCGCAGAGCTGGGCTCGCTCTGCGCCAGCCTTATCTTAGCCCTCAGCTCCGCACTTGTTTCGCTTCCTCTTGTTTCAGCCGCTCGGCCAGCAACACCTTGAGTAGAGACTGATAGGGAACATCACGCTGGTTGGCCAGGACTTTGAGCCGGGCGATCAGAGGTTCGGGCAAGCGCAGTGAAATGGTTCGGGTCGAAGGTTTCAGGTTGGGCAGCACAGCGCGTTGGGCTTTCGTCCAATCCAGGTAATCGCTTGAATCGTGGCTGGCCCAAAAAGCCCTTTCGTGCTCTGTGGACTTAAATTTCGGAATAACCTTCTTCTTCGGTTTGCTCATGGCTTTAATAGATTCTCCGTTCCTGGCGCGTCATGTCGCGCGCTGAAATCACGCGGATAAGTTTCCCTCGAAGGGTGAAGACCACAAACAGCCCGCGGCTTCGATCTGTCTGCCCCAGTGCATAGAACCTGGATTCTTCCTGGGAGGGTTCGAGGTCCCGGCGAACAACCATGGGTTGGTTAAAGAAAACCTCCTCGCACTCGGAGTCCGAGACGCGGTGCTTTGTCCAGTTCTTAACGGAGTTGCCCGGATCAAACCCAACGCAGTCAGTCCACGGATTCATTGTATATGATGTTTATATACGCTGTGCGGTAAAAAGTCCAGAGGGAAACAAGTAGCCACGCAGTGAAGTCCTGCCCGTGGCCTTTTCTCCCGCCCGATGCCCAGTGGAAACTGACGGTGGCTAAGAGCTGACAGCTAACAGCCAACAGCTAACAGCCAACAGCTCTCAGCCCTCAGCTTTCAGCTCTCAGTTTTCTGTTGCAGCGCGGGTGTCCTCACCCGCGTCTTCGCGGTAACGCGACACGTAAAACCCGGGTGGGGACACCCGGATTAGACGCAGGTGGGAACACCCGCGCTACAAGTTGACAGCTCACAGCCGACCAATGGGACCTGGTCTAGGGGTTGGGGGTTGGGAATTTGGGATACGGGACACGGGTTACGGGGTTAGGGATTCGGGGTTAGGGATTAGGGGTTAGTGACTCCTGGCTCCTGGCTCCTGGCTTCTGGCTCCTCACTCCTAGCTCCTGACTCGTAGCTCCTCTCACCCAGTCCCGAATTCCCAATCCCAAATCCCGAACCCCTAGTCCCCAGTCCCGAATCCCGTGCCCCGTTTCCCGTACCCCGAATCCCGTATCCCGAACCCCTAATCCCGAGTCCCGTGTCCCCTACCCCGTCTCCCGTTTCCCGGCCGCTGAGCCCTCCCCCCTCGGACATTATGGCCCCCGGGGGTGTCCCAGAAGTTGCTTTCCGCGGGGCATAGCGAGCGACGTTCCCACCAAAAAGCTCCAATGTGGGACTGGTAATACCTCGCACGGCGATGTCCGGACGCCCGGAGCATTCAGCCATGGTCACCCACCTGACCGACTTCGCCCCGCCCGTGACACGCACTCCCCTGAGCTGACAGCTCACAGTAAGTCCCCAGCCCCGAATCCCAAGTACCTAGGTCCCAGTCCCGAGCGCCGTATCCCGAACCCCTAATCCCTCGTCCCCCGGTAGCCGGCCGTGACACACTACCCCGTATCGGTTATCGACGGATTGCTCCACGAACATGAGCCACAAATCGATATCGGGTTCGAAGATCACTCGAACGGCTCGATGAACCGATGTACCGATGACCCGATCACCCGATGCATGAATTGCCCACCCCCCAACCGACATGACTCGGCCGCGACACACTCCCCCCTATCGGTGATCGGTGGGATCGACGCCAAGGATGAGGCAATTTGAGTACCCCGGAACCAACCGCTTGCCCCCTCACCCGGCGCGCCCCGGCTGGTAAAAGCGCCGGCAGCGCGCCACCCTTATCCGCCACGGCGGAGCTGCGACCCCTCGGAGAGGGCTATGCATCTTCACCTTGTGCTGATATACCCATGGACCGATGGCCCACCCCCCAACCGACCTGATCCGGCCGTGACACACTACCCCATATCGGTGATCGGTGGGTTGTCTCACGAGCATGAGCCCAACTTCACAAAGACCTGCAAGAACCGATAGCTGCGGCGTTCTCCCTGTGAGTGCAAAAAAGCTGTTGCGGCGCTAATCAAGCGCCCCCAGGAGACACGTCATGAACGCCCCGCAGGCCCACCACCCACGCAGGTTCTGGTTCTTCATTCTCACTGCTTCCCTGATGATTACCTCACTCATGGTGATGCAGCCCTTCTCCGCGACCGATGGAGAGAAGGCTACTGCTACCTACACGCAGGGTATGCTGCACGTGGCCATCCCTTACCGGGCTGTTAGCGGCGGTGCGGGGCAACTGACCCTGGAGGTTCTGGACCCGGAAGACAGAGTCCTGGCGCACGCCGAGCGGGGCGTCGAAGTCGCCGAGGGGAAGGGGCGATGGCGGGAGGAGGTCAAGCTCGACAAACCGCTGCCGCTCGAAGACCTGGTCTGGCATCGCCTGCGTTACCGCTTTGAATACCGCGAGGGCAAAGGTGAGGCGCTCGAGGGCACGGAATCTATCTCGCAGATCATCCGCACGCCGGTGGTTCACATCTTGGGGCAGCAATCCTACCTGAGCGGTGGCCAGGCGGCGGTGCGGGTGATCGTGACGGATTCGAGGGATGAGATCATCACCGGCGCGGGCTCGGTGCGAATCGAACTCGTGGCCGAGAACCAAAAGCCTCGCGTCCTCTTCACGGGGCGGCTGAATCGCCGCGGCACCACCGAAGCGCAGTTCCGCTTTCCTGCCGGCCTGGTGGGTGGTTATGACCTGCGTTATGTCGTGGACACCTCGATCGGCTCCACGGAATTCACCCAGTCCATGCGCCTGGAAGACAAGGTTTCGATCCTTCTTACAACTGAGAAACCAATCTATCAGCCGGGGCAGACCCTACACGTGCGCGCGCTGGCGCTTGACCGGTCGAACCACCAGGCAGCCGCCAGCCGCAAGCTGACCTTTGAATTGGAAGATTCCCGCGGCAACAAGGTCTTCAAGAAACTGACCGCGACGGACGAGTTTGGAATCGCTTCGGCCGAATTCGCGCTCGCGGACGAGGTGAACCTGGGAACTTACCACCTCCGAGCGTTGATGGGTGAGGCGGACGCTGTCCCAGCCAATCAAGCGGAAATCGCACTGAACGTCCAAAAATACGTTTTGCCGAAATTCAAGGTGGCGATCGACTTCGCGGGCCCAGACAACAAGGCGAAGCGTGGGTACCGGCCCGGCGACCACGTGACGGGGACCGTCCACGCCAACTATTTTTTTGGAAAGGCCGTGGAGAATGGTGAGATTACGGTCAAGGCCTCCAGCCTCGACGTCACCGTGTTTGAGGTGGCCTCCGTCGATGGTAAGACCGATCGCGACGGGACCTATCACTTTGATCTCCGCCTGCCCACCTACTTTGCCGGACGCCCACTCAGCCAGGGTGCCGCGCGCGTGTTGATTGAAGCCACAGTGAAAGATTCCGCCGGTCATGCCGAAACCCGCGGCGAACCGATCACCGTCAGCGAATCGCCCCTGCTTATCACGGCAATTCCCGAAGGTGGCACACTTATCCCTAATTTGGAGAACCAGGTTTTCATCCTGACTTCCTACCCAGACGGAACGCCCGCGAGTTCCAATCTAATTGTCCGATCCGAGGGAAACCCCGAGCAGCATATGACCACTGACGATGGTGGCGTAGGTGTGGTTCTATTAAGGGGTTTAACAGGTACCAAGGCTTTGTCAATCGAAGCGCGGGACAAAGAGGGCAACCACGCTGCGAGCTACGGTGCAGCTCCAAGCCCGCGAGGGACAGGACCAGATTCTGTTGCGCACGGAGCGCGCCGTCTATCGCGCGGGAGAGCAGATCCAATTGAAAGTTTTCTCCACGCGCCAGCGGGGCACGGCGTACTTGGACATCGTCAAAGAAGGACAGACGGTGCTGACGCGCGACCTGGACATCGAAAACGGCCAGGCGATGCTCACGCTTACCGCCACGCCGGAAATGGCGGGGACGGTGGACTTCAACGCCTATCTCTTTAGCCGCAATGCACAGCCGGTCGGCGACCATCGGCTGGTGTTCGTACAGCCGGCGGATGAGCTAAAAATTGAAGCGGTGGCGGATTCCGCCGTCTACAAACCCGGTGAGGACGCGCGCATCCGTTTCCGCGTGACGAATGCGCGTGGTGAAGGGGTCCGTGCCGCAATGGGCCTTCAGGTCATTGATGAAGCGGTATTCGCGCTGGCGGAAAAGCAGCCGGGTTTTGCCAAGGTATTTTTCTACCTGGAACAGGAAGTGCTGAAGCCTCGCTATGAGATCCACTCGATCGGTATGCCCGAAATCGTCGAGCCGGTTGAAACCTCCAAGGTTGACCAGCGCGATCGTGCCGCGCGCGCTTTGTTTTCAGCCACGGAAATCGTGAGCGCCAACAAGTTTGAAACGGAATTCGGCGGCACCGTACCTTCGACGAAATATGCTGATTATGCCAATCGATACCAAACGCAGTTCCTCGCTGAGGTGCGCCGCCTGGCGGAAAAACTCAGTAGCGCCTACGTGGAAAACCCCGGCTCGGGAGACGTCGCGCGGATTGCCGGCAAGATGGCGCGAGCCGGCGCACCTGAGATGCGCGATCCCTGGGGCGCCGGCCTGCGCGTCGAACCCGCGGAGTGGGATTCCCAGAAAACCTACTATCGAGTCCGCAGTGCGGGCCCCGATAAGGAATTTGACACTGGAGATGACCTCGAGATCTACCTGGAAGTTCACCACCGGAAGATTGTGGGCCGCCCCAGTTCGAGTCCCAGCAGCATCGGGATAACTATCGAACCTGATCGCGGGCCCTTTGGTTCGACCGGCGAGATTGTGGGAACAGTGGTTGACCAGAGGGGCGATGTACTGGAAGGCGCCACGGTCAGCGCACGCAAACTCTCCACAAGGCATTTGAGGACGGCGACGGTAGATGCCCGGGGCAATTTTGGATTGCGTGCTCTGCCAGCCGGCAATTACGAAGTCGTGGTTTCCATGGGTGCGGAGAGCGTCTCAAGGACCAAGATCACGATCGCGCCACGCGACCGCGCCATCCTCGCCGTCCTTCTTCAGTCGAAAGACGCGGAAACCGTAGTGGTGGTGAACGAAGCCATGCGACACCATGACCAAGTTCAAAGTCGGGCCCAGGGGTGGAATCGGTGGGCTGGGGCCGCGGGATTGGCGGGCGGCGTCTTTGAAGACGCGCGCCATGCGCAGAATATGGCGGACGGTTAGGAGCCGGCGCATGGCGATGCCCGCGCCGCGCCGCCGCGTCACCTAGGGGCGCGCCCGCTCCCGTCAGCAGTGCGACGCTTGCCAAGGATGAGTCCGGCTTCCTCCGCCCCGCGCGTGCGCTCATACTTTCCGGAGGCGCTCTACATCAATCCGGAAATCATTACGGACGGTGACGGCCGCGCCAGCATTGCGATTCCGCTGGCCGATTCCATTACCACTTGGCGGATGGCGATGCTGGCCTCGACGCCGCACGGCGCTCTGGGAAGTGCCACATCCAGCCTGAAGGTTTTCCAGGATTTCTTTGTGGACCTCGATCTCCCCGTCACGCTCACGCAAGGTGACCGGGTTTCGATCCCCGTGGCCGTTTACAACTACTCCGGCCAGCAGGGGGACGTCAGCCTGCAGCTTCAGCCCGACGACTGGTACTCGCTGGCGGATGATGTGGCCGATAAAACCGTTGCGGTGGATTCCGGGCGCGTGGGTGGATCGCAGTTCACGCTGGAAGCCAAGCGCATCGGGAAATTCAAACTGACGCTTTCCGCACGCATGCAGGGCGGCGCCAGTCGCGCTGACATCGTGGTTCGGGAAATCGAAGTCATTCCCAACGGGCGCGAGCAGAATCTGGTCTTCAATGGACGCCTGGAATCCTCCGTGCAGCATGAACTGAATTTCCCTGCCGGGACTATCCCCGACGCCACCAAGATTTTCGTCCGCCTCTATCCCGGCCCGTTGAGCCAGGTTATCGAAGGCATGGACAGCATCTTGCGCATGCCGGGCGGCTGCTTTGAGCAGACTTCCTCCAGCACTTATCCCAACGTGCTGGCGCTTGATTACATGAAGCGCACCAAGAAGCTGACTCCCGAAGTGCACGCGAAAGCGGAGGGGTACATCGCCAACGGCTATCAGCGCCTGCTGACGTTTGAAGTTCCGGGGGGCGGCTTCTCCTGGTTCGGCAGCGCGCCCGCCAACAAGATCCTGACGGCATACGGCCTGATGGAGTTCTACGACATGTCGAAGGTCTACGAGGTTGATCCGAACCTGATTCTGCGCACCCAGCAATGGCTCGCCGGGCAACAGCAGGCGGACGGCAGTTGGAAGCCGGATACCTCCTTCATCAACGAAGGCGCGACGAATCGCTACAACTCCGATGTGTTGCGGATTACGGCTTATATCGCGTGGTCGCTGGAGAATACGGGTTACCAGGGACCGGCGGTGGAAAGAGCAAAGCAGTTCATCGAGAAACATCTGAACGCCAAGCTGGACGCCTACACGCTGGCGGTGCTCGCGAACTTCGCCACGGACTTTGGCAAGGACCGCGACTTTACCCGCCAAACGATGCAAATGCTGCTCGATGCCCGCACCGAAAAAGACGAGCAGGCGTGGTGGAGCGCGGAGGAAACCGCGGTCTATTCCACCGGCGCGAGCGCCAGCGTGGAGACCACCGGGCTGGCCGTGCAAGCACTGCTCAAGTGGGGCCAGGCCTCGGGCACAGCGCGCAAGGCGCTCGCCTACATTGCCGCAAAGAAGGACGCGTCCGGCACGTGGGGCACGACGCAGGCGACCATCATGGCGCTGCGATCCTTGCTGCTCGCTACCGAGAAAGGTTCGGCGGACGTCCGCGGCACGCTGGAGGTTTTGCTGAACGGCAAGCCGGTGGAGAAGCTCGTTCTGACGCCGGAGAATAACGACCTGCTCCACCAGTTTGTTTTCAAGGGAATCGATTCCCAGGGCGCCAACCGCGTGGAAATCCGCTTTGAGGGAAAGGGTGGCTTGGCCTACCAGGTGGTGGGGCGATACTTCCTGCCCTGGGACCAGAAGCCGGCGGATGAAGCTCTCTCCATTAATGTGGCATACGACCGCACGCACCTTGCGCAGAACGACATCGCCACGGCCACCGCGACAATCAAGAACAACCTGGCGAAGTCCGCGAACATGGTGATGGTTGACTTGGGGATTCCTCCCGGATTCGACCTGCTGAGCGAGGATTTGCAGGCATACCAGGAAAAGAGTGCGGGGCAGCAAGAGCGGTCACCTGGAGAAGTTCAGCCTGACGGCGACGCAGGCCATCCTCTACTTCGATTCCTTCACGCCGGGCGAGACCGTCACGTTACAGTTCCGCCTGCGCGCCAAGTATCCCATCCGCGCTCACACCTTCCAGTCGCGCGTGTATGAATACTACGATCCGGAAGTCAGCTCGATCGCGCGGCCCGTGCAACTGGAGGTTCGCGAGCGTTAAGTCGGCACGTCAGGGCACGATCTGAAGTCTACTCAACCGGCGGCAAGGTGTTCCCAATCAGGGTCGCCTTCCGCCAGTGCTCCCACGCTGGCGATACCTCTTACTGTTTTGCCTTCTGAGCCATCGATCACCCTACCTCACAGCCTTCTCTAGCCAGCGTGACAAAAGTCATCGGCACGCCCTTGCTGGTCCACTAACATCGAAATGTTGAGCGCGGCTGCAAGGCATGGACCTGGCCCGCGAGGAGGATGCAATGAATGTGACTACGGAAAAGACGGTACGGGAGATTGCCTTGGAAAGCTCTGGCGCCACAAGAGTTTTTGAAAAGTTAGGGATCGACTATTGCTGTGGCGGCAATAGGACGCTTGAAGAAGCTTGCCGCACGGCCAGCCTTTCGGTTAGGGACGTACTGGACTCGCTCGAAGCGGCCGACCAATCAGCACGCGCTACTCCGAGGGACCGCGATTGGCAAGCGGAGTCCTTGGTCGAACTGATCTCACACATCACGAACACTTACCACAAGTACACACGCGAAGAGATTGCCCGGCTCGGTCCACTTTTTGACAAAGTTTGCTCTGTCCATGGAAACAATCATCCCGAACTTCTTGAGCTTCGTGCCACTTTCCAGGGCTTGGCTCAGGAATTGACCCTGCACATGATGAAAGAAGAGAAGGTTCTGTTCCCACACGTAATAAGAATGGAAGTGGCAGCTATCGCGAAGGCGCCCATCCCGTCGTCACCCTTCGGCAGCGTACAGAACCCCGTGTCGATGATGGAGCATGAGCATGACTCCGCCGGCAACGCCCTTCGTGCCTTGCGGGGGGCCAGCAACGGCTATGCCGCACCTGGCGATGCCTGTGTGAGCTACCAGACCCTCTACAAAGCCTTGGCTGAGTTTGAGGCCGATCTGCACCAGCACATTCATCTTGAAAACAACATCCTGTTTCCCCGCGCGATTGCGTTGGAAAAGACGCAGTAACAAATCACTAGGCATGGCCGGGATTCTCTAGCGTGTAATGCGCAGGGTCCACTTCGACTGGAGGGGCGGCGTGTCGGCCCGCAACAGAATGCGGTACAGGCGTTCCCCCCAGGACTGGCGAAGCTCCGCGTTGTCGATGGGAATTTCCTCCACAGCGGCATGGAAGGCTCGTCCGTCGTAAGCGATGCGCACGGGCTCGCCCGAGGGCATCGTCAATATGAGCTTGCCGGGAGCCGGAGTCTGTTCCTCTGCCAAGCTGGTCATGCCCGGATATAATAAGGTTCTATCGCAATGGCTTTGTGAGGAGACAACTGTGGCTACTAGCTTTCAGGGATTCACGGCTGATTCATTTCTTTTTTTCGAAGAACTCGCGCGCAACAATCACAAGGCGTGGTTTGACTTGAACCGCGCTCGCTACGACCAGCACGTCGTGGGAGCCTTTCGTGGACTGCTGGAGGCTTTGACGCCGTTCCTCGTGAAACTCAATCCGCATTTTGAAACCGGCGGCAAGACCAACGGTAACTTTTCGCGCATCAATCGCGACATTCGTTTCGCCAAGGACAAGAGCCCCTACAAGTCGAACTTCTATCTTTACGTGTACGACAGCCGCCACGAGCGCGGCCATGCGGGGCGCTTATACGTAGGGCTTTCGGCGGATTGCCTCACGGTGGGCTTTTCGATTTATGGAAGTTGGCGTGGTCCCAAAGGGGCGCTGGAAACTTTGTTTCGCAAACGCCTGGTCACTCATCGCAAAGTTTTCGACGGCCTCCTGGCGCGCGTGGTGCGTGGGCGTCGTTACGAAACTTACTGGCATCGTGAGGAGAAAGGTGAGTGGGCGCAGCACGCAGGTTTGCCGCGGCGCGATGAGGACTGGCAGACTCTGCACGCCTGGGTGGTGCGCAAAGTGTTTTTGCCGAACGCCCGCGGTCTTGCCAAACCGGGATTCGTTCGTGAGGTTGAGCGTATCTTTTCCGAACTCTATCCGCTTTATATGTTCACCTCCGATGCCAAAATCCGGTGGGACAAGGGTCGCTAGGCCTCTCTACGGGTAACAATTGGGACATCCGGGGCCTGACCAATCCGCCTAGTCGGGCATTTTGTGGGGCAGGTTATGGTGGGACAAAGCTGGGACGGCCTTGCTGAGATTCGGACTCTATGGCGTGGCTGGCGGGGTCGGCAGGATCAATTCCAGAGTCAGAGGCGGAATCTCAGACCTGGGAATCTGGTAGTGTCCTAGTTTGGAAAAATGCCCCACGTGCCCCCTCACCCGTCCCGCCCCGGCTGATGAATACGCCGGCGGCGGTCCACCCTCTCCCCTCGGAGAGGGCTGTTATTCACGGTGGGGTGCTCCATCGGCATATGCAGAAGATAGGTCTCCAATTCGGCCAGTGGGCGCTTCGATATAACTTTCCCGTGGCCGGAACTACCCTGAAATAATAGCCTTCTCCCCAGGAGCTTGTGACTTTTTGGGTCACCAGTGAGGGGGGATGGGTGGGGGGAGGAGGCAGAAAATCGGGAGCGGAGGTACGGAGAGAGAAAAAAGCTGGCGGTTGGGTCGGTACTTGTATTAATATAAATGTTATGGACAACGTTTTACATTCAGATGATTTTAAATTAGGAATGGAACCGGCGGTAGGTCAGGAAGCGGAAGGAAAGGAAGAGAAGGGCGCGAAGGGGGCAGCAGAGCGGCGCGGGGCGGTGCGTTTGCGCCGGCCGGAGCGCCAGCAGATGGCCTGGGTGGCGCAATGTCCGGACGATCTGGTGGGGCCGGGGCACGGGGTGCGGCGGGTGGCGGCGGTGGTGGAGCGCTTGGACTTAGCGGCGTTCCGCCTGCCGATCAAGGCGCGGGAAGGAGGGGCTGGACGGGACGCGACCGATCCCCAGCTTTTAGTGTCGCTGTGGTTATACGCCTGTGTGCGGGGCATCGGTGCGGCGCGCGAACTGGCGCGGCAGTGCCAGGAGCATGCGGCCTTTCGCTGGCTGTGCGGAGGGGTGACGGTGAACCACCGTTTGCTGTCGGACTTTCGCACCGATCACGCCGAGGCCTTGGACACCCTGTTCACGCAAGTGATCGCTGCTCTGGTGGATAAAGGAGTGGTGAAGGTCAGCCGCATCAGCCAGGACGGAATGCGGGTGCGGGTGGGGGCGGGGAAGAAGAGTTTTCGGCGGGAAAGGCGGCTGGAGGAACTGCTGGGGGAAGCGGAACGGCACGTGGCGGAGTTGAGACGGCAACTGGAGTCGCCGGAAGGAGCGGGGCTGAGCGCGCGGCAAGCGGCGGCGCGGAAGCGGGCGGCGCAGGAGCGGCAGAAACGCCTGCAGGAGGCGATTGCGCAACTGCCGGAGCTGCAACGCCGGCACACCGCAAGGGTAAAGCGGACGGGGGGAAAACGGGGCCAGGAGATTGCGGCGCAGCCTCCGCGGGTGAGCACGACGGATGCGGAAGCGCGCATCATGAAGATGCCCAACGGGGGCTACGACCCGGCGGTGAATGTGCAGTTGGCGGCGGACCCGGAGAGCCGCGCCATTGTGGGGGTGGAGGTGAGCGCGGAAGGTTCGGACTCGGGAGGACTGAGCGCGCCGCTGCGGGAACAGGTGGAACAGCGCACGGGCGGGAAGGTGGAAGAGCACTTGTTGGACGGCGGGTACCTGCGCAAGGAAGACTTGGAAGCGGCACACGCGCAGGGCGTGGCGCTGTTCATCCCGCCGCACACGGCGCAAAATCGTCAGAAGCGGGGGAAGGAACTGGAGCCCCAGAAGGGCGACAGCGAGGCCGTACGAGAGTGGAAGCAACGCATGAAAAGTGAGGAGGGAAAGAAAATCTATCAGCAGAGAGCGGCGACGAGTGAAACCGTCAACGCCGACTTGCGCACCTATCGCGGTTTGGGCCGCATCCTGGTGCGCGGGCTGGCCAAGGCACGCTGCGTGGCACTGTGGTGCGCCCTGGCTTACAACGTGATGCACTTCGCGCCCCTGTTGCTGGGCTAACCAAGCCCTGCCCAGCCGTACCGGGCACGGGTGTAGGGCGGATTCCCCCGGTACTCCTTGCCGCGCGGCACCGCTCCACCGGCCAAGGGGAGCCCTCTCGCGCACTTCCCAAGCTGCCCACTACCTGACCCGCCCCACCGCGTAACGGTGGCTTCGAAAAAGTCACAAGCTCCAGGGGAGAAGGTGGCTGACGTAGGAGGCCGGATGAGGGGTTACTTACACACTCAGGGCGTCGAAACAAGTTACAACCTATAAATTCAAAAACCATTAGCCCGGCGCTACGTCAAACTAGGACACTACCGGGAATCTGTGAGGATTGTAGTAGGGTCTATCGGCCCCGAAGTGTCAAGGGCTATACACCACGGCCGGGCGCAGGCAGGGCAGAACTGAACTCAAGCTCGACCAGACTTCCTCCGGACGCCGCGGATTCAGCGGAACTCCATCTCGACTAAACTTCTTCTGGAACGACATACGGCGCGCGATAGGTGCCTCGCAGCATTTTATTAGCTTCCTCGTCGCCGATGACCTGTTCAGTTTCCGGATCAAACTTCAGCGTCCGTCCGAGGCGATACGAGGTATTAGCCAGATGGATTAGAGCGCAGGAGATATAGCCTTCCTCGATCGGAGCATTCTGTTCTTCCGGCTTCCGGCTGCGCACGCAATTGATAAAGTTCTGCCAATTATTTCCTTCCCGCGAGCTGCTGGGCCCGCGCTCCTGATCCTCACCGAGCCAGGTGCGATAGGACGGGAATTCCTCGTTGGACATGGCCATATAGCCCTTCGATCCGTAGAAGATATTCCCGACGGAGCCGTTGACCCGGTAGCGTCGCGAGCGGGAAGGATTTCTGGGCGGAGGCCCGAGGAATCCCGGAATGTCGATTCCGAATCCCAGCGACCCGATGCCCGCCTCCTGATTGGTAATCCAGTGGCGCACTTCAAATTCCAGAATCTTGGGCTTGCCCCCGGGCTGATTGAATTCGAAGGCGGCGTTGAGAGTATTGGGAACTTCCTGGTCGTCATCGAACATGAAGTGTCCGCCCATGGCCGAAATCTTGTTGGGGAATTTCACGCCCAGCCCCCAACGGGCCACATCGATCTGGTGGGCGCCCTGGTTGCCGATATCGCCGTTGCCGGTATCCCAGAACCAATGCCAATTGTAGTGGAACCGGTTACGCGTGAACTCGTGGAGGGGAGAGGGGCCGGTCCAGAGATCGTAGTTCACGCCCGCCGGAACGGGTTCAACCGGGGCGTGCCCGATGGTATCGCGATCGTTGAAGCAGAGGCCACGCGCCAGATAGACGTCGCCGATCAGCCCCTCGCGCAGTTTTTGGATGCCCTCGATCACGGCGCCGGCGGAGCGGTTATTGGTTCCATGCTGCACGATGCGGTTGTATTTCTTGGTAGCCCGAACCAGTTGCCGCCCTTCCCACAAATAATGGCAGCAGGGCTTTTCGATGTAGCAATCCTTGCCGGCCTGGCAGGCCCAGATGCCCATCAGGCTGTGCCAATGATTGGGTGTGCCGAGGGAAATGGCGTCGATCGAGGAGTCTTCGAGGAGTTTGCGGATGTCGACGTAGGTTTTGGGCGTTGGCAGGGCCATGAGGTCCATGTCCGCCAGGCGCCCGCGCATAATGTTATCATCCACATCGCACAAGGCCGCGACTTCCACATTCGGCATGCGCGAGTACTGCTCCACGGCCGTAAAACCCTGTCCACGCACCCCGACTACCCCGACGCGTACGCGGTCGTTCGCGCCAAAGACCCGTTGGGGTTCGGTAATAAAGCTGATTCCCGCGAAGGCCGCGGCGCCGGCGGCAGCGATTCCCTTCGTGATCTGGTCCGTCCCCTGCTTTTTTTCTCCTGACATAATGCCTACCCTTCGTGATGGATGATATCGAACCGCCTTCTACACCTCGGCGTAAATGAGGAATACAAATTATGAACAAAGAAAGGGGATGTCAAGGGGATTAAATCCCTGGTAGTGATTCAATTTGAGGTGCCACGGGCGTCCGAAGGTGTAAAAAAATACCATTTTCACCGCTGAGACGCTGAGACGCAGAGAAATGACCCTTTGTTTTCAAACCTCTGCGCCTCCGCGTCTCCGCAGTAAAAGGTTTGATGGGATTTTTTCACAGCTTCTCCCGCCCGTGTCCAGTCACGGCCAAGACCCCGATGGATCGGGGCAGGTCGGTTGGGGGATTGGGCCATCGGTCCATGGGTTCATCAGCACAAGGTGAAGATGCATAGCCCTCTCCGAGGGGAGAGGGTGGCGCGCTGCCGGCGCTTTTACCAGCCGGGGCGCGCCGGGTGAGGGGGCAAGCGGTTAGTTCCGGGGTACTCAATTTGCCTCATCCTTGGCGTCGATTCCACCGATAACCGAAGTGGGGCAGTGTGGCACGGCGGGGGCAGGTGTCGGTTTGGGGATCGGAGCGTCGGCTCATCGATCCCTCGATTCGTCGGCTGATCCGCTCATCGAGTCATGGCGTGATCTCGCGATCTGGCGATTGCGTGATTGTGAACCCACTGCCGATTTTTGGGCTCATGTCCCCGTGCCAACCTACCGATTACCGATACGGGGCAGTGTGTCACGGCGGGGTTAGGGGGACGAGGGGTTCGGGCTAGGGATTCGGAGTTCGGGATTCGGGGCGGGGCGAGAGGAGCTAGGAGGAGTCAGGAGCTAGGAGTTAGGAGTCAGTAGCCCAAACCCTAACCCTAACCCTAACCCTAACCCCTAGGCCCCCTGTCCCATCTGTCAGCTGTCGGCCGTTAGCTATCACTTGCCATCTGTCTGCTGTGAGCTGTCGGCTTGTAGCGCGGGTGTCCCCACCCGCGCTTTACGTGTCTCGTTGCCTCGGAGACGCGGGTGAGGACACCCGCGCTACAAGCGATCTGATAGCTGAGAGCTGAAAGCTGAAAGCTTTTCCTCAGCACCATGCCTCATCCCGATTGACCACATGCAGTTGCCGCTGGGGTATCGGGCAGAGAAGCCCCTCGCCCTTGACTCGCCGTGCATACAAATGCATGCTCAGTAAATGGAGATCGTCTGGGACCGCGCCAAAGCGAGGCAAAACGTGGCGAAGCACGGCGTGCGGTTTTAAGCATGAAAACCTACGAATTCAGTAAAGGAAAACGCGGACCGGTGCTGCCCGTGCCACCCGGCAAGGAACGCATCACCATTCGCCTGGACACCGACATTCTGGAATATTTCCGGGACGCGGTGGAGAGCGCCGGGGGCGGTAATTATCAAACCTTGATCAACAACGCGCTGCGCGCCTATATCGAGGGTGGACAGAAGCCCTCAATCGAGGAAACGCTCCGGCGGGTGATCCGCGAGGAACTGCGGACCGCGCCCTGAGGGGGCGGGATTGGGGAGCTGGGGGCCGGGATACGGGGCTCGGGATACGGGATTTGGCGATCCTGAATCTAGAATCTCAAATCTGGAATCGAAACTCGGAACTGGCTGTCGGCTGTGAGCTTGTAGCGCGGGTGTCCCCACCCGCGTCGAATCCGGGTGTTCCCACCCGCGCTTTACGTGTCTCGTCACCTCGAAGACGCGGGTGAGGACACCCGCGCTACAACCAATCTGATCGCTGAAAGCTTCTCTCCAGCACCATGCCTCAACCAGATTGACCACATGCGTTTGCCACGGGGTGCAGGGCATGAGAAAAGCCCCTGGTCACGACGCCACTGAACGTGGCTTTTAGCTACCCGCGTATTCCCTGTTTGCGTGCTTAGCCAGTCTGCGATATCCTCTCGCCCCGAGACACGCTCCTATGCCTGAGACCGACAAAATTCTCATCCAGGTTTTGCGCGGACAGTCCGACGCCAACCTGCGCTTTGCGGACCTCAGAGGATTACTTCAGCGGCTGGGCTTCGTTGAGCGAATTCGCGGCAGTCATCACATCTTCTGGAAAGAGGGCGTCGAAGAAATTCTAAACCTCCAGCCCAAGGGGGGCAAAGCCAAACCCTATCAGGTGAAGCAGGTCCGGCATGTTATACTCAAGTACAAGTTGGGAGGCGGTTTAGATGCCTAAGTACGAAGTCATCATCTATTGGAGCGAGGAGGACAAGGCCTTCATCGCCGAAGTGCCGGAACTTCCCGGCTGTGCGGCCGATGGCAAGACCTATCGGGAAGCCCTCGCCAACGTAGAAGTGGTCATCCAGGAATGGATCGAAACCGCCCAGGAACTCGGCCGCTCCGTCCCCGCCCCCAAGGGCCGATTGGTGTTTGCCTAACTGGCCCGGTTGACTTTCAAATTGCTTCTTTCCGTTCTTGATAACTTAAAACTGACAACTAAAGACCTTTTTCTGCTGTCGGCTGGTAGCTTGTAGCGCGGGTGTCCCTACCCGCCCTTTACGTGTTTCGTCACCTCGAAGACGCGGGTGAGGACACCCGCGCCTGGAGTTTCTACATTTATTATGCATCAGCGGCGTGGGTGAGGGCGCGGTCGGTGAGTTGGAAGCCCAGAGATTGGGGACATTCCGGGTGGTCGACCATTTCTTGGCGCAGCAGGGTGACGAGGTCGAGGCAGGAAGGGCGGTGGGCCTTGCGTCGCCACCGGGGCAGAGCCTGATAGGCCGTGCCACGCTCGGTGCCGAAGGCTTGGAGAGAAGCCAGGAGCAGCGCGCTGTAGGCGGCCACGACCAGGGCAGGTTGCTTGGGCACGGCGTTAACGTTCCATAACTGGGCTTGTCCGACACCCAGCGTCTCCTTCTCGTCGCGGTGGTTGACTTCGATCTGCCAGCGGTCGAAGTAGATTTGCAGCAACTGAGGGGCAGAGTGCCGCAGGTCGGTGGTCAGCAGGTAGGCCGGTTGACGGTAGTAGAGTCTGGAGCTCTTCCGTTTGCGATAGGGGGTAGGAGCCACGACGAAGAGCCGCAGGGGGATCTGGCCGGCGCCCCGACGCCAGTAGACTTGCGACACCTCTTTATAACGGAGGCGGCGGCGCTTGCCTCCGTAGAAGAGCTTGGTTTGCTGCCAGAGGTGGGACTCGTCCTGCCGGACCTGTTCGGGGGTAAAGGTGGAGAGGGCGTAAAAGCGGCGAGAAGGCTGGGGAGCGCGAAAGCCGAGGCGCGCATCCTTGCGGGCGCGGGCGATCAACTCGGTGCGATCGCGGGGGGCGCGCAGACAGGTGCGGTTGCAGAAGCTGCCATCCAGAGCCAGCACCAGCAGCTTGGCCCCACCCCCGGCCGCATCCAGCGCCTGGCGCAAGGGGGCCACGCTCTGCACAAAACGCTGCGAGAGGTTGTGGAGCTTGCGCATCCTTTTATATTCCTGCCAGGCTTCCTCTTTCGCCTTGCGGGAGGGCTTTTTCAGCGGCGCCGCCTCTTCAAAGCGCACGGGCAGAGCGCGGCAGCTGGCGGGGGCGTACCGATGCAGGGGCAGCAGCAGGGAAGCTTGCAGAAAGCGCACGCCGCGCAGGAGGTTGACATGAAAGGGGGGCGAGAGGGGATCGCGGTGATAACGCGCCTGGGGAATGGCGCGGCCGGTCTTGCGCAGGCGGGTGTCGTCGACGGCCACGCCCACCAGGCGGCCGGGACAATAGGGCAAGGCGCGGCGCCAGACGCCGGCAAACAACGTCTGCGGTTCCCAGTGACAACGCGAGTGGAGAAAGTATTCGCTCGACCAACTGCGCTGCTGGCGGCCCTGGGTCCAGAGGATACGCGAAAGACAGCGTCGACCCACGCAGACCAAGGCGCCCAGGGCCTGGCGCACGGCGCGCTGCAGGGTGCGCTGCTGGGGAAAAGTGGGGGCCCAGTCCGCCACGATCTCCGACCAGGCGGCGAACAGAGTCATCGGGCCTCCGGACGTAAGCCGAAAGTGTTCTTCCCGGTACGCAGGAAGCGATCGCCGCGGGCGACTTTTTTGGTCAGCGAAGAGACCAGGCTCTCGCGATCGACGGTGACGTAGAAGGCGGCGCGGAGGCGCGCCAGGAGTTCGGAAATGTGCAAGGGGGTACGGGCCTTCTTGAGTATGTCGTACGCCATGTCCACTTGGGACAGACCTGTGCGGCGCGGCCTCGGGGCGGGGGCTGGGGAACCGCCGCGGAGACGGCGAACCGCCCGCAACTGGGCATCCAGTGAGGCCTCGAATATCGAAAGAATGGAATCCTTGAGATCGTCAGGCAAGTTAACCTCCGGAGCCAGGACTCAGGAGGAAGGTAACGGAAATCAGGTCGGTCTGTCAATAGAAATATTACTTTGCCAGACCTAAATGTAGAAACTCCAGACGCGGGTGAGGACACCCGCGCTACAACCAATCTGATCGCTGAAAGCTTCTCTCCAGCACCATGCCTCATCCAGATTGACCACCTGCGTTTGCCACGGGGGCATTGGCATAAGAAAAGCCTATAGTCACAACTATGCGGACGGTCGACCGCTAATCAATCTTTGCCGCGGAATTCACCAGTGCTTGGGGTCGTCCTTGAACTCGCTGTCCTCTAATTTCCTCAGTTCCGAAAGGCTTCCCGCCGCTTGGGACTTGACCATCTTCCACACCTCGGCAAAAGCCTGTCGTGATAGATTAAGTTTCATGCCATCGGACCAATTTACCCACGTCTTCGCACTGATACGGCCGCTCCGTCTCAGAAATACTTGCTCATTAGATAGGTCCAAATAGTGGTAGATTCCATCCATACACTTAGAGAATTCGTCTGGAGTCAACGTCTGGCCCAGGAGCGCCTTGACGGGGATAGTCTTAAGGATTTCTCTGTATTGGTGCGATAGCCCATCCTCGAAAGCGGTTATGCTCTGTCTCTTGCTCAGCCAAATTTGCCAGCCAACGAAAATAACGCCGAGCGCTGTTGCGCATGATCCAATTGCCTGCCAGTTCATGATAGTAATCCTCAACTTGTAATCGTGGCCGTGCGGATACGTTGCGCTCAAGGCCAGACAGGTCAAGCAAAGCCACGCGATAAAGAAGAGCGAGGGCACCAACCGCATCAACCAACGGTAACTCGGCCAATCCACCCGGTGGATCTTGTAAAGCTCCGCAGCGTTGTTGTCATATTTGCTCGCAAAGTTCCATTTCGGTAAATCGGATTTTGTGTTCGATGTGGAATCCGAGGTAAGCGATTCCTTTTCAATTTGTTGGATCGCCGCCCACCAATAGTCAATATAGGATTGTACCTTCTGGTCGTTTCTAATCCAGACTCCAGTCAGGGCAAGTCCAAATGCGCAGGCAATAATGCCAAGAAAGTTGTTGCAGCCATCTAGGATTACCTTGCCAACACCAAGTAGTAGGGCCGTCTCAAACGCAGCGAAATAGTTTGTTCGGTGCCAGCCAGAATCTACCTGGAATCGCCAAGTTTCAAACAACAGGCGATATATTCCCAACGTCTCGGTTCGGTTCCGTTCTTGATCGGGCGTCATGCGGTATTCCTGCTTGCTAGTTATCCAACAACGCTCCACTATCAAATTCGCTTGAAGCCTTGCGGCGGGCTGCAACGAGCCGCGCCCTAAGATCCTCAGGAATCACTGCACAAACAAACTCAATTTCTTTTGGTACGCGGCCTCCTGCTACCTCCTTTTGGCACTGGTCGAACATGTCAGGCTCCGTAAGAACGATGACCCGGCGCTTTGCCTCGACCAAGGTCAAAAAGAGCATGTCGGATCGTAGCTTCAGGATCTTGCCGACGGCGTGCTTTCCTCCCGAAGTCTTGGCGCCACTGGTTGAGACAGTGGCGACGATGGAGCGGTCTTCGCTTACTGCGTCAAAATCAAAGACCCCACCAGATCGGAGCGGCAGGCGCTCCCGCGAGAACTTGGTTCCAAAGTGCGAAAGCATCCAGTTACGCCTTACCCAGTCTTCCACTTCAACTTGAACGCGGGTATCTGCCATTTGTTGCCCCCTCTGGCTACCTCCTCCTCAGGATCGCAAGAACAATGCCGACCACGATCAGTCAAATCAGAAATGAGAAATGCACACGGCCAGATTACGACTGACCGCGGCCGATTGCTGGAAGAGAGTCCCCTCGGGAGATCGCAGACGCTAAGATGCAACCGTCTCGCCCGCCCGTTTGCTCATGGCACCCTGCATTCAAGGGATTTGCGAAAAGCCGGGTGAATACAATAGCAGAACTGTTGAAGCCCGCTCTTCATCTTCTGCACGTTATGTTCGAACTGGTACGAATACCGTTCCCGATCATCTGGGTAGGTATAAATACCTAGAAAACCGAACCATAGGAGGAGGTCTTTTACCTTGTCCACATCCTCCATCCTGATACCTGCCTCCGCAAGCGCTATTGAAACATCTGAGGGGGTAAGCTGAGCCAATGACCCTATGAACGCATACGTCGCATTTCCAAATTCCGGCTTTACATCCTTCAACTCAAAGCTAAGATCAACCAGTGCGTCCTCGGAGTACGATCTTTCCGCCGTACAAATGTCGTCCTCAAGCACTAGTTCATGGCCCCTATTCACTGCCACGTTGATGCAGTCTCTCATAAACCGCAAAACCTCGCGGGGCCGCATGAGGGTCCTTTCAAGAATGTACGAGAAGGATTCTTCGCCTGATACATGGCTTACAAAGAAGAGTCTCCATAGCTCGTCAAAACTCTCGTCAAGTCCCGTGCTTAGAACGATCCTTCTTCTTAGCATTTCCTTGAGCGTTTCCGGGTCGTTCCAATCTAGCAGGGCGGCATTGTCCTTTCCTCGGTCGGCCGGGTCGACTATTAGGTGGTCATATATGTCATTTCTCAGGAAAACCACGGCATGCAAGTCAACGGACCGGCTTTCGAATTGCCGTTGCAGTTTTCTAGTTGCCTCAAGCAAACTCTTAATTAGGGAAATGTCTTCATTCTTCACGTCGAATATCGGCCATCCTTTATCCAAATTGTCGAATAGAAGCCAAATATCCTCCTTCCTGCTCGCGCGCACGAATTCTCCTATGGCATCATTGAGTGGTCGGATGTCCTTTCGGTAGATGAGTTGGGTCACCTCAGCTGCCGCACCCACCTTTCCGATCGAATCTTTTCGTTTCAGGATCTCGTCAACGAGTGCCAAGAGGCGCTCAGAAAAATCACCTTGCTCTGCGCCCGAGACAGAGTAGGTTTCGTAAGCCGCCCGGGTCGCCTCGTAAGCTCCCCGGAGGCGTTCGTCACGATATGATTGCGGCTCCTCGAAATGAACAATCTTGTGAGCAATTTCCATTAACAACAGGTAATTCCAGAATGCCGTAAGGACATGCATTTGTAAACCGGGCGAAAGGTCCTTTAGGACGGTCTCGCGCAATTTAGTAAACTGATGACCCTCCGGTTTCAAATCTAGAACCAAACGCGACCGCTCCTGTGAGTATGCAGCACGAATCCCGTAGAAGATGGCTGTCTTTCCGGCTCCCTTCCGACCCACGACCAGCCTGGCGTGCCCGCGCTTGGCCTCGTTGTATTGCCCAGTAGGGACGAAATAGGAGCGGAGCGCAAGGATTCTCGTTTTCCGCCGCCAAGTCTCCCAGGTCAACCTTCTCGAGGGGGGTCAAGGGAAGAGACGTGGGAATGAAACGGCTGTCCTGTAGCATCCCTACAACCGACTTAATGAATGGAATTATTAGGTCGGGTATTGCCTTCGGAGTCTTGTAGCAACGGATTACGTCCCGATAGTCGATCGGCTGCGTAACTTGGGTTTCCTGCAACATCAGGACATGCTTCCCTGCGGCCATCGCTAGCCCCGCTACAAAGGAGCACCGTGAATTGTGGGGAATGTAGCCGGCGCGATTTGGAGCCATCAAGTGGACCACGACACCAAGCGACGACTGAACCTGTTTGAAGGCCTCGTGCAACGAAAGACGAGCCGACTCCCTTGGATCGAATGCACGGAATCGGAGCCCGGACTTCTTCAACGCGGACATTAAACGTACCATTCCCTCGCTTTGAATCGGACTCTTCATGAGATAAAGGGGTTGCTCTTTGTTTATGGGAGGCCCCTGGGGCAAGGCGAGACTGGGTGCTGGCTTGGTGAGAAGCTCGTTTGCTATTTCCAACGAGTTTTGGAAGTCGAAGTATCCCAGAGTATCGATTAGCCCCAGTTCTGCGAAGGTCCTGGCGTCTTGTATGTATGATGTGTCACGGATTGGAAGGACAGGGATGCCGAGACCGATTGCGTAACCTATTTCGAACAGAAGATTGAAATTCAATGTTGTCACATCGGCTACGATGAACCTCGTGAAACGCATGCCCTTGCAAATTTGGCAAAAGATTATTTGGCCAGAAACTCCAAGGTCCTTCCATCCCAGCCAGTTCTTATTGCCTGCAACAGCTTTCAGGCGCCTTAAGGCTTCTTCAATGGTGCTCGCGATAATCTGGGGTTCGGCCGGATATAGGAATAGCGCGTCTGAGCGGACTGTGTTCTCAAAGGATTGGTCGCAAGGACCGGCGGCATACTCGCAAAAAAGTGGTGGCTGCGCGATTAACGGCAACTGCATGTTCGGCAGGCTCGAGGACATCCGACACACCGCTTCCCTGCTCTTAAGGCGACCGCATCCATTGTGCTCTTTGTGATGGGTGCGGCTTATTGTGCTTCAAAGACGCACTCGTCGCGTTTAGCTCGGGCGGCCGCGTCGTGGTCCCTGTATACACCTACTGTGGGAGCATCGCAAGTGGGAAGGGTAGGTTACAGTGGACGGGTTACCGGGACCGCGGAGAGTAGGTGAATTCTGAAGTGCGAATCATGGAAAACAGATTTCGTCGCCTGTAGCGACTATGGGCCGGACCTATCTTGAGGTCCGCCGCTTTTCGCGCCCGCCAACGTTTGTAAGCTCAGTTCAATGTTGCCTCCGCGCGGCATCTGAGAACAGTGGCTAGTGGTTAGTGGCTAGTGGCTAGTGCTACGAACAGTGACGAAAGGCAAGTGACAAGTGACGAGCAAGGTCCCAAGTCCGAAGCACGGGATCGAAGATCGAAACTCGGAAATCGAGAATCCCAAATCACCAATCGAAAATCGTCAATTAGAGGTCTTCCGGCTTAAGGCCGGTGTGCTTGGCGATGCGGGCAAGCATTCTGGGTCCAATTTCCTCCGAGGCATGGAACGCCCAGGTGAATTCACCTTTGTGGGGGTGGCTAAGTTGAATGTGCGAGGAACCCTTTTGTGCCTTGACGGACCAACCGCTTCGGAGAAGGGCACTGAGAACCTTGCGGGCTTTTGTACTCGGCCAGTGACTCAAGGGCAGCAGGCAATGGAGATTTCGAGGGGTTTGTCCTTCTTCTCTTTCTCGATTTCGTCGGCAAGCACGCGCAGGGCAAGTGCCTTAACCTTGGCCACCGCTTCCCGTTTGTTCTTGCCATAGGCGAGGACTCCAGGAAGTGAGGTGATTTCGGCAATCCAACGCCCGTCCTCTTCGCGGTCCAGCTCAATCTGAAACTTCACGCGGCTCTCTCCCATCCGGTTTTCGCTAGTGCCATCGTAAAACACGGCCGGCGGCAGGTCAATGTCGAAATATCACCGCTTCTCTACGTGTGGCGCCGGTTGCTGTAGCGGCGTTCGCCGCCTCGGTTCACTATTGCCCCCGCACGGCATCCCGCGCAGTTTGTGCCACAGCCGACCTGCCCCGATGCATTGGGGTCTTGGCCGTGACCCTTCACGGGCGGGAGAAGCTGTGAAAAAATAGATAATCTCGCGCAGAGCCGCTGAGGCGCAGAGATTTTAAGCAAATAACTGATTTGTTTTCTTTGGGGCCTCCGCGCCTCTGCGCGAGATGCTTTTGCTCGTTCAGGGATTTTTTCACGGCTTCGGACGCCCGCGGCACTTTTCTCGGACAATTCGTTGCCCGCATTGCATTTTAGGGCTACCGGTAGCCCAAATCGTACGCAGGGGTATTGACTTTGCCATAACAATAGTGGTTATCATAAGGGGTGGAAGCGATGGCGTCCTCATGAAGTAGTGCCGAGCCTGCTATGAGTGGGACGAAGGATCGGCAGATCGGGCACCCGCGAAAAATGCTCACCATAAGGCGGCGCTGCAATGGCCTCGGCTCTCGCGATGTGTCGCATAATAAAGGTGTTAGCGGTTAAGACTCGAAACTTGTCGAAACCCTATCTCATTCATTTAACAAGGGTTAGCATGAACTGCGGGAGCCGATGCGAAAAAACGCGGGGGGAAAAAATGAAGGATAGTGTCGCGATATTGTTGAAAACAGATTCCAGCCTGCGCCAATTGTGGCGGCTCACCCGTGGTCCGCCGGGGGGCGCTGATCTGTAGAGATGTTAAAAATGAAGGAACCTCCGGGGATGTGTATGAAAACACAGGAGAGGGGACAATTTGTCAGGCTATTTTTCGAGCTTTTTACAGAAAATTCCCGAGTTTTGCGACTATGGAGGGCAATCGAGCGGGATTGTTGGCCTGAAATACGCGAATTGGGGTATCCACTTGACTCAGCCACCCCCTACATCTTGTGGTTTGGCCGGGGCGGTTCGGATGATGGAGGCGTAGGTGGCTGGTTCTACGGCGACAGCCTGTTGCACAAGCCGAAAGAACAATTTGCCCCGGCTGCGCGATCTCCGGCGGTTGAACCGGAAGGTGAACTCGTCCAAATAATAATCTAGGTGTTCGATACGGACGGCCCCTTGATGGGTACCCAGCAGCCATCGCTTGAGCAGCGAGATAACCCGATGGACCCGTGGCAACAGATCGGACGGAGACTTCTCGGGATTTCGACCCGAGGTGGTCCAATGGCGGTAACCCCTCCACCTCCACCGTTCCGGCCAACCGGTCCCGGCCCGGTCGTACCATCGCCCGGCGCAGTTTATGCAGCCAAGCCCAAGCGGTCTGGTAACTTCCCAACCCCAACACCCGCTGCA
Organism: uncultured Acidobacteriota bacterium; assembly: GCA_963804995.1. GTDB lineage: Bacteria > Acidobacteriota > Terriglobia > UBA7540 > UBA7540 > Bog-366. The sequence continues at coordinate 974,992 of CAWDSK010000005.1, forward strand.
GCCCCAAGGCACTCACGCCGTTTTTCTGAGTGGTCACCCACCACATCGCCCGGAACCAAACTGTCAACGGGGTGTGCGTGTCCTGGAAGATCGTTCCTGCTGTCACCGATGCCTGGCGACCGCACCCCGCACACTGCCACAGACCCGAACGCATCGACCAAGACGTGGCCGCCCCGCAGCCCAGACTCAGTGCCTCTGTCGCCGTCCGAGCTGACCCTTGTCTTCTCTTCAACCTTTGCAATACATGCGTTCTAGGCAGGGACACGTCAGGGGGGGAGCCCGATGCGGTCAAGCAGGTTACGAAAGCGAGCCGAGTGTGCGAGGGGTTCAAACCTTGGGTCGCAGTTGAGGAAAACCAGAAGCGGGTCGTGCTGCTCGTAGGCCTTTTCGATGCACCCCAAAGTGCATTCGTTGTTTCCCAGGTGGACCGCCGCCTGCGCCAGGAAGATGTAACGCACGTATTGTTGTTTGCTCAGGGTGGCCAACTCTTCCAGCAGGCGCTCCGCGGACGTTCGTCGCCCCGCCAGGGCATAGACAGAACAGAGCGTTGAAGTAAAGATGGTCTGGCTCCTGGCGAGGGCTCTGGCCTTCTCGCAATGGGTAAGGGCGTGAGCGAAATCGCCCTTTTGTGCCAAGCACACCCCCAGCATCATGTGAATCAGGGCCGTGGAGGGATCATGGCTCAGTAGCTTTCGGCAAACCTCGATGGCCAGATCGTAACTCCGGGCGAGGATTCCCAGAACGGCCAGCGCCGAGCCGATTACCGGCGACAGGGGGTCGAGCCGCAACGCCTGTCTCAGCTCCTCGGCGGCCTCGTCAGGCCTAAAGACAACCAAGTGACACGCGGCCAGGAGCATCCACGCGCTTCCATCGCTGGAATTAAGCTCGATGGCGCGCCGGCAACTGGCCTCGGCTTCCGGCCAGTTCCAAGCGCCGAAGAGGTGCCATGCCGCCAGCGCGGCATGGGCGCGGCAGAGCTGCGGATCCAAATCCAAGGCCTTCAGGGCAAGTTCCCTGGTTGCCCACAACGCGGCGGCGGGTGGATAGTCGTACCAAAAGGCCAGACGAAACCAGGCCGTGGCGAGTTCGGCGTACGCGGGAGCACAATTCGAGTCGATGGCAACCGCCCGGCTGAAAACATCAAGGCTCTTCTTGATATCCGCCTCCGACCACTGGAAAAGCAGGGTCCCTGAAAGGTAGGCATTATGGGCCGCCGGGATCCAGGTGGTCTGCGGATGCGGGTTCTGCGTAATAGGCAAGCCGAGCTTGGCTGACAGGGCGCCAGCAAGTTCCCGTGCCAACCCTTGCTGGAGTGAAAATAAAGCCGGGAGCTGGATTTCAAAACTATCTGCCCAGACTTGGGCCTGGTCGCGCGCCGCAATGAGTCGTGCGGTCAGGCGGACCTGCCGCCCGTGCCAGCGCAATCCTCCCTCCATGACGTAATCCACGCCTAATTCCTTCCCGATTTGCTCGATGCTTTTCGCCAATTGCTTGTAGTACACGACCGAGGTGAAACCGATGACCCGGAGATGTCCCGGACTCAGTTGGCCGAATTCGGAAATGACTTCATCGGTGAGGGCGTCCGCAAACGTTCCCTTCGCAGGATTGCTCGTAAAGTTTCTGAAGGGAAGGACGGCAATCATGATTGGCCGCCCTGAGGAGGGTTCGTGTTTTGTAATCCCAGCGAGTGCTGGCAAAAGCCCTGAGGTGAGGGGCCCCGGGCCATGACCCGTACTTTCCGCCCTCCTGCGACTCTTTAGCCAAGCATCAATCTTATCGGTGAAGGCATAGACTGTTTCTTTCTTATGATGCAGGTGACGGCGGACCGGCAGACCCTCCGCCCGCTCCCAGCGGCGGACCGTCCGCGGGCTGCGCTTCAGATAGGCCGCAATTTCCTTCCAGGAATCGAGTCGCAGTCCGGGGGCGGGAGTGACAATGCTCGGCTCCGGGGACGTTCCTGCGTTTGACACGTTGAGGCTCCAGGGACCCGCGTTGCCACAACTTTAAACCATTTCCGGGCAAGCTTCAAAGCAAATGTACGAATTTACCAAGTGGGCCGTGGCAAAAGTTATGGCCAAGTGCGGCCAAACGCGGCCACGAAGGCCATGGCCCGCTTTGTCCGTTGCCGCCCTTGGCATTGGCCGCGTAGTTTGGATGAGGGGAAGAAAGATCAATCAAGGATTCATTCGCGGGCCGGCGCCACCAAGACCAAGGCGATCAACTAAAAGGGGGAGTATGAGTTTGGAAGTGCAGATTCATGAGGGAGAGACCCACTTGTCAATAAAAGCTGTGGGCCAATACAGTCTGGCCAATCTCCACGACCTTTTCGATCGAGTAGGAAAGGAGAGTGAGAATCGTGCCAAGCAGAGAATAATCCTCGATGTCACCGAGGTTGCTGGGGCCATTCCAGTTTTGGACATGCTGAAGCTGGGCGAGCATTGTGCCCGGTTTTGGGAGCAGGCGCTCAAAGTTGCGATCATATCCCCGGTGGGGGGGCTCAACATGTTCTTCGAGAATGTCGCATGGAACCGAGGAGTACAAATAGCTGTTGTTCCGAATCAAGGCGCGGCGATTGAGTGGGTAAGGTGATCAGCGAACTGATGGATATGACTGTCTCGAGTGAGGACTACAGATGGGAAAGAAGACCCGGCAAAACGCTATTCGGGTGACCAGCGAGTTGTTCGAGCTGGGAAGAATGATGATGTCCCGTAGAAGCGCAGGGAACTTCTCAGAATATGTTCGAGGTCTGATTCTGCTGGACGCCGCTCATCACTCCCCCGAGCTGCTGGCCGGCCATGACCTTCCTGTATGGATCACCAGGGATAAGAGATTCGAATTGTATTTTTTCACCAGAGAGGACAATGCCGTGGAAGAAGAGGAAGGTACAGCATGAATTTGGAAGTGCAAGTTCAAGAGGTGAACAACTACTTGTCACTAAGCGCCGAGGGCCAATACAGTCTCGCTGGTCTATTCGGCCTTTGCGACAGAGTGAAAGCCGAGAGTGATAAAAGTACCCATTAAAGAGTCATCCTTGATGTCTCCAGGATTACTGGAACCATTCCACTAATGGACATGTTTATGCTGGGCGAACATTGTGCAAAGGTCTGGAAAGGGTCATTCCGGATCGCGCTCATTTCCCCGCCAATGGGAATCTACGAATTCTTCGAGAATGTCGCCAGCAACCGAGGAGTACCAATAGCGGTGGTTCCGAATCAAGCCGCGGCGATGGAGTGGTTAGCTTTGCACTGAGTCTCGATAACCCACCGCCTTACCTGCTAGACAATCCACAACATTCCGTTATCCTAAATCTATCGTGCATTACAAATAGATATATGACTGCACTACGAATGCAATGCACGATATTTTCAAGTGGCTCCAGCCCCCGCCGATAAGTGTCCTGTGAACGGCAAGTGAGACCGGCAATTGAGTGATCTTCAGTTCACAAAATGGGGGAAAGAGGAGCCTTTATGAAGAACCTGCAATACGTATTCATTCTCACGCTGGGCCTTCTGAGTATTCCAGTCCTGTGGGCGAAAGAGGGCGGCGACCAGTACCCGAACGGGGCGGAAAACTGGTTCGCGGGGGCCGTACCCCCGCCCGGCTTCTACTTTGTTAACTACTCTGGCTACTACGGCGGTGAACTCAAGAATGGTTCAGGTCAAAACGTCAATGTGAATGGAGCGACGCCGACCGTAGGCGCAGCTTTCGACGCTCTCCGTTTTATAGATATGACTCGATTCAAGATCTTTGGGGCGGAGTGGGGGATGCATGTGATTGTCCCGGTCGTGTATCAAAGGATGGACTTTGGAGGCTGGAATAGCCGGGCGAACGTCGGTGACATTACCATCGACCCGCTCATCCTGGGATGGCATCACCCGACATGGCATGCCGCAGCGGCTTTTGACATTAACCTTCCCACTGGGTACTACGACAAGAATGACCCGCGGGTGTGTATCGGTGCCCACTACTACAGCTTTGAGCCGATTGTAGCTTACAGCTACATGCCAAAATCCGGTTGGGAAGTCTCCACGAAACTGATGTACAACCTGAAAACAATCAATCCTGCCACCCAATACCACTCGGGTCAGGAGTTCCACGCCGATTACGCCGCCGGCAAACACCTTGGGGCCTGGATGCTTGGAGCCACTGGCTATGTGGTCAAGCAGACAACCAATGATGTGGTCAATGGCCAAACCGTAGCCGCAGTGCCGGAGATGTGGGATACCGGTCGCCGAGGGGAGGCCCTGGCGGTGGGTCCCAGCGTTGGGTACACAAACAAGCGCCATATAACCTTTATCGTGCAGTGGCAGCACGAAACGCTGGTCAGGGACCGCTTTGGGGGAGACAAGTTCTGGTTCAAGATGATTGTCCCCACGGCCAGTCTGTTCCCTGGCCAGAAACATCAAGCCAGCAGCCGCAGTACCCACGCAAGCACTTTTCGTGGCATTTGACGCGAAGGCCCGTAATCACCGTCTTCAGTTTGGGCGGGCGGACACCAAGGAGGACCAATGAAAGCAACGGATTTCAATCTTGCGAAGGACCTGAAGTTTGACCTTCAAACCGGGATGACCACTCACCAAAGCAGCCGGCTGGTTATCCTGGATGCCAACTCGATGGGCCTGCTACGGCAGAAGTTGCTGGAGAAGTTGGGATGGGAAAAGGCACGCGAACTGTTTCTCAAGTTCGGCTATCAGAATGGTTATGCCGATTTCCTGCAAATGAAGCTGGCCTATAAATTCGACTCGGAAATGGACCTGCTCGCTTCCGGCCCGGTCATCCATACCTGGGAAGGTATTGTCCAAGCCACCCCAAAAGAAATCCGCTTTGACCGGAGCACCGGGGAATTCTTTTTCACGGGAGTGTGGTCAAACTCCTATGAAGCAGAGCAGTTTCTATGTTTCAACCAACCGGCAGCCGAGGCCGCCTGCTGGTCACTCGTGGGCTATGCCTCCGGGTGGTCCACGGCATTTTTCGGAAAACGTTTGTTGGCCCTTGAGCCGCGGTGCGTCGGCAAAGGGGACGATCACTGCGAATGGAAGATCCAACCGGAATCGGCTTGGGGCAAGGAAGCCGATCCCTATGTCGAAGCGTACAGGGAATTCCCTGTTTGAGGAGTCTACTATGGCAGCGAAACTCATGCAGTACTATCAATATATTTCCGACCAGGCGGGCGCCATGGGCAGGACCCAGCTCGCCATGAAAACCAAAGTCCCATCCACCAAAGCGGCAATGGAGCCAGACACGCCCGAAGCGATTCAGAGATTCATGGTGGCGGTGCGGGAAATCACCGGCAAGCCAGCGCCTGCATTGTAATGAGCTTCATCTTCAGAGGGTTGGCGGATAGTGAGCACACCGACCGGCCAGGGAATTTGGAATTGGCCGCCGAGACAGGCGCCCGCCCAGATCAATCATTTGAAGGATGAGAGCAAGATGAAAAGAGGAACCCATGGAGAGCACGGTACAAAACGTGCCGTGACAGAGCGCCCTGACGTTGTTGAGGAGGCCCACCGCTTACTCAGCGCAGCATCCGAAGGGCGGCTAACGTAGTCCTGCAAACGGGAACTGATTTCAGTTCTTTCGTGATGGGAAAGAAATCGAAGGGAGATCATCATGTACAAAATAGAAAAGCGGCCCTCCGCCTTTGTCCTGACCTTTGGAGGGAATATTAATAGGGAAGAGATGGACAAGTGGTGTTCCGATTCCCGCGGGCAGCTCGCTGGGACATCGGCCCCGTTTGGCGTGTTGGTCGACATGCGCGACCTCAAGCCCCTGGCGGCAGACGCCCAAGAAGCTATGGTTCGTGGCCAGAAGCTTTACAAGGAAGCGGGCATGCAGCGCTCGGCCGTGATCCTAAAAAACGCCGTTATCACATTGCAATTCCGCCGCCTGGCGAAAGAGTCCGGCATCGATGCCTGGGAGCGATACATCGATGCATCATCTGAGCCGAAGTGGGAGGAAAAGGCGTTGAGCTGGATCAAGTCCGGCATTGACCCCAGCTAGGCAGCGTAGTCTGGACTGATCCGGAGTGGGGTTCGGTCTCCGTCGTCATGGGCAGCCATCGACCCCTATGGAAGACTCTCGCGCCATTAGGCGAGATGCCGATTTGACAGGCCGAATTTGGAAGCCGATGGCCCAGGAGCTTCAAAAAAAGGAAGGGGGTCCTTCTCTCGAAAAACGTACGGGAGCGCACCAAATAAGACGCCTCGCCCGCCGGCGGGGCTCTTACTGAGCGTTAAACGTCGAAGAGTGCCCTTAGGTATTCTTATGCTTGGAGAAGAAGGTGATGAAGAGCGTGCCATGCCGATACCCCCTTCGGCGGATTCTCCCCGCATGGACAGCCCGAATTCTTAATGCGTTTCGGTGTCCTGTTGAGGCATTATAATGCCAGTCCGCGTTGAAAGCGACGCGGGTGGACCTATCCAAGACGGACCACAACAGGCTCGGCAATCGTGCGGCGATTCGGAAGCCGACACCCTACTTCCTGCAGGACTTGTTCACGTGACATTAACAGCAAGCACAGAGTGCACCTGTTTTGTAGGTCCGCGGCTTTTCGCGCTCGCAAGCGCGCGCCCATTCGGTTCACTATTGCCTCCGCACGGCATCGCGCGCGGTTTGTGCCACGGCCGACCTGCCCCGATGCATCGGGGTCTTGGCCGTGCCACTTTTGCGGTGTTGGTTCCTTTATGACCGCGACAGCTAAGAGCCGTGACGTGTGACGCGTGACAAGTGGCGAGCAAGGGCCGAAGTTCGAGGTCGGGCACCCAATCACCGGATCGGCGGCAGCTATTGACAGCACCCGTGTGGTGAGATACATTGTATCTCAGTGAGGTTCGAATCTTATGGCGACGACGATGGTGCATATTCGGGTAGACGAGAAGGTGAAGCAACGGGCGGCAAAAACCCTGTCGGACATGGGCATGTCCGTGTCTGACGCGGTCCGCATCTTGCTGGTTCGGGTGGCCGCAGAGAAGGCCCTGCCCTTCGAGGTGAAGGTTCCCAATAGAACTACGGTGAAGGCGATGGAGGCGGCGGATCGAGCGAAGGGGAAGCGCTTCAAGTCTGCCGGCGCCCTGTTTAAGGACTTGGGAATTTGAGCGCCCGTAACCTGATTAGCGGTACGCAATTCCGCCGTGACGTCAAACTAGCCCAGCGGCGGGGCAAAGATATGTCGAAGCTGCGCGAGCTGATCTTGCTGCTGACTGAAGGGAACCCGCTCCCACCCCAGTACAAAGACCATCCACTCGCCGGAGAATGGAAACACCACTGCGACTGTCACCTGGAACCTGATTGGCTGCTGATCTACAAGATCGACGGTAACGCTCTGTACTTGGTCCGCACCGGCACCCATTCGGATTTGTTCTAACCGTCGGGCCAGGAGCAAGCGTAGCGCGGGCTTGTTCGTTGGGTCCGCGGCCTTAGCCGCGCGCCAGCGCTCCCCCGTTCGGTTTACTATTGCCTCCGCACGGTATAGCCCGCACTTTGTGCCACGGCCGACCTGCCCCGATGCGTCGGGGTCCTGACCGTGACCCTTCACGAGCGGGAGAAGCTGTGAAAAAATAGATAATCTCGCGCAGAGCCGCTGCGGCGCAGAGATTTTAAGCAAATAACTGATTTGTTTTCTTTGGGGCCTCCGCGCCTCTGCGTCTCTGCGCGAGGTGCTTTTGCTCGTTCAGGGATTTTTTCACGGCTTCGGACGCCCGTGGCACTTTTCTCGGACAATTCGTTGCCCGCATTGCATTTTTGGGCTACCGGTAGCCCAGTTTAGGGACTCGCGATGGGTAGTCTGGGCCCTCTACCAAGCCCCTGGACTCAGCCAAAGAAAGTGCGCTGGAACCCGTCGGGGGGTGTATAGTGCGGGGCGGTTGGGAGCCAAAAGGGGAATTCCGGCTCAGAACCCTTCGAAAGGAGCAACCCAATGTTTTTGATCAAACACGGTCCCGCCCGTTTTCTGGTTGCATGCCTGACAGCTTGGGCGCTTATGGGTGTGGTGGCATGTTCAAATTCTCAGACCGGCAAGAAACAGCCTTTGGTGGTCACGGTCGGTCACGACAACGCCGACGTGATTGGCGATGACAACGTCGCCATTCAAAAAGCCATCGACCGGGTGGCAGCCGCAGGAGGAGGAGTTGTCCGGATAAAAGCTGGCACTTACATCTTCTCCAACTGGGTGCGCCTGGCCAGTCATATGACCCTGGAGGGAGAAGGCGCCGACAAGACGATTCTCAAGAAGGGTCCGCGCGTGGAAAGCCGGGTGACGGTCGATGCCGACTCCACCGAAGCGGAGGCCACGGTCGAGGACGCGAGCGCGTTCAAGCCCGGCATGGGCGTCGTGGTCTTTGACAACCACCTCTGGTGCCGGTATCCCTATGTGCGGACCGTTTTGCGCATCGAGGGCTCCAGGCTCATCTTTGACGACATTCTCGAGGTCGACCATGCCGCCGCCCAGTCCGCCATGGCCAGCAACTGTTTTCCGCTGATTGCCGGCATCAATGTGGAAGATGACCAGGTCCGCAACCTTACCGTCGAGGGCAATCGGACGGGGAAGGAGCCCGCTGTCGAAGCCCATTTGGTCGATCCCAGCGCGCTCCTCTTTTACGGTTCCAAAAAGTTCAGCATTCGCGGGGTCGTAGCGCGCAATTTCGCGGGCGATGGCATCAGCGCATGGTACGCGGAAGATCCCACCATCGAGGATTGCGAGAGTTATGGCAACACCGGTTTGGGCATCCACTTGGGGAGCAGGGCCCTGCGCGGCCAGGTTCGACACAACCGCAGCCACAACAACCACTCGGACGGAATCTATCTATGTTGGGGCGTGCAAGGCGGCAGATGGGAAGAGAACGAGTCCATCGCGAACGACGGCGACGGAATTTCGATCGGCCACAAGGACACGGACAACATTTTCATCAAGAACGTGGTGCGTGAGAACGGCAAGGCGGGCGTCTACTTCCGCGACGATCCGGAAAGCACCGCCGGGCACCGCAACAGTTTGCGCGAGAACATCATCGAAAACAATGGTTGCCTTTCCCACCCCGGGTATGGCGTTCGCATTGACGGGGCCACGCAGCACATCGAACTGATTGCGAACACCATTCGCGAAACCCGAACGGGAGCCCAGGCGCGCCAGAACGTTGGCCTCTATATTGGGCCGCGGGCCGGGTACGTGGTCGCCACGCAAAACGAGTTTGCAGGAGCCATGCAGAAGAAAATTGAGGACAAATCCACGGGCGGCCACAACAAGCTCGATTAGAAAGCTCACCCGCGGGCCTCACTCAACCAGTCGAAGATGGCCTCCTCCATGGCGGGCGTGAAAGAGTTGAACGCCAGGGGCGTTTGGAACTGGAGGGCGTTTTCATTCCCCAGGCGCGCATAGACTTTCCTGGCCTGTTCAACCTGCAATTGCACGTCGGCGACCGGCGCGTAGCGATCGAGGCTGGGTGCGATGATCAAGGTGCGGCGCGGAGCAACGGCGGCCAACACATCGTCAAAATCAAAGGGCAGGCGGCTTTCCTCGCCAACAAAGAATCCGAGGCGGGGCAGCAGTCCGTGCAGGTGCGAGTACTGCCGTACGCCTTCAGTGCCCTTCTCGGCCGTGCTCAGGCGCAAAGGATCGACGCCGCAGACCGCCGCGACGCCTTTGACCCGGTCATCCAAAGCGGCGGTTATCAGTCCCACCTTGGCCCCCAGCGCGTACCCCACCAGGTAGATCCGCGAGGAATCCACTGCCTCTAGCGTCGCAATCGCATCCAGCGCGGTCCGGGTGTCCGTAACCATTTTTCCCAGCAAGGACCATTTCGGGTAGCGCTGGTAGAAATAGCGCGCATCGCGGACGCGAGTGCCGAAGCCTATCTGGTCAAAGGCGAGAACCGCAAATCCCCGCTTGGTCAGGGCGGCAAAAAACGGTTGGGTGTAGCGCGAATAGCCGGTGGCATACGCGTAAGGGTGTATCCAAACCACCACCGGCCAGTTGCTCCCCTGGGGTGAGCCGTTCGCGCCGACGGGGAAATAGAAGTTGGCCGCGAGATCGTCTCCATAGTCCAGGTCAACCTCTCCCATCGACGAGTTCTGGAAGGGGCGGTCGAGCAGCAGGGAAATCCATCCCGCATCCGCCATGACCTCGCCCTTGAGCTCATGGCGGGCAGGGAAGCGAACGCCGGCGGGTTCTTCCCCCATTGCCCAGTTAATTTTCTGAAGGATGCCCTGCCGGGTCGCGTCGCTCCATTCGGCCGCGAGGTCGCGTTGACCGATGGCCGGGAACTTTGACGGGTCAACGGTCTCGCCCGTGAGTTTTTTCCAGCGATCAAAGGTGTAACCGTTGACCCAGGGTTCGCGCCGAGGATAGGTTCCCCGGCCGAAGAGGGTATCGAGGAAATCACAAAAGATTTCGATGTCTCCCGCGGTGGTGGAATGTTCGCCGTCGCGCAGATTCAACCAGACCTTATCCTCGTGTCCAAGAAATCGGTAGACTTTCTGGACCGCTGGAAAGGCCTGTTCAAAGCCAAAAGGATTTCCTTGGTGCTCCGCGTAACCGGAGTACATCATGAGCCCGCGCGGGGCTACCATGGCCAGCAGAGCATGCTGGTCCACGGGAAGTTTGTGCTCCCGGCCCGCAAAAAAACGCAGGCGAGGATGAAACCAATGGGGGAAGACGCCGGTGATCTGCTCGATACTCTCGTTCGCGAACATGTCGGTGGTGTAGCGCCAGGGGTCGCACTCGCCAGTATTGCCGCTGGAGGCGATGACGGCGGCAATGCGGTCGTCGAATGCCGCGGCCAGCAGGGCTTGTTTGCCATTCCGCGAGTGGCCGGTTATGGCGATCTTCCGTTTGTCAACCTCGGGCAGGGTTTGCAAGTAGTCGATGGTGCGCATGCCGGCCCACGCCCAGCGCGCCAGGCAGGAAAAGTCATACTGCGGATAAACGTCGATGAATTTGTCCGAGTCATCGGCCGGGCCGAAAATCGGGTCGGTGGCAAAATAGATGCAGCCTATGTAGCCACGCCGCACTGCCGTCGCCACCCACGGCCAGGTGCGTGGATGGTTGGTGAGGAATACCGGAAACGGCCCCTTCCCCGGTGGGATGATCAACTGCACCCGCAAGGTGGCGCGGTGGTCAGGACCGAATTCGAGGCGCACATTCCTGATGGTCAGCTTGCCGTCGGTCTCGGTTCCCGTGATCACCCCGCGAAGGTTGTCAGGCGGGGGTGGCATTTTTCCAACAACCCATTGCTCATATTGGGCGCGAATCTGCTGGCGCTTCTGTTGCCATCGTTCAGGAGTCCGGACACCTTCGAGCAGGTCAGCCAGGAAGGGTTGGGACGGCATAGCGTCGAAATCCGGCGGCAGCTCGCCGGTGCGCTGGAGCCAATCTTCCCACGATTTGTCGTAGGCGTTAATCCTTCCCTCATCGAATTGCGGTTGGCGATGGGGAAGAATCTTGAGAAGCGCCTGGAGTATTTCGCGGCGTTTGTCCATTGCGTCCATGGCTACCGCCGTGGCATGGGGATGGGCATGGGCATCCGCCGCGAGCGCTGACGCACTGGCGGCCATCGTGGCGGTCTGCGTGATGAATTCTCAACGTGTGATTCCTGCCATATCTTTATGATCCTTTCAATGCTTGAAGCCCGGATTTCCCCTGATGCGAATCAGGATCTCCATGCTGGCATCATGACCCGCCGCAGTATACAACTGTGTGCCGTCAAAAAGACACCGTCGTTCCACATGGCCAGCACGCAGACAGGTTCGTTTTAAGGGAGGATGCGGAGTTCAGTGCGTCATTGCGTAGATGACGTAATTCACGCCGATGCGGATTCCCATATCAGAAAATTTCTGCGGATAGCGCGGATCACCCGCCCATTCCCAGGAGTCGCCCACATCCGAATTGTAGGTGATCGCCACCATGATGCGGCCCTGGTCGTCGTAAATGCCGCGCCAGTGCGGCTCGATGCCGTCAAGCTTGTGACCCTCGCGCAAGTGCTCGGCGCCCACAATCTGGAACCGGTCATCCAGATCGAAAACCGTATGGAAAATGGGGTCGGTGTTGGGGATTTCCACGATGGGGCGGTCCGGGAAAACCAGCTTCATGCTCCGTTCGAACACCTCCCATTCCAGGGTTCCGTGGAAATCGTCGGCCATGAAAAAACCGCCGCGCAGCAGGTATTCGCGCAACACTTTCGCCTGCGCTGCGGTCAAGCCCCATTCGCCTGTCTGGACGGCATAAAGCCAGGGCCAGTTGAAAACTTCGTCCCCATCATCCAGATTCACCGGTTGCTCAACGGAGCGCACCTGGAGGAGAGTCAGACGCCGGAGGGCTTGGGAAAAATTCCGATCCGCCATAGGATAATCCTGGGTCCAAAGGGAGAGCCCCTGGCGCCAGTCTCCATCAAAGCGGCCGCGATAGCCGTCATTGGGGCCCGGCGGATACATCAAGCGGGCGAAGGTCCACTCACCCTTCTCCTTCCAGTCCGGTGGCAACTGTACGTAGCCGTATTCTACGGAGGGATATTCCCGGAACGGGCGCTGGAATGCGTACAAGGCGCCGAGAAAAACCAACGCGCACCCTAATCCCCACACGGCCTTCATGATACACATGCCAGCCCGGAACTTCCGATTTCAATTTTCGCCCCTATGTAAAACCATACGTCGGACGCCTTGCCGAATCAAGCTAGAATTGCCACGGCCTCAAAGGCGTTTGAATCTTGCCCGCGTCTGGAATGAACTGCGGCCCATGGACCTGGGCGCGGCACTGCGTCCTTCTGTCACGGGGGCCGGAACCCTGGACTTCTGAAGTCTTTCCAACCCCAGAAAACACAGTATTAAGGCACGTTGACTTGCGAACGGGTGGGGACTAACATGGCTTCCACCGGTGAACCTTGATGACGGGCGAGACGATTTCTGTTCGTGGATTCTGGAAAACTGGCTGACAGTAGCGGGGGCTCGGTCGGGCGTTGGCATTCAAGTTGACAAGGGCAAGTTATGGGGCCACACACGTAGCGCCAGCCGCCGCGTCAACCCCGCGGGCAGCCGCCATCAGGACCCCTCATTCACCCGAGTACTCTCATGGCTGAGCCCGGAATCCAGAAGCAGAAGAGTATGCTGGACTCCCGAGACCTGACGGGGAAGACGGTGGGGCGATTTGTGGTCCGTGCCTTCTTGGGCGCGGGCGCGATGGGTGAAGTTTACCTCGCAGATGATTCCCGGCTGAAGCGCGCCGTGGCCTTGAAGCGACTGGCGCCGCATCTCCGTGCTGACCCGAGTTTTCGCCAGCGCTTCATGCAGGAAGCTGAACGCGCCTCCGCCCTGAACGACCCCCACATTGCCCAGATTTATGATGTGTTCGAGGAGAGCGGTGAAGCCTATCTGGTCATGGAACACGTGGCGGGGGCAACGCTCCGCCATCGGCTGGAAAAGCCCGTCAGCATTGGCGAATTCCTGGAACTGGCCGTGCAGTGTGTCCGGGGGCTGGTGACGGCTCACGAAAAGGGCGTCCTGCATTGCGACCTCAAACCCGATAACATCATGCTGACCCCCACTGGGGGCGTGAAAGTTCTGGACTTTGGGGTCGCCAAGCGCTTGCCGAGCGCCGAACCCACCCAGGCAACCACCGTCGGCCACAGCAACGCCGGCATGTTGGTGGGAACACCCGCCTACATGTCCCCGGAGACTCTGCTTCTGAAGGAGCCCGACGCTCGCGCTGACATCTTTTCCTTGGGGGTTGTCTTCTACGAAATTCTGGCCGGCCGCAATCCTTTTTTGGCGGGCAGCGTGACGGGCACAAGCGACAGGATTCTGCATGAGTCTCCCCCATCTCTCACCCGGCTGAACCCGCTGGTTTCGAAGGAGCTCGAACTGGGTCATCCTCAAGATGCTTGCCAAGGACCCGGCGGAACGTTACCTGAGCGCGCGCGCCCTCCTGGACGACCTCGAAGCTCTCCGGGAAACTTCCCACCTCCCCGCCGCGTCTTCAGCGCGTCCCCGTCGGATGAACCATCGCTGGCGCGCTGCCCTGGCCGCCCTCAGCGCTGCGATGGTGTTGGGGCTGGCCGCCGCCTCGCCGTTTCTCCTGCGAAAATTCGGCCACCGCGTGGTCACCCCGGGCGTCCCGGCACGACAACAACTGGCCGTGTTGCCATTTAACGTATTGGGCGGCGACGCTGAAACCACCGCCTTCGCCAAAGGTCTGGGTGAAACGTTAACCGCGCGGCTTACCCAACTCACCCCCAACCATTCGCTCGATGTCGTGCCGACAAGTGAAGTCCGGGCCATCGGCGTTAATACCGTGCGCCAGGCGCGCGAGGAGTTTGGAGTGAATATCGGCCTGGAAGGCAGTCTGCAACGGTCCGGATCCATGGTGCGCGTGACCTACAGCCTGATTGACGCCAAGACGCTCCGCCAACTGCGCGGCGATGCCATTACCGCCAGCGCGTCTGATCCCTTCGCCCTGGAAGACAAGGTGGCGGAAAGCGTGCTCCGCGCCCTGGAGGTTGAGCTCCAGCCGCAGGAACGGCGGGCCTTGGCGGCTCACGGCACCACCCAGCCGGCCGCCTTCGACTACTACCTCCAGGGGCGTGGATATTTACAAGATAACTTGAAGCCGGAAAATATCGATACTGCCATTACCGTATTTAAACACGCCCTCGAAAAGGACCCCCATTACGGTCTGGCCTATGCTGGCCTGGGAGAAGCGTACGGATACAAATACTACTACACCAAGAATAGCGCCTGGGTCGCCCTATCCCGGTCCGCTTGCTCGCAGGCGACCCAGTTGGCAGGAGACCAGGCCGAAGGGCATATCTGCCTGGGCGAAGTCTTTGCGCGGACCGGGGAATATGAAATGTCAGCAGAGCAGTTCCGCCGCGCGATTGAGGTGGATGCCACCAATGATTTGGCCTTTGCGGGCTTGGCGAAGGCTTACGAAGGGCTCGGAAACGAACGCGGGGCCGAGGAGACTTACCTTCGGGCCATCAGCCTTCGCCCGAATTATTCGGGAGGCTACAACGCCCTGGGAGGATTCTATTTCGACCACGGTCGTTACGCCCAGGCCGCTACCGCGTTTCAGCGCATGGTGGCGCTTGCCCCCGACAGCTTTGTGGGATTCCAAAACCTGGGTGCAATTTACGTCCTCCAGGGCCGCTACGCCGAGGCTATCCCTGCCCTCGAGCGCTCAGCTTCCATCCGACCCACCGCCGGGGCAAGTTCCAATCTGGCTACCGCCTACTTCGCGCTGCGACGCTATGCCGACGCGGCCCGTCTCTACGAGAATGCCGTGAAGCTGAGCGGCCAGGAATTCGAATTGTGGGGAAACCTCGGCGACGCATATTACTGGGCGCCAGGCAGGCGCGACGAGGCCGCCGGCGCCTATCACCACGCTATTTCACTGGCTGACCGGGATTTGACGGTGAACCCCCGTGACTCGAAGACCCTGAGCTTCGCCGCCTACTATCACGCCATGCTGGGGGAGCAACCCGCAGCGCTCTCCACCCTGCGGCGAGCCCTGCAGGTGGATTCGCATAACGTGGAACTGCTATTTAACGCGGCGCTCATTTACAATCAACAGGGCGACACCGACCTGACGATCAATTGGTTGGAGAAGGCGCTTGCCGCCGGCTATCCGCCCGCCGCGGTTCGTCACACGCCGAACTTCGACGCGCTTCGCGACAATCCGCGTTTCCAGGCCCTAATGAAGAAATACTGACTCCGCAAACAAGGAGGAATCTATGGCCAATAGTAGTCGAACCGCAGTCTTGATGTTTATCGCGGGCGGCATCGTCGGTGCACTCGCGATTTACCTGTCGCTCGGCAGCAAACCGAAAATTACACCCCCGCCCCAGCCACAGCCCACACCTATCGTGCGTCAAATGGCTCCCTGCGGCCAGTTTACGGGACGTGTGATGATCACCGTGTTGACCACAAAACCTTTTGTTGACTGCCAGGGCGTGACCATGAACGTCCACGACTCCATCGAGTGGACGCCTGGCCCCGGCGTCACCAACTTCGTCATCGACTTTAAGATGAGTAAGAAACCCTTCAAGGACAAGAACGCAAATAAGAAGGGACATTTCACTGAAAAGCCTGGAGAATCCTCAGGCGAGGCGGATGACCCGTGTCCGGGCACGAACCCTTGCGCACCGTACTTTCCTTATAGCATTTCGGTAAACGGGGGTCCACCCTTCGACCCGGGCGTTATCATCACCAGGCCTTAAAAACGCGGGGGGTATTTTGAAACGGCAGCTCCCGCCCGTTTCTGCACCGTGGGCTTCGGCTTGTTACGGGCTGCTAAGGTTCCGTGATTAGTTATCAGCGGGCAGAGTTCGCGGGTCAAATGTCGCCGACGGTCCAGTGTGGACAGGCATGCCGTTCTGAGGACGGCGCAACACATGCGCCGCCGCCCCGCCCATTTTCTCCTGGTGGTCCGATGCAACCTGAACGCCAGGTATCCGTCGCCTTTATTGGGATTGGTGCAGCACTGGTCATCCCCGAATATGTCGCCCTGTCGCGCCACCCGGGCGTCACGCCAGGCGCCAGCCTCGCGGTCGGGACGGTACTGGGAGCACTCGGTGTGCTCCTCGGTAGTCTCGTTATCAGCTCGCACCCGGCGCGCTCGGCGCGTGTGCTGGGCTTGGGGTTCTGGATCTTGGTGGCTCTGGCGTTCAGTGCAGCGGCCTTCGCGGGCGCCCTGCACTGCGCTGGATGGGGGCGTCGCATTGTCTTTGGACTGGCGGGAGTCCTGCCACTGGTGGGTCCAATCCTGGTCCTGGCCCGGGGGGACGCGGCGTAACCAGTTGCGGAGTAGGCTGGCACAGAGCGATCTCAGCTCTCGCGAGGTGAAACCTGTATAATCTGGCCTTTCAGTGGCAAATCCCACCAGCGGCACCGTAGAGAGGGACGAGAACTGGGCGCAGAGCAGCGATGCCGCAACCAAAAGAGAATCATAGCCCTCTCCGCAGGGGAGAGGGTGGACCGCGGCCGGCGTACTCATCAGCCGGCGCGGGACGGGTGAGGGGTCACTTTCGGGAAGTAGCACAAGATTCTTCTAAAAAGACAAGAAATTACGGTATTGCATAGCAGAGCGCGTTTGGTGCGGCAGCGACCTCAGAGGCTGCGGCTCCGCGTCTCGACTCGCCCAGGTTGTGGGACCTGATAGCTCTGGTTCTGCTTACGGCTTCGTCCCGGGCAAAGACTTGAGTCCGTTCAAAAGGCCCGTCTCGAAATCTAAAGCCGCGCGCCTGGCAAAGTCGAAGCGGGGCGCAAGGGAGAGAAAATGCAGTCTGCTTTCCGAAAAGTAGCCCTTCTGGCGTTCATGCTATGTGCATTGGCCTGGCCCGTGGGCTTGACCGCGCCAGCGCAGCAGAAACTTAAGAACCCCGTGATCCCATTTCACAAGACCAACGCGAGCCCGGCCCCGGCGGCTGGGCTTCCAGACCGGGCGCCAAAGCCCAAAGTGAAGAAGAACTCGATAGATGGTCTTAAATACGTGTGGGTACCCCCGGGAACATTTATGATGGGCTGCTCGCCAGGGGACAATGAGTGTGTCGACAATGAATCGCAGGCCGCCGTCGCTTTGCAGGTTGCCATGGTATTTGGCGCTGATATGATTGGCCGCCGAGCCGCCTTTTCTTATTTGAAGATTCAGGCCGAATGCTGCAACCTATCGGGAAATCCAAAGGGGTGCTCCAATGATCGATACAAATGTCGATTTGTTTCGCTGGCCCTTCCGCCGCTTGGCAGGGGATGATCCCGCCGACCTCGTGGCCCGGCTTCGCCAGAAGGGGGTGACGCAGGCCTGGGCGGGCAGTTTCGAAGGGGTGCTGCATCGGGATGTGGAGGGCGTGAACCGGCGCCTGGCCGCCGCGTGCCGCGAGCATGGGCCGAATTTCCTGCTCCCCTTCGGCACCGTCAATCCCAAGGAGCCCGACTGGCAGGAAGATTTAAGACGCTGCCAGGAAGTGCACAAGATGCCGGGCATTCGTTTGCACCCGGACTATCACGCTTACGGGCTCGATGATCCGGCGGCTGCCGAGTTGTTTTCCCTGGCGGCGAAGCGCAACCTCGTGGTCCAGATTGCTTACGGCATGGAGGACCCCCGCACCCAGTTTCCGCTCATGCTGGTGCCGCCCGTGGACCTCCGCCCTCTGCCTAATGTGGTAAGGAACACCCCGAGTCTGCGTGTCGAAGTGCTCAACTGGGGGCACTGGGGCGACGGCCGCGCCGGTAACTTGAATGAGATGGGCAAGATTGAGAACATCTATTTCGATATTGCCATGACGGAGAAAGTGGGCGGAGTCGCGCGCCTGATTGCGGATACTTCACCTTCGCGTGTGGTGTTTGGTTCGCACTATCCCTTTTTGTATTTCGATTCCGCGGTGCTGAAGGTGCGGGAAGCAGGCCTTACCGATGAGCAGGCCCATGCGGTGCTGGAAGGCAATGCCCGCACGTTGCTCAAGGGGTAAGACTTTCTATCGAATCGGTTGGGAGGTTTACTTATGAAGAAAAAGAGCGTGTCTCGTCGTGAGTTCTTGCAGCGGACTTCCGCGGGCCTCGCTGTTGCCGGTGTGGGGAGCGCAGCGGCAATCGACAATCCCAAGTCCGCACCACAAACCAAGACACCGCAGGCCCCGGAGCATGGGGTGGCGATCGAGGACGTGGGGAGCCGGCTCAAGTCCTACCACATCTGGGATGTGCATACCCACCTCAACCGGTTCGCGGGCGCGACGACGGAGGAGAAGGTGGACGATTGCCTCCGTTGGGCCGACCACATGGGGGTCGAGCGCATGCTGCTGCTTACGGCGGGTTCCGGTGGACGCGACCCGGATGCCGAAGGAATGCACGCGATGAACGATGAGTGCATCAAGGCTGTTAAGAAGGCTCCGGACCGCTTCTTCGGCTGCGCTTTCATGAATCCCATTTACGGGCAGGCCTGTATCGATGAGATCAACCGCTGCGTGCGCGACGGTCCTCTGGTGGGCCTGAAATTTGAATTTGATACGGTTCGCCTGGCGAGCTCGCCGGAGATGGATCCCATCATCGCGCGCATCGGCGAGCTGTACGGCGTGGTCATGCAGCACACCTTCATCGAGACCGGCGGGAATTTTCTCGGGGAATCGACGCCAGTGGAATTGGCTGAACTGGCGCGGCGCCATTCCTCCGTGAGTATTTTCTGCGGCCACACGGGAGGCACTTGGGAAGTGGGAATCCGCGGTATGAAGGGAGTTCCGAACCTCTACTCCGACCTGTCGGGGTCTGATCCCATGGCGGGCTTTACGGAGATGGCGGTCCGCGAGCTGGGTCCCGAGCGCGTTCTGTATGGCAGCGACATCGAGGGGCGCAGCTTTGCCTCGCAGATCAGCAAGGTGCTGGGCGCGAACCTTCCGGAGTCCACGCGCCGCCTTATCCTGGGCGGAAACATGCGCCGCTTGATGGAACCGGTGATGAAAGCCAGGGGGATGAAGATATGATCGATACCAATGTGAATCTTTTTCAATGGCCTTTCCGCCGTTTGGCGGGCGATGATCCTGCTAGCCTGGTTGCCAACCTGCGCAAGAAGGGCGTGACCGAGGCCTGGGCGTGCGGCTACGAAAGCCTGTTGTACCGGGATACGGCGGGGGTGAATGCGCGCCTGGCCGCCGCCTGCCGGCAACACGGGCCGAACTTTCTGGTACCCTTTGGCAGCATCAACCCCAGGCTGCCGGGCTGGCAGGAAGACGTTGAGCGCTGCGTTGAAGTGCACAAGATGCCGGGCATTCGCCTGCATCCGAACTATCACGGCTACATGCTGGACGATCCGGCAGTGGCCGAGCTTCTGGGTCTGGCGGTCGCGAAGAATCTGGTGGTGCAGATCGCCATCTCCATGGAGGACGTGCGGGTGCAATTCCCGCTCATGAAGGTTCCCCCCGTGGACCCGGGACCGCTGGTTGACCTGCTGAAGCGCACCCCCGCCCTGCGCGTGCAACTCCTGAACGCTGGATATCATGGTGGCGTCAATACCGAGCACTTGGCCGAAATCACGAAGCTTGAGAATGTCTACTTTGATTTCACCTGTCAGGAAGGCGTGGGCGGGGTCGCGAAGCTGATCGCGCAAAGCTCTCCGAAGCGCGTGGTCTTCGGGTCCCACTATCCCTTCTTCTATTTTGAATCGTCGTTACTGAAGGTTTACGAGGCGCACCTGCCGGCGGATCAGGAGGAAGCAGTGCTGGAAGGCAACGCCCGCGTCCTGATGGGACGTTGAAACTTGAGAGTGTCAGCCTGCCCGTGCAAGCCTCATGCAGGGCTCCGTCCAAGTCGAGCACGTCCAGGTTGAGCAATTGCTTGCTGAGGTCAAAAGCGCTACCATGACGCCGATTCTCACTCGCGGAGCCTGGCATGAACAGTGCATCCACACCGGCTGAAGTGGTTGAGAGCGGAACTGCCGCCGCTCCCCCCTTGAAAGCCAAAGAGCGGTTACTGTCCCTTGATATCTTTCGCGGTATGACCCTTATTGCTATGACTATGGTGAACATGCCCGGCGACGAGCATTTTAGCTACGCGCCGTTCACGCATGTCCGATGGAATGGCTGGACGATCGCGGATCTGATTTTCCCCTTCTTCATTTTTATTGTGGGCGTCGCCATGCCGTATTCCTTTGCCGGGCGGCTGGCGCGGGGGGAATCGAAGGGAAAGCTCGTCGCTCATATTCTGCTGCGCACCACGATCCTGTTCGCGGTCGGTGTCTTCATGAACTGGTATACAAATTTCATGGGTGGCACTGACAGGTATCATCTCGCGAATATCCGCATTTTTGGCGCGCTGCAAAGAATTGCCCTATGTTATTTCTTCGCCTCACTTCTCTATTTGAAGCTCAAGCCGAAGGGCCTGGCGATAACCTCCGCCACCATCCTGGTGCTTTACTTCATCCTCCTCAAATTCATTCCGGTTCCCGGCCACGGAGCCGGAGTGCTGGTAAGGGACGGCAACTGGGTGCAGTTCATCGATCTCCACCTCATGCCCGGGCACCTGGGCAGCGCCACATGGGAATCAAAAGGATTTTTGGGGACCTTGCCCGTGCTGGCCGGCATGCTGATCGGCGTGCTGGCGGGACTGTATTTGCGGTCCGCCCACTCGGCCATGGAAAAAGTCCGCGCCTTTCTGGTGGCGGGAAACGTGGGGCTTCTGCTGGGTTTGATTTGGAATGTATGGCTGCCCATCAACCAGAACTTGTGGACCAGTTCGCTTGTGGTTTTCATCTCAGGCATGGCTCTGGTCATCCTGGCGTGCTGCTACTATCTGGCGGACGTTCCGGAAAATCACCTGGTGGACGAAACCCTTTGTCATCGTCGGGGTCAATTCACTTTTCCTCTGGGTACTGGGTGGCGACGGCAGTTCCGTGACCAACCTGGAACTCATCAGAATCCATCTGGGGAACGGCACACAGGTTTCCTTGAAGACGTTGATCTACAATTTCCTCGCTGCACGGGTCGGCCCGGCCAACGGCTCCGAGCTGTACGCGGCTGCTTGGATGGCTCTGTGGCTGGGAATCCTCGCGATCATGTATAGGAAGCGAATCTTCATCAAGATATGATGGGGCGGCGCTGATCGCGCCGTGGGGCTTCAACAAATCCCAAAGGCAAGGCAGGCCCCGGCTGAGGCCGACGCCTACTCTTCCGTTCTGCGGCATTCGCGGTGTGTCTACTCTGAATTGAGGAGGTTTCTATGTTAAGGAAATTTGCAGCACGCGTCGTGGCGATAATGGCGGTGGGAATCATCCTGATCGTCGGTATCTCGGCTTCTGCCCAGACCCCCAAGAAGGTTTACATCGAAACCGACATGGAGGGAGTAGACGGGATTTTCGATTTCGAAATGCAATGCATTCCCTTCAAGAGCCCGCGCTGGAGCGAATCCATCAAGCTGCTCACGGACGAAATCAATGCGGCGGTCGACGGCCTGCTTGAGGGCGGCGCCACCGACGTCTACATTGGCGACAATCACACCGGCAGCGGCATCCTCTCCGTCATGGATATTCACCCCAAGGCCAAACTCATTACGGGATTCCACAGCAAGCCTTCGACCCTTGGGCTCGATCCCTCTTTCAGCGCCATGATTTTTATCGGCCGGCACGCCATGTCGGGGGCGGAGAAGGGAATTCTTGCCCACACCAATTCGCTCGATTGGCGGAATGTGTGGGTCAACAACGTGCCCGTGGGCGAGTTCGGATTATGTGCGCTGGTGGGAGCAAGTTTTGGAGTTCCCACCATTATGGTTTCCGGCGACACCGCCGCCTGCAAGGAGGCTGATAAACTCATTCCGGGAATTGAGTGCGCGGAAGTGAAGTCAGGATTCAACGCGACTTCAGGGATCATGCTTTCGCACCCCGCCGCGCTGGCCTTGATTCACCAGAAAGCCCGCCGTGCCATGGAACGCTTGCCGGAGTTCAAGCCCTATAAACTCGAGAGTCCGGTGGAGATAAAGGTCCAGCTAACTCACGAGTTGGGTGAAACTTCTAACTTGGGTATGCTCTCCCGCGGCGCGGAGGAAGAGCCGGATTGGATTTACGTGTTTCGCGGTAAGGATTATCTGGAGGCTTGCCGGAAGTTGGAAGGCCGCTGAGGGGAGCAGCCTGCATGGGCGTTACGGCCTGCCGTCCCGTCCCGGCTCGATCGCTCGATAACGATGAAAAACGACTGTAGCGCGGACCTCCGCTGTTGAGGTCCGCGGTCCTTCATGAGCCACCGAATCAGAGGCCAGTTCCCAACAGAGGATTTTCGAACGAAGAGCCGCGGACCTCAAAGGCGGAGGTCCGCGCTACGCTTGCTCAACGATGAAAGCAATCCGTGGATTCGGTGGCATGAATCTAACGAAGAACCGCAGCCCTCAAAGGCGGAGGTCTGCGCTACGTTTCCTGTGGCGCGAGCGGCCCGCCGCCGCCCCCAGCGACAATCCCCTACGGAGTCACCTTCAACACTCCCTGCAAAACTATATCCGCCGAAGATTTTCCCACCATGATCTCAAACTCACCCGGCACGACCCGCCAGTGCATATCAATGTCGAGCAATTGGAGATCCTCAGGGCCAAGCTTCAAAGTCACGGTTTTGGTTTGTCCGGGGTCAAGCGCCACGCGCTCAAATCCCCGGAGTTGCTTGACGGGAGTTGAAACCGGGGCATATTTCTCGTGGATATAGAGCTGGACGGTTTCCACGCCGGCCCGGTCTCCGGTGTTTTTCACGCCCACGCTGATGCGCGCTTCGCCCGCGGGATGGATCTCCGGCGACTCAATCTTCAGATTGCTATACTCAAAGTTGGTATAGCTCATCCCATAGCCAAAGGGATAGAGCGGCGTCGCGGGCATATCGGCGTAACCGCGCCGCATCCAGTACGCCTTGGAGGGTTTGTAATTGTAATACATGGGCAATTGGCCGGAATGCCGGGGGACGGTAATCGCCAGGCGGCCCGAGGGGTTGTAATTCCCAAAGAGTACATCCGCCACCGCTTCGCCGCCGCGCTCACCGGGTTCCCAGGCTTCCACCAGGGCCGGCACGTGCTCCGACGTCCAGCGTGTGGAAAGCGGCCGGCCGTTAATAAGCACCACCACGGTGGGAGTCCCCGTCTCAAAGACCGCCTGAATCAGCTCTTCCTGGACTCCCGAAAGATCCAGGCTGGCCACGTCGCTCCCTTCACCGTCAGTGGGCCGGCCGTGGCGGTCGCCTCCGTTCGTCTCGTGTTGCCGTTCTCCCACCACCACGATGGCGACGTCGGCGCCCTTGGCTGCCTTCACGGCGTCGGCAAACCCGCTCTTATCCGTGCCCGTAACTTCACAGCCGCGCACCGCGGTGACTTTGGTTTGCGCCGAGACCGCGCCCTTGATTCCCTCGATCACGGTGGTCACGTGTTGCAGAACTTTCTTCGGCGAATAATCGCCCAGTTGATTCATCACATCGTCGGCATTGGGGCCGATCACCGCCACGGATTTCAAATCCTTCTTCAGCGGCAACAGGTTTTTTTCATTCTTGAGTAGCACAATGCCCTCGCGGCCTGCCCGCAGAGCCAGGTCCTGATGCGCTTTCGAGTGCACCACCTGGACGGCGTGGTCCACATCGACGTAGGGATTCTCAAACAGGCCCAGGTTGAACTTCTGCTCCAGGACTCTGCGCAGAGCGCGATCGACCAGCGCCATGGGGACTCGGCCCTCCTCCACGCTCTCGACCAGCGGTCCCATGTAGGCAGGCTCGAAACTGATGCCGACATCGACGCCGGCCTTGAGTGCCAGCAGGCCCGCTTCTTTTTGGGTGGGGACGATTTGCTCGTAAACGATGGTCCCCAGCCCTCCCCCTTCGCCCACCACGATTCCCTTGAAGCCGATATCGTTCCGGAGGATATTGTTCATCCACTTCTCGGAAGCGTGCGACGGTACATCTTCGATTTCCGGGTACCCCGCCATCACGCCTAAAGCTCCGGCCTTGGTAATGCCGCCAATCCAGGGAAGCATGTCGTTCTCGCGCAGCGAGCGTTCCGACATCTCGATAGCACCGCGCTCGAGACCCGCTGACGGGCTCGCTTTGCGTGGGGAAATCCGTCAACAAGGCGATGACCTTGTCGGGCCGCGAAATATCAGGGCCTTGCGCGCCGTGCACAAGGGCTTCGCCGATGCGCATGTAGAGGTAGGGGTCTTCCGTGTAAGCTTCCTCGTTTCGGCCCATGCGCGGATCACGATCCAGTTCCATCACCAGGGTGGAGAGGATGTGGATTCCGACCGCCCGCGATTCCGCTGCGGCAGCCGCGTAGACGTCGTGCACCAAGTCGAGGTCGAAGGAGCTGCCGATGGCCAGGCCCTCCGGATAAACCGTGGCGCCGGGGAACATGCCCCCGTGCGTGCCTTCTTCATCTTCCATTACCGGAATCTTCAAGCGCGTCTGGGTGAGCGCGATCTTTTGCAGCTCGTTGAAGTATTCCGCCTGCTGGCGTGCGCCTTCTTGCAGAATCTCATTGGCGAGCGTGAAGAAACCGCAGGCGGGCCCGATCTCATTGACGTAAGTTCCGGCGGTGAATTTCCGGCACGCCTCTTGCTTAGCGGGAATGGTTCTGCCCAGCTCACCCACATAAACACAAGGTAAGTTGAGTTGCCCGACTTTTTCCTTCAGCGTCATCCGGCTCATCAAGTCGTCGATTCGCTCCTCGACCGTGCGTTTCGGATCGAGGTAGATAGGCATTTGGCCTACGGCCTGAGCGAGGATCATCGAGATCGATCCCAACGTCACGCTGGCAGCCACCACCGACCACCCAAAAGTTCTCTTCCGCATCGTCATTACCTCCGGAGGGCCAGGTGATCTGGCCCGAATTCTATAATTGCGTCACCCCAAATACTCCTTCATCAAACTGATATACCGCCGGCACACATCCTTCATTTCGTTGGCTGCCCCGTCCTGCTCGAGCGATAGGAAGCCCGTGAAGCCAATTGCCTTCGCCGCGTCCGCGATGGCTTTCAGGTCCATCACCCCGTCGCCAATGGGCACATATTCGCGCATCCGGGCGTCAATGTCACGCAGGTGAAGGTTCATCAGGTGCCGGTTCGCCTTGTGAATGGCCACCGGAGGGTACTCGCGCTGATTCATGGCCCAACCACAATCGAGGTTGAAGCCAAAAGCCGGATCGTGCACGGAGTCCCAGAGGCGCAGGAAACTGTCCGTAACCGGCATCATCGTGTGCGTGTGGTTTTCGATGGAAAACCTCAGCCCTTCTGACTTGGCGCGCTCCAGACAATCCTTGATAGTCTGAACGAAAAGGCTCCACAGCTTGTCATAATCGTATCCCGGAGCAATTTCGATGTGGAACTTGTCGCCGGGTTTGCCATCGCCCATGAAGTAGCGGGGCAGGTAGCCGCTCGTCGAAGTCAGTTCCCGCGCCCAGGGCGCCACAATATTCACCATGGGAGCCCCCAGCTTCTTGGCGATGCGGCACCCCTTTTCAAAGTAGTCTAGGCTGACCTTCCTCTCCTCCGGGTTGGTGCTGGTCAGGCCCTCCACCACGGGCTGGAAAAAGGGATACTGATTGACCACCAGCCGATTCCGCTCGAGTTGTTTCTTGATGCGGTCAATCGTTGCGTCCGTCCAATATTCGTCAACATCCATGCGGGAGTTGGCGATCAGTTCCACGCCCTCGAACCCCAGACTGCCAATAATGTCGATGGCCTCCTCCGGGTGAGCGCCGGGACCAAGGCTATGGAAATTCCAGCTCACACATCCGATTTTGGCGTGCCGCTTGCCTGTTTCCACCGGAGGCTGCGCAGGCGGAACCGCCCCCGCAGCGGGTGCGCCACCACTTGCCATCAAAGAATAACTGCCGACACCTAGAACCGAAATGAATTCGCGACGTTTCATGAATTGTCTCCTTGTGCACCACTTGACCTACAACCAACCGTAGCGCAGACCTCCGCCTTTGAGGTCTGCGGTTCTTCATTAGCCACCGAATCCGAGGTCACCTTCCGCCAGAGATTTTTCGCACGAAGTGCTCCTTGTAAATTTCCGGGCCCATAAGTTGAAAAGTTAGGATGTGTAGCGCAGACCTCCGCTGTTGAGGTCTGCGGTTCTTCATTAGCCGTTAAATCCGAGGTCACCTCCTGCCAGAGAGTTTTCGCACGAAGAGCCGCGGACCTCAAAGGCGGAGGTCCGCGCTACGATCCCTCCACTAGGCGAACAATATGAATGCCTAGCCCACTCCCAGTAGTCGAGTTAGCAAATTCCCTAGCCCTCTCCGAGGGGAGAGGGTGGCCCGCTGCCGGCGCTTTCACCAGCCGGAGCGGGACGGGTGAGGGGTTACGTCTCGTCGCGCTACACTCGCTGCGGATGAATCGGGGCCTCACTCATCAAAACCCTACGGTTTTGCCACGCGGAACGTATACTCACCGGAAGCGACCTCAAACACCTGCGCCGACCTTTCCGCGCGCAGAAAGCGGACGCCCTCCGCTCGCGAAATCGGTTTGCCGCTTTCGGTAACACTTTCGAGCGAGTGTGCGGGCAGGAAAACCGTGGCTGTAGCATTCGCGGGAATCTTAACTGTCAACTCAAAGCCCGAGTCATCTTTCTTCCAACTGCTCTCCACGCGGCCTCGAACCGTATCGTGCCAGGCCTTGACCCAGGTGAGATCGCCCACCGGCTGCGGCCGGATTGTGATGTTGTTGTAATCCGTTTCAATGCCTGCCAGGCCCGCATAAAACCACTCTTCGATGTGACCCAGCATGCAGTGGTTTTGGGAGGATTCGGGATCGGCATCCCAGGCCTCGGTGAGCGAAGTGGCGCCCTTTTCAAGTTGCGCCCCGTAACTGGGAGGGTTGGTGCGATTGGTCATGGCGAAGAGCACGTCGGATCGCCCCGCATCCATCAAGGCGCGCACCAGGTAGTGATATCCCACATCGCCCGCGGTTTGCTGATCGCCCCGGCGCACCACGTCGTCAACCAGGTGGGTCGCGACACCCGGACGATCGGCGCGCGGGCAAAGGTCGTTGACCAGCGGCATGGCTTGCGCCGTCTGGCTGCCCGAGGCGTATTGGCCCGTCTTCGCATCGAAAAACGCATGGTTGAATGCCGCTTTGACCACGCTCGCCAGCGCCGCATAGCGAATCGCCTCCGCCTCGTGCCCCAACACGTGGTTTGCCTCCGCCACCACGTGTATATCCTCGTAATACGTGGCGGTCGCGGTTACCCCGAGCGGCGTCAGCTTCGAAACTCCCGGCCGGCCCGGACCGATGTCGTACCAATCCCCCAGGCCGTAGGAGATGATGTGGTCGTGCGCTTTGCTCCCCAGGTAATCGACGTAATGCTCCATGGCGGGCAGGCTCTCCTCCAGTATCCGCCGGTCACCATTCTGCTGGTACGACCACCAGGGAACCATCACCATGGCGCTGCCCCACTCGGGAGAATCGCGAAACCCCTCCGAGTGAATCGAATACTCCGGCGCGATGTCGGGAATCAGGCCTTCCAGGGTTTGCGAATCCCGCATGTCACGGGCAATTTTCGGAAAGTAAGAGGAGAGATCGAAATCGAACCCGATGCCGGACGCCATCAGGTAGGGCACTTCCAGCCAGCCGAGCTTCTCGCGATGCGGGCAGTCCGTCACCACGCTTTGCAGGTTGCCGAGCACCGCCATGATGATCAGTTTATGTATACGATTAAAGAGAGTATTCGAACAGATAAACTCTCCGGCCTGCGGCGCTGAGGAGTGTAGGAACTGGCCCTCCAGATTCGTCACCTCCGCGTCGCCCTCCACCTGCACGTAGCGGAAGCCGTAATAGGAAAAATGCGGGTGCCAGGTCTCCGCCTCGCCACCCTTGAGCGTGTAGGTGAAGTACGTGGGGCCGCCCGAACTCCGCTGGCTGACCAAGCCCTTGTCATCGAGTAATTCGCCCGGCGTCATCCGCACCTCGGCTCCGGCTTTGCCCCACACCGTGATCTGCGGCCAGCCGGAAAAATTCTGCCCCAGGTCGTAGACGTGAATGCCGGGCGCGGGTTCGGTCACCTTTACGGTGGGGAAGACCTGCATCACTTTGATGGGCGGCTGCGCCTGCGAAATCAGGCTTTCACTTGGTTCGCCAACATCGTCAACTCCCTCCCAACCCTTTTCTGAAAAGCCCGGCTCGGCCCAACCCGGTTGCTCGTCGCGCGCGTCATAATCCTCGCCGCCATAGATGCAGGAAAAATGCGTGGCGCTGGGCGCGACTTTCCAACGATGGTCTGAAACCACCGTTTGCGTGGAGCCGTCGGCGTATTCAATCCGCAGATGCAGAATGAATTTCGGCCGCCCAAAACTGCCGACGAACTTCACATAGCGCCCGCCCGCCACGTTGTACATGCCGTTGCCAAGCTCGACCCCGACGGCATTCGAGCCCTGGCGCAGAAAATCGCTGACATCATACGTGGCGTATAAAGTGGTGCGCCGGTAATTCGTCCAGCCGGGTTCAAGAACGTGGTCCCCCACCCGCTTGCCGTTCAGGTAAAGCTCAAAAAATCCGAGCCCGGAGATGTACGCCGTCGCGCGGCGCACCTCGTGGGACACGTCGAACTCCCGCCGGAAGATCGGCAGCGGCCCGGAGTTGATCGAGGTGCGTTCCCAGGTGATCCACTGGCTGTGACCCCAGTCCTCCGGCGTCAAAATGCCCATCGACCATGTCCCAGATGTACTCCATGCAGGGGCTAAGCGGCCCTTGTCCCACGTTCGGACCTTCCAAAAGCAGCGCTGGTGGGAAATTAGCGGTTTGCCACCATAAGCGATATTCGCGGTCTCGTGACTTGGAACTTTGCCGCTATCCCACAAGTCACCCTTGTCGCTGTCCAGCAGCGCGCGCGAGGTCGCAACCAGAATCTGGTAAGCCGTAACGGACTCCGCCCGCCCCGCGGACTCAAGAGTCCAACTGAGACGCGGCCGCGCCGCATCAATCCCGTCAGGATCAACTCGATACTCGCAGCGCAGGTTTGTGGGTGTGATACCCGATGTTGCCATGAGTGCTAAAAGGAATAGAGTGGTCATGGAATTTCTTTCCCCAGCGGCCACGAGCGCCGGGTTCGCACGTTGGCATGGCTGCTGGATTTGCCGGTGGAGGACACTTCCACTTCGAAGGACCGCTGGCGTGATCTGCTGCGCACTTGCGCGCCACACCTACCGGAACTTCTTCATGTACTCCAAGAACGACCTGGCGACGCGGTCCAGGTTTTCAATGGAACCTCCGCCCTCGGTCACCGCGCAGATTTCGTAGGCAACGTAGCCCTGAAATCCAATCTCTTTCAGGGCATTAAAGAAACTGTCGTAGTCGATCAGGCCCGGGCCCATCGGGATCTCCATGTTCACCGAGGGGAGTCTCTGGTAATCCACGACATCGGGCAGCATGTGGAAGCGGGGCACGCTGATGTACTGGGCGGCCGTGGTATGGACGATGAAAGGCTTCAGCTTGAGCACACCCTGGCGCATTTCCGCCGGCGTGTATCCCTGCGCGGCGGGGCTCCAGGCGTCCCAAGCCGCCATGACATTGGGGAGATTCACATCCTTCAAGAGCCAGTACATGCCCTCGGCGCTGACCGCCAGATCGTGGTGGTTTTGCACCGCCAGGGTGACACCATAGCGCGCCGCCTGCTGGCCGCCCAGGCGCAACCCTTGCAGGACCGCGTTGTATTGCTGGTCGTAAGGAATGCCCTCGCGGTCAAAGCCGGTGAAGACGCGCACCATGTTCGTGCCCAGGTCATGCGCCAGGCGCGCCACTTCTCCCAAATAGGTGGCTTGAATTTCCACGTGCGGAATTCCGGGCTCATCCATCCCCGCGGAAAAATCGGTGTAGGCCGCCAGAGCGACGAGTTTCAGCCCAAGTTGGTCGATCCTCGCGCGGAGCCGCTGACGCGCCTCCTCATCATAATCGAGCGGTGACAAGTGCGGCCGTTTGCACATGATTTCGACACCGTCGTAACCAAGCTCCTTGGCTTTGACCAGGAATTGGTCCACGGTTAAAACCGTCTGACCGCGCCAGGCTCCGGAATAGCTGACTGAGTGCAAGCAAGTCCTGACTTTGAAATCCTTGGGATTGCCGGTGGGAAGTTCTTGCGCCTGCACTGCTAAAACGCAAGCTGCACCGGTCAGGAACAAACTCACCAAGATTTTCCACATGGTTCTTCGCACGCTAGACTCCTCCTTATTTGGGGCTCCCGCGGCGTCGCGACAAAGTCCCTGAGCTTTCCGCGACCCTTGAGTTTCCGCGCTGCCCGCGAGAATTTTCCCGCTATCTAATATAGCCCTGTCCTCAGCGGCCGGCAGAGCTTCAGCACAGAAGCCGCTGAGAGGCACTGTACCCTTATGTATTGGCGCTTAAAGGGTAGTGAGGCTTTGTAACCCCTTGTAAAGTTAAACGTGAACAACCACGCCAAAGTGAAAACAACTTCGCCGCTTTTGCGTAGCGCGACAATCCGAAATCAAACAATATCTTCGGTCTTGGGATCCCAAGTCACCGTGCGTTTCTGGTGATACGAGGAAATCGCCATCTGGCACGCGATGGCCGAGTTGTAACCAATTTCAAAGGGGCAATTAAGTTTCTGGCGGCTGCGCACGCAGTCAAAAAAGTTCTGCATGTGTTGATCAGTAGCCTCGTAGTAACCGTGCTCCTGGCCTCCTTGCGGCGGCACCGAGGAGAGCGTTTCGACGCCCCGGCCCTTGCCACCTTCGGGCAGGTAGCGCACCTGATCGCCCTCATTCCGTGCGATCATGCCTTTCGTGCCCAGCAGCATGTCATGACCTTCGCCGTAGAAATCATTCCCAAACATGGAATTCCATGTGAACAAGACATTCCCCTGCATCATCGATACGTCCATGATGTCAGGCACCTGCATCTTAGGGGAGAGAAGATTTGCTCCGGTCATGGTCACGCTGTCGGGAATCTTGAAGTCCATCAGCTTATACCAGAAGCCCACTTGGTGGACCATGTTTTCATACACGTTGCTGCCATCGTAGTCCCAATAGAAGCGCCAATTGATGAGGCGTTGCGGGTCGAACGCATAGTGGGTCGCTTCGCCCTCAAAGCCCTTCCAATCGACGTGCTCGGCATCGCAATCCGGCGGAATAGGGCGCAGCCATCCGCCGTGATGGCGATTGCGGTAGTGGTGAGTGTGGAGAGCCGTAATCGTGCCCATCTTCTCAGGAGTGAGCATTTCCTTAATCACGGTGAAGCCGGGCGCGCTGGTCACCTGGACGCCCACTTGTACCACCCGGTCGGATTTCTCGAATGCCCGGCGCATGCGGCGCGCGTGATCAGGATTGAACGCCATGGTCTTTTCCTGATAGACATCCTTCCCCGCCTCGAGGGCAGGAACAAACTGCAGGCAATGGATGTGCTGGGGCGAAGCGATCAGGACCGCGTCAATCGATTTGTCGTCGAGGATCTTGCGAAAATCCTGATAAGTATTGATATTCGGAACGATCGCTTTCACTTCGTCGAGGCGGCGAGTGTAAACATCCGCCACCGCAACCGCTTCGACATTGGGGCATTTAAGGGCCGCATGGAAGATTTCTTTGCCGCGACCGCCTCCCCCGATCAAAGCGAAGCGGATGCGATCATTGGCTCCCAAGACGCGGCCGGAGGGTAAGATTCCTGACGCAACCAAAGCGGCAGAGCCGCCTAGCGTCTGCTTAATAAAAGTACGGCGACTGAACATGGAAACACTCCTTTTCTATAAAGAAAGAAAGTCAATCCCTTGGGATGATTGCTTTAATTTCACGTGGTCGTACTCGGCCGCCTGGAGACGTGGAGAAGGGCACAGCGCAAGGCGGCCACAGCGTTACACTTTGCTACCTATAAGTGATTTGAGCAAGTGATTTTTAGCTTGCCGGAAACGGTCTATGCCGGGGCATTGGAAAACTAAGGTGGAAGTCCGGTGAGATAAAGAACAGGGTTAAAGACTTAGGAAACCCCTGCGACGGCACCCTTCCATACCTCATGGTTGACAAGAGGGTATGCAAGTACACACGGATGCTTAAGTGTTCATCGGAGGGATCGTAGCTCAGGGGTGAACTTTTACTCTTGAGCAATACTAATGTAGTGTATGGTAATTAACTGGACATCGTAGCGCCGGCATCTTGGCGGCATTTGCCGGCAGGATGATGGCGCTACGGCCAGCCCATTTGTCCAGCCATTTCCTGGACACTGCACTAGACACATTGTCATCCTGTTCTACCATTTATAATATTGTTGCTAACCGTATTTGTTTTCAATAACCTCTCAGCTTTGGCAAACAGAAATCCCTAGTTGACGCGCTTTGTTTTCAATATGTTCTCAGCTTTGGGCATTTTTGGCATCTAGCGACACATTGTCGACCAAGAATGAGCGGCTCAGATGGTGCGTTTTCGGTCTCATATTTACACTTCACTGCGGGGCCTCCCTACGATGCGCGCAAGTCTTTCCGACAGTCGGCGCAGCCGGATTATACCAATCAGTCATGCTTAGTGTCAAGCTTTATTGTTGCAGGGGATGAACTGAGGGAAGTAGGGCCTCCACCTTCGCCGGGAACCCTGAAATTAGTCGCTCCGACGGCAAACTGCACCACTACCGCTAACTAGTGTGGTGTCCCGTGTTAGAGTTGACAATGGGTAGAACCCCCTCACCCGTCTGGCCTCGGCTGATGAGAACGCCTCGGCCAGCCACCCTCTCCCCCAAAGGGGCGAGGGCAAGAAAATTAACTCTCCCCTCGGTCGCCGCGGCGACAGAGGGGTTGGGGGGTGAGGGGGTCGGACAGCCTTGTCAAATATTAACTGGGACACCACACGAGGTGCTGCCCTATTTGGGGCGTAGCACCGCCCTCTTGGTGGCGCAGAATGCCGGCCCTACGGCCAACACAGTTGTCCAGCCATTTCCTGGACATTGCACTAGATAGAGAAGCTACCCTGCAGAGGTGGTGAACCGTGTGTCGGGCAGATGGGGCCAATAGTTTAACGCGTGGGCACGGTGCGTCACTCCGCAGCCTTACCAACCCAGAGGAAGGTCTTACCCGCAGAATGAATCACTAGTCCCCTTCAGGTCAAGAGCCGATGATCCTACAAGTCGAGTGCCTTGGGTATAGTCTCTGGCTTCTTCTGAGGCTTCCAGTTTCTAAATTCCGTAATAGTTTGTACTGAAAATCATATGGAGTTACCTCCCCCTACGGTAACCCCGTAGTTAACTTATTTGCTTGCAATAGCATAGAAATTTGATGAGTTTGGGGAGTGAGATGCACTGCCCCCTATCGGTCATCTCCTGTTCGACTAACACAGACCGGGCCTTCTGGATTTAATTCACGCGAAGAATGGGACAACATCCGACACAACATCTGCGGGGCATGCTGGCACACCGGCTGTTGAGCCCAACGAGCAAACTCCTAAGAATGATTACATCGGCACGCTTCCCGTTCGAGAGAGGACGAAAAACGCCGGCCATCGCGTTCAGCTCTGGAAGTCTGTTTTCGTTTTCATGGGCAACCGTAATTGAAGACATCTTTAGCAGGAGGAATAGCATGGAATTTTCAAATTCAAGCCGAGGTTTGAAGGTCCAGTCGCATCGGGCGCCAATGTGGACACTCATCGCCCTGGTTGCAACATTATTCCTGTCAGTGGCGGGATGGGCGCAGGACCAAGCCTCGATTACGGGTACGGTAACGGACACCTCAGGCGCCGTAGTTCCGGGAGTCAAGCTGACTGTTGCCAACCCCGACAAGGGGTTTACGCGCGAAACGAAGACCAATTCCACCGGAGACTACACGATCACGCCCGTACCCATCGGCGATTACACGGTCACCGCGGAAGCCACGGGCTTCCAAAAATTGATTCGCTCCGGCATTACCTTGAGTGTGGGCCAGGCTATGCGGCTTGATCTACAACTCACGGTTGGGCAGACGACGCAGCAGGTCACCGTCACCGGCGACGTAGTGAAGGTTGACACGGAAAACGCCCGGGTTTCGGATGTGGTTAGCGGGACGCAAGTCGAGGACCTCAACCTGAACGGCCGGAACTATCAATCCCTTGCCATCCTCGTTCCAGGGGCGGCGGCCAGTAACAGTTTCAACCCCATCGTGGTTGGTCACAATGCCCAAGCTACGGTTTCCTTCAATGGGGGCAGGACACAGCACAACAATTGGGAAATCGACGGTGGCAACGACAATGACGAAAGCGGCGGCGGGGCCTCCCCCCAGGTTATACCCAACCTTGACGCCATCGCGGAGTTCCGCATCACCACGTCCAACTATGGAGCGGACGTCGGCAAGCGCTCCGGCGCCACCATTGAAGTCGTTACCAAGTCCGGGACCAAAGATTTCCATGGCACCGCCTATGAATTTGTCCGCAACGACCACTTTGATGCCAACGATTTTTTCGTGAACCGGCAGCCGTGGTCGAGCCTCGACCCCTCGGACTGCACCGGGGCGACTTGCAACGCTCCCAAGACGCCTTTGAAGCAGAACAATTTCGGCTTCAACCTCGGTGGCCCCTTCTACATTCCCGGCCATTACAACACCAGCAAGTCGAAGACCTTCTTCTTCTATTCCGAGAACTGGGTTAAGTATCGCAATGGCACGGTGTTGGGGACTGGAACCGCCGACGTGCCCAGCCTGCGCATGCGCCAGGGGGATTTCAGCGAGTGTGATCCGGCTAATGTCGCAAACTACAACCCCGTAGTGGCCTCCGGCTGTGTGGTCCCCACGAACCCCCTTACGGGCAACCCGTACCCGGGCGACATAGTTCCGATCGACCCGAACGCCCAGACCTTGCTCAATTCATTCGTCCCGCTGCCTAATAGCGGCCCGATTGGCTGGGTGGCCGCACACAGCGCGCCCACGAATTACCGGCAGGAAAGCATTCGCGTGGATCAGAATATCAACGACAAGACCACGCTCTTTTTCAGGTTCACGAATGACGCCTGGCAGCAGACGGTATATCCCTCTGAATACTCCTCGGCCGTCTTCGACTCCGCCGGGAGCATCTTCTCCGTTCCTGCCAAGAGCGCGGTATTGCACCTGACGCGTACTTTCAAGCCGACCCTGATGAATGAGTTCGTGGTAGCCTGGGGGAACGACCCGCACCACATCACCGGATTTGCCGGCCCCGGGTCTCCCTCCGGCTCCATCACCAAACCCTCCACCTGGACGGCTGGCCAGTTCTTCTCCGCCAATGCGAGTCAACCTTTCCTCCCGGGGGTCTCCGTAGGTGGTGGATTACCTTTCTCTTTTTATGAGGATGTCGAGTATGGGGTTTTCTACAACAGCGTGCCCACTTGGACGGTGAAGGACAATCTGGCCTATGTGCATGGCAAACACAATCTGAGGATGGGTGTGTTCGTCATGCGGACCGCCATCAATTCCATGAACGGGATCGTAGCCCCGCAAGGTGAGTACTCATTTACGGGTGGGGGGCCTATCACCACGGGCAACGGGCTCGCCGACATGTATACGGGCCGAATCCAAAACTATACCGAAGGCACCTTCGTCGTGAATGGGCAAGCCGTAGGAACCTGGGGCTATGCGAAAGCCCGTCACCAGTCCTACGAACCGTATGTCCAGGACGATTGGAAGGTCAGCCGGCGGCTAACGTTGAATCTCGGTGTCCGCCACTATCTGTACACCTCTGAACACGACATTCAGGTTCCCACGACGGATGCGGATTTTTACCCCAACCTCTACGACCCAACGAAACAGGCTCAACTCAACATCAGCGGCAACATCATTCCCGGCTCGGGATACAACTACACGGGGTATGGAAACGGGCTAGTCGAGTGCGGGACTAACGGGGTTGCCAAGGGGTGCCGCCATATTGGTCGCGACACCTGGTCACCCCGATTCGGATTTGCCTATGATCCGACGGGAAGCGGGAAGACCGCCATCCGTGGGGGCTACGGCCTCTTCTACGACATTGGCGCAGGGGAGGCCTCCCAAGAAGACGGGGAGGGCAACCCTCCATCGTATTTTAACCCGAATGGTTATAACATTCTTGGATATGGCAACCTTACCCAGGCCCCCATCGCTCCGGTTCCGTTTGGCGCCTGGACGCCCAATGGACCGAACACCTCGGTCCAACAATACAACCTCACAGTCCAGCATGAGTTTCCGGGAAAGAACCTGCTGAGTGTTGCTTACGTGGGAAGTCAGGGGCGCCACTTGAGTCGCGCGCCCAACCTCAACCAGATTCCCGATGGTTCCACCACGGCCACCGTTCCCGCCCTGGAGGGGACGACGGGTTGCACGGTCTCCGGGGTTTGCGACGTTCAGTCCATCATGATTAACCAGCTTCAACCCAGTATCTACTTTGTCCCCTTCCGCGGGTACACCTCGATTACCTGGAATGAACTGGCGGCGTCCTCGCGCTATAACGCCTTGCAAGCGAATTTCCGGCACACGGTGGGCCACGGATTGACGGTCCAAATGGCCTACACCTACTCGAAGGCGATCGACAACGCCAGCGGCCCGGGTTACGACCAGGGGGTGGACGACACCAACAAGAACCGCTGGTTCAGCCAGAGCGACTTTAACCGTACCCACACCCTGGTGGCGAATTACATCTACAACTTGCCGTTCTTCCAGAACTCCTCCAATCATTTTGCGAAGAGTGGATTGGGGGGGTGGCAGTTCAGTGGGATCTCGAGCTTTTGGAGCGGAACACCTGTAAACTTCGGTTGTTCGGAGAATGGATACAGCAATGGCGTGGGCCTGGGTATGCAGTGCAATTCGCTAGGCTCGCTCAAGATTCAGAAAGGCACGGTAACCGATCCAACTTTTGGACCCGTAGCGACTTGGTATAACCCGTCGACGGTTGGTATGCCGCTGCTCTCTCAATTCAGCGCCAATGGGCAGCCGGGAATGTTCGGCTGTATGGGGCGAAATGCTTTGACGGGTCCCGGCCGCAACAATTGGGACCTGGCTCTATTGAAGAACTTCCAATTGCCCTGGGCGGGCGGCGAACACTCGAACCTGCAATTCCGCCTGGAAACCTTCAACACCTTCAATCATACCCAGTGGAAGTCCATCCGAACCGGATGCAGCGGGAATACAGACTTTGGGGCGGCGTGCTCCGGCGCGAACAATTTGAACCGCGGTGAGGTCACGGGCGCTTGGTCACCTCGGATCTTGCAGTTGGGTTTGAAGTTCATGTTCTAAGCCTATCTCTCCTGGGCGACCGCGATGTTGCGGTCGCCCGGGAGATTTGTTTCTCCCACCGGATCCACTTCATCCTCCATTTCCTCACGCGTTTTGGACCAGCAGGTAGCCACAGACAGTGCCTTTCTGTCCGTGGGCTTTTCCCTGATGCACAATCCCCGGTCAATTGTGGCTGGCACGACGGCGCTCACCCGGGGGTTCTTGAAGGCATAAATACGTAGGGGTAATCTGCGGGCGTGTCAAACGTCCGTCGCCTACGCCACACCGACCGAATCTTCTTTCTTAGTGTGAACCTTCGTCCTCGCGGGTGGCGCATACGTCCCGGCGCTCTGAAGGTGTGAAAAAATATCATTTTCACCGCTGAGTCGCTGAGACGCAGAGAAATGACCCTTTGTTTTCAAACCTCAGCGCCTCCACGTCTCCGCGGTGAAAGGTTTGATAGGATTTTTTCACAGCTTCTCTTTGTCGGGATGTATGCGGCGGAAGAGGAATATCTGCGGGCAGGGTCAGAGACGTGAATCGCAGAGCTGAGCTCGCTCTGCGCCAGCCTGCCAACTGGGATATGAGGCGTGAGAAAAGCCCACGGACAGAAAGGCACTGTCCGTGGCTACCAGCTTTGTGGTTATGTTTTGATGCCCGACCATTGGCACGCCCTGAAGCGGCATGCCCAATTCAGATTGATTACGTGCGATTGCCGCTGGGATATCAGGCATGAGGAAAGCACACTGCCAACTGGGATATGAGGCGTGAGAAAAGCCCACGGACAGAAAGGCACTGTCCGTGGCTACCAGCTCGCATTTCTCATCAGGCCGAGCCGTTTTCCACGAGCGGTCGGAAGGCGGGGCTTCACAGGCTGCGGAAAAACTCCGCAAACTGTCATCCTGAGGAGGCGAAGCCGAGGAAGGACCTCTGTATTTGCTTGAAAGTTCAAATACAGGGGTCGTTTACCCTGAGCGAAATACCGAGGTCCTTCGCTGCGCTCAGGATGACAGCATTGGAGCGTTTTTCCGCAGCCTGTGAAGCGCCGCCCTTCCCATGGGTGTAAACACACAATACTTCTTCCTCCTCACTTCAAGTGTGGTGTAGACTCTCCCCGCGATTCGTGCCAAAGACTGTGCTGCTCACTCGTAAGGGATTCAGCCGCGGGCCGCCCTAATTGCGTACGGGGGAAGAGAGGCGGCGCACGGCAGGAAGGGTCCGAACATGAAAAAGTTGAATCGACGGGATTTCATGGGTGTCTGGCCGGCGCTCGGGGCGGTCTCCTTGCTGGCCGCTCCTTCGCTGGGGATGTCAGCAGAGGATACGAAAGGATTAGCGCCGGCCCCAGGGGGGCTCCGGGCCGCGGCGTTTTCGTGTGATGTCACGCCTCCCGTGGGTAGTCCGCTTGAAGAATGTGATCCGCCTATTGCGACGAGCGTGGACCTTCCCCTGCTCGCGAAAGGCGTGGTCCTGTCGGACGGCAGAACGCGCTATGTTCTGTGCGCGTTCGATTATTGTGAGTTGCGCACCGGCGCCCATGACCTGTTTCGCAGAAAGATTGCCAACGCTGCCCGCGTCAACGAACTTCACGTCGCCGCGCATTGCGTTCATCAGCATGACGCGCCGCTCTATGATGTCGATGCCGAAAAGATAATGGAACTGACGGAGTCGCCCCCGCACGTTTGCGACTTGCCGTTCCTGGAAGTGGCCTCGGACCGCGTGGCCGCAGCCGTCCGCGCTGCTTGTGAGAAACTCCAGCCGCTGACGCACGTCGGCTATGGCACGGCGAAGGTGGAGAAGTTCGCTTCCAACCGGCGCGTCCCCATGCCGGATGGCACAATTGGCGTGCGTTACACTTCCTGCACCGATCCGGTCTTGATTGCCGCGCCGGAGGGGCTGATCGACCCGTGGGTGCGCACGGTGACGCTCTTTAACGACGAGCATCCCCTGGCGCGGCTGCACTACTACGCCTCTCACCCGCAGAGCTACTACGGCAAGGGGCATATGAATCCGGACATGCCTGGCCTGGCGCGTGAGCGTCTGGAAAAGGAGGAGGGCATTCCCCAAATCTATTTCACGGGGTGCGGGGGCAATGTGGGAGCGGGGAAGTATAACAACGGTTCGCCCGAGGCTCGCGTGGAAATCGCGGGGCGCCTCTACACGGGCATGAAAGAATCCGTTGCTTCCACCCAAAAGGCTGCCGTTTCAGAAATCTCCTGGAAGACCAACGAGGTCAAGTTTGCCCTGCGCCCGGAGCCGGAATTCTCCGAAGCCTATTTCCGCAAAGTCCTGGCCGATTCAAGCAAGCCCTACCATGACCGCAGCCGAGCCGTTATAGCGCTGGCCTGGTACGAGCGCCTCAAGGTGCGGCCGGCCGTTGACTTGACGTATTATCGCCTCGGCCCCGTCCACATCCTGCACTTGCCGGGCGAGTCTTTTGTGCAATATCAACTGTACGCGCAAAGTATTCATCCGGATGAATTCCTCGCGGTCGCCGCTTACGGAGAGCTCGGTACAGGTTACATTTGCACGGACAACGCTGCCAAAGAGGGTGGGTACGAGCCTACCAATTCCTTCGTCGGCCCTCCCAGTGAGGTCCGCTTGAAGGCGGCCATTCGTGAGCTGTTGACGTAGCTTCTGACCTCAGGCCACGAGTCCAAACGGCTCGTGGCCTGAGGGAATTCCTCAGGAGGAATCATGCACGGCCACTTGCATCGCATCGGAACAAGGTTCTGCGTCCTGATACTAATGGCATGGGTATTGCCGCTGGCCTGTTTTCCGCAGTCGGATGACAATCACCCGATTCGGGTCGGCATCATCGGGTTGGATACCTCCCACGCCACCGAATTCACAAGAATCTTCAACAATCCTGCCGACCCCGAGCACGTTCCGGGTATCCGGGTGGTGGCCGCGTACAAAGGCGGCAGCCCCGACGTTGACGCCAGCCGGAATCGCGTTGACAAGTTCACCGCAGAATTGCGTGACAAATACAAGATTAAAATTGTCGATGACATTCCCACCCTTTGCGGAATGGTGGACGCTATTCTGCTCGAAAGCGTGGATGGCCGCCGGCATCTGGAACAAGTCAAGCCGGTGATCGCCGCGCACAAGCCCGTTTTCATCGATAAGCCCATGGCGGCCAGCTACAAGGATGTGAAAGAAATCATCCGCCTGGCGAAGGAAGCCGGCGTGCCTTGGTTCACTTCTTCCGACCTGCGATTCTGGGAAGAGACCAAGCGGCTGAAGAATCCCGCCGGGGTGGGACGTATCCTGAGCTACGAGGTTTACGGTCCCTCTCCTACTGAGCCTCACCACCCGGACCTG
Organism: uncultured Acidobacteriota bacterium; assembly: GCA_963804995.1. Classification (GTDB taxonomy): domain Bacteria; phylum Acidobacteriota; class Terriglobia; order UBA7540; family UBA7540; genus Bog-366. The sequence goes on from CAWDSK010000005.1 coordinate 1,015,893, forward strand.
ATGTGGTACGGTATCCACGCCGTTGAGATGCTGTTCACGCTTATGGGGCCGGGCTGCGAATCCGTCAGCCGGTCGGGGAACAAGGATCAAGACGTCATCGTCGGACGGTGGAAAGACGGCCGCTTGGGAGTGATGCGAGGCTTCCGGGAGGGAATGGACGATTACGGGATCATGGTGTTTGGTGACAAACAGGTGGCGCACTCCGAACCCCGGCCGGATACTTATGGACCGCTGCTCGTGGAAATCGTGAAGTTCTTCCAGACTCGCGTATCGCCCGTTCCGAGCGATGAGACCCTGGAAATATTTGCCTTCATGGAAGCAGCCGATGTCAGCAAGGCACATGGGGGCGCCGCCGTGCCGCTTAGCCAGATCGGGAAGTGAATTCACTGTGGCCGCCAAGGGAGTGGCATCGCCGCGTAAATGCCGCATGAATGCCCACGGCTGATGGCCGTGCCGCGCGGCTAGTGGGAGTGAACCAATGCGTAAATCCGACTCGCTCTTTCGAACCACCGCCTTTCGTCTTTTCATCATCATTCTTTCCGTCCTGTCCATGGCCGCGATTTCCGCCGCACAGCAGGGTCAGTTCCCTGAGGAATATGCCAAGTCAGTGCTGGGCGCGCACCAATTTCGCCAGGTCGCCATGTCGCCGGACGGCACGCGCCTCGCTTGGGTCGAAAGATTGCAGGATGGGAAAGGGGCCCCCACAAGTCACACCGCAATATGGGTCGCGAGCACCGCCGCGTCCACTTCGATTCGCCGCATTACCGCTTGTGGCACGGGCATCCTGCCCGTGAAGGGTCATGGCCAGGACCCCGATGCATCGGGGCAGGTCGGCCATGCCACGCTTGCCTGCGCTGAGAACAGTCCCGCCTGGTCTCCTGACAGCCAGCAGATTGCCTTCCTTTCGGATGCTGCCGGGGCGGGCCAACTTCAACTCTACGTGGCGAACGCGAGTGATGGCAGTCCGCGCCAGGTCACCCACACCAAGGGTTTTCTTGCCGACCCGCATTGGTCGCCGGACGGGAAGACGGTTGCAGTTTTGTTGACGGAAAGCTCTGCCCACGCGGTGGGGCCCATGGAGCCGAAGGCTTCGCCCCTTGGTGCTGTAAGTGAGAAGGTCGACGAGCAGCGACTGGCCACCGTCGATGTAAAGTCTGGAGCCCTCAAGCTGCTGTCTCCCCCGGATCTCTACATATACGAATATGACTGGTCTCCTGATGGCAAGCGCCTGGCTGCCACCGCGGCGCACGGTTCCGGAGACAACAACTGGTACATCGCCCAACTCTACACGATTGACGCCGGCACGGGTGACGCCACATCCATTTACCGGCCACCCCTGCAGATTGCTGTGCCCCGCTGGTCCCCGGATGGCGGCAGCATCGCTTTCATCATGGGCTTGATGAGTGACGAAGGCGTCACCGGCGGGGATGTGTTCGTAATCCCGGCAGCGGGCGGTGAACCGAGGAACCTTACCCCCAACGTCAGGGCATCGGCCGTGTGGCTGGCGTGGATGCCTTCGCTACTGCTGGTCGGCGAAGTCCAGGATGGTTTGAGCGCTCTCACCACCTTGGACACCGAAAGCGGAAACCGTCAGACGCTGGTGATTGCCCCGGAAGATATTACCAACGGCCTGTGGGGCACGAGTTTTTCGCTGGCAAAGGACGGCCGCAACATCGGCGTCATTCGGCATTCCTTCCAAAATCCGCCGGAGGTCTGGGCGGGCCCTATCGGGAATTGGCGGCAAGTGACGCACGCCAATCAAAACATAAAACCGCAGTGGGGCGAATCTAAAAGCATCCACTGGGATAACGATGGGATGCAGATCCAAGGCTGGCTCATTTATCCACTGAACTACGATCCCACCAAGAAGTACCCGCTGGCGGTTTGGGTCCACGGCGGCCCCGGTAGATCTCTGCTTTCGCATTGGCCGGCTTGGGACAACGTGACGGCGAACGTGATGGGCCTTCCGGCGCGCGGGTATTTCGTGTTCTTTCCCAATGTGCGCGGCAGCTTCGGACTGGGTGAGAAGTTCCAGGCCGCGAATGTGAAGGATTTCGGCTACGGAGATTTTCGCGATTTGGTCACGGGAGTGGATGAAGTCGAAAAATCCGTGCCCGTTGATGATCAGCGCGTGGGTTTGGCGGGCTGGAGCTACGGCGGATACATGAGCATGTGGGCCGTTACCCAAACCCATCGCTTCCACGCTGTCATGGCGGGAGCCGGCATTACCAATTGGCAAAGTTACTATGGCGAAAATCAGATCGACGAATGGCTCATTCCTTACTTTGGCGCGTCGGTCTATGAAGACCCGGCGGTTTACTCCCGCAGTGCGCCCATCAATTTCATTCAGAACGTCAAGACGCCTACCCTGGTCATGGTGGGCGAGCTGGACGGTGAGTGTCCTGTAGCGCAGTCGCTCGAGTTTTGGCGCGCCCTCAAGACGCTTGGCGTCGAGACTCAGCTTGTGGTGTATCCCGGCGAGGGACACGCCATCGCGCAACAGGAACACCGGCGCGACATCATCACCCGCGTGGCCGATTGGTTCGACCGCTATCTGAAGCCCGTGGCCACCGCTGCGCCCTAGTTTGCAACCGCGCTCCAGGGTTGACGAACACTATCCTCAGGAAGTCCATGCCGATCACTCATGGGTAGTCATTCCTTCGTTTCCCATCATGCCGGAAAGGAGAATCATATGAGACAGCGCTTCGCAGGCTTGCTGATTGCACTTTTGCTCTCGACGGCTGGCGCGTGGGCCGGCCAACGTGTCTACGAGGTTGGAGCCGTTTATGTTTACTACGCTTGGACGAGTGATGCGCAGATCGTACGCGATTTGGAAACCATCGCCTCGACCGGCATCAAGGCCATCAATCCTTATCCGCCTTTTCTCCTGACCCCCGGACACCCAGAGCCTGACTTCTCCAAGGCGGATGTGGTGCAAAAGACCGCGCAACGCTTGGGCCTGCGCGTGATGCCCACACCTTTCTGGATTGATATGCTACCGGACATGGCGGCGGCGAAGTGGCCCGAGCGCGCGCCCTCGCCAATCATCGACAACCCGGCGCGCGAGGCCAAACTTTCCCTTGCCAACCCGGAGGTCCTGGCGCTGGCCGACTACTACGTGGCAGCCACCGTCCGGCACCTCAAGGACGACCCCACTCTGGTTGCCTGGAATGTTTGGGACGAAGCGAATTTCGGAACCTCCATGAACGATCCTCACGCCGACCAGTGGTTTGAAGAATGGGGGATGAAGAAGTACGGAAGCACTGACGCCTGGTACGCGCAGTGGAATGATATGCACTTCAATTACGAGTACCACAAGATGGACCGCATCCAGTTCCAGTGGGATTCGGTTGCCCGCGTCGTCGAGCACTTTGCGGAACTGGTGAAGTCGATCGACCCCGTGCACCCCACCGGCACGCATAGCGTGGGCAGCATGGTGGTCAAGCCGGAAGTCAGCTCGAATGATGACTGGACTACGGCGAAGGTCGTCGATGAATATGGGCTGTCCTATTATCCCGATATTCCCGCGCGCGAGTCGGAAGATCAACCGCAGAAAATGGAGAAAGAGAAAGCTCTTTGGGATACGCCATGGACGACCAGCCTGGGGCTGACCGCCGCCCACGATGCCACGGGGGGCAAGCCTTTCGTGCTGATGGAAGTGCAGACGGGTCCGCAAACTGGGTTCACACGGTATGGCTACGAGCCGGGGACCATCTTTAACTATGACCGGATTCATCTCTTGACATGGCAATCCGTCGCGCATGATTCCAAGGCGATTTATTTCTGGCAATGGCTCCCGCACCTCGACGACTGGCAGGCGTTCGGCCGCGGGCTCGCCGCCTCTGACGGCAGCGTCACGGGGCGCGCGGTGGCTGCGGGGGACGCTTCGCGAATTCTGAATTCTGACCCCGACCTTTTTCTCGACAGCAAGCCGGTGCCGGCGCAGGTTGCCGTTGTCTACGATGTGATGGGCGATCTGAAGGCCAAAGTGCACGGGGAGGATTGGGGCTCATTCACGGCCAGAAATCTGATTGGAATCTATCGTGCCTTGTGGAGAGACCAGGTGCGCATCAACGTTCTCAACGCGCGGCAGGTGACGGCTGCGAGCCTGAAGCCTTACAAGTTGGTCATCTTCCCCTTCTACCTTTGCATGCGCAGCAATGTTGCTGAGGCAGTGGAGAACTATGTGGCGAGCGGCGGTACGGTGCTGGCAGACGCGCGCTTCGGCATCAGCGACGAACATGACCGAGGGTACCCTGTGAATCCTGGCCTCGGCATGGCCAAGCTCTTCGGGGCGCGCCGGCATGACTTGGTGGCGAGCCACAGCCCGTCCCCCATCCGCCTATCGGAAGCGGCTGGTGTGCTGAAGGGCGTCACGCTGCCCGGCCACATGATGGGCGGCGTCTTTCGCGAGGAGTTGCAGCTTGAGAAAGGCAGCGAGGGGAAAGTCGTGGGCGTCTTCGAAGCAACAGGAACGCCCACGGTGGTCGTTCGGCAAACGGGCAAAGGGCAAACCGTTCTTCTGGGATTCTCGCTGGGCATTCCGTTACTTGAGAACAATGATCCCGGCGCGGCGGGCTTGCTGCGGGCGGTTGTGAAGTCTGCCGGGGTCGAGCCCGCGATCCGGGTTACAACGGCGCCCGTTGCCGGACCGGTCGAAGGCGTGGTCCACTCGCGAGGCCGTGCGGATGAGCGGCTGATCTACCTGCTGAATTGGGGGCATCGCCAGACGCAGGTGACGGCGGAAGTTCCCTGGCCGGGAGAGGTGGTACTGCGCGGGAAGGATTTCGTGTCGGGGCGCAAGGTCGAGATCCAGCACAAGGAGAATCGCGCCGTGTTCACCCTGACCCTGCCTGCGGATCACGCTGCCGCCGTCCAGATTCGACCGTGATCATCCTGGCCGGTAGAATAGCGCGGCGGAACTACTGATCAAAAGCCATAGGAAAAAAACGCATGAAGGTGGGAAAGTTAGTGGGACCTCGCGCGCTATGCCCCGCGGAAAGCAACATGTGGGACATGTCCCAGGTTGACAAAAAGTCGTACACCCGCAAAAGTGACATCGGAGAACACGCGTCGCCGAGTGCCACCTCCGCACCTCGCGCCCGGCCCGACGTACAGATTTCCAGTCTCCGGATCCAAGGCCAACTCCATTCAGAACCGCGACAATTCAACCCCGAATTCTTGACTTCGATAGGATTCAGTGACAATGTGCTGTTTTCTGATGGGGCATTTGCGCCTGGCGAGTGGATTTCTTAAGACGCCGAACGCGTGGACGGGATGGCCGGAAGGGCGGGGTTCCCGAGAGAGGGCAGGGGGACACGTTCCGGCGCGCCTTTCCAATAGGTATTAACAAGTTTAATGATGAGAGGAGAGGTTATCATGAAGAAAGCATCTTTGACTCAACGTGAATTCCTGGAAGCGACTTCCGTGGGAGTGGCGGCAAGCGTGGTGCCCAGTGTCAGCATCGCCGGGGGCAACCCCAATGTTTTGGCCGTGCAGGGCGGCACTCCGGTGCGCAGCAAGCCATTTCCCACGTGGGCCTCAAACCAATGAAATGGATGAAAGCAATATTCTGAAAGCGCTGCGGAATCATCGCTGGTGCACTTACGACGGAGAATTCATTCCCAAATTCGAAAAGGCCTGGGCCGAACACCAGTCTGCGCGGGGATGCGTGATGACGCCTTGCGGGACGCATGCCCTGCACATGGCGCTGGAGGTGCTGGAAATTCAGCCCGGCGATGAGGTGCTGGTGGCGCCTTTCAGCTTTATTGCGGACGTTGCCGCCATCTTGCTGTGTTACGCACTGCCGGTATTTGTGGATTCGGACCTGGCGACTTTCATGATGGACCCGGATGACATCGAGCACCGGATCACCGAGCATACGCGCGCCATCATGCCCTGTCATATCACGGGGGCTCCTGCGGACATGGATAGAATCAATGCGATTGCCCGGAAGCATAACCTCCCCGTGGTCGAGGACGCGGCGCAGGCGCACACCACGCAATATAAGGGCAAGAAAGCCGGCACGCTGGGAACCATCGGCTGCTTCAGCTTTCAGGAGACCAAGGTCCTGCCGGGCGGTGAGGCGGGAGCGATGGTGAGCAATAATGCGGACCTGATCGCCAAGGGATATATCTTCCGCGATTGGGGCCGTCCGCCCAAACAAGGAGAGACCTTTGTGACGCGGGGCACCAAGTACCGCATCTCTGAGTTCGCCGCCGCCATCCTGATGGCGCAGATTACGCGCTTTGAAGATATCTGCCTGATCCGGGAGAAGAACGCCGCCTACCTCAACGAAGAGTTGCGCAAGGTTCCGGGGATTATGCCGCTGGAGCTCTGCCCGGGGGCGGAACGCTCGTCGTATTACAATTATGGACTGCGTTTCAGCAAGGAGCATTTCAGCGGCATTTCGCAGAAGAAACTGATTAAAGCCATGAGCGCGGAGGGTATTCCGGTGGATTCTTCCGGTCCAGCCCTTAACCGTGAGCCTTACCTCGAACGCCAGCTCAATTCGCGTGGTTTCCAGAGGATCTTTTCCAAAGAGCGCTTGGCCCGGTACCGGGAGCAGAACGTGCTTCCCCGTAACGACGAACTTACAGACAACCACCTGGTCATGCCCCACGAGGTGTTAATGGGGACGAAGGCCGACACGGACAGCATCGTGGAGGCTTTCGCAAAAGTTCAGAAGAATGCCGCCAAGCTGACGGGGATTGTGTCGTAGCCGCGTCCCCAGTGCGGTGTCCCAGTTAATATCTGACAAGGTTTCCGACCCCCTCACCCCCCAGCCCCTCTCCCCCAAAGGGGCGAGGGGAGAGTTAATTCCCTTGCCCTCGCCCCTTTGGGGGAGAGGGTGGCTGGCCGAGGCGTTCTCATCAGCCGAGGCCAGACGGGTGAGGGGGTTCTACCCCTTGTCAAATCTAACTCGGGACACTAGGCCCGGAATTTTCGCCAGGGAGGAGTCTTGGTGAAAACCTCCCCCCACTCCCAGTAGCGGCGTAAACCCGTCCTGGCTTGTCCAAATTACGCTCAGAGGGGTGAGTAACGATCTGCGGCGCCGCCGCTTGTTGCCATAAAAAGCTCCCCTCCTCAGATGAGGCTGTCTCAAAACTAGGTATTTCTGACTTTTGCACAGCGTAAGTTATTGATTATTCGTCGTAAAAACCGTGAATTTGCCAGTTTTGAGACAGCCTCAGATGAGGAGGGGTGGCGCGCCGAGCCCCGATAGCGCGTTCTTTCCAAATTGATCATCGGGGCCGCGCGCCGGGGTGGTGTTGGGAGTTGCGTCAAGCCACCCGGTGGGAGGCCCCCCAACGCGCTCCGCGATTTGCCTCATCCTTGGCGTCGATCCTACCGATAACCGATAAGGGAAAGTGTGTCACGGCGAAGTCTGGAAATGGGGAGAGGGCGCGATCCGGTGATCGGGCCATTGAGTCATCGGGTGATTTTTTGATTTTCAAGCTTCGTGCCGACTTTAAGTTCATGTTCGTATGCCCACCGACCGATAACCGATACGGGAAAGTGTGTCACGGCGGGGCCGGCAATTTTCGATTGCCGATTTTCGATTGGGACGTTAGTCCGGGGGACTTGTGATTGGCGATTTTCGAAGTCAGTATTTGATTCATCTTCTTACCTGACACCACCAGTGTCACGGCGGGGGCGGGGAGCGGGGTTCGGCGTTAGGGATTGGGGACTTGGGGCTGGGGACTAACGGTGCGCTGTCGGTTGTGAGCTGTCAGCCCGAGGTAGGGTGTCAGGGCCGGGTCAGGTCGGTTGAGGGGTCAAGTTGCTCGTCACGGGCCACGCAATTGGCCTCATGTTCGGGTATCAACCCACCGATAACCGATATGGGGGAGTGTCACGGGGGGGAGAGATTCAGGGTTCGGGACTCGGGATTTGGGCCTGAGCGCGCCCCTACTTTAGTGGCGGTCTACGACCGTCGGGGTGGTGCTGATCGTGGCGGCAAGCCGCGCGGATAACCACCCTGTTACCATCAGGTGCTCGCGTAACCACCCCGTCGCCTCCGGCGCCACCCCTCCTAAATTAGGAGGGGAGTTCTTAAAAACACTCCCCTCGTCAGGAGGGGAGGAGGGAGAAAATGCCGGTTCGGCCCCGGAAGGGCAGAGCCCTTCCGCACAGCGAACGGCGGAGCCGCTTGCTGTTGTGAAAATTGGTGCACCGAACGCAGCTTGGAGTGCGGTAGCAGCAGCTACCGCCCTTCTTCTTCCGCGCCTTGCCTATTTGCCGTCTAGAGTGAAGGCGGAAGGCGGTAGCTGCTGCTATCGCACTCCAAGGGGCGGCGCCAAGCATTACCAGGACGCCATTTCTTCACTTCGAATAGTCGCAATTCTTTCGATTCCGAAGTCAATACCGCGACGTACGATTTGGGTTACCAGCAGCCCAATAATGCATGAAAGGGCGACTAATTGTCACTGATTCCTCTGTTGACAGCGGTCCGATGCCCGATTGTTGCACATGGACGTCCGCCGCGACCTGTGAAGTCCCGGCCTTCCCAATTGCCTTGAAATCCTATATTAGACCAACTACCCGATTCACAAAGACGAATCACAAAAAACCTTGACAACCACCCCATAAATCATGTATCAATGGCGCATAATTGTAGGATAGGTCGGATAATTTAGGACAAGGTGATTGGCGGTTAGCAAAAGGAAGTCTGCTTGCGGCAATTGTATTACTAGCATCACTTCACGGCCAACTTTGGTCGTCTGCTCATCAAGCGTCGGGTCCATCTAAATAAATGGAGGCTGATCTATGCATCGTGAATCTCAGTGTGAGATGAGGCGCCGGGGTATCTCTCCGGCAGGCGCCATCCTAAACGCGTGCTTGCTGATCCTGGCCGTGGTTTTGTGCTTGCCGGTCGTGGGATTGGCGCAGGATGCGACGCTGGTAGGCGCAGTAACCGATCCCACCGGGGCGGCCGTCCCTTCTGCCAAGGTGGAGGTTTCGAATCCCAGCAAGGCTTACACCCGCGAACTGGTGACGAACTCTGCGGGTGAATACACCGCCGCCGCGATTCCCATCGGCGACTACGTCATCACTACGGAAGCCCCGGGCTTTCAAAAGCTGGTGCGCACCGGAATCACTCTTCAGGTAGGCCAAACCCTACGCCTGGACCTGCAACTGACTTTAGGCGCGACCACCCAGGAAATCTCCGTCAGCGGCAGCGCCGTGAAAGTTGAAACGGAGAATGCGACAGTTTCCGATGTAGTCAGCGGCAGCCAGATCCAGGATCTGACCCTGGTGGGGCGCAACTATCAAACGCTCGCCATCCTTACCCCCGGCGGCGCCCCCGAGGATGGTTGGGACCCGACGAAGCTGGGGCATAACTCCCAAGCCGCCATTTCCTTCAATGGCACCCGCGATTATTACAACAACTTCGAAGTTGAGGGGGGCCAGAACAACGATACCACCAGTGGCGGCCCCTCACCCGATACCTTTCCCGCCCTTGACTCCATCGCGGAGTTCCGCATTTCCACCTCGGACTACGGGGCAAACGTCGGCATGCGCGCCGGCGCCAACATCCAGGTGATTACCAAGTCGGGGACCAGGGATTTCCACGGTACCGCCGACGAGTTTGTTCGTAATGACCACATGGACGCCAACGACTGGTTCGTGAACCGGCAATTAGCTCCGCCGGGCGGAAACGCACCCAAGACCCCCCTGAAGTGGAATATCTTCGGCTACACTTTCGGCGGGCCGTTCTACATCCCGGACCATTACAACACCGATAAGTCCAAGACGTTCTTCTTCTGGTCGGAAAGCTGGGCCAAGTACCGGCAGGGGACGATCATCTCCAATAATGTGCCCACGCTGCGCATGCGGCAGGGCGATTTCAGTGAATGCGATCCTGTGACCGGCATCCTCGCCGCCTCGTGCAAGGTGCCGGTGGTGAACGGTGTGCCCACGGAAATGGTTTCCATCGATCCCAATGCCCAAGCCATACTGAGCTCGTTGGTTCCGCTGCCTAACAATGGCATCGATGGTTACTTGAGGTCGCCCAGCACGCCGACCAACTGGCGGCAGGAACAAATCCGCGTGGACCAGAATATCAACGACAAGACAACGGCGTTCTTCCGGTGGACCCAGGATACCTGGGGCCAAAACCTCTTGCCTGCCCTTTGGACGGGTGGCAGCTACGACTCGATCGAGAGCCCTTGGGGGGTCCCGGCCAAGAACGTCGTGTTTCACCTGACGCGCACGTTCAAGCCCAACCTGATGAACGAGTTCATCTTTGCGTATGGGAATGACCCGCACGTGATTCATGTCACGGCCGGCCCGGGCTCGCCCTCGGGTTCGATCCTGAAGCCTTCCACCTGGAGCGTGACGCCCATCTTTGCCGCCAACAAGGTCTTGACACCTGCAAATATCCTCCCCGACAACAATGTGAGCGGTGGGGTGCCGTTTAGCTGGGGCGAGACCTTCGGTCAGGACAACGGCTATACCAACACGCTGGAAACCTTTACCATGAAGGACAATGTTGTGTACACAGTGGGAAGGCACACCTTAAAGACGGGTGTCTTCGTTCTTTCCTACTATGGTGCCAGCATCCTCAACTACACCGATCCCCAAGGCATTTTCTATTTTACGGGCGGAGGGTTTCCCGGTTCCACGGGCAACGGGCTCGCGGACATGTACCTGGGCCGCATCACGTCGTACCAGGAAGGGACGCCTTGGAACTACACCAACGGGACGGCCCTGGGTGGCTTGGGGCGAGACCGAGAACGCTTTAAGCAGTTCGAGGCTTACTTCCAGGATGATTGGAAGGTCACTCGCCGGCTGACCCTGAATCTGGGAATGCGCTACAGCCTGAACCAGATGTTTCACAACATCAGAAAAGATCCCATTATCGATGTGGACTTTATTCCCAGCCAGTACGATCCCAGCAAGGCCGCGCAGGTTGACATCAACGGTAACCTGATTCCCGGCACGGGCCAATTCTACACGACACCCGGGAACGGGCTTGTGGTCTGCGGGCAGGGAGGACTTCCCACCGGGTGCATTTGGCCGGATCGTTTCACTTGGCAGCCGCGCTTCGGTTTTGCCTATGACCCCACGGGCAAGGGGAAGACGGCCATTCGTGGAGGATTTGGGCTCTACCACGACTTGAACGCGCTCCAGGAGACCAGTTCGGAGCAAAACACGGGCGGTCTGCCCGCCGTCCTGAGCCCGATCAACTATAACCTGATCGGGTATCAGAGCATTGTCCAGGGCCCCTGGCCTGTCACCAGCACCACGGCCTATGCGACCAGAGCTGCCATACCCATGATCATGCAGTACAACGTGACCTTGCAGCATGAGTTCTCAGGCAATAACTTTCTGAGTGTAGCCTGGGTGGGTACCCTGGGGCGTCATCTGGGATCCGCGCGCGACATCAATCAAATCCCCGATGGCATTGGGACGGTGAATGCGCCGGCTCTGGCGGGATCGGGAGGATATTGCGATGTTAACGGCAACTGCGACGTGCAGAATACCTTGATCAACCAGCTTCACCCGAGTTTCTACTTCCGACACTTCCAAGACTTCAGCAGCGTCCGCTACCTGGAGTACTCGGCCGTTTCCAACTACAACTCCCTCCAAGTCAATTTCCGCCATACCACCGGGTATGGTCTTACCTTCCAGGCGGCTTACACGTACTCGCACGCTATGGACACCACCACCAGTTATAACGGGAACCACGGGATAGACAACATGCACCTGCCCCGGTTTTACGCCACGGGCGACAGCAACCGCACTCACGTGCTGATTATGAATTACGTCTACGCCTTGCCGTTCTTCAAGAACTCCACCAGCGGGTTCCTGCGGAATGGGTTGGGGGGATGGAAGTTCAGCGGGATCACCAGCTTCTACACTGGAGTTCCGCAGGACATCACGTGCGGGGTCAGCGGGTACAGCTCCGGAATCGGCAGGGGTATCCAGTGCAACACCTTGGGGCCGCTCAAAATCCAGAAGGGTACGCTTAACGATCAGCAGTTTGGCCCCACCAAGACCTGGTTCAACCCGTCCATGATTGCGCAGCCCCTTATGTCGCAACTTCGCGCCGACGGTGAGTCGGGTATGTTCGGCTACATGGGCCGAAACGTCCTGACGGGCCCTGGCGTGAACAACTTTGACCTGGCTTTACTGAAGGATTGGCAGACCCCCTGGTTTAAGGGTGAACACTCAACCTTGCAGTTCCGCTTAGAAACGTTCAACACCTTCAACCACCCGCAGTGGGTCGGCATTAGTTATGGCTGCAGCAGTTCAACAACGTTTGGCGGTTCGTGCGGTGACAACACAGGCTTGCTCAATTCCGCTAATTACCAAAACGGCGAAGTTTCATCGGCACGGTCTCCACGCCTCGTGCAGGTGGGGATGAAGTTTAGCTTCTAGTTTTGTTGCTTCGAGAAGTCTTTCTTGACACCCCGGGCGCGCTAGTCAGCGCGTCCGGGGTTTTTTTGTTCCCAATAACTTAGCTTGGAATTCTCACCACGGTTCTGGAAGGGCGGGGGTTGTGGTTTTTGAATTTATAAGTTGTAAACTGTTTCAGCGCCCTGCGGGTGTAAGTAACCCCTCATCCGGCCTCCTACGTCAGCCACCTTCTCCCCTGGGGAGAAGGCTATTATCTAGGCTGGTTACGGTGCGGCACCTTACCTTGAGTAACCGCCCTCTCCGAGGGGAGAGGGTGGACCGCAGCCGGCGTTTTCATCAGCCGGGGCGGGACGGGTGAGGGGTCACTTGGGGGTTCGGGGCGTGTGAGAATTCTACAAGTTAGGATTTCAAAAACCATTAGCCCCGCCCTTCCAGCCGCTCGAGGAAAAGGGTTTCACCTGGTTCGAAATCCGGGTCAAGGGTTTAGTGCAGCACGGTTGTTGCGGTCCTGACCGGCTCCGCCGTATGATGGTGCACGAGGGATCTGAGGAATGAAGAAAGCGCTCAAGGCAATGGGGCTCGCGTTGGCGGGAGGCCTGTTCATGGTGGCGGCCGGGACTCCGCAGCAGCCCTCACCCGATCCTAAAACCATCTTCGAGGCAGCCCAACAAGCCCTGGTGGCTCACGATTATCCCAAAGCAGAGCAAGGTTTCCGCGAGGTCATCAGGATTGATCCCCAATCGGTGGGCGCTTGGTCAAATCTGGGTGTGGTGTACATGCGCCAAGGCAAGTATGACGCCGCCATTGAGTCTTTCAATCATGCCAAAAAGCTGGCGCCACAGATGCCCGGGATCGATCTGAATCTGGGTCTTGCCTACTACCACAAACACGACTTCACCAAGGCCATCCCCGTCTTTGAGCGGGTGCTTCGCTCCGACCCCCAGCATGCGCAGGCGCGCTACCTGCTGGGCATCAGCTACTTTATGGAAGATGATTTTGACCGCACCGTCTCGACGCTCGCGCCTCTCCTGAGCAGCGAGAAAGAAAATTTGGATTTTCTTTTTGTGCTGGGGATCGCCTATGGAAAGTCCCAACACGAGGAGGAATCACGCCAGACTTTTGCGCAGTTGGTCGAGGCGGGTGGTGACACGGCGCATATGCACTTGCTGCTGGGCAAGGCATACCTTGATCTCTTTTGGAACTTAAAGGCGGAGACCGAGCTCCAACGCACCGTCGCGCTCGACCCCAAGCTGCCCTTCGGTCATTACGACCTCGGTGTGGTTTACGAGCGGGAAGGGAAATTGGACCAAGCCGCCACGGAGTTCAAGCAGGAAATGGAGGTCATGCCCAGGGAGCCTTGGAGTTATCAAGACCTGGGGACGGTATACCTCGAGCAGGGCAATCCCGATTCTGCCCTTGAGATGTTTCGCAAGGCCCTGGCCATCAGCAGCGAACTTCCCGCCTCGCTGGAGGGAATCGGGAAGGCGTACCTGCACAAGGGACAACCCGCCGAAGCTATTCCCTACTTCCAGAAAGCTCTCAAGTTCCATCCGGACAATTCCAAGCTGCACTTCCAGTTGGGCCAGGCCTATCTGAAGAGCGGGCAGCGGGAGAAGGGACAGCAGGAAATTGCCGAGGCGGATAGGCTCAAGGCCCTGGCGCGGAAAAAGCAGGAAGATCAGCTTTCTGGGAAATTGCCAGCTTCCGAAGCCCCCGGCGAAAAGCCGTAGCCGGGAAAATGCCGGTTGGTTGTGCTGAAAGCGCCTTGGACTGCGGCGGCTCGACGCCGCTTTGAATTAACGCGCAGGGAGAAAACTTAAAGCGGCAGCTTCGCGGCCGCAGTCCAAAGCGCTTTGCGCATGTTAAGGATTATCGAAACCGCTCAGTCTTGACGATGCCGCGCCCTTCCTGAACCGTCAGGAACTGGTTGGCCTCCATACTCCCCACGCGATCGACCGCCCCACTGGGCCATTGGACCTCGAGCTGATCGACCTTGGCAGCCGCGCCGAGGCCGAAGTGCTGACGCAGGTCACTTTGGGAGATATAACTCGATCCGCTCATAACTTCCCGAACCTGCCGCCGGCCAGATGCCGTCAGAATTACTCGGGCGCCAATCGCGGAGCGGTTCGAACGCGTGCCCAGGAGTTTCACACTCAGCCAGTGGTTGCCACTATGATTCTGGTTGCGCAGAAGGGAAGGCGGCTCGCTCTGATTCATGATCAGGACATCCACGTTGCCATCGTTGTCGAAATCGCCGAAGGCACAGCCGCGGCTGGCGTGAGGTTCGAGAACCGCAGGCCCGCATAAATCCGAGACCTCCTCAAAACTTCCGTTCCCCAGGTTGCGATAGACCACGCGCTGAGTTTTGAATTTGTAGTTGGGGTCGACCTTCTCGGCTTCGGGATATACCGTTCCGGTCACATGGAAGATGTCCAACCAGCCGTCGTTATCCAGGTCCACAAAATCGACTCCCCAGCACACGTACTGAGTGTTTACGGCCAAGCCCGCGGCGTAGGTCATGTCGTCGAAAAACTCACCCTTCAGGTTGCGATACAGGATGGGGGTGTCGTCGCTGAAGTGCGGGAGAAAAATATCCAGGTAGCCATCGCCATCGTAATCTCCCACGGCCACGCCCATGTTGGATTGCTCCTGGCCGTCGCTGTTGACTGCCACGCCGGACTCCATGGCGCACTCGGTAAAGGTTCCGTCGTGATTGTTGCGGAACAGCAGGTTGGGAGTCGAGTCGCAGGCTACAAAGAGGTCGGGCCAGCCGTCGTTATTATAGTCAAACGCGGCGGCAGTCAGGCCATAGCGCTCGCCGGGCTTCAGGATACCGGCTTTCTCAGTAACTTCCGTAAACGTGCCATCACCGTTGTTATGGTAAAGTGCGCAGAATTCCCCCTTGAGCCCCCGGGGACCACAGTTCACAGGTACACCTTTGTAGTTGCAGTATCGGGTGGCGCCAGCCACCGGGGCCGTCGCGAGATCGATATCAACGTAGTTGGCCACAAATAAATCCAGATGACCGTCGCGGTCGTAATCGACGAACGTGCAGCCGGAGCTATAGCGAGGAGCCTTCTGGAGCAGCCCCGCTTTCTCCGTGACATCCGTAAAGGTGCCGTCTCCGTTGTTGTGATAGAGGACGTTCTTGCCAAAGTAGGTCAAGAACAGATCGTCGTAGCCGTCGTTGTCGTAGTCGCCGATCGAGACACCGTAACCCCAGCCGGTGTGGTGGAGACCGGCCTTTTCGGTTACATCCGTGAACGTTCCATCCCGATTATTATGATAAAGGTGATTGGTGGGTTCCTGGCCGGCAGGGAAGCGCTCATGCTTCGTGCCGTTCACCAGGAAGATGTCGAGCCAGCCATCATGGTCGTAATCGTAGAAGGCGATTCCGCCCGTGTTGGCTTCCACGATGTATTTCTTCACATATTCTTCGCCCTCAACCAGGGGGACGGTAAGGCTGGCACGCGGCGCGGCGTCGACGAAAGTAACAGGAAAGGGTCTGCCGGAGGACTTGGGTCGTGGGGCCGCGCGCACGCCGCGCGTGGCCATTCCCTGTGCGGACACGCGTAGCGATCTGGGAGCCAGAAGCCCCGCGGCGCCCAGGGTCTCAAGGAATCTTCGACGCGTCCATATCATATGTTCAGGTTTGTGGGGGGACGGCTTGGCACCCCCTTGTCACGTTCTGCCACCGCGCGGCAGGTTGCGTTTTTCTCCCCCGCGGCGAGGGTAGGGCAAGCCCGACCCCTACGTCAGTGTGGCAATTCCGGAGGCTCGGCGGTTTGCGGTTGTGCGATGCTGCCCGTGATCCCTTGTCGAATGGTCTGACTGACACGGTGTTGCTGATCGTGGGCCTCACGGTAGAGAGCCAGTTCCTTCTTCGCGTCCGCATCGCGCCCAACCCGCAGATAAGCGAAGGACAACTGATAGTGGGCCACCTCATTGCCGGGTTCGAGCTTTACGGCCCTTTCGAGTGGGGCCACTGCCTCTGCGGCTTTGCCTCCGGAAACCAGCGACTTGCCCAATCCGATGAGCGCGTCGGGGAAGTACGGATCAATTTTCACCGCTCGCTCGAAATGCAGGACGGCCTCGTCCCATTTTCGCGCCTCACGCGCCATCTCGCCCAGTTCGTATTCTGATCCCGCATCACCCGGATTGATGGTGATCTCGGCCTCAAACTCCTTTCGCGCCTCTTCCAGTGCGGCAGGATTGTGTTCACCGGCGAGCAGCAAACGTCCAATGTGGTAGTGAATGCTGGGCACATGAGGTGCGACGGCAAGGATTTTGCGGTATTCGGCAATCGCCTCGGCATTCCTGCCCTGGACCTCCAACACCTCGGCGTCGATTTGGCGCGCCTGGTAGGAGCTGGGCGCTACCCGCAGCAAACGCTGAGAGGTAAGAGTGGCCAGATCGGAGAAGATCCGTGTGCTCAGGTAAAGGACATCCGGGTCATTGGCGTAATCCCGGTTCAACCACTGAAGAAAATTAACGGCTCGAAAGGGCTCAAGCGCCGACATGGCACACCGCGCTCCGTCCAAGCCCATGACCCGTCGAAGTTGTTTATCGCTGAGCGCGGGATAATCTTTCTCGATCAGAGGCAACGCCTCCTTGCACTCTCCCGTCTCCGCCAGGCTGACCTCCAGAAAGTAACGGGCGGAAGTGAGTGCAGGTTTTAACTTAATAGCTTTGCGGCAGGGAGTAATGGCGTTCGCCGGCCGGCCGATCGAGTAATAGGCCAGGCAAAGGTCAGCTTGATACTCCGGAACCTCCGGGGCCTGCCGCGTAAGCTTCTCAAGGCCTGGAATGGCCGCGGAAAAATCACCGTGCTGGAGCGCCTCCATGGCCACTTTCACCGTTTCGTTTGCGTCTGAGTTTTGTGCCGGGCAGAAGGGGGAAGACTTCGCGGCCGCGGGCGCCAGCATCCCCGCAGCAATCGCGGTGACAAGTGCACCGATCAAAATCGTGGAGAATAGCTTCACTCGCATGGTTTCTAGTAGATCTTCTTTCACGAATACCAGCAGCTTATCAACAGGCGATGGAAGCAATCAGCGCAACACGAATCCACCACGTTCCTTCCAGAGTCTACTACATCCCACCCCGCCGCACGCAAACTGAGTTTACGAACTCGATGGGTCGGCGGCTCGACGCGAGCCTGTTTCTGCTGCGAAGTTCGCATTTTGAGTTCGCTTTTAGGAATCGGATTCACGGTTCGCTATGACTCGTCGCCAAGCACGATTTGCAAAACGGCGGCGCTTTTGTTAGAAGCTTGTTGCCCTTGTTACTAATGGCCGGGATGAGTTACCTCTTTTGCCTGCTCGACACGCTCTTCACGAATGTGAGGGCAAGGAGGGTGGCAAGGGAACTTTGTTTTCATGAGAGGACAGCGCATGGGCTCGAAACTCTTGGCAAGAGGATGGCAAATACTTGCGGCAAGTCTGGTTTGTTTGCTGCCGACCTTTATTATCCTGGGTTCACCACAAGGTGCGGCCCATGCGGCTGACCCGCCGCATCTCAACCTCGTGATCGACACCTCGCGGACGGTGGGCGACATCGACCTCACCCGCTATGCGCTGGGGCAGGGTGGGCTTTCGAGCGATCCGATGTTTGATTCCGAGGTTCCCCAGATTGCCCATCTCCATACTCAAACCATTCGTCTCTTCGTACTGGACCATTTTGATATTTATCCGGCCCACGGAGTGTACCAGTGGGCCAAGCTCGACCGAACGATCGAGACAATCCTCGCGACCGGCGCCAAGCCCATCATGTGCTTGGCGATCAAGCCGCACATTCTTTACCCGAAAATCGATCAGGACATTGTTCACCCTACGGATTATCAGGAATGGGAACAACTGATTTATCAACTGGTCAAACATTGTAACGAAGAGCGCAAGTTTGGAATTATCTACTGGGAGGTGGGCAATGAAGGGGATATCGGTGAAGAGGGAGGATGCCCTTACCGCTTCCGGCCGGATGACTATGTAACCTACTACGCGCACACGGCCGGCGCCATTCTCCGAGCTGACCCTCAGGCCCGGGTGGGAGGACCTGCCGCGGCAGGGTACGAGACTCCTATCATCGATGCTCTAATTGCGCAGGCGGGGGCAGGGAAGATTCCTCTGCACTTTGTCTCCTGGCACATGTACGACAGCCACCCGGCGGACTTTCGCCAAAGCATCCGCACCATCAGGGCCAAGCTCGGGAAATATCCTGGCCTTCGGGACGTTGAGACGGTGCTGGATGAATGGAACATGTCGCTGGGCAGGCCGGAGGTGAACCCGTTTTTCCAGCCCGCCTTCATCCTGGAAGTCACTCAGGGTTTCAAAGAAGAACAATTGAGCCGATCGGGCTACTATCACATTCGCGACTGGTATGTAGATGCGGAGACTGGCTGGAAGTCCATGTCGCCGGACAATGAGGCCGTCGAGTTGCACTTTTGGAATATTACACCCCAGTTCCTGGGTCTTTACGATAACCAGGGGAGGGTGCGTCCGGCATACTACACGTTTCTGTTGCTCAGCTTGATCAAGGGACGCGAGCTCTCGATCTCGGGGACCAATGCGGATGTCAAAGCCTTCGCGGCACTCGACGGGCATTGGACGAACGTCGTCCTCTGGAATTTTCCCAGTTCGGACCCGACGCGGTCTTACGACGTTGAGCTACGATTCCCGGCAGACCATAAGGGAGGACTGCGCGTTGTCCGACTTAACCCTGAGGCTCCTGTCAATAACCTTGAAGTCTTGAGGTCAAGCGACATCCAGGACTTGGATTCGCAGCCGATCCGCCTGATGCTCCATCCCTATGAGATTTATTGGGTTGAGATTAGTCGTTAGCAGGGCACTCATCCGATAATGTCAGGCCGGACCTGAGCGTATCCTTTGGTTTAACCATGAAGTGAAGGGGGGACATGTCCATCGAGATCCCGGCGCCAGCGCAGCCTCCTGCTCCCCAAGCCCAGGCCGCGATTTCCTCCCAGTTTCGCAAATGGCTTGCCCCGCTATTCTTCGGAATCGTGTTGCTCGTCATTCCTCCGCCGGCTGGCCTCGCGCCGGTTGCCTGGCATTTCTTTGCCCTCTTCGTCGCGGTGATTGTGGCTTTGATCACAGAGCCCATGCCGGGGGCAGCCATCGGGTTTATTGGCGTGACCATCGCGGCGGTGTTTCTCTTAGTGGGGAAGACGCCTGGGGAAGCCGTGCGCTGGGCTCTCTCCGGATTCTCGAATGAGGCCGTATGGCTGATTTTCGCAGCCAACATGTTTGCGCTGGGCTATGAAGCAACTGGATTGGGGCGGCGCATCGCGCTTCTCCTGGTCAAGTCGCTTGGCCGGCGCACGCTGGGATTAGGCTACGCGGTGGCGCTCGCCGATCTTTGCCTTGCGCCGTTCATGCCCTCGAACACCGCGCGCAGCGGCGGAACGGTGTATCCTATCGTGAAGAATATCCCGCCGCTTTTCGGATCACATCCGGACAACCATCCGCGCAAGATTGGCTCCTACCTGATGTGGACGTCCTTCGCGACCACTTGTGTTACCAGTTCCATGTTTCTGACGGGGCTCGCGCCGAACCTGTTGGCTGTGGAGATCGCGCGCAAGGTGGCGCATGTGAACATCACCTGGACCATGTGGTTCGAGGGTTTTCTGCCGGTGGGTATCTTGCTTTTTGCCGGCACTCCCTTGCTGACCTACGTGCTTTATCCTCCGGAGGTGAAGCGTGGTGACGAGGTCGCGGTCTGGGCGGCGAACGAATTACGCAGCATGGGTGGCATCACGCGGCGGGAATTGACCATGGGTCTTCTGGTGTTGGGAGCTCTGATGGCGTGGATTGGGGGCAGTCGCTGGGTCGCCCCGGTCACGGTGGCGCTCGGGGTGATCTCCCTGATGTTGCTGACCAAGGTGGTTACCTGGGGAGAAATCCTGGCCCACCGGCAGGGATGGAACGTGCTGGTGTGGTTTGCCACACTGGTGGCGCTTGCGGACGGGCTCAGCACGGTGGGGTTCCTCTCTTGGTTTGTCCAGCGTGCCGGCAGCGTCGCGGTGCATGTCCCCATGACCGCCGTGCTCGCCGGGGCCATCGCTCTCTTCTTCCTTGTCCATTACCTGTTCGCGAGCCTTACGGCACAGACTACTGCTCTGATGCCGGTCTTTCTCCTGGCGATTATTGCGGTGCCGGGGGTTCCCGTCAGAGCTGCCGCGCTGCTGCTGGCCTACTCTCTGGGATTGATGGGCGTGATCAATCCCTACGCCACAGGACCGGCGCCCATCTGGTACGGCAGCGGGTACATTTCGACGAAAGATTTCTGGAGGCTGGGAGCAATTATGGGGGCGGTCTACCTGGGATTGCTGCTCTTCCTCGGTATTCCCTATGTGACTACTTTTCTGCCCTGAGCAGAAGTTCTTCCCCACAGAAGAGCCAGCGTAGCGGAGATCGACTCTATTCTGCGATGAAGAGGCTCTCCGCAAAGGCCCATTCATCATCGACCCATTGGGCGTCCGAACGGAAGCCGCTCTCGCGAGCCATTTGAATTATTTCGGGAAGGTTGTATTTGTGGCTGCTCTCCGTCCAGATGGTTTCGCCTCGATCGAGCATCACAGTGAAATTCGCTCCCGGAATCGCCACGGTTTGTTCTGAGGCCGACAGGAGATGCATTTCAATCCGTCGCTCCTCGTAGTTGTAGCGCGCGACGTGCCGGAACTGGTGCAATTGAAAGTTTGCGTCCAATTCGCGGTTAAGACGCGCCAGAAGGTTGAGATTGAACGCGGCGGTTACGCCCAGGGGATCGTCGTAGGCAAGAAGCAGTTGGGGGGCAGGTTTTTCGAGGTCCGTCCCTAAGAGCAGAGAATCCCCCGGCACCAGAATCTGACGCACCTGCCGAAGAAACTGCACACCCGCCGGACGATCGAAATTCCCAATGGTGCTGCCCAGAAACAGAACCAGGAGACGCTGCTCCGGGCGGCGGTGGGCGGCGACTTCCAACAAGCCATCTAAATACTCGCGCTCCAAGCCATCGATAGTGATGGATTCAATATCGCCCAGATCCCGCTTGCACATATCGAGCGCAGAGCCTGAAATCTCGATGGGGCGATAAGTCACGGGCTGCCTTCGGCGCAATGCCTCGAGAAGCCAGCGGGTTTTTCTGCCGCTGCCGCAACCCAGTTCCGCCACGAGTGCCGACGGTGACACTCGCGAAACGATAGCCGACGCATGCTTACGAATCAGCCTCTCGTCAGCGCGCGTAAGGCCGTATTCAGGCAGGTGGCTGATGACTTCAAAGAGCGCGGAGCCAACCTCGTCGTAGAAGTACTTGGAGGGCAACTCCTTTTGGCCCTTTTTAGAGAGTCCCGCCCGGACCTCATGAGCAAGGTCGGAGAGCGAATTGGCCGCGATGCTATGGGTCAGCATGGTTTCGTGCCCGATTCAGGAGCCGCTGCTTGCGCTCCGAAAGGTCGCGTACACATACGGGTAATGCGGTTGAAACCAGTTACGGAAAGAGCGTCGCAAAAGTGCCGCCGCAGTGCGGGCGGAGCCGCCTTTCATCACATAGTGCTTGCCATCGAAAAAGTCAGCGGAATACCCTTTGTAAAACGGGAATGCTTGAAAACCCGGCAGAGGCGCGAAGACGGTGGAGGTCCATTCCCAGCCGTTGCCCACGAGGTCTGCCACGCCGAAGGCGCTGGTGCCGGCCGGATATGCGCCGACCGGCGCCGGGTCCCAACGCTGGAAGTTGAAATTCCCGTGGTGTGGTTCGGGAGGTCTATCGCCCCAGGGATATTCTCGCTCCCGGCCCTCCGGCGTTCCATATGCAGCGCGGTGGAGTTGTGCCTCCGTGGGTAATTCTTTTCCCGCCCAGCGCGCATAAGCCGCCGCTTCGGCGTGGCTTGCATACACCGGCCAATCGAGCGGCAGGGGAATCTCTTGAAACATGGTGCGATAAAACCACCGGCCATCTTGGCGCCTCCAAAATAGCGGGTGCTTAATCCCCTGCAAAGTTTTCCATTCCCAGCCGATATCCGTCCAGAACTTCCGGTCTTCATAGCCGCTGGCGGTGATGAATTCCAGGAATTGGCGATTCGTTATGTTGTGAACATCGATGGCGAATTCGGGCACGGCAACTTCCTGCGTCTCAAACTCGTTATCCCAGCCGAAAGTTCTGTCGCCAGTTCGCGGCAATCCCAGGGTCGCGATGCCCGCGGGAATCTTCACCATCCTGGGCACAACCGGTGGACCATCGAGCGGTGGGTCTTGCGCCTGCGGAAGCTTGTTTTCGAACGGCAACTGGTGCAGCATGTATGCAAAGGTTTCTGCGTGCATCAGCCTGTGCTCAAGCGCAACGTGGAGAGCATAGCCATCGCGGAGCAGCGGCAGGGCAGGATCTGAGAACGACACTTTCTCAAGAGCATCATCAAGCGTTTGACGGACGCGCTCGTTGTAGCGGTAGACCTCCGGCAGCGATGGCCAGTCCGAGGGCAGGTCAGTGGGCAGGCCGCCACCTACGGGGTCGATCCCGAAGGCAAACAACTGATCGAAATCTTTGTGGAAGGGTTTGAGATCAAGAATGGTCCGGCCGATCAGATTCCAATCAAAGGCCTCAAGATGCCCGATGTAAAAGAGGATGCGGTGCCGCTCGGGAATCGGCCGCTCGCAAAGGCTTTCGCGGCGCACCACTCGAAAGAGTTCATCCGTGAGGACACGGGCTTTGACAATGGACGTGACGAGGTTGCGCCCTGCCTCGATGACGGTTTGTTGGCTTTGCATTCGCCCTCACGTGGACTTACAAGAATTGGATTGTTTGAGCAGCCCCGAAGTTTCAAGATTAGGCTTATCGGACAGGTGAAGTCAACCGGGAACCTGAGCAGGCAGTGGCCTAGCGGGACAGAACGGCAAATTAGAAGTAAAAATGCATGAAGGCGGGGAAATTGGTGGGACAAGGGCCGCTTAGCCCCTCGGAGAGCAACAAGTGGGACAGTCCCACTTTTTTACAATACGTCGCGGGTCTGCAAAAGTAGGGCGCAGGGAGACTCGGGAGAGCACCCTATGAACGTCAGGTCAGAACCGGATGTGGTTATTGAATGTCGTGGCGTATCGTACCGCCTCGCCGATGGGCGAACCCTGCTCTCCGATCTGAACCTCCAAATCCGGCGCGGGGAAACCTTGGTAGTCCTGGGCCGAAGCGGTTCCGGCAAAACCACCACCTTAAAACTCATCAACCGGCTCCTGGAGCCTACCGAGGGCCAGGTACTGGTGGAAGGGCGTGCCACGCGCGATTGGGATCCCATTCGCCTGCGCCGTCACATTGGCTACGTCATTCAGGAGGTCGGGCTGTTTCCGCATTTCACGGTGGAGCGCAACGTAGCGCTGGTGCCTCGTTTGGAGGATTGGCCGGCGGAGCGGACGCGCACGCGGGTCCACGAATTGCTCGCTCTGGTGGGGCTTGAACCGGAGCGCTTCGCCGGTCGATACCCCCGGGAGCTTTCCGGTGGCCAGCGGCAGCGGGTGGGCGTAGCGCGCGCCCTCGCCGCCGATCCGCCGTTGCTGTTGATGGACGAACCTTTCGGGGCGCTTGATCCCTTGACCCGCGCCGAAATCCAACAGGAGTTTCAAGCTCTGGAGCGGCGCCTCGAAAAGACCATCGTTTTCGTCACGCACGATTTGCGCGAAGCCCTGATGCTGGCGACGCGTGTAGCGCTGATGGAAAGTGGCAAGCTGGTGGGGGTGTATACGCCGGAGGAATTCCGGCAGGCGCCTGACCCGACCGTGGCGGCGTATGTCCGGGCTTTCGAAACTTCCGAACCCCCGCGAGGAGGCGAATGAACATCCTGCAATTCTTCTTGAAAAACCAAGCGCAGATCTACGAGCTGACGCTCGAACATCTATGGCTGGTGGGCGTTTCCATGCTGCTGGCGGTAACGATCGGCTTGCCTCTGGGCATTCTGCTCACGCGCCGGCCGGTATTCCGCCGAGCGATCCTCGGCAGCGCCACCATTGTGCAAACCATTCCTTCGCTTGCCTTGTTCGGTTTCCTGCTGCCTGCTCCCTGGCTCGGCGAGCGCGCGGATCGGCTGGCCATCACCGCCCTCACACTCTATGCGCTTCTCCCCATCATCCAGAATACCTATGCCGGAATTACGGGCGTGGATGCCGGGGTGCGAGAAGCGGCGCGGGGCATGGGCATGACCGATTTCGAGTTGCTGCTTCAGGTTGAACTACCGCTGGCTTTTGGTGTGATTCTAACCGGCGTGCGCGTGGCCACGGTGATCACGGTCGGCGTCGCCACCATTGCCGCCGCGATTGGCGCGGGTGGCCTGGGCGAATTCATCTTCCGCGGCCTGGCCATGGTTGACAACCGAGTCATTCTGGCCGGAGCGATTCCGGCCGCGCTCATGGCTCTGCTGGCCGATTTTCTCTTGAGCCGTCTGGAGCGCCGCTTCCATTACGTGTGATGGTTCTGCATCGCGCCCTTCTCGTATGGTTGTGCTGCACGCTTCTGGCGGGCTGCGGTGGACTTCGCGAGCGCCGCATCGTAATCGGTTCCAAGAACTTCACCGAACAGGTTGTGCTGGGTGAGTTGCTGGCCCAGCACATCGAAGCGAAAACTCACTTGCCTGTGGACCGCCGCTTTTACCTGGCGGGGACTTACATCTGCCATCAGGCGATTCTGGCGGGGCGTATCGACCTTTACGCCGAGTATACGGGCACGGCGCTCGCTGCCGTCCTCAAGCAGCCTGCCGCGAGTAATCCCGAGGAAGTATACCAACGCGTCCAGCGAGACTATGCCCGGCGATTTCACCTCGTCGTGACGGAGCCTTTGGGTTTTAACAATACCTTTGCCATGGTCATTCGCGGCGCCGACGCCGTGCGGCTTCACCTTACAACAATTTCTGACGCGGCACGCTACGCGCCTGAGTGGCGGGCAGGATTCGGGTATGAGTTTATGGAACGGCCGGACGGCTACCAGGGCCTGGTGCGTACTTACGGACTCACCTTCGCCGCCCCACCGCGCATCATGGATCTGGGGCTGCTGTATCGAGCCCTCCTCGATAAGCAAGTGGATCTGGTGGCAGGCAATTCCACGGACGGCTTGATTGCGGCCCGCGACTTGGTGGTGCTGGAAGACGATCGGCACTATTTCCCGCCCTACCAGGCTGTGCCGATTGTCCGGGAGGAGACTTTGGCTCGCTATCCCGCGCTGCGGACGGCGCTCCAAGAATTGGCCGGGAAGATTTCCGATCAGGATATGCGGCAGATGAATTATGCCGTGGATGGCCAACACCGGGACGTGCAGGAAGTCGCGCGTGAGTTCCTGCGGTCGAAGCACCTGGACTAGCCCGGCATTCTCAACGAGCCCCCCACCATGAGTAACAGCCCTCTCCGAGGGGAGAGGGTGGACCGCAACCGGCGCTTTCATCAGCCGGGGCGGGACGGGTGAGGGGTCACTTGGGGGTTCGGGGCGTTTGAGAATCCCAGGAATTCAAAAACCTTCAGCCCCTCAAATAATTTCCACCCGGCAATTCTTCACCAGGCTCTTGAACTTCGTGGCGTCAGTATCGGTGCCCACAATCGCTGCGTAGTGCATGGGCACGGCAATCTTGGGGTTGATGGCCGCCGCAGCCTCCACGGCCTCTTCCACCGTCATCACGTAGGTTCCGGAGACGGGAAGCAACGCGATGTCGCACTTGATGCCGCTCATTTCGGGGATGATGTCGGTGTCACCTGCGTAATAAACGCGCGTCCCATCCATCGTAAAAACAAAGCCCAGGCCCTTTCCCTCCTGGGGATGAAACACTTTCCCCGGCTCGCGAAACTTGTTCACGTTGTAGGCCGGGACGGCTTCGACCTCAACCTTGCCGACGGAGACTTTGCCACCGGGATCGAGGAAACGTGTTTCTTTCACCTTCAGGCCTTTGAGCCCGTCCTTGCAAAGCGGGCTGGCCACCAGGGTCGTTCCGGGGAAAATCACTTTATTCAAATCTTCGAGGCTCATGTGGTCGAAGTGCTCGTGGCTCAGCAGAACGATGTCTGCCTCATCTCGATTCGTCACCTTGAACGGATCGGTATAGAGCACGCGCGATCCCTTGATTTTGAAAGTGTCATGAGCAATGCGAGTGAATTCCAAGTTCAGGAGTTTCATCAGCCCCCTCCAGGTAGGTTCCCATTTTCGCGACGGCGCCGGGCGGCGTGCGCTCACCTAGAATATCACCATTCTCAGTATAGGTGCGACCCACACCAACTCTTCCAACCAGTTCGAAATCTGTGCTAAAATCTTTTGTCTTCGCGAGTCAGATGGGCCGTTAGCTCAATTGGTAGAGCAACTGACTCTTAATCAGTAGGTTGGGGGTTCGATTCCCTCACGGCTCACCACCCATCTTATGTTTGTCACCTACGTACTCCGCTTCAAGATGCGCAAGGGTCGGGAAGAAACTAAGCGTTTGGCGGGGGGCTTTCCCAGCTCAATTGGTAGAGGTCGCCGCGGCGACACTCTTAATCAGTAGGTTGGGGGTTCGATTCCCTTACTGAGGATCTGTGCGATCGTCAATATCGTTCCATCGTGGAATGATTTTGACGTGTTTTTCTCGAAGTCATATCCTGACTGGCTGTACCCGGACCACATCGAACTGGCTCACGAGTAGCTGATCATACTTTGTACCCATCCATAGAGTTGCTCGGGATGGATGAATTAGAGAAACGATACCAATAGAGGCAGTTGGGAGTATAATCCGGGCGGCCAGGAGGGCAGTATGCAAAACCTGGCAAAATCGATCATAGCCTCACCTGGACCGCGGCGGGGGAAGAGGTATCCCGTCGAGCGGCCGGGTCATCCAAGCCGATCGGCTCTGCTCCCAACGAGTGGACGCGTTCTATTTACCGAACTCATACACAGATTGTCCGTCGCGCTTTGCATTGCCGCATTTGCATGGATGGGTACTTCCTATACTGCGGCTCAATCGGCGTCTACAGGGGCGATAGCCGGCACAGTTTTGGATCCGAGCGGGGCGGTTATTCCCCGTGTGAGCGTAAGTGTGCGCAGCAATGGCACCGACCAACCCCGAACCACCATGACCGACGACAGCGGCGAGTATCGACTCTCTTTCCTGCAGCCCGGGTTATACGATCTCACCGCATTAGTCGCTCCCAATAGGTGTATGATTGCGCGCCATCGTGGGCACGGCTGGCTTTCGCCGCTGTCGCGCGAATTCGAGCAGGCCAGTTCTCTGGTACACCGTGGTGAAATTTCACGTGCAGTCATCGCAGCAGCCAGCCATGTTGGAAGCAAGCCGGTCGGCCTGAGAGGGGCCGACTCGGAGCTTGGAAATTGGGGGTGATGCAGATGAACCCGTCACGTATCGGCGCGAGTGAGTCCGAAACCCATCAGCTATCGGGGTCGCTGCGCCTAATCGATCTCCAACACTACGGGCTTGCGGTTCTCTCCGTCGGTCTCGCATTGGGGACGTCGCTACTCCTTCAGCATTTCCAATTCCGCGACGCCGGGGTTCCCTTGCTGCTCTTTGCTGTTGCCATAAGTTCCTGGTATGGAGGGCCAGGACCTGCGGTAGTGGCGGCCATCCTGTCCATGATCAGCTTTTACTGGTACTTCGTGGAGCCGGTCCGCACCATCTACATCTACCCTTCCGAAATCCCTTATTTCATCATTTTTGCAGCATTCGCGGCTCTCATCTCGTGGTTCGCGACGATTCGGCGCCGAGCCGAAGCAGTTCTGCGGGAGCAGGCCGATCTCCTCAATCTCACGCACGACACCGTTTTTGTGATGGATATGGAGGGGGTGATCACGTACTGGAATCGAGGCGCGGAGGAGCGGTACGGCTGCACCGCGGAGCAAGCGGTGGGCAGAGATGTTCACGACCTGCTGAAGACCGTCTTCCCGGCCCCGCTAGAGCAAATCAAAGCGGAAGTGACGCGTACCGGTCGCTGGGAAGGCGAGCTTGTGCATACCCGAAAGTACGGAACCCAGGTGGTGGTGGCGAGCCGTTGGGTTTTGCAGCGGGACAAGAGGGGCGTGCCGGTTGCAATCTTGGAGACCAACAACGACATCACGGAGCGCAAGCGGGTGGAGGAGGCGTTGTGTCGTTTGAATCGCGAACTGCGAGCCATCAGCAACTGTAACCAGACTCTCCTGCGCGCCACCGACGAGCAGAGCTTGCTCCAGGAAATCTGCCGGATCGTCTGCGAGGAGGCCGGCTACCGCGTGGCGTGGGTGGGCTATGCCGAACACAATGAAGCCAAAAGCGTGCGCCCTGCCGCGTGGACCGGAACCGAGGAGGGATATCTTGCAAACCTCGGCATCACTTGGGCCGAGACGGAGCGCGGGCGCGGCATCATCGGAACGGCCATCCGGAGCGGGAAAACCTGTTGCGTTAAGGATTACGCAACGGATTCTGAAGTCGCGCCCTGGCGGGACAGCGCTTTGCAGCACGGTTTTCGTTCCGCCATCGCCCTGCTGCTCAAGGATGAACACGCTAACGCCTTCGGCAGTCTTAACATTTATTCCGCCCAGCCCAACATTTTTACGTCGGAAGAGATTCGGCTGCTGGAGGAACTGGCTGCCGACTTGGCGTTCGGCATTGTCACCCTGCGTTCCCGGGCCGCACGCAAGCGTGCCGAGGAAGACCTGCGGGCCAGCGAAGGCTATCTGGCGGAAGCGGAAAGGCTGACCCACGCAGGAAGTTGGGTTTTGGACTTGGCCAGCGAGAAGTACGTGTACGTTTCGGAGGAAGACTTCCGAATTTGGGGATTCGATCCGCAAGGGGGTTTACCGACAGGGGAAGCAGTTTTCCTACGAATCCACCCGGAGGATCGGAACACGTGGAAGGGGAACTTTGAGAGGGCACTGCGCGAAAAAGTGGATAGCTTCGACGAGTACAGGATTGTGTTGCCCGACGGAACGATCAAGCATATTCACACAATCCGGCACCCTGTCCTGAATAGCGCGGGAGATGTCGTTAAACTGGTCGGAACCTCGATCGATATTACGGAACGCAAGCATGCCGAGGAAGCGCTGCGCGAGAGCGAGATGCGCTTCCGCACATTCGTGGACCACGCGGCGGATGCCTTCTTCATCCAGGACTTCGAGCAAGGAACCATAGTTGATGTGAACCGGAGCGCTTGCGAGAGCCTTGGTTACACCCGGCAGGAGCTGATCGGGATGACCCCGCTGGCCTTCGACGTGAATCTGGATCAAGCGACCCTCGAATCCGTCGCGGAGCGGACGGCGGCGGGCGAGACCGTGTTGTTCGACCGACATTGGCATCGGCGCAAGGACGGATCGATGTTCCCGGTGGAAGTTCAGACCAGCCTCATCTGGTATGGCGGGCGTCGCTTCCTGCTGAAGGTTGGCCGGGACATCAGTGACCGCTTGCGGGCCGAAGAACAGCGCGACAGGCTGCGACAAGCTCGAGGCAGATCTCGCGCATATCAACCGGGTCAGTATATTGGGGGAACTGGCTGCCTCGATCGCGCATGAAGTCAACCAGCCGCTTTCGGGCGTGGTGAGTAACGGCAGCGCTTGCCTGCGCTGGCTGGCCGGAGATGCGCCTAACGTGGAGGAAGCCCGGGAAGCCGCGCGCCGGATCGTCCGCGACGGGAAGCGAGCCGCGGAAGTGATCGCCCGGATTCGGGCCTTGACAAAAAGAGCTGTCACGCCCAGAGAGAAGTTGGATCTGAATGAAACAATTCGGGAGGTCCTCCCCCTCGTTGGGGACGAAGCGAAGAGGAACAGCGTGATCATCCAAACGCAGCTTGCGGATGACCTTTCACATGTTTCAGGCGATCGGGTGGAGTTGCAGCAGTTGGTGCTCAACTTGGTCATGAATGCCATCGAGGCGATGAGCAGTATAGGTGAGCGGGCGCGAGAACTGGCGATCACCACCCGAAACGTTGACGCGGACCAGGTGCAGGTGAGCGTTGAAGACTCGGGGATAGGTCTTGATCCGAACACGATACAAAGGATTTTTGACCCTTTCTACACCACAAAGCCTGGCGGCATGGGCATGGGACTTTCCATTAGCCGTTCCATTCTTTAGGCCCATGGAGGCCGGCTATGGGCTACGGCCAAGGAGGGTTCAGGCACAATCTTCAATTTTACGCTTCCGAAGTACCACGAAGAAGAATCCAATGCGGGAATCGCGGCAGTCTAAGGCAGTTATCGCGATCGTGGACGACGACCCCTCGGTTCGCGAGGGTCTGAGAGTCTGATCCGGTTTGCTGGGTGGAGAGTTGAAACGTTTGCGTCCGCGCAGGAATTCCTGGCCCGCCCTCGGGCTGAGGCGCCAAGTTGTTTGATATTGGACTTGCAACTGCCGGGGCTGAGCGGGCTCGATTTGCAGAAGCGGATGGCCGAGGTCGGGCTGGAGATCCCTATCGCTTTCCTTACAGGCCATGGCAATATTCCCGCTTCCGTGCAGGCCATGAAAGCGGGGGCGTTGGAGTTTCTGACCAAGCCGTTTGATGAGGAAGATCTCCTGCAGGCAATTCGGCAGGCTATAGAACGTGATCGGCTTACGCGTCAGCGGCACGCGGAGATGTGTGAGTTGCAACGTCGCTATGAGGCGCTCACCGCGCGCGAGCGGGAAGTCATGCAGCAGGTGGTTTCCGGTCTCCTGAATAAGCAAGTTGCGGCCGAACTGAAGATAAGCGAGTTTACGGTTAAGGTTCATCGCGGGCAGGTGATGCGCAAAATGCGCGCCGATTCGTTGGCGGACCTCGTGAGAATGGCGGACAAGTTGGGCGTTCGGTCTCGTAAAATGTCCTGAAGACAGCCAAGGCCCCACGCCTGTAGACCTTATACTAAGGTGTAATTGATTTTCTTTTCCACCGCTGCTATTGAACAGTGAGGAGGACCGATGCTCCCTCATATCGCAGTGGTGGATGATGACATTTCGGTGCGGGAATCGCTTGAGAGCTTAATCAGGTCCGTCGGTATGGCAGTGACAGTGTACGTCTCGGCGGAGGATTTCTTGAGCTCGGGCCATCCGAACAGGCTGGACTGTCTGATATTGGACGTGCGCATGCCGGGAATGAGCGGGATCGAACTCCACCGTCACCTGCTGGCCAGCAACTATAAAGTGCCGATGATCTTCGTTACGGCGCACGGGTCTGACGACCGAGCAAGGTCAGAAGCTTCCTCGGATTGGACCGTCGCCTATTTGACTAAGCCATTCAATGACGATGAATTGCTTGATTCCGTCCACGCGGGTTTGAGATTGAAATCGAGCACTCAAGCATAGCAGCCAACCAAGGAGGTTCCCCATGAGTGAGATGGGAGCTTTGGGTTACGTGGTGGATGACGATCCGTCCGCGCGCGAAGGCGTGGCAGGTTTGCTTCGCTCCGCCGGACTGAAGACAAGAACCTTTGCGTCCGGGCAGGAGTTCCTGGCTACTGCTCGACCAGAAGTACCGAGTTGTTTGGTGCTGGATGTGAATCTGCCCGGGCTTAGCGGACTCGACGTGCAAGAGGAGCTGGCCAAATCGGGTGCTCAGATCCCGATTATCTTTCTCACGGGCCACGGCGACATCCCCATGACAGTGCGCGCGGTCAAAGCCGGTGCCGTGGACTTTTTGACGAAGCCCTTCGACGATGAAGACTTGCTGAATGCCGTCCGGCAATGTCTCTTTGGGTGCCGGTATTGGGCCACGGAGAAAGCGGAACATACGCCCGCGCACCGCCTGAGAGACGAAGTTCCTTCGAAAGAAGCCATCGCGCGCATAGCGGATTTTGAGGGAATCATAGGGCAGAGTGCAGCCTTACAGGAAGTGCTGCGACTCGTCGACATGGTGGCAGCCAGCGAATCAACCGTGCTCCTGTTGGGGGAGACGGGCAGCGGCAAGGAGCTGATCGCGCACGCCCTCCACAATTGCAGCCCCCGCAGGCAACGGGCATTCGTCAAGCTCAACTGCGCTGCCATTCCCACTGCACTGCTGGAGAGCGAGTTTTTTGGGCACGAGCGCGGCGCTTTCACGGGGGCGATGACTCAGAAGATTGGGCGGCTGGAACTGGCAAACCACGGTTCATTGTTTTTGGACGAAATCGGCGATATCCCACTGGATCTGCAGCCGAAACTTCTGCGCGTGTTGCAGGAGCGGGAATTCGAGCGCCTGGGCAGCACGCAAACGAGGAAAGTCGACGTTCGAGTTGTGGCTGCGACCCATTGTGCCCTGGAAGAAATGGTTGTCCAGAAACAATTCCGCCTGGATCTTTACTACCGACTGAACGTCTTCCCGATCTCTGTTCCTCCCTTGCGCGAACGCCGGGAAGACATTCCCCTGCTGGTTCGGCATTTCGTCCAGCAGTTCGCCCGGAGGATGCACAAGACCATTGGCGCGATTTCCTCCAAGACGATGGAGGCGCTGGTACACTACCCCTGGCCCGGAAATGTCCGGGAGCTGCAAAATGTAATCGAACGCGCAGTGGTTGTGCACGAAAAAGGGGAGCTTTCGGTCGACAAGGATTGGCTGGCTCACGAATGCTTCCTCACCGAACCGGCCCCGCGATCGCCTTTCAGAAGGTCGGCGACAGACGAACGGGAAATTATCGGTGCGGCCTTAGCCGAGGCACACGGTCGGGTGTCGGGGCCGTCGGGTGCGGCCGCCAAACTCGGCATTCCCGCCTCAACTCTGGAATCGAAGATCCGAGCGATGAAGATCAACAAGTACTGCTTCAAGGCCGCCTAACGCCCTGAGTCGAAAATTTGTCGTCGAGTTCAGTCGGGACCTACCCGACCAGTGCCGTTTCCTTCCTGGCTGATGCTAGTTGCACTTCTGACGTCAACAACGAACACCCAGTCCAATGCAGAGGCACGGGCACTCCCCATTGTCGGTTCAGCCAACCACGTAATACGAGTTGGCTTTCATTCCGCGAGATTCCCTTTGAGAGGCAGTTCGCAGGTTGCGGTGAGCCCGTAGCCCTTCAGGTCGGCCCGACGGCGCCGAAAGCGGTATCCTCTTGCGGATTCCGTTTTTCCTCACCCATCTTGCCTTTATTCCAAACAACTTGTACTGAGCGTTGCGGTACGCAGCCTCCGCTGGGCTCAAAGGGGAGCAGGCGATGCAGCGGGTGGTGCAGAGACCGTAGAGCATCAGGTTTGCCTTCCTACAGTGGAAACTCAACAACGTCGTTGGCCTGCTAGCGCAAATCCTCAATTTGTTCTTGCTGGGTTTGCTCATCTTCTTTTCCCTGACCATCAACGTCGGACGCGACGCTTGCTAACGTCTCTTCGAAACGTTGACGCGCATCAATCTTTTCTAGGATTTCGTCGCCAGTGTCACCGTGCTGAAGTCCGTTCGTCATGTTGCACCAGGAAGCAAAACGGTCGAGTCCAACATACATTTGGGCAACGCACGTTCCAAAGCGCAGGAGAGCTGTAAGTAACTGATTCAACAAGCTGCCAGGGACGGGGGCGAGACGAAGTGTCGGAATGACGCTTTCACGAGCTTCGCGAATTCGCGAAATGACCGGGATTTCGTGATGCATGAGTTCCCGTGTTTTCAGCGGCTTACCAATGGCACTTACGTTGCACTATTGAGGACGAGGAGATGCCGGATCGAGGAGAAAAGCCTTGACAGCCACAGAGTCTACCACTACCCAAGATTTAACGATCGACGTCACCCATAGTGAGGGGAGAGCACTCGTTTGCTTGGGCGGACGGGTCACGGTTGACTCTTCGCCCGACCTACGCCAACAGCTCCATGCGGTACTCAAACGGCAGTTCCTGCCGGCGCTCACGATTGACTTGGCGGATTTGACTTACATCGACTGCTCGGGGGTTGCAACGCTCATCGAAGCGCTCCGGATCGCGCGCAGCCGCAAGACCCAATTGCAGTTGCGAGGGGTGCGCGATGGGCCTCGCCATTTGCTTGAGGCCACGGGGCTTTTGCATCTCTTCGACACAAATGGGGACACGGATCATTCCTCCGTCCCAAAGGTGCCTTGATGGCGAAATTCGTCGAAAGCGTCGGAAAAGATACGCTTAAACGCCTGGACTATATCGGCGGCCTGAGTATTGGACTATGGGCCGCGGTTCGCGCGCTGGGCACAACACTGCCTGTCACTGGAAACCGCTATCGCTGGAAAGCTTCCGTAGTTCAAATGCTCGAAATTGGCGTCGAGGCGATCCCTATGGTGGGACTCATGGCGATGTGCTGCGGCTTCATCCTCGCCATGCAAGGGGGCTCGGAGTTGCGCCGGTTTGGCGCAATGAGTCTCGTGATCGACCTCGTGGCCGTCGGTTTCACGCGAGAAATAGGCCCGCTCCTCACGGCCATTGCGGTCAGCGGGAGGTCGGGTGCCGCCATCTCCGCCGAGATCGGGACCATGGTGGTGACCAAAGAGATCGACACCCTCAAAGTGATGGCCTTCGAACCGATCGAATTCGTGGTAGCGCCGAAGCTGCTGGGCGCGCTCATCGCCGTGCCTTGCCTTACGGTCGTTTGCAACGTCTGCGGCATTTTTGCGGGTTGGATCTTCATGTTCTTCAGCACCCATCTGGGTCTGAAGCTCTATATGCATGAGGTGCTCGAATCGCTGGTATTACGCGATGTGGTCAGCGGGCTCATCAAGAGCATTGCGTTCGCCGCCATCATCGTCCTCGTGGGTTGTTTGGAAGGATTCCAGGTGCGCGGGGGGCCGGAAGCGGTGGGCCGGTCGACGACCGCCGCGGTGGTGAAGTCGACCTTCCTGGTGATTGTCGCAGATATGTTCTTCACCGCGATTTTCTACTTTACCGGGAAACACTGATGTCGATTATCTCGGTTCGCAATCTCGTGGTGGAGTACGGCGGACGCCGGGTGCTGGATGGGCTCCGCCTGGACGTCGAGCCCGGCGAAACGATGGTGTTGCTCGGGGGCAGCGGGGCGGGCAAGACCACGCTGTTGCGTAACCTGCTGGGGCTCGAGCGCCCGCAATCGGGCAGCGTGGTGGTGAAAGGGGTTGATATCACGCGCTGTTCGCCCACGGAACTTAAGCGCGTCCGGCGCTCGATGGGCGTCTCCTTCCAGAGTGCAGCATTGTTCAACTCCCTGACGGTTGAGGACAACGTCGCATTGGCTCTGCGCGAGCATACGTCACTTGCCCCCTCCATCATCGAGTTGGACGTCTGGATGAAGTTGGCCGCCGTGGGACTGGCAGATTGCGGCAAGCTCTACCCACAGGAACTGTCCGGCGGCATGAGAAAGCGCGCGTCGGTGGCGCGTGCCCTGGCCCTCGATCCTGAAATCCTGGTGTTTGATGAACCCTCCGCCGGCCTCGATCCGATTGTGGCGGCGGAGTTGGATGAGCTCATTCTGCTCCTGAAGGAGGCATTCCAGATGACGGTCGTGGTGGTAACTCATGAGCTGCCGAGCGCCTTCCGAATCGCAGACCGCATCGCCATGCTCTACCAGGGATCGTTTCTCGCGGTAGGAAGGAAAGAAGAGATTAGGGTGAGTCAAGATCCTCACATCCGCCAGTTTCTTGATCGCGTGCCCGATACCTTCAAGCCCGCCCACGTGGTGGAATCCTTCTTCGAAAAATACTTGAGCTCTCCGGAGGTGGCGCAGTGACGACAGAAGCCAAGGTCGGAATCTTCGTTCTCGCTTCTCTGGCGCTCCTGGCGTATACGCTTATCCACTTGGTGAACGCGGAGTTCCGAGGCGGGGGCGTGCCCTATCGCACGTACTTGGGCTATGCCGGGGGACTTGAAGCCGGTAACGATGTGCTGTTCGCAGGCATCACGGCGGGCAAAGTCACGGCGGTGAGGCCCTGGGCGGCGGATCCGACCCGTATCGAGATTCTTTTGCAACTTAAAAAGGAAATACCTGTGAACGAGAAGTCCGTAGCGAAGCTCGGCTCCATCAGCTTCATGAGCGACCCGGCCCTGATGATTAGCCCCGGTAGCAATAAGGTACCCCGGCTCCACGCTGGAGCAGTCATCCCCTCGGCGGAGTCGCCCAGCATGGATGAACTCACCGGCGAAATAGCTACCGTGGCGGACAACGCCAATGGCCTGATTACGCAGGCCAAGGGGGAGTTGGGCGGAATCAGCGCCGACGCGCGAACACTCCTTGCCAATCTAAACTCCTTGACTGGCCGGACTAACCAAAAACAGATTGAAACCTTATTAAAGCAAACGAACGGACTCTTGGCCGACGAGCGGCCGAAGATCGACCGCATCGCTGACCAAATGTTAGCACTGACGCAGCATGCGGATGCGGTGATGGCGAAGGTTGGGCCGGTGGTCGATCATGCCGACGGCGCCATTCAGAACGCCAATGCCACCGTCGGCGATCTGCACGAGCCCCTCCGCAAGGATCTTGAGGAGCTTCAGAGCACGTTGAACGAGGCCAGGAGCCTGCTCGCAACCATGCAGGTCATCGTCAGGGCCAACGATAATAAACTCGATGACACGGTTGAAAATCTGCGCATCGCTACGGAGAACCTGGACCAACTGACGGATTCGCTCAAGCAGCGGCCGTGGAGCCTGATTCGTATTAAACAGGACAAGGACCGCAAAGTGCCGCAATAGGGGAAGCCAAATATGACTAGACGCCTGACCGCAACTCTTGCCACGCTCACAATTTCCGCCTGCCTGATTGGCTGCGTCAATAGGACCAGGTTTCCAGCCTATTACACACTGCATGTGCCTCCGGCCATTGACGTGCCCATCGCGGGAGGAACCCGCTCATCCCTGGCGGTACGTGAATTCCGTTCGCCGGCGTACCTCTGCCAAGGCGCCATTGTCTACCGCACGTCGCCGGAACAGATTGGCTTTTATCAGTATCACCGCTGGGCAGTTGACCCGCGCGAGTTTGTGACCAACGCCGTCATCGACCGCCTGCGTGCGACCGGCAGATTCGCCGAGGTGAGGGCCTACGACGGGCGTTCAGACGTCGATTTCGTCCTCAACGGACGCCTGGAGAAGCTCGAGGAGGAGGACTATGAAGGCGGCGTCAGGGTAGAAGTCGCGCTTTCCGCGGAGATCACGGACTCGCGTGCCGGTAAGACAGTTTGGACCAACGCCGCGTCAGAGAGCGTGCGGGTAGACAAGCGAAACATACAGGCAGTGGTAGCCGAGATGAGCCAGGCAATGGACCGCGCGATCCAGAAGCTGGTGGCATCGCTTACAGTTTCCCCTACATCCAGCCTTAATCCTTCCCTCCAGAAATGACCCTCCACCCGGCCCGCTCCGGCCATCAAAGCGCCGGGCGGGCCCCTCTCTCCAGAGCAAGGGCTGAAAACATAGGTGATGGCCCCCCCTTAGGCAGCTTAGCCGAACTTTCGCACTTCAGGGTGTTGAGTTGGGTTAACTCGCTTCTTTTCAGTACAGGCATTGCCAAGGTCTGGCCTACAAACGCAGCATTCCAGCAGGAAAGATTTCCGGCTGGACCGTGATCCTGGGCGGTGGCTGAGTGGGGAGCACGAGCTGCAGTTCGTGCAACAGGAGCTTTTGTTCGGGTGTCGGCTCGGTGTAGCGGGGCATCACTAATCGGCGCCCATCCGTGGTCGGGAAAGACACATCGAGCATCTGCATGCCCGCCAGCTTCTCCAGCACCGCTTTCGGCGTCAGGCCCGGAGCGTGGGCCTGCAGACGCTGTTTCAGCGTCACCCACAAGCCGTACGCCAGAAAGGCAATGAGGATGTGGGCCTCGACGCGATGTTCTATTTGATGATAAATCGGCCGAATTCCCAGCTCACTCTTCAAACACTTAAAGGCCGCTTCGATCTGCGCCAGTTGCATGTAGCGGTCCCACAACACCTCGGGATTTTCCCCCGTCAGATTGGTGCGCAACAGATAATGTCCATCGCGCCGCTCCGCTTCCTCCAACTTGCTGCGCTCGAGCCGGAACTGGAAGGTCTGGCGAGTCACTTCTTCCTGGGCCTTGGGCACGCTGATCTTCACGAAACCGAAGGCCCGTCCGGCTTCACTCTTGGCTGCTCCGATCTTCATCAGCAACGCATCACGCGTCGGACACACGCGCCGCAAGGCCCGCAGCCTCCACAACAGCCGTGCCAGCTTGCGTCGACGGATGGCCATCTCTTTCGCCTGGCGGCCTGCGCTCTTCGCCAGCACATACAACTCGCCTTCCTCCGCGAACAGTTTCACCTCTACCGACTCGCGCACCTTCCGCCACGGCAGTTCCGTCCACTTCGCTTCGTACTGCCGGATCTTGCCCCGTGGCGTCCCCACCAGGTAAAACATCTCCCGCCCCGGGGTGCGCATCTCCGCCAGCAGTTCTTCACTGGGAACTCCCCGATCCATCATCCACACCCGCCGTGCCTTGCCGTACACGCTCTCGATCTTGTCCAGAAAACCGCGCAAGCTGTTCCGGTCGGAAGTATTCCCCTCCATCACTTCGTAGGCCAGCGGGAAACCTTCCGGCGTCAGCACCAGGGCGATCACCACCTGCCGACAGTCGAACCGCCCGTCCCGGCTGTAACCGTGGCGGGCTTTGGGAATCGCTTCCGCCTCTCCTTCCACATAGGTGCTGGTGAGATCGTAGAGGAGCAGATCAAAGCGCGCCGCAAAGAGGTCTTGCCACCGCAGCCGCAGGTGCTGGAACAACTCCGCCTTGTGCGCCAGTATTCGATCCAGACAACGATAGAGCCGGTCCTTCTCGGCCACCGCGAAGTTCACTGCCAGCAACTCGGCCATGGCGGTCTGATCGAACCAGTGCCGATGCACACGGAATTCGCTGCCCGGCTCGATCAACCGGTTCACCACCAGCAGCCGTAGCACCTTCTCCCACGGAACTCCCTCGCGCCCTTCCGGCAACCTCGCCTGCCAGAACTCGTCCAGCTTCAACTGGCGCCACAGCTCGCAGCCCAACCAACAGCCACCGAAGGTGCGCGGCCGCTCAACGCGCATTTCACTCAACTTCACTTGTACGCCGTCCACAGCATCCGCAGGAAGTTCGCGGTCCTCCGGGAAGAGGCTCAGGGACGCGAGGACGCGACGGTCCTCGTCAAAAACCTCCAGCGTCTTGCGCCACGCGGATTGTTGGCTGTCGTTGATTTCGCCCAGATACAGCACCGTCCGATGCACGACCTTCGAGCGCGACACGCGCCGACTCTCGACGATGCTGAAATAACGATGTTCCTTGCCGTCCTTTTTGCGTCGATGAATCTTCAGGTGCACGCCCCAGAATGCCAGAC
The DNA here is from genome assembly GCA_963804995.1 of uncultured Acidobacteriota bacterium. GTDB lineage: Bacteria > Acidobacteriota > Terriglobia > UBA7540 > UBA7540 > Bog-366. The sequence goes on from CAWDSK010000005.1 coordinate 1,055,391, forward strand.
CTTCGCGCCCCAGAAAAGAGGGTAGGTCGGGCCTACAAGCACTCTTCAACCCGCGCCCATTGAAGGCAAAGACCTTGTGCACCGCAAGCTGCCAAAATCAGCCCGGTAGCGGGTGGAAGTGCGAAAGGCAGGTTAGGAAGAGGTTGGCAGGCATAGGGAACCGAGTGAGTGCTTCCCCTTGAATTCTGATGGCCGCTGCCCACCCGTTGGCGGCAAGCTTTCACGAACTTCGTGAATTCGCGAAGAGATTGCGCGTAGCGGTTGGGCGAAGCCTCCTCTTTTCATGGCTTACCGGTTGGTCCCCGGATTGCAGTGATGAAGCTGAACTGCGGATGGGAGCAGGGGATAAAACCAAAAGGAGCGAAGCCATGGACAGAATGCTGGTGGTCATCTTTGATTCGGAAACCAAAGCGTACGAAGGAAGGAAGGCGCTGCATCAGTTGGAAAGCGAGGGGAGTATTGCGATTTACGCCTATGCGGTGATTGGCAAGAATGCCGATGGCACCGTGGTCGTGAGGCAACTTGATGATCCGGGACCGCTCGGTACGCTGCTGGGAGCTTCACTGGGGAGTTTCATCGGTCTCCTCGGCGGGCCGGTGGGCGTTGCCGTGGGCGCAATGGCAGGGTCAGCGGTCGGCGGCACGTTAGACCTGGAGAACTCCCGGGTGGGGGTCGATTTCGTTGATGATGTAAAGCAACAACTGCAACCGAACAAGTTCTCAGTCGTGGCGGAGATTCAAGAGGATTGGACGACCCCCGTCGACAGCCGCATGGAAGCGATCGGCGGGACCGTTTCCCGGCGCGCGCTGTCCGAAGTAAAACACCAGGTCGATGATGCGGACGTCGCCGCCATGAAAGCCGATCTCGCCCAATTAAAGGCCGAACGCGCCAAGGCGCACGCCGACCGGAAAGCAAAGCTCCAGGAGAAAATCCACCAGCTCAACTCCAAGATCCAAGCGTGGTTGGAAAAGGCCAAGGAGCGACGCCAGGCGGCGGAGGCCCAGGCGAAAGCCAAGGTCGAAGTCCTTAAGGCCAAGGCAGCCGCCTTGAAGACCAAGGCGATGGAGACACATAAGTAGCACCTGAGGCACTATCGATCGCGTGCTCCAACCGGCGTGATTGAAGGGGGATGGCAAATCAGTTGGTAGTGTCCTCTGATGATTCGTTGATACCCTTGACCATCACCCCACATTATTTTTTAGCGAACTTTGTGAATTCGCGAAGGTATTCCGACTCTGCGATGCGCTAATCCCTCCGCTTTGAGGGGCTTGCCATTTGGCGTTTGCATTGCATTGAGGAAGCCGAAGGACTGTTATGAAGAGTGGAGAAAATGTAAAGGAGCAAGGCCATGGACAGAATGCTGGTGGTTGTCTTTGACTCGGAACCCAAAGCATCCGAAGGAAAGAAGGCGCTGCAGCAATTGGAAAACGAGGGCAGCATTGTGGTCTACTCCGACGCCGTGGTGTGCAGGCATGCAGATGGCACCACAACGGTGGGGCAAAGGGAAGACCCTGGATACCCAGGGATTTTGGTCGGAACCTCGTTGGGAGCCCTCATCGGTCTTCTGGGTGGGCCGCCCGGCTTCGTGATTGGCGCTCTTGCGGGTTTGGCTGCCGGCGGCACGGTGGACCTGAACAACGCCAGGATCGGGGAGGACTTCATTGAGGACGTGAGACAGCAACTCCTGCCGAACCGGTTTGCACTCGTCGCGGAGATTCAAGAGGATTGGACAGCCCCCGTCGATAGCCGCATGGAAGCTATCGGCGGAACGGTATTCCGGCGGGCGCTGTCAGCAGTGAAGCACACGGTCAACGAAGAAGAGATCGCCGCCATTAAAGCCGACCTCGCGCAATTGAAGGCAGAGCATGCCATGGCTCACGCTGAACGGAAGGCCAAGCTCCATGAAAAGATCAACCAGCTCGAGTCCAAGATACAGGCGCAGCTCGAAAAATCCAAGCAGCGGCGCCAGGCATCGGACGCCCAGGCCAAAGCCAAGGTTGAGGTCATTAAGGCCAGGGCCGCCGCGTTGAAAGCCAAGGCGACAGGGACCCCCACCAGTTAGCACCCCTCCAGGACTTGCAGCTCAAGCTTTCTCCGCTCAGAAGCCCAGCTGGGTTTTCACGAACTTCGCGAATTCGCGAAAGTATTCCGACTCTGCGATGCGCTAATCCCTCTGTTTTGAGGGGCTTGCCATTTGGCGCTTGCATTGCATTGAGGAAGCCGAACGACTGTTATGAAGAGTGGAGAAAATGAAAAGGAGCAATACCATGGACAGAATGCTTGTGGTGGTCTTTGATACGGAAAACAAAGCCTATGAAGGATGGAAAACGCTTCATCAATTGGAAAGCGAGGGAAGCATCGTAGTCTATGCCTACGCCGTAGTTGCCAAGAATGCAGACGGCACCACAACGGTAAAGCAAGGTCAAGATACGGGAGTGGTCGGGACTCTGGTGGGAACCTCACTGGGAGCCCTCATCGGTCTTCTCGGCGGGCCTGCGGGCGTCGTGATTGGCGCTGGTGTGGGGTTAGTTGCCGGCGGCACGGTGGACATTGACAGAACCAGGGTTGCGCAGGACTTTCTTGAGGATGTGAAAAAGGAACTGCTGCCGAACAAGTTCGCAGTGGTCGCGGAGATTAAAGAAGACGAGACCCAGCCGGTGGACACTCGCATGGAAGCGATCGGTGGAACGGTATTTCGCCGGGCGCTGAGCGAAGTGAAGCACGTGGTGAACGACGAGGAGGTTGCCGCCATGAAAGCCGACCTCGCGCAATTGAAGGCAGAGCACGCCAAGGTACGTGCCGACCGGAAAGCCAAGCTGCATAAGAAGATCAACCAGCTTGAATCCAAGATCCAGGCTCGGCTGGAGAAGAACAAGCAGCAACGCCAGGCAGCGGAGGCACAGGAAAAGGCAAAGGTGGAGGTCCTTAAGGCCAAGGCTGCGGCTTTGAAGGCCAAGGCGGCAGGGACCCACACTTCTTAGCGCCCCATGTGCTATGGAACTTAGGATTCAACCGGGGTGGGCAGACTCGCTCCGCTCAAAAATCCAACTTGGGTTTTCACGAACTTCGCGAATTCGCGAAAATATTCCGAATCTGTGATGCGCTAATCGACCTGTTCTAAAGGGCTTACTAATTGGCTCTTGCATTGCAATGATGAAACCGAAGGCCTGCTACGACGAGAGGACAAAATGAAAAGGAGCAAAGCCATGGATAGAATGCTGGTGGTTACTTTCGATACGGAACCGAAAGCTTACGAAGGAAAGAAAGCGCTTATGCAATTGGAAGGCGAAGGCAGCATCGTAGTTTACGCCTACGCCGTGGTCGGCAGGAATGCCGATGGCACGACAACCGTAAGGCAAAGTGATGACCCGGGACCGCTCGGGACTCTAGTGGGAACGTCGGTGGGAGCCCTCATCGGTCTCCTCGGCGGGCCGGTCGGTTTGGCGGTTGGCACTGTTACCGGGATGTTTGCCGGCAGCACGGTGGACATCAACAACGCCAGGATTGGTGAAGACTTCATTGATGACGTGAAACAGCAACTCCAACCAAACAAGTTCGCCGTGGTGGCGGAGATCCAAGAAGACTGGACGACTCCGGTGGACACTCGCATGGAAGCGATCGGGGGAACGGTCATCCGGCGTGCCCTGTCAGAAGTGAAGCAAACGGTTGACAACGAAGACGTCGCCGCCATGAAAGCCGACCTGGCGCAAATGAAGGCTGAGCAAGCCAAGGCTCACGCCGACCGGAAAATCAAGCTCCTGGAAAAGATCAACCAGCTTGAGTCCAAGATCCAGGCGCAGCTCGAAAAATCCAAGCAGCAGCGCCAGGCTGCGGAGGCCCAGGCGAAGGCCAAAGTCGAGGTCCTTAAGGCCAAGGCCGCGGCGTTGAAGGCCAAGGCGATGGAGACGCACAACTAGCACCCGGTGCGCTGTTGAACCCTGACTTCAACCAGAGTGGTTGCGGGGGTTGGGCTTCCAACAGGTTCAGCCTTCGTGGCCTGAGGATTTCGTGTCTGCCCAAGGGGGCATGATCGCGAGATACAAAGGCGACGAAGGCAGAACACGGAGCGCCGCTACCTGGGAGGTGGCTTATGGGGCTGAGAGGCGATGACCATAACTTTTGTCCGACCATCCCGCCTTTCAGCATCGCGTTAATTCACTCGAGTGGCATTTTCGCGCACATCCATTGGTCTTAAAGAAGTTCAGCGCTGATCCCAAGTCCGCGAGGCCGATTTTAGTTTCGAAAAACGCCTCGGAGGTGTTCTTGCACTGAAGGTGGGAAAAGCGCACCTCAGGATCGGGCTGCCAGGAGCGACAGGCAGATTCGAAAATATTCAGTATGCGAAGGGAGCATGACAATGACGAAACTTTCTGATGTGTTTATGGCGGGGATAGAAGAAATTAGAAAATCATGGGGCTGGTTCCTCGTGTTGGGGATCCTGCTGATGATTCTTGGCGTAGTGTGCATCGGCAAAGCGCAGACTGCAACCACTTTTTCAATCCTGGCGTTGGGCTGGGTTCTTGCGATCAGCGCGGTGTTCTGGCTCATTGGTTCGTTTCAAGCGCTGGGCTGGGGCGGGTTCTTCATATACCTGCTGAACGCGATCATTCGCGGAGTGACCGGATACCTCCTGATTCGTCACCCGGACGCCGGCGCGGCAGGGGTGACCATGCTGCTCGCGGTACTCTTCATCGTAGGCGGGCTGTTCCGCACCGCTGGCGCGAGCGTTATCCGATTCCCTTGGTGGGGGTGGACGGCCTTTGCGGGACTCATCTCCATCGGTCTCGGTGTCTACCTGTTGGCCATTTGGGCTACCGCGAGCACCTTTTTTATTGGTATCGCCATCGGCGTGGACCTGATCTTCGACTCCGCGGCCCTGATAGCCTTTGCCGCCGCGATTCACAGTTTGCCTTCGGCGCAAAGCTACAAGGCCGCCTGATCGCCCACTGGGCACATGGCGTGTAAGGGGCGGGATAGCGCAGACGGTGAAACGTGGGAGTAGAGGAGTATGTTTTCGCTCGACAATCGTGCCGGGAATGTAATCACCACGGTGGCGGTCTACATGATCGCGGCGGCGGTCCTCTATATCGGACGTGGGGCGTTCCTCATTTTGCTGCTGTCCCTGCTCTTTGCGTACTTGCTGGAACCGGCGGTCACGTGGCTGCAGCAGCATTCATGGGTGGGCCGGAAGAACCGCACTGGGGCGATTGCACAGGTCTATCTGATCGGGATTCTTGTGCTAGGTAGCGTGGGGTACAAGTTAGGTCCGCATGTTGCGGCGCAAATAAAGAACCTGAATGCGGCGGTGCCCGAGATCTTGCAAGACCTTTCCAGTGGCAGGCCTCCTACGGGTCTGGGAGGCAAGCACGCCTTGAGCGACGCCCAGCAACAACAGATACAAGACTTATTGGCTCGTAACCGTGATTTCATCGCCCGTGCTTTCGAGCGCGGTGCGGCCTCCATAGGGTACATCGCCGCGAGCGCGATATGGCTTTTCCCCATCCCCATTCTGGCCGCCTTCATCTTACGGGACGGACGGCAGATGGCGGAGGCAATGCTGGAAGCCGCTGCACCGGGTCAGGAGGAAACACCGTTCAAGAGGATTGTGCGGCGGGTTGATACGATGCTGGGCAAGTACATTCGCGCCCAACTGGCCCTGGCGGGCCTCTCCTTCGGCTTCTACAGCATCTCCATGCTGGTCCTGGGATTCCCCTATGCGATTGCGCTGGGCTTGCTGGGAGGCGCTCTGGAATTCCTTCCCGTGGTGGGATGGATCATTTCGGCCCTAGCCTTTCTAACGGTCGGTTTCCTGACCCACTCCCACTGGATCTGGATGGCAGGATTGGTGGTGGCGTGGAGGCTAGTGCAGGATTATGTGAACTCGCCGCGCATTATGGGTAACAGCTTGGAGCTACGACCCCTGACCGTGGTGTTTGCGCTCATGGTGGGAGGTCAGGTGGGTGGAATTGCGGGCGTGTACCTTTCGGTGCCTGCCGTCGCCGTGCTCCGAATCGTGTGGCTGGAATGTCTCGCGGCCCGGAAGTCCTCGACGGTCGTCGCCGAGCCGTCGCTCATGCAGGTGAAGGCATGAATTGCGGTAAGCGCCGGAGCGGTCTTGTCTTGGCGGCAGCGCAGCGTTTAAGGAGCTAAGGTGATCACCATAACTTTAATCGGGCCCGACAAGGCGCAGTCCATAATCGAGATAAGTAAGGACACCACCGTGCGCGACGTGGCGACTTCCAAGTACCACTTGTTTTGGCGGACCACTAAAAGAAACGGTATAAGCGTTATTCCATTCACGACGACAGTTGTGGAAGGCGATACCGTGACCGTGGAAAACGCCTGATTATGCTTGAATCGAGAACGCGGACACGCTACTTCGCTGGAGTCTCAAGGGATACTTCTTCTGGCATTCACCGAATCGGCCATGCGGCCGTGTTTTATTACGGCGCAGCCTTTGCCGTAGCGGGGATTATCGGATTGCTACTCTTGATTCCAGGGAAACATAACAATCAACCTGCCGCTGAAAATCCGAGCTGACAATCACTCCCCATTATTTTCACGAGCTTCGCGAATTCGCGAAGAGATGACGAGTTTTTGATTCGCCTGTCGAAGTGTTTTCAAGGGCTTAGGTTTGGCCTTCGTATTGCCCAACCCTACGGAGAGATCGAGGAGAAGAGTCACCGGGGTGACGAAGACTCACGATCAAATCAAAGGGCAAGCAGTCCAAAGGAGGACTTATGGCCGACAAAGCGAACAAAACGGTTTTTGTCTACGTTGCGAGTTACGCGAATCTCGATAACGCGAAGGCAGACTATGCGGGGGTGAAGCAGCTTTATTTTGACGGCGTCATCGGCGTGTATGATGCCGCAGTTATCAGCAAAGACGCGACTGGTCAGGTGAAGATCAACAAGACCGAGATGCCGACGCAGTATGGGGCATGGGGTGGCTTGGCAGTGGGAGCTCTGGTTGGCATCTTCTTCCCGCCGTACCTGGTGTGGGAACTCGCGGCCGGGGCTGGCGCTGGATCTCTGATTGGGCACTTTTGGGGAGGAATGTCGCGTTCCGATCTGAAGGAGATTGGGGACACCCTTCAGGCGAGCACGGCGGCCCTGATCGTAATCGGCCGGTCGAGGCTGGAAGAGGCTTTGGCGGGAGCTACCAAGCACGCTGTGAAGCAGTTTGAAAAGGAACTGAGCACCGACGTCGACGCCTTTAACAAGGAACTGACGAAGGCCGTCAGCCAATCGCTGAAGGCCACCTCATGAAAGACCTGAACTCCAATGAATAAGGCGAAAGACCGTCATGGACAGAATGCTGGTAGTGGTTTTTGATGACGAGAGCAAAGCCTACGAAGGAAAGAAGGTGCTTGAGCAACTGGATGGCGACGGCAGCATCTGTGTTTACGGCCACGCGGTGGTGGTGAAAAATCCAGACGGCACAACAACAGTAAGGCAAAGTGATGACCGGGGCCCCCTCGGGACCCTGGTCGGAACCCTGCTGGGAAGCCTGATCGGTCTACTAGGCGGGCCGACCGGTTCCGCCGTCGGCGCTGCTGTGGGGTTTGTTGGCGGCGCTGCGGCGGACCTGAACAAGGCCAGGATTGGTGACGACTTTATTGTTGATGTGGCCAAGGTTCTGCTGCCAAACCGGGCGGCAGTAGTGGCGGAGATTGAAGAAGACTCGACTACGGCCGTGGACACCCGTATGGAGGCGATCGGCGGCACTACATTCCGCAGGGCCGTCTCAGGGGTTAAACACACGATCCACGACGAGAACCTTGCCGCCATCAAAGCCGAACTAGCCCAGAGGACGGCAGAGCTTGCCAAGGCTCATGCGGACCGAAAAGCCAAGCTCCAGGAAAAGATCAACCAGCTTGAATCCAAGCTACAAGCTTGGCTGGAGGAAGACCAAGAGCGACGTCAGGCGGCGGAGCACGAAGCCCAGGCAAAAGCCCTGATACTCAAGGCTAAGGCAGCAGTCGCCAAGGCTAGGGCGGCGGAGACACACATTTAGTTGTATCGGTTCTACTGAGGAGGCCGCGGATGCAATCCAACATTAAACTGGGAAGAATCCACGGAATCGAGATTGGGCTTCACTATAGCTGGTTCATCATCGCGGCCCTGATCATGTTCTCCCTCGGCGAGCACTTCCGTCTCGTTTACCCGAACTGGGGCACAAACCAGATCTGGATCACGGCATTGTTCACCGCTGTCCTGTTTTTCGTCAGCTTGCTGTTACACGAACTCTCCCATTCATTGGTGGCACAGGCCCGCGGGTTGAAAGTCAAGGCGATCACTCTGTTTGCGCTCGGCGGTGTTTCTCAAATCGAGAGCGACGCCACTGATGCGAAGACAGAATTCTGGGTCGCGATTGCCGGGCCGATCGCCAGCCTGATTATCGGATTTGGTTGCCTCGGCATTGCTTCCGGTCTGGGATGGCGGCGTCCGGCCGAACCCGCGGACCGCGGTGACCGCGGTCCTGGTGTGGCTGGGATATATCAACGTGGCTCTCGCGGTCTTCAACATGATTCCTGGCTTTCCACTCGATGGCGGCCGGGTGCTGCGCGCGATCGTGTGGGCGATTACCAAGAACCCAGACAGGTCCACCCGCATCGCCGCGCGCGTCGGCCAAGTCGTGGCCTTTCTATTCATTCTCTATGGAATATGGCAGTTCTTTGGTGGCGCCGGCTTTGGGGGGCTGTGGATCGCATTCATCGGCTGGTTTCTCATGGATGCGGCCAAAGCCAGTTACGGTCAGGCGGAGATTACGACGGCGTTTCAGGGCGTGCGAGTCTCTTCGGTGATGTCACGTGATTGCGTTATTGTGAACCGCGGCATGAGTTTGCAGGAGTTTGTGGATTCGTACCTTCTAAGGACCGGCCAGCGCTGCTACGCCGTGGAGGACCAGGGCCGGCTGGTGGGCCTCATTACCCCACGCGATGTTGGCGCCATAGCGCGCGAGCGTTGGGACATGACCACCGTGCGCGAAGCCATGCGACCGCTGGAAAAGTTGCACATCATTACTCCTGACACGCAGGTTTTGGATGCCCTAAAACTCATGGCCGGCAATGATGTCAACCAACTACCGGTGGTTGCGAATGGCACTTTGCAAGGCGTTGTCTCTCGTTCCCAGCTTATGCAATTACTACAGATTGCTTAAGGGTAGAAGGAGAATCGAGGAGGAATGTTAGCGGCGTGAGGAAATCTCGCGGTCAAACCAATTCAAAGGAGAACGATCATGGCAGACGAGACAAAGACATTCGAAGAGAACGTCAGGGCGCAGTTGGAGAAAAGCAAATCGCAGTTGCAAGAGATCGAAGCTCTTACCAAAGGAAGAGCCTCACAAGCGGTGAACGATGCAATCAACGGCCTCAAGAATAAGAGCCAAGAGATCGATAAGAAGTATCAAGGACTGAAGACCTCGGCCGACACAAAGGTTAAGGCTGAGATCCAGGAAGACCTGGAAAAATTCAACGTCACATTAGGACAAGTCGCTGCGAAGCTGAAGACCCCAGCGCCCTCGAAGTAAGTGAAACTCGGGATCAACGACCGCCCGCGGAATGATTAGATCCATCGCCCAAGGGGCTCGAATCCTTCCGGGCTTCCCCGGGCGGTCGCGTTTGAGCATTCTGAGCCGCGTCCTCGTGTCTGCTTTAAAGTCGTTTGCAAAAAAATGCGGACATTAACCGCATGCGGTACAAGAGAACCTTGCGATGCCGTCCTCTCACGGCAGTTCGTGATTGTAGTTGCCCTTTTCTTCGCGACCAATCTTGGGGCATGGGCCCAAGCCATTCCCTCTGGCCGCACAAAGGGGCCTCGTCGATTGGCTGCCTTGCGCATGCATCATAAACCCAGACGCAGCGGGGGCGGTTGGGGTGGTGGGGGTTTTGGGGGAGGTGGCGGAGGTTTCGGGGGTTTTGGTGGAGGTTCCTCGGGTGGGGGTGGCGCCGGCGGAGGCTGGTGACAGATCCTCATACAGAGAAAATTTAGAGGAGGAAGGTCATGAAAATACTATTGGCGGTGGTGGGATTCCTGGCGCTGATGGCACTCATTATTGGAGGAGCTTACGTCAGCAGCCGAAACGAAATGGTCCGCAAAAATGAGGCTATCAAACAGGCATGGGCGCAGGTAGATGTGGTGCTGCAACGGCGCGCCGACCTGATTCCGAACCTCGTGGCAACCGTGAAAGGTTATGCGCAACAAGAGGTGAAAGTGTTCGGAGATGTCGACAATGCCCGCGCCGCATTGTTGAGTGCCCGGACGCCGGCGGACAAGATTGCTGCGAATGGCCAATTGGATGGCGCCTTGGGCAAGCTGCTGGCCATCGTCGAGAACTATCCCAATCTCAAATCCAATCAGAACTTTCTGGCCTTGCAGGACGAATTGGCCGGAACCGAAAACCGCATTGCCGTCGAACGCCGCCGGTATAACGAGGCCATTCAGGATTACAATACCTACATCGGCCTTTTCCCCAATAACATCTTCGCCGGATGGGCTGGATTCCAGCGGAATAACGACTACTTCGCTGCTTCCGAGCCCGCGCGCCAAGCGCCTAAAGTGGATTTCAGCGCGCCCAAGCAGTGATCCCATTATTTTTTTATCGAGATTCGCGAATTCGCGAAGAGATTGCGGCTCTATGGTTCATGTGTCGAAGTGTTTTCAAGCGTTTAGCTTTGGCCTTCGTCTTGCCCAACCAAAAGGGGAGATCGAGGAGGACCGCCACAGGCCTGACAAACGTTCACGATCAAATCAATACGCCCGACACTGTGAGCAGAACAATTATGGCAGAGCTGATGGTGATGGATTTCAAGCAAGACATATGGCGCGCATCGGAGGTGCTCAACCAGTTGCTGGAACTGAACGATGATGCGGGGGGGGACAGGCCAAGGGGGAGAAAGTTCTTTCCGCTGGTGCCAGGAGAGCGCGTTCATTTCTCGAGCGTGATCAGAACTTCCGGACTTTGGGCCCCGGAGATCCAACCCCTGACACGAAAGAAGCGGCCATGACCGGAATCCTCAAGCTCGCCTACAAGCTACTCGTCAATGACAAGGCAAAGTTCTCGGCATTGCTGGTCGGCATCACGTTTGCCGTCTATCTCATGATGTTTGTTACCTCGATGTTCAGCGGGGTCATGAAGCACGCGTCCGCCAACATCATTAACATTGGAGCACCCCTGTGGGTCATGGACCCGTACGTTGAGACCGTGTCCAACTCAGTCGGCATGCCCGCATACGTCCTGGACGCGGTTCGCAGCATGCAAGGCGTGAAATATGCCGTTCCTCTTTATTCCGGAGGGGCGCTGGTCAAGCTTCGCGACGGAAACTATCAAACCGTGACTGTCATCGGGTTGGACGACACCAGCCTGTATGGCCGACCCGAACTCATTGCGGGAAAGATCCAGGATATTTACGCGGAGAATGGATTCTTCGTGGTGCATGATGCGGAGTTTTCCAAGCTCGAGAATCCCCATATCGGCTCGGAGTTCGAGTTGAATGATAATCGTGGGGTCATCGTGGGGATCGCCAAGGTGGCGACTTCCGGCTTGTACGGCATCCCGACTCTGTACACGACGTATGAGCGAGCCATCCAATACATTCCTAATCCCCGGTTCACGATCTCGTACGTACTGGTTGAACCGAAGAGCGCGAGCGACATCCCCCGGATCAAAAAGCAAGTTGAGGCGCTCGGCTACCGCGCAAGAACCAAGGAAGAGTTTATGCAAAATACCGAGGACTTCTTCCTATACAAGACCGGCGGTGGCACCAACTTGCTCATTATGATGCTGATTAGCTTCACCGTCGGGCTGTCGCTCTCGGGTCAGACGTTTTACACGTTCATCCTGGAGAACCTGGAACGGTTCGGAGCGCTGAAGGCCATCGGCGCGAAGAGTCGCGACCTTATCGCTATGATTCTATTTCAGGCCACGTTTACCGCATTCACCGGCTTTGGCCTGGGGATCGGGCTGTGTCTGCTCTTGATCATCTTCGCCAGGCTAAGGCTTCCCAGCTACGCGGCCATGGTTACCTTCGGCAATCTAGCGATTTCGTTTGGAATGGTCGTGGTGATTGCCGCGGTCTCCAGCTATTTCGCGGTCCGACGGGTTCTCAGAATTGAGCCCTTCGATATTTTCCGAGGATGAGATGGAGAAAACAGCCATTCAGGCGAACGGACTGGTCAAGTGGTTTGGCGAAGGTGAGGCCAAGACCATGGCCCTCCGCGAAGTCAGCCTGGAAGCTCAATTCGGGGAGATGGTTTATGTCGTGGGGCCCTCCGGGAGCGGGAAAACGACCTTGCTCAGCGTTCTCACCGGCATCCTCAAACCGAATGCTGGCAAGGTCTTGTTGGATGGGACCGACATTTGGGGATTGAATTCCGACCAGCTTGCAGATTTCCGCCTGGGGAGAATCGGTTTCGTATTTCAGGACTACCACCTCTTCCCCCGCCTGACCACTGCGGAGAATGCAGCGATTCCGCTGATCCTCAAGCGAAAGCCGTGGAATGAAGCCGTCCACGAAGCAGAGAAGTACCTCGATATCGTGGGACTGAAGAGTCGTGCCGAATTGCCTCCCGTGAAGTTGAGCGGAGGAGAGCAGCAGCGCGTGGCCATCGCCCGGGCCATGGCCAGCCAGCCGGATATTCTGATTATGGATGAACCGACTGCCTCGTTGGATGGAGACACGGGCGTATCGATTTTGAGTTTCGTCCAGAAAAACGTCCTCAACCAGGATCGCTGCATTATCGTCGTGACCCACGATGACCGGATTTATCCGTTCGCGACACGGATCTTGAACATGGAAGACGGTCGCCTGAAGAGGTCAGAAAAGAGTACGGCATGAAAAATAAGATGATTTTCATCATCTCCTTCATAGGAGCCCTCGGGGGGATTGCAGCCGCAATCCTCTCCGGCATTACGGAACCTCCGCTGCCTCCGGCCTACAATCCCGCGGCGAGTCCCTATTCGAACGCCATCTATGCCGAAGGCATTGTGGAGAGCGCACAAACCAGCGGGGTGAATAGCAACATCTATCCGGAAGTGGCGGGCACGGTCAAAGAAATCCTCGTTTCGGAAGGTCAGCAAGTCAAAGCGGGCCAGCCCCTGCTCCGGATTGACGATTCGATCCAAAGAGCGACGGCGGAGCAGCAGGGTTCATCGGCCGAGGCTGCCGCGGCGCTCCTGCGAGAACTGAAAGCGGAGCCGAGAAAAGAAACCCTCGATGTCGCCGACGCGCAAGTGGTCGCTGCCGAAGCCTCCTTGAAAACCGCCCAGGACACGCTGCAGAAAGATCAAGCGGCTTATGAGGCTGATCCACGTTCGGTGAGCAAAGATGCGTTAGACAGTGCCCTCAATGCCGCCGCCGTGGCGAAAGCGAATCTTATAGTTGCCAAAAAGCAGGACGATTTGATCAAGGCGGGAGCTTGGGTCTACGACATTCAAAATCAGGAACGACAGCAGCACGCATTGGCGAAGGCCTATGCGGCCTCCAGCGCGCTGCTCGGCAAGTATACCTTGCGAGCACCGCGGGATGGCGTTGTGCTCGCCATCAACACCATCGTCGGGAACTATGTATCCCCACAGGGGTCCTATGACTCCTACACGCAGGGCGCGGATCCCGTTATTACCTTGGGGAGTCTGCCGTCCTCTCTCCATGTGCGCTGCTACGTCGATGGAATTCTGGTTCCGAGATTGCGTTTAGGCTCCAAAATGATGGCGCAAATGTCCATTCGCGGGTCGGATGTCAAGATTCCTTTGGAATTCGTGAGAGTGCAGCCGTATGTGTCACCGAAAATTGAGCTCTCGAATCAACGTCAGGAGCGCGTGGATGTCCGCGTTCTGCCCGTGATTTTCAAGATCGGGCAGCGCGCGAATGTGAATCTCTATCCCGGTGAGCTGGTGGATGTCTACATCAGCGAATGAGACCAGACAAGGCAGCGGCCGATTACCCGATTTCCTCGCTAAAGCCGGACGGCCGCGGGGGAAGGTCGAACCTCCACGCCAAGAGACCGATTGAGAGAGGGACACTACATGGAACGCTACATGAGGATGGGTCAGACTGCTTTGGTAGTCGCGCTCGCCGCGATTTTCCTGCTGGCTACGGGTTGCAGCGTTGGCCCCAAGTATGTGCGTCCACCGGTCCAGAGCCCGCCGGCCTACAAGGAGATTTCGCGGGGCGCGGCGAACGGATCGGAAATCTGGCGCGCGACTCAGCCGCGAGACGGCACAAACCGGGGGAACTGGTGGAAGGTCTTCAACGATCCGCAATTGGACGAACTGGAAGTGAAGGCGAGTTCTTCCAACCAGGAAATCGCCGCGGCGGCAGCCAACTTTCTGGCGGCGCGGGCGCTGGTTCGGGAAGCTCGCTCGCAGTATTTCCCGACCGTCACCGCCAATCCGAGCATCCTCAATTCACGGCCCTCGCCAGGACAATTCGGCGGGCTTCAGGCGGGAATGGCCGCGGGGGCCGGGTTGACCGTCAAATCGTACACCGACTATTCGCTGCCTTTTGATGCCTCATGGGAACCCGATTTCTGGGGACGCGTTCGGAACAGCATGCGGGCCAATGCTTATGCGGCACAGGCTAGCGCCGCGGATCTTCAGAACGTTCGCCTGAGCGTACAGGCGGAGCTCGCGGCCGATTATTATGAGCTACGCGCCCAGGACGCGCTGAAAGAGCTGTTTGATTCTACCGTCGTTGCCTATCAGGATGCCCTCAGTCTCACGCGGGCCCAGTACAAGGCGGGCCTCAACTCCGATGAAGCGGTGGCACAGGCTGAGGCTCAGCTAAAATCTGCACAAGCTCAGGACACGAACCTGGGAATCCTGCGCGCCCAGTATGAACACGCTATCTCCGTGCTGATTGGCCAACCTGCCTCAACATTCTCCCTGCCGCCGAACGCTTTGGCGGCAAATTCGCCCGCAATTCCGGCAGGGATTCCGTCTGAGCTTCTTGAAAGACGCCCGGACATTGCGGCGGCGGAGCGTTCCGTCGCCCAGGCGAACGCGCAAATTGGGGTGGCTAAAGCTGCCTATTTCCCGGCGATCCTGCTTAGCCGAACTTTCGCACTTCAGGGTGTTGAGTTGGGTTAACTCGCTTCTTTTCAGTACAGGCATTGCCAAGGTCTGGCCTACAAACGCAGCATTCCAGCAGGAAAGATTTCCGGCTGGACCGTGATCCTGGGCGGTGGCTGAGTGGGGAGCACGAGCTGCAGTTCGTGCAACAGGAGCTTTTGTTCGGGTGTCGGCTCGGTGTAGCGGGGCATCACTAATCGGCGCCCATCCGTGGTCGGGAAAGACACATCGAGCATCTGCATGCCCGCCAGCTTCTCCAGCACCGCTTTCGGCGTCAGGCCCGGAGCGTGGGCCTGCAGACGCTGTTTCAGCGTCACCCACAAGCCGTACGCCAGAAAGGCAATGAGGATGTGGGCCTCGACGCGATGTTCTATTTGATGATAAATCGGCCGAATTCCCAGCTCACTCTTCAAACACTTAAAGGCCGCTTCGATCTGCGCCAGTTGCATGTAGCGGTCCCACAACACCTCGGGATTTTCCCCCGTCAGATTGGTGCGCAACAGATAATGTCCATCGCGCCGCTCCGCTTCCTCCAACTTGCTGCGCTCGAGCCGGAACTGGAAGGTCTGGCGAGTCACTTCTTCCTGGGCCTTGGGCACGCTGATCTTCACGAAACCGAAGGCCCGTCCGGCTTCACTCTTGGCTGCTCCGATCTTCATCAGCAACGCATCACGCGTCGGACACACGCGCCGCAAGGCCCGCAGCCTCCACAACAGCCGTGCCAGCTTGCGTCGACGGATGGCCATCTCTTTCGCCTGGCGGCCTGCGCTCTTCGCCAGCACATACAACTCGCCTTCCTCCGCGAACAGTTTCACCTCTACCGACTCGCGCACCTTCCGCCACGGCAGTTCCGTCCACTTCGCTTCGTACTGCCGGATCTTGCCCCGTGGCGTCCCCACCAGGTAAAACATCTCCCGCCCCGGGGTGCGCATCTCCGCCAGCAGTTCTTCACTGGGAACTCCCCGATCCATCATCCACACCCGCCGTGCCTTGCCGTACACGCTCTCGATCTTGTCCAGAAAACCGCGCAAGCTGTTCCGGTCGGAAGTATTCCCCTCCATCACTTCGTAGGCCAGCGGGAAACCTTCCGGCGTCAGCACCAGGGCGATCACCACCTGCCGACAGTCGAACCGCCCGTCCCGGCTGTAACCGTGGCGGGCTTTGGGAATCGCTTCCGCCTCTCCTTCCACATAGGTGCTGGTGAGATCGTAGAGGAGCAGATCAAAGCGCGCCGCAAAGAGGTCTTGCCACCGCAGCCGCAGGTGCTGGAACAACTCCGCCTTGTGCGCCAGTATTCGATCCAGACAACGATAGAGCCGGTCCTTCTCGGCCACCGCGAAGTTCACTGCCAGCAACTCGGCCATGGCGGTCTGATCGAACCAGTGCCGATGCACACGGAATTCGCTGCCCGGCTCGATCAACCGGTTCACCACCAGCAGCCGTAGCACCTTCTCCCACGGAACTCCCTCGCGCCCTTCCGGCAACCTCGCCTGCCAGAACTCGTCCAGCTTCAACTGGCGCCACAGCTCGCAGCCCAACCAACAGCCACCGAAGGTGCGCGGCCGCTCAACGCGCATTTCACTCAACTTCACTTGTACGCCGTCCACAGCATCCGCAGGAAGTTCGCGGTCCTCCGGGAAGAGGCTCAGGGACGCGAGGACGCGACGGTCCTCGTCAAAAACCTCCAGCGTCTTGCGCCACGCGGATTGTTGGCTGTCGTTGATTTCGCCCAGATACAGCACCGTCCGATGCACGACCTTCGAGCGCGACACGCGCCGACTCTCGAACGATGCTGAAATAACGATGTTCCTTGCCGTCCTTTTTGCGTCGATGAATCTTCAGGTGCACGCCCCAGAATGCCAGACCTTCGCGCCCCAGAAAAGAGGGTAGGTCGGGCCTACAAGCACTCTTCAACCCGCGCCCATTGAAGGCAAAGACCTTGTGCACCGCAAGCTGCCAAAATCAGCCCGGTAGCGGGTGGAAGTGCGAAAGGCAGGTTAGCGCCTCCGGGGGATTCGGAAATTCGTCGGCCGCTAACTGGCTTACCTGGCCAAGCCGCTTTTGGTCAGTGGGTCCCAGTCTCGTCGAAACCATTTTTGACGCCGGATTGCGCAAAGCGACCGTCCAGCAGTACCGCGCCACCTACGACCAAACCGTGGCCAACTATCAGCAAACCGTACTAACGGCGTTTCAGCAGGTCGAGGACAACCTCGCGGCCCTCCGAATATTGTCGCAAGGATATCGACCAACAGGATGCCGCCGTGCAAGCGGCCGCGCGGAGCCTTCAGGAAGCTGAGGTCCGGTACAAGGCCGGCCTCGATCCTTATCTGAATGTGATCTCGGCCCAAACCGTTTTGCTGACCGACCAGCAAGTGAAGGTGAATTTTCGCATGCAACAAATGGTGGCGAGCGTTCAGTTGATCAAAGCGCTGGGCGGCGGATGGGATTCCTCGCAGATTCCCTCTGAGAAAGAAGTGGGAAGCAAGGCCCAGGATGGACTGAGTGCCAGACGCTAAACCGTTCGCTAACGCTGGGACAGGGGGTGCGAACTGAACACACCCTGTGTCCGGTCGACACTTCGAAATTGTCGGCGAAGGCTTACCGCTAGCTTCCCAAACACATTTTCGCTGATTGCCACGGGCCATTTTCACGAACTTCGCGAATTCGTGAAGGAATTGTGACCTCCTGATCCGTATACCCCAACGTTTTCAATGGGTTACATGTGGCCTTTGCATTGCACTATCACAGGATGTGGTTGCAAAACAATCGCACCGGAAAGCAAATGGAAAATCCAGGGAGGTTCGCATGAGCGTCGTTACCAACGTGGCAAGGCAGGCAATCCGCGATAAGTTCGCGGCCGAAATCAAGACCGTCGAGGCAAAGCTGGAGACACTCAAAGCAGAAGCCGAGACCGCAAAAGCCGACATCGAGATCAAGGCGATCACAGAACTACTGGCCAAGCAGCGCGAGATCCTCCACAAACTACTGGGACCGAGGAAGTAGAACGGCGCCCGTGGGAGCTGGCGAAAGCTGATCTCGAACCTTGGGACTGCTTGCTGTTCAGTGGAATCACCGTCCGATGAATTGGAGGGCATCATGAACATGAACATCTCTGAAATTGCGTCGCGGATCGCCATGTTGGAAGGGGAACTCGAACGTCAAATTGAGCTGGACATTGAGGAGAAGCGTCGCAAACTCCGCTACAGCATCGAGAAGGGCAAGATTACCTTTGAGTCCGAGACATCTGCGCTCCACAAGAAGCTGCATCAGGGCGTAGTGGCCTTTCTTTGGGAAGCGCCCGTGGCGAGCTTGCTGGTTGCCCCGATGATCTATTCGCTGATCGTCCCACTTTTCCTGTTGGACCTCTGGGTCCAGTTGTACCAGGCGGTGTGCTTCCCTGTATACCGGATTGCCAAGGTGGACCGCTCGCGCTACGTGTTGCTTGACCGGGGTCATCTCCAGTACCTCAACTGGATCGAGCGGCTCAACTGCAACTACTGCGGCTACGCCAACGGATTGGTCGCTTACGCGCGGGAGATCGCCGCCCGCACGGAACAGTACTTTTGCCCGATCAAACACGCCTTCCGCTGTTCCGGAGCGCACTTACACTACGACGAGTTTTTCGACTTCGGCGACGCTCGTGCCTACAAGGAGGATTTGGCCAAGCTCCGAGCGGAGTTGCGGCCTGAAGAGGTAGACAGCTCGAAGACTTGAGCGTTCGAGAACTCAACTAGCTGGCAGGCAAGTTACTCATTGGTGCTCAGTAGCAGTCTCGTTGTAAACCCAGCCAATACCACAGCTTTTTTGTTGGCCGCCCCTGGGGAGCCGCCCAGAACTCACGGAAAGGAGAGATGAAAATGTTAGGTCAGATCGATGTGATGGTAATTCAAGTTACCCAGGAGATGATTCACAACTGGGGATGGTTTCTCGCGTTCGGCATCGCGTTGATGCTGCTTGGCATCACCGCCGTCATTCGGTCGGTCACCGCCACGGTGGCCTCGATGCTGTTTTTGGGATGGTTGATGGTGTTTGCAAGCATCATCGACCTGGTCAATGCGTTCATGGTGGGGAAGTGGGCAGGGTTTTTCCTGCACCTGCTGCTCGCGATTCTCTTCGGAATAACCGGGGTAATATTCCTGACCCATCCTACGATTAGCGCCGAAGTTGCGACCTTGATCATGTCCATGTTCTTTCTGCTCGCCGGACTGTATCAGTTGGTGCTGGCATTGTGGACTCACCTGCCGGGCTACGGTTGGCATGCCTTGAACGGAGTCATCACCACGGTTCTGGGATTTCTCCTGCTGGCGCAATGGCCGCTCTCGGGGCTTTATGCGATCGGTCTTTTCGTGGGGATTGACCTGATTCTTTACGGTTGGGTCTGGGCCGCTCTGGCACTTGACCTGCGCAAAATGTGAGCGCTGGGAATAACGGCGGCCGGGGGACAGTAATCAAAAGCCCGACCGGCCACAACTCAAAAATGCAAGCACAAAAGGAGAACAGCAGTGTCAGGAAAACTAAGAAATGAGCATCACCTGGAAAAAGTCAGTGCACAACCTTATTTCCATCAAGCGGCGCGCGAGATTCAGCCTTACGGAACGGTGAGTCACTTGCTGCCACTCGGACTTGAGGAGCCTGTTCGTCTGGAAATGACCGAGCAACTCAACCTCTTGCTTGCCGATACCATGACTCTCCGCGACCTGTACAAGAAATCCCATTGGCAAGTGGCGGGTCCCACTTTCTATCAGCTCCATCTGCTCTTTGACAAGCATTATGGCGAGCAAGCGGAACTTGTCGACGCCATCGCTGAGCGGGTTCAGTTGCTTGGGGGAGTCAGCATTGCCATGGCCGCCGACGTTGCGGAGACCACACGAATCACGCGCCCTCCGCGCGGTCGGGAGGAAGTACCTGTGCAAATATCCCGGTTGCTGGATGCGCACCAGGTCATCATTCTTGCAACCCGAGAACTGGCACGGCGCGCCAGTCAAATTGGCGACGATGGGAGCAATGATTTCCTGATCAGCGAGGTCCTGCGCACCAACGAGTTGCAGGTTTGGTTTCTGAGCGAGCACCTCGTGAGGGAGCCACTGGCGGAGCCGAAGTAATTATTGTCCGGTGCCTGCGCGGCCTGGTAAGCGGGCGCCACAAAAATGCCAAACGGGGAGCTGGAGATGAAGTCTACCCAAGACCCTGCATTGCCGGAAAAGACAGGCGCCATATCAAATGGGGCGCGCGGATGGACCTCCGTATTGGACGACAGCGCATTGCCGGAGGGACAGATGGCGCCAGTCTATCCGCTGGGAGTGAATGTCCTACTGACGCGTGTCGGCGGTGCGGTCTTCGCGGTTTCAGGCAAGTGCGTGCACATGGCGTGTCCACTGTTCATGGGAAGGCCGGAAGGGTACACAATCGTTTGTCCATGCCATGACTGGCGTTTCGATGTTCGAACCGGCAAGTTTCTCGATGCGCCGGAACTTGGCCTCACTGTGTATCCCACAAAGCTCGAAGCGGGCAAACTGCTCGTTAGCCTCGGTGGAAAGGATATGGCATGAAAAAGGTCACTCTCTATACTCTCTCAACCTGTCCCTGGTGCCGCAAGGCGAGGAAGTTTTTCGCTGAACGAAATATCCCGTTCACTTACATCGACTACGATCTTGCCGACGATGCGACCCAGGGAACAATTTTGCAGGAGCTCGATGCCGCCGGCGCCACGGGCTTCCCGTTCGCCAAGATCGGCGATGAGGTCATCTCGGGCTATCGGCCGGATCTCTATGCGAGTGCGCTCAAATCATAGGAGGCGTTGAATGGAAGCCGAATCAAGGAAAAAGGCGCTCCACTATTTCTCCGCCAAGGTCGTCGAGCCGTTGGGCTTCAAGTTCACGCCCGACGCGGAGTTGGTGGATTTTCTGCTCGAACAAGAGGTGACACTGGAGGGCAAGCACGGCATCCCATTTTGCCCCTGCCAGCCGATCCGCCACGACCGAGCTCGCGACATGCAGATCGTTTGCCCCTGCATCCCCTTCCACCGGGAACATTTCGACGCTATGAAACGCTGTTGGTGCGGCCTGTTCGTGCACAAGGATGTCACTGACCCGGACAGCCTCCCCCAACTTTCACCAAAGGACGTGGGCCGTGAGTGACAAGTTCATCCCCGCAATCAGCACCGATGCGATCGCGCCGGGCGGAATGAAAACCGTCGAACTCGGCGGGAGGGAGATCGTCATCTGCAATTGCGACGGGACTTACTACGCCGTCCAGCGACGCTGCGGACACATGAATGCCGCGCTGGAAATGGGGACACTCGACGGCAAGTTCGTCACGTGCGCCATGCACTGTGCTCAATTCGACGTGACGACCGGCCAGGCCCTCTCCGGCCCGGTTCCAGCGGACTTGGGCAATGAGAGCCTTCCGCCCAGACTGGCCGCATTTATGCAGCATGTGGGCATGCAGATGAAGCATGTCCGAACGGAATCCATCCGCACCTATGAGACGAAAGTCGAAGCCGGCTGGGTGCACGTCGCACTGTGATTTCTGCGGAAGTACGAATCCATGTGACACTGGAATTGTGAGACGGAGTTAAGCGCGGGTTCGGCGATGAATGAGTCTGAAAGAATTTGAGGTATTACATCTATGGGAATGTCGCAAGCTGTTTCATCTGATTTTGGGTCCATGGTCGGTCCTCCCCCCTTCATAAAGCTGAGGAGCGGAAGCCCGGGGAGGATGGCCTCACCTGCCTCCAGGCCGGTTAACTCTCCGAGTATTGCCGGCCCACAGGACAGGGGCAACGAGTGGGCGGTCGTCCAGCAAGCCATTGCTGGGAATGCTGACGCGCAAGAGCGTCTCTTCGCGGGTCACACACGCCGGCTCTATCGGACTGTATTCGCGCTGCTCAACAATATGGAAGACGCCGAGGATGCACTACAGGAGGGCTTGTGCAAGGCGTTCACCACCCTCCGCTCGTTTCAGGGGCGGTCGTCTTTCTCCACGTGGCTTACCCGCATCGTCATAAACTCGGCGTTGATGGCCCGCCGCAGGAAGAGCGCCCATCCAGAAGCTTCCTTGGACGAGATGCTGGATTATCAGCCCAATCAGATGCCGCGCGGATTCGTCGATCCGCGGCCCGACCCCGAAAAACTCTACGCCGAGACCGAGCTCAATGCACGGGTCGAAGAGCATGTCAGCCAACTCCCGCCCGCACTGCAAATGGCCATTCGACTCCATGCTTTATACGGCTTGTCCGCGCCGCATTCAGCCGAGGTTCTTGGGGTCTCGGCGAGCGCAATCAAATCGCGAATCTTTCGGGCGCGATTGAAGCTGGCCTGTGGGCTGTACCGATCGCTCGAGGTTAGCGCGATCGGGCTCATGTTGAGAAAACGTGGCAATCTGAGAGTCAGGGGTTAATGGATCGGGGGGTGGACCATGAACGAACAGGAATCGTCACCAAGAAAACGCGACCGCGACAACGAAAAGAAGCGCCAGGAGCAAAGTCGGCGTCAGCTTCATTTCGGCATCAGCTACCTGATCACGAGCCTGATTGTCTTGTGGCTGTTCCAGGTATTCGTCTTAGCTCCCGCCCGGAACACAGAAATTCCTTACAGCGAATTCAAGAAAAAACTGGCGGGGGCTCAAATCGTAAAGGTAACCATTGGCGAAAGGGGCATCATTGGTGAGATGAAAAATCCCCAACCGGGCGGAGCTCCTCCGACCGTACCATTCAGTGCCATACCTGCGCCTGCCCCCGGCGACCCCAAGCTGATTGAAGATTTACAAAGCGCCAATGTAACGTACCAATTCGAGCACCCGCCGAGTCCTCTGGGTGGTATTTTGCTGAACCTTCTGCCGCTGCTCCTACTCGGTGTTTTCTGGTACATGGCCTATCAGCAGGCGGGCGGGGCTGCTGGCGGAGGGATGGGCGCCATCTTTGGGGTCGGGAAGAGCAAAGCGGTCGAGGTCAAGCCCGAGGATGTTACGGTCACCTACAAAGACGTGGGCGGGGCGGATGAAGCCATTGCCGACCTGCAAGAGATCATTCAATTTCTGAAGGCGCCCGAGCAATTCGGGCAACTTGGCGGGCATATCCCCAAGGGCGTGCTGCTCGTCGGGCCCCCGGGCACCGGCAAGACGCTGCTGGCTAAAGCCACGGCCGGGGAGGCCCAGGTCTCGTTCTTCGAGACCAGTGGCTCCGAGTTTGTCGAGATGTTCGTGGGCGTGGGCGCCGCACGCGTGCGCGACCTGTTCGAGCAGGCGCGCAAGGCTGCTCCGGCGATCATTTTCATTGACGAGATTGATGCCATCGGTCAGAGCCGGGGAGGCGCGATACGCATGGGCACCAATGACGAGCGTGAGCAGACCCTCAACCAGTTGCTGGCGGAGATTGACGGCTTCAAAACTGACACTAGCGCCCCCGTGATTATTATGGCTGCCACCAACCGCCCGGAGGTGCTCGACCCGGCACTTCTGCGCGCGGGCCGCTTTGATCGGCAGGTCGCCATTGGCAATCCGGATCTCATTGGCCGGGCTCAAATCCTGCGGATTCACAGCAAGGGTATAAAGCTGGCGGCAGATTTTGACATGGACCAGGCCGCCCGGATGACGGCAGGCTTCAGCGGAGCTGATCTGGAGAATGCCATGAATGAGGCGGCACTAGGCGCTGCCCGGCGCAAGGCCGCGAATGTCACGTTGAATGATTTCGAGGCGGCGATCGAACGGGTGATTGCGGGTTCCGAGAAAAAGAGCCGGGTGATGAACCCGCTGGAACGCACTACGGTTGCCTACCACGAGTCCGGCCACGCACTGGTGGCGGAACTGGTGCCCCATGGTGAACCGGTCACCAAGATCAGCATCGTCCCGCACAGCCGTGGCGCCTTGGGCTACACTATCCAAACGCCAACCGAAGACCGCTATCTGCTTTCGGTCGACGAACTGAAGGACAGGATTGCGGTCATGCTGGGCGGGCGTGCCGGCGAAAGGGTGGAGTTCGGGACCATCAGCACGGGGGCCAGTGACGACATTATGCGGGCAACTGACTTGGCCCGCCGTATGGTCACAGAGTTTGGCATGAGTGATAAGCTCGGCTCGGTGCGCTACGCGGGTCAACAACTCCAATACCTGGGGGGATCGGTGGAGGACAATAGCCAGATCAGTCCGGAGACGCGTCAAGTGATCGACGGGGAAGTCCAGCGTCTCGTGACTGAACAGTACGAGCGTGCTCAGGCCCTGCTGAAGGAGCACCGGGCGGCCCATAAAACATTGGCCCAGAAACTGCTGAAGCAAGAGACGGTGAGCGGTAGTGACGTGAAAGAGGCACTGGGAAACGGAGGTAAATAGCATGGGGGGTATGATCCCATTATCGGACGCGTCTCGGGAGCCTCGGAGTTTCCCTGTCGCCACCATGGCTATCATCGTCGCGAACTCGATTGTATTTGTTATGGAACTCATGGGTGGGGACGCATTTGTAATGAAGTGGTCGGAGATCCCCGCCAACATCGTTGCAGGTCACCACTGGATCACCATCCTGACGGCGATGTTCATGCACGCCGGTTGGATGCACATAATCGGCAACATGGTGTTTCTGTGGGCATTTGGCCCAGAAGTCGAAGACGCCATGGGGGTGCCAAAGTACCTGGCGTTTTACCTGCTCAGCGGTCTGGCGGCTTCTCTGGCGCAGACCGCCATCATGCCCAGTTCCACCGTCCCCAATCTCGGCGCCAGTGGCGCCATTGCCGGTGTGATGGGTGCCTTTCTGGTTACCTACCCTCATGATGAGATACGCACCGTGCTTCTGTTGGGCTGGTTCACCCGTATAACTTTTATTCCTGCGGCGCTCCTGATCGGATTCTGGTTTCTCATTCAGCTCTTCAATCAGGTCGGCGCTGTGGCGGACGTGCAGGGGGGTGGCGTCGCTTATGCCGCTCACGTGGGTGGCTTTATCTTTGGGGCAGTTACCGCTCGACTTTTTGAGGGCTCCGGGGCCGCCTCCGATTAGGGATATTCGTCATGTTGTCCGATGCTGCCGCGACCCAGGTTGCGATTACCGGTTTGACGCCACAAGAAGCTCAGGCTCGGCTCGACCAGTTCGGGCCCAATGAGCCTGCGGCGACAAAGCACCATTCTTTTCTCTCTGATCTCCTGCATGTATTTATGAATCCGCTGGCGTTGATTCTGCTGATTGCCGCCATTGTATCGGCATTCACGGGAGACGCGGTAGATGCGGGAATCATCGGCGTTATTGTTCTGCTGAGCGGGGCTATCGACTTAAGTCAGACGTATCGTTCCCAGCGCGCCGTTGAAGAACTGCGCGATCAGGTTGCCCCGACAGCAACCGTCCTGCGCGGCGGGGAGTGGAAAGAAATGCCACGGCGTGACGTGGTGCCGGGAGACATCATCCGGCTTTCCGCGGGAGATCTGGTTCCCGCTGACGCACGGCTCTTGATTGCGCGCGACATCTATGTCCAGCAAGGAATGCTAACCGGCGAATCGCTCCCCGTCGATAAAGAAGCGACCGGAGAGCCCGCCTCGACCAAAGCGGATGCGCACAACATGGTCTTTCTCGGCACCTCCATCGTGAGCGGAACCGCAACCGCCGAGGTCGTCGCCACGGGTGCGCGGACCGCCTTTGGCGATATTGCGGCTCGCCTGGCCGCACGCCCGGAAGAGACAGCCTTCGATAAGGGCTTGACAAATTTCAGCCATCTCATTGCGCGAACGGTATTCTTCCTCGTTCTCTTCCTGCTTGTCACCAGCATTATTCGCCACCGTGATCCGCTTCAATCCCTGATGTTTGCAGTTTCACTAGCCGTGGGCTTGACCCCCGAGTTCCTGCCCATGATTACGTCGGTGACGCTTTCGAAAGGCGCCGTCGCCATGGCCCATAAGAAGGTCATCGTCAAGCATCTGTCCTCGATTCAGAACCTCGGCAGTGTGGATGTGCTTTGCAGTGATAAAACCGGAACGCTCACCGTGGGAACCATGACGCTCGACCGCTCGCTCGATCCCTTCGGGAATCCATCCCTGCGCGCGCTGGAACTCGCCTATCTCAACAGCAAGTTCGAGACAGGTATCCGCAGTCCGCTGGATGATGTCATCCTTCATCAGTCTCCGTCCAAGATTGACGACTACACCAAGTGCGACGAGATTCCGTTCGAATTCGAGCGGCGGCGGCTTTCGGTGGTGGTGGAGCGGCAGGCCCTGAGGGTTCTCATCACGAAAGGTGCTCTGGAAGGAATTTTCCCACTACTCTCCGGTTGCGAGGTCGAAGGCAAAACAGAACCCATCAGCAAGGACGCTGCCCAGCGCATCCAACAGACGAGCGATGAGCTGAATAGCCAGGGATTCCGCTCTCTGGCGGTGGCTTACGTGGAAGTTCCTGCACGCCCGGACTACTCCATTGCGGACGAGCGCAATCTCATCCTGGCAGGCTTTTTGAGCTTTGCTGATCCGCCGTTGCCGGACGCCGCCCAGGTTCTGGCTTCTCTAAAGCAGGATGGGGTTGAGGTCAAGGTCATCTCCGGTGACAACGACCGCGTCACTGCCCATGTTTGCGCGCAGGTGGGAATCGAACCCGGCCACGTCGTCACGGGCGACGAATTGGACCACACGACGGACCCGGCGCTGGCGCACCTCGCCGCTGAAACGCGGGCCTTCGCCCGCATTTCCCCGGTGCAGAAGAACCGCATCCTCTTGGCTCTCAAACACAACGGCCACGCCGTGGGGTTCATGGGCGATGGCATCAATGACGCGCCATCGTTGCACGCGGCTGATGTAGGCATATCCGTGTCCAGCGCTGCGGACGTGGCTCGCGAGTCTGCCGACGTTATTCTCATTGAGCCTGGCCTGCGGGTTCTGCATGATGGCATCATCGAGGGGCGCAAAGCCTTTGGCAACGTGATGAAGTATTTGCTGATGGGCACCAGCTCGAACTTTGGAAATATGCTCAGCATGGCCGGGGCTTCGGTCTTCCTCCCGTTCTTGCCCATGCTGCCCACGCAAATCCTGCTGAATAACCTTCTTTACGACGTAGGCCAACTCACCATTCCCACGGATAATGTTGACGAGACTTACCTCGCTAAGCCCCAACGATGGGATATCAGCCTGATTCGCAATTTCATGGTGTTCATCGGGCCGATCAGTTCCATCTTCGACTTTCTAACTTTCTATGTGTTGCTGCATTTCTTCCATGCGAGCGAAGCACAGTTTCATACCGGTTGGTTTGTCGAATCACTTGCAACCCAGACGCTGGTGCTGTTCGTCATCCGTACATCCAAAAATCCATTCCACAGCCGTCCGAGTAATCCCTTAACCGCAACATGCCTGGCGGTTGTGGCGATCGGGATCTATTTGCCGTTCAGCCCGGTGGCCGGCATGCTCGGCTTCACGCCCTTGCCCGGGTCATATTTTGCTTTTGTGGCTGTCGCGACGGGAGTCTATCTCTTGCTGGTGGAAGCCGGAAAACGGGTCCTTCTCCATGGGGCAGATCAGAAGAATTCGGTCAAGCATGGAGATGCCTTAGCGGTCGCCTAACCATTGTTCCGATGGGCGCTCCGAGAGCGATGCAGCGGAATGGGTGGGGTAAAGTAGCCATGATGCGAAAAGTCATGCCTGCTGCCGCATTGCTGGCCATGATGGCTGTGGCCGCATTGCCCGGCTTTTCTCGGTCGAATCCTGACCTTGAAACATTCTTTCGGCAGAACATTGGACTGAGTGAGGATCAAATCGCCGCCATCCGAAATGGACATCCGGTCGCGAAGGCTCTTCCGCCCCGCGTGCCGGCCGAGGTCCTGTTGTTTGGCGCGGTCTTCATCCATGCTGCTCCCGAGGCCTACTTCCAGTTGGCCCGCAATTTCGACAGCCTTCGCAAGGTTCCCGGCTTTTTGGCGCTTGTAGTATTCACCGATCCTCCGCAGCTTACTGACTTGCGCGGTTTTGCATTCGACAGCAATGAAATCAAGGACTTGAAAAGTTGCCAACCCGGCGACTGTCGGATTCAGATGCCTGCGACCTCCATCGAAGAACTCCATCGGTCCGTCGATTGGTCTGCCGACGATGTGGGTGAACAAGTCAATCAACTCCTGCAGAAGACGGCATTAGAGCTTCTGCTTGCCTATCAGCGCGAGGGCAATCAGGCCCTGGGGATTTATAACGATAAACGTGACCCGACCGCGGTTCCCGAGCAGTTCGCATACCTGCTCAGCTACGGCAAGGCCTTGTCAGAGCATGTGCCGGATTTCTACCATTACCTTCTCGTCTACCCCCATGCGAAGCCCGCGAACTACGAGGAGACGTTCTATTGGGCAAGGGTGCAATTCGGACTAAAGCCGACGTTGCGCATTGTGCACATGGTGAGCATGCGTGGGAGCCCCACCGACCCTATAGCATGTGCCATCGCCCAAAAGCAGCTCTATTCGAGCCATTACTTCCAGACCGCGTTGGACCTTTCCATCTGCGTCCGCGAAGGTGGCGACCGGAAGCGATCCGGCTTCTATCTGATCAAGGCCTTGGGTTCTGAGCAGGCGGGCCTAAGCGGCGCCAAGGGATCGATGGTTCGAAAGGCTGCGGTGGGCCGGGCGGTTTCAAATCTCCAAAATGGCCTCGCGGTTATCAGGGACACGCTGCAAGGTGACCAGTAGGCTCCCGGAGATCGGCCAGTACGCCATGAACTCGGAATGTAGCAGGTTGGTTCGGTGTTGATATGCCAGTAGCTTACTTCGAGGTGCAAAATGAATCAGTTGGATACCAAGAGCCCCATTGCGCCGAAGAAAATCTTGTTGGCCACAGATTTTTCCCCCGCGTCAGAGGCGACGTTACCTTACGCATTGACGATCGCTCACCATTATGGCTCAGAGCTTTGCGTTGCCCACGTGATCTGCCCGGAGTTCGCAGAACTCATAGCACCTGAGTTGATACCGACGATCCGCCAGGAGGCCCACCGATTCGCACAACAAAACATGGAGCGTTTACTCAGTGCCGGACGCCAACGGGGCGTTTCGTGCCACGCGTTAATTGGGGAGGGTGCGATCTGGGATGTTCTTCAGGATATGATTCAACAAAACGGCCTCGATCTGATTGTTTTGGGGACTCACGGACGTCGAGGACTGCGCAAGTTACTGCTCGGCTCCGTGGCGGAGGAGGTCTTTCGAATGGCGCCGTGTCCGGTACTCACCGTAGGCCCGAAAACCTCGGAGATACGGTCGATGGATGTTCATCTGGACCACATCCTTTACCCGCTGGAGTTCGTCCCCGATAGAAGCGATGCCGCGGCATACGCTGTCTCATTAGCTGAGGAATACCATGCCAGGCTGACCATCATGAAGATCTTTGCGGAGATGGTTCCGCCTCCGGACGTGAATGCCGCAGTCGAGGAGCCTGTCAGGCACTGGATGGATGATCATATCCCGATGGAATCAGACCTGCACCAGCGCACGAGCTTTGCGCCAGGGTTCGGCCCGGCGGCGGAAGCAATTCTTAAATTCGCCAGTGATCGCGAGGTAGACTTGATCGTGATGGGCGTGTGCCGTTTGGATCCGGTCATGGCTGCTCACCTTCCCAAACCTGACACTGCCTACGAGGTGGTCCGCACCGCACCCTGCCCGGTGCTCACCGTGCGTTGAGGTTTAACCAATAGCTAAATTGCAGAGGCCAGCTTTACCGGGGCCTATTGTGGATAGCCCGCAAATCCCCATTACTGCCCGAAAGTTCTCAAGAAATCCATAGTAAGCGGTCTAATTTCAATAAGTTAAAAAGATAGCAATGTTCTCTCAATTTGTTTTCAGCGGTCTATCAAGACGGACGTTGATGTTTGCCATCTTTTAGCCAGCAAACTCCCCAAGTGGAGCCAGAACCTGCCAATTCCGTTAGGTCAAAGGTTGACAGATTGGGTGGGCCCGAACAATCCCCTGAACTCATAGCTCATAGCATGTATTTTCAATGATGTTTTCGAATGGCGGGCCATTTTCGCCTTTTCCAAACTCCCCCGCTTGACATTGAGCACTCAGCGATCGGTCTGAGACTTCGGACCATTAAGCATGCGGGGTCAAGCTTCCTTGGCGCGCGAACTGGGGGGTTCGCAGGAGCCCAGAATCTTGCGAATTATCGGCGCGGAGAGAAATAACTGTCGAAGTGGTTCATCCGCGGGCAGGGAGTTCGCCAGCTTCATAATCGTCCCGCGGCTGAGTGCCAAATGGCGTTTCGTCAACTCTCTTGATTTCATCCCCCGCTCGGGGCGCACAGTTTCTGCCTAAAAGAGCAGACGTGCTTCGGTTGGTGTATGATGCGCGCTATGGCCTCTCCAGGACGCGAATCGGAGCCCGTGTACGTTTTCACCATGCCCGGCAAAGGTGAGGATGCTTGATGATGGATAAACGAATCTCTGGATCCTGGCGCACAGCCTGGGAATGCCTGTTGGCCAGTATGGCGCTGGCCGTGTTGACCTTGGTCAGCTTTCGGCTCCATGCCGGTCCTGCCATGGCCGCCCTCCTCTTCTTTTTTTTGGTCGTATTGATTTCCCTGTGGGCAGGGTTTCTTTCGACGGTCTTTGCCTGCGCCGTGGCCGCTTTATGCTTTGTCTACTTCTTTACTCAACCGCTTTACCATCTTTGGATGAGCGAGCCCGTGGAAATTGCCGCGACGATTGCGTTCTCGAGTACCGCCCTAATCATTAGCCGCCTGTTGTCAAGGGTAAGAGAGCGGACCGCCGAGCTCCAGCAGGCCAACGAGCAGTTGCAGGCGGAAATCGCCGAGCGCAGGCGTGCGGAAGAAGGGGTTCGGCAAAGGGAAGCGGAGCTTCGGCAGCTTATCGACGCCATCCCTCAGCATGTCGTCGTCCTGGATCCGGATGGAAGTTTTCTTTACTTGAATCAGGTTGCCCTCGAATACAGCGGTCTAACCCTGGAAGGCAGTTTGGCGAAGGAGTGTGTCCAGCAAAGGCTGGTATGTTCAGTGGGAGTTAGTCCCACCAAGGCAAGAGTCAGGAGCCTTGTAGCTTGGGTCGCATCCGTGGAGGAAACGAAGCGGATGAAGCTGACCGACAAAGCCATCCAAGGGATGGTGAGCGAGTCACCGGGCCGTAACGCAAGTGAACCCATAGGTGGCCTCGACAAAAAAATAGATCCGGAGGCCGAGCCCTCTCCTTCGGGGCGAAGGCAGCATGGCATGACGTGGGCTGACCGAGACGACATGTCACTCCGGCGGGGTGGTAGGGGCAGCACGGTGGCAAGGGCATGTCAAGCAACTGGAGAAACCGTCCTCGTCCCATCGAGAGATCGGTGGAGCAGGGTAGGCCGTATAACCGGAGACAACGGGAAATCGGCTGACGGCGAGACGGTGGCGGTTAGGCTCGAAGTAGCGACGAAGTGGGGTAACGCCCATGGAGCGAAGGGGCCTTGCTGCACAGCAAGTCTTGGCCAACATGGGAGGCAGGGGTGAAATGATAAAAGCGCCCTTTAAGCTGCAAGACCTGCGGCGAAGACTTTACGTCAAGGCGAAGGCTGAACCGACTTGGCGATTCTGGGGGTTGTATGTCCACGTCTGCAAACGAGAAACTCTCTGGGAAGCGTATCAGCTAGCTAAGGAGAACAAGGGAGCCCCAGGAGTAGATGGGGTCACGTTCCAGGCAATCGAGGCTGAAGGCTTGCAGGGATTTCTCGAACAGCTTCGCGAGGAGCTGGTGCAGCGGAGATATCGACCTCGACGGCTGCGGAAGGTAGGGATTCCGAAGGAGGGCGGAAAGGTTCGCCAACTTTCGATTCCTTGCATTCGCGACCGAGTGGTCCAGGGAGCGTTGAAGCTGATCCTGGAACCGATCTTTGAGGCCGATTTCCAACCGGGATCGTTTGGCTACCGGCCGAAGAAGTCAGCCCACGCTGCGATTCAACGCGTCTCGGAGGCAATCGTGCGGCACATGACCTTTGTCGTTGATCTCAACTTGCGTTCCTACTTCGATACGGTTCGACATTCCCTCGTACTGGAGAAGGTGGCACGGCGAGTGAACGACACCGAGGTCCTAGGGCTGCTCAAACTGCTGCTGAAGGCGTCGGGGAAGCAGGGTGTTCCGCAAGGCGGGGTGATTTCGCCCTTGCTCAGTAACGTGTACCTCAATGAGGTGGACAAGATGCTGGAAAAGGCGAAGGAAGTCACCCGCGAGGGGCGGTGGATGAACGTCGAATATGCCAGATTCGCCGATGATCTGGTGGTTCTGGTGAACGCTCATCCCCGGCAGGCCTGGCTTCGCAAGGCAGTGGAAAAGCGGCTACGGGAGGAGTTGGCCAAGCTGCAGGTTGAGGTGAACGAGGAGAAAAGCCGGAGGGTGGATCTTCAGCAAGGAGAGAGTTTCGGATTTCTGGGGTTTGAGTTCCGTCGCATCCGCAGTCGGCGGGGCCGATGGATGCCGCTGCGTACGCCGCGGGGCAAGAAGCGGACGGCATTGCTACGCAAGCTCAAGCTAGTTTTCCGGAGCTATCGCTCTCAGCCTGTGAGGGGGTTGATCGAGCAGATCAATCCCATTCTGCGCGGCTGGGTGAACTACTTTGCGGTCGGGCACTCCAGCCGGTGCTTCTCGTATATCCGCGACTGGGTAGAGAAGAAGATTCGGTGCCACTTGGCGAGGGCCAGACAACGCCCAGGCTTCGGATGGAAGCGGTGGCGTAAGGAGTGGCTGTATGGCACGCTCGGGCTCTTCCACGAGTACCGCGTGGTCCATCAGTCATCCTCCTGGGCAGCCGCCCCGACCCGATAGGCCCCATAACCCTTGCCGTGAAGTGTGCAGGAACGCGTAGTGCGGGAAATCCGCACGCTACGTGTGATGTGGCGGGAGCTGGAAACGGGGCTCGGAGCTTTCTCGGAGCCGCCGCGCCAGTTCCCGACCCTACCTCTCTGACGAAGCTCTTTCACCCCGACGATCTGGAAAGAGTAGTGGGGGAACGCCAGCAGACGATTTCACGCGGCGTGCCATGGGATGCGGAAGTGCGGATACGCGGAAAAGACGGCGACTACCGCTGGTTCATAATCCGTCTCAACCCTCTGCGGGACGAGCAGGGACGCATCCTTCGGTGGTATGGCACAAGTACCGACATCGAGGATCGCAAGCGGGCCGAAGAAACCTTGCGGGGGCAGGCAGATCTTCTCAATCTCACGCACGACGCCATTTTTGTAGCGGATATGGAGGGGGTGATCAAGTACTGGAATCATGGCAGCGAGGAGCGGTACGGCTGGACCGCCGAGCAAGCGGTGGGCACAGTTGTTCACGACCTGCTGAAGACAGTCTTCCCGGCGCCGCTGGAGCAAATCAAAACGGAAGTGATACGTAAAGGTCGCTGGGATGGCGAACTTGTGCATACCAAGAAGGACGGAACCCGGGTAGTGGTGGCGAGCCGTTGGTCTTTGCAGCGGGACAAGCAAGGCGCGCCAGTTGCCATCCTGGAAACCAACAACGATATCACGGACCGCAAGCGGGCGGAGGAGGCGTTGCGTCGTTTGAACCGCGAACTGCGAGCGATCAGCAACTGTAACCAGATCCTCCTGCGCGCCACTGACGAGCAGAGCTTGCTCGAAGAAATCTGCCGGATCGTCTGCCAGGAGGCCGGTTACCGCATGGCGTGGGTGGCCTATGCCGAGCACGACGAGGCCAAGAGCGTGCGCCCTGCCGCGTGGACCGGGACCGAGGAGGGATATCTCGCAAACCTCGGCATTACTTGGGCCGACACGGAGCGCGGGTGGAGCCCTACCGGGACAGCCATCCGCAGCGGGAAAAGTTGCTGCATTCAGGATTTCGCCACGGATCCCCGCCTGGCGCCCTGGCGGGAGAGCGTTTTGCAGCACGTTTTTCTTTCCGGCATCGCCCTGCCGCTTAAGGACGAACACGCGAGCGCCTTCGGCAGTCTTAGCATTTATTCCGCACAGCCCAACGCTTTTACGTCGGAAGAGATTCGGCTGCTGGAGGAACTGGCTGGCGACCTGGCGTTCGGCATCATCACCCTGCGATCGCGGGCCACTGGCGAACGGGCAGAGCTGGCTCTGCGGCAGAGTGAGGCTTATTTAGCGGAATCGCAGAGGCTGACCCACACGGGTAGTTGGGCTTTGGATTTGGCCAGCGACAAGTATGTCTACGTTTCGGAGGAGGACTTTAGACTTTGGGGATTTGATGCGCAAGAGGGTTTACCGTCGCGGGAAGCAGTTTTCCGACGAATCCACCCGGAGGATCGGGACAAGATGAGAGCGAGCTTTGAGAAGTCGCTTCGCGAAAAAGTAGATTCCTCCGACGAGTACAGGATCGTGCTGCCCGACGGAACGGTCAAACATGTTCACACCATCCGCCACCCTGTCCTGAATGGCGCGGGAGACCTCGTTAAATTGGTGGGCACATCAGTGGATATCACGGAACGCAAACAGGCGGAGGAAGCGCTGCGCGAGAGCGAGACGCGCTTTCGCACCTTTGTGGACCACGCCGCGGACGCCTTCTTCATCCTGGACTTCGAGCAAGGAACCATTATTGATGTGAACCGGAGCGCCTGCGAGAGCCTTGGTTATACGCGGCAGGAACTGATCGGGACGATGGGGCTTGCCTTCGACCAGAACGTGGATCGAGCGGTTACGGAATCGATCGCGGAGCGGACGGCGGCGGGCGAAACCGTGATCGACACGCACTGGCATCAGCGCAAGGACGGGACGCTGTTCCCTGTGGAAGTACACACCAGCCAGTATTGGCGGGGAGGCCGTCGCTTCCTGCTGAAGGTAGCCCGGGACACCAGTGACCGTTTGCGGGCCGAGGAAGCGCGCGCCTACCTCGCCTCCATCGTGGAGTCCTCCGACGACGCGATAATCGGAAGATCCATGGAGGGGATCATTCAATCCTGGAACCGGGGCGCGGAGAGGCTCTATGGGTATACGGCCCAGGAGGCGATTGGCCAGCCGATCACCCTGGTGATTCCACCCGACCGTGCCCAAGAATTCGTGAGTAGCGACCGCCTCAAACGGGGAGAGCCGATTCAGGAGTTCGAAACCGTTCGGGTGGGGAAAGATGGCCGGCGAATCGATGTGTCAGTCATTATCTCCCCTATGAAGGACGCCGCCGGTCGCGTGCTCGGCGCCGCGACGGTCGCCCGCGACATCACCGAGCGCAAGCGCGCTCAGGAGGCACTGCGGAGAAGCGAGGCTTATCTGGCGGAAGGGCAGCGGCTGAGTCACACAAGCAGTTGGGC
Organism: uncultured Acidobacteriota bacterium; assembly: GCA_963804995.1. GTDB lineage: Bacteria > Acidobacteriota > Terriglobia > UBA7540 > UBA7540 > Bog-366. The sequence continues at coordinate 1,090,646 of CAWDSK010000005.1, forward strand.
TTTCGATTTGGCCAGCAACAAGTATATCTACGTTTCGGAGGAAAACTTCCGAATTTTTGAAATGGATGCACAAGAGGGTCTACCGAACAGGGAAGCGATTTCCCGACTTATCCACCCGGAGGATTGGGACAGGGTGAACGAGGCCTTTGAGAAGTCGCTCCGCGAAAAAGTAGATGCCTCGAGCGAGTTCAGGATCGTGCTGCCCAGCGGAACGGTCAAACATCTTCAGGCGATCCGGCACCCAGTCCTGAATGATGCGGGAGACGTCGTTGAACTGGTGGGTAGCGTGATCGATATTACGGAACGCAAGCGCGCCGAACAAGAGCGCGAGAGGCTGCGCCAACTCGAGGCGGATCTCGCGCACCTCGACCGCGTAAGCATGATGGGGGAACTGGCAGCCTCCATCGCCCACGAAGTCAACCAGCCGCTTTCGGGCGTCGTGGTCAACGCCAATGCCTGCTTGCGTTGGCTGGCGGGAGATTCGCCCAATCTTGACGAAGCCCGGGAGACTGTCCGGCGTATCGTCCGCGACGGGAAGCGGGCGGGAGACGTGATCGCCCGCATTCGGGCTCTGGCGACGAAAACAGCCACCACCAAGGAACGGCTGGATATGAACGAGGCCATTCGGGAGGTCGTGGCTTTTGCCCAGGACGAAGTCCGCAGGAATCGTGTGACCCTGCGAACCGAATTCGCGCCTGATCTCTCCCTGGTGTGGGGCGATCGAGTGCAGCTTCAGCAGGTGGCCCTTAACCTGGTCATGAACGCGGTCGAAGCCATGAGCAGCGTGGAAGAGCGGCCGCGAGAGCTGATCGTCAGAACGCAAAACGATGATGCCGGCCAGGTGCGGGTTACCGTCCAAGACTCGGGGATGGGGCTTGACCCGCAGAGCATGGAACGGATTTTTGATGCTTTCTACACCACCAAGCACGGGGGAATGGGCATGGGGCTCTCGATTAGTCGTTCCATTATCCAGAATCACGGGGGCAAGCTATGGGCGGTGGCGAATGACGGGCCAGGCATAAGCGTTCAGTTTACTATTCCCAAGTACCAATAGGAGTCCCCTTTGCCGGAGCCTGACGCATTAGTCTTGGTTGTGGACGACGACGTGTCGGTGCGCGAGGCTTTGGAAGGTTTGATTCGGTCCGCGGGATTGAGGGCCGAGACCTTTCGCTCGGCGCAGGAGTTTTTGGCTCGCCCGAGGGCCGATGTGCCAAGCTGCTTGGTATTGGATGTTCGGCTGCCGGGTCTGAGCGGGCTCGAGCTTCAGAAGCGCATGGCCGAGGCCAACCTGGAGATTCCGATTATTTTTATTACCGGCCACGGCAATGTTCCGGCTGCGGTGCAGGCCATGAAAGCGGGTGCGCAGGAGTTTCTTACCAAGCCCTTCACGGACCGGGACCTGTTAGACGCGATTCAAAAGGCGATAAATTGCGATCGGGTGGCGCGCCGGCATCAGGCAGAAATGCGCGAGTTGCGCGGCCGGTATGAATCCTTAACGCCGCGCGAACGAGAGGTTATGGAGCTGGTGGTCTCCGGGTTGCTGAATAAACAAGTGGCCGCTGAACTGGGGACCAGCGTGATTACGGTTAAAATTCAGCGCGGCCAGGTTATGCGCAAGATGCGGGCCGACTCTTTGGCCGACCTGGTGAGAATGTCCGAGAGCCTGGGGATACGGCGCGTGAAGAAATTGTAGGTCCGGGCCGCCCTCCTCCCCCCAGACGAACTTAATACCAAGGTGTGATAGACAAGGCCACTTGCCAGGGTGCTAAATGAACCTGTATGGCGAAGGTTCCTCTAATTACGGTAGTTGATGACGACGAGTCGGTCCGTGAATCCCTGGACGGTTTATTGAGGTCCGTGGGGTTTGCGGCGAAGGTATTTGCTTCGGCCGAAGAGTTCTTGAATTCGGACCATCTGAGCGATATCGACTGCCTGTTGCTGGATGTGCGCCTGCCGGGCATGAACGGGATCGAACTCCACCATCACTTGGTGGCCAATCGCAGTGAGGTACCCGTTATCTTCATCACAGCCCATGGATCTGAGGAAGGGGTGCGCTCCCAGGCTTTGCGGAACGGCGCGGTGGATTATCTGATCAAGCCACTCAGTGAAGATACGGTGTTGAATGCGGTCCAGAAGGCTCTGAGCGCGAAGCAACATACCCAGGGATAATCTTAATTCAAGAACCTATAACCATAGGTTATTGCGGGATTGATTAAACGCAGTGAGGTTTTCCTGTCAAACCCATTGGACAATCGTAGGGAGGCTTTCCCATGAGTGACAGAGGCGCTCCAATCTACTTGGTAGACGACGATGTATCGGTGCGGGAATCGGTGGGAAGTCTGATTCGCTCCGCAGGATTCCGGGCGAAAACGTTCGCGTCGGCGCAGGAGTGTTTAGCCGGCCTGCAAGCTGAACAGCCGAGCTGTTTGGTACTGGATGTGCAGCTCCCGGGGCTAAGCGGACTCGATCTTCAACAAGAGCTTGCCAAGGCGGATGTGCAACTCCCGATTATTTTCCTGACCGGCCACGGCGACATTCCCATGTCCGTACGCGCCATGAAAGCCGGCGCCCTGGAGTTCTTGACCAAGCCCTGTGACGGTGAAGATCTACTGAATGCTATCCGGCAGGGTATCGCTCGTCATCAGGCAGCCCGGCAGCCAAGTCAAAACCTGGCGCAGCATAGTTTTGACGGCAGCATCGGTGCGAGGGCAGAATCAAGCGATAAACTCGCGCCGGAAAAGCTCTACCTGGGGGAAGAAATCTGTCGGGAGGCGAACTTCGAAGGCATCGTGGGACAGAGTCCAGCCCTCCGGGAGGTGCTGAAACTCGTCGAAGTGGTGGCGGCAAGCGATTCGACCGTGCTCGTGTTGGGAGAGACGGGCACCGGCAAGGAACTCATTGCGCGCGCTATTCACAATCGCAGCCTGCGCAAGCAACGAGGTTTTGTCAAGCTCAACTGCGCCGCGGTGCCCAGCGGCTTGCTTGAGAGTGAACTGTTTGGCCACGAGCGCGGCGCCTTCACGGGCGCCATCACGCAAAGGGCCGGGCGGCTCGAAGTTGCAGATCAGGGTACGCTGTTCCTGGATGAGGTCGGGGACATCCCTTTGGAAATCCAACCGAAACTGCTGCGCGTATTGCAGGAGCGGGAATTCGAGCGATTGGGCAGTACGCGGACGAAGAAAGTTGACGTTCGGGTCGTGGCGGCAACCCATCGTGCCCTGGAAGAAATGATCGTGGAGAAGCAGTTTCGCCTCGATCTCTACTACCGTCTGAATGTTTTCCCCATTCATATTCCACCCTTGCGCGAACGTCCGGAAGACATTCCGCTGCTCGTTTGTCATTTCGTCCGGCAATTCGCCCAGCGAATGAACAAGACCATTGATGGGATTTCTTGCGACACGATGGAGGCGCTGATTCGATACTCATGGCCGGGGAACATCCGGGAGCTGCAAAACGTTATCGAACGATCAGTGATTGTTCACGTAAAAGGGAACCTCTCAGTCAAGCAGAGCTGGCTTGCTCACGAATGCCTCGCCACCGGATCGGCAACAGCGTCGTCCTTCAGAAAGTCGGTGAGGGAGGAGCGAAAAGTGATTGGCGCGGCCTTGGCCGAGACGCGCGGCCGAGTGTCGGGACCGTTGGGCGCGGCCGCCAAGCTGGGCATTCCTCCTTCGACTCTGGAATCGAAGATCCGAGCGATGAAGATCAACAAGCATAGCTTCAAGACCTTCAGTGCCGTTCCAAGCTAATGAATCTCGGGGCGTTTGACTTTATTGCCTACCCGTATCGGGCGGAGGATGTGTGGATTCTAGGCACAGCGCTCCGCAGACGCCCTGAGCCTGCGCGGAAACCCAAGACTAACTCGGGGCGCGGAACCTCCGCCCAACCTTACTCGCCCAACCTTACTCCCCCCAGCTATCCAATCTAGGTATTCGCGAACTTCGTGAATTCGCGAGAAGATTGCGGCGGTGAGATGCGCGAACCTTAGCGTTTTCAAGAGGTTGCAATTGGCGCTTGCATTGCATTGATGAAGCTGAGGGACTGCCAGGAAGGTGTGAAGTGGGTTGTCCAGTTTTTAGCTAGCGAGGAGAAAAACATGTTACGCAAGTTAAGATACATTGTGGTGTTGGTCGTAGTTATGGCCGCCGTGCTTCTAGTGGGCGCGTGCAAGAAGAAGGTGGCAGCGCCACCTCCGCCGCCGCCCCCGCCGCCCGCACCGCCAGCCCCCACCGTCACACTGACTGCCGAGCCCAGCACTATCGAACGTGGACAATCCGTCACCCTGAGCTGGACTTCGGAGAACGCCACCGACTTGGACCTGCAACCCGGGATCGGCAAGGTTCAAGCCCAGGGGTCACAGACCGCCACACCACAGGACTCAACCACTTATACCCTGACGGCCACCGGTCCGGGTGGAACCAATACCGCCACGGCGCGTGTGACGGTCACCATTCCGCCTCCGCCTCCGCCACCACCGCCGGCACCCAAGCCCGCGGAGTTGAGCGAGGAGCAGTTGTTTGAACAGTTCATCAAACCTGCGTACTTTGATTTTGACAAGGCTGACATCCGCTCGGATGCGCAAGCAGCACTTACCTCCGACGGCGATTTCCTGAAAGAGCACACGAGTATCAAATTCACCATTGAAGGGAATTGCGACGAGCGCGGGAGCGAAGAATACAACCTGGGCTTAGGCGATAGGCGCGCGACTTCGGCCAAGAATTTCCTGGTCAACCTCGGGGTGACAGCCGATCGGATTTCCACCATTTCCTATGGAAAGAGCCGGCCGGTCTGTAGCGAGAGCACCGAGGAGTGCTGGCAGAAGAACCGCCGAGCAGGGTTCAGGCCCGGCACCAGTCAGTAGGACTCAACCTTTCACCAAAGGAGAGACCATATGAAGAAGCAGTCAGAGTCAATAACGCAGCCGGTAAAGGAAGCCATGCCCATGAAGTTGCTCCCTGCCAGCAATCTGTTGCATCGTATCGAGGATCTGTCCAACTCGATTGCCCGGCGTGCCTTCGAGATCTTTGACGGCCGCGGGCGCGGGCATGGGCACGACCTTGAAGATTGGCTCCGGGCAGAGTCCGAGCTGTTTCATCCGGTGCATCTCGACATCGCCCAATCGGATTATGCCTACACCGTTCATCTGGAGGTGCCGGGCTTCAGCGCCAAAGATCTCGCGGTCGGCGTAGAGCCCCATCGTCTTACCGTCAGTGGCACGCGTGAAGTCAACGAAGAACGTAAAAGCAAAAAGACCATCTACTCGGAACACTGCCTGAACCAAATCTTCCGCACGATTGACTTGCCTGGCGACGTTGACTCGTCGAAGGTCACGGCCACACTCGAGGATGGAGTGCTGGAACTCTCGATGCCGAAGACCGCCAAGGCGGAGAAGGTCCGGGTGGAAGAAAAGCCGGCGTAAGGTTCCAAGTGCACCGAGCGTGCTTGGGTCAATCCACCTCAGCCAAGGTGTGTACTTATGAAAGGAGAGGTCGATAAACCATGCCGAAAATTGAACGGATTCTCTGTCCCATTGATTTCTCAGAATTTTCCGAGAAGGCTTATGACTATGCGCAGTCGCTGGCTTGGCATTACAAGGCAACTCGACAAACTGATTCCGCCGGAGGCAGCCAACGCCAAGAAGGTTAGAACCGTGGTGCGAATTGGCAGAGCCTACGAACAGATCATCCAACATGCCTCGGAGATTCAAGCCGACTTACTGATCATGGCAGTGCGTGGGCGCAACGCCTTGGATCTTGCGGTGTTTGGTTCCACAACCTATCGGGCGATCCAGTTAGGATCTTGCTCGGTGTTAGCAGTTCGCGTTTGAAAGCGCTGCGCACCGGTTGGGCAGGCACGGTGTCCTGATGCCTATCTCCGGAATCAATCCCGGTGTTTGGAGACCTCCAGCCAAAAACGACATGAGGGAAAGGCTAACGATAAGGAAACAACTCAGCCCGGAGGGCAAGGATAAATGATAAGTATTAGAAAAATCGGCGTCATGGGTCGCACGTATCGGCATGCCAAACGATACGCAGAAATACTCAACATTCTTATTAAATACGGCTTTGGGGATCTGGTTGACGATCTGAACATAAAACAGTACATCGAAATCGGCATTGAAAAGGTTACCGGAAAAGAGCCGGAGCGAATTGCAAAATTGTCCCGGCCGGACAGGGTCAGGATGACTTTGGAAGAGCTTGGACCGACCTTCGTCAAACTAGGCCAATTACTCTCCACGCGACCGGATCTTATTCCGTTGGAATATGTGCAGGAACTTTCCAAGCTCCAGGACAATGTACCACCCTTTCCTTATGACGAGGTAAGGGCGGCTGTCAAAGCGGAGACGGGCAAGTTCCCGGAAGAAATCTTTCACTCCATCCACAAAACGCCTATCGCCGCCGCCGCGCTTCTCGGTGGATGGGCGCGCCAATGGAAATCATGACGCCGGAGATGCTTGCCGAATTGTACGGGGCTCCGCCCAAATACTACGGGCACATCCAGGAGCATTGAACGAAGCGTGGGCGGTTTGCTCATGGAAAGAAAAGGACAAATCCAGAATGGACGCGAGCCAAATTTACGCGATAATGCTTGCCGGGCTTTTTGCCATCGCGGCGGGCCTGGTTGGATCTGTTGCCTTGATGAAGCGAATGGTGCTTGCCAGTGACGTAATGTCGCACTTGGCACTTCCCGGGCTCGGAATAGCTTTTCTTCTCAAAAGCAACCCGCTGGTTGGCGGGGGAGCGACTCTATTGCTGGGAACGCTCCTCGTTTGGCAACTCCAAAAGAAGACGGAACTGGCGACAGACGCTTTGATCGGTGTAATATTCGCCGCATGTCTCGGAATCGGCGCGCTCGTCACCCCGAATGAAGACCTGCTGGAAGCCCTCTTTGGCAATTTCCAGAAGTTGTCACTTGCCGGTTTCCTTCTCGGGGTAGCAGCCGTCATTCTGGTTGTCGCCTTCATCGCTGCCATGAAGGATCGATTGATCCTGGATCTTTTCTCTCACGACCTGGCTGCGGCAACCGGAGTGAAGGTGGCGTACCTGGACCTGGGGTTCTTGCTCGTGTTCAGCCTCACGATATTGGTCGGCCTGCGTTTTATGGGAGCATTACTGTCGAGTGCCTTGATTATCATTCCGGCCGCAACGGCGCGCCAGCTTACGGGCAGAATGGCACAATTTGTGGTTCTCGCCTCTGCGGTGAGCTTGATCTCAGTGGCAGCGGGGTTCCTCATCAGCACGCTGATTTTCAAGACGTCGACAGTGGGCCCGACTATCGTGATCGTTTCCGTGCTCCTTTTTGTTATGAGCCTGGCTAAGAAGAAGTGAACTGCGGGTACCCAGGCTCAAATTTATCATTGGGTCGAGGGGTAGCGGCTGAAGGTAGTGGTGTCATTTGGAAGTGCCACGGGCGTCCGAAGGTGTGAAAAAATACCATTTTCACCGCTGAGACGCTGAGACGCGGAGAAATGACCCTTTGTTTTCAAACCTCTGCGCCTCCGCGTCTCCGCGGTGAAAGGTTTGATGGGATTTTTTCACAGCTTCTCCCGCCCGTGAAGGGTCACGGCCAAGACCCCGATGGATCGGGGCAAGGTCGGCCGTGCCACACCAAATGACACCACTACACGGAAATTCAGGCGAAGGAAGACGGCAAGGGATGCTTTGACTCAAGGGGTTTGGCGCAATGTTGAATATTAATAAAATTCTATTGCCGGTTGATTTCCCGGTTGCTTCATTCGGTTTGGCTCATCAGGCTGCCACATTGGCGCGCCGTTTCCATTCTGAGATCGTGATACTGCACGTCATGACAGCGCGAAGCCATGCCGCCGGTGTGCCGGAGGACAGCCGCGAGCTGTCTCGCTGGGACTTGCTCGCGGCGATCATCCGGCAGGCGGAGAATCAGCAGGACACGTCTCTCGGGCCGGAGCTCGAGGGCCTCACCATTCGTCGCAAGTTGGCCAATGGCGACGTGGCCGCGGCCATTGTGCAAACGGCTCAGGAGGAAAAAGCCGACCTGATCATGATGCCGTCATATAGCTTTACCTTCTACCAGTTTCTGTTGGGCTCAGTGACCGCAAAAGTGTTACACGGGTCCGAATGTCCCGTTTGGACTGGTGCGCACGTGGAAGAACCGCCAGGGCAGAAGTTTGCGATCCACAACGTCCTAGGCGCGGTCGAATTCGGCCCCCGTGCTGACATAACGGTGTCATGGGCCGCCCAAATGGCCGCCGAATTTGGTGCGCGTCTCACGCTTGCTAATGTCACTGCCAGCGTGGAATTTTGGGGGCCCGGCGGCAGCTACGTCAATGAAAAGTGGAAAGAGGAACTAGTCGGCAACGCGTCTGAGCAAATGGCCAAGCTCCAGCAAGAAAAGGGCATCAAGGCAGATGTATTCATCGGCAGTGGGGACGTTCCCAAGGCGCTGAGCCAAGCGGTAAAGGAGACGAAGGCGGATTTGCTGGTTACCGGGTGCTACCCTTATGGCGGTCACTTGCGGACCCACGGCTACGGAATCATTTGCGCGGTGCCGATTCCAGTTCTGAGCGTGTGAGGGCGAATCGTTCTTTAGTGCTGGATATGATTCGTTATGAAAATCGACGAATACCGAAAGAAGCGTAATTTCGGTGTGACGCCCGAGCCACGGGGCGCAAGCCATGCTCAGGAAAAGGGCAATGAATCGCTTATTTATGCTCTGCAGAAGCACATGGCCTCGCATCTGCACTACGACTTTCGTCTGGAATGGCGCGGCGTACTTCTCTCCTGGGCGGTGCCCAAGGGTCCCTCGCTCGACCCTTCGGTGAAGCGCCTCGCGATGCAGACAGAGGATCACCCCATCGAGTATTCCGACTTCGAAGGAGTGATTCCCGTCGGTCAATATGGTGCGGGAACCGTGATGCTTTGGGACAAAGGCACCTGGCAACCGGAAAGCGCTGATGTAGACGCTTCATTGGAGGCGGGAGAGATCAAATTCACGCTTCACGGGGCGAAGCTCCAAGGCTCGTGGGTCTTGGTTCACACCCGGGGCTTGGGGAGCAATCCTGCTCGATCTGCATGGCTGCTAATCAAACATCGCGATCAGTACGCATCCACGAAGGATGTGACGCAGGAAGAGCCGCGGTCCGTAGCGAGCCACCGTCTTCTAGCAGAGATCGCACGGGACGGAGGGGGCGACATCGAAAGAGCTTCGGTGGGTGATCCGGCTGTCAAAGAGAGGCGCAAAACGAGCGTGAAGCCGGCGCCAGGACGTGTTCGGCGGAGAAAGCGGGTGTTGTGACGGACAGGATCCCATTTCGCGTCCAACCGATGCTGGCAACGCTCGTCACCCAGCCCTTCCACAAACCTGGTTGGGTCTACGAAGAGAAATACGACGGTTTTCGCATCCTTGCTTACAAGGAAAGGGCCAGCGTCAGCCTTCTATCCCGAAATGGCAAGGACCGCACCCAGACATACCCGAACATCGCGGCTGCGGTCTCCAAGCTTCCAGATCGCGCGCTGCTCCTCGACGGCGAGGTAGTCGCCTTCGATAACCGCCGAGTCTCCCGCTTCCAGCTTCTCCAGGAAGGTATGGTTCCGCCGCTTTATGCGGTCTTCGATTGCCTTTACCAAAACGGGCGTGACCTGCGTGCCGAGCCACTTTCCACACGGCGCGGCCCCATGGAAGCGGCGATTCGGGGAAGCGAGCGTCTTCTCCCGGCTCACCGTCTGGCCGAAAACGGGCTCGAGGCCTTCCGGGTGGCGAAAACAAAAGGTTACGAGGGAATGGTCGCCAAAGACCTCACGTCGCCCTACATCGAAGGGCGCTCCCGGAAGTGGCTGAAATGCAAGGTCCATCAGGAGGACGAGTTTGTCATTGCGGGCTACACCGCCCCGGCGGGCTCACGCACGCATTTCGGCGCTCTTCTGCTGGGCGCCTATCATCGAGGACAGTTGCACTATGTGGGCAAGGTGGGCACGGGGTTTGATACGAAGTTGCTCGCCTCACTGTATCAAGAGTTCCAGCCTTTGGTGCGAAAACAGGCTGCTTTCGTCGATCCGCCGCCGGAGAAGGGGGTGACGTATCTCGTCCCGCAGCTCGTGGCCCAGATCGCTTATGAGGAGTTGACGGCTGACAAAAAGTTGCGACAGCCCGTCTTTCTGGGGCGGCGCGACGATAAGAGCGCAAAAGAATGTTTTCTCCCAGGAAAAACGGGATGACAAGCGCAAAACGTGATCATGCGGTCTCGAGTCAGTTGCCGATCGCCGTATTGCATCCGGACAAGGTCTTCTGGCCTGAGGAAGGCTACACGAAGCTGGATTTGGTCGAGTATTATCACGCGATTTTCTCAAAGCTCTCACCCTACTTGAAGGATCGCATCCTGACGCTGGAGCGCTGCCCCGATGGGATGCGCGGCGAGTGCTTCTTTCAAAAACAGTTGCCTAAGGGCATGCCTCCCGGAACGCCCACCAAGCGGATCGTGCATGAAGCCAACGCCAGCGAGTTCACCGATTATGTGGTGGGCGGGTCCTTGACCACACAGCTCGCACTTGTCAATTTGGGTTGCATTGCCGTACACGTTATGGCGAGCCGCGCCAGTTCGCCCCGGCAGCCGGACTGGGTTTGTTTTGATCTTGATCCCGAGTCGGGAAAGTTCGCAGATGCTGCGCGCGCGGGCTTGCATGTCAAAGCCGCCCTGGACGCTTTGAAGCTGGTATCCTTCGCCAAGACTTCGGGTAGCCGGGGCATGCACGTCCTGGTGCCGATCCGTACGGGACCGGATGCGGACGAAGTTCTCGCCTTCGCCGAGTCGTTCGTGGCACGCGTGGCGGCTGCGCACCCGGATGAATTGACGGTCGAACATTCGCTCACGGCGCGGCGGGGACGCGTCTACCTGGATCCCTTTCGAAATGGTTTTGGTCAAACCGTGGTGGCGCCTTATTCCGTCCGGCGACGGGAGAAAGCTCCCATTTCGACACCCTTGCAATGGTCGGAGGTCAAACCCACGCTGATTCCCTCCGATTTCAACATCGGCAACTTCCACAAACGTCTCGAAAGGTCGGACCCCTGGGAAACCTTCTTTCGGGCCCGCCTGTCGCTGAAGGATGCCATGGCCGCATTAAAGAGGTTGTAAAGCGGAGGGTTGTCCTGGCAGGTTTTAGGACGTTAGATTCAAGTCTGCTGTGTGGACTTGACCATACTCTCTCAGCGGCGCCGGACCCAAAGGAAAAACCATGAGCGAACAAACTCGCGTCAGCCACCCGATGTACAACCTTCTACCCACCGAAATCGAGGGGTTCGATTCCCTGGCGGAGCTTGCCCTGAATCTGCGCTGGTCGTGGAATCATGCCACCGACGAGATATGGCGGCAGCTTGATCCCAAACTCTGGGAGATCACGCATAACCCCTGGGTCGTCCTGCAAACGGTCTCGCGCGACAAGATCGAGCGCGTATTGGCCGACCCCGTTTTTCGCAAAAACGTGGATAGCTTGGTACAGACCCGGCGGAAAGCGCTGGCGTCGCCCGCGTGGTTTCAGCAGAATTATGCACGAAGTCCCCTGACCTGCGCCGCCTATTTCAGCATGGAATTCATGTTGAGTGAAGGTTTGCCCATCTACTCGGGCGGGCTTGGCAATGTGGCCGGTGATCAACTCAAAGCTGCCAGCGATCTGGGTGTACCGGTGGTCGGGGTGGGCCTGCTCTATCAGCAGGGCTATTTTCGCCAGGAGATTGACAAGGACGGAGCGCAACACGCCCTCTATCCCTATAACGATCCCGGACAGTTGCCCATCACGCCCTTGCGCCAACCCAACGGGGAGTGGCTACGTCTGGAACTTAAGTTGCCAGGTTACTCGATCTGGTTTCGCGCCTGGCAGGTTCTGGTCGGTAGGGTAAAGCTTTACCTGCTGGACAGCAATGATGCGGCGAACCTCCCTGTCGATCGGGGGATTACCAGCGAGCTCTACGGGGGCGGCTCGGATTTGCGCCTCGAACAGGAACTGCTCCTCGGGATCGGTGGATGGCGGCTGCTCCGCGCCCTGGGGTTGCAACCGGAGGTTTGCCACCTGAATGAAGGGCACGCGGCGTTCGCGGTTCTGGAACGTGCCCGCAACTTCATGGAAGATACCGGGCAGCCCTTCGAAGTGGCTTTGGCGGCTACTCGTGCCGGCAATCTCTTCACCACTCACACGGCCGTGGCCGCCGGTTTTGACCGTTTCGATCCTGCCCTCATGGAACAACACGTTAGGGGGCATGCCGAACAGGATCTCGGCATTTCGTTTCACGATTTGATGGCTCTGGGGCGCCAGAACCCGGACAACTCGTCGGAGCCCTTCAACATGGCGCATTTGGCCATCCGCGGGAGCGGCGCAGTGAATGGTGTAAGCCGATTGCACGGGGAGGTCAGCCGGCGCCTCTTTCTGCCTCTATTCCCACGCTGGCCGGAAGACGAAATCCCCGTCGGACACGTAACCAACGGAGTCCACGTGCCCACTTGGGACTCGGCCCCGGCCGATGATCTTTGGACAGAAGCCTGTGGAAAGCAACGCTGGCTGGGGACGACGAAAGACCTGGAACAAAAGATCCGCCAGATTTCTGACGCTACGCTCTGGCAATTTCGGACCGCGGCCACCAAGTCTTTCGTGGAGTACGTACGAGATCGATTGTCGCTCAACATGGAGATAAGACACGCTCCGCCCGAGGAGGTCGAAGCGGCGAAGCATCTCTTTGATCCGAACGCCCTCACGCTGGGCTTTGCCCGCCGCTTTGCGACCTACAAGCGACCGAACTTACTGCTCCATGACCCTCCGCGGCTGCTCCGCCTCTTGACTAATCCGCAGCGCCCCGTGCAACTTATCATCGCCGGCAAGGCGCATCCTGCGGACCAGGCGGGACAGGCCATGATTCGGGAATGGATGCATTTCATCTGGCAGCCCGCGGCGCGTCCCCACGTGATCTTCCTCAGTGACTATGACATGCTCCTGACCGAGCAACTGGTGCAAGGCGTGGACGTCTGGATCAACACGCCACGGAGGCCCTGGGAAGCCTGCGGGACGAGCGGCATGAAGGTGCTGGTGAATGGCGGCATCAATCTTTCAGAATTGGACGGCTGGTGGGCGGAAGCCTACACGCCGGAAGTCGGCTGGGCGTTGGGGGATGGCCGGGAGCATGGCGACGATCCGGGTTGGGACGCGGCCGAAGCTGAAGCGCTCTATGACCTGCTCGAACGGGAAGTGATTCCCGAGTTTTATGCCCGCGACGCGCAAGGAATCCCCACGGCCTGGGTGGCGCGGATGCGGAACAGCATGGCAAGCTTGACGCCCCGCTTTTCCGCGAACCGCGCCGTGGGCGAGTACACCGAGCAACATTACCTCCCGGCTGCAGCCGCATACCGTAAACGCGCTGCTGACAAAGGTGCAGTCGGCAAGAGCATCGCCGATTGGGAAAGTGCTCTGAAGGAGAAATGGGCCACCGTTCGCTTCGGCGAGGTGAAGGTACAGACCAGCGCGGTCCAGCACATCTTTGAGGCAGAGGTGTATCTCAATGGCCTCGACCCGAAGGCTGTGCGAGTCGAGCTGTATGCCGAGGGGATCAATGGCAGTAGCCCGATCCGAGAGGAGATGACGCGCGTCCGCCAATTGGCAGGTAGTGACAGCAGCCACGCTTATGTCGCCCAGGTGCCCGCGACCCGTACGGCTACCGACTACACGGCGCGAGTGATCCCGCACTGCGACGGTGTTGCGATCCCACTGGAAGACGCCCGAATCCTGTGGGAACGGTGATTTGACTTTCAGTGGCGGACAGGTATGTTTCGAATGCAAACTTCCCGGAGAGCTAGTTGAGGAATTCCATGCCGGGTCATGGCGGCGGACAGGTCCAATCTGTCTTTCCCCCTTCCTTCGGTATGGGCGCATCTACCACCGCCGTCCGAACCGCCGCCCGAGCCGCAGGTTACGGCAAGCGCTATGGCGCGACCTTTCAGCAAGAGATGACGCCCCGCGTGGCCGCAGCGCGTCCCTATTCGATGGTGCGCAGGATAAGTGACTATGTATGGTCATCTGACCGGATGATGTGACCGCAAAGCGTCAGATTGGGTCAGGTAATACCGATTACTCAAACTCATTCCCCACCCTAACCTCCCTATTCCTTGGGGATTGCGCACCTTCTGCCATGCTCCGAAATTTGGCAACGCGGATGCTATCTCCTTGGTGACAGAGGAGCGACGAGGTTGCTCAGAATCACCATCCAAAAGGGTTCCGGTCCGGCAACTCTGAAGTTGGAAGGCAAACTGGCCGGGCCATGGGTGGAAGAGTTGAAGGACATCTGCCGTTCCGGGAGTGCCGCCGAGGCCGTTTTAGTCGATTTGATTGGCGTAAGTTTTGTGGACGCTTCGGGAAAAGATCTCCTGGCGCAGATGTACCAGGGAGGCGCTGATTTCATAGCGGATTCGCCTCTGATGAAGCAGGTCGTCGATTTCGGTCTTCCTCCCTATGAGTATTACACTCCAGCGGTCGACTTCGACGAGGTTTTCCGGAAGACTCGCGCCGACGCTCGCGAGCAGTTGCAAGAGTTCGCGAAGTCGCAAACGAGAAGTAGCGTTGAGCCCGTGTGCTTCGTGCAAGAGGGTGCGGTGGCGGACTCGATCCTCTACTTTGCCGAAGCGGAAGGAGTGGACCTCATTGTCATGGGGACCCACGGGCGCAAAGGATTTGACCGTGTTACACTGGGGTCGGTCGCGGAAAAGGTGCTGCGGAAAGCTCCCTGTCCTGTGCTGGTGGTCCGGAAGCCGAAGCCCGAGGCTGTCGCCCCGGAAGGTGCGCAGAGTTCGTTTGAGCTGCGAAGAGTTATTTTCTGCACGGACTTTTCCGATCCCTCCCAGCGGGCTCTGGAATATGCGCTCTCGGCAGCGGCGGAGTTCGACGCCGAACTCACCCTGCTCCACGTGTTGGACGATATCCCAAGGTCGGCCAACATTGAAGAAGCAATCGCGGCAGCGACCAAGTAACTCGATGAGCTGATTCCAGCGGAAGGGGTCAAACTCGGCAAGATTAAGACCGTGGTACGAATCGGCAGGGCCTACCTACAGATCATTGAGCTTGCGTTGGAAATACAAGCCGATTTGGTGATCATGGCAGTACGTGGGCGCAATGCCTTGGATCTTGCGGTGTTTGGTTCGACAACCTATCGCGTGATCCAGTTAGGACCCTGCCCGGTCTTGGCAGTTCATGTCTTGAAGGCGGGAAGCACGAGTAGTGCAGGCATTGTCCAGCCCTGATTTCATGTGGTGGCAGCGACACGGGCTTGGAGGCCAAATTTTGTTGCCCAGGGAGCGTTCATGAGAGCCATGGTATTACGAAAGCGCGCTCCGGTGGAAACGTCTCCTCTAGAACTGGTTGATCTGCCGATCCCCGAACCGGGAAAAGGCGAGGTATTGATTCGGGTCGAAGTGTGTGGCGTATGCCGCACGGACCTCCATGTTGTCGAAGGCGATTTGCCGCCTCACAAAGAAAGCGTTGTTCCCGGGCATCATTGGCTATCGTGCATTACGCCGCAGCAATCTTAAGAAAGGGGAGACGCTGGGTCTCTATGGATTCGGAGCATCGGCGCACATTGTCATCCAAATAGCTCTGCACTGGGGATGCAAGGTCTACGTGTGCACTCGAGACGAGCGGCACCAGGAGATGGCACACCGCATGGGAGCAACCTGGGTCGGCTCGGAAGCCGCCACCCCACCCGTGAAACTCAATAGCAGCATTCTCTTCGCTCCGGCGGGAGAACTCGTCACAGTGGCACTGGCAGCGCTGGACCGAGGCGGCACGCTGGCTCTGGCCGGCATCCACATGACACCCATACCCGCGATGGACTATCAGCAATATCTTTTTCTGGAGCGCAACCTGCGGAGCGTCACCGCCAACACCCGGGAAGACGGCCGCTCCCTCCTGGATCTGTCGGTGTGCGTCCCGTTACATACAACGACCCAGGAGTTCCCCTTGGCTCAGGCAAACGATGCCCTTCAGATGCTGAAGCACGATCGGATAAACGGGGCTGCTGTGCTGCGAGTCAGGTGAAAAGGGCCGATCCGTCGCTTATGTGCTATCCATCTCGCAGCTAAACTTCAGGCCAAGGGCGAGGTTAAGAGGAGGTCTAGTCCATGCCACGTTGCAAATCAAACGTCAAGTCAAAGAGGAAGGAGAAGCTCAGCACGAATCGCAAAGATTTGACTTTCGCTGTGGGAGATACAATCCAATTCCAGGATGTGAACACCGGCGAGTTTCAGTATGGATGCGTTGAAGGCACGATTGAAGGGAACCCGATAATCAGGAAAATAACAAAGGAAGGAGCTGGGCCAAACCCCAAGCGGTTCACTCCGCGTTTGCCGTGCAGTATCGATCGTAGCGTAACCGGAAGCCTCATCCGTTCCTCCCATGGAGAGGATCTCATCGGAATAATCACGAGTGGCGAGGCCGAGTCTCCGCTACCTGGGCACGTCACGTCTTGGCTATGCCCCGTATCTAATGAGGAACTCTTTGAGGATAGTTAGATTGTGGCCTTGGGGCACGTCGGGAGGTTGACCTGCATCCAGTTGTTGTCTCTCGTTCCGCGTTATACGACACGCCAGGGATGTGTGCGCCCTTTCGAAGTCACTTACGAATGAGCACCACAACGGACCGCGGTCCGACACGGTAATCGAGGCTTTGGAGCTTTTGCTCCGTCTCCGGCTCACAGATGTCGGCAGGAGTGGCAAGACTAGTGTCTACCACGCGGAACCACCCTTGCGGCTCTCCCTCTTGGACAACGAAGGTCAAGGCTTGCCAGTAAGCGTTGATCATCACGTAGATGTCGTTGTCGTTCTGGGATGCACCGTGCAGACAAAAGGCAAGAGTGTGCGAGTCAAAGGAAAGGTCCGGCGCTTCGTCAACTCCATACCAGCGCACATCGTTGCGCCAGAACCGGCTGCGTCCGAGAGAGGGGTGAGACTTGCGGAAGGCAATCATGTTTTTGAAAAAGCGAAAAATGTCCTGGTTTTTGCCGAGCAGGTCCCAGTCGAGCCACGTTGTTTCATTATTCTGATTGTAAGGGTTATTGTTGCCCTTCTGCGTATTCAGGAATTCATCCCCGGCGCTGAACATGGGAGTACCGTTGGAGAGAAACAGGAGACAGCAGAAGTTTTTCACCTGACGCTTGCGGAGGTCCATAACCTCGGCTGGAACGTTTTGGTCGCCCTCCCAACCGCAATTCCAGCTCAGGTTGTAATCCGATCCGTCGGTATTGGAGTGGCCGTTGGCTTCGTTGTGCTTCTGGTTGTAGGAGACGAGATCATAGAGGCAGAAGCCATCGTGGCAGGTGATGAAGTTCACGCTCTGATAGGCGTGGTAGGCATTCATGATGTCGTCCGGGAAGAGGTCACTACTGCCGTAGATGCGGGTCATGGCGGCGGGAACCATTCCCGGGTCGCCTTTGACGAAGGCCCGCAAGTCATCTCGGAATTTGCCGTTCCACTGCAACCAGGGGAGGCCCGGGTAGCTTCGCCCCAACTCGTAGCTGGCGAGATCCCAGGCTTCCGCAATCAAACGCCTCGCTGCCAGCGCCGGAAAATCCCCGATTTCCGCAATCACGGGAGGGTCGTAAAGGTTGACGGAGCCGTCTTCATTGCGGGTGAAAATCGAGGCCAAGTCAAAGCGGAATCCGTCTACGTGCATTTCTCTCACCCAGAAGTTCAGGCTATCGACGATCATTTTGCGGACATAACGGTTGGCGCAATTCAGGGTGTTTCCTGCTCCGGTATCCTTGCGATAGTGGATTCGGTCAGGCTGCAGCAGGTAATAGGTGTCATTATCAATCCCTCGGTAACTGTACGTGGGCCCATTCTCGTCTCCTTCCGCCGTGTGGTTATAAACAGCGTCGAGGATCACCTCAATGTCCGCCGCGTGCATCGCCTTGACCATGCCCCGGAATTCACTGCACACCTCTTCTGAGGATTGGGCAACCGCATACTCGTGGTGCGGAGAGAAGAAGTTCAGCGGCATATATCCCCAGTAACTGCCTTCCTGGGAATCCTGCTGGAACACCGGGAGCAACTCGATCGCCGTAATTCCGAGCTCTTTCAGGTACGGGATCTTCTGAGTCAGTCCCGCATAAGTCCCCCTTTGTTCCGCGCTCACCCCGGAGTTCGCCCGCATCGTGAAGCCCCTTACGTGCAACTCGTAGATAATGGTATCCGAGGTATGAATGGGCCGTCGATCCCCGGTCCAGTCAAACCCCTGGTCGGTGACGATCACCCCGAGTGGCGCGCGACCGGCGTTGCTCCCTGGAAACCGCGCTGCCTCGCGGCTGAAGTGCGGTGGGCGGAACAAAGCTCGAACATAGGGGTCAAAGAGTATCTTCTCATCGTCGAAGCGGTGGCCCGCTCCTGGCTCATTGGCCCCGGCCACCCGGTAAGCATAGTATCGCGCCCCGGAGATAGCTGCGGCCTTCAGCCTGCAGTGCCATACTCGCCCGGATTTATTGGTAAGGGGGTTGAGTCGATATTCATGAAGCGGCTCAAAGTACTCGTTGGATGAATACAGAAGGAGCGTAACATCGGTTGCATACTTGGAATATAGGGCAAAGTTGAAAGCTTCCTCTTCCTCGATCCATGTTACTCCTAGCGGAGCCGGCGAACCTTCTTTTGAGTACCATTCGTCCATATAAACCTCATTACGAACGCGGCGATAACCTTCATCCAACCGAGAAAATCACTGATCGGCAATACGAAGGCTAGCGCATCATGTCTGGGGAGAATTCATAGCGCTCCTGAATGGTTTCTGCGAGCGCTGGATAGAGATCGCGTATGTGGCCGAGTCGATATCGTTGCTCGAACTTTCCGGACGTCCGATGCGAGGGGATGATCGTGGAACACGTCCGCAATCCATCGCGAGAAATCTCCCCGACGCGCATGCCCGTCAAGCACGGCGGGCGGGGAACTCGGCATTAACGCGACCAGCTCCTTCAGAGTCCGGGCTGGAGTTTCAATGGGTTTTCCGTTGTCCGTGAACACGAATTCCTTTCCCGCGGCAATTGGCACATCAAGATACTTCGCCCTATGACGAACATGTGGGGTTAATCGGGGCAGGAGCTTGAATTTCTGCAATTTCCCTCCTGCTTCCCCAATCCCCGGCAAAAGGATGGCCTCGTTAACATCCAGCCCGCCGAGGATAGTCTGCCATTCAGATTCGACGTTCTTGTTGCCATACATTGCTAAAAGCGCCTGCACCTCGTGCGGATCGGTCGTACGCTTGACGATGATTGTATCCATGGCTTTGTGAAGCTCGGGGTGGAGGTCGGAGACGCGATACGTGACAAGCGTGTATGCGGCCGAGTCGAGATCCAACAATTCCCGGGCGTGCGGCGCCTGAAGGAAGTAATGGGCCTCATCGACGATGATGCGGTGTGGCAGACCGGTGGATTGCCTGAGTGATGCCAGCATCGGCAAGAGTGCATTCAGGTAATCGACCTTCTCATTGTAAGGCGCGTGGGAGAGATCGACCACCACACTCCTGTCGGGATGCCGCAAGGCTTCAGAGAGATCGCGCAGCGGAGGCGGGGGGCCATCACCTCCGAATGCGACCACGCCCGGCAGGGCTTCCAATTCCACGTAATCTCCCTCGGGATCGATGACGCACACACAATAGCCTTGAAGAATCAGTTGCTCGCAGAAAAGCCCCGTGGCCCAGGACTTGCCGGATTGGGGATCTCCTGCTAAGAGCCCATTGCGGCCGCGAATGGCCAGGGCGAGCGGACTCCCGTCGTCCCTTACACCGAGCATGATTTGGCGCCGACCAAGGTCATCTGGGGGCAATGTCCTTTTCTTCACCGCTTGCCGAATGTAAGCGGCTACAGCGCCGGGACCATCTCCCTGGAGAACTTCCTCCGCGTCCTTCTGGAGAGCTCGACTGCCCCAACTAACAGCCACGCCAACCTCGCACACCCCCAGGAGCTCATGGTCATTCTCGGCGTCTCCGATCGCGATGGCGTTGTGAACCGAGAGACGGAACGCATTAAGAACTTCGCGCAGCCCGGTGGCTTTGCTGATGGCCTGCGGAAGTACCATTAGGCGGCTGCGGTTGAACAACAGCACGAGCGGCAGTTCTAGCTCCCTGATCACGGCTAGGATCCGCGGGGCCGATGTTGCGTCGGTCTCCACGATGCACTGGCCTGCAGTGAAACCGATCCCCCGGCGGCGAAGTTCTTCAACGAAGACTGCGGGTGGCGGATGACCAAGCAACCTTGAGCGGCCACTGGGGAAGGCGAGCACTGCACCGTTTTCCGCTACCACCGCGTCCACAAACTGGAGGTTCCCCGCCACCTGCCTCAGGTCAGACAGGATTCGCCCCGTTACGAGAATCACCACGATCCCGCTCGCACGCGCTTCCGTGATAGCGGCCCTTGCCTCAGAACTCAGTTTCCCGTCTTGGGCGATAGTTCCGTCGTAGTCAAGTGCTAGCACACTAAACTTCATGATCGCCTTTCTGTGCCTGCCTAATGTGGGCAGCGAATTCCGATTGACCTGCCCGGGATTTTCTACAACGGCAACGGGGAGAGTTTACTCGATCTTGGCCTCACCACATGAACTTCCGAAGCTGCTGCTTCCCTGAGCAGGTCGTGGTACACTCCATGGCCATTCGCAAGAATGTGGGGTGCGGGGCTGAATTCCACCCGGCATAGGCGCGAGGGCATCCATCCAATGAAAACTTCCTCTCTTGTTCGCCAAGTGAACGAGTTCCCCCCTGTTCGTTGTCTTCTCCGTTCTCGCTGCAGCAGTTGCCAGGGCCGTGTCGCCTTCCGCGCTGCAGCTTCCACCTTCTGGTCAGCAAGCGTTGCGTAGCCTCATTGAGGTGGGAACGCTCGCGGACCTGCGCTGGCCCGATTTTACGGATTACCGCGATCACATCAAGCGCTTCTGCGAGTCCTCGAACTACTCGATCGCATGGCTAAAGGATGGACATCCCACCAGCCCGGCATTGGCCGCAATCAGAGCCTTGGAACAGGCGGACCAGGTGGCACTCAGCCCCCAGGATTACGATGGTCCGCGCTGCCAAACCTCTGGGGTACCCCCGCAGAATCAACTTGACTACGCGGGTCCCTGCGCTCAAAGTACGCAGCCAGAGGAATTGAGGCTGGCAGGCAGGAGCGCTCACTGCGTGGCCGTTGCCAGCGATTGGCTTCCGAAGCATACGATTCTTCCGGTGCGAGCGCCGCCGGGGACCTATGCATCCATTGCAACGCTGTTCCCCTGAAATCAGGGGAGAGAGGGTGGCTCTATGAATCGCAGGGATTTTATCAGTATGGCCGGCGCGGGTCTGGCGCTTGCAAGTACCGGTTTTGGAGCCGGGAAGCGCGTGCGTTTGGGCGTGATTGGAACGGGAGGCCGCGGCACCAGCCTGCTCGGAATCGCGACTTTATTTGAAGACGTGGACATTCCCGCGCTGTGCGACATCAACAAGGAAAACCTCGCGAAGGCGCAGGAGGTGGTTGTCGCCTCGGGCCGGAAAAAGCCGCAGGGCTACTCGGCGGGCGATGAGGACTACAAGAATTTGGTGGATCGCGACGACATCGACGCGGTGCTGATTGCCACGCCCTGGGAGTGGCACGTGCGCATGTCGGTGTACGCCATGAAGGCGAAGAAATACGTCGGCTGCGAGGTACCGATCGCCAACACCGTCGACGAGTGCTGGGAAATGATCAACGTGCAGGAGCAAACGCAGACGCCCTGCATGATGCTCGAGAATTGGAGCTTCCGCCGCGATAATCTCGCCGTGTTGAATATGATCCGAAAGGGCATGTTCGGTGATATCAACTACGCCCACTGCGCATACGCGCATGATTGCAACTACTGGTTTTTCCCGGATTACAGCATCCACGATTGGAAGGGCGCGCACATCATGAATCGCAATGCCGACCAGTACCCGACGCACGGCCTGGGTCCGGTGGTGAGCTGGATGGATATCAACTGCGGCGATTACCCCGCCTATCTCACCTCGACCGCCTCTCGCGCCCTGGGCGTGAACCGGTATTTCCGCAAGAAGTTCGGGCCGGACCATCCCATGGCCAAGAAACCGATCATGCAAGGCGACATCGTCACGACGGTGATCAAAACGATCAAGGGCAAAACCATCGTGGTCTACAACGACATGGTATCACCACGGCCGTATGACAACCGCTGGCAGCTATCAGGAACCGAGGGCATTTACAGTCACGAGCACAACGCCCTTTATATCGAAGGCGTCACCCCCACCGCCCACGACGAACACGCTTGGGAACCCTTCGAGCCCTATCAGGAGAAGTACGATCACGTCTGGCACCGCGAGGTCCGCCGGATCACCGACAAGCTGAAAACCGATATGATCTCGCACGGCGCTCCTGATTATCTGGAAATCAAAATGTTCCTCGAAGCGGCCCGGGACAAAGGAACGCTGCCGCTCGATATCTATGACTCGGTCATCATGAGCGCGCCCGTGGCGTTGTCGGATATTTCCATTGCCAAAGGCAGCGCCCCCGTACCGTTCCCGGATTTCACCCGCGGACGGTGGAAGACGCGGAAGCCGTACTTTGCGGTTGAACAGTCGTAACCGAGCGACCCGTCGCTGGTTGCGGCTCTAACTCGTGTGTGAAGCGTCGGCGGGTGAAAGCGCCAACTGCGGTCGACGCTCTCTCCCCGGACAGGGCCATTACGGGTGATTCGTGCCTAACAGAAGGGGCTATTGCCGGAGGGCGCAGGCTGGCCGCGAGCCAGGCATGAGCCCTCCGGATTTACTGCTCAAGTCCTGCTTCACGCAGTTCTGATTCCGGCCGTCCCAACCTTCCTCGTCTCAGAACTCCACTCGGCCGCGCATCTCAATCACCCGCGCTCCACTTTTCTCCCCGGAGAAATACCGATCGTGCTGGCCGGTGATTTCGCCTGCACCGGGTACGTCGATCGTGGCGTTGGGGGGCGAGAAGTTTGGATGGTTGAAGAGGTTTCCGCAGGTCGCCATCAGGTCAAAGTGCAACCGTTCGGTAATCCGGAAACGCTTGCGCAGCGTCAGGTTCTGCGTATTCAAGCCCGGCCCTTCCAGGATGTTGATTCCGGAATCCCCAAACCTTCCGATGTTAGCCGGATTCGCGCAGGCAGGATCGTTGTCGGGACATCCGGGAATCTTGAAGGCGCTGGTATCGAACCACCTGTCGAGCGTGCGTTGGCCTTTAGGCAGATTGCCGTTGGCGATGCGATCCGGCAAGCCGCCGTAGGAATTGGTGTTCGAGGGGTCCGTGGTGGAGAAGTATGGAGTGAACCACTGACCGGTCTGGAGGAACCCGATCCAATTGGCTGTCCATCCGCCTAAGACTTTGTCTACGATGCCAGGAGCGTTAGCCAGATACCGGCGTTCGCGCCCTACGGGGATCGTCCACGTGACATTCAATACCACGCGGTGGTGAGGTGTGACGTGGTCATGGTTCCAGAGCAGCGGTGCGTAAGGATTCTCATCGCTGAAGGCGCCGTTTCCAGGCCCGTACAGAGTGCCGTATCCGCTGGCGAGCATTTCATAGTTATCCACACTGTCGGCCCAGGTCCAGAAACTATCGAGAACGACCTGTCCCATTTTGCGCTTGACTTCAAAGGTGAGCGAGTTGTAGTTGGCAGCCAGATCTCGGCGGAGGTATGAGATGCCCGAAAACTCCGGATGAGGCCGTCGATCGGGTGTCCAGGGGATGGTGCTCGGCTCCGGTTTATCCGTTGAGTAGAAGCCATTAAGTCCCCGCGACCGCGACCCGACGTAAGACAGCCGAAAGCCGATATCCTTGACCTGGTGTTCGGCGGTGACATTGAACTGATGGATCTTGCCGTCCTTCTGGTCGATGGGATAGCCGCTGACGGACTGCGAAGGAATCTGCGCAAAGCTCAGGGTAGATGGGAACGGGTCAGGGAAGGCAAATAGCGGCTGGCCATTTTGGATCAGATTGGTGTAGTTTTCGGCGATCTGAAATGGCCCTCCTCCATTGACAAGGGAGTAAGTTCCCAGTCCCCGCGAAGTGTAGATACCATACCCGCCCCGGATGACCGTTTTCTCGGTGAGCAGATAAGCGACACCGATACGCGGTACAAAATTGGCATGAGAAGGATGGGGGAAAACGCTCCCTGTTACCAGCTTGATATTGGGGTCGAATAGAGGACTAACCTGGCCCGTGGCCGCCTGTGGAATCACCACGGCGTCCTGGGTGGGATCATAGTTGTACTGGAGCCCGTCATCATACCGAAACGCTCCAAAGTAGTCCCAACGTATACCGTAGTCCAGGGTCAGCTTCCGATTCACTTTGAAAGTATCGGTGGCGAATAAGCCGATTTCTTTGCCTCCCTCCGTCCTGCCTAATAAGGGGTCATACCGCGTACTCCCAAAAGGCACTCCCAGCAGAAAGTCGGCGTAGTCGAACCCCGTGACGGATCCGTTAAAGGAGAAATCGCCGTAGGCGCCATCCGAGAGTTGCGTGCTGTAGTACTTGAACGTCCGGACCTCTTCTCCAGCCTTAATCACGTGCCGGCCCTTGGACCAAGTCACCGAATCAGTGATATTCCAGTTCTCATTTAACTGTGCCGCCTTGCCTTTGGGGCCGCCCCACTCACTGGCATAGAGGCTAGTGATGTCGTTGAAATACATAGCCGGGAACCCTTGGGCGACGAGATTGCTGGGGTTAACTCCCTGCAGCCCGATCGACAACACGACCTGGTCACCGGTAGACGGCGTGAAGCCGTTCAACGTGGTTCCGTAGGTCTGCCGGTCGCGGTTTCCCCCCAGCGTGAAGCTGTTGATCAGGCTGGGCGTGAAGGTCTGGGTGTCGGTGAAAGCCCACGAGTGGCTTTGACGGAGTTTCGTTTCATCAAGCAGCGGGTAGGTTCCAGGGTTCAGGACGTAACGAGGCCAGTAGCCGGAATATCGGGCATAGAGGAGATTCTTTTCCGAAATCTTGTGGTCGATGCGGAAGCAAAGAACATCGGCCCGATATTGGTCCTCCGGATAGGGGAAAAGCCAGCCGTAGTTGCTGACCAGGTTTCCCGGCCCGCCGATGTTGGGCATAGGAATATAGGTGTTCTGAACCTTCAACGCCAGCGTACTAAGAGGGTCTGTAATGATGTTTTTCCAATAGGGATTGCCGCTGAGGTCGGTGATTTGAATGGCCGGGGATGCCGTGAGCAAGTCCGAGAAGTCGCCATTGCGCATTTTTGCTGTAGGCACAGTGGCCAGGAAGAATGACTGCTCATGCACGCGCTCACCGTTCCACAAACCGTAAAAGAAGGTGCGGTTCTTGCGGATGGGACCGGAAGCGCTGAGATTGAAGGTGTTGTAGATCACGTGCGGCTTCTCAGTCTCGAAGAACCCCCGCGCCCCCAAGGCGGAATTACGGTCGTAGTAGGAGGCTTCCGCGTGGTAGGCGTTAGTGCCGTGCTTGGTGATGGTGTCAAACATGCCGACGCGGGCGTACTCCGCGCTGTTGTTTACGGCATTAACCTTGACTTCCTCCACGTCCTCCATGTTCACCGTCTGAGTGTTGGTGCTCTCCTCTTTGACGCCGTCCATGGCCATGTGAATCTCATTGCCGCCTTGACCGGCCATGGTGACGCCGAATTCGTTGCCGCCGTCCGTTTGAATTTGCGGCACGATGGCAATCACGGGGAGCGGGGAAGAGTAAGCATTGGCGGGCATGGGGGCAAGCCAATATTCGCTGCCGGAAACCTCTCCGCCGATCTTGGCGCCTTCGGTCTCGATGACCTGCGCTCTGCCGTTTACGGTAACTTCCTGAGTTGCCGCACCCATGTGCAGGGACACATCAACGCGCTTGGTTTCATTCGCTGTCAACTGGATGTCGCTTACCACGGAAGTTTCGAAGCCAGTCATTTCGATGCGCATCCTATAAGTCGACAGCTTCAGAGCTGGGATCTCATAGTTACCCTGCGCGTCGGTAGTAACCTTTCTTGCCAGGACGCCTGTTTCCTGTTCCAAAATGCTTACGTTGGCTTTCGGCACGACCGCGCCTGAAGGGTCAGTCACTGTGCCGCGTATTGTGGACAGGCCTTGCTGTGCTAAGAGCTTATCCGTAAATAATAATTGTCTGTCGCCAGCAGATCATGGCCGCGGCTAAGGTTAGTAGGGCGACGTAGCTTTCCTCGGTCTTTTCAAAGCTCACCAACACCTTGCGGTATCGGTTGAGCCAGGAATGGGTCCGCTCGACCACCCATCGGCGAGCCTTGTAACCGGGGACGATACGTTTTGCTTCCATCTCTTCTCGCTGTTGCTTGATATGCGGCCGGTAGTGGCGGTTCGTGGCCGCTTGCCGAGCGCGGGATCCCTTGTAACCGGCATCGGCACAAAGGTGCTGGGGCTTTCTCGGTCGCGGTGCCGGTCGCGCTCTCACCACCTGGTCGAGGGTGGTGGCCAGCAGCTTCACATCATGCAGGTTGGCTCCGCTGACGGCGAGCGATAGTGGGACGCCACGCCCGTCGACTAACAAACTTCGCTTGCGCCCATTTTTTTCCCCGATCGGTGGGATTGGGTCCCACGCAAGTCAAGGCCAGCGGGGCTTTCACCATCGCTCCGTCGATGCTTTGCCAGTCCCAGGCAATGCCCTCCAGCTCATCGTACTCGGCCAGCCCCGACCGCCAGAGCGCCAGAAAGAAACCCGCCCGGTGCCACTGTTGAAAATGCTTGTGGACCGCGCTGGCGCTGCCGAATTCCTTGGGCAAGGCCTTCCACTGACATCCCGTGCGCAGCACATACACAATGGCCGAGAAGATCCGGCGCGCCGGCATTGGCTTCCTCCCACCCCCCGGCTTCCGCCTATACTTTCGGCCTTTCGACCGCTGTCGAACCGGAATCAGCGGTTCGACTTTCACCCAAAACTCGTCGGATACTTCCCAAGATTTTATCTGCGGCATCTTGGGTCATAATCATGCATCAAATTGCAGCAGACTTCAATAAGTATTTACGGATAAGCTCTAAGAGCGAAACAGAAAAAAGCAGTCCGGTTGAAAAAAGCAATAGGCCCAACTTCGCCCCCCGCAAGGGACGGCGATTGCGACGCTCACTGAACATTTTGTCCTCCTTCGATTTGTGACCCAAGACTACCCAAACTTCAGTTGCGCTTCAAACCTTGGAAAGGGACACAACCCCTGGCTGGATTACCCAGCCCGCGTCGTGCAGGCAGATTTGCGCGCAAACAAGCTTCCACGCCGCCCCTGCTACCACGCTCCGTGCGCTATGTCAAGAAAAATTTCGTAAGATGTCGTTAACATATGAAACGTCATTAGTAAAATTGAGGTTATGCAAGGCTCGACAGAGTTTTCCCTCCGTTCCAGTGGTTGTCCGCGGACTCCCGTCATGGACCTGGATTCGCACCCTAGAAGAGCACTTTGAGGGAGAACTGAATCTGGCGGGAATTGCCGCGCGTACTGCTGATCAAGCCGAAGCCCGACCCGCGGAGGATGTTGGCGGGGGAACCGAAATTGACCAGGTTGAAGGCGTTAAAGAACTCCGCGCGGAACTGTAGCGTTACTGGGTCGCTCTGACGGCGCCGCCCCAGCGGAGTGTCTTTCAATAGCGCGAAATCGAAGTTGTGGTACGCAGGGCCTCGAAAGGTGCCGCGGCCCAGACTGCCAAACCTTCCCTGGTTGGGCCCGGTACCGCCGGGAACGTTGATCGGAATCGAAAAGAAGGATCCGTTGTTCGCATCGAGGCCGAAATAATCTTCCCTTACCTTCCGGCGCGTGGAAAACACTGGGACGCCGACTTGGTCCGGCTCGTCCCCGCCTCCGGCGCCAAAGCCCGTCTGCTGAATTCCCGAAAACACGGAGAAGGGCGCACCGCTGGTTAGAGTGGTGACATTCAGCAGTTGCCAGCCCGTGGCCAAGAGCCGTCCGCCCCGCCGAAACGCGGCCAGGCGTTCGAGAGCCGGTACATAGATCACCGTCATGCCGAAGGTGTGGCGCAGGTCGAAAGTGGAGGGAGCTTTTTCCGAGCCGGGATTCCGCGGGTCCTGGGGCCAGCTTGAAAGGAGCGCGCCGGAACTGAGCGGAGAAAACCCCGCCAGCGCGCTGCTGGTGTCATCGAGAGATTTACTCAGCGTGTAGCTTACTTGAACTCCCAAGCCGGCTCGCGAAGAGGTTTTGGCCACGTTGGCCTGGAGGGCGTGGTAAGTGGAGTGTGAACCGCTCACCAGCAGGTATTCCGGGCCGTAGCCGCCCACCACCTGCCCGCCCGGGCCGAACTCGGTATACGGCGCAAAACCGGGGCTGGCACCGCTGTAACCGTTCGGGAAGCTGTTCGCGGCGAGCCTTACGCCCACCGTGGCCACGTAAGCGGCACTCAATTTCACCTCGCCGAGGTCACGGTCTATCCCCGCCGTGTAGGTCGGTACGTAGCCATTGGCGAAGTTCTTGGCCATGATAACCGCCCCGATGGGTTGAACCTGGTGAGCCGGGGTGATTTGCGCCAAATCTTGTTGGAAACGGAGCACGTCCATTTCGCTGTTCGGCGGGGCATCGGTGGACCGTCCCGTGGGGTAGAGGGGCTGCCCGCTGGGCGCGTAAATCGGGGGCAGCGTCACGGTTTGGACCTGGTTCTGGGACAACACCGGGTACTGGGGCACCGCCGTGACCAGTAAGTCGAGCAGGTACGGTGTGCTATCCACGGTGGCGTCATCCTGCCACGAGAGGGGAAGGAGGGTGGTGATAGCGCCACCTGCATGGAGACTGGTCTTTTCCGTAACGCGCCACTCGGCGGACAGGCGGGGTCCCCAACCTCCCCAATCCATGTTGTAGGACGGCTGAACATTTACCAGCCACTTCTCCCCTGCTCCGGGCGCCCACACGGGGACGTCCTTCCCATTCGCGTCGACGAAAACGGCTGATGCGGTCAGGTGATGCACCTCCCGAAAGGGCGTATTGAGCTCGTAGCGCAGGCCGTAATTCAGGGCGAATTTCGGCGTGACCTTCCAGGAATCCTCGAAGTAGAGGTTATACGCCTCGTTGTGAATATCGCTTTCTCCCTGATGGCTTCCCTGCGGAAACATGGCGGGGGCGGTGGTGATTTCGTAGCTGAAGGGTGTGCCGGTAAGCAGCCCCACCAGCGAATCGGGCAGCGGGTCGCCAGCGCGCAAGTTGTGTAACCCGCTCAGGGAGGGAATGTCCGTCGGCGAGTAGGCCGGACCTCCCCCAAACGTGTACCTGCCATTGGGATACATGCCAAAAATCGTAGTGCCGCGGTTAAGGCGCACTTCCACGCCGAAATTGAAGGTGTGGCTTCGGCGGAGGTAGCTCAGATTCTCCCGCCACTGGAAGACGTTGCCATAGGCCCCACTACTCTTGCCAGAGGCGGAGTTGAACCCCTCATAGACGGAGTCGCCGAATACGATTCCAGGCTGCGTCGTGTTCAGGGTGGGAAAGACGGGGGTACTCCGTTCGAATCCCAAGACCGACTCCAGGGTCACGTTCGGGGAGATATTGCGGGTGTACCGGAGCCCGGCATTCTTTTGGTGATCCAGGAAATGGACAGCAAAGCTCGGGTCAATCGCGGTCTGATCGGGATTGGAGGTCGGGCCGGTGACGTTGTTCAAACTAAACCGCGCGAAGAGTTGTGCCACGTCGGAGATACGGTGATCGATGCGCACGGAGAACTGATCGCTTATCGTCGATACCTTCGATGAGGTCGAATAGGTGCGCGCGCCGTAGGGGCCTTGCGGATTGTCAGGCAGGGGGTAGCGGGCGAGAATGGGAGCGACGGAAGCGCTGACCGGCACAATCAGTGCGTCCCCCGGAAAGGCTGTGCGGTCGATCCCACTACGCTCCTCGGCTGTAGGGACAGGAAACACTTGCGTCGTGCCCAGCACCTGCCGGAACCCCTGGTATTCCCCAAAGTAGAACGTGCGGCCGCGGCCATTGTAGAGGCCGGGGAGGATTACCGGACCGCCGTTCGTGAAGCCGAATTCATTGCGGATGAATGGCGGGATGCGGCCGGGCAGGGAGTCGGTGCGCCGGTCGAAATAATTCCGCGCGTCAAAGGCGGCATTGCGCACAAATTCGAATACCGATCCGTGCACGAAATCGGTCCCGGATTTGGTCACCACGTTCGTGAAGCTCGCCGCGCCGTGCCCAACCTCCGGCGGCATGACGCCGGAGCTAGCGCGAATCTCCTGGATGGCGTCTATGTTGAAGTTTGAGAAGGTCGCTCCGCCCAGCGACGCGTCGGTGGAATCGATGCCGTCCATGGCGAACACCGCGGTCGTCCCGCGCTGGCCGTTCACCGCGAACTGTTGGGTGAAATTGGCCGCGCCATTGGTGTCCGTCATGGCGCCGGCCGCCAACAAAAGCAGTTGGCTGAAATCACGCTTGTTGAGGGGCAACTCGGAGATCTGGCGGCTGGAAAGTCGCTCGCCGCCGGTGGCCTGGGCTTGGGATCCGGGCGGAGCGGAGTGCAACACTACCTGTAGAGGTTCCTTCGCGAACTCGAGCCACGCCGCGACGTGCTCACCGGCGTTAATCACCAGCGGTTTCTCACAGGGTGCCGCCAGTCCCAGCCAATGGACACTGAGGGAATACGTTCCGGGAAGAAGGTCGGTGAAACTGAAGGTCCCGGCAGCGTCCGTGGTCGACGTCCGGGGCCATTTCTCCTGGAGTTCGCGCAGCTCGACCGTGGCGCCTGCCAAGGGCTTCCCCTCGGTCGTGCGGACCACTCCCCGCCACGCCGCTGGAGCCGATTGCCCCCAGCAAATTCCCGAAACCAAGCCCAGCCACAGGCAAACGAATCCCGTCAGGAATGTTCGGGCGTGCCTCATGCTGAGAACCTGCCTGGAACCTTCAGCGAAAGTATGCGAGCCCGGCCCGCGATTACTGACCGTCCGGCATCTGGTCGGGCAAATCAAGATAGGCCCCGGCGAAGACCAGTCCCCTTTGGACGGGCAGCGTAACACTCACGTGGTTCTTCGCGCCGGCCCGGGTTTCACTATCCAGGCTGGCGAAATAGCAGCGCGTCTTGCCCCGCTCCTGGGTGCGCAATGTCTTGAAGGGATGCAGGGCCTTCGGGACACCGTTGACCACGGCGGTCAGCGAGGCAGAGGGGGTGAAGCTGACCTCGCCTGCCGGGGACGTAGTCTTGCCTCCGAGGAGTTGATCTCCTACCCACTGGTTATTCTGCTCGACATTCTCATCCTTTATTAGGAATACGAGATAGGCTTTATCGTGCGCCCAGGGCTCCTTGGACCAGGCAGATTCAGGAGTGGGACTCGCCAGCAACTCCCTACCGCTTTGCGGAAAGTCGAAGTCGCTCTTGAGCGTTGCTGCCTCCGTCGACGTATCGGCGAGACGCCAGTTGCCGATATAGCGGGAGACCTGCTGCGCGCGCGCGTCCTCGGGCGGGAAGTTGTGTTCTCCTTTGGCCTCGGAGGCCGGAGCAATCCACAAAATACGCACTTCCTTGCCCGGCACGGTAACGCGCAGTTTGCTCCCCTGAGGGTATTCGCCGTTCGCGGGCCCGCGCAGGGACATGCCTCCCGGGTATACGTCATCAACTATGAAGTGGGTCGACGCGGGAGCGTCCAGAGAAAGCTCAAGCTCGGCGATCTGCGTCGCGGCTCCGGGATTGATGAGGAAAACGTAGCCGCGATCTCCTCGAATGTGGGAATAGCCGGTCAAACTGTCTGCGTCACCCTGAATGATGTCGGCGTAGCTCACCGAGCGATCAAAGAGCTTGTCGTTCTGCTTCAGGTAATCCTTGTTGGCTTTGGCCCAATCTTCCCAGTGTTGAGTGAATTGGAATTCGCTTTCGGGCACATTGTCCGGAGCGTCGTCAAACGTCAGTTGGCCTGCCAGCGCCAGGGCACTCAACAACGCATAACGATAGCCTGCACGGTCATGGTGATGGCTCTCCATGCCAAAGTGATTGACGTTATTCAGCACGTGGTACCAGGGCCGCAACAATCCTTCGTGCGCCAAGCCATATAGGTAACCCCGATTCATGTCCGCATACAGACGATCAAGATGGATGTCCGGCTCGACCCCGGGATTGGCATCATAGCCTCCCCCGTGATGGCGGCTGTCAGCAAACCGGCCATACTGGGGATTATCCAGTCCGCTGTCTGCCCCGAGCATCAAGCCCGGCACCGCCTCATGCATTTCCTGGGCTAGGCGGACCATCCGTTGGCCTTGGGCATAAATCGAATACTTTCCTGGCAGGTGACCGTGCTCAGTCTTATCGCACGGCCACACGGTCCAGAAATCGGCCCAGTGGAAGCCGCGCAGGTTGTACTTCCGCACCAGCTCGAAGGATCTGCCGAAAGTAGGTTTCTGATTCCGGCGTCAGCTTGCACAGGTAGGGCTCCCAGTAAGGTGTCATATAGCCCCAGCCGAAGCTCGAACCGAAGTCGTTCCACCAGCCCGTGCCGATGTCGTATTTGTTCGCTAGATCGACCCAGCGCTTGGTTAGATCGGACGGTATCAGCAGTTCGATGTTGGTAGGGGTGTAGCTATCCATATACTGGACGCCTAACTTGTGGGCCGTAGCGAAGAACCTCTCGGCCCACTCGGGGTCCTTTTGAAGCTCCTCCGTGCCGACTTTGGCATCCCATCCTTCCAGGTAGATATCGGGGAATTGCTTGTGCACAGGGGACACTTGCGTCTGGTACTCGATCACCCAGTCGCGAACGCCACGATCAAATCCGTCCACCTGTTCTCCGGCGAGGCGGTACACCCCGACCACTGCCTTCTCGCCCTCGAATGTCCCACCCGCATGGACTGTGACGCCGGGGTAGTACGTCATCGTATCGCCGCGGTGGTCCCAATAGACGGTTTCAAGACACTGGAAGAAGCCACCTTTCTCCGTGCGTGATACTGGATAGGTGAGCTCAGGTCCGGCGAAAAGATCGAGCAAACGCTCAAGACCCAACGAAGAGACGGTCACGTCCAGGACTTGCAACTCGGAATCACTTTTGTTCTTGAAGGTGAACCACTTATGGTAGAAATGGTCCTGGCGCCGCAGTTCGTAGTGGACCGACAGATCTGCCCCGGGCAACGTCAAATCCACACGTGCTTGGCTCGTATCCGCAGTCGATCCGGATGTGTCCACGCCTACCAGGGTGAAGTTGGCGGGAACGAGTCCCCCCTTCGAGGTTTCGATCACAAATGGCCGGGAGTTGGGTGTGCCTGCGCTCTCGCCCGTTACCAGGTTCGTGAGGCGTGCCTCTTTCAGGCCGTCAGTGGTCGAGATCTCTAGTTGCAGGAAGCCGTTCTTAAGCTGCACGACACTCTTCCTGGGCGTGACAACGGAACTGGGGGCCTTTGCCCAGCGGCTCTCCGCCACAATCAGCGTTGGCCGCAGCGTGTCCGTAACGATCCGGGTTGGCTTAGGTTCGATGACCAGCGGTCCGGCGCGATCATCCGGGTTGTCGCTCCCCCACTCGTTGTAGTACTGACCCTCGCGGTCATCGCGCACAGGAACGAGACGGGCAGGAGGGTTCACTACCTGGAAGGCAACGTCACTGTAAGCTTCGAGCTCACAAACGAAGATCCCTAGGCGCTCCGGCAACCGTCGCGCTTCGGGGTCAGGAGGTTCCGTGAAGAGAAGGCGCAGGCGGGTGGTGGTAACCGGCTCCAGAGTGTAGCGGACGGAGCTGGTTTCTTGTCCCACGATTTGGGCCTTGGCATCTTTCCAGTTGTTTTGATCCCAAAATTGCAGCCGTGCCCACTCCTGAGTGCGGGCCATCGCCGGTCCGCGCACCATGCGGCCGTCGAAATAACGGACTACCACGCTGGAGATTTTTTGCGCCGTAGGCCACTCGACACCGATGTCACCGGGAAGGTCTTCCGCCCGTACAGCCCAGTAGGTGTGTAGACTGCCATCGTTCACTTTGGAAGGCTCGTGCTCTGGGACAACGGTGACGCCGGGCTCCCACGAATGAGCGCGTGCTCCCAGGGCCGACAATGCCAGATTGTTCGCACTCGCGCCGAAACAGCCCGCCGCTCCCGCAGCGAGGGTGAAGAGAAGGAATGCAAGCCTTGCGAGCAGGCGCTGAGCTTTGGTGCGACCGCGTGTCATAGCAGTTCTCCTATTCAGACTGGCCCGTTGGACGGAACTCCCATGCAGGTCCATTTAGGTTGAGTTCCCCGATGCCGGGGGTCGCTTTTAAGGATGCCGTGAGGGTGCTGTGATACCCGGAGATTGGTTAGAAATTGAAAGCGCCAGGGTGTCATTGATGAGGACAGCCGCGCCCTTGTACGCCGAGCGCGCCAAGATTGACAGAGAAGTGTAGTTATCAAGGATCACAAAATCAACTGGAATCTCGCCCGCTTGTGGTATATTCCGGCCGGCTCAAGGACCTGTCGCCGCGAGGCATTCCTGTAAGTCGGGTGTCTCAGTTTCCGCCATCGCCTAAGAAACAGGCTTCAATATCAATTCGCCAGCGACAGGCGCCCCAATACGGGTTCGCCGTCGCCATCCGCTGGACTAAAGCTCTGACCTCCGAATTCGCTGGCGGCCGACCCCCACTTTTCCGCTGTGAAATCTTGGCCCAATAGACTCGGAAACCCATTCGCTGCCAACCGACAACCGTGTCACCGTTCACCAAGTGCAAGGCCTGTCGCCAAGGGGCCCAGATTCGGGAAAGCACGACCCAAAACAATCGGTCCTTCCTCTGCAGTCTCGGCACTCCCTTCCTTCTCTTGAGTACTCCCAGCCGTTGTCGCAAAGCCAGATTCTCCAGAGCCAAGTCACGGCGCTCTCTAAGAGCGGCAATTATGAAAATGGCCAGCCATCGCAGTGTCACGATCATGGGATGGAGTGTGGAGGTAACGACCTGAAGAAGCAACAGATTTCGAGCTGACGGAGTTTTGGCGATGGAGTGTGTCCAGCAAAGGCTGGTATGTTCAGTGGGAGTTAGTCCCACCAAGGCAAGAGTCAGGAGCCTTGTAGCTTGGGTCGCATCCGTGGAGGAAACGAAGCGGATGAAGCTGACCGACAAAGCCATCCAAGGGATGGTGAGCGAGTCACCGGGCCGTAACGCAAGTGAACCCATAGGTGGCCTCGACAAAAAAATAGATCCGGAGGCCGAGCCCTCTCCTTCGGGGCGAAGGCAGCATGGCATGACGTGGGCTGACCGAGACGACATGTCACTCCGGCGGGGTGGTAGGGGCAGCACGGTGGCAAGGGCATGTCAAGCAACTGGAGAAACCGTCCTCGTCCCATCGAGAGATCGGTGGAGCAGGGTAGGCCGTATAACCGGAGACAACGGGAAATCGGCTGACGGCGAGACGGTGGCGGTTAGGCTCGAAGTAGCGACGAAGTGGGGTAACGCCCATGGAGCGAAGGGGCCTTGCTGCACAGCAAGTCTTGGCCAACATGGGAGGCAGGGGTGAAATGATAAAAGCGCCCTTTAAGCTGCAAGACCTGCGGCGAAGACTTTACGTCAAGGCGAAGGCTGAACCGACTTGGCGATTCTGGGGGTTGTATGTCCACGTCTGCAAACGAGAAACTCTCTGGGAAGCGTATCAGCTAGCTAAGGAGAACAAGGGAGCCCCAGGAGTAGATGGGGTCACGTTCCAGGCAATCGAGGCTGAAGGCTTGCAGGGATTTCTCGAACAGCTTCGCGAGGAGCTGGTGCAGCGGAGATATCGACCTCGACGGCTGCGGAAGGTAGGGATTCCGAAGGAGGGCGGAAAGGTTCGCCAACTTTCGATTCCTTGCATTCGCGACCGAGTGGTCCAGGGAGCGTTGAAGCTGATCCTGGAACCGATCTTTGAGGCCGATTTCCAACCGGGATCGTTTGGCTACCGGCCGAAGAAGTCAGCCCACGCTGCGATTCAACGCGTCTCGGAGGCAATCGTGCGGCACATGACCTTTGTCGTTGATCTCAACTTGCGTTCCTACTTCGATACGGTTCGACATTCCCTCGTACTGGAGAAGGTGGCACGGCGAGTGAACGACACCGAGGTCCTAGGGCTGCTCAAACTGCTGCTGAAGGCGTCGGGGAAGCAGGGTGTTCCGCAAGGCGGGGTGATTTCGCCCTTGCTCAGTAACGTGTACCTCAATGAGGTGGACAAGATGCTGGAAAAGGCGAAGGAAGTCACCCGCGAGGGGCGGTGGATGAACGTCGAATATGCCAGATTCGCCGATGATCTGGTGGTTCTGGTGAACGCTCATCCCCGGCAGGCCTGGCTTCGCAAGGCAGTGGAAAAGCGGCTACGGGAGGAGTTGGCCAAGCTGCAGGTTGAGGTGAACGAGGAGAAAAGCCGGAGGGTGGATCTTCAGCAAGGAGAGAGTTTCGGATTTCTGGGGTTTGAGTTCCGTCGCATCCGCAGTCGGCGGGGCCGATGGATGCCGCTGCGTACGCCGCGGGGCAAGAAGCGGACGGCATTGCTACGCAAGCTCAAGCTAGTTTTCCGGAGCTATCGCTCTCAGCCTGTGAGGGGGTTGATCGAGCAGATCAATCCCATTCTGCGCGGCTGGGTGAACTACTTTGCGGTCGGGCACTCCAGCCGGTGCTTCTCGTATATCCGCGACTGGGTAGAGAAGAAGATTCGGTGCCACTTGGCGAGGGCCAGACAACGCCCAGGCTTCGGATGGAAGCGGTGGCGTAAGGAGTGGCTGTATGGCACGCTCGGGCTCTTCCACGAGTACCGCGTGGTCCATCAGTCATCCTCCTGGGCAGCCGCCCCGACCCGATAGGCCCCATAACCCTTGCCGTGAAGTGTGCAGGAACGCGTAGTGCGGGAAATCCGCACGCTACGTGTGATGTGGCGGGAGCTGGAAACGGGGCTCGGAGCTTTCTCGGAGCCGCCGCGCCAGTTCCCGACCCTACCACCGCACTCCAATGTTGCTGATTTCATAGCCTGACGGAACTGTGGCGAGCGACAGCCGCGGTGGAATTTGACGCTGGCACGCGGTGGGTGGCGTCAATCGTCATCCAAAGGATGCTGCCGAGAAATGCCAGAGCGCTGCCTACCGTGAAGGCTCCCGCCCAGCCGACCTGCTGGGCGATCCAGGCGCTTAGGAACGCGGCCAGTCCGCCGCCGAAATTCCCACCCGTATTCATCAGGCCCGCCGCCGTGCCCGCGGCATGCCGTGCGAACCCCGTGGCGGTCGTCCAAGCCGGTCCCTCGGCGCCCCACGCGAAGGCCGCACCCAAGGAGAGCACCAACACCGCAACGCGGGCATCGGCCGCATGCGCCCCCACGTAGACCAGCACCGCGGCGGCGGACAGGCACACGACGGGAACAATCCGACGTCCCCGCCGGGCGCCCAGCCGCCCGCTCAGCCAATCACTCAGCGCACCGAAGGCGGGCGTGGTGATGCTCCCCAGTATGAAAGGGAGGGCGCTTGCCATGCCGCCACGCAGGATGCTGAACTTGCGCACTTCCACCAGGTAGATGAAACCCCACCAGAGGAACATGTATTCGACGTAGCACTCCAGGCCGTACACGATGACGACCTTCCACACCTGACCGTCCTTTAATAACACCTTCCATGCGCCCTGGGGCGGGGGTGAGGGTTCCGCTGCCGTGCTGTCGGCGACAATGATTTCCAATTCACGCTGATTCACGCCCCGGTGGTCTCGGGGGTGGTCGGTGGCGTACCACGTCCACAGCAGCGCCAGGGGCGGGCCGATTGTGGAGATAGCCAACAACCCGCCGCGCCAGCCCAGATGCACCAGCATGTACGAGCCCAACGGCGCATTGATGGCCGATCCGATCAGGCATCCCGTTACGAGGGCGCCATTGGCAAAGGCTCTTTCCGACTTCCCCAGCCAGTGCGAAATAGCGTTGGCCGCCCCGGGAAACATGGGCGTCTGCGAAACTGCCAGCGCCACCTGCACGAGCAGCAGGGACGCGATGACCCCGGTAGCGGAGGTGACAATCCTCCCCGGAAGCACCGCCGTCAGAATGGTCAGCAATGACCAGCTCATGGCGGCAACGCCCAGGGTCAACCGCGGGCCGAAGCGGTCCGTCCAGATCCCGCCCATGGTCATGCAGGCTGTGTAGCTGAAGAGAAACGCAGAAAAGACCCATCCCAGCCGGACTGGCGATAGATTGAACTCATGCATGATCGGCTGGCCGGCAATGGAAATATTCATCCTGAGCACATAACTCAACATAGCGAGACCGACCAGCAGAGTCAGGATCCGCCAACGTACGCGGGTTGGCCTGGCGGCTTTGTCCGCCTCCCTCGCAGGCGTGATCTCGTGAGCGTTGCTCATTCGTTAACCAGAGTTCTCATGGGCGTTTACCGGACGCGATAGAGCATCTCGCCGGCGCGCGGTACTACCAGGATGCCCTCGTCCTCGCGACCTTCCCACTCCTTGAGTTTGACAGTCGCGGGATCAAGGTAATCCAGGTTGGCATGCTCCGTACGCTCTTTTGAGATGCTGGTGGCGAGTGTCACCCGCACGCGCATTGCCTCCTTGCCCGTTCGAGGGGTCGTACTCACCCAGCCCTCTGAGGCACGCCAGGTGTCCCAGAACTCCGCCGGGGTAGGATCCGAACTTCTCCCAGTGGGCGCGGAAGTAGCCGAGGGAGTGGAAACCGACTTCCTCAATCATCCTGCCGTGCATATAACTGAACTCAGTAATGTGCGGCGCGAAAATTACCACCTCACCGCCATCGGCCACCGCGGGCTCCACCTTGTACATGCCCTTGGAGCCCGTCCAGATGTCGTCGTAGAGCCGGGGCATCACAGAAAGCACGCGCTGGAAGGGCTTCTTCACGTAGATGACGTGCTTTTGAGCGGAGAGCGCCGCAGCGGCTTGCCACGCCACCTGCGGCGTGCCGAAATAGATCCCTGACGTTCCTTCCTCCGTCACCACGAGCGCGAAACAAGCCGCCGGCCGGTCAATGAAGCTCGCGGCGCGGTCGATAATGGCGCGCACCGGCGTGTATCCCGCACCGATGGTCTTGAAGACGGTCAGGAGCGCGCCGAACCAGTGCGTCAGGTTGATGACCTCCGGTCCGGCAATGCCGGGGAAGAAATACTTGGTGCCTCCGGAGAAACCGACGACCTCATGCGGGAAGAGCGGCCCGCAGATGAGGAGCTGGTCATATTCGTAGATCAGCCGGTTGAGCCGCACCGGCACTTCCTCGGTCAGCAGCCCGCCCGTGAGCTCTGAGATCTCCGCGGCGGGGATCACGCCCAGGGTGGCAAAGGTGGAAGGATCGTTCCAGTGATGGTTGAAAATTCGGCTCCTGCCGATTTTCCCGTTAATCACCGGGCGGCCGACGTGCCGCGTGAGGTGCTCGTCGGTCATCGCCGGGTGCGTGCCAAGCGCCACCAGGAAATCCAGTGCGGCCACACGCGGGGCAAGGTTCGCTTCCAGCAAGTCAAACATCAGGGGCATGGGCATGGTGCGCGTGCCGTCGGGGATGATGACCAGCACACGCTTTCCATCCACCGCCAGCGAGCCCAGAGCCTCCTCGACGACCCGACTGACCTCTTCCCGGGTTAAATAGCGATCCGCAAATCCTGTCCCGATCATCAACGACCCCTGTTCACGCTCCTTCGACCTTCGTCCTTATGCTTCTGGCTTCCCGCAACGCGTCTTCGATTTTGTTCAGCGACTCATCGATGTCGGCGAGGGAATGCTGGGAAGAGAAACCATGGTGCATGGTGTGGCCGTAGTCGTGGAAGTACAGTCCCCGGCCGAGGCAGCCCTTGAGGAAGCGCTTTTCCATCTCGCGATTACTGCGCGCGGCCTGCCGGTAGTTCGTGACAGGCTCGGTCACACCGAAGTAGAGCCCGAAGCGTGCGCCGATTCCCTGAATGACGGCCGGCACGCCCGTTGTCCGCAGCGCCTCAGCAATCCCTTTGTAAAGCCGATCAGCCAGCACGTTGATGTGTGCGTAGAAACCGGGCTTGGCGAGTTCCATCTGGCAGGCAATGGCCGCCATCACAGCCGTGAGGTGCCCCGTATAAGTTCCGCTCATGACCGTCTTGCCCAGGGGATTCAGCACGGACATGACCTGCTTATTGCCACACACGGCGGCGATCGGAACGCCGCCCCCTAACGCCTTGGCCAGCGTGCAGAGATCCGGCGTGATCCCGTAGTATTCCTGCGCGCCCCCACGACCCATGCGGAATCCGGACAGGACCTCGTCAAAGATCAGGACAATACCCATTTCCGTACAAATCCGGCGGACCTCTCGAAGGAATTCGGGGTCGGAAGGAATGCAGCCCTGGTTGTACGAAATCGGCTCCATGATGACTGCCGCCAGTTCGTCGCGATGCGCCCGCACCACGCGCTGGAAAGTTTCAAGGTCATTGAACGGTGTCACCAGGATGAGCTGCGCCAATTCCGGAGGCATTCCGGCGGATTCGGCGAGGGGCGTGATGGTCCCGTCCGCGCCGAGTTCACCCACCCCGGCCGCACAGTTATACCAGAGGTAATCGTGCATGCCGTGGAAGTGGCCCTCGAACTTGAGGATTTTGGACTTCCCCGTGTAACCGCGGGCAATGCGGATGGCTCCCATCGTGGACTCGGTGCCGCTGTTGGCGAAGCGTACCATCTCCGCGCAGGGAACAGCCTCCGAGACAAGTTCTGCCAGCCGCGCATGGTATTCGGTTTCGCCGTTGCAGATGACGCCGATATCCAACGCTCGCTGGATGGCTTCCCGGGTGGCGGGATGATTGTGGCCAAGAAAATTAGCTCCACTGCCCGTGAAGAAATCGATGTACTCTTTGCCATCGACGTCCCACAGGCGCGAGCCCTGGCCGCGAGAGAAATAGAGTGCCTGGCCGAGCAGGGGATGGAAGCGCCCGCCCGCTCCCACTCCGCCCACCAGGTGCTTCTGGGCGCGCGCGAAAAGTTCGTCAGACTTCATCAGGTCTTCCTCCCTGCCGGCTGGGCTCCGGGCAGCATGACCGCACCCCGCTGGGCCACCAGCGTCCCATCACGGAAAACCTTTTCGACGGTGCGGAGGGTCCGAACATCCTGGAGAGGGTCGCCGGCGAGTAAGATGAGATCGGCGCGTTTGCCGGGCTGGAGGGCACCGATTTCACTGTCCAATCCCAGCGCCCTCGCCGCATCAGCCGTGGCCATTTTGATGACCTCCATGGGTGTAAACTCGCCGTACCGCACCAGGATCTCCATGGCTCGCGCCAGATCTTGAAACCCCGGCCAGAACGTGGAACCGGGCCAGGGACCGAAGCCGGCATCGGTGGCGATGAAGACGCAAACGCCTCGCTCGCGCAGGTGACGAAGGAATGGCCACCGCACCTGCAGCAGATTCCGCCACCATTCGTCCTCCGGAGACGGTTCCGCTTGCCACTCCTCCGGAAAAAAGGACGGCCCCGGCATGATGGCGTGATCCACGCGCACATCGTTCCTGACCATCCAATCGACCGCGGCCTCATCGGTGACCGGCTTCCGGTCAGGGCCGATCCACGAGCAGTGCTCGATGGTATCGACACCAGCCTCCGCTGCCACGCGAATGCCCGCCGTAGAGATGGCGTGCGCCGCCACCTGCAGGCCGTGGCGATGCGCTTCGTCGACCGCGGCGGCCATCTCTTCCAACGTGTATTGCACTCCCCCGATGTCTGTTCCAGGGCTCGTCGTTCCGCCGCTGGCCACCAGCTTGATGAAATCTACCCTGCGCTTGGCGAGGAAGCGGACAGCCTCGCGAACGGCCTTAGCCCCCTCGGCAGCCCAGCCCGAGTAAAGGTGGCCGCCCCTGGTTGTGATCGGCCGCCCCGAGGCCAGAATGCGGGGGCCCGCGAAGTCACCCGCGTTGATGGCGTCGCGGAGGGCCAGAACGCTGTAATCATCCGCCCCGCAATCGCGCAGGGTCGTGACCCCGGCGGCCAGCGCCGTCTGGGCGAAGTGCCCGGCGCGGACAAGTTCGCGTTCCGCGTTGGGCGGCCGCAAATGGCCTTGCAGCCCATCCTTGTCTGACAGGGTATTCAGCGTCTTGTCCCAGGTCAGGTGGACGTGCCCATCGATGAGGCCGGGCAGCAGGGTCATTCCCGCCGCATCGAGCGTGGGAACCCCGTCGGGTACAGCGACTTCTTGCGCCGGTCCCGCAGCGACGATCCGGCCGTCCCCTCCGATCAGTACCACGCCGGATGGAACGGGCGCGGGCCGGACACCATCAATCAACTGGGCTCCCCTGATGGCCAGCATGCTTTGCTCGTGGCGGGCGGCGTTTGCAGTCATAATTCAGATTTCCTTCGGTGTGTCTCTTCCGCGCCTCTGAGACTTGTTCAGCCTTTTCCCAAGCTACAGTTCACCTAGGGTTTGATTTGGTGCCTGACCCAGATTGTACTGGAATCGGCGTTCCAAGGCCTCTTGTTTTTGATTCTTCCTTTCTCCCTACGCACGCGAAGAGTCCCCATCTGCCGATAACCGTAGCGGGGAAGTGCGTCACGGCCGGGGTGGGTCGGTAAGCGCGCCCGTTACTCATCATTCTTAACTCATAACTTGTCACGGGCCTTAGCCAAGCCCGCAAGGCAACCTTGGTCACAGATGACCAGGACTTCGAGCGCGTGGGCACTGCCCTCAAAATCCTTTGGGTCTGAAGTCGCACGTTGTAGCGCGGGTGTCCCCACCCGCGATTCGTTCCTGTAGCGGCGCTCTGTGGGTGGGGAGGGTTGAAACAGTAGCGCACCGAGCGCCGGGGTGGTTGAGCCTGTCAGGGGGTGGGGGAGCCCGCGGGCGTGGCGAAGGCGGCGGGCCAGCCGCCGTGGGCTTCGATCACTTTGTCGATTTCGGCCATCAGGCGGATGGTCTCTTTCAGGGCGACGACGATCTTCTGGTAGTGGGCAATGTCTTCTTCGGAAAGCACCCGGCCGCGGCGGTCCTTCAGCCACTTCTCGCAGACCTGATAGCCGCCGATGTGGAAGTTCCAAACGTTTTCGGGAACGCCCTCGAACCAGCATTTGGGGTTGATGTGTACCCTTCCTCTGCGCGAAGCGCTTTGGACTGCGGTCGCGAAGCTGCCGCTTTCATCTGTGGAATTTCTCGACCCGCCCTTGATTGAGGCGCCGGGTGGGGCGTTCGAACCCAAAGCGGTAGCTTCGCGACCGCAGTCCAAAACGGCTTCGCCGATGCCCGAGACAAATTTGGGGTAGGCCTTGGCAGCATCGCTCTCGCCCTTGCCCGCGTACTTCGTGATGTGTTTCTCCAGCTTGGGGGATTCCATCAGGTGAAGGGCGACAAGCTCCCCGCCAAGCTTGGCTAGGGCGCGGAACAATTCCAGGCTTGACGTGAGCGGGAGGCGCGGGAAATCAATCTTCAGAAACTCAGCGTAGCGCCTCCGGTAACCGGGGCTTTGAAACACTGCGTACGTGTAATGGATCAATACATCTGGTGAGCGCGTGATTTGTTCTTGGATACCTGTAGCGACCATCGGGGAACCACTGGAAACATAGCGGCGGCCTCACGCCGATAGCGGGCAGGCAGTACAATCCTGCGTGGCCTTTTCTCCCGCCCGATGCCCCACCGTAGCTAACAGCTAAAAGCTAACAGCTCTCAGTTTTCTGTTGTAGCGCGGGTGTCCTCACCCGCGTCTTCGAGGTAACGAGACACGTACAGCGCGGGTGGGGACACCCGTATTAAACGCGGGTGGGAACACCCGTATTAAACGCAGGTGGGGACACCCGCGCTACAAGCCCACGGCTCACCGCCGACAGATGGGACCGGGTTTAGGGATTAGGGGCTAGGATTCAGGATAACTCCTGGCTTCTGGCTCCTCACTCCTAGCTCCTGACTTGTGGCTCCCAGCTCCTAGCCTGCCTTTCGCACTTCCACCCGCTACCGGGCTGATTTTGGCAGCTTGCGGTGCACAAGGTCTTTGCCTTCAATGGGCGCGGGTTGAAGAGTGCTTGTAGGCC
Source organism: uncultured Acidobacteriota bacterium (assembly GCA_963804995.1). Taxonomy (GTDB): domain Bacteria; phylum Acidobacteriota; class Terriglobia; order UBA7540; family UBA7540; genus Bog-366. The sequence continues at coordinate 1,134,484 of CAWDSK010000005.1, forward strand.
CGACCTACCCTCTTTTCTGGGGCGCGAAGGTCTGGCATTCTGGGGCGTGCACCTGAAGATTCATCGACGCAAAAAGGACGGCAAGGAACATCGTTATTTCAGCATCGTCGAGAGTCGGCGCGTGTCGCGCTCGAAGGTCGTGCATCGGACGGTGCTGTATCTGGGCGAAATCAACGACAGCCAACAATCCGCGTGGCGCAAGACGCTGGAGGTTTTTGACGAGGACCGTCGCGTCCTCGCGTCCCTGAGCCTCTTCCCGGAGGACCGCGAACTTCCTGCGGATGCTGTGGACGGCGTACAAGTGAAGTTGAGTGAAATGCGCGTTGAGCGGCCGCGCACCTTCGGTGGCTGTTGGTTGGGCTGCGAGCTGTGGCGCCAGTTGAAGCTGGACGAGTTCTGGCAGGCGAGGTTGCCGGAAGGGCGCGAGGGAGTTCCGTGGGAGAAGGTGCTACGGCTGCTGGTGGTGAACCGGTTGATCGAGCCGGGCAGCGAATTCCGTGTGCATCGGCACTGGTTCGATCAGACCGCCATGGCCGAGTTGCTGGCAGTGAACTTCGCGGTGGCCGAGAAGGACCGGCTCTATCGTTGTCTGGATCGAATACTGGCGCACAAGGCGGAGTTGTTCCAGCACCTGCGGCTGCGGTGGCAAGACCTCTTTGCGGCGCGCTTTGATCTGCTCCTCTACGATCTCACCAGCACCTATGTGGAAGGAGAGGCGGAAGCGATTCCCAAAGCCCGCCACGGTTACAGCCGGGACGGGCGGTTCGACTGTCGGCAGGTGGTGATCGCCCTGGTGCTGACGCCGGAAGGTTTCCCGCTGGCCTACGAAGTGATGGAGGGGAATACTTCCGACCGGAACAGCTTGCGCGGTTTTCTGGACAAGATCGAGAGCGTGTACGGCAAGGCACGGCGGGTGTGGATGATGGATCGGGGAGTTCCCAGTGAAGAACTGCTGGCGGAGATGCGCACCCCGGGGCGGGAGATGTTTTACCTGGTGGGGACGCCACGGGGCAAGATCCGGCAGTACGAAGCGAAGTGGACGGAACTGCCGTGGCGGAAGGTGCGCGAGTCGGTAGAGGTGAAACTGTTCGCGGAGGAAGGCGAGTTGTATGTGCTGGCGAAGAGCGCAGGCCGCCAGGCGAAAGAGATGGCCATCCGTCGACGCAAGCTGGCACGGCTGTTGTGGAGGCTGCGGGCCTTGCGGCGCGTGTGTCCGACGCGTGATGCGTTGCTGATGAAGATCGGAGCAGCCAAGAGTGAAGCCGGACGGGCCTTCGGTTTCGTGAAGATCAGCGTGCCCAAGGCCCAGGAAGAAGTGACTCGCCAGACCTTCCAGTTCCGGCTCGAGCGCAGCAAGTTGGAGGAAGCGGAGCGGCGCGATGGACATTATCTGTTGCGCACCAATCTGACGGGGGAAAATCCCGAGGTGTTGTGGGACCGCTACATGCAACTGGCGCAGATCGAAGCGGCCTTTAAGTGTTTGAAGAGTGAGCTGGGAATTCGGCCGATTTATCATCAAATAGAACATCGCGTCGAGGCCCACATCCTCATTGCCTTTCTGGCGTACGGCTTGTGGGTGACGCTGAAACAGCGTCTGCAGGCCCACGCTCCGGGCCTGACGCCGAAAGCGGTGCTGGAGAAGCTGGCGGGCATGCAGATGCTCGATGTGTCTTTCCCGACCACGGATGGGCGCCGATTAGTGATGCCCCGCTACACCGAGCCGACACCCGAACAAAAGCTCCTGTTGCACGAACTGCAGCTCGTGCTCCCCACTCAGCCACCGCCCAGGATCACGGTCCAGCCGGAAATCTTTCCTGCTGGAATGCTGCGTTTGTAGGCCAGACCTTGGCAATGCCTGTACTGAAAAGAAGCGAGTTAACCCAACTCAACACCCTGAAGTGCGAAAGTTCGGCTAGCTTCTGACTCCTGGCTTCTATCCCCCAGCCCCGTATCCCGTAACCCGTATCCCGTTTCCCGGCCCCGTATCCCGAGTCGCGAATCCCGATTCCAGATTCCAGATTTGAGATTGCCAAGTCCCGAATCCCGTATCCCGTGTCCCGTATCCCTAGTCCCGAATCCCCAGTCCCGGGTCCCGGGTCCCGAACCCCGTATTCCGGCTCCCGAGCCCTCGCCCCTCGGACATTATGGCCCCCGGGGGTGTCCCAGAAGTAGCCCATAGCGGGGTGTAGCGAGCGAGGTCCCACCAAAAAGCCCCTATGTGGGACTGGCAATCCCACGCCATTCTCCTTTCCGTCCTGGACGGAAGCAGGGCCCGCGGCGGCTCACCCCTTTGAGCATAAGGTGATGGTTCGTCCGACTGACTTTCGTCCAATCCGGCCGGCAAATCCCAATGTGCGGCAACAATTCCAAGAACTCTACGCGGAGCTGATTGCCGATGAAGAGCGCAATCGGCTTGTCCACGATGACGTTATCCAAACCCTTCGGGAGGGACGGTCGCCGCTAGTGCTGACCGAGCGAAATGAGCACCTGGATTCTTTGGCCAAGCAGTTGGGACCCGCGGTGCGACATCTCGTGGTGCTTCGAGGCGGGATGCGCAAAAAGGAACTTGACGCGCTCCCTTCCCGTTTGGCCGCCATTCCGGCGGGGGAGGCTCGCGTGATCCTGGCCACGGGCCGTTATGTGGGCGAAGGTTTCGATGACGCCCGGCTCGACACCTTATTTCTGACGCTGCCTATTTCGTGGCACGGGACCATCGCGCAATACGTGGGTAGGCTGCATCGCCTGTACGACGGCAAGCGCGAAGTGCGCGTCTACGATTACGCCGATCTCAACGTGCCGATGCTGGCGCGGATGTTCGATCGCCGTTGTCGCGGCTATGAGGCGATTGGCTACAAGATCCAACTTCCGGGCAGCGCCGTGCCCGGCGGGCCTGCGGACGTGCCACTTCCCATCGATCCCGAATGGAAGAGCCAATACGCGGCCAGCGTGCGTCGCTTGGTGCGCGATGGCGTAGATTCTCTCCTGGCAAACCTGTTTGTTAACGTTGCCATAATGCCGTCTCCGAATGCCGAGGGCGCCAATCGAGCGCGAAGCGCCAGCGAGGCATTTCTATATCGCCGACTCGAAACTTTGGCAGCAACAACCGGGAAGTTTCGTTTGAATGTGGAGTTGCCGATTCCGTTCGATGGCTGGGGCCACATGGAGGTTGATCTGCTTTGCGTACCGTCCCGAATCGCCATCGAATTGGACGGCGGCCAGCATTTGGGCGACGCCGACGCCTACCGGCGAGACCGTCGCAAGGATGCGTTGCTTCAGGAGAACGGCTATCTGGTTCTCCGATTCCTCGCCGAGGACGTTGGCAAACATCTCGATCAAGTCTTGGATGCTATTCTGCGGGCTTTATCACATCAAGGTGCCAGAACCTGACATGAACTGGCCTCCGCAACACCCTGTGCGCAACCTGCGCCCAGTTTGGGGCAATTGCCCCAGCCTTCTGAAAGGAACATCTCCATACGAACGCGAATGTTGTGGCAATGGCACCTTATAAGGCGGCAACTGCCCATTGTCCTGGTCAGATCGCGGTAGTTGATTCCATCGAAGTGCAGCCAAATGTGTTTGCCTTGCCATTCCGGTGGCAACTCGAATTCTTTACGGTACCACCAAGCAGGCTTAAAGGGGCTATCGGCCGGCATGGGCAGATTGGAAAAATTCTCCCCGGTCGAAACGGGCGGCGTCTTCTCGCCGCTAGCGCCTAAAGGAGCCCCCCCGGCTTTGCCGGGGAGGCAGAAAGAGTTTGACAGATCCGGGAGTCCATCGCAGAAACTCCAGCCGTGAGCCGCCAAAGCACACGGAAAAGGAGATCCGCGATGGACCAGGCAAGAAGCCTAAACCATACGAAGTGGGAGTGCAAATACCATGTGGTGTTCATTCCGAAGTGTCGGCGGAAGGTGTTGTACAAGGAATTGCTGCGGCATTTGGGGGAAGTGTTCCGGCAGTTGGCGGGACAGAAAGAGAGTCGGATCGAAGAAGGGCATCTGATGCCCGACCACGTGCCCATGATGATTGCGATTCCACCCAAGCACGCGGTGTCGCAGGTGATTGGGTATATCAAGGGCAAGAGCGCGATTCATCTGGCGCGGGTGTATGGCGAACGCAAGAGGAATTTTGTGGGCCAGCACTTTTGGGCACGAGGATTCTACGTGTCCACGGTGGGGCGAGATGAGCAAGCGGTGCGGGAATGCATTCGGGAACAGGAAGAGGAAGACAAGCGACTGGACCAAATGGGCCTGTGGTGAGAGCGCCACCTGAGGTGGCGCGCAACCCTGCGGGGCCGCGTCAGCGACCCCGCCTAGCCGCTTTGAGCGGCTCACAAACTAAAGCCCCCGGCTTTGCCGGGGGATACTTACTGGTTATTGGGCTGGCCGTCCCGGCAGTGATGCTAATGCCGCAGCGGACAGACTGGTAGTTTCCCTGGATGGCACTTGGAAGGTGGCGGATAGCATATCGGCCGTTGACATCCCGTCGTCGTTTGATCATGTTGCGCCCGTGCCCGGCATGGCGAACCTGGCCACGCCGCCTTTCCCAGAACGTCGACGCCTATCTCAGCCGCGAGAACATTGCCGATCGGCGATTCTTTAAAGTGCAGCCGGAGTCTGAACTGGCAAAACTCGTTCCCGGACCTCGCCAGAGGCGAAATTACTTCTGGTTCCGGAAGACCTTCCGATTACCCGCCAAAAAGGAACTCGCGGTTTTGAAGATCAATAAGGCCCAATTTGGCACGGCAGTCTGGCTGAACGGGAAGAAAATCGGCGATCATTACGGTTGCTTCACCGCGGGTTACTTCAATCTGACGGAGGCGATTAACTGGAGCGGAGACAACCAGCTCACTGTCCGTATTGGGGCCCATCCAGCGGCAGCCCCGTCCTGGGTCCCCACGGGGATCGATTTTGAGAAAAACAAATGGACGCCCGGCATTTATGACTCCGTGGAGTTGCACCTGTGCGACAACCCGGTGATTGAAACTCTTCAAGTTGCCGCGCACATTAACCCGCGAGAAATTGTTGTCCAAACCAAGATCAAAAACTACGGAGATCCCGGCTCATTCGTTCTTGCGCACAAAGTAAAAGCGTGGAAGGACCAACGGCTGGTTGCTGAGCCCCAGTCTCAATCATTCTCCCTTGGCCTGGGGGAAGAGAAGACCTTGACGGAGACCATTCCGCTCCCTGGCGCCGAGCTGTGGACTCCTGAGAACCCATTTCTATATCAGTTGGAGACGAGTACGGGCGGGGATTCTGTTTCTACGCGCTTTGGCGTGCGCGAGTTTCGATTCGACACCGCAACGAAACGAGCCTATCTGAACGGCAAAGTTTACTTCATGAGAGGGTCCAATATCACCTTGCGCCGCTTTTTTGATGATCCCCTGTGTCGTGGCTTACCGTGGGACGAAGCATGGCTAAGAAAGCTGCTGGTTGAGATTCCCAAGCGGATGAACTGGAACAGCTTCCGCTTCTGCATTGGGCCGGTGCCGGACAAGTGGCTGGCTATTGCCGACGAAGCGGGATTGCTAATCCAGAATGAGTATTTCATATAGACCTTGACTGAAGACTTCATTCAACAGGACTACCTTAAGAAATGGAGCAAGGACGAACTGATTCGAGAGTACCGGGAATGGATGCGCGATAACTGGAATCACCCGAGCGTGGTCATCTGGGACGCAACCAACGAGACGGTAGCTGATGTTTTTGGTGATGAGATTATCCCCGCGGTGCGCCCGCTGGATCTGTCCAACCGCCCTTGGGAGAATAGCTGGAACGTCCCTGAGGGCCCTGACGATCCGATGGAGAGTCATCCCTATCTGTTCGCCACCTTTGGTCAACCCCCGTCTTTCCAGATGACCGATTTGGAAAGGATGAACGGGGCTGAACCTGCACCGGTCTCAGGGTTCGGGACTGGACATGCAAGGATTCTTAACGAATACGGTTGGCTCTGGCTGACCCGTGACGGCACACCCACGGCAGTCTCGAAGCCCGTCTACGACAAGCTGCTGGGACCCAATGCGACGGGCGCGGAGAGACTGGAGCTCAATGCTTATCTGCTGGCGGGATTAACGGAATTCTGGCGGGCCCACCGGAACTTCGCGGGTGTCCTCCACTTCGTCTACCTCTCGTCCAATTATCCTGGAGTCTATACTGCGGACCATTTCCAAGATATTGACAAACTCGTGCTTGAGCCACACTTCAAGAACTACCTCCGCGAAGCCTTCAGGCCCCTCGGAGTGTATATCGACTTCTGGCATCCCACGCTCAACGCCGGTTCGAAAAGACGATTCTTCGTCATGATGGTTAATGATGCCTACGAGGATGTCAAGGGCAGCCTAGTGCGAACTCTTCACCGGACAGATGGCGCGGAGTCTGCTCGTGCCGAGGTTCCCTTCGCCATACCAGGCCTGGGTGCGCAAACTTACAAGCTTGATCTGAAACTGCCTGATGCACCCGGAAACTTCCTCCTGAAAGCGATAGCCTACCCTTCAGGCGCGAGCTCCACTAGTCCTACGGTGAGCAGGCGTAAAGTGGCCCTCACCACAAAGCAGAGCTGACGCGGACCGTCTGGACCCGCACTGTTTCTGCTTCCCCAGTCTCTAGTTCACGTATGTTGATTTGAAAATGGCGCTCGCCGACGGATCACACCCATCAGGTTGGAAATGACCGGTTGGTGGCGGCCGTCTCAAATTACGGCTACGTCCAGGTGCGGCAAGATGAAGGGTCGCCGAAATTCCTCAACGACTACGCTCCCGAGCTCGGTCAGTATGGGGGCGGAAGCGGCTACCTCTCCGACGGCAAAAAGGTGCTCAGCACCTACTATCCTGGCAATGCCCAGACGTTCGACCGGACCCTACCAGGCGGGCTGCATCTGAGCTTTTGGACGCATCGGCTCAGTAGGCCATAAGGTATCGATCAATCTCCCATTCGCTGACGCTCCGTTGATACTGTACCCATTCTTCCGTCTTCACCTGAATGTAGTAGGAAGTGAAGTCGTTTCCCAAGGCTTGAGTGAGGACGGCATCGTTCTCCAAATGATGAAGCGCTTCACGCAAGCTCATGGGAAGCAACTGGATGCCACGGGACGCGAGCTCTCTTTCGGGGGTTTCATACAGGTTGCTGGTGTTGGCGGGGCCGGGGTCCATTTTATGCTCGATCCCGTCCAGTCCGGCCGCCAGGAGCGCGGCGATCGCCAGGTAAGGATTGGCGGCGCCATCGACAGCGCGGTTTTCAATCCGGCCTGGCCCGGGAAGGCGGATCATCTGGGTGCGATTGGAGGGGCCGTAGGTGATGTAAACCGGAGCCCAAGTCGCCCCCGAGCGCGGCCTTCCGGGAACCAGGCGCTTATAACTGTTCACCAGCGGCGAGGTTATTGCGCAGAGGCTTTGCGCGTGGTGCAGGACTCCCGCCATGAACGCGCGGCCGAAGTGGGATAGGCCGAATTCATCGGTTTCATCCAGGAATAAATTTTTGCCGGTTTCCGCGTCCGCCAGGCTGAGATGAAAATGCGCGCCGTTGCCGGTGAGATGTGAAAACGGCTTGGGCATAAAAGTGGCTAGCAAGCCGTGCTGCTCGGCGATGGTGCGAACCATCCACTTGAAGAACGTATGGCGGTCGGCGCTGGTCAGCCCGTTCGAGTAAACCCAGTTGATCTCAAATTGGCAGTTGGCGTCTTCATGGTCGTTGGCGTAAGGGTCCCAGCCCATCTCCTGCATGTAACGCAGGAGGGTGGTCATGATATCCAGGTTGCGGTAGAGCGCGCGCAGATCATAGCAGGGCTTTCCGGCCGTATCGAGTGGATCCCAGGGATGGTATCGGCCGTGCTCATTTTTCTTCAGCAGCATGAACTCGGCTTCGATTCCGACGTTGAGAATGTATCCCTTCTCCCGAAGGACTTCGAGGCTGTGAGAAAGAATGGTGCGCGGGCAGTAGGGCCACGGATGTCCATTCACGTGCAGGTTGCCGGGCACCCAGGCGACGTTTTTCTGCCAGGGCAGGATGGTGAGCGATTTGAAGTCGGGGATGCTCACCACATCGGGGTCGTGCGGGCCCTGGTTCAGATCGCCGGCGGCAAAGCCCGCAAACCCGGCGCCTTCCCGCGCCATTTCCTCGCGATGAGTGGCGGGCACGACCTTGGCCTTGGGAGCTCCCGCCAATTCGACGAAGGAACACAGAAAGAACTCGATGTCTTTTTCGGATACCGGTGGCACTGGGTGATTGTTCATGCGCTCCTCCTCTTGGTTTATGAAGAAACCGCGGCGGCGGCCTTTTCTCCCACCAGTTGCCCGGCCTCAAATCGAGCTGGGGAGAACGGCTCGATGAGTTTGGGTGTTTTGCCGGTGGCGATCAATTCCGCCGTACATTTTCCGGCGATGGGAGCGGCCTTAAACCCGTAGGTCCCCCATCCCACATCCATGTAAAAGTTTTTCACTTCCTGGGCCCTACCAATAATGGGAGCGTAGTCCGGCGTCATGTCGCACACCCCCGCCCATTGGCGCAGCACACGCAGGCCATGCAGTTGCGGGAACAGTTCCAGCGTGTAGGTGGCCATCTGCTCGAGTCGTCGGAAGCGTTCCCTTCAGGCTGTAGGACTGGTAGGGACCGATCTCCGCGCCAATCACCAGTTCTCCCTTGTCGGTCTGGTTCACGTAAACGTGCAGCGTGGCGGAAACGATCACCTTGTTGAGAAAAGGCTTCAAGGGTTCGGTGACGCAGGCTTGCAGCGGGTGACTGACCACCTGCAAAGGTACTCCAGCCATCTTCGAAATCGTGGAAGCCCAACCGGCCGTGGCATTCAGCACGGCGCCCGCCGCAACTTCACCACGATCCGTGAGCACAGCCTGAACCTTGCCATTCTCAACGCGCATTCCCGTGACCGTCGTGTACGGGTGAATTTCAATCCCCATCCGGTCGCAGGCCCGCGCCAGGCCCCACACCACAGCGTCGTGGCGGATAATGCCGCCGGGCGGATGATACAACGCCGCCAACACGGGGTAGCGGGGCCGCCGACTGAGGTCCATGGAGGGCACCAGGCGGCGAATGTCTTCGGGATAAACCATCCGGCTGTCGATTCCGAGCGCCTGGTTGTTTTCGGCCCGGATGCGCAAGCCCGTCACCGCTGAGTCCGTATGCCCGAGGGTCAGGTGACCGCACTGGCTGAACAGCAGATTCCATTCCAGCTCTTGCGAAAGATTTTCATAGAGCTTCACGGAGGCGTCGTAGAAACGAATGCCTTCCGGCGTGCGGTAATTGGAGCGGATGATGGCGGTGTTGCGGCCGCTGCTGCCGCTTCCCAGGTAGCCTTTGTCGAGCAGCGCGACGTTGCGAAAACCGTGCTGCGAACCGAGGTAGTAAGCCGTAGCGAGCCCGTGCACACCTGCGCCCACAATTACCAGGTCGTAGCGCGGTTTCAGCTCCGGCCGCTGCCACATTCGCTCTTTTTTGAACAGTCGAAACATGATCGGTCTCGCGAGCACTACTGCTTTCCGCGTTCTGCTTTTCCCGACTGGGTCGGGACTCGCAAAACGCGCTCGCTGCCTACTGCTTTCTGCCTTCTGCTTACTGCTTACTGCTTACTGCCTTCTACCAATCGTTGCGTTTCGACCCCAAACGGCGTGATCTGGAACTCATGCCCGGCGTGCAGCACCGACTCCCACACACTTTCACCATATTCCCGGCTCACCAGGAGGTGATACGCCGGAATACCTGCCAGATCCTGGCGCAAAACCATGGCGTGAACGTGCGCCACGGTCGTCTGCGCGCAAGTCAGGTTGCCCCGCGCGGTTTCAGAAAGATCGAGCGAGGTCAGCTTATTCAAGACATCTCGACTGCGAGGCCCTGCCAGCATCAACTGCGCGTAGACCGAGGTCACGTCGGTAACATAGAGGGGCGCCGGTGACGAAGCATCCGTCCCGACATTCTGAAATTGTCGCAGCCGCTCCCGCAACGCATCCTGCACCGGCGGTTCGCACGTGGCCAAGTACTGCAGCCGTCCCAGGGGCCACAAGAATGCCGTAGGCCCGAGCTCGGGAGGGTGCTTCAGGCCGTGACCCTGTAAGTTGAATTTCGACATCCAACTCACATCGGCCAAACCTACGGATTCACGCAACCGCGCAGCCTCCTCGGCCGGAGCCCCGAAGGAGGCGGGAACTTGCCAGCCATGATGTGCGATCATCGTGGCCCCGCGTTCGCGATGCGTGTGGAATAGCGCCGTTTGCTTAATGAGATGCCTTTTGGATTGCGGTAGCAGCAGCTACCGCCTTTTCTTCCCCTATCCACCTTAGCCGCATGAACCGAACGATGAAGGCGGTAGCTGCTGCTACCGCAATCCAAAAGGCGGCCAATTTCACATCCGCAACCGCGCCCCTTCCGGATCATAGAACGCCTGCTCAGTGATCCTGGCGCGCGCCAACCCTCCGCCTACTCGCACATCCACTTCAGATCCCTCGCCGGCCATTTCCGCTGGTACCCAGGCCAGGCCGATCGCCTTCCGGGTGTGGGGTGAGAACCGAACGCTGGTAACTCTTCCGGCCAGTTGGCCATTAACCAGGATGGCCGCACCGTCTTCCGGCAGGACGTCTTCTTTCATGACAAAGCCCGCCAGTTTCTGCTGGGGCGGCTGACCGGCCAGACGAGTGAGCGCCGTACGCCCAATGAAGTCTTCTTTATCCAGCTTGGGCGCCCACGCCATGCCCGCCTCGTAAGGATTGGTTAAGGCATCGCTATCGACGCCCACGATGACATGCCGTTTCTCCAGGCGGAGTAGTCGTTGGGCTTCAATCCCAAAAGGCCTGATTTCGAACTTGCGCCCCGCTTCGAGCAAAGCTTTCCACAAGTCCGGTCCAGACTCAGCGGGGAAATGAATCTCCCAGCCGGTTTCCCCCACAAAGCCGATGCGCATCAAAATGGCCTCGACCCCTGCCACTCGCGTGCTGCGGCACGCCATGTAGGGGAAAGCCTGGGTGCTCAGGTCGCAATCCGTCAAGGGGGCGAGCACCTTACGCGCCTTCGGCCCCGCCAGGTTCACGGCCGCCAGGCCCGCGGTGAGATTCGTGATGTAAACATCCCAGCCGGTTCCCACCAGCCACCACTTCATCCACTGATTCACGAAGTCCAAATTTCCCGTGGTCGTGGTTACGAAGAAGTGATCGTCAGCCAGGCGCGAAACCGTGCCATCATCCAGCATGATTCCGGCTTCATCGCAGAGGATGCCGTAGCGTACCCGGCCCGGACGGAGGTCCGACAACCGCCCCGCGTAAATCTTGTTCGAGCAACTTCCCGACGTCCTTGCCCTGGAGTTCAAGTTTGCCCAGCGTGCTCACGTCGATCAGTCCCACGCGTTCCCGAACCGCCCGGTACTCCTGTTCGACGCACTGTTTCTCACTTGCGCCCTTGGGTGCCTCGTAATAACGGGGCCGCTTCCACTCTCCCATGTCGAGCCACACCGCGCCTGACTCATCATGCTCATAGTGCATGGGAGTGCGGCGCGTGGGATGATGCCGCGCCCCCCCGAGCGCCCCCAGCGTGACGCCGGGGTTGGGAGGCCGCGCGGTGGTGACGCCGGTTCCGGCCATGCTCCGACCGGTTTGGCGCGCGCACACACTGATGGCAGGCAACTGGCACATCCGGCCCTGACAGGGGCCCATCGTGGTGGTGGTGTACCGCTTCAGCGTCTCGATATGATCGAAGCCCTCCTCGATGGCATCGGTAAGGTCCTGTGAGCTGACATCGGAGCACAGGCAAACGAAGGCGCGCTTGTCCCTGGGATCGTGCTCCGGAGGTATCGGTAACGGGGCGAGGAGTGATTCACCCATCACCTCGCCCACCGCACCGATGTTCGCGGGAAGATCCGTGGGAATGAAGGCGCCCTTAGTGTCATCCCACAGCAAGCGCGCTCCGGCTTGATTCAGCAGGCCGGCGTCAGGAATCCGGTGGCCGCAGACCACCACCAGGTCACATCTATACCGGGCATCGCGGGTTTCGATGCCGGTGACGCGGTTATGGCCAAGGGCTTTCACCACAGATTCCGGCGGGACGGTGGCGGCAACTTGAACCCCAACCTCGCGCAGGTCCGCCACCACGGCCGCTTCCAGGGGACTTCGGGCGATGACCACGGCCACTTTGCCGGGCGTGATTCCGTGCAGCCGGATCAGCCGCTGGACAGCGGTTGAGAGCATGATGCCCACCAGATCATTGTTGGGGAAAAGCAGGGGAGACTCGTAGGCGCCCGTGGCCACCACCACGTGTTTGGCCCGCAGGTGAATCAAGCGCTCCGGGTCCTCGGGATCCTTACGAGGCTCAACAATGCCCAGCAGGTTGCCTTCGTACAGGCCAAAGCAGTAGCACCCTTTGAGGATCTGGATGTTGGGGTGGTTTTGAACTTGAGCAATCATCCCGGCCAGTGAATCGTCCGCTTTTTTTGCGAAGCGCAGGTGGCCGCCCAGTTCCGGCTGGTCATCAATCAGCGTAACCCGCATGCTCCGCGCGGCCAGCTCGAGGGCGGATTTAAGGCCCGCCGGGCCGCCTCCGATTATCGCCACTTCCGCATGACGATGGCCATGTTCGTAATTTCCATTGATGCTATCGTTTGAAGGCACGTCACCCAGGCCTGCAACCTTGCGAACGAAAGGCTCGGCGGCGTGCCACAGGCGGGGATTCGTCATCGTCTTGTAGTACCACCCCACCGGCATCAGCCAGTCGAAGCGTTGCACGATCACCAGCCAATCATGGTCGAGCGAGGGATACGCGTTCTGGTGCGTTACGCGCATTCCGGCACGGACGGGAGTCATGCAGGTGCGGACGTTGGGGGTTCCGTCCACATTCATCAGGCAATTGGGACACTTGCCTGAAAGACACAGCAAGCCGCGGGGACGGTGGTACTTGAAGCTCCGGGTGAAGATGCGCTGGCCGGAACGATACAGCGCGGAAGCAACCGTGTCGCCGGGGCGCGCCGTGACCGGCTTGCCGTTAAATTCAAATGTCAGTTCGCCCGAGGGTTCACTCACGTTGTTTCTTCAGGAAAAAAGGATTCATGGACTTCGTTGGTCACGGTGTTTCTTCGTGCTTGAAACCACTGGCGGCAACCGGAGCGGTGGAACCACCACTCTGTTTGCTCGCCCGCCTCGTTAACTTTTGTATAGGTATAGTTCACCCAGTCTGCTTGCGGAGCGCCGGGGACGGGGCGTTGCTTGACCTCGCCGCCAAATCGGAATTCATAGACGCTGCGATTGCCGCAATGAGGACAGTGCACTAGAAACGACACAAGCTTGCTCCTTCCGGTGTGCCACGGGCGTCCGAAGGTGTGGAAAAATCGTCTAAAACCTTCTTACCGCAGAGACGCTGAGGCGCAGAGGAATGAAAATAAAGGTCTTTTTCTCTGCGCCTCAGCGTCTCTGCGGTAAAAATACTATTTCTTCACACCTTCCGAGCTAAACACGCTGCGGAAAAGCCCATCACACTGTCATCCTGAGCCCTTCGCTGTCATCCTGAGCGCAGCGAAGGACCTCGGTATTTCGCTCAGGGTAAACTGCATGAAGGACCCCGGTATTTGAATTTTCAAGCAAATACAGAGGTCCTTCGCTGCGCTCAGGATGACAGCATTTGAGCTTTTTCCACAGTCCATAAACCCTGGCGCTACTTAAATCCGCGCAACTCTCCGCGTTCCTGCCAAAGGTATCCCGCAAATGGCCGAGGCTTCCAGCGTAAGCGCCGCCATGTCCTCCGGCTCCAGGTGGTGCACATCTGACTTCCCGCAGGCCCGCGCCAACATTTGAATCTCCGCCGTCATGACGCGCAGAAGATTGGCAACGCGTTCCGCGGCCTGATCAATATCCAGGCGTTCCATCAATTTGGGGTCCTGTGTGGTGACGCCCACCGGGCAGCGTCCGGTATGGCAGTGGTGGCAATACCCGGGTTCAGTGCCAAGCTGGTGATAATCGTCCACATGCAGTGCCTTGTTGCAATTCAAGGCGATCAGCGCGGCGGTGCCGATGTAGACTGCGTCCGCTCCCAGCGCGATGGCCTTGGCGGCGTCTGCCCCATCCCGAATCCCGCCCGCGATGATGAGTTGAACTTCCCCGTATTGCCCGCAATCTTCGAGCGCCGCGCGAGCTTCCGAAACCGCCGCCAAGGTTGGCAGGCCGCAGTGTTCCTGAAAAATCGCCGGCGAGGCGCCCGTTCCGCCTTCCATGCCATCCACCACAATGACATCGGCGCCGGCTTTGGCCGCGAGCTTTACGTCATCGAAGACCCGGCTGGCGCCCATCTTTACAAAGATGGGGACTTCCCAGTCCGTCGCCTCGCGCAGTTCTTCGATTTTAACAATCATGTCGTCCGGGCCCAGGAAATCCGGGTGCCGCGCCGGGCTACGCTGATCCACTCCGACCGGAAGATCGCGCTGGCGGGCGATGGTCTCCGACACTTTTGAACCTAGCAGCAGGCCGCCCGTGCCAGGTTTCGCGCCCTGCCCGACTGTGAGTTCAATGGCGTCAGCCCTCCGCATATCGTGGATATTGATTCCATACCGCGAGGGCAGCACTTCGTAAATCAGCGTCTTGCTGTTTTCGCGTTCCGCCCCTAACATGCCGCCGTCACCGGTGGTGTTGGAGGAGCCCACCATGGCCGCGCCACGCGCCAGTGCGACCTTGGCGTTGTAGGAAAGCGCTCCCCAGCTCATCCCCGTAATCATCACCGGAATATCCAGCACGATGGGTTTGCGCGCATGGCGCTTTCCCAGCACCGTTTTGGTTGAGCACTTTTCCCGATAGCCTTCCAGCGGAATACGAGTTAATGAGCAGGGAAGGAAAGTGAGATCGTCAAAGGTCGCCCAGGTGCGCGGACGCAACGTGCCATACCCGCGCATGCGATACAGGCCGGATTCCGCTTTGGCCTGGATATCCTCGATGACCTCAGGCCGGAAGGTCCCGCTGGGCTGCAGCGGCCGGTTCGGAACATGGGGATCGTCAGGCATCAATCAGAGGGCCTCCTGCCAGGTCTTCCAATCCCGTTTATCAAAATTCCACAGCTTTCTTCCCGCCACGACCTTCTTGAATTCCCGGCCGGCGGGAAGTTTCTTACGCGCCGCTGGGTCGAGGTGCTCCGCCAGCAGCGAGTCGAGGGTTTGGGCATCGTTGGTAGTGGTGGCCTCGATCACCGCGTCATTACCCAGTCCGGCAATCTTTCCACCCACATAACAAACTGTCTCATACATGGAATCGGCAAAGGCTTCCCCTGTATCGCCACAAACGACCAGGGTTCCCTTCTGCGCCATAAAGCCGGCCATATATCCGCAGCTCCCGGCCACCAGCACCGTGCCGCCTTTCATTGAGATGCCCAGGCGCGCGGCGGCATCCCCGTGGATGACTACAGTTTCCCCGCGAATGGCCGCAGCCGCGCCATTTCCCGCGCTTCCGCGCACTACCACATGGCCATTCATCATGGATTCGGCCAGCCCCCAACCAGCGCTGCCGGCAACTTCGAATTTCGCGCCGTCGACGAGGCCGGCGCAGTAATAGCCGACGCTGCCGTCGAGTCGCACGGTGACTGGTTCGAGGATGGCAACTCCCAGATTGTGCCGGGCGCCGGGGTTGCGCACCACAATATGCTTCGCGCCCTGTCGAATCTGTTGCTTGATTTCGACGTTGATCTCACGGGTGGTCCGGCCCTCGCAGTTTACCTCTCCCATACGCGTACCTCTCCCGCTTGCGCTTCCCGAACGTCGTAGGCGCCGGGCAAGGCGGAGCGAATGGCGACCTCCTCATTGGCGAGCGCAACAAAGTTCTCCGTCTCCGCCCAGAGCAGCGGTTTTAGAGCAAAGGGATCTTTGACGAAACCGAATTGGTTGGCAGTTGCCACCAGGCTACTGAAAGAACCATCGAGGTGTTGCAGCATGGCGCGCAGGGCTGCTTCGAGCGTCAAGCCTTTGCAGATCTGGTCAGCAAGGTAAATCGCCACCACCTCCGAATCATTTTCCGTGTAGAAACGGACCTTGCGTTGTTCGTAAACCCGGCGGAGTTGGTGATAGTTCGTAATATGCCCATTGTGAACAATGGCCAGGTCGGGGAGTTGATGGCTGCCAAAGGGCTGGGAGTGGCTCAGGTCAACTTTGGACTCGGTGGAAAGCCGTGTGTGGCCAATACCGTGAGTGCCCGTGAGTCCCAAAACACCAAAGGTATGATCCAGGTTGGCAGGGGAGCCCACTTGCTTGATGATTTCGAGTCTCGACCCCATGCTGACGACTTCGATTTCTTTGTCGAGCGCCTCGATGCGGGCGGCCAGGGCGGGGAGGTCCTCAACTCCCTTAACGACCAGGCGCGCGGAATTCCCCTGATTCGAAAACTCGTAATGCCCGCCGAATTTCGAATCGAGAAATCTGGCCAGAGTCTGGGCGAGGGCGGAATGATCCTCCCGGTCACCCAGCTTGAGCCGCAGCACGCTCTGCTGGTCGGCGCCGGAACCAAACAACGCGACCCCGGCGGAGTCCGGCCCCCGGCAGGCCAGCCCCTCTAACATCGTAATGAGAATCCGCCCGAGGTTCGAGTTCCGGTTGTCCCGGGTTTTATCGAAGAATCCGGCTATTCCGCACATGTAAATTCCCTGAGGATTCCAGTATACTAGCAGTATACGCGATGGGTTTCAAGGTTTTTTGGAGGGATTGTTGCTTCGCTTGAAAAAGACAGGCATTAATTCACCGCAGAGGCGCGGAGACGCGGAGGCACAGAGCGGCGAGGCCGCAAACAAAAGAGAATCATAGCCCTCTCCGCAGGGGAGAGGGTGGACCGCGGCAGGCGTTCTCACCAGCCGTCGCGGGCCGGATGAGGGGTCACGTCCCGAGCGGCCCCGCCGCCAACAAAGAATATTCCTTCATCCTCCTCCACACTTCTGCCGATAAACGAAGCGGGGGAGTGTCGGGGGCACTGCGAGGGGGCCAAGAACGGGAAACGGGACCCGGGGCTCGGTCTGTCGACTCGTCACTCGCCACTGCACTTCCCGAGCCCTGGATTTGCTCCCGTATCCCGTATCCCGAGTCCCGTACCCCGGTTCTCCCGCCACTCGCCACTCGTCACTTGTCACTGCCTTTAGCCTTGTGGCAGATGAAGCGGTTCTCGCCGAGCAGGGCCTGGAGGGCTGGGCGGCGAACCTCGATGCAGAGGATCGCTAATCAGCTACGTGCAATTCCGCAGTCGGCTCTCCAGAAAAAAATCCGGGACTTAACCGAAGAGGAAACGTCGAACTGGCCACCGACGAGGCTCTCGGTAGGGTCGAGCCGCCGCCCAAGTAGCAGCACCTAAACCCCGGGGAGGAGAAAGGGTACCTGACACCCAGAGTGTGGTGTGAGTGAGAGTGAGTGGGTAGCCACGGACAGTGCTTTCCTGTCCGTGGGTTCTTCTTTGCAAATAAGGTGATTTCCGGCGAGGGCAGGCGCTGCGAATTGGGAACGTTGGCGTGAGAAAAGCCCACGGACAGAAATGCACTGTCCGTGGCTACCCGCTCGAAATCGAGTACGGGGTCCATGCAGCCATACCCGTTGTAGTTTGCAAAGTACGGGACATAGCCCTTGAGCAGGCGTGCACCGTTTTGGGCGTCAAAGTCTGGACACCGCAAGACAACTACGTAGTTCCGGTGGCTTCCTCTTCGAAAGGAAAAGAAGACGGTACCTGGAACGTGTGAAGAAATTAGCCTGAAAACCAACAAGAATGCCTAGGTGGAAAGTGGTAGGTCGGGTACACTGCGGGCATGACAACCAAGCCTCCGGTTACTCGACCTCGTTTGACTGCGGTGAATCGGTGCCAGATGGTGATGCGGGCGATTGATGTGGAGCGACTGATTGAGGAAGATCACCCCGCGCGCTCGATTTGGGAGTTGGTAGGGCGGCTGGATCTGAGTCGGTATTATGCCGGCATCGCCGCCGTGGAGGGGCGGGCGGGGAGGGAGCACACCGATCCGCAGGTTTTGATCAGTCTCTGGCTGTATGCCTACAGCCGCGGGATCAGTTCGGCGCGCGAGATGGCGCGGCGGTGCGAATATGAACCGGCCTTTCAGTGGCTGTGCGGGCTGGAGCCGATCAGTCACCGCACGCTGTCCGGGTTTCGTTCCAGTCAAAAGGCGGCGCTGGACGATCTCTTCGTGCAGGTGCTGGGGATGCTGAGCGCCGAGGGTCTGATCACTCTGGAGCGCGTGACGCTGGACGGCACGAAGATCAAGGCCAATGCCGGCGGCAATACGTTCCGGCGCCAGCCGACGCTCGAAGCTCACCTGCAATTGGCCCGCGAACAAGTGCGGCTGATGGAGGAACAAGCGGCGGAAGAAGAGCAGATGGCCAGGCGGCAGGTGGCGGCGCGGCAGCGGGCCGCACGGCAACGCCGGAGCCGTTTGGAGGCTGCCGTACGCGAGGTCGAGCGCTTACAGCGCGAGAAAAAGGACGATCGCGACAGTTTTGTGGCCCGCGCCTCCAGCACCGACCCGGAAGCCCACGTCATGAGAAATGGCGAGGGCGGCACGGTTCCGAGCTACAACGTGCAACTGCTGACGGACACCACGCACGGGCTGATCGTGAATGTGGAGGCGACCACCGATGCCATCGATCATCGCCAACTGGAACCGGCCCTCAACCGCTGCGCGCAAACGCTGGGACGCCATCCCCGGCAGATCGTTGCCGATGGCGACTACACCAATCACGCCTCGGTCGCGGCGGCGGCGAACTGCGGAGTGGATTTTTATGGATCGTGGCAGGCGAGTTGGAAGCCCGGCGAACGCGACGCCCAAGGCCGCCGCGCCGCGTTTCTGGCCAGCGCCTTCCACTATCGTGCCGAGCACGACAGCTTCACTTGCCCGGCGGGAGAAATCCTGACTCACCGTGCGATACAGAATCGCGGGCACGGGGTCCGCGTCCACGTCTATCGCGCGCCGCGGGAGGCTTGTCGTACGTGTACGTTACGCAGCCAGTGCGCCCCGCAAAAAGCGCGCTCCCAATGGGTCCGATCGATTACGCGCCTGGAGGAACCCGCGGCGACCCTGGCCTTCAAGGCCAAGATGGCCACGGAAGAAGCGCAGCGGATTTACGGTCAACGGTCGCGTATCGCCGAGTTCCCCCACGCCTGGATTAAAGAACGCTGCGGCCTGCGCCAGTTCCGCTGTCGCGGCCGCCTGAAAGCAACCCTGGAGGCAACGTGGGCGGCGCTGAGTTATAACCTGACCCGATGGTTCGCCCTGCAGCGACGGCCCACCCTGACCGATGCCGCCCTGGCGCCGGCGTAAGTGAAGAGCGCCAAAGCGCCACACGAGGATGAGGAAGAAATCATGCTGCCGCCGGTGCTCACCTGGCAACCTCACCCCCAGCCGCGATTACCCGCACCACGAAAGTGAAATCATCGTGCATCCCGACTTATCCCTATCCCGCGATTCTCAAAACACATTTCTTCACACGTTCCTGACACCGTTTCCCTCTTGACACCGTTTCCCTCTATTCCTACTTCTTTTCGCTCTCTTTTTTTTCTTTCTGTTGCTCCAAAACCCTTCCGCCCGACGGATGTCCCTGCCTAGTCTGCCTCGCAGCGTCTTCCACTTCTTTCTTTGTTGGCACCGGCACCGTCTCTTTTTCTCTAGCCATTTCTAAACCCCCTAAATGATTTTGTTGACTTCCTTGTTAGTGTATCATATTCGCCATTTCTTCGCCACCAAAAAAGCGGGGTAGCGCAGACGTAGCCGCTGTTTGGGGGAAATGGTGTCAGGGGGAAATGGTGTCAGGAACGTGTGAAGAAATTAGCCTGAAAACCAACAAGAATGCCTAGGTGGAAAGTGGTAGGTCGGGTACACTGCGGGCATGACGACCAAGCCTCCGGTTACTCGACCTCGTTTGACTGCGGTGAATCGGTGCCAGATGGTGATGCGGGCGATTGATGTGGAGCGACTGATTGAGGAAGATCACCCCGCGCGCTCGATTTGGGAGTTGGTAGGGCGGCTGGATCTGAGTCGGTATTATGCCGGCATCGCCGCCGTGGAGGGGCGGGCGGGGAGGGAGCACACCGATCCGCAGGTTTTGATCAGTCTCTGGCTGTATGCCTACAGCCGCGGGATCAGTTCGGCGCGCGAGATGGCGCGGCGGTGCGAATATGAACCGGCCTTTCAGTGGCTGTGCGGGCTGGAGCCGATCAGTCACCGCACGCTGTCCGGGTTTCGTTCCAGTCAAAAGGCGGCGCTGGACGATCTCTTCGTGCAGGTGCTGGGGATGCTGAGCGCCGAGGGTCTGATCACTCTGGAGCGCGTGACGCTGGACGGCACGAAGATCAAGGCCAATGCCGGCGGCAATACGTTCCGGCGCCAGCCGACGCTCGAAGCTCACCTGCAATTGGCCCGCGAACAAGTGCGGCTGATGGAGGAACAAGCGGCGGAAGAAGAGCAGATGGCCAGGCGGCAGGTGGCGGCGCGGCAGCGGGCCGCACGGCAACGCCGGAGCCGTTTGGAGGCTGCCGTACGCGAGGTCGAGCGCTTACAGCGCGAGAAAAAGGACGATCGCGACAGTTTTGTGGCCCGCGCCTCCAGCACCGACCCGGAAGCCCACGTCATGAGAAATGGCGAGGGCGGCACGGTTCCGAGCTACAACGTGCAACTGCTGACGGACACCACGCACGGGCTGATCGTGAATGTGGAGGCGACCACCGATGCCATCGATCATCGCCAACTGGAACCGGCCCTCAACCGCTGCGCGCAAACGCTGGGACGCCATCCCCGGCAGATCGTTGCCGATGGCGACTACACCAATCACGCCTCGGTCGCGGCGGCGGCGAACTGCGGAGTGGATTTTTATGGATCGTGGCAGGCGAGTTGGAAGCCCGGCGAACGCGACGCCCAAGGCCGCCGCGCCGCGTTTCTGGCCAGCGCCTTCCACTATCGTGCCGAGCACGACAGCTTCACTTGCCCGGCGGGAGAAATCCTGACTCACCGTGCGATACAGAATCGCGGGCACGGGGTCCGCGTCCACGTCTATCGCGCGCCGCGGGAGGCTTGTCGTACGTGTACGTTACGCAGCCAGTGCGCCCCGCAAAAAGCGCGCTCCCAATGGGTCCGATCGATTACGCGCCTGGAGGAACCCGCGGCGACCCTGGCCTTCAAGGCCAAGATGGCCACGGAAGAAGCGCAGCGGATTTACGGTCAACGGTCGCGTATCGCCGAGTTCCCCCACGCCTGGATTAAAGAACGCTGCGGCCTGCGCCAGTTCCGCTGTCGCGGCCGCCTGAAAGCAACCCTGGAGGCAACGTGGGCGGCGCTGAGTTATAACCTGACCCGATGGTTCGCCCTGCAGCGACGGCCCACCCTGACCGATGCCGCCCTGGCGCCGGCGTAAGTGAAGAGCGCCAAAGCGCCACACGAGGATGAGGAAGAAATCATGCTGCCGCCGGTGCTCACCTGGCAACCTCACCCCCAGCCGCGATTACCCGCACCACGAAAGTGAAATCATCGTGCATCCCGACTTATCCCTATCCCGCGATTCTCAAAACACATTTCTTCACACGTTCCAGGTACCCTTTTTTTTAGTGGCTGAACCATCCCCAACCGAAGGAGGAAATTGAAAACATCCGGTATGCCATTAAGCGCAGCAGGCCGTACGGTTCGGAGCCCTGGGTGTCGAAGGCGGTGGCGGAGTTTGGATTGAAAAATACCCTCCGCAACTCGTAGCCCCGAAAAGGGTACCTGACACCGTTTGTCCCCTCTGACACCGTTTGTCCCCTCACCGTTTGTCCCTCCCCTTGGGTGGAAGCAACTCGCTTGCCGTGGACTGGGAAAGAGCGTAATCTTACAGCATGAACACTCTGGATGCCAAAGAGGCAGGGGAAAAGCTTGACCGAATTCTGGACGAGGCGGCCGAAGCGCATCAACCTGTCTTGATTACCAGTCTGCGCGCCAATGCCGTGCTGGTGCCCGAGGAAGATTGGAATGCCATTCAGGAGACCCTTTACCTCCTATCGGTGCCGGGCATGCGTGAATCCATTCGGGTGGGACTGGAAACCCCTATTGAGGAATGTGAGAAAGAGCCCGGCTGGTGAACGATTGGAATCTTGTTTACACAAGGCAAGCGCAGAAGGACGCGAAACGGCTTGCGGCGTCGGGGCTGCGGGAGAGAGCGCAAAAGCTCCTCGACTTGCTGGCCAAAGATCCTTTTTCAAAACCCCCACCATTTGAAAAACTAGTCGGCGATTTGGCCGGCGCCTACTCAAGACGTATCAATATTCAGCACAGGCTCGTGTACCAGGTCATTCCAGAGCGCCGGACAGTCAAAGTGCTGCGAATGTGGACGCACTATGAGTGACAGGAGAAACGGTGAAGAAACCGTGTCAGTAGGCCGGGGGCAAGCGCACTGTGATGACGAAGTATCGATCCGAACAAAAGGACGCCGCAACTTCGACACGGCCCTACAGTACAGCGCTGTGAACATGATTGCGACCGAAAAGACGCGGACCGCAAAACCGGCGGTCCGCGCCACCGGCTGCGCTACCTGCTCCATCACGGGGCCGAAAAGACGCGGACCACAAAAGCGGTGGTCCGCGCTACCCCCTCCAAAGGAGAAACAATGATGAGCCTCGAATCACTGAGGATACACCGGAGGAATCTTAGAGTGTCCGGCTGCGGCTCGCAAGAAGCGAGGAATTCGGCGTCACGTACTCGCACATGGAGTGGCTATGCCGTCCTCACGGTACTGGTAAGCTGTGCAGTCCTAGGTGGGGCCGCCCTGGTTGCAGGCAAGCAACCGAAGGCATTCACGAAGTCAAACCTTCAAGTTGCAACCCCCTATGGAAAGCTCGTGGTGAACCTTTCGATTGCGCCGAAGGATTCCCCTGACCTTCTGTTTTTGTCAGGAACTGTGGCAAACCAAACCGACCGTGCTTGGGGCCACGTGGAATTTAACACTACCCTCCTCGATAAGGACGGTCGAGCGCTTCCGACCGGTTTGATCATCACCGCTACCACTGCGTGTGATTTGGCGAGAGGCGGGGTCTGCCCGCTATTAGAAAGTCCGCTTACCTTTGAGGGCTTTCCGCGCCGACCACTGGAGAAGATTGCCGATGCACGTGTCGAGTTCGACGCCAAACTCAGCTCCTACAAGTTCAGATATGTTTTCAGGCTAATCAAACCGACCGCGAGTGACAACCTGCTTTTTGAGGATTCTATCATCAGCATTCGGTTTGTGGTAGGCGAGGAAGCTAGAGGGGTACAATTTGCTCTCCAAAACAAAACAGACTCACCGATTCTTGTAAATTGGGATAAAGCCGCGTATATGGACCCTTCCGGTGAATCACACCGAGTGATCCACACAGGCATCGTTTTCGCAGATCGCAGCAAAGCCCAGTCACTTACCTCTATTGCGCCGACAGGGAGAATTAACGATGGCGTGTTTCCCGCCGACTACATAGACTGGAGTAATGCGACTAACGACTGGACTCAAACAATTCTCTTCCCGCAGACAGCCGCAGCTGAACCTGGCCGCATGAAGGGCCAGAGATTTGGCGTGTTGCTGCCTGTGACCGTCAACGGAGTGGAGAAGAACTATTTTTTCCAAATTCAGATTGCCGATGTGGTGATATGACCAGGTAGTGCGGACCACCGCTTTTGTGGTCAGCGTCTTTTCGGCGCGTGATGGGGGAAACGGTGTCAGGAACCGTTTTCTTCCTCCTAGGTGGGATTGAGGGCAGAACCCTGGCGGCTCGGCGACCGCTTTCCGCGGTGCGGGGATTTGTGCGGCGCGCGGCTCTTGGGCAGGAGCCGACCGGTCGATCGACGACTCTCGCGCACCAGATCCAGAATTTCTTTCCGGGAGAGACCCGCATCGATGCCCGGCACGTCCAGCGGTGAACCGGAACGCGCGGCCGGGCGGACCAAAAAGGCCTGCCCATCGCGGCGGCGAATCTCCACTCCCCCTTCGCGGCTGGCGCGGTTCAGCAGTTCCGTCAGTTGCTGCCTTGCTTCCGAATAGTTATATACTTTCATCTAAAAGCTTGCTGCACGTCCGCCGCGGATAGCCGCTTTCGACGAACGCCCGCCACCAGGGCATTGCCGATCTCCCAAGGTAAGGAGGGCGCCCCCACCAGACTGTATCCTTCCGTGGCGTTAACCAGCGCCCGCCGCGTGGGTTCGTTCAGCAGCACCGCAAGCAGGACCGAAGTATCAACGACCAGAGAAGCCATACCGTACAATTGTACGTTTTCTGATCCGGTTTATCAAGTGGGAAAGGTGTCAGGGGTGCGCGACATAAATGTAACGCTCTGGGCTGGCTCTTTTTTTGTCGCTTATATCCTAACGTATATGATACGTTAGGATAGAGGAGGCCTTAACATGCCCCAATCCCTTAACGTCCTGGAGAACCAACGGGCGGAGTTGATCCGCCAGATCGCCCAACTGGGTGACCTCCGCAGTGGTTCGATCACCAGCATTACCGCCCGCTGCGGCAAGTCCAACTGTCACTGTCATCAGCCCCATCATCCCGGCCACGGCCCTAACTTCCGGCTCACTTACAAGGTGCAGGGCCGGACCGTCAGCGAAACCTTCCCCAGCCCTGCCGCCCGGCACCAGGCGGAACGACAGATTGCCGAGTTCCGCAGGTTTCAACAACTGCGCCGGGCCTTCGTGGAGGTGAACGAAAAAATCTGCCGTCAGCGCCCCCTCCCCCAGGAGGCCGAAGCGGCGGAGCAGGAAAAAAAACGGCGGAAGCCATTCAGCGGGAAGTGGCGCGAGAAGTAGAGTCCCTGCTGGCGGTGATCTTTGCTGGGCGGCGCAAGTCCGGGACGCTGGATTTGGAAGCCGTCGAGATGGCCACACGCGCGGCCTTGCACCGGGCGGGGGCGGCGGTGCTGGAGGAGTTGCTGGCCGCCCCGGACGAGTGCCCTCGCCAAGTTCCCTGCGGCTGTGGTCGGGGGGCCCCCTACCGCGGCAGGCGTCGGAAGCAACTGCTGACCGTGCTGGGGCGGGTCGAGACCGAGCGTCCCTATTACGTTTGTCCGGCCTGTCACCGGGGACAGAGTCCCCGCGATCAGGAACTGGATGTGGAGGGCACGGAATATTCTCCTGGGGTGCGACGGATGATGGCGGTG
Organism: uncultured Acidobacteriota bacterium; assembly: GCA_963804995.1. Lineage (GTDB taxonomy): Bacteria > Acidobacteriota > Terriglobia > UBA7540 > UBA7540 > Bog-366. The sequence goes on from CAWDSK010000005.1 coordinate 1,159,562, forward strand.
GTGGGCAGCGAAACCTCCTTTGCGCTCGGTCGAGAACAACTGCAACTGCTGGCCGGGTTGGAGGTGACCACCAAGGCCGTGGAACGGCAGGCAGAGGCTCTGGGCGCCGAGATTGCTGCCCAGGAACAAGCCTCGATCCAGCAAGGCCTGCAACGGAACTTGCCGCAGGTGAGGGGACCGGAAATTCCGGTACTCTATGTGGAGATGGATGGGACGGGAGTACCGGTGGTGAGTTCGGAAACCGAGGGTCGAGCGGGGAAACAGAGCGAGCAAGCGCGCACGCGGGAAGTGAAATTAGGTTGTGTCTTCGCCCAGACGACACGGGATGCCCGGGGCCGACCGGCGCGCGAAGAAGGCTCCACCACCTACACGGGAGGCATCGAAACGGCCGAGGTTTTTGGGCGACGCATCTACCTCGAAGCATATCGTCGGGGCTGGAACCGGGCCCAAAAGAAAGTGGTGATCGGCGATGGTGCTCCTTGGATTTGGAACCTCACCGCCGAGCACTTTCCGGGAGCCATTCAGATTGTGGATCTTTATCATGCCCGACAGCACTTATGGGAGCTGTCGGGCCAGCTCTGGCCCACCGACGAGCGCCACCGCCGAAGGTGGACCAGAAAACGGGAGGAGAAGTTGGAGAGCGGGCGGATCGAATCCCTAGTGCGCGATTTGCGCTCGCTGTTCCCAGCCACGCCCGAAGCCGCCGAACTCTTGCGCCACGCGGCAGATTATTTTACCGTCAACGCCCAACGGATGCGCTATCCGACCTTTCGGCGTCAGCATCTGTTCGTAGGTTCCGGGGTCGTCGAAGCCGGCTGCAAAACCCTCATCGGCACTCGGCTGAAGCGCTCCGGTATGTTCTGGAGGGTCCGCGGGGCCAATGCCATCATCGCCCTTCGCTGCCATCGCTTGAGCGGCAAATTCGAGGATTACTGGGAGAACCGTCGCCCCCGCGCGGCCTGACCCACACAGATTTGTCGCACACCCAGGTGTCAGGAACGTGTGAAAAAATTGATATTCGGCCCGTTATCCACAATGTATATTGTTGAAAATACAGAGTGCCAAAATTGTTAAAGTCGATTTTTTCACACGTTCCAGACACCATTTCTGGTGGTCGGCGCCGGAACCAAACAACGCGACCCCGGCGGAGTCCGGCCCCCGGCAGGCCAGCCCCTCTAACATCGTGATGAGGATCCGCCCGAGGTTCGAGTTCCGGTTGTCCCGGGTTTTGTCGAAGAATCCGGCTATTCCGCACATGTAAATTTCCTGAGGATTCCGGTATACTAGCAGTATACGCGATGGGTTTCAAGGTTTTTTGGAGAGATTACGACTGAAAAGGACAGGCGTTAATTCACCGCAGAGGCGCGGAGACGCTGAGGCACAGACCAAAGGAAGTGCCAGGTTTCAGGAGTGAGGTTTCGGGTGTTAGGTTTTAGGGTCCTGAGTCAGAAGTTCGCAGACGAAGTCTCAATGGGTTCAAAGTCGACCCCCTCACCCGTCCCACCCCGGCTGATGAAAACGCCGGTGGCGGTCCACCCTCTCCCCCAAAGGGGCGAGGGTGGAAGTTCAACTCTCCCCTCGGTCGCCGCGGCGACAGAGGGGCCGGGGGGTGAGGGGGTTCTCTAATAATCAGCGAACTTCTGACTCAGGACATTAGGGTTTCACTAACACCTGATACCTTTCTCTTCTCTGCGCCTCAGCGCCTCTGCGGTGAGAATTATTTTAGGGGGGTAAGCATTTCATGGCAACACTTACCAATAAGCGCTCCAGGTCCAAAGCGGAACACCTGGGTGAGGTGGAGAGGGTCTACCGTTTGCTGAAATCATGGCTGGTGGAGGCGCAGTTGGCTCCGGGCGATATCCTCTCAGAGATTGACCTCGCCTCGCGGTGCCGAACCAGCCGCACCCCGGTCCGTGAATCCTTCAGCCGCTTGGCTCAGGATGGCTGGTTGAAGCGAATTCCACGGAAGGGCTATCTGGTCGCGCCCATTTCGATTCGCGAAATCGTGGAACTCTATGAGTATCGGAAAGTTTTGGAGTGCTTTGCGGCGGAACGCGTAGCTCAATCCGCCAGCCCGGAGGTCATCAAGGAATTGGAAGGAATCGTGGCCATCGAAACTACTGACGGGGCGCCGTTCACCGAGATTCTTGCCGCCAATGGCGCTTTCCACCTCCGGCTGGCCGAGCTCTCCATGAACGCGCGCATCGCGAGCCAGGTTTCACTGGTCCTCTGTTATGTGAAGCGGCTCGATACCATCTGCACGCAGAGTGTTCCGGGCTGGATTGGACATCAGGAAATTATCAGCGCCTTGCGGGCGCATCAGCCGGAGGTAGCCCGCGAAGCCATGGCAAGCCACATCGACCTCTCCCGCGACAAGATGCTTCGATTGTTTGGAGCCTGAGCTGCTGTAGCGGCGGTCTGCGACCGCCGGATTTTCGGCGCTCATAGAGCGCCGCTACAAAGAATGAGTGTCACTATATTTTGCAAGATTCATTAGATGACCAGCGCCGCCACCGGCACCGTGCTGCGTTCTCCGCCGATGACCACAATGCCGGAATCGGTTACGTGCCAGCCGCGCGCGCGGTCGGCATCGAGATCGTGGCCGATCGAAGCGTCTTCAGGAACACGCACGTTCTTATCCAGGATGGCGCGGCGCACCATGGCGTGGCGGCCGATGTCGCAGTTGTCCATGATGATGCTGCCTTCCACGTGGGCGCCGGTGTGGACGCGGACGCCGCGTCCGAGAATGGAGTTGCGTACGATACCGCCGGAAAGAATGCACCCGCCGGACACGATGCTGTCAATGGCCTCGCCGCGCCGATGGGCTTCGTCGAAGGTGAACTTGGCGGGTGGGTCAGGGTAGCTGGCACTGCGCAGGGGCCACTCGCGATTGTATAAGTTGAGCTCGGGCATGACCGAGCGCAGGTCCATGTTGGCTTCGTAATAGGCGTCGATGGTGCCGACATCGCGCCAGTAGGGGATGGAGCCTTCGGGCTCGCCGGGAATGCGGTTGGTCTGAAAGTTGTAGGCGTAAAGGGGGGCGTTGCCGGCGAGCTTGGGCAGGATATCCTTGCCGAAATCGTGGTGACTCGCGGGGTCATTGGCGTCGGCCTCGAGCAGATCCACCAGCGTTTCCTTGTCGAAGATGTAGTTGCCCATGGAGGCGTAGACCTGGCTGGGATCGCCGGGCAGGGTAGGCGCATTGGCGTTTTTTTCATGAAAAGCCAGGATTCTTCCATCTTTGTTGGCCTCGATGACGCCGAATTCGGCGGAGTGCTTTCGGGGTACGGGGATGGCGGCGACGGTTACTTCCGCGTGCCTGGCCATGTGGAAGTCGATCATGCTGGCGATGTTCATGCGGTAGATGTGATCGCCGCCGAAGATGGCTACCACGTGCGTGTTGGACTGCTGGATGAGGTTGAGGTTCTGCAAGATGGCGTCGGCCGTCCCCTGGTACCAGGTTTCGTCCTCCGAACGCATCTGGGCCGGCACGGGGATGATAAAGTGGTTCTTCAGGACTCCGCTGAACTGCCATCCTTCGCTCAAATGCTGGAGCAGCGACTGGCTGCGGAACTGGGTGAGCACATAAATCGAATTGATTCCGGAGTTGATGAAATTGCTGAGAACGAAATCGATGATCCGGTATTTGCCTCCAAAGGGAACCGCAGGTTTGGCGCGTTCCCGCGTGAGGGGAAAGAGCCGGGTTCCCTTGCCGCCGGCGAGTACGATGCCCAGGACACGAATGTGCATGGCCCCTTCCTGGGCCAGTACCGGTTTGGGTTCGGCGATACGCTTCTTCGGCATGTGGGGCTCCAGCGAGAGTTGCTCTAAACCATTTTACCAGAGTGGGGGTGCGAGCCGAAGGCGGGAAATCTGCACGTCCGGCTCCTCGACATGGGGCGTGGAAGTCGGGTCCGGTATCGCTTGCTCACCTCCTCGGCATTTGCAAGTCGGCGACTATTTGTCACCGTGGGACTGTCCCACTTGTTACTCTCCGCGGGGCATAGCGGGCGAGGTCCCACATATTCCCCCGCCCACATGCGTTTTTTTCCTATGACTTTTCACATGCGGCTTTTCCGGCTTTCCATCAAGAACTCAAGACTCCGCATCGGTGGCCGCTGAGTCGACGGTGACTGTCCCCAGTAAGTCTTCTCTTGAGGGCCTGCGGTCATCGACGTATCGGCGGTAGGCGTGCAGCGGCAAGTAGAGGAAGCAGATTCCGAGTCCCAAGAAAAACAGCCAGCGTCTTCCCGGTCCTACGGCGATATCGGCAGCATAGTAGCCGCCGTAGATCCACACGAAGAGGAAGAACACCCCGATGGCCAGGGCGATGTGCCTGAGGAACCCTGGCATTCGTACCGGGCGGTTGAGCGCGGGGTATTTCTGCCGGTACAGGAAATAGCCGATCAGGGCCAAGGCGAGCGCGAGCAGATAACCCATGTTCGAGAAGATGTAGATCTCCAAAGGCGAACCGAGGAACACGACGATGATCGACGCCACCAGATTGAAGACCATGGCAAAGTCCGGCACGCCGTGGCGGTTGGTGTGTTGGAAGAACTTGGGAATCACTCCGTCCTGCGCCACCTGGTAGAGCGACCGGCCGCAGCCCATGATCGCGTTCAGGACGGACAGCAGCAGCGCCACGATGAGCGGGATGCCGATGATCCATTTCACCCAACCCTCGCCGCCAAAGATGGCTTCCGTATAAGACAGGAATGCCGTCAGGGGATCGACTTCAGACCTGCCCAACACGGCCACCAGGAGCAGGGGAATGGCCACGTAGATGAACGACCCGTACAGACCGGAGGCGCTCATGGCGATCTTGGCGTCGCGGGTCGAGTCCTTGCACTCCCCGATATAGCAAGCGGCCGCTTCCGTAGCGAGCACCGAATAAGTCATGATGAAAATCCAACTGATGAAAAATGCGAATGTGCCAGCCTTCGGGTCAGCGAGACGGAATCCCGCGACATTGCTCCAATGGAGAGTCGCGGGACGCAAGAAGGGGATGAAGATCAGCAGGGTCAACGGCACCATCGAGACGACGCCCAGCACTGTGGCGAATCGTGCCCCCAGCCGGATACCGAGGTAGCACGGGACGAACAGGATGAGCAGGCCGACGATGCTGAGGATGAGCACGTTGAGGTTGATCGGCGCACCGACGGGCGTGAGCTCCCGGCCCAAAGGAATCTTCCAGAGCTCCGCGATGTATTTTGCGGCGAGAATCATATTGAGGGGCGCTACCGGAAACCATCCCAGACCATAGCTCCAGGCGGAGAGCCCACCCACATGCTTCGCCACACCCGGGCTAAAACCTTTGAAGGTCTCGAACGCGTAGGAGGGCAGACCGCCGGTGCGGTCCGGCATCATGGCGGCCAGTTCCGCAAGGCATTGGCATAAAACCATTCCTGCGACGCTGACCAGAAGAAAGACCGGTATTGATGCCGCCCCCATGCCCTGTACGGCGAAGGGCGCGACACCCGTGACGAGGATGGTCCCGGCGAGGCCAATGACGAAGGCGCCCCACCAATTGGTTCTCTTGGGAAGGCTGGCAGGAGTTTTCGGAGATGCGGGCATTCCCTTTTTCCCTTTCGAAAGTTTTTCGGTTCCTGAGGGTCCTCGAATCCCCAGCCCCCCAAACGGGAAAAGTTCAGCTCACGCGAAAGCCTAAAAGCGAAATTGCCCCCACCTCTGAAATGGGTCGGGATACAACTCCACTGCGGTGGAAATCCACCCGAAGTAGGAGGTCAGGCCGTTTAAAGGTGAGCCTCCACGTTGGACCTAAGGTTTTGTGCCCTGCTTATGCTAGCACGGAATCTTGGAAACTCATCCCAAGATACCTACGCAAAGAGCGGTTTATTCACCGGGGGGCGTGTCCCTGGCATTTGGTTTCGGCACACAAGCAAGTACATAACGCCGCCACTCCTTGCCGGGGAGGGAGAACGGCGCAGGCAGGAGCGCCTGGGCTACGCGGACACGCCGCGTTTCTCTCAGGGGTTGGCAATTTGCTCTGGTTTTGAGAGATGGAAGCGAACGGATTGTGTTAAAGTCTGACTCCGCAACATCGACTCCATGCCAGGCGTAAATCGAATTTCAGGAGAAACTATTGCCATGATCAATCGAAGAGAGTTCTTGAGGAACAGCGCGTTGGGTATGACCGCGGCCGGAATGGACGGCCGGCTTGGCGCAAGCGGCGCGCTCGCTGACGGAGTCCATTTTCACCAGTCGGGCTTCGGCCCCGACCCCGCGGGTTGGACCGCCTGGAGCGTCCGGGCGGAGACTGCGCCTCGAACCTTTGTCGATCCGGCCGTCTCCTGCGGCGAGGCCGGCTCGCTCGGAGTCTCCGGAGACGGCAACATTGCTGCCTTCGGAGGATGGCAGCGCACCCTCACCGGCATCAAGGAAGGCGCCTGGTACAGGTTTGTGGCCCACTACCGGGCCGTCGGCGTGACCAGCGAGAATTGGCAGATCGTTCCGGACCTTTACTGGCAAAAGCCAGACGGCAAGCAGATCGGAAATGACGACCGAGTGGATTATGCCGCCCGTTCCGTGCGTAAAGGCCGATGGACCGAGGTGAGTCTCGAGGTCCCGGCGCCGGCTGGGGCAACCTACGTCGTTCTGGAACTTTTCCTGGCCCACGCGGCAATGGGCATGGTCTGGTGGGACGACATTTCCTTCGATGAGATCCCTGCGCCCCAACCGCGCAAGGTGACGATCGCCACGATCAACCTGAAGCCGTCGAACACGGGCACGGTCGCGGAGAGTGTGCGGCAGTTCATCGAGGCGGCGGAGCGCCTGGCTCCCGCTCACACCGACCTTATTTTGCTGCCGGAGGGCATCAGCGTGGTGGGTACGGACGCGAGCGGCCTCACCTGCGGGGAGGTTGCCGAACCGGTGCCCGGTCCCACCACCGCCCGCCTGGGAGAGCTCGCCCGCGCCAAGCACGCCTACGTTGCCGCCGGCCTCTATGAGCGGGAGCGCGGCGCCGCATACAACACTGCTGTGCTCATGGACCGCGAGGGCAAGCTGGTGGGCAGGTATCGCAAGGTGTTCCTTCCGCGCGGTGAGATGGTGCAATTGACCCCGGGGAATGAGTTCCCCGTCTTCCGCACGGATTTTGGAACGGTCGGCATCATGACCTGTTACGACGTGTTTTTCCCGGAACCGGCGCGCCAACTCGCTCAGCGGGGGGCGGAAATCATCCTGTTGCCGATCTGGGGTGGAGACGAGGTGCTGGCCACAGCGCGCGCCATCGAGAACCAGGTATTCCTTGTCACCTCCGGCTACGATCACCCCACCTACATCATGGACCATGACGGAAAACGGATCGCCCAAGCGCCCCAACGCGGAACGGCAGCGGTGGCCACGATCGATTTGAACGCGCCCAATTTCTATCAAGGGATAACTGACTGGAAGGACCGCCGTCTGCGAGAGTACAGACCGGAGGTGGTGAGGGAGTTCCTGTACTCAGGTGGGAAGGCGGAATAAGGAATCCCGGGGGACTTGATCCATCTGAGGGCGGCGCGTCCCGGATGACATCTCGGTGGTGGGCTTCAATTAGGTTGTTTCGGTGATGGCTTTCTGCATAGCCCAGAAGTTTTCCATCGGCGTGTCCAGTTGCACGTGGTGAGTGGGGGCCAGGATCAAGCCGCCGTTCTTGCCCATCGTTTTGAGCCTTTCCTCGACTTCCTGGCGAACCTCCTCGGGAGTTCCAAACGGCAGGGTATGCTGCTCGTCGATGCATCCCCAAAAGCAGAGCTTGTCTCCGAACTCGCGTTTGATCTGGGCGGGATCCATGGAGGCAGGTTGAATGGGGTTCAGGACATCCACACCGATCTCGATCAGTTCGGGAATGATCGGCGTGATCATGCCGTCGGAGTGATAGGCAACCTTCACTTGCGGATTGATAGCTTTGAGCTCGGCAATGAAATTGGCCAGGCGCGGCTTAAGGAATTTGCGCCAGCAGTCCGGGGAGATGATCATGGCGTTCTGCCCGCCCACATCGTCACCCGTCCAGACCATGTCGACGCCCATCTCCACTAGCCGCTTGGCTGCAGTCAAATGGTATTGATAGGGAATGTCGAGAATCCTCTCCGCGATTTCAGGATTGAGCGCGAAGTCCATCAGGAGCTGTTCCAGCCCGCGCAACGCCCAGGCACATTCGAAGATCGTCGTTACGGTGACGCCCACAATCCAGAATTCATCCTGGAAGTCCCGCAGCGTCCGCGCCGCATCCTCGTAGAGTTCCGGGCGGGTGGGGTCCGGGGGATGGTAAGTTTCAAGAGCCGCATCCTCAGCAAGGGGATGTGTGGCCATCTCCGTGTAGCTCCCCTTGCCGTACCGGGTGGTGTACTCACATTGCTTCCACCCTATCCCCCATTCGTCCGTGTAATCGCCCGGCTCCTGGTAGTAGCAATTCGCCCAGCCCACCGAGGTCAGCAGCATATCTTCATCCAGAGCGCGTTCCAGCTCGTAGGTGTTTCCCCCACCGTGCGGGTTGTGCGCTACCCCGCTCTTGTGGAGCATGTCCAGGCGGAGCCGGGAAGCAAACTCCGGCGTAAAGCTGATCTGCATCGGACATCTGTCCGGCTGCTCATGATTGAGCGCTATAAGAACTCTGTCCCGATGTTTCATCGCAGGTCCCTTCCTTCTGTTTTCCTGACATCTGCCTAATAGGGTGACGGTTGAACCCCCTCACCCGCCCCGATGCATCGGGGCACCCTCTCCCCCAAAAGGGGGCTAGGGGGTAAACTTAATTACTTGAAATGAACCGACCAACTCACGCTGGCGCCGTTCCCCGTCACGGGAATGACCCACACGTTCTTCTTCTGGCTGACCAGAAACACCTCTGCATCATTCACCGTCGCTTTGTCGGGGGCATAACCGTCAGGGGCATAGAACGTAATGTGATAAAGGTCGCCATTCACACCGGTGGTCTTTCCCCCCAGGGTCCGATCGGCGTCTGACCACGCCACGGCATCCAGTCCGTAGCCTGATTGAGGAAGATAGTTGGACACAGCCAGCGCTTGCGGCTTTCCCGTGGACTCAACGAGGCAGAGGGTTTTTGTCTCGCCCGGGGGAACCTCAGCGGTAAGCTCGCCATCCGATGCGTCGATCGAGTAATCGTCCCAGAAGTCGTAAACGAGAACATGTTGATTCGTCTTCAGGAGTTCCTTCGGCACAAGGCGCTGCTTCCAGGGTTCGGTTCCGTCCCAGTTAAACACACCGAGCACACCTGACTTGGACGCACCCACGTCCGTCGGAAGAAACCACACGTGGTTCGGCTGCGCAGAAAAGAGATCGACGGGCCGGCTAACCTTCCCCCGCGCGGGCAGAATGTGTTTGAGGATATCCAATTTCTCAGCGCTCAACATGTTCAGGTCGTCCCCGATGGTCAGAACGCTGCCGCTGACGGAGGCCAGCGTGGCCCAGGCACGAAAGCCTTCCACGGGGCGGTTATTACCCACCAGCGCGTCGGGGTCATTAAGCCACCACTTGCCCGCCTCAAAATAACGCGCCGCGATGTTCTCAAAACCTACCCGCCCCCAGGCGTCGGGACCAATTCTCATGCCATCCACGAGACCCACGGAAGCCAGTTGCGGCGCGCCGCAGCCCAACAGGTAAATGTCGGGGCCCAGGGCCTCACGAATCGTCTTCAGCGCCGCGCGGTAGACCTCCGCCCGCGTCTGGTGCGGGTCCTGGTAATGGTCTGACAGAGTAAACATGTAGAGGAAATCCGTCATGACATACTGGTAGCCCCAATTGCGGATCTGGGTGAAGAGGTCGTGGAGATTTTTCCGTGCCGCTGGATTCGAGGCATCCAGGAAATGCATGAGGTTTCCATAAAATTGCCGGCTAGTAACCAACTCGCCGGAAGCGTCGCGCTGGAGCCAATCCGGATGCTGCTTGAAGAGGTCAGAACTCTCTGACGCCCAGGCCGGCGCGAGCCACATCCCAGCCTTCATTCCCTCCGCGTGGAGTGAATCGGCGAGGCGGCCCATGCCGTGAGGGACGAAGGGGAAATTCCAGTCGCCGTAGCGTTGATCGTTGCTGTCATCCACGACGCGCAGCGTGTCGGCGCCAAGTGGCACGAGCGGCTTCATGACCCGGGCGTTGACCGTCATGGCCTTTTCCAAAGCCCCCAGGTTCGCCTGCTCGGCCCGGCCGTACCCGGCGTACCAACTGCACCAGGTCGTGCTGGAATATTGCCTGGGATGAATTCCATTGAACTTCTCGACCGCCGCGGCGTAGTGCTCCAGCCCCTCGAAAATGTCGGTGGGAAAGAGCACTAGTAGGGGATCCGTATCCCGTGATTTTCCGGGCTCGACCAGCACATTGAACTCGGCCGTGGATCTGAGCGTCAAAGTGTGTTCTGACCTTAGGCTGTACTCGAACGTTCCATACGCCACAGCGGCGGAGAGGAATCCGGTGACCAGCTTGGAAGCTTCCACCGCGAAAAAGTCAGAACTATGGGCCATCTCGCTGGACCTCACCCTGGCAACGTGGCTGTAATCCCACGAATTGAAGCCGCTGGTCAGCACGGGTATGCCTGAAGGATAGCCGCGGTCAGGGGTGGGGGCATCCGCCTCGAGCACCGTGACGGTTTTCAACTCGAGTTTGCTTTTGGCGGAGTTGTCGAGGTGCCAATCGATGCGCAGGCCGGCGAATTGATCGTAAACCTTGATGGCGACCTGCCAGCTCAGTCCGGAGGGGCGCTCGGAGAGAGACAGGACGATCTGCTTGCCACCACCCAGGACATCCAGGAAGGGTGACTCCTCCGCTTTACGAAGGAATCGTTCGTCCGTGCTTTTCAGCACGCCCGTCGCGGTGACAACGGTTGCTGTTCCACGCGTGAAGATCGGCGCGCCATCTTTCCAAGAACAACTCCAGGTGCCGGTTTGAGAATTCACGCTAACATTTATGAATGCATTTGAGAGGTTGTTCTCCGCCCAGCAGGGAGCGGCAACGAAGAGGCCAAGAAGGATGAAGACTTTTCGAACGCGCATCGGTTGGGAGATCCTTTCTGTGAACTTCGGCGTTCGGCCGCACACGGCGTGCCACGGGCATCCGAAGGTGTGAAAAAATACCAATTTCACCGCTGAGACGCTGAGACGCAGAGAAATGACCCTTTGTTTTCAAACCTCTGCGCCTCAGCGTCTCCGCGGTGAAAGGTTTGATGGGATTTTTTCACAGCTTCTCCTGCCCGTGCACTGGGCATGGCCAGGATGGCCATGGCACGCACCTCAGCGCTACTTTCTTGCCACCAGTACTGATGCCGTGCCGTGTTTCGCTACTTGGATGGCAGCCACGCCGCGGGAAGCGGAAACCTGGGCGATATAAGGCGGGCCATCCGCCGAGAAGACTTCCGCTGACCGAATTTCTCCGGCGTCGGGAGTTTTTATGGTGACGGTGACCTCTTCCACCAGCGCTGCGCCACGCGAGCGATGCCGCAAGCGCGAGGTAAGCGGCGCCACATACGCCCCCGCGCCATTGAGGAAAAGGTTCACATCGTTCGCGCCGGTCGCCGCCACGCAGTGGGGCAGCAGCACCTGGCGCTTGCCGATCAGGGGCTCAAACAGCGGAGCATACAGCTCCAGGAAGTCGGCGGCACGCGGATTGGGCTTTTGCTGCGAAATCGGAAACTCGTGCGCAATCATCTGCGGGAAGACCGCGCATTGCAATCGCAGTTTCATCTGCTTTTCGAACTCCAGCAGGTCGCCCTGGTAATCCTTCGGCTTTTCCCAGGCGGAAACCGGACGGTAGGGCGCAAGGTAGGCGAGCGCCGGGACGTAATCGTGCTCCTGGCAATAACCATCGACGTCGCGGAGAAGCTCCACACGCCAAAACTGGTTCACGAACACCCGTTTGTGCTGACCATGCGCCACACGGCAGATCGACTGCACGGCCGCGGCCACCGGTTGCGCCATGTTCTCAACGGGGCGGTCGCCCCGATCATGGTGAATCCGTCGTCGTGCCCGTGATCATACTTGCTGGCCCAATCCAGGCGGTCGATGACGAAGCCTTCGAAGTCCGGCAGTCGCGGGAAATGGCGCTCGCACTGCCGCTGCAACTCGGCCCAAATTGGTCCGTCCTGGCGTGGGTTGACGAGGCAGGCGCCCTCCCAAGTCGGGATCTCGCGCCCCTGCACGTCTTTCACGAGTGAATCGGCAAACGTCGTTTGCAGCAGATGGGTCGCCACTTCGGCGCTCCCGTCCACTCCCCCGGCGCCGCCGTATTCGGTCACATTGAAGTATGCAAAGATTCCAATTTGATGCTGCTTCATTTCGGCGATGAAGGCGTTGATTTTCGCGTCGCTCATCATCTGGCCCAATTTCCAATGCTTGGCGTAGGTGTAGGGCGCCCACTCCCGGCCTTCCGGCAGGTAGTCCCCCAGGTATCTGAACCAGAAACTTGACCACATATAGCGAACGTGTTGGCGCGACATTTCCGCGTAATCGGGATAGTCCTGGATGTGGTGATACCAGAACACTCCCTCGGAGTGGCCGCGCGCGAGGGGTGGCTCGAAGTATTCGGGAAACTCGTCGCTATATGCCTTCAGCGCGCCCCGATAATCGGCGGCATGCGAGTAGAACAACAGGCGCAGAGGTGACGCCGTTCCCTCTCCCATGGCACGATGGCCGAGTGTCAACCGCAGAATACGTCCCCCGATCCACTCAAATTGAAGGTGAGGTATGTTGACGTTCGGGGGCAAGGCCACCGTGAGAGCCTGATCCGTCTTGGGATCCTGAACGGTAATGAGCGGCAGCACGTACGCGGTCCCCGTCCTCCAACCGGGGGACCCATAAGCCACAGGGCGGTAGGTCGGCCGCGCGCTTACCGGCGACTCGGGATCGTTAGAGGGCGTGAAAATCCTCAATCCGGGCGAAAGTACGGGCAAATCGATGGTAACCTCATGTCCCGTGCGCTTTCCCGAACCCTCAAAGCTGAGATCCCAGACAAGTCCGAAGCGGCTCGACGACCATTTTGGCGAAACCGCCAAGTCCAGTGCCTTGATTTGTCCCCCAATGGGGCTGTCACTGACCCCAGTGACTTCATTGCGCACGCTCAAAGTGGGGGGGCTGTCGAGCCACACACGTTGCGACCCGCCCGAACCGGACTGAATGTGGACAGGATTACCATCCGCCCCGATGGTGGCCCTCAGGTCGCCACCTTTCACCAAGTTGGTCTCCGTTGGAATCCCCATGAGCAGGGGATTGGTAGACAAGCTGGCAGCAGAAGCCAGAGCGGTTTTCAGGAATCCACGTCTCTTCATTTTGGTTTTGACCTCCAATTTGGGGTTATAGCAGCGTGTTCAAAACGTGGTGCGGCAACTTTATGTCGCAATGGCGATGCTTTTTGAAATTGCTGCTAAATCCACAAGCATTGGCTTTTCAGCAAATTGCCGATTGGCCGACTTTGAGCATTTTACAGCTTTGCAAGCAAAGGTCCAGCCGAAGTGCTGTGCCAGCTCTACGGTTAAGATTTCCGAATTCAGTCAAGTACAAATAACGACGAAGTCCGGCAGCAGTTCGGCAGTAGAATCTATCTCCGCGGACGATCTCAATGAATTCATGGTGCACCTCAAGAAGAAACACCAACTCGACAACAATAGCGTCATCCACAATATGATCATCGTGGCGCAATTCCTGAAAAAGCAGGGCCGGGCGGGGCTCACGCGCAGCATCGATCTCCCCGAGGCAATTGATCGAACTTCTTAAGGTTCATCCTCGCAAGGATGGCAGCCGCTTTGTCTTCCCCTCACCGCGTGGCAATCGCGAGCTCCACTTGTTGGACAAGTGCAAGGCGATTGCGGAGCGCGCCAAGCTGATCCCGGCGCATTTTCTTCTTCGCAGATTCCGTTCCACCTATGCGACCCGCATGCTACGTTCGGGGTTCGACGTGCGCACGGTTCAACACTGGATGGGTCACAAGTCCTTGGAAACGACAATGCGGTATCTTTCGCCGGCCAAGGATGTGCATGAGCGGCTGGACAAAGTCCAGATCGCGGGATTACCGGGTGCGGTCTGACCTATCGGGAAAAGCCAAGTAGCATGACGACACCCAAGTGGCGAAACCGCGATTGGTTTGCGTTGCCGAGGGGGGCCAAGGAAATTGTCGAGGCATGGGGCCGAGTTGCCGCTGTTTCTCTTTGGATTCCCCCATTTGTTAGAAAGCGTGAAGGCGACTTGAACGAAGCCGCCCGCTTCCAGCCGGTCCCACCTTGGGGGGTGTGCAGGGGGAGCTGCAAACCGTGTTCCAGGAACCACCACAAGGTCTGACGGGCGCTCCCTAGCTCGAGAAATTTGTGAAACACCAGCAGGATGGCTTGTTGCACCCGACGGTCGGGATCTTTCTCCCAACCGGACGCTTCGGTCTTGAGATAACCGACCGGCGCTGCCACCAGTAACTCGCCCCGCCTCGCCTTTTCGCGTCGTGCTTCCACCGAGCGCTGGCGCAACAGGTCCAGTTCGTACTCATTCAAACTTCCTTTCAAACCTAACAGCAAGCGATCATTGCTTTGCCGAGGTGAATAAACCATCTCCTGGTCGATCAGTACCGTATCGACAACCCGGCACACTTCCACCAAATGTTGCCACTCTCGGCTGTTGCGAGCGAAGCGGGATACCTCTCGTGCCGCCACCGCTCCCACCTTGCCCAAACATACCTCCGCCACCATGCGTTCGAACCCTGCACGCATCACCGTCCCGGCCGCGGACCGGCCCAGGTCTTCATCCACGACCTCGATCTCGCGCCAGCCTAGCTGTGCGAGGCGTTCCTGCATGGCATACTGCAACTTCTGGCTTTCCAAGTTGTGGCTGACCTGGTAAGCCGAGGACTGGCGAACATACCGGATCGCCTTGCGCTCGAGATGCTGCGTCTTGATCTTGTCACTCATGCCGCGCCTCCTTTGGAGGGCCGGAGGCGAGGACTCTGCTCAAGTGCCCGCGCAGCAGTTGCGCCAGCAGCTTCACGGTCTTCTGTTTGATTTCTCGGGGCAGCCCCGGCCAGGACGGGCTCGAGTGGGGCGGACGAAACAATTTCAATTGAGCGACTGTCGGTCGGTTCCCTGACGTTCGCATCAGCACCTCCTAGGGCTAGCAAGGAATGATGCTGAGCTTGTAGCACAACGCCTGGGCGACCGAGGGATGCACCTTGAAGCAGGACCTTCAAATCCCACAGCGCTTCGCAGGCCACCGTGGGAACTGCCATCCTACGCATCCGAGAGCACGGGGCAGGATCGAACATCCATTGCGGTATTTCCAAGTGCCGAGCCTCTTGGTTCTCCTCGATGCCGCACCGGAATACTGCTTGGCCGTTCTTGATGAGAGTCTCATAAATCCAGACCGGATCGAGCGTACCACGGATGCCACAGGTAACAGACTTCTCGAGATTCAGTAATATGGGTGTTGAGTTGTCGAGTTGTACCCCCATGACCGCCCGGTTCTTGGACTCCGGAAGGGAACTCCGAACCGTAGAACTCCCTCCAGAATCTTAGGTCGCGTCCTGTCTCAAGGGCGACTCGGCGGGCTGCATCAACGTTACGATCGGGCTGCCTGACCCGGTGCCACTTTTCGCCCGTCCTTGAAATGTTCACGCCGCAGGCGCGAACACTCTGGTTTCCACCCCGAGAGACCTTCGCACTCCTCAAAGCGCCTCTTGACCGAGTTCAGGCTCCGTTTTCACCCTGAGACGAGGACGAATCGCACCAGGTTTCGTCGCGGCTGAGATCCTGGCGAACGGCAGCTGCAAATTCTTGTTTCTTGGCACGGCTGTCCGGTTAAAAGTCAAACAGCCTCAGTTGGTTAGCGAAAGTCGAACCTTCGCTTTCCGCAGCGGAGTGGGAAAAGACCTCTAAAATCGGGGTTTTTTCGAAAATCGTGATGCTGAGAATCTGGAGAATTTTGTATAAGCTCAGGTCGAGGCCGAGCTGCTGCTTGAGGATGGCTACGAGGACATAAACCGCGAGCGCGAACTACACCTGCGTCTTCACGGCGTTCTCCGAGGTGCCCTAGAAGGCTTTGATGCGCAGGTGCTGTTTGATCCAACGGAAGAACAGTTCCACCTGCCAGCGCGCTCGACAGAGTTGTGCAATCGTCAAGGCGGGCAAGAGAAAATTGTTGGTCAGGAAAACGAGCCGCAAATTCTTTTCGGCATCGAAGTAGGCGACGCGACGCAGAGGAGCAGGATAACGCTGCGCGGTTTTGACTCCGCTGAGCCGAACCGTCTGATCGCAGCGCAGGCCGGTGGACCGCGGGACGGGTCGCGAGGATCGACGATAGAACTGATATTTCTTTTTGGCGCGCGTGAGGAAGAAAGCACAAGCCTGCGTGAAGGGATACAGGCGGGCGAAATCGACGTAGGTGCGGTCGAACCAATAAAACGCCCCGGCTTCCAGCAGAAGTTCATCCAGGAAGTTTACATCGTGAAGGTGACCGCCCGTCACATCAACACTGATCGGAATGCTGCCCCGCAGGTCCAGCATCGTGTGCAGTTGGAGTGCGCTTCGGGGGTGGCGGAACGCCGCCCAAGGGAACAGCGACAGACACCAATCGACGCTCGTCGAATCGAGCCCCTAGACCACCTCGGACAGCTCGACACCCAAAGATTCGTGGCGGTAAAGGTCGCGAGCGATGCCGATCAAAACCCGCGCGAAATCGGCATAGATGCGCCCGTCGCGGCGCTCGTTGGCGTCGGCGAGTGTGGCCCGCGAAACGTGCCCGGGGAAGCCCGCAGGATAGAGCCCCGGTTGCCGAGCGCGCAGACAGGCATCGATGTCCCGCAAGCTTTCGCGATAGGTGCGCTGAGCAAAGGCCAAGCAAAGGAACTGGTCCCAGCAGGAGAAATCCTTTCAGATTTATGCGAGAGCGAATCTGGAGATGAAACGAAACGCGCTTGAGAAAATCAATGAGTCCTCGCCAGTCCAGGCGATCCCATGCTGGCAGGAGAACACAGGCATTCTTGACTGGCTCCGTTCTCTGTAAACCGCCGAAGGACATACGTGCATGGCAACCCTGAAGCGAGCTCCGCCAATCGGACGAGATATTATGTTGAGTCCACCGACGCGCACCCCTTGCCAATCGCCAAGTTAAAGCACTTCACTGCGCATATCTACTGTCTGCACACAATAAGGGTGGGAACGGTGAAGAAGTCCATGGCCGCGATGGCTTCGCGGTGATTACGGAGAAATGCCCGCCAACGCTGGGCAGGCTCAGGATTTCTGGGTGCGCGTCGCATCCATCGCGAGATGGTTCGTTCGGAAACCTCAAAGCCGAGCATGCGGAGTTCGCCATGAATGCGCGGAGCACCCCAGGTGGCATTCTCGGCAACCATTTGGAAAATCAATTGGCGGATCTCATGGGAGATTCTTTTTCCGCCACCCAATCGCTTTCGTGTTTTGCAGAGGGTGGTCCAATAGAGCCGGAATCCCGCGCGGTCGATTTCCAATTCCATGGGAGTGTCCCAGGTCAGGGGTTTTTAGTGGGACCTCGCTCGCTATGCCCCGCTACAGGCAACTTCTGGGACATCTCTGAAGGCCATAATGTCCGACTGGATGTAGGCTATGTACTGACCAGCGCACCCTTGGGAGCCGGCTACTGCAGAGTCTCCGGCTTCCTATCCAGAACCTCGCGGACCTTCCGTACCAGCGCATCCGGCGCGAAGGGTTTCTGGAGGAAAAACGTGCCCACCTCCAGGATGCCGTGGCGGACAATGGCATCGTCCGTGTACCCCGACATGTAAAGCACTTTCGTCCCGGGACGCAGGGTGGATAAACGCTTGGCCAACTCCTTGCCGCCGGCCTGGGGCATCACCACGTCGGTCAGCAGCAGATGAATGGGTTCTGTAAGTTGTTCGACGATCTGAAGCGCCTGTGCGGCTCCGGTTGCTTCCAGTACCTTATAGCCTTTCGATTTGAGCGTTTTGCAAACCAGCGACCGGACGCCTTCCTCGTCTTCGACTACCAGGACAGTTTCTGCACCTTTGGCCGGCTTAGCAGCGAAATCGGCTGGTTCGGTGGTGGACGCAGCTTCCTCGACGCAGGGGAAGTAAATCTTAAACGTGGAACCCTGTCCGGGTTCGCTGTAAACCCAGATGAAGCCACCGCTCTGCTTGACGATCCCATAGACCGTAGCTAATCCCAGACCGGTTCCATGGCCCTTCTCCTTGGTGGTGAAAAAGGGCTCAAAGATATGGGTTTGGGTTTCGGCGTCCATTCCGCAACCCGTGTCGCTCACGGCCACCATGACGAACTTGCCCGGCATGATACTGGGATGGCTGCGCGCGTAATCCTCATCCACATCCACGTTGGAGGTCTCAAGATAGAGTTTTCCACCCTCCGGCATGGCGTCCCGAGCATTGACCGCCAGGTTCATGACGACCTGCTCGATCTGCCCCGGATCGACTTTGACGTGCCCCAGGTCAGGCTTCAACGACGTTACTAACTCCACGTCTTCACCGATCAGGCGGCGCAGCATCTTTTCTACCTCGGTAAGGACGCTATTTAAGTCCAGGACTCTGGGTTCCAGGACTTGCCGGCGGCTGAAAGCCAGTAGTTGCCGCGTCAGCCCAGCCGCCCTCTCACCCGCCATCAGGATTTCCTTGAGATGGTCCCGCCGCGGGTCCTCAGCAGAGGTCTGCTCGGTGAGAAGCTCGGCATACCCGTTGATGATGGTAAGCAGGTTGTTGAAATCGTGGGCCACCCCGCCCGCCAGCCGCCCCACGGCTTCGATCTTCTGCGCCTGGATTAATTGCTGCTCCAATAGCTTGCGAGCCGTGATGTCCTGTTCCGTGGCAATGAAGTGGGTGATTTTGCCGTGCTCACCCCGTACTGGTGCGACGCTCATCTGTAAGGTGTAAAGGCTTCCGTCCTTTCGCCGGTTGATGATCTCCCCTTGCCAGATTTCTCCCTTTAGAATGGTTGCCCAAAGCTGTTGATAAAACGCTGGGTCTTGTTTGCCTGATTTCAGGATCCTGGGGTTCTTTCCCAAAACCTCCTCGCGACTATACCCGGTGATGCGAGTAAAGGCCGGGTTGACATACTCGATGTCACCGCTGATATTGGTAATCACTGCGGCTTCGGCGGACTGCTCAATGGCGGTCACCAGGCGTGCTTTCTCCGCCTCCACCTGCTTGCGCTCGGTGACGTCTTCCACGATTCCGTCGTAATACATTATCTTCCCGTCTTCGCTATGAAAGGCCCGGGCGCTTTCGCGAACGAAGATCACGGAGCCATCCCGCCTTGTCCACGCCTCTTCCAGGTCTCTGACTTCGCTGTCCTGTGCCATTCGGTCGCGAAATGCCTTCCGAGGGTACCCTGGTTCGAACCCTTCCTCCTCAAGGTTACGAGCGGCCAGTTCTTTGAAGTTCTTATACCCTAACATCTTTACCAGGGCCGGATTCGCCATCAGGATACGGCCTTGGGGGGTGGTGCGATAAATTCCCACGGTCGCGTTTTCCACCAGACTGCGGAAGCGCTCTTCACTTTCGCGCAACGCCTCTTCCGCTCGCTTGCGTCCGGTGATGTCCATGGCGATGCCGCGCAGGTGGGTGATGGCGCCGTCGGCATTGCGAACTGGCTCGCCCCGGTCCAGTATCCACCCTCGGCTCCCATCTGCTCGCACCGTCTCCAACTCCAATTCGTAGGGCGTGCCGGTGCGCACTGCCTCCTCCAGTTCGGTGGTAAGCCGCCTCCAACTTTCCGGCGTGAAGAGTCGCCCATGCTCCGAGTAGGGAAGGGACAGCAGGGAAGGATCAAGGCCAAACATGCGGTACACCTCGTCGGACCACGTGGCCTGCCCCGTCTTCAAGTCCATCGACCAGTTGCCGAGGCGAGCCAGGCGATGTGCCTCTCTCAGTTCCAACTCGCTCTCCCGCAACGCCTCTTCCGCCCGCTTGCTCTCGGAGATCTCCACCATGACGCCACGCAGCCGTTCCACCTTCCCCTCCGGACCTGCAACCGCGTGCATGAAATCCCTGAACCAGAGAACGCGGCCGTCGGCCGCCGTCATGCGGTATTCCACCGAGCAGGGCTTGCCTTTTTCCGTCACCTCTCGTTCGCAGGCCAACGCTCCCTCGCGGTCCTCGGGGTGGAGGTGGGCTGCCCAGAAGCCCGGAGTCTGGAGCCACTGCTCCGCCGGGTAGCCCAGAATCTTTTCCACCCCCTGGCTCATGAAGGTGATTCTCAGGGTCGGTGCGTCGGCCTCCCAAACAACAGCCTCGGCGGTTTCCACCAACTCCCGCAAGCGCTCCTCGCTGCTGCGCAACGCCGCTTCCGCCCGCTTACGCTCGGTGATGTCCTGCACCGTGCCGCGGAGTTGCGTGACGTGGCCGCTCGCATCGCGCACCGCCTCCCCGCGGCCAATCAACCACCGCTTGGAGCCGTCGGGGCGGACCATTTCCAGGTCGAGCTCGTAAGGAGTTCCGGTGGCGAGGGCATTCTCTACCGCACGCTTCAGTCGCTCCCAACTCTCCGGGGCATAGATCTGTGGGTGCTCCTGGTAGCTGGGCGCAGGCAGTTTCGGTTCTCGACCCGCGATGCGATAGAGGTTCTCATCCCAGGTGACGGTGTCCGTCGCCGCCGTCCACTCCCAAGCACCCATCTGGGCGGCCAGCAGTGCTTCTTTCAGCTTGGCTTCACTCTGGAGCAAAGCCTCCGCCGCCCGTTTGCGCTCGGTGATGTCCTCCATGACGGCGCAGATATAGTCCACCGTTCCATCGAATTTGCGCACGCAGCGGACCGCGATGCTGGTCCAGATAATCTCACTGTCCTTGCGAATAAATCGCTTGTCCAGCGAGTATCCATCGATCTCCCCCGTTAAGACTCGATTGAATTGAATGACATCTGTTTCCAAATCGTCCGGGTGGGTCAATTTCGCCCAGTCCGTTTCTTTGAGCTCCTGCAGTGAGTAACCCAATATTTCGCAGATCCGATCGTTGGCGGCGATCCACCCCTTTTCCGGGGAGGTGATAGCCGTCCCCAGCAGGGGCTGTTCAAAGTAGTTGCGGAAACGAGCCTCACTCTGACGCAGCGCCTCCTCCGCCCGTTTGCGCTCGGTGATGTCGGAGAGCAACCCGTCAGCATACCGGACGCCGTTTTTCTCATAAGTGGCAAGAGCCCGGTGTTGCAGCCATCTCCATTCCCCGTCTTTGCGCTGGGCACGAACCTCCACATCAAACGGCTGCCCCTCCACAAAGAGGGCTCGAAAGGCTTCCCTCACCTTGGGAACGTCGTCGGGATGGAGGGAGGAGAGATAGAGGTGAGCGCCCCGTTCATAAATCTCGTCAGGTGTATAGCCGCTGAGGGTTTCAATGTTGCTGCTGATAAAGACAAAGCGCTGGTGGGCGTCCAAAGTCCAGGACACGTCAGGGATGTTCGACACCAGCGACCGGAATTTTTCTTCGCTCTCGCGGAGGGCTTCCACCACCTGCTGCCGCTCGGTGACGTCCCGATTGAAACTCAGGATGGCTTTTCGGCCACGATACTGAATGACCGAGGAGCTGACCAGAACATCGATCTCTCTTCCCTTGCGCGTCCGGTGTACGGATTCAAATCTCTGACACGTTCCCGTGCGCAGCAGCTCCCTGATCTGCTCTTCCCCCCGGGCGATATCCTTGGTGAATTCCTTCAAGCTCGAGCCCACCAGGGTTCCTGGCGCGACACCATACAGTTCGCAGGCCGCCGCGTTCGCTTGCAGAATGCGCTCACTCTCGGGTTCGAAGATCACAATGGGGACAACCGCACTCTCAAACAGCACCCGGTAGTCCTGCTCCGAGCTGCGCAGTTTTGTTTTAGAGGCGTGCCGGCTGCGCTCCGCCAAGGAACTTCGCAAGATGAAAAGCACGGCACAAACACCTGCGCACACGTCCATCAGCCTGTGATAAGGGGCGGGAGTACTGAGGGCGAGGACCAGCACCAGCAGCAGAGTGGCAGCCGCAAACAAACTTAAGACCAGGCGCAGCGCGCCGCGGCGTCCGGCCGGCTCCGGTCTGTCATCAGCTACGTTCTCCCAGCGCACGGCCAGGATGCCCAGCAACAACCACAACGCGGGCCTGCTGACGGCGAAGATAGGATTAAAGTATCCGGGAAACGCCACCCGAAGGATGGTTACGGCCGCGAACACTCCTCCCACTCTCCGATAGAAGGCGCGCGCCTGCGATGCGGGGTCGACCCCCGAACGCAGCAGCAGCCCGCCGGAGAGTAAAACATTCCGCACCAAATCGGGGTGCCCAATTGCGGTCCAGGACTGGCCAGCCAGGATGCGGGGCAAGTCGACAAGCCGGAAGTAAGCCAGTCCGGCGGCCACCGTCACCAGGAGATAGTCCAGAAGGGTCAGCCAAGTCCAGTCTGGCCGGCCGTCTTTCTCAAGGGGATAGAAAACCAGGAGCGCCAGCGGCAGGTAAGAGCTCCAGCCCAGAAACTCGAGGGATGAGAACAATGTTCCCGTACCGAGAGAAATATCCAGAAGAAAATCATGAAGATCTGTCGCGGCCATGAACACAAAGAAAGCGGCGGTGATTAGCCAGAGTCCCTTGCCCAGGGGTGAAGAGCGCGCGGCTGCGTACCCGCAGGCAAGGATGCAGACGAGAAATACGACAATCTCAAAACCGTCCATGAAGGCTTCTTGGTAGGACGGCGGGAGGAGGAACAAACGGATAACATCGAGGAGAATGAGCCCCACAGCCACGCCAGCGAGAATTCTGCTCCAGCGTCGCTTTCGGGATGCGTCTGCCACTTTGGTTTCCATAGGGACACCCATCGTGGATGCTCCGGGCCTTAGCAGGGCGCTGCGCGTGTGGGCACAGGAAGCGCCAGCCTTCTTTGATGCTTTTCGAGACTGCTGTTTAGAGGCCGGCGTATTGCCGGTCTGCCAGCAGACTGTAATCCCCGGCTTCCATGGCGGCAATGAGCGTCCGGGTTCCGCTCATCAGCCTTCGCCCCTCGCCCGTGGCGATAAGCCGTTTGGCAGCGTCAAGCCCCTGCTGCCTCCGCAGGGCGACGAGCTACGGGGCCTTCCAGCCGCAAGCTCGGGAAGTAAGATTAACGGTGCGAGGGAGGTGAATCCTTATCAACCCGGGTGAACGGGAACGACATCCGGTGCCTCTGTAGCGTTGTGTCTACCCCGGAAACGCTCCGTGGTGGACAGTCCATGGGGCGCCAACCGTTCACCCAAAGTTGATAACTGAGTGTGAATGCGCTCTTTCGCGTTTGTCAAGTATTAAATGCAGATATATCCTATACTATGACCCTTAAGTACATAACACGGCTTGAGTTGATAAATTGTCAATGATGGAGTGCGGTCCACCGTGGCCGACGGCCGCTTTCGGTTTTGGAGTGCGGGAGCTCGCTCCCGCTTTTTCTGCCGCTGACTCGTCAGCGGTCTAGAGTTTCTACATTTCCTGCTCAGCACCACCCCCGCCGCTAGCGCGTCCTGAGGAGGGGAACCTCGCGGAACTCCCCTCCTGAATCAGGAGGGGTGGCGCGATAGCGCCGGGGTGGTTTCCGGCATGTAATTCAAGGCGTAGGTAAATGTAGAAACTCCAGGCCGCTGACTCGTCAGCGGTTGGCTGGTTCTGCGCCAGCCGGCCCCAGGAATTGTCGCC
The DNA here is from genome assembly GCA_963804995.1 of uncultured Acidobacteriota bacterium. GTDB lineage: Bacteria > Acidobacteriota > Terriglobia > UBA7540 > UBA7540 > Bog-366. Next base: position 1,183,157 of record CAWDSK010000005.1, read on the forward strand.
CAATGACGGTGGGGTTGGAACACCGCGACCAGTCGCGGTGGCGGAAAGCGGCGACGAGTCACCGCACTCCAGAGGTTTGCCTGCCTTAGCGATTGAGATCTTGGGTTGGCAAGCGCCTGTATCATACCGCGACACTCCCACCTTTTTGGACACCTCCGTGGGCCTTGGTTGGGCGCAAATCAGCCCCTTTGAACTTACCTAACCTACACAATCCATTTGAGATACAAGAAAGTTTGGCAACTCGCTGTGACTGGCATCTCTTGTGCCTTCTTTCCCGGTCGAGAACAGAAGAATTTTTCTCGCGAGACTCTATGTATACCCCCTTAAGAAACGACCGCCGATGGCACAGGAGAGAACAACATGAAGGTCTTGATCGCTGAAGATGACTCGGTCTCCCGCCGCCTTTTGGAAGTTCTTCTGGCCGGTTGGGGCCACGAAGTGATTTCGGTGGAAGACGGCCTCGCTGCGTGGACGGCGCTTGAAGACCTGGAGAAAGAGAATTGTCCTGCCGTGGCAATCCTTGACTGGATGATGCCCAAGATGGACGGTATCGAGGTCTGCCGAAAAATCAGTACTGGCCGTCGTTCGACTCCCGTCCACATCATCCTGCTGACAGGCCGGGCGAGCAAGGAAGACATTATCGTGGGTCTGGAGGCTGGCGCTGGGGATTACCTCACCAAGCCGGTATGGAATGGGGAGCTGCGCGCCCGATTGCAAGTGGGAATACGTATCGTTGAGCTGCAATCCAGCCTTGCGGACCGTATCCACAAACTCGAATCTGCATTAGGGAATATCAAGCAGCTTCAGGGCATGCTTCCCATCTGCTGCTACTGCAAGAAAATCCGCAACGACAAGAACTACTGGCAGCAGGTCGATGCCTATGTCACCGAGCACTCCGAGGCTCAATTCAGCCACGGGATCTGCCCGGACTGCTTCGAGAGCATCGTAAAGCCGGACCTCGCAGAGCTTTCTGCCGAATCGGAGTCTGCGGCATGATGAATGATGACGACGATCAAAGGTGCGTCCCAAGAAGGAGGCCAGTCTGGGAAAGCCTGATCATCTCCATAGGTGTGTTCATAGGAATGTCGTGGGCAGTTCAGGGCGCTGCCCGGCAGCATTCCGGCAGTCTAAGTAGTGCTCCACGCCTGACGCACGCCGGGCAGATTCATAACTTCTCACCTGACCAACCTCCGGGCGAGCCGGTTCGGGTCGAACCCCTGACAACCATCGAGCAAGTCCGGGAACTCACCCGGCAGCAGGCCGCGCTAAAACCTGAACTTTGCCTGCGCGCGGTGGTTACCTTCTACGACCCAGCCAACGTCCAACTGTTCATCCAGGATGACACGGCGGGGATTTGGGTGGACACGCAGATTGGACCAAAGCCTGACTTGAAGGTGGGCGACTTGGTAGAGGTACGAGGCGTGGCGGTGTGGACTGACTTCGCCCCGGATGTCGGCTCACCGCGGTTCCAAGTCCTGGGCCGGGCTCCTCTGCCCAGCGCGCTTAGGGCCTCGTTCAGCCGACTCACTTCGACCCACCTCAACAGCCGCCGGGTCGAGGTGGAGGGGGTCGTACTTGACGCGGCGAAGCAAGGAGACCAGCCACGGCTGACTGTCGAAGTCGACGGCGGCACTGTGAACGTCTGGATTCCCCGTGTTCCCGGCCCGATTCCCGCCAATCTCGTGGATGCCAAGGTACGAGTTCAAGGCGTGATCGGCGCGACCTTCAACAAGAAGAATCAGTTGATTTCGGTACGACTAAATGTTCCCAGCCTTGCGGACGTGCATGTGATAGAGGTAGGCCCCCGGGACCCCTTCGCTGGCCCCGTCCGTAGCATTTCCAGCCTTCTGCGCTTCGTACCCAAGAATGAGCCTGGGCGCGTCAGGGTGCGAGGCGTTGTCACCCTTCAGCAAGTTGGGCGGGGCCTCTTCATCCAGGACGGAAACGATGGGCTCTATGTTGAAAGTAACCAGAGGACACGTCTGGAAGTGGGAGACAACGTTGAGGTGGCGGGATTCCCGAGCGTGAGTCAGGGGCTATCACCCATCTTGAAACACGCCATTTTTCGAAGTTTGGGTACCCGCGCCCAGGTCTCTCCTCACCCCGTCGTCGCCCTGCAAGTACTCCAAGGAGAGCACGACTCTGAACTGGTCCGCATCACGGGCCACTTGCTGCACGACGAGGAGTTGCATGGCGAACGGGTGCTCACAATGGAAGCCGACTCCGCCACCTTTGATGTTGATTTGCGGCCCCATGGTCGCAGCCAGGGTTTGCCCCCTCTCGAAATCGGCAGCCTCCTGGAATTAACCGGCGTCTGCTCTGTCCAGGCCAATGATGAAGGTGTGCCCACCGACTTTTGGATTATTCTGCGCTCCGGGCAGGACATCGCGGTCCTTCGCACTCCCTCCTGGTGGACCGCCACGCATGCCTTGAGCGTCCTGGGCTTGGCAATTCTGGCGGGAGTGTTCTCCCTGTTTTGGATACACGCTTTGCGGCGGCGGGTGCGCCGACAAACGGAGATCATCCGGCTCCAGATGGAGAGCGAAGCCGCCCTGCAACGCCACTACCGCGACCTATTCGAAAACGCCGCCGATGTCATTTACACGCTCGATCTCAAAGGGAATTTCACTTCTCTGAACAAAGCAGGTGAAAGGCTGCTCGGCCTCACCCGCCATCAAATTCAAGGCAAGAACCTTTCAGAAGTAGCGGCGCCGGAAAACCACGACTTGGCTCGAAGATCTGCTCCAGCGGAACCTCGAGGGCGCGGCGGTGACGGTGTGCGAAATGGTGGTCATGACCGGAGACGGCAAGCGGCTTTCGTTGGAAGTAAATTCCCGGCTGATCCATGTGGGTGGTAAGCCCGCCGGCGTGCAAGGGATCGCGCGCGATATCACGGACCGCAAGCGGACAGAGGACCAGCTTCGGAAACTCTCCTGCGCGGTCGAGCAGAGCGCAACCAGCGTCGTTATCACAGACGTCCGCGGCAACATCGAATATGTCAACCCGAGATTCACTGAGTTGACCGGCTACACCATGGAAGAAGCCCTCGGGAAGAACCCCCGCATTCTGAAATCCGGGGAACACTCCGCAGAAATGTACAAGCAGCTTTGGCGGACCGTCACTTCCGGGGGCAAGTGGACGGGTGAATTCCATAATAAGAAAAGGAATGGCGATCTCTACTGGGAGTCTGCCGTGATTTCGCCCATCCGAAACGCGGAGGGAGTGACCACGCATTTCCTGGCGGTCAAGGAAGACATCACGGAGCGCAAGCGGGCCGAAGAAACTCTCTCCCAAGAGCGCAATCTCCTGCGCACTGTGTTCGACAATCTGCCCGGTTATGCGGGTGTTAAGGACACCGAAAGTCGGATTATTATTTGCAACACAGGGCTCGCTCATCTGCTGGGGGCGGCAAAAGCAGAGGAACTGCTGGGAAAGACGGACTTTGACTTCTTCCCCCACGAAGTGGCGGAGAATTATCGTTCGAGCCGAACTAGAGATCATTCAATCAGGCCAGGCCCTGGTCGGCGGCGAAAAAACTGTCGTGGATAGAAGTGGTAACAAGAAATGGTTGTTAACCACCAAAGTGCCGTTCAAGGATGCTCTGGGAAATATCTTAGGGCTGGTCAGCATAAGCCAGGATATCACCGAGCGCAAGCGGGCGGAAGCCGAGAATGCGCGCCTGGCTCTCGTCGTGAATTCCTCGGATGACGCCATTTTCAGCCTTACCCGCGAAGGCCTCATCGTCACCTGGAATGCCGGGGCGGAGCGCATGTATGGTTACACGGCAGAGGAAATCAAGGGAAAGCACTTTTCTACCTTTGTTCCTGAGGACCTGCGAGGCGGCTTAACCGCCATTGACGAAAAACTTTCTCGGGCGGAAGCCGTCAGGCATTTGGAACATGTGAACATCCGGAAGGACGGATTGAGGTTTCCCGTGTCCCTGACTCTTTCCCCCCTCAAGGACGCTGCCGGTCTGGTTACCGGGGTATCGACGATTGTTCGCGACATCACGGAGCAGAAGCGAGCGGCGGCCGAACTCCAGCGTGCCAAGGAATCCGCCGAAGCCACCAGCCGCGCCAAGAGCGAATTTGTGGCCAACATGAGCCACGAGATCCGGACCCCCATGAACGGCATCATCGGCATGACGGATTTGGCGCTTGATACGGCATTGACTTCCGAACAACGCGAGTACCTCACCATGGTCCGGGATTCCGCCGATTCCTTGCTGACCATCATCAACGACATCCTTGATTTTTCCAAGATTGAAGCCGGCAAGCTGGGTCTGGACCCGGCGGAATTCAATCTCCAGGATGTTCTCACCAACACCTTGAGGTCGCTGGCGGTGCGGGCAAGCCAGAAGGGGCTGGAATTAGCATGGGGCGTAAAGGCCGGAGTTCCGGAGCGCGTCATTGGGGATGCTGGGCGCCTTCGCCAGGTGATCGTGAACCTGGTGGGGAACGCCATTAAATTCACCGAGCACGGTGAGGTGGTGGTAGGTGTCGAAGTCGAATCCCAGCAAGCCCAAAGTGTCGTACTGCACTTTACGGTCCGCGATACGGGGATCGGCATAGCTCCAGAAGAACAAAAGCAGATCTTTGAGGCCTTTACGCAAGCCGACAATTCGATGAGCCGGAAGTACGGAGGGACAGGCCTCGGCCTGACAATCTCTTCGCGGTTGGTTGAGATGATGGACGGCAACATCTGGCTGGAGAGCGCTTTAGGTGAGGGAAGCACCTTCCACTTCACCGCCCGGTTGGGCCAAGCCAAGGCCGCGGCGGAGGAATCTTCTCCCAAGAACATCATCAGCCTGCAGGACCTTCCCGTCCTTGTCGTGGACGATAACGCCACCAACCGGAAGATTCTGGAGGCGATGTTAACCCACTGGTTGATGCGGCCGGAGATGGCTTCGAGCGGGGAGGAAGGCCTCGCAGCACTGGAACGGGCCGCTGCCGCCGGGTCACCTTTCCCGCTGGTTCTTCTCGACGCTCAAATGCCGGAGATGGACGGCTTTGCTTTGGCGGAGAGGATCAAGCAAAACCCCCAACTTGCAGGGGCAACCATCATGATGCTGACCTCCGCCGGACAGCGCGGTGACACTATTCGTTGCCGGGAGCTGGGAATCGGCGTGTATCTCATCAAGCCGATCCGGCAGTCAGAATTGCTCGAGGCAATCGTGGAAGCCATGGGGAAATCCTTCCATCAGGATCGCGCCACGGTCATTACCCGCCATAGCCTTCGCGAAAACCGCCGGAAGTTCCACATTCTTCTCGCTGAGGACAATGAGGTCAACCGGCTCCTCGCGGTACGCCTTCTCGAGAAGCTCGGCCACGTCGTGACGGTCACTTCCAACGGCAGCGAGGCGTTGGCCATGCTTAAAAAGGCTCGATTTGACCTGGTATTGATGGATGTTCAAATGCCCAAGATGAATGGTTTCCAGACCACTGCTGCAATCCGAAAAGAAGAGGAATCCACCGGGGAACATCTCCCCATCATCGCGATGACGGCGCATGCGATGGAGGGTGATCGCGAGCGCTGCCTCGCCGCCGGCATGGATGGCTACGTCGCCAAACCCATACAGGTTGAAAGCCTGGTCAACGCCATTGAGAACGTCGGTCAGGCTCCCGAAGTCGCCAAAGTGGCAAAACCGGCAACGCCCCGGCAGCAGGACCCGATCGATACCGCGTCAGCCCTGGCGCGGGTGGAAGGGGACGTCGAGCTTCTAATGGAGATGGTTGCCCTGTTCCTCGAGGAACTTCCCGATTTGCTGACAACCCTTCGAGAGGCGGTCACGGCGGGGGATGCCGGCGCAATCGAACGCGCCGCACACAAGCTCAAGGGATCGGTGGGCAATTTCGCAGCTCGGCCGGCCTTCGAGGCAGCTTTGAAATTGGAAGTCCTGGGCAGGGAGCGCAACCTGTCCGAAGCTGAGCCCGCCTATGGCGAACTGGAAAAGGAAATCCAACGGCTCAGATCGGCGATGGCCATGTTGAGCGAATTGGAGGTACGCCCATGAAAATCTTGATTGCGGACGATGACCGCGTGCACGTGCGCCTGGTTTCGAATTACCTCAAGCAACGGGGACTTGAGCCCACACCTGTTTACGACGGGATGCAGACTATGATGTTCGCGCGACGGACAAACCCCGCCTTGATTCTGCTTGATATCAGCATGCCCGCCGGCAATGGCTTCGAGGTACTGAAGAAGCTCAAAGCGTCCACCGTCGCCGGCCTGATCCCCGTCATCGTGGTGAGCGGCAGTATCGACGCGGAAGCTGAGCGAAAAGTCATCGAGGGCGGCGCCGATGCTTTTGTGCGCAAACCGCCCGACTTGGGCAAGCTTTATGCAATCATTTGCCAAATCCTCGGACTCCCCGGCGAGCCGCAACCCGAACCCAGCCTGGCGAAACGCGAAGCCTTCTGAGCCGGGTTTTGTAGATTCTGATATCACGCCTGACGATGGAAACTCCGGCAGAATTGGCGGGTAAATCCTCTATGTTGATTTCGCGGCGCAAATCAATCTTGCATCTCACCACCCTCCTTGCCTGTCTCACCGTCGCTGTGCCGGTAAAGGCCCAAGAATACAGTTTCCGCTACTACGGAACAGAAGATGGCCTGACCAATCTGGCGGTGAAAGTCCTTTTTCAGGACCGCACGGGCTTCCTGTGGGCCGGAACGGAAGGCGGCGTGTTCCGATACGATGGGGAGTGGTTTCAGCGCTACGGGTCCGCAGAGGGTCTTCCTCAGGAGGTAGTCCTGAGTCTGGGCGAGGTGCCGGATGGAAGCGTGCTGGCGGGGTACCGGGGGGCCTCTATCAACAACAGGGCCGCAGTTTCGAAAGAGTGCCACTCCCGGGCGGAGGCATCGATAGCTACAGCGCGATTCAGTTCGACGGCGAAAGGCGAACCTTCATCGGCACCGAACGGGGACTAGTGGTGGCAACTCGATCGTATCTTTGCGGCGATTATGCACTTAGCCTGTTCGCCACGCCTGCCGGTACAGACGGACCTAGCGCGCACGGAGTTTTTCTGGAGGAAGGTGTGCTGTGGTACGGTTGCGGCACCGGTCTTTGCCGGATTACAGGAGAGCAAGTCACAGTCTTCGGCGAGGCAGAGGGTCTTCCGAAGGGAAATGGATGAGTATCCGCCTTGATGGAAACGGCGACCTTTGGGTGCACGACCAGCAGAAGTTCGCGGTACTGCCGCATGGAAGCACACGCTTTGATGCCTCCGATCCAGGGTTTCCGCAAACGGCCGGTAGCTGACAGATGGAAGTGGACGGCATGGGCAGGTTGCTGGTGCCCACCATCGAAGGCCTGACCATCAACGAAGGGGGCATTTCCAAACCGTGGGCGGCCGCCAGGGCTTGCGAGGTCCTGTCTATTCTGTGCTGCGCGATCGGGAGGGGTCCATCTGGCTGGGCATGGCCGGGCACGGATTAGCAAGATGGAGAGGCTACGGCGAGTGGGAAGCCTTCACTTCCCAAAGCGGTCTGGCCAGCGAGTTGATCTATCAGATTCTGCCTTTGGGCAAATGGCACGGTACTCGTCGGCACGGAGGACGGCCTGTTCACCGGGCGAAAGCAGGAAGACCATTGGGCTTGGCAAAGGGACTCCCGGGTGGGAAGAATGCCGGTCCACACCCTGCAGCTGGAAGAGAACGGAAGTGTCTGGCTGGGTACCGAGCGCCACGGCGCGGGCCGCATCGACTCGCGCACCGGGCGAATCGAGTAGTTCAAGCAGGATCGCGGTCTGGGGGGGGTATTGCCTTACTCTCTGGCGATCGACCGCTCACACCGGGTCTGGGCGGCCACAGATAACGATCTCTACGTCGCGGAACTCTCCAGAAAGCGCTTCCGGCGCGTGGAGGAGGTTCCAGCGGTTCGTTGCTACGCCGTAACCGAAGGGCCGGCTGGCGAGATTCTGGTCGGCTCAAACAATGGAATCTTCCGGCTGGCGGGAGGCCGCTGGCGGCAGATCACGACAGCCGACGGGCTGCGCCACGATGTCGTTCTGACAGTCACCGCGTCCCAGCGCAACGAATTCTGGGTGGGCTATTGGTACTCCGGCAGCGTGACACGCGTCCGGGTGGAGGGTGATCGCCTGTCCATGACCCACTTCGGCAGCGAACTGGGGCTGCGAGGGGACATGACTTACTTCCTCGGATTCGATGCGCGCGGCCGATTGTGGGCAGGAACCGATCAAGGCGTGCGCGTCTTCAACGGCGATCCTACGAAAGAAGGAAGAGTCGACGGGAACCCACCTGCTAGTTATCGCTATGACCGCCCATGCCATGCAAGGTGACAAGGAGCGCTGCCTGGCTGCGGGCATGGACGGCTATATCTCGAAACCCGTCAACGTTAAGGAATTTCTCGCGGTGGTTCAGGCGGTGCTGGCAAGGCCCACCATGGCTTCCGAGACCACCGTTACTGCCAACCGTTGACCCGGAACGGTCGGGAATTTCCTTCTCACCTAGTACGTTGGGAGACCCCCGGCATTGCCGGGGGACACTAGCGTGTATCTGTACATAGGGGAAGAGCGAAGCGCAATGGACCCTGCCTCTTTCCCTTGGCAAGAAGTAGGCTAGCATCATAACTGGCCGGTGATGTAAAGACATCCGCGACACCTACCACGGATTCATTCTGGGGGACGGCGCCCTTGAAGGGAACCCGGCTCCTTCCTGAGCATCTGGCTGCCGCTTGGGAAAAATCAAAAGGCTTTTGCTTCACATACCGAGAAGTTTCCGTCCAAAATGAAGTTTTTGGCAAAGGCACTGGTTCGCTCCGAGATCCTGGATGGAATTCTTGCGGATGACATGTTTGCGCACCACGGTTGTTATTCAACATTACCTGTCTATACATGTATTCTCGTCCTTTTTTCCTGTATCGATTTGTAGCAGTTTTCAGAAAGTGATACAGGTACCGTTCTGCCCCTCAGTCAAGAGCATCGTCTACACCCGCACGTAATCTCGGCAATTCAAATGAGTTAACTCTGACAAACGACTTGATGGCGACTTGGAACTCGCCCTGCCCTTCCTATGGATGGCGAGTTAGGTTTGGCCGCTGGATTAAGTTCGTCGATTAGCTGAAGTGGGCTCAAGTTCTGTGGATGTTTTTAAATGCGACTGCCGGGTGGTGCCACCGTGTTAGCAGAAGTCGAGAGTGCCCAACTGCTTGGAGTGATGCCATGAAGTCGCCGCGCGAGATCGTGCTTTCCTTTCTCCACCCAACAAGTTCCGTGTCTCATAGGGTGATCGGACGCACAGGGATTCGTGTTGCAGCGCTAACTTCGGTTTCTGGCAGCCCAGACCCTGCTGCCTGGCGCCATATTCGTCCTTTGATTTACCTCTTCTTCGCGGTGACGGGGGGGATGGCAGCATACGAGTGGCTGAAAATGCTTGCCTTTCCGGGCGTCACAATGTGGGCGTCCTATTTGATGACGATCGGCGTCAGCGGTGCTGCGGCCGTCGTGGCGGGTTACTTTGTGTTGCAGAGGCAGTCTCGCTTACTGGAAAGGATGGGCGTGGAACTTCGCGGGCGCCAGCGGGCGGAAGTCACACGGAAAAGCGAGGAGAAATACCGTTCGCTCGTTTCGAACATTCCCAACGTCGTCTGGACGAAAGATGCCCAGTTACACATTGTTTTCACCAGCCCCAACATCGAAAGAATCAGCGGGTACGAGATCGATGAGGTCTACGAACAGCGCACTCGCCTCTTCTTAGAAAACATTCATCCAGATGACAATCAAAGAGTGAGGGAAGCTTTTGAAGCGCTCTTTGCGAGGGGGCAACCCTACGATGTTGAGTGTCGTCTCCGGCACAAGAACGGAGAATGGATTTGGGTGCACGACCGGGCTCTCGCAACCTATGAAAAAAACGGCGTCCGCTACGCTGACGGCCTGCTGTCAGACATCACCGCGCGCAAGCGAGCGGAAGAGGAACTGCATCAGTCGCGGCGGATGCTTCAATCCATCTTGGATGCAATTCCCCAACGCATCTTCTGGAAGGACAGGAACATTTCGTATGTAGGCTGTAACAAGACCTTCGCGAATGATGCGGGGTTGAAAGACCCGGCAGAAATTCTCGGCAAGAATGATTATGAGCTTACTTCGAGAGAAACAGCAGAACGTTACCGCGCCGATGACAAGCTGGTGATGGAGTGCGGGACGCCCCGGCTCAACTTCGACGAACCCCAAAACAGGCCGGATGGAAGCTTGGTGTGGCTGCGCATTAACAAATTGCCCCTGCATGACCGAGAAGGCAAAGTCATCGGGATCATAGGGACTTACGAAGACATCACCGAACGCAAGCGGGCGGAGCAGGCGTTACAGGATAGCCAATCCCGGCTCCAGGCCATTGTTGATTCGGTGCAGGCCGGGATTGTTGTCATCGATCCGGAGACACACCGGATCGTGGATGCCAACTCCGTGGCTCTTGAGTTGATTGGGGCGCCGCGCGATCAGGTCGTGGGCGCCGTGTGCCACAAGTTCATCTGTCCGGAGGAATGCGGACGCTGTCCGGTTTCCGATTTGAATCAGTCAGTGGACAACTCCGAGCGCGTTCTCCTGACCGTTTCAGGTAAGCGGCGAGAGATTATCAAAACGGTCGTACCCGTTGTCATCGCCGGGCGCAGGCACCTTTTGGAAAGCTTTATCGATATCACCGGCCGCAAGCGGGCAGAAGCGGAAATGGCCGAACAGCACCGTTTGGCGACACTTGTGGCCGAAGTGGGGGTGGTGCTTACTCGGGCTGAGAGCCTATGTCAAGGCTTACAACAATGCGCGGAGATTCTAGTAAGCAACACCGGTGCTGCCTTCGCCCGCGTTTGGACGGTCAATGAAGAGGAAAACGTCCTCGAACTGCAGGCCAGCGCCGGGATGTACACTCACCTGGACGGTGGCCACGCCCGGGTACCCCTCGGGAAGTTCAAGATTGGGCGTATCGCCGAAAGAGGTGAGCCCCACTTGACGAACTCGGTGCAGGAAGATTCCTGGGTGGGAGATCCGGAATGGGCACGGCGGGAAGGCATGGTGGCGTTTGCGGGCCACCCCTTGAAAGTTGAGGACCGAGTATTGGGGGTGTTGGCCGCGTTTGCGCGCCAACCCCTCACGGAAGCCACGCTTCAGGCCTTTGCCTCCGTGGCCAACAATATCGCCCAATTCATCAAGCGCAAGCGTGCCGAAGCGACCCGTGACTACCTGGCCTCAATTGTTGAATTCTCGGGTGATGCCATCATCGGTAAAACCCCTGAGGGGGTTGTGCGAAGTTGGAACGCCGGAGCGGAGAGGCTTTATGGCTATACGCCCTCGGAAATGATGGGGCAATCGGTTTTTCTCCTTGTTCCATCGGAGGATCGGAAGGAAGTCGAGGACTTCCTCAATCGGGTCAAGCGGGGTGAGGCGATTGAGCCCCACGAGACGGTGAGGGTTACGAAGGGCGGTAGGCGCATCGATGTGTCTGTCACCATTTCTCCTCTCAAGAGTGCCAGCGGCGACGTCGTGGGTGCTTCGACGTTTGCCCGCGACATCACCGAGCGCAAACGGGCGGAACAGGAGCTTTTATTCAAGACGGCACTTCTGAAGGCACAGGCGGAGACCACGCTCGACGGGATCCTTGTTTTGGATTTGACGGGTCACATACTTCTGGCCAACAGCCAATTTGCAAGAATGTGGAGTATTCCCGAGGAGGCAATCCGCACGAAGGACGACAAGAAGTTGATGGAGCATAGTTTAGGGCAACTTAGGGACGCCGACGCCTTCCTAAAAAGAGTGAATTACCTTTACACCCACGCAAGTGAGAAATCGCGGGATGAAATTGAGCTCAAAGATGGGCGGGTTTTTGACAGGTACTCCTCTCCCCTCCAGGGCTCAACTGGCAAGCTTTACGGCAGGATCTGGTACTTTCGCGACATCACTGACCGTCACGAGCTGGAACGGATGAAAAGTGAGCTCGTTTCGGTGGTAAGCCACGAACTACGCACGCCTCTAACATCGATTCGCGGGGCCTTGGGACTACTGGCTGGTGGATTGCTGCGTTCCCAACCCGAAAAGGGGGAGCGGATGTTGGAGATCGCAGTCTCGAACACCGACCGCCTAGTGCGCCTAATCAACGATATTCTAGATCTTGAGCGCATGGAATCCGGCAAGATGAGTATGGAGAAACAAACCTGCAACGCTGCCGACCTGATGACTCAAGCGGTGGATAGTGTGCGCGACCTGGTGGAAAAGGCAGGTGTGACCTTGTCCGTATCACTGTACTCCGCTCGACTTTGGGTTGATCCGGACCGGATTATTCAGGCATTGATCAATCTGCTTGGCAACGCCATTAAGTTCTCACCTCGAGGCGGGAGCATTTTGTTAAGTGCAACACCACAAGCAGAGCAGATTCTGTTCCAAGTTAAGGACCAGGGGCGGGGAATTCCGCCGGAAAAGCGCGAAATCATCTTCGAACGCTTTCAGCAGATTGACGCATCTGACCGAAGGGAAAAGGGTGGCACGGGTTTGGGCTTGCCGATAACTCGCAGCATTGTGCAGCATCATGGTGGGCGGATTTGGGTTGAAAGCGCGCTGGGTGATGGCAGCACTTTCTTTTTTACTCTTCCATTTCTGCCAGCCGAAACAATCTTGGTTGGCGGCGGTTCTCGCGCCCGAAAAGTACTGGTGGGCGCTGTTAATGCGGATATTTGCAGTACCGTACAAGCCGTCTTGAACCAGACGGGCTATACCGTAATGGTGGCGTCGTCCTGGCAGGAAGTAATCGACCAGGCAACTATTGACCGTCCGGACGCTATACTGCTCGATCCCTCATTGCCTGGCATGGAGAGCTTCGAAGCCCTAACTGCACTGAAGCAGAAGTCACACGGCGAGGACGTTCCTGTGATCGGCCTTGGTGGTATCGCTCCCGACAAAGACCATCTAGCGGCTGTGGGAATGGCGGGTTGGGTGACGAAACCCTTGAACGAAGGTTCCCTGTTCCACGCTTTGGAATCTGTTTTGGGCAATGCGAGTGCACGTCCGCGCGTTTTAGTGATTGAGGATGACGCTGATTTAGCGCGAGTGCTCACGACCATCTTTGAACGGCACGGCGCGGTGGTGTTCCATGCTCGGACCGGGCGGGAGGCCATTCAAGTTTGTCCGCAATTTGTTCCTGATCTGCTCGTACTCGATGTGATATTGCCTGAACTCGACGGCTTTGGCGTTGTGGAACACTTACGGCAACGCGGGAGATGGCAACATTTGCCCCTGGCAGTGTACTCCGTGAAGGAGTTGGGCGAATCGGATAAAGCGCGGTTGCGGCTTGGTGAGTCCATTTTCATGACCAAGAGTCGCCTCACCCCACAAGAATTTGAGCAACGGGCAATCGGATTGCTCAACTGGACGACTTCCGGGCAGAGAGAGAGGCGACGGCGATGACAACACGACGAGTTCTTATTGTCGATGATGAGGACGACATCCGGGAGGTGGCCCAGATCAGTCTGGAAATGGTCGCAGGTTGGAAGGTATTAACAGCCAGTTCCGGTTCTGCGGGATTGAAAATAGCTAGTGCTGATCAGCCCGATGCCATCCTGCTGGATGTGATGATGCCAGAAATGGATGGACCGACTACTTTCCAAAAACTGCAGGCAGATCTTTCGATTCGACATATTCCTGTCATCTTATTAACAGCCAAGCGGCAGCCTGCCGACCGAAAGCTGTTCGCCGAGTTAGGGGTGGCAGGAGTACTGGCGAAACCTTTCGATCCTCTCAAGTTAGCAGCCCAGGTAACGGAAGTTCTCCATTGGTCTTCGTGACCGATAACCCCCTGTGGTCGGAGGTACAAGACGATTGCTTCAATTCTTGCCGTAGGTGTTTCCCCAGAGCTGGTGTTGTTCCTCGAACACCGACTGGAGGGCGTAGTGGTCAAGGCTGTCCGAGACGGTCATGAGGCCCTGGCGATACTAGCGAAAGGTGGCTGGCAGTTGCTTGTGATCGACCACAGCGTTACGGATCCCCCCGCCCTTGAACTCCTTGCCGAGATGCGTACTATCCCGACAGGGTCTAATCTCCCAGTCATCTATTGCCTGGAGGAAGGGGCCCCTTCCGAGCTACAAACGACGCTGGTCAGGAAATTGGGGGTGGAACAACTTTGCTTTCATCCCCTGGATCTGGAGGAACTGGCTCTTCAGGCGAGTGCGCGGCTTAATCTGCCCCTGCTTTCTCAGCCGAAACAGCAGAGTGAGGCGCAGGATCAGACGCTGGCCGCTGTGGCTGGGCTTTGGACTCGCTTCAAGGATACCATCCTGGGGCGTGTCGAAGTGGTCGAGCAAGCTATATCGGCGTTGTTGGAAGGTGATCTCAATGGTGAACTCCGGCGCAAGGCGGAGCAGGAAGCTCACAAGTTAGCAGGTTCAGTGGGATCGTTTGGCTTCAAGGAGGCCTCCCGACTGGCTCATGAGGTTGAACAGTCCTTTCGGACCGGGTCAAATCTGGGACAGGCACAAGCTTTGTCCCTTTCGGAGGCGACTGCGGCCCTTCGCCGGGAATTGGAGAGCAAGCCAGTCGGACAGTCAACCGAGCACTCAGTGCCCACGAGCGATAGCCGCCCATTACTGTTGGTTGTGGATAGTGATAAAGAGGTGGCACAGCAATTGGTTGAAGAAGCCGGCAACAGGGAGGTTCGGGCGGAGATGGCAATTGAATTGTCCGCCGCCAGGGATTTCATAGGGCGCTTGCGACCGGACGTTGTGCTACTGGACCTATCGTTTTCCCAGGATGCACAGGGCAGTTTGAAACTACTGGAAGAACTGACTGACTGCGATCCCCCCGTGCCCGTCCTTGTCTTGACCACTCTTGATAGTCTGATCGACCGGGTTGAAGTGGCTCGACGGGGTGGGAGGGGTTTCCTCCAGAAACCTATTCCGCCCTGGGAAGTTCTGGATGCCATTATGCAACTGCTGAACCGAGTGAGCGCCTCGGAGTCCAAGGTGATGGTCGTGGATGACGACCCCCAGGTACTGGCGACACTCAAGGCCTTACTTGAACCCAGACGAATTCGAGTGATTGCATTGGATGAACCGCTTCGCTTCTGGGAGGTACTTGAACGAACATCACCTAATTTAATAGTCCTGGACGTGGAAATGCCGCATCTGAGTGGCATCGAGTTGTGTAGGGTGATACGCAACGACCCACGCTGGCTTGGTGTTCCTATCCTTTTCCTTACCATGCACACGGATGCAGAGACCGTGCAACGGGTTTTCGCTGCCGGCGCTGACGACTTTGTGGGCAAGCCCATTATTGGGCCTGAGTTGTTAACCCGCATTGGTAACCGTTTGGAACATGCCCGTCTCTATCGCAGTTTTGTGGAAACCGATCCCCTTACAGGGGTGGCCAACCGACGTAAATCCACCACCCTGATCAACCAGCTCATCAGGTTGACCAACCGGCACCACCAGCCGTTTTGCTTCGCCATTCTAGACCTTGACCAATTCAAGCGCATTAATGACTCCTACGGGCACGCCATGGGGGATCAGGTGCTCCGCAAGCTGGGGACGGTTCTGCTAAAGACATTCCGGGGTGAAGATGTGGTGGCACGTTGGGGTGGGGAGGAGTTTGTGGTAGGCATGTTCGGTATGCGGAAGCAGGACGCGGTGCAGAGGATGACGGGAATGTTGAAGGGTTTTCGTCAGGAACTGTTCACGACTCCCGCGGGGGTGGAGATTCATGTGACTTTTAGCGCGGGAGTTGCTCAATACCCCGAAGATGGAGGGGATCTGCAAGTGCTCTACAGGGCCGCAGACGAGGCTCTCTATCAAGCCAAAAAGGCCGGACGTGACCAGGTTCTCCCGGCGGGGGATCGGTCCGAGCACAGCTAGCAAAGCATCCAAATCGGTTTCGCACGGGGGAAGGGTGGTGACGCTCTCCCCATGCTGATGACTTGGTTCCTCCCAACACGCCGCCGCCCATCTCGGCGGATATAGTCGGAGGCCTTGGCCTTAAACCTCCCAGGTTGTCTATTCTCTTCTACCAGTGGCACAATCTATTTTGCTCGGTTTAGATCCTGTTGGCTTCGATGGGATCTCTGCCCGGGGATTACCCATAGGGCATGGGCAGCAGATTGACGGCTCAAGGAGTGGTGAAGGGGCCCAGGGGACGGGACGTGGTGGGTCATCATGAGAGAGTTATGGGCCAGATGCAGCGGGTTCCGGTCACAGGCCATAGGTACGGCGCAGCAGGCGGCGCACACGCGCGTGCAGCTCGGGGATAGAAATCGGCTTGGTCATGTAGTCATCGGTTCCCATCATAAAACCTTTGGTACGGCTTTGCTCATCGGTGTTGGCGGTAAGCATCATAATGGGAATGAATGTCGTTATGATATCCTGCCGGAGTCGCTCGCAGACCTCAAACCCGGACAGGCCGGGCATCATTACATCGAGGATCACGAGGTCCGGTTTCAGTCCGTCAACCTTTGCCAAAGCCTCTAATCCATCCTTGGCCTCGACCACTTCCGGTTTCGAGGGGAGTAATTCCAGCGCCTTGGCTATCAGCGAGCGCATCACTTCGTCGTCATCGACCACCAAGATACGTGGAATTCTCTCGGGGATAGACTCCAATGCAGGCGGGGCGGTGCTGGCTGGAGAAACCTCAGCAGACACAGAAGGAACCTTCACGTCTGACACTGGCAAAGGGGCGGGTTTCTCTTGGGCCGGGGCTGCAGCCGTTACAACGGCGGTCCCGCAATAGGGGCAGATTTGCCAACCAGGTTTTAGCTCCTGCCGGCAGGATTCGCATACTGCCTTAAGAGAAAAAAAGCAATAAGGACAGTGGGCGAAGTCGCGGTTGATCAAGGTTCCGCAATTGGGGCAGCGCGTCACCTCCTCTTCTTGGAGTTGGATCACGCGTAAAATCTCGTCCACCGTTGTTAGGCCATCCCGCATTTTCTGGAGGGCCTCGTCAAGCAATAGCGTGCTGCCGTCGAGGAGCATCGCCGTGCGGAGTTCTCCCTCCGGCGCCTTCCGGCTCACCAGTTCCTTCATCCTGGGAGTCATGCGCAGAAACTCGTAGACCCCAATACGGCCGGAATAACCCGTCTTCCCACAGGCGTCACAGCCTTTTCCATGGTAAAAGGTAAACCGGGCTTCCGCCAAGTGGAGCCGTTCCAGCTGTTTGGCTTCTGGAGAATAAGGTTCCCTGCAACGCTCACAGACTTTTCGGACTAGTCGTTGTGCGACAATTAAATTTATCGATGTACTAATCATAAAAGGCTCCACCCCCAGCTCAAGCAGACGGGCGACCGTTGCGGTCGTGCTGTTGGTGTGGAGGGTAGATAGAACCAAGTGCCCGGTCATGGCAGCGTGAAACGCAATTTCCGCCGTTTCCAAATCCCGAATCTCTCCTACCAGAATGACATCAGGGTCCTGCCGCAGAATCGAGCGTAGGCTGGCCGCGAAGGTCAACCCCGCCTTGGTATCCACCTGCACCTGATTGATACCGGCTAACTGGATTTCAATCGGATCTTCAACCGTAATGATATTGATCTCCGGTTTTTTCTTTTCCGCCAAGATCGAATACAAAGAGGTCGTCTTGCCACTTCCCGTGGGGCCCGTCACCAGAATCATACCTTGAGGTTGGTCCGCTGCCTTCTTGAGGATTTCGAGATCTGAATCCTTAATCCCCAGGGAGGCGGTGGAAGGCACGCGCTGTCCAGAACCCAGGATTCGCAAAACGATTTTCTCTCCAAAGTGGGTAGGTAATGTCGAGACACGTAAGTCAATTTCTCAATCCGCGTAAGCCACTTTGATGCGGCCATCCTGAGGAACGCGCCTCGCCGTAATGTCGAGCTTCGCCAAGATCTTCATTCGGGACACGAGTGGATCCTGGATCCATTTGGGCATTCGCAGGTATTCACGTAGAAGCCCTTCGATGCGAACCCGCACCTGGACATCATGAAGAGCCGGTTCAATGTGGATATCGCTGGCCCCGTACTTGATTCCATACCGGATCAGTAGATTAACCATCTTCACCGCCGGCCCCTTCGTGCTTTCCTTCAGTGAGTCCACACGCTCGATACCATCTTCACCGCCTTCCATCCCGACGATTCGCATATCCTCGACGGGGCCGACGTTTTGAAGGAACTCATCCATCCAGTGGTTTGGAGCGTAGTAATAGTTTATGCCGTCTTGCACTTCGGTACGAGTGGCAACCACGGGCTTGATCGAGCAGGCGGTGGCAAACCCAATATCCTGGATGGCCGTCAAGTCTGTGGGATCAGCCATTGCCACGACCAATGTCGGACGGCGCTTCACACGACGAGCCGTGGCGTCTTCTGCATCCTCTTCCTTTGTTAGGGGGAGACATATGTATTTGCGGGCCAACTGCTCAGTAACCGTGCGTAAAACTTCGGGGTCGATGGTTGTCGCCGCCAATTTCACGTACGGTATCCGCAACTGCTGAGACAACGCCTCAGCCATGGTCTCCTCTGAGATCTTTGTCTCAGCGAGGATGATGTCGCACAACGGGCGTTTGCTTTGCTCTCCCCGTGCGAGGGCCGCAGAGATCTCTTGCGGGAGAAGTACACCCGCTTTTTCCAGGATCGAGGCTAATTGTGTGCTCATAGGTTACGCTTTCCCGAACTTGGTCAGTTGCGGCCCGATCTAACCCACATTCTTTCTATCAAGCCAAGGTCCCAGCCGATTGGGCGGCCAATGCGGCCTGCATTACTCACCCAGATACATGGCTGACCGATATCACTTCAAATTCTGGTAAGTGGACTATTTGTGGCAAGCCCTTGGAGGGGTTGACATTGCCCATTGTGAAAAACGGTAGCGCGCAGCGCTGACGACTAAGCCAGGGACCTCCGCGCACGACGGCACACAGGCTAATGATCCGAGGAAGAGCAAAAGGCAGCGCCAGGCAACTCCAGACACTTTATGAAGCGCTTCGAGAATTGTCATTTTGCACATAATACAAACGCACAGAAGTCTGCGCGCGCCGGTATGTTAGCACTGGAAAGCTGCTAAACGCAGATGCGCGCACGGCCGAATTTCCTAACCAGCCCTCACCCGCATGATGAGGGCAGTGATACCCAATCTCATGCAGCCATGACGGCAATAGATGACGAAGTGGGCCCATGAATGGGCAACGTGAAAGAGAACTTTGATCCGACACCGACTTTGCTCTCCACCCACACGCGACCACTATGGGATTCGACAAGGCGTTTCACGATCGCAAGCCCCAAGCCAGTGCTTTTCTCCCCGGCCGTGGGGCGAACGCTGGTTCGCCCGAAATCGGTGAACAACTTTCGCAGTTCTTTTTGGGGAACCCCCTGTCCTTGGTCGGAAACAGAGATTACCACTTCCTCGCCAGCCCGGTGTGCATGGATGGTGATCCGGCTATTGGGATGGGAAAACTTGATGGCGTTAGTGATGAGGTTGTTCAGCACTTGGTTGA
This sequence comes from uncultured Acidobacteriota bacterium, assembly GCA_963804995.1. Taxonomy (GTDB): domain Bacteria; phylum Acidobacteriota; class Terriglobia; order UBA7540; family UBA7540; genus Bog-366. Next base: position 1,202,573 of record CAWDSK010000005.1, read on the forward strand.
CGCGATTGACATCCAAGTTGACCCTGGGCAGGTCTGGTTCCAGGTTCAGGTCAAATTCAATGGATTTCATTCGGCCCAGCATGCTGTTGACTTCGTAGCAATCGCGCAAGCTCTCAGCCAGATCAACTTTCTGCAGCTTGAGGTCCAATTCCCCCGCTTCGATGGTGCTTACATCCAGCAACTCATTGATTAAAACCAGCATACTCTCGCAAGCCTTGTCCATCTTTTGCATAACGGCCCGCTGCGAGTCGGAAATCGACCCCAGGTGGTCGCCCAGGAAAAGGCTTAGGAATCCCTTGATGCCGCCGAGTGGGTTCCGCAGATCGTGAGCGGCAATCCCCAGGAATTTATTCTTGAGTTCGTTGAGTTCAACCAGTTGCTGATATAGCTTGCCTTTCTCCACAATCAGCGCGAGTTGTCCGGCAATTTGCTGGAAGATCTCCACATGGGCCTTTATGTAAGTGTGGGGAAGCATGCTACTAAAGAACATGAAACCAATAGATTTCCCCATGGCGATAAGTGGGCATGTCAAGCTGGAACGCATCCCCTCATCCACGATTCTATGGGTAGAATCGGATGCGGGATGCTCTTGAAGGTACTCTTGGAGGTCGTTGAGAATCCGAGGCTGGCCCGTCTCAATAATCTTCTCTAAGCTGCTTCCCTCTAACGGGGCCGCATAGCCCTTACTGATCTTCATGACAGGAGCGTTCGAGCGCGCCCAGCGGGCGCGGACAAGGGTTCCATTCCGATCGAGAAGTGAAAAACCAATCCGATCGTACGGAATGATGGGGCGAAAGGACTCGAAGACGTAATTCAGCACCTCATCTAGGATGAGACCAGCATTGATCCTCTCGGTGACCTTGCTGAGCGTATTGATTTCATCAAACCTTGACTTGAGGGTGTGGCCCAGTTCGAGCAAGGCTTTCCCCAAGGCCGCCACTTCGTCCTTGCCGTCGCTTGGAATAGGAACTCGAAATTGCCCTTCTTTCATGGCTACGGTGGCCTTACGATACATGATGATTCGATGGTCATCCATGGTAACCTTCTCCTCGTGCTCCGTGAAAGGTCTGTACGTTTGCGTCAAGTGATGTCTTGGAAAGCAAATTGATCATTCAGTATCCGTAGAGTTCGGCCTTACGCAAGGCGTGGCACTGCAGCTTTCAATCTGAAAGGCCAACACAATGGGCAAAGAGAACCTCGACGAATTGGACAAACCGAATTCAGACGCAAGGACCCCTGGGATCGAGCCGCTTGGCCACCCTACTCCCCCCCTGGTGATTCTTGCCATTGATGACGACCCCGGAATGCTCAGGTTCTATAAGGCAGCACTAACCAATGAGGATGTCCGCGTCGAAAGCTCGACGGATCCAATTTATGGCGTGGAATTAGTGGAAACCCTCAACCCTGATTTAATCTTGCTGGACCTTACCATGCCAGGTATTGATGGCATGGAAGCCCTGCGGCGAATTCGCGCGCGCGATCCTGAGGCACGGGTCGTGATGATAACCGGGGATTATTCAATTGAGTCTGCCATTAAAGCCATTCAGGCGGGGGCTACGGATTATGTGTGCAAGCCCATCAGCCCGGAGAAAGCGCGCAAAATCGTTCAGGAAACCCTGGAGCAAGCGGACATTACGCGACGCGAGAGCACTCTGGAAATGCAGTTTGCTGATGTTTTCAGCCTGGAGGGCATGATTGGCCGCAGTCCACGGATGCTGGAGCTTTTCGATCTGGTTCGCCGCGTGGCACCGCACCTACGGACCGCCCTGATCACGGGGGAGACAGGGACAGGAAAAGAGCTGGTGGCTCGAGCTTTACATAAGCTGAGCCCTCGGGGCCAGCAACGCGTTGCGGTGTTCAACTGCAGCGCACTCGTTGACACCCTAGCCGAAAGCCAGCTGTTTGGTCACCGGAAGGGGGCTTTCACGGGGGCCATAAGCGATCAAATGGGGATCTTCGAGTGGGCCAATGGGGGCACGGTCTTTCTTGATGAGGTGGGCGACTTAAGCCCGACAGCACAATCAAAGCTCTTGCGGGTGTTAGAAAATGGCGAAGTGCAGAAGCTGGGCCTTCCGCAAGCCATCCGAGTTGACGTGCAAGTGATCGCTGCGACAAGCCGTGATTTGAACGTGGAAATGAGGTCCAACCGGTTCCGGCCGGACCTCTGGTACCGGCTGAATATGGTCCAGATTCAAATCCCCCCTCTACGGGATCGCCGGGAAGATATCTTGCTGCTGGCGCGACGTTTTCTTCTGGATTTCGCTTCCCAATATCGCAAGGAGATTCACAAGATCTCACGACGGGCGGAGTCTGCTCTGCTGGCATATTCCTGGCCTGGCAACGTTCGGGAATTGGAAAACGTCATCGGTCGCGGTTGCATGCTAACCCGGACAAGAATGCTCGATTTGGAAGACTTGCCGGAAGAAGTAAGGAATCAATCTGCCCCGGCCGCCACGTCATCGACGACCATGGAGGAAGCGGAGAAACAGGCCGTCATTCGAGCTCTAGGCGAAACGAAGAATAAGGCCCTTGCGGCACGCAAGCTGGGAATCAGTCGCGCTCGGCTTTATCGCTTGATGGAGAAGTACGGTTTGGCCGATGATCCTTCTGCCGAAGGACGGTTCAACGAGTCAGCCGGAGAGTAGGGGATTCTATTGCGTGAGGTGAATCTCATTGAAACGGCTCCTTGCTTCACTTCACCGGGGGATGGGAGTCTGACCACGACATCTGATTGTTGGCGCCGGACAGACATTAACCGAAATTTCGCAAACACCCAGTCTGAACAAACGAAGGGAAGAGCTGGATTATCGGTATCCTTCTGCCATCTTGTCCGAGGCTAAGGCTCTCCACCTGTAGGCTATTGGCCATCGACGAATTCCACCGACAATAGATTGGGAAATGAAAGGGCTATCGGGCCTGTCTTCCTCAGCCGAGGGAAGCTGACCCGTGCAAGACCTGTAAAATACTCCTGATCATTTTCGGGGTGATGGGTTTTCCAGCGATGCACGTGGCTCCGGCCTCCGACCCCTTGCGTCGGGTTTCAAAGTCGTCGTAGCCGGTGACCAGAACAATCGGAGTCCCACTATTAATGAGTGTCTGGCGAGCCAAGCGCGTCAAGCACAAGCCATCAGGTGAGGGCATGTGAACGTCGATGATCATCGCATCAAAATGGTGGTCAGTGATGTGCTTGGCTGCCTCTACGCTGTCCATCACGGCTAGGAATTCAACGCCAGAGTGGTCTAAGAAGCACGACATTGCTCTGAGAGTGTCTTTCTCGTCGTCCACAAGCAGAACTCGCATCGAATTCTTAACCTCCTGATTTCAAAATCGCCGGCCCCCAGCCGTCGCCCTCCACAATAGGGTCGCAACAAACAAAATCCTAGGGGCACAAGCTCATGCCGTTGCATTGAAGGACCGAAGGTCATGGTCGATTTGGGCAGTTGGTACGAGCTTCCCTCGCTCAATTCCCAATGAACTTATCAATCCATTTCTGTCTTGGAGTTCAGCCCAGGTTCCCTCATCAATTGAAAGGAAGGCAGAAACTACCTCCGGGTCGAACTGTTTTCCGGATTGCTGAATGATTTCCTCGTGGGCCACGGCAAAAGACGTGGCCCGGCGATACGGCCGATCTGAAATCAAGGCGTCCAGGGTGTCACCCACAGCAAAAATCCTGGCCCCCAGTGGAATCTCTCCCCCCAACAAGCCATGGGGGTAGCCTGTCCCATCAAACCGCTCGTGGTGGGCTAGGACAATCTCGGCTGCACCCACCAGGAACTCAATGTGGTTCAAGAGGCTGAATCCTACTATCACGTGTGTCTCCATCACTGTGCGCTCCTCATCCGTAAGGGGGCATGGTTTCATCAGGATGGCGTCAGGCATCCCGATTTTTCCGATATCGTGCAAAAGAGCGCCCCGCGCTATCGTATTCATTTGCTCTTTGCTACAGCCCATCCTTTTCGCAATTTCCACGGCGTACGCCATCACGCGCCGCGAATGGCCAGCCGTGTCGTTGTCTCTTAAATCCAAGGCTGCTGCGAGTGCTTGCAGGGTCTCATCGTAGGTTTGCTCGATCCGCCACATCGCCCCGCGGAGCTGATCGGTCCTCTGTTGGACAATTTCCTCGAGATGCAGGCGATAATTCTCCAATTCACATTCCAGCTTCTTTTGTTCCAGCACATGGTTGACACTGACCAACACGGCCTCAAGGTGCAAAGGCTTCAGCAGATAATCGTCAGCCCCCTCTTTCATTGCCTGAATTCCCACCCGGACGTCATCCACGCCCGTCACCATCACGAAGGCCAAGTGAAGGTGCTTATCCCGGGCAAATCGCAAGAGCTCCAGGCCGCTTATTCCGGGCATACGAACATCGCAGAGAACAGCTTCAAATCTCTGAGTGTTTATCAAATGCAACGCTTCCTGACTGCTCTGACACTCAAGGCAACTGTAACCCACATGTCGCAGCATCTCAGCCAGCAGCTTCGTAATGCTCGGCTCGTCGTCCACGATCAAGATTCCGGGCTTCGAGTTGGAACTCACTAGGGTTGAGCGTGATTGAATCTCTGCCATGGTTATCGAACCTCATTTTCCACGAAAAACCGACCCGATGGTTCAAGGCTCGTCAGTTTGAGTCCACTATCGGGACAATAGACTAAGACCGACCCCAAGGAGCCACGAGTTTTGTCACTCGCCACTCTAAGAAAAAGCAGAATTGGCAGGGTGCGCCCAAACAGTCTCTGTACCGCGTCGCACCTTTTCAATCCTCGGCGACCCGTTCCCTTTAGAGCAAATTGCCAGCCATTTATTGATAACCACTTCAACCTTTAAGAGTCTTGAATCCAAGGGATTGGCGAACTGTATACGACCGCCCTAGGCAGAGTCTGTTATAAATAGTGTCCTTAGTTTCCGAATGTGCATCAAGTTGAGCCAATGCTTGTGGAGTCCATTGAAGCCCTGCCTGCAAAGGAAATAATCCGCAGCGCCTGTGAACCGTAATACGGCAAGGCAGAGACTAGCAGCGAACAATTTTTTCGCGATTATCCCTTACACGGGCCGTAGCATTTCTCGTGTCGATGACCAGAGCGCTTTCACGGACGACCTGATCGTAATCGATGGCACCATGGTCGGTGACTATCAAAGCACAGTCATATGCGCGCAGCGTCTCAGCGGTGAGTGGAACAGATTCCAGGCCGAAGTTGTATCCCCGCATCTTGCCAATACGGGGAACAAAGGGATCGTGATAGGCGACCACGGATCCCTTAGCCTCCAACAATTCCATGATTTTCATGGCCGGAGATTCACGGACGTTGTCGATGTCCTTCTTATAGGCAACACCCAAAATCAGCACTTTCGAGCTGTGCAACGCTTTCCCCTGCCGGCTGAGACCTTCTACCACGGCATCTACCACGTGGTAGGGCATGGCCGCATTAGTCTCCCCTGCCAATTCAATGAAGCGGGTTGGGAACTCATACTCGCGCGCCTTCCAGGTGAGGTAAAACGGATCGATGGGAATGCAATGCCCTCCGAGGCCGGGTCCTGGATAGAAGGCCTTGAAACCAAACGGTTTGGATTTTGCTGCTTCTATCACTTCCCAGATGTCGATTCCCATGCGCATCGACAACAGTTTGAGCTCATTCACAAGTGCGATGTTCACACATCGGTAGATGTTTTCCAGGAGTTTGGTCATTTCTGCCGCGCGCGAAGAGCTCACCATAATGGTCTGCTCAAAGGCGCTTTGGTAGAGGGCCTGTGCAGCTAATGCACTGGGACCGTTCACTCCCCCTACAACCTTGGGAACCTGGTGATTCTGGAATTGCTTGTTCCCGGGGTCCTCTCGTTCCGGGGAAAAAGCCAGGAAGAATTCGGGGTCTGAGCTATCTCCCGAGGTCACAGTATGGCCGTCGGTTGTGTAGGTTGAAACCGGGCAGAGCAATCCCATTCTTTTTAGAACAGGGAGAAGCTCTTCGTCGGTCGTTCCGGGGTAGGTCGTGCTTTCTAGTACAACGAGCTGGCCGGGTCGCAGATGCATGCTGATCTCCATCGCCGTGGCCCTTACGAATGAAAGATTGGGTTCACGATGCCTATCGAGAGGAGTTGGAACACAGATAATAATGGCATCCATCTCTCGAAGTCCTGCAAAGTCAGTACAAGGCTTGAATCGGTCGTGCTCAATCTGCTCGGTGACCATCTTGCTGGGAATGTGTTTGATATAACTCTCTCCCCGCTGAAGCTTTTCAACTTTAACGGGGTCGATATCAAAGCCTGAAGCTCGGAACCCTTTTCGGGCAAAGAGCAGAGCCAATGGCAGACCGACATAACCCAGGCCGATGACGCCTACTTGGGCGGTCTTATTCTCCAACTTGCTGCACAGGGCAGCAAGCGAACCGGCTGCGGCGACTGGTTCTCTTGCTTTTCCCGACGTGGTCATCACTTGAGTTGATAGCCAGTCCATTTTAAGATTCTCCTGGATTTGAATACTTGGGTTTCTATTCCACTTTGCGAGCGTAGGGCGCTCGCTTGCGGCGCCACACTTGATCTGCCTTGGAATTTCACTCCATTTCACGAATGGCCTTCGCGGTTTGTGCGACCATACCTCGGTGGTTCCTCCGCAACACAACGATGGCGGTGGAAAGCACGAAGAGACCCAGGAAGGCTCCGGTCGTATCGGCTAGGCAGTCGAACAAAGACGCGTGCCTTCCAGGGACGAACAACTGGTGAAACTCATCCGTCAGCGAGTAACAACCCGAAGCCAATAGCGTCCAGCAGGCAGCTTTTCGCGACCAGAAGGGGTCACCCACCGGTTTCAAGGCGTTATAGAGGAACACCGCTAAAACCGCATACTCTGAGAGGTGCGCAGACTTCCTTAGCAGGTTGTTCAGCAGATCGAGGTTATTGGGGAGAATTGAAATTGATAACCAATCGAGGGCTTTGGAAAGAAGTTTTTCAGTTGAGGCTGACGCATAAGTCGCTCTCGAGAGGTTGAAGACAATCACCGCCCAGGTTGCAGTCAGGAGCCACCAGACTATTTTCATGAACGATTCCATAAGCCAGCCTCTCCTATTACTGACAACAAACGACATGGGCCCTTGGTACATCGTGTAAGTCAAGGGGTTTTACGGTGATACGCACAATCCGGTTTTCCATCCGCTGGAGGCCGAATTCATTGTGGTCTCCGGCGCTTGTGGACTTACGAACGACACCCAAGGGCAGGCCACTTTAGATAACGGCTCCTGCGACGCTCAAGGCGATAGAGGGCCCCGTGCGATAGATCAAAGACTGGCGGAATTGGACGTAATGTGGGGGAAATCCTCGGTTTGGAGCTGAACCTCTGCTTGATCGCCAATCGGTGTTCTCTTCGGCGTCACGGGAGCCTCTGCCTAGCCGGGCATAGCTGGCGGAACGCCGCGTCGATCGGTTCCACATCCTCTTCGTTTACTTCGACCGCGACACTCTGCTTGATGAGGCTCTTCGAGGTCACCACGCGTACTCCCCCTCCTTTACTCCCCAGTGCTCCCATGTGATTCACCAAGGTCGAGGACATGAACTTCTTCAGCCGTCTTGAGCCGCCAGGTGTCCCGCATATTCGTTCTCAAGCAGGTGGCCTCAATGTCGCCGCCACGAAATTTTCTGACTGTGGGCCTTTTCCCTGGGTTTACGAACCCGTGCAGCAAACAAGTGATCGTGACCCGTTGCGGGGGTCGCCGCTTTGGCCATCGACCTGGCCCTTAGCATCCGTCTTGCCACTGGGGGACTAAAGAAGGTTGGTAAGCAAATACAGGTTGTCGCGGACGAGACGTGCCAGACGCACGGACGCCCGAACTTTCCAGCGGGGCAGTCTGGTCACATATGCGAAACTTCGGGTGAGAGCTTGCTGACGGGGCACAGGGCCCAAGAGTGGACCTTGCGGCTGCGCGAAAAGCAGAGCCACCACAATAATCGTGAACATCACCAGGAACTGGATCAGGAAGAACGTAAGAGTGAACGTCATGACGATATTCATTGCGACCAACCTGCCGGCCGTCGCTGCCCAAACTGGATTACGCAGCCACATGCCACGATGTATTTCAGCCAGCCGAATTGAAAACGATGCCCGCGAAATGATTCCGCAAAGAAAACATCTTTTGGGTATTTGAAAGCATATGGGTAGGTGTGATTGGGTTGCCTGATTATTGCCCGGTGCCGGCTAGGACTACACCAATTGTTTTGATGAGAATTCTAAAGTCCAGCCCAAGGGTCCAGTTATTGACGTATTCCTTATCGAGCTCGATATAGTTTTGGAAGGAGGGATCCCGACGAGCCGTGACTTGCCAGAGCCCGGTCAGCCCCGGAATTACATCCAGACGACGAAGGTGTCCAAGAGCGTACTGGGTGTATTCGTCGCAGGCTGAAGGGCGTGGTCCAACCAAGCTCATTTCTCCCTTGAAGACGTTCCAAAGCTGAGGCAATTCATCAATGCTGAATTTCCGCAGATACCTGCCGACACCCGTGACCCGCGGATCATCGGCAATCTTGAACAAGATTCCATCACGTTCATTTAGGTGCCCGAGAGATTCTTTCAAGGTGTCTGCGTTCTCGACCATCGTTCGGAATTTGTAGCAGATAAAAGTCACGCCTTTCCTGCCCACGCGCGACGCGCGGTAAAAGACCGGCCCCTTTGAATCAAACTTTACGATGAACGCAACTACTGCGAAGAGTGGTGATAGGAGCACCAAAGTGATTCCGGACAGGACGATATCCATTAGGCGCTTAATAATGAGTGGTAACGTAGGTGCGGCATGCTGGCATAGAGTCAAAGTTGGGAACTGTCCGATGTACTCAATGGGCTGGTCCGTAGCCAGGCCATCGAATAGATCTGGGACTACGCGCGCTTGCACTCGTGCAGCTGTCGCCTTTCTCGCGATGTCCTTGACTAAATGTCGGTCGCTGGGCACGCTGATGAGAATCTCATCAATGAATTGCGCCCGGGTGATCGCAGGCAATTCGTCCACTGTTCCAAGAAGCCTGGAATCTGCATCGCCATCGCCTTTGTCGTTTGACCGAGGGTTTCGACGGCGGCACACGAAGCCTTTGACGACGTAGCCCAACTGAGGATTTTGTTCAAGCTGCTGCTGAAGGAGATGCCCAAAGCGTCCGTTTCCCACGATTAGAACATTCCGCTTTTCCGTGAGCCCAGGGATGGACTGGGAGCGGACGAGTCTACGCCAAGCCGCCATCGAAAGCCAAGTCAGAACAACCATCAAGGCGAACGCACCAGCGGAACCGGCTCTACTACCCCCGAGAATTGAGGCCGCGCCGGTTACGATTCCGGCGCAGGTGACCGAATCCGCCAATAGCTTGAGATCTTCCCGGTAACTCCTTTTCCAAGGAAAATCGTACAAGCCGCGCAAATCGGCAAATAGGACAACCAGCACTGAAAACAGAAACATGAAGCCGGACGGCGCAACCCTGAAGAACTCCTGGTGCCAAGGATTCTGCATGTCACGGGTGAATGCCAGCAGCACGAGGTAAGCAATCCCTGCGCTAAACCACACCAGGCATAAGTCAGCAACCACGAAGAATCTGTGCGAGGACGTTTGGCCTTTGACATTTGCGACGCGCGACATGGCATTCTGCTCGCGCCCTTCGCTCGGAGAACTTTCTTTGTATTGGCCAATCAATCCGACTGCGCCCATAGGAATCTCCTGCACGGTGAAGTGACCGAACCAGGTTAGGCTCTTTGCCGCCGCCCCAACCCCTGTGTCATCAAAGCAAGCGAGGGGAAAGCAGGTTCGAATTCGCTGCCCTCAATCGCCGTGATGACAGAGGGTTCTGCCCCACGAGACCTTATGAGCGGGCATCCCCCACGTGGAAGGTTGCCGGTCCCCTGGCGCGCCTAGGCTAAATGAATAGGATGAGGGCTAGCGGCAAATCCTGGCATTATGCGGTGTCGCGCCCGGGGACGGGAGGCCGAAAGGTATGGGGATGAATCTTTCCACCTTGTGATGACCGGTTTTGTGCATCGCATAGGATAGGCCTAGCCCCATCGCTAGAAGCAGAGTAATCGCGTGATTGTTAGACCTCATGGTTTCCTCTGGATTGTATTTGGCGGGACTTCTTAGTGAAACCGCCTCCCGTTGGGGATTGAGAATGATCCAGGGCGAGCTTCCCGGTGACTGTACGTGCTGAACCTCTTGAGCGCGGTTGACTCAGGGCTGGGGCCTGAGACAGCTAAGCATTGAACCCCGTGGGTGCAGGACCAATCGCCTCAACGTCATCGGCATCCACTTCGACCGCGGCAGCCTGCCGGATCAGCTCTACGGAAAGCACCACTCGCAGGCCCCCGGATTGGCGTACCAGAAACCCAGTCAAATCTGCGAGCGGGCCGGATTTGATTCGCACCTTCTGGCCAACTGCCAGATAGGGGTGAGGTTCAAACTTGTGCGACTGCAGCCCGTCCCGGAGACTTACTATTTCCGCATCCGGTAACGGCCATGGACCACTTACAGAACCCACAATGGATACGGCACCGGGAAGGCTCAGAGCCATGAAGCGTTCTCGGGGGTCGATTCTGATGAAGAGGTAGCCGGGGAACAAGGGCAGTTTGACTCGTACCTTACAGCCATTCTTCCAACGATGCACGGTTTCGTACAGGGGAAGGAAGGACTCAATGGCGCGCAACCCTAGATCCTCGTGGACGCGCTTTTCGTGTCGAGGATAAGTATGCAGCGCATACCAGTGGGCAGGGGGAGTCCCAAATTGCACGCTGCCTGGGGGGTCTTCTCTACTTGTACCGCATTGTTGTAAGGCTTCGCCATGCTCACTTAGGTGAGTGGCTCCACCGATCAAAGTTTTCATAGAGCCTCGCAAGTGGAGTGTATCTGTCTTCGCAATAGATATTAGGCACAGGGACTGCCAACCGCAGCGAGTCGCCAGACTTTCTTCTATCCCGCCTGAATTGAAGAAGTTAAGATGAGCCAAAGGAACAAATCTGCCCCGATCCGATACCGACATAGATGTCCAAGCAGACGGGACTGTCTCGATATGTGACAGGGGCTTGGCCGAATCAGGATCTCAGAAGTTGTGGTTCTTTTCCAGGGCACATGCCGACAATCCATGATATAAGCGTACGGTAATGCTAGATCTGAGCTCAACGAATGCAAAACAAATTGCCCTTGCGCTTAAGGGGCGCAAGGAGAATTGCGATCCTCAGTCGACGGGCGTGCGCCGGTCGCTGTGCCAACTCCAACCCACCCCTCCCTTCTCTAGCCGGGAGAGAAAACAAATCACTGATTTGAGTGTGATAACTACTTAACAAATGTCACACGGGATATCCTAGTCAACGCCATAAGCCAAGCGAGGAACGGGGATAGGGGAAATCGCACAAAGGGACAATTCGCACCATTCGCGGACCGGACCTCGATGGCGTCGCTGCGCAGTAATCAGATGTGGCTCTGATTATCTTCGCCGGATTACGTGCTGATGCAGATGCTGCGGTGGCTGGGGTTGAGTGGCACTGAGTGGGCCCGCGTCCAAATGGCTAGGTGGCCAGTGTCGAATTACAATAATTCTAACAGACAATTTTGGTCATGCGCCACCGTCCAAATGGTAATACCTTCTTCCGGCCCGACATGAGCCTTTTTACTGATTTGCGCGGTTCGTCTTCTCCCGCAGGGGCCAAGTCACAGGCCAGTTCCTAACAACAATGCGCCCGCAATTCGCACACACAAGATGCATGCCGCTTAACGACTGCGTGAGGCGCATTCTATTGCAAAATGGGCATGCCTTCGGCTCTGGATTTGTCGGCGACGAAGATTCCTTGTCAGGTTTCCCTCTTGGTCCCAAGGTTTCTCCCTTCGGCTCCTTTGAATTGAGAATCCAATCTTTTCCGAGTCCATCTCCCAAGATGTGCGATTATACCAGAGGCCACTTCGGAACGGCCGCGTCGATTGCGGAAATGAGGCGAACGGCCTCGCTCACGACCGTGGCGCTTTTGCAGTAGAGCTCCCCCTCTTAGTTATAGGTTGTGGTGCAGACGCGGCTCGGCCATTTCTTCCACAGGAAGATGACTCAGGGGTTTTTCCTTGCGATAGAGGAGCCACTTTTTGATGAGCTGATAGCCGCCGATTGTGTACTCCCAGACCCACGGCGGAATGTTGGACCAGTAGGCCAACACATTCAGGTAACCGTCGCAAATGTGCTCACCCAACAGCTCGATCGCCTCGGTTACACTCACCCGCTCTTTCTGGATGTAATCGTGGCCGACGATCTTTCCCTTGATTTTCGGGGCGAGAGATGGGAAAAGAGTCTTCAGGGCCGGGCGGTACGTGTGCCCTTTGGCGTTCCCGGCCTGTAGCTCTGGCTCTATCTATCGACGGTAAATGTCAATCTGACTTGCTTTCATAACTCACAACCAGGAGATCAGGTTTTGGGGAAGATGGTTACCATCGGGTCAGTACGAGCAATCTAAGATCGGGCGGAAATGCCTATTTTTGATCTAGCTAACCCAATCAACCCTTCCCCGTGGTATTGCACAATGCCTCAAATTGAGACATCCGATGCCCAGGCGAACACTTTCCGGATAATATTGTTCCTCTTTTCCTAAACGCTCTCCCCGTAATTCACTGAAATCAAAGATCCATGTGGATTTGAACGCACGCCCGATTTGGAATCGCCCGTGCTCTTACGTGGCGTATTGGATCTCATAATCTTGGATCGTTCGCCTGAAACCGAACGATGGGCTCCAGAATATGATAAGGAGAACAAGGCCATGCAAGTTTTTGATCGAATTGATCCAAACACCTTGGATCGCCGCGAATTGCACCTGTGGATACTGGCACAAGCCATGATTCTCGTCCTGTCAATGGGGGTCGGCTTGCTGATGTACCCAGCGGTCTTTTCCCACCCGGTAACCCTGACCGGCATCCCGTCGCGCGCTGCCTTTTTTGGGTTTTGCGGACTTGCGGCACTGTTGGTGGGTTACTTTGTAGACCGCCAGGTGGTCATACGCCACCTGCGCACAGAGCTGGAGGACGAGAAGCGCCAAATCGTGGAGGTTCGCCGCGAGGCGAGCGTCGATCTGCTGACGATGCTTCCGGGGTTCAATATTTTCCGCGACCGCCTGACGATGGAACATCGCCGCGCTTCGAACTCCCGGCAACCCCTGTCTTTGTTGGCCGTGGAACTGAAGCCCTCCCGTGCTTTGGCTGAACCGGGGGAAGTTGAGACCGCCTTCGGGGATGCGGCGAAAACCCTGATGCGTAGGCTGCGCAGCGAAGACTCCATCTTCTTGTTTGCACCGGGAGTCTTCGGGATCGTTCTTCCCGCGGTCAACGCTCGCGACGCTTACACTTTACGTGACCGTTTGATGGATGGACTCCACGATGCCGCGGGCGCCGGCAATCGTTTCTCGTTTGGCGTCAGCGTGGTTAATTTCCCTGAGCATGTTGCCACCGCCCGGGAGATGGAAGAAACCATACGGAGTCTCCTCCCCCCCCAAGGCCGGCACGGATTCGAAGTTTGAGCCGGTTACACCATTATTAGCAATTCAATAGAGGGCAAGCACATGGCAAACGCCATGGAGATGACCCACACGAGGTTCGAAGAATCCGCTCCCGTGCATCGCGGCGCAGAACGCCCCTCGCAGGGGAAGATTTGATCGTTGATGATGAGCAGACGATCAGAGAACTGCCCTCGAGTGCCTTGAGGTCAAAAGTCTTCGACTGCCGAAATTGTTTGCACGGTCGGAAACCCCGCCATCCCTGGAACCGCAATCCTTCGACGAGGTGATTCCCGACCTTCATATGCGGGAAGTCGCTGGCCTGGACCTACTGCCACGGGTTCCCCGGACGCATCCTCACATAGCGCTTCTGATGGCGCTGGCGAAGGTTGAGCATCATTCGGGGGAGTTATTTCCAACCGCTGCAAATGGCAGTTCCCATTTGACCCCGCCAACGACTTCCTACCAATGGTGCCCTGTTTCACCAAGCCTGCCGGAGTGCTGCATCATGGTCATCTGGCTATTAAAGTATTACTTGCGGGGGCTGTGCCATCTTGAGACACTTTCCAGCCCACGCGACACTTTGCGTGAAAAGCTGGACATAACGAAAGTTACGATTTCACTGTATTTAATAGAAAGCATAGCCTGCTAACGGCACTATTAAACACTTTCTAATAATGGAGAACCGCGTGCAATTGAGATAGGTCGTTCCCATGCACCCGCCGGGAGGTGCCACGCAAGATTCGCCGTTCGGCGGAACCACTCATCTAAGTGGCAGGGGCGAAGCCATAACTCAGTTTGGAAATGCCCGCCCGGGGACTGCGGCAAGAGCTCACACAGAAGATGCTCGGGCCCGATTGTAGAATAATCTGAAGGACGTTCGGCGCAGTTTTCGCAGGCACGGGGCAATAATCAGCGAGCCTTTTTGTTCCTGGATATGTCCTCTATGACTATGTCGTGGGTTTCCTTGCGGAATTCCCTGGAAGGCAAGCTGATCCACCCTCTGGTCCGGAACACCCTTTGGTCGCTGGGCGGCTTTGGGATGCGCCTGCTGATTCAGGCCGCTTACTTCATCATTATGGCGCGCTGCCTGGGTCCGGGGCAGTATGGAGGGTTCATTGCTGCCACGGCACTCACGGCAGTGATCTCGCCTTTTGTCGGCCTGGGATATGGCTTCTTGCTCATCAAGAATGTGGCACGGGACAGGAACCTGTTCTCGGAGTACTGGGGCAACGGCCTGATGATGACACTCGTTTCAGGGAGCGTGCTTACCTTCCTCGCCATGGCACTCTGCCGGCTGGTCCTCCCTCGCTCAATTCCGATGCTTGTGATCACTCTCATCAGCGTTTCCGACCTCATCTTTGTGAAATTCCTGGACATGGGAGCCTGGGCCTTTCAAAGCGTCGAACGTCTCTCGGGAAACGCCCAACTGAACGTCCTGGTAAGCCTGACCCGTCTCATCGGCATTGCGAGTTTGGCCCTCGCAGTTTCTCATCCCGGTGTTAAGGCCTGGTCAGCGGTTTACTTGGCGGGATCAATTCTGGCGGCACTGATTGCCGTTGCCTGGGTCACATCCAGCTTGGGAAAACCGAAACTTGCCCTGCATCGCATCCGGGGAGAAGGCGCCGAGGGCTTCTATTTCTCCGTCAGCCTCTCCGCTCAGTCCATCTACAACGATATCGACAAGACGATGGTAGCAAGGCTGGCCACCCTTGAGGCAGCGGGCGTCTATGCCGCGGCCTACCGCCTGATCGACGTTGCGTTTATCCCTGTGCGCGCCCTCTTGAGTGCCGCTTATCCCAGCTTCTTCCGCAATGGCAAGGACGGTTTGGGATCAACCCTTCGGTACAGCCGATGGTTGCTGATTCGGATCATTCCGTACTCACTGTTCACATTCATGGCTCTGCTGCTCGGCGCCCCCTTGGTACCGCGGATCCTCGGGCATCAATACGCCGACGTTACAGAAGCCCTGCGCTGGCTCGCCCTGTTGCCGTTATTAAAAACACTGCACTATTTCATCGCTGATGCGCTTACTGGCGCGGGTCACCAAGGAACGCGAACACTCATCCAGATCGGTGTGGCCGTATTCAATATTCTTATCAATTTGTGGCTTATCCCGGCATACGGGTGGCGCGGCGCAGCTTGGTCGAGCATTGCCAGCGACGGACTTCTGGCTTTGAGCTTGTGGTTTATCGTGACCCTTTTGCACCGCCACGAGCGGTCCGCGTGCAGCCCAACGGCTGTTGCGGAGGTTCTCGCGTGATTGACATTCGAAACACAAGGGAAGATCACCGTTCATTCCACGTCCCGATGGTAAACCACACCATTTATCCCAACTCCTATGCTTAAACAAATCGAGAAAATATTCACGGTCGCCATGCTCCTTTATTGCACCGTGGGATTGCTCCCGGCTATTACCGGCGATCCCGGTGACACTGCGCAGGGGGGCGGGAATCCACTTGAGTTGCCCGTCCAGGTGGCTTTCTATACTGTGGCGTTCTGTTTCATCGTCCCACACTGGCGAACAGTCATGCGGGGCGCGTGGAAAGCCAAGTGGATCCTTCTGCTCGTCCTCGTCGCCGCACTATCCTCGGTCTGGTCGCAGTCCCCGCTCTTCACGCTGAGACGCAGCACGGTAATGCTCGCAACCACTGTGTTTGGGATCTATTTTGGGAGCCGCTTTACGGTTCCCCAGCAATTGCGTTTGCTGGGGTGGACCTGCGCGCTTATCGTCTTCTCGACCTTCTTCATCGCAATCTTCCTTCCCCATTACGGGGTCGAACACGTTTGGTCCCCCGGCGCCTGGCGGGGAGCATTCATGCAAAAGAATGCGCTCGCAAGGGCTATGGTGCTCTCGATACTCGTGTTTTACTTCGCGCGGCCGCCCGCCGGCTGGTGGGTACGCTGGGTGGGAATTGCTGGGGCTTTGTGCCTGCTCGTGCTTTCCAAATCGGCAACCGGCGCCGTGGTGTTTTCGGTAATGGTTGCGACTCTGCCCTTGTACAGATTGGCGCGAACCAAGTTTACTTTCGCCATACCTGTATTCATTGTTGTGGGTGCTGCCGCCGTCGGATCGGGATTCCTGCTCTACACGATTCTGCCTTCACTGCTCGGGTTACTCCAACGAGACACCTCCCTGACGGGACGAACTGAAGTGTGGCATGCCCTCCTGCTCGCGGTCGCGAAGCGCCCCTGGCTCGGATATGGATTCAACGCCTTTTGGACGGCAGAAGGGGAATCCTCGATGGTAGTACAGCAGGTGAACTGGTTTGTGGGAGGCGGGCACAACGGATTCCTCGACGTAACACTTGACTTGGGCATCCTAGGGCTGAGCATATTTGTTGCGGGTTATGTCTCCATATGCCGCCGCGCCTTGCTTCTCATGCGGAAAACCACAGGCGCTGTTCCCATCTGGCTTTGCACGTATCTCGCTTTCATCCTCCTTTATAGTTTTACTGAAAGCACTGTCTTTCGCCAGACCAGTATCTTCTGGATCCTTTATACATCAACGGCAGTGTGCGTTTCTGTTTATGTCCCCACGTCCGCCCCACCAGCGATCAATCTTGCACACCCAGAGGGAACATAATGCTTTTCGATACGCCCATATTTTTCGTCTTTTTGACCCTGGTGGTGTCCGTCTATTGGAGATTCGGACGCAGAAAGCAGAACATATTTCTCCTCGCCGCCAGCTATTTCTTTTACGGATGGTGGGACTGGCGCTTCCTTTTTCTGATGGCAGGTTCGACGCTCATCGATTTCACCATCGCGAGGAAAATCGGCGGTAGCGCCAACCCAAAACTTCGAAAGGCCCTTCTTATCGCCTCCCTGTTTCTCAACTTCGGGTTCCTCTGTTATTTCAAATACCTTCATTTCTTCCTGGACTCGTTTTCGCGGCTGGTTTCAACCCTGGGGGTCCACAATATCCCCTTGGTCATGATGCAGATTATTCTTCCGCCCGCGATTTCTTTCTACACCTTCCAGGAGGTGGCGTATATCGTCGACGTGTATAAAGGCGAGATTGAACCCGCGGATTCGCTGGTCGACTACGCGTTGTTTATCAGCCTGTTCCCGCACCTGATTGCCGGACCTATCCAGCGGCCTTCACATCTGTTGCCGCAGGTTCAGAGGCCGCGGGTCTTCCGGCCGGAGGCATTCTTTTCCGGGTGCCTTTTGATCATTTCCGGTCTGGTCAGAAAGTGCGTTGTTGCCGACAGTTGTGCCGTGCTTGCCAATGCGGCATTTGGCGGACAAATGGGCTTCGGGTGGGCGGCGACCGTGATCGGAACCTTGGCATTCGCATTCCAGATTTACGGCGACTTCAGCGGCTACAGTGATATAGCTCGGGGAGCTGCCCAACTGATGGGGTTCCATTTCATGGTCAATTTCCGGCAGCCTTACCTGGCCACCAGCCTACAAGACTTTTGGAGACGCTGGCATATCAGCTTGAGCACCTGGCTGCGTGACTACCTCTACATCCCTCTGGGAGGCAACCGGAAGGGCGAACCCCGAACCTACATAAACCTGCTGATCACCATGCTGCTGGGGGGGTTATGGCATGGAGCCAACTGGACGTTCGTCATCTGGGGTCTCCTCCATGGCGGAGCGCTCGCTGTTGAGCGGGCGATGGGTAGCGCTCGCCGCGAGGCCACAACCTCAAGCTGGTTCTGGCGCTGGGTTAAAAGAATCGTGGTCTTTCAATTCGTGTGCCTGACCTGGATTTTCTTCCGTGCCGCATCCCTGGGGGATGCCATTCAGTTCATCGGCAATCTGTTTCGAAGGTCGACAACTCCCGATCTCCTGCCCCCCTTCTTCTTCCTGGCGTTCTTCGTGGCCATCATCATGGCCATGGATCTAATGGTGGAGCAAAGCGGCGGAGAGTATGTCTTCCAAAACCTTTCGCCCCAGATCCAAATCGCCACGGCGGTTGCCGGACTCCTCATGGTCGCATTTCTTTCCACCGGAGGAACAAGTGCATTCATCTATTTCCAGTTTTGAGACTACCGAGTCTTACGGCGCCACAAGGGAGAGCGTGATCGAACACCGCCACGTGGTTCTACTCCTTGCCGCCATCGCGATCATATGCACTCTGGTCGAATTGGCGACCAATGTGTGGTCACATTCCATTAACAAATATGGCCGGCAAGTGGAAGCGGAATATGCTGAAGCCGTCGGCTTGCGCTCCGGCGCAGAGGGTATACAAAAGTCCGTGCTGATTGTGGGAAATTCAACTCTGCGCTGTGGGGTGGATGTCCGAGATCTCCGCAATCAAGTCCAGCCGGACTTGGATGCTCACACCCTTTCACTCAACAGCACCCTGATTGAAGACTGGCATTTCGCCTTAAGAGAACTCTTTCGTAAGGGTGCGCGTCCCGATTTCGTAGTGCTGATGCTCCCGCCCAATCATGTTGGCTTCGTAGCGCCGATGCCGGAGGAAGCCACCTATTACCTGTTTGGCATGCAGGATATCATGATGCTTCGAAGGGCTGAGGGGATCAGCCCCACGGCATTGTCCAACATCTTATTTGCACACTATAGCGCATTCTTTAGCCGCCGAACCCCTCTCCGACTCCGCGTAAAGAGTAGGCTGTTTCCAGGCTTTGAATCCGTGTCTCTCCGATACATGGTCA
The DNA here is from genome assembly GCA_963804995.1 of uncultured Acidobacteriota bacterium. Taxonomy (GTDB): domain Bacteria; phylum Acidobacteriota; class Terriglobia; order UBA7540; family UBA7540; genus Bog-366. The sequence goes on from CAWDSK010000005.1 coordinate 1,221,671, forward strand.
GAAGGCCCATTCCCGATTACCGTCCCGTCCCCAAGCGCTTCCGCGAGATCAAAACTTTGTGCGCTCAGAACGGAGCCCACCTTCTGTTCGTCATCCCCCCTACCCATCAAGAAAATGACGCTCTTGGAGCCCCGGTTGTTCTGGCAGCCGCTGAATCCGAAGGAATACCGGCATCCATGCCGGTGCCCAACGCTCAACTTAGCGGCGACAAGTATTCAGACGGCTACCACCTCAACAGCGAAGGGCAAAAGATTTTCACGGCGGCCCTAGCCGAATTCCTCAGAAAGCAGGCTCGTCATGACCACTGAGCAATCAGCCCCCATCCAACCGGAAGACTTGCTGGAAGCTTCCGTGACCCTCATCCCTTTGCGGGCGCAGACGCAGATCGCAGTTTGCATCCCAACCTACAAGCGGCCGGAGGGTCTGCGCCGCTTGCTGGCGGCTCTTGAAACCCAGGAACCTTTGCCCGGCTGCCAGATCACCATCGTCGTCGTGGATAATGAAGCCTCCCCGCAAACGAAGGCAATCTGCGATGAATTTGCCGCCAGGTCGATGTATCCGCTTAACTATTGCGGCGAGCCGCGGCGGGGTATTTCCCATGTGAGGAACAAGTCTGTCGAGATTGCAGCGGGATTTGCCGATACACTTGTGTTTATCGATGATGACGAAGTGCCTTCCCCAGAGTGGCTAAGACATCTGGCAACTTGCCAGCGAACTTATGGAGCGGATGTGGTGTCCGGACCTGTCATCCCCCGCTTTATGTCCAAAGTCCCGCCATGGATCAGTGCAGGGAGATTCTTCGAGAGACCTCGTTACGCAACTGGTACGGCGCTGCCGGAGGCCCGCACTGGTAATGTGCTGATACGCATGGAGGTGTTTCGCCGCATCGGGCTTTTTGATGATCGTTTCGATCTAACCGGCGGTGAAGACTGGGATTTCTTCGTGCGGCTCCATGAATCGGGGGGACTCATCTTCTGGGCCGACGAAGCAGTCGTAGATGAATGGGTTCCCCCTTCGCGTACCACGTTGAAATACGTTCTTCAGCGGGCGTACCGGACAGGAAGCGTTATTTCCTTTCGCACCTCCCAGTCACAATCCCATCTGCAAAAGTCGATCTCGGTCGCCCGTAGTATCCTTTGCGGCATTAAGAGGACTGGCCTTCTGATTGCCTCGCTTACACGCGACAGATCGGAAGTGGTTAAGGCTCTGCAAAATGTGTACTGCTGTGCTGGACTTGTCGCCGGTGCATTTGGGATGCGCTACGAACAGTATCGCACGGTCCATTCAGCCTGATTACTCCACCACAGCCAATTGAACCTCGGGGCTTAGTGCTTACCCGGGCTCTTCCTGATCGACAACCATCATCAAAGCACCACCACCCATCGAGAACAAGCTCAGGCTCTTAAAGCCATCTACGAACATGCGATCGATGAACGTCGCCGCGCCGGAAAGACCGTGAAATCACGGTACCCGGAAATCTCCCACTGGAGTGCCACACATGAGTGAAAAACCATTAGTCAGTGCCGTCATTCCCACATGCAACCGCCCCGACATGGTCAAGCGAGCTGTGCATTCAGCGCTAAACCAGACGTATCCCCATATGGAAGTCGTGGTGGTGATCGACGGTCCCGACGATTGCACCGGCAAGGAATTGGCAACGATTTCCGATTCTCGATTGCGCATTATTGAACTTCCCCAGCGAGTGGGCGGTTCCGATGCGCGCAATCGGGGGATGGAGTCTGCCCGCGGCGAGTGGCTTGCACTGCTTGATGACGACGACGAATGGCTGCCGGAGAAAACTGACGTTCAAATGAGGCTGGCGGAAAGATCGTCTTTTCGTTATCCCATTGTCAGTTCCAGGCTATACCTCCGGACATCCCAATACGAACAGGTATGGCCTCGCGATATCCCGTCCACACCGATCTGTGAATACCTGTTCGTCCGCAAACAGTGGTCGTACGGGCGAGGTTTGCTTTCTACCATCACGCTGCTGTTCCCAAAGGACCTCTACAGGCTTGTGCCGTTCAAGAGCGGCCTGCCCCGGCACCAGGATCTCAACTGGCTGTTGCGAGCTACCCAAGAGGATGGAGCAGGAATCGAGTTTGCGCCCGAGCCACTGGCGGTTTGGCACAGGGCAGAACACAGGAAGAGTGTTAGTTCCACCGCGAGCTGGCGGGGTTCATATGAATGGATCCATAGCGTCCGCGACATGATCACTCCGCGCGCGTATGGAAGTTTTATTGCTTCCGACGTTGCATGGCAGGCCGCCGCCCAGCACGCCTGGGGCTCCTTTTTCCCCCTGCTGTGGGAAGCTTGGGGCCAGGGTAAGCTGAAGCCCGCCGACGTCATGCGGTACACGGGCTTCTGGCTGGCCCCCCCTGCGTTGCGCTCGGCCCTCAAATCACTCCTCCTTGCAGTCTGCTAATCAAATGGCCCCTCTACTCACAGTTGGCATTCCCGTTTACAACGGCATGCCCTTCCTCCCGGAAGCAGTTGAGAGCATACTTAGCCAGCCTTTTGATGATTATGAGCTCCTCGTCATCAATGATGGCTCAACTGACGGCTCCTGGGATTACCTCAAATCTCTTCGCAACCCACACCTACGGCTGATCTCGCAGGACAACCGGGGCCTCACCGCAACATTGAATCGTATGCTTGAAGAGGCACGCGCCCCCTGGCTGGTAAGGCTGGACGCGGACGATGTCGCGTGCCCGAACCGCTTGCAACTCGTTGCCGAACACATAAACCGGCGGCCTGAAAGCGGAATGTTCTACTCGCGCGCCAGGCATCATCAACACGCCAGCGCCGTTTCCCTTGTACGTAGCACTGAAGCAACTTCATCAGAACTGCGTACCCAGACGCAAATGGGGTATTTATTATCGATCTGCCACTCCAGCGTGGTCTTGAATGTGCGGAAGGCACTATCGCTCGGCGGCTACCGGTTCAATCTGCAAATTGAGGATGTCGACCTGTGGTGGCGCATGGCCTTGACCTACGAAATGATTTTTATACCCGAAATTACTGTGGCTTATCGCCTTAATGCGGGTAGCATTTGCGCCATACACCTGGGTGAGCTTGAATCCCACACACTTTTCGTACAGTACCTGCTTTTGTCGCAACTATGGAATGTGAAACCCCTCCCCTACATCCAGGTTCAGCCAGTCTTGCAGTCCTTCCTCCACCGGCGAAGGTTGATCTATCGCGAGCAAATGTGGCGGGCTGCCATATTACTTAGTGCCCGGAAGTATGGACAAGCAGCGGGCCGTATGGCGGTTGCGGCATGCATCGCTCCAATTCGTTTTCTCCAGCGGACCCTTTATCCTCTACACCGGCCTTCAATGATCAGGATTGGCGAACCGCCTCAGGCTTTTCGAAGAATGCGCGGCCAACTCTGGCCAACGTCCGCCATCGAGGATTAAGGTTAGCCTCGTTCCCCCTGAGAATTCCAATGAGTTGAGGTCAGAGGAAATACTATGATTTGCAAGCCAGCACGCCGAATCAGAAATTCCGTCACGGGACGCCTGGAGTTTATCAGCCATTCGAAACTCAACCGCGGCGAAACGGAGTGTCGCGACTCACCTGGACGATTACACTCTTGCGTAATTCTTTTGAATGAATCTTGTTGTTGGGTAGCGCCTCCAGGGGAGGCCTATGGCACTTGACACATCCCGCCCCAGACTCCCGGCTTTGACCGGTCTGCGGTTTTTTGCCGCACTCTACGTCGTTTTGTTCCACTTGAAGGCAACGAGAATTGCTTTCCAGAGCGGTTTGGCCGGTTCAATCATACAGTTGGGCTATACCGGTGTGAGCCTGTTCTTTGTGCTCTCCGGATTCATCCTTGTTTACACCTACCAGGGACGGGGCATGCCACTTGGACAGTTCTTCCGGGCACGATTTGCCCGCGTTTATCCCGCCTATGCCTTCTCGCTGGTCGTGATGGCGCACGCCTTTTATCGTGGTATGTACTTCTTTAAGCCCGTACGCCTGACCTGGGGTGCATCCCATCCTCTAGTCTCAACGCTGAGTGTGCTCACGCTGGTGCAATCGTGGATTCCACTGGGAGCGTCAGCTTGGAACAACGTCGCGTGGAGCCTCTCCGTCGAAACATTCTTTTACTTGGCCTTCCCTTTCGTTTTAAGTTGGTTGGGGCGCCGCAACAAGTCTCATATCTTTCAATTACTGCTCCTTTTCTGGCTGGCCAGCCTTGCTGTTTCCACCAGCTACGTGTTGTTGAAGCCGGACGGCCTGGGGCTGACTGATTCGAGCGTGGTAAATGCGACGTGGCTGAACGTGGTCAAGTTCAATCCCTTGGCGCGGCTGCCAGAGTTTCTCATGGGTATGTGTGGCGCCATGCTGTTTCTGCGAAACGCAGTCAGCCGGAAGCTCGCTACCCCGTTGGTGCTGGGAGCATTGGCCGGACTCCTGGCGGTTGCCTATTTTTCGCCGGCGATTCCCTATCCGATTCTCCACACCGGATTATTGAGCGGTATCTTCGCCGCTTTGGTCTATGGTCTCGCTTTGGGTCCGAGTTGGACGAAATTCCTAAATGCCCGCATCCTGGCGGTCCTCGGGGATGCGAGTTATAGTCTTTATCTGCTGCACAACTACGTGCTGACACACATTCTCGTGCGGGAGCAGGGCCGCCTCCTGCATACCTCGGTGCCGTGGGTCGTTCTGGCGGTGGCGGTGGCGGTCGCCATGGCCATTGGCGTCTACGAATTCGTTGAGGAACCGCTGCGGCGCAAACTGAACCCGCGCCGGCATCCAGGCCAAGTGGCGCAAGCCCAACCGGCCGAAGGAAAACGGCCCGCCATATCTGGCAGGTCGGGCGATAAACCCGTCGATGGCAACTCCCCTGGTTGCCTGGTTTCGAGCGGCGGGTAGCTGGTAGCAGAACCTCATGTTAGTCTTCCCCTCTCTCCTTAGGAATCGATCCCCAATAACATGTCCAGTTATGGAACACTTTCAGGCCCATTCGTACAGTGTGTCCAAGCTTCTCAGCCCTATCATTGAATTCTAACGGCTTGTATATCAGTGCGTTAATGAATTCTTTCGAAATCATCACAGATGGTGAATAACGTGCTCCTAGGGTAGGTGGGCACGAAATAGTTTACCGGATTTGCAAAACCTTTCGGCAGGGGCTCACGGCTAACTGAGCATGGCGAAGCCCTGCAATAATCCCCACAAGACGAGAGAAGGCCATCGAGTCGGCGTTCAATATCGAATGTCCCTTTCTGCATTGGCCCAGTGCTCACCTATTCACAGGAAAATGCTCATCCCGTCGGGGCCGCCGGAGTTTCGCTCATAAGTGCGAAACACTTCAACCTGCGTAGGCATGGACAACCTTAATCCAAAGTTCCACGTTCGGCCCATTAATTCAGTTCACGACAAGATTGAACGGCCGGTTTTCGAGGCGACAAACATGTCAACCCAATTAAGCGTTACGCTCAACGCGGGCCTGACGCCCTCCAAGAGCGTGGATATCTGCCACGCTCATGTAAACATAACAACAATGCCGCATGCGGTTGCTCTTATTTCCAATTATGCGGCAACGTCGCCAGGACCGGCCTACGTTGTCACTCCCAATGCCCAGCATGTGGTCCTTCTCGAGAAAGATCAGCATTTCCGCGAGATTTACTCCCATGCCAGCTTGGTGCTACCGGATGGATTTTCCCTCCTACTTGCGGCCCGGCTTTTTGGAAAGAGATTGAAGGAGCGGGTGACCGGTGTGGATCTATTTCAGGCGCTCTGTGGACGTGCGGCAGAGATGGGATTGAGAGTTTATCTCATGGGCGGTCAGCCCGGCTCGGCGGCCCTCGCCGCCAGAAAGTTGAAGGGGGCATACCCCAATTTGATTGTGGCCGGAACCTATTGCCCAGCCTGGGGGTTTGAGAACGATTCGAGGCAGTTGGATGCCATGGCACGCATGATCCGTAAAGCCAAGCCGCACATTCTGTTTGTTGGCCTCGGGGCACCCAAGCAGGAGAATTGGATCTACGAGCATGGTCTAAAGCTTGGCGTTCCAGTTTGTATGGGCATCGGGGGGTCGTTCGAGATGGTTGGGGGGATTACCACGCGAGCGCCACGGTGGCTGCAACGAGTGGGTTTGGAGTGGCTGTTCAGACTGGCGGTGGAGCCGCGCCGCATGTGGAAGCGTTACCTGATCGGAAACGTACAATTCATGGCCTTGGTTTTCGGGCAATTGCTGCACCCGACCCTCTACGAAGGAAATGCGTGGCCTGCGGTAGGGGGGCGGCAATGACCAGGCGTGATGTGTTCAAACTTGCCCTCACGACGTGTGGCATAGCCGCGTGCGCGCACAGCCTGGAACTGGCATCCCCTACGGCCGCTGTGACAGGAGTGGATTCATCCCATGCTTGGGGGTCGCTGCGAGAAATTGCGGCTTCCCGTGGGATCCTTTTTGGGTCGATGGTACTGAAGAAAACGTTGGCTACGGATCCGAAATATACCGATCTGGTGGCACAACAATGCGGAATCATTGTGCCGGGACATGAGTTGAAGTGGGACGCGCTTCGTCCTGCACCCGACCAGTTTGATTTCTCAGAAGGCGATTGGATCGAACAATTCGCAAGGTCACACGGGATGCTGGTTCGCGGCCACACGCTGGTGTGGGAACAAGCCCTGCCTAAATGGTTCGCGACAACCGTCAATCTGGAGAACGCCAGGCGAATGTTGCTCAGCCACATATCTACGGTTGTCGGTCATTATGCGGGGCAAATGCATTCCTGGGATGTCGTGAACGAAGGCATCCAGATTGAGGATGGACGAGCTGATGGATTGAAAGTTACGCCCTGGCTTCTCTATCTCGGGCCCGAATACATTGACCTGGCCTTCCATGCCGCCCACCAAGCTGATCCGAAAGCGATGCTGGTCTTTAACGAAAACCGGATTGAGGCTGAAAACTCCGCGGCCGAGCGAAAACGGCAAGCCGTGTTGTCCCTGCTGACCCGTCTTGTCAGGAGAGGTGTTCCGATCCATGGTTTGGGAATTCAATCGCATTTCCCTGCGGAGACGGATGTGGCGGGGCCTGGTTTCAAGAGGTTTCTCCATGCCATTGAAGATCTGGGCCTCTCGATCCTGGTCACAGAAATGGATGTGTTCGATAACCTATTGCCTGGAGACATCGCTATCCGAGATGGTCTGGTGGCCAAGCAATATTACAACTACCTCTCGTTCATTCTTCAATTCAAGTCAGTGAAAGCAGTGCTCACCTGGGGTTTGAGCGACGTTTCCACCTGGATCACAATAGCCAGCCCGCGCGGAGACGGCCTGCCGGTCCGGCCACTGCTCTACGACGCCGAACTGCAACCCAAGCCCGCGTTTGCCGCGGCCTGGCATGCGTTTAACGAAGCGCCCAAGCGCAGATGGGACGCTTCCAAATAGTCGAGCGTTTGACGGGCGTCCGTCCCTTTGACCCCACGAGCGGTGGCATCCAATGAACCCATCGGAAGTGAGCGATCCGACGAGCTTTTGATCAAACACCCGGTGGTTAAAAGTAGTGTCTCCCGGGTCATGGAGTGCGTCTGCCGGCTGTCCAAGTTTTCAGAAGGAATTCCGTTAACAAAAAAGCGAGGTACCTGAGATGTCTGACAATATTGTGCCGACGAGCGACCCGCAAAATGAGGATCGTCCGCCTTCCACCATTGTGCCGAGAGTGACACCGGTTTTCGCCAACAGCGAGCCTGTGGCAGAGGTTTCCTTTGCTGAAATCTGGCGCATTCTGGTGAAGCGAAAATGGATTATTGCGGCAACGACTTGTGGCCTATTCGCTATAGGCCTTGCCTATTGTTTGATGAGCACGCCGAAATACGAGTCGACCTCGACAATTCAATTCAACAGAGAGAACTCAGACTCACTCATGCCTGGGGATACCCATGCGATGCTCGGTGACGCGACCGCGATGGATTATCATGTGACGCAACAAACGCAGGTTGACACCTTAAAGAGCGACACGCTCGCTCTGCAGGTGATCCGCGACTTGAAGCTTGAGAACCGCCCTGAGTTTTCACCTAAGCCCTTGTGGGACAGCTTCGCCAAGTACCCCGACGAGTCCCAATTGCCGTTGGAGAAAGCTACCCACCGGCGGGCGAGGGTTCTGAAGGCTTACCACAATAACCTCCGTGTGGATGTAGTAGACGGTACCCGGATGATCAAGATTTCGTTCCTAAGTCCCGATGCCGAAGTGGCAGCCGCCGTGGTGAACTCACTGGTCAGCAATTACCAGGAGCAGCAATTCAGAACCCGTTTCGCGGCAACGGCGCAAGTCTCGGACCGGTTATCGAAGCAGCTTGATGACCTCAAAAACCAGGTGGCAGCCTCACAGGAGGAGTTGGTTCGGTACCAGAAACAAGCAGGTATTCTTGGGACCGATGAGACGCACAACATCGTGATGACACGGCTGGAAGAAGCTGATAAGCAGGTCGTTGCCGCTGAAGGAGACCGGATTCTTGCACAAGCCGTTTGGCAGTTGGCCAAGAGTGGGAATCCGGAGTTGATTTCCGACTTGGCGGCCATGTCTTCCGCAACCAAGTCGCTGACAAATCCAAACTCGAGGTTATTGATCGAGAGTCTGCGCACTCAGCAAAGCCAGCTCAAGCTGGAGTACGCCCAAGCGGCAGCAAAGTATGGTTCATCGTACCCGAAGCTCATGCAAATGCAGAGTGAGCTGAGCCAGCTCGATGAGAACATCCAAACCGAGATTCAGAACCTCGCCACTCGTGCGCAGAACAATTACCTCACGGCCCAGCAAACCGAAAACGCCCTGCGGGCTTCTTTCGAGCGCGCAAAAGAAGATGCGAACATACTCAATGACAGGAACGTCCAGTACTCCATCATGAAACACGAAGTAGAGTCGAAACGCGATCTCTATGACTCATTATTCAAACAACTGAAGGAGGCGGGGGTGCTGGCTGGGCTGCGGTCAACCAATATCGTGACAGTTGACCCCGCAAGGCCATCTGACCGGCCTGCCAAGCCCTTCGTGGCGTTGAATCTTGCCATAGCCTTGTTTGGCGGGTTGTTGTTGGGAGTTACGGGCGCGTTTGTCGCTGAGAATTGCGACGACACGATCACAACACCCGACGATGCCGAGCAGATAACCCTGGTGCCATCACTGGGGTTAGTTCCTCGATGGAAGTTTCGGAAGCCGCCACCGCTTGCAACGAAGTCGATTAGGCCCACTTCCTCAGCCCCGTCCAAGGCGGCGGCTGTGGTTCTGTCTAGGCCGCACTCACAAATCGCTGAAGCATACCGCATCGTGCGGACTTCGATTCTCCAGGCAAGTCGACGGGGCGCGAGTAATGTCCTCCTCGTTACCAGCGCCTTGCCGGAAGAGGGAAAAACTACAACAGCCCTGAACTGCGCGGCGGCGCTCGCTCAGCAAGGTCAACGGGTACTGTTGGTTGAAGCCGACATGCGGCGGTCAAATCTGGAAAGCAAGTTGAATTTGAATGGCTGCGGAGGATTAAGCTCCCTCATCGCGGGTGGAACATCATCTATCGCGCCGGTGAAGATTCCCCTCCCTGCCGAACCTGTCGGTAATTCCTGCCGGTCCGCGGCCCTCCAATCCGGCCGAATTGCTGGGCTCGCCGCGCATGGCGGAACTTGTCCAGGAGTGGCGCTCGAACTATGACTTCATCATCCTGGACACGCCTCCAGTATTGTCAGTTACGGATGCAGTCGTTGTTTCCGCCCATTGCGATGCCGTGATTCTTGTTGTCCGGTCTGGGGTTACAACGAAACAATCCCTCATTCGTGTCCGTGACCTCTTCATGCGATCGCGCAAACGGATTGCAGGCGTCGTCATGAATGCCTTCGATCTGAAGTCTGTCGACCACTACCTGTACCTGGGGTATAAGTCCAATCCGAAGGACGGGCGTGGGTACTACAGCTCAGATGTCAATTAAAACAAAGAGGAGCATTTCCCATGAGATTCATTTCACCGAGATTGATTTGCCGATTTTCCTTCTTGTTGACAATGACAGTTGCCTGCCTTGCGGGCGCTCGTGCTGAAGCAGGTCAAACACCGACTTCCCCCCGTGCTGCCGGCAGCCTGAATGCGACCCGCACCGCAAATGGTCCCGCGGAGGGAACGGCGCGCGAAGCCAGGGTGAAGATCGGACCGGGGGATCTGATCGAAGTGAATGTCTTCGATGAGGCGGAATTGCAGCAGACCATTCGACTCAACGATCTGGGAGACGGAACCCTCAGTTTCATCGGCAGCGTGCACCTTGCCGGGCTGACAACCGACCAGGCTGAGGCCCTTATTGCACGCAAACTGAAGGAGGGAAACTACCTCCTTGCCCCCCAAGTGGCAGTAATGATTCGTGAGTACAGTACTCAGGGGGTATCCGTATTGGGCGAGGTGAAAACACCTGGGGTTTACGGAGTAGTGGGGGGCCAGAGCTTGTTGGATGTTCTCGCTGCCGCAGGTGGAACAACACCCCTGGCAGGTGCCGAAATCACTATCCAGCGCGCCGGCGACGCCTCCACCCTTACTGTCCTTTTATCGAAAGATGCTCACCAGTCACTTTCGTCCAATGTACGGCTTTATCCCGGAGACAAGGTCATCATTCCGCGCGCCGGTCTGGTGTATGTACTGGGAGAAGTTGGCCGGCCAGGCGGGTTTGTCATGGAGAATGACGGGAAAATCACCCTGTTGCAAGCGCTCGCCATGGCGGGTGGAACCACTCACACTTCCAGCATGAATGGTTCGAGGCTTCTCCGCAAAGGACCTTCAGGCTACACGGATATTCATATAGAACTGAATAAGATGCTCAAAGGCCAAGAAGGGGACGTCCAACTACAGGCAGGAAGATATTCTGTATGTCCCCGGTAGTGCCATGAAATCCGCATTCGCCCGAGCCGTACCCGCGGTGTTGGCTGCATCCAGCGGCGCCGCAGGCGCGGCCGTATATCATATTACTTACTGAGTGGAGAGGCTTGCCGGATAGCCTTCCGTTCCCCTGAGCCCCTGTAAAGGTCCCGTAAGGCGGAGTGAGCTGGTTACAGCACTGAACTCTGCCCTTCACGGTCCCAATGCCGTACGGTCCTGCAACAGCCCTCAAGCAACAACTCATATGGAAAGCATCTCGTGCATTTTCTGTGGTGTTGATGACTCGTTTCCGGTCATCCATGAGAACGGCTACACGGGAAGGAAGTGCCGCCGGTGCGGACTGATCTTCATCTCACCACGCCCCAGTCGTGAAGATATCAGAAACCTCTATGCAGACGACCAAGCGGTTACTTCCTCCCAATGTCAGTTCGCCGCCGAGGCCTATAAGCGCCTCCATGCCCGGTTCACCATGAAGATCCTGCGGGGGTATGCAAGCGGGGGAAAACTGCTGGAGATTGGTCCGGGGGGCGGTCTGTTTATGGACCAAGCCAGGGCGGATGGCTTCAAGCCTTGCGGTGTCGAACTCAATCTCATCCACGCCGAGTACATCCGAAACCGATGGGGACTTCCCTGCGAGTCTCGACAGTTAAGTGATGCATTTCCTGGTGAAATATTCGATGTTATTTATCATTGCGACGTGATCAGCCATTTGTATAACCCCTGCACTGAATTCAAGATCATGAGAGAACGCCTCACACCGCAGGGGATATTGATCTACGAAACAGGAAACATGGGTGATGTGCGTCCCGACCGGCTGGCCATGATCCCTCGATTTCAGTATCCTGATCATTTGTTCTTCTTCAGTTCCCGCAACCTTGAGTCGTTGCTGCAGTTATCGGGCTTTCGTCCGGTGCGTCAGTTCCGATTCTCAACGGTTCCCGAATTGCTGCTCCGTAAGGCCGTTTCAAGGTTCAAGTGCCGAAGAAATGGATCAAACGTCGCAGCTCCACGAGGAACGGATTCTGCCTCTTCCTCATTGTGGGTAAAATCTCGGATTGCCATGTTTGCCCGGTACCGATTAGGCGCCTATCTCCCCATACCGGACCATCATCAGACGATCATTATGATCGCCAAGCCCAAACAGTAGTCGTTTGCGTTTGCGTTTCACCGCTCCGAGGGAGAACCCTTGGAAAGTCCCGCCGAAGGAACAGATCCTCGCGGAGTATCCCCGGCCGGAGCGGTTCTAGAACAAGCGAGGCACCTCCGCGCAGTGGGTCAGGCAGTGTAAGCAGGAGGGTGGTAGGGTCGGGGTCTGGCGCGGTGGCTCCGAAAGGCCTTCGGAGCCCCGTTTCCAGCCCCCGCCACATCACACGTAGCGTGCGGATTTCCCGCACTACGCGTTCCTGCACGCTTCACGACAAGGGTTATGGGGCCGATCGGGTCGGCGCGGCTGCCCAGGAGGGCGACTGATAGACCACGCGGTACTCGTGGAAGAGCCCGAGCGGTCCATACAGCCACTCCTTACGCCACCGCTTCCATCCGAAACCTGGGCGTTGTCTGGCTCTCGCCAAGTGGCACCGAATCTTCTTCTCTACCCAGTCGCGGATATACGAGAAGCACCGGCTGGAGTGGCCCACCGCAAAGTAATTCACCCAGCCGCGCAGGATGGGATTGATCGCCTCGATCAACCCCTTCACGGGCTGAGAGCGATAGCTTCGGAAAACCAGCTTGAGCTTGCGCAGCAGCGCCGTTCGCTTCTTGACCCGCGGCTTATGCAGCGGCATCCATCGTCCCCGTAGTATCCAAATACTGGATCCTTTTGAAAGCGCAGCTGGATAGTGAATCCGCTGACAGCGGGTGCGGGGGTGTCATGACACTTTGCCGCCGTGTTACGCTGACACGATGCGCCCGACGTTGGATTCCTTTCGACTGCTGCTGATTTTCCTCGCGGGCTGGCTGAACCCACAGCAGCAAGACGTCATCGACTACCTCCAGGAAGAGAACCGAGTTCTTCGGGAACAACTCGGCGATCGACGGCTGCGCCTGAACGACGACCAGCGCCGGCGTTTGGCAGTCAAGGCCAAGAAACTGGGCCGCAGGGTGCTGCACGAACTGGCCACCCTCGTTACGCCGGAGACGCTCTTGGCTTGGCGCCGCAAGCTCATCGCCCGGAAATACGATGGCAGCCAGCAGCGTGGCCCTGGTCGTCCGCGCACCCCAAACGAGATCCAACAGTTGGTGGTCCGCATGGCCACCGAGAACCGCGCTGGGGGCTACCGGAGAATCCAGGGGGCGTTGGCCAACTTGGGGCACGAGGTCGCCCGCGGCACCATCTCCAACATTCTCAAGGAGCACGGTCTGGAGCCGGCGCCCGAGCGTAATCGGAAGACCACCTGGAAGGAGTTTCTGGCCCGGCATCGGGAGGTGATTGTGGCGGCGGACTTTTTCAGGATCGAGGCTTGGACGCGCCGGGGCTTGACGAGGTTCCTGGGGCTCTTCCTCATCGACTTGTCGAGTCGGCGGGTGGAGATCGCGGGAGTGGGGCGGCAGGCGAATGGACTTTGGATGAGTCAAGTTGCACGCAACCTCAGTGATGCTACGGACGGCTTCCTGGTCGGCAAACGATACCTGATCCATGACCGCGACCCGCTGTTCACGGCAGAGTTTCTGGAGACCCTGGAGAGCAGTGGCGTGAAATCCGTGAAACTGCCGCCACGGGCACCCAATCTGAAGGCCCACGCCGAGCGATTCGTCAGAACCATCAAAGAGTCCTGCTTGAAACGGCTGATCCTGTTCGGGGAAGGCTCCTTGCGGAAGGCCATCCACGATTTCGTTATGCCTTATCATCACGAGCGCAACCACCAAGGGCTGGACAACCAGTTGATCATTAAGGAAGAGTCTTACGTCAGTAGGGCGGGAGCGATCCAGCGCCGTCAGCGGTTGGGTGAAATGCTGAATTACTACTATCGCCAAGCGGCCTGAGGGAAGACGATCGAACTGTGAGGGGATGGCCACCGGCGAGTGTGTCGATCCTCACCGTAGCGCGGTGCACGAGCGCCGCCTGGGCTGATTACAGCGACCAAATCCATGCAGTCGCGTGGTCACCCTGCAGGCCCCCATAACAAAAACCATCCACCAACTCCCGAGAAGATCGCGTTCCTGGGCAAACCAACTGTCCCTCGTTTGAGTTCTTGGACCTTGCGCGGGTACCAGGACTCAATCTTTTCTGGAACCCGGCGGGGGAAGTGCAACCATAGAACCCTGACAGACTCGGGCAAAGGGCGTTGATGGTCGAATTTTTTATGAGTTTCGTTAGAGGGGCGGTGTATCTTGCGGTTAACAGCGAGTAATCTTCATTTAGGACGTCAACTTATTTCTGGGCTCGGAAGTACTGTCGCCGGGGGTCCTGCGGTCCGCTACCGACGTCGATTAAAAGTCCACGTCTGACCAAATGGGCCAAACGCGTCCGTGTAGCGCACGGAGACAGAGAAATGGTCTCTGCGATCTCTGCTGTTGAGCGGCCAAGTCCATCTTCGAGGAGGTGTAGGATTAGCTGATCCACCTCATAAATGCGGATCGGCCCGGTCCGCGTTGCTGATAGTATTACGCGGAAATGGGTCCCAATTTCCTCAAGAACCGGAATGGGCAAGCCCGCATCCTCGCAAGCCGCCGTCATGCGCTGAATTCCACTTCCCCATTGCTCAATGAGGCCCAGTTCATGGAAGACACGGCCGATCACTCGGTTTCGCAGCCTCGATACGCCCCTGCGTATGTCCTCAATGGTAAGGCCGAAAGGCAGGATGCCGGGATTTTCCACTTCGATGCGGTCATCAAATACGGCCACGCGGATGGGAGCCCCTTTTTCAGCATAGTTGGCGTGTACGATGGCATTGATGATTGCCTCGCGAAGGGCAATCATTGGAACCGTCCAGCGATCAACACGGTGCGCTCCCGCGATCACCGCTTCGCGGCCCAGATGCTTCTGCACGAACGTGATTGCCTGGTCGGCGGCTTCTGGCAGGGGAGGCCGAATTTCGCTTGAGTCCAATATCCTCCCCCGGTCCTTCCCGGCGAAGCGACCCGCCTGCAACCACGCATCAGGGAAGCGGTCAAATCGGTTCTTTGCGAAAAGGAGAAATCCGCCGACGGTCGGAACTTCGCGTCCCTGGTATTCAGTAGTAACTCGCAGGTTGCGAAATGCAGATGGCGCCAGTTTCCGGACAGGTGCAAACAGCTCGGAAGCAGCTCGGAAGTTGAGCACTTCCGAGCTCAAATCCGGGATGGGCTGCTCGTCAAACGATTCGAATTGGCCAAACCGACGCATTTCAGCAATTTGCGCCATGTCGGCACGCCGATTCGTGGATCCCAAGCGAACGAAGACGCCCGCTTCCATCCCAAGACGCTCAAGGTAGTGGGGGCGCGCCGCACTTGGGTAAACTTGCACTACCAACACCTGAGCCTTTCGCCAAGGCACGATTTCGATATCAGGAACCAGGCGCGGCCGGATCGAATCCGCGATCATGTTAGCCAGCCGCTCCTCGGCGTCGAGGACATCGGGAACGCCGGTCACACGTCTGGTCCTGTCCTCGATACCTATTGTTCACATTCTGGCATCTTGATGGGATAAAGCCCGCAAGATGGCATCCAGAACTTGGTTCGAGATACTTGCCAACGTCCTCGGCAAGGAATCGGAGAACCATGTAGCCTTTTTCCTGAAGCAAGGCATCTTTACGACGATCTCGGGACTTGCCGCTGTCCTTCTCAGACTTTCCTGCTCGCCATAACCACTCGCCACTTGTCACGGCTTTTCAATAACTCCCTTTCTTTTCATCAACATAATGGAGAGACGCGTCTAACTCGTTTATTTTCATAAACATCATGGAGAGGCTAAAAGCAGACATTTTTTCTATATGTGTTTTCAATAACATTCCGGCTTCATCCCCCCATTTTCGGGGGGGTTTTTTTTGTGACTCCCCGCCCCCTCAGAACAATCTAAATATTTTAGTTTCAATGACATAAGTTTTTTCAAAGTTTTCGCTATTCACCGCTAACCACTTTTGTTTCTGATACATAATGGAGAGCCACGCCCTTCTTTTTCTTTCCGATCCCCGCATTTCAAGCTAACTATCTTTATTTGAATGAGATAAAGCTTTCAGGCATTTTTACTCAAAACGACTAACCCCTTTTGTTTCTGACACATCTTGGAGAGCCACGATGATCGGGCCATCGGACCATCGGGTCATGGGGCCATCTAAAACCATCTCCGTGGTCCTCCGATGGATCGATGAGCAGATGGGCCGTTGAGCCGATTTTGGGCCCTCCTCCGCATGAGCCTCGGATTTTCCTCCCTCGGACCCTGACGCCGGAATCTTGCCCTGCTGACTTCGTAGCTTGGATGGGCTCGGCTTCGAGAAGGTGGGAGATTTGCGCGCGGACATGGCTGCACCCCGCAGTAACACTTGGTTATTATATCAACATACACTATGAAAATCAAGAGGATTCTACCAGCGTTAGAGGCTACAAAATGTCGCTGCCGGAAAGCCAGTGTAGCGGGGACCTGTTTTGGTCCGCGCCTTTTCACCATGTCATGTAAACTGCGCCGATATGTCAGTCGATCGGTTGCCGTGAATACTGGGAGGCAAATGTCGCAACGAGGCTTGGGGCGCATACATGTACTGCGATGTATGCGCCACCCGCGAGTCGGCGATATAGAAATGCCTCGCTGGCGCTTCGCGCTCGATTGGCGCCCTCGGCATTCGGAGACGGCATTATGGCAACGTTAACAAACAGGTTTGCCAGGGGAGAATCTACCCCATCGCGCACCAAGCGACGCACGCTCAAGGCGTATTGGCTCTTCCACTCGGGATCGATGGGGAGAGGCACGTCCGCAGGCCAGCCGGGCACGGCGCTGCCCGGAAGCTGGATCCTGTAGCCAATCGCCTCATAGCCGCGACAACGGCGATCGAACATCCGCGCCAGCATCGGCACGTTGAGATCGGCGTAGTCGTAGACGCGCACTTCGCGCTTGCCGTCGTACAGGCGATGCAGCCTGCCCACGTATTGCGCGATGGTCCCGTGTTACGAAACAATTGCTCCAACCGGCAGGCTGGCTTTGCTTTCATTGCAAACTGAGATAATCTTGCCGCGCGCTGTTCGTCAGCCCGGTTCCGTTAGTGAAAACCGATCTGAGGGCCCAGCATGGGACAATGCGCCTCGAATTTCGAAGATGCAGCTGAAGGGAGGTTACCATGGTAAGGAAGGAAGACTGCCTACGAGCTGTTAAGGCCTTCCGGGCAAAGCAGGGCATCGAGGCGAGTGACGACAATGTAATCGCCTCGATTCACCTCATGAATGCCCATGGTCTCGACATTGCCGCCGCTCTGGACCAGAGCTCGAGAGCTGGTGACGACCATGGAATCGACGCTTGGCATTACGATGATGCGAATCAGGAGCTCTTCATCTACCAAAGCAAGTTAAGCGAGAGCAAAAGCTTGGTGCTGCGAGGTTTGGACGACCTCGACAGAGCCCGACAGTGGCTTGAGCCTGTTGTCATCGATGGGGCGGTGGAAAAGGTCCCCAGCGATAACCACTGCCTATTCACCCTTTACACCCACTTGGCCGGCGTTCGGGCGAATCTGAGGCGGATTCGCTTCGCCCTTTTATCCCTTTTCGACAGGAACGAGCTTGAGGACACTGACGACTACGGCGAGTTCGAAAAAGCAATCATCGGCTCTAGGTTAAACGAGCATGTGAGAAGCAACCTGAGGGGGAAACTCGTCATTGACGCCATGCAATACAACCTTGAGCAAGGCGTTCCAGCCAAGGTAAAGGTTTATCCGATCTCTGTCATCCCAAATGCACGCTTATGCCTTAGAAGGACCGCTCACCTGGATTTGGCGTATATCAGTCTCTACGATCTCGTCCAGCTATACCGGCAAAGGGGGGACGTTTTGTTTGACAAAAACGTGAGGCTTTCCTTGATCGGCAGTAAGGAGGCTCGCCAGCGTCTAGTCCACCCTATGGAGGAAACCCTCGACCTCATCACCTCCGGGAAGCTCAATCCGAACATTTTCCCTTTTTATCATGTAGGTGTAACGATTGCCGCACCGGCTTCCGCACCCGAAGATTCGGACGTGCTCGGGTTAGAAGCGCCGAGCATCATCAACGGTTGTCAAACGCTGGCAATCGCCAACGAATACTTGAAGCGGCTAGAGAGAGCCCAAAGCGATGGCGAGAGGATGCGACTTTTCAGAGACATAAAGGTCATTGCTAAAGTGGTTGTCGGAACATCTAATGAAGAGCTCAAGGAAATCACCAACTCGAATAACAGACAGAACCCGATCGAGAACTGGCAGCTTTTCTCAAATGAACCCCTACATATCGAGATCGAGGCAGCCCTGAAGGAGATAGGGGTTTTCTACGAGCGCCAAAGAGGGAAGTTCGACGCAGTCATGAAGATCGCGGACAACGCCCAACACTACTACGCGACGAACGGCACTTTCATTAAGGTCGTCGATCTTGGCCAAGTCGTTGCATTGTCCAGGGAGAATCTCCAATGGGCAGCGAAGCCCTCTGAGATTTTCCTCAATAAAGACAACCACGACAAAATATTTGAACGCTCAATCCCGAAGTATGGCCGTGACATTATTTTCGTTTCAAACCTCTTCAAGGCAATGAAGAGGGCGCTTGATAATTACTTAAGCATGCCTGCTTACGCCGCCGACGGGGCCGCGCAGAACATCTTCAAGAAACAGATCGTCCGAATGCATGTCTTCGCTCTCGCCCTGCTACATTTCTATCAGAGCGATAGGCGTCGGGCTGTCCGGACGGACTTCTCCCACCGGCTGAATAAGATCGCGAGCCCCAACCTGACCACGGAGATAGAGACCTTCTACCGACAGGTCATAGCCAAGGTCAAGAATTGGTACTTGACCGAATCCAATGGTCTCACACAAGAGGTATCCAATAGAAAGCTAGATGTTTTTTTCCAGCATTTGGCCGTTGAACTTGGTGTAGACGCCATCGAGGGCGCGAGACCGTTCTCTTCAACAAGTATAAAGTGGGCCGAGCACCAAGAGGCATAGCAGAAGCCCCTCTGTGCAATGCGCGTGTTGTCATGCCTCATTGCGCGGCGGGGCCATAAGGTTGCCGAAGCCGCCTTGCGGAAGAGTATCTTGATTGGGAAAAAAACGGTCGTAGGAATCTAGCGCAATGTCGGGACGGCGTTCCATAGTTTCCGTCAGAATGTGCGCCCCCATCTTGCGCGCCAAGTTAGCAGGAACGGCTTCGTTGAAGAAGAACCAAATAGGCCCGCCTTTCCCTGACCGCGAACGCTCCAAGGCTACCGGCAAGTTCATCTGGCGGCAAGTTTCCAAGAACGTAGCGGCATCGTCTTGCCACGCCGCTTTGTCGAAATCGGCCGCCAGGAAGAAACAGGTTTCATCCAGAAGCATTGGATAGAGGCCCATAACGAAATCACGGCCCTGGTTGTCTTGACCTCTCAGGTGCCACCGAATCGCATCGTCAGTTACGGGAAGAAAACGCTGGTGGGGGCATTCGGAACATTTGATTCTGGGCTTTTCGCAGATTCCCTGAACCCATTCATTGCCACACACCGGCGAATAGCCGGCCCTGCCCGTCTTGCGGCTTTCGAAACGGCGCGGGTAAACATCTTCGCGCCCACGAAACAGGGAACGGAAGAGGGCGATCTTGGCCTCGGCGGGGGAACGTTGATTCACGCCAATGTGCGCCAAGTCAGGAAGCCGGACAGGTGTATCCACAACCCTATTCTACATTCGCATCTCCCGTGGGGTTCAAGCACAATCGGATGCCCAGCGGAGCCACTGGCCGAAGTGGGGGTTGGTGTGTGCGGAGTCCATCACGGAGGATTTGCCCCGACAGCTAATCTGAGATGTCGTGCTCCTATTGGATACTGGCTACTCCATGCGGTGAATTGAGTGGTAAAGCGTCCGGGTTCCAACCCGAAGGCCGACCCGATGCTGAACGAATTCACAAGCACTTAACGGAGTTAGCAGCCCCCGTGAGCACCTGTAAGTTATGGAAACATCAATGGACTGCGGATTGACACGGTAGAGGTCTGCGGTTCAAGATCGCTCGCCTAGCATCTGCCAGCGAATGCGGCCCATGGATGCTTGAGAAGCTGAATTGCGGCGAAGGCGAGGCGCACGCGTGCGTGAGAACAGACATACGACTTCACCAAGAATTCAGTTCGTGCTTCCGATCCAATACGGACGCAGGCTTTTCCGAGACAAACGGGTCGATCCGGTCGGCCTGCTTTGTCGCCCACTCGATCCATGCCTTATAATGCGGCTGCTTCTCGGCAGACAAGGAACGGGTTTTCTCGGCATAAGCTGAAATGAATCGACGCAGCCGTTCCGCACGCTCCCACAGATCGACCCACTTGTTGAATTGCTCCAGCTTCTTCTCCTCTTCTTCGATGTCTTTCCGGAGATGCGCCCTCTCCTGCGCACGTTTTTGCTGTTCGGCCTCGCGCTTTTTGCGCTCCTCCTCTTGGCGCCGTTGCGCGACAGCGGTTCGCATCAGTCCGGCCACGAAATCCGCGACGTGGTTCTCGATCCGCTTGACTTTTGCGTCACTCCATCTTGCCCGTTGTTCGTAATGTACCCATGTCTCCGAGTGAATGACCAGCGCGAGCTTTCCCCCGGGTTCATGTGTCACGATTTCGTCGTAATCCCATCGATCGGTCGGATTGGGCACTCGCGGCTTCTGTGTAACGACTCTCCGGATTGGCTCCTCGATCCCGAAGGACACGTGCTCACCATCGATCAAGGCCGTTGTGCGGCCTTGCTCCGAGATTTCAACACTGGCGCCCTGCCGTTCCAGCACAGCCAAGACCTGGGCCATTAGGAGCAAGGCACGTTCCAGCGTTCCCTCGCTCACCTTCACGTCAAGACCACTTGCCTCTCGCGGCAGGAGGATGCCGTGTTCATCCTTGCGGCTGCGACTTCGCAAGAGGCTTGCGGTGTGCCGAATCAGCGGATTGGGAATCGCAAGCCGTGTGCGGGCGCTCCCGTCGCTGCTTCTGTTGGTTCACTGACTTGGAACTCAAACCAGTCGTCAAAGACAAGGGAAGCCACCCCTCGGAGATGGGCGGTAGTCTCTTCACGGGTCCAGCGGTTGGTTGCCGAAACGTCGATATCTTTGGTCGTTCGGGCCCGAGTGCCGAGCCGCAGTTGGAGAGCAAATCCGCCCTTGACGATCCATGCTTCAGGCTCCTTCTTTGCCAGCCGAGCCAAGAAGCGGTCGAACGCGACTATCTTCCGCAGGCGCGTCAATGGCTGTCCGCCTTCGAGGCTCTGTTGCCGAAACCGTTCTTCCAAGGCACGACGGAATGCCGCTGATGTTTTGTATTTCACGAATGATCTTTTGTCGATTTCGAATAAGACTTGATTAGACGGGCGGCCCGGCCTCCCCGATGCCTCACTTCAGCCGCGAGCGCTTGGCTCGTGGTGAGTCCGCGTTCGAGCGCTTCCCGTATGGCGCGGGCAACATGATCTTCAGAAAGCCCTGCCTTGGCCACATCGGCTATAGTGCGTGGGACTGAAGTAACCTGCAGCCCTTCGCGCTTCACGAGATTAGCAGGCGACAGGCGATTCGTGTGCAGGCGAAATCCCTTTCGTCTGCGCGAGGCGGTACGTGGAACGGTGACATGAACTTCCCCAGGGAGGACGTCAGACAGGTCGTACAGGGCAAGGGCGCTTTCGTGCGAGATGGCAGACTTCGGGCCACACTTCAGCCAAGCCACAAATAGATCCTCGAATTGGGAAGAAGGAAATTGGGCCAGGCGATATACTCCATGCGCGACCCTTTGGAAGCGTCCATTTTTCGAATAATCGCTCAGACGCTCCCCCGAGAAGCCCACCCTGGCCGCCTGACGAGCGGTGAAGTATCCTGCCTGCTGCTCCGCGAGATGATAGAGAGCATCGTGATCGGGCGTTTTCTTGGCCACGGTTGTCATTGTGTGCAAAACCTTCGGAAATACCTAAGTTTCTGCACACATTATGCCCGAATAAAGCATGCTCGTCCAGCCTGTTTAACGCCGCGTTTTCAGGTTTCAGAGTAGATTTATCTGGATCCTCGTTACTTCCTCTGCTGTCGTGGCCGCTGCCGCGCTTCTGGCCAGCTACATCCCGTAGTATCCAAATACTGGATCCTTTTGAAAGCGCAGATGGATAGTGAATCCGCTGACAGCGGGTGCGGGGGTGTCATGACACTTTGCCGCCGTGTTACGCTGACACGATGCGCCCGACGTTGGATTCCTTTCGACTGCTGCTGATTTCCCTCGCGGGCTGGCTGAACCCCCAGCAGCAAGACGTCATCGACTACCTCCAGGAAGAGAACCGAGTTCTTCGGGAACAACTCGGCGATCGATGGCTGCGCCTGAACGACGACCAGCGCCGGCGTTTGGCAGTCAAGGCCAAGAAACTGGGCCGCAGGGTGCTGCACGAACTGGCCACCCTCGTTACGCCGGAGACGCTCTTGGCTTGGTGCCGCAAGCTCATCGCCCGGAAATACGATGGCAGCCAGCAGCGTGGCCCTGGTCGTCCGCGCACCCCAAACGAGATCCAACAGTTGGTGGTCCGCATGGCCACCGAGAACCGCGCTGGGGGCTTATGTCGCGACACCCATCGAGGTCGCAGGAGCTTATACGATTTTCGCCGATCGCGGTGAGTACGTCGCACCCCGGTGCATTGTGGCCGTCGCCGACGCCCACGGCCGCACCGTTTGGAACAATCCTGTCAGCGCCCGCCGGGTGCTTGATTCGCGCGTCAGTTATTTGATGGTGAGTTTGCTCGAAAGCGTCATCAACAACGGCACTGGGGCAGGCGTGAGGGCCCGTGGCTTCAACCTTCCTGCCGCAGGGAAGACCGGCACTTCACATGACGGCTGGTTTGCCGGATTCACCTCGAACCTCCTCGCCGTGGTTTGGGTTGGCTACGACGACGACCGCGACCTGAAAATGACCGGCGCGCAGTCCGCTCTGCCCGTCTGGGCCGAATTCATGAAGCGGACGACTGAATTATCCCTTTACAAGACCTCACAACCCTTCAATAAGCCTGAAGGGATAGAGATGGCCGAGATTGACAATCTCACCAACCTTGTAGCGCTCGCCGATCCAATCTTGACGCACAGCGAGGTGTTCATTGCGGGTACGGAGCCGTTCCCACCCGTTCAGCAAGAACCAGCGGACATAGCTCTGGGGCCGCTGGGCTACCCCTCGACTACACTGGCGAGGAAGGAATCACCGCAGCGGGCGGACGGGATTGTCCTGATTTCCGACGCGCAGGGGCATAAGGTTTACGTCAATGGCGGAGACCTGCTCTCCCCCCGGCCCGAGCATCGGCTCGCGCCCGCTTGCCCCCACCCCGCCCTCGGTGGCTTGATAGGAATCGCAGGTGCGACCGACGCTCAAGCTTGTCCAAATTAGCAAATTCCACGAGCGGTCAGCGGGCTGGACCCTGGCACGCATTCAGCCACTAAGTGGCTGAATTCTGGAGTTTGTACATTTCGGATGTGGATTTCGCCGCCTCGGCCCCCATCACGGCCCACCCCAGAAGCGCGGTTCGGGCGTTTCTCGTCAAAGTGAATTATATCCGTGCGGATCGTCTCATCGTGCTCTTAAGAGCGCGCTCGAATCCGGCCGAGTACCAGTGACTTCAATGCCGTAGGTATCGCCAAGCGCGATTAGTTCCGGAAACTGACATTCGGGGTGGCAGGGTTTGAACTCTGGAGGTTCCATGTGGCTCCCGACGAAGTGGTAGAGTTGCGCCCCTGGGTTGGACAGATTCAATGGGGCCAGGGTCAGCGCAAGCATTTGAAGCATCTGCATGCTGGCGCAGGACATCGAAAAAGCAAAAACGTTCTCTCGGACTTTTAAGGGATGGTCGTTAAGCAAGCCTTCAATGTAAGTGGGGTCGTCGAGGAACCCCTCGCGTTCGGCTTGAACTAGCCCGGGATCGTACTGCCGGTGGCATTGCAAGCAACGGCGTCCGATTGTCGCTGTGTGCGCTTTCCAGTCGGCTGCGACCAGCTTCCCGAAACGATTGGTTCTGACGCCGATTCCGCCGTCAATGACCGGTATCAGGTGAGCGTAGGCGATGAGGTTCAAGACGTAGCGGCCCCATGGTCGATCCACACACGAAAAGATAACATCACTATCGAGCGCAGCGCGAAAGCCATCTTCCTCATAGACGGCGGCTGCAACGGGATCAGGGCGGAAGCGCTTCGTCGTTGCCCGCGCCGATAGATGCTCGGTCTCAACGTCGACCTTGAGGCGGCCAATGTCCTTTCGGGTGGCATAAACCAGCCGGTCCAGGTTATGCCGTTTGACATGGTCGAAGTCAATCAAGATTATGTTTTCGAAGCCGGTGCGAGCTAACGCCTCAGCGACCATACCGCCGACACTTCCGGCACCCACGATCGCGATTCGGAGCCGGACAAGATCAGTGTGTGCCTGCTCACCCCATGCAGATACGGTTCGGACCTGCTCCTCACTGGATTCTGGGGGCCTTGCCAACCTATCCATGTAGGTAACCATAAGGCGCTCGCCGACTATACGCACAGTGGCGCAGTGCCGCCGCAGGTAGGTCCGAGGGGCGCTCCGCTCCCAGAACCTGGCGCTCCAGGCGCCATCGCCGGCCAAGGTTAAACCTACAAGCGGAAGCCGCGTGGCGCCGAAGACCGCAGGGGCGAGACTCTGCTCGGTTGTGATGTCATCGAAGCTCATCCCCTGCCACTTGATTCCGTTGGGATGGCTGTGCATGAGTGCAAGCCCACCAGCTTCAGACGTGGCCTCAGCTAGTGCCCGCTGAAAGAAGACCGTCTCAAGACTGGCATTGCCGTGAATGTTGCGATCTCCGTTGCCTGGAAGAATGAGACGTTTGACCAGCGCGGTTTTCCGCTCCCGTCCCCTGCTCGGGCACCATATGGCGAAGCAGAGGTCTTCCTGACCGTCCCAGCGTAGGAGGTGGTCGCGAGCGACTTGATTGATCGCCGTTGTCATTGCGGAACTGTGTGCGGCACGGCTCATTGGGTTTCCCATAAGGAATAGATGTGGCTCATATAGGCAACCGTCGTCTTCTTGCTGGTTGCCCAGTCTGGGTATGGGCGCGACCAGTACTCCCAATCTCCGCCCGTACCCTGCTGGAAGGCTCCTGACTGCGATTCGTGGACGCCTCCTAGCGGATGGCCAACGTCGGCGGCGGGGTGAGCAGGATAGATACGTGGGGAGACGTGGGGACCGGTCGGTGTAGTCATGGGAAAATCGGACGGCACGACGAAGCCTAGTCGCACCGAGCGGCCGCTGAAGCGACCGCTCGGAACGGGGTAATCAAGAACGACGTGGTTGGGTTTACCCTGCAGAAGCTTCGGGTTATATCCCATTGCGCGTAGCCCGTCCAAAAAGACCTCGACGCCAGTGAGGATCGGACCGTAAGAAACGGGTTTCGGCCCCGTGGAGACGATCTGAAAGTTCATGCAGTTGTGCATTTTGATTGGCACGCCGCCTTTACCCTGGTAACTCTCGGTATGGCCGGCAATGATCTGAACGAGATAGTGGTCTGCAGGGTCTTTCTTGCCGAACTCCACAATGATTTGGTTCGGGGTAAGCTCGTGTTTTGTTGTCTCGCAGGGCTCACCGTCAACTTCGAAATGAATTTCCTGGTGGTGGTGCTCCTCTGCTTCGTGAATCTCTTGCGCTGCCGCCTCAATTTCACGTGCGGCGATTTTTTCAGCTCCTTGCGCGGCTGTCAGATCTGCTTCCGCCTGCTGTAAGTGCGCCTCTGCCATCTGGAGCTCAGTGCGTGTATCCCGGCCCTCATTCCTGCTAACATCTTGATTTTCTGGCATGTTATTCTCCTTTTTCGTACCGGTGGTAGACCCGCCTTCAATACTCAATCGGTTTGGCCGGAGTTTTTCGGCCACCGGTGGCCGAAATTTCTTGGGTCGACCGACTAACTATTAGGGGTGTGACTTTCGGTTACTGAAAAGAATGGCGGCAGGCACTTCACCTCGGAACCCGGAGACGATCGATTGGCGGCTGCTGATGAAGCGACTGCATGGAGCTGCCGTTCGCCTCGTCGGCAGCAGCAACCGTTTGATCGATTGCGGGGGATCCTCCGCGAAGGACCTCGTTTCCGAGGTGCTTGAAGAGTTCTTTAACTCTCCGAATGGATGCGGCTGGGATGGCACCGAGGCTGGGTTGACCCGATTGCTGTGCAAAATGATTGAATACAGGTTTATCGACCACGTACGCCGTGACGGCAAGGTCGCGATCGACTCCGAAACCCCACTTGCGACCGCGATATGTCATGATTTAGGGCCCGACGAGCAAGCAGCCAGCGATCAACTGCGCAGTAGAATGTTCGATGCTGTGAAAGGTCACCCGAAGGAAGCCGAGTTACGGGACTTCATCCAAGCCGCGGCGATGATTAGCGATGGAAGTATGGTTGATAAACAGATGGCAGAGTTGCTCGAAATTAGGGTGGGCGAAGTGCGTAATCGTAGAAAGATGCTCCGGCGAATCGCCAGTATTCAACAGCTCGGAATTATTATGTTAGGCGGACCACATGAAGACAAAGAAGGGCAAGCATGAGGCACTCGACCGCCAGTTGAAAGCGCTGTTCGGCGATCCGTTGTCGGTCGATACCTCGGAACTCGACAATATCAGCGAGGAAACCGGCGACGGTTCCGATCTCGTTCAGATCGCGTACGACCTTGCCGCTCGCGCGGCCCAACAATCTCGCTTGGAAGGTAAACCCGTGCCGCCGCATGTTCAGACGGCTCTGGCTCAGATTAAGGAAGCCAACACGTTGGAAGGCGCGACTTCAGCCGAGCTTGCTGAGATCGTGGACTGGGTTCTGAAGCCGTTTCGCGGCCCGACTGAGAAGCTCGCGTTCAATCATCATCGGTTGACTGATAAGTCGGAGAAGGATGAGCGGCTGTTGCAGCAGTTGGGTGAGGAGGTGAAACAGGACTGGACAAAGGAGGATGAAAGTGAACGCGGTTGAAGAGCTCGCAGAGTTACTCGCAGAACGGTTGGCACCAAACGGAGTACCCGATTTACCTTTCATCGCAGGTCAAATCGGCCTTCGGATTAGGGAAGTTGAAGCGGATGGCTTCGATGGTACGCTGGTGCGAGCGCAGGACGCTGCGAAAGGAATCATCGCGGTCAACTCCGCGATCCGTGAGTACACTCGCAAGCGATTTACCATCGGGCACGAAATCGGTCACTATCTGATTCCGCATCACCGGGGGCTGCAGAACGTCTGCCGGTCCGACGACATCGAGCGATGGCATTCCGCCATTGCTACAACTGAGCGAGAAGCTAACCAGTTCTCGGCAGAGTTGCTCCTCCCTCGTAGGGTGGTCAGTCCTCGCCTCGGCTTAGATAATCCGTCGCTTCGGAGGATTAGCGAAGTTGCTCGCGAATTTTCAACCAGCCTATCTGCCACGATTTATCGGTATCTGGACCTTACTGAGCTGGCGTGCTGCATGGTTTGGAGCGAAAGCGGTCGAGCGAAGTGGTACGTACATAGTGACAGCTTTTCGCTTCCCTTGCCCATCCAAGAACTGCCTTCGGCGGGATCTTGGGCCGCGAAACTATTTGCGGACCAACCAGTGCCCAATGATCTGGTAGAGGTTCCTTCCGACGCTTGGTTAAATCGGTGGGACACGAGCAGAGTCAGCCGGGTTCTCGAGCACTCCATTCCTCTTCCGTCGTACGGTGCCGTTATATCATTTCTGGAATTGGAGTTAGAGGCTTCGGAAAACCGCGAAGAAGAGGATGAAGCGCTCTTGCAGGAGTTGGACCCAAACAGATTCGACAGTCGCTCGCGGCGCAATCGCTGATATTGCGGTACTTGGAACGGCTTGTCGACGGGGTGGCTGGCGCAGATCGAGCGCAGATCTGCGCCAGCCACCCCGACTCGTTCGACTTGCACCAAATCGCACGGCTTCGCTCGCCATGCGCCAGCCTGCCATTGCCCAGCCACAGTTATACTCTACAAATGCTGGAATGCGTGAAGGCCCCGTGCAAAACACTCGCTACCGCAGCAGCTTTTGCCCATGCACTCTGATTTCTATCAAGCCTGAGGTCACAATATGATTGGGGTGGCCTCAAATCCGCTTGAAGTCCCAGCAGATACGAAATCTGTGAAATGGAAACAGGCTCTTTGTAAGGGAAAACGTTATCCAGTTCGATTGCGTTAACTTCTGCAGACTGACCTACGTAGGCCGAAAACTCGTCGCGAGTACATCCTAGACCTGCATGGAATCTCGTCCATATGGCCTCTGGAGTACCCTTGGTGATTGAGCACACGGTGGCTTCACCAACGAGCGCCTTTTGAGGGGTGGAGGAGTACAGCACCACCTTACAGCCAATCCATTTTTCCGAAAACTTCTTTCGGATTTCAACCATTTTGGAGCCGGAAAGGATACGCTCCGCATACTGAGGTTTCATACTAACCAATAAGTCGCCTCCGAGAGAGTACCCACTCACATTGAATTTCCTCGCCAGCGCCGGCAGACGTTCTAAAGCGGCAAGGCGCACAAGCTTATGAGGCGCCGAACATATCAACTCGTCTTCCCCAGTGCGATATTGTCTCTCCGACTTGGCTGGCTGCATGAATCCGAAAGATTGGAAAAAGCTCGCTCTTGTCTCCCACAGGCTTTCTGGAAGAGTGAAGTGAATCTCCTTCGCGATATGCCTTGTCTCCAGAGTCATTTGGGTGAAGAAGAGCTGTCCGAGGTCCATATCTTGAAAATCGCGCTTGATTCGTAGATGGCAAAACTTTGCCTCTTTGCCTATCTTCAGAATCGCAGTCGCGATCGGCTCTTCGCCTTCGTATGCCACCCAGGCGGCTCGCTCAGAGGTTATTAGACCCGGAACAACCTTCTCTCGCAGCCACCGGTGAATGCCCGGATACATATCTTCGCTGGCGCCGACAAGGTTCATGAGTGTTTTTAGCTGGTCCGAATTAAGCCGAGCATCCGCCTTTCCCAGCTTCACGATCCTGAAATTTGCCGCCAGTGGAAATAACGAATCGGATCGCTCATTTAATCGCTGCTTCAATATTGCCATCATTACCTCTCAGACGTTAAGTCCAATTTGCAAAGAAGTTCGAAAGCTTGAGATCCTGGCTTCCGTAACCCTTTGCTTCTTCCTTTTGCTCTTCTTCGTTCAGTGTTGGTGCATCCTCTGACATCCGATAAAATATGAGATTAGCCATTTTCTCGCCGTTTGCAAGGCTAACCGGAACCTGATGGCCACGCACCTCAAATATCAGAGGAGTTCCCTTCTTTCCGTCCTCTCGGTAAAGACCGAAGTGGGGATGCACGAAACCCGCATAGTGAATCCGCATCTCTCCCATTGTTTCATCGCTGGCGCGGCAATAGATCGCGATGCCTTTCGGCACGTGTAGCTTCTCCCTTGATCTCAATATGTAGAAAATGTCAGGCTCAATAACCAAGCGACTGTTTTTATCTACATGCTCAATGTCCCAATACGCGCTGGGGTCGGTCTTCTCATCCTGCTTCCAGAGTGGAACCGGACCGCGTATATCATTTGGAGCATCTACTCGCCTCGAACGAAATGCAACTCCCCGAATCGCGACTCCTTCAGAATCACCTATCGTAGCATTAGCCAGATTTACGGTCAGGCTTTCATTTCTGTGGCCGGTATCACGAAAAATAGTGTTAAACAATTCCGTTCCTCGAACGATTAGGTCATCGGGTTTGCCGTAGAAAAACCGAAGCTGACTAAGCGAGGTATTTGTCTTGACCCTTACATCAAACGTTATCGGGGTGATTTCGAGAAACATGTCCCCGGAGCCTTTTGATACGCGTGTGTCAAAGCATTCGTACGTCTCCATCCCGTCCACTATAAGGCGGGCAAGAACGTCCACGCGCCCGACTGAACTCTTGGCAGTCGCTTGTCCGTAAATCACCTGTGAGTTGCGCAACCCAGCTTCCAGTCTCTCCTGAAGCCTGAATACATATGTCTTTTGCCGTTTTAGGTCATAAATACCATCAGTGGGTTTGCGCATTTTCTGTGCAAGCTTATATTTCTCCGTAATGAACCAGCCGTATGGGCTCTGTGACGGTTTCACAGACCCTTCTAACATCTCGTACGCATCATCGGCTAGCGAAAGGTCCATAGAGGAGTGGCCAATCTTGGGCCTCGATCCGGCGTGAGTGATGAACCCCTCGTCCACTAGTTTTCCCATTTGGGGTTTATTTAATGCTCCCGGTGCCCATTCGTCCCACGGATATCCCATTGAATTACGATCCCTCCTTGCAGGACTGTAAATCGCTCGGCTCCATAATGGGGCCGACACCGAATTGAGACAAGCATCTTTTCGGCACGCATCGCCTAGACACTCCGCCTGACATAAAAATAAGAATATCTGATTCAGAGGGAAAATGGCGAATACAAAGCGAAACTAAGAATTCAAACTAAAAGTGCCATGTGTACCCAGGAGCTTGTCCCGGACGAGCTTGGGACGACGATTCTGCGTTGCGTCCAATGCTATCAGCCCAGCCTCGCGGTGTACGGTTTACCGATTCCCCGTCACTTGGTTGTATAGTCGCCAAACCGCTCCTCTGTTGTAGGCACCCGCTTAGAAACGTAGAAATCTGAACGCAGGCCGAGGATTGAGAGCGAGTCATCCTCATCGCCGCAGGCGGCTTTGGCTTTAAATATCATCGCCGCAGGCGCGTTCGGAGACGGCGGGATTTGGTAGGATGAGTTCCTGGAGATGTAAGAAGGAGAACCCCGGTTGTTTGCCCAACCGGGGTTTTTCATTGGTGGCCCCGGTCAAAGGACCTCCAAGTTCGTCAGCGAGAGTCATCCTGCCATGATCGTCGCCGGTTGTCCAGTGCCCTCTCTCGAAACCGGTGCCGGTTGCTTGTTCCGCTGTTTTTCGCCAGCGCGTGTGTCACTTTCCTCCCTGTGGCGCGGTGTTTTATCTCTGCCAGCGCTGTGACCGCGGCCAGCGTTATTGCCGTCCCCATTGCCGGGAAAAGTCCCGCCGTCTCCAGCGCCGCGAGGCTAACCGCCGCTATCAACAAAGTCTCGGCCTGGAGGGGCGCCTCGATCATCGCCAGCGCCAACGCGAGTATCGCCAGCGCTTAAGAGCTCGCGTGACAGATCAATCTTCCCTTCGTGCTTCCCCCTGTGTGAACCTGACAGCGCCTCCGGCTCCGGAGCCGGCCGAAGCCCCTCCGGCGGCAGTTTTTTCCCCGGGGTCGGACGCCGAGCACGCGGCGAGCTGGGTCATCTGTCAGATTTGCGGACGCCGGGGGCGTTGGATCAATCCTTTTCCCGAGGTGAAGTATGATTGCCGATGAACAAGTCGCTCAAATCCGTCACCTGTTTCACGCCGAGCATTGGAAGATCGGCACGATTGCGGCGGAACTGCACCTGCATCCCGATACCGTGCGCGCCGCGCTCGAAACCGATCGCTTCCGTAGCCATCCCCGGCTGCGCGATCGTCTCACCGATCCTTACCTCGACTTCCTGCGCCAGACCTTGCAGCAATATCCTCGCCTGCGCGCTACCCGCCTCCTGCAGATGATCCGCTCGCGCGGCTACCCCGGCAGCATCAACCAACTCCGCCGTGTTGTGGCCGAACTACGCCCGCCCCAGGGTGAAGCTTTTCTTCGTCTGCGCACGTTCCCCGGCGAGCAAGCACAGGCCGATTGGGCCCACTTCGGGGAAGTGACCATCGGTCGCGCCCGCCGTCGTTTGTCCGGCTTCGTCCTCACCCTCTCCTACAGCCGCGCTTTGTGGCTGGAGTTCTTCCTCGACCAAACCCTGGAGAATTTTCTCCTCGGTCACGTCCATGCCTTCGCCGATTGGGGTGGGGCCGCCCGAACCGTTTTGACCGACAATCTGCGCAGCGTGGTCTTGGAACGCAGTGGAGAGGCCATCCATTTCCACCCCCGTTTTCTCGAACTTTCGGCCCACTACCATTTCGCCACTCGGCCCTGCCGTCCTGCCCGGGGCAATGAAAAAGGCCGCGTGGAGCGCGCCATTCAATATGTCCGTCACAACTTTTTCGCCGCCCGTCCCTTCACCACCCTGGCCGATTTCAACCGTCAGGCTCTCGACTGGCGCAACCAGGTCGCTCATCAGCGCCCCTGGCCCGGTGACGACTTCCGCACTGTCGCTCAGGTTTTCGAGGAAGAGAAACCGCGCCTGCTGCCACTTCCTGCCCATCCTTTCTCCTGCGACTTGACCACCACCGTGCGCGCCGATAAAACCCTCTGGGTCCGCTTCGACCTCAACGACTATTCCGTGCCGCCCCAGGCCTTGGGCCGCACGCTGACCTTGGTGGCTTCCCCTACCCGCGTGCGCCTCCTCGATGGCGCCACTGAAATCGCTTCCCACCCCCGCTCCTATGACCGGCATGAACTCGTCGACGAACCCGCACACCATCAGGCCTTGCGGGAACAAAAACGCAAGGCTTTGGGTTCCACCGCGGGAGGTCGGCTGGCCATCCTGGTCCCGGAAAGCCCGGCCTTTCTTCAAGCCGCCTTTGAGCGCGGTGAATCCACCGCTCGGCTGACCGTGCAACTTCTCCGCCTGCTCGATGACTATGGGCCTGCGGAACTGAGCGCCACCCTCCGGGAAGCTCTCGACCGTCACACCCCGCGCCTTTCCTCCGTGGCCTTTATCCTGGCGCGCCGCCATCGCCAACGCCGGCAACGCGCTCCCTTGCCCGTCAATCTCTCCCGCCGCCCCGATCTGGAAAACTTGACCGTCTCAAATCCTTCTCTGGAGGCTTACGATGAACTCACCCAGGACCCCGACGAAGAACCCGAGCCCGAATCATGATCTGGCCGCGCAACTGAGCCATATCGGCCTGCTCGTCACCGCCCAAGGTCTGGATGATCTCCTGGCCCGCGCCTCGACTCAGCCCTGGAGTCCCCGCCAGTTATTGGAAGAAATCGCCCGCTCCGAAACCGAAGACCGGGCTCGCCGCAGCCTTGAACGCCGTCTCGCCCAAGCCCGCCTCGGCCGCTTCAAACCTCTGGCCGATTTCGATTGGCACTGGCCCAAGAAGATTGACCGCCCCTTAATCGAACGTGCCCTCACCTTGGACTTCCTCGCCTCCGGCCGCAATCTCATCCTCTGCGGCACGAACGGGCTGGGCAAAACCTTAATTGCCAAAAACATCGCCCATGCCGCCGTGCTCGCCGGCCACTCGGTCCTGTTCCGCACCGCCGCCGATCTGCTCGCCGATCTCGATGGCGATTCCCCCGGCTTACGTCGCCGTAAGTTCCGCTTCTACGCCCGCCCCACTCTGCTGGTAATTGACGAATGTGGATATCTGGCTTACGACGCCCACGCCGCCGACCTGCTCTTCGAAGTGATTAACCACCGCTATGAGCGCAATTCTATTCTGCTGACTACCAACAAGGCTTTCAAAGACTGGAACACCGTTTTCCCCAACGCCACCTGCATCGCCGCGCTGCTGGATCGCCTCACTCATCATGCCGACGTAACCTTGATTGAAGGCACTTCCTACCGCGTCCGGGAAAGCGAACTGGAAGCCGCCGCGCACAAGAAAAACTCCGAAAGGAGCCCCCGTGCCCACCGCTCTTGAAACCTATCGCCAAACGTTAATCGATCTCTATCTCCGCCTGCCCGATACCCCGCGCCGTCTGAGCCGCTTCGACCTGCGTCTGGTCCGCCAACTTTGGCAGCGCCAGATTCCCCTGACGACCGTGGAAACAGCCTTCTTGTTAGCCTCATCGCGCCGCGCGGCTCGTCGCCCCGACGCCGTGCCCCTCGGACCTATTCGCTCCCTACATTACTTCCTGCCCGTCATCGAAGAACTGCTCGCCCAGGCGGTCCCTGAGTCTTATCTTGCCTACCTGCGCAGCAAAGTCCCCGTCCACCCCGCAACCGGCAAAACCGCCGCCACCACGGACTGACGTTAAACCCCACGCCGCAAAACCGGCCTCTGTTCAAATTTCTACGTTTTTAAATGGGCGCCGACATCTGTCACCCTGCGGGAATCGGGGGCCTGGCGCGGGGGGAGTTCGCATACAAAATGTAGAAACTCCAGCATTCAGCCACTGAGTGGCTGAATTGAGGTGTGGAAGGGCGTTTGCCGTTCCCGGTCCCTCCGGGACGTGGACATGCCGGCCGGCTGGCGCAGAGCAACGCTCTGCGGTTTGATTTCTCCGTAAGCGTACGGTCAGGGCCGTCTCGACGAATCTAGAATAGGTGGGCATTCTCCAGATGGACACACTGATGGTGTCCACTTGGAGAAACAGATGGACACTTCCCGTCCCGCAGCGATCGATCCCGTTGCCTCGCGCAAGGCACTCCCCGAAAGGAAAAGACAACATCGCAGCCCGGAGCTGAAGCGCCAGATTGTGGAAGAGACCCTGGCACCCGATGCGTCCGTAGCCCGCGTGGCCCGGGCGCATGGCGTGAACGCCAACCAAGTATTCGCTTGGCGACGGCAGTATCGCCAGGGGATCTTGGAATCTGGGAAAGGGGGGATGCCCGGGTTGCTGGCGGTGCGTGTGGCGGAAGCGGGGGCGCAGGCGAGAGACGTGCCCATACGCCGAACCCCCTCCGGGACGATTCAGATCGAGCTAGCGAAAGGGCAGTTGCGACTTAGGGGCGTGGTGGATACGGAAGCCCTGCGCGTGGCCCTGAAAGAGTTGCTGGCATGATCGGCCTGGCGGCGGGGACCCGGATCTGGATCGTGGCGGGCGTGACGGATATGCGGCGGGGGTTTTTGGGACTGAGCGGAATGGTACAGACGGCCTTGGAGGAGAATCCGTTTTCCGGGCAGGTGTTTGTGTTTCGCGGGCGGCGTGGTGACCTGATCAAAGTGCTCTGGTGGGATGGCGACGGACTGTGTCTGTTTGCCAAGCGGCTGGAGCGCGGCCGATTCATCTGGCCCCAAGCCAGCAGTGGGGTGGTCTCCCTGACGCCGGCGCAGCTTGCCATGCTGCTGGAAGGGATCGACTGGCGGCGTCCGGTGCGCAGCTACACGCCGCAGATGGCGGTGTAAACCAGAAACGTTTCCTCTTGCGTATTTTGTTTGCAGATATTGCACTTTCGTGCGTTTTCTTCTTGCATATCAAAGAATATCTGGCATACTGTGGGCACGATGACGGCGCGCACCACCCTTCCGGATCTCAAGACGCTCAACTCCCAAGCCTTGAAAGCTCTCATCCGCGCCCAACACCGAAGGCTGGCCTCGCAGGAGGAAGAACTCCACTCCAAAGACGAGCAACTGGCTTGGCGCCAAGCCGAGATCGAACGATTGAAGCTGCTGATTGCCAAGCTGCGGCGGATGCAGTTCGGGCGTCGGTCGGAAAAGCTGGAACGGCAGATCGAGCAGTTGGAGTTGCAGTTGGACGAGCTGGCCACCGCACAGGCAGAGAAAACGGTTGCTTCTCCGACGGCGGGGGCTGCCGCGTCGGCGGTGGATATGGGAAAGCCCGTGCGGCGGCTGCTGCCGGCCCATCTGCCGCGCCAGGTGCGGAAAATCCTGCCCCAGGAAGCCGCCTGTCCGGATTGCGGTGGTGAGTTGAAGGCCTTGGGCGAAGATATCTCCGAGATGCTGGAATACGTTCCGGCCCACTTCCAAGTGATCCGGCAGGTGCGGCCGAAGCTGGCCTGCTCCCGCTGTGACAAGATTGTGCAGGCCGATGCCCCGAGCCGTCCCATCGCCCGGGGCTTGGCAGGACCGGGGCTCTTGGCGCATGTCGTCGTGTCGAAATACTGCGACCACCTCCCTCTGTACCGACAGGAGGAGATTTACGCGCGGGAAGGGGTGGAGCTGGAGCGCACTACGTTGGCGGACTGGGTGGGCGGGGCGAGCCGGTTGCTGGCGCCGTTGGTGGAGACGCTGCGGCGTCACGTGATGAGTGCCACGAAACTGCACGCCGACGACACGCCGGTGCCCGTACTGGAACCCGGCCTGGGAAAAACCAAAACCGGGCGGCTGTGGACGTACGTTCGTGATGACCGGCCGGCCGGAGACCTCACCCCGCCGGCGGTGTGGTTCGCGTACTCACCCGATCGAAAGGGGGAACATCCCCAAGGTCACTTGCGCCCCTTCGCGGGAACGCTGCAGGCGGATGCCTATGCCGGGTTCGACCCCCTCTATGAAACGGGACGCATTCGCGAGGCCGCGTGTTGGGCGCATGTCCGAAGAAAGTTCTACGATCTTCAGGTCGCTCATAAGTCGCCGGTTGCCCAAGAAGCTCTCGAACGGATCGCCGCTCTGTACGCGACTGAGAGAGAGATCCGCGGGCGTCCGCCCAATGAGCGGCGCGAGGTCCGGCAAGCCCGGGCGCGGCCCCTGCTGGAATCGCTCCACGAGTGGCTCGAAAACTGTCTAACCAAGCTGTCGCAGAAATCCGATACGACGGCAGCGGTGAAGTATGCGCTGGGCCGCTGGGAGGCGCTGACGCGTTACGCAGAGGATGGTTCCCTGGAGATCGACAACAACGCCGCCGAACGGGCGCTGCGTGCTGTCGCCTTGGGACGCAAGAACTATCTCTTTGCAGGCTCCGATGCGGGTGGTGAGCGCGCCGCTACCCTCTACAGTCTCATCGGCACCGCGAAACTAAACAGCCTGGATCCGGAGAGCTACCTGCGCGACGTGCTCTCCCGCATCGCCGACCATCCCATCAACCACATCGAGGAGTTGCTGCCCTGGAACTTCGCCAAACAAGGCGCCGACTTCCGCTCCGACCCCCAGTAACCTTATCTGAATTCCCAAGTGTCCACCCGGATCTATAAGTGGACACTTACGCTCACACATCAACCTGTCAAGACGGCCAACTTCGGACGCTTACCAAATAACGACAAAGTCCGGAACTTATTCAGCGGTAGAAGGTTGAGCCGCACGTCGAAAGATTTACAATTTGCAATCAAGTCCATTTCTTTGTTATAAGTAGGTGGCATTGCGAGCGGGAGTAATTCAGCGGTAGAATGCCAGCTTCCCAAGCTGGACGTCGCGGGTTCGATTCCCGTCTCCCGCTCCATCCTTTCAACAACCAAATCCTCCTTCAAAAGCGAATGCCGTTCGTATCCCCATTAGATGACCGCGAAGGATGTTGTGCCGCGCGGCGGGGCCGCAACCAAAACGAAACTCTCTTGGTCCTACGTGCCTCTCAAGCTCGCGTCCCCATCTGCCGATAACCGTAGCGGGGAAGTGCGTCACGGCCGGGGTGGGTCGGTAAGCGCGCCCGTTACTCTTAACTCATAACTTGTCACTGCCCTTAGCCAAGCCCGCAAGGCAACCTTGGTCACAGATGACCAGGGGACTTCGAGCGCGGGGGCACTGCCCTCAAAATCCTTTGGGTCGGAAGTCGCACGTTGTAGCTTGGGTGTCCCCACCCGCGATTCGTTGCTGTAGCGGCGCTCGGCCCCGATGATCAATTTGGAAATAACGTGCTATCGGGGCTCGGTGCCTGCCCCGCCCCAGCGGGGAGCGCCGGCTTTTGGAGTAGTCCAGACTTGCCCTTGAAGACTGCGGCCCTTACTGGGTCAAGCCAAGAGCCGTGGAGTCAAAGGGAACTCCGCCCTGCGCTTTCTGCAAATGCAATCTGAGGGCGCATACGCTTTACCACTGAACTCCTTACACCTCCATTTACTTAGATGTACAATGGCTCCGCATTGGGGGTCTTATACTCTCTAAAGACGGCGGGTTTATCTCGTCGAGGTGAGTCAAATTGCCAGGTAACCACAACGAAATTGAGAAGCGTCTTTGGAGTGCGGCCGACGAGCTGCGCGCCAATTCCAAGTTGAAATCTTCTGAGTACTCCGTCCCGGTTCTGGGGCTAATCTTTCTTCGCTACGCCGACCACAAGTTCACTCAAGCTGAAAAAGAGCTGGCAAACAAGGGTTCGCAGCGGCGCTTTGTGAACAAGACGGATTATCAAGCGCGGGGCGTGATGTACCTTCCGCCCACGGCGCGTTTTTCCCATCTCTTGAAATTGCCTGAGGGTGCGGATACCGGCAAAGCCATCAACGAGGCGATGAAGGCTATCGAGGCCGACAACGAAGACCTGAAGGACGTGCTTCCCAAGACTTACAACCGCCTGGAAAACTCCACGCTGGTCGAGCTGCTGAAGACCATGAGTTCGATTCCCATGGATATTGAGGGCGACGCCTTTGGGAAGATTTACGAATACTTCCTGGGAAAATTTGCGTTGAGTGAAGGCCAAAAGGGCGGCGAATTTTTTACCCCAACATCGCTGGTGAAGCTCATCGTCGAGGTCATTGAGCCTTACCACGGGCGCATTTTTGATCCCGCCTGCGGCTCGGGCGGCATGTTTGTGCAGAGCGCGCGGTTTGTAGAGAACCACAAGAAGAACCCCGGCGCGGAAATCATGGCCTACGGGCAGGAGCGCGTTGCCGAAACCATTCGGCTCTGCAAGATGAACCTGGCGGTGCACGGCCTCTCCGGAGACATTCGCCAGGCCAACACATACTATGAGGACATCCACCAAAGCGTGGGCAAGTTTGACTTCGTGATGGCCAATCCGCCCTTCAACGTGGACAAGGTGGATAAGGAAAAGATCAAGGACGATCCCCGCTTTCCCCTCGGCATGCCCAAGGCGGATAACGCCAATTATCTTTGGATTGAAATCTTTTTCAGCGCCTTGAGCGCCAAGGGGCGGGCGGGTTTCGTGATGGCGAATTCCGCCGCCGACGCGCGGGGCACGGAATTGGAGATTCGCAGGAAGCTGATCGAATCGGGCGTGGTGGATGTGATGATTTCCATCGGCTCCAATTTCTTTTACACCGTCACGCTGCCCTGTACGTTGTGGTTTTTGGATCGGGGTAAAGCTGCGCCAGCCCCGGGCGCGAAGAACAAAGAGGGCAGGGCGACCTGTCCCGGCCCAGCCGGGAGCCCAGCCCCTACGAAAGATACGGTGCTGTTTATCGACGCCCGGCAGACATTTACGCAGATTGATCGTGCCCACCGCGAATTTACGGAAGAGCAAATCCAGTTCCTCGCCAACATTGTGAGGCTGTACCGCGAGGAGCCGCTGGCGGCGTTTATTGATGCGGAGACCAAAAAGCATTTCCCCAAGGGCAAGTACAAGGATGTGTCCGGCCTGTGCAAGGAGGCGACAGTTAAGGAAATTGAGGCGCAGGGTTGGAGCCTGAATCCCGGTCGATACGTGGGCGTGACCGAGCGCGCGGCGGATGATTTTGATTTCAAGGAACGATTGGAAGAATTGAACGAGGAACTCGAAACCTTGAACGCCGAAGCGCGCGAACTGGAAGAACGCATCGCCGAAAACGTGGCGCAACTATTGGATGAGTAGGCCCTCCTTGGAGTGCGGTAGCAGCAGCTACCGCCTTTCGTTGTTACGCGGCGCGATCTTGCCGTATGAATCGAAGGTGGAAGCCCTCGCTATTTCGGGCGCA
This sequence comes from uncultured Acidobacteriota bacterium, assembly GCA_963804995.1. Lineage (GTDB taxonomy): Bacteria > Acidobacteriota > Terriglobia > UBA7540 > UBA7540 > Bog-366. The sequence goes on from CAWDSK010000005.1 coordinate 1,260,988, forward strand.
TACTTCGCGGTTCTTAGCGCGTTCGGAAGGCGGTAGCTGCTGCTACCGCACTCCAAAGGGGGGCGAGCCGTCCCGCCTAATAGACACGTTGAAATGACAAGTCACGCCAGACCAGAATGGACCGCCAAGCGGCTCGACGAGCTGGGATTCGTTGGGAGAGGGAAGTCGCGCCATCGCCCCCGGAATGACGAGCGTCTTTACGGCGGCCCTTATCCATTCGTGCAGACGGCTGACATCATGGCAGCGGACCCTTACATTTCCAGTTACTCTCAGACCTACAGCGAGTTCGGACTCCAACAAAGCAAGATATGACCGGCAGAGACTCTTTGCATGACGATCGCAGGTGCGAATACAGCAAGGACTGCGATTCTTAAAATCGAAGCGTGCTTCCCGGACAGCGTGGTGGGGTTCATTCCTGATCCGCTCAAAGCCGACCTTTGTTTTGTCAAATACTCACTCGACTTGATGAGGAACCGATTTCTCGCTGTGAGCCGCGGCGCAACGCAAGACAATCTTAGCTTGGATAAGCTTCTTTCGTTCCCAATCATAACGCCAGGCATAGATGCGCAACGCCGCATAGGGGCCATCCTTTCCGACTACGACGACCTGATTGAAAACAACACCCGGCGGATCAAGATTCTGGAAGAGATGGCGCAGGCGCTCTACCGCGAGTGGTTCGTCCACTTCCGCTTTCCGGGGCATGAGAAGGTTAAGATGGTGGCGTCGGCCCTTGGGCCGATTCCGCAGGGGTGGGAACTCAAGCGGTTGGGAGACGTTGCGCAAATTGTGATGGGCCAGTCGCCCAAATCTGAGTTTTACAACGAACGAGGCGAGGGCCTACCATTCCACCAAGGCGTGACCAACTTTGGCGCTCATTTCCCGACGCACCGAGTTTATTGTACTGCTGAGAACCGGCTCGCCGAGGCGGGCGATGTATTGCTAAGTGTTCGGGCACCCGTGGGCCGAATTAATGTGGCTAACGGTCGGATGGTGATTGGACGTGGCCTCGCCGCTGTCCGTGGCCGTCATGGCCATCCATGTTACTTGCTTTATCAGCTCAAACATTGTTTCAGGGAAGAGGACACGATGGGGGGAGGGACGATTTTTAAGGCCGTAACGAAGGATGATGTTCACAGCATCGAATTAATACGACCTGAGAGAGATCTCGTTGGTGGGTTCGAAGGACACTGCGCACCGCTCATGCGGCAACTCGCGACCCTCACCAACAAAAACAGCAACCTCCGCCGCACCCGCGACCTGCTGTTACCCAAGCTGATCTCGGGCGAAATTGATGTGTCGAATCTCGACATCCGGACGTAGGGGTAGGGCTTGCCTTACCCCTGGCGGGCCACTGGCCCGCTGAACTGTAGCGCGGGTGTCCCCACCCGCGCCTGGCCTTTGGCCTTTTGCAGTTCAAGCATTGGCGTAGCAGAGGGCGGAGGCGAGGGGGAAGGTACAATTCTGGGGCTTCGTTGTAGAGGGTTGGGGAGGCGCGAAGCCGGAGAAATGATCGAGACCCAGTCCCCGGCCCCAGACCTCGGCGCGCAGTTGATGGATGGCGTGTTGGGTGGAGATGCGGGCAGTGGGGGCAGCGTGGATCCACTTGGGGCGCGGCAGCAGGCCGTGGCGGGTACGGGCGAAGGCGCGATGGGTAGCGAGGAGCAAGAGGGCATAGGCGGCCACGGTGAAGGCGGGGGCAGACTCGACCGAATGGGGGGAGCGGACCTGGGCTTGGCCCACTCCCAGCAGAGTTTTTTCATCGCGGAAATTAACTTCAATGTCCCAGCGTTGGAAGTAAGTTGTGATGAGGAGTTGGGGGTTGAGGTTTTCGTCGGTGCAGAGGAGGAAGGCGGGTTGGCGATAGAGCAGCTTGGAACCTTGGCGCAGACGATAGGCGAGCGGCGCGATGACGACAAGTTGCAGGAATTGGTGGGCGCCGGCGGCACGCCACAGGAGGCCGGTGCGGCGCTTGAAGCGGAGTTGATGGGGAATGCCGTGATGGGTAAAGGTCAAGGTCTGCCAGGGAGCATCGTCGGTGCGGACCTGCTCGGGAGTGGGAGCGGGAGGCCCGTAGCAGAGACGGCGACCGCGCGCCTTTTGGGTTTGGGGATCGGGCCGGAACAGCAACTGAGCATCTTTGCGGAGCCGGCCGATGGCGGTGGTATGGGGAGGAAGGCGTTTGAGGACGGTGCGGTTGGTGTATCCGCCATCGAAGGCGACGAGGAGAAGGCGCGAAGCGGAGGCGGGATCGGAGTCAAGGGCCGCACGCAGATCGTGGATCTGTTCGCTGGCGCGTTGACCGAGGCGGGCAGCGCGCGCTTGGGTGCGGTACTGCTGCTGCTCGGCGGCGGGGGCCTGCCGGGAAGGCTTGCGGGGCGTGGGGGCATGGCGGAAAGCAATGGGGAGCAAGCGGCAGGAGCCGTCGGGAGTGGGGAGCGCGAGGGAGGTTTGAAGAAAACGCTGGGCGCGCACGAAGTTGGTTTGAAAGCGCGGGCCCAGCGGGTCGCGGCGCCAAGCCACCCCGGGAGTGCGCCGACCGGAACGACGCAACAGCGAGTCATCGAGGAGGGCGCAGACGGGAGCGCCGGGTGCGAGTTCGCTCACCACCGCGCGGCGCACCACGGAGAAGAGCGCCTCAACCCGCAGACGGTGCTGGGAGAAGAGCCGGTAACTGGAGGTCCAGTCACGGAACTGCAGGCCGCAAGTGGTGAGCAGACCGGTCACGGTATGGCGTCCCAGACAAAGCAAGGTGCTCAGCGCGAGGGCTTGGGCGTGCGCGGCAACGCGGCGCTGGCGGAAGCCCGGGAAACATTGGCTCCAGAGTTGTTCGAGTTCGGCGAGGACGCCGGTAGAGTTTTTTTTAGCACGGAAGGCGGCGGCGAGGCTCGTCGCAGGGCCAGCAGACCTTTGTTTTCGACGAACCATTCGACCGATTCGCCGCGCGCAAACTCCATGGCTTGGGCGAGGGCGGAAGGAAAGTTGATGTACCACTGCTCGCTCGCCTGGCGTTTGATAAGCTGTACTTTGGTAGGGAACCCCATGAGAAAAGCCTCCTTGAGGAATATCTAGTCATATAACTAGATATCAGAAGACTGGCTTTTCTGCAAGTAAATACTTTCCGACAGCCTTTATCTAGTTAAAGGCCAAAGTCCAGGCGCGGGTGTCCCCACCCGCGCACGAATTCAACAACGCGGGTGGGGACACCCGCGCTACAGCGGGCGGGACGCCCGCGTTACGACGATGGCGATGGCCCAGAGAGGGATAACGAAAAATGAACGTACGTCTACATCCCCACGCGCAGGAACGAATCGCCGAGCGGGGCGCCACGGAAGAGGAAGTTGTGGCCACGGTGCTTGAAGGGGAGACCTTTCCCGCTAAATTCGGACGGACAGGTTTCCGCCGCAATTTTGCTTTTGACGGCGAGTGGCTGGGCCGCCGGTACGCCACCAAGCAGGTGGAAGCCTATGCCGTTGAAGAAGATGGCTGGCTTGTGATCACGGTTATTGTAAAATACTTCTGAAGGATGGTGAGTTCCGCCATGAAATTAACCTACGACCCTCGCTATAACATCGCGTATCTCCGTTTTCAGGAAAAGACCGCTCAGGTGGAAACGCTGCATCTCAGCGACGCCCTGAATGTCGATATGGCCCCGGATGGGACCGTCTATGGGATTGAAATGCTGAACGCGGATCAGCAACTCCGGGCGGAGGACAACGGAGACTTCGTCATCGTGAACGAGGCGCTGGCGCAAAGGCAGGTCGTCCGCCTTGCCAAATCGGAGGGGAAAGGTACGCCTTGAGGAAGCGACGTAAGCCGGCGAAGCGCTTCGACTGTATCGAATTCAAGCGCCAGGCACAGGCGGAGATTTACCAGGAAATCAAAGGGCTCACGCCCGAAGAGGAAATCGAATATTTCCGCCGGCAGGTCGCTGCCGGTCCTTTCGGCAAGTTGTGGAAGTCCCTCGAAGATCGCTCGCGGGCCGCGGCTTGGCACCCTTCATGAGATTTCGCGCAGCGTTTGGACTGCGGCCGCGAAGCTGCCGCTTTCCAATTTGGCGCCGAAGTTGACCCCAGCCACAACCGCTATGTTATGGCTGACGATGAGGCAAAGCGGCAGCTTCGCGGCCGCAGTCCAAAGCGGCTGCGCCGCACACGCCAATGAAAACCACGGACTACTCCGAAGATGCGCTCGTTGAGCAGCCCGCCATTGAGCTGTTTGGCAAACTGCGGTGGGAGACGGCGAACTGTTTCCATGAGTTCGATCACGGCCCGAGTCCCCTGGGCCGGGACTCAAAAGGCGAGGTCGTCCTGGTTCCCCGCCTGCGGGCCGTGCTTAAGCTCCTCAATCCCAAGCTTCCAGAAGAAGCAATCAATCTCGCCATTGAAGAGCTCACCCGTGGCCGCAGCACTATGAGCGCGGCAGCAGCCAACCGTGAAATCTACCGCCTGTTGAAAGACGGCGTAAAGGTAACGTACAAAACCGACGACGGCGAAGACTCGAGCGACACGGTAAGGGTGATCGACTGGAATTCTCCCCGCAATAACGACTTCTTTCTCGCTTCCCAATTCTGGATTATGGGGGAGATGTACGAGCGCCGAGCGGACCTGGTGGGATTCGTCAACGGATTGCCGCTGGTCTTTGTCGAACTCAAAGCCGCTCACAAAGCCGTGGAGTCAGCCTATCAGAACAACCTGCGCGATTACCGCGACGCCATTCCGCACGTCTTCTGGTACAACGCCGTCACCATTCTCTCCAATGGAAGCGAAAGCCGCATCGGCAGCATGACGGCGGAATGGGAACACTTTGCCGAATGGAAACGAATCAACGAGGAAGGCGAACAGGGAATCGTGTCGCTCGAGACCATGATCCGGGGAACGTGCGACAAGGTAAAGCTGCTCGACCTGGTGGAAAATTTTACGGTGTTCGAGGAAAAGGGTGGCGGACTGGCGAAAAAAATCGCCAAGAACCACCAGTACCTGGGCGTAAACAATGCCATCCACGCCCTTCTCGCCATCCATAACAACCAAGGTAAGTTAGGGGTCTTCTGGCACACGCAGGGTAGCGGCAAAAGCGTTTCCATGGTGTTCTTTGCCCAAAAGGTGCTGCGCAAGTTGCCGGGCAACTGGACGTTTGTGATTGTCACTGACCGGAAAGACTTGGACGAGCAGATTTACAAGAATTTCGCCAATGTCGGCGCGGTAACCGAAAAGGAGGCCCATGCGGAGAGCGGCAAAGGGCTGCAACGCTTGCTACAGGAGGACCACCGCTACGTCTTTACCCTTATTCAGAAGTTTGGGACGGAAAAAGGGCAGAAGTACCCGAAGCTCTCCGACCGTCCCGACATTATCGTAATGACGGATGAGGCGCATCGTAGCCAGTACGACACGTTTGCCTTGAACATGCGGAATGCTCTGCCTAATGCTTCGTTTATCGGCTTTACGGGAACGCCGCTGATGAAGGTGGGGGAAGAAAAGACCCGTGAAGTGTTCGGCGGTTACGTCAGCATTTACAACTATCAGCAGTCGACGGAGGATGGGTCCACCGTTCCCCTCTTCTACGAAAACCGTATTCCCGAACTTCAGCTTACCAATCAGGATTTGAATGACGACATCTATGAAGTGGTGGAAGGCGCGGAGCTCGACGAGGACCAGGAAAAGAAGCTGGAACGGGAATTTGCCCGCCAATACCACCTGATCACGCGCGACGACCGCCTGGAGAAAATTGCCGCCGACCTCGTGGAGCACTTCATGGGCCGGGGCGAGATGGGCAAGGCCATGGTGGTTTGCATCGATAAGGCGACCGCCGTCAAGATGTACGATAAGGTGCAGAAATATTGGAAGGCGCACCTCGCGAAGCTTCGCGGCGAATTGGCGCAGGCAAAGCAAAGCGAACGGCCCCTGCTGGAAAATAAAATCCGCTACATGCAGGAAACGGATATGGCCGTGGTGGTGTCGCAGTCGCAAAACGAAATCAAAGAGATGAAGAAGAAGGGAGTGAACATTGAACCACACCGCAAGCGCATGGTGAAGGAGGACCTGGACACGGAATTCAAGAAGGACGATAGCATCTTCCGGATCGTTTTCGTCTGCGCCATGTGGATGACGGGGTTTGACGTGCCCTCCTGCTCCACCATCTATCTCGACAAACCGATGCGCAATCACACCCTGATGCAAACCATCGCGCGGGCAAACCGGGTGTTCCGCGATAAGGTGAACGGCTTGATTGTGGATTATGTGGGAGTCTTTCGCGACTTGCAGAAGGCGCTGGCCATCTATGCTCCTAGCACCGCCGGCGCTGGCGGTCCGGTGAAGGGCAAATCAGAATTGGTGGCCTTGCTTAAACAGGCCATCGAGGCGGCCACCGCATTCTGCGAGGGACTGGGAATCAGCGTGAACAGCATTATTGGGGCCCAGGGCTTTTCACGGGTGAAGCTCCTGGACGACGCGGTGGCGGCCATTCTGGTGAATGATGAGACAAAACGGAAATACCACTTGCTCACCGAGGATGTGGTGAGGATGACAAAGGCGGTTAAACCCGATCCCGCGATTAATGAGTTTCTGCCCCTCAGCGTCCTATTTGCCGTAATCGATGAGACGATTCGCTCCAAGAGCAAATCGGCGGACATCTCCACCGTCATGGCAGGCATTGAACAGGTCCTGGACAAGTCGATAGCCGCTGAGGGCTATGTGATTGAGGCGGAAACGCCCCTGGACTTGAGCAAGTTGGATGTGGACAAGCTAAAGGCCAGGTTTGCCAAGGGCCGCAAGCAGATTGAGGCGGAAAAGCTTCGGGGAGCGCTCGAACAGCAAACTTCAGAAGCTGATTAAATTCAATCGCACGCGGATAGATTATCTGGACAAGTTCCAGAAGATGATCGATGAGTACAACGCTGGAAGTTTGAATATCGAAGAGTTCTTTAAGCAGCTCGTCGCCTTCACCAAGGATTTGAACGAAGAGGAAAAGCGTGGGATCGCCGAAAATCTGACCGAGGAAGAGTTGGCCATCTTCGACCTGCTCACCCGGCCGGAAATGAAGTTAAGCAAGAAAGAAGAACAACAGGTCAAAAAGGTGGTTAAGGACCTCATTCAAAAACTCAAGACGGAAAGGTTTGTTTTAGACTGGCGAAAACGGCAGCAATCCAGGGCGGCGGTTCGCGTTTGCATTGGAGAGGTCCTCGACCACCTGCCTCGGGTGTACACGCCTGAGGTTTACCAACAAAAATGTGAGCTGACCTACCAACACGTTTACGATTCGTACTTTGGGTTAGGTAGTAGCGTATACGAGAACCGGGTATAGCAGCAGGCATGGCGCGAACTTGTTCCGTAGGCCCGCGGCCTTCAAGGTTAAATCCTCCCGGTCTCTTCGGCTGGCAAGCGCACGCGGTCAAAGGTTGCGTGTAGCTACGGTGTCGTTGCGGCGACCTCTTGCGCATGGCCTTTTCTCCCGCCCGAGGCCCCACGGTAGCTAACAGCTAAAAGCTAACAGCTCTCAGCTTTCAGCTCTCAGTTTTCTGTTGTAGCGCGGGTGTCCTCACCCGCGTCTGGCCTTTGGCCTTTTGCAGTTCAAGCATTGGCGTAGCAGAGGGCGGAGGCGAGGGGGAAGGTACAATTCTGGGGCTTCGTTGTAGAGGGTTGGGGAGGCGCGAAGCCGGAGAAATGATCGAGACCCAGTCCCCGGCCCCAGACCTCGGCGCGCAGTTGATGGATGGCGTGTTGGGTGGAGATGCGGGCAGTGGGGGCAGCGTGGATCCACTTGGGGCGCGGCAGCAGGCCGTGGCGGGTACGGGCGAAGGCGCGATGGGTAGCGAGGAGCAAGAGGGCATAGGCGGCCACGGTGAAGGCGGGGGCAGACTCGACCGAATGGGGGGAGCGGACCTGGGCTTGGCCCACTCCCAGCAGAGTTTTTTCATCGCGGAAATTAACTTCAATGTCCCAGCGTTGGAAGTAAGTTGTGATGAGGAGTTGGGGGTCGAGGTTTTCGTCGGTGCAGAGGAGGAAGGCGGGTTGGCGATAGAGCAGCTTGGAACCTTGGCGCAGACGATAGGCGAGCGGCGCGATGACGACAAGTTGCAGGAATTGGTGGGCGCCGGCGGCACGCCACAGGAGGCCGGTGCGGCGCTTGAAGCGGAGTTGATGGGGAATGCCGTGATGGGTAAAGGTCAAGGTCTGCCAGGGAGCATCGTCGGTGCGGACCTGCTCGGGAGTGGGAGCGGGAGGCCCGTAGCAGAGACGGCGACCGCGCGCCTTTTGGGTTTGGGGATCGGGCCGGAACAGCAACTGAGCATCTTTGCGGAGCCGGCCGATGGCGGTGGTATGGGGAGGAAGGCGTTTGAGGACGGTGCGGTTGGTGTATCCGCCATCGAAGGCGACGAGGAGAAGGCGCGAAGCGGAGGCGGGATCGGAGTCAAGGGCCGCACGCAGATCGTGGATCTGTTCGCTGGCGCGTTGACCGAGGCGGGCAGCGCGCGCTTGGGTGCGGTACTGCTGCTGCTCGGCGGCGGGGGCCTGCCGGGAAGGCTTGCGGGGCGTGGGGGCATGGCGGAAAGCAATGGGGAGCAAGCGGCAGGAGCCGTCGGGAGTGGGGAGCGCGAGGGAGGTTTGAAGAAAACGCTGGGCGCGCACGAAGTTGGTTTGAAAGCGCGGGCCCAGCGGGTCGCGGCGCCAAGCCACCCCGGGAGTGCGCCGACCGGAACGACGCAACAGCGAGTCATCGAGGAGGGCGCAGACGGGAGCGCCGGGTGCGAGTTCGCTCACCACCGCGCGGCGCACCACGGAGAAGAGCGCCTCAACCCGCAGACGGTGCTGGGAGAAGAGCCGGTAACTGGAGGTCCAGTCACGGAACTGCAGGCCGCAAGTGGTGAGCAGACCGGTCACGGTATGGCGTCCCAGACAAAGCAAGGTGCTCAGCGCGAGGGCTTGGGCGTGCGCGGCAACGCGGCGCTGGCGGAAGCCCGGGAAACATTGGCTCCAGAGTTGTTCGAGTTCGGCGAGGACGCCGGTAGAGTTTTTTTTAGCACGGAAGGCGGCGGCGAGGCTCGTCGCAGGGCCAGCAGACCTTTGTTTTCGACGAACCATTCGACCGATTCGCCGCGCGCAAACTCCATGGCTTGGGCGAGGGCGGAAGGAAAGTTGATGTACCACTGCTCGCTCGCCTGGCGTTTGATAAGCTGTACTTTGGTAGGGAACCCCATGAGAAAAGCCTCCTTGAGGAATATCTAGTCATATAACTAGATATCAGAAGACTGGCTTTTCTGCAAGTAAATACTTTCCGACAGCCTTTATCTAGTTAAAGGCCAAAGTCCAGGCGCGGGTGTCCTCACCCGCGTCTTCGAGGTAACGAGACACGTAAAGCGCGGGTGGGGACACCCGTATTAAACGCGGGTGGGGACACCCGCGCTACAAGCCCACGGCTCACCGCCGACAGATGGGACCGGGTTTAGGGATTAGGGGCTAGGATTCAGGATAACTCCTGGCTTCTGGCTCCTGGCTCCCAGCTCCTAGCTTCTAACTCCTGGCTTCTGGCTCCTGGCTTCTATCCCCCAGCCCCGTATCCCGAGTCGCGAATCCCGATTCCAGATTCCAGATTTGAGATTGCCAAGTCCCGAATCCCGTATCCCGTGTCCCGTATCCCCAGTCCCGTATCCCGTGTCCCGAACCCCGTATTCCGGCTCCCGAGCCCTCGCCCCTCGGACATTATGACCCACCGGGGTTGTCCCAGAAGTAGCCCATAGCGGGGTGTAGCGAGCGAGGTCCCACCAAAAAGCCCCTATGTGGGACTGGCAGTACCCCGCACGGAGATTTCCGGACGCCAGAAGCATTCAGCCGTCGTCACCCACCTGACCGACTTCGCTCGCCCGTGACACACTTCCCCATATCGGATATCGGCAGGTCTGCGACGCAGGATGAAGTCGAAGAGACTGGGCGAAAGGTTCGCCGCAGGGAGGACTAGGCAGTGCCACCCCTGACTGATTGGGACCCGGCCGTGACACACTTCCCCGTATCGGTTATCGGCAGATCGATGCCCGACCCTGAGCTCGCCAATCAAATTGGAATTTGGCAATCGCTCAATCGCCCGATGAACTGATGAGTCCGCCTATCGTTTGATGCGCGCCGATCCACCCTTCATCACGTGCTTCACTTCCTCCAGGGTGATCATGCTGGTGTCGCCGCGCGTCGATTGCAACAGCGCGCCGTGTGCCGCGCCCATGTCCACTGCTTCCTGCGGGGTCATGCCGCCGAGCAGGGCCAGAACGGTGCCGCTGCAGAAACCGTCGCCGCCACCCACGCGGTCTTCGATCTCCAGACCTTCGTAGCGTTTCGATTGATAAAACTGGCCCTCGAAGTAGAGGATGGCGGACCAGTTGTTCACGAGGCCACTCACCACTTCGCGTAGTGTGGTGCCCACGGCCTGGATGTGCGGGTACTTGCCCACCACCTGCTCAACCATGCGCTTGTAGCCTTCAATGGGCAGCTTCTTCAGCGACTCGTCCACGCCTTCAACTTTGAAGCCCAGAACTTTTTGGAAATCCTCTTCATTGCCGATCAGCACATCAATGAAGGGCACCAGTTCTTTGGTGACCGCGATAGCTTTCTCACTCGACCAGAGCTTGCTGCGGAAGTTGAGGTCGTAGCTGACCACGGTTCCGGCCGCGTGGGCCGCTTGCATGGACTCCTTGGTCACGGCGGCGCTGGAGTCGCTGAGCGCCGTGCAGATGCCGCCCGTGTGATACCACCGCACCCCGCGCCCGAAAATCTTCTTCCAATCGACTTCGCCCGGCTGGATGTGCGAGGCGGCGGAGTGGCCGCGGTCATACAGAGTCACACTGCCGCGCACGCCGATGCCAACCTCGGTGAAATTCAACCCAATGCGGTCGGCCTTGCCCACGCCGTCGTAGGGTACCCAGACGACGTCACTGATATCCATTCCTGAGGCGCGAGCGTGGTTGCGGATGAACGCTCCCAGCGGATTCTCAACCAGGCGCGAGATCCACGAGGTGCGCAGGCCCAAGCGGCTGAGGGCGTAGCTGACGTTGTACTCACCGCCCCCCACCCAGGCTTCAAAATACGGTGTCAGCTCGATTCGTTGGTGGCCCGGCGGGCTCAGGCGAATCATGCACTCGCCGAAAGTCAGGACATCCAGTTGGCATTCGCTTGCGGCTTTCAGTTTCAAAGGCATGAAAAATCCTCCATCCAGGAATTATGGCGTAAAAGAATGCTCCAGCGGGGAAGTGGATTCAAGACAAGACTGCGAGGAATCCTACGCCTTTCCCGCGCAGAATTGAATAGCACAATCTCACGAAGTTGAGAAGCCACTCGCACGCGGATCCCGCACGCCGGGGCAAAGCATCTCATGAGGTCGGGATGTAGTTCTGCACCTGTTTCTTAGCCACCCTCGCCATCACCCATTTGTCGACAGCCAATATGGCGGTCAGGAAGATCACGACCACCACGGCTGAAGCCGCATCGGGCGGCGCCTCACCCGGGCTCGTGTCCGGCTTGGTAATCCCCAGGGCGACCAGAATCCAAAAGACCATCGCGAAAAACACGATGGCTTCCACCAGGAAATGGGCGAGTCCGAGGAACGGGTGGCCGGTGTAGAAGAAGCCACCACCGGGAATCAGGATGGAGCGCCATAGCGCTTGCTTCTCGTCTTTGAAAGTGAGGCGGCACCTGGGGCATTCGTAGACACTCGGCGTGAGCACCGCGCGGCACTCCGGACAGACGCTGGTTACGGACAACGCGGGAGAGGTCTCGCTGGTCGCAGAGGGAAGCAGCGCCTCCAGCAGAACCTTAATCTTATTCGAGTCGTCCCGGATCATGCCCCAATAGACTTCCTTTTTGCCGTTGCGATACTTGATGTCAAGCTTGGCGGCCAGCCATCCCTTTACCTTGGCCTCTTCCATGTCGCCCCAGCGGGCGCTGCGCACCCCTCTTTTCCAAGTGCCATTGGATTGCACAAACAATTGCAGGAGTCGCCGATTGGTCAAGACGAGCATGGAGGGAGGAGCCAGGTAATAGGCATGCCATCCCAGAAAGTAGCGCTCAACGCCAGCCAGCATGATCTGGCCGCGGGCGATATACAGGACCGCCTCTTCGGGTTCCAGGAATTTACGTAGGGGCTCCTGCAGCTTATCGATGGCCTGCTCCGCGCGCTTGCGGATGCCCTTCTTCTCACCCCCCTTGGAGTTCGTAAACGCGGTGTCCTCCCGCACTAGCACGCCGAAGTGGGAGGAAAGCCGCACGGGCTGCTCGGTGTGTACAGGAATCTGGGCACTGGGCACATGTCACCTCTCGAAACGGAGGATAGGAAAATACCGGGATGAACCGCATTCTATTTCGAAGCGGATAGCACCGCAATGATGATTGTGACCGGTTGTAGGGGCGCTTCGGGACCTGTCCCGCTGGCTGGCGCAGACCCTTGTTTTTGAGGGTCTGCGCTGCCCTGAAGGGGCAGGCAAGATCTGGCAACTCGATGAATCAGGCCAGGACTGTAAGTGCGCTTCTGGAACGGAATGCCGCTGAAGAATCTATACTTGAGAATGACTTGCCGGAAAGTGTCCATTTGGGACATCGCAGACCCCAACGTGCAGGGGTCTGGTGCGCCGGGATAAACCGGCAGAAAGCAGAGAATGAAAATTTCTCACGAGGAAGGAGCAGCGATCCACTCGGCCCCGAGTTTTGCGCTGGGCGTCGTGAGGCGCACGGTGAAGCGTAAACAGGGGAATAGGTGGGCTGGGTATTGAGCTTCGAAAATGTCCAATCAGGACGCCGACGTTTTCAGACTAAACGGAAGGCAACATGAGGCCGGGACGCCAACGCGAGTTCCGGCACAGTCCTGCGTAGTCGTAGACCCCAGACACGCCTAGACACTTTCTGCACGAGAACCGGGAGACCTCGGAGGCGCCGGCCGCCGTAGATCGTGGCCGGACGGCGGGAAAAGGCGATGGCCGTACAGCCCGCCTGCACGCTTTCGAGGAGTCGGACAGCGGAACAGTACCGATGAATCATTTGAACAAAGACGGGAAGCCGTTGGCGGAGAATGAGGAGGGAAGGCCGCTGATCAAGGAGAACACCCGTTGGCCTAACACGCACCCGACACAGAGCGGGGCACGCGTGTCCCAGGGACTCGCGGGTGTGCGGAAAGCCGCGAAGGAACACAGGGAGATGAAGTTCACGGCCTTGCTCCACCACTTAACGGTCGATCTGCTGCGGGAAAGCTTTTACGCCTTGAAGCGAAAAGCTGCACCGGGAGTAGACGGCATGACGTGGCAGGAGTATGAAAGCGGGCTGGAAGGTCGACTCGTCGATCTGCACAGCCGGGTCCACCGTGGAGCATTCCGAGCGAAGCCCTCGCGAAGGGCGTATATCCCGAAAGGCGACGGGCGGCAACGTCCGTTGGGGGTTGCGGCACTGGAGGACAAGATCGTCCAACAGGCCGTGGTCACCATCCTCAATGCGATTTACGAGGAAGACTTTCTGGGCTTCTCGTATGGCTTTCGACCGGGATGCAGCCAGCATCAAGCGCTGGACGCGCTCTCGTACGCGCTCACGGTGAAGCACGTGAACTACGTTCTTGACGCGGACATTCGTGGATTTTTCGATTCGATATCCCACGAATGGATGCTCAAGTTCGTGCAGCATCGCGTCGCCGACCCCCGGATTCTCCGGCTCATCCAGAAATGGCTGAAAGCCGGGGTGAGGGAGGAAGGCGAATGGTCGGAGACGGAGATGGGTACGCCACAAGGGGCGGTGGTCTCGCCCCTGCTGGCGAATATCTATCTGCACTACGTCTTTGACCTGTGGGTGCAGGCGTGGCGCAAGAAGCACGCCCGGGGAGACGTGGTCGTGGTGCGGTATGCCGACGATACGGTCCTTGGATTCCAATCGCAGACGGAAGCCGACCGCTTTCTGGAGGATTTCCGGGAGCGGGTGGGGAAGTTTGGATTGGAACTGCATCCTGACAAAACGCGCCGGATCGAGTTCGGGCCGTTTGCCGAACTTTACCGGAAACGGAGAGGAGAAGGTAAGCCGGAGACGTTCGACTTTCTGGGCTTCACGCATATCAGCGGGAAGAACCGGAGGGGGCAATTTACCGTGAAGCGGAAGACGATCAGCAAGCGCCTGCGGGGGAAGTTGCAGGAACTCAAGCAACAACTCCGGCAGCGTCGGCACGATCCCATCGCGGATACGGGTAAATGGCTCCGGTCGGTCGTGCAAGGCTACTTCAACTATCACGCGGTACCGGGAAACCTCGACCGCCTGCGAATCTTTCGGGAACGGTTGACCCGACTGTGGCGAACACAACTGCGTCAACGCAGTCAACGCCACCGCCTCAACTGGGACCGACTGGGGAAGCTTGCGGCCTGCTGGTTGCCTGCTCCGCACGTTGTGCATCCTTGGCCATCCCAACGGTTCGCCGCCACACATCCGAGATAAGAGCCGTATGCGCTAACCAGCGCACGTACGGATCCGTGCGGGGGGTACCGGGTAACCGGTATCCCTACCGCAACCGCCAGCCTCCGGGTGGAATCCTCTTTACGGAATCATTGTCATGACCGACGTAGTGGCGCGCGACCTGTCCCGAACTGATCGCGAAGCATCGTGGCGAAAACCTGACAGATGCGACAAACTTACCCAGGTGTCAGATGATTCCCAAAACTTTGCACCCCAAAGCGGTAACTTTTAGTTAGAATGGTGGGCCCGAGTTTGAAGTTCGGGAGTGGTACGATCCTGCTGATACGCTTTCGGCCCCGGAAGGGTTGGAGGCGGGCCCGTTCTGCAAGCGAGCCCCGCGTTGGACAAGTACCCGAAGCGCTCCAACAAATTTGCCAGGAGGTAATATGCCAAGTGCAAGTTGCGACATCGGACTGATTGGTCTGGCTGTCATGGGCCAGAACCTTGTCTTGAATATGAACGACCACGGTTACAAGGTGGCCGTGTTTAATCGCACCGTATCCAAGGTGGATGACTTTATCAAGAATGAAGCCGCGGGTACCGAGGTAGTGGGAACGCACTCGATGGCCGAATTGGCTCAGGTGCTCAAGCGCCCCCGCCGCGTGATGCTGATGGTCAAGGCCGGTGAGGCCGTTGACAAGATGATTGAAGATCTTCTGCCCCACCTCGAAGCGGGCGACATCATCATCGACGGCGGCAACTCGCATTGGCCGGACACCAGCCGCCGCACCAAATACCTTGCGGGAAAGGGGTTCCTCTACATCGGCACTGGCGTTTCGGGTGGCGAGGAAGGCGCGCGCAATGGGCCGTCCATCATGCCCGGTGGGAATCCCGCCGCCTGGCCGCATGTGAAGGCCATCTTCCAGGCCATCGCTGCCAAGGTTGAGGACGGCTCGCCCTGCTGCGATTGGGTGGGCGAGGATGGCGCCGGGCATTATGTGAAGATGGTGCACAACGGTATTGAGTACGGCGACATGCAACTGATCTGCGAGGCCTACCAGGTGATGAAAGACGCCTTGGGCCTCACCCCCGATGAATTGCACGAGGTCTTTTCCGAGTGGAACAAGGGCGAGCTCGACAGTTACCTCATCGACATCACCAGCCAGATCTTTGCCAAGAAGGATGACGATGGCACTCCGATGGTCGACAAGATCCTCGACACCGCCGGCCAGAAAGGCACCGGCAAGTGGACCTGCCTCAGCGCGCTCGACCTCGGCATGCCCGTGACTTTGATTGGCGAAGCCGTATTCTCACGCTGTCTATCGGCCATCAAGGCTGAACGCGTGGCCGCCTCAGCCGTCCTGCCCGGACCCAAGTACACTGTGACCGAGGACCGCAAGGCTTTTATCGAAGATGTGAGGCGCGCGCTTTATTGTTCCAAGATTATTTCCTACGCGCAGGGTTACATGCTTCTGCGCGAGGCGGCAAAGGACCAGGGCTGGAACCTCAACTTCGGCGGCATCGCGCTCATGTGGCGCGGCGGGTGCATCATCCGCAGCCGCTTCCTAGGCAAGATCAAGGAAGCCTTCGATAAGAATCCCAAACTCACCAACCTGCTGCTGGATGAGTTCTTCACCAAAGTGCTGGTTGATTATCAGGCGGCATGGCGGAGAGCCATCATGCAGGCCATCCAATGCGGAGTGCCGACGCCTGCCTTCACCACGGCGCTGGCGTTCTACGATGGTTACCGCACCGGTCGCCTGCCTGCCAACCTGCTCCAGGCGCAGCGGGATTTCTTTGGGGCCCACACCTATGAGCGCGTCGACAAGCCGCGCGGCCAGTTCTTCCACACTAACTGGACAGGACATGGCGGCAAGGTGGCCTCCGGCGTTTATAACGTGTAGCCAAGAGCCGGCAGCTAACAGTTGGACGCTTTGGCTGTGAGCTGTCGGCTGTCAGCTTAAAATCACAAGGAGCGTATATGAAGTACGGCTTAAACATTCTTCCCAGCGGTGCCCTGGATTTCTTATCCCTGGGCGCCCTGGTGCATCGACTCGATCCAGGAATCATCCCCTTCCGCAAAGCTACCGAATGCAAGATTCATGTCAGCGGCGGGGAGTTCAATTGCGCTGCTAACCTGGCGGACTGCTTCCGAATGCAAACTGGCGTGGCGACCGCCATGGTGGACTATCCCATCGGCGATTTGATTGCCGAGCGGGTGCGCGCCATGGGCGTGAAGCCTTTTTACAAGCACTTCAAGCACAACGGCGTTACGGGGCCGAACATGGCTACCGTCTACAGCGACCGCGGCCAGGGCGTGCGCGGGCCGGTGGTTTTCTACAACCGCTGCAATGAAGCCGGCGCCATGCTCAAGCCCGGTGACTTCGACTGGAAAGCCATCTTCAGCGGCGGGGTGCGCTGGTTCCATAGCGGTGGCATCTTCGCAGCCTTGTCTCAAACCACTGGCGAGTTGATCCAGGAAGGGATGCAGGCTGCGAAGGCGGCGGGCGCCATAACTTCGTTCGATCTGAACTATCGCGCCAAGCTCTGGAACATCTGGGGCGGCCACGAACGGGCGCTGTCCGTCATTGCCGGAATCGTCAAGCACGTCGACGTCCTGGTGGGCAACGAAGAAGACCTCCAGATGGGGCTGGGAATTCCGGGTCCGGAAGTCGCGGCGAAGTCCAAGCTCGACCCCAGCGCTTTCTTTGGCATGATCGACAAGGTGATAGCCAAATACCCCCATGTCAAGATTGTCGCCACCACGCTGCGGGAGGTCCATTCCAGCAACCGGCACAGTTGGAGTGCGGTGGCTTGGATCGACGGCAAGACTTACGTGGCCCCGACGGCCGAACTTGATGTCCTCGATCGCGTGGGCGGCGGAGACGGCTATGCCTCCGGCTTCTTCTACGGCCTGCTGACCGGCGAGGAACCGGAGGAAGCCGTGAAGCTCGGCTGGGCGCATGGAGCACTGATCACCACCTTCCCGGGTGACACGACCATGTCCACTGTCGAGCAGGTGCGAGCCTTTGCCAAAGGCGGCTCAGCGCGCATCCAGCGATAAATAGGTCTGTACAAAACCTCTGCGGTGACGCCAGGTTCCGCCTCCCGGGGCCGGCGTCGCCGTCGCACACTCTGGTGCGTATGGATCGTCCGCGAGCCGCGTGCCAGGCGTAGTCAGAATCTCATCAAGCCCGCAAGTATTGAACAACCCTAACCTGTGCTCGCCATCGATCCGGCACCCGCATCGTAGGAGACGGACCCAGAGCGTTTGGAATTCACTTTGCCAGTGCAACCTGGACGCAGCAGGTTAAGGGAATATGAAATTTTCTTTACGATTGGGAAATCTTCAACTTCCTGCAATCTTGTGTTGCAACAGTATATAATTTGGGATTCCGGTCGGCTCCTTTCTGGCTTTGGTGGCATCTAAATTGTTGTGGGGAATTCGAAAGGCCTGAGCAGGGGACTATCGGATTGCTGGGTGTTCTTAATCCGTCATATTCCTGTGGAGGACTAATCTCTTGGAAGGTCAAACCGCTACTTCAACCTCGAAATCCAGCCTGAGTCCGGCGCAGCTCGATCAGCTTTGCATCAATACCATTCGATTCCTTGCAGTTGACGGTGTGCAGAAGGCCAACTCCGGCCACCCTGGTATGCCGATGGGGGCCGCGCCCATGGCATATGTGCTTTGGACTCGCTTCCTGCACCACGATCCCTTGAAGCCTGCCTGGCCGAATCGTGATCGGTTTGTGCTCTCCGCCGGCCACGGCTCGATGCTGCTTTACGGTTTGCTGCACCTGACGGGCTATGACATGCCGATCTCGGAACTCGAGCAGTTCCGCCAGTGGGGAAGCAAAACGCCGGGGCACCCCGAGCATTGGCTGGTTCCGGGAATCGAAACCACCACGGGTCCTCTGGGGCAAGGTTTCGGCAACGGCGTGGGCATGGGGATTGCGCAAAAATATCTTGCCGCACACTTCAATCGCCCGGGCCACGAGATTGTTGATTACAAGATTTATGCCATCGCAGGCGACGGCGATCTGATGGAGGGTGTTTCCTCGGAGGCCGCCTCGCTGGCAGGCCATCTGAAGCTCGACAACCTGATCTATTTTTACGACAACAATCATATCTCCATCGAAGGTTCAACTGACCTCGCATTCACAGAAGACCGTGGCAAGCGCTTCGAGGCTTACGATTGGTTCGTTCAGAAGGTCAGCGACGGAAACGATCTTGAGGCGATTGATGCGGCCATTCGCGCCGCCCAAGCTGAGCGCGGACGGCCGTCCATCATCATGGTCCGCACCCACATCGGTTACGGCAGCCCCAACAAGCATGACACCGCGGAAGCCCACGGCTCGGCGCTCGGTGTGGAGGAAGTCAAACTCACCAAGCAGAATCTCGGCTGGCCACTGGCGCCGGCATTCTTGGTTCCGGACGAAGCACGTGACCATTTCCGCATGGCTATCGAAAAAGGGGAGAAAGCTGAGGCTGAATGGCAGGGCCGGTTAGCCGCCTATCGCCAGGCTTTTCCCGAACTCGCCGCGGAGTGGGACCGATTCATCAAGGGTGAGCTGCCCGCGGGATGGCAGGCCAAGATTCCGACTTTCAGCCCTACGGATAAACCGATGGCGACCCGGCAAGCGTCGGGTAAAGTTTTGAATGCCCTCTCGCCCGTCCTGCCCACCTTGCTGGGAGGTTCGGCGGACCTGGCGCCTTCTACCGACACACTGATCAAAGGTGAAAAGGATTTCAGCGCAGGGAACTACGGCTCGCGGAATTTCCATTTCGGGGTACGCGAGCACGCCATGGGCGCCATTCTCAATGGTATGGCCCTAAGCGGATTAATTCCCTACGGGGCCACCTTCTTTGTCTTTTGCGATTATCTGCGGCCGTCGCTGCGCCTCGCGGCGTTGATGGAGGCTCACGCCATCTTCGTCTTTACGCACGACAGCGTATTCCTTGGAGAGGACGGGCCCACGCACGAGCCCATCGAGCATCTGGCGGCTTGCCGGGCAATTCCCCAGCTCTCGATTATCCGCCCCGCCGACGCTAATGAGGTGGGAGTCGCCTGGCGCGTGGCAATCGAACATCGCACCGGACCCGTGGCGTTGATTCTTACTCAACAGGTGTTGCCCATCATCGATCGCACCAAGTACGCCTCCGCGGAGGGGCTCACGAAAGGCGCTTACATTCTGGCGGACGCCGGCGGCAAAACCTCGGAAATCATCCTGATTGCTACCGGCTCAGAAGTGGCGCCAACCCTCAACGCTTACGAAAAGCTCACGGCAGAAGGGATAGCCGCGCGCTTGGTGAATATGCCTTCCTGGGATATTTTCGAGAAGCAATCGCAGGCGTATCGAGAGGAAGTGCTGCCAGCCAGCGTGACGGCGCGCCTGGCGGTTGAGGCTGCGTCACCTTTCGGCTGGGAACGCTACGTGGGAACCCAGGGAGCCGTGCACGGGATTAATCGGTTCGGAGTCTCCGCACCGTGGAAAGTGATTGCGGAGAAATTGGGATTCACGGGCCCCCACATCGCGAAACGCGCACACGAACTTTTAGGGCGCTGATTTTGTTCAGGGTGCAAGACCCAGGTCTAAGAATTGTGCTTCCCGCCCCTCGGTGAGGAATGCGGAACGTAGACGCTCGCTTTTGTGGCGGGCGATGCGACCCCATGACTGTTCCAGACAAGGCGCGGGAGCCAGGAGTTGAGGAGGTGTTTCATGGGCACTAATCCACTTCGAGAACTGAATCGTTTGGGGCAGAGCGTCTGGTTCGATTACATCCGGCGTCAGGAGTTGACCTCCGGCCATATGCAGCAATTAATCGATGCGGACGGCGTTTCTGGCATCACTTCCAATCCCAGCATTTTTGAGAAAGCCATTGCCGGCAGCAACGACTACGACGAGTCGATCCGGAAACTGGTCGAGGATGGGAAGCAACCGCCCGCAATTTTTGAGAGCCTGGAGGTCGAGGACATCCGCACCGCCGCTGACCTTTTCCGGCCCATCTATGAGGCCACTGAGGGGCATGACGGATTCGTGAGTATCGAAGTTGCGCCCACCCTCGCCCGCGACACAGAGGCAACGATTGTTGAGGCGCGCCGGCTCTGGATCGAAGTCAACCGGCCCAACATTCTGGTGAAAGTTCCCGGCACCGCCGAAGGGTTGCCCGCTATCCAGCAACTGCTGGGTGAAGGCATCAACATCAATATCACACTCCTGTTTGCGATTGAGCGATATGCCGAGGTGGCGAACGCTTACCTTGCGGCGCTTGAAAAATTGGCGGGTGAGGGTAAGGCGATCGACCGCATTGCTTCGGTGGCAAGCTTCTTTGTGAGCCGTATCGATACGGCCACTGATCAGGAACTAGAAGCCAAATTGAAAGAGGCGAAGAGCGAGGCGGAGAAAGCCAAGCTCTCGAACCTACTCGGCCAAACCGCTAACGCCAACGCCAAGCTGGCCTATGTGAGGTTTAAGGAAATTTTCTCAAGTCCGCGATTCAAAGCGCTGGCGCAAAAGGGTGCGCGCGTGCAACGCATGTTGTGGGCCTCAACGGGCACGAAGAATCCCAAATACAGTGACACGATTTACGTGGACCCCCTGATCGGGCCTGACACGATTAACACCATGCCCGCTGCTACGCTCGCGGCCTACCGCGATCACGGCAAGCCGCGTACCACTATCGAAGAGGGCGTAGACGAGGCCCGCACGGCGTTAAAGCAACTGGGTGAAGTGGGGGTCGATCTCGCGGCGATTACCCGGAAGCTGGAGGACCAGGGGGTGGAGGCTTTCGCGAAGGATTACGAAAAGCTGCTCACGGCCATCGCCGAGAAGCGGCGGCACATGATTGAGGCGGCGCCCCTGCGTCCCATGACCATGAGCAGCGGCCTGTACGAGGCGGCTTGCGCGTCAGCGGAACGGCTGGTGGCGCAGAATTTCCCGCGCCGCTTGTGGGATCGTGACCCCACCGCGTGGAAACAGGAACCCGAGCATCAAAAGATAATTCGCAATTCGCTGGGATGGTTGACCGTGCCTGAGACCATGGTGGCGCAGGTGGACCAACTCGCGAACTTTGCGGAGGAAACCAGGCAGGCGGGCTTCACGCACCAAGTCCTGCTCGGCATGGGAGGCAGCAGCCTCTGCCCTGACGTTTTTCGCGCCACGTTCGGCGCGGCGCCAGGTCATTTGCAGTTGCACGTCCTGGATTCGACCGTCCCGGCAAGTGTGGCGGCGGTGGAAAATGCCATCGACCTCGAGCACACGCTCTTTTTGGTTTCGAGCAAGTCTGGCGGCACCACGGAGACGCTGAGCTTCTTCCAGTACTTCTACGACCGGGTACGCGCCATCAAAGGTGACCGCACGGGAGAGAATTTTATTGCCATCACCGATCCTGGAACTTCCCTCGAAGCCCTGGCGAAGGCGAAGAACTTTCGCCGCATCTTCCCGGGGCAGCCGGATATCGGTGGCCGCTATTCGGCGCTCTCAAATTTCGGCATGGTGCCGGCGGCGCTGGCAGGCTTGGACGTGCGAGGGCTTCTCGACCGCGCCAGGCACATGGCACAGGCGTGCGGGGCTTCAAAGCCCGCCGCGGAAAATCCGGGCCTCATGTTGGGCGCGGCGCTGGGTGAGGCCGGGCGCAGGGGACAGGATAAGGTTACCTTTGTAATTTCTCCTGCCATCGCGACCTTTGCCGACTGGGTGGAGCAGCTCATCGCTGAAAGCACAGGCAAGGAAGGCAAGGGATTGCTTCCGGTGGCAGGCGAGCCGTTGGGAGATCCGGCGACCTATGGACAGGACCGGCTTTTCGTGCAGATCAGGTTGGCCGCGGACGCGGACGAAAGAACGGAGCGGACGTTAGCGGCCCTTGAGGCCGCCGGCCATCCGGTGATCCGCATTACCTGGCGCGACATTCTCGATCTGAGTGGCGAGTTCTTCCGCTGGGAGGTGGCGACCGCGGCGGCAGGCGCCCTTTTGGGAATCGATCCCTTCGACCAGCCCAACGTCCAGGAGAGTAAAGACAACACCAAGCGCCTGCTGGAGGAGTATCGTGCCCAGGGAAAGTTCCCGGAGGATTCGCCGCTTCTGGAATCCGAAGGCCTGAAGATTTACGCTGACCCAGCGACGCGGGCGAGCCTGGGAAGGCTCAGTGGAGCGGTTCTCTCGGCTGAGGGCGCGCTGTCGGAATTTTTGAACCAGGCGCGGCCAGGAGATTATGTAGCGCTGATGGCTTATCTCCAGCCCACGACTGGACACACCGCCGCGCTTCAGATCTTACGTGTGCGGCTGCGTGAGTCTCTGCGCCTGGCGACAACGTTCGGCTATGGCCCCCGATTTCTGCATTCGACAGGTCAGTTCCACAAGGGCGGCGGGAATAACGGATTGTTTATTCAGATCACCGCGGACAACCCGCAGGACATTGCGATTCCCGGCGAGCCTTATACGTTCTCCGTATTGAAGCAGGCCCAGGCGCTGGGCGATTTGGGTTCGCTGCTGAGCAAGCAGCGGCGAGTAGTCCGGCTGCACCTGGGCAAGGATGTCGACAAGCAATTGGAACGGCTCAAGAGGGTTTTGCACGAGGCTACCAAGCCCTTGACGCAAGCCCGGGCGGGTTAGTTGTTTTGGATTTTGGATTACGGCAGCGGGCTGCCCCCGCGCCGGGACCAAAACACTTCCGTGTCCTCTGTGCTTCTCAAGGTCTGACAGAGGGCGCACGGTTGGCTCAGCGACCTTTGTGTTAAGGTTTTTCCGAGCACATGAGGACACCGCGATGCTCTGTGCATTAATCCAAAATCGAAAATCAAAATCCAAAATGGATAGAGAGGTTTCATGCCGGAAACAGCCGAGCTGAGTAATCCCTTGCGGGAAGGAATCCGCCTGCGCCGCACGCCGGACCCGTGTGCCATGGTGATTTTCGGCGCTTCCGGCGACCTGACGGAACGGAAGTTGATTCCGGCGCTCTTCTATCTTTCCCGCGAACGGATGCTGCCGGCGGGATTTTCCGTGATCGGCTGCGCGCGTACGCCCAGCACGGACGAGCAATTCCGCCAGGAGATGGCCGAAGCCGTGAAGAAGTTTTTGCACCTGACGGCTGAAAGTGACGCCTTCGTGGAGGGGTTCGGGAAGGGGTTGCACTATATTGCCGACAACTTCAACGACCCGAAGGCCTATGAGCAACTCAAAGCCGTCTTGGAGAGCCTGGACCAGGAGCGTGGGACCGCTGGAAATCGCCTGTTCTATCTCGCCACGCCGCCCAGCTTCTTTCCCGTCATCGTCAAGCACCTGGGTGCCGCGGGATTGGCCAAACCTAAAGTTCCGGGAACGACTTGGACACGCATCATTATCGAAAAGCCGTTCGGACAGAGCCTGGGAAGTGCGCTTGAGTTGAACCGGGCGGTCACCGGTGTGTTCGACGAGGATCAGGTTTACCGGATCGATCACTATCTGGGGAAAGAGACGGTTCAAAACCTTTTGGTGTTTCGTTTTGCCAACGGCATTTTCGAGCCCTTCTGGAATCGCCGTTACATCGACCACGTACAGATTGCGGTAGCCGAGGAGTTGGGTGTTGAAAACCGCGGCGCCTATTATGAAGAGGCCGGGTTGCTTCGTGACATGATTCAAAATCACGTCCTCCAGGTGCTGAGCCTGGTGGCCATGGAACCTCCCGCGACCTTCGAGGCCACTGCCGTGCGGGATGAGAAAGCGAAAGTCATGCGCGCGCTGCGCCCCATACGCTTCGAGCGGGTGCCGGAATTTGTGGTACGGGGCCAGTACGTGGAAGGATTCGTGGGGGGCAAGAAGGTGCCCGCTTACCGGTCAGAGCCCAAGGTTTCACCCGCTTCGAACACGGAAACCTTCGCGGCGTTCAAACTCTTCATCGACAACTGGCGCTGGGCGGACGTCCCCTTCTACCTGCGCTCCGGCAAACGTTTGCCCAAGCGCATTTCCGAAATCTCCATTCAGTTTCGCCGCGTGCCGCATCTGCTTTTCCGCGGCGCGGGCGCGGAAGGAATTGAGCCGAACATCCTGGCGATTCGCATCCAACCCAATGAGGGCATTTCGCTGAAGTTTTGCGCCAAGCTGCCCGGAACCACCATGCAGATCCGCCCGGTGGAGATGGAATTCCTTTACGGGGAATCATTCGGCGCGGCGCCGCCCACCGCTTACGAAACCCTGCTGCTCGATTGTATGCTCGGCGATGCCACGCTGTTCAATCGGGATGACGGCGTGGAACTTTCGTGGGAATTCGTCGATCCGATTCTTGATCGCTGGAAGCAGGACGGACCCAACGGGCTGGCTTTCTATCCGGCGGGCAGTTGGGGGCCGGCTGAGGCGGACGATTTTGTTGAACGCGACGGCCGGCAGTGGCGAAGACTATGAAGAACGGTAGGCAGTAGGCACAAGGCAGTAGGCGCGAAGGGCCGTAGCCACGCATCGTTGTGAGCCTGCGAAGTTATTGAAAGGAGAAATCCATTGGATGGCACGCTTCAGGAATTTGCCTTAGGGGAGCCTCGGCCCGCCAATATGGCGGAGATTGAAGCCGGGCTTTCCGCCATGTGGAGAAGCGCGGCGGAAGCTTCGGGCACCGAGAGCGCGGTGATGCGTGCTTCCGCGTTGACCCTGCTCGTCTACGTCGATTGTCAGAAAGCGGCGCAGGAGGTGAGCAGCATGCTTGCCGAGGTGACCCAGCAGAATCCCTGCCGTGCGGTGGTCATGGTGATGGACCCCAAGGGGTCACCCCCGGGCTTGATGGCTTCGATTTCCGCCCACTGTCATATGCCATTGGAAGGCGAAAGGCAGATTTGCAGCGAACAGATCACCTTGAACGCGCGAGGTGAGACCGGCCCTGAGCTTGCCAGTGTGGTGCTTCCCCTCACGCTTTCCGGGTTGCCCATTTACCTTTGGTGGCGGGCGGAGGACTTTGCCATGGCCCCCTATTTTGATCAGATTGTGCGGGTGACCCAGCATGTGATTGTGGATTCGGCGCGTTTCGCCGACACCGGGGCGGACATGCGAGCGCTGGCCGCCTGGATCGAAAAGCATTCCGGCCGGATTCGCCTTTCCGACCTGAACTGGGCGCGGGCCACTCCGTGGCGCGAAGTGATGGCCCAGTGTTTTGATTCTCCCGACCGCCGGCCTTATCTCCAACGGATCCGTGAACTCCGCATCGAGTACGAAATGGACTCGGCGCGGCTCACTACACAACGCGCGCAGAGCCTGCTGGTGACGGCATGGCTCGCGACCCGCCTGGGGTGGGATTTCCGGCGCTCTGAAACGCGGGGAGAAAACATGCCGCGCTCTCTCTATTTCCAATCGGACGGCCACGAGGTGAAAGTGGAGAGGGTTCTGAGGAAAGTGGAGGGGGGAGGGACAGGAGTTTGTTTCTCCTTCGTGATCGAGGCCGACGGCGCGCGCTTTTCCTTCTCGCGTGGACTGGATGGCAAGGTGGTGCAGACCCTTGCCGAGGTCCCCGGCCTGCCGCCCATCGGCCGGACGGTGCGGATTGAAGCTGGGGACGAAGTCGAAATTCTGAACGACGAACTAATGCTGGTCGGCCGCGACCACGTTTATGAAGAAGCCTTGGCGCTGGTGGCGCGGATGACGGGAAATTGATGATGGTCGATTGACGATTGTCGATTGAAAAAAAGCAGGTGCAAATTCTTCGCTTGGCGCAGCATGATAATAAAAGTCGCGAGATGAATAAATCGACAATCGACAATCTAAAATCGACAATCAGCAATCCAGAAGTTCGCATCTTCGACAACCCTGAGCATCTGACCTGGGCAGCGGCCACGCATTTTGAACAACTGGCGCGCATCAAGGCCATCGAGAAGAAGCCCTTTACGGCGGCGCTTTCCGGTGGCTCCACTCCCAAGCCCCTTTATGAACTCCTGGGCCGCCCAACCTTTGCGGGACGCGTGCGCTGGCAGAACGTGCATCTTTTTCAAGTGGACGAGCGTTGTGTACCGCCTGACGATCCGCAGAGCAATTACGGCATGATCCGCCGGGCGATGCTGGAATCGTCACCGCTCCCCGAAGGGAACTTCCACCGCATGGCGGCGGAACGGGCGGACCGCGACCAGGCAGCACGCGACTACGCCGAGGATCTAAAGCGCGTTTTCGAACCCAGGGGCAGGGAAGTGCCGAGTCTTGAATGGGTGCTGCTGGGTATGGGGCCGGATGGGCACACGGCTTCTCTGTTTCCAGGCAGCGCGGCGCTCAATGAGCAAACGGCCTGGGTCGTGCCGAATTACGTTGCGAAGTTTGACTCCTTCCGCCTGACCCTGACTTTGCCGGTGCTCAATGCCGCGTCCCATGTTATCTTCATGGTTATGGGACAGGACAAAGCTGCGACCGTACGCGAGGTGCTGGAAGGTCCCGCGGGGCAATTCCCGGCGCAGCTCATTCTGCCCACGCGCGGCCGCGTAAGCTGGTTCTTGGATCGAGCCGCCGCACAGTTGTTGAGCCCAGTCACCCGGGGGTGATACCTGAAAGTCAAAATTGCTCCTTCCATTCTCTCTGCGGATTTCACCCGGCTCGGTGAACAGGTGCGGATTGTCGAAGCGGCAGGTGTAGACCGCGTCCAGATCGATGTGATGGATGGCCGCTTCGTGCCCAACATCACCTTCGGACCCCTGGCGGTGCGCAGTCTGCGGCCGCTGACGCGTTTGACCCTCGAGGCGCACCTGATGGTCACTCCGCCGGAGGACTTCGTCGCGGCATTTGCGGAAGCGGGCGCCGACACGATCATCGTTCACCAGGAGTCCACCCCGCACCTGCATCGCGTCATCGAGCAGATTCGGAGCTTGGGAAAGAAGGCGGGAGTGGCGCTGAATCCTTCTACGCCGGCTGGCACGCTTTCCGAAGTGCTCGAACATGGTGCAAATCATCCTGGTCATGACCGTCAACCCCGGCTTCGGCGGGCAGAAATTTATTCGCGCCACGCTGCCCAAAATCCGCCAGGTTCGGGATGCGCTTACGGAGCGCGGCCTGGACTGCGAAGTGGAAGTGGACGGTGGCATCAACGAACAGACGATCCGCTGGGTGGCTGACGCCGGTTCGGATGTGATGGTGGCGGGCTCCTCAGTCTACGATGCGCCTGATGGTGTGGCGGCGGCCATAGCGCGCCTGATCGCCAGTGCGACGGCGGAGAATTAGTGGGCCATACGCCGGCCGGCCGAATACAACGGGCAGGGCGGGAGGACTAGGAAAAGATCGTATCTTTGTGGTGCATACCGCATCTAAATCTTTAATCACGAAAGCTGGACTGACGAAGGGTCACCGTGCGGCGTGGGAGCTGAGCGCGGGACCGAGCCACAGGGACCAATTGGGGCAGGCGAGTGGGTGCGGGCGGGTTCAATCCGGTAACTGGGATGAGTAATTCACCTCAAGCCACAGTGTCGCGTGATGAGTCCTTGCTGGTAAGCGAGGCGAAGGCCGGGAACTATGCGGCGTTCGAAGAGCTGGTGAACCGCTACGAGAAAAAGATCTACCGGCTGGGAATGAACATCACGGGAAATCCCGAGGACGCCGAGGACGTGCTTCAGGATGCCTTCCTGAAGGCGTTTGAGCACCTGCCGGATTTCCGTGAAGACTCGCGCTTTTATACCTGGATTGTGCGCATCGCCGTAAATGAAGCGCTGATGAAATTGCGCAAGCGGCGGACCAGCCGGGAAGTGCCGATGGAAGATTCGCAGGATGAGAACGGGGAAGTCCTGGTGCGGGAATTCGCCGATTGGAAGCCGAACCCGGAGCAACAATACGCACAGACGGAATTGGACCAGATCCTGCAGGGGGCGATGAGGACGCTATCGCCGGGATTTCGCACAGTGTTTTACCTCCGTGATGTGGAAGGATTATCGACGGAAGAAACCGCGGAACTGCTCAATCTAAGCATCGGCGCCGTGAAGGCTCGCCTCTTTCGAGCCCGCCTGCGCTTGCGCGAGGAATTGAGCAAAATCTTTAAGCGAGGATGAAAGTGCTAAATTGCAAGAAGGCCATTAATCAGATTTCGGATTTGTTGGACGGCGAATTGGACGATGAACTGAAGCATACCCTCGAGGGCCATCTGAACAAGTGCCAGCACTGCAAGGCGGTGCTTGACACCACGAAGACGACCATCGAGCTTTACTGTGATGGCAAGATTTTCTCCCTGCCTGATGAAGTTCGCACCCGCCTGCACGATGCCCTGAAGCGAAAGCTACAGGGGCACTCGTAAAGATTCTCAGAAAACCCAGGTATGGTTCCGATAAGAAAGACGGCCAGTGTCGTCCCTGCGATTGTATACCTTTCAGGTGAGGATTCCTGCGTGAGTCAGTCGCGTAATACTTGACAGTTCTGACTCGCGACCCGTACAATTTTTGGTTCGGGCCCGCTCATTGGCGAAATAAGGGAGAGCATGGACAAGAAGAAAGTTGAGTATTTCAAAAAACGCCTGCAGACTAAACAAGAGGAACTGCTGCGCCTGGTGACCAATTCCGAAAAGGATGGGCGCGAGGCCGATGAAGAGGCTACTCAGGATATCGCCGACAAGGCCGCGAATTCTTACACCAAAGAGTTCTTGTTCCACCAGAGTGACGAGAATCGCCGTGTGATGCAGCTTGTGATCGAGGCGCTCGACCGCATGAAGGACGGTACCTACGGACTGTGCATGGCGTGCCAGGAAGAAGTTCAGCAAAAACGCCTGGAAGCTGTGCCCTGGGCTCGCCATTGCATCGAGTGCCAGGAAAAGCAAGATCAAGGCCTCCTTTAGCTAATCTCGAATCTCTCCCCTGCGAGGTACATCTTCTCCCAGGTTGGTGACCACCACTCGCGCCGGACTTCACTCCTTCGGGAGCTTCTCCACAGTATTGTTGCCGTCGCCTTTCCGACCGACTGCTCGTTGTGTGGCCAGGAACTCTCGAGCGATGGGTCCCTGCGAATTTGTGGCGCCTGTTGGGCAGGCTTCCAACTCTGGACAGGCCCTCTCTGCACGATTTGCGGTCTGCCGTTTGTTTCCTCCCACACTCAAGACTCAGTCACCCCACAATGCGGGTCCTGCCGTGAGGCTTTGCCCCCCTTCGACATGGCTCGCAGTTTCGGGATTTACACTGGCAAGCTTCGTCGTGTCATCCTGCACTTGAAATTCGGCCGCCGGGAACGCTTGGGCAAGCGTCTGGGCGAACTGCTGGCGGGCGCTTGGAATTCGCTCGAGGAGTTGCGTGACCACGACTCGCCAGTAATTGTCCCGGTGCCATTGCACCCTTCGCGCCAACGCGAGCGTGGATTCAATCAAGCGGAATTGCTGGCGGCGGGCCTGCTTCATGCCTTGAGGAAGGGCAAGGGCAGGAGACATCTGCTGGTCTCAAAGGGAGTTCTCATTCGTAAGCGCGTCACTCCCCCGCAGACCGGATTGACCTTGGCTGCCCGGCGCGAAAACCTGCGTGGGGCATTTGAAGTGATCGAGCCGGAGCGAGTCAGGGAGCGCACCGTGGTGCTCATTGACGATGTGATGACCACCGGCGCGACGCTATCCGCCTGCGCCCGGCCCTTGAAACGCGCGGGTGCGGCGTGTGTGATCGGTCTGACGCTGGCGCGCGCTACACCCCAGTTCCCTGATATCACCTCTGCCGCCAACGACATCCCTGTTGACGGACTTGACCGGGACTGGACATAATTAGGTAGGGGGCAGGTCAAGTCCACTTTCTTTGGCGAGGTGCTATGGCGGAAGAAAGTCACCAACGACTCCTGCACGAGCCCGTACTGGTACTCAACGCCACGTACGAACCCGTCAACGTCACGGCGGTGCGGCGCGCCATTGTGCTGGTTTTGAAGGGTGTCGCTACCACGGAGGAAGAGGACGGGCTGTTCGTTCACTCCTCACAGCTTGCGATCCGCGTGCCTTCGGTGATTCGCCTGGTGGAATTCCGGCGCATCCCTTACCAGACGCGGGCCCTTTCGCGCAAAAACGTCCTGCTGCGTGATCGTTATACCTGCCAGTTCTGCGGGCGCGTGATGCCCGCGCATGAGCTTACTCTCGATCACGTCATTCCGCGCTCGCGGGGCGGCCACACCGATTGGGACAACCTCGTCGCCTGCTGCCATCGCTGCAACAGTCTCAAAGGGGACCGGCTACCGGAAGAGTCCGGGCTGCGACTCTTGCGCCCACCGCGTCCCTTTACGCTGCACACCAGCCGGCAAATCATGCGCATGATGGGCCGTTCCGATGAACGCTGGCGGAAATACCTGTTCTGCTGATACGACCTCATGAAACATTGGCACCCGCTTCTGGGAGTTACGCCGCACCGCAGGCTTATTCCCTCCCTTAATCACTACACCTGTTCCCGGATCACCCAGGGCTCGCGGTAGGTACGCTTCAGGTAATGGTTCGCCTCCCGATCATTGCCAAACGTCTCCGTGGCCGCATCGTAGTTGAGTTTGCGATTCCCCAGCCGGTAGGAAATGTTCGCCATATGGCCAAGGCTTGCTGAGATGTGGCCGTCCTCGATGTCGGCATTGGATCGCTTGCGGCTGCGGATGCATTCCACATAGTTCCCAATGTGCGCAGCCTGGATTTTTGCGTGCGTCTGTTTGTCCTGCCCGATTTTCTGGCCGTTCTGATCAAAAAGTTGCCATCCGGCCCCGTGCCGGCCCAGAATCATCATTCCCTTGGTTCCAAAGATTTCGACTTTCATCCCATTAAACGGATACCAATCAGGATACGCTGTCTCGCTTTGCCTTACACTTTCCGGGGTTTTAACCATATAGGGGGTCCACCATGTCTGTTCCACGATTATATTAAGCGAGCCATAATCAAACGTCGCAAGGGTTGAGTCAGGAGGCTCCACGTCATCCTTGAAGGAGAGATTCCCTCCGGCATGGTGCACCGAAGTTGGCAATTTCTTGTCGATGACCATCCGAGCAAAATCCAGTTGGTGAACCGCATCGTCAAAGAAGCCGCTGCTGAAATCCCAAAAGTAGAGCCAATTCTTGTAAGAGGTTGGATTGTAGGGCCGCGCGGCCGCGGGTCCCAACCACATTTCCCAATTCATCCCGTCCGGCGTAGGGGCATCCGGCATTTTCTGGAAGCGCTCGCGCAGGAACATGTTGTAGACCCTGACCAAGTGGACATCGCCCAGCTTTCCGGACTGGACGTGCTCGCGCGCGCTCACGCCGTAGGAACTGCTCCGATTCTGCATCCCTACTTGCACGACGCGCTGGTATTTGCGCGCGGCTTCCACCGCCTTCCGGCCCTCCCAAATATTTTGCGTGGCGGGTTTTTCGACGTAGACATCCTTGCCCGCCTGACATGCCATCACCGTCGCCAAGGCATGCCAGTGGTCGGGAGTGGCAACCACGACGCCATCCACGTGCTTGTCATCCAGAACCCTCCGCAGGTCGTCAACCGCGGTGGGTTTGCGGCCGGTCGCGGTCTCAACCGCCTGCGCAGCCTTCAACCGGCGTTGGCTGTTCACGTCGCACACATAGGCCATATCAACGTCTGGCCGTTCGAGGAACATTCGTAGCACCTCAGTCCCGCGGCCTCCCACGCCGATGAAACCCAGGACAACTGTGTCGCTGGCGGCTGTTGCCTTCCGCGGGGACGCGAGCCCAGACATGGCGAGGGTCGCGCCCAGCCCTCCTTGAACGCTGCGCTGCAAGAATTGTCTCCGATCGGTTTTGATTGCCATCACTGCCTCCTCGAATGACTTTGGACCTACATCCAATCCGCCTGCCATCCAGATTTCTAAAAAAGGCCCTTACCCGGAACCTGCTTTTTGCCTGCCTTCTCGCGCCAAATCATACGCCGATTGGATTATCCCGCAAAGCTCAAATCGGGCCGGCCCTTCCCGTAAAGTACCCAAAATCCAACCTACTAGCCGAACGAAAGATTTTCGAGTAAACTAGTCCCGCAATTCGAATGTTGAAGGGTGTAGCCGCTTACCCTTCAACCCGCCTGGCGCGGAGAGGTGGCCGAGTGGCTTAAGGCGGCGGTTTGCTAAACTAAGCCAGGCCCAAATCACCCGCTCTAACTCATTGAAAACACGGGCAGGGGCACTTCCACCTTTTGACCGTTTTGCTTGGTTTTACCCCATTTTGTTAGCGAACTGTTAGCGCAAAAAGCGGCGGTTTTTGAGCCCTCCGCCCTAGCCGGAAACGACCCCCCGACCAGGCGTGCAGGCCGAGAGCCGCGCAAGAGGGAGTCGTTTCTTATCCCGCCTCAGTCCCCCGTCATTTTATCCTAACCAACCTTGTAAATCAGAGTTATAAATCTGCAAGCAGCGCACGATGATGACTCCGAAGAAGGAGTCTCGATCGATCCCGCCGAAGTAATTGACTATCTGTTTCTCAACCCCGCCACCCAGCCTGATAGTAAGCCGCAGCGTCTGCGGGAATCAACCTGAGAGAGGCTGCGTGATTTCCTGGAGATGTTCGACTTGTGCAACGTCGTAGACGACCAGGATTTGAAGGGGCCGGTCGATAAGTCGCGAACCCTGCTTGAGGGCGTGAGCACAGATATGGCAGTACTCAGCGCCAAGGTGCGTGAGGGCTTGACAGAGGTCGCCGTACAGATGGACGTCCTGGTTGATGATCGCGTTAGTCGGAAGTTCCGTTTCGATGAGGAAGGAGGACAAAACCATGTGCCAAAGTGTGAACAAAGTCATTCTGATCGGCTTTCTTGGTGATGCGCCGGAAGTCAGGTTCAGCCAGCAAGGGAAACCGGTAGGTACCTTCAGCCTTGCGGTCAACGAGAAGTGGAAGGACACCGAAGGCGCTCCTCGCGAGAGAGTGGAGTGGTTTCGGATTGTTTGCTTCGGGCGGCTGGCTGAAGTATGTGGCGAGTTTCTGGCCAAAGGCCGGCACGTCTACCTCGAAGGCCGGTTACAGACTCGGAAATGGTCAGACCGTGAAGGCGACAAACGGACTACGGTTGAAGTCGTGGCCAACCAAATGAGGATTCTGGACCGAGCGCCCAAGAACGGAAACGGCGCAAAGGCGGATGAATCATCGAAGGCTGCGAAGCCTGTTGACGAGTGCGATAACCCATTCAACGGGTCAGAAAGCGGGACAACTGACCAGGATATTCCGTATTGAGGGTACGGCCTTCGTTTTTGTGCCCATTTACTACCTCATAGTTCTTTCCTTCCTTGCTTTCATATGAAGAGCAGCGGGAGAGGAGAATCTCCCCTTTCCCTGGCTCTGTCTTGTTGCGTTTCGGTGAGGCGCCTGGAACGAAGCCCCGTACCTCCCGAAAGGCACGCAATCATTGAAGGAAGGCTCCAGTTGCGCAGCTACCAGGATCGCGGGGGCCAGAGCATAGCCTGAATTGCAGCCCGACCAAACGCGCTGCTTGGCTACTGCAACCTGGGACTTGTGGGGGAACCTGCCACGGTCGGGAGCTCGAAGATCTGTTTGAGCACCACCGATAAACGGCGCCGCCAGTGGATTCGGTCGCACGTGTAATAGAGGCTTGTTGGGCCGGCAAGCTGCGCGCCTATCGCAGCGTATGTTGTCGCTTTGTTGGGAAGATCGCAAACACGGACGGCTTCGAAGTTTGCCTCTGTCTTCATGGGGTCTGTTCCGGCACTCCATAGTTCAACGTCGGGGAAGAAGGACCAATGGTGGATCGAATGTAGGAGATCCAACACCTTTGGGGGAAAGGCGGAAGGCAGTGAGCAGATAGGACCGGCTTCTCGGAGGGCACCCCTGGCTGTGATCACCAATCCCGATTTTGACAGCCTCGTGAAGCGGTGAAAAACGAACTTATTTGAGTGACCAGTGCAGAAAACGTCGTCAGGCCGCAAATGCATTGCTGCGTCGGGCAGTAGGAGTGTCTCCCACGATCGGAGATTTCTCTCGGCCAGGACATCTGGGAAGGAAGGATCAAATCGAGTCGCGGCCTCGGCTTCCTCAGCCCAACTTTTCAACTGCGAGAGCACGCCGGCGCCATTCGCTGCCCAAGCCCACCTCACTGGACGCTCTCGGGTCATTTCTCTCAGGATGAAGCCGCATACTTCAAACCCATAGTGGGTGGCGCGTTTGTAGGTCTGACCCGTAAGGGAACTCACACAAGTTTCAAACCGGTTAGGGATGGGTTGACCTAACTCATCCACGCACCAAAGCCTTGAAAGATAGGCGAAACGCGATACAAAACTGGACGCCGAGAAGTCGCCGGGAAAATCCCAAGGTATTTCAGATGGAAGGCGGATCGAGCCCCCTTCAACGGCTCCCAGTTTCTTCCGGCGGTTCTCCTGCAAGAAGAACGGCACATAGAGGCGGTAAAAAGATCGCGACGAGCTCTCTACTCTCGCGACCGGAACGACCCCTGGCGCGATATTCCGGTGTTCAAAATCGTCAAAATAATCCAACAGGAGAGCCCCAGGATCATAGACAGGCCTTCCCTCACCCATATCTTCTCAGGACTCCGTTATCAGGATTTTGCGATCCCGGGAGGGTAGTTTCTCATAGGGTGACAGATCCACGCCAGTCGGAAAAGATCATCCGCCGAAAGCTTCTGAGAATGTGCCCAGCCACCTCCACCACCTTGACTAGAGCGCCTTTTGTACTCGGGGAGTAGTCGCGCCACAGGTCCACTCATGAAAGAGGAGTACGACATCTGTTGGGGTCGAGTAAAGGCGAATCCAGCGCCAAGCCAAGGCAGAAACAGTGGACGTGAAAGGAGCAAGCGAAGTCGTTAGTTCGGTATGGGTTGTGAAATAAGAAACGAAAGGAGACAAAATATTTGTCGAATTGATGCCATTACTCGCCGGACGCACGGTGATGATCACCGTCGCCCGCGAGGACGAGAAAACGGTCCGGGTATGCGTAATCCCGAAGAAGGTGAAAGAGGACGATAACCCGGCGCTTACAACGCCGTTGAGTTACACCGGCACACCGGAGGAGCTCGACGCGGAACTGGGAAAACACTTGGCGAGCTACGTTGAGTGTCACACCCAACTGGGCAGCATGCTGGCTCAGGCCAAAGCTGAAATGGAGGCTGCGGCCAAAGCTGCCCAAGAGGAAGCCCGCAAGAAGACGGCGGAGCGCAACAAGAAAGCCGCCGAGAAGGCGCCGGTTTCCCTCAGCGGCAACTCCGCTGCTCCACAGCAAAGTTTAGAGGCTGCGGCCAAGATAAATACGCTCTTCGGAGACACCACCGCGCACGAACCCGCCGGTGCAAGCAAACCGACAGGAGGTGAAAGCCCATGCAGGCTAGCGTTATAAGCCGTGAATTTACCTGGAATGGGGTTAAGATCCCGGACCCAGGGCGTCATCTCTCTCCGGAAGAAGTGCGCGCCGTGCTGGCGACGATGTACCCGGATATTGCCACGGCGACGATCACCGGGCCCGAAGCCGTCGGGGAAAAATTACTCTATCGTTTCGTCGCCGCAATCGGCACCAAAGGATAGGTGCCGATGAGAGCCGATCCGAAGGTACGAAAAGAGAAAGCAAAGCAGGCGGTCCTCAATGAACTCAATCGGCGTAGCGAGGACCGCCACCCCCGCAATCAAACCCTCCTCGCGAGGTTCGCCCGATGCACACACTTTCAGCAGACAGTCCTCGTCATATCACGAGCGGTCGACGCCGAACGGCGCGCTTACAGCGCAACACCGCTTGCCCCCCCGCCCGGATGGCTGCCACCGCTTGCCTGATGGGAAGCGGAGCCCATCTGCTTCTTCCAACCCTCGACTGCGTTCCACTTGAGTATCATTTTCACGCCGGCGAGTGCGCCGCAATTCGCTTGGCACAGGCGCTACTTGAGCTCGATATCGCGGAGCCGAGCGACTGGCGACGTGTCCGCCGCGATCCAACCGACTATGTGCAGGCAACGCTCAACCGCTGGATTGATCTCCACGGCGGGAAGGCTCTTCGGCGGCGCTTCTGCCTGCTATTGATGCTGAGTGAGGTCGTGGACGAATATACGGACGCTGGCGACTCCGACCCGGATGGCCGGCGGCTTTACCTGTTTCTTCACCCGGACAGTGCCGCTTTTGTCGTAGCCGGACCGACACTCGAACTTATGGCGCAGGAGCACCCACGGTTGCCCGCAACCTTCTACCATCTGTTTACAGGGGCCCTTAACCGGTGGGTAAGGACCTATGATTACCGTGACGCCGAAGATCGCGTCCAGATGCTGCGCGAATGGGCCGAGGGGGAAGAGGAACAATACGAGATCGCGGACGTGGCAGCATCAATGCCCGCATGCATGAAGCAGAAACTGCTTAGTTTGCGAGGTCTTCGCCGGATGGCTGCACAAGCCAGGGGAGAAGCGTCCAAGGCTCTAATTGCCGCCACGCTCGAACTCGAACGAACCTCTGCGTCGGTGCGGCGCCCGGAATTCACCGATGACATGCGCGAGCAGCTCATGGACACGAATTCACCGCTGCCTGCCGCTCTGGTTGTCTTCGCGGAGAATGATTCGATTGAGGCACAGTTTGAAGATGAATCGCAATCGTGGGGAGAGGCTGCTTCGGAGCCTAACTTGATCTTGCCTTTGAGCGCTTTTGACCTCAAGAGCATTCGGTCAGCGTTTCACACCCTGGCGGTTGTATGCCGGACCCTGGCAGCCGCCAGCCGGTTGATCGATCTCATGCCGGGAAACGAGAAATGGGTTACAGACTCGGAGGAGGGCCATGGAAGCGCGAGTGGTAATCGGAGCTAGCAGAACATTCGCCCTGAAGAATGCCGTTCTTCTGTACGGCGATGGTATGTCGATGTTCGCCACACTTCACGCCGTCATGATACGAGCGAAAAGTGGCGCCCCGCACCTTGGGCCTGGACAAGCACTGACAACAGCCTTCCTAAGGACTCTGGCCGAGGGGTTAGGAACCCGCATCACTGCGGAAATCTTTCCCGAGAACGTGTTGGCACGGACGCCAGAGACTATCACCTGGTGGACGCGGGCGAGGCGCGAGGTGATGTTCTTCGGCGGCGTCGACCTTGACGCGCGCGCATTGGACGGCGGCGCCTACCCGCACCCCGCGCTGGTCTTCAGGGTGACACGCCGTGAACTCTTCGTGCGCGCTTTGGAGAGGGACGAGCGCCCCGCAGGAGAAACACCTCTGAAGACAGCTCCCTATTGGAATTGCGACGCTGCCGGCCGGGTTTGCCTCGGCTCGATGCGCGTGCCCAACGAGACAACGGTAGAGTCGATTAACGACTGGCAGGCCGGTTTCTTCCGGAGCCAATTCACACATGCGAACGGAGCGGTGCGCCTCACCAGTCACACGGGGGGATTCCTCGGACTGTGGAAGATCCTGAAGGGTAGCCAGGATCCTTTCCCCACCGAATTCCTGACTGACGCGAAGGGGACGTTGCGACAGTTTGTCGAGCGGGAATGACCTTATGGAGACACACACGATTCACACGGAGTTGTTACGGCGGCGAGTACGCGTGTTAGTCGTCGGTTGCGGAGGCACCGGCAGCGCCGTGGTCGGCGGCTTGCCTTTCTTGCACCAAGCGCTGATCGCGTGGGGGCATCCCGAAGGCTTGCACGTGACGGTTATGGACGGGGACGTGATTTCTCCCACCAACTGCGTGCGGCAGCCGTTCAGTCGTTGTGAAGTGGGAAATCTCAAAAGTGTCGTGCTCGTGAACCGGCTAAATTTGTTCTGGAATCTCGGGTGGGAGGCGGTGCCTGAGCACTTGGTCCGCAGGGAGCCGCTCGACCGGGTTGACGTTGTCATCGGGTGCGTGGATACTCGCGCGGCCCGGGCGGTGATCCGGGAATGCACGACCCGCTGGAGTGCCACATCGTACTGGCTCGACATTGGTTCCACTGCCGACGCCGGGCAGTTCATTCTGGGTGAGCCGTTGAACCAAGTGAACCGACGATGCAGAACTCGCCTGCGAACAGTCGCTGAGCTGTATCCTGAGACTGTGGATGGTAGCTTGGATGATGACGAGTTGCCAAGCTGCAGCGCGATACAGGCCCTCGAAAGGCAGGGCCCGTTCGTCAATCAAGTCCTCGCCCAGCACGCTCTAGCGTTGCTGGCACGGCTCTTCCGATATGGGCACATCAGCTATCACGGTGGGTTCGTAAACTTACAGGAAGGCTGCGGCGCGAGGCTTGCGGTTGACCCTTTTCTGTGGACGCGGCTCAGGCGGCGTTGCAAACGTGAACGGAGCAGGACATGACGCCCGGGCCAACCGGGCGCCCCTTGGGTTTCCGTTTCCCTCTTGATTCTTTTAGGTGGCCTCGGAGATCCCTGGGGAAACCGCAATGAGCCGTGGCCTGTTGCTCGGAGAACTCGAACATACTAAATCAGTTTCGCCTCGCCGTCACGGTCGGTATGTAGCTCTCCGCCAGAACCGAATCGTCCCAGTGTTTCCGGTCGCCCCCGGCTTCCGCAACGACCGAAAGCTTCACAATTAGCTCGGCGGTTTTCTGACTCTCTTTTCGTCATGCCGATCTGTGCCTTCTACAACTCTTGACTCGCCTATGAGCCCTTGTCATCTGCAAAAAGGGCCGAATCCTATTACCCTCCCGGCATTCCCAATTACCGCCTTGAAGGTTGCCCTGCCAGTGGCGGCGGGCGCCATGGATGATGACCGATTCGCCTAATGTCACTCGCACACTCAATCAGAACCGGAGAGCCCCCACATGTCTGCAACTCTAAACCAATTCAAAGGTTTTCGCGGCTTCCTTTGGCTGGCCGTCGGCTTCTTGCTCCTGGCGGCTGCTCTCGGAAGCGCAGTCTATATCCTCGCGCATTTTATCAAATGTTTGTAAGCCGCCCACTTCAGACGAGACTTCTCTCACGCCACCTGGAACCGCGCAGGTTATGCGCAAGGTCAAAACTCATCATACCTTGGAAATGGGCTTTGTTAGCGCAACTCCACATTGGAGGCTGTCAGCACCAGTGCCCGACCGTCCTGTTTGTGCTTCAATTAACCGAAAATCTGCTTCAGACCGAAATTACACCGTTCCCTCACGGCCTCTGGCGAAAGCTTTCTGGGGCCGGCCATCTGGGCAGCCTCGCGAATAGCGTCGTTCACATTACCGAAAAGGTCGGTCGCTGCGTGTTCGATTTTTCGGACGCTGTTCGGGTG
This sequence comes from uncultured Acidobacteriota bacterium, assembly GCA_963804995.1. Classification (GTDB taxonomy): domain Bacteria; phylum Acidobacteriota; class Terriglobia; order UBA7540; family UBA7540; genus Bog-366. The sequence continues at coordinate 1,300,409 of CAWDSK010000005.1, forward strand.
AATTCCCGGCTTCACTTGGGTGTCCCATTCAAGGCTTACATCTCCAAGCCTTGCACCGAATATTTCGAGTGTGTCATGGATGTATAGAATGTCCTTCGCGACTTTGCCGCGCCTGCGCTTATTGTGAATCAAAACTTTGTGAGCCAGGAAACTCGCCGGATTCGCAATCTGAACGTGCTTAGGCTCGACAAACGGAAATCCATTCGAGCGGTCGATGGCAACCGTCCAAGGGGCGTAAAGTAGGATTTCGAGATGGCGGAGTTGCTGTGAAACCACACCGGCTATTCGCCGCGTTACCTTTGGTTTTCCATCCCTTCCATGCTGGGCGCCAAATAACGGAGTCAAAAACTCGGCGTAGAAGCCAGTCTTGGCGTCACCCAGGCGGTAGTGTGTCGCCGGTGGTTTGTCCTGACCTAATCGTTCCTCTTCGAATCCATTGGAGACTAATCGTTCCCGGATGTCCTGACCTGTGACCGGCAGTCGAGGAGGGACAGCAACGTCGGTATCCAACGTCATCAACGGGATGTACGTAACCTGCTGTGCGTTGGGGTGAAGGCGATACAGCCGATAAGCCCACCCGCCAATAATCACTACATTCGCGAGCCACGGTTCAAGGGAAGCGATCAATCGAGCAAATGGCTCATTTTCGGGATGACCGTTCATCGATGCGCCTGCTGAATAGAAGGAGCCAGAACCCGTTTCCAGATTTGGTCCGCTTGTTCTTTGCCCCTCGTGGGATGATTCGACGCGTCCAACCACACCTGGAGAATATCCGACACAGCAACCCCCTCAGGTCGGACCACCGCCCGGAACACCGCCTCTTTGTTTTCCGGGATTCGAATGTATGCATCCGGCTGTCCTTCCGCATCTTCGACCGAAAAGCCGAGCCGCTCCAGGGCGGCCGAGTTCAGATGCTCAAGGTAGATAGAAGGAGCGACTCCATGAACGAATCCGACCCCGAGCAAATCGGCCGCTGCAAACAGCCCGAGCGCGATGCGAGGAGCTGGCACAACGAGTCGGCCCACCCGCGGCTTTGGATGCCGCAAAAGGCTTCCATCCCGCCACGAGCAGTATGACCTAACAGCGGACAGAAGCTGTTCCTCACCGCCGCGGATGATCCAGCGTACCGGAACCTCACGCGCAGTTCTCTGGCTTGCGCCTTGCCACCGCCGCATCAGTTCTTCCCGCTTGACGAGGCGCAACAAACCTTTTCGATGGTCAAGGAAACCCTCGCTCAAGAGCTGTCGAACCAAGCGGGAGGCGCTCATTACGGAAACGCCCGATGCCTGAGCAAGCTGCCTTCCGCTTCGATACTGACCGCGAGGAACGGTAAGCAGAGATTCCGGAATGTCTTGCCCTAGCAGTATCTTGAGCATCCATTGGTTTAGATCTGAGAACAGGTACGCGGATGATTCACTCTGTATCGGCAACCCGAGTTGTGAACGGGTTGACCGCTCCGAGTTGAATTTTTCCAAGCCGAACCCATGAAAAACTCGAAATCCTTCCGAATCCATAACCCCGATTCCAACATTTGGCGCATGCCTCAGAGCGAATTGTTGGACCTGGGCGGCCACCGAATCGGAAATACGAGGGGAAGCAACTACAGCCACCGGGATGGCAGAGTTTGAAAAATGCCGCGCTGCCGCTTGTGCTTGTAGAATGGCTTGGGATAGAAGGGGAACTAGTCGGTCACGCCGACCCTCGGCGGACCGTTTGACTTCGATCACGTATTTCCGGTCCCCGGACTCTACAATCGCATCGGCTTGACCGTCGGCGGGCGGTTTGTCGTATATGCTCCAACCGGCTCGACGAAAGAGGTCCAGGAGAAGAGTTTCGAATTCCTTCTCTTGAGGGCGCTCGCGACGGTGAATCTGAGGAGGCATAGGTTGTACCGTGGCCATGATATATACCACGGCCATGGTACATCGCTGGATGTTCCGTGTCAACCCGCCCGAGTTGTAATGCCCGAGTTGTAAAATCCGAGTCGCCTTGGCCACCAGACCAGGGAATGGGCGCGCACATGCATAGCAGCGTGTTGGTCGCGCGCGACTACATGTTAAGCCTGGCGATTTTCCCTATCATGACAAGAACGTATGACAACGAGTTCATCTTCGGAGGCACCCATGGGATTTCAACGAGCCTGAATGGTTGATACGGCACACATGGGTTTCAGTTGCCGCCGGTTTCGAAGTCCATTGGTTCTTCGAGGCGAACTCTCAATTCCTTCAACCAAGTACGAGGGTTGGTGCCATGGGCGATGCGGCCCAGAAAGCGTAGTTTCCCGGCTATGTTGCAGCGGTTTTGCCGAATATCTTCCTTCGTGCCTGTAATGTAAACGGCGAGGAACTCCTCCATGGTTCGGGGCTTTGAAAAGAGATATGTAGCGTGGCCAAGCTGTGGCGTCTCTACGACCACACAATGCTCGAGCTCCAGGATGTACTCACTTCCAAAGAGATAAAGTCGCCGTGCTCGCTTGCAGAGCTCCTGGTAGAAGAAGGCATCGTAGTCCGGTTGCCAGTTAATCTGAGCGATGTCGAAGTTGCCGGGGATGCCGAGGTTCCAACAGAGGCTGCGCAGTTGTCCCCTCTCCAACGGCTCGCGATCGATGCGGGCACGGACTTTGGCCAGGGCGTCGGAGAACTCACCGAAACGGTGGTAACTCTTCCGAGCGGTCTCAATTTGCTCAGCCATATCAGCCGGTAGCTTCACCTCGATGCGGCTCGGCAAGGCGGTTTCCCACTTAATCAGGTGCCACTCGCCACGCCGCTGGCGATACTTGCCCATTTGGACGAAGGTTCCCCGCAACTCGACCTTGGCGCCCATGAGATGTTTCCACTGGTTCCATGTAGCATCCCAAGCGATCGGCATGGCCGACTGGTCGAGTGTGACCTCAAGTTTCCTTCGGACATCGCGGTATATGGCGTGATCGTTGTGAAAGTCAAAATTGCGCAACGGCGCCCGGAAGCGGCGTTCCCGATGCTCGGGAGCGAAGGACAGGATTTGCGTGGCGAAGAACGTCTGCCCGTCCCGCGAGCGGTCTCCGGCGACCAGAATCGAACCGAAGCCGCCATACGGGAAGAGCGCCGGTGACGAAGTGTCCTTCAGCAGCGAGTCATAACAAGCCCGTAACTCCGGCTGAGCCAGGATGTTGAAGGCTCGTTCCAAGGTGACACGATCAAGTTTGGAAGCACTGGATGCACGGAGTTCCAATTGGCGGAGATTGAAGGCAAGTCGCAGCTCAGCGGGCGACGCAGACGCGCTGATCCGTAGAGTGTCATACAGGTTCGCTTGGCGCTCCCAGGCCTGGTGCCGTCTGGCGACATAGAAGTAATCGTGCACCACCTCGCAAGGCAGATGGATGGTGCCAATGCCCAGACGTCCCGCGGAAACCGCGGCCCGCACGTAGAGATGCTCTCGCTTGTCGGTCTTGGGCTGTGTGGCACAGCTGATGGGAGCCTGGTAGAGATCGCGACTCCGAGTGGGGGACGAGGTCTTGTGAATGTAGAGTTCAGTCCCGGCGCCGGCGGAATTAATGGCCAGAGGGAATTCAATTTCGTCGCCGGGCCGGATATGTGCTCCCAGGAAGTTGGAGATGAGGATACTGCCGATATTGTTGAAGCAGCAGACAGTCTTGCCGCCCTCCTGCTTAAGCTCCGAGACAGAGCCACGGCGGATCGTCTCCGCCACTTCATTTGCCGATTGGGTGCTCGTCTCCATATGGAGTGCAGCATAGCCAGCCTGGGAGTCCGCGTCAAATGAGGTCTATTTGCTTCTAAGTTACACGTGCGTAACAAGATAATCGTGGACAAAATGGAAGGGGCGGACGCGGTGAACTTTTTTCCAGAGCAAACCAGCCGCCAGGCGTTGTGTCGTAAGGGGGAGTAACCCCTTGCTGTGGCACGATGGGTAAAGAATTACTGGAGAGGAATCCTACCAGCTATCAGGGGACACAAGCAAAATTGCGGTAGACAATTCGGGATTTGCCTAAGGGCTTGAGCCAGAGGCAGGTCAAGAACTTCAATGGGAATCCGGCTGCCCGGCTATGTGAGTTCATAGACACTGCGGCGTTTTCTCGCGGCTAATGGTCGAGGACAGGCTCATCTACTGCGATTCTGCGCAGTTGCGGTTTTCCGGCGGGATCATAGTTTTTTCCTTGCATTCTTCCTGCGCCTGTAGTGTAATAGCTTGGTTGTGCCGACGTAGCCAAGCGTTCAAGGCACCTGCCCTGTAATCAGGAGATCGCTGGCTGAAAGCCAGTCGTCAGCTCCAGAGTTGAAAATGTTGAGATTCCCCAAACCCGGAACGACGTGCGACCGGCAAGGTAGGCCGTGCCGCATATTTGTGTGCGCCCATGGTCAGGTCGTCGATAACACCATCATGGCGACAAATCCAGGGCGCGGCGGGGGTGGGTAGAATCCATAGCACAGTTCGGATTCCAAATCAGCCCGCCCAAAAAAGGCGGGCTTTTTTATTGCTCTTTGACGAACGTTCCTTTGCTGACGTAGCCAAGCGTTCAAGGCGCCTGCCCTGTAAGCAGGAGATCACTGGTTAAAATCCAGTCGTCAGCTCCAGAGTTGAAAATGTTGAGATTCCCCAAACCCGAAACGATGCGCGAACGGCAAGGTAGGCCGTACGGCATATTTGTGTGCGCCCATGGTCAGGTCGTCGATAACACCATCATGGCGACAAATCCAGGGCGCGGCGGGGGAGGATAGAATCCAGAGCACAATCGGATTCTAAAAAAGCCCGCCCTAAAAAGCGGGCTTTTTTATTGCTCTTTGACAACTGAAAGACCCAGCAGCACAGGAGCATGGCGTAGTGGCAGCGCGGCGGTCTCCAAAACCGCAGGCGTGGGTCCGATTCCTACTGCTCCTGCCAGGGCGCGTTAGCCAAGTGGAAAGGCATCTGCCTGCAAAGCAGACAACCTCGGTTCGATTCCGAGCCGCGCCTCCAGGGTGGTCAGCACTGGTGTGCGGGCGGGCCCTATAAGCCTGTAATTGCCCCGGATCAGGGTGCACGGCAGAGTTCGATTCTCTGGACCACTACCATGGGGCTCGTAGCTCAGCCTGGAGTAGAGCGTCTCGCTACGAACGAGAAGGTCGCAGGTTCAAATCCTGTCGAGCCCTCCATGTTTTTTCGGGCGCGTGCGGCCAAGCGGATCGGCCACCAGCCTCCTAGGCTGGCGATATGTGAGTTCGAATCTCACCGCGCCTTCCATGCCGGGCTCATCTAACGGCAAGATGTGCGCCCGATTAGCGCAACATCGAGGTTCAAGTCCTCGGCCCGGTACCACTCCTGGGTGGTTCAACGGTAGAACGCGCGGCTGTTAACCGCGAAATGGGGGTTCGACTCCCTCCCCAGGAGCCATATTGCGGGGCCAAGATGTTATTGGCGGCATACCCGCCTTTTAAGCGGAGAAGTCCGGGTTCGAATCCCGGTGGCCCCACCATGCTGCGATAGCTCAGTGGCAGAGCCGCTGATTCGTAACCAGCAGACCGGAGTTCGATTCTCCGTCGCAGCTCCACGGTGACTGAACCCAAACGGTGCGGGACCTGACTGTGGATCAGGTGTTAGCGGGTTCGACTCCCGTCAGTCACCCCAAGATTCGGCCCTGTAGCGCAGACGAGCGCGGCTTCCTCCGAAGGAGCAGGTCATCGGTTCAAATCCGATCAGGGCCTCCAGCCGGCGTAGCTCAGTGGCAGAGCGCGTCCCCGGTACGGACGAAACCCGCGTTCGATTCGCGGCGCCGGCTCCATGCGGGCGGAATTCGAGCGGCAGAATACCCGACTCTTACTCGGCGAAGTGCGAGTTCAAGTCTCGCCGCCCGCACCAGGATTTGCCCCGTTAGCTCAGATGGTAGAGCGCCGGTCCTACAAACCGGAAGTCGGAGACTCGAACCCTCCACGGGGTACCAGATTTGGGGGCGTCGTCTAATTGGGAGGACTCCAGTCCTGCAAACTGGCAACGAGGGATCGATTCCCCTCCGCCTCCACCAAATTTGGGCGGTCATGGTTCAGTGGCAGAATCCGACATTGCCAGTGTCGGGGCGCGGGTTCGATTCCCGCTGACCGCTCCACGCGGCGTTGGTATATGGGGTGTGCCTCGGCCTTCCAAGCCGAAGAAGCGGATTCGATTTCCGCACGCCGCTCCAGATGTTCGGGATGTGGGGTAACGGGAGACCACCTGTCTTGGGGACAGGGCGGTGGAGGTTCAAATCCTCCCATCCCGACCAGGTTGACGGGAAGTGGCCTAGTGCTCAAGGCGCCGGTTTCGGGTGCCGGAGATCGCGGGTTGAAATCCCGCCTTCCCGACCAGATTATTGCGGGCGAGTGGAACGGACAACCACGCGAGCCTCATAAGCTCGAAGATAACGGGTTCGACTCCCGTGCCCGCTACCAAGTTTGTCCTCATCGTCTAGCGGCCAGGATGCTTGGTTCTCAGCCAAGTGACGCGGGTTCGAGTCCCGCTGGGGATGCGGGGGCGTGGAGGAGTGGGAGTCCTCGCGGCACTGTCAATGCCGAGAACGCCGGTTCAAGTCCGGTCGTCCCCGCCAAGTTTTGTGGCCTGTTCGTCTATCGGAAGGATGGCTGATTTTCAATCAGTCGAGGCGGGTTCGACTCCCGCACAGGCTACCAAAGGAGCGCTATGCAAATCATCGACAACATTCCGGTGTGGGGAACCCAGGTTGACGAAGGTGCCTTGAAGCAAATCCGCACCTGCTACTGGATCTTCGGGCAGGCCGCGATGATGGCCGATCACCACAAGGGCTACGGTGTTCCGATCGGCGGCGTCATTGCGCACGAATACTTAATCAGCCCCTCTGGTGTCGGTTATGACATCGGCTGCGGCAACAAAGCAGTGCTGACGGATGCCGACGCACACGACGTGCGTGCCAACATCGCCCGCATCATGGATGATGTTTGGTCAACGGTCAGCTTCGGGATCGGGCGCAAGAACCGCGAGGACGTTGACCACGAACTTTTCGAGAACGACGACGCTTGGCAGATTACCCAAGGGGCCAACAGCGCAGCATGGAAACTCACATCGCTGCGGGATATGGCTCGTGCTCAGCTTGGTACAGTTGGAAGTGGGAACCACTACGTGGACATTCTGCAGGACGAGCAGGAGCGAATTTGGGTTGGGGTTCATTTTGGCTCCCGTGGTTTTGGCCACAAGATCGCCACGCGGTTTTTGAATCGAGCCGGCGCGAAGGACGATATGGACTCGGCTCCCGTTGCGCTTGATGCTCGAACTCAGGAAGGGCAGGACTATATCGCCGCGATGAAGCTGGCTGGCCGGTATGCCTACGCTGGCCGTGATTGGGTGTGCGATCGAGTGGTGAAAATTCTTGGCGCAAAGGCACTCGACTCAGTTCACAACCATCACAATTTTGCGTGGCAGGAGACGCACGGCGGAAAGTCGCTCTGGGTCGTTCGCAAAGGTGCAACGCCAGCATTTCCTGGTCAGCGCGGATTTGTCGGCGGCACGATGGGCGAAAACTCCGTGATTCTGGAAGGCGTCGAGAACGACGATGCTTCACTGTCTCTCTACTCAACGATCCACGGTGCCGGTCGCGTCATGGGCCGGATGGAGGCCAAGGGCAAGCGGGACAAGGCAACCGGTGAGTGGAAGCGCCAGCCGAAGGTTACCCAGGAGATGATGGACACCTGGGTGGGTGAAGCCAAGGTTGAACTGCGCGGTGGCGGAGTTGACGAATCGCCGCACTGCTATAAGCGATTACCGGAAGTCCTGGCCGAGCACTCCGCGTCGGTGCGAGTCCTGCACACGCTCAAGCCGCTCGGTGTTGCGATGGCTGGAAAAAACGAGTTCGATCCATTCAAAGACTGAGGGAGCGTCGTCCAATCGCATAGGGCACCCGCCTTCTAAGCGGTGAATCCGGGTTGAAGTCCCGGCGCTCCTCCCAAGCCTCGAAGAGGTTTTATGTCCGACACTCTCGTTCTCAACACGCTGGGTTTCCCGGTGGGCTTTGTCTCCTGGCAGCGGGCTATCAATTTGCAATGGCAGGACCGCGCCGTGGTGGTCACGGAAGATGCGAAGCGCATCCTCCGCTCGCCGTCCTTCGAGATGGGGATGCCACGCGTCATCAAGCTGAGGAACCATATCAGCCGGAAGCTGCGGCTGAAGGTTCCGATGTCTCGCCGTAACATCGCGATCCGCGATAACAGCTCGTGCCAGTACTGCGGCGTGGTGCTGGAAACGGCGGAGTACACCATTGACCACGTTCTGCCCAGGGCTCGCGGCGGAAGTTCGGTCTGGACGAATCTTGCGCTTGCTTGTGTCCAGTGTAACAAGCGCAAATCGGATCGAACTCCTCAAGAGGCTGGACTTACGCTCAGGCAGAAGCCTCTGGAGCCTAACCAGTTCGACCCGAGATTCAATTTCCGGCTGCACATCCACGCGTTGCGGCCGGAATGGTCGGACTACAAGGCTTACATTTATTGGAACGTCGAGCTTGAAAAGTAGTTCCCCGGTGAGCAAGCGCGGTCGTTGCAATGGTCTGAAAAGCCATAGAGTCCCGTTCGACTCGGGGACCGGGGACCAACCACTCTGGCCTCGTCTAATGGTAGGACGGCTGACTTTGAATCAGCTAATCTTGGTTCGATTCCAGGGGCCAGAGCCACTGCGAGATCGTTTAATGGGTAGGACTCCAGATTCTGAATCTGGCAATGCTTGTTCGAATCAAGCTCTCGCAACCAGGAAACCAGGAATCCGGAAGGAAACCGGGAAACCGGGGGCGTTTACGAGAGTGCCTGGCCCCGGCATCAGAACATAACCGCCGAGCAGAAACCCCAGCCGCTACCGGGAAGCCTTCAAAACGTCGATCAGCAGCGCGTCCTCTGATTCATGGAATCGCTTGATCTTGGGGCGAAGGTTCACGCAGACGAAGAAAATGCAGTCGGTAACACGCAGCCGATGAACGTTGGACACGCCGGCAGGTTAACACCACGTCCCCGTACCTTCAAGGAAGAACCCACGCAGAAAAGCGCTGACCGTGAAGTTACGAGCTCTACGACGCTTGTTTCAGGGCATCAAGAATCGGCAGAATCGCGCCCCAGTATTGGAACAGATCCTGCCCTCCGGTTTTTGTCACGGGATGCTCGCTCCTCTGCTTGCGGGGGCGGCGGTTACTTTCCCGACCGCAGGATTTTCTCCACCGTGGGCTTCAGATCAGGAAGCATGGGCCCCTCCAGCCCATGAGAGAATGCTGTATGGAATGCCCGCGACTTCGCTTTAATGGTCGCGTACCGCCGGTACACTCGCTCCTCGAAGGGTAGGTTGCCATCTTCCACTTCCTCTTCTTGCTGCCAGGTGTCGAAGATGGATTGCTCGTCGAGCTCTGGCAACGACTCAAACCATTCAAGCTGAGAAAGCGGCGGATCTCGCTTCTGGTAGTGTGAGCGGAGGGTATTAATCTCGTCTGGGCCCAGCGCTTTCCGAAGCGGGAGGAAGTTGGATTGGTCAAAGAGCACCCCGACAGGTGGGCTGAATCCAAATTTCCGATGCAGCGCCACAGGAAAGAGGGAAATCGGGCTGTTGTTCACTGCAACGTCGAGGATGGCCCGAACAGTAGGATGGACCAGGCTTACCCAATACCGAGTCTGAGGCCCATTTGGCACGTTTAGATTCGTTCCGCGTATTGCGGTGACAGCCTCCTTGATCAGCGGCTTGTGTGAGTATGAACATAGCCGTCTGTAAATATTCTCGAAATCCCTCTTCTTTATCGCGACGCCCGGCACTTCAAGGGCACGAAAGATTTCGTTAATCACGCCCCTGAATGGTGGCGAATCCTTTTTCCCATCGAGCCACGAATAGAGCCGTTCATAGTCTTCCTCAAAGCGTAGCTTCTCCTTCCACCAGTAGTGAAAGGTGACTAGCTCCAGAGCAGAACGAAGGGCCGCAAAAGAAGCGTGGAGACAACCGTTGAGCCCCGCAAGAATTGCCTCGCGGAGCACAGCTATGCTCTCGAAGAAGAGGTAGTTTTTTTGGGTGAACCTCCCGCGCACTGGCAGGCGAACATCTTGGAGGTCTTGGAATTCTAGGATTGCCTGGCAACTCCACACCGTGTTTTTCCACTCGCGCTCCTCAGGGAAGCCCGCGGAGCCCAATAACCGACACGCGTGGTCCCCAACCTCGGAAAGTTCGTGGCGCTCGATTCCCCAAACGTCACGCATCGCGAGCTCGCCCACGGGCTCCCGAAATGTCCGTGCCAATACATGAATTTCCATATACTATTGCCTCCCAGGGATGTCCGAACGTTTGTTCGTGATCCGCACCAATGCCGTCATTCTCCCCGCAGACGATCCTTCTGCTTGCCGTTCTAGTCACTCATGACCGTCGACCGCGCGCAGTGGACCCTGTCGTTCCGATTGTCGGATGCGCAACTGGGAACGGAGTAGCTGGTAGCCAGTCAACGCTGTTGCCCGGTTGCCGGCGCTGGTTGCTTCCCAGCCTGCCTAATCTGTGCCAGGACCCAGAGCGCATGTCGCGATTGGACCGACCCTGCTGCCTCAGCGAAACCGGCAACTTGTTGTTCAAAGCTCTGATCGGAGACAAATGGCGCTAAGCGGCAATACCAACGAAATTCTCGCGGCGTTTCCTGTCCCTGAATTCGAGCAATGATGACTTGTTGCAGCCTGTTGCGTTGATCTCCATTAAGAGAAGCTTGGCGCAGAGGCTTGATCATGTCCGCCTTGAGATACCCCGACCGGAAGAACCAAGGATCGGCTTCAAGAAACTGCACCACCAGCTCAATCGTGCCGGGATCCTTCTTCGCCAGGAGAGACATTGCTCTCCCGAGCCCTCCGGGAAAAGCGAGGTTATCGTACCGAAGGTGAAACTGCAGGCACGCCTCTTCCCAAGCCTTCCTGTTACGAGCCTTCCGGCGTTTATCGCCTTCATTGCGACGGGCGAATGTGGCGTGGACTGCATCGTCCAAGTCCTGGATTTGAGCCGCATTTGATTTAAATACGTTCATCCTCGAAATCGCTTTTCTCTAACTCACACCCCTAAACGCTTCATTCACGGTAGACGCTAACGCGACTGTAGCCGTTCACCTCGCGTACGTCGAACCGGACCCGCAAGAATTGCTGGATGACCTGCATGTTCGTTTTGGCATGCATGTTCATTGCTACGGACGGTTGGGCGCTTTGACTGGTTTTTCATTGTGGCACTCCCCGGCCCCGGTTCATCGAAGAAGGCCGAATCTCTAATCTTAATTCCATATCAGAGTCTGTCAAAGAAAGGAAATTTGGATGCGCTGGGCTGGGCGTATACGCATGGGCTATTTTCCGCTACCACTTTCCGAAGCGGAGCGGATTCGCAGATTTCTCATGTTTCCAGATCAACTCTCGTCGGCGCTAGATCCCTGCGTCGGCGACGGAGGGGCTTTCGAGGTCATACCAGCAGCGCCCAGGTGCTTCGCTATGGCATTGAGCTTGATGCATACCGCGCCGAGCAGGCCAGGGAGCGGATTGCCAACGTGCTCCAGGCCAATACATTAGAGGTGCAATGCCCGGTCGAAAGCTACTCCCTCGGATTCTTCAATCCCCCTTATGATTGGACCCTAGAAGCTCCAGCAGAAGGTCGTAGCGGTCGCGTCGAGCAGGTTTTCCTGAGCCACACTTTTCGTTGGCTGAAGCCGGGCGGGGTTCTGGTACTCGTGATTCCCGGAGAAAGACTCGCCGACTGTGGCCAAATTCTCGTCTCACAGTTTCGTGACGTTCGGATCTATCGGTTGGAAGCGCCTGAGTGCGTGCGGTACAAGCAGGTGGTAGTCCTTGGCTTGCGGCGGGATCGCCGCGAGCGGCAGCGTATGCATGACTCGGACATCACCTGTGGGCGGCTCCAACTCGCCAGCCTGGCAAGAAACGCCGCACAGCTTCCCGTCCTGCCTGCTGAACCCGATGCGCAATATGGCGTGCCACCGGGCGGGCCAGTCCAGCTTGCTTCTCGCGGACTCCCCCTTGATGAAATCGAGGACCTGCTGCCGCAATCGGCCGCTTACCGCCAGGCAGGCCGCATCCTCTTTGCCGATCAGCGCTCCACTTCGGGGCGACCACTCACTCCTCTTCACGGCGGCCACACGGCGTTACTGGCCGTGAGCTCTTTGTTGGATGGGATCTTTGGGTCAGAAAATGATCGACATCTGGCTGCGTGGCATTCGGTAAAGGTCGTAGACAAGAATGAGGAAGAGGAAGATGGCGTCGTAACGATCACCGAGCGCGAACATTTTTCGAATGAATTGACGCTCATTTTTGAAAGCGGCCATGTTGCCACGCTCAAATGATTCCGCCGCAAACGCTGCTTCCCACCTCAGGCGAGTTTCAAAACCTGAGAGAAAGGAGGTGCAATAGGCCTCGGCCACAGGAGGTGGTGGTCGAGGCTTCTACTATGCGCGCAGTGCGCGCCGGAAAGTTGCGGAAGGAGGCCCATGAGAAACGCGCATGGGCGCTTCGGGATTCTTGAATTCACGAAGCGGATGAAAGACACTACTACTCACATCCGGCTGCGCCTGGACCGGCTCGTTTGTGAGGCCGAAAAGGAGAGGTCGAAGATTCACATCCTTTCGGTTCTTGGTGGGGACTCGGACGTGGGCGCCATCTGGGCAGCTATCAAGGAAGAGAGTTACTTCACGGTCCAGGGTCCGGGGATTGATCCGATAACCGGCAGTCTGGGCGCCGACGCACAGTGTTTTCGCGGGACGATCACCATCGCTGGTCGAAGGCCGATTCGGCACCTGGTTGCCCTCTCTGCCGAGGTGGCAAAGACCCGGCCGGGAGCCGACCGGGAAGGCAACCGCACGGTGCTATGCGACGACGATCCGACGTTTGTGCTGTATCGCGTCGCGCAACGGTTCGGGCTGCCGGTGGTACCGGAATGGGCCGACTGGTTCAACGCGGAACTCAACCGGCGAGGGGCGGTCAGGCCGTTGTTTGGACTGGGGTGCTCGCCAGTCCTGGTGTCCGGCACGAAGAAGAGTTTTCTGAAATGGATCGGAAGGGCGCTTCGACGGAAACAAATCCAGTTCCCCGATGAAAATGGCCCGGTCCGCTGGACTCAAACCAACAGCTTCTTCCCAGTTGGGGAGACTGATTTGGAGGCGGGAAGTCAGCGGGGTGAAAGCAAAGATAGTCCCGCCATCCCAGAGGAGCGTGAGGACACGACACCATGCGAATCGCACTAAAGGTTACCAGTAGTAACGAGAACTGCAACGGAGGGTGCGAATTCGCCCTCGTGGACCTAAATTCGGAGCTTGCTTCGCTCGCATTGAGAAGGATTGCGGTGCTCAGAGAACAGAAGAACCTCGACCCCGACATCGACGAAACCTACTTTTGGGCTTACTTTGTGGAATGCTACTTCGATCCTTGGGCTGAGTCGTCGGATGACGTGAAGGAGAGTGACGGCGCGAGTTCCGCGGTGACGGACATACTCAACGATCTCGATATCGAACTTGATGAAGTCGTCTGTGTGCCCGAGAATTTCCAGGTACCACCCAGTCAGTGTGCCATCGTCGAGTGCGAGCAGATGGTAGTTTCGGCGGATTCTATTTCGTTCACGGCCATCCCGAGACATGCCAGCCTTCGCGTCGCAACAGCAGAAATTCCGATCACCATGCTCGAAACGGCGGCAGCGCCAGCGCGTTAATCACTCTCGTCCGACGTTTCTCCATTACCCCCTCGTCCTCACCTGCCTATAACACACCCACCCCCGCAATCCTTCATTTGACGTAACTCGAAACGGAGGAGACCAATGCCCGTACCAGACAGCATCTCCGACTACCTCAGAATGTATGCCACGGAACTTGGGAATAGAATCCTGCAGTCTTTTCCGCCCCTGCACGCTGTTGACGACCCGCCATCACCCCTGATCAGCAAGCTGCTTCGCAAACCTTTCCTCGCACAGACTTTGGCCATAATGGGATTGACCCGGGTTTGGCAGCAGGCGCGTGCTGGTGCCGTGATTGCGGAATGCGGCACAGGCAAAACCCTTATCTCGCTTGGCGCCGTGCACACACATTCCGAAGGCCGGCCATACACAGCCCTGGTAATGGCCCCAGGCCACGTTACGGAGAAGTGGTGCAGAGAAGCGCTGTTGACGCTTCCTCGCGTGCGCGTGTTCATGATCGATTCCCTGCGTAACGCTACGAACGGCGTGAGCCGTCATGGGGTGAACGAAGTGAAACTGCGCAACGGCCGGATCGTTCGTGAGGGCTTGCACACAAGTTTGACCGAATTGCGCCTGCGTAAGAACTCTCCCTCGGCGCGCAAGCGTTGGGCATCGATCTGCTCCTGTCCATCGGTATTCGTGATCGGGCGAGACCGGGCGAAGCTCGGATTCTTCTGGCGTCACGCCTACCAGATTGCTCGCAGCGGCCGCTATCAAGGCAGTCTCGTGAATCCCGATAGTGGCGAGCCTGTCTTCCTGGGTGAAGATGGAGAGCGTCTGTTGGCCATGGACTTCAAAAAGGCGAAGCTCAGCGAAGTGCTGGGCCGCGGAGAAGGAGCCAACCACGCGCGTCGGCCGCTGTACAGTCCCCTCTGGCAGGCGGATGGTACCAAGACGCGACGGTTTGCGCCAATCGAGTTCATCGGACGGCACATGCCGGGTTTCTTTGACTACGCCATAGGCGACGAGGTCCACGAACTGAAAGGAGGAGACACGGCTCAGGGCAACGCGCTAGGGACACTCGCCAACTGTGCTGGGCGCATCGCCGTGCTGACTGGCACACTCTTGGGCGGCTACGCGTCGGATTTGTTCAATATCCTGTTTCGCCTGGGACCTTCACGGATGTTGGAAGAGGGTTTCGAGCACGGTGAGGCTGGCGTTCGGGCGTTTACCGAAACTTACGGTTTGCTTGAGAAGATTACCGTGATCGAGCCCGCCGACAACGCTTGTTCAGATGCGCGCGTAACCACGCGTGTCCGCCACCGGCCGGGTGCGTCGCCGCTGCTTTTCGGCCGTCACCTGATGAGTCTCGGCGCTTTCGTATCGCTTGAGGACATTTCCGACGCCCTTCCGCCCTATCACGAAGATGTCGTCGCAGTCGAAATGGATCAGCCGCTAAAGGAAGCGTACGAGGAGTTGGAACGGGACATTAAGGAGGCGATGCGCGAGCACCGCGGCAACCAGTCAATCATCAGCGTCGCGTTGAATGCGCTGCTGGCCTACCCTGATCGACCCTACGGATTCGGAGACCTGATGGGGCGTGAGTTCAATCCCGAAACTGGGCGGCGCGAATCGTTTCTGATCTCGGCGACGCGAGACCTGAATGAGAACTGCATCTACGCCAAGGAACGGCGACTCTTGGAAGAAATCCGAGCTTCACTCAACCTCGGAAGAAATGTCCAGGTGTATGCGGTTTACACGCAGAAGCGAGATGTGACCCGCCGGCTGGAAAGCATCCTGGCGAAAGAAGGGATCCGGGTAGCGGTGCTCACGACACAAGTGGCGCCGGAGGAGCGCGAAGCCTGGTACGAGCGGCAGTTGCGCTCCGGGGTTCAGGTGGTAGTGGGACATCCACGCCTCACACAAACTGGCCTAGACTTGTGGGCTTTACCTGATATTTTCTTTTATGAGACGGGCTATTCCATTTACACCCTGCGGCAGGCGAGCCGACGGTCGTGGAGGATTGGGCAGCGCAACAACGTAAACGTCAAATTCTTCTATTACGCCGGAACCATGCAAGAGGCGTGCGTGCGGTTGATGGGCAAGAAACTACTGGTTTCATTGGCGATGGAAGGGAAGTTCGCAAGCGAGGGCCTGCAAGCGACCGACGAAGGCGATGACATCCTGATGGCGATGGCGCGGGAGCTTGTTACAGAAAAAGGGATCGGCGAATCTGCCGATGCCGTGTGGAAAACGTTGCAAAAGCAGCAGGCGGAAGTGTTCGGAGTCCGTCCCGTCGAAACCTTCCCACCGGCAGTTGAGGCAGAACCTTCGACTGAAGATGCGCCGGAACTCATTATTCCACCGCCAGCACCGATCTCGGAAGTTGTGACGCAACTCCTGATGTTCGGTAGTTCACTCAAAGACCTGCCCAAGCACAAACCTTCACGGCGCACGAC
This sequence comes from uncultured Acidobacteriota bacterium, assembly GCA_963804995.1. Classification (GTDB taxonomy): domain Bacteria; phylum Acidobacteriota; class Terriglobia; order UBA7540; family UBA7540; genus Bog-366. The sequence goes on from CAWDSK010000005.1 coordinate 1,316,494, forward strand.
GGCTGCTACCACCCCGTCGAATCAACTGGGCCTGTTTTGAATCATCTGAATGCGGGGTCAGCCTAACTGACGGCGGCTCGCTCGTTGTCGCCGTCCCGCGACAAGCCTACCCCCCACATTGATCCGACCGACGATTCCCCCACAGAGACCCCCAAAAAGCTATGACAGCCGCGCTCAGTTGCGGCGACAAGCCGTCCCATCGTTCGTCCCCGCCGTGGGGGTCACTCATACAAAAGAGGCAAATCATGACCAAGACCGCGAGACTCACCGAAGCCGATCTGAGGCAGTTCACCGGCTCCGAGAACTGGTACCGGCATCCCATCAACCGTGTCGTCCTGTTCACCGACGGCGCGAAATACCTCGCCGACCAAGGCGGCGCCTACTGGCTTCTGGACGCGATCGCCATTGCACAGCGGTATGAAAAGTGCGTTGCCGCCGAACCGTTCCAGGTCTGGACGCTCAGGGTGCATTCCGACCGGACCGCGACACTAGTCTGCTCCGACGGCAACGACAACATCGTATATAGGCAACACGTTGAGTTCACTGACTTCCCGCTCGACGAAACCACCCTCTACTACGCAAACAACGTGATCTATCTGCCGAGCGAACATTGACACGAGCGCCGCGTCAAAGGCGCAGCTTTTTTCTAGCGCTATAATCGGTTATAGCCGCCAACGAAACAGACGCTGCCACGCAAATCCAGTTGCAGCATAAGGGCAGCAAGCTCTTGCGCGCCATTGAGGATGCCTTAATTTGGATTCGGCACGAGAATTTCGACATCTGCGAAGAATGCGGGGAGCCGATTAGCCAGGGGCGCTTAGTAGCGGTGCGCTGGACCAGGCGGCGCAGAGACTGCAAGGGAAGGCTTTCGACGCTGAGGAACATACTTTCGCCGCCATCCGCGACAACGTTGCAGGGCGCCCCACCCCGATCGTTAATGTAGGAAATATCGAAAATCAGTAGTGTCCTAACGTTTGGTTCGAAATTCCGTGTAAGTGCCTACATTCTAAGGAATTGCGAGTGAAAACGGTCATAAACGATTTGAAGTTTCCGATACTCTACGGCCATTCCACGTACGCGAAAGGAATGGTCAATGAACGAGGGGGAACCGTCTTCTCCCAGCTCATGGATTTTTTGCCGCTGCACCGATTTCGCCCCTGTGTGGAGCGCTACGCCGGCGACTACAAGGTCCAAAGCTTCACCTGTCTGGACCAGTTCCTCTGCTTGGCCTTTGCACAGCTTACCTTCCGGGAAAGTCTCCGCGACATCGAAGCGTGTCTTCGTGCCCAGCAGCCCAAGCTCTATCACATGGGCTTCCGGGGACAAATTTCTCGCAGCAACCTGGCCTACGCCAACGAGCATCGCGACTGGCGAATCTTCGCCGAATTCGCGCAGGTGCTGATCGGCATCGCTCGCGACCTTTACCTATCTCTTTACGCAAGCTTGCGCCTTCTTCGTCACGCGCGCCAAAAAGAACTTGCAGTTCTACCTTCGCACCTCGCGCCCGGTCGATCGCTCCAGCGGCGTGCGGTGCGACCAAACCATTCGTCTGACCGGCATCCGGACGGCGCAGCGCTATCCCGATCTGCTGCGCCGCATCGCCTACTACGACGCCGAGAAGGACTTGCGGCTGACCTTTCTGACCAACAATTTTCTCCTTCTCCCTCTGACCATCGCCCAACTGTATCGGGCGCGTTGGCAGGTAGAATTGTTCTTCCGTTGGATCAAACAGCATCTGCACATCCGAGCTTTTTACGGCACCTCCGAGAACGCTGTGAAGACGCAAGTCTGGGTGGCCCTCTCGGTTTATGTCCTGGTAGCCATTGTCAAAAAGCAACTGGGGCTGGACCAGAGTCTCCACCAAATTCTCCAAATTCTCAATGCCACGATTTTCGAAAAAACCCCGATTTTAGAGGGTTTTTCCAATTTCAGCGCCGTCTCCTCAGACGAGGAAACTTGTATC
>CAWDSK010000006.1:0-1660000 GCA_963804995.1 uncultured Acidobacteriota bacterium
GCAGCCCCGCGCTCGTAAGTCCTTTCTCCACAGCGGGCGTGGCTCCGGCTGCCTCACATGGCTTGAGCCATAAAACGGCATGTTACTGCGAACTTATACTTCAAGTCTCATCGTCCAAGTTCTTCGAGAAAGGAGGTTCCCATTGCGCTTTGTCGGCAAGAATAAGATGGGCTTCTACCCGCTGCCATTGTCCGAAGCCCACCGGATTCGCAAATTCATCCAGTTCCCTGGCACGTCGTCATCCGCACTCGACCCGTGTGTCGGCGATGGCGCGGCGTTCGAGGTTATCACCAACGGTGCTGAGGTATTTCGCTACGGTATCGAGTTGGACGCCTACCGTGCCGACCAAGCCAGGCAGCGGATTTCCAACATCGTCCAGGGAAATACGCTGGAAGTGCAGTGCCCGGTCGAGTGCTTTGGCCTCCTGTATTTGAATCCTCCATACGATTGGACTTTGGGGCCCGCTGACAGTCGCCGCACGGAGCAGATCGTTTCTGAGCCACACCTATCGCTGGCTGAAACCCGGTGGCGTGCTGATATTCGTTATCCCTGGCGACCGGCTGGCCGAATGTAGCCAGATTCTCTCCACGCATTTCCGTGACGTACGGGTTTACCGGCTGGAATCACCCGAGTGTGTGCGTTATAAGCAGGTGGTAGTCATCGGAGCACGACGAAGCCGGCGGGAGAAAGAGCGTCTTACGGACAGCGACATCGCCCGAGCACGACTTTACTATGCCGGCCTCGCCAGGAATCCTTCCCAAATCCCGGTTCTGTCACATGAGCCCGAAGCGCGATACGACGTGCCGACGAGCGGACCAGCCCAACTAGTCTACCGGGGCCTGCCCTTGGATGAGATCGAGGATCTTCTGCCGCAGTCAACGGCCTATCGACAGGCAGGACGCATTCTCTTTGCTGGCCCCGCGTCTGCCATAGGGCGACCCCTCACACCCTTGCACGGTGGTCACGTTAGCCTACTGGCTTGCTCAGGCCTTTTGAATGGCATCTTTGGATCTGGAAATTTGCGCCATATATCCTTCTGGCAGGCTGTTAAGGTTCTGGACAAAACAGAGGAAGAAGAGGATGGCGTGATTACAGTCAGAGAAAAGGAACGATTCTCGAATGAGCTCACGCTGGTTTACTCCACGGGCGAAGTAGCGATACTGAAATAATCCCGGCACTCCCACTGCAAATTCCCTCTCTGCCGATTCCCACGAATCCCTATAGGAAAATCATCATGAAGAATGCCCACGAGCGCTTCGGCGTTTTGGAATACACGAAGCGCATGAAGGACACGACCACGCGAATCCAGCTTCGGCTGGATCGATTTATCGGAGAGGTCGAAGACGGACGGAACGGTAAGGCCCATCTCATTTCTGTTCTGGGCGGCGACTCCGACGTTGGCGCCATCTGGGCAGCGGTCATCGAGCAGAACCTCTTTAGCGTGGAAGCTCCGGGGATCGAGCCTGTAACAGCTAGCCTGGGTGAAGACGCCCAATGCTTCCGCGGGACCATCACTATCGCGGGCCGCAAACCAATCCGTCACCTGGTGGCAATCTCAGCCGAGCTGGCCAAGACACGTCCAGGAGCCGATCCGGGAGGCAGGCGAACCATCCTGTGTGATAACGACCCGACGTTCGTGCTGTACCGCATCGCCCAGCGGTTCGGATTACCGGTCGTGCCGGAGTGGGCCGGTTGGCTCAACGAGGAGATCAACCGCCGTGGAGCGATCAAACCGCTTATCGGCGTGGGATGCTCTCCGGTGATGGTCAGCGGCACCAAGAAGCTGTTCCTGAAATGGATTCGAAGCGCCCTGCGGCAGAAGCGGATTGAGGTTCCTGACCGCAATGGGCCGGTCCGCTGGAGCCTGGCCCACAGTTTCTTCCGAATCGACCAGAATGACCTGGAGGAGGTGAGCCGTCCAGGAGCCAGGCGAAGAAAGTCACGGCTTTCAAGCGGAGGGGGAGGAGGCACCGTCATGCGAATCATCTTGAAGGTTTCAAGCAGCAACGAGCATTGCAATGGGGGATGTGAATTCGCCCTCTTGGATTTGACTCCGGAACTCGCCAGGTTGGCCGTGGGACGAATCGCTACACTCAGGGAACAGAAAAGCCTCGACCCGGATATCGATGAAACCTATTACTGGGCATATTTCGCGGAGTATTTCTCTCCCTGGAAAGATCCTGCCAGCCCTGGAGAGGAAGTTGAAGGCACGGGGATGACGTTGGAGGAAATGCTGGATGAACTTGCAATTGAAGAGAAGGAAATAGCCTGCGTTCCTGAGACCTTCCAGGTGCCACCTCACCAGATTGCCGCCGTGGAGTGCGAGCAAATAATCGTTCGACTAGACTCCATAGTGTTCATGGCCATCCCAAAACATGCCAGCTTTTATGTGCAGACTGTAGAATTGCCACTCGCCATGCTCGAAGCCGCGGCAGCTACCAGCACTTCACCCGCCCACGTCTGACCCACCAATAATCACGCACATTTCGTATCGCACCCAAACCGCACAGGAGGGACCTTCAGAGCCATGGAGCCCATAACCGATATCGCCACATATTTACGTGCCCACGCCCAAGAGTTAGGGGACCGAATCCTTGAATCCTACCCACCGTTGCATTCCATCGACGACCCACCGTCACCCATGATCGGCAAGCTCCTTCGGAAACCTTATTCTTCTCAGATTCTCGCCATCATGGGTCTGGTCCGACGTTGGCAGCAGGCCCGAGCTGGTGCCGTGATTGCGGAGTGCGGCACGGGCAAGACGCTGATATCGCTCGGTGCGATTCAAACCCACGCTGAGAACCGACCCTTTGCGGCGCTCGCAATGGTCCCACCTCAATTGGTCGAGAAGTGGTGCCGGGAAGCAATGCTCACGCTGCCCCGCCTCCGCGTGTTCATCATCGACGGGCTACGGACGCCCACCAGCTCCAACAGTCATCACGGCGTGAATGAAGTCAAGCTGCGAAACAAACGCATCGTGCGCGAGGGATTGCGGACCAGCTTGAGCGAGTTGCGCCTGCGCAGGACCTCCCCCTCGGCCCGCAAGCGTTGGGATTCAATTTGCTCTTCTCCGGCACTGTTTGTTATCGGCCGGGATCGCGCCAAGCTTGGGTACTTCTGGCGGCACGCCTACCAAGTTGCCCGGTGCGGGCGTTATCAGGGCAGCGTCGTCAATCCTGACAGCGGGTCTCCGGTCTATCTCGGAAGTGAAGGCGAGCGACTGCTGGCGATGGACTTCAAAAAGGTGAAGCTTAGCGAAATGCTGGGCCAAGGTGAAGGAACAAATCACGCCCGGCGGCTGCTTTACAGCGCGCTTTGGCAGGCAGATGGGAAGAAGATTCGCCGCTTTGCACCGATCGACTTCATCGGCCGGTATATGGACGGGTTTTTTGATTACGCCATAGCCGACGAAGTTCACGAGCTGAAGGGAGGAGACACGGCCCAGGGGAACGCTCTGGGCACGCTGGCCGCGTCCGCCCGTCACATTGCGGTACTCACGGGGACACTTTTGGGCGGCTACGCGGACGAACTTTTTAATATCCTATTTCGCCTCGGGGCATCGCGAATGCTCGAAGAGGGCTTTGAATACGGCGAAGCGGGAGTTCGAGCCTTCACCGAAATCTACGGCCTGCTGGAAAAGATTACCGTGATTGAGCCGGCTGATAACGCCTGTTCCGAGGCACGGGTTACAACGCGGGTCCGCCACCGGCCGGGAGCCTCACCCCTGCTGTTTGGCCGCTTCCTGATGAGCCTTGGGGCGTTCGTGTCGCTGGAAGATATCTCCGATGCTCTCCCGCCATACCGGGAGGAAATCGTCAGCGTGGAGATGGACCAACCCCTACAGAAGGCGTATGAGGACATGGAGCAGGACATCAAGAAGGCCCTCCGCGAGCATCGAGGCAACCAGTCGATCGCAAGCGTCGCCTTGAATGCGCTCCTTGCCTTTCCAGATCGACCCTACGGCTTCGGAGACTTGATCGGACGTGAATTCAATCCTGAAACCCAACGCCGTGAGCCATTCCTGATCGCGGCCACGCCTGACCTGGATGAGAACTTTGTCTATGCCAAGGAGCGACGGCTGGTGGAGGAAATCAAAGCCTCGCTTGAGCTTGGCAGGAAGGTGCAGGTCTACGCGGTATATACCCAGAAGCGCGACGTGACGCGGCGGCTGGAGAGCATCCTGGCGAAAGAAGGGATCCGGGTAGCCGTGCTCACGACCCAGGTGGCGCCGGAAGAACGCGAAGCCTGGTACGAACGTCAGTTACGCTCCGGCGTTCAGGTCGTAATCTGCCACCCGCGTTTGGTTCAGACTGGACTAGACCTATGGGCCTTTCCTGACATTTTCTTCTACGAAACGGGCTATTCCATTTACACCCTGCGGCAAGCCAGCCGGCGCTCGTGGAGAATCGGGCAGCGGAATAACGTCAACGTGAAATTCTTCTACTACGCGGGCACCATGCAGGAAACGTGTGTGCGGCTGATGGGGAAGAAGCTCCTGGTTTCGCTTGCCATGGAAGGAAAGTTCGCAAACGACGGCCTGCAAGCGATCGACGAAGGTGATGACATCCTGATGGCGATGGCGCGGGAGTTGGTGACGGAAAAAGGAATCGGCGAGAGTGCCGACCTCGTCTGGAAACAACTTCAAAAGCAGCAAGCTGAGGTATTTGGAGCCCGTGCTACGGAAACCTTACCATCAGTGGTCGAGGCTCGATCCTCCAGATGGAATTTGCCGAGAGTCATCATTCCACCGCCAACGTCGATCCCGGAAGTTGTGACGCAGCTTCTGATGTTTGGTATGTCGCCCGACGCAGTGCAGCATCGCAAGGCTTCACGCAGGTCAGCGATCGCCGCCACTTCTGCGGATCAGCTCGGGCTGTTCCCGAATTGAGGGTGAGCAGGGCTTTGCCCGGCATGATGGGGCCCTAATAATCGCCAGGTGCTCACTATTAATCTTATGTGCTAGAAGCGCCGACAATCGTCTTACGCGCCATGCTATTACCGTCATTCACCCCAGCCAACTGACCACCTAAACACGTCCAGTTTGTCGCCACAGTGACACCCCCTGGGTTTGTGGTCCCCCAATAAACAAATTGAAAAGCGAAGTTTTGGCTTCACCCACAAAAAGCAGCCCCCGGGCCTGACGCGCATGTCGCACTCGGCTGGCGTGCCCCGAGAAAAAAGCGGCAGAAAGGGAGAACAAACCGTGACTGAAGAAATCAAACGCAGGCAGAGAGCTACGGAGAAGGCGGGCGGTATCGATTCCTGGCACCGCGTCGTCACAGGGAAAGCGTCCGTCAGGCGACGGGCTGGGAGTTGGAAAAGGGAATTCAATCGCGACGTCAATCGGCAAAAGATGCTGATTGAAATGCTTCCGCTGGTAAGGCGTGTGGCTCTTAAAATTCGCGAACATCTCCCTGCCCATGTGGAAGTGGATGAGCTGAGCGCCAACGGCGTGTTGGGATTGGTGGATGCCGTCGCCAGATTTGACGCGAGCAAGCGCGTGAAGCTGGAGAGTTACGCGCGGCATCGGATTCGCGGCGCGATTTTGGATGGCCTCCGCGCCGCCGATCCCGTCACGCGCGACACACGCCAAAAGAACAAGCGAATTCAAAAGCTGTATCGGGAACTGGAAGTCAATCTCGGACGGTCCGTCCAGGACGAGGAGATGGCTGCGGCATCGCGAATGAACCTCGCGCAGTGGCATCGGGCTCTGACCGACCTACAGAGCGTGGGGATTGACTGCGGTCCGCGTGTCCTTTCGGCAGCCGCGACCACGACGCTGCAATCCACTGACCCAGAGCTTCTGATTGACGGCAGGGACAACGCTTTTGACCTGTGTTATCGCCGCGAGCAACGTGAAATTCTGAGCCGGGCGCTTTCAAGCTTGCCGGAGCGCGAACGACGGGTCCTCTGCCTTTACTCCGAGGCGGAATTGACGATGAAACAGATTGCCCTTTTGATGCATGTTGACGAATCACGAGTCTCGCAGCTCCATTCCGCGGCGTTGATCCGATTAAAGGCGAGAGTGGACTCCTTGCTACACCCAACAAACCCTGGAATCTCAGAATCCGGCATTCGCTCCATGGCGGCCGGGGCGGCGGCCTAACCGCTCTAATCCCCAGGTTCGGGAATCTTTCGCTTCGACAATCCCCATTAACAGAAAATTGGATCGACGCCCAGATGTGAAAGGAGTTCTCGTATGCCCTTGCGAATCGCGCAAACAGGCGATATTCACCTGGAACAAGACCGCTACTTCACCGACACGGCTCAGTGTCTTGAATGGTTCGTCGAGGACGCAATCAGAGCCAACACAAACCTATTCGTGGTCAACGGTGACCTGACGACCTACAAGCAGACCATCCAAGAGCGGAATCTCTGGGTTGACACGCTCATTCAGATGGGCAACCACGCCCCGGTTGTCCTGGTCGCGGGTAACCACGGCAAGGAACTCGATGGAGACTTACACGTTCTGGCACGAGCCAAGGCCGCCCACCCCATCTATCTTTGCACCGAGCCGGACATGATTGAGATTGGCGAGGCTGCTGTCGCGGTCTTCCCGTATCCCCGGAAAGCTGAGATGGCTGGTAACGAGCACAGTCTAGGTGAGAACTTCGCCAGGCAACTCGGTGAGTTCAACCGGCGCTTTGAGCAGCGGCCTGGAAGCTATAAGCTCTTCTTCGGGCATTTTGGGGTGGCCGGCGCCAGGGTGAGCAGTGGTCAGCCGTTGGTCGGGCGATGCGCGGAGTATCCCCTTGATCCGCTACGTAGCCTGAAGGCCCAGTATATCGGGCTCAGCCACGTTCACCTGCGGCAGCAACTCGCCCCGCGCGTGTGGTACTCCGGGTCACTCTCCCGCTGCGATTACAGCGAGGTTGAAGACAAAGGCTACCACTTGGTAACACTGAATGCTCCGGAGCTTTGCCCGGACCTGTCGGACCTGACCGTTGAGTTCAGGCTGTCGCCTACCCGGCGAATGGTCGAGCTTCACGCCGTTTACGAAGATGGCGAACTGCGGCTACCCGACAACTTGGATGTGGTCACTTTGAAAGATTCTCGGGTGAAAGTCGTGGTGACGGTCCCCAATGGCCCTGATCACCAGCTCAGCCGCGAACAGCAGGAGAATCTCCGGGAGAAGTTATTGGCCGCCAATCCCGCAGAACTGAAGGTGAAGATCGAGCACGATGCAGACCTTGCGGCGGAGCCTGCCCCCATCGCCGCTGCCCATTCGGCCGAAGAAAAGCTCCGCGCCTACTGGACGATGAAAGGGGCCCCACCGGCCGACCGCCAGGAACGGTTGCTTACCAAGCTGGCGGAAGTCGAAAAGGCAGTTCTCTCAAGTTAAGAAAGCTACAAATCCCATCCTTATATATATACCCACCGTAACGTTGACTACCCCCTAGGAGGACACCCCATGCGCCTGCATAATCTTCGACTCCGGGGAATCACCGAGGCATTCCCCAATGAAGTCTGCGTCGACTTCGATACTCTGGGTGAGGGGCTAATCGCCATCGTGGGCGAGAACGGCGCCGGCAAGTCCACGCTGATCGGATCAGTATTCGCTGCTCTGTTCCGCCAACTGCCCGGCCAGAAGCGGTCGCTTTATGACTTCGCCACTCATCCCCGGCCCGAAATCGACCTGACGTTCAGTGTCAATAGCGCCCGCTACCGGTCGCTCCTCAAGATCGATCCCAAGTCCCGCCAGATGGAGAGCTATCTCTTCAACGGGGAGGGTAAACCGCTTACCAACGGCAAAAAGGAACCGTATGAGGAGCTCGTTCGCAAATGTGCCGGTACCCCCGACTTTTTCCTCGCAAGCGTCTTTTCCAGCCAGAAGCGCACGGGAAACTTTCTCTCGCTGGATCGGAGCGAGCGGAAGGAGCTATTCATCCGAGAACTGCTCGGGCTGGACCGGCTGAGGCTGATTGCAGCCGCGGCCAAAGACAAGGGCGACGAAGTGGTCAGGACCACGCTTGGCCTGGATGGCCAGGCGAAAAGCCTGAAGGAGCTGGTGGATGCCGAGGTTGAAGAACCCACGGAAATTGAGGCCCGCCTTGCGGAGGTGTCATCCCGTCTTCAAACCCTGGAAGCCGAGAAGCGAGTGGCACAACAACGACTGCTGGAGCTTCAGGCAGCGGAGGCCAGTCGGAAGCCACTCCTGGGTGAGATTGAGACTCTGAACCAGCGGCTGCGCAAAACCGATGCCGAGATCACTGAAACCAAACGCCAGATTGGGAGGGATGAAAGCCTTCTGACGGGAAAGAAGGACCTCGCCGATTTGACGGAACGAGGCGCGAAACTTGCGACTCGCATCGAAGACCTCCATCGGCAAATCCGGGAGATTCAGGGGCTCGAAACCTCCAACCATGAAGCCGAGCGCACTGTGCAAGCTCTCGATGGCGAGTTGAGGAACAACATGGCCGAGCTCGAGCGGCTGCGGGTGGAGCGTGAAGAGTTGGCGGTAGTGCCCTGCCGGGGCGAGGGATCCTACGCATCCTGCCCGAAGATTCGCCGCGCCGTCGAAGCCGGCCAGAAGATCCCAGGATTGGAAGGAGAGGCCGCAACACTCTCACTCGAAGTCGAGGTCCAACGCAGTTCGCTCCTTCAGATTGCCACCCCATCTTTTGAACTCACCCGGACACTCGAAGGCTGCGAGCGGGACCGCAGGAAAGTTGATCAGGAGCGGCAGGGTTACGAGGAATTGCGGGCCGTCGAGGCGCGGCGGGAGGAACGGCTCAAGGCTTTGGAGCGCCTGGCTCAGGGCCGAGCGGAAGTTACCGCGGAGTTGGCAAGGAAGGAATCTGAGCTCTCCGCATTCGCTGACATTGACGGCAAGATGCAGGCTTCACGACGAGAAGTTGAAAACACTGATCGGCTGATCATCTCCTGCCGCCGTGAGCGAGATGGTCTCATTGCGCGCCAGGCCCAAATTAAGCAGCGTCAGGAGCAGTTGGATACGGCGCGGGCTCGCTTGGCCCAGGTCGAGGCCGAACTGGGCCCGGCAAGAACTGAACTCGAGGACTTCAACTACCTCGCAAAGGCCTTTGGCCCGGACGAAATCCAGCTTTGCGAAATCCAGGCCGCCGGGCCGGAGGTTTCCGGCTTGGTCAATTCTTTGCTTGAAGGGTGCTTCGACAACAAGTTCGAAGTCCGCTTCCGGACACAACGCCCCAAGGCCGACGGACGCGGTATGGTAGACGATTTCGACATTGAAGTCCGCAATAAGAATCTGGACCGTACTTACCTCGTGGATGAGCTTTCGGGCGGGCAGTTCGTCCTGGTCAACGAAGCCGTCAACTTGGGCATCGCCATCTACAACATGCGGCAGGGCGAAGGCATTCGCTACGAAACTCTATTCCGGGACGAAACCGTGGGTGCACTGGACGCCACCAACGCCAAAGAGTATGTGCGCATGCTGCGTCGAGCCATGGACCTGGGTGGCTTCCATCAAGTTGTCTTCATTTGCCATACGCCGCTTGTTTGGGAGCTGGCAGATCGGATCCTAAAGGTGCAGGGTGGGCAGGTGTCTCCAGACGGCGAAACGGCTCTCACAGGATGATGCCATCCGTCAGAGTGTTCGAAGAGCCGAAGAATCGCCCACTGGCACCAAAGCAGCGACCGCTCTCTAGATCCGGTGCCCCAGCGGTATACGGGACATATGGCTCATAACCCTGTTCGGCGACACTCCTTTCGACATGGTCCGATATGATCGCTGCAGGCTTTCCGATCAACGGGATGCTGTCAAAGAATCTGTAGAGTTCGCTCCTCTGGTTAAAGGCATCGTCCTCCACCGACGAGAGCTTGATCAAATGCGATATGCCGATACCCTCAGGAGGTATGCCTGTGGCTGACGGAATAACTTCGGTGACCACGAACGGGCGCTTGCGCACGACAACCAATTGACCAGTTTCCGGGCAAGATTTCATCATTTTGCGAACCTATTATATTTCCTGCGCCGCATTTACCTCACATAAACAGGCGATAGTCGTAAGACCCGGAGCCGAACCGCTCCAGAAGCGCACCGATTCTCGCTATTTGTTTTGATGTCTCTACTGTTGCCGGCAATTTGGTGTATAGGTCGAAACTGTTCCAATTCATCTTGGACAGACCAAGGATCTCGTCTCCGACCATGGTCAACTCCGAGCTGCCGGAGTGACGCCGGATGACGAGCGGTGCGGGAATACGGCGCTTGCCCTGATAATAGTTTAGTCGCGGATTGATAGCTCGGGAAACACCGTGTACCCACAACAGAGCTGAATCCCTATCGAGCTTCAACAAGGTCCCCCTCTTCACCGGATATCCGTCTTCTTTGAAAGTGCCGTCCGATTGGGGGATTGAAGACAAGTATCGCAACGCGCTGTCTACGTGAATTTCCAGAAGATCAATCTGCTTTACGCCACTCAAACCTGCCTGTAACCCTTTTCTTTCATCGTTCATGAAGGGCGTTTGCTTGTGAATTACGACGCGCCCTGGTAGCCGGAATCGAGACTCCCAAAACAGCTGCCGAATTGTTTCCCCGACGCGGCGCGCATCCTCATATGACATGAAGGCGTTCCGACCCCGGAATACAGGGTCCTCGATCTTACTCAGTCGAAATTGAAGCCCTTGTCCCTGAGCATTGTAGAGATGACTGCATCCCAGGATGACGTGGTTCCCCCTCTTAGCCTTAGGGTCCAGACTAATGCCGAGGCCGACAAAAGCTGAATCACTATCGAGAGATGACAGAACCCATGGCGTACGCATGCTTTTGACATAGAGGGCTAATGATAACCACCAACGAATGCGACATTGCAGCTCGTTTTCAAGGGTATCTTCCTCCAAGAACTGGGTCGCGATTCCCTGTGGAACACAAAACGCCTTTACAAAGTTGTGAAGATCGAACCGCTCGGACTCTGTGTCGAAAGTCCGCCACCGCGCCCATCTCGTGGGAATGAAGATGACAGTTACGTTCGGTAAGGCCGCGGCTTTCAGCGCATTCAGGCATGTAGTGATGTGTTGGCTCAATTGGAGCGCGCCCCGCTGTTCGTCAAAAGTCAGGTCGATTTCGGGGCACGTCAGCCATAGATTCTCACCCGGAGTCGGCACCTGCAGCGCAGTACCGAACGCATTTTGAAAACCTCTAAATGGGGGCAAGTAGTCCGCCTCAAACTTGCCGGGCTCGATTGATTGATGAAAGCGTTGGAGGTATTCACTGAGCTTCCGGGACTCTCCGGCCGGACAGATCACGCCGAGGTGAATGGGTGGAGCCAGTTTCCGGGCGCTTAGCGCGTAGTCGAAGGGCTGGTTATTGACGATTCCTCGAACGGGGTGGGGGTCCGAAACTGTCCCAGTACCTGTGCTATTTGAAAACACGAGATCTGGCTCTCTCAGTTCCACGCCTGCATTCGTGATCATCGATTGGAACCTGTCTTTCACTCGAATCTGTTGAGCACGATCCGAGCTCATGATTTTTGCCAAGACAGGGGCGCGCTTAACTCGGAACCTGAACGGAGAGCCGCAATTCGCAGGGAATTCGAAGTTCCCATCCTTCAAGAGTCGTATACGCCATGAGTCCAGTGCCTGGTTGAACTTGTTGTTGTGCTGCCAGCCCAGAATCGTCATTTTTAGCTTCTTTTCAACCTCTTCCGGCACCTCTTCACCTGTAGGACTCTCTATTCGCACCGTGGGTTTGAGGACGACGTAACTTTTCCCAGCGACTCTCCGCAAATAGACGACCACGGCATCGAGAACTAGGTATTCCCTGCCAGCTTCCCTCCGACGTACCCCTCCTGTCGCGCTCCAAAGGATTTCGCGTCCATCCGTGTTGACGCCTGCTCCTACTGCCATAGCCCGCACAAGCGCGCGTCTTATGAGAGAGCTGATGACTCCATCCTCGTAACGCAGGTCTAAATCGTTGATCGGTACCCGCTCGATCTTCTCACCTATCCGGTCAGCAAAGGCAGTGCGTATCTCGTCGATCGTTCCAAATGCATAGGCTTTGCCGAACGGAGCTGCCACAATTTCTCCTCCGTCCGTGCAGTTGTCGAAATACTCCCATACTTTCCCCTCCGGCCATTCCTTCAGGTCGAACTCATAGATCTCACCGGGCGGCATCAAAGGGAATGCGTTGCTCTTGATGATGCCGCAGGTCGGCAAGTCTACGAGTGTGAAGTCTACGCGTTCCTCAGTGGGGATCGGGGCCTGCGCCATCATCAACTGGCGAGCCTCCTCGATTGCCTCGCCTTCCAAACAGTGCAGGGCGATCCGAAGCATTAGATCATCAAATCCGCCAGACTGGACATAATGGGCAGACCTTCCATTTGCGCGTGCCACATTCAGTAGCCGTCGGACAGTTTTGGGGATGTCCCCATCACCAAAGCCACACCAATACAGTCCGCCAGTGCCCGGACGTTTGTAGCTTTCCTCAAGTGCCTCCATCAAGGAGGTGTCCCGGCCACTGTAGCCCACGACTAACAGTGGAACATCTTTCAGTTGCTCAACCAGGGCATTCCTGAGGGCCTTCTCCTGCTCCTGCAACTCAACCGCGGTATTCTTCAATGGATCGTACCGGTAGTCTCCATGCAGAGATACGCAGATCAACTCATTTCGCTTCGGTTTTCGGGGAAGCCGTTCCTGACAGTCGATTCCCACTTCGATTGCGCTGATTGATTTCGAGTGGGCCGCGGCTTTTGCGGTCAGTCCGTCAAAATTGGGAGTCCATACGGATTGAACAATCCCGGCCTCAGCAAGCTTGATCGTAAGTCGGTATCCGATATGCGGAACCGCCTGGCGAATCTTTTCCTGAAAGAAGACTCTTCGGTCATCTGCGATTGGATAGCATTCCTCAATATAGACGCTGTATTCTTCTGGAGTTTCATTCCGCGGATAGGTGCCTCGATCATCCAGCCAACGTTGGATCTTTGCGCGCACGGCTGGCAATGAGAGCTCCGCAAACTGCGTTTCCAGTCCTGGATTTCTGGTCAAGAAAATCGCGCGCTTCCACTCCCAGATGCAGCTTGCTGCGGAGGGAACCCCAGAGCTGATGGACGCGCCAGCCCCCAGCAAGAGACCATGCTGCGTGGTCCTGTTTATTCCAACAGAACGGATAAACGCATCCAGTCCGAGGGTCAAATTTTCTGCCATACGTCCCTATCTTGGTACTCGAAGCTTTACCATCTCTATAGTATCCACCTTTCTAGAAACATTGTGTGCAGCAAATCAAATATGAAGGAGAGTTCTGCTACCCTCAAGCGAGAACAGTCGGGGGATCGCTGTAGCGTGGCCTGGCACCTTGTAGCCGGCCAATACCGGGAACGACCTTTTCTCACGGTGACCGCCCCTGCCATTTCGCCCTATTCCTCGCGCGGCCTTCAGCATGCCAGTCGTTTTCCTGCCGCCCGAAGATAGCGGCTCGAATGCCCTAGCCGCCGCTTGCCGCTACGCCTTGAGACCATCGGCTAAGGCCGCAACCGTGGCAAGGGCCGTCTTGAAATCCGCAGCCTCGCCATAGACCATGTCTCGAATAAAGGCCGTGTACAAGTCAGCAAAACGCTGATCCGCCGCAAGCCCGGCAACGGCTCGCAAGGTTTCACCAACCGGGTTTAGCCGGTAGGAAGGAAATTGATGGCCGTAAGCCTCGACATCGGCGAGCATGATCTCCCTGGCCAGTTCGATAACTTCAGCCGGATCGTAATGTGCCCGGATTGCGTGGAGGTCGTACACATGGCGCACGAGGCTTTTGTCGCGGGGGCCACCGGCATTGGCCAGTTCCGCCCCCGCGCGCCTCGTCAGCGCCACGAATTTCTCCGCAACCGTCTCAGTGAGCGCCACGCAAGCAATCGAGGGCACTTCCGGTGGTTCCCCGAAGGCCTCCGCCCAAAAGGACGTTACGGTTCGTTCGACGGAGGGCAGACGCAGCGGCCAAACGGCGGTCTCAATTTGGATCTCCGGCCGCAACGTTCCCTCGCCCGCCACAATCGGCGCATACGGCAACTGATAAATCGTGTATCGGCTCGCATTGCCGGAATTGCGGTGGGCGGCATTGTCAGGATCAAACTGGAAACCAGCAAGCAAAAGGGCACCGGTAATGGTGTCGCGCAACGCACGCAGCTCCCGGCGAGAACGCGGTTGGTCCGATACGATCTTCAGGTCGATGTCTTCCGACATCCGCCGGATGAGACGGTGGGCGCGGCTCAGAGCCGTGCCGCCGCTGAACACCAGACGAAACGGTTTCACATCGGCGGTTTTGACCGCCGCAAGCGCCGCGACCACATACCAGTCCTTTTCGACCAGGGCCGGGCTCGGCAAATCGAAACGCTTTTGAACTTCGAGTAGATCCTGAAGAGACAGTTTATTGCGCAAGCACCAGCTCCTGCTTACCGTCGCGAAGCCGCCGCGAAAACCGGCCTTTGACCCGTACGACCGGATTCAGCGGGACCTGTGTCGAACGTCCGGCGTTGTAGTCGCGTTCGGCTTCGGACGGTTCCCATATCACCCCGAGCTTGGTGAGCGCTTGCCGTACCGCGCCCAGAAATCCGTTCCGGCTGTAAAGGATCGGGTCGCCGGAAAGACGCGAGACAATAGCGCGGCCATAAACCCCGTAGCCGAGCCGCACCAGGCGCTTTTCACGTACGAGGATACGCAGCACGCGGAGGACCTGATCCTCGCCGCCAAGGTCGCGGAACTCGCGCGGCAGGAACACGTCTTCGCCGCGCTTTCGGGCGATCCGTGTTTCAATTCTCTCGCGCAATGTCTTCGACCGACGCATGGCAAACTCCTGCAAAAACCCGACACCAATTGTATACAAAAACCCGACATCAATCAAGCATAAAGTATTGTCCATCAAGTGGTTGATACAGCATGTCCAATAGACGCTCCTGGCGCCTTTGCCGTTATTTCGGACCGCTCCGGGAGATGCTTTCGCTCCGGAACAAGAGGACAGCTTAGCGCTGTTCCGACTGTGACCCCTGCCCTCGCGGGTCTTTATCTTCATCTGCCTTTTTCCTGCTGCCCCAGACAACGGGGCAGAGGTGCTGCAACCGAAACCGCATGAGGCAGCCATTCCGCGACGGTTGGAAGATACATTAAGCCGAAACACACGGTCCACTTGAAAACCCGCCCGACTTATCAAAGCTGAACCGGCACGCGCAACCAGTATGGGTGAGAGTATGGCCCATTCGTTCCGGACTGCGAAGCGGTGGATCACAAAGAGGGTCATCCCCGACTACACCAATCAGATTGATCTATTCTCGCAAGCGCAGGTGGAAACGCCCACGCCGGTAGTGACTGCGACCGCGCGAACCTCCAGGTTATCCACAGCGTAACACTACTTAACACAGACTCTAACCTTACTAACACTGGCCAGCGCGCGAACCAGTTCAAAAGAAATGTCAAAAGGGCAGGGCCGTAGGGGAAGAGATGGCGGCGGCAAAGGGGTTAGATGAGGCAAAACCAAGCCCGGCTTGGCACTGACTAAGTCGTTGCGGAGATTCCCGGCCAAAAGTATACTTTGTCACATGAATTTCACAGTATCCAACAGTGTGGCTGAAGTGCTCACATCCTTGCACGAAGCTGGATTTGATTGGATAGCCGAGGAAATCCAGATAACAATCCGCAATGGCAACGCCGTCGAGAATGTCGGCGCCGCTCGTCGTGCTACGGTCCCATTCGGACATGTCGAACAAGAGGCAATTCTTCTCGGCGTTCTACGAGAGTATTTCGTAGGTGTGGAAAGTGTTCTAGCGGACATTAAAAGTAATTTGCCTGAACTCCTTGGCCAGGCTGATTTGGAAGTGGAGGTATTGAACGAAGATGGTGCCGCTATCCTTACGGTCTCACCTAGAAATGACGCGCAGCTGAAATCGGCCCAGGTTGGACTCCCTTTGGATCAGATCCAAAGCTTTGACCAACTACTTCGGTCCGCGTGGCCTGCGGACATTGGAGTGTATCCGCGCAGATTCAGGGCCGTACCAGCGATAATGGAAGAAGAGTAATTTGATTGCTCCCTTCAAAGACGCAATCCGGAATGCTATTCAAGAGCTCGGCGCGACCGTTCCACTCCTTAAAGACAAGGGCGTCCCTCCGAAGCTGTTTGAGATATTCGTTTTTACATGCGCGTTGCGGGCGCTCAAAGAACTCGGAGCAACGTTTGAGGTAAGGGACAACACGGATAAAAAGACAGGCAAACTAGTATTCCGGCTTGGTCCAGGTACGTTATCAGCCCCTGCAAGCGCCCCTGGGTTCGTTCTCGTGAAGTACCAGAAAGATGAATACGAGCTTCAGACCAATTTGCGCGTATCAGGTAGATCGTCCGTGTTGCATGAGCTTGACGTTTGCCTTCTTAGCCGGAAGGAGACGCAAAGATGCCGCTCCTCCGCGACTGACCCTAAATCGAACTCAGCTAAACTTCTGTTGGAATGCAAATATTATGGGGATTCAATCCCGCTCAATCTTGGGCGAGAATACCTTGGGTTAAGCAGTGAATTCAGCGGGCGTGTGAAGACTTTTGTATATAACCTCGACAATAATCCCTCAATTCAGTCTCTAATAAGCACGCATCGAGGAACGAGCAGCTTCCTCATTTCCCCATTGGAGCCTCAACGGGTCACTGCCTTCATCGGTTGGCTGAAGGTTGAGTTGGCACAGGTTCTGTAACTCTGTGCGCCGCGGCTTTTAAGTTGTCAGCGTACAATGGTCTACAGCAAGGGTGGCAATTTTGGCGTGTGCCAAAAGCCAAAAGGGATTCATCATGGCGATTAGGTTCTATGGTGATGAGAGCGAGGACAAGGAAGAGAAGATTCCATGCGATTGCTGGCTTCATAGGCTTCGCAGAAGAGTGGGATCGCCTTCAGGAAGAATGGATTGATTGCGTCGAGCCAACTGGGGTAAGCGCCTATCACATGACACACTGCGATAACGGGCGCGGTGAGTTCAGCAAGGAAAAGGGTTAGACCAGGGAAGAAAGAAACCGACTGACAATTGACCTAATAGAGATAATTTGTCGTCACGACGTATTTTACTTGGAATGGGAATTCGCCTTGATGACTACAGAACACACCCTCCCGTACCCCATGGAAACCCCCCTGAAGAACCCTGACCAGCAAGGAATCAGCCCTGATCTCGCCTACATGCTTTTTCCAGGCGACCCAGATCTGCCCGAGCAAGACAAGGATCTTCAGCGCATATGGAGAGAGGAGACCGCGCTTACGGGCGCAGACAAGGTAATCTTCATTGGGTATTCTCTCCCTGATTACGACTCTTTTTCGTCGATGTTCTTCGGCAAACACATCTCAGGAGAAGTCTACAACCCTTCCCCCGTAGACCAACAGAAGTACAAGAATTTGTTCGGAAGCCGCATCGTCAAGGAAGGCGGGAATTCTCGTTGTGTCCGTATGCCAAAGATTAGTTGCACACCAAGGGCCATCAGGTCTGGCTCCCCCAGAAGGAGCAAGAACGAGTAGCGATGAAGGGCGTGACTTATTGTGACCGATTGCAGGTCGGGATCAATCGTCAAAAATCCGTGCCACCATAACCTCATCTTTTCAGATCATCGAGGAACTCCGAGGCTGGAGCAACACCTGTAACCAATAGGTAATCGCGCGCTCGCGTACAGGCAACATAAAGCAATTGTCGCTCGGTGTTGTATATATCTTCGAGATCGGCGTCATCTCCGACCGTTTCGATCCTTTCCTGTAAGGGAATGATCTCGTCATCGCAGGCCATCACAACCACGGCCCGAAATTCCAGTCCCTTCGCCAGATGCATTGTGCCAATCGAGGCGTGACCGCTGATGGTTTCAATCTGCTCATCCAGGACTTTGAAAGACAAACCGGCCTGCTGTACGGCGTCAGTCGCTCGATCCAACTGAGCTGGTGACCGCACAAACACGCCGATTTCGTGGGGCAAAGTGTTTTCGGTGGTCTTTACGACGGAAAGCCATTTAGCCACGGCGGCTATTTCGTCTTCCGGTGAATCCAGAACCATGATTTCCGGCGGAACTCCGTTGAACACCGAAACTGTGCCGCGCCGTTCCTCCGTATTCCCGTCAACGTCAGAAACCTCCGGAGCGAGAAGCCGGTCAGCCTGCGTGCGGATTTGATGCGAGGTTCGGTAATTGACATGCAGCGTGGTCGAACGTCCACGAATATCGACGCCGAGCGACTTCCACGAAAAAGGTTGCGGAAATATGCGTTGTCCAAGATCACCGGCAAAGAAGAGGCTGTTCGCCCTGCCGCCGCCCAATGCGGCGAGAAACCGCAATTGGGCGACGCTGATGTCCTGGGCCTCATCCACTACCACGAAGTCAAACGGCCGATTCTTGACCGCAGCCAAGCTGGCGGCGAGCCGCGTGAACATCTCGGCCCGCGTGGTCAAATTGCGAGCCTTGAGAGCGGATCGAAAATGCTCGAAGATCGACCAGAGCAGAAGCCGCGGTTTTTCCGCCAGCCGGGTCTTGCGTCCCAAGCGGACAACGTCCCGATACGCTTCCCAGCTTTCTAATTGCCACGCGTCCACCACCTGTTCCCACTCGGTCAGCAGGAAATACAGGCTGAATTTATGATCAGCCGTGTTTGAGGCTTCTTCCATGAGCTGACGCAGAACTTCCGTTGAGGCGAGGTTAACCCGCCCGGCGTTCAATTCATAAAGCCGTTGGCCGATGGCGTTAATGGCGTGGATTTCCAATCGTTCCCCGAGCCGTGGTTCGCTGCTGATGAGCCGTCGCAGTTTCGTGCGCAGGGCGTTGGCAAGCGTTTCCGAAAAGGTGGCCAGCAGGATCCGGGAGTTGGGGTTGGTGCGAGCCAGAAACGCGGCTCGATGGAGCGCCACAATCGTCTTGCCCGTGCCCGCGGAACCCGCCACTCTGGCCGGGCCGTTGTAATCCCTCTCCACCAGTTGGCGCTGCGCCGGATGGAGAAAAATCGTCCATTTCTCCCACGGGTACTCAAGCGCCTGCGCCAACTCCTCGACGTTGGCCATGACGCGGAATCGGCGCAGCGCGTCGGGATGGGCAAATGGGCTAGCTCCGGGGGCGCAAAATGCGGCGACAGGCGGCGTCACGCCGGTTGCGAGGTTAAGCAACGCCTCCGCCGCCTCCGCGGGCAGATGCCCGGCGATCTCCAGTATTGAGTCTTCGTTGGCGCGGCGGACGTCCGGCAGCCACTCGACCGGCACGCCGTAGCCGAGCAAATCATCGTCGGACACGGTTGCAAACAAGGGTTGCTTGGCGGGCGGCAGCTTGTGCATCACGCCGTCGTCCACGTATTTGGGAACGGTGATTTCTTTAACTCTTTCCCGAAGTTCGACAATTTGCGCTGCGCCGGTCTTGGGGTGCGTTTCGAGCTTTCTGCGTTCTGCCCACTGATAGGCCTTGTCGTGGTGATCGACGTAACAAAGCAGCAGGCTGGTTTCGGATTTATGGACGATGAGCCGCAGGTCCGCGCTGACTCGTACCGACCAGAAGTTCTTGTCCTTGGCCTTATCGAGTTTGTGAAACTGCATTCCGGGGTTGACGGGGTCCAGTTGCAGGTCAAATGCCGTGGTCTTCACGATTTTCTGCTCGTCGCCGGTCAAGCGAGCCAGGCTGTCCGTGAAGGTGTCGGCGATGCGGAATTCCATGGGGCCGCTCACTCGGCGTCGCTCCCAACATCCAAGAAAAGCAACGTTTCCCTTTCTTCATCGCTTTCGAAGCGAAAGCCCCATCGCTTCTCCATAAACTTGAGGAGCTTAATCCCTCGGGCCTTGATCTGTTCTGGTCCCCATGATTCGCTTCGAGAGACTTCGATTTCCGAGTGGGAGCCATCTGTATAGCCGTTCCTGAGCTTTTCACCGGCAGCGTTGCACTTCACCCGTTTCTTCTCATTGAAGCTGTCATTCTGGAGAGATGCATTGATGGACATCGAGAGCACCAGGAGATTACCGAGCGTCGCATTGTAATACTTCCGGCGCTCAGGTTCGATGTTGGCAAACTGCTCTGCCCACTCGGCAGTTTCCGTCTGAGGATAGATGTGCTCGATGGAAATTCTGTCGTTTTCAATCTTTTGCAGGTCAGCCCAATCGACCTTTTTTTGGCGACTCTCAGACAAAAGGCTGCTCTCATATTCAAACAGGAAATATCGCAATGCCGACCAACCGTAGTAGCCGCTCCCGCTCTTGAATTTCTTGAGAAGGAGATTGTAGAAGTAACTGCTCAAGAACGTCCCGTCTTCATTGAAAGTGTAGGACAACCTTTCATCCAATTTTTCTGCAATCGTTGTGAGGCCGATCTCGCCGTGGTCGACCGCCCTAGCAAGATTGTAAAACTCGCTGTTCCCGTAACTTGCCATTGAGAAGTTCAGGCGAAACGCGATGAAAATGAATCGTTCGATCTGCTGAAAGATCTGGATGCGTGCGTCCACGCTCTTCTCATTCTTGAGGATAGCCATTACGAGCGGTCTGAAATATCCCATGTTAATGCGGTTAAGCCTTTCGATCCACTGCCGCTCATACGGACCCATACCGTTAGCGAGATCTGGATAGAACGAATTGAACCAATAAACGGAAGACTCCTTCAGACTGTTCACATAGTCGCGGATTTCCGTCGGCGCCAGTTTTGCTGAGGAGATCGTCTTCATCGCTTCGGCTGGTACTGTTATTTCATCGTCCGAGTCCTCAATAGCCTCGTCCGACCGCATCTCCTCGGGTACTTCTAACGGGACCTGCTTTTCGACCTTTTGATGAACCATCGCCGGTGCGAATTGCTCGTCGAGAAGGAAGTGGATGTAATCGCGGCCCGCCTTGCGGGAATACTTAAAATACATGATCCAGTGAGCTCTCAGAAAATCGTCATCATTGAGGGGATGCTTGTTGTTTCTGCCTAACTGGTAGTAGACCTCTTTCCATGCGTCGTTGACGGTTTCTCGCAGGTTTCTCCTGGATGCAACGTCTAGTTCGTCGTCGTTGTAAAGGGTGGTGAGGTAGATCAGTCGATTCTTGAGCAGTTCCAGCTGGGAGAGCGCCTTTCCGCGATTGTTCATCGTCTCAAAGGCGACAAATACATCGAATTCGTCCTTAATGATGTACTCATTGAAGAGAAACCGCTTCGTTAGCTTCTTGTAAACCTGCCGGAGCCCCTCGTACTGTTCCTTGTCGTATAGTTCGCGAAATTGCTCGCTGAAGTAGGTTTTGGCATTGCTCAGATTAAGTGTGTAGAAGGTTTCCTCAATACTCCCCCCACCTTCTTCGCCAAGAATCCGAAACCGCAAGTAGTCATAGCTTGGGTTGTCTCTTGCGTAGCCGAACTTGTAAGTACGGAATTTGTCGCCTGTTGGCTTGATTTTGAAAAGGAAATTGCTTTGCAGTTCGGTAATGTTAAGACTCTCGGAGAGGTAAATTGTGGTTTCCGGCTTATCCTTGAAATCAGGCAGTCCCTTGATGAAGTCCACCAAGGCCTGAAGGAAGATGACGAAAGTCGTCAGACGCTGCTGACCATCCACGATGTGATAGACTTGGTACGAATGGTCCTCCACCAGCCAGTACTCCTTTTCGCTGGGGGCGACCGTAGGGACTTCCGCCAACGTGAGCACTCCGGTGTAATGCGACCGGTTTCCGGAAAGATTTATCAAGTCCTCCCAGAAGGCCTTGAGCTGCTCGTGCCGCCACGCATATCCCCGCTGGTAGTCAGGAATGCGGAATATTTTTTGCTTGAACAATATATCGAGCGATTTGGGCTCGTCCATAATTGAACTCACTGTAGATCTGCTCGTACGTGATGAGTAGTCCTTTCACTTCCTCATCCGCGCAAACAGTTTAGACCCGGAAGACCTTCATTACTTCATCGCCCAGGTGGTTGATCACCTTGACCGCGATGCGGTGACTCTTGGGCTTGTCAAAGGGGCGGGAGGTGTCGCTATGTAGTGTTTCCCAAGCTTCCTCGTTTATCTCCGCCTTGAGGGTGGTTTTGAGGGCTTTGTAAGGATCGTTGGCGCCGAGGAAGTACGCGTGGCGGACGAAGAAGCTTTCTTCGTTGTAGTCGGTATCAATGAACCAGCACGCGATGCCTTCGGCGCCGTCGCTGCGCACTTCGCCGCTGTTGGGATGGAACACATCGACACCCTTGATCTTGACGCGAATTTGGCCGGGCTTGGCGTTTTCACCGCCACCCAACATTTCGATGTCCGGCTCGCCGAAGATGACGAACAGGTTCCCTTTGCCTGTGTTCTTGAGGTCCCCGGCCATGTGCAGGTCGGCGTTCATGCGGGCCTTGAGCACGGGAATGCGGCCAAGCTTATTGAATTCCGAGGAATGGGCGTCGTAATTGAAGGCGCAAGTAATCAACACGTCAAAACCCGCGTCCCCGGCCTCGCGGGCAGCGGCTACCAGGTCGGGCCGCGAGACGGTGCCAAACTCGGGACCAATAAAGATGGCAGCGCGCTTCTCGGTGCCCGACTTCCCATTGCCTTCCACATAGCGCCCTTCTGCGCAAACCAGATTGCCGGGCCAGGGCGAAAGTGAGGTGAACGTGATCTTGTCTTCCTTGTGGGCCTGCTGAACCCCTGCCACCTTCAAGTTTTCCAGGATCATCTGAACAAAATCTTGCGCCGCATTGTAACCGAGTTTCGAATCGGCAAGAGAGTCAATCAGTTCGTCGTTCTCGTCCACTCCGAGCACGCGATGCGGGAGGAGACTCTCAACCGTGAACGGGCCGGCGACGCGGACGATTTTGTTGTCTTCGTAGGGTTTGTCATAGAGGTACTCGAATTCGGCCTTGGCAGCAATAGACCCGTCAATCTGTTTTTGCCTCGAAATTCGCGCTTCCCACCATTCGGAATGCAGTTTTTTGGCTCTCTCCGCCCACGCATTGTCCGCTTCGCGCGGAATTTCCCATTCCTGCCAGTTCTTCTTCAGTGACGCGTTCAGCTTTTCGCGCAGCGGCTCCAGGACGTCCTGCCACTTGTCCCAAATCACATCAATCTCGGCATTATTGGCTATAGACTTGAGAGTGATGTGCGGGACACGCTCATAGACGAAGCCGTGGCGGATATTCCCATGCGTTGGCTGCGAACTCGGCGCAGTTTTGGTGATCTGCGCTTCCTTGAGTTGGCCCTCACGGGAATCGGCCAGCAGGTAATAGGGATACCGCGCGCCCATTACGCGGGCGCGTGCCAGTGCCAGCGCCACGCGCGAGGTGTCAATGGTAATCCAGCGGCGGCCCCAATGCTCGGCGACATAGGCGGTGGTCCCGGAGCCGCATGTCGGGTCAAGCACGAGATCACCCGGGTCCGTGGCCATTAGGATGCAGCGTTGGATCACTCTACTGTCTGTTTGCACTACATACGTCTTTTGATCTCCGGTAAACCCTCCAGTACTCAAGTCCGCCCAAACTGAACCTAGGGGCTCTGCCGCGAAGTCTGCCCAAAAAGCAACATAGCGAACCGTTCTGCCCTTGGTCGCCAGCCGATTTCCCTTCTCCAATCGATTGAGACCTAGTGGGGTTGTCTTCCAGTGGCCATTGGGAGGCGGCTCATATGGCTGACCCCTGAAAGAAAACGGCTTGCTTAATGATTCCGAGAATCCATCAGATACCAAAGGGTTCCTTCCGACGAGGCGGAGACTTGCAGGTAATTCGGCTGGGTCTTCCTTTTCCTCAGCTGTAAGAGCCCTAAGAATTCCTGCTTCGTCAGCGACGTAGTCATAGAAGGTCGTATCCGAGCCCGATGGCTTGGATGCCCTTAATGGAAGTCTGAACTTAACAGTGTCATGGGACCGTGCGTACCAAAGGACGTGATCAAAATTTCGCTGGATTAGTGCGACTTCGAATCCACCAGTCTTTCGAAAAGTAATTGATGCGCAAAAATTTCTCTCTCCAAACACCTCATCCATCACTGAACGGACTCGGTGTACGTTGTCATCTCCAATCTGAACGAAGATCGAGCCCGAATCGGTCAGAAGATCGCGCGCGACGGCGAGGCGGTCACGGAGATAAGTAAGATACGTGTGGACTCCGTCACGCCAAGTATCCCGGAACGCCTTCACCTGCTCGGGTTCGCGGGTAATGTGCTCGGTGTTCCCATCCTTTACATCACGGCTGGTGGTAGACCACTGGAAGTTGCTGTTGAACTTAATGCCATACGGCGGGTCGATGTAGATGCATTGCACCTTACCCCGTAACCCCTCGCGTTCGGCAAGGCTGGCCATGACCTGGAGGGAATCCCCAAGAATCATCCGGTTCGACCAGTTCTGGTCGTGCTGATAGAACTCAGTCTTGTCCACGCCTTTCGGCATGCCATTGAAATCGGCGAAAAGGTCGAGCGTCGTTCCCGCCTCTTCAGTGTTCTCATTGCTGGTGCGCAGCAAATCGTCAATCAATACCTTGGGGTGGACCTTTTCCTGGATATAGAGCGGAGGAGCGTTCACCACCAGATCCGACCAGTCCTGTTCGTCCTTCCCGCGCCAGACCAGTTGCGGATCCAGGTCCGTGTTGCGGGGATACCTCACCTCGCGGGGAATCTCCTGCTCTTTCTGAAGCACGGATTGGAACTCGGCAGTGGGAATGTTCTTCCTCTTGTCTGCGTCGTGCTTAAATACATCGACAGTTTTGGCGAGTTTCTTGACCATAATTAATTCGTCCCGACCGCTTGCGGTGTGGTTACCGACTCAATAATTTTGTTGAATTCGCTTTCGACCTTCGCCTTAAAATCGGCCTCCATCTGGTAAACGTCGCCGAACTCCGCAAAAGCCCAGCGGCCATACGTGCCCAGGTTGTTCACCCCCGGCACCCAGTATGTCTCCATGGTGGACTTCTTCTCTTTTGCGTCCTCTCGGCGATAGCCCTTGATTTCGACAATCAGATGCAGCAGGTCATCATCGCCGCGTCCATCGTCCACCAGCACGATAAAGTCCGGGCGGTAAGTTCGGGTTTCCGAACCGTAGCGGTAAGGTACTTCCAGCCAGAGGTTGTGGTTCTTGGCGTAAGCCCTTACCCGCGCGTGGGACTCCGCCACGCGGCAGAATTCCGCCTCCCAGTCGCTGTCCAATATCACCCAATTGATGTGGCAGCGCCGGGCGTCGGTTTCCCAGCGGTCAGTCTTTGAGGTATTGAAATTCACATGGATCGTGGAACCCGTGGGATTGTACGGGTCGAGCAAAGCCTTAATGGGCCTCTTGCCTAACTCGGCTCGGGTAATGCCTGCCGTGATGCGCTCGCAGGCCATATCGGCCAGCGTCTGGTACATGAGCTGCGCAGGGTAGGTGCCGCCTTTGCACACCAGACACGTATCAAGCCAGTCTTTGGTGATGCGCTTCAGTTGGCCAAAAAGGTACAGCTTCGGTTCCTCGCCGGGATCGCGCCATTTGGTGAACAGCAGGCGGTGGGTCAGATGATACAGCAAGGTGGACCGGCGCAAATCACCGGTGTGGATCAGGGTGAGTTCAACACCCTCGCCAATGATGCCGGAATTGTGCGTAATCGAAGGCCCCACCAGATCGGGCGTAAGCTCGAGCACGGAGTCTTCATTGAATTCCGCTTTCAGTCGCTCCTCCGGCAATTCGACTCGGTAACCCTGAACACGGGGGAAGCGGATTTCCAGGTGGTCGCGATCAGGGCGGACCGCCTTAACGTGAATCGTCTCTCGCGGCAACTGGGGTGAGGCGATCACCGGCTTGGCGTTGAAATCGAACGGAATGCCCAGGACGTCCGCATATTCAACGTTGAACCGGTCCTCCTCGTTCAGGTCGTAAGATTGCCGGCGCAGCGCCCGGCCGATGACCTGTTCACAGAGTAATTGCGTGCCGAAAGCGCGCACCCCCAGCACATGGGTGACAGTGTTGGCATCCCACCCTTCGGTCAACATCGAAACGGAAACCACGCATCGGATGTCACCGCCCAGGCGCCCGTACTTGCCGACGGTATTCCGCACCTCGCGGAGTAAATCCTGGTCGCTGATGTTCTCACCCTGGTTGCGGTCGCCCGTGCGTTCGATAATTTCGCGTCGAAAGCGTTCGATTTCATCGGCCGCCAGGGTGCGAAATCTGTCATCAAGAGGTTCCCCGGATTCCAGTTGCTCGCTGTCGATCAAGAAGGTTCGCGGGCGCGGAATGGGATTGCCGTGCTCGTCATAGTTGCGGAACAGAGGCAATCGGCCGTTCTCCAGCATGGTTGAGCCGTCTTCGTTCTCTCGCTGGAAGCCGGAGATATAGTCATAGACAAGTTTGGAGGCGGAGGTATTGTTGCAGACCACAATAAAGCAAGGTGGAACCTTAATTCCGCTTTGTTGCCACAACTCGAAGGTCTTTGCATAATGCCCATAGAGGGCTTCGAGGGCCGTCTGGAGTTCGACCGGAATGCTGAGTGGGTCGAGCGCGTTGGCCTTGCCACGCCCCTTCTTAGGCATTTTGTTCCGAATGTGCTCCCAAAGGTTGCGAAATATGGGCATGTCGCTGCCGGGAATATTGTCAGCAATGGGCACGCGAGGCAGCTTGACGATTCCGCATTCGATAGCGTCCATCAGGGAGAAATCGCTCATCGTCCAGGGGAACAGTGTGCCCTCCGCGTAGCCGGAACCACGCAGGAAAAAAGGCGTTGCCGAGAGGTCAAGAATGCGCTCGACGCCCAGCTTGCGGCTGACGATTTCAAGGCCCGAGATCCAGAGGCGCGCCCGCTCATTGTTCTTTTCGGCTTCCTTCTTCTCCTCTCCCTTTAACTCGCCCTCGCCGTCGGACACAGGCTTTTCGCGATAGCAGTGGTGCGCCTCATCGTTGATCACCAGAATGTTCTTCATGCCCATCAGCTCGGGCATGACGCGCTGGAGCATCTGCCCCTCGGTTTCCTCAGTAGCGAGCGCCTCACCATGGCCCTGGAGAAGCGCCCGACCACCCTTGGACAGCTCCATCCGCTCGCGCAGCTTGAAGGCGTGGTAATTGGTAATGACAATTTTGGCGCGGTCAAGATCGGCCAGCATGTCGGCGGGGACGAGTTCGCGAGCCTGGTAGTACGCGTCGGGATCGTTCGGTTGGAGAACCCGCAAGCGGTCTCGGATTGTGAGGCCCGGAGTAACAACTAGGAATCCGCGGGTGAACTTCTTGCTTCCGGGCCTTCGCACGGCGTTAATCGTCTGCCACGCGATCAGCATGGCCATAACCGTCGTCTTGCCGGCTCCGGTCGCCAGCTTCAGCGCCAAACGCGCCAAGCCGGGATTGGCATCATGGTTCGCGTTCTCCAGGTGACCGAGAAACTTCTTTCCCGCCGCCAGCGCGGGCGCCACTTCGATCAACCAAACGGCGACTTCCACGGCTTCGACCTGGCAGAAGAAGGGCCGGATGCTGCTGAACGGGTGGTGCCGCCAGTGCTGCAACAGCCGGGCGGTTTCCGGCGTAACGTGCCAGTCGCTCGGGTCTTTTAATTTGCGCCACGGATCGATGTACTGGCGGAGCTCATTGATGATGGGCGTGGGGTCGTATTGCTGCGCCTGACTGGACAGACCTTTCCCTTCATCGAACACCATGGCCTTCTGTTCGGCAGCGGCTTTGTGCTTTCGCGCCTTGGGCACGGGCACAATGAACTCGGCGCGACGCCGGCTTTCAATTATCCGTTGAGTCGGCTGCCCCAGCGCATCAAGCTCCCAGTGTCGTACAGGGTACTCATAGGGAGAATTCAAGATGGGCTTCTTGAAAAAGTCGTTATCCATGTTCGTCGAAACCGCTCAAGCAAGGAGTAGAAAGGCCAGACAGATATTACTCCGCGACAGCCAACTTTGCCAGTCGTTCCGGGGTCGCCATTGCATAGGGGCAAGGGACTCAATTACGGCGGTGGACGGCGCGAAGGCTCACCTGATGAAGAATCTCAGCTTTTTGTTGTACAGGAGGGCGCGTTTAGAGTTCGACCACACCAACGCCAGGTTCCCCACGTAGAGTCTGGTCGTGACAGCCTTTCCATCCGTGAGTTACTTTCAGTCGCGCTGCCCACAGACTGGTGATTGTGGGGCGAGGGATTCGGCTTCTCGTATCATTGCAGAATCAGAAGGTTACGGCTAATAGGTGAGGTTTCTGGGCGGCAAGTCGCGAAATCTACTGACTTCCCCATCAGTAGCACCACTTTAAAATCCCGGTAAATGCTGATCTCCCCACACACGTTTGTGCGAATTGCGTGCGGCACCCCACCAGAAGTGTACTCGTGGCCCCACGATTAGCCAGTTCTTCGGATGCGACCTGCCAGTCCCGAGGTCGGTATCGCTCACAACTATTCGAGGAGATTCGACGCGGGTACCCTGGTTTCTCCCAGATGCGAGGATAGTCTGCGTGGCGTAAAGCAGCACGACGAGGGCAACTCTCGAACTTCAATAAGCCACCAGAAGCTGTTCCAGCCGGGCAACGAGGCCCAATGGAGTGGAGGAGCGGCCGGCAATAATGGTCGTCCGTTTATTGCCATGGCTTTAACCTGCCTGCGAGAGTATCTCGCTGGCGGCCCGCGGTAAATTTCTACCGACAACGATTTCGTCGACCAACCGAGTTGGGACAGAGGAGTATTCTTTCAGGTCATACAATACGGGGTCGGCAGGGTCATCCGGGGCCAGCGGTGCACTCAAGCCAATTACCAACTGCCCCGCACCCTTTCTCGACAGAAGGATCGGGGCAATGACATGTCCCAATCCTGGCACATCGAGTTGGGCATTGCGCGTGAATACGACGCCTTCATCAGCCTGCCTTTCTAAGTCCTTGAAGAGAACATCCGTCGAAGCTCTGAGTCTTGCCTCTGTCCACTTCGGGCGTTCGCCGGTGAGCAGATAACGCAATAATGCTGCGCCCAATAGACGGTCGAGCAATTCGTGTTCAAACTTGTTCTTGTAGCTACGCAGGCAACGATAGCAGGACCGGTCGCAGTCGCAGCGCTCTAGGATGTCCAATGCTTGCTCGAACACCGGAAGTCCGCTTGCGCCTATTTGCTTTACAAAACCGGCCCCCCCGGGGAGGGTGTCATAGAGGTAAATCTCAACCTCTTCGCCGCACCGCCCCAAGGGCGTGAGCGCAGGCCGATATTCCGCCTGAACTTCGGATGGTTCGATTCGCAGCGTGCTACATGCTGCCTTTGAGATCGCTTCACTTAACGTCCTCAAGGCAATGTTCGTAGCTAAAAGCGAAGGGGCAAGTGATACTGGGGATTGCACCCGGAGGGAAATCAGTAGAACATCTGTGATGAAGTCTGTTCCAAGCACGATGCCCTTCGCTGTTCGTCCGCCTTCGCACATTGGTTCTCGGTCATCTGGAAATGGCTTCTGGTGTGCACTTCCAAGGCCCGGGGTCAAAGTAATAGCAGGCTCAATGCGACCACACAGAGTGCAGTACGAATACCCCTCATCTTTGGGTCCGCGGTTCGTGACAAGCAAATGCTCCTTTAGGTGGTGGACGCGAATCCGTTCATTAACTAACGCCCATTTGGACTCATCAGCAGGGGTTGGGGCGACCAGCCGGGCTCGAAGTTGCGTAACTCTTCGCCGGCTGATCATCTGGAGAAACACCTTCATCTAGGAACACGGGATGGGCAAAACCGGGTGGCCGTAGCCAGTATTTTGCCTTTCCAAATGTTCCGATGCCGCCACATGCAGGACAATCTCTCGACTCGCCCCTTTCTCCTGCAGTAATCGCAATCGTCCGAGCATATTGGCAAATATTGCACTCATAGTAGAGCCTTCTGTTTTGCCAAGCTGAAGCACGCTCACGGCCAACTGGTGAATACACCGCGCCTGACGTAAACCTCTTACTGGCGATCCACACCTCCTTTCCCGGTGCGTATTGTGTGAGCGCGACCGATAGGCCCTGGGAAGGAGTGAACTGAAACTCGGGCCGGAAACGCGTCGATCTATCTCTGTCGAAAACGTAGAAGGTGGCCACATCGGTGGGAAAGGCGTAGCGCGGCAGAACGCCTTTGTAAAGCAACCGATCGAGTAAGTTCTCATTGACCACATCGGCGCATGGAACTTCTTCTCCCTCTTCTGAGGGGACTTCCGAAACTAAAGAATCGTCCTCATCATTCTGCTTTACAGCCGTGGCCGATGATGCGGCCGAATCAAATTCGATAGCTTTATCCACTTCGGTCACGGTGTCGGTTATCAGGCCTGTGAGTAATCTCGTGCGGTCAGCGTCGTTCAATTCAGTTGGAATCCAGGCTGAAACAGCCTGGCGAAGAGCACCCTCGTTATTCTGGAGCCATTCAACGAAATCGGTCCGACTCAGAATAGAGCCGGATGATTTGAAATCACTGACCGTGCCGAGGACGGCAAATAAATGCGGCTGGTCTTCCGGCGAGATATCAGGGAGTTTGAATTCGTGGTACTTTTGAAATAAGAACGCCGTGACGTGCCTGCGAATGATCTCAACATTATCCAGCGTCAAATGTGGATCTTCCACCGGTCCACGGATCATTAGGTCCGGATTGGTGAAGTAATGCTCATCGTGTGAGTCGGCGCTCCCAAAGGCTGTTACAGTTGCGATCGCGTTTCCGCGCCGACCAGCTCAACCCGCGCGTTGCTGATAATTTGCTCTAGCTGGCGGCATGTTACGTAACGAAACTCCCGACAGCGCGCCAATATCAATTCCTACCTCCATCGTTGTCGTGCATGACAGCACATCGATGGCGGGCCGTTCATGGTCGTTGTCATCTGGCCCTAGATCAACATCTTGAAACAGCAACTCGTGCTCTTCTGCCTTCGAGAAAACATCCTTTGACTGTGCGTTATTCAATTGTGCTGTGTGCTCGGCTGCAATGAGTGATATGGGGGGTACGGGTGGGTCCTTGAGCACGAGAACCGTGCTGGAACGATAATAGCCCTTCCTGGCGATGAAAACGGGATCAATATTCGGATCGATTGGCTCCGCGGTACCGTTAGCGCAATTCGTGCACATGCGTAGTCCGGGAAACAGACGTTGCGTCGTACGGCATGTGTTGCAATACGCCCACTCACCGCCGATTTCGAGAGAAAGTTCGCCCCCCCTGAGGCGGTATTGATTTCCGACTTCTTCAGTAAACTTTTGCAAGAGCTTCGGAAGCCATTCGTTAGCAAAGGTAACTCTAGCATCTCGGCCACTCACAATATGCTTGAATAAGGTGAAATTTCCGGTGGCATGGGACTTGACGCGAGTCTTCCACCAAGCCTGCGGCGTCCTTCCAAGCCAAAACCCAAGGCGCTGCCACTGCTTTAACCACAAGCGAACTAATGCCACTTTTTGTGCCGTAGTGTTGGCTACACCAGAGATTTCCGGGAGATTCTCAATCGCTGTTCGGTGCCGACTCGCCTCCGTAACGGAAGCGAGCGCCAATGCTTCAAGACCGTAGTATCTGTCGGAGAATGTGTCCGATATTCCGGAGAGAAGGGACTCGGGAATTCTGGCGGCGCGCACTTCTCCCCAGGTCCTTAGCAGTTCGGTTGGGTTTTGCAGAACGTTGTTCCGGATTGCTTCTTCGACAAGCAGTTCCGCATTGAAGTCCTCTCCCGATCGAAGCTCCGGCCTCAGTCTCACATCGAGTAACTTCGCACTGAGCAGAACAGCGAGATACAGATCCTCAATAGATATCAAAGGACCTATAGCGGGTATCTCCTGCAAGAGCTTGTACCCATAGATTATGAGGGGTCGGAGCGTATCCTGTGTCGAATACTTCTGAATGTTTGGAGCAAGCCTCGCAGCTGTTTGGCGGGAATCTGAGAAAATCAATACCTTGCGCCCGCGAAGCGGCGCAAGGCGAGTCGCGACAACCGAGCTAGGCGGTTGGATTTGAATCTGGCGCGTGATTAAAGCTTGGAATGGTTGATCGCCTTTCGTCTGGTGGTCTTGCACGGACGAACGGCCATACCCAGCGGACTGACCGCAAACGGCACACGGTCGAAACTCTCCTTGAGATCCCGTGGGGGTTTCGACTCCCTCTTCGTCGTCCGGGGAAGCTGAAACAACCCGCGCGTTTCGCAGATACACGGTCCGAAATCTTCCAGCTTTCGGCGGGTTCAACCTTCCTGTATCGAGATCGAAGTCAGCTGGCTCGACCTCTCCATCCCCAGGATGCTCAAGGAGAAGGTCCAACGGTTCTAGTTCTAACTTTTCGCCGGCAGCAGTGCGCACCGGAATGCCTGATTCTTGCCAGAGGAAATTCGGGGCCTCAAGGTCGTCAGTAAAGGCACGAGCGTATGCTGTGCCACAGTTGCGGCAAGTAAAGAACTCTAGGATTCGGGTTCCGCAATCGCATCGTTCACGTGGCTGAGCATACATTTTTCCGGCTGGTCCGCCCCGTAGACCTTGTGGCAGTGCAGAACAATTTGGATCCATGCACACCCACAGCCCGGGCAGGCCTCGGTAAAACGAATGTACTCGGCATGGAAGAAGCCCGGGCTCATCCGGAGACTTTTTTGCCAAACTTCCCAGGGCCATCAGCGCCGTAGTCGCGCGGTCGGCGATCGTATTATCGACGCCAGGAAATATTAGAGCGGCCAGCCCCTCCAGGGGCTGCGCTTGTTGCATTGTTAGATTTACTATTAAATTCATTGGGGAGAAGCCGACGAGTGCGTTGTAGACCGTCTTGGAGAGGTCCAATGCACGTGCTTCTTGGCGGTAGTCGAGAAATGGCTGGATCGCATTCAGACGCATCACTTCCGATTCGGCGTAGAAGTGATCGAAATCTATAGAGGCCAGCGCTTCGGCATCCGCTCCAGTGCCCACAGATGCAGGTGAACGAAGGGCGAGGTCCCCTGTGATAGGGACGAATGAATGCGGGGTCTTTCCAGTGAGTTCCGCGCCGAACTGAGGCGCGTATGTGTAGTCACTGAAACTTGCACTCGTGCAGATAACCTGTATTCTTTCGGGCGGAATTCCCAGCCGCACCCGCAGCCGTCGAATGAGCAGCGCGACCTCGGCTCCTGCCGCTCCTCGGTACAGGTGCGCCTCATCGAGTACAAGTAGAAAGTTCTCCTTGGGATGATCATGTAGCCACCGCCGAGTCTCGTCAAAAATCGGGCGCTCAAGAGGACGCATCAGCATATATTCAAGCATCGAATAGTTGGTTACTATCAGATCTGGAGGCGCTTGCTGCACTTCGTGCCGAGTCAAGAGTTCGGGATCATCAGCCAGGGTTACGCAGCGCTTAAATTCTCCATTCTTGTCCTGCCACCGTGAGCCGAGCCTTCCGAACCATGCGACCAAATCGGGCTTTGCAGGCCATTTCCCGCGTTTCTGCAATTCTTCGACGAGACTTTTCGAGACTTCACGTCGTGGGGAATTTGGATCTAATGAATTCAAAATATGACGAACGTAGTAAGCACCGATCGATGATAAACGCTCCTGGTCTTTCTTTGGGTCACGGACTCCCGGGTAAAGGGTCCTGCTCGTATACCGCGCGAAGCGTGCAGGGCGACCAGCCCATGTTTTGAACCGCAGGGTCAGGCGCTTATCACCGAACAACAACCTCAAACGCCCGAGCTGATCATTAACGAGTGCGTTCATCGGATACAAGATCATCGCCCTGACCGCAGCGTAATCCCGAAAAGAGCTAGGGTTCGCTGTCGCTTCCCTGGCAAGCTTGCCCAGTATTGGCAGCAGGAAACTCTCTGTTTTTCCTGACCCGGTTCCGGTCATTATCATGAGGCTTTTTCCTTTAACGAGAGATTGGTAGATAGCCTCCGTCTGATGATGATATGGCGGGTCATAGACCAGTTGCCTTCCTTGCTCATTAGGGCTGCTTAGTGTTTCAAAAAGTCCGGCAATGTGGGGTTCGAGATTTTCGATGTCTCTAAATCTACATCCTGGTTTGTAGCGCGGGGTGCTCTCGATGTAAGGACGCTGATATATGACACCGAGGTCGTCAAGCAGTCTGCGCCGCTGGGCAATCAAGCCGGGATCACCAATGTGATACGTGGCCTCAATATACTCACGCAAAGAGCGCTGTAATTCGTTGATCGTTTCGTTGATTGTCGCTGGCATGTTATCTCCCACTCCCGTCCTGCCGAACCATCCACATTCGTTCTTGAGCGAAATTAATTTCCGTGTCGAGTTGCGTCATGTCGAATGCATATGAGAACAAACAACCGGTGCTTACGACGGACCTACCGACGAAATCCCACCTCCGGCGAGCCCACAATGGCACAGGAGAGAAGAAATCGAGAAGCCTTTCGTTTGGGCGGGCGCCGTCACGCACTCGGAAAATCTGAGGTGTGCCTCTCATTGAATCTATTGCCTGCTGTAAGTGGAAGGCCTCATCGCAAGCTCTCCATTTGTGCTCATATATCGGCAAATCAAGTAGCTTTTCGAGCGCCCCGCCTTGGATTGAGACATAGCACCATAAATCGGCCCCGAATGGCTGCGGTCGCCTCGCGACGAATAATCCGGTCTGAGTCTTTAGCGGTATCCACCTGGCCCGGTAGAATCGGACGGAGCGTTTGGGATCAAGCAAAATCATTTCCGGGATGGCCCCAGAAATGCCCGCGAGGGCAAGTTTCTGGTCGTACTTTGCTACGTGGTTTCCTGCGGGGGCACACGATGGTAATCTCAACCACGCCTCTGGTTGCACCTCCAAAAGACCGAGATCCAAAAGGCGAGAGCGCGTCTTGATGTCCGCGTTGTGGATGGCCACTCGATAGTTTTCAAACGTTAATGTGACATCAATTTCCACGTCAATTGGAAATCTTCCGTCGGGGTAGATACCGAATAGCAGCACTGTTGATTCAGACAGATATACGAAGCTCGGTGGAGCGGCGTACAACAGTTGAGCAGAGGTCTGAGAGGCAATATCCCTAGATTCAATAAAATCTCCGTAGGCCAGCAGCGAATCCAACATGTCCTCAATGTTGTCTCCGAGCTCCTCCGGGTCAAGATCGAAGCCTTCGAATGCCCCTGTGACTGTCCGAATAAGTTGGGAAGGTGGACAAGGGCAGAGGAAGGCTCCTGCTCTCCTCAAAAGAGCCGCAATGGCTTCGGGGGCAGTCATGTTGATGAGGTCGGATTCGAAACCGAGATCCGAGGCGGCAATTGACTGCACGGCTTCCACACTGATTTGCTGCATTATGAGCCTCAGTGAGCTACGTTGTCGGTAGACGGCTGCATTAGAGTGACAAACCTTGCCGTCCTCGCCAGGAGACGCTGCCGACGCAGGTAAGTGAGAGCGATGGCAAATTCGTCGGCAGCCCACAGGCGGACGCCTTCGGTGGCGCCGAAGGAGCGGAGAGCAAACTCCGTGATCCATTGATAGCCACTCATCCCGTGGTCATGTGCAAGCGAGATGGCAGGGAGTTCAGCGAATTGGTGCAACGTGCGAACCAACAGCTTCGCTGCGCCATTTATGGATAACCATTTAAAATCGTCAGATTTTGTGGCCAATTGATTCAGGATATAGTTCTCCCTCGGGCTCGTGGAAATCGTCTCCTTGAACGTCTCAACAAGGTCGCGGTCTTGGTTCAGGGTACGTTCAATTGCGGCCCATTTGTCGCCGCAGAGCAAGGCTACAATAGTATTCCTAAGCATACTGAGCACTTGTTCTTTTCGTATTTTTGCGAACAAGTCGCCTGGCAGGCGCGATCTCGACCACAACTCGAAGACCGCGAATATGTGATCGAGACGGTTCTCAGCGCTCTGCGTTCCAACACATGTACTTCCTAGGCCAAGATCGTTCAGAGAATGAATCCGCGGCGGGATAACTACGGAGCATTGGTGGTCGCCAGATTTTCCGAGATACAGGCCGCCGTTTTCGGGAACCTGGAAGCCCGCAAGAAACTGAGGCCCGTTCAGTATTTCTTCCCGGTCTGGGTGGTCAAAGGACAGATACGACACCGTAATCGGTCGCTCCTCGTCGAGTTGAACGATGCGCAGAAAGTAGGATTGATTCTGATGGCGTAATGCCCATCGTAGTGGAACAAACTCTCGCTCACATCGAACTTTCTGCTGACCTAATTCCCTGGTCCGAATATTGAGAACACATGCTGATGCCTCGTCATATGCATTCTGCATGTGTTGAGTTTGAACGGCAGTTTTGAACGTGTTGAAAAATGTGTTGGCCGATACCGGTAATTTAATGGGACCAAATTTGCGTTCAGCAATTAGAGCGGAGCAGTTCCGATCTCGATACATGAGGAGTTCCACCTCCGCATCATGGCAATCGGGCCCTAGAATCTCCACAACTGCACTGCCTTCCCACAACTGCTCCATTGTTGGATTCGCCGGAGTAACAACGAGTTGGAGCGGCGAAGTGAATCCAGTGAGGTGATGTACGGCGCGGGGTGGCCTCACTTGCAAGTTAAGAGTTCCTATTGTTGCACGTTCCTGCGAGGCGTCGAAAAGGGAGAGCGTATACTTACCTTGGCCGAGTTCGCCAAGGCAAATGAACATCGGATTCCTAATTTCACTCTGAGGAATAACCATCTCCGCTGGCTGTGGTCCTGAGAGACTCAGGACTAGGCCGGCTAAGGGAAAGTCAATCGCGATCCCTATACAGGGCCGGTCAGTATTCAGCCATTCGCAGGCACCCTCTCCGTCCCATACGGGAGGGACCAAACCGGCTGGCCAGACTCGAACTGCCCTAGCTGTGGTCAGTCCCAGTTCTCTAATTTTCTGTGAATAAGACTTGGAAATAGTTTCGGGCAGCGAAGTGCGAATCGCATGGATTCCAACGCATACCAATGTTACGGGCGTGGCTCCTATGCCAGTTCCACAGAGAGGATCAGCACTCAGGACGACGTAGTCATTGCCCGGTCGTAAGATTTTGGTCAAATGTTCGACGGCTGAACCGTCACTTGCACAGCGAAACACCCACGTTGGTCCCGGACGCAGCAAACACTCTGTGTGAAGCAGGCAATCAAGTTCTGGCACAGAATCGTCGAATTTCAAGAGCACTTGGCCTGTTTTTGGCCACCGAACAAGCGAAACCTCTTGTTCTGAAAATAGTACTCTGCCTCGGGCGAGCGGGCGGGGATCCCGCGCTCCAGCAACCGAGCAGCGCTGGCCAACGAGAATTTCCTTGAAGTTCGGAAACTTGGAGAGGAGGGGAGACAAGTTTGAAATTCGTAGCCGAACATCCCACGATCCATTGGGGAGAGGGCGCAAAATGATTCTGGGTTCGATCCCGATTTCTCGCAATTCCCGTTTCGTACTGTTTTCATCTTCATCAGTTTGGCAACTCTCGCTTTTCTCGTCGAGTTCACCTACTGGCGCGCTGCCTTTTCGCAGCCCCGTCAGCCGAACCGCTGTAGCGTGCTGTCGAGCATCGCTCAACCATTCGCGCGACCTACGCTCTAAATCCAAATCGGTCGCGATGCGTCGGCGCGTAGTCGGAAGGATCAGGCTGCTTGATTCTTCATTTTCGTTTAGCAGCAGAGAGGAGGCGATTTGTCCGACCAGGAGATGTTGTTCTGCGAGGTTTTGGAATCTCGAACTAGTCCTCCAACTGTAGGCCTCGATCCGTTCACCTAACATTTGCGGCGAACTTAGAAGTTCAGCATCAAAATAACCTCGGATGTCGTATAGAACTTCTGCGAGTTGCCGTTGAAGGTCTTTGGGAATAATGGCGTGCGTTATTGGCCAGGAGATGATTGAAAAATGTTCAGCCCAACGGCCGTAGGGTTTTGCACCACCGAACCCCCGGTGAAACTTGCGAAAGGCCTCTCTAATCCAGTCACGATCCCCATGCATTGACCAGCCGGGTGTACGGTCCGAAAAGGTCTGCCAGTATTCATCGCCGGAGAAGTCATACCCGATTTCGGTGGCGTAAACTACCCAGGCCAGCCAGTGGCGGTCCGACGGGCCAGTCTGCGCTATGTGATATTTTATGGCTTGTGAAAGAGCGTCGCGGTCAGATTCATTCATCCCATGCTCTAGGGCAAACAGAGCACGCCTATTGCGATCAGGCTGCCGCTGCAGGGTCGCGAAATGCTGTTCGAGATTGACTTGCCATTCATTTAGTGTCATCTGTGGAATCAAGCCTTTGAGATGACCGAGCCATTGCCCCACTACTGTTGCAAGAGTCTACACCACAGCCGGGACCAGTGAAATCGGATTTCTAGGGCTACAGTGCTGCTTGGCAAATGTGTTTGACCGATCGGTCGGGTGGGGTTGTGCTGCCCAAAGCTGTTTTCGCCCGCAACCCAAAGGGCCCGGGCGTTACACTTGTCTGCCTCTCCGCGCCAGCCAATTCCGCGTCACCATTTGGCTCTGCGAATTTCTCGAGGCTTCATTCCCTTTGATTTGTCCGCGCGTGAATAAGGCGGCCAGCGGAGGAAACAAAATGATTGGGCTGGTGCATTCTCTCTGGACACGGCATTTGGGTTTCGGTCACGCAAACTACGGGCGATAATTATCTTGTTTCTGTCATGAGGTGCGCAGTGTGCCTGTAGTGAGGTATAGGTGGCGCGTGGACTCGCGAGCCGTAGCTGAATCACTGCAGACGATTCGGAAGAGAGACACTCCCACCAGCCTCGCCTGAAAGCAATCGGGAAGAGGCTGAAGTAAAGCTTGTCACCCTGCTACGCGGCACGTTGCCAATTCTCGTCATTGCATTGCTCGCCATCTACTTTGAGCAGGTCAGGAAGGTAAGGAAGTCGCCGAAGTCGTGCAAGGGCTCGCATAAACCGGTTTCGGACCGAGAAAGGAACTCCGCCTGGCGACACTGAATGAGAGTTACTCCTCCGTACACGACGGCAAGATGACGCGGGCCCCATGCTCTAGAGGGTAATTGACCGAGTGCTTCTCAACTTCAGGCAATGTGTCTTCTCTCAGAATCCTTTTGGAAAGCCACCTCTTTATCCAATAATCACCAATTTTTCGAGTTACTTCCCTTGGATTTGACCTGCCGTATATGAAATTGGCCCGCTTCGCTACCCCCAATAAAACCTCTCGAAAATTTGAGGCGAGGCTTATGCCATAAATTATTCGCGCGTTCCCGTGCATTAACAGCGAATCGGACGGCAGTCCAACAAGGGCGAGCCCGTCACGGATCTTTCGAAACCTCGGATTAACGCCCTCGCCGAAGATACTGTTGACCCTGCGGCCCCCCTCACTCCTTGCCAACAGCACTTCGATTTCGTCTACGGTCGTCGGCGAAAGGTGATTCGAGCCGAACCCGAGCGACCGGCCCAACAATTCGTATTGCACTCCCGTTGCGGGCTTTCCGCCGACCTCTTCCGCAGGTATCCTCAAACGGTTGTATTGGCTGGAAGCGACGCCGTACAAACTTGTGGTCCCAAGTAGGACGAGTTGCGGCGTACGAAGGGCTGGTTTTCCGGCCATGGAGGAAGCAATAATGCTGGGAGTATTCCCATACCGCCGTTCGTACGCTACCGCAACCTCTGGGCTCGTAACGAGCATGGCGACCAGCTTTCCTCCGAGGAGAGGGTTATATGGAGCCACTGCGCCGCAAACCATGATATCTAGCATGTCGATGCCGATGTGACTGGCCTTCATATGCCGGATGATCACCTGGATGCCCCTTCGTCCTGGACTTGTCTTCAGTGCTAGGCCGAGAGTGTGTTTCGTGGGGGACTTGAATCCGGCTTCAAGTAAATTGAGTCTTGCTGCGAGGAGTTCGGCTAAGACTTTTGCCCGCTTCGCCCTGAATAAGTACGATCGGGCTTCCTGCTCCCAGTCCTGTGTTGACTTCTTGTGTTGGCTTGACTTAGGGAATTTCCTATGCCACTGACGAGCTAAGACGGCTTCCCTTAGTAGGGTGTCGACGATCTTTGGCGATGGGCTAAGCAGGTCTCTGCGCCTGACAATTTGTTCCTCTAGAAAGTCATTGATATACACTGCCTTGACAAGTCGACTCCATGACTGCCAAATCCACTCCGCCCACCGTTTGGTCGGTTTTTGTTCGAGGCTCTCGATAAATCTGGCCGGCGTCCACCCTATCCAATTATCGCGCGGCGTCAATTGCACCACAGCACTCCCGAGTGCAGCGATGCCGATGATCGGATGGTTTTCGGCGGCCGCGTCCCGGACCAGAAGGCAGACTTGTCGTCCGGGCACGCTGTGGTATGGAATGACCCACGTATGTCTGAAGTACCGCCAAATATCGGCTAACCTGAGGCCAGTGAATTCACAGGTTGCGCCTCGCTCGACGACTTGAATGTAAGGATCAATGCAGGCTCGAAGTGACTCCAGCCTCTTGGCTTCGTTCTCGCAATGGTCTATGGCCCGGAGTTTAGCGCTTAAGTCGGGTCCATCGCGCACAAGGGATAGGACCGACACCCAGCCGTTTGCTCCGACCCGTTTTGTCTCCATGCTTCGGATGAATTGCCGTGTGGCTGGAAGACAAAGCTGTGAGTCTCGTTCGAAAAGGTGGGCCTCCCGCACGCGTTGCTTCTCTAACGAAAACGAACTTGAGTCCGCTTCTGGGGGACAGCCCCAAAGCTGGGGCCCCTCCACGCGGAAAGTCCACCCTTGAACCCGAAGGTCGCAAAGAACTGAGACGCAGACCCGGAGTTCGTGGTTGCACTTGCCGGCTTCCTCTGCGGCTCTGAAGGCAGTTGTGCGAAGGGCCGCCGTTTCATTTCTGTCCGCGATCTTCCCTAGCTTTCGCGCAAACTCGAGCAGAAGGGCCCTTGCCTTGCCGTCGGAAAGGAGATTGGGCTTAAGTGGAACACAGTCTTTGTGCTGCTCGCTCAACGCTAGCTCCCGAGAAAGGCCGCCAGAATATTACTCCAAGCTATGCGCTTTCGGTTGTACCAATATCGTTGCTGGGGATTGACCGCTTCTGCCTCGGCTCTTGCCAGCGAAAAAAGAAGGCAATCGATGCTTACTCGCAATTCCCTGGAACCCTCTCCGCAGAGTGGGGCATAGACACGGTCGAAAAAAGGATGGTTACGGTTAAGGACCAACACGAGGGCGCCACGCTGGCGCTTCAAGGAATAAAAGGCCTCTTCGCGTAAGGGAAGAATAGATAGAGCGTATTTGGGGTTTCGATCCGTGCCTCTAGAAAGGGAAGAGAGCATCGGAGGATGCCGCCCTCCTGCCTTCTCTGGAATCGGGGGAAGGTATTTATCCCTTTGAGAGAGAATCTGAGCCGCGGGAGTCTTGGGGCGATCGTTTACCTTCGAATATGCACGCCGGACGCGCGAATTCAGCGTGTGTGCGATGGCTTCGAGGTCTGCAGTTAGAATAGCTTCCAATTCGGGGCTCGGGTGAATAGCCTGCTTCGTGTAAGTCGGCCGGAAGTACTCGTCCAACTCCGCTCCGAAGGCTATCTCACATCGCCACCAATCGTCATAGTTTTCTCTTCGCTTCTTTCCCATGAAATGCCAACCGTAACTGACCTCGCGACCTGCCCTTACAAGGGATGCGCCAGCGCCTTTGACAATGCCGTACCGGCGCTTGTCCTCAACAGGCAGATCGTGCCAATCGGCGACTGGGAGTTCCGAAAAACGAACACAAATAGCTGAATTCCTCCCTGGATTGCCTGGCAGCCGGAACTTGTACGTGAGGGGCTTGGCGTAGATCTTGGCGCCGGTGAGGGGCGTGTCATGGTGGCAGAAGAGGGGATCAACGGGGACCACTCGTGTCCCGTTGATTGAGATCTCGACCCCGGCCCAGATTGAGTATCGAAATATCCTTCCGATTTGGTTGCGCAGCTTTTCCCCTGAGACCGAGGTTGGCGTCTTTTCCAGCCTGTCGCATTTCCGCCAAACGACTAACGTGCCTGTTGCGCCTGAATAGGCTCGTGCCCATCCGGGCAATTTGGCGCTTCGGGGAGGCGGGATCTCCCGCATGGTGCCGTCGGCGATTTCGTCTACATCCAAATACGAGTAGAGCGTACCGCCAGATCTTCTCCACGTGTAGATTTCCAGCCTGCGGGCTTGACTCAGTGAACTGGAGGGTAATCCCATGCCAAAGCGACCGGGGCCTGTCCGGTCATTGAATCGCGTTGTGCCCCCGAACTGTAAGGCCGCCCTGAGAGTGCGGTCGTCCATTCCGCAACCGTTGTCTAGGGCTGCAACCGTGACGCCGTGGTCCTTTTGAGATGTATCTTCTGTTGTAATGAAGACGCGCACTTTACTTGATTTGGCCTGAATGGAATTGTCCAAAAGTTCTGCAATTGCATATGCTGGCCCTCCGTACCCGACCTCTCTAATTGCCAAGATAAAGTTCTGATCAGCCACGATGGA
The DNA here is from genome assembly GCA_963804995.1 of uncultured Acidobacteriota bacterium. GTDB lineage: Bacteria > Acidobacteriota > Terriglobia > UBA7540 > UBA7540 > Bog-366. The sequence continues at coordinate 42,066 of CAWDSK010000006.1, forward strand.
GAAGTCCCGTTGCAGTCCCATTTGCGTTTCCTTTCTTTGCCTAGTTCAATTCCATTAAGATTTAATAATCGTACGCACGATTTGTCAAGGAAGAACTTTCCCCGGACTGCACGTACACCTCGACGCGATTAGTTGAGAGATTGGGCCGCCGTGGGCTTAACATACCCGCAGGGGCAGCGTCCCGTGCTAGGCGAAAATCGGTGCGAACGGTAAAGTGGGCATCGAGGGTAGAGCCGGGGTTGTCCACCAGTATGCGGAACAAGATTGGCTCGTTCAGGCCTTGGGATCTTTGCCCACCGTTTGCGTGCAAGCTTGGAGGCGTGAATGTCTTTGCGTTTCTTGGTCATTCGAAGGCGAGATTGTACGATATCCTTGGACTAGCTGCATACAGCTTTCTACTTTCTGCAATTCGTGCCCGACCGAGACTTGTGCCGTCGCCCAATCCTACTACCAGTAATTCCAAACATATTCTGGTAACTTCACTGTTCTCTGCTCACATGGGCACCCGTTGGGCTGACCCGAAGACAGCATAAAGAATGGTCATGCATATATGCAAATTCAGGCCGTCTCAGAGGGGGCTTAGCCCAACCTAGGGAGACGTTCTCGCGCAGCCAGCCTGGCATAATAATTCTCACGAGGGTTCGAACTCCAAGCACTACGGACCGCACCGTTGCACCGCGCACATGGTGCAAACAATTGCAGATGGATTGTAGCGCACATTTCGAGGATATCCGCGCTGAAGCTGCATCGTTCCCAGGCGCCCGACCTGAATACGGGCATTGCTCGCACAGGAAAGAATCAACGCATATGTTCCGGGTTTTGGCTCAATGATAATTCCCATCGATGTCCTATTCTGGACTGGCAGCATCTCGCTCCGACTCTGCTAAAATACCTCGCAAGGAACATTGACAACCACATGGCCGACTGGAAAGTCATCGCGCTGATCAGCGGTAATATCGAAGCCGTTTCAGGCCCGGTTGCTCATGACCGACCGGGAAGGCACGAACGAACTGTCTGGGAAGGGGAAGCCGCTGACAAAGCCGAAGCCCTTCAAAATGCCGAGAAAGCCGACCCCAGGGTTGATCTGGAGTGGATGCGCATTCGCCACGAGCGGGACCTAGACGTAAGGTAGGATAGCGCTTAGCCCCTTTCAGCGGCACCCGAAATAGGCCCCCCCAACTCTTTCCTCACTACCTTAGATTTACCTACTCATGCCCCTTTTCTGGTGCTCCTTCTTCTCGCGGGCACGGCGAGATGGGGACTGCTTGCGCTCGCGGCACGGCGGGCGTCTGTTTTGTCGCCGCGGCGACACCCTCCCCACCGGATGAGACGACCTGGCAAAAGCATCCCCCACTGTCAGCCCTGCCCTCACTCTGGATCAACAAGAAACCATTGGAGAAGCTCAACTATATGTTCAGTAATCCTTTAAATGGCCGCGTCGCGAAGCCGCCAAGGAACAGGCCTTGGTCGAGTTGGCGATCCCGCCGCTTCGGAATGACTTTGATTCTGGGGATACTCGCGTTGGTCTGCCTGATGAGTTTGGGTGGGGTTTTAGTATGGACAGAAAGTGCGAACTCGACCGCAGACGCAAAGCTCCTCCCCAGCCCGTTCAATGAACAAAGCGCTTTTGAGGATTTGGAGAGGTTCGCGGCCCTCGGGCCGAGGCCACCAGGTTCAGACGCGCACGACTGGACGTATCTCTTCATCCACCTTTCGCTGCTTGGCGCTGGCGTGGATGTCCACAACGTCGAGGTCGACAATTTCAAGGCCTCAACACCAGTGGGCGAAATCGAGATGACCAACGTCATCGCTAAAATTCCCGGCGCTCGGCCGGAGATGGTCATTCTTGGCGGGCATTACGACACCAAGAGGATGAAGATGCGTTTCGTCGGAGCCAATGACGGCGCGTCCAGCACAGCTTTCCTCATTGAAATGGCCCACGTGCTCGCTCAGCGGAGAAATCGCTTTACGTACTGGATTGTCTTATTTGACGGCCAAGAGGCACTGAAAGACTGGTCTGCCTCGGATGGCTTGTACGGGAGCCGCCACTTTGCCCAGTCGCTCAGCGCGGACCAGGTGAAGCAGATTCGCGCCATGTTCAACGTGGATATGATTGGGGACAGGAACCTTCACATCCACCGTGAGAGCCGCTCGGATTCTCAGCTCACCGATCTCATTTTTCGTGACGCCCAGGACCTCGGTTACGGGCGGTATTTTCTGGAACGGCCGCTTTCCGTGGAGGATGATCATATGCCTTTTGTTCGGGCGGGGATTCCCGCCGTTGAGTTAATTTCGCTCGATTACGGCCCGTTCAACATTTTCTGGCATACGCCCTTCGACACCGTGGGAAAGTGCAGCGCCGTGAGCCTCGGGATCGTCGGGCGGGTCCTGCTCGACGCCCTGGACGATCTTGAAAGCGGTCGGACGCCCAAACCTCTGCTTGCTTTTCTGGAGAGCGGCGCAGCGGGTATGGTCCGTGAGCAGGCCGGACGATGAAACTCCACACCGCCGGCCCAGCGTTGGCAGGGATCTTTCGGGACCGCATCCTCCGTTGAGGACGCGCCTGGCCTGGGGCTTCTTCCGTCTGCTTTTCGTGCATAAAGGGCTCAGGACGCGACCGTTTACCTTCGGAAGAGGGCCCCCCGCGACTTACCAGCAGGCAAGCGAGAGGAGAAACAGGTGTTACACCTTAGTTACCCACCTTCACTGCACGGACAAGCCCCGAAATCCTTGTGCTGAGGGGTGTGAGATCGCCGCGAATGGTCGCGTCATCGGTTTGCTGCTCGATCCGTCCGCCCTCCCACGAATTCCAATTCCGTGTGATCGTGACAATCACAGCAGCAGCGAGGAGCAACACCAAAATTGGAGTTGCATACCCCCGCGCTTGGAGGAGAAGAGCAATCGATATTTTCGGTTCCTCAGAGCCTGGTGGAGGCTCAAGAGCGTCGAAGGTTTCAGTACGATAGCTGAACGGATCAGGCGGGCGGGGCGAATGAGGAGAGCACACAAACCTGCGACGAGGCGATCGGAAGTGAGTAGATGGGGGGACCGCTGCCGCGAACGATTGAGGATCAGGAGTTGTTGCTTGACAAGAACGGACTCGGCGACCACAGAACGGATGCCGCCCGGACCCAAGAGTCGGGCAAGAGTAGCCATGACATGGACGAAAAGGATGACGAGATTGCGCATCTCAGCATGTTAGCAAGAACGGCTAACCCCAGGAATTGTGCCCTAAACTAGCAATTCGCCAGGGACAGCCGGCACAAAGCGTTGGCTGACTCCGGCGATGATCAGCGCCCCAAAGCCCAGCAACTGGATATCCCGAAGCGGGCCGTCAATCAGCGCGATGCGCATCACCAGTTGGTCCACGCCGGCGGTCGTCACCTTGGCAAAAAAGAGAATGTCACTCACGATGGCCTGGAAGAAAAACCAGAAGAACGCGCCGAAAATGAACTTCTCATAAATCTGGTGCGGCTCCACGGATTGCTGCGCGGTCTTGAGGATAATGAGGATGAACAGGGTGATGGCAGCAAGCTCGGTACCCGCCGCCAGAATTCCCAGGCCCACTCCCACTGGCATCGGCTGGAGCATTTCCGCGGCCACGCGCGAGGCGATGCCGATCAGCATCAAGTACAACGTCAGGTTGGCTAGGTCGGCGCGCCACAACGAAACGTATTTGAAGCGCGGGAACGATTGGTACGCGAAGCCCATCACGAACAGCCCCATCCAGCCGAAAATCATGGCGTGCGCGTGCGCCTGAATGGCGGGCACAAGGCGAACTTGCAGGAAAGTGCCCCCCAGGGCAATCTGCAAAAGATTGATCGCGCCCCACAAAGCGCCCACGGAAAGGACGATGGCGATTCCCGCCTTGAAGAATCGCCGGTAGATGAAATCCCCCAACGATCCCTGGTAAACGTACTCTTTGCTGCTGGGGTTCCGCATTTCGGCGTTCAATTCCCGCACCAACGCGTCGACGTCAACGTTGTGGACCGCGGCAAAAAACGCCAGCGCCTCGGTGGGGCCGTGCTCGCCGCCGCATCCTTTTAGCCCGTATTTATCAAAAACGCGCCGCGCCGTGGGGCAAGCTTTGACGATGTCGGCGACGCTCGTGAGTTTGGTGAATTCCGTCATGACGATTCCTCCATTCGATGCCGTCCCGGTGGGGACGATTTCTCAGGCCGCGACGCTCTGCGCAAGAAGTGGGCGGCAGTTGGCAACGTGCTTCGTACCAGGAGGTCTTATGGGTTAGGAACTGCCGCCCCGGCCACGGCCGCGTTCAACTCTGCCAGAATCGCTTCCAGATCGAATCCATGCTTACCAGCGGCATAAGCGAGTGAATGAACTCCGCCACAGTGCAAATTCAGGTTATAGCTCCTGAAAACTCTCATTGTCTCCGGCCAGGTCCTGACGATATCTCCTACCTTCATGTCGGGCGTGATCGCTGCCATGGTTGCGTCTCCTCTCTCGATCGTGCGGTTACAGCGTAGAGCAGCGGGGAAATGGGGGCGATGACTTCTGTCACAGGGCATTCGGCCGTCGAAGGTTGAAGGTCGAATGCGCGGGTCATGACCCATCCCTGGCCTCAACTCTCACCTTTCAACCTTTATCTTTCGACTTTTGACTCCCCGCCCCCTTCTGTGACTTCTGTCATCGCCAGGGGGCCGGTACTGTAGTGAAATGGGTGGCGAGGTGGAGCAATGCGTGAGACAGCCGAAAACGAGCCCCAGGTGGATTTCAACGAGCGGCCTTTTATCGCGATCTGGGAGGCGACCCAGGCGTGCGACCTGGCGTGCGTGCATTGCCGGGCCAGCGCGCAACCCCTGCGGTCTTCGTTTGAACTGTCCCCGGCAGAAGCCAAGCGGCTGATCGATCAGATTGCCGAGATGCGGGTTCCAGTGTTCGTCATCACCGGCGGCGACCCGCTGAAGCGGCCCGATATTTTCGACCTGGTGGAATATGCCACCGCGCGCGGATTGCGGACGTCCCTGACTCCCAGCGCCACACCCCTTCTGACGCGCGAGGCGATTGCCGAGCTTCAGCGGCGCGGACTGGCGCGCTTGGCCGTGAGCCTGGACGGCTCATCGGCGGACATTCATGACGCTTTCCGGCGCGTCCCGGGCTCGTATGAGTGGACGCTACGCGCCATCCGCTGGGCACGCGAACTTGCCTTGCCCGCACAGATCAACACCACCATTACACGTCGCAATCTGGCGGATTTTGATGACATGGTGCGGCTGCTGCAAACGCTCGATATCGCCATGTGGAGCGTCTTCTTTCTGGTCCCCACCGGACGCGGCCAACTGGACGACCTGATTTCTGCTGAGGAGTTCGAAGCGGTCTTCGCCAAGCTTTATCAAGTTGCACGGCGCGCGCGATTCGACATCAAGACCACCGAGGCGCAACACTATCGCCGCTATATTCTCCAGACGCGCGCGGCAGAACGGAGATGCCAAGAGCCGGCGACCGTCGCCAACGCCAAGGCCGCACCCACGCAAGCAACGTGGAATGAAATCGCGGTGAAAAACTCCCCCGATGGCATTGGCCGGGCGCCCCGTGGGTTGAACGATGCCAAGGGTTTCGTCTTCATCTCGCACTTCGGCGAGGTCTTTCCCAGCGGCTTCCTGCCTATGTCTGCGGGCAATGTGCGCCGGCAACCGCTGGCGGAGATTTACCAACACTCACCGCTGTTTGTTGCCTTGCGCGACACCTCTCGCCTGCAAGGGAAGTGCGGCGCCTGCGAGTTCCGCAACGTGTGCGGCGGCTCGCGCGCCCGCGCCTTTGCCCTCACCGGCGATCCCTTTGCCGAAGAGCCTTGCTGTGGGTATGAACCGAAAGCCGCGGCAGTTTACTCCCATTAGTGCCGGGGGTTAGCGTGGATTTCTCACCACGCTGGGATTTTAAAGGGCTTCAGCGCGGTGATCATTCCGGTAAGAGAATACACCTCTACACCGGAGGAGCCATGTCCCGCTTCCACACGCTGCGCAGCGCGCCGAGCGCGATAGGTACAGCACCGACGAGGATGAAGATCATGTCTCCCGCCATGCGAACCCATTCCAGCTTGTGGTAGAGGCCGCCCATCAGGAAGGTCAGCCGACGCGCGTGCCAGTACCCCTTGGCGATGGAGTCCCAGAGTTGGAGGACGCCTCCGGGAAACAGGTCCAAGAGGACCATAAGGGCGAGGCCCACGTTAGCACCCCAGAAGCCTATCTGGATGAACTTCTCTGTCCCCTTCCAGACGGCGTCGGACTGCATGGCTCTCAAGCAAAATACCAGGACCGCCAGCGCCAACATCCCGAAGACGCCAAACAGGGCGGCGTGTGCGTGGTTGGCGGTGAGTGTCGTGCCCACCTCGAAGTAAGACACAATTGGCAGGTTGATAAGGAAGCCGAAAACCCCGGCGCCGACAAAGTTCCACACACCGACCGCCATCAGGAAGTAGATGGCCCACTTCTGGCTGGTCGCGAATTCCTGGCCGCACACGGAGCACTGCCGATTCTTCAGCTTGATGAAGTCCCAGGCGTCCAGGGTCAGAAGCGTCAAGGGCACAATCTCCATGGCGGAGAAGCACGCCGCCAGGCCCATGTTGAGCGTCCCCTGGCCGGTGAAATACCAGTGATGGCCTGTGCCAATGATCCCGGCGCTGAGGTAGAGGATGGCGTCGAGGTAGATCAGGCGCGTGGCGGTCTTGGTGCTGACCACGCCCATCTGGTGGAACATGATGGCCACCAGGACCGTGGCGAAGAGCTCGAAGAATCCTTCCACCCAAAGATGGATGATCCAGAAACGCCAGTTATCGATGACCGCGAAGTTGGTGTGGGGGCCGTAGAAAAGCGCGGGCAGGTAAAAGACGGGAATGGCCACGGCAGCGTAAAGAAAGAGTGCGGATAACTCACGCTTGCCAGGACTCTTCATGGCAGGCTTCAAGGCTCGGAACATCAAAAAGAGCCAGAAGACAAGGCCCGCCGCCAGCAGGAGCTGCCAGAACCGCCCGAGGTCCAGGTATTCTGAACCCTGATGCCCGAACCAGAACCATACCTGCCCGAGCTTGTCGTTGATGCCCAAATACTCTCCGAAGAGGCTGCCGAAAACCACTACAACTAACGCCCCGAGGAGAACGTAGACGCCAGCCCTTTGGCCTTTGGGCTCCTCGCCACCCACCCAGGGCGCCAGGAAAAGGCCGCCGCCTACCCAGGCCGTTGCGATCCAGAAGATGGCGAGTTGGAGGTGCCAGGTGCGTGCCAGAGTGTAGGGCAGGAAGTGCGCGATGTTGAAGCCGTAAAAGCCTCCGGGCTCCACGCGGTAGTGGGCGAGTGCGCCTCCCAGGAACGATTGCGCCAGGAAGAGGAGCGCCACCACGGCAAAGAACCACCCGGTGGCCCATTGGCTGGGCGTCAGGATCAGAGGCGTGGGAGCGGAGTGCGTAACGTGGGCGACATCGCCCTCACCCTTCCAGCCCAGGTAGTCAAACTTGCCGACGACGAAGAGGATCAGGCCCAGACCTCCCAGAAGGGTGATGAGACTCAAAGCGCTCCAGACGTAAGCCTCAACGGAGGGCCGGTTGCCTACCAGGGGCTCATAAGGCCAGTTATTCGTGTAGGTATAGTCCTTGCCTGGCCGGTTCGCCGACGCCGCCCAGGCGGCCCACGCGAAAAAGGCGGTCAGCGCTTGGAGCTCCGTGGGGTCCTTGATATAGCGTGCAGGCAGTCCAGGGGCGGCGCCCTGCTTGGTGAAGTAGTCGCTCCATTCGGCCGTCTGGCTGCGAAAGGCTGCCACCTCCCCGGGGGTAAAGAAGAGCGTTCGCGAGGCCGATTCGTACCGGTTCTCCTTAAGAACCCTCCGCACCTCCCCGGACGCGACGATCTGCTCATCAGTCGAGAGCTGTGCGAAGGGTTTGCCGTACTTATCCACCGCGATCGTATCCCGAGTCACTTCGCTGAGCCGGTGCAGATACTCGGCGCTGTAGTCAGGACCCAGATAAGCCCCGTGACCCCAAAGGGTCCCGTGTTCCATGAGGCCGTATTTAAAGAAGACCTCCTGGCCTTTTTGGATATCGGCTCCTGTGAATACTACATTTCCCGCCGCATCCACGGCCTTGTCGGGAATGGGAGGGGCGTTCGTGTAGGTCAAGACGGTTACGAAAGATAGAACCGAGAAACCACCGATCATGACGAGAATCGCCGCATGTCGCCACCACGGAGAGAGACCTGTAGCACTACCGGACGTGTCTGCCATTCATGCCCCCATTGCGGGCCATGTCGATGCCTTATGGCCACGCTTGATTTATTGATGTTAGGGGAGCAACGGGCACATGACGATGACTTTTGTCACGGCCCTTACAATACGACCCGCAAGACCTTGAGAGGAACTTGGGGATCAGCGAGACAGAGCGCCTGAAAATCCTGCTTGATCACAAAAAGCACGGTGACGCCGTCGACCGCGGCTGCTGACGCGGGTACTTCGCCGGATTGGGAACGAAAAACGCCCTTTCATGCTCGAATCCCACTTGCCTGAGTCCCACTGAAGACATCGGACTCTTCGGTCGCCTGGTACAGTCTTCCCAAGCGTGTTGACGGACATGATAGTAATGTTCCCGCTTAGGCGAACTGTGGCGGTGTTAGCCGTGTCAAATGGCGGCTGTGCCCGACGGCGCACAGGAGAAGAATTCACTGTTACCGTGAGATCACAAGTCGTCCCTCTAATTTACTACCGCGGCTGGCGCATACAGAAGAAGTGAATGAGCCACCCACGAATTTGACGTGTTGGCGTGCTATCGGGAACAATCTAATCTACGATAGGCGGTGCAGTGGATAGTCGCGATCGGAAAAAGGCTGTCTATGTCAGATCGGATTAAGAGATGACCCATGACGAGCGACAAGATAGGGATAACTGAATGACTCGCTTTCTCTCGCGTGCATGGGACGATCCACACTGCGGCAGCTTCAACAAAGAAACCCATCGTCTATTCGCCTATCACCAGGCTACGAAGCATACCTTTCAATCGGTTCACACCACTGCGCATTATCTCGATTGGGATAATCAACCTGATCCTTTCCGCACTTATGAAGGTGCCCCCGTTATCCTGCTCCCGCCTGAACCTGGCTTTCCAAACATCGGAACATTCGCTGCCATGACATTGCTTGCGGCCGGAGCAAGCGTGGCCAGCGACAATGAAATTGAAGATCACAATCCAGCTCCGCGGGACAAGATCTGGCTCAGTCAGTTGCTCTGGCACTCCATGGCGATCAGCGCCCAAAAGAGGGTCCCGAATTCGGACCATCACTACAGCCTGCGAGTAAATCCCTCTTCAGGAAATCTTCACCCCACGGAAGTCTACTTGGCGCTACGAGGGTTCGCGGACCTCGGCGACGGCTTTTATCATTACCGCGCCGATCTCCACGCGCTGGAATTGCTGTGTCCGGGCGCTCGGACAGCCCGACTCGCGCAAGACCTCGCAATTCCCTGGGCGGCGGAATCGCCGCTGATTGTAGGGCTGACCTCGATTTTCTGGCGCGAGGCTTGGAAGTACCGCAGCCGTGCCTATCGTTATTGCTGTCTTGATTTGGGTCACGCAATGATGAGCCTGCTGCTCGCGGCTCGCGCCTTGGGACTGTCCGGTGGCGCAATCACCCACTTCGCAGATTCCCGCCTCACGAGTGCCCTCGGCTTAGCCGGTGGCGATGAGGCGCCCATGGCCTTCTTAGTGTTTCCGTCGAGAAGGCCGGCGGAGCGAGCACCTTCCTGTTTAGAGGAAGCATTTGCCGGTATTCCCAACGATTTATCGGCCGAGGAAGTACCCTACGAACTTTTGCTTGGAATCCATTGCGCCACGATCCTGCCTGATCCTTTGGGCCCACGGCCTCTCCTGCCAATGGCAAATACTGAAGCAGCGCCCAGTGTGCCCGAATCTTTGCCCGAACCAGCGCGCGATGCCCTGCTGGGAGTGATCGCGCGCCAACGTCGTTCGGCGCTCGAATTTGACCCACGGACTCGACCCTTCGAGCGCGCCTCTGTGGAACAACTGCTGGATTTTGCGACACGGGACTGGCCCGCGGATTGGCGTGGGAACTTCCAGGGCCCGGAGCCACAGGTGGAGCCATCGATAGATTTCGTGACCCTGTACCTCTATATCCACCGCGTCCGCGGCTGCGAGCCCGGGATATACCGTTGGGATAGAAAAAGCCGAAGTTTGGAGCAGCTCCGTCGCGAGAATGTTGAACGCCAGGCGGCTTATCTCAGTCTTGAGCAACCCCTGGCGGGAAACGCCTGCTTCGCCATGTCAATGGTTGCAGACCTGGCGCGGGCACCTCGGGTGTTCGGAAATCGGGGCTATCGGTATATCCATTACGAAGCCGGGGCGATCGGGCAGCGGCTGTACCTGGGGGCGGAAGCATTGAACTGGAATGCCACCGGCATCGGCGCCTTTTACGACGATGAGGTGCACCGTTACCTCGGGTTTCTAGATGAAGGCGACAACACGCTGGATGCTTCGGTCGATGCCGCGGAGCACGCAGCACTCATCATGCTGGGATCACCGGCGAGCCGTCACGCGGCAACGCGGAGTCCGGACCCGCTCCATCTCCATGCGGCGAATTGCGGCCCAGACGATGATCAGTCGTACAAAAAGAGGAAGGCCCGAGAGAACCCCGGGGCAGTTGCCGAGCGGCAGGATACCATCCTGCTACCACAGCAGGTAATCTATCACTTCGCCATCGGGCGCGCCATTCCCGACACGCGAATTGAGGGTTGAGGCGAGATGATCGGCATTTTGGTGCTTGGGAATAACCACTTCATCGTGCGAGGTCCATTGCCGGATCGAGCGACCGCGCTGGCTCTCGCCCGGCATTGGACTATCATCCAAATCGCGCAGACAACGCCTGATTCGTTACGGACATGGAGCATTTCTACAAAGGAATTCCGGGAAAACATCGAGTGGGCGGCGGTCGTTCCCGGAGACGGCGAGGTTACGCCAGCCGTGGCGCAGTTGGTTGACGAGATCCTGGCAAGGGGAATCAAAGTCCACGACTCCAACACTGAATGTTGGTGATGGGCGGATGGTGTGCTGAAGGACAAAATTGCCGTCGCGAACAGACCTGGAGAAGGTATACTGAAGTGGATCAGGATTCCAAAATGGAAATACGGATTTAAAGGGTCGGGTGACTGACGAAAAGCCCGGGCCGGAGAAGAGTAGGCTGGGTATGCCCGCTATCCCTTCCTGTTCCCATCAGTTTGTCCTTCAATGAACATTCTCTTCGACAACACCTATGCCCGACTGCCGGAACGATTCTTCACCAATCAGAAACCCGCCCCTGTTCCGGAACCGAAGCTCATCCGTCTCAACCTCGGACTCGCGGCAAAGCTCTCGATGGACACCGACTGGCTGCAATCTACCGACGGAGTGGCGATGCTCGCGGGCAACGCGATTCCCGAGGGTGCCGAGCCGATAGCACAAGCCTATGCCGGCCACCAGTTCGGTGGATTCGTACCCCAACTCGGTGACGGCCGTGCCCTCCTTCTCGGTGAAGTGATCGGCACGAATGGCGCGCGTTACGATATGCAATTAAAAGGCTCAGGGCGCACGCCATTCTCGCGCGGCGGCGATGGCAAATCCGCCCTCGGCCCCGTGCTCCGCGAATACATTGTCAGCGAAGCCATGGCCTCGCTGGGAGTTCCCACGACGCGAGCGCTGGCCGCGGTTGCTACCGGCGAAAGAATCATGCGCCAGGAAGGGATGCTCCCTGGCGGTGTATTCACCCGCGTTGCCGCAAGTCACATTCGCGTGGGAACTTTTCAGTATTTTCTGGCACGCAAGGATATCGATGCTCTGCGGCTGCTCGCCGACCATGTTATTGCCCGGCATTACCCGGCGTCGGCCGAAGCACCCCATCCCTATGGGGCCTTGCTCGAGTCGGTCGCAGCGGCCCAAGCGGATCTGATCGCCCAGTGGATGTCTCTCGGCTTCATCCACGGGGTGATGAATACGGACAATACCGCCGTCTCTGGGGAGACGATCGACTACGGACCGTGCGCATTCATGGACGCCTTCCACCCGCAGTGCGTCTTCAGCTCCATCGACTCCCGTGGGCGCTATGCCTGGGGTAACCAGCCCGACATCGGGCTCTGGAACGTCACCCGCTTCGCGGAAACCCTGTTGCCCTTATTGTCTGAGGATCCTGGCGAAGCGACCAAGATTGCCGAAGCAGTTCTCTCCCGATATCCTGAGCGATTCCAGTGCCAATACATCGCCCGCTTCCGCGCCAAATTTGGTCTCCCCCCTGAGGCGCCCGTCGCGCTCATCCAGGAAGGTCTCGATCTGCTCGCCGCCCAGGAGATCGATTTCACCCTCTTTTTCCGCCACCTCACACGTCTCGCCGAGGGAGAGGATTCAACGGCGCTGGAGGCGATGTTTTCCCAGCCTTTTGCACAATGGTTCGCCCAATGGCGTCGCGAAGCCAACCCCGCCCTGCGTCTCGCCGAAATGCGCGCTGCCAACCCGATCCTTATCCCGCGCAATCACCGCGTCGAGCAAGCCATCCAGAGCGCCTATGGTGGCGACTTTGGCCCGTTCCACCGTCTCGTCGATGCCCTAACCGCGCCCTACGCTGACTCGGTCGAATACATTGACCTCGAAGCGCCACCGCGACCAGAAGAAATCGTCCATGAAACTTTCTGTGGCACTTAGCCCGAGCTTGGGTTTCTTGGATGCTTCACCCCCCGCTCCATCAGCGCCTCGTGAATCTCCTGCTTGGCGAAGGTGGCATTAGCGCGGAACTCCACCTCTGTGCCCCGCTTCTGAAACCGCTCAATCTCAGGTAGCAGCAGTTCTTCCCAGTCCTCGGACTTTGGACGTCGCCAGATCGAAGTTTCCCCGCCAGACGATTGCCTTGCTGACCTACCGTCGTAGAGTCCAAGCCGCAACGACAGGCATGACCGCGATCGGCAACGACCGCCCCATCTTGAGCAAGTCAATCGTGTCGCGCAGCGTGCTCGCCATACCCATTAATCCGGATTCCGCCTGATAAACGCCCTTCCACGCCAAGATCCAGCCGGCCCGCAACACAACGTCAGTCGGCAGCTCCGAGAGCGATCGTAACTAGCGGTAGTATCTCGCTTGGCCTTTTGCTGTCCCCCGCTTCGGACCCGCTCACTCATGCACAAGAAATCGGAAACTTACTGTCCATTTACTGTCCATTTCTATAGCGCACGATATAGACTTGCGAGACTCCAAGAGACAGGAAAGAACTACTCCAGGACCACATGGATCGCCATTGTTTATGCGGTTGAAATGCTAAGTTACAGATTTGGTAGCGCTACCGGGAATCGAACCCGGGTTTTCAGATTGAGAATCTAACGTCCTAACCCCTAGACGATAGCGCCCCAGAGGCAATCTATTTTTCTAACACCCACTCGCGGAAGTTGTCAAGAAGCGGTGGCGACACATTTTGAGGTGCCACGGGCGTCCGAAGGTGTGAAAAAATACCATTTTCACCGCTGAGTCGCTGAGACGCAGAGAAATGACCCTTTGTTTTCAAACCTCTGCGCCTTCGCGCCTCTGCGGTGAAAGTTATGCGGGGATTTTTTCACAGCTTCTCCCGCCCGTGCCGCAGTCACGGCCAAGACCCCGATGGATCGGGGCAGGTCGGCCGTGGCACTTCAGAAAAAGTCAATACGGAAGACGCTCACTCCGCAAGCAGAGCCGAGCATAACAAAACTCGCGAGGGCTTCCCGGCTGGTCAGTATTTCGTGGTGGAAGCAAAATTGAATTCATGAACCTTGGCGGCGGGGACGACCATTTCAAATGACTCTTCGCCGGCGGTGCGTTGCGGCGGGCTCATCATTTCCACTTGCCCCAGCATATCCACCAGGCTCTGATTGAAGCGCAAGTTCCTGACGCCATGCTGCACTTGCCCGCCCTCGATCCAAAACGTTCCGTCGCGCGTCATGCCGGTCAGGATTTTCTTATAGGGATCGACTTCGCGAATATACCAGAAGCGGGTCACCAGCAGGCCGCGCTCTGTCTTGCGAATCATCTCCTCCACTGCCGTGCGGCCTCCGTCCATAACGATATTGACGGGAGCTTCTCCGATCTCATTGGGCAGCGGGAAGCCGTGGCCAGTGGGCTGCACACCCAACTTATGGGCAGTCTGGCGTGCGTAAACCAGGTTTTTCACTTCCCCTTTTTCGACAATCGCCACGCGCTGACGCGGTACCCCTTCCCCGTCGAAGGGCGCGCCGGTCTGGAGCGGGTGGAAAACGTCATCGCGAAAGTTGATGTTCTTACCAAACACCTTTTGGCCTACCCGGCCGGTCAGGCAACTGCGCTGCTCATGGACCGCCAGGCCACTGAAGTCGAGGATCATGAAACCCAAAAGGTCGAGCATGGCCGCAGGCTCAAGAATCACTGTGTAACGCCCGGGCTCGATCTGACGCGGCTCGCGGCTGGCCAGGGCCTTCTGGGCAGCGCGCTCGGCCAATGCGGGCGGATCGAGTTCCATCCAGTAAGGCGCGGTCTTCTTCGCCCAGCCGGAACTCGAGTCCGACATCATGGTCACCGAGAATTCCGACATCGTCTCTTCATGGAAGGCCCGCAAGCCGCGCGAGTTGAAGAGGCCGTAGGCGGAACTGCCGCTTGAAAACACGCCGGCCGCCGTCAGGTGGTCCTGCTCAGCGCGAGCCACCACTTGCTGCACGGTCTCCGCCCGGGTCTGGGGGGTAAGGTCCGCGGTCTCCTTGAAAGAGCGATCTACGGCGCGGTAAGTCTGCGGGCTGGCCATCGGCAGCAACTCCGGGTCAGGCGGCTGCAAGCGCGCCAGCACCAAAGCGTTTTCGCAGAGTTGCCGGATGGAGGCTTCGTCAAATTTGTTGGTGCTGGCGCGCGCCATGCGCCCTTCGCTGACCAGCCGCACCGAAAGCGATCCGGTCTCCTCCGCCACGTTCTGGTGAATAGCGTTGTTGGCAAAACGCGTGAGCGCGTAGGCGGTGGACGAGATCATGGCTTCGGTCTCATCCGCCGTCGAGTACTTCAGCACTTTGTCGAAAAGTTCGTCAGCGCGTTGTCGGGTCAGGTTCATGGAGAAATTTGGCGATTTAGTGATTCAACGATTTCATCCCGGGTAGGCGACGCCCACCTGCACTTTGCGGAAGCGCGCGGGTGAGGCCCCATGTCCCGTGCCCATGGTCTGCATGGGCTGTCCTTTGCCGCAATTCGGCGTTCCCCAGAGCGTCCAGTAATCCGGGCCGCAGATCGCGTCGCAGGAATTCCAGAACTCTGTGGTGATGCCGCCGTAGCTGGGGTTCTTGAGCATCCGGGTCTTCTTGCCGCCGCGAATTTCCCAGCCGATTTCGGTGCCGAACTGGAAGTTGTAGCGCCGGTCGTCAATCGACCAACTGCGGTTAGTCTCCATATAAATGCCGTCGTCAGTTCGAGGCAATCAAATCGTCCGGTTTCCAGGCGCCGGGGAGAATGCTCACATTCGTCATGCGGATCAGGGGGATGCGATTCCAGCCTTCGGCGCGCATGGATCCGCTGGACCGCTTCAGGCCGATGGCGGGCGCCGTCTCACGCGAGGAAAGGTAGCCGACGAACTGTCCGTCCTTGATAATTGGCGTGCACTGCGCGGGAACGCCTTCGTCGTCATAAGCGAACGTGCCGAGCCCAGGCCCGTGCGCGGGCGTAGCGTCCGCAACCACATTGACGATGTCAGACGCGTACTTGAGCGTGCCCAACTTCTCCAGGGTCAGGAAGCTCATGCCGGCGAAATTCGCTTCCGTGCCCAGCACGCGGTCAAGCTCAATGGGGTGCCCGATGGATTCGTGAATCTGCAAGCCCAACTGCGAGCTATCCAGAATGATGTCCTTCACGCCCGCCGGGCATTGCTCCGCGGAGTGCAACGCCACAGCCTCCTCCGCGACACGAGGTGCGTTCTCCAGCAGGTTAAGCTCTTCCACAAGCTCATAGCCTTTTGTCTGGTATTGCCCGCCGAACGAATTGGGGTAGGAGCGCCGCTGGATTTCCGTTCCCGCAAAGGAAGTGGCGACGTATCCCGCGCCTGTCTGGGTCTTCAACTGGTAGATCTCCGAGCCCAGGCTGGAAAGGAAGAGCTGTTCGATGCGGCGAAAATCCATGGCGGTTTCAGCCAGGGTGATGCCTTGCACCTTGCGCAATTCCCCGTCCACCTTCAACATCAGTTCGAGACACGAGGAAATGGGAACGGAGAACGGGTCGATGCGGCAGGGCGCCGCCCAGCGGTCCACAATCTTCTCTTCCGGCGCCAACTCCACGTCGTGCTTCTTGGCCAGAGCACTCGCCAGGGCGATCTCGACCGCCAGGGCCGCGGTTCGATCCACGTTCGCTCGGGTCAAACTATCGGTGGAAGCAAAACCCCACGCTCCGCCCGCGATGACGCGCACGCCCAATCCCAGCGATTGCGATTCCCGCACCTGGGAACACTGGCCATTTTTGGTGGAAAGGTAACGCTGGCGAGTATCGAGCACTCGTACTTCCGCGTACGTGGCACCGCGTTTGAATGCGGTGTCCAACGCCCAAGTCGCGAATTCTTTCATAGTTAGCTATCAGCTCTCAGCGATCAGCTCTCAGCTACCCGTAGCACCGGGCCGAGGCCCGGTATGCCGCCCCAGGGGGCGCGCTATTTTCGGTTACCAGTTTTCAGCCACCGCCTTGCGGTTGGAGTGTGAGCTGAAAGCTGATCGCTGAGAGCTGAAAGCTGCATGGCTACGTCCCCTCCGACCAGGAGGCCAAGTACTCTTCCTGCTCGGGGGTCAGCTTATCGATTGAGATGCCCATGGCTTGCAGCTTCAGCCGGGCCACGTTCTTATCGATCTCGGTGGGAACGGGATAGACCTTGGCTTCCAGGCTTTTCGCGTTCTTCACCATGTACTCAACCGACAGCGCCTGGTCTGCGAAGCTCATATCCATGACCACGGCCGGGTGACCTTCCGCCGCCGTCAGGTTAATCAACCGCCCTTCGCCGAGCACGTAAACCTTGCGCCCGTCGCGCAGCGTATACTCATCCACAAATTCACGCGTCTGCCGCTTGCTGAGCGACAGCTTATCCAAAGCAGGCAGGTCAATTTCCACGTTGAAGTGGCCGGAATTCGCCACCACGGCGCCATCCTTCATAGCGCGGAAATGTTCAGTGGCGATGACGGATTTGTTCCCGGTCACCGTCACGAACAGGTCGCCCACTTTGGCGGCTTCGGCAAGCGGCATCACGCGGAAGCCATCCATGACGGCTTCCAGCGCCCGGGTGGGATTGATCTCGGTGATGATGACGTCAGAACCCAGCCCTTTGGCGCGCATCGCCACGCCCCGTCCGCACCAGCCATAGCCGCAAACCACCACGTGCAAACCCGCAAAGAGCAGGTTGGTGGCGCGCAGAATCCCGTCAATCGTCGATTGCCCCGTCCCGTAACGGTTGTCAAAGAGGTGCTTGGTATCCGCGTCGTTTACCGCCACGATGGGATACTTCAGCATGCCGTCTTTGGCCATACTGCGCAGCCGGATCACGCCCGTGGTGGTCTCTTCCGTTCCACCCACAACCCCCGCCACCAGTTCCTGCCGCTTGGTCAGAATCATGGTGACCAGGTCCGCGCCGTCATCCATGGTGATCTGCGGTTTGTGATCGAGCGCCGAAACGATGTGGGAGTAATACGTGTTCTTGTCTTCACCCTTGATGGCATAGGTGGGGATTTTGAAATCCTTAACGAGCGAGGCCGCCACATCATCCTGGGTGCTCAGCGGATTGGAAGCGCACAGCACAACGTCGGCGCCTCCGTCGCGGAGCGTAATGGCCAGGTTTGCGGTCTCGGTCGTCACGTGCAGGCAGGCGGAAATCCGCACGCCTTCGAGGGGCCGTTCCTTGATAAAGCGCTTGCGGATAAGCTGCAGAACGGGCATCCATTGATTGGCCCATTCAATCCGGAGTTTTCCTTTGGCGGCCAGGGCAGGGTCTTTTACATCACCTGCCAATCTTTTAGTGGAAGGCATTTAGAGTCCAGCCTCCTTCTTCAGGATGGCGGCCTTATCCGTCTTCTCCCAGGTAAACTCGGGCTCGGGACGGCCAAAGTGGCCATAGGCCGCGGTCTTCTTATAGATAGGACGCTGGAGATTAAGCGACTCAATGATTCCCCGGGGCGTCAATTTGAAATGCTTGCGAATCAAACTTTCGAGTTGGCTATTGTCGATCCGCCCGGTCCCGAAAGTATCCACCATGACGGAAACCGGGTCCGCCACGCCAATGGCGTAAGCAAGCTGTACTTCCGCCCGGCCCGCGATGCCCGCCGCCACGATGTTCTTGGCAATGTAGCGCGCCATGTAGGTGGCGGAGCGATCCACCTTGGTGGGGTCTTTCCCTGAGAAGCATCCGCCGCCATGGTGGGCGCTGCCGCCGTATGTGTCCACAATGATCTTGCGTCCGGTCAGGCCGGAGTCGCCTACGGGCCCGCCGGTCACAAAGCGTCCAGTGGGATTGATGTGGTACTTGGTTTCCGAATCGAGCAGGTGGGCAGGAACGACGGGCTTGATCACGCATTCCATAACGCCGGCGCGCAAGGTCTCATTGCTGACCGCCGCGGAGTGCTGGGTGGAAACCACCACCGCGTCCACCCGCACCGGCTTCGAGCCGTCGTACTCGACCGTGACTTGCGACTTGCCGTCCGGGCGTATGAAATCGAGAATCCCCTTGCGCCGCACTTCCGCCAAACGCAGACAGAGTTTGTGCGCGGTCATGATGGGAAACGGCATCAACTCTTCCGTCTCATCGCAGGCGAACCCGAACATCAATCCCTGGTCGCCTGCCCCGCCCGTGCCTACGCCCATGTCAATGTCGGCGCTCTGGCGGGTCAGGTTGACGATCACCTGGCACAAATCCGGGGTGAAGCCGCCGCTGGGGTCGTTGTAACCAATATCC
The DNA here is from genome assembly GCA_963804995.1 of uncultured Acidobacteriota bacterium. GTDB lineage: Bacteria > Acidobacteriota > Terriglobia > UBA7540 > UBA7540 > Bog-366. The sequence goes on from CAWDSK010000006.1 coordinate 60,992, forward strand.
CTTACGGTGTCGCGGACCAACTTCTCAATGTCCGGCTTGGCGGAGGTGGTGATTTCTCCGGCCACATAGACCGACTGGTCCTTGACCATGGATTCGCAGGCGACGCGCCCGCGAGGGTCTTCCCTAAGCACCGCGTCGAGAACGGCGTCAGAAATCTGATCGCAAATCTTGTCGGGGTGTCCTTCGGTAACAGATTCAGAGGTAAAAAGATAGTGATGCTTCGGCCCGCCCACGCAGAGCCTCCTTCCGGTCAGTTAAGAATTCCAGGGGACACACAAACCAAAAACCGTAGCACACGGCAAGCAAAAGTGTCAACGGTTTCTGGCCTTTCTCGCTAAAACCTAGGCCCATTTGTCGCGAATTAGATGCGAATGGGGCAGGTTTGCACCCAAGTGGCGCCAACTAAGACCTCTAAGGGAATCACGGCCACTGCCCCATAAGCGTTAACTTGAGCCCCTGTCAACGTTGAGCCAACGCTGTCAGATTGAGGCGCTATGCACAGCGCCATAAGTGTTTGTGCATTCGGCTGTAGCAGCGCTCTATGAGCGCCGACCGGCGGTCCCCGCCAAGGCGGGGCAGGCGCCGACCGCCGCTACAATTTATGGCGCTGTGTATAGTTTCCGAATAGGCAACGATACAGGGTACCCAACGGTGTAAGGCAGGAGCGATCGCCTCCGGCGCGCCGGAGAGGGTCGCTGCCAGCCGGTTCCGGGGCAAACTTCCGAGTCGCGCGTGATCCGGAAGTTGGTCGCCGCCCAGATCTACGGTAAGCCGACTTAGCGGAAAGCGAAGCGCTCGGGAATGGCGTCCGAGGTCATTGCTAGAGGTTTGTGGTTGTGGCTTCATACGAACCACGAAGTTTTTGTCGAAGGGCATCCGGCGACAGGGCTGCGTCCACCTGTCCAGTTCACGTTCCTCCGCTCAGCTAAAGGCGTCCGCGATCATGTGAAGTGAAGTCACGCAGGTACTTAGCAGGTCTCTTCCCTGCATTACGAATGGCAAAGCTCTGTCAACCCGAGCAAGTTCATAGGCTTCGTCGAGGTCCTTGCTAGCGACATGCGCATCTGCAAGCCTGAGGTTGTAGATGCCATGTAAGGGGCCGAGTAAGGCGCGCGCCGGCTGGTCCCCTGTTAGGGTGGCGAGAACCTTTTCGAGTGACTTTAGGGAACCCCGGATCTCTTTGGGCGGAGGCGGCACGATCTTGTGAAGAACTGCCGTATCAATGTGCTCAACAACGACGCGCACTAGGTCTTTCGCCAGACCATAGAGACCCGACGTGGTCAGAGCCCTGAAGCGGTGGCAAGGTTTGAAGGCCTCCTCGGGGTCGAACGAACGGAACAGCGGTACTCGGAACCGGTTCACGAACGCATCGTTCAGCGTTGCGACGCCGATGGAAAGAAACGGCTCCGGTGGTTGAGTGTCCGCGGGCACTCCCTGTGCCTGCGCCGAAAATAACTCCTCGCAAACCTTACCTTCTGGGCTTACGTTGAACCCGGCCCAAACGCGCTGGAGCCATTCCGGAAGAAATGCGACATCCTTGGCGTATGCGTTCACCAGTCCGAGGTTGTTGACGCCGAAGGGGATGTATCCATGCGGCCATCCACTCACGCCGCCCGTTTCCCTGGTGTACCACCGCAACGCTCCACCGCGCCGCTCCGCCAGAGCAGGTATTACATCCGGCCTGAACCATAACCACCTGCCACTTTCCTTCAAAATCTCGGCTGTTTGCTTTTCGCCTGCTGCATCGACTGTAAACGAGATTACCGAATCTGATTTGTCGCGGCGAATGCGGATGCTCCGTGCCCCAGGCTCAATCCACTCGTCGCGCCAGACCTCGCCAACAACGCGAAACAACTTTCGCCCTTGTGAAAGCTTCCGCGTGAAAGTAGAGGACGCCATCTCGTCGGAACTTCCGATTTGTGGCACGTCCTCACCGAAGTCAAGGTTGGGTCGAGTCATGTGCACGACTGCCATTGAACCGCCAAACTCGTGTCCCCCTTCGTGTATCTCCTGAATGCGGCCCTCCCACCGCTCACCATTCTTGTATGCACCGTCCGGTTTGGGCCACTCAAATTCCGGCTTTGATTCGACAACTTCTTCACGCTCCCGGTACCAAGAGACGAGAAGTGCCATTCGTCTTGCGCACAAGTAGTCCTTAAGGTGGTCGGCGCGCACCTCGAGCAGGCTCGGCCGGCCCTCGTTGTCCACTCTCATTCGGACCACTTCGATGTAGTCCTCGTCCATCGCGACCCAGATGTTTCCCTCCCGCTTCAGGCCAAGCGTGACCACAAAGTCCTGGTGGATGTGCCAGGTTGGCGGGTCAATGGAATTGCCACGCTGCGACAAAACTAATGGGATCGCTCCCTTAAGCGAACTGTGTCCTTGCTCATCCGCTGCTACGTAACGACGACGCTCTACATAGCCTCCGTGATCATGCGAAATGCCAATATCCATCCAGCCCAAGGTCTCGGCTGCGGCGCGTTTTCTTTGCGGAACCGCAAGCGACCCCGCCCCGAAGAACTCTGATTTGTACCCGAGATATCCTCGCCTGCCTTCTCCGATTCTTTGGCTTGCACGGAGTGGGATCCATACTGCGCCATCGAAGCGACGCCTGCGGATTACCGCCATTTCGAACCATTCTTTTTCCATAGCTCAAGTGTCTTTCGGAGCACCGTTCGGGACCGTACTACAGTCCAGCATGCTATCTCGCGCACGCCAACTCCCGCATGAGTGCATCGACAAAAAATGCAAGATTTGCACGAGTGCAGAGGTCGGCCCACTGACCCTTCGAGTATACCGAAAAATCGCCCCGCCGAAACAGAGGTCAGACTGTTGCAGATGTCTGTTTAGACGGAGGTTCAGTTAAGCTTGTACGGCGATCGCAGAAATGCAGGTTCTACTTGGCCCTATAATGCCCTTTACGCCGATGTGGCGCGGTGCTTCCGGTCGCATTGTCGGCCACCCGGAAGTTACACCGACTGCGGACTCGAGATCCTGCCTGGTCGCCTGGTGTTTACCGACCACCCCGCGGGGCTGATTCGAAGTTCTGCCACGTCGTACTCGGGAACAAGTCTTTATTTAGGTTAACGCCTATGGGCCGCTGCCCAGGGTGGCTCGAAAAGTCCGATAGCTGGAACTTACACAAACCGCTCGCTACTTGCTGCTGACCACCCCGCGTCGTGAGAGCAGGTAAGACTGGATCAAGGGGTCCAGATCCCCTTCCAGCACGCGATCCGCGTCGCCAATCTCCAATTTCGTCCGATGGTCTTTCACCAGCCGATACGGGTGCAGCACGTAGGAGCGAATCTGGCTGCCGAAGTCGATGTCCGCCTTGGAAGCCTCCAACTTATCCGCCACTTCCCGTCGCTTGCGCAACTCCAGCTCGTAAAGTCGCGAGCGCAGAAACTTCATGGCCACTTCGCGATTGCGGTGTTGCGAGCGCTCGTTCTGGCACTGGGCCACGGTTCCGGTAGGAATATGGGTAACGCGTACCGCCGAATCCGTCGTGTTCACGTGCTGGCCGCCCTTCCCGCCGGAGCGGTAGGTGTCCACACGGATTTCGTCGGGCTTGATCTCAATCTGGATCGACTCATCGATCTCAGGGCTGACGAAGACCGAAGCGAAGGAGGTGTGCCGCCGCTGATTCGCGTCGAAAGGCGAAATCCGCACCAGCCGATGCACCCCGCTTTCCCCGTGCAACAATCCGTAGGAATACTCCCCTTCCACGGTAAAGGTCGCGGATTTCAGCCCCGCTTCGTCCCCGGGCTGATAATCGTTCAAGGTGAACTTGAAGCCACGCTGTTCCGCCCAGCGCCGGTACATGCGCAGCAGCATGTCAGCCCAGTCCTGCGATTCCGTGCCCCCTGCGCCGGGATGGATGGTGACAATGGCGTTCAGGTGATCGGTTTCACCGCTAAGGAGCGTTGCCGTTTCCAGGCGGTCCACTTCCTGCCGGAGCGCGTTCAGGTCGGTGCGCAGCTCCGCGGTGATGTTCTCCCCTTCGCGCAGCAACTCGAAATACGTCTCCGTGTCGGCCAGGCGGCGCGCCAGCTTCTCATCGCTCTCCAGTATTTCCTGGAGACGCTTGCGCGCCGTCATGATCTTTTGGGAGGCTTCCTGATCCTGCCAGATGTTGCCTTCGGCGATTTGCTTCTCGAGGGCTTCCATTTCCTTGCGGCGTTGGGGAGCGTCAAAGAAAACTCCGGAGGTCAGCGCTACGCTTCTTGAGTTCGTCAAATTCCCGTTGCAGTTCTTCGATCACGATTACTCCTTGACAAGGGTTAATAAGCGCGCATAAACCCTCATAAACTGTCACTAGCGTTCAGATTTCACTCCGTAGGGTGTACAGCCAAGAATCAAACCCGCCATCGCCGCCGCGAGCCACGCGAACACATCCCCGTGGGCCGAATAGAAGGTCTGGCGCGACTCAAAGTTGAAGTGCGCAGGCATCACCATCTGCCGATGTCGCGGGATTTGCTGTGTCACCCGGCCGTAAGGGTCGATCCGTACGGTTATGCCGTCGTTGGTAGCCCTCAGCAGGTAGCGATGGTTTTCGATAGCGCGCAGCCGGGCCATTTCCAAATGCTGGTACGCCGCCGCGGTTTCGCCGTACCACCCGTCATTCGAGATATTCACCAGCACGCCCGCGCCCGCCGCCGTCAGTTTCCGAGCGAGTTGCGGGATGATCGCCTCGTAGCAGATCATGACGCCCACGCCCCCCGCCGGCGTCTTCGCCACCGAGTAACTCGAACCCGGAACGAAGTTCCCCACCTCCGACGTGATCTTTTCCACCAGCCCGGGGAGCGCCCAGAACGGAACATACTCACCGAAGGGCACCAAATGAATTTTATCATACCGTGACACTTCGTGCCCCTGGGGGTCGAGAGTGATGGCGCTATTGGTAATCGACTTATCGGCTAAATCGAGTGGAATGACACTGTTAGCTATAACATAGGCGTGCGCCTGCCGCGCCAGATTCTCCAAAGCGTTGCGAAAGACCGGGTCGCGGGTGAAATAGAAGGGCGCGGGATTCTCCGCCCAAATCATGAGGGGTGGTGAAGCTGCAGTCGCGCTGGTGGTAACGGCTCGTTCTTCGACAGATCGGGGTTTTGATCGACCGCAGAAAGGCTGAGTTGGACGAGTTGCTGAAGCTTGGTGGGATCGCGCCAGGGCGCCCAGGCCTCCAGCAACTTATCGTCTAACGGCACGTTCGGCTGCACCAGGAAAGCCAATTCCCGGCCCGCGGGTTCAGGAGGCGGCAACAGTTTCCACTGGGCGAACAACAACAGCACAACCCAGCACGCCACGCTGACGCAGACCGCCAGGCGTCCACGCGAAAGCAACATCCAAGCCAGGCGCGCGCTTGTCGCGACAGCGAGGAATGAAAGTCCATACACGCCAGTGACGGAGGCCACCTGCCGCAAGCCGGAAGCCTGCATGGCATAGCCGAGAAGGTTCCAGGGGAAACCCGTGATCAGGTAGGTTCGCGCCAGCTCCATCGCCACCCACAGGAAGGGACTGAGAGCCAGCGCCCAACCCGTCGAGCGGCGCGCCGCCCATCCCATGAGCAGGCCAAAGGCGCCGAAGAAGGTCGAGTCAACGATGACGAAGAGGACCAGAACACCCACCGCCACCGCGGGCGCCAGGTGCCCGTAACCTTCCATCACATCTATAAACCAATAACAGCTTCCTGCGAAAAACACGGCGCCGCATCCATACCCCAGAAGAAACGCATACTTCAGCCGCTTTTCAACGGCCAATGCCATCAGCATGGGCAGGCAAGCGACCCACACCAGACCGGGGAGATGAATCTTGGGGAAGCACGCTACCAGTAGGAGACCACTGAGCGCGCAGGCCGCCCAGGATTTTAGATTTTGGATTTTGGATTTCGGATTTCGGACTGGAACTACTTCGATTCCGTCATTGCTCATCGGTTGCAAGCGGGAGCCCTTTTATGAGGTTTTTATGTTAGAAGCGCAGTTAAAGACAAACTGCGACTAACTCACCATTGCCCGCTTCTACCCGCTGCACGTCCGGCTTGACGCGGGGACTGGAATTCGGACTCGGTGTCGCATGGTGTCCCACTTTACTTTCGTACGCTCGCGACCCTTTGTAAGAAAGTGGGACTGTCCCAGTTGTTGGGCTGCGCGGGCCAGCGCGGGCGTAGTCCCACCAAATTCCCCGCCTTCATGCGTTTTCTTCCTATGACTTTTCACCTGCGGTTCCGCCGAGCAACCTACCCGCTTCCAAATTGGTTCCGGGGTGCCCCCCTCACGCGTCCCGGCTGATGAGTACGCCGGCGGTGGTCCGCGCTATTCACTCCTCCGCACCCTCCGTATTCAATCCAAAATCCATAATAGTCAGTGCCGGATAAAGGGTTTGAAGCCTTCCTGGGCAAGCTTGGCGCGGACCTTTTCGGCGTCGTCACGAGTCTTGAAGGGGCCCACCTGCACGCGGAAAAGATTGTCATCTGCGTGCGCGTATTCGGGCGCCACCAGAAAGACCGGATAGCCCCGCCCCTTCAGGATGCCGACCAGTGCTTCCGCATCCTGCTTGGTGCGCAACGCGGCGACCTGCAGCGTAATGCCCTCTCCCACTTCGCCCGGAGTGGCGGCGGCCGCAGGCTGCGGACTCGCTGGGGCTTTCGCCGCTGGTGAAGCGGGGGTCACGGGTTGCGGCGCCGAAGCAGTCCCGGCCGGCCCTTTCGTTGCGGGCGGCGTCACGCCGGCGTCCGGGGCGGGGTTCGTCTGTCCGGCAGGCGCCACGGGAGGCGTAACCTGCGCACTCTCCGCCGGCGGGATTACGGTAGGTGGAATGACCGTGGGCGCGGTGACAACCTCCGTCTTAGGCGTCGAAGAGGAGAATCGCTCGTTGTAACCCACCATGAATCCCATCGAAAAGAAAACTGCGCAAGTTGCGACGCACGCGAGAAAAATGAGGATCAAGTACCGCGCGGAATGTCCTCTCTCCTCCTGCTCTCGCACCATCGTGGTCACCGTGGACCTCCTGATTCGCAAGATGGCGATGAGAAATCGCTTCGGCTAATGGTTTTTGAATTCCTGGAATTCTCAAACGCCCACGTGACCCCTCACCCGTCCCGCACCGGCTGATGAAAACGCCGGCTGCGGTCCACCCTCTGTCGCCGCGGCGACCGAGGGTGTAAGTTCAACTCTCCCCTCGCCCCCTTGGGGGAGAGGGGCCGGGGGTGAGGAGGTTCTCTACTAATCAGCGAACTTCTAACTCAGGACACTAGTACTTGCTTGGATTAATTCGCGCATTTTTAAGTCGTTGAAATCAAAGTGCGACCAACAGCCAGTTACGTACGCTAATTAAGTCAAGCAAGTACTAGTGTGGTGTCCCGTGCTAGAGTTGACAATGGGCAGAACCCCCTCACCCGTCTGGCCTCGGCTGATGAGAACGCCTCGGCCAGCCACCCTCTCCCCCAAAGGGGCGAGGGCAAGAGAATTAACTCTCCCCTCGCCCCTTTGGGGGAGAGGGGCTGGGGGGTGAGGGGGTCGGACAGCCTTGTCAAATATTAACCGGGACACCACACTAACTCTTCGCGTCCTCGCCGGGTTTCAGAGGAAGCCCCACTTTGCCGAGTAGAGCCGACAGTAACTCGACTGGAACCGGGAAGACTACGGTGGTGTTCTTTTCGGTCCCGATCTCAACTAACGTCTGGAGATATCGCAAGGTGATGGCCACGGGTTCCTTGGCGATGACGTTGGCGGCTTCGGCAAGTTTCGCGGACGCCTGATACTCGGCGTCGGCGTGGATGATCTTCGCCCGGCGCTCGCGCTCGGCTTCGGCCTGCGCGGCGATGGCGCGCTGCATTTCCTGCGGCAAGTCCACCTGGCGCACTTCCACCTTAGTTACCTTGATGCCCCAGGGCTCCGTGTGCTCGTCCAGGATGGATTGCAGCCGGCTGTTGAGCTTTTCACGCTGGGAGAGCAAATCGTCCAGCTCCACTTCGCCCAACACCGAGCGCAAAGTGGTTTGCGCCAACTGCTCAACGGCATAACGGTAGTTTTCGAGCTCCACGAACGCCTGCTGCGCGCTGATCACGCGGAAATACACGACCGCGTTGACTTTCAGTGAAACGTTATCCCGGGTGATGATGTCTTGGGGGGGCATATCCCACGCCACCACGCGGAGAGAAACCCGGACCAGCTTATCAATGGGCCAGAGGATAAAGATCAGCCCCGGCCCCTTATCCGGCTTCTGGAGCCGTCCCAGGCGGAAGATCACCGCCCGCTCATACTCCCTCATCACGTTCAAACACGCTGAAACCCACATGAAAATAATAACCACCACGACGATGTAGCCCATTTGAAGCTCCTTTCCGCCTTCTGCCTTCTGCCTACTGCCTTCTGCGTCCGCAGTCTACCGGGATTCCGGCGCTATCTCAACCTCTAAGGTCAAGCCCTCAATTTTGCGCACGCGAACTCGGGCGCCCTGGGGGATTTTCTCGCTTGCGTGAGCCCCCCACAATTCGCCACGCACCATGACTTTCCCCGCCGGATCGAGGTCGGTTTGCGCCACACCCACTAAACCGATCATTCCCGCCTCGCCCGTAACCGCTTTGCGCAGCTTCGCAGCAATGGCAAAGCGCACCAGGATAACGGTAATGAATCCCAAGGGCAGCGCCACACTCAGGGCGGTGGAAAGATGAATGCGCGCCTCGGGCCAGGGTGACTTGATCAGAATCAGGGCCCCCAGCACCATCGCCACGATCCCACCCACCGCCAGCACGCCATGCGAAGAGAGATTAGCTTCGAGCGCGAACAGAACCAGGGCGGTGAGAATCAGCAGCGCGCCCGCATAATTAATGGGTAGGAGGTTGAAGGCATAAAGCGCCAGAACCAGGGAAATGGCGCCCACTACTCCAGGAGCCACCATGCCGGGATGCGTGAACTCAATGTACAAACACAAGACCCCGATCGCACCCAGGATGAAGGCGATATTGGGGTCGGCTACCCAAGCGAGAAAAGCCTCGAACCTCAACATCGTGTAGGGCTCAACCTCCGCGTTGGTCAAGCGCAGCGTCGTAGTGGCGCCGTTGAATCGTGCGACCGCCTTGCCGTCATATTTCGCAAAGATATCCGCGGGTGAACCGGCAATCGCATCGATCAGCTTGTCGTCGAGGGCTTCCTTATCGCTAAAAGAGGAGCTCTTGCGGACCGCCTCCTCTGCCAGTTGCACATTGCGGCCGCGTTTCTGGGCGATGGAACGAATGTAGGCCGCAGCGTCGTTTTCGATCTTCTCTTCCATGGTCTTGCCGATATCCGATCCACCCAGAAGGACCGGATGAGCTGCGCCGGCGTTGGTGCCTGGAGCCATCACGGCCAGGTCGCCCGCCAAAAGGACGAAGAAGCCCGCCGACGCCGCGCTTCCCCCACTGGGCGCCACATAAGTGATCACGGGAACGCGCGAATCGTAGATGGCCTGGATGATGTCCCGCATGGAGGTCATCAGCCCGCCGGGCGTGTTCAATTCCAGCAGGACAGCGTCGGCGTTCTGCTGATTGGCGTGACGAATTCCCTCCACCACGTACTCCGCGCTCACCTGGTGAATCATCATGTCGAGATGGATCAACACCACCCGTGGCCGGGGGCGATCCGCACGCACGGGATTGGAAGATAACGCAGCGGCAAGAAATACCCCGAGTAAGAGTGCACCACGAAACATTTTGGCGTTCAAGGCGTCTTCCTTGGAGACGTGGCTCCAACCTGGATTTGGTGGACCAACTGTTCAGCTTCCTGATTCTGGGGGTCGAGATCCAAAGCTCCCTGGGCCTCGGTGCGAGCCAGAGCGGGCTGGTGCAACGAGAGGTAAACACGCGCCAGGGAAAGGTGTGCTTGGGTCGAGTTCTTCAGCTTGAGGGAAGTCTGCAGTTCCCCGGCGGCCTCCTGATGTTTGCCCTCGGCCTCGAGGGTCTGAGCCAGCAACAGATGTCCCTGCGGGTCAGCCGGCATCAAGGAAACCACGTCTGCGAACTCGCGGTCAGCCTCCGCGTAGCGCTTTTCCTCGAAGAACTTTTTCCCCAGGGCCAGGTGAGCGTCGCTGTGTGCCTGGGGCGAGGCGTTGGCCAGGCGTTGCTCCAGAGCGTTGTGCAACGTCAACTCCAGCAACTGGAAGGCGCGGCCGGTATAGTTCTTCTTGATGCGCGGTTGGGGGAGCACGTCTCCCAGGCGGTCGCCCGCCGCCCCCACTTCGTGCCCGGACATCCACTCCAACTCTCTCTGTTTCCCGGCCCCGTCTCCCAACTTCTCCAGAACCACTGCCAGCAAGATATGCGCCTCAAAATCCTCATCATTGGCGCGCACCGCCTCCTGGAGGGAGTTTGCCGCATCCTGGTAGCGTTTTTCATACCAAAGCGCCACCCCGCGATTGAAGCAGAAGTCAGGGTCAGAGGGATCGTTCTTGTAAGCTGGCTCGAAATGCGCCAAGGCCTCGTCATAGCGGCCGCGGCGGGCCTCCAAAACACCGAGGTTGTTGGAGACTTCGTTCAGGGGAAGCTGCTTCCAGAGAGATTCGAATTCCTTTTCTGAAGCCTGCTCGTGCCCCAGGAAGAATTCGTCCACGGCGCGTAGAAACAACGACTCATCGTAGCCTGTATCGGATTCCTCCAGCTTGCGCAACCATTTGGCGGAATTCGCATAGTCCTTCTGATCGAAGTAAAACCGGCCCAGAGCGAAGGCGGCCCGATCATCCGAGGGGTCGAGGCGGTCCGACTCCTCGAAGAAATGCAGGCGGCTCGCGTCCTCCGTGGCCAACAATCCACGAATATAATTCTCGAAAGCGTCCAGGCGAATATCATGGAAAAGCCGCCGAAAATCTTCTTCCTTCCCCACGGTGAATGTGGGGTCGTGCGCAGCCAGCATGCGCCAGGCAATCTGCGTCTGGAGATCCACCAGGTCAGCCAGGTCTCCCGAGACTTCCAAGGGGGGCGAAAGCTTCAGCCGGGGAACATCCAGAAGTTGCGTGCGGGCCGTCAAACGATTGTCGTTGACGTTGAAACTGCCGAGGACCGCCCATTCCACGCCGAGAGTTTGCGCCACCTTGAATTCACTGGCCAGGGTCAAAGCCGTGTCGATGGGAATGCCGAGCTGTGCGTAAGCGGCGTTGCGTTCGTCGCGATCCAGGGTGTAATTCTGGGGTCGCGCCAGGCGGGCGGAAACGACCTCCGCAAAGCTTTCCGAAATCCAATTCAGATCCGAGCGGGAACTCTGATTTTCAAACGGGAAAACCAGAACGGTCCGCACCTCCGAAGAGGCCTCGAGCGGCGCAGAGCAAAACAGCAAAAGCGCAAGGAATTCAACCACTCTTCGCATGAAACCTCAACCCGACTTGATCATTATAGCATTGCGCGAAGCCGGGTCCGCCGCGCGCCCTTCGCTCCTGCTGCTCAATTCCGGATGGCCACGGGAGGGTTCTTCATGAGTTCGACGTAGGCCGGGTGTTGGCTGATCTTCTGGAAATCCGGGTCTCCCTCCACCCGCTTGGGGTCGGCGAAACCATCCTCGAAAGCACGCCGGAGATAACGCACCGCATCCTCGGCCCGCCCAATCGAGGCAAAAGCCTTGGCCATGTAGAAATAGAACTCCGTATCCGACCCGCGGGCCCGGATGACGGTTCCGAGGGATGATTGCTCCGTCAAGACATTCGGGTCCAAACCCAGGGCGATGCGATATTCTTCCACAGCCTGCGGATATTCCTTCAAGTGGTAGTAGGAGGTACCCAGGTTTAAATGGAACGCCGCATCCCTCGGCCTTATCTCAAGGGCCCGATGATAGTATTTCACCGACTTTCCAAACTTGTTTTCCATGAAGAAAATCGTGCCAATGTTGTTGAAGGCTTCGGCATAATCTTTTCTTAAGTGCACCGCGTTGCTATAAGCTTTGGCGGCAGCGCGAAACTTCACCTGTTGCTGGTAAGCGATCCCCAGTTTGTTCCAAATCGTGGCATTCTTGAAGTCTGATTGCTTTAAAGCCCGGTAATAGTAGTCCGCCGCATCACCGTAGTTTTTCCTGGCCATGAAGATGTCGGCTCGATCTTCCAGACTAAGATCCCTGGAAGGGGCGGCGCGGGCCTCGGGGGTCGCCGGAAGCGCGACCTGTCCCTCGGCAGGGGTGGATGGAACCACCTGCCCTGCCCCCAGAGCGGGGTTCCCCGCGAGCAGGAGGATGGCAACAACCTGAGCCGCGGTTCGTGTTCTGACTTTCATCGGTAGACCTCGCTTATGCAAGAGAATCCTCGCGGGTCCGGGCCTTGCAGTTCTGCATCCTCACCCCTCGGGCGGCGATTTCTTGGGCGGCTCCGGAGGGGGGGTGGACTTGGAACCCTTGCCCTTGAAAATCGTGAGGAATTTCTTCAGCACACCGCCTTTCTTTTCCGCGGAGGGTTGAGGTGCGTCAGGGTCCGAAGTGGAGGGAGAGGCGTGCTCCTCCCCCACGGGAGGGGTCGTGGCAGCGACGGGCAGCGTGGTCGAGTTCCGCGAATGGAACAACCGGCTGAGAATCCCCCCGCCTTCCCGTCCCGGGGATTGCGCCTGCGGCTCGGTCCCTTCAATGAAGCACTCGTTCCTAACCACCGTGGACTCCCCGCCACCGGGAAGGTTGGCCGTCATCTGCACGGGAACCGTGACGATGCCGGGCGGAGCTTCAAACGGCGTGGGGTCGTGGTAGGCGGGATTCCGGGTAGCCAGTTTCATGAACTCAGCCCAGATGGGGAGCGCCGACGCCGATCCGGTCAGCTTGAGTTCGTGATCGTCATCATAGCCCACCCAGGCTACGGCCAGCAGATTGGAAGTGAAACCCGCGAACCATCCGTCATGCGAGGTGCCCGTCTTCCCCGCGGCGGGCAGCGTAAATCCGCGAGTGCGCACCCCCGCCGCCGTCCCGTTGTTCATCACGCTCTCCAGCAGGTTCACCATCAGATAGGCCACGCGCGGGTCCAGCACCTGACTGCTAACTTCCGTGCTTCGCCACAGCGTGTGCCCGGAGGCGTCATTGACCGCCAGAATGAATCGCGGTTCCACGTAGCGCCCACCGTTCGAGAAGATAGTGTAAGCGCCCGCGATCTCGAGCGGCGTGGCCACATAGCTCCCGAGTGCAATGGCCGGCGTGGCCAGCAAATCCTTGTTGATCCCGGCCGCCACCGCCAGACTTCGCACCTTATCGTATCCCACCATTTCCGCCAGGCGCACCGTGGCCACGTTCAACGAGTACATCAACGCTTCCCGCAGGCTGACCAGCCCGTGGTATTCCTGCTTGAAGTTCTCCGGCTCATACGACTGGTCGGCGAACTGAAAAGTGGTGGGCTCGTCGTTGACCACCGTGGCGGGCGTGATGAGCGGCAGGGAGCCATCCACTCCGGAGCTCAGCGCGGCGGCATACACAAACGGTTTGAAGGATGACCCCGGCTGACGTTTGGCCAGGACGTGGTTGAGTTGGCTGCGGCCGTAATCCCGCCCCCCCACCAGCGCCTTCATCCACCCCGTGTGCGGGTCAAGCACCACCAACGCCACCTGCGGTTGCAGAGTGTCGACGGCGGCAGCCTCTTTCGCGGCCTTGGGCCTCTTCAACTGCTTATCGACCTCGGCCGCACCCGCGCGGATTCCCTCCGAAGCAGCCTCCTGCACATCCAAATCCAGCGTGGTGTAAATCCGGTAACTCTGGGAAAGCAGGTCGTGTTCGGTGAACTGCGCAAGCAATTGGTCTTTCACCATGTCGACGAAGTACGGCGCTTGCATGCCCTCCACGTTCCGCAGCACCAGTCCCAAGGGAGCCGCATTGGCCTTTTCCGCCTCCGCGGGTGAAAGGAGCCCAAGCTCCAGCATGCTGCGCAACACAAAGTTGCGGCGCTCCAGAGCCCGCGCGGGATACTTGTAGGGCGAATAGATGTTCGGTCCGCGAATCACGCCGGCCAGCAAAGCCGCTTCCGCAGCGTCAAGGCTGTTCACATCCTTGTTAAAGTACGCGCTCGCCGCTTCGCCAAATCCGTAAATGGAGAAGCTCCCCCGCTGGCCCAGGTAGATCTGGTTCGCGTACAGTTCGAAAATCTGTTCCTTCGTCAGGCGCTGCTCGAGCAGCAGAGCCAGGAAGACTTCCGTTATTTTGCGGCCGTAGGTGCGCTGCTGCGAGAGGCCGAAAATATTCCGCGCCAATTGCATGGTCAGGGTGCTGCCGCCTTGCACGACTTGTTCCTTCCGGAAAAAATCATGCATGGCGGCAGCTATGATGCGGTAGAAGTTCACGCCGTGATGCGAGAAGAAACTGTGGTCTTCCGCCGCCAGCACGGCATTAATCACCGGCTTGGGAAGGTCCTGGTAACGCACCAGACGCCGTTTGGAGCGGGAATTATCAAAGAGCGTGGTGATAACTTGCGGTTCGAGCTGGTAGCTCTCAAGCTGTCCCGCGCCGGAAAGGGAGCTAATGGAGGCAACACGTCCGTCGCGAAATTCCAGCGCCGCCGCTCCTTCCTTCACCACTTCACCCTGGAAGAAGGAGGCGGGCCCGGGACGGATCTCCAGGCGGTTTCCCTCCAGGCGGTAGGTGCCCACCTGTGAGCCGCTCTCGTTTTCGGCGTACATCGCCTTGCGCAGCCGCGCCGCAATAGTTTGGGGAGTCTCGGCTTCCCCCACCAGGACGGGCGTGGGGGCGCCAAACACCAGGGAGGCATTGTTAAAGATGTCGCCGCTCAACCGGGCGTCAATCACCCGCGAAAAGCGGACGTAAAAGTAAACGAAGGTCCCGGTCCCCACCACCAAGCCCAACAAGGCGGCGCCCAGCAGAATTTTCTTCCACATCCGCAGACGTGCTTTACCCGCCCTCACAGGCTTCAGGAGCGCCCGTGAGCCAGAGGAACCTCGCGATGCCGAAGCTGGACGGAGAGGCACGGTTTATAGTATCGACCGGTTTTCGGATGAGGGAGTAAAGTGGAGCGGCAGCGTGAAAACCTTTAAATCCACGGGGACTTTGTAATCGATATTGATCTTGACGATGTTCTGGTTGGCTACCACGGTTATATCGTCCGCGGTTACGGGAAGACCCAGGTCATCGGCCTTGGCCAGGATAACTTTTTTGATTCCCTCGGGCGTGGCACGCTGCGTCAACCAGAAGGGTGTCTGGCTCTGAATGTAGTCGTTCAGTTGGAAATTGTTTACGTAGACGGGTATGATTTTAAAACTGGCATAGATCACGGCCACGATAAAGGCCAAATAGAGGATGGCCTTCATCGATATCATCCCTGACTCAGTTCGCCGCGCCGTATTCCCCATGGCAAGCGACTCCCCTTTCCGCTAACCCAAACGTTTTGCGAGCAATTCCGCTACAACCGACTCCAGCTTAACATCCTGAATTTGCTTTGTCGAGCGGCGGAAGATCTCCGCCAGACCTTGCTCGAACTTGCGTTTGCCCACGGTCACGCGATACGGCACGCCGATCAGATCCGCATCCTTGAACTTTACACCCGGCCGTTCGGCGCGATCGTCAAACAGCACATCGATGCCCTGCGCCCGCAAGTCGGCGTAGAGCGATTCCCCGGCCGCACGCAGCTTCGCGTCATCCATGTTGGCGACAGTCAGAATCACCTCAAAAGGAGCAATAGTGGGCGGCAGAAACATACCGTCCTTGTCGTGATTCTGCTCCACCGCGGCGCTCAGGATGCGTTCCACGCCAATCCCGTAAGAGCCCATAACCAGCGGCACCTCCCGGCCATTTTCGTCGAGCACACTGGCGTGCATGGCTTGGGAATAGCGCCGTCCCAATTTGAAGACGTGCCCCAGCTCTACGGCGATGCTGATGCGCAGCGGCTTGCCGCACCGCAAGCAGAAATCGCCGGCGGAGACCACCCGCAGGTCACGATACTCTGGCGTGAAGTCCCGACCCGGAGTCACATTGCGCAGGTGCGTGTCGTCGCGGTTGGCGCCGCTGATCATATTCTTCCTGCCCTCCAGAGCCTGGTCGGCAAGAATCCGCACTCCACTTAAGCCCACCGGACCGAGCGAGCCCAGGTGCGCCCCGTGCAGTGCCAGGGCCTCCTCCGGCGTGGCGGGACGGAAAGCGTCAGTGCCGAGCGTCGCCGCCAGCTTGGTCTCACTCAGCGTGTGGTCGCCGCGCAAGAGGATGACGATTGGCTTGCTGTCCGCGACGAAGACCAGCGTCTTGATCAACCGGTTGGCGTTCTCGCCCGTGAATTTCACCAGGTCATCGATGGTCTTCAGCCCCGGCGTGGGGAATGGTTCCGGCGCGGCGTCGCCTGCGGGGTCCGCAACCTCCGGCGCCTTCCCTTCCGCTTTCTCCAGGTTCGCGGCGTAACCACAATCGCACATCGTGATGGCATCTTCGCCGGCGTCGGTGGGCGCCGTGAATTCGTGCGAGTACGTCCCGCCCATCGTGCCCGAATACGCTTCCACGATCACGTACTTCAGGCCGCAACGGTCGAAGATGCGGCGGTAGGCGTCATAGTGCTTGCGGTAGCTCACATCCAACCCGGCGTCATCGAGGTCGAAGGAATAGCAGTCTTTCATCCAGAATTGCCGCAGGCGCAACAAGCCGGATTTGGGACGAGGCTCGTCGCGGAATTTCTCCTGAATCTGGTACCACATCTGGGGAAGCTGCTTGTAGGAGCGCAATTCCCCGCGCGCGATGTTGGTCATCTCCTCTTCATGGGTCACGCCCAGGCACATGTCGTGGCCGTTGCGGTCCTTGAACTTGAACATCGTGGGGCCATAAGCCTCGTAACGCCCCGTCTCTTTCCAGAGCTCCGCGGGGTTGAGCGCCGGCAGGTAGAATTCCTGCGCGCCAATGGCATTCATTTCTTCGCGGATGATCTGCATGATCTTCAGCAAAGACCTCTGCGCCAGCATCAGATGGGCGTAAAGGCCGGCCGCCACTTGGCGAATGTACCCCGCCCGCAGCAGAAGGCGGTGACTGGGAACATCCGCTTCGGCGGGATCTTCCCGCAAAGTGGGAATGAAAACTTGACTCCAACGCATGAGTTCAACCTTTCGTGGTGTGTAGCTGTAAGCTTTCAGCGATCAGCTATTAGCTATCAGCTTTCAGCGATCTGCTTTCTGCCTTCTGCCTTCTGCCTTCTGCTTTCTGCCTTCTGCTTTCTGCTTTCTGCTTTCTGCTTTCAGCTTTCAGCGATCAGCTTGACCGTCGGCCCTCAGGCCACTGGCCGATTTCGAGACGGCTGATTGCCCTCAATCAGAATCCGTCATTGTTGAGGATACGGCTAGAGATTGTCAAGAAAGGCGCGCCCGCGGGTGTGAGTCGGTTTGGGCTTTCGTCAAATTGATATACTAGCGGTGAGTTTACTCCCAGCGGGTATGAGGCACCTGATGACCAAACCCGGAAGACTCCAGAGAGCGGCGGTGGTGGTCGTCCACGCTGCGGTGGGCTGGGCGTACTGCGGCACACTCATAGGCATGGGTCGGCAGTTTCTCTCGATGCACGCTACGCTTGTCCTTCACGCCATAGGCGCGCCGGTTGGATTCTCCTTGATATCGTTTTTCTACTACCCACAAAATCTCCCATACGGGCTCGTGCGCAACAACGGCTTCTTCGCCACGCCACATTCGCTCAAATGTCGAAGGAAGAACCGCCCCGATGCATGGGGGCGCTACGCTTGCTCTTCCGCGAACCGGCGCAGGAGCGATCGGAGCTGGTCGCGCACGCGGCGGAATTCTGCCAGCCTCTCCCCTTCTGGGCCCTGGAGGGCGGCAGGGTCATCGAGGCTCCAATGGATGCGCTGGGTGGCGGCGGGAAAAACGGGGCAACTCTCCTTGGCGTTATCACAGACGGTTATCACATAATCGAAGCCCTGCCCCACGAACTCGTCCACTGATTTCGACCGGTGGCCCGAGATATCAATCCCGATTTCACGCATGGCCGCAATGGCTTCCGGACGCACGTGGCTGGGGTTGGTGCCCGCGCTCAAGACCTCAAACGCCGCCCCTCCATCGTGCCGAAGTAGTCCCTCCGCCATCTGGCTTCGCGCTGAGTTCCCCGTACAAAGGATCAAAACTCGCATGGCTCTTCACCTTTCACGAAGATCTTCCGGATGTTGGTTGACAAGGTGTGATCCGGATGGAAGGGTTCGCTGTTGGAGCTCATTGGCTTCTTGCTGCAAGGACATGTCCGAGCTGATCTCCGGCGTGCAGCTAGGCAGTGTTACCCAAGCTGCGAATACGGAGACAGCGGTGATGGATTTCAGAAGCCTATTCACGGGTGCTCGCTGGGCGGTGCTTCTTTCGCGACAAACTCTTCGATCTTTTGCTCGATCTGGTCACGAACACGGCGGAACACAACTAACTTTTCAGCCGCCGTACCCGGTGTTGCGGCAGGATCCTCAAAACTCCAATCAAGGTACCAAATTGCGCCGGGTAGAACCGGGCACTTCTCTCTCACCTTATCGCAAACCCTGATGATGTAATGGAACCTTTGTCCCAGGAACTCCGCTACATCTTTCGCGTGTTGACCGGAGATATCGATGCCGATTTCCTTCATTACTTCCACCGCAGCAGGGTTGAGTTCCGTGGGTTGGGCTCCTCCACTAAAGACATCGAAGCGATCGCCGGCGAGGTGCCGCAAGAATCCTTCCGCCATTTGGCTGCGGCAAGAGTTCTCGGTGCAAACGAACATCACTTTTTGGTTGATCATGGTTCCCCCTCCTTGTCCGTCGGACTATTGCCATCGCCCCGTGAGATCGGGAAAGGTGGTCACGAGCCTTACGCCAACTTCGCTTCGCCCATCGGCGCCGGAGTGGTTGGAAAGAAAAGCCGCTGAAAACGCAGCGAAACTCCTACCAATCCAATCAATACCGGAACCTCCACCAGCGGACCGATCACCGCCGCAAAGGCTGCGCCTGAGTGAATTCCAAAAACTGCCACCGCCACCGCAATGGCCAGCTCAAAATTATTGCTTGCCGCCGTAAAGGAGAGGGTAGCCGTCTTGGAGTAGTCAGCGCCCAGCTTCTTGCCCATGTAAAAGGAGACCAGGAACATCACCACGAAGTAAATCAAGAGGGGAAGCGCAATGCGCAACACGTCCAGCGGCAGTTGAATGATGTATTGCCCCTTTAGCGAGAACATCACCACAATCGTGAAGAGCAAGGCCACCAGCGTGAGTGGGCTGATGCGGGGCACAAACTTCTTTTCGTACCATTCCCGCCCCCGCGCGCGAACCAGGGTGAATCGTGTAATCATTCCCGCGAGAAACGGGATGCCAAGGTAGAAGAAGACGCTCTGCGCGATCTGCTTCATGGAAACATCCACGATCGTCCCCTTCATACCGATCCACGACGGCAAGAGGGTGATGAAGAACCACGCGTAGACGGAGTAGAACAACACCTGGAAAACGGAATTGAAGGCCACCAGTCCGGCCGCGTATTCAGTATCTCCCTTGGCGAGTTCGTTCCAAACAATCACCATGGCGATACACCGCGCCAGGCCGATCATGATCAGTCCCACCATGTATTCGGGATAATGTCGCAAGAAAGTGACGGCCAGAACAAACATCAAAACGGGGCCGATAATCCAGTTTTGCAGCAGGGAGAGCAACAGGACACGTTTGTTCCGGAAGACCTCGCCCAGTTCTTCGTATCGGACCTTGGCCAGGGGCGGGTACATCATCAGAATTAAACCGGCGGCAATGGGGATGGAGGTGGTACCTATCTGAAAGGTGGTAACCGCCCGAACCACACTTGGCAGGAAATAGCCGGAAGCCACGCCCACAGCCATGGCGAGGAAAATCCAAACCGTAAGATACCGGTCAAGAAACGATAGCTTGCGCGCCAAGTGTTCTGACATCCTTCTGTGCCTCTCAATTATGAAATCGGACGATTGCGAGGAGACTCCCCCGCCAAAGGACTCCAGTGGCAGGCGAGTCGCGGTGCTACGCGCTCGGCTTCTTCGCCCGCACGAAAGCGCTCATGAACTTGCCATCCACCAGCGGCGCAATCGCATCCACGTCGATGCCCTTGCTGGAAAGCAGTTCCCGCGCATCCTCAACCCGGTAGATTCGCGTCGGTTCCATGTTGACGACTTCAAACCCCACACGGGCAAGCTTCGCAAGATATTCGTTTTCCTCTAGCGCTCCTGCCATGCAGCCGACCCACAACTCCACGCTGCGCCGAATATCGGCAGGAACCTCCCCGCGAACCACGATGTCAGAGACCGCGAACCTTCCTCCGGGCTTAAGCACACGAAATGCTTCCTGCAACACTTTGTCCTTGTCCGCAGAAAGGTTGATGACACAATTGGAAATGATCACGTCCACAGAACTGTCGGGCAGCGGTATGTTCTCAATCTCGCCTTTCAGGAATTCCACATTCTCAACGCCGGCCTTCCGCTGGTTCTCGCGGGCCAGCGCCAGCATCTCATCGGTCATATCCAGACCGTATGCCTTGCCCGAGGGGCCCACGCGCTTCGCGGAAAGCAGCACATCGATGCCACCTCCCGACCCCAGATCGAGGACAGTCTCGCCGGGTTTCAACTCAGCCAGCGCCGTCGGATTCCCACAACCCAGGGAGGCCAGCAAGGCCTCTTCCGGGATCTGGCTGGTTTGGCTGCCATCGTAGAGGTTCGAAGTGATCGGATCAGGACACCCTTCCACCGCGGGCGCCGCGCCGCAGCAGGAATTCCCCCCTTTAATGACCCGCAAAGCAGCTTGGCCGTACTTCTCTTTCACAACTTCTTTGATATTATCCACACTCATCTGCTCTTCCTTTCCCTGATAGCTCCAGGGGCCGGTCCGATGGCGACAAGTTCTCCCGGCTCAATGGCCTTGTTCCGCGTACAGCACTCCGCATACAAAAAGTTCATGACCTCCTGCAAGGCTTCCAGGTTCGCCGAGTACCACAGGAACGTCCCCTCCCGCCGCACCCTGACGAGTTCCTCATTCTTAAGCTTGTCGAGGTGATGGGAAAGCGTGGAGGCGGGGATTTCCAATTCATCTTGGATATCGCCGACCACCAGTCCCTGCGGGTGCGCAGTGAGTAGCAGTTGCATGATGCGCAGCCGGGGCTCGGCGCCCATGGCAGCAAACATATCCGCATAGCGGGTGACGGGTGGGGAGTCCCTCCGAGTTCTCATACTTCGATGATACTAGAAATATGCAAAGATGCAAGAGGACTTTAACGCCTTGCCGTGTCCAACCGTGGCGGTGGGGCCGATTTTCCCGTGGCCTGAGCCGTGGGCAACGACCTTTCGCCACTGCGCGGGTTGGCGCACGAACGATTTCAGACAATTCGACACGCCTCCTTTACGATTTGGGCTACCGGTAGCCCATTTCTATATATCTTTCTTGACAAGGGCTGGCTACCTGCTAGGCTATTAGGTGGGATGTTGTGCCGTGGGGAAGCCTCGTGCCACAGGGGTACCCGAAACGCGCCGCGGAAACCGCGCCTACCCACCCCAACGCACGCCTCATGCGCAGAATGCAAGAATTTAACTTTCGAGAAGTGCGGCGGATTACCAACCTGCTGCTCAAGATCAAACGCCGAGAGCGCAAAATGGAACCTGGGGAAGCGAGCGGAGATGACCTCCTAACCCATGATGTAATAGAAAACAAAGGAACTTAGCGGTGAAATGGCAGAAATGTCCAAGCACCTATGTATTTGAAATTAAATAAGATCGCGCATGTCGGGGGCTTGGGCGGGGAGAAAAAGGGGGAATTAAAAGTGAAGGATGAACCCATCATGTCGTTGAAAACACATGTAGAAAAAATGTCAGTTTGGTGCTAACCCATTATGTTTATGATAATTAAGCTAGTTATAGTCGCTAACCCATGATGTTGATGAAAAGAAAGGGAGTTATAGAAAGGTGCCAGGTGCTAGTGTGGTGTCCCGGTTAATATTTGACAAGGCTGTCCGACCCCCTCACCCCCCAGCCCCTCTCCCCCAAAGGGGCGAGGGGAGAGTTAATTCTCTTGCCCTCGCCCCTTTGGGGGAGAGGGTGGCTGGCCGAGGCGTTCTCATCAGCCGAGGCCAGACGGGTGAGGGGGTTCTACCCATTGTCAACTCTAGCACGGGACACCACACTAGAGAGCGAATCCGGGATTGGGGACTGCGGGGTCGGCGCCGAGTGCGGCTACGAAAAGCTGCATGGCTCCTTAGCGGGATTGGGAGTGAAAAATGATCGGTAAAACGCCCTTACTCAGGATTGGTCAAACCGGCCCACAACCGAGGCCAAGCTCGGGAATCGGCCACCTATCGCGCCCACCCATCGGAAAGCGAGGCTCTGGCAGGCCTCCTTCCGGCCGCCTGTTTGCATCCAAGCCTAAAGCCAGGGGTACTGGCCCGGCCACCCCGCCGCTTCGATTTAACACTCTTAACACCAATCCGAAACAACTAATATCTACAGCTTATGCATCTCATTGAACGTGCGATAAATACAATTATGTAACCATGGTTTAGGTTGTTTCGTATAACAGGGCGTGAAAGGAAAACGGAAGATGATCCGAAGATTGACTCAGGGCAACATGAGAAAATCAGGGTTGAATCACCCGGCTGAGGCCAGGCTGATCGCCCAGAGCAAATTCTCAAGCAGGAGGACAACAATGCGAAACAAACTTTTTTCTCTACCGCTGTTCCTGGTCCTGGCCGGTGGGGTGTGCTGGGCCGGAGAACCGCCCACGGTCGACGTACAGACGGCCGCGAACATCGACGCGCGGCTTCACCACTCGAATGTCATCAAACACGGTGACGTCCAGGTGACGTACGCGAATGGCGTGGCAACCCTCACGGGCACTGTCGATAACCTGGGAAGCAAACTGGATGCCGAGAAAGCCGCGCGCAAGGTCCATGGTGTGACCCAGGTCGTGGACAACATCCAAGTGGTCGCGAAGGACGTAGGCGACCAGCAGATCCTCAATCGGGCCAGGCACGAGATCTTGACCTATTACGCCTACACGATTTTCGATAACGTGAACCTGCAAGTAGACAATGGGAACCTCATAGTAAGCGGGCAGGTCACGCTCCCGATCAAGAAAACCGACATTGGAAACACCCTAACGCGCGTGAAGGGCGTGGCGACGCTCGTCAACAACCTGGAGGTTCTACCCACCTCCATGTTCGATGACCGCCTGCGGATGCAGTTGGCGCGGTCGATTTATGGCGATCCCTTCTTTGTTCACTACGGGGTCCAGCCGAACCCGCCGATTCATATCATCGTGAAGAACGGAAACGTGACCCTGGAAGGCGTGGTAGCTACGACTCTGGATCGCACCAAGGCCGAAATGGCGGCCCACGGGACGGGGCTCTCCTTCTCCGTAGTGGATAACCTTCGAGTGGATAATCCTCGCGGGGCAAACAGTTGAAGACTTGCTTGGACACCTCACATGCCTGCGCTGCGCAATTTCAGCGCAGGCATTTTTTTGCCGTGATAGCTTATGGCGAGATCGTCGTTTGCCCAGGGGCATCTGCGCACAGCCCTCACAGTGGAAGGAGCAGATTGCGCGCCTTCGACTCCTCCGCTAGAATGCCAGAGGGGAATTTTCATCACTAAGTTCAGGGATGCCGGAGGGAGTACTCGTGCCGGATAAAACTCATATCGCTTTGGCGTCAGACCATGCGGGTTTCGAGCTGAAAGAAAAAGTCCGCGCTTACCTGACGCGCAAAGGCTTCGATGTGCAAGACCTGGGGCCACAGTCGGCGGCATCGGTGGACTATCCCGATTACGCGGAAAAAGTCGCGGGCCAGGTTGCGCACGGCCAAGTCGATATCGGCATTCTGGTTTGCGGCACGGGCTTGGGAATGTCGCTCGCTGCGAACAAGGTCCCGGGAATCCGCGCCCTTCCTTGCAACGATACTGTTTCCGCCCACTTCGCTCGCGCTCACAACAATGGCAACGTCCTCACCATGGGCAGCCGCCTGCTGGATGAAGCCACCATGCAGAAGGTCGTTGACACGTGGCTGGCCACACCTTTTGAAGGCGGGCGGCACGAGGACCGCCTCAAGAAAATTGAAGCCATCGACGAACACTCTCACGGGGAGAAAACTTCATGAATGCTCCGGCCCGCTCTCATCTCAGCCCACTCCACCAAGTGGACCCGGAAATCGCCCGCGCCATTGATCTGGAAACGGACCGCCAGGCGCGCACCCTGGAGCTGATTGCTTCCGAGAATTTCGTGAGCGAGGCGGTGCTGGAAGCGCTGGGCTCGGTGATGACCAACAAGTATGCCGAGGGCCTGCCCGGCAAGCGCTACTACGGCGGCTGCGAGTTCGTCGACGTGGCGGAGGAACTGGCCATCGAGCGCGCCAAAAAGTTATTCGGCGCAGAGCACGCCAACGTGCAGGCCCACTCCGGCAGCCAGGCAAACCAGTCCGTCTACATGACCGTGCTGAAACCGGGCGACACGGTTCTGGGCATGAGTCTGGCGCACGGTGGCCACCTGACGCACGGCCACCCGCTCAACTTCTCCGGCAAGATGTACAAGATTGTTTCCTACGGAGTCCGCCAGGATACCGAGATGATCGATTACGACGAGCTGGCGCGGCTGGCTATGGAACACAAGCCCAAGCTCATTCTGGCAGGAGCGAGCGCCTATCCCCGCATTCTCGACTTCGCACGCTTCGCCTCGATCGCCCGCGAGTGCGGCGCTTTGCTGATGGTTGACATGGCGCACATCGCTGGCCTGGTGGCGGCGGGGCTGCATCCTAGTCCCCTTCCCCACGCTGACTTCGTCACCACAACGACGCACAAGACCCTGCGCGGCCCACGCGGCGGCGCCGTCTTTTGCAAAGCGGCTTATGCCAAGGACCTCGACCGCACAACCTTTCCCGGCATCCAGGGCGGGCCGCTGATGCACGTCATCGCCGCCAAAGCGGTGTGCTTCCACGAAGCGTTGCAGCCGGAATTTTGTGATTATCAGAAACAGATCTTAGCCAACGCCAAGACTGTCGCGGCCACGCTGGCGGCAGAGGGCTTCCGCATCGTCTCCGGCGGTACCGACACACACTTGATGCTCGTGGATGTATTTTCGAAGAAGGTTACCGGCAAGCAGGCGCAGGAGACGCTTGAGCGCGCCGGCATTACTGTGAATAAGAACGCCATCCCCTTCGACGCCAATCCGCCTGCCGTGGCCAGCGGCATTCGCGTCGGTACCCCCGCCGTCACCACGCGCGGCATGAAAGAATCCGAAATGCGGCAGATTGCCGGCTGGATCGCCGAAGTCCTGAATCACATCGAGGACGATTCCACTGTGAAGGAGGTGCGCAGCCAGGTGGAAGCGCTGACGGAGAAATTTCCGCTTTACGAAAACCGGCGCGTCGGAGCGGCACAGACGATATAGGTAGGCGTAGCGTGGACCTCCGCCTTTGAGGTCCGCGGCTCTTCATGCGAAAAACTTCAGATCGCAGCTAGGGGAGCGGTCCCTGGATTCGACAGCGTGGATTTAAGGAAGAACTTGATTTCACGCAAAGCGCGAGGCTCGAAGTTAACGGTCCAGGCCAAGTCGTTTCACCACTTCCGTGAGCGGAATGGGGGGCAGGTTGTCTTCCAACCTGGAAATGGCGATTAGATAATCTTCCTGTTCCTCCAGGAATTCCCCGATCGCCTTTTTTGCGTAATAGGCTTTTGGCCGCCCCGTTCGCTTGGAGAGACGGCTGAGGCGTTTTTCCATATTGGCCGGAAGTCTTACGGTCAGCATTGGCATCGATTCACTCCTGCCTGAAATACATGTAATACATTCTACCACGCTCCTGAACCGCCTGCGTCGGTAGCCACGGTCAGTGCTTTTCTGACCGTTCTTCCCTCGATGACATTTTTCGGGTCAGTGGTGGGGGATGCCCTATCCAGATTGATTAAGTACGATTGACGATGGGATATCGATAAGAGAAAAGCCCACGGTCAGGACTGGTCGCCGCGGCGACACCGTGGCTACCCGCTTAACCCCCTTGCAGGATTTCCTGCGCCGCGGTGTAGCCGCTCTGCACGGCGCCTTCAATGGTGGCAGGCAATCCTGTGGCGGTCCAATCGCCCGCCAGGAAGAAGCCGCGAATAGGAGTGCGCGCCGGCGGCCGCATCGGCTCCGCTTCCGGACGTGGCGAAAACGTTGCAAAGCGTTCCTTGACGACCAGTGAATGCACGAGTCGCGCGCCGCGGGCGCCGGGAAGCAGCTCCCTGAGTTCTCCGAGCGCGATCGCCAACAACTCCTCTTTCGATTTGGTCACATGCTCGTGCGCGCCGCTTAACACTAAGGAGATGTAATGCTCGTTGGTCCCTAAAATCCGGCCCTTGTTAAATAGCCATTGAATCGTCGTGCCCCGCAGCCCCGCAAACTCCAGTTCGGTTAGAGGCGCGTCAAACCACAGGTTGATGGAAATTATGGGCGCCGGGATGAGCGCCAACGCCCCGGCAAATAAAGGCTCCGCACGCAGCAAGTCACCGGGAAGGAGGTTCGCGATTTGCATCCACGGCACGGCAGAGACAACGATGTCGGCCTCGATTGTTTGCCCATCGCCCAACACTACGCCGCGGTAAACCCCGTCCGTGATGAGAATTTGCTTCACACTACGGTCCGTTTCCACGCGGCCACTGCGCACCTCGATGTAAGCCGCCGCGGCCGTCGTATAACACTCACTCAGGCCCACGCGCGCGATGCCCAGCCGCGAATCCTGAGGCGAGGTAAAAAGCGCCAGTCGCAGCACGCGCTCGAAAAGCCGAGCCGAAAGCAAGGCGCGGATCTTCGTTCATGGCGGCAATGCATAACAGGTCCCAGAAATTGTGCTGCAGGCTCGCGGATTGCCCCAAGCGCGAGAGCCACGCCGCAACATGCTCATCCGCCTTAGCTCCAGTGCCGGCGCTTGTGGAGCGCAACGCTTTCCCAAAGCGCAGGACTTCCAATTTTTCTTTCCAGGAAAAACTCCCCGAGCGCAGCACACCCAAGAGCAGGTGCCAGGGCGATGGCCAATCCGGGCAGTCGAGGCGAGTGAGCCGCCCGCCTCGATCAAGAAAAGGCACAGCTAGGTGCGGTTGGAATTGAATCCGGTCGAGAGTTCCGAGGGTCGAGAGGAATCGAATCGTCGCGTGGTAACAACCCATGAAGAGGTGCTGGCCATTGTCCACAACCGAACCCGTGGCAGGATCATGAAACGAACGTGCCCGGCCGCCGAGATGCGGCTTCTGTTCGAGCAAATGCACTCGCTTGCCAGCTTCAGCCAGCGCCACACCCGCCGCGAGGCCTGCGAAACCGCCACCGATGATGAGGATGTCAAAAGGCATTTTGGATTTTAGATTTTGGATTTCCGATTTAAGAGATCTGGACTGCTGGCCCGCCCTTTGGGCGCTGATGGACGAAGCTGAGCTCAAAGGAGTGCAGTTCCAATCCAAAATCCAAAATCTAAAATCCAAAATTCATTTCCGCCACTCTGCTCCCAAGTAGACACTCAGTGCCGTCCAAAGTTTGAGTGGGCGGGAGAGCCTGACGCGTTTTCCAAACACGTTATAGCGACGCTTCTGGATACGCTCCAACACGCGCCAGTATATGGCCGCCATGATTTCCGCCGCCTTCATCGAACCCCGGTCTTCCGCCGGCAGCATCTCTCGAGCCAGGTCGAAATAGCGCCGCGCGCGGTCGCATTCGAACTGCATCAACTCGATAAAGGGATCGTTGTATTTACCCGCCAGCAGCTCACTGGGGCGAATACCAAAGCGGCTCAGATCCTCTTGTGGAATGTAGATGCGCCCGCGCTGCACATCGCGCTCGATGTCCCGCAGAATGTTCACAAGCTGGAGAGCCTTGCCCAGGTTTATGGCGTAATCCCGAGTGCGGGGATTCTGATAGCCAAAAATTTCAACGCAGATGAGTCCGATGGTTGAGGCCACGCGGTAGCAATACAATGACAAATCCTCAAAGGTCTCGTACCGCGTTTGATTCAAATCCATCTCGAGGCCCAGGATCAGGTCTTCGAACGGGTGGCGAGGGATATGGAAGCGCTGGATGCTGGCCGCGAGGGCGCGCAGCTCGGGCGAATCCAGGCGGCTCTTATCTGCCTGGTAACAGGCCTCGAGCGTCTGGCGATAGGCGCGGAGAGCCTCCTCAGCTTCCGCCGGGCTGAGACCGCCATCCACAATGTCGTCGCCACGGCGCGCGAAGGCATAGACCGCTTCGATGGCGAGCCGCTTCTCAGGGGGAAGGAAAACAAACGCGTAGTAGAAATTGGTCACGCGCGCGTTGGTGAAGTGCGACTGTCTGGAGGAGACGTTCATGATGGGCTGGCAACCACCGGAGTGTGTCGAAACCCCGCGTTCAGTGGGGCGCGCCGGGCTCGCAAATAAAGACGCAGAAAATCCCACTTGCCAAGCGAAGGCCGCCGTCGAAAGATATCATAGGAAGCGGCTTCAATCTTGGCGAGAATGGCAGTGCCGCCGAGCCAGGTCAGCCGCAGTTGCACGCGCAGCTCAGGCCGGACTTCCTCCGGCAAGCCTCTTCCCCGCTCGAATAGCTCCCGCGTGCGCGCGATTTCAAAGGCCAGTAATTCCTGCCAGCGCGTGTCGGCACGCTCTGCATGCAGATCGTCAAGCGTGTAGTTGAACCGCGCCATATCCTCCTGGGGAAGGTATACGCGGTCGTGGGCGAAATCTACGGCCACGTCCTGCCAGAAATTGGTCAGTTGCAGCGCCGTACAAATGTTGTCTGACAGTTCGAATAGGTGGGCGTCGCGATGGCCGAAGAGTTCGAGCACCAGCCGGCCCACCGGATTTGCTGAGCACGTGCAGTAGGCAAGCAGCGAGGCGAAGTTCGAATGACGGTTAACCACCACGTCCGATTCAAAAGCGTGCAAAAGGTTCTCAAAGTTCTCGCGCGAGAGTCCGAAACGCTTCGCACTGTCGTTGAGCGCCAGGAAAACCGGATGATCGATCTTGCCGGCGTAAGAATCCACCAGCTTGGCGCGCCATTCGGCCAGCTTTTCGAGACGGCCCTCGACTCCGGGCTCGTCGGCGATGTCGTCAGCGTAACGCGCGAAGGCGTAGATGGCCGCCAGCGCATCGCGGCGGTCGCGCGGAACCAGAAACGAAGCCGTGGGAAAGTTCTCGTAATGGCGGCGCGCCAGCCGGCGGCATTCCGCATAAGCAGCGCGCAACTCAGTTTCAGTAGCAGTCATTGACGAAGAACCCGCGTGCCATTATAGGGCCTTCGAAGCTGGTTAGGGAACGGATTGTGGGGACTCGGTCCGCCAGGGCCACAGGCTCTTCGGAGTGCCGTAACGGAGCCGCAGTGATCTATGGCGCAAGGGAAGCTTGCGCCTTCCTCCTGGTCAGGGGCAACCGGAATGCCGATTATTGGCTGGGCGGCCCGGCCTGAACCTCCTGCTGAACTTGCGCTTCGGCCTGGCTTGCAACCCTCTGTTGGTTGGCCAATTGCACGTCTACGTTCGCATCGGGCACCGGCGGCGGAACTTCCCCGGGTGTGCTTTGAATATCCGGGGCCGGGGGCAGACCGCTTTTGCCGGAGTTATCCGCAAGAGTTTTAAGCCCGGTGTCAAGCTGCTCCCGAAACGTGTTATGCATCTCTTGCAAGTCGTCTACGGCGACCCTGGGCATGGCGCCAATACTGCAATCGCTTTGCTTGCTGCTCATCACGCTGACGCGCACCCTATTGTCATCCCCCGGCGTGTCATCGATGCGGGTAATGACGTCCCCAGGCGTAAGCTCACATTCCTGACCTTCTGCGGTGGCCACACCGAGATTACTGGACACCACGAAAAGGCGCTGTTTGGGATCGAGCGCGGCCGGCGGGGTTTGGTCGCCGACCGGCGCCGTCGGAGGGTTGGCCGGGGGGTACTGGGCTGTCGCCTGTTCCTCGGCGAGCTGGCGCTTTACTTCCGCGTCAATCATTTGCTTGACTTCCGGACTCATGGCGCTGGCGTTGGGATTCTGAATCTCATTGTCGGGTGGGGGCTGATAGGTTCTATCCGCCTCGGCCCGGGCTTCAGCCTCCTGCCTCGCTTCGTAGGCTTGCCTGAGGTTCTCAGCGAGCAAGAAATCCGTAAGCCACAAGGAGGCGGAAAGGTATACGGGAGCCGGAGCGAAGTAGCCTCCGTAGAACCAGGGGGCCGGGCCCCACCCCCATTGGTAATAAATCGGCCGCGGCCACGGGTTGAACGCCCAAATATAAAATGCGGGGTGGTAATAGTAGACGGGTACGTAACGGTAGTAACGCACGCCTCGGTAAAAGTGCTCGCGGTAAACGCGTGCGTACGCGTGTCCATTGACCCAGTAGGTCCGCTGAGAGTATATCCGGCCATTGCGGTTGAGATAAGGCCGCTCGATGAAGCCGCGGTTTGGTCCTTCGGCGACCAGACGCCGGCCGTTCCGTTCCGTAATGATTCTGGTGTCGCCGCGACGGAGCCCGTGTTCGATCGTGAGGTTGCGCTTGGGGTCGTGGACTTCCTTTATTTGTCCTTTGGAGCCGAACCGTGCTTCCTGGCCGTCGCTTCCCACGTAGTGGATGGGTTTATTGCCAGGGTCAACTTCCATTCGGCCCCCACCACGCGTCATGACCTCGTGCGTGGGCTTGGGGTTTCCCATCGGTCCGCCCGGGTGGGCTTCTGGACGGATAACTTCAGTGCGCGGGTTGGGATTCACGACTTCAGTGCGGCGGTTGGGATTGACCACTTCAGTGCGGCGGTTGGGATTGACCACTTCAGTGCGGCGGTTGGGATTGACCACTTCAGTGCGGCGGTTGGAATTGACCACTTCGGTGCGGGGGTTTGGATTCACGACTTCAGTGTGGCGGTTGGGATTGACCACTTCGGTGCGGGGGTTTGGATTCACGACTTCAGTGCGGCGGTTTGGATTGACAACTTCAGTGCGCGGGGTTGGATTCACGACTTCAGTGCGGCGGTTTGGATTGACAACTTCAGTGCGCGGGGTTGGATTCGCCACGCCCGCCGGCTTGCCCCCGGGATTGGCAAGCTGCTCGTGTCTCGGCTGCTCGGCCTTCCGTTCCACTTTTTTTTCGGGTGCGGGTGGCGCTGGCTTGCCGGCTGGGGCGTGTTTGACTGGTGGCGGCTCGTTGGTTTTCTTATCGTCACCCCAAGCGAGCGCAGAAGAGATTATCAGGACCAGAATTACGGTCGACTTCTTGAGGATCATTTTGTTTGGCATGATTGAGCTCCTCACCATCGCTTATTCGTCCGAGTCATTTCTGTGCGCCCGCACTGTCGAGCCCAGAGGGAAGTTAATTCGCTGACCGTGGGGGACTCTCTATTTCTGAGGCTCCGGTTGCCCGGTCGGGGGCGGACACCTTCTCATAAACCGCCTTAACCGGAATCCACACTTCAAGAACGTGGCTGCGGTCTAAATGTACACAGTCCAACTCCCGGTGTCTGGACGTTCATTACGCCGCTTCCCACCTTCAATATGTAGTGGACTCGCTGGACAACCAACGGTAGCGTAGCGCGACCGGGCCGCAAAGGAAAGCCAAAACGCAAAGTTGCCAACGGCGGGCGCGGACCCCGCTTCTTGGGGGTCTGCGCCCCCCCGCGCTCAAACCGATTCCGCTAACGCTAGGTGAGGAAAATAATCATCGCAGCGGTTCCCACGGGTGTGTATTGCCCAGTGAAGGTAAGCGCTCCGGTCTGGCGATTGACCTTGTAGGTGGTGATGTTATCCGCGCGTTGATTGCAAGAGTAAAGGAAATTACCGGTGGGATCGATGTTGAAAGTGCGCGGATAATCGCCGCGCGTCCATTCTTCGCCGCCGAAGGTAAGCGTACCCGTCGTAGGGTTGACGGTGAACCAGGCGATGCTATCGTGCAGCCGGTTCGCGCCGTAAACAACTTTGCCGTCGGCAGAGATCATCAAGGCGGAAGTGAAGTTCGTGCCCACAAAACCCTTGGGCAGCGTGGAGATCGTCTGTTTCGGGGTCAGCCTGCCATTCTTCGCGTCGTAGTCGCAAGTCACTAGCGTCGAAGCTTCCTCTTGAATGGAATAGAACCACCGGCCGTTGGGATGAAATGTGAAGTGCCGCGGGCCGTCGCCGGGAGGGTATACCAGGGAGGGAGGATCATTGGGGATCAGTTTCCCCGCCTCGGCGTCAAACTTCCAAATGAAAATCTCATCGAGTCCGAGGTCAGGCGAGAACACGTAGCGGCCCGCCGGGTCAGTCTGAATCATGTGGGCGTGGGCGTGGTCGTGGCCGCTGATGGCAAAACTTCCCTTCGGCGCGTTAGTCGCCTGGTCCGGCCCCAGCTTACCCTTATTATGAATGACGTCCGAGGCAGGGCCCAACTCGCCGCTCGCGCCGATGGGGAAGACTGCCACCGTCCCTCCCTCGTAGTTCGCCGCGAAGGCAAACTTGCCGGCAGGATGGATGCTCATGTGGGTAGGGCCGCCGGCGCCCTCGGCATTGACCGCGTTGAGAAAGGTCAGATGCCCGGTGGCGCGATCGATGGCGTACGCGTTGATCGAACCGGACTCCGTACCCTCAAAACCCGAGACCTCGTTTGCGGAGTAGAGATGCGTGCGCGAGGGATCAAAGGCCACGCAGGCCGGGTTCCGGTCGTTCGGAAAAACTTCGCGCTGGGTCAGAGCCCCCGTCGCGGGATTCATCTCGAACAGGTAAATGCCCTGTCCGCGCCCTGTGGACCCTTCCGGCCCTTTTTGCGCACTGTAGGTGCCGACATAGGCCAGGA
Organism: uncultured Acidobacteriota bacterium; assembly: GCA_963804995.1. Taxonomy (GTDB): domain Bacteria; phylum Acidobacteriota; class Terriglobia; order UBA7540; family UBA7540; genus Bog-366. Next base: position 93,637 of record CAWDSK010000006.1, read on the forward strand.
TGGGGCGGCTGGTTTTACTTTGCCCAGCGCGCGCCAGCGCCGGTGCTGTACCCGCCAAAGCTGCTGCGCCTTTCATAAAACTGCGTCGCGTGGTCTTGTGTAACAACTTGCCCTGGTAATCGTGCGTCATCCGAGTTCTCCTCTCGCGCTGGCGAAAATTGTGGGAATCTTGAACGGCAGATTATGCGGTGATTCGCGGCAGAAGGCAAGCCTGGACATGGCAGTCCCCCACCCCGAAAGTGCGCGAGCCACTTGCGTGGCCCGCGCCGTGGGATAAAGGCAGCAACGTCCTTGATAAATTCGTCGTGGAGGGATTAACGATGAGGCATGAGGCAGACTATCCGCGGCATCGGTAACCGGAGAAGGCTTAGCCTTTCTTTTCTTCCTCTACCTTCTTTTCTTCTTCGTCTTTCTTAGAAGTGTCCATCCCGCCGCGTAGAGCGTCCTTGAACTCTCGGATACCTTTACCTAAACCCTTGCCCAGCTCCGGTAATTTGCCGGGGCCGAACAGGATCAAGACGATCAGCAAAATGAAAATCAGATGGGTCGGCGACAGCAAACCTTCCATTCGTTACTCTCCTTCCGGGTTGGCGTAGCCGCCTATTTCTTTTCCGAAGAATCTTCCAACCCGCCGCGCAGGGCGTTCTTGAACTCTTTAATGCCTTTTCCCAAACCCTTGCCCAGCTCCGGCAATTTACCGGGCCCGAACAGGATCAGGACGATCAGTAGAATGAAAAACAGATGAACCGGCTGTAACAAACCTTCCATTATTGATTCTCCTTCCAAGCCAGCGGGATCGCCGGCGGGACAGTCAGGGCCATTATAGCCCAGGCAGGCACAGAACCCAATCACGATTCGCGATTCGGGAAGATCATATTTCCGGGCTTCTTCCCTTCTTCCAGGCATTTCTTGCGATAAAGCGCGGCGTAGCTGTCAGTAATGTACTCCTGGCGGGAGTACCCAAGCTGCCTGGCCACCTCATCAATCCAGCGCTGGGGGCCTTCGAGCTCCAGGAAATTGCCCACCGGCGTCTCGTCGTAAACCAGGTGCGGGGCGTCGGTGACATCCCCCTTGCCGCGCGGGGCGTATATGGTGCGATACTTCTCGTAACAGAAGACCTCGCGCATTCCCAGGTTGTGAAGGATCTCACCCAAGCGGTGCCCGTCTTCCACATGCGTTTCGATTTCCCGCCGGATCTTATAGTCACGGGATTGAACCGGGGCGCCCTTGAAAGTCAGCAAACCCTGGTCATGGGTAAAGCGCAGGCGCAGCAGGCAACGCGATTTCCGCAAGCGCTGGTCGGAAAAATCGAACAGATAGTTGCTTTCAAAATGGCGGGCCAGGACGGGCCGAAAGCCGAGCTCCGTCAGCCGCCAACGGAGTTCTTTGGGGTTCTTGACCACCAGCTTGATTTCGGTTTCGTGGCGATGTTTCATGCCGGGGGCGGGCTCGATTTCAGGATTCACGTTCCAGAATAAAGTCCGGGAGTGAGCGCAAGGCATCTTTGAAGGGTGAGTTCGGGTACCCTTCCAGGAACCCGCGGGCCTTGTCGGAAAAATCCTGAGCTTTCTCCCGCGCCGCTTGCAGGGTTCCGTAGCGCTCCACCAAATCCAGGATTTCAGAAAACCGCACAGACTGGAATCCACCCTCGTCCAGCACCAAGGAGACCTTGTGCGCCTCCTGCGGCGTGCATCTCTGCAAGAGATAAATCAAAGGCAACGTCAGCTTCCCTTCCCGGAGGTCGTTGCCCGTAGGCTTGCCCAGCACTTCCTCCGAGGAGGTAAAGTCCAGAACGTCGTCAATCATCTGGAAAGCCAGGCCCAGGTTGATCCCGTAGAGGCCCAGTTGCGTCTCTTCCTGCTCATTCTTACCGCCCAGCAGCGCACCCAGGCGCAGGCAGGCCGAAAACAGGCAAGCAGTTTTGCGATAGGCCAGCTCCAGGTAATCTTCCTCGGTCACGGTCAGCTTGCGCAGGCAAGTCAGTTGGAGCAACTCACCTTCCACCATGACTTGCGTAAGCCGAATCAGGACGTCCAGGATGCGGAAGTTCCGCTCCGTCAGGGCAATGTTGAAGGCCTGCATGTAGAGCCAATCGCCCGCCAGCACGCTCATGTGATTGCCCCAGCGGGAGTTGGTGGAGGGGCGCCCACGGCGGGTGTCGGCCTGATCGATCACGTCATCGTGAACCAGAGTGGCGGTGTGCAGCATTTCCACGACCGCGCCCAAACGGATGGCCGCATCGCCCTCATATCCGCACATCTTGGAGGCCAGCAGAACCAGGGCCGGGCGCAGCCGTTTTCCGCCGCCCTCTTGCAGGTACAGGCCGATCTCCGTAATGGGACGGATGCCGCAGGAGGTCTGCAAGCCGAATTCTTCCTCTACCCGCTGGAGGTCTGGCTTCACGAGCTCGAAAACTTCCTTGATCGTCAGGTTCTTGAGGGTCGCCAAGCGTTGATTCTCCATCGCACAGTCTGCGGCTACACACATTCAAATGTGTTCACGAGACTTGTGGGCAATCGCTGAAATTTAAATACTCCCATAAAACGCCGATGAAGGGAAGGGCGAAGTGTGCAAATAGCAGCTACGAGCTTGAAAAGGATGTTCGCGCAGAGACGCAGGGGCGCAGAGAAAATTTGAACATGAAGAAGGAAGAACCTGAGTATAAGCCGGGTAGAGGCGTGGGATTTCTTCCCTTCCTTTGTCCTTCCTGCTCAGCGTCACTGCGTCTCTGCGCGAGATAAGCTGGATTTGCCGCTGTGCCTGAGATCGACGCCCATCTCGGTCTTTCGCGCCGCTTCCGGCTGATCCGGCAATTGGGCGCGGGCGGCATGGGTGCGGCCTTGTAGGGGTCGCCGCGGCGACCATTCGGCCAAGGCCGAGCGCCGCTCGGCCCTACAACCCCTTGTCCCCTGGCGCTGTAAAGGGTCCTGAACCGCAAGGGGTTTGCCTTTTCCTGTCACTCGCCACTTGTCACTCGTCACTGCCTTGGATGACCCCGAGTTCCTCCTGCGTTTTCAAAATGAAGCGGCTTCCGCGGGCCGCATTCATCACCTCAACGTCGTCACCATTCCCATTGTGAAGCGACACGTTCGAACTGGTGGCCCGCGGATGTGACCGCAGCTTGAATCCAGGTCGGCAGTTGGAATCGTGCATAAGGATTGGTGATCAGTTTCGTTTGGAGGAGCCAATCGTAGCGTTTTTCTACCGGCACCATGCCGCTGTCAAAAAGGCAGACGGCACTTACCCTCGTATGGATATCAGGCCGAAGACGTCCCTCGATGAGGGATACCCAGGGTTTCAAGTTCCTTGTTGAACTAGGGATTGCGATCATGACTAGCCCGGCCCCGTTTTGCGGCAGCTGCCTTGCCTCTTTTCTTAGAACTTCTTCGGCTCTTTCATCTGTGAATGGCATTCGAACTGACACTTGATATTGAGGTCCGCCACCAGCCCCACCGGCGGCGAACATTGCTAGACCAATCATCGGCGTATCGGCAAATTCCGGAACTTCGCACGGGAGCAAGTTTCCAACTTGAACGTGGTCGAGGAAAAGCAATACCATACCTCCCATCAACTCTGCACGGTGTTGTCCAGGCAACATGCAAAACTCTGGCAGTTGATGACAGAGTAGCGCGACCTCTTCCTCGGTAGGCTCTCGGCGCAACAGTATTTCGAGGGCAAACGGGCGGTCCGTTTTGTTAAACGCATCCGTGAGTCTGCGGAGGATCCTCTCAACTCAACGCTGCTCTTGGGACGTATTTGGCTGTGTAACCTCAACGGTTGTCCATTGTTCGTCACCCTTCTTCACGCGGAAATCCGCCTTTCGCGTGTCGACTTTTGGATGCAACTCCAACTCCACGGAGAGACCGAAGGGGCGAATTAGATAGATCGCAGTGAGTTCCGCCTCCGCATTCTGGTCCCTGCGGCGAATATACCTTAATAGTTCCTCGGGCTGAGCGATGCCTTCGAGCGCAGCCAGGCGCTGTCCCACACCGATTATTCGCAACGCCGGAGCTATTCCTTTGGCCGAGGTGTCAGATGCGATCCATTTAGGGCCAAGCACATCCTCAACGCGATTCACGGCTGCAACTACGGATTCGGGGGCCAAAGCAAGGACGTCTATTTTCCCAAGCAGCAGATTGTTTTCGATGTCCTCAATCGACCAACTCATGCGGTTATCCTACACCATGCTGATTGCCGCGGCGCTCATAAGGGACTCTGCGGTCGTTAAATCGCCGGTCACAAGCGCACCACTGCTTCAATAATTTTGCGGCACAAGCCGGGCATTTGTAGCGCTTACTCCCGACTAATCTCTCCGTGGGTTGCTGGGTTACGCACATCGACAACCTGTCGGAGGATGTTGAGCCTCCCCAGCAGAATCGAATGTCGCTTCTGAAGCCACGCATTGAATCGCTGGAAAATTGGCGCACTAGATGTCCGGCATTGCCCCAGAACAACGCACATGCTGCCAAGGGTCAACTTCCCATTTTGTACGAGATAGGACGCAAACATCTCCGTTTCCTTCAACAAGAGTCCTTTGTTGGCAAGCGATAACAAATCCCTGTCTTTCCTGACCTCAACTCGGAACAACCCAAACACCTCGATCTTAGGTTCCAGTTCGACGGCTTTTGCAAATGCTTCGGCACCGCTTTCAAACAGTGTGCTTTTTTGTGATGGCTCCAGCATGGGGAAATAGTGCATCAACGTTACAGCTTTGCGCCACGCGCGCCGTGCTTCATCGCTGAGTTGGCTATATGCGGGCCAGAACTCGTTGTGAAGTGAGTCTATAAGTTCGGCCACCTCTAGACGGGTCTTCAGAAATGCCTCCGCGTGGGAGGAAAAATCTGCCGTGGTGTGGGGGACACCGCCCAACGCCAATGCTAGTTTGGTTTTTAAATCTCTCTCCAAGATTGGATTGAGATCCACTGCCTTTTTGAGGCTCCGATATGCTTCCTGGTATCGACCGCGTTGGGCTTCCACTTCCGCCACGCACAAAAAAGCGCTGGAGTCTTCGGGGTAGTCATTTAGCCAGGTACTCAAAACCTTGAGAGCTTTTTCGGCCTCCCCCGCCAATTGAAAACTTTTTGCAGTGGAATAGAGCACCCTTGGTCTGAAATCCTTTTTGATATAGAGCGGTTCGCGCTTGTGGATTACCATCTCTACATACACTGAGGTGTCCCCGAAGATAAGTTCCCTGTACATTTCCATGTCGCGCTTAGTCAAGACTGCTGCCGTTCCAACGAACTCCTGGTAGTTCTCGGCAGCCTTACGGAATTCTCCAAGGGCGAAGCAGCAGCGGGCAAGCATTGCACCGTAGACTCGTGGGACAGGGGTTTCCAAAGCAAGCACTTTTTCAAGATCGTATCTTGCGGCTAGAATCCGTTGTTTCTGAACGCTGCTGGCATCCTCATCGTGGTTGTCTGTCGTGAGCAGGGCAGACTCAAATATTGAAAAGATTAGATCCTCGTTTCCATCATCGAATACTTCAGGACTCCACTGCGGGGCGTCGGCAAGTTTTTCATTCCCCGCATCAAACACAACCAAGAAATCCAACTGCCCCCGCAATAACAAGATTCTTGCCGTGTTCAATGCCCCCACTAGTTCTGCATAATTGTAAAGGCGCTGGGCACGGTCCCAATCTCTGATCACGAGCGAATTCAGTATCTCCCACTTAATCGTTCGCCAGTCGTTCGGGCATTCATCCACTGGAAGCAGGCCTACCAAGGTGTTCAAGTCCCCCAGGAAAGCTCTTCGAAAGTGCGAGACCTCCTCATCCTTCATGGGCGATTCAAAGGTGGCAGCCGAATAGCAGAAATGCAGGGCTGTGAACCGTGTCGCGACATGTGCGGGGTCAGATGCAAGTTCGTTCGCAAAGTACCTCAAAATCTGCTCCATACCCTCAATCGGCTTCTTCTTGTCGGGGTCGGGGAGCGACAAGTAAAGGTCATTTGCCCAATCAGACCAAGGAGGCCATTCATAGTTGGGCTCTCCTACGGCTGATGGTTGTGACAGGGAGGTACAATAAAGGGCCGGAATATCCTCGGATAAAGACAAGTGTCTTTGAGTCCACTCAATCCAGGAGCGGACTTCTTCCGCAACTTGTTCATCGGTTCGATCCTTCACGACCGCCCTCCTCTGAAGTGAGATTATAACGGCGGGGTTCGGCGCTTTCAAAAGAGTGGAGGGGGGTGTATGGGCTCACTCGTTTTCGGGTGTTCCACTTTTCGAAAATATCTCGCGGGCCAATTGCGGGTCAAAGTTGCCCTCGCGAATGAGGTCTTGTTTTGTCTCTTCCAAGTACTGGCGTGCAGACTCCCCCATACTTGCCTTAGAGTTCTCAGCGAGTCCTACTCCGAACCACTCTAGAAACTGACGAATGCTTGCCACCTGACGCCGAATGCGAACAAGTTCCCTGACGGCAAAGCAGAGGATGATTAGCAATAGAATCAACAGCAGGGTGTCCATGGAAACCTCCATTTCTGTGTGCGCAAGTCTCTATCCTGGACAGCAGGAGGATTATACACCGGGGGGAGGGCACCCGGATTCCGGCCTATATCCTTCTTATCACTCGTAGGCGTGATGCTCTGCTTGATGGTCCTTTAATGCAAATAGGCAACCCGCGGGTGGCGCATATATTACCTCTTATGTATGCGTCCCACGATCACGGGCAACATCTCTGTTACCGCGTCCTATCCGCGGCCGGTTCTGGCTTCGGTAGCACAGGCACTCCTGCCTGTGTTTTATGCATGGAATGCATCAACCTTGGGCACAGGCAAGAGTGCCTGTGTCACATCCCACGACTTGTTCGTGAGGGCTTTTTCCACCGCTTCCGGGTTTCTCCCATCAAGCAGGCGCGCACCGCGCTTTCCGGACGCCTGCGCCCCTGCTCCCATTCCTGGAGCGAGCGCGGACTGACGACGTGGCGCCCCGATGCATCGGGGCGGTTCTTCCTTAGGTTCACTCTCCCAAGCCTGAGGGTACACTCCTGTTCTTGAGATTTGTGGTTTTTCCTACAGAAGAACCGCGGACCCCAAAGGCGGGGGTCCGCGCTACCCGAACTGATTCGTGCGGGGCGCATTTTCATGTACGCGCCCCACGAACCCAGGCAACCTCTCCGTCACCGCGTCCCATCCGTGGCCGGTTCTGGCTTCTTAACGGTCGCCAACAGAAAATGCGATATCGGCGCCACCCCCCGAAAAGGAAAGCTCGCACGTAACCCACTGTCATCCTGAGGCCCGGTTCTTTCGGGCCGAAGGACCTCGGCAGTTTGTCGCGGCGCACTGGGAAGAGCGAACTACAGAGGTCCTTCGCCCAAATTACGGGCTCAGGATGACAGTGGGAGTGGGGCTGCTCAAAATGAATGTGGGCAGGCACGGTCGGTGCAATCGTGGGTGGCACCCCGATGCATCGGGGTGCTACCCACGCTTGTGTGAAGGTGCCGTGATGGTGTACACTTCTGGTGTACATGGAGTTGACTATGAGCACTCAAAGGGTAAGTATACGGGAAGCTCGGCAACGCTTACGCCACCTGCTGGAGCAGGTTCAGGCAGGCGATGAAGTCATCGTGTTGCGCCGGGGGGTCGAGGTGGGAAGGCTCGTCCGTCCCGAGCGAACCAAGGCGCCCCTTCCCGATCTGAGCGGCCTCCGGGCCTCGGTGAAACTGCGGGGCCGGGCCTTGAGCGAAGACCTTACGGAAGGCCGCAGGAGCAGCCGATATTGATTTACGTTGACACCAGCGTGCTGGCCGCCTATTACTGCCCCGAACCCCTGAGCGGGCAGGCACAGCGTGCGTTGGCCCAAGCGGGTGAACGGGCGATTAGCTCGCTGGTGGAACTGGAATTCGTATCCGCAATCGCCCGGAAAGTCCGCACGCACGAAATGCGTCGAGGCGATGCGCATCGGATCCTCGCCGCATTTCAATCCCATCTGGAACAAGGGGTTTATACACGGCTGGCAGTGGATGGCGCGCACTTTGCCAAGGCACGCGAGTGGCTCTCGACTCTGGTGGTTCCCCTCCAGACTCTGGACGCCTTGCATGTGGCGGTAGCCGCTTTGAAGGGTTGCTCCGTAATGACCGCTGACGCCGCGCTCGCCAAGGCTTGCGCAAAGGTGGGCGTTACGGCTCGCCTAATTGCCTGACGCTTGCCCCCCTTCACGCGGGTGCGCCCCGATGCATCGGGGCGGCTTGCAGTTTCAAATCCTCGCGTTCTGATTAGCTGGCCAAAGCAAGGAAGAGAAACGAGCAGATGCAAACCGCCGAGTTCCAGAACTCGCCACGTTGAGTCGCCAAGGCGACAACTCCAAGCTACCAAAGCAAACAGGCTCGGCCGCGAATGCGACCGAGCCTGTTTGTAGTGCCTATCCCGGCGCGCCGGGACTCACACAAGACACTTGCTGCCTTCTGCCTACCGCCTTCAGCTTACTGCCTACTCTTCCGGGGCGCTACGCTTGCTTCGTCTTCAATCTGGCTTTCCTCAGGCCGCCCTTGCCTTAGCGGCAATTGCCGGCGTTACCACGTTTACCTTGATCTGCTTCGGCTTCGTTTCCTCGCGCTTCGGGACGTGCAGCGTCAGCGCGCCATTCTGATATTCGGCTTTGATGTCCTCCGATTTCACGGAGTTCGCCAGCGAGAAGCTCCGACTGAATGCACCATAGGCGCGTTCGACGCGCAGGTAGTTCTCCTCGTCCACTTTCTTCTCAAACTTGCGTTCGCCGCGAATCGTGAGGATGTTGTTCGCAACGCGGATGTCCAGGTCCTGCGGATTCACTTCCGGCAGGTCCGCCTTTATGACCAGCTCGTTCTCGGTCTCGTATATGTCAACGGCCGGCGCCCAGGTGGTCAGGTTCGATTCCTCGCCCGTACGCTCCAGCGCCTCGCCAAACATGCGGCTGAGCTGTTCCTGCAAAGCCGTAGCCCCGCGGGAAGGGTCCCAGCGATTCATCATTCTCATTTCAGTCACCTCACTTAAATAAGTAGAATAACATCTTATAATATTCGCTAAGTGTTGTCAAGTTTGAAAAACATTATCTCTAATGATATACTGTCTCGTATAACACTGGGCAGCTATCCCGGCGCTACAAATTCTTAAGCCCCGCAGGGGCGACCTACTACAGCCCGGGCCACCGGCAGCTTGAAAATCTCCCATCCACAACGTGGGTCAGAACTGCACGCGCCGTGCCTGCCCCCTTCACGCTACAATAGGCATTCTGAAACCTACAGGAGGCGAGACGAAACCCCCATGAAACGGATTGAGCGCAACCCCGAGTCCCTGAACTACACATTCGATTTCCATCATCCTCCCGCCCTCAAAGTAGGACTGGGAGAATCCTTCCTACTGGAGACGGAAGATGCACCCTCGGGCACCTACCGGACGCCAGAGGATGCGGCACAGTTGCTCGAACCGTGGTATCTCAAGCATTCTCCCCCCAAGGCCAACCCGGTCACCGGCCCGGTTTTTGTGGAAGGGGTTGAACCCGGGGATACTCTGGTTGTACACATCGAGCAGTTGGAGCTTGACTCTCAGGGCGCAACCTATTGGCGTCCGGGCCACAAGCCGCTCGGTGATTCTGTCAAGTGGCGTGAATTAAGTACGCCAACCCTGGTGATGGGCAGCATCCAGGACGAAGAAGTGGTGATGGAGGAAGCAGCCACCTGGGAGGACGGCAGGGTGAGGCGGCATCCATTAGGATTGCGGGTGCGGAAGTCCCCCTTCATCGGTACCATCGCCGTCGCTCCGGAGCGGGAGGTAGAGACATCCGTCTTTGGTCAGGGGAGTTGGGGAGGAAATCTGGACGTCCGTGACATCTGCCCCGGCACACGCGTGCTCATCCCTTGCTATCATGAGGGCGGCCTCTTGTACGTCGGAGATGTGCACGCCTGCCAGGGTGACACCGAGTTCTATGGGACGGCCATGGAAATCCGCAGCGTCGTTACCCTGCGCTGCGACGTCATCAAGCATAAACGGGTTCCCTTTATGCGGTTGGAAAAGGAGGGCAGCATCATTTCATTGGCGTCCGCTCGTCCCCTGGAAGAAGCCGTTTGGAGGGCAAGTATTCAACTGATGGAATGGCTGATTGATGAGTACTGTCGGCGCGCATTTAAAAACGTAGAAATTTGAACAGAGGCCGGTTTTCCGGGGTGGGGTTGAATGTCAGCCCGTGGTGGTGGCGGTCTTGCCGGTTGCGGGGTGGAGGGGGACTTTGCTGCGCAGGTAGGCAAGATAGGACTCTGGGACCGGCTGGGCGAGCAGTTCTTCGATCACGGGCAGGAAGTAATGTAGGGAGCGAATAGGTCCGAGGGGCATGGCGTCGGGGCGACGAGCCGCGCGGCGGGATGAGGCTAACAGGAAGGCTGTTTCCACGGTCGTCAGGGGGATCTGGCGCTCCCAAAGTTGACGGACCAGACGCAGGTCGAAGCGGCTCAGACGGCGCGGGTGTATCGGGCAGGCGGAGATAGAGATCGATCAGCGTTTGGCGATAGGTTTCAAGATCGGTGGGCACGGGGGTTCCTTTCGGAGTTTTTCTTGTGCGCGGCGGCTTCCAGTTCGCTTTCCCGGACGCGGTAGGAAGTGCCTTCGATCAGGGTGACGTCGGCATGATGAGTGAGGCGATCCAGCAGCGCGGCGATGCAGGTGGCGTTGGGGAAAACGGTGTTCCAGTCTTTGAAAGCCTTGTTGGTAGTCAGCAGAATAGAATTGCGTTCGTAGCGGTGGTTAATCACTTCGAAGAGCAGGTCGGCGGCGTGGGCGTCGTAAGCCAGATATCCACACTCGTCAATGACCAGCAGAGCGGGGCGGGCATAGAAGCGGAACTTACGGCGACGTAAGCCGGGGGAATCGCCATCGAGATCGGCGAGCAGATCGGCGGCGGTGCGAAACAGCACCGAGTGGCCGGCGAGCACGGCGGCATGGGCGATGTTTTTGGCGATTAAGGTTTTGCCCAGCCCGTTCGTGCCGCACAGGAGAAGATTGCGGCCGGAGGCGAGGAAGTCCAGGGTGAGGGCGCGTTCGATTAAGGGGCGGTCAATCTTCTTGGGCCAGTGCCAATCGAAATCGGCCAGCGGTTTGAAGCGGCCGAGGCGGGCTTGGGCGAGGCGGCGTTCGAGGCTGCGGCGAGCCCGGTCTTCGGTTTCGGAGCGGGCGATTTCTTCCAGCAGTTGGCGGGGGCTCCAGGGCTGAGTCGAGGCGCGGGCGAGGAGATCATCCAGACCTTGGGCGGTGACCAGCAGGCCGAGATGGTTCAGTTGCGCGGCCAGATCAGGATTCGGGCTCGGGTTCTTCGTCGGGGTCCTGGGGGAGTTCATCGTAAGCCTCCAAAGAGGGATTTGAGACGGTCAAGTTTTCCAGATCGGGGCGGCGCGAGAGATTGACGGGCAAGGGAGCGCGTTGCCGGCGTTGGCGATGGCGGCGCGCCAGGATAAAGGCCACGGAGGAAAGGCGCGGGGTGTGACGGTCGAGGGCTTCCCGGAGGGTGGCGCTCAGTTCCGCAGGCCCATAGTCATCGAGCAGGCGGAGGAGTTGCACGGTAAGCCGAGCGGTGGATTCACCGCGCTCGAAGGCGGCTTGAAGAAAGGCGGGGCTTTCCGGGACCAGGATGGTCAGGCGACCGGAGGGGGTGGAGCCCAAAGCCTTGCGTTTTTGCTCCAGCAAGGCTTGGTGGTGAGCGGGTTCTTCGACGAGTTCATGCCGGTCATAGGAGCGGGGGTGGGAAGCGATTTCGGTGGCGCCATCGAGCAGGCGCACGCGGGTGGGGGAAGCCACCAAGGTCAGCGTGCGGCCCAAGGCCTGGGGCGGCACGGAATAGTCGTTGAGGTCGAAGCGGACCCAGAGGGTTTTATCGGCGCGCACGGTGGTGGTCAAGTCGCAGGAGAAAGGATGCGCAGGAAGTGGCAGCAGGCGCGGTTTCTCTTCCTCGAAAACCTGGGCGACGGTGCGGGAGTCGTCACCGGGCCAGGGGCGCTGATGAGCGACCTGGTTGCGCCAGTCGAGAGCCTGACGGTTGAAATCGGTCAGGGTGGTGAAGGGACGGGCGGCGAAGAAGTTGTGACGGACATACTGAATGGCGCGCTCCACGCGGCCTTTTTCATTGCCCCGCGCCGGGCGGCAGGGGCGAGTGGCGAAATGGTAGTGGGCCGAGAGTTCGAGAAAACGGGGGTGGAAATGGATGGCCTCGCCACGGCGTTCCAAGACCACGCTGCGGAGATTGTCGGTCAAAACGGTTCGCGCGGCCCCACCCCAATCGGCGAAGGCATGGACGTGGCCGAGGAGAAAATTCTCCAGGGTCTGGTCGAGGAAGAACTCCAGCCACAAAGCGCGGCTGTAGGAGAGGGTGAGGACGAAGCCGGACAAACGACGGCGGGCGCGACCGATGGCCACTTCCCCGAAGTGGGCCCAATCGGCCTGCGCTTGCTCGCCGGGGAAGGTGTGAAGACGCAGAAAAGCTTCACCCTGGGGCGGGCGCAGTTCGGCCACGACGCGGCGGAGTTGGTTGATGCTGCCGGGGTAGCCGCGCGAGCGGATCATCTGGAAGAGGCGGGTAGCGCGCAGGCGAGGATATTGCTGCAAGGTCTGGCGCAGGAAGTCGAGGTAAGGATCGGTGAGGCGATCGCGCAGCCGGGGATGGCTACGGAAGCGATCGGTGTCGAGCGCGGCGCGCACGGTATCGGGATGCAGGTGCAGTTCCGCCGCAATGGTGCCGATTTTCCAATGCTCGGCATGAAACAGGTGACGGATTTGAGCGACTTGTTCATCGGCAATCATGCTTCACCTCGGGAAAAGGATTGATCCAACGCCCCCGGCGTCCGCAAATCTGACAGACGACCCAGCTCGCCGCGTACTCGGCGTCCGACCCAGGGGAAAAAACTGCCGCCGGAGGGGCTTCGGCCGGCTCCGGAGCCGGAGGCGCTGTCAGATTCACACAGGGGGAAGCACGAAGGGAAGATTGATCTGTCACGCGAGCTTTTAAGCGCTGGCGATACTCGCGTTGGCGCTGGCGATGATCGAGGCGCCCCTCCAGGCCGAGACTTTGTTGATAGCGGCGGTTAGCCTCGCGGCGCTGGAGACGGCGGGATTTTTCCCGGCAATGGGGACGGCAATAACGCTGGCCGCGGTCACAGTGAGGGCAGAGATAAAACACCGCGCCACAGGGAGGAAAGTGACACACGCGCTGGCGAAAAACAGCGGAACAAGCAACCGGCACCGGTTTCGAGAGAGGGCACTGGACAACCGGCGACGATCATGGCAGGATGACTCTCGCTGACGAACTTGGAGGTCCTTTGACCGGGGCCACCAATGAAAAACCCCGGTTGGGCAAACAACCGGGGTTCTCCTCCTTACATCTCCAGGAACTCATCCTACCAAATCCCGCTGTCCCCGAACGCGCCTGCGGCGATGATATTCAAAGCCAAAACCGCCTGCGGCGATGAGGATGGCTCGCTCTCAATCCTCGGCCTGTGTTCAGATTTCTACGTTTCTAAGCGGGTGCCTACAAGTACCAGTGCTCGCCACGCAAAGCCTATTTATTGCTGGGAATCAATCCCGATTTTCGCGTCAACGTTTATCAGATGGCGCTGATAGGCAAGCTGCAATACACGGTGGGCGCGGAAATCTCCAAAAGGAACTTGACCGGCTGAGGTAAAGGGTAGCCGTCCCGCCCGCAACGGGATCGATGGCCAGCGGATTGGCGGGGTCGTTGAATCCAACCTGATTGTTGGCCTGCAAGACTGAGTGAACACCATCCCTGCAGTGGCCGCCGGCAATGTACGATTGTACGTTTACGCCACCCTGGTACGAATCATTGACAGTCCCCTACAACCGTGTACAAGGGGACTCTCGGCGATCTAACCCTTGCAACGTCGTCACCCGGCTTTGACGTCAGGATTGGCTTGGAGGCTGTTTAATCTGGCCAAAATGTCCGGGTTACTTCAAGAGTATATACGACGTTTTGTCGTCTTCCACCACTCCAGTGTGTCCCAGTTGTAGGCCAACGCGGGCCGTAGCGGCCCTTGTCCCACGTCTCCAGGCCGAAACCCAAGATCTTGGGTCAAACCCGCTCTTTTGATTCAAGTTAGGTTGGGTGTCCGCCGAAGATACAGTAGAGAGCTCAATTGCGGGTGTGGTGTTTCCGTACTGGCGGGGAAAAGACTGTGAGGAGTGGGTTCCGAGGTTAGAAGATAAACACCGAAAGTGCGAGGGGAGGGCTGGCCCCAATCGGAATAAGATTAACAAAAATCCGCGCCCTGCCCAGCCTGCTCGATTAGGACCCGAAATGAAAAGGAGTTGGATGCAGACTTTTCGCGACTTCCCCGTCCGCCACAAGCTCATAGTGATCATGATGCTCTCGACCACCGTGGCTTTGGGGGCAGCGTGCGCAGCCGTGGGCATGTATGCGGGGCTCCGTTTCGAGCGCACCAGAAGCCGTGATCTGTCAGCCCTGGCGGAGATTATTGGCCAGGAGAGTAGTGCCCCCCTGGCCTCCGGCGATCGCCAGTCTGCCGCGGGGATTCTGTCAAACCTGGAGTCCAAGCCGAATATCCTCGCAGCCTGCCTATACTCCAAGGACGGAGAAGTCTTCGCGGAGTATCACCGGCGCGGCCTCTCAAGGTCGGTGCCTACGAAAGTGCTTGGGGGAGAGGAACAAATCACCCGTCTTGAACGGTTGGCCCTGGTCCGCCGCGTTTCCCGGGACGGTGAGAAGGTTGGAAGCCTTTACATTGAATCGGAAATCAAGGAGCGGAACGGCTGGTTCCTCCTCTACGCGGGAACAGCAGCCCTCATCCTATTAGGGACCCTCGGCATCATCTGGATTCTCTCCGCACTCCTCGGACGCCTCCTCTCCGACCCGATGTTGCACCTGGTTCAGACCATCCAGGCCGCTGCTAAGGAAAAGGGATTCTCTTTGCACCGGACCAGCAAAAGCAAGGAAGAACTAAGTTTGCTGTGGGATGTCTTCATCGGAATGATGGCGGAGATCGAGGCGCGAGACAAGAAGCTCCACCAACATGGGGAAGATCTGGAAGCAGGAATCAAGGTGCGCACGGAAGAATTACAGGCCCAAAACCGCCAACTCCTCCTCGCCAAGGGTGAGGCGGAACGAGCCTGCCGCTCCCAAAGTGAATTCCTGGCCAACATGAGCCACGAAATCCGCACCCCCATGAATGCCATCATGGGAATGACCGACCTGGTTCTGGACAACGATTCCGACCCAACCCGGCGGGAGTACTTGCGCCTGGTGAAATCCTCAGCCGAGTCGCTGCTTACGGTCATCAACGACATTCTGGATATCTCCAAGATCGAGGCGGGAAAACTGGACTTTGACCAGGTGGAGTTCAGCCTGCGCGATTGCCTGAGTGAGACCATGAAGGCCCTCGCGCTGCACACCCACGAAAAGGACCTGGAACTCACTTTCCGAGTGCAACCCGAAGTGCCGGATGGACTGCTAGGGGATCCCACTCGCCTCCGGCAGATCGTGGTCAACCTGGTCGGAAATGCCATCAAGTTTACGAATGAAGGGGGAGTCGCGTTCTCGGTGGGGGTCGAGTCAAACGACGTTCAGAACGTGCTCCTGCATTTTTCTGTTGCTGATACCGGAATCGGCATTCCGACGGAGAAGCGGGCGGTCATTTTCGAAGCTTTCTCGCAAGCTGACCACTCCACCAGCCGCCGTTACGGGGGCACAGGGCTGGGGCTGACCATCTCCTCACGCCTGGTAGCTCTGATGGACGGGCGAATCTGGGTGGATAGCGAAGTTGGCAAGGGGAGTACCTTCCATTTCACGCTCAAATTTCCTCGAGCCAAGAACCTTCATGCCTCGACTGTCATTGTGAATCCCGCCGCCTTGCGCGACATGCCGGCCCTGGTGGTTGACGACAATGCGAGCAATCGCCTGTTGCTGGATGAGTTGCTTCGCCATTGGGGAATGAAACCTTCCCTGGCGGAGAGTGGAGAAGGCGGACTCTCCCTTTTGGAGCAAGCCAGCCAAACAGGGATTACGATTCCCCTCATCCTCCTGGACTGCCGGATGCCCGACATGGATGGCTTCACCTTTGCCAAACGTGTGAAAGCCAACCCCCATTTCAAAGGCGCCATCATCATGATGCTCACCTCCGGCGGTCAACGCGGAGACGCATCCCGGTGCCGGGAACTGCACATTGCCGCCTATCTGGTCAAGCCCATCCAGGAATCCGAACTCTTGGAAGCCATCCTCAGTGTCTTGGGGCATAAGGTGGAATCCCCCCCTCAGCAGCCCGCCCTGGTGACTCGCCATTCCCTAAGGCAAGACCGGCAGCACCTGAATATCCTTCTGGCTGAAGACAACGCGGTAAATCAGATCGTGGCGGTCCGGCTCCTCCAGAAGTTGGGACACAATGTGAGGGTGGTCGCCAACGGGCGTGAAGCCCTCACCCTGCTGGCGGAGCAGAAGTTCGATCTGATCATTATGGACGTGCAGATGCCGGAAATGGACGGATTTGAAACCACCCGCCTCATCCGCGAAAAGGAGGCGGCCACTGGCAAGCATTTGCCCATTATTGCCATGACGGCGCACGCCATGAAGGGTGACCGGGAACGTTGCCTGGCCGCCGGCATGGATCGGTACGTTGCGAAGCCGATTCGCCCGACAGAATTGTTTGAAGCCATCCAGCGAATCGCCCCGCAGTCCGAGCCTGCGCCTCCGCCTGCGACCCCTCCCCCTGCGGAGAATTGCATTGACTGGCCCGCCGCGTGGGCAAACCTGGAAGGAGACCGCGAACTTATGAGCGAGTTAGCCCGTCTGTTTCTTGATGACCTCCCACCACAGTTGGAGGCTATCCATAAGGCGGCGGAGATGACCCAGGGCGATGATTTGGAGCGGGTTGCTCACCGGCTGAAAAGTTCGGTGGGAAATTTTGCGGCGAGGTCGGCCTTCAAGGCTGCCTTCCATCTTGAGAAGGTCGCGCACGACGGGGATTTGAAACTGATTCCCGGAGCAGTAAGTGCTCTGGAAGCCGAACTCGAGCGCTTGCGGATCGAGTTGGAAAAGTGGGCGGAGAATTCCCCGGACTGGGCGACAGATTTTCCCCCTCCCGACGCTCCTGGCGCGGCGGAATCAGGTCTGCACGCAGGCCCTGGGTAAGAACTTCTCGAAGTTCTGAATAACCTGCTGCCCCACTTCTTCTTCGGTCAGATTGTGTAGCCGGGCGAGCTCCTGGGTGACGCCGCGCACATAGGCAGGCTCGTTGCGCTTGCCACGATAAGGCATGGGCGCCAGGTAAGGGCAATCCGTTTCGGTTAAGACCCGGTCCAAAGGAACCTCACGCGCCACCTCCCGCAGGGCCTCAGCCTTCTTGAACGTCAGGTTCCCCGCGAAAGAAACCAGAAAGCCCCACTCCAAGAACAGCCGGGCATCCTCAGAGCTTCCCGTAAAACAATGAAGAATTCCACCTAAGCCGGCGGAGTTCCAGTAGGTCGCAACCGCCTCACGGAGGTCAGGCCAGGCATCCCGGCAATGAATGATGATGGGCAGCCTGAGCCCCCGCGCCAGTTCCATCTGTTGAACCAACACGCGCTTCTGCACTTCGCGGGGTGAGTGGTCGTAGTAATAATCCAGACCGATTTCACCTATGGCAACCACCTTGGGATTTTCAGCGAGTTTGAGGATTTGTTCGGCATGCATGTCCGTGTAGTGGCGGGCTTCGTGGGGGTGAACTCCCACCGACGCGGAGACCCAATCACGCTGCGCGGCGATTTCAAGCGGCGAGTCCAGCCGGTCGGGACCCGTCCCCCCACCTGCCAGCAGCAGGTACCGAAGCCCCGCCGCACGCGCGCGTTCAATCACCGCCTCGCGGTCAGCATCAAAGGCGGAATCGTCCAAATGGGCGTGGGAATCAAGGAGCACTGTCCGTAGTCCGTGGTCAGTTGTCAGTTGCACTTTCCTCTGTCTTGAAAGCTCCCTCTCCCCGAACCCTCTGCGATATTAGCTCCAACGCTGTCCGCAGCGCAGACCATCTGCCTTCCCACAGTAGATTTGGGAAATTGTTCCCAGCCACTGACGATCGTCCATACTTCATCCGCAAGTCTTTCGCCCAGTTTGTATACTTGCAGGTTCTCAAATTTGGTCCTCGCCGCCATGGAAAAATCTTCTCCTACAAGTGCAACGGACAACGGACCACGGACAACTGACGAAGGGAGATCACCCGATTACTTCAGCCTGACTCCGTTCGGAACGTCTTCGCCAAAGGTGACCAGCACGGGGCGGCCTTCGGGGCCAATGGAGGCTGCCACGATCATACCATTGGATTCCACGCCGCGAAGTTTGCGGGGTTGAAGATTCGTCACCACCACCACTTTCATGCCGATTAGTTTCTCCGGCGCGTAAAACTCCGCAATACCCGCGCAGACCTGGCGCACTTCGGTGCCTATATCCACCGTCAACTTCAGCAACTTCTTCGCCCCGGGGATGGCCTCGGCTGTTTTGATTTCGCCCGTGCGCATTTCCACCTTGGCGAAATCTTCAATGGAGATTTGGCTAGGGACTGGGGGCTGGGGGCTAGGTGCTCGGTGCTGGGGGCTGGGGGTTTGTGGCACGGCCATCCTGGCCGTGTCTTCTTTCACGGGCTGGAAGCCCGTGCCACTTGAAGATTCAGGCGCAGGCGCCGCTTCGGGTGCTTTTTCTGTTTCCACGGGTTTCAATACCTCCTTGGGTTTGTCGCGATTGCGGTCAGCCTCAGCCAGTTCTTCAAGTTTGGCGAGCGTGACAGCCTTGTCGAGCCGCGGGAAGACCGGTTCCGCCTTGCCAATCTTAGTGCCGGGTTTCAACTGGCCCCACTTGAGTTCGTCCAAGCGCTGGTCGGCCAGCTTGCCTTCGCAGCCCAATTGCTTCCAGATCCGCTCAGCGCCGGCGGGCAGCACCGGAGCGAGTAGCACCGCCGTGAAGCGCAGAGCCTCAGCGGCAGTAGAAAGAATCGCGGCGATTCGAACCTGATTACCATGACGGTCCTGGTCGGCAAGCGTCCAAGGAGCGTTCTCGACAAGATACTTATTAACGTCACCGATGAATGCCCAGACATGGGCCAGTACAAACGACAAGTCAAACCCCGTGAACCGCTCCATGACCGCAGCGTGGAGTCTGTCGGATGCTTCGACGATTTCCACGGTTCTGGAGTCCAGGGCAATGCGATTCTTGGCAAGCATCGCCCGGGCTCCCTCTTCACCCTTAATCGCAGCGTGGATAATCTCCCAGGGTACCGGAAGACGGGGAATCTCGGCGTTGCAATACCGGTTGATCATATTCACTGTCCGGTTCGCCAGATTCCCCAAATCATTTGCCAGGTCCGCGTTGTACCGCTGGATGAAACCCTCATAGGAAAAACTGGTATCTTGCCCGAACGGCGCCTCGCGCAACAGGTAGTAACGCAGCGCGTCGTTGCCCGGCGCGCCGAAGGAGTCAAGCGCGTCCACGATCGGCTCAGGGTAGACCACGTTGCCCTTCGACTTCGACATCTTATCCTGCTCATAGTAAATCCAGCCGTGCGCGAAGACGGTGGTCGGTAGCATCTCAGGTTGGTCGGGATAGGCAGCCATGATGAACGCCGGCCAATAGACGGCATGGAACCGCAGGATGTCCTTGCCCAGCATGTGCACCAGTTCTGACTCACCAGGTTTGTTCCGCCAGTATTTCTGAAACTCCATGCTTCCGTTTTCACCCTGCGCGTAGCCAATGCCCGTCATATAACTGGTGAGGGCGTCATACCAAACGTAAAACACCTGGTGGGGGTCATCGGGCCAGGGGATGCCCCACTTCAGGCGGCTCCGGCTGACCGAAATGTCGCGCAGGCCGCTTTTCACAAAGCTCTTGACTTCATTCATGCGGTAATCGGGCTTCACAAAATCAGGACGGCTCTGGTAGAGATCGAGAAGCGGTTTTTCAAACGCCGAGAGCTTGAAAAAGTAATTGTCTTCGCTGATCAGCTCCGCCGGGCGTCCGCAGATGTCGCAGTTCGCGGGTTCCGTGTTGTCGGAAACATAGCGCTCGTCCGAGACACAATAACGCCCCTCGTAGCGATGGGTGAAGATATAGCCATTTTCCCTGGCGCGAATCAGCATCCGTTGGACCGAGATGGTGTGGTCCGGATGGTCCGTGTAGATGAAGCGCAGAGAATTCTGGTCGTGCTCAGGATAAACCTTGACGGGGATGCCAAGTTTCTCCCAGAGCTCGACAAACAATTTCCGCTTTTCTGCGACGAATTCGCTGGGCGATTGGCCCGCCGCGGTGGCCGCGCGTTCCAGCTTCTCGCCGTGCTCATCCGTGCCCGTGAGGAACGCCACATCATAACCGCACATGCGTTTGTAGCGTGCCAGCACGTCGCACACGATCGTGGTGTAAGCTGAGCCCACGTGCGGCCGCGCGTTGGGATAGTAGATGGGAGTGGTGAGGAAAAACGTCTTCATGCGCCGGCTGCCTTCTCACTTTGCTGGAGGTAAGCCGCCTCCGCCGCTGCCATCACCTGCTTGAGCGGCACAGATTTCTCCGCAGCCAGGCGCTGGCAATCTTCGAACTCCGGCGCCACGTTCAACACCTTCCCTTCCCGCCGCGCCACCTTGACGTTCACCGAACCGTAAGGCGTTTCCACCGACACCTGCTCGCGCTCAAGCACTTTCCGCCGCGCTTCGTGGATTCGTACCCCGATGGTGGTGGTCTGTTCAAAGAGAAGCTGGGAGAGCGCATCCGTCTTGGTCGATTCACAAAGGATGCTGATGGTCAGGCCCGGCCGATTCTTTTTCATCTGGGCGGAACTGCACGTCACATCGAGCGCCCCCGCAGCCAGCGCCTGTTCCAGGAAGTAGCCGTAAAGCTGCGGGCTCATGTCGTCCACATTGGCTTCGATAATCGAAACTATCTCGTCAGCGTAAGGTGTTTCTATCGTTACCTGCTCGCGCTCCGGTACTTTCCGTCGCGCTTCAGAGATGCGTACGCCCAGGGTGGGGGTCTGGTCGAAGAGCAACTGCGAAAGCGCGTCACTCTTGCCGGGTTCGCAGAGGATGCTGATGGCGAGGCCGGGCCGATTCTCTTTCAACCGGGCTGAGCTACACGTGACGTCAAGAGCGCCCGCGGCCAGAGCCTGTTCCAGAAAGGTCGCGTAATGTTGCGGGCTCATTTCATTGACGTTGGCTTCGATCATGGAAACGATCTCGTCACCGGGCAGCCCGGGCTGGCCGGCGTCGGCTTCCAGGCGCTCGCCGATGAAAAGACGCGCAATGTTCGGGTGGCCCGCGAAGTCCTTTTCCCCGGCTCCGTAGCCGATTCGCTCCACCTTCATTGCCGGTAGCGGGCCGAACCCGGAAGCCAGCGTGGTAACCAGGGCAGCGCCCGTGGGCGTGACCAATTCACCCGCTACGCCCGAGGAATACACCGGGACGTCCTTCAACAATTCTGAAGTGGCCGGAGCAGGCACCGGTAGTGAGCCGTGAGCCGCATCAACCTGCCCGCCCCCCACGTTCAAAGGCGAACAAACCAAATCGGAAATCTCGAGCAACTCGAGGCCCACGCACGTCCCCACGATATCGAGGATGGCATCAACCGCGCCGACTTCGTGGAAGTGGATTTCGTCCGGAGGCATGCTGTGGAGCCTCCCTTCGACTTCGGCCAAGCGGTTGAAAACCTGGAGGGCCCGGCCCGCCGCCTTCTCCGGCAGCGCTGCCTGTGCGATTAGAGCCTGGATGTCGCCCAGGGTGCGGTGGGGTTGATCGCCGGGCACCCGGATATCCACACGCGCGCCCACTATGCCGCCGCGTATGGCGCGCGTCCGCTTGAATTCGTAAAAACCCAGGTGGAGCTTCTTCAATTCCGCAAACAGCCGATCGACGGAAACTCCCCCGTCAATCAATACGGCGAGAAACATATCGCCACTAATGCCAGAGGAACAATCCAGGTAGGCCTGTCTCATATTAACCTCGGTAAGATTTCTCCCGCCGGGCCCCGCAGAACCCAATCGGCGAGTTCATCAGCAGGAGTCGGGTCAGGATTTATTACGGCCAGTCGTACCACTCCCAGACCAGCCGGGGATTGCTCCGGAAGGCCTCCGGAGTAGCGAGCTTCTCCGGCGCAAAATTCCTCCACAGGCCATTCGGCCCCCGAAACGTCGGGATCCCACTCTCGGCGGAGATGCCTGCCCCCGTGAAGGCTACGATTCGCGCCGCCTCCAGAGCCGCTCGCAAGGTCCCCAGCAGGTCATCCACAAGGATTTATAATGCCCGGCAAGAAATTCTGCCGAAAATCCGATAGTATGCTCTACCGCAAAAGGTGTCAATGCGGTGCGGCATGGAGTCCGACCGAGACCGAATGTCAGGATTCAGCCGCTGGGTGTCGGCAAAGGGCGAAATTCGAAGCTCGAAACTCGCCCAGTTGGCCATCCCCCGTAAGTTGGAATCCCTGCCCTCAGGCACCGTGCCTTCGCAGGGATGACTTGGACCTCATCGAATTTCGAACTTCGATTTTCGAATTTCGCTTTTTGACAAAGGAGACCTGGAATGGAGAACCTTAATCGTCGTCGCTTTTTGCAAGTTACTGCGGCCGCCGGGACAGCGGGCCTGGTGGCAAGCGTTCCCGCCGCGCCGGCCGGACAGCACATGCGGATGGGACTCATCATTAATATTTCCAAGGACGCGGACGGCAAGCTCAAACTGGTTCATGATCTCGGCATCCCCACGTGCCAGGCCCAGACCGATGATTTCTCAGATTCAGTTTATAACGCCCTGAAGGCCGCCAGCGAGAAGCATGGCATCGAGATTACGGCTATGAATGCTTCCGGGGGCCCGCCCAATGTGTATGATTTTTACCAGGGCCCCTTGACGATTGGTGTCGTGCCGAAAAAATACCGACGGCAACGAATCGATAACTTCAAGCGTGCCTCTGATTTCGCCAAGCGGCTGGGCGTGCCCGCCTTCCACACGCATTATGGTTTTATCCCGGAAAATCCCAATGATCCCGAGTATCAGGGCGTAGTGGAGGCGCTGCGCGAGGTCGCCACTCATATCAAAGGCAACGGCCAGATTATGCTTTACGAGACGGGCCAGGAAACGCCCATCACCATGCTCCGTGCTATCACCGACGTTGGGCTGGATAACCAATTCGTAAACCTGGACACCGCCAACCTGATCCTCTACGGGAAGGGCAATCCTCTGGATGCTCTTGATGTGCTGGGTAAGCTGGTGCGCGGTGTTCATGCCAAGGATGGACTCTTTCCCACCGACCCCAGGCAACTTGGCCGTGAAGTGCCCATTGGAGAGGGTAAAGCGAATTTCCCCAAACTGATTCCGCGCCTGAAAGAGCTGGGATATACGGGGGCGCTGACTATCGAACGCGAAATCTCCGGACCCCGGCAGCTTGAGGACATTAAGAAGGAAAAGGCGTTTCTTGAAAAACTGATTGCTTGAGGCGCGCTGACAAGGCCGCGAGGAATTCAGTCCGCTTACACATTGCGGGTAGAATCCACCTTAGGCAGGACCAGCGCATCAACTGCCCTGCTCCTGCAAGTTGTGGTCGCGCGGCATCGATGTTCAGGCTCGTCCTGCTTTTTGGGGTTTACGAAAAGGGGCGGCGTGATGTAGTTTTGTAAAGGTAGTTTCCGTAGGGTCCTTCTGTTGCCTTCCATTCACCTCGCGTCCAGGCTGCCGTGGCCATGACGCGCGTGTGAATGGGATAGGCGGGCCGGTAGCTCAATGGTAGAGCACTGCCCTTTTAAGGCAGGGGTTCTGGGTTCGAATCCCAGCCGGCTCACCACCTGACTAAGGCAGAAGAATTACCACCAAGGCACAAAGACACCAAGAAATCACAGGGCAGTTCGCTTGCTTCTCGAGGTATGCCCCGCCGGGTGTCCAAGTGGTTCATCGTTTGAATTAGGCTTCGCGAGCCGTCCCGCTCGCGTTATCCCAGATCATCTTCTTACCGGAGCGGCAGGAGAGATTCACCATATGGCCTGCCGCCGCGGCGTAGTGACCCACCTGGGCGTTCTCACTGCATTCTTTCCGGGAGCGGACACACTGCAAGAATTCCAGCAAGTGCAGCACCGTGGCATCTGGCGTTTGGTCTTTGTAAGTGACCGTTCCCTCCAGGTGGAGTGCTGGATTGGACTCCGCACGGTGATCGCCCATGTCCATGAATTCTTCCTGAAGACTCTTCGGCCAGGAATCGATGGCATACCCGTAGCCTTCGCGAGGATTCTCCGGCGCCAAGACGAAACTGCTCCCCATGAGCGAAAGCGATCCCTGGGTGCCCAGGAAGACCATGCCCTGCTCGGGGGTGCTCGCATTGTTGAAAGTCGCCCCCATGTTAACGTTGAAGCCTTCCGGATATTCAAATAACGCGTCCAGGGTGTCAGGAACTTCACGGCCGTCGTTGCGATTGAGAATCCGCCCGACCGCCGTCACGCTCAACGGCACCTTGGCATCCATGATGAAGTGAATCGACGTAATAAGATGTACAAATAGGTCGGTCGATATACCCCCGGAATAATCCCAGTATTTGCGATAGCGGAAGACACGCTCCGGATCATAGGCACACTTCGGCGCATTGCCCAGCCACTCTTCCCAGTTGAAATTCACTCCATTCTTCAAATCGGGTGGAATGGGATAATTCCAGGCGCCGACGGAGCTGTTGCGGTTGTAAGAAGCAATAATCTTTGTGACCTTTCCCAGTTGCCCAGAGTCTACAATCTCCCTGGCCTTTTTTTGCAGAGCAGAGGAGCGACCCTGGCTGCCGGTTTGCAGAACTCGGTTGTACCGCCGGACAGCTTCAATCATCTTGGGGCCGTCCTCGATGCGATGCGTCATGGGCTTTTCGATGTAAACGTCCTTCCCTGCGGAAAGTGCGTCCAGGACGATCGGGAGGTGCCAGTGATCGGGTGGCGCCACCACGACCGCGTCAACATCCTTGCGCCCGAGCAGGGCTTTGTACTGCGCAAAATGGGTGTCGATCTTGCCGTCGGTACGTTCCTTGGCGCGTGCTAGATGGCCCTGATAGCAGTCGCTGACGGCCACCAGATTGGCTTGCTCGGTTTTCTTGACTGCTTCCATCAGGATATTCCCGCGGATGCCGAATCCAATAAAACCAACGTTGACACGGTCACTCGCGCTAGCCGCAGGCGGCAATGGCGCTGCCTCCAGGGGAATCCCTTTCCCGTTCAGCAGCAACCCCAAACCCGCCGCGCCCACGGTGCTCCGGCGCATAAACTCACGTCTGGAAAATGAAGACATAAGACCCTTCCTCCTTGCAAATGCGGCAGGACTCCGGACTGAAGCTCTGCCCTCCTAACGTCCGGTGGACTGCTAACTCATAACGCTCTCGCAACCCCAGGTCAACGGGAATCTTTCGATGGCCTTCCCGAGTCGCCGGATTTCGCAGCGGGAGCTGCACCCAGTCTGCTATCCTCTAAACGATTACCCTGTAGAGGTGATGAACATATGGCCGAAGAGAAGAAGCCTGGCAATGAGATGCCGCCCCTTGCCTACCGCAATCTCCGCTTTCTGGAAAGCGCTGATGCGCGCGCACTGCGCATTATCTCCGAATACTTTGATCCGCAGTCCCGCATGCGAAGGGCGGGAATCCAACACACCGTGGTGATGTTCGGATCGGCGCGCATCCTGCCTCGCGATGTGGCCGTTGAGAAGTTACGCGAACTGGAAACCCGCGGCAAGGAAGTGTCCATCCCCACGTTGCGTGCGGAGGTCAAACGAGCCCGCATGGACGTCCACATGTCGCGCTATTACGAGGACGCGCGCCAGTTAGCAACCCTGATCACTCGATGGGCCGTGACGCTTCACAACAATCCCCGGCTTCTCGTGGTCTGTTCGGGAGGAGGCCCTGGAATCATGGAAGCGGCCAACCGCGGGGCAAGCGAAGCCGGTGGAAAATCCATGGGGCTCAACATCCATTTACCGATGGAACAGAAACCCAACCCTTACATCTCCCCGGAATTGAACATGCTGTTCCGTTATTTCTTCATGCGTAAACTCTGGTTTGCGCAGCCGGCTCAAGCTCTGATTGTCTTTCCGGGTGGCTTCGGTACGTTGGATGAAATGTTTGAGTTCCTCACCTTGATCCAGACCCACAAGATGGGACATCGGGTGACGATCCTCCTCTATGGCTCGAAGTTCTGGAAGCGCGCCGTCAACTTCGGTTGGCTGCTCGAGGCGGGGACCATCAGCAAAGAGGATCTGGAATTGATACGCTTTGTCGATTCTCCCTCGCAAGCTTTTGAGATTCTGAAGAACGAACTAGGCCCTCGCCTCGGCGTGCGACCGGTCATCAAACATCCTTTTGTGTAACTGTCGAAGAGTTATAATTCCAGACGGACGAGAGGATTCTTGCAGTTCGTCTCCGGAGGTGCTTATGCAATTCCTCAAGGAAAGCATGCTCGAACTTATCATTCAGACCTCTACAAACCTTCCTCCAGACGTGCGCCAAGCCATGGCCTGGGCGCTGAAAACAGAGAATCCCCAATCGCAAGCTGGGCAAGCGCTGGCCATAATCGGTGAGAACATTGACATGGCCCACCAGGACGAAGGCGCCATTTGCCAGGACACGGGCATGCTGACCTTCGAGATCAAAACCCCCGTCGGAGTCAACCAGATTTCGATGAGAAAGCAGGCACTGGAAGCGGTTGCTGAGGCCACCAAGCGTGGCAAGTTGCGGCCGAATTCCGTGGACTCGATTACGGGCAAGAACAGTGGCGATAACCTGGGACCAGGAACGCCGATCTTCCATTTCGAACAATGGGAAAGACCGGAAGTGGAGGTTCGTCTCATCCTCAAAGGCGGTGGTTGCGAGAACAAGAATATCCAGTACTCAGTCCCCTGCGAGCTTGAACATTTAGGACGCGCGGACCGGGACCTGGAGGGAGTTAAGAAATGCCTCCTCCACGCAGTTTGGCAAGCCCAAGGCCAGGGTTGCGCGCCGGGGGCGATCGGCGTCTGCATCGGCAGCGATCGTGCGGGCGGATATCACCACGCCAAGCTGCAGCTCTTTCGTTCCCTCGACGACACGAACCCTGATCTGGTTCTGGCCAGGCTCGAAGAAGAGGTCATGGAACAAGCCAATAAGCTGGGCGTAGGGGCCATGGGCTTCGGCGGCTCAAGCTCGCTGATCGGCTGCAAGATCACTGCGGCAAACCGGCTGCCTGCCAGCTTCTTTGTCAGCGTGGCTTACGACTGCTGGGCCTTCCGCCGCTTGGGAGTTATGCTGGACGCCGAAACCGGCGCCATTACTAAATGGTTGTATCGCGATCCCAGCCGACCCGTCGAACGCCTGATCGCTTTGGGAACGGGTTTCCAATTGTCCGGCCGCGAGGTGCGGCTCGAACCGCCGCTCAGCGAGGAAAAAGTTCGCGCCCTGAGGGTCGGCGACGTGGTGTTGATCAATGGCCCTATGGTCACCGGCCGCGACGCTGCGCATCACTACCTGATGCATCACGAGGCCCCTTACAACATGCAGGGTGCAATCCTCTATCATTGCGGCCCCGTGATGCTTAAGGAAGGTGACCAATGGCGAACCAAAGCCGCCGGCCCCACCACCAGCATCCGCGAGGAACCATACGAAGCTGACATCATCCGGCGCTTCGGAATTCGTGCCGTGATGGGCAAGGGAGGGATGGGCAAGAAAACCCTTGCTGCGCTGAAGGAATTTGGTGCCGTTTATCTCCACGCCATTGGTGGCGCCGCGCAGTTTTACGCCCGCTGCCTACCCAAAGTCCATGCGGTTTACCTGCTCGAGGAAATCGGTGTTCCCGAAGCTATGTGGGTCTTCGAAGCGCGCAACTTCCCCGCCATCGTGACCATGGATTCGCACGGGAGTTCTCTCCATGAGGAAGTTTCCACCACAACGGGAAGTGCACTCGAAAAGATGGGGGCAGGCCGTTAGCTGCGTCCAGCCATCCAGTAAGTATAAGGAATTAGGCAAGAAGCGGGAAACGCTACAACCCATAATCTAGCTTTTCAAAAGTCGGCGTGCTGTGACCCACCTGCGCAGAGACCCACGCGCACCCCAATTAGATAAGGGCGTCCGCGAAAAATACGAATATGACCCCATCGAGCATTCCGGCCCTCAGGCCCAGAGGCAAACGTCCTGTATTCGGCTGTGCCTTGGCTCGATCCTTCAAGTCAACCTCCAAGTCAAAACTAGACAACCTCCAGACCTCATGCGAGAATTCAATTCATCGGGGGCAAAATCCAAGAGTGAGGTTTGGATGTATTTCCAACAGTTCTATCTGTCTTGTCTAGCACATGCCTCTTACATGATCGCCTCGGAGGGTATCGCGGCCGTCGTTGACCCGCAGCGAAACGTGGCGATCTACGTGGAAGAGGCGCAGAAGCACAACCTCAGGATTGAGCACATCATCGAAACTCACTTGCACGCCGATTTCGTCTCCGGCCATCAGGAGCTCGCCGCTTCGACGGGTGCAACGATTCATCTGAGCGCACGAGCGGGAGCGCAATTCCCCCACCACGACGTCCGCGACTGCGACGAAATTCGCTTTGGTCGATGCGTACTGCGGATCCTCGAGACGCCCGGCCACAGCGCTGATAGTATTTGCGTCCTGGTCACAGACCTCAACCGCTCCGCGCAACCTTGGGCTGCGCTCACCGGCGATACGCTGTTCATCGGAGAAGTTGGCCGGCCTGATCTTTCCCCCGACCACAGCGCGGAAGAACTCGCCTCGATGCTTTACGACAGCCTACACGCAAAACTTCTGAAGTTACCTGATGCGGTGGAGATTTATCCTGCTCACGGGGCCGGCTCGCTGTGTGGCCGTAACATCAGCCCCGAACGCCACTCGACCGTCGGTAAAGAGCGTGCCTTTAATTATGCGCTGCGACCCATGGCCCGCCAGGATTTCATCCGGTTGATGGTCACGGACCTGCCCGAGCGGCCGGAGTATTTTTTCCGTGACAAGGAAATCAACCGCGCCGGCGCTCCCGCCGTTTCGGACCTACCCAACTTCCCGGCCCTTTCTGCCCAGGAGGTCGCGAGATGGCAAGCCCAAAATGCCGTCGTCCTCGACACTCGACCGGCCGCTCAGTTTGGCGCCGGGCATCTTCCCGGCTCGATCCACATCGCACTCTGCGGCCAGTACGCTTCCTGGGCGGGGACGCTGTTGGGACTTGAAACTCCCGTAGTTCTGGTTGCCGAGGATGCGGGACGCGCCGAGGAATCGCGAGTGCGCCTGGCGCGAGTGGGGCTCGATAAAACTGTGGGATATCTCCAGGACGGGGTGCGCGTCTGGCAGCAAGCGGGGTTGCCCCTTGAGGAAGTTCCGCAGATCTCAGTCTTGCAGCTTTACGAGGAGCTCCGCGATCAACCCGGCGCCTTGCAGGTGATCGACGTGCGCAGGCCCAGCGAGTGGGCAGCCGGGCACCTCGAAGTCGCCCAACTCAAACCGCTGCACAAACTCAACTCGTTGCTGGATGATTTAAGCCCGCAGAAACCCATCGCGGTGCACTGTCAGAGCGGGTACCGCTCCTCCATTGCCACCAGCCTTCTCCAACGCGCAGGCTTCAAACAGGTAATGAATGTGGTGGGCGGGTTCGACGCATGGAGGGCCCACGAGCTGCACGCTGTCACCGACCAGCCGCAAACACAATCTATAACCGGCTAAAGGAATTAACTGCCAAGTTAAATATTAGGCCACTGGCCGCAATTTGGCCGGGATTCATCACGCTCACTCTGCGTGGAGCAAGCTGGACTTCCCTTCCGCCAACATTGGTTTGTTGGGACGTTCCGCGGGAGGGGCGAGGACAGCTTGAAAACTGGAATTGATGTTGATGGGGACCGGAATCACATTCACGATATGTTTATCTTGCACCATCACCTTCAGCATCAGGCCATGGTGCGTGGCAGGATTCTTCTGGTCGAAAACAAAATTCCCGAGGCTGTAGGCGATCCAACGGTTGTGGTAGACCTCAACCAGTTGAACAACATGAGGATGGCTGCCCACCACCATGTCCGCGCCCGCATCGATCATCTGGTGGGCGAGTTCTGTTTGATCACGCGTCGGCTTCAAAGCATATTCGACGCCCCAGTGCGGGCACACGATCACGAGGTCGGCAAGAGGGCGCGCAAAGCGGATGTCGGCCAGCACCTGCGCGGGCTCCAGCCACGCTACACCCGGCCGGTCGACACCCGCCCTCGCCTCTTTGGGGTCCACATCCACGTAGGCAAGGAAGGCAAGGCGCAAGCCACCCACTGTCACTAGCACGGGGTAGTGCGCCGCCAAGCTGTTCAGGCCCGCGCCCACCGGGTGAATGCCTTCCCCACGCAAGCGCTCCAGGCTATCCAGTAACGCCTCCGGGCCCCAATCATAGGAGTGATTGTTGGCCTGGGAGACAACGTTAAAACCTGCAGTTTTCAGCCCCTCAAGCGCCCGGGGATCAGCGCGGAAGGAATAGAGATGATGCAGATTTCGGCCACGGTCAGAGACTGGACACTCCAGGTTGCAGAATCGCAGGTCGGCGTCGAGTAGCGTGTCGGCAATAACCTCAAAAGGCTGCTTCCAGTCGCGCTGAGTTTCCATACGGGAGCCCACAGCGCGCGAAAGCATCACATCGCCCACAAAAAGTATAGTGTGCTCACGCTTTTCTGTTGACGCCGCATAGGCTGGGGAAGAGGGCGGCCGGGATGAGAGATCCTGCGGCGGCGACAACGGGCTCAAAACACACCACCCCGCGAGCGACATCAACGCGAAGAAACCCATCCGAAGCCTACGATTCATACCATTCATCCACGAGGCCAGTTTATTTACAAAGCCTCCGGTCCCGGACCTCAGGGTTAACTGCTATTTCAGGTTCTCAGGGATCAGGAATTCCACCAGCACCAAATCGTGCCACTCCCCGCCCAATTTGCCATGCCGCTCGTGCACGCCCACTTCTTTCCAGCCCGTCAATTGGCAGAGCTTCCGCGCACCCTCATTCACCGCCATGATACGCCCAATGATCTTATAGAAGCCCTTCTCGCGGGCGATGTTCTGCATGGCCTTCATGAGCTCCTGCGCCACGCCGTGGCCCCGCAGGCTGCGCTCTATATAAATCGAAAGTTCCGCGATGCCATCATAGCAATGTCGGGGGCTGTAGGGGTAAAGAGCCGACCAGCCCATCAGCGTATGCTTGACCTCCGCCACTAACACCGGGTATTTGTCAGGCCGCGCCGTGAGCCACAAATATCGCTCTTCAGGCGTCACATAGGCATTCTCGAAAGTCGCCGCACGGTCTTGCACACCCTGGTTGTAAATGCGGGCAATTTCTTTGGCGTCGTCAACTCGTGCGGCACGAATCTTCAGGGGACCACTCCACTCCGTCATGGAACCCTACCTTGAATGAGAATTGATCGCGGATGGCGATTCTAACCCGACACCGCTGAGAGCGCAAATTGTGGATGAAGGTGATGAATCGAAGGGGGAATGCAGATCAACCCACGGCAGGACGGCGCAGCCAATATCGCATTGTCAAAGCAGGCGCTGCCTTATGGTCGCGGGCTATTGCCCCCAAGCGTGACCGGTCAACAAACCAATGCCTGCGCGCATAACCTGGCTTGACTTTTGCCCCAAGGGAAGATATTCTGAAGGCGAATAAAAGGCGAACAGAATGCAAAAGCCTTCCGCCGGCAAGATACTCGTGGGCCCCGCTGGTTGGTCCTATGCCGACTGGGAAGGAATCGTCTATCCCCACAGCAAGCCGCGCGGCTTCCATGAAGCTGCCTACCTGGCGCAGTATTTCGATACGATCGAAATCAACACGTCCTTTTACAATCCCCCACGCGCCGAAGTCGTGCAGTCTTGGGTCGACAAGGTTCAGGACAACCCTTCCTTCAAATTCACAGCCAAGCTCTGGAAGCGTTTCACCCACGAGCGCAACGCCAATCTCCAGGAGGAGAGAACCTTCAAGAAGGCACTCGAACCCTTGTTGGCCTCAGGCCGATTGGGGGCCCTGCTTCTACAATTCCCATGGTCGTTCAAGAACACCCGCGAGAATCATGAATACCTGAGTGGCCTTTTCATGCAGTTCATGGAATACCCGCTGGTCGTTGAGATACGGCATAGCTCGTGGAACCAAGTGCAGATTCTGGAGTGGCTGCGCGAACTGGGTGTGGGTTTCTGCAATATCGACCAACCCGTCATCGGGCTCTCCCTCGCGCCAAGCGACCATGTAACCACGCCCGTCGGCTATGTGCGGCTGCACGGGCGAAACTATGAACACTGGTTTACTTCGAGCGAACATCCCGAAGAACGCTACAACTACCTTTACAGCCTGGAGGAGCTCAAACCCTGGGCTGAGCGTATCGCCAATATCGCTCGCCATGCGGATATTACCTTCGTCATTACCAACAATCATTATCAGGGAAAAGCCATTGTGAACGCCTTCGAACTTGTCAGCCTCTTGCGCGGCCAGCCCGTGCGGATCCCTGAGAATTTGCGCGAACGATATCCCGAACTTGTTGAGATAGCCCTTCCTGCAACAGAACCCTCGGCGCCCAAGCAAGGTGACTTTCTTTTTGAGAACTCTCCTGCTGAGAAGAATAATTGACAGTATGAAAGCGCCGCTGCTAGCATGAAAAGGTTTCGGACTGCAGCGACAACCCGCTGGGGCGTGCGTGGAGAAAAGTCGCTCACGCGCGCGAGGCTTGGTTCACAACTTACCCGCTGAGTCCCCGTCGTCTAGCCCGGCCTAGGACATCGCCCTTTCACGGCGGTAACACGGGTTCAAATCCCGTCGGGGACGCCACTTTCAAATCAATAGCTTGCGGACGTTGCGCGCGTCTGTCATGGGCTCAAAAGGGAATTACGGGCGGCGCACTTGTATCCGACTTTGTACCCGCGGCAGACGGAGCATTTTCCGCCTGAGTTTTGCCATACGCATGGGGACTACTGAGGAGCAATTTCCTCGAACGCTGTTGGGGGGGATCTGGCCCGGAATCCGCGCTCCGGTGGCTAAATTTTACGCAGGGCGCGCTCGAATCCGGGTAGAGCGCGTTCAATGGTTTGGCGAGGAATCGTGAGCGACAGGCGAAAGTGTCCGGCCCGCCCAAAACCCGAGCCTGGCACGGCCAGGATGCCCTCGTCCATCAGGCTGCGCACAAAGGCCAAGTCGTCAGGTATTGGCGCCTTGGGGAACATATAAAAGGTTCCTTGAGGTTTTGTGACCTCGTAACCGAACCGCCTTAAGCCTTCCCAGAGCAGATCTCTTTTTCCTGGTAGGGGCGCGGATCAATCTGGAGATCGGCGACCTCAGCAATAACCCATTGCCAGATAGCAGGAGCATTGATAAAACCCAGAATCCGGTTGGCGAAGGTGCAGGCGTCGCGTAGCGCCTGCAGTTCCTGCAGGCAAGGCGAAAGGGCCAGATAACCGATTCGCTCCCCGGGAATGGCCAGGGCTTTCGACCATGAATAGGCAAGCACGGTGCGGCGAATGAGCGAGGGAATCACGGGCAGCGTCCGCCCATCAAAGATCAGGGATTTATACGGCTCGTCGACGATGACCGTTACGGGGTGATCCAGACCGGAAATCAAACCTTCCAAGTCCAGCAGGAATTCGCGGGAGTAGACCACGCCCGTCGGATTATTGGGCGAATTGAGGATGATCGCCTTGGTGCGGGGGGTGATAACGGCGGCGATGCGCCCGATGTCGGGTTGGAACTTATCATCCGTCTCGACCAGCACCATGCGGCCGGCATGATTCTCAATGTAAAACTGATATTCGGGAAAGAAGGGGACCAGGATGATGACCTCGTCGCCGGGATCGAGCAGCGCCTTGAGCACCACGTTGATGGCGCCCGCTGCTCCGACCGACATGAGGATGTGATCTGCGGTGTATGCCAGCCCCGTCTGCCCGGAGAGTTGCCGAGCAATGACTTCCCGCACCGCGCTGAAGCCCGCATTAGGCATGTAGGCGTGGCTGCGGGGCCGATTGCTATCGACAACCCGGCGCAATGCCGAGATCACCTCTTGCGGTGGTTCGCCGTCGGGATTCCCCAAGGTGAAATCAAAAACGTTCTCTTCCCCGCGCTCCCGCTTCATCCGGGCGCCAATTTCGAACATGCGCCGAATCCAGGAGGCGTGTTCCATCTGTTCCGCAATAGTTTTGCCTATACTCATTGCATATCAGTGCTGTCCCATTACAAGTCGAACAGGCTCAATTGGATACCTGGATCGACATCGGTAGATTGCTCGTTGAAGTTGGAAAAACCCTCTAAAATCGGGGTTTTTTCGAAGATCGTGACACTGAGAATTTCGAGAATTTGATAGAGACTCATGTCCAGCCCGAGTTGCTTTTTGGCGATGGCTACCAGAACGTAAGCCGCCAGGGCGACCCACACTTGCGTCTTCACGGCGTTCTCGGAGGTACCGTAAAAAGCCTTGATGCGGAGGTGCTGTTTGATCCAGCGAAAGAACAGTTCCACCTGCCAGCGTACCCGATAGAGTTGGGCGATGAGCAAGGGAAGCAGGGAAAAGTTGTTGGTCAGGAAGGTCAGCCGCGAGTCTTTTTCGGCATCGTAGAAGACGATGCGACGAAGTTGATCGGGATAGCGTTGCGCCGTGCGGATGCCGGTGAGGCGAATGATTTGGTCGCAGCGCAGGCCGCTGGAGCGATCGACCGGGCGCGAGGTGCGCAGGTAGAACTGCAAGTTCTTTTTGGCGCGCGTAACGAAAAAGGCGCAGGCTTGCGTGAACAGATAGAGACGCGCGAAGTCCACATAACCGCGGTCGAGCAAGTAAAGCGCTCCCGGTTCCAGGAACAGTTCGTTGAGAAGGTTGACATCGTGCACCTGCCCGCCGGTCACATAAACACTGGTCGGAATGCTGCCGCGCACGTCCAACAGGGTATGTAGTTTGACCGCACTTTTGTGCCGGCGGAACTTTCCCCAAGGGAAGAGCGACAAGCACAAATCGATGGTGGTCGAGTCGAAGGCATACACGGTCTCGGACAAGTCCACGCCGAAAGATTCCTCGCGGTAAAGATCGCGCGCGAGGTGAATCAACGCTTGCGCGAAGTCGCGGTAGATGCGCCAGTCGCGAACCTCGTTGGCGTGCGCCAGCGTGTTGCGCGAAACTTGTCCGCGAAAACCCATATGATAAAGTTTGGAGGGCTGGGCGCGCAGACAAGCTTCGATATCGCGCAAGCTGCGGCGATAAGTGAGTTGAGCGAACAGCAAGCAAAGGAACTGGTCCCAACAAGAGAAGTCCTTCACGTAACGATTGCCCTGGTAGCGATCGACGCAAATCTCGAACTGGTAGGTCGGGAGAAAATCCAAAAGTTGCGAGAAAACACTGCGACCAACATTCATCTGCTGCCTCCGGCTTGGGCTGGGACACAACAGAATGATGCCAAAAGAGCCGCAGAAAATTGAAATCGAAAAGTAACATCCCGACCTCTTACTTCTTTTCGATCAAGCAGTTACGGCGATGCGCCCCAACTTTCTTGGGACAGCACTGGCATATCTCAGATTTTAAATGAATCCCCGGCGCGCCGAGTCAGCTATAGCGCGGGCGGGCCCGTCATTTTTCGATGCGCCGATAAACTTCAGTACTGCCAACGACATTGATGCCGGCAGATTGCAGTCGCGCAATGGCCGCATCGGGATTATCGAACCGGAAGATCAAGACCGCCGTGTCGCCGCGGCCGAACGTGAACGCGTACATGTACTCGATGTTGATGCCGGTCTCCTCGAAGCCGCCCAGCACTTCCGCCAGACCACCGGGCCGGTCGGGCACCTCCACGGCGACTACTTCCGTGACGTTGACGACGTAGCCTGCTTCCTGAAGAAGGCGGGCACCCTTCTCCCAATCGGAAACGATGAGGCGGAGAATTCCGAAGCGCTCCGTATCAGCCAAAGTCAGGGTCCGGATATCGATACCTGCTTGGGCAAGAAGGCGACAAGGTTCCGTCAACTGGCTCGGCTTGTTCTCCAGGAAAAGCGAAAGCTGATGAATCTTCATGGGCACCCCCTGCTTGGGCTATTGCCTCGTTCACCGCAGAGGCGCGGAGGCGCAGAGGTCTGAAAACAAGGATTCATTTCTCTGCGTCTCAGCGCCTCAGCGGTGACAGTTGCATTTGCTCCCACCTTCTTACCCAACCCAGTATCTGCCTGGCCCGCAATCTACTTGTCAAGATTTCTTCGATCAATGACCCTTTGCGCCTTTCCCTCGCTGCGCTTAAGTGTCTGCGGAGCCACCAGCCGGACCTCCACTCGCAGTCCGAGCGTCTGATTCAAAGACTGAGCAAGCTTGTTGTACAGTTTTTCCATCGCTCCAACCTTGTCGCTGAAAGCCGCCGGAGTAACTTCAA
The DNA here is from genome assembly GCA_963804995.1 of uncultured Acidobacteriota bacterium. Taxonomy (GTDB): domain Bacteria; phylum Acidobacteriota; class Terriglobia; order UBA7540; family UBA7540; genus Bog-366. The sequence goes on from CAWDSK010000006.1 coordinate 129,938, forward strand.
CGTGAACCTCCATCTGATCCAACCCTTCCTCGCGCGTCAGGATGATCTGATAGTGAGGGAGCGCGCCTTCCACGGCCAGCAGGGCGGATTCGACCTGGGAGGGGAACACGTTGACGCCACGAATGATGAACATGTCATCGCTGCGGCGGCTGATTCGTTTAATGCGGCGGAGGGTTCGACCGCAGGGACATGAGCCCGGCACGAAGGCACTGATGTCACGGGTGCGATAACGAAGCATGGGCATGGCGTGCTTGCTCAAGGTCGTCACCACCAACTCCCCTTCCTCTCCCTCCGGAACCGGCTGTTCGGAGTCCGGGTCAATAATTTCCGGATAGAAGTGATCCTCAAAGATATGCAAGCCTGCCTGGCAACGGCACTCACTCCCCACACCCGGGCCGGTAATCTCCGAGAGCCCGTAAATATCATAGGCCTTGATGCCGCTCGCCGTTTCGATGTGGCGGCGCAGCGAGTCGCTCCAGGGCTCGGCGCCGAAGACTCCCACCCGCAGGGACAGTTCCCGCACATCGACTCCCATCTCCGAGGCGCGGTCGAGCAAATGAAGAAAGTAGGTCGGCGTGCAGCAGATGGCCGTCACGTTGAAATCTTTCATGACCATGATCTGTCGATCGCTGTTCCCGCCGGAAATGGGAATCACGGTCGCACCCAGCGCCTCGGCGCCGTAATGGGCCCCCAGCCCTCCGGTGAACAGGCCGTAGCCATAAGCGTTCTGAATGATATCGCCGCACCCCAGCCCGCACGCCGAAAGCGTCCTCACCATTGCGTCGGTCCAGACGGCGAGGTCGTGCTGGGTGTAGGCAACTACAATTGGCTTGCCGGTCGTTCCACTGGAGGCATGCAACCGGACCACATCCTGCAAGGGGCTGGCGAACAGGCCGAAGGGGTAAGTATCACGCAAGTCCGCCTTCATCGTGAAAGGTAAGCGGGTCACGTCGTCCAATGTCCGCATATCTTCCGGCCGGACGTTTCGCTCATCCATGCGTTGGCGATAGAGTTCAACGTGCAGGTAAGCACGACGAACGGTACTCCGCAACCGGCCCAACTGCAGGTCTCGCATTTGCGGTACCTGCATGTAATCCGGTGCGCTGGCGGGATGAATGTCCAACAAGGAGTCTTCAGTGGGGCCGGTCATGGGTTGGGTACGCTCGAGTCAGTTTGGGCTGCGGCGCGTCCAATAGCGAGCGCCTGCAGATTCGCGGCATGCAGCTTCGGCGCCAGATTCAGGCGGATAGCGTCCAGCCAGATAGATTCAGGAAAAGGGAGGCTCACGCTTAGCCAGCCGAGTAGCGCCACGTTGAGGCTTCGCTTATCACGCAAGGTGTTCTCTGGAATCGCGTCCGGTGCAATCAACTTACCACCCTGCCGCAATTGCCAACGATTGGGCTCTACCTGATCGGGCGAGAGGACCACCAGATAGTCTGCCTCTCCGAAGGGCACCATGGGGCTGTAAACCTTTTCACCAAAGCGAACGTCGCTCGTAACGGAGCCACCACGCTGGCTCATGCCGTGGATTTCGCTCTTCTTCACGTCGAGTCCGGCACGGAATGCCACGTCGGCGACGATATCGGATGCCTTAAGCACTCCTTGTCCACCCAGGCCGGCAATCACGATGTTGGTCACCTTAGTCCTGTTGCTCAATGCAGTTCTCCGATATCTCGTCGCGGGCTGCGGATCGTTCATACGCCTTAATGCTGCCCGCCGCCAGCAGGCAGTTGCGGCGCGCCACAATGACTGTAAGATCTCCACGGGCAAGGCTCGCAGCTATCAGCTCCTGGAAGGCGGCAGGATTGGCCGTCGGATCAGTCACGTGCACAGTGTCAATCCCGAGTGACCGCACCAAATCTTCGATGACGACTTTGCCCGTGGGCTGGTGTTCAAGGGTCCGGCCCGTACCCGGATGCTCCTGCATACCGGTCATGGCTGTCGTCCCGTTGTCGAGGATAATAACCACATGACCGGTCTTTGGCGGGTTGTAAACCATCTCGACCAGGCCCGTGATCCCGCTGTGGATGAAGGTGCTGTCACCTATAGTACCAACGACACGACGGGCTTGCTCCGGCGGCAAGGCATGCCTTAAACCCAGCCCCACGCCGATGCTCGCCCCCATGCAGACGCAAGTGTCGCAGGCCTCGAAGGGCGGCAGCACCGCCAGCGTGTAACAACCGATATCACTTGCCACGATGCAATCCAGGTTGCGCAGGGCGCTGAAAACTGAACGGTGAGGACAACCCTGACACAATTGGGGCGGCTTTCCCGGTGGAGGAACCGGCTCTTGCGAAGTGTCGGCAGCGAGAATGCGCTTGACCCGATCCACATTCAATTCGCCGAAACGATACTCTTCCGGCTTTCCTTGGACTGCCAGGCCAGCCGCGCGACAGGCGTCCAGCAAGTAGGGATCTCCCTCTTCAATCACCACGCAGCGGGACACGCTCCCGACAAAGCGGCGAATGGTTTCCAACGGGACGGGATAGCTCATGCCCAGCTTCAGCACCGCAGCATCGGGCGCCGCCTCGCGGGCGTGCATAAAGGCGATTCCTGAAGTAATGATCCCCAGGGACCGGTCGCCGTCGGTTTCCCGGTTCGGCCCGTCGGCTTCGTTCCATTCCAGAATGCGCGCGAGCTTTTCACGGAGCCGATGATGAGCAGGCCGGGCGTATGCGGGGATCATCACCCGTCCTTTGATGTCGCGGACGAAGGTGGCCGGGGCACTCGATGGCGCCAAGGCTCCCGCAGGGCAGACGACCGTCTTGGAATGACACACGCGGGTCGTCAGCCGAAGGAGCACAGGGATTCCCCAGCGTTCAGAGATGCGAACGGCCAGCAGAGTGAAGTCGTAGGCTTCCTGGGAGTCCGCGGGCTCCAGCATCGGCACTCCCGCCGCTACGGCGTAGCGGCGATTGTCCTGTTCATTCTGGCTTGAGGCCATGCCGGGATCGTCCGCCGAAACCACCACTAGAGCGCCGGTGACGCCCGTGTAGGTGGCCGTGAAAAGCGGGTCAGCGGCCACGTTCAGTCCGACGTGCTTCATGGTGACGAGGGCGCGGGCATTGGTATAAGCAACCCCCAGCCCCACCTCAAGGGCGACCTTCTCGTTGGGTGCCCATTGGGCGCGGCCTCCCAGGCGGGAAAAACTTTCCAGAATTTCCGTGGAGGGCGTTCCGGGATACCCTGTGCCCAGAGTGATATCACCAGCGCGGGCAGCCAGAGCCACCGCCTCGTTCCCACTCAATAACAGCCGATCCGGTCCACTCATCTACAGCCTCATGATCGCTTTCCCTCCCAAGCCTTGCTCGCAAACAAACGGGCCCCCGCTTCTCCGCAAACCATGACGCCTACTGGTGAGACTTGAGTGAGAGCAGGCCTAAGGAAGCGCAATAGGCAGCCAACAAAACGGATGATTCTAACCTTGCTGGCGAGCTTAATCAATTTATATGATTCGGCAAATTTCCTTCGCTGAAACGCGATGCGGAACTTAGGGCAGCGGAGCCGTCTATACAAAGTCAGAGGGCAAAAAACGCGTGAAGGTGGGAAAGTTGGTGGGACAAGGGCCGCTATGGCCCGCGGAGAGCAACATGTGGGACAGTCCCACATTGACAAATTGTCTCCGGCCTGCGGAATTGGAATAGGCAACCAAGCGATGCCGATTCCGTCGACCCGCTGCCACACCACATGTCCTCCGCCAGCGGTTTAGCGGAGGGCCCCCACGCTCCGGAAGTTTTCCTGTTACCTCTTCGTGCCGATTGCATTTATGCAGATGAGGTAAGGGAAATGCGTGTGAACTCGCGGGTCCAAAAAATCTGGTTGCGGCTGCTCGGTGCTGGCGATCCTTCCCAGGCCACGCGCATCGAGACGATTGAAGAGGGCTACTACGCGGTGGTGCACAAGGCCCTCAAACGAACCAGATGCCATGTCAGGCGCGAGCATGAGGATTTTCTGGCGGTTAAACCCTTCCTTCCCAATCTCAACCACACCCGGGCGGTTTACCTGAATCAGAAAGGCAATTGTGGGCTGGCAAAGAAAGATCGTTGGCTTGACTGGGCGGGCCAGTTCAGTGAACAAGTCGAGCAAGGCGCGCGCCATGCGTTCGCGATCGTAGACGTGAAGATTTTTGCCCAGAAAATTTCCACCGCTCTCCGAGCGCCGGGTTGGAAAGTTGATCATGTGGAAGACAGTCTTCGCGTTAACGATGGGCGATTTATAGAGAGCGTTAGCCTGCTCCGCGCCATCGTGCGAATGGTTCTTTCCCGTAGCACCTTCGCCCAGGCCGCCCGGTCGCTAAGGACCGAAGTGCGCAAGCGCTTCTGGTTGGCCGCCCAGTTACGCTCACCGTTTTGATCCGATCTTTCAGGGGCTCGCGATTTCACTGATGGCGGGCGAGGTGGCCTCCACATTCCTTTCGCGCATGGCGGTGCCTGTGCTCTATTACCTGAACGCGCGGAGCGAAGAAAACAGTGGTTAGTGGCTAGTGGTTAGTGGTTAGTGGTTGGAGGGTGGTTGCTAGCCACTTGCCACTAACCACTGATCATAGGAGGAAACATCATGGATGTGAATCGATGGTTACGGATTGTGGCAGGAGCCTTTGTTCTGGCTTCCCTGGCCTTGGGTTACTGGGTAAGCCCGAAATGGTATCTCATTACCGCTTTCGTGGGACTCAATCTGCTCCATTCGGCGTTTACGAACTGGTGCCCGATGATGACTATCCTGCGTAAGCTCGGCGTGAAGCCTTAAAGATTCAACGAAGGGGCTGAAGCCCCACCCTTCCAATTCGGTGGCGAGAATCCCGGCAAGCCTCAGGAGATGATGCGCCCAGAATCGGCAAGCAGCGTGAGCCGTACACTCCGCACTGTGCTAAAGTTCCATTGATGAGACTGCTCAGCTTGACCCTGACGCTGAGGAGGAAGCATGAAGGCGAGGCCGAGAAATTCCCGAGCCCCAAAGAAATCCATAGAGAATCAAACGCCGACCGGGAAGGTGGCCGCCGAAACCAGCGACCGCGCTTTGGGCATGAACGCGCGGATCTGCCGGCGCGATTTTCTGAACTCTACTCTGCTCGCTTCCGGAAGCGTGTTGCTGGAATCGCTGACCCCCTCGAGCTCCTGGCACAGCAGCCGGGTTGGGGAGGATATACGGGGGAGGGCGATTACGCCGTGGCAAACGGAAACACGCAGGAAGTGATGCTCGCCGCGCATGCGGTGCGCGATGGCGTTTTCGATTCTCCCTCCGCGCCCGGGGCGGACACAGGCGAGGTCTTCGACCTGGTGATCGTGGGAGGAGGGTTCAGCGGTCTGGCTTCCGCGCTGTACTTTAAAGACCACGCCTCAGCCAAGCAGACGTGTCTGGTGCTTGAAAACCATCCCATCTTCGGCGGCCAGGCGCGGCGGAACGAATTCGTTGTGGATGGTCACCGCCTGATGGCGCCGCAAGGCTCAAACATGTGTTCGGCTCGGGGACGCGGGGTGGTTGGAGATCTCTACGGGCGCATCGGCGTCGATCCCGGCGAGTTCAAATATCAGGAGTGGAGCGGCCCTTCCCCCGCGATGCCCTTGAGCCACAACAGCTATACCCACTTCCGGACGTTGCCTTCGCCCCCCAACTTCGGCTTTTGGTTCGGGCCGAAGTTTGGCCAGAATCCGGGAAAGTGGATCGTTGATCCCTGGAATAATCTGCAGAGTCTTCCCCTCTCCCCCCAACTGCGGTCCGATTTCGCGAAGTATATCAAGCTGGTCATCGAGCGCCACCGAACACAGGAGCATGAAACGGAAGAGGAACTGCGCCGCCTCGACAGCCTCACCATGGAGGTGGCCGCGGAGCGCTACGGCCTGAGCCGCGAGTTTATCCGTCTGTTTATGGGTTCCCATATCGCCGCCGGCTATGGCGTCGGACCTGATGCCATCACCGCTTCCGAGTACTCACTGATCTTTGGCATGCGCGGCCCCGACGACAGTCAGCACAGCTTCCCCGGCGGCAACACGGGTTTGATACGGCACCTCATGAAGACCCTCATCCCGGATGTGATCCCCGGGCCTCGCACCTACGAGGCGGTTTGCCGCAACCGCATCAACTTTGCCACCTTGGATCGCCCTGTGAATCAGGTGCGCATCCGCCTGCGCTCAACGGTCGTCAGAGTTGAGCATGAAGGAGAGCCGGAGAAAGCTTCCTACGTCCGCGTGACTTACACGCGCGACGGCAAGATCTATCGTCTGAAGGCTCGTGCGGTGATCATGGCGGGAGGCGGCTGGATCACCAAGCATGTGGTGCGGGACCTGCCCGCTACGCATCGCGAGGCCTATGACCAATTCAACTATAATGCGACCTTGGTGGCCAATGTGGCCGTGCGCAACTGGCGGTTTCTCCACAAACTGGGCCTTTCCGGCGGACGCTGGTTCGAGGGCTTCGGCTATTGGACGGAAGTGCGCACCATCGCCACGTTTGGCGCCGACTCGCCCACTATCGGGCCTGACTCTCCCACCGTTCTCTCCCTCATCGTGCCGTTTTTTTATCCGGGCTTGCCGCTGGCCGAACAGTGCAGCAAAGGTCGCGCGGAGTTGCTCTCCACTTCCTTTCGCGATTACGAGCGGAAAATCCGCGAGCAGTTTACCGACATGTTTGCAAGTTCCGGATTCGACGCGCGGCAGGATATCGCCGGGATCATCCTGAACCGCTGGGGACATCATTACATTGTTCCCCAACCGGGATTCAAATATGGCGAAGACGGCAAACCCGCACCGCGTGAAACTCTGCGCCGCGCCCCCTTTGGCAGGATTGCCTTTGCCAACACGGACGTGGCCGCAGTTTCGGGACACGTCACGGCCATCGAAGAGGCTCATCGCGCCTTCATGCAGATCCTGCCTCTCCTATGAATACGCGAAGGTGCGCCGACACTATGATTGGCTGGGATTGGCCGACCGCACCCGCATCGAGTACTCTAACGGGCCGCACGCCATTCATGGGGTGGGGACAGTCGATTTCCTCCATCACTTTCTGAATTGGGGCGAGCCGTTCCACTGGTAGCGGACATTCCTAATCGAGGCGGAAGTGGACAAGCGCCGTCCAGATAATAGGGAGGTGAGCAATGCAACGTCGAAGATTCCTAAAAGCGGGTATAGCGACGTGTGGAGCAGGGTTCCTGAACATTGAAGGCTCGGGGTCGGACACTCTCAAACACGGGGTCCCTACCCCAACGTTGGCCGCGACTACAGAGAGTTGGGGTGAGAGCATGTCCCTGCGCGGCTATCTCTCGCGCGAGGCGGCTCGAATTACCCGTGGAGCTTTATCCGCCTACAAAACCCCGGCTGCGTGGCGGCAGGCGCTGCCGGAGCGCCGCCGGCAGTATATGGAAATGATGGGGTTGGATGATTTGCCGCCCTATGGCCAACGGCCGCCGCTCAACGTGACGGTCACAGGCGTGGTAGAACGCCCGAAGTATCGCATCGAGAAACTGTATTACGAGAGCGTGCCCCAGCTCTTTGTGACGGCGAATCTCTACATCCCTAGTTCTCTAAGCTCTCCTGCCCCCGCCGTTCTCTATGTGTGTGGTCATGCCGAGAAACAAAAGACCCACTACCAGGCTCACGCGCGTCGTTTCGCGGAGTTAGGGTTCGTGTGCCTCCTCATTGAAACACTGGAAGGAGAGGAGACCCAAGGATACCACCACGGCATCTATGAGCGGGGTTGGTTCCATTGGATTAGCCGGGGATACACTCCGGCAGGGGTTGAGATGTTGAATGGTATTCGGGGGGTTGACCTTCTCGTCCAGCGGCCTGAAGTCGACCCGAAGCGGTTGGGCGTAACGGGAATATCCGGCGGTGGCTCCTACAGTTGGTGGGTAGGAGCAGGAGATGAGCGGATTAAGATCGTTGCCCCGGTATGTGGAACTTCGACTTTGTTATCGTACGTCTATGACCGCACCCTCGACAGCAACTGTGACTGCCAGTGGTGGATCAACAGCTATAAGTGGGACATGGCGGATGTCGGGGCGCTGATTGCCCCTCGCCCGCTCCTGATCGTTGATTCCGACCACGACATTCATTTCACGGTTGCCTCCACGCGCGCCGTCCACCAGCAACTCAAACCGCTTTATTCCCTGTTGGGAGCTCCCGAGAACCTCGGCCGGGTGGATGCCTCTGGTGCCCACGGTTATTACCCGCTCTCTCGAACCAGCATATTCTCGTGGTTCGTAAAGCACCTGCAGGGGAAGAATATTCCGCCCGAGGAGATTGGTGACGTGGATGAACGTCCGGAGTCCCAGGAATCCGAGGAGACCTTGCGGGTGCATAGCAACGGCCAACCCGCCGGAAGCCGGGTGCAGACCATCCAGGACAATTTCATCAAGCTGGCCGAGCCGCCGCAGATTGCAGATGGGGACGGATTGAAACATACACGGCAAAGCGTGATCGCAGGATTGCGCCGGAAGAGTTTCGCCGCTTTCCCGCCCACACCGCTGCCCCTCAGTCTGCACATCGAACATGAATTCGAAGAAGAGCGTGGCAAGGGGGCAATCTTCCACTTTGCCTCGGAGGAAGGCTGGAGACTGCGGGGCACCCTGCACGTTGCAAGCGCAGTTACTAAACCCGCTCCAGCGGTGGTCGGACTGTGCTCCCCCGGGGACAAGTCCGAGAACGCTGACTGGCGGGGAGGAGCCATGGAGGAGTTCCTAAGACCTCTCCAAGCGCCGTGGGCGAAGGTTTCGCTTGAGCTGCGCGGAACGGGGGAAAGCGCGTGGGGCGAGACGCTTCAATGGCACCTTCGGCGCGCCGGAGCCTGGACGGGAAGGACCCTGGCGAGTATGTGGGTTTATGACACCTTGCGCGGCGCTCGCCTGCGTGCGCGAGCTCCCCCAGGTGGATGGCCGGCAAATCGCTCTGGCCGCGCGGGGTCAGTTGGCCGTCGTCGCTCTGTACGCTGCTTTGCTCGACGGTCATGTCAACACGCTGTTCTTGGAAACTCCTCCGGCGACCCAGAATGCACCGAGTCAACCGGATGGCCGGGGTGACGCGGTGGAGATGCTCGGGTGCCTGCGCGTCACCGACTTGCCGCAGGTGGCGGGATTGCTTTATCCCTCGGAACTGGTGTTTATCGGCGAGTGCCCATCCACATACGATTGGGCCCAGGACCTCTATCAAAAGCTGGGGGCGGCAGAGCGATTCCGGCGGGTCAGTAAGCTGGAGGATTGGCGGCCAAGCTGAGGAATAGGACCTGCAGCTAACCATGCTCGATCCGTAGGAAGGGGGTTAGTACATCCCGAAATACTGGTGGTGATGAAAAACTCATTCCACTGACTATTAGGATGGCGGAGGGAGAGGGATTCGAACCCCCGAGCCCCTTTCGGGGCTAACGGTTTTCAAGACCGCCGGTTTCAACCGCTCACCCATCCCTCCGCATGGATGCTGCTTTGTTTAAGCGCCTCGGCGAGGAGACAGCATCTACGAGACTACCATAATTTCCCTACCCCGGCACGCGACGCGGCGCCCGGGTACTGGTGCAGTTTGACGTAGCGGCGCCCGGCTGGTGATGTCATTTGGAAAGTGATCCTTTACCCTCTTCCCTGGGGAGAGGGCGGACAGGAGCCGGCATCTTCGTCAACCAAGGCAGGTCCGGTTTCGGGTTCGATTAGATCGGACCCTCGGACTCCATCAATCGGAGACGGGTGAGGGATCTCTTCGCGGCTAATGTTGCCTGACGCTATCCACTAGATCCTCAAGAACAACTTCCTTCGATACATCCAGAAGAGCACCGCCCAGTAACACAACAGTACAGCCACGCCTTCCATGAAGGGTTGGAGGCCGGCACCGAGGAAGGCAAAGAATTGCGACCCCAGGTGGATGCGGAACGTGCTAAGGAGGAATTCCTCCATAAAATGCGCAATACAGTAGGCGGCGATGGAGTTCATGCCGATGACCACCAGGGGGAAGGCCCATGTTTTGCGCTGCCTGACCTCAATCACCCAGCAGAACGCCGCCAGCAATAAGAAACACATTCCGCCGCTGAACAATGTCCAACTGGGCGTCCAGATGCGCTTCACGACCGGGCAGATGTGGGTGAAGTGAAAGAATAGGCCGGCCGCGATTCCCACGGCTCCGGCGACGAGTAACTGCCGCAGGGGAATCTTGGGAGCGGCAGCTCGCAACCAGCGCCCCGCCACAAGACCCAGGATCATGGTGCCCAGCGTAGGAATGAAACTGAGCGTCAGGTATCCACCATCGTTATAAACGAAGGGCGTTTCGCGTGGGAAGAGATTCAGGAACCACTGGTCGAACGCAGTCCCCAAATTGTAGTTCTTGTTCCAGTGCGCGGCAAAGCCGGTGTAATTGTGCTGAGCGTTCCAGGCAGCGGATACTCCCACGGATTGCCAATCAAAGCTGGGGGCCGGCAACCGGATAGAGCGCCCAGGCCAGCCAGTACCCCGTGAGGATCGCACCCAGCGTAGCCCACGCCCAGCGCGGCGGGCGGAAACCGAGTAGGAAGAGAAAGGGATAGCCGAACCCGATCTGCGTGAGCGTGTCTTCCATGGTGAAGTAAGTTTGTGTGCGGTCCATCGAGCGCAGGAAGACGCCCAGGGCCGCCAGCAGGAAAGCTCGCCACAAGGCATGGGCAAACAGTTTCCAAAAGGTTCCACCCTTCGCCACACGGCTCGCAATGGAGTAAGGAAGTGCCACACCTACCAGGAATGAAAATGAGGGCTGAATGAGATCATGCAGCGAACACCCAGCCCATTCAACATGGGTCTGGTGGTAGGCCAGAATCTGCCAGAACCAGCTCGTCGGAAAAGCCTGGGCTACACGGGAAAGGCGCAGGACTTCCGCCATCATGAGGAACATCACGAAGCCGCGATAGGCGTCAACGGCAACGTTTCGGGCAACCGGCGAGCGGCTAGGCGGGGATGCCGCCAGCAGTGGGGCGGATTCGACAACGGTGCTCATGTGCCACCTCCCTTTCGTCGAACAATATCACAGCGCCTGTCGCGAGCAAAGCACTCAAAGGGGATTCGTGCACCCCGAGTATCGAGCTTTCTTCCAGGCGCTCAGTAAGTCAGGTCCGCCGTTGCCCGCGAGATCATAACCCGCCAGGGTCAGCAAGCTGAGCGCCAAGCCCTTCATGGTGAAGAATTGCTCCATCCGCTCATCACACGATTTGGCCTGCTGGTAGCGCGCCTGGTAGAGCTCAAACTGTGGGTAAAGTTCCCGCAGGGACATCAGACGTGTATCGCGAACCGGCGGATTCGACGCCAGGGCATTGACGCGAGCCGCCATCTTCTTGAGTAGTTCTTCGCGGGCGAGTGCGGCCCGGCTCGCAGCTTTTCCCAGCGCCTCCTCCTGCGCGAGTTGCCCGTCCGCTATCCTGCGAAGCGTGGAGCCGGAAAAGTTGTAACTGAAGGCCACCGACCACGAGAGCTGCAGGTTGTTGAGGAATTGCTGCAATTGGATCGGCGCGTCCAGTCGCGGTTCCATTCCCACACTGCTGCTGAACGACCACCCGGCGAGGACCCTTGTCCAACTAGTGCTTTTCGAAAAGCGCTGGAGCAATGGCAGATTGTAAGAAGCTACGTAATTCTGCCGGAGTGACTGTTGAAATGTCCCGAACCCGATGCCGTTGGCAAACAGGCCCGTGATTTCCGTGCCGTAGTCAGTTCGAGCATTGCCGCTCAAACGATCGAAAAGATACTTATTGATAGGGGTTTGGTTCTGCTTGCTAATTTCGCTCGTCAGCACTCTCTCCTCTTGTTGTGCGGAATCGAGATTGGAGAGCAGGGTGGTGAGGGGCCCGGCCTCAGGCTGCGTAGGATGCTGTGATTCCGTGAAGCTGGAAACAAAGTCGAACTTTGGTCCGGTGAACCACCGCGCACTCACTGGATAGGCGTGAATCTGTGATGCCTTGGAGGTCGAGCGCACCGCGGGTGGCGTGGCCGGGTCATCCGCCAGTCGCTCAACTTGTAAACCCAAGTGGCTTTCCAGCTCCTCGAGGCTGGGGAATGCTTCCACCAGCCTCGCCACATCCGCCGGGCCGTCGGCCGCAGGGGCGGAAGGCGGTGTCCCGAACAAACCCAAGAGTACTAAGAGCGCCACCATCACTTTTGTCTTCATCAACATATTGCAACTCCTAATATTATTTCATTTATGGACAGGTCTGGACGCGCCTGAGGCACCATGGGAATAAACCCGATGGAACCTGAAAATTGACTTTTGAAAGGTCGGAGACTTATTGAAGACCCCCTCGCCCGGCGCTTCGCATCACCCTCTGTCGCCGCGGCAGAGAATCCGCCGATCCTACTGGCGGGCGACGGAGGGGTGGTGATGAGGGGGGCGCTTCCCCGGATCGAGCTTGTGAACTTAATTGTGAAAGGTGGTACCCAACTCGTCCTCTCAAGCTGCGCCCGGTTACCGTCGCGCTCACCCATGGAGCTTCCGAAACGCCGCCAGGCACTGCCGGACGGTTTCCATCTCGGAAAGGTCCGAGCCTTCCTGTTCGATCAAGTAGTACTCGATCCCCCCAGTCGTTTCAGCCGCGGCGCAGATCTCTTTCCAAGGCGCAACGCCCGCGCCGGTCAGCACCCGGTAGCCTCCCTCGGCAGACCAGTCCTTGACGTGAATGGAGCGGATGCGTCCGGGATTCTTCTTGATCCAGGCCACGGGGTCATTGCCGGTCGCAAGACAAGTCCCCACATCCAGTTGTAGCATGATGCTCTTGTCCAGAGTTGCGGCCAACAGTTCAATCGGCTTCTTACCGTCCACCGGCTTCCACTCGAGATCGTGATTGTGATAGCCCGCGTGCAGTCCCTGCGCTTTCATCTTGTCATTGGCCTTGTTCAAGGTGTCGGCAATTCGTTTCCAATCATCCAGACTGCTGACCTTGCCGGGGTCGGCCAACACGATGTACCGCGTCCCGAGCATCTTGTTCAGGTCAATCGCCTTGCTGAGGCCTTCCGGCGTGAACGATTCGAGATTATTGTGGGTGGAGTAGCAACGAATGCCGAGCTCCTTCAGTTCAGCGTGAACCTTCTGCGCATACTCGGGCGTCCAATCGTAATACGGGTCGAAGAACTCAACACACTGGTAACCCATCTTCGCCACGCCCCGCACGGTTCCCATCAAATCCTTCTGCAACTCGTCGCGAACCGAGTAGAGTTCAAGTCCCACAGGAATTTGTTTTGAGTTTGGCAGTGCAGCCGCCAGCGGCGCCGCCGCCATAAATCCTAAGAATGAACGACGTGAAATGGAAGTTTGTTTCCTCATAATCGGCCTACCATACCACAACCGGACTCGAGCGGAGCGGCCCAATTCATTGGGCAACTCGACAAAAAATCCTCTTTCGAATTGGGGCTACCTAATCAAGGGCGCAACTTACGTCGAGCCTGATGTGGGCCGATTTAATGTATGTGCTTGGGAACGCGTGCCATCTTGGGTTGCAGTACCTTAGTACCGTTGTCAGGCAGTTCAAGTAATGGTACTCAGGTATTGGTCAGTCTATTCCTTGGCCCTGAAAACGGGGGAGCCGCCAAGGCTCCCCGAGTAAGCTATGGAAGACGCGACGACAATGGTGGCGGCGCGAAATTTCGTGCGCAGCCTGAATATCCTTCTCAAAACCGTGCGCCTTTACGGGGCGGACCACGAGCGGACCAACACGCTCTTCGGCGCGGCCTGGGAGGAACTTCGCACCACGCTGGGGGGCACCGGAGATGCCGGAGTCCTGCTCGGAATCTCCGGGACGCAAATCCTGCTGGATGGTATGCCGCTGGAACGGCGGCCCACCGATAAGAGTTTCGCGCAATTGTTCTCCGCCGCGGGGATCGCCAGTATTCACTTCTCTTCGCACGTTACCCCCGAAGACTTCCACCGATTCGTGCAGGCCTTCGCTTCGCGGTCCCACAAAGCCGGAGCTCTGATGGCGGAGTTGCGATCCGCCCTGGGGCTGGAGCACGCGACCATCCGGGTAAACGAAGTCCGCTTCGTTCCCCAGGATTCGGCGTTGGGGGAACCCAACCTGGCGGCGCAACTTGCCGTGCACGCGCTAGGGGAGGAGGCGCAGAAGTTGCAGTCGGTCCTGGAGGACCCGCAACGGCTGCTGCAACTGATCGTGGCGGCGGAGAGCGTCCGAGCGGCGGGGGGGCGTGGACCCGGAGGAGCCCAGGACCCTACGGCGTTGACCCTTTCGTTGGCCGACGCCGCACCCGTCCAGGAAGAAGACGTCATGAAGGTGCTCTCCTGGCTGGGGCGGCTGGGTGAGGCGGCCGGGCATCCCAATTCCATTGAGCAGATCGGCAATGTCAAACAGCAACTGAATCAACTTCCCACTTCCGCGCAGGCAGCGCTGGCGCAAGGGTTGAAGAGCCTGGGGGCCGCGCCCGATCCCTCGCGGCCAGACACTCCCATGCTGGTGCAGCTAGCCGAGCGCGTGGCCATCCGCTTTGCCCTGGAGCGTTTCGAACGTGGCGAATCCAAAGTCAATGCCGTGGTGGAATTGCTGGGGCGCTTGAAGCGGGAAGTCACCTCGCTGCGAAAAATCGTGAAGGGGCAGGACGAGAAACTGGGGCGTGCGGGGGTGGATAACGAATCTTACGAAGAAATCCTCGACCGGCAGTTCTGGGCGGGCGTGCCGGACCGGCACAAAATGAAGATCCTGCTCTCTCCGGAAGCCTGGGCCATTCCGCCGCGCAACATTCGCAGTTTCGTTCAGGACCTGCTGGTTCGCCGCGAGACGGAAACGGCGCGCAACATCTTGGAGAACTATGCCGCGTGCGCGGGGTCGCCTGACGCGGCGGCGAGAAGGAAGGTGGCTATCGGCCTTACCGACCTGACCGACCTTTACTCCCAGACGCACACGCCGCTGCTGAAATCCACGCTGCGCGACCTGGGAGAGCAGTTGAACCGGGAGCCGGATGCCGAGCTGCAGACACTGCTCGGCGCCGCCTTCGTGCGCTTCAGCCATGAAGCCGCCGCCCAACGCCACTACCCTGCGGTTGAGGAAGCCCTGACGGAGCTGGAAAAGATTGGCGAGCGCCAGCCCGGGCTCGCCAAGCTCCTCTGGCCGCGCGTTAAAGTCGGGAACCCGTTGCCGGAATTCATTGAGGAAGCGGCGCGGGCTGCGCAAATCCCGGAAGGCCTAGTGGAAGTGCTGCGGCGCACCCCGCATGTTACCACCGACCTGGCAGCCAACTGCCTGCCGCGCTGCTCGCGGCGCGATGAGTGGGACCGTCTGGTGGAATTGGTTCAAGGAATGGGTAGCCAGGGCATCAGCTACCTGCGCAAGGTGCTGGAAGAGCGCCCGGCCAGCGAGGCGGCTTTCCGTGTGGCGCTGCTTTGCCGCCTGGAGCCTTCCGCCCTCGAGAATCTCCTTCCCCAGCGCTTGCGCGAATGGGACGAGGTGGCGCACGACCAGGTGGTGAGGCAATTGGCATATAGCGGAGCTCCGGAACGCGGGAAACTGCTGGCCAGCCTCTACGATTCTCTTCACCCCGCCGTCCGACCCGAAGCCCTGGATGAGATGGGAATGTGCGGCGACCGCGCCGTCGCCTCTACCCTCATGACCGTCGTGCAAACCCCGCCGCGCTATTCCGCCGAAGCTTACCTGCAGATCAAAGCCATCGAAGCCCTGGGCCGTCTGCGTGAACCCCGCGCCGGGGCCCTGCTCCGGCCACTGGTCGAAGCCAAACGCCTCTGGTGGTGGAAGTATCCGCGCGAGCTGAGGATCACCGCGGCGCAGGCGCTCCAGAAAATTGATCCGGATTGGGCCGCCCGCGTCATGCTGCGCTGTGGCCTGAGCAAGTCAGATCTCAGCCTGGCGCCCCTCGAAGCGGACGCCTCAACTCCCTGGTCGCGCTCGCGGCGCTATGAACGCCTCAACTTGTCCCGTCCCTTGAGGGGTACCGTCAGTAGCACGCAAGGCAGCTACCGCATCTCCGTCGGCCAACTCAGCCTGGGCGGCGGTGTGGCGCACAGCCAGTGCCACATTAAAGCAGGCAGTACCGCGGGCCTGAACTTCCAATCGGGATTGCATCGAATCCGCTCCGAGGTGCTGGTACGTGAGGCGCGACCTCAGGAATTGACCTTCGAGCTGGTCAAAATTGACCTGGCAGACCGCAACCAACTGCGCCGCTCCTGCGCCGGACTTCAAGCAGCCACGGCATAGACGGGGCTCCGAATCGGGGGATCCGTTCATCGGGTCATCGGTTCATTGAGCCATTGAGTGATTTCGCGATTGAGCGAATGGGCGACTGGTTCATCGGGCCATTGAGCCAGCGTAGCGCGGTCCCCCGGTTTTTGATTCCGCGGTTCTTCGTATGGAAAGCCCGCAAATCTCAACCACAGGGGTTAGGGATTAGGGTTCTGGGCTCTGGCACGGCGGGGACGATTTTCCCACGGATTGCGAAGCTGCGAAAAAAATCCCTGAACGAGCCAAAGCATCTCGCGCCGAGACGCAGAGGCCGCAAAGAAAACAAAGCAGTTATTTATCTCAAATCTCTGCGCCTCGGCGCGAGATTGTCTATTTCTTCGCAGCTTCTTGCGCCGTGGGCTGCTCCTTTTTATCGGAGCTGGCAGCTAGAGGATTGCAGTCCTTGGCGGAGTTGCGGGAGCGGCCGGACAGTTCTTAGGGCTTACAGGCGCCGAAGTCCCTGGTTACATTTTGTACCTCGAAGACAAGCGTTTTGCCTTTGTCCCGGGGCTTGCCCTCCAAGGTCATTCGATCGCCCGGCTTAACGGCTGCCATGTTGCCAGACAGCGCGTAATCCCGCTTGTCTTTTTCGTTCGTTACAATCATCCCGTTTGCTCCTGAGTTGACACAGCCCGTAATCGCTTTCTTTTTGGGCTTATGGCGAAGGACCAGAACGGTTACGACTACCACGATGACCGCAGTTACAGCTACAATTCCAATCACAATTTCGGTGGCGTCTGTCTTAAGTTGATCTGCCCGAGCGGGCGTGGCGATTGCCACACTAAGAACGGCAATCAGAACTGCACGTAAGAGAAACTTTCGCGTCATGCTGACCTCCTGAGCTAGAATTTTTACCTGGGTTCCCTGAGAGTGGAAAGCATACACCCAACCGCGGCTGGGACATATCATTGGTTTTTGGGGACGGGGATTTCCCAGAGGGACGGTGGGAGTTCTTCGTTTGAACATTCTGCAGATCCCCAACACGAACGGCTTCGCCACGATACGTTTGCTCAAATGGCACAGTAAGGACCGCGGACCTCAACGGCGGAGGTCCGCGCTACGCTGGCTGTAGCACAGCCACTCCTGGCTGTGTCGCTAAGTTCGAACCTCCAGCCGCAGTCACAGGCAGGAGTGCCTGTGCTACCCGGCGCGGCTGCGCTACACTGGGCATTCCGTAGTTCGGACAATTCGGCGCACCTCTTTTACGATTTGGGCTACCGGTAGCCCATTTGTATATATCTCACTTGACAATGGATGGCTCCCTGCTAGGCTATTAACAGGAGACTTGTTTCGTGCTGACATTGCCCCCGCCGTGGAATGCCAAACGAGGCCGCGACAATCGCGCCCCCTCGTCCCAAGGTGCGGCTTACTTGAAAATGCGCTGCCGACCGCCAGGATTCCCGCTTCCTGCCTTCGCAGGAAGGACAAGCGTGGGATCTGTGCCCAATCCTCCGGCGCGGCGGTCCGAAACACGGTTGGATATGACACAGATTGCGGTCTTCTTCTAACGATGTTGATGATAATAAAGGCAGTTAGCGGAAATACTGATGATTTACAGAAAATGTCAACGCATTGAAACTAAACCGGTTGCTTGATTGCCTGGCCCGGGTGCGCCACCGAAAAAAACTGTTTCGGATAGTCTGACGATGTGTATGAAAACAAAGGTAGGCGGCAGTGACAATTTGGCAAGTCTAGCGATGTTGATGAAAACGCACAAGTTAACCTAATTTTCCGACGATGTTTATCAAAACAAAGGTAGTTATCAGGAAAAGCGTGGTGTTTTGGACGGAATTCTGGACTCGGGCATGGGGGGCGAGGAGCGGCGCTCGGCGCCCAGTGCGGCCACTAAAAGAGGCGTGGCGATTGCCACACTTAGAACGGCAATTTGGACTGCTCGTAAGAGAAACTTAGGGGTCATGCTGACCTCCTGAGCTAGAATCTCCATCTGGGTTCCCTGAGCGTGGGAAGCATCCACCCAGCCGCGACTGGGGCATACCATTGGTTTTTGGGGCGCGGGGATTTCCCGCGGGACTGTGGCAGTTGGTGCCTCCACCTCCGTCGACGGGCAGGCTGACGCCGCGACGGGTCGGGGCGCCAGTCTGCCGATTTCGCGGATTGAAAGGAAGGCTGATAATATGAAACGCAGAATATTCCTACAGAAAACCACCGCAGGATTAGGTGTCTTGGCAGGATGGCCTCGCCCGAGCGAGGGGATGGGATTCTTCGCCGGTCGTCGCAGCTCCACTTGGCCAGAACCCACCCCCGGATAACTATCGAGTCCCCGATTGGCTGTGTTATTCGCGATCGGTCTATTTTGAGGGCTATTGCCCTCCGGCGTGGCCGCTTGGAAAGGAGCTCGATGCCAAGCGCATCGTTGAGCTCGCCGGCGAAATAGGCGGAGACACGTTGAGATTTCAACCCATCACCTATCGCGCCCTCTATCCGAGCAAGTTCTTCCCCACTTACCCGGAGTTGGGCAATCGGGACCTGATCGACGAGGTGTCGCGGGAATGCCGCCGGGCGGGCATCCATCTTTATTGCTACTGCATTCTCGCCGGCGGCTGGGATAAGGCTCTCGTCAATGATCCTCGCTATTTCCCGTACATGCTCCATGGTGCGGATGGCAAGCCCAGCGGGTGAGCGGAGCACCGGTTACGGCAACGTCGAGCAGATTATGACCTGCGGGACCGGGGAACCCTACCGGCAAATGATCCGCAAGCTTGGTCCACGAACTCTGCGAGCATGACATCGACGGTCTTTACTTCGACGCTCCCAGCGGCTATCGGAGCGTCTGCTTTTGCGATAGTTGCCGGGAAGGCTTTAAGAAGTTCAGCGGCATGGACCTCGATCGCCTGCGCAACGTGCAGGGCCTCGAACACCTTCCGGCCAACGCGGATATGAAGGCTCTCGGCGCCTGGTACGATTGGGCCAACAAGCTGACCGAGGAGGATCTGGTCGACCTCCGCAAGATCATCCACGGGAGTGGGAAATTCATGCTTTGCCACAACGGGGCGACCTGGAGGCCCGCGTCATTTCATTTGCAGTATCGATACTCGGACGGGTTTATGGTGGAGTATAGCGAGCAGTTCTATCAGCGCCTGCTGCGGGCGATGATGGGGGCGTCGATGGCCCGGCCCACCCGGAAGCTGGCGCAGACGTATATGGGCAGCTACGACGTGGCGGCGAACGGGCAACCGCCTCACGACCGTCCCTGGGCGGCGCACTGCGTGAACCTGGAGGATGGAGACGAGATCCGCATGGAGGGCTTCGCCGACCTCGCGGGGGGGAACATGCCCCTGTACAATAGCGTCAACCGCCTTCTGTACGGAGTCGGGGAGGGCAGCACGGAGCCGGTCAAGGAAGTTTTTGCTCTGATGCGCCGCGCCGAGCCTATCTTCAAAGATAGCGTCCCGGTCCCTTACCTGACCATCGTCCCCACCGCCGAGTCGCTGGAGCTCTGGCGAACCAAGCGCCAGAGTTGGAACATGATGATGAGTGAAGGTCTGGCGCTCGCAATGCTGGATGAGCGCATCAGTTTCGATGTCAATCCGAACACGGAGCTGAGCGCGGATTGGCTGAAGACCCAGAAGGCCATCGCGCTCTGTGGGGCGTCAGCCATGAAGGACGAGGACGCTCGCCTGCTGGCCGCTTGGGTGAAAGAAGGTGGAGGACTGCTGGCCACCTACGATTCGGGTCTCTACAACGAGAAAGGCGAGTTGCGGCGAGATGGCGGAGCGCTGCGGGATATCCTGGGCGTGGACATGAAGGGAGAAGCCCCGGAAGGCCATACCGACACCTTCTATCGGATTACCCAATCTCATCCGGCGCTAGGCGAATATCACGAGGGAAAGATCGTGATGGCTGACGCGAAGCTGGTACCCATCACACCCCGGCCGGGGGCGACGGTTCTGGCGGAAGGCATCAACCTCGACTTCCAAAAAACTCTCGGTCCCGCCATCGTCGTCAATCAATACGGGCGAGGACGGGTCGTCTACGTGGCGGGAAGTTTGGAAGCCCAATACGTCGCCACCCGTGTGATCTCACTCCAGAGGATGCTCGCGTCCATGGTTCGCTACCTGCGGGCAGATGCGCCGATGCCTTTTAGCCTGGTTGCTCCCCGAGGGGTTTACGGGATTCTCCGCAGCGCTCCGGGCGGGGACTTGGTGCTTTGGATTTGCGCCAATGTGGGCTTCAAAGACGCTACCGTCGGCCGCATGCGCCAGGATTTTCTGCCGGTCCCGAATGTGGTCGCCAGGGTCCTGGTGCCGGAAGGACGGCAACTGAAATCAGTCGAGTTGTTGCGCACGAACCAAACCGCGGCGTTTCCCATGGAGGGCGGGTACGCCGTAATCACAATACCTGTCGTGCATATCGCCGAGGTCGTGCACCTGAGTCTTGCTTAGCAGTGTGCAGCTACCTCTCCAGCGCACTGCGGTCCCAGTTGCCGAGCGTTGCAGCAGCTTCGTACGTACTTTGGCAAAACTCCAGTAAGGTGGCCGTCGGAGAGGGTGTCTTGCGCACATCGTCATACATGAGCAGGAATTCGCCGAGCTCCTCGTCGTAGAACGCGGCATCCGGATGGACCCGCTCGTCCTTAAATCCCGGCGGCTGGGGAACCGCGTAGGAGTAGAACGCCGCACCGTGAACGTTGCCGCTGCCGGGCCAAAAGCCAACACTGCTCACTTCGTGGGAATAAGCTTCCCGAGTCATCGCGTCGGCGCCCGGTCGCTCCGGAGCCCGGCGGCCTGAGAACCGGGTGACAGCGAGGTCGAAGCTCCCCCAGAAAAAGTGGACGGGGCTGCACTTGCCGATGAATCCAGCCCTGAACTGGTTGAAAACCGTATCTGCGGATAACAGAATGCGCCAGAATTTCTCAACGGATGCGCGGTCGTACGAGGCATGGACGCGATCCTGATCAAACGCAATCGGATTGGGAATTTCGACCGGCATTTTCCAAATCTTGACCTCAATCTCCGCCGATCGAAGCAATTCCATGAATTCCTGGTAGAAATCGGCTGCGGAGCGCGGTTCAAGCGGAAGCGTCTTCCGTAGTCCATCACTCGCCTCCAGAACGAGCTGATGCCGTATGAAATCAAACCAGATTTCGAAAGCTCTCTCACCGTAGGCGATCCTGGAGGTCGTCAGGCCCTGAGCCGTTACATAGAATGGGACATTCCACCACTGGTTCAAAACCGGCGTCAGACGTAGCCGGACCTTGCCTACGATTTGAGTCCACATGTGAAGTGTGGCGTAAGTTTCCTTCCAGGAATCGAGGCTAAGAACGGGCCAGCATTCCTTCCGATCGGCAGCATGAGCCATGGTGACCTCATAGTGTTGCTGTTATCGATAGAGGGGCGTCTTTATGCCTACACCTTGTGAGGCTAAGCTCGCCGGTGCCACAAACACCAAATGGCTCGATGACCCGATGGCTCAGCCCCTAGCCCCTAGTCCCCAGCCCCCATCTGCGAGCCCCTGGCGGGTCACATCGCGCCCGTCTTGACCACGGGGCGACTCGATTGTATTCGCTTCGTTAACACTATCGCCGCGGTCATGGCGATAACCAGTGCGGTGGCAGTTATTAGCAACCAGCCGGGATGTCGCCCCAGATGTCGCAGACCGAGAACGAATCGGCGGCCATAGCGGGACGCAATTGCGGCCAGGGCTCCGTAACGCACGGCTCGGCCCACAGCCACGACGACGAGGAAGGTCCGGAGAGGGTAGTTCAGCGCGCCGGCTATGGCGAAGAACGTGCTCGTCGGAAAGGGAAAAGGCACAACAGTGGAAACCACCAGAGCGCCCGTACCCCACCGCTGGAAGTACTTCAGCAGTCTCGCCACCTTGCGCTTTCCATACTTGCGGTGGAGATAGTCCAAACCGGCCTTACGCGCCATTCGGAATGTCAAAAAGGCGCCGATGACCGAGCCGGCCGTGGCGACTCCGGCGTAGTAGTACCACGGTTCGCGGTGCCGCGCCGCGAGGATGGCGGTGAGAATGTCCAGGCCACCAAAGGTTGGGATGGGGGTACTGTCGACGATCGCGAGAAGGAACAGTCCGAATACGCCCAAGTGCCGCAAGACCGCCGCGATCCCTTGCCGCGGTCGTGCCACTGGTTGAACAAAGTCCGCGAGTGACTTGAGAAGTTGCACGATTACCCGGCGTTACAATACCACGTTTTCAGCGGGCCGCCCTGTCCGCCAACGTAGCGCGGTCCCCCGTTTTTGGGGCCCGCAGCTCTTCGTTTGGAAAACCCGCAAATCTCTCAATTTGAACTCATAGCCCTCGCCCCTCTGGGGGAGAGGGTGGACCGCAGCCGGCGTTCTCATCAGCCGGGGCGGGCCGGGCCTACGCCCACCGAAGGGGTGACTGGGAGCTGTAAACAACCTCGGCTTCGGCCCGCAGGCGGGTGAGGGGGTCCCCAGAAACAAATTGAGGAGCAAGCGAACGTTGGCGCACGAGAAGAAGCGCAGGCCTATCTTGTAGCGCGGCCCCCCGCCTTTGGGGTCCCGCGGTTCTTCATCTGCAATACCCGCACGGACGGCCGCGCCACGATATATCCCCTCAAATGACGCAGGAAGAACTTGAGCCCCCAAGAGCCTGCCCTGAGCAAAGCGAAGGGGGCGACCTACCACAGCCCAGGCCGAAGGTCCGCCGATCTTAATGGTGGGCCGAAGGTCCGCCGATCTTAATGGTGGGCCGAAGGCCCGCCGATCTTAATGGTGGAGCAACACCCTGGGTCAACAGATTGGTTCCCGGCCCGAGCCCTGTAGAGCCTGCCCTGAGCAAAGCGAAGGGGGCGATCTAAGCAACCCCCTGAACCGCCCCACTGGCTGGAACGAACGGGCACGATGGTGAGTAGGGTTAGCGCGCCCCTTCAGGGCTTACCGATGGAAAGGCGTGGCTTCCTTGACCCAGGGCGTTGCCCTGGGCTTTGTTAGGACGCCCCGTTGGGGCTGGAAGGTAGCGGCGAGTTTACCTCGCCATTTTCCATGATCTCTCCGAGCTCGCGAACCGGAATCCGGCTGGCGCAGAGCGAGCTCAGCTCTGCGATTCACGTCCCTGCCCCTCCCCCCGAGGTTCCCGACCTCTAGATGCTCTTACAAGCCCAGCCACGTCCAGCCCCTGATTTTGTTATCGGAACGATTCGTCCGTCTTTACCATGGACCGGGTTGCTTAATCCACACTAAATCGCAGGGCTGTGCTCGCCCTGCGCCAACCTGCCAACTGACTTGATTTGCACAAAGTCGCAGAACTGGGCTCGTTCTGCGCCAGCCCGCCCCATACTGTAGTTCGTCCCCCATCGACAACAAAATGCTGTGGACCTGAACCCCAGGTCCGCGCAACGCTTGCTTTGCGGTAGTGTTCCAGCCCGTCAAAGGCCAAGGTGTGGCCACGGCGGTCATTAAGCCAGACCCCCGGTTCAGCCCAACATCCGCCTTCGAAGAAAGTAAATAAACGCGCACAGCCAGAGAGTTCCAGCGGCCATACTGCACGCTAGCATTACATGCCTCGCCCGTATGCCCAAGCCAACAAACTTCTGGTAGTCATGTTTGTTGATCTGCGTGCTCAGGGCAAAGGCAGGGTCTACTTCCAGCTTGTCTTCCAGCTTGTACATAAGTGCTTCGTGCCTCTTCACATGCCCCAGTGCACGCCTTTGAATCTTGTCCCAGGCAAGAGAGATTATGACGCCAACCAAGGCAATGACAAGACCAACGTCCGGGTCATTGGGTAATTTGCCGGTCGTGAAGAGGGCGACCAAAAGAATTGCGTTCGCTGCCCAGAATGTGCCGAAGATACTCCAGAGCACCTGGTCTTCACTGGAGCGCAAACTGATAGCATTTGAGAGTTGGCCCCACTTCTCCTCCCGCGTGAGGCGCTTTCGCATGCGCCACGCGGATATTGCCTTGCTGTGCCCTCCCCCACATATATTGGGGGGAAGGTTCTCCAGACCAAAGTATGTGGGATTTGATCCGGGCTCACCCTCCTGCAAGGTACCCCCAAGAATGGTACACCTGTAAACAAGGAAGACTCCGCACCCTTTCGGATGGTCATCGAAAAAGAAAGCATCGAAAAGGCTGTCAACTGACACGACCAATCCCGTCTCTTCACGGACTTCCCGTACAACGGCCCGCGCTGGATCTTCGTCCGACTCCACATGCCCCGCTGGTAGGTTCCATTCCCCCTTGAAAGGTTCCGTGGTTCGGCATTGGAGCAGGAGGCGTCCATCCAGCTCTATTAGAGCCCCGGCTCCCACGATGAGTTGCTCATACTGAACCCAACCACACTCGGTACAGACGGCACGCTCCCTGCCCTCTATGTTTGTTCTTTGGAGCCGCGAGGCGCAGGCGATGCAAAACCTTCCGTTAGACATGGTACATCCCCCTCCTCAAGCGGGTAGCCGCAGTCAGTGTCGTTCCGACTGTGGGTTCTTCCTTTGGTGAGGACTCTTCCGGTCAATAGCATCGGGCATGAGAAAAGCCCACGGTCATTAAAACGTTGACCGCGGCTACCCCGCTGTCCCACTTGCGGATTCCGCAATCATGTCAACTACGCGCAACAAGCCTTCCGACGATGCCACCGCGAAACGATCAGAAAGCGTAGGCGAATACATCCGAACGTCCGCTGCTGTGACGTTGTGCCAGACGGGAAGAATGATTCTCTTCCCGCCCGATTCTCTGCTCACCAGCCCGTCAAGTTCCTTTTGTGGCCACTCCTTCGAGAAAAAGGCCGGGCTGAGTACGACAATCCCGAATCTAGAGGCAGATAGCCCTCGATCAATAGATCTCCTCAGACTATCCCCCAATCGTAGTGTGTATTCATCGAACCAGACATGAAAGCCACGCTTTCGGAGGGCCTCTGCTAGCGGTCGGACAAAAGCCTCCTTGTCCTCAGTAGCATGGCAGATGAAGACATCCCATGTCTTATTGTCATTCTCTGGCCGGTGGTCAGACTCTTTCCCAGACTCGGAAAATTCGAATTTTCGAGCACATGCAAGCAACTCCCGACCAATGGAAGCAAATTCTTTGGCCTGGTCCAGCTGCAATTCAGATCGGGCCTCTAATATCTGTCCTGCCTGCCGCAATGAACTTACGGTCGTTCCGAGATAGGCTGCGTCCCACGGGTCAGCTATCCATGTGATGCTACTACTATCCCCGGCCTTGAAGGCGAGCCAGAACACCTTCTGCCTAAGGAAGTCGTCGATCATTCGTCCGGTGCCATCAGTTGATGGACGAGTTCTTAGTTTGACCTCCTGAAGTTCTATTGGGTGTGCCTGTTGCGGGTAGAATTTCACCAATCCTGAGTCTACGGCCAAGCGAATCGAATTCACCACACACTCGTTTACGAGGAACGGGTCTGGCTTCAGATCAAACATGCTCTGCTGATGCGTGATAACTACATAACAATACGCAAGGCGCCCGTCCCGAGAATCTGTAACTGCCACGCGAACGTAACTGGCCGCCCGATTCCTCAGAGGTTCCCAAGGCCATTCTATCTGTAATAGAAGTGGCACACTTGAGATGCAGAAGAAGCCTGGCGATTTGTTCCTAAATCTGCTCCCGAGGGCTCGGGCAAATCTGAGCGCTCCTTGCTGGTAAGCCTGCATCGCAGGAAGGTCCGAAAGCGCTTCTCGAAGAAGGGAGAATCTCCATTCCTTGCCGTACCCGCGAGCAATGAAGATAAAGGCGAATCCCCCGGGGTTCGGCTCCGGGGCGGAAAGCTTTACAGTGCGCTCGCTCTCGAAGATCATGGCGAGACGTTCGATGCCCCGTTCTAGTTCTGTATCCATAACTAACCGAAAGGAGAATTCTCTGACTATATACACCCTGTGTGGGGGGAAGACAAGGGGCCCGAAGACAGTGAGAGCAAGCGCAGCGTGGACCTTTGCGGGGGTGCGGCAATTTGCTGTAGCGGCGGGTTTACCCCGCCACGCTGCCCGCGATCGCGTGGTATAAAATGGCGGGGTAAACCCGCCGCTACGCTTGCTGTCCGTCCCCAGATCCAAATCCCGAATCCCTCGTCCCCCGCCCCCGCCGCGCCACACTCCCCCGTATCGTCTATCGGTGGGTTGGTAGCCGAACATGAGCCCAAAATGCACTGCGGGTTCGACAATCACCCAATCCCCGGATGCCTCAGTGAATCGATGACCCGATGGCTCGATGGCCCGATCACCGGATCTCCTGATCTCGCCATCGCCGGGCTACATCGCGCGCCAGGCGCCCGCAGCGGACAATGTGTCTGCCATTTTGCATTTTTGGGCTACTGGTAGCCCGAAGGTGCGTTTATCTTATTGACATAACCCAGTCCATTAAGAGCACAATAGAGGTGAGGATGCGTAGCTCCATGATGCGTCCAGGCAACCCTCGAAGGACGGCGGACCCCAATATTGGGGATCTGCCATGCCCTACCCTGAATGCTGGTTGTGTTTGCGAACATTTTTCTGTGTCTTCTGCGTTCCGAAGAGCTTTCACGTCGAGTAGAGAGGAAGCGCACCACATGCTGACCACGCCAGTCCAACGGATTACCGGGACGTGCACGCAGGGCACGCGTGTTTCTTCCTCCCCCTCTAAAATTCCGTACGGTGGGTTTTCCCCAGTACGGCTTCAAACGGGAATTCCTCCGCGACCTTCGTTCGCCCGGAGTGGCTTAAACCGACACCCCGCGCTCGCTTATACGCGGCCCAAGTTCCTATCTCCGAGAAGAGCCACGAGCCGTAGAGGGACTTTCGTCCAAGCGGCACTCCCCTCTTCTGACAGAACGCTCCCGTCCAGAGGTCCTTGGCTCGCCAGCGGGTTATATTGTCCCGCCGGGTCGTCGCTTACTATGACCTCATCCGAGACTCTCGACTCCTCCGGACCGGCTTATGACTTTGCCGCCCGGTGCTACCTGGGCCGAGAGGTTCCCCAATTTACTCCGCCTGTCTGTTCTCTCCGTGCCGTCTTCCGTACCCCGGCAGACCGAACGATTGCGCTTGGCTGTTTCTTCATCGTCCGCTTTGGCCTTCCCCATCTCTGTAGAGGGTCGGCATCTACAAACCCACGCGCTCCGGTTCCAGCGTGGCTGTGTAACGAGGCTGCAAAGTTCACTTTATGGTACGGCCCGGTAGAGTTGCTAGCCCCGCACCGGCCGGGGCGTTTACGTTCGAGCTTTCACCTCCTGAGTCGCCTCAAGCAGGCGTCGAATATAACTACGCGGGTAAATCAGCCAATTCCCGCGGCCGGACTTGCACCGGCAAGACAAGCAGCCTTATGGGCTGCAAACAGAGGTCACAGCGCAGCCGGGCCGCACCCCCAAAAGCATTTCACCACGGAGGCCACAGAGGTCACGGAGAGTAGACGGAGAAAAAATTGCGGGTTAACACCCACGGAAGCGGGATCTCTACCGGCGCCATTAGAAGCGCTTTTCTCTGTGGTCTCCGTGCCCTCTGTGGTGGATCTTTTCTGCGCACGTCCTTGCTCAAGCGGACTGGGGTGTGTTTGGCGGCACGGGAGGCGGTCCAACTTGATTGGCTATTACACCTCGCGAAGTCCGGCGCGTCACGAACCTGCTGCTGAGGATCAAACGCTATGAGCCTCAGATGGAAGCGTTAGAAAAAGCTGCGGCTCTCCATGATGTGCAAGAAAAGAAATGGGTTAGCCATTGAGAGTAAGAATGTCTGAAATCTCTAACTCATTCAGATAGCGAGATTTATGCTGAAACATCGGGGCCAAGGCGAAAAAACGGGAGCGGCCCTCCATGATGTAATAGAAACAAAAGGAATTAGCCCTGATGAGCGAAAATTGCGCAAAAATCTATATTATTGAAATTAAAATAGTTAGCTTGTCTTCGCTGGTCTGTGTCAAAAATGAAAGAGGGGGATCAAAAAATGACGCTGCCGTTCTGTAAGTCACTGAAAACACATGTAGAAAAAATGTCTGTTCTGCGCCTCTCCATGATGTTGATGAAAACACGCTAGTTAAAGCATTCTCTCCATTATGTTGATGAAAAGAAAGGGAGTTGTTCGCCGGGATAAACCGGCAGGAAGCAGAGGCCAGTTGGCGCAGAGCCAGGATTTTTGGCTCTGCGTCTTGCACAGAACTTGAAATGAAATTATCAACGGGCCTATCCAAATCCGAGCGTAAACGGGCGGCGAGAGCCATAAATCGCAGAGCTGAGCTCGCTCTGCGCCAGCCCGCCACCCGATGGTCAGTGGCCGCCGGCCCACACTCGCCCGCTTCGGTAATCGGCGGGGTCAGGTGAGAAGATGAATCAAATGCTGACATCGAAAATCGCAAATCACGAATCGCCATTCACAAATGAGCCGATCTCCCGATCACCGGATCGCCCGATGGCCCGCTCTGCGCATACCTTGATTTGGCGTGGAGCCGCTACAAGTCTATACTGCTAGCCCGACCCGAAGTCGGAAAGGACTCTTAGATGTTTTCTATTTCCCGGCGTGATCTTATGGCTTCCTTACTATTTCTTCCCGCGGCGCTCCGCGCTGAGAGTGATTGGATTCCTCTTTTCAACGGCCATTCGCTTGACGGTTGGAAAGCGGATGCTCACCCTCACTCGTTTCGCGTTGAAGACGGAAAGATTGTGGCGACGGGACCGCGCGCCCACCTGTTCTACACAGGCCAGGTAGAGAAAGCGAGCTTCAAGAACTTTGAGTTAAAGGTGGAAGTGCTGGCGCGGCCGGGAGCGTCCTCCGGCATTTACTTTCACGCTCCGTTCCAATCGCACGGCGGGCCGGCCAAGGGCTTCAAGATTCAAATCGACAATGTCTATGCGGGTGAAGGCGATGACCGCGACCGCCGCAAAACCGGCTCGCTTTACGGCTGCCGCGACATATACAAATCGATGGTGAAAGACGACGAGTGGTTCGAGCTCCACGCCGTGGTGCGTGCGAATCAGGTGCAGATTTGGCTGAACGACACCCTGATTGTCGATTACATCGAGTCTGACCCACCCGTGCAGTCCGCCACTACTCCGGGAGACGCCTTTGACCGCGGCACCTTCGCGCTCGAATGCCACGACCCGCATTCCAAGGTCTATTTCCGGAACCTGCGCGTGAAGCCTTTGCCCGATGATCTGAAGACACCGAATGAGACTCGGCCGAAACCAGACGAGGTTTACAGTGACCTGTTGCGCATGCATCAGGAGGGCTTTCCCGTGGTGGACTACCACACGCACTTGAAGGGCGGCCTGACGCTGGAAGAGGCGCTTGCTAACTCTCGCCGCCTGGGAATCATGTACGGAATCGCGGTGAACGGCGGGTTGGGATTTCCTACCACCACCGACGCCTCGCTGGAACCTTTCCTGGCCAGCATGAAAGGGCAGCCGTGTTTTGTGGCGTTGCAGGGCGAAGGCCGCGAGTGGGTAACGCTATTTTCGCGGGAGACCATCGCCAAGTTCGATTACGCCTTCACCGACGCCATGACCTGGACCGACGACCACGGCAAACGCATGCGGCTGTGGATTCCCGAGGAGGTAGGTGAAATCGCCGACAGTGAGAAGTTCATGGAAACGATGGTAGACCGCATCCTGGGAATTCTGAACCATGAGCCCATCGATATCCACGCCAATCCTACCTTCCTCCCCGATGTCCTCGCGCGCGACTATGATCGTTTGTGGACACCGGAGCGGATGCAGAAAGTTATCAACGCCGCGAAGGCCAATGACATCGCGATCGAAATCAATAACCGCTACAAAATCCCCAGTGCGGCTTTTATCAAACTTGCCAAAAAGGCGGGCGTGAAATTCTCCTTTGGAACGAATAACGGCGACCGCAACCTGGGGCGGGACGAGTACGCGGTGGCCATGGTGAAAGAATGCGGGCTTACCTGGCAGGACATTTTCATTCCCAAACCAGAGGGCCAGAAGGCGGCACAGAGACGGAAAGCGGCGTGAAGGGGCGGGCCGCGAGGGTGGGTTCGAATTCGTCCCGTTCCGGCGGTCACTAGGTGCGAACGTCGCGGTGACGTTCCGCGACGATAGTCACCTGCATGTCGCGCGCGTGGCGAACGATGCGGTGGATTAGATTTCTCCCCAGGAAACCCTCCCAGGGCGAATACTGCGGGCGCACCATGAAGATCTGTGTGATGTCGTGAAGGCGAGCAAATCCGAGGAGTGTAGTGGCGATGTCCACGCCTTGAAGCACTCGGGTTTCAATGTGAAGGTTTCGCGCGAAAGTGAGGTGCCGCTCCACGGCCTCTCGTTTCGGCACCGGCAAGCTACTGAAATCCATTTCGGAGTGAATGAACACCGCGAAGCACTCCGCCTGGAGATAATCGGCCACTCTGCGGCCGCGACGGATAAGCATGGCGGTAGACGCGTCCTCCGTCACGTATACGAGGAGGCGATCGTTAAAAGGCCCAGGAGAACTGATTTCCGTGTCAGACGTCTCAGTCGGAGCCGCGGGGGTTTCAAGGGTGGGATCGGGAAGCGCCACTTGGCGGATCTCGACCTCGTGGGCGGTTTGGCGCAAGGCGATTTCACGTAAAGCCACCAGGGTGGATTCCTTGAAGAAGTTCTGCATCGCCCGCTGGGCTTTTTCCGGAGGATAGACGACGCCGCGCTCCAGCCGGTTGAGGAGCGCCCGCGGCGTGAGGTCGACCATGACCACTTCCTCCGCCTGCTTCATGACCCAATCCGGAATCGTCTCGCGAACTCGCACCCCGGTCATATTCCAGACCTGATCATTCAAGCTCTCGAGGTGCTGGATGTTCATGGTGGTCATCACATCGATTCCAGCCTCCAGCAGTTCCAGGACGTTTTCCCAGCGCTTTACGTGACTGCAACCTGGCACGTTGGTGTGCGGCAGTTCGTCCACGACACACACCTGGGGGTGCCGAGCGAGAATCGCCTGCGTGTTCATCTCCTCGAAGACAGACCCGCGATATTCTATTTTGCAACGTGGAATCAACTCCAGCCCTTGAGCTTGCGCAATCGTATCGGTGCGCCCGTGGGGCTCGAGGTATCCGATCACTACGTCGACGCCCTTCTTCACCAGCTCATGAGCGTCGGTGAGCATCTGGTAGGTCTTTCCGACACCTGCGGCGTATCCCAGGTAAACCTTGAGCCGGCCGTGTTGTGGAGCACTCGTATCCATCATGTGTTCGCGTAGGGAACAGGAGGTAGGGAACAGGGAATAGGGAACAGCGCCCATTCCCAACTCCAAATCCCAACGTCCGAATCCCTAAATCCCCACTCCTTACTTCCCAATTCCCAGCTTCAATGCGGAAACACCCGCACGTCGATCCCTTCCGCAGCGCGAATCAGCCGATCCAGGGGGCCACCCAGGAAGCGATCCCACCAATGTTCCCGGCTGGGGTGACCCAAGAATATCTGCGTAATCCTGTGGGTGCGGGCAAAATCCATCAGAGTTTCAACGGGGTCATCTCCGTCCAGGGCAGCGGTTTCCGCTCCCAGGAGCCGCGCACTTGCCAGGCGCTCTTCGAGGAGGGCTTCATCCTTCTCGCTTAACCGGTCATGGCGAACATAGACGGTGAAAAGTTCCCCGTGAAACCGGTCGACGTTGCGCCTTCCGCTGGCGATCATGGCTTGGGCATTGGAGGCGGGAGTGAGGCACACCAGGATGCGTTCCTGCGTCCCCCAAAGTTGCTCAATACCATGAGCAAGCAAATAACCCTCAAGCTGCTTATCCACCACCTCCGCGGCCAGAAGCAGGGCGATCTCGCGCAGCTCGGAGAGCCGCCGCGGGGCGTCCGCTGCAGACGGATCAGCCGTGGTCGGTTGCCCGGCGCGTTCCAGCAGAAGTTCGGGCGGGACATCGACGATAACGATCTCGTCGGCGGCATAGAGAAACCGCTCCGGGACCGTCTCCTTGACGCGTTTGCCGGTGATTCTCTCGACGTCTTCGCCGCGCTCTTCAATATGCTGGAGGTTGAGGGCGGTAATAACGATGATTCCAGCCGCCAGCAGTTCTTCCACGTCCTGCCAACGCTTGGGGTTCTTGCTGCCAGGAGGATTGTCGTAAGCGACGCCGTCCACAAGACAAACCTGGGGGCGTCGGCGGAGGATGGCCTCCACATCCATCGCCTCTCCATCCCCGATTTTCTTGAGGGGAATGACTTCCAACGTCTCAACCAGTCGCTCGAGGTCGGGGGTCAAGTGCGGCTGGATGGCGCCAATCACTACATCTTGGCCTCGCGCGCGGCGCCGCCGGCCTTCATCCAGCATCCGAAATGATTTACCCACTCCTGAGGCATACCCCAGGAAGACCTTTAAGCGCTCATGCTGAAGTTGTTCGCCCTGCGCGTCCAATTGTTTGAGGAGTAGCTCAGGATCAGGTCGACGGTCGTAATCGTTCTGCATAGGCGCGAATGCCTCTCAGAAGAAGTGTACTATTGAGGCCAATTGCTAACAAGGTCTGTGCGAGTTTACTTGCGGGTCAGTGTCTCCAGTTTTCGGACAGGCGTATTGCATTCCTCCTCTTGCGCAGCAGGTAACAAACGCGGACTGGAAAGCTTAGCACGGCAGAATCGCATGTGAAAAGTCATAGGAAAATAACGCATGAAGGTGGGGAAGTAAGTGGGACCTCGCTCGCTATGCCCCGCGGAGAGCAACATGTGGGACAAGTTCCACCATGACAAAAAGTCGCGGGCCTGCAAGAATAGCGACGGGAGATCGCAGACCCCAAAAGACGGGGGTCTGCGCCAGCCCCGATGATGGGGTGTGGCTACCTGTTGCCCTTTTGCCTTCTGCGCATTTCCGCAAACTGTTTTTCTTCCAACTGGCCGGCGGGACATTGTGGGTCGTGGATAAACTTGCCCATGATGCTTCCTTCTTCCAGGCAGACGGTGCATTCCATGCGGTAGCTCTCCCCGCCGTCGTCTGCGGGCAGCATGCGGTAAGGGTTTTCCAGCCTGAACTGGCGCATCTTTCTAATCTCACGCCAAGTACCGAGGCGGCTCCAGGCTTTGACTTTACGATTACGATACGCTCCGCCCGTCCATATTCGGTGCAACCAGAATAATGGCGCGAGAGGGATCGCGACCAGGAACGTAGGTATGAAAGCCAGCCGCCCCCAGCTTTGGCCTTTGCTGCGAGCCCTATCGGCAATCGCCGTGAGGGCTAACCAAGTTCGCTTTTTGGCGTCCATCATGAATCCGGATACCTCACCACGGAGCGGATGTCGGTAGCCACGGTCAGCGCTGTTCTGACGGTGGGTTCTTTCGTAGAAACCGGAGGCCTAACCGTCAGGAAGAGTTGAACCCGGCACCTGTCGGCCGCTGGGGTATCGGGCATGAGAAAAGCCCACGGTCAGAACGGCACTGACCGTGGCTACCCCCCCGTCTCTTCTTGCTCAATCGTGACGCTGCGACCGTCCGGAAAGTGAATCCAGACACACAGAATATGAAGAACGGGTATGCGCGCATGCACGCCATTGCGGAAAAAGTATTCGGTGCATCCGGTCACCACTTTGACTGCTCCCCCGTCAAACCAATGGTCGAATTCGCCTGGGAGATCTCCGGGCAGTGGTCGGTTACGCAAATTGCGCGCGCCATGAATCATTTCGAGCACCTCGGCAACTTCATGCTCATCGACGCGCCGCCGGAATAGCTCCGTGGGGTCCTGAGTCATAGATCATTCTCCTCCATTACCCTTGCTTTCATAGGAGGTAGCCACGCTGGCTGGCGGTTGCGGTAGGGATACCGGTTACCCGGTACCCCCCGCACGGATCCGTACGTGCGCTGGTTAGCGCATACGGCTCTTATCTCGGATGTGTGGCGGCGAACCGTTGGGATGGCCAAGGATGCACAACG
Organism: uncultured Acidobacteriota bacterium; assembly: GCA_963804995.1. Lineage (GTDB taxonomy): Bacteria > Acidobacteriota > Terriglobia > UBA7540 > UBA7540 > Bog-366. The sequence goes on from CAWDSK010000006.1 coordinate 163,864, forward strand.
TGCGGAGCAGGCAACCAGCAGGCCGCAAGCTTCCCCAGTCGGTCCCAGTTGAGGCGGTGGCGTTGACTGCGTTGACGCAGTTGTGTTCGCCACAGTCGGGTCAACCGTTCCCGAAAGATTCGCAGGCGGTCGAGGTTTCCCGGTACCGCGTGATAGTTGAAGTAGCCTTGCACGACCGACCGGAGCCATTTACCCGTATCCGCGATGGGATCGTGCCGACGCTGCCGGAGTTGTTGCTTGAGTTCCTGCAACTTCCCCCGCAGGCGCTTGCTGATCGTCTTCCGCTTCACGGTAAATTGCCCCCTCCGGTTCTTCCCGCTGATATGCGTGAAGCCCAGAAAGTCGAACGTCTCCGGCTTACCTTCTCCTCTCCGTTTCCGGTAAAGTTCGGCAAACGGCCCGAACTCGATCCGGCGCGTTTTGTCAGGATGCAGTTCCAATCCAAACTTCCCCACCCGCTCCCGGAAATCCTCCAGAAAGCGGTCGGCTTCCGTCTGCGATTGGAATCCAAGGACCGTATCGTCGGCATACCGCACCACGACCACGTCTCCCCGGGCGTGCTTCTTGCGCCACGCCTGCACCCACAGGTCAAAGACGTAGTGCAGATAGATATTCGCCAGCAGGGGCGAGACCACCGCCCCTTGTGGCGTACCCATCTCCGTCTCCGACCATTCGCCTTCCTCCCTCACCCCGGCTTTCAGCCATTTCTGGATGAGCCGGAGAATCCGGGGGTCGGCGACGCGATGCTGCACGAACTTGAGCATCCATTCGTGGGATATCGAATCGAAAAATCCACGAATGTCCGCGTCAAGAACGTAGTTCACGTGCTTCACCGTGAGCGCGTACGAGAGCGCGTCCAGCGCTTGATGCTGGCTGCATCCCGGTCGAAAGCCATACGAGAAGCCCAGAAAGTCTTCCTCGTAAATCGCATTGAGGATGGTGACCACGGCCTGTTGGACGATCTTGTCCTCCAGTGCCGCAACCCCCAACGGACGTTGCCGCCCGTCGCCTTTCGGGATATACGCCCTTCGCGAGGGCTTCGCTCGGAATGCTCCGCGGTGGACCCGGCTGTGCAGATCGACGAGTCGACCTTCCAGCCCGCTTTCATACTCCTGCCACGTCATGCCGTCTACTCCCGGTGCAGCTTTTCGCTTCAAGGCGTAAAAGCTTTCCCGCAGCAGATCGACCGTTAAGTGGTGGAGCAAGGCCGTGAACTTCATCTCCCTGTGTTCCTTCGCGGCTTTCCGCACACCCGCGAGTCCCTGGGACACGCGTGCCCCGCTCTGTGTCGGGTGCGTGTTAGGCCAACGGGTGTTCTCCTTGATCAGCGGCCTTCCCTCCTCATTCTCCGCCAACGGCTTCCCGTCTTTGTTCAAATGATTCATCGGTACTGTTCCGCTGTCCGACTCCTCGAAAGCGTGCAGGCGGGCTGTACGGCCATCGCCTTTTCCCGCCGTCCGGCCACGATCTACGGCGGCCGGCGCCTCCGAGGTCTCCCGGTTCTCGTGCAGAAAGTGTCTAGGCGTGTCTGGGGTCTACGACTACGCAGGACTGTGCCGGAACTCGCGTTGGCGTCCCGGCCTCATGTTGCCTTCCGTTTAGTCTGAAAACGTCGGCGTCCTGATTGGACATTTTCGAAGCTCAATACCCAGCCCACCTATTCCCCTGTTTACGCTTCACCGTGCGCCTCACGACGCCCAGCGCAAAACTCGGGGCCGAGTGGATCGCTGCTCCTTCCTCGTGAGAAATTTTCATTCTCTGCTTTCTGCCGGTTTATCCCGGCGCACCAGACCCCCGCCTTTTGGGGTCTGCGTTCTCCCGCAGGGATTCTCCTCGGTCTCGGGATTACCTTAGAGTATACTCCCCGCGCCATGCCTCTCTACAAGCGTACCTGGTGCCGAAAGATGCTCACGCGTCTGCAGTTGCCTCCCAGCGTCCATGATGAATCACACTATCGGCTCTGGCAGCGCCGGTTCTACCCTTTCAGTGTTTTTACTGAAAAGAAACGCCAGGAAAAATTGAAGTACATGCACAACAATCCCGTGAAGCGCGGGCTGGTCAGTTCCCCGGAAAATTGGCCGTGGTCGAGCTGGAGATTTTACTTCTTGCAGGATACGTCGATCCTCAGGATGGACAGGTTGGGTTGAGCCCTGAGTTCTATGAAATCCCTTGCGGGAGATCGCAGACCCCAAAGGGCAGGGGTCTGCGCCAGCCACTCGCTTAAAGCAATACCGCGGCTGCAAAGGTCCGGCCGGCGTTCATCAAAAAGTGCTCGACGATGGGGCCCACGGCGAAGGCGGGCAGGAAGGTCAGCGCGGCCACAATGATGATGGTGCCGACCAGGAGCAGTGAAAACTGTAGATCGTGGGTCGGCATCGTCCCACTGGTTACGGGCGTCTTGGGCTTGAGGGCCAGGCTGCCGGCGATGGCCAGCACCGGGATGATGATCAAGAACCGCCCGGCCAGCATCGCCAATCCCAGCGTGAGGTTGTACCAGGGAGTATTGGCATTGAGCCCGGCAAAGGAACTTCCGTTGTTCCCCGTGGCGCTCGCATAGGCATATAAGATTTCGCTGAATCCGTGGGGACCGCGGTTGGCAAGGTTGGCGGTGGGCGCTCCGGGTGGGTTCAGGTAGGAGGCAGGGCGAAATCCCATCAGGGTGCTCGCAGCCGCCATGAGCAGGATACAGGCGGAGCAGGCGATCATGGCCAGCATCACCATCTTCATCTCCCGCGCCATGATTTTCTTTCCCAGGTATTCAGGGGTTCGGCCCACCATCAGCCCACCCACAAATACGGCCACCAGGGTGATGAGCAGCATTCCGTACAAACCCGACCCCGGCCCGCCGAAGATCACCTCACCACACTTCATGTTGAACATCTGAACCAGCCCGCTGAGCGGCGTGTAGCTGTCGTGCATGCTGTTGACCGCTCCCGAACTCGTGGCGGTACTCACCACGGAAAAGAGGGCTGAACCCGCAATCCCAAAGCGCACTTCCTTGCCTTCAAAATTGCCGCCGGGATTCGTGGCGCTCGCGGATGGGTCCACACCCTGCTGCCCCAGGAGCGGATTGCCACGTTGCTCCATCGAGTAGGCAATTATGCTTCCGGCCGCCAGCAGGCTGAACATTACGAAAAACAGCGCCCAGCCCTGACGGCGGTCGCGCACCATTCGGCCGAACGTGTGAGTCAGCCCGGCGGGAATCGCCAGGATCAGGAGCATCTCCAAAAAGTTCGTAAAGGGAGTGGGATTCTCAAAGGGGTGGGCGGAACTGGCATTGAAGAACCCCCCTCCATCGGAACTGAGGAGCTTGATCGACTCCTGGGAAGCGACCGGGCCCCCCGGAATCATCTGCGCACCGCCCTCCAGCGTTTCGAAAGTCTGCCAGCGTTGCAGAATGTAGAAGAGGAGGAAATTCCAGAGGCCAAAGGCCAGGCACGCGGCGGCATACTGGGTCCAGCGCTGCTCTCTTTCTCTTATGCCCGCCAGCTTGTATATAAGATTTTCGAGGGGCAATAATAAGGGCGAGAGCCAAGTGCGCCGGCCTTCAAAAACCCGCGCCATGTAAGCGCCCAGGGGCTTGGTGATGACCAGTAGCAACAGGAAGAAGAAGAGCAACTGTGCCAGGCCAATCTGATTCATGGCGGGTTGTCTCACCTCAAGGCTTGCTAAAGAGAACGAAAAATTGGGCCTGCCGCTAGCACAAATTCTTCGTGACAGGTTTGGAAGGGCAGGGCTAAACAGGTTGCGGAAAAAGCCGTTGGAGCTGCCATTATCAACACCACCCCTTCATCTCCTGCTCAGCACCAACCCTTTATCTTGTCAGCACCACCCCGGCGCTCGGCGCGCCACCCCTCCTGATTTAGGAGGGGTGGCGCCGGAGGTGACGGGGTGGTTATTCGAATCCGCCGGGCGGCGTGAGGCAACCATCAGCACCACCCCGGCGCTCGGCGCGCCACCCCTCCTCATCTGAGGAGGGGAGTGTTTTTCAGAACTCCCCTCCTGATTTAGGAGGGGTGGCGCCGGAGGTGACGGGGTGGTTATTCGATCCGCCGGGCGGCGTGAGGCAACCATCAGCACCACCCCGGCGCTCGGCGCGCCACCCCTCCTCATCTGAGGAGGGGAGTTCTGGAACAACTTCCCTCCTGATTTCCGTGGCGCCTTGGGTGACGGGGTGGTTATTCGCATTGCGGTGTTTTCAGCAGCCTGTAGAGTCCCGCTTAGAATTTAACCAGGATATCGATATCGACGATGTTCTCCGTCCTGCGAAGATCCGGATACCAGACGCCGACTGCGCCGCATCCCCCGATGGTTGGGGACGGCGTGCCGTCGTTGCAGGCGTATTGGCTGGGGAAACCGTTATTGGTACCCGAAGGAGGTGTAATCCCTCCTGAACCTGACCAATACGGTACATTCGCGTGGCGATGATCAAACTCCCACCGGAACGTGATGTACTGCTTGGGCATCCAGTCAAAAGTGATGGAACCGTCCCAGGCTTTGAACGGGTCCCCGGGATTCTCCGTAAAGTAAGGTGAATTGAGGGCTGCGGAAGCGGCTGATTCTCCATTGATGGGCGGGAGCAACACCAGATAGCGTCCCGGATTGTTGATCTGGCCGCCCCCGAGCGTCAGCGCATACAAGTCCTTTTTGAACCAGAACCGGTTGTAGAGCATATAGCCGACGAAACTCTGCTTGGGACCGTTCACTGTATTGCCATGGCAACTCACACCACCGCCAAATTCGCAACCCAGATCACCGGTGAAGGTGAACGCCATCTTGTCCAGGGTTTTGAGCGGCTTGTCGTAGTATTTGACCTCCACGCTGTCGTCAGTGTGGATGCGGCCGCGGTTTGGTATATACAGATCATCGTGGCCCAGGGTGTAATTGTTGGAAATGATGTTCATCCAAGGTTTGGGAGTCCATTTAATCTGCCCTCCCAGGCCGGGCCGGTGGTTGGCTGAGCCGTACGCCTGCCACCCATTGGTGAACCATGGCTCAATTTTCAGGTGCGCCGTGGGGAAAATCTGGATGCGCACGCCATTGAAGAACCACGGTGTGTTGGAGGAAACGTACGAAGGTTGGTAGGCCCAATTGTCGAAGTTGTAGTAGCTGAAGAGGCCGACATAGGACATGAAAATTCCGGCATCAACGTTAATCCCGTGCAGAACATCGAAATGGTATCCCCCGTAAGCCTCCGAAACGTAGCGGTAAGCATTGGCGAGATCCCATTGACCGTTGGCGGGGCTCGGGTCATTGCGCGGGGTGGTTACGGAATACATGCCAAACTGGGTCATCAAGCGGGCGCGAACGTTGTCATAGTGAAAGTCGCCGCCCACGCCGAGCTGCTCCACCTGGACTTCATTGGAGCGGAAGATTTCACTCGACCCGCCCATCGAGTGGTCTTTGGGATGGTTGAAATCGGAGGTATAGGTAATGTCAGCTCGGATCTCGGGCGTAAAGAATTTCGAGTCCCAGTAAATATCTTTGGTGCGGGGGTTGCCGTTCAGCCAGCTCCAGTCGGCGTCTGAAAAGGGTTCCACCTTTTTGGGTTTCTCGGGGGTCGTCTCCTGCGAGGGCATAACCGCAGCCCCGACCGCAGGGGAAGCGGTGGGCGGAGTGGCGGCCAGTGGCGTCACGGCGATGGGCGTGAGTAAAGGCGCCTTGGGCTTTTCTGGCGGCTTCGAGCCTGCAGTTCCTTCCAGCGAAGCTACAAGTATGGGCGCGGCTGGGGAAGCAGGCGGGTTGACGCCTTTCTCCGGTGCAGCGACAGGGGAGGGCTGGGTCGAGATTGATGCCTGGGTGGCCGGCTTAGCTTCCTTGGCTTCCAAAACCGCCAGGCGTTGCTCCAATTGGTTGAGCCGATCGAGCAATTGCCTTTCCCGCGCGGTCAGGGGTTCATTGCCCGGGTTGTCGGTTAGCGGATTTGCAGGTGTGTCAGCGGTGCGAGCCGAAACAGTCGATCCCTTGGGACCCGTCGGAACCCGGAGAGCGAGGTCAATCAGAACGCTCTGCTGTGCCGCCAGTTCGACGGTGGTCACAGGGGAGCTTCCGAATCCCTCTTTACTTGCCGTCAATTGGTAATGCCCCGGTTTGAGATTCGCAACCAGGAAAGCTCCACGGTCATTGCTGACGAGGCTACGCTCGTTGTTCTCGTCCAGACTGCGCACCACGACTTGCACTCCCGGCAACGGCAATCCGGCGTCGCCGCGTGTAACCCCCTGGAGCCCGCCGAGCCTCGATTGGCCGAATGCCAGAGATGATGAAAGTGCTACCATCAATGCGCAAAGGCTGCTGATTCTCACCATGGAAATAACCTCCCTGTGTAAATCCGCAAGCTTCTGGTGATCCCCCAAGCCCTTCTTAGTCAGGATACAAAACTCCACATCAAGAACGTCTAAATGGGCTGGTGTCTCAGTTTGAATCTCCATCTTAGAGTTTTTCCCGAACGAACTCGACCAGGACGTACCCGATGAGCGCGGCCATCACAGCAATTACAAAATTCTCCGTGGTAAAAATATCTCCGATAGCCCAAATCAAGCCCATTTTCTGCCCCATACCTGAGCGGCCAAATTCCCCCATCAAAAGATTGGAGTAAAACAGGAATATAATGAAACCTGCCTCGATTATCGCACGCCAAGCCTTTTTCATCGTTGTCCAGCCCGGACAAAATTCAAACTGAGACACTACCCTAAATGGGTAATAAGGATTCCATAAATGACGGAACCCACCGGTTAGTTCGAAATCAGAAGTTCAAAAATCCAGAACCCATCTAAGTGCTGTCCTGAGAATGAGTTGTCCCGTGCAAATCGAGCTTCGTGCAAGTTGGATTTATGCCATGCAATCTACCGGAACTGCACGGGTCACCCTTAAATTCACGATTTTCGCGAATTCGCGGGTTTTTCAACTTACGGATTCGCGGTTGGTCCTGAAGGGCACACGAAGAACCCTCGGCCAGATACGTCGTGATGGTGACTCGGAATCAGGGAAGTGGAAAACGCTTGTCCAGCTCCATATTCAGGGCCAGGACATTGACCCGCGGCTCGCCCATAAAGCCCAGGGTCCGACCCTGCGTGTTCTGCGCAATGAATTGCTGCACCTGTTCGAGGCTTACGCCGCGCGCTTGGGCGACTCGGGGCGCCTGCGCCAGAGCCGAGGCGGGGCTCAGGTCCGGATCCAACCCGCTGCCCGAGGTGGTGAGCAGGTCGGCAGGAATGGGACCGTCGTAGCCCGGGTTTTCCTTGCGGAACTTGTCGACGTCAGCTTTGACTCGATCCATCAGCTTCTGGTTCGTAGGACCGAAGTTGGTGGCATTCGAGGCGCTGGCATCGTAACCATCGTTGCCGGCGGCGGAGGGCCGAGGATGAAAGTATTGAGGCTTCGAGAAATTCTGGCCAATCAAAGCGGAGCCTACGATTCTTCCCTCCACATTGATGAGGCTGCCGTTGGCGCGGCGAGGAAACAACATCTGGCAAAGGCCCGTAACGATTCCGGGATAGATGAGGCCGGTCAGGACGGTCATCACGAAGGTCATCCGAAGAGCCGGAAGAAGCTGGTAACGCATCGTATCTCCTTAGGCCAGGTGCAACAGGCCGAGCAGCCGGTCAATCAGCCAAATGCCCGGAAAAGGCGCGATGATGCCGCCGACACCGTAGATCAACAAGTTCTTGCGTAACATTTGGGCGGCACCTTGGGGCCGATACTTAACACCCCGCAGGGCCAACGGGACCAGCGCAATGATAATCAGCGCGTTGAAGATAACCGCCGCCAGGACCGCACTTTGCGGCGTATGCAAATGCATAATATTCAACGCATTGAGTGCCGGATAAGTTGCCATGAACATGGCCGGAATGATGGCGAAGTATTTCGCCACATCGTTGGCGATGGAAAACGTGGTCAGGGCGCCGCGCGTGATCAGGAGCTGCTTGCCGATGGCCACAATTTCGATCAGCTTGGTGGGATTGCTGTCCAGATCCACCATGTTCCCGGCTTCCTTGGCGGCCATGGTGCCCGTGTTCATGGCCACGCCGACATCGGCCTGCGCGAGGGCAGGCGCATCATTGGTGCCGTCGCCGGTCATGGCCACCAGGCGGCCTTGCGCCTGCTCTTTCTTGATGTACTCCATCTTGTCTTTGGGTGTGGCCTGGGCGAGGAAATCATCCACTCCCGCTTCATTCGCAATCGCCGCGGCGGTCAGCGGATTGTCTCCGGTGATCATGACAGAGCGGATTCCCATGGTCCGCAATTGACCAAGACGGTCACGCATGCCGCCTTTGACGATATCCTTGAGGTGCACGATCCCCAGCAATTGCCCCCCGTCCGCCACCGCCAGGGGTGTGCCTCCCATGCGGGAGATGCGATCCGAAATCTCGCTGAAGTCCGGCGGAACCTTGCCGCCTTTTTCGATCACGAACTGCACGATGGCGTCGGTGGCTCCCTTGCGCAGATGGCGGCCATTCATATCAACGCCGCTCATGCGGGTGTACGCGGAGAACGGAATGAAGTGCGCCTCGTGTTCGGCTACCTCACGCCCGCGGAGGTTGTAGGCTTGCTTGGCGAGCACCACGATCGACCGGCCCTCGGGAGTTTCATCGGCCAGGCTGGCGAGTTGGGCGGCGTCCGCCAACTCGGCTCCGGTCACGCCCTGGGCGGGCAGGAACTCAACGGCCTGCCGATTGCCCAGCGTGATAGTGCCGGTCTTATCGAGGAGCAGCGTGTTGACATCACCCGAGGCCTCTACCGCCTTGCCGCTCATGGCCAGCACGTTGTGCTGCATGACGCGATCCATGCCCGCGATGCCGATGGCGGAAAGCAAGCCCCCAATCGTGGTGGGGATCAGGCACACCAGCAGCGAAACCAGCACGGCGACACTGGGTATCTCTCCACTGCCTGCGGAGGACACGGCGTAGGCGGAAAAGGGTTGCAAGGTTACGACGGCCAGCAGGAAGATCAGTGTCAGGCCGGCAATCAGAATATTGAGGGCGATCTCGTTGGGAGTCTTCTGGCGTTCCGCGCCTTCGACCAACGCAATCATGCGATCCAAGAACGTTTCGCCCGGGTTGGAGGTGATCCGAACTCTGATTTGGTCAGAAAGGATCCTTGTCCCGCCTGTGACCGCACTGCGATCCCCACCCGATTCGCGAATTACCGGAGCACTTTCACCGGTGATGACGGACTCATCCACCGTTCCTATTCCTTCGATGACCTCGCCATCGCCGGGAATGATGTCGCCCGCTGTGCAGATCACGATGTCTCCGGCCCGAAGCTGGGAAGCTGGAACCATCTCCGTTTCCTGACCTCGCGTGATGCGCCGCGCCAGCGAATCCGTTTTGGTCTTGCGCAGAGTGTCGGCCTGCGCCTTGCCACGCGCCTCGGCCATGGCCTCCGCAAAATTGGCGAAAAGCACCGTGAACCATAACCACAAGGCAATCTGCAAAGAGAAACCCACCCCCGGAGCACGGAGGAGGAGGTCGCGAACCAGGAACACCGAGGTCAGCGCGGCTCCCACCTCCACCACAAACATGACGGGATTTTTGGCGAGGGTGGCAGGACTCAACTTCCGGAACGAATCTTGCACCGCACGCTTCACGATGGGTGGATCGAAGAGCGGACGGGCCCGCCCCAGTTTCTTGGGGAGGAGCGTCGCCTCTTCCGTGGGGGGAAGCGCTACAAGTGTGGCCATCAGATCAACTCCAAATTGGGAAAGACAACATTGAGAAAAGCTTTCCTTGCATCATCAGGAAATGCTCGACGATCGGGCCCAGGGACAAAGCCGGGAAGTAAGTCAAAGCGCCGACGATGATCACGGTGCCAATCAGCAAGCCGACAAACAGCGCGCCGTGCGTCGGCAACGTGCCGCTGGTCGTGGGAATTTTCTTCTTGGCTGCCAGGCTGCCGGCTACCGCCAGCATCGGAATAATGAACAGGAAGCGGCCGATCAGCGTGGCCAATCCGAGGCTGAAGTTGTACCAGGGAGTGTTTCCATTGAGCCCGGCGAAAGCGCTTCCGTTATTTCCGTTGGTGCTGGTATAGGCGTAGAGGATCTCGCTGAATCCATGCGGGCCATTGTTGTTGAGGTTGGCCGTGGCAGCCCCCGGCGGGTTCAGATAGCCATTCTGCTTGAATTTGGCGACGGAACTAATCCCGGTAAAAACCAGGATGTTTGCGGCCATCAGGATCAGCGCCAGCATGGCCATCTTCACTTCTTTTTGTTCGATCTTTTTGCCAATGTATTCCGGAGTGCGGCCCACCATCAGTCCGGCAATGAATACGGCCAGGATGGCAAAGAGCAACATGCCCTTGATGCCCGCGCCCACACCTCCAAAAACCACTTCCCCAAGCTGGATGTTGAAAAGGGGCACCAGGCCGCCGAGCGGGGTGAAGCTGTCGTGCATGCCGTTCACCGCGCCGCAACTTGCGTCTGTGGTGATCACGGCAAAGAGCGCGGTGGAGGCGATGCCGAAGCGAACCTCCTTGCCTTCCATGTTCCCGCCTGGCTGCACATTACTGGCCTTGGTCGCGAGGCCAAACTTCGCCAGGTTCGGATTGCCTGCCTGTTCTGCCGGGTAACAAACCAAGACCCCCGCCAGGAACAGGACACTCATGGCCGCAAACAACGCCCAGCCCTGACGCCTGTCTTCGACCATCCTGCCGAAGGTGTAAGTGAGGCCGGCGGGGATGGCGAAGATCATGAACATCTGGAGGAAGTTGGTGAGGGGCGTGGGGTTTTCAAAGGGATGGGAGGAATTGGTATTGAAAAAACCTCCGCCGTTTGTCCCCACCATCTTGATGGCCTCTTGGGAAGCGACCGGGCCCTGCGCGATGGTCTGCGTGGCGCCTTCCAAAGTATTCGCCGTGGTGAAGGGTTTAAAATTCTGAATCACGCCCTGCGAGCAAAGGAAGAGCGCACCGAGTAGGGAGAGGGGTAGAAAAATGTAAAGCGTCGCCCGCACCAGATCCACCCAGAAGTTGCCGATGCTATTGCTCTGCTTGCGCGCAAAGCCCCGAATCAGGGCGACGGAAACGGCCACGCCCGCGGCGGCGGAGACAAAGTTCTGAACTGTGAGGACGGTCATCTGCACGAAATAGCTGAACGTCGTCTCACCGCCATAGTTTTGCCAGTTGGTGTTGGTCACGAAACTGGCGGCCGTATTGAAGGCAAGATCCGCGGTCACTTGAGTTGCCCCGGCAGGTGCTTGCCCCGTCCCGAAATGCATGAGATTCAGGGGTAGGAATCCCTGGAGCCTCTGGATCACGTACGCGAAGATAAAACTCATCAGGCTGAAGGCTATCAGCGACGCGGCATACTGGCTCCAGCGCTGGTCGGAAGTCTCGCGGATGCGGCATAGGCGGTAAGTCAGCTTCTCCAGAGGGCGCAGTACGGGGTGAAGAAAGGTGCGCTCACCCGCGAAGAGCCGGGTCATAAAGACGCCCAAAGGCTTCGTCACCAGCAGGATCAACAGAAAGTAAACAGCGATATTCAAAACGCCGATCGAGGTCATGGTCTCCTCTTAAAACCGCTCGGGCCGCAGCAAGGCATATACGAGATAACCAAACAGGAGTAGTGCCGCAACGCCGGCAATTATGTAATCCATCGAGCCGTCTCCCTCTAGCGACTGGGTATAATCCTCAACCCGGTCTCGAAACTCGAAAATCGAAATTCGAGGTGGAACTCACGATCTTCGATTTTCGAATATCGATTTTCGCCCTTCTTCTTTAGAGCCGGTCACAGGCGCGGGTAAAGATCCAGCATCCGGCGAAGAACGCAATGCCAATCAGGATGTATGCCAAGTCCAACATGGCAGTATCACCTCAATTCCGCAAAAATCACTTGATGCCCATCCCTTTCGAGCGTTCCCGCCAGCCTCTGCTCAGGGGTAGGCCACCAACGCTTCCGGCCCCCCATGATCACGAGGGATCCAGACTTTAGGATAAGCCGCAGTGTCCGCTGTTTGTCGCGACACAGATAGATGTTCGCGGCAATCTCCATCGGTACCCGGCTTGCCAAAGTGCGGATTTGCCCTTCCAGGAATTCTATCGATACTGCCGGCTTGCTCAGGGGAAGAGTATAAGGCACTTCATAGGGCATGAGTAAGCGTAACCGCGCCTCCAGACGCTTGGCCAGTCGCTCGGCCATTTCGAGGGCTGCCAGTGTACCGGTGGCATCTGTAAAGACCACGGAGACTTCCAACCTTTGGTTGTCGTCACTTTCCGGCTGATCAGGTTCGTAATATCTCAGCCTGGAAAGCGGATGAACGACCACACACTCAAAACCTGAAGTGATTCTCATCGAGGTCCCAGAACACAATGGTGCTCGGAGACCCATAAGGAAGGCATAAAGAGTTGGTCAGGATTTCATTAGCCAGCGCTGGGCTGACCTCCGCCGGTGTGCAGCTCTTCCTGCGCCAGTTGAACGATTTGTCGTGACGAAAAACCCGGCACGAGGCAGGCGTCGAGCGCCGCTACGATTCACGCATTTCCGTTTCGGAAAACGCCCCGGAACCGGCACGCCTCATCCCGATTGACGATGTGCAGTTGCCGCTGAGGTATCGGGCGTGAGAGAATCCTGCAGTCACGGCTGCACTGACGGTAATGGTTACCCGCTGTCTGAAATTCCATTACGTCGATTGTTGTTTATGCACAACCACACTCACGATCATGGCACGGGGCTTAGTCAGGAGGCGCTCGCGACCCTTCAGCGGGGGCTCACCGAACTCTTGCGGATGACGGAAGGCATGGTGTTCCGGCCTGTTGCCTCTGAGCGCTATCCGCTACCTTTGGCCCTGGCGGTTTACGGAGAGGTCCCTGACCCCGAGCGTGTTCGAAGCGAAGTGCGTGCAGGCATCGAGTCCGAGCCCCTCCGCGTGCTTGAGGCAAGCCTGGCGCTGCTGGAGCTTTACGCCTGCAACCAGCCTGGCGTATGCGCAGCGGTGCCCGACGACGACGCGTTCCTTACGGAGGTCTTCGCGAGCAAGCGCAGGAATGGCTGGATCGTTCTGCTCGGCGATGCGAACCAGGTTGAAACACAGACTGCGGTAAACGCCCGCTGGCAGTTTAAATTCCTCGAAGCGGGGGAGACGGTGTACCAGCCTTTACGTCTTGCTGAATGTGTTGGCGCGTTACGCCTTCGTATACGGACGGATACCGCCCGGCGACACCCATCTGCTCGGACACTTCATCGAAGACATTACCTCGGGATTGGTCGTGGGGCGCGGAAAACTGAATGACCTGGAGTTGACCCTATCTCTGGCCGCCATGCGGATCGGTGTTCCGGCCATCACGCCTCAAGGCTATCCCTTCCAGCTCGGACGCCACGTCCGTGCCGGCACTTTGCCTGAAATCGTCGATGCCGTGGCGAGTTTCCCCAGCGTCCGGCGCCTACTGGATCATGCCGACATCCCGCCTTTACCCGACTACTTGAACCCCGGGGAAGCCCAGCCGCGCTTCCAGCTCGGCAAAACGTGGGGAGACACGCCCGAGAGCTTTTATCTTCTGCGCAAAGGGCGGGTGGAAGTCCCCGGCGTCAGCGTGATGGGAACACCTTCTGGAGCGATGGGGATTCTGCTGACGGTTGACGCCGAGCCCCTGGACGCTTTCGACCGCCGGTATATCGAGTCTCGCGCGGCGCGCGTCTTTTCAAAGAATGCGCGGGGTTTCGGCGAGACATTCCTCCGGGAGGCTGGTGTTGGGACTGGCGCGCGACTTCGATCTGCCCCCGGAGCGGATTGGCGAGTCCTTGATCGCGGCAGTCCGCAATGAGTTTCCGCGAATCGTCAAATTGCGTGCGGAAGTCATCTTCGACCGCGAGCGCCTGAACGACCTGGAGGTCGAAGTCTCGGCCGAAAGGACCGAGCGGAAGCGGGAAATCGCTGCGGCAACCGAGGAGAGCGTTCCCGAGTTCGTCACCTGCGTAGGTTGCTCGGCTTTTGCGCCCGACCATGTGTGCATTCTCACGCCCGAGCGGCCCCCGCAGTGCGGCCGCGCCTACGAGTTCATCAAAACCGGGGCACTCTATGGGTACGATGACATGACCAACATCCATCACCGTGAGTTGCATTTCGGCGTTAATTCTTTTGGCACCTGCTCGAAGGGCGAGTTGCTGGATCCCACCGCCGGGGAGTGGTCAGGCGTCAACCAGGCGGCAGCGCGTCTGACGGGAGGAAGGATCACGCGCGTCCAACTGCATTCCCTCGACGAAGCGCCACACACCGGCTGCGGTTGCTTTCAGTTGATCCTGTTCAAGACGGACCTGCCCAAGCCTGGAATCGGTATCATGGAGCGTGGCTACAAGGGACTTGCACCGGACGGCCGCACTTGGCGCGACCTGCATTATGCCTTGGGCGGGAAGCAGACCCCTGGCCTCGCCGGCGCGGCGTGGGGATACCTCCAATCGCCGAAGTTTCTGGCTGCCCACGGTGGGAGGGAAAGCGTTGTGTGGGCCAGTCCTAAGGTTGCAGCCTTGATGCCACCTGCGGACGGACGAGTGTAAACGGGTGGCACAGCGCGGCGGAGCCACAACCAACGGATTTAAGCAAGTGTAGCGCGGCCCCCCGTCGTTGTGATCTGCCGGGTAGGATTGACATAAACCCAAGCCAGGACCCCCACCAACACGATCAAGCTCCCAGCATAAAGTCCCCAGGACCAACCGACGAACGAGGCAATATAAGGTGTAAGAATAGGAGAAATAAGACCGCCGATGTTCGCTCCCATGTTAAGAATGCCGCAAGCGGCGCCCAGATGTTCACCCCCCACATGGATGGTCGTGGCCCAAAACGGCGCTTCCGAACACGCTACGGACCCGAAGGCCATCGTCATGAGGACGAAGGCGGCGAGGGTTCCGGTGGCGTTTGTGCCCAAATAGAGCAGGAAGGCGCTCAGGCTCATACTAACAATAGGGACATAGCGCCGGCCGACCTTGGCTCCGTAGAGCTTGGAGAGGAAGTCAGAAATCCACCCGCCGAGTGGCGTCATGAGCGTAAACGCCAGGAATAGAATGGTGGTGTAAATCGCGGTCTGGCTCGACCCTATGTGGCGAATCTGGCCGAAGTAGTAGTAGATCCAATAGAAGAATATGTATTCGAAGTAGCCCATAGTGCCATAGGCCAGGGTAAGCAGCATCAGATTTCGGTCAGTCAACAACCTGCGCCACGGGGTAGAGGCTGCGTGTTTGGCTTGAATCGGGGCACTATCCTCGAGCGAGGAGGTGTCCCTGCTCACCAATCGCGGGGTGTTCCTCCGGATGATCACGCACATACCAGTACCACAGAACCGCAAGAGCCGCCGTGGTAACTCCGGCCAGGCAGAAGGACATCCGCCAGCCCCGATGCATAACCAACCAGGAAAACAAGAGTGGAGAACACGCACTCCCTAGTCCCGTGCCTGCCACAATCAGTCCTTGAACGATGGCGTGCCTCCGCAATGGAAACCAGTTGGATGTCATCTTGGCGCAAGACGGGTACAGCGGAGCCGTCATCACGCCCAACCCGAGGCGGATGACGAGAAACGAAGGGACAATGCCGAGATAGGAGCCCAGGCCCGGCCGCCCGCCCAGAGCCGTCATGCCCGTGAAAAAAGCCGCTCCCAGCCCTATCACGGTGAGGACCGAGCGGGGGCCAAGACGGTCTGCCAGCCGGCCCCCTGGAACCATGAGCAGAAAATAGCTGAAGACGAACGCGGAATAAATCGTTCCCATCGCGGTTTCCGATATAGCGAACTCTTTCATGATGTGTGGGCCGGCAATGGACATGATCGTCCGATCGAAATAGCTCATCACGCTGAAAGCCACCATTAAGATCACGATCTTCGTTTGGACGCGTTCCGCACTGCGGGTTGAGAAAGGCATTCAAGCGCTCCCCTATGCCGGCTATCATTCAATCGAATCCATTCATTGCGTACTGACGGGGTCGAATTAACTGGTCAGCACCTGACGAAGACGAATGGTGACTTGGAACTGCCTACAATGCACCACTTTCAAAATCGAAATCGCCAGGAATTATGCGTGGAAAACCTCAGCCTCTGCAGATCGCGGCCTGGATTGTATCTTCCTGCGCGTACCAGATTAATCCAGTGTTCTCTTTCGGGAAACCCCACCGGCAAGATTTTCTTTCCCACGTGCCGTTGGGATCTGTCCACCTCTCAAGAGCAGGCCATTGGCTTTCTGGCACCAAAGAGAAACCACTGTATCTTTCGGGATGGCGATTATAGGATTCGTACGATGATTCCCCTCCTAGATAGGGAGGTGGCCAGGGGGCGGTTGATCGGCGCGATTTGTCACTCACCCACCCAACCCCCTAGCTTACCTGAGGCGAAGAGTTATTCTCACAGCAGGAGGAAGTTAGATGGCGCGGAGACGAGATTTGCTAAAGGCTCTTTCAGCGGGTGCAATGAATGCGGTGCTACCCGGTTTCCGCCCGGTGCCGCGAGCCGCCAAACCGGCGCCAGGTCAGCCGAATATTCTTTTCATCATTTCTGACCAGCACCGTGCGGGGCTTTCCAGGCGTTCAGAGTATCCCCTGGACACGAGCCCGACGCTCGATGCGTTAGCCGAACATGGAGTGAGTTTTGACAAGGCATACACCACGTGTCCAGTCTGTGCGCCAAGCCGCATTAGCCTGCTGACCGGGCGCTGGCCCGAGGCTCACCGGCAGCGTCAGAACACTGCGCACCTCGAAGCTTTCTACGAGAAGGATCTTTTTGATGTGGTGAAGGCAGCGGGTTACAAGACGGGCCTCGCCGGCAAGAATCACACCTACATAACGCCCGCTAAGCTGGATTTCTGGCGGGAGTATGGCCACCAGGGAGGCTGGGAGTCACCCACCGCGCCGCGCGAGGTGGTGCAATTTGACGCATGGATGCGACGCCTGAACTCCGGCGTGTCTTATGTGCCGACACCCTTCCCCGTAAGTACTCAATCACCCTACCGCATCGTTTCCGATGCCATCGAATTCATGGATAGATTTGGCAACCAGCCTTTTGCTCTGGAGGTCAGCTTTCCCGAACCTCACAATCCCGAGCAAGTGCCCAGGCCCTATTGGGATATGTACCCTCCGGAAAGTGTGCCGGACCGTTGCGCCAGCCCCGAGGTATTGAAATACAGGGGGTATAAGGAGCAATGGTTGTATGGAATGGAAAATGACACCCATCCCATCTACGAAAAAAATTGGCGGCGTTATAAGTCGAATTATTTGGGAATGCTCCGGTTGCTGGATGACCAGTTAAAACGCCTCGTCGATTACATGAAGCAGCAAAATCTGCTGGAGAAGACCATCATCGTGTACCTTGCCGATCACGGTGACTACTTGATGGACTATGGTCTGGGCCGCAAGGGAGCTGGATTGCCGGAGTGTCTGACCAGGATTCCCATGGTGTGGTCAGGATGGGGGATCGAAGGGGGCCATCCCCACCATTCGGCCTGTGTGTCCAATGCCGATGTGATGCCGACACTGTGTGAAGCCATCGGTGCGGAGATTCCCCAGGGTGTGCAGGGACGCAGTCTCTGGCCGCTTCTTCAAGGTAAAGGATATCCCGAGGAGGAGTTCCGCAGCATTTACGCGGGGGTGGGATTTGGCGGGTTATACTACGATGAGTCTTACGCGATGCCTTATCGACTTGCACAATACCCCCCCAAGGGAGAGAGCGGCGAGGGGCGGCCCACCCCGCTCTGGAATATCGATGAATTGAACCCCGTCACCCAAAGCGGCACCCAGAAGATGGTCCGCATGGGTGATTGGAAGCTGATTTATGACATGATGGGCTATGGCCAGCTTTACAATCTGGCATCCGATCCGTGTGAGTTGAAGAATCTGTTCTCAGACCCCTCCGTAGCAGGAGAACAAATGCGGATGGTAGAAGAACTGTTGATGTGGACAATCCGAAGCCAGGACACCTTGCCCACGGACGAGCCCCTAAAAGGCTGGCAGAGCACCCGCTGGTCAAAGCAGCACAACTGGTACGCGCCTTATCGCCATGGGAAGGCCCCAGGGCCCTTTATTCCGTAAGCTGGACTCCGGTAGAAAGCCATCCGTCCCATTCTCATGGTTAGCGTCCGGCGAGCCCATCTCTTCCCCACGTAGCCCACTGCCTGAAACTCCACTTGCTTCCTGCGCCCAGGCCGGGCAAAAGGAGGTGCACAGTGTGATAAAATGAAATCCTTCCTGAATAGAACCAGGGCATGAACTCAATTCAGATCCTTACGGGCAAGATGCCGAAATACTTTTCGCTTAGATTCCAAGGGATACGCCTAAGCAATGTCTACAACGAATACGCGAGTGACAAAGCAACATGATCGGCAAAAACGCCAGCGGTCCGCGGTCACGCGAAGAGCTTTTCTCCGCGCGGCTTCCCTGTCGCCAGCGTTTTTCGCACTTGCATCCCGGCGGGCGAGCGCGGTGAACACTGAAACTCCCAAACCCACCGACATCCGCATTGATGAAGTCGCCATCGACTACCAGGATTTTCCCTACCGTACGCCCTACAAATTCGGCGGCAGGGAGATTGACCGGGTGACCGTCCTGAACGTCTGGTGTTCCGTGCACACCCTAAGCGGCCGCGAAGCGCGCGGCTTCGGGTCGATGCCGCTGGTCAGCGCCTGGGCATTCCCGTCTAAGAAAATGTCCTCCGACTCAACCCTGGGGGCCATGAAAGTCCTGGCTGAGAGCATTCGAGGCATCACTGAAGACTTCGACGACCTTGCTCATCCCATCGACATCAACGTGGCGCTCGAACCCGAATACGTGCGAGCCGCGCAGGAGGTATCCGAAGACCTGCACCTCGCGGAACCGATTCCCAAGCTCTGTACTTTGGTAACTGCGAGCGCATTCGACGCCGCTTTGCATGACGCTTTCGGAAAAGCCAACGGGGTTAGCAGCTATCACGCTTATGGCCGCGATTTCATGACCTACGACCTCGGGCACTACCTTGGCCCCGACTTCAACGGTGAATACCCTGACCAGTATTTGTTGCGGGACCCCACGCCCCGCTTGGCGATATACCACTCCGTGGGCGAGTCAGACCCCATCGCAGAGTCGGACGTCAAGGAGCGCATTCACGACGGCATGCCCATGAGCCTGCATGGGTGGATTGACTACAATGGCCTGACGCACATCAAGATCAAATTAGCGGGTAATAATCTGGAATGGGATCTCAGCGGATGCTGAGCATCGACCGGACCACCCGCGAGGTAGAGACGGCGCGCGGCGTGAAGGATTGGGTTTACTCGCTCGACTTCAATGAGCAGTGCAGCAACGTCGCATACCTGTTGGATTTTTTACACCGCCTGAAGGAGAAGTCGCCTATCGCTTACGATAAAATCCAGTTCCTCGAACAGCCGACCAAACGCGACCTCGCAAACGATCGGGGAAATGTGATGTTCGAGGTTGCGAAGCTTTGGCCGGTCGTAATCGATGAATCACTGACAGGGCTGGATATGCTGATGCTGGCGCGTCAAATGGGCTACTCGGGAGCGGCGCTAAAGACCTGCAAGGGGCATACAGAGTCCATACTTCTTGCCGCGGTTTGTCAAAAATACAAGATGTTCATGTGCGTCATGGATTTCACTTGCCCCGGCGCTTCCCTGGTGCACTCCGCAGGACTGGCAGCCCACCTGCCCACGATTACCGCCCTTGAATCCAACGCTCGGCACTTCGTGCCCGCCGGCAATCGTGGCTGGGAGAGCAAATTCCCGGGAATCTTCGTCATCAAAGACGGCACGATGAGCACAGGGGACCTGACCAAACCCGGCTTGGGTGTTGTTGAGTAACCTAGTGTGGTGTCCCGTGTTAGAGTTGACAAGGGGTAGAACCCCCTCACCCGTCTGGCCTCGGCTGATGAGAACGCCTCGGCCAGCCACCCTCTCCCCCAAAGGGGCGAGGGCAAGAAAATTAACTCTCCCCTCGCCCCTTTGGGGGAGAGGGGCTGGGGGGTGAGGGGGACAGCCTTGTCAAATATTAACCGGGACACCACACGAGGAGGAGAATCCCATTTCCACAATCCTCACTACCACCGTCGGGTCGTACCCCATACCGGATTGGCTGACCGCCGCACCCAGCCGGCAGTCTCGTCTTGATGCCACGCGCGTGGTCTTCGACATCCAGCGGCAGGCGGGCATCGACCTCCCCACGGATGGCGAACTCTATCGGTTCGATATCAACCATCCCGACACCAACGGCATGATCGAATACTTTCTGCGGCCTATGAGCGGCATCAGCACCGAGCTTGGGCGCGCCGATTGGGACGCCTATTACCGGTTGCGGGGGGTGGGTTTTCGCAACATCCCCGCAGGCATTGTCACCGGTGCGATTAGTGGAGGCAAACTTAACCTACTGGCCGATTGTTCGACCACTGCCGAGGTCGCGGGCGGTCCGTTCAAATTTACCGTGACCAGCCCCTACATGCTTTCCCGGCTGCTCTTGGACAATCACTATCATGATTTCGATGCCTTGACCATGGCCGTCGCCAAAGCTCTGAGCGAACAAGTTGCGGGCCTTCCTTGTGCCTGCCTGCAAGTTGATGAAGCCATCCTGGTCGAGAATCCAGAGGACGTTGCCCTGGCGGCGAAAGCGATCAACCTTCTGCTCGACAGTGTCACCTGCCAGCGGGCAGTGCACCTCTGCTTCGGCAACTATGGCGGCCAGACCATTCGCAAGGGACATTGGGCCTCGCTGATAGAATTCTTCAACGCCCTGCACGCCGACCACCTGGTCTTGGAAATTGCTCACCGCCCGAGCGAAGACCTCGAGGCACTGAAGGACGTTGCGCCGCGAATCAAGCTTGGCATCGGGGTCGTGGATGTGAAGATTAATCGCGTCGAAACAGCCGATGAGATTGCCCAGCGGATTGAGGCGGCGGAAAAGATCCTGGGCCCCGGGCGGGTAGGCTGGGTCCATCCCGATTGCGGTTTCTGGATGCTGAAGCGTTCAGTGGCCGATCGCAAAATCGCCGCGCTGGTTAAAGGGCGCGACCGCTATCTGGGCAAGGGCTCACACACCGCCGCGGGTAAGTCAAATTAGTAGTGCCGGGCCAGCTACTCACCCCAGCACTGTTCACATAACGGGTATGTCTCTTTTCAATTTGTCCCCGTCCGACCCCCTCACCCGCCTGCGGGCCGAAGCTGAGGTTGTTTACTGTTCCCGGGTGCCCCTTCGGTGGGCGCAGGCCCGTCCCGCCCCGGCTGATGAGAACGCCGGCTGCGGTCCACCCTCTCCCCCAAGGGGGTGAGGGTTATGAATTCGATTCAACATCCCCCTCTCATCTTGGTAATTTCAAACTAACTCTCCCCTCGGTCGCCGCGGCGACAGAGGGGCTGGGGGTTAGGGGGTTCCGAATCAGGTACGGTCTCGTGACAAAGCCTATTTGAAAATCGTTGCCCTCGCGAAACAACCCTCACGACATGCTGGCTAGTACACCAGGTGTTGCACACCAGGATGCAGCACTGTACTCTTTCCTTTCCAGAGAAACGCGCCGGTGAGTCCTGCCGGCAGTGTCACATCCGCCTTCAAATGATCGCCGTCCCTTTGGTAAGCAACCGTGATGTCACCACGCGGGTGAGGCATGGTCGCATTCAATTGCTTAAGTGACCCAAGGTGCGGTTGGATGGTAACCCTGCTGAACCCCGGCGCGGCCGATTCAATTCCCGCCACGGTCGCCAGCAGATCGAAGTTGGGATGCGCGCTCCAGGCGTGGCAATCCGATCTCCCCGGTTCCGGCATTTCGGCCCAGGTGGTCAAGCCCAATGCCAGCATTTTCCGCCAGGGCTCCAGTTGCGCCAGATATTCATCCGCAAGGTCGGCCTTTTTCATGGCCCGGAAGAGGTAAAAGCGGAAGTAGTAGGTGGCCGGCGTAAGGCTGGAGTCGGCCAAAATGCTTTTTATGACTCGCTGCTGGTCGGCCGCGGGGATCGAATCCGCCAGCACGCCCAGAATATTCGCTTGCTGGCTGAAGGTTTTGTGCTCCGGCGTATCTGCAAGCAATTTACGCGCGGGGTCCCAGCACAGTTTATATACCGCAGTCACGATTTTGGTAGCGAGCGCCCTGTCCCGCGCCGCCAATTCTTTGCTGCCATAAGCGTCTTCCAGGTCGGCTGCAGCGCGCAGGCCGATGGCAAATTGCAGGCTCAGCATGGAAGATTGACCATCCTTATCCATGGGCGGACGCCCGTCGTCAAACTGATTCGGCCAGTCCACAAAGTTCCACCACTTGAGCCGCCCCAACATTCCCGAGGGCGCCATGCGGCGCTCAAACCAGCCCAGCACGTCGCGCATGCCGGGAACATAGTTGCGCAGAAAATCCACGTCGCCGCGGTACCACCAGAAATCGTGCATCATGCCGATCCAGAAGAGCGAGAACTGCGGGATATATTGCGGGGTGGAAGTGGGGTAACGGCTTTGGGTCAGACCTTCTGGCGTGCGGGATTCGTCGAGCGATTCGATGGCGTTCTTCACCAAGCGGTCGTCGCCGGTCATGTAAAGAGAGATCAGACTCTGAATGCGGGTATCGCCAACGTATTGGAGTTGTTCCCAGTAGGGGCAATCCACATAAGTCTCATGCGCGCACAACCGGGCGGTCCGCCAACCCACTTGCCAGATTTTCGCGAGTTCCGGGTCGTCGCTGTCAAAACGGGCGCGCTGTTCGAAGGGATAAGCCGTAAAGCGGGACCTCAGATCCTCAATCGTGAGTGGTTGGGATCCGGTCTCCGCTTCAATTTGCAAATAGCGGAAGGTCCGCCACCAAAGCGGCCGGAAGAGGCGATGCTGGCCGCCGTCAGGTTGAAAACGATCCAGGAGGCCCCGCATCTCCTTGCCCTCGATTTCGTTGCGGTTGCCCTTCTCATGCCCCTTCCAAAGCCCCTCGGCGTAGGTCAGGGTGAGGCTTGAGCCTTGCCCGCCACTGCTCACGAGCTCGGGATAGCCCGTCGTCAAATAGCTTTGATCGAAGAGCAGTGTGACGTGGGAATTTGCCGGTACGGTAAAAGGTGCGCAGCCCTGCAAGAATTCCGGAGATACCTCCGCGCCATTCGCTCGAACCACTCGCGCCAGCCTTTCCAGCTTGTCCTCCATTAGAGGAATGGTGCGCGGGGTCAGCATCCACGAGGAGTTGTAATAGATCCGGATCGAGCGTGTGTCGCCATGCGCGATGGGCAGTGCCGCAACCCAGCCTGAATCGTCAAACCCCGGAGTCTCCCATCCCCACGGATACTGAGAGGCGTCAACCTGCTCGCCCGGACCAACAGCGAGAAATCCTCCAATCTTTTCCTCGCTCATCGGGATCATCGTGACCGCCCGGCTCCTGTACACTTTCCAGGAATCGTCGGTGTTCACGATCTCTTCCGTGGCCGAGTCGCCTTGAACGATCAGGCCCGTTTCGCTCGAGACCTGCGCCAAGGGAGCCATTGCGGCAAAGTTCCACACCACCGCCGCAAGTAAGTTTCGCCCGGCGACAAGATGAGGGGCAATATCGAGCGTCTCATAGCGCCAGTAGTTCAGGTCACCGCGCGCGGGGCCTTCGACCACCCGCTGGCCGTTCACGAACAACTCATACCGATTGTCGCCGCTCACATGAATAACAAAGTGCTGAGGAACGGAGTCAAGCGTGAACGCCTTGCGGAAATGAAAAACCCCGAACTCACGCCGCGGCCCTTCTGGATGCCTGATCCACGAAGCGTTCCAGGTGTGGTGAACCAGATCCAAGCCCGCCGTTTGCGAAGTAGATACGGAACAGGGTACCAGGCCGAATGCGAACGTTAAGGCGATGTAAAGAATCTTGGTTTGAAAACGCATGAATAAATGTGCCCCCTTCAAGTAGCAGTTAACTCCGTGCGGGCCGCAGTATACCGCTCAAACCATGCTTTGTCCTATGGTGCGTGAGAAAAATTGGAGATGGCTGATTCCACTCTTCCTCACATTCCTGTAACCACAGATCACCGCGCGCATCTAAGGTAAGTGTGATGAAGCGAGGAGCGGGGAGAAGTGTACACTGGTGAGGGGGTGGTGATCCCCCTACAGGATCCAAACTCTAAGGAGGTTCGGATGAGGAAACTTGCGTGTCTAGGTGCGGGCATACTGCTGGCCGTTAGCCTGAGTCTCGCGGCGCCGGGGACGACCAAGACTTTTGTGGGCAGCATTGGAGATTCCATGTGCGGGGCCAAGCACATGATGCCCGGGAGTGCCAAGGATTGTACTCTCGAGTGCATCAAGGGTGGCGCGAAGTATATTCTGATTGACCCCGCAGGCAAGGTCTACCAACTCAGCGATCAAAAGAAACCGGAGCAGTTTGCAGGCGGTGAAGTGAAAGTCACCGGGACGCTGAAGGGCGACACCATTACGGTCAGCTCGATCGAAGCCAAGAAGTGACGCGCGGGATTTTCCCTGCCCTTAGTCGCTGTTGCGCGATAGGGGGTCTGGGTCAGCGTAAGGGAGCGGCCGCGGGGCACTTCTCCCAAAAGGACCAGCGGGGCGAAGAAAAATCGACTATAATCTTTTCGATAAAGTTCAACCCGGAAGGATTTGAAAAAGAACATATGGAAACGGGTCACAGCACGCCCACGGGGCAGGAGTGGAAAGTCCGCCGCGTGGGAACAGTTACGTTTGCAATCTCTAAACCCAAGAGAAGTCGCCGGAAACTGCGTCAGATGCGCTTGAAGAATCGCCGACGCGCGCGTTAAGTAGCGATAGCCAACGGGCCTGGCAGGCAACTCATTCAGATTACTGAATGTGGGTAGAACGGAAGGCGATGTACCTTTCGGGGCGGTGGAGTATTTTGCCCTGAGCTCATTCGAAAAAGCTTTCGTGGCTCGGCACCATAGGGTTCGCTCCATCGTGGTCGCGATCGCTCCATCACTGCTGGCAAATCGATGATCCACATCCTCCGCCAATACGGTTACTCCTTTATTTTTCTGGCGGTCTTTGCAGAAAACCTGGGGGTGCCGGTACCCAGTTACCCGGTGATTCTTGTGGGCGCGGCGCTGGCTGCGAATCTGCACTTGCGCTTGCCAGGGATTTTCCTCGTCTGTGTGCTGGGGGCGCTCGCAGGGGACGGCATCTGGTACATACTGGGCCGATCTCGCGGGCGGCCCATTCTGCGCAAACTCTGTTCGCTCTCCCTCTCGCCGGATTCCTGCGTCAGCCGCACCGAACGCCTCTTCGAACGCTATGGACTGAAATCCCTGCTGGTGGCCAAGTTCGTTCCAGGACTGAACACCGTTGCCCCGCCCCTGGCGGGAATGTTGAAGATTCCACCCGCGCGATTCGTCGCCGCGGACCTTGTGGGCATCGCCCTGTGGGCCGGCTCCGCCGTTGGCTTGGGCCGGGCGTTCCATACCGAAGTCGAGTGGGTGATCGAGTGGCTTGCCGCCTTTGGCCGGACAGGCGTGCTGGTTCTCGCGGTGATGCTGGCGGGCTGGTTGCTGCTCAAGTGGGTGGAGCGTTGGCGATTCTACCGCCTGCTGGAGCGCTCGCGCATTTCGGCGCCGGAACTCAAGGAGCGGCTCGACCGCGGCGAATCCGTCGTCATTGTCGATTTGCGCTCTGACATCAGTTACCATGTGGATGGCAAGAAAGTAGCCGGCGCGCTCTGGATCCCACCGGGGGATTTCGATCACCGCTACAACGAAATCCCGCTCGGCCGCCCGGTGGTGATGTACTGCACTTGACCCAACGAAGCCACCAGCGCCAGGATGGCGCGGTTACTCAACGAGAAAGGTTATCAGGACGTTCTGGCCGCTCTTGGGAGGATTTGACGCGTGGCAAGAGCTGGGCTATCCCACAGAACCTGTCGTCGTTCAAGTTCCGGCTTTGACCTCCATCGCGCCAGTCAGTTCATCCGCCTGAACGCCGGTCATACAACTCTTACCTGGCAGAAAGCCTCTATAAGTACAGAGGCTTACTCGGGCAGGAAACGCCATTAAGATCAGGAACTCCACAATGAAATCAACGCCAAACCTAACCAAGAAAATCGTGTTGGGAATCTCTCTCCTGGTCGTGACAGGCTTGCTCAGCCTGGCTACGGCGCTGGCAGATCGTCCTCTGTCAAAGGACGACCTGACTTTGCTCCTGCTCGGCGGTTCGCAGAGCAACAACATCATTCAGATGGTCCAGCAACGCGGCATTGATTTCCAGATGAACCCGGAGCTGGCTAAGAAGTTCCACGACTTGGGCGCCAGCGACGATTTGATTGAGGCCTTGCAGAAAGCGGGAAACAAAGCGCCGGCCGCCGCTCCCAGCGCGCCCCCACCCGCCGCAGAGAGCAAGCCTAACGCTCCGGCTGCCCCGGCCGCGCCGGCCACTGAGACGGCACCGACCAAACCGAATTCGCCCACGGCCCCCCCAGCCGCCCCTGCTGAACCCGTAGCAGCACCCGAACGCAAGCCCAATACGCCGGTAGCGAGCGCCCCCGACGAGCCCTCCTCGGAGCCTACGTTGCATGTTCGGAAGTCGGCCACTGAGAGCCGGGCGGAGGCTCCGCCATCGGCTCCCAAGGCAAGCGCGCCACCTTCGGCTCCGCAGGCCACTGCTGAGGCGAAGCCCCCGGCCGCGGCTCCGGCTAGTCCGCCCGTGGCCAATGCTCCGGGCCTGAAGGATCCCAGCGCGGAAGAGATTCAGCACATCATCCAGGAGTTCGCCGCCAAGGAAAAAGTCTTTCGCACGGCCCGCAACAATTACACCTACCATCAAATCAACAAGGTCCAGGAACTGGGTCCGGACAACGAAGTGGTGGGCACCTTTGAGCAGGAATGGGACATCCTCTATGACGATGCGGGGAAACGCATCGAGCGTGTCACTTACGCTCCCCAGGATACGCTGAAAGGGCTGATTGTAACCCAGGAGGATATTGAGAACTTTCGTAATATTCAGCCTTTTGTGCTGAGCACGGAGGAGTTGCCGGAGTACGAGGTCAAGTACCTGGGCCACGTCAAGGTGGATCAAATCACCGCCTACGTCTTCAACATCCGTCCCAAGCAAATCGAGAAGAACCGGCTCTATTTCCAGGGAGTCGTATGGGTGGACGACCGCGACCTGCAGATCGTCAAGTCGGAAGGCAAGACCGTCCCTGAATTGAAAGGCAAGAAGGGACAAAACCTGTTCCCGCGGTTCACCACCTGGCGCGAGCAAATCGATGGCAAATTCTGGTTTCCCACTTACACCCTGGCCGACGACACTCTCTACTTCCCCAACGGCCCGCCTATTCACATGAAGGAAGTGGTTCGCTACGCCGACTACAAGCAATTCAAGTCCGGCGTAAGAATCCTGGGCGTGGAGGCGATCGACAAGCCGAAAGAAACCACCACTCCGCCACCCGCGCCGCCGAATAAATAAGCGCCGGCTTGCTACGGCTGAGGTAACGCCGCACTGCCGAGCCGCAAGTGGAAGGCAAGAGCAGAGACCCTTTGCCTCTTGATCTCCCTTTGCAGCCTTGCCGCACTGTGCTATCGGCGTCGCGATCATTCCCGCTTCCCCCGCCCCGCTCGCTTCCTGCTACAATTCGTAGTCATGAAACCGCTCAAAATGGATTGGCGCGTGGTGCTGGTGCGCCCGCGAAACCCCTTGAATATCGGTGCTGCGGCACGAGCGCTCGCGAACTTTGGTCTGCGCGACTTGGCAGTTGTCGACCCTTTCCCTCCCACTTGGGAAGAGGCGCGCTCGGCCGCGGTGGGGGCGGAGGAGGTGGTCAGGTCAGCCCGCGTTGTACCCACTCTTCTGGAGGCCATTGGAGACGTTACGCTGGTGCTGGGTACGACCACTGGCTCGCGACGCCACCTTGACCGCGACCTCTTGCCGCTCCCGGACCTTGCCGCCTGGCTGCGGAGCCGCAAGCATTCTGGGCGTGCCGCGCTCCTCCTCGGCTCGGAGAAGACCGGTCTATCGAACGAGCACCTGAGTCTGTGCCACGCCTTGGTGCGGATTCCCACGACCGCGGACTGCCCTTCCATGAACCTGGGCCAAGCTGTGGCCGTCTGCGCGTACGAGCTGGCGCGGTCGGGTGGGTTGGCGGTGCGGCCACCAGGCGTCACAGTCCGGGGCTCGCAGCCCGCCGAGGTGCAGGCGCTCGACCGCGTCTTGGAGCGAGCCGCGGGTGTCCTTGACGTGGCGGGATACCTCACGCCTAGGAGCCGCGCGGCCACGCTGATCAAGCTCCGCCAATTGCTGCTCGACCTCCAACTCTCCAGCCGCGACGCGCGCGTTCTGGGTGGCGTGCTGGCGCAAGTGGAGTGGAAGCTCGGGATATCCGCAATTCTGAATTCTGAATTCTGAATTAGCAGTTATTGGGGATAGCGGCCCTCGCGTAAATCCTCCCAAAGGATCCCTCCTAATCCAGAATTCGAATTTCAGCAACCGATTTATTTCCAACCACTTAGCTCCGGCAACTCCCGTGTGTTGACGCCTGGGAGAATGCTCAGGCGCTAACCCTGCACGGTCTAGTCTTGACATCCGGCCCCGTTGCCTCAGATACTAGCGCGACTTGGGGGAAAGCGCGGTGATTCTCAGAGGACTTCAATTCACGACCACATAAAATCCGGGGGCATGAATGGATGAGCAGCGGGCGGTGAGCCACCTAAGTTACAGCCATGGGGTTGGAAGCTCACCGCTTATGGGCATGTGCGTGGGAGAATTGCTGGACCGCACGGCCTCCCTCTATCCCGACTGCCCGGCGCTCATTGTCCGCCATCAAAACCGCCGCTACACGTACCGCGAATTCCTGCGCGAGGTCGAGCGCGCTGCGAGGGGACTTCTGCGTTTGGGCGTCGCGAAGGGCGACCGCGTCGGGCTGTGGGCGACGAATTATGCGGAATGGGTCATCACCCAGTTCGCGGTTGCCAAGCTGGGCGCGCTGCTCGTGAATCTCAACCCCGCCTATGGGTCGGTCGAGTTTGAGCAGGCCCTCAAGCAATCCGCCTGCTCGACGCTGCTGATCACCCGGGGCTTCCGGAAACGTGACTACCCTGCCACGCTTTTCGAAATCTGCCCGGAGGCCGCCCATAGCGCGCCGGGGGCTCTCCGAGCCGCCGGGTTCCCTCACCTGCGGAATCTGATCTTCATAGGAGAACGCAGCCAGGCTCCCGCCAGCATGTTGCCTTGGGATGACCTGCTCCAAATGGGCGAGGGCGTACCGGCAGATGCTTTGGCGGCTCGCGCGGCCACGCTCGAGTTCGACGACGACATCAACATTCAGTACACCTCCGGCACCACGGGGTCGCCCAAAGGCGCCGTCCTGAGCCATCACAATATTGTGAACAACGGCCTGCTGATCGGCCACGGCATGCGCTTCACCTGCGAAGACAAGCTGTGCATCCCGGTGCCCTTCTATCACTGCTTCGGGATGGTGCTCGGCAACATGGTGTGCGTGGCCCACGGCGCCGCCATGGTGATTCCCGCTGAATACTTCGACGCGCTGGCCACCCTCGAGGCCATTGCCGAGGAGCGTTGCACGGCGGTGCACGGCGTGCCCACCATGTTCATCGCTGAGCTCGAGCATGCGCGCTTTCCGGAATTTGATTTGAGCTCGTTGCGCACCGGTATCATGGCCGGATCCCCCTGCCCGATTGATGTCATGCGGCGCGTGGTGCGCGAGATGCATTGCCGGGAGTTGACGATTGTCTATGGCCTGACGGAAACCTCTCCGGGCGTGACCCAGACCACTCCCGACGATCCCCTGGAGTTGCGCGTCACCACCGTGGGCCGCCCCATGCCGCACACCGAAATCAAGATCGTTGATCCCAAAACCGGCAGGATCGTGCCCCGCGGCGTGCCGGGTGAGCTGTGCGCGCGCGGCTACGCGGTGATGAAGGGCTATTACCGGAACTCTGAGGCAACCGCGAAAACCATCGACGCGGATGGCTGGCTGCGTTCCGGCGACCTGGCCACCATGGATGAGCATGATTATTGCAAGATCACCGGGCGCTCCAAGGACATGATCATCCGGGGCGGCGAGAATATTTATCCGCGAGATATTGAAGAGTTTATGTATACGTATCCTGCCATCAGCGAGGTGCAAGTCATCGGTATCCCGGACCGCAAATACGGGGAGCAGGTGATGGCCTGGGTCAAGCTCAAGCCGGGCGCCACCGCGACCCGGGAGGAGATTCAGGCCTTCTGCAAAGGGCGTATCGCCCACTTCAAAATTCCCCGCTACATCAAATTCGTTGATTCCTTCCCCATCACCATCAACGGCAAAACCCAGAAATTCAAAATGCGCGAAATCTCCATTCGCGAAATGGGACTCGAAGAAGCCGCCCAAATCGCCACGGCGTGACGGCGGGATCCCCGCTTGCCCGGCAATGACTGGAGGTACATATCGCGCGCGCAAATTAACCTCATCTTCGCCGTCCCCTCAGTCGATTATGTTAAGATGGGGGTCCGGGTTTCACTATGCATTTGACACATTTACGTTCACGGGTCGTTTCGCTCGTATTCATTAGTGTGGTTGCAGGATCATCCTTGCGTGCCGCCCGCGCGGCCGCAGGCCCTCAATCTCCCGACGTGCCAGGCAGCCGGAGCGTGGGCTCTTCGCGCCCTGCCCAGAACCCTGGCCCGCATGCCCCGCAGGCGAAGTTCGCGGGAGCGGTCAACGCCAACCCGCGGTCGGACAAGACGACGCAGCCCGCCACAGTGCCTCAACCCCTGGCGCCCTTTGTCCCGCCCCCAGGCACCAAGACGCTTCCCTATGTGGTGAAGCGCGGCGAGAGTGTGACCTCCATCGCCTCGCACTATCTTCCTGAGAGCGTCTACATGCGGCGCGGCGAACTGGAGAATGCCATCCGGCAGGCGAACGGGCTGAGCGCCGGCTCGCCGAAACCCGGCACTGAAATTCAAATTCCGGGCATTCCCTTGCAGCCGATCCTCGACAAGCCGGTGCTTGTGCCCAAGGATTTCCAGGCACGCGGCGTCTACCTGACGGCCTGGACGGCGGGCAGCTCTTCGGGTCTCGAATTGATTAAGCACTGGAAAGAGGCGGGGGGCACGGCGGTGGTCTTTGACGTCAAGGACTATGACGGCGAACTCCACATGCCTTTTGAACACCCCTACGCTACTCATGGCAACATCTCGATTCGCAGTCTGCCCAAGCTCATCCATTACATTCACTCGTTCCAGTTGCACGCCATCGCCCGCATCGCCATGTTCCGCGACGCTGACCTGGCCCAGAACCATCCCGAGCTTGCCATCCACTCCCGCTCGACCGGCAAGCCCTGGCTTGAAGACGGCAAGCTGGCCTGGGTGGATCCTTCCAACCCTGCCGTGCAGCAATACGATCTGGATTTGGCCCGTATGGCGGCCGGCGCCGGGGCGGACGAAATCCAGTTCGACTATGTGCGATTTCCGGCGGAGGGTGACCAAGCGGACGCGCTCTTTGCCTATCAAAAGGAACACCCGGACTGGCCGCGCACTAAAATCATTACCGACTTCGTCGCCCACGCTTACAACACCCTGCATCCCATGGGCGTGCTGTTCTCGATCGACGTTTTCGGCGTCATGGCTTGGGGACGCCCGGTTGACCTGCGCCTCACGGGCCAGGACATCCCTGAACTCGCGCGCCACTGCGACGTGCTCTCGCCTATGATTTATCCCTCGCACTTCTTCGGCTTTGACGGGTATACCGTACCCGGTGATGCACCCGAACATTTCATCTCTGAATCCATGGCGCGCTTTGAAGAAGCCACCAAGGGCAGCGGAGTTGTGCTGCGTCCCTGGCTTCAGGCCTTTGCATGGCATACCAAAAGTTACTCCCCTGACTACATCCTGATCCAGGTTCGCGTGGCCAAGGAGCAAGGTGGCGTGGGATTCCTCTTCTGGAATGCGCGCAACGACTACTCGAAGCCCTTTGCCGCCATGCCGGAAATAGGCCTGAACGCCAGCCGCAAACCCACAGCAGACACGGGGAATCCCAAACCGCACGAAGAAA
Source organism: uncultured Acidobacteriota bacterium (assembly GCA_963804995.1). Lineage (GTDB taxonomy): Bacteria > Acidobacteriota > Terriglobia > UBA7540 > UBA7540 > Bog-366. The sequence goes on from CAWDSK010000006.1 coordinate 195,748, forward strand.
CAGTGGAACCCCCGCGCTGACCAGCGCGTCCTGTGCAGCTTCAACCCGGGCACGTTAGCCCCCCGAGTTGCGCCCTCCAGCCCACGGACAATCGGTTCATTTGTGAATGGCGATTGGTGATTGGCGATTTTCGAAGTCAGCGTTTGATTCATCTTCCTACCTGATACCGCCGATTACCAATAAAGGGGAGTGCGTCATGGGCGGGGGGCTGGGAATCGGGAGATCGGTTGATCTGGCGATCGGGTGATCGGCTGATTTGCGAATGGTGATTGGCGATCTTCGAAGTCAGCATTTGATTCATCTTCTTCCCTGGCACTGCCGATAACCGATGCGGGGAAGTGTCATGGGCGGGGGATATTCGGGCAGAGCGGTTAGCGGGTCGCCGCGGGACTTCGGGCCCGTCGCGATCTTCTGTTGCCGTGGTGACAGCCGGCAACTGAGACAGGGGGCTGCGGCGGGTGGGTTGGGGTGGCGGGCCTCACCACCTTTGACTGCGCGTCCAACGCCTTTCCTACCTTCCGGCTTCGTCCCAATCATCGCGTCACGCGTTTCTTTCAGCCCGCTACTCGAGGGGGTTCTTTCGTCTCCCCATTTGAACGCAGCGCCGCGAGCTTGGTGGCTCATTGCTGGCTGGAAGGCGACGCTTGGTTCGAATGGTGACGGCTTGGTCCATTTTTCTTCCCATTTTCTTCACTAACTACCTTTCTTTTCATAAACATCGTGGAAAAACAACCATAACTTACTTGTTTTCATCAACATCGCTAGACTTGCCAAATTGTCGCTTTTGTTTTCCTTTGTTTTCATACACATCGTCAGACTATCCTGATCGAAATTATTTTCGCTATTTTTCCTACCCGCAGTAAATGCAACTCATTTTATTTCAACTAGATAGGTTTTTGCTAAAAAACCCTCTTCACGCCTAACCCCCTTTATTTTCATGAACATCTTCACAAACAGCGGGCGCGGGGTGCCGAAAAACGGAAGAACTTCAGCCGCGTCTTGGCACGGCGCTGCGCTCCCCCCAGAGTTGCTCCGTGACCTCTGGGTGAAAGCTCGTCGGGACGCAGAGGACACAGAGAAACATTTGCCAAGAAAACCAGCCTTCACGGCAGGGCATAGCAGATTCCCGATCTTGGGGTCTGCGGTTCTTCGAGTGCTGTCTGGACACATCATAGCGCTACGCTTCCTTACCTCTATTGTGCTCTTAATCTAGTGGGTTATGTCAATAGGATAAACAGACGTTTGGGCTACCGGTAGCCCAAAAATGCAAGGCGAGCGACCGATTGTCCGAATATGGTCCGAGAAGGAGCGTATGCGCAACCCATCATGTCTTGTAATGGCGGGGCTTACCCTGCAGGGCCCCGCCCGGGCGGAGGACAGGCACGAGGCCTGCCCCTACGTCATCTTCAGCTCTTGCAACTGGGTTGTGGACGATATGATTCCGTCAGGGAGAATCCATTCGCGGGGGAGAGGAGTAAACCTAACTTGCTTCTTTCTTCGGGGTCCAGTAAACCTCTTCGCGGATAAAGTCTTTCTGAAACCCCTGGCGGCGCAGGATGCCTTTGGAGTTTTCGATCATCTGCGGGTGGCCGCAGAGATAGACAGTGGTGTTGTGGGGTGCGAGTCCGAGTTGGTCCGTGTACTTGCGCAGGACATCCTCGATCCTGCCGACTTCCCCCTTCCATTCCGGGTCCTCCCACGGCCGGCTGATGATAGGGATATAAGTCAGCCAGGGAAAGTCGTGCGCGAGGACTTCCAACTCCTCCCGGTAGGCAAATTCCCAGGATCGGCTGGCGGCATGGAGCATGACCAGCCGGGCCTCGAGCGGGTGTCCCTGACGTGCCTCTTGCGCCAGGGTACGCACCATGCTGATGTAAGGAGCGACTCCGGTGACGGTGCAGATCAGGAAATGCTGCTTGCGCGTGCCCTTACCGTTGAGGGTAAACGTCCCCTTGGCTTGATGCCGCATCAGGAGCACGTCGCCCACTTGCCGGTGGTAAAGCGGGGGAGTCAGCCGGCCTTTCGACATGAGCTCAAAAAAGAACTCCACTTCGGCCTCGTGGGGACTGGAGCAGATGGAGTACGACCGCTCGACTACTCTGCCCTCCTCCTCAATCCCCAGGGTGGCGTACTGGCCGGGTTTGAAGTGGAACGGGTGCTCCGGGCGCACCCGGATAGACCATAAATCTTCCGTATGATCTTTTCGAAAGATTATTTTTGCCTTCTGGAATTTCTCTAGCGAGACGGTCATGGAATCTTGCCTTGCTCCCTTGGATCGATTGCAGGATACGACGCAGACTATCCCCCGGCGGTCTAGACATCAGACCGCGCATGCATTGCTAACCGCATCGGGATGGATGGCCCACCCCTCCAGAATCTCAGAACTCGGGGCGTGGGTCAACTGTTGCGAGAACTGGAGGTGGGTTAGGTTGGTGTAGCGGCGCTCTCTGAGCGCCGACCGGCGGTCAGAGACCGCCGCTACAAAAATGCCAAACTAACCCACTCCCAGGAGAACGGGCGGCGGAGCCTTCACAGCAAAACCGTGGGCCGGTGAGGCTCCCCGGCATCAATGGGTCATCGCGCCGGAGGAAATCATGCGGAATTGCGAGACCGCCAACATTCCGATCCAGATCAAGCTGACCACGATGGCAACGGTAAAGGTTTTGCCTGTAAACTTCTCCGTCACCTGTTTCCGCCAAGCGCGCGCCGATGCGACAATCAGCAGCAGGCCCGCGAGGATGGCGAAGCCGTGCAGCGGCGTGTCGTACTGCGCCGAGGGCTTGCCTGCAAAAAAGGTGAGCATGACTCCCAGGTCATGGAAAAACCCGCCGGTCAGCATGCTGAAAATAATCCAGAGAATGGGCGCGATCATGCCCAACATGTACGGAAACTTGTCCTCGCCGAAGAAGACCATAACGGCGATGACAACAAAGATGGTGGAAGTCAGGAGCTGATAAGCGAAGAACTCGGGCATAGTAAAGGCACTGGCAACGACGAGAACCAAAGTCAGGAAGGCTGCAAGAAACACCCATCGGTCAGGCATATTCGCACTCCTTAGTAAGCGCTCAAGTCAAACATTCCTTCCGCCTCCACACCGGGTCCGCGGAAAAAAACGTACGGCAACCGCGCACTCCGGAGCGAGAGCAGTAAGGAGCTTCCTCAGATTAAGGGTCCGGCATTGAGTCTGACTACCGTCAGCCGGCGGAAGTATACCACACGCGGTCAACGTGGGAGGGTCAAAGGAAACGGCGGTAGTGTCTCAGTTTGATGTAGAGGCGGCGGCATTCATCCCGATCTGATCGGGACGCCGCCATATGGCGAGGTAAACTCGCCGCTACATGATCAAACTGAGACACCACCGAAACGGCAGGTTAGCGGGACATTTGGCGTGGAAGGCAGCGGCATAGAGGCTAAGGCCACAGCACACACTTCCTTTTCGGAATTCACAACTTGGGGTAAACTCAAGACGCGCGCCTGTAGCTCAGATGGATAGAGCGGCAGACTTCGAATCTGTAGGTCGGGAGTTCGAGCCTCCCCAGGCGCGCCAGCTAACCCTTGGCTTCAGTTATAGTTAGAGCCTGGCATCCCACCCCACCCCCAGCGCTCGGTTCATCGCACTGACCACCGTCCGTGACCAATTCCTGCCATTTGTTCACACTCCGCTCTTCAAATCTCGCACCGCGGCGCGCACCTTGGGAATCAGTGCGCCGTAATCCTGGGGGGAAGCCTTCTCGAGGAACTGCTGGTAATAGCGCAGCGCCAAGTCCTTGTTGCCGGCCTTGTCAAAGAGCACGCCGAGGTTCATGAGCGGCTCGACCTCTTCCGGGTCAACCTCGATAGCCTTTTCGAAATCCCGCCGAGCCGCATCAGCGTCACCGCGCTGAATAGCCACAAGTCCCAAACCATTGTACGCCGCGGAGTAGCGGTCGTCCTGGACGGTGATGCTTTTGAAGGTTCTTTCCGCATCCTCAACCCGCCCGAGTTGCAGGAGCGCGGTGCCGAGGTTGCGCAGGTTGTCGAGGTCAGTGGGATTAATCCGGCTCGCCCCTTCCATGGCCTCGGCGCCCTTGGGGAGATCGCCCATCCGCAGGTAGGCTTTGCCCAATCGCGAAAGGAGATCGTCCGTGGCGACTCCAATGTCGATGGCGCCGCGGTAAGTTGCGATGGCACGCGGCCAGTCGCGCATCCGCTCGTACGCCCGCCCCAGATAGAGGCGTGCCAGGGGATTGGCCGGGTCGGCAGGGATGGCTGCCTCCATCACGCGCGCTGCCTGGGCATACGCCTGCGCCTTCATGGCGCGATCATACTGCTGCATGGCGAGCAGGATGGAAACGCGGTCCTTGGGATCCGCAGCGTTGCCATTGAGGACAATCTCTCGCGGCGTGCCGGCGCTGACGTAGCCCAGCGACTCGAGCTCTTGCCGGGTCTCTTTGTTGAGAGGAACGTAAGTGACTTTCTGATCTTGCGAGGGGGGGCCGATAACTTCCCATATCTTCCTCTGTAAGTGGTCAGCCTCAACGGGGTGGTGGGCGATGACGTTTTCCTTTTCACCCGGATCACGCTCCAAATCGTAAAGTTCGGGGTGAGGAGCGAGGACAAACTTCCACTTGTCAGTGCGCATGCCCCGCAGCTCAGACCAGTTCATGTAGGTGCGCGGATACAGAGTCTCGATGTAAGCGTAATTCGAACCCTTGCCCACGGCGGGTTGGCCATGCTCGATAAGCGGCCAGAGGGTCACTCCCTGGGCCGCCGGGTTGGGAGCGAGTCGCAGAAACTCCGCCGTCGTGGGGAGCAAGTCGATAGAACGGACTTGCGGCTCAATTACCAGGCCAGCCGGGACCCCGGGGCCGGCAACGATCAAGGGCACGTGCAGGGTGTCATCGTAAATGAAGATGCCATGGGTCGCCTCGCCATGATCATTCAGGCCCTCGCCATGATCTCCAATAACGATCACCAACGTCCGCTCGCGCAAATTCTGCTGGGCCAGGAAATCGAATAGGCGGCCGACCTGCCCGTCGGTGTAGGCAATCTCGCCCGAGTAGGGATCGTTCGCGTACTGGTGCTTGTAAGGCTCAGGTGGGTCGTAGGGCTCATGCGCGTCGTAGTAGTGAACCCAGAGGAAAAAATTCTCGTGACCGTGCTGTTTCAGCCAGTCGAGCGCGTGGTCGGTGGTGACTTGCGCGCGGCGCTCAGGGAAGACCCCCGGCAACTGGCCTTCCGCGCCTCGCGTGGGCATCTGGTCGTCATAAACGTCGAATCCCTGCTGAAGCCCAAAGTGGCGCCCCACGGCCTTCGAGCCCACAAACGCTGCAGTAAGGAAGCCTGCCTGTTTCGCCATGGTGGCCAGCGTCACGTGGCGCGGATCGAGCACGAAACCGCCCATGTCGCGCAGGCCGTGAACTTCCGGGTAGGTCCCCGTAAACATACAGGCGTGGGAAGGAAGCGTGAGCGGGATCTGCGCGGTGGCATGTGCGAAGCGTGCGCCGCGCGCCGCCAGCGCGTCCAGGTTGGGAGTCTTTGCGCTTCTGAAACCGTTCTTAAGAGGCGATGCCCTCATCGCCGCCCCGGGAGCAGAGGGCGTGGCTGCAGACGCTGAGGCGTAACAACTCAAGTGGTCGGCCCGTGTGGTGTCAAGCGTGATAAAGAGCACGCTCGCGTCCCGGGGCCTTACCTGAACCGTCTCCTGCCTGGTCGTTCGCCCGCAGCCACAGAAGGCCAAACTCAGAATCAGCAGCGCCGCGACCCCAAGAATCCGAGGAGCCGTGCGGAAAGCTGTCGACTTTCGAGTCGTCTTACACATCGCCATGACTCTACCTCATCCCGCGGAAAAAAGCGCGGCCCGCCGCAGGGCGGGCCGCAACCACCAAGAAGGAGCGTTCCTATAGCCCCTTCGTCAGAATTCGAAGCGGGCCGAAACCATGATATTACGCGGGCCATGAGCTACGTCAAGGATGCTGCCGAACGTGCTATCTGACAGATCATTATCTGGGTCAGCCAGCCCGGTCCGGTTGAACACGTTGAAGAAATCGGCTCGAATCAGGAATTTATAACGTTCCGTTAGCCTTATATCCTTTAGGAGTCCGAAGTCTTCGTTCTGATAGCCGGGTCCGCGCACATTCAAGTATCGTGGCGAGGTGCCTGGCCGCAGAGCATACGTACCGCTATCGGAGAGCGGCGGATCGGAGAAGGCCGCAAGGTTTAGGTACGGGGTGCCGTTATCAGGATCCAGAGGCCCCTTGAAAGGAACCCGAGGATTGACCCCGGAGAGGAGATCAAGCCGTGTCGGTCCCCCGCCGATATCACTGCTGAGAGCAGAGTCATAGACCTGGATAGGATTGCCGGAGCGATATTGCTGGATGGCGGTGACTTTCCATCCCCCTACCAGGTGATTCCACTTTCCGGCACTGCCCAGCCACCTCTTGCCATTGCCAAAGGGAAGATCGTAAATCCAGGTGAGTTTCAGGTAATGACGGTAATCAAATGAGGCAATGGATTTCTCCAGCCTGGGGTTGTTATAGTCCTGGCCCATGTAATTGTAACCGCTATAGCCATACAGTGCGGCGTCGGTATTGCTGAGCGTCTTCGAGTAAGTATATGAGGCGATGAAGTTCAGCCCGTGCCCCGCCCGCTTGCGCACCGTGGTCTGGAGAGCGTGATAGCTGGAGTCGCCGAAATTGGGGAAGTTGTTGATGATGCCCGAGAATTGCGGGTAGCGAAGGATGGCTTGGCTGACACTGTTTCCCCCGTCGAAACTGGGGAAGGGCTTTTGGGTAATGCCAAAGGCGGCGAGTTGTGCGGAGGCCACCGGATCCGCCATGGCATCGTCCCACCCCATGTCGACGGTGTCACCGAGCGCCATCAACTTGACGGGCGCCTGGTTATAGTGCTGACCAAGGTCCTTGGCCATCAGGTGAGTCCCTTTGGTCCCCACGTAGTCCGCTTCCAGGAGGATGTCCCCGGGAAGCATGTACTGCAATCCGAAGTTCCAATTCTGCACGTAGGGTTGTGCGATGGAGTGGGTCCACATACCGACGCCCAAATAGTTTTGACCGTCGGGTGTTTGGTTAGGCAAGGTTCCGAGGAAGGCCGGGACACCCACCTGGACGCCTTGGAGACTTGCCCCGCCTTGCAGGCCACTCAGGTATATCGCGGGGACATCAATATTGTTCCCGAACTGCCGCCGATAAAGCGATCTGCTCGCGAAAGCAATGCTGCTATTGAATCCGGCGTCCGCTCCCGGGAAGCCGTTCATGATCGGAGGTGAGTAGGAGATTCCATAGCCCCCGCGAATCACGATTTTCTGTACGGGGTTATAGGCAAACCCCAAGCGCGGCCCGAATTCGCCATAATAAGTGTTCCCGAAGGAATTGGTCTTGGTACAGGTTGGGCAATTCCCCAGGAAGGCCATGGCCCCCAGCGTGTTGTCAGCACCGGGGTTCGCGAGGTTTGGATCGAAGCTGGACATTCGGTTGTAGACTTCCGTGGTGGGCGTGGGGATATCCCAGCGCAGCCCATAATTGAGCGTTAATTTCGGGGTGAGTCGCCAATCGTCCTGCGCGTAGACTGTCCACAGGAACTGGCGCCAGCCCGGGGTTGTAGTATCGACGGCCCGGCTGCCGCCATCGACCGCGCCCATAATGAAACTGGCGAAGGGCATTCCCGTCTTCCGATCAAATGTGCCGGGGAGTCCGGTCTCCCGTTCACTAAAGTTGAAGGTCCCCGATACATTTCCCATGTAATTGTCGTTCATCCGGTAGCGAATGACCTCCCCGCCGAACTTGAAGCTGTGCTTGCCCCGGACGTGGCTCAGGGTGTCGGAAAGGATGAAACTCTCTTCCGCGCGCCATTCCGGGGAACCGTAACGTCCCCATGCCTTCAGCAGGTTGCCCTTATTGGTGGGGAAGCCGATTCCTATCAAACCGCCTATGTCGAGCAGTCCAGTGATACCCAGCTTGCTGGGGACGAAAGCTGATACATCGCCCGGCGGCTCGCCATTCATGTTGCCAAAACGGTTATATCCGAAGCCGATGTGGTTGAGGGTGCTTCCGCTGATGGACCAGTCCTCCGACAGCCGGAAGATTCTTGCCGGAATCTCTTGAATCTTCGTCTGGTCCAGGGGAATCCCGGGCAGAGGAAGATAATATCCTGTTGCGCCCAGCATACGATCCCGGTAGCTGTAGGTGAAGAAGGCGGAGAGCTTGTTCTTGTCGTTGATCACCTGATCGATCTTGGTGCTGATCTTGGTGGAGTACAGGGTTGGAGCGCCACTGAGCCCCTCGATGTTATTTATGAGATTGTTGTTGATAGGAGTGGGAAAGTGCGGCAGGAGTATCGAGGATGCGGTACTCCATTTGTCTTTGGGGATAATGTTCGCGTCCCCCGTGGGCAAGCCGGTTACCGGATCGAAGCCAAAGGCGTCGCGCACCAGGACCCCGCCTACATAACGGGTTGTCGTGGGGTCATAAATCTCATTTTTGTAGACCGGCCGACCCAACGCGTCCGTGCCGATCTGGCTGCCAAGGACTGCACTGAAATCCCCGTTGTCGCGCATGGCCACGGTGGGTGCTGTCTTATAACTTTTGGGGGTCCCGGCCCGGCGCCGATCACCCTCATAGGCAAAAAAGAAAAAGCTCCTGTTCTTCTTGATGGGCCCGCCAATCGCGCCGCCGAAGTTGTTCTCGCGGGTCGGCGCCTTCATCTTCCACGGACTGCCTTCCGGAAGTTTGTTGATGTCGTAGCCCGCGGCATTGAAAACGGGATTGGTATTGTACTCGTAAAGTGTCCCATGATATTCGTTAGTGCCTGACTTCATCCCAAAATTCGCCACGCCGCCGCCCGTATTGCCGAATTCCGCCGAATAGCTTGACATCTCCACGCGGAATTCGCTGGCCGCATCGGCAGAAGGCGTAATTTCCGAAATGCTGCCCTGCAAATCGTAACGGGCCACCGGCAGTCCGTCGATCAGGATGTCCGTGGTGAAGTATTGACCGCCGTTGATGGTCCCGGCCCACTCATCACCCGAGGTGCCGGGAAGACTCGCGTAAATGAAACCCATCAGTTGGCGCGCGCCGTCGCTGATGGCAAGAGGAAGCGTCGAAAACTCCACGGGAGTTACGCTGTTACCGACCTCCGCGGTGGAGACCGAAAGCAAGGGCGCTTCCGTAGTCACAGTGACTGATTGAGTTGAGCTGCCAACCTGCAGCGTCATATCAAGAGTCACCACTTGTCCTACCGTAACCACGATGTTCGTCGCCAGGGAGGCCTTAAAGCCCTCCTTGCGCGCTTCCACTTGGTACTTTCCCGGTGGAACGGGGACGCGGTAGTAACCTGCGCTGGACCCCTTGGCCGCCCATTTGAGTCCCGTATCGGCATTGGTAATAGCGATTTCCGATTCCGGTATTACCGCACCGGAGGTATCAAAAATCGACCCAGTCAGTGTCCCCGACTGGACCTGGGCGCAAATCCATTTAGGCATGAGCAAGAGTCCCAAACAAAGGGCTATGATGCGGAAAGACTTATGCATAGAACTACCTCCTTAGTTCCGTGCTTTCCCAATCGACGCCTGGAGAGAGTATCGGACACCTCGCGCTGGTGCCCAGAAGAGGAAGCCACTTGAGCCTACTGCCCGCCAACTTTCGAATGCATGCTCGGGCATCCCATATTGAAACAAATCGGACTTTCGAATTCTTTCGCAAACCCGCGCACATAATAGGACGCCTTATGTGGCAAGACTGCAAGGCTATTACTGTTACTTCGGCAGTTAGATGCCCGCCATGGCAGCCATTCATAGCTTTAAACAATTGTTAATAAATAAGTTGTTGTGAAAAAACGCCGGGCTGGATTGGGTGGATTTTTTCATTCTCGATCTCCACCTATCACGACAAAAAGTTCGTTCATGTAACTACTCTAAAATCAAGTGGCTGGGCTGCACAACGGGGTGGCTCCGACATTCTTGCGCATGACCAACGGCAGGTCATTAACGTTACAATTTACGGTTATTTGCCAAGCTCAACTTACGCGGGATCACCGTTGACTGTTAGCACGGGCGTAGATATAATCCACGCGCCTATACCTGATTGTGCGGGCTACCCCCTGCTCGCGAGTTCTACCTATGGCATCACGCAACCCTCCCGAATCCGATTCCTTGACACTTTATGAAAAGCACAATGAATTGAAGCGAGTTCTGGAGAGCAAGTATTTCGCAAAGGCCCCGAAAAAAAGGCGCTTCCTCGAATTTACAAGCGGACAGGTTTTTCTCGGCGAGGACAACAAGCTGAATGAATACCTGATTGGCGTCGAGGTCTATGAAAGGGGGCAGGATTTTGACCCCCAACAAGACCCGATCGTGCGCGTGCAAGCGCACGAAATTCGCCGCGCCCTCAAGAATTATTACGAGGAAGAAGGTAAGAACAGTCTGGTCAGGGTGGAACTCCACCCGGGGGATTACGCCCCTGTCTTTAGGAGAGTCAATCTTGGTCCTGAGGAGTCGGCGCCTCCCCCCCTTCAAGGGGAATCCCCTGTCGCAAACATCAAACGACAGCCTTCCCCATGGCAGAATACCGTCGTTGTGTTCCTGGGCTTGGCATGTGCCGCCTTGGGATTTCTGTTCATCCACGAGCGCTATCTCTCGCGCCGACCTGCGGAGTTACAGGCTCTTGCGGCCACCCTGCCGGAGAGCGAGGAATGGTTCTGGAAACCGTTTCTCGTAAACGGAAGCCAGCCTCTGGTTATCGTACCCACCTCTCCCGTGCTCCGCCTTGGTACGGACGGAGACAGTCCACAAACTCTACGGGAGGGCAATGTTATCCCCAAAAGCAAGATGCCGGAATTTCTCGATACGATCCAATTCCGTGATCTGAAGAACTTTACGTTCGTTCCTACAACCACTGACTACACGGGTATTGGGGAAACGCTCGGACTGCTTGCTCTCTCCGAACTCTTTCAAGGCCAGGGGATGGTGATCCGGGTGAAAACCGGCAGGCTTACAGACTACGCAGAAATTCAGAGTGGCAACACCATCATTCTGGGTGGTGGGAATCCCTGGACGAATCGGGTGTTCATCAGTTCCCCGGGATTTTCGGTTAGTGGGGGGGCATTCAAAGACAATGCTCCGCGACCCGCGGAGCCCTCCGTGTATGCTCCCAAGTTTGACTCGGTCACCAACCGCCTGACCCAGGATTATGCTCTGATATTGATGGGGCCCAACCCTACAAAGCAGGAGCGCTTGCTTCTCCTCTATGGGCTGTACACCCAAGGAACGCAGGCCGCCGCCGAGTACGTGACGAATGTGGAACGACTGGCGGAACTCCGCAAAGCCCTACTTGCAGCCTCACCCGATAAGCAGACCACTCCGCAATTCTTCGCAGCTCTCCTATCCGTCCCTGTAGAGAATTACGTTCCAGGGGGCGCTTCCTTAGTGACCGTGAGGATCGTCCCAGAGTAATGGGATCGTGCGCGCGAGGGTCAAACTCCGCGAAACCAGGCATGCCCCCACCACCGTTCACCGCTTCGAAATCAAATCCCCAAAGGCCGGCAGCAACTGGTATTTGTCCTCCCAGGTGGTGTACATGATGCCGATGGCGCCGCGCGTCTTGCCGAGGGACTCGATCCAGCCCTTGGGATTCTCCAGGTCATCGGCATCATAGTAGGCAGCGCCCAGAGTCTGGTAACCGAGTTTGGAAAAGAAGTCGAGACTCGGGGTGCGCTTCTCGTAATACCAGCAGGCGATAACCAGGTCTTTCGGAAGGTAATTCCACGTGCCGTGAAAGCTCCCGTTGATCAAATAGTATTTGTCGCGGGCGTTGTGATTGGGGTCGAACATGTCGGACCAGACGTAGATCTCCGCCTGGGGGTTGGCCGCGCGGATCATCTGGTGCTGCCGGGTCACACAATCACCAAGGATCTGGGCCATGGAGAGATGCCGGCGCTGGCAGACCTCGCAGAAACCGCCGACGCGCACTTCGTCCATGCTGAGGAAGTACTTCTTGGGCGCCAAATACTTTTCGATCAGCGGAATCTGGCGCTGCCACAATTCGTAAACCGCGGGCTCCGACATGTCGATGGGTGTCTGATCGCGATAGATGGTGGTTCCGTGGAAATAGTCAACCCGCAACCCGTCGCCCGCGTGGATTCGGCTGCCGGGCGGGATGGAAATCGCCGGCCCTTCGTGGTCCCAACTGAAATTGAGCTGCGGGTCGGAAATGGGGGCGAAGTCCCTGCCCTCCTCGTAAACCATGCCGGTCTTTTCATTGCTAACCTTCACGGGGGTTCCGGGGCGGCGCAGAACATTCGTGAGGCCCACTTCCTCGATGGCCACGTCATCGATCCAGACCTTGCCTTTCTTCCCGTCCGAAACGCCGACGCGAAACTCCACGCGGTCCGCGTACCAACTGTTGAAGCCCCAAGTCAATTCATGCCAATCGCTGGTCTCCGGCAAGGGCGGCTCCATATAGGAAAGGTGCCGCTGGTCAGGGGCAACGGCAAGTAGATGGATTGCCATGCGGGGTTCTGCGCCTTCGGTCTTCACCCAGGCTCGCAAGCGATAGCAGCGATAAGGATGCACCGGCAGCGACTGCGCGAGATAGACCTCGCCTTCCGGACCACTGAAATCCTCGAAGCGCGCGGAGGCTTTTCCAGAGTGAAAAACTGTTGTATCGATCGTGGCCCGAGCTCCATGCGCGGTGAACCCCGTCGGCAGGTTTTCCGAGTGTTCTTCAAAGCCGCCATTCTTCAGCTTCACGGAGGGGTCCGCCTGGAATTTCGCCTCGTCCTCTCCCGCCACGAACAGCGCCCCGCGGACAGGTTGACCCGCGGCCAGATTCTTGTCATGCGCCATCACCCCGCCCCCGTAGCCCACGCCGAACGTCGCGGGGATGATCTCCACACCGAGGTGGTCGGCGGTCCGCTTCAGGCGCGCAATGCGCTCCAGTCGCTCCGCAGGCATCAAGTCCATCGAGTCGAAGCCGGCCGCAAGCAACATGCCGTTCATGCCATGCTCGCTTGCCGTGCGCGCAATGCCCTCCACGCGCCCGAGCTCTTGATCACTGTCCAGACCCGTTGACACATAAACCCAGCGGTCGCGAAACACCTGGGATTGACCCAGCATCACTGCCGTCAATGCAGCAGTGCAACCCAAAAAAAGAATAAGAGTCCGTTTCATACTAATTCTCCTCCCTACCTTCACTTGACCTCGATCGGCGCAAGGTCATACCAACCGTCGGATTCGAGGCCCTCGATGGCAAGCTTGATGGCCGGCTGTCCGGTGCGCGGGTCCAGCATCGCTACGCGCAGGCGGTAGGTGCCCGGCGGCAAGTTTTTGGGAATATAAACCGTGCCGTCGAATACCGCATCGCCGGGAAGCCATTTGCGGATGTCCACCGGGAGCCTGATTTGCGCGCTGCGGCTCGCGGATCGCAGTTCCATGGCCAGCTCGTACGGCCGGTAAACCGGCGCCACTCCCGCATTCAGCCACCACATGTGGATCAATTGCATCGTTCCGGCCAGAACGACTTTTGGATACTCCAGCCGGCGCAGGATGAATCGGTAGCCCATTTGCTTCTGAAATTCCTCGAAGGCTTTCTTCCACCCCGCCGGAATCGCGGACGATTTGATGTTTACCGACGACACGTGCCAGCGCAGCCCCTGGGCGAGGATGTAATCCAGGTTATAGCCCTCCTCCTTCCAACTCCCCGGCACCCCACAGGCCTCGAGCGACACCGGACTGCGCTGCCAGACGTCCTGTATTCCTGCGCGCACAATTTGCTGCGGGTAAATGTCCAGCATCTCCGCCTGGAAAAAAGGATCGTCGGAGGCCGTGCGCATATCACCCCAACAGTCCAGCCGCCAGCCCGCGCCGTGCTCGGTTCCATAGGCCAAGGCTTTCTCTTCGTCGAAATTCATCAGCAGGGGGGTGCGCTGGAATGCTTCGAGCCAAATATCCACCAGCTTTTTCTGCACGTCGAACGCCGGCATATAGGGGCTCCAACCCTCGCCCCAGTACCCTACCGATGAGATATCCACGCTATCCAGGTCCGGATGCCCGTCGTAACGTTCCCCTGCCGCTGCCACCAGCGCTCCCCAATACTTCAAATACAACGGGTCAGCAAAGTCCGGCTGCCAGATATTTCCGTCCTTGTCCGTCGCCTGATTCGCACGCCGCGATCCCGACTTCTGATACCACTCCGGCAGCGGGTGCTTCTGGTCGTAAGGCATCAGCCGGATTGCGAGCGTTTGATGATGCGCGTGCGCTTGACGCAAGGCCTCGTCCAGAATCTCCCAGCGGACTCTTCCCTGCTCCGGCTCCAGCGTCTCCCAGAACCAGCGGCAATAGGAAATCGAGGACGCGGGGAAATCCACCGCTCCTGCAGCCGGCGCCAGCTTTCCTACGGGGCCCTCTTCCGACCAGCCGAGGCCGGAGTTGATCGCATCCCCGTTGAAGCGCTGGAAAGTCTGAATCCCCATGCCCGGATTTACCAAAACCTCGTCAAGCTCTTTAGGACGGAGGACCGTGGTTTCCGTCTGCGCGCCAACATTGACCGCAACTATCAGGGAGAAAAAGGTAAGCGTAAGCAGTCTCGATGACATGGTGGTTTGACGCTTTCTCAAAAGGTATCCTGCGGCGAATCTGCTGGGCACGAGCGGTCTCGGCCCCAGAAACTTTGACCGTCGGCCCCTACATTTCCTTAAACCACAAACCGAAAGGCACACTTCGCAGGTCCTTGTATCACAACAAGAGAACGAAAGTTGCAAAAGTTTCGTATCCCTGCGATACCTTGCAGTAGAATCCGCTTTGCGATTTACGGCCGATTGAGTTCCGCGAATGGTCGCTGAGGAAGGATGAATCTCGCCGGAGGGCCCAGATGAATCGAATGTTTCGCTGCGCAATGATGATGGGGGTTATCGCTTGCTCATCCCAGGTCATGCATGCCCAAGCGCCGCTCGGCCAAGCTGACCTCCGAGTGACTAAAGATTCTTCAGAAGTCCGGCAAATGCTACCGACCTATTTGAACAAGCTGGCCGAAGACGCTACCGCGAAGAGGTTGGCGCGCTTCAACAAGATTCAGACGGAGACCGATTTCCACAACTGGCAGGAGGCAAACCGCCGCAGATTTCTCGAATTGATCGGAGGCTTGCCCGCGGAACGAACGCCCGTCCAGGCGCGCGTGACCGGGGAGATTCAGCGCGAAGGGTATGTTATCCGCAAGGTCATTTTCGAGAGCCTGCCCGAATACTATGTGACCGCGAACCTCTATGTACCTACCGTGGGTAAAGGACCGTTCCCGGCCGTGCTCGCGCCGTGTGGCCATTCCGCGAATGGAAAAGCCTATGACGTGTACCAGCAGCTCTTCATCGGGCTCGTGAAGCGCGGATACGTCGTCCTCAGTTACGATCCCATGGGGCAAGGCGAAAGATATCAATACTGGAACTTCCTGCAACAGGAGACCTTGTTAAAGGGCACTGACAATCAGCACGCCATGGCAGGACTGCAGGAAATCCTTCTGGGGCAAAGCCTGGCGCGCACTTTCATCTGGGATGGAATGCGCGGCCTCGATTATCTCACGAGCCTTCCGGAAGTGGATGCCTCGCGCCTTGGGGTAACGGGCAGCTCCGGTGGCGGCACGCTCACAACATACATCTCGATGCTCGATCCGCGAGTCAAGGCAGCCTCCATCGTCACCTTCATCACCTCCCTGCCCAGGAAAATTGCGGCCCGCAACCTGGATCCAGAAGCCGATCCGGAACAGGATATTCCTGGTCTATTGGCCGCCGGCCTTGACCACACCGAATTCGTGGGCATGATTGCTCCCCGGCCTGTGTTGATCGGGTCAGCCGCTCGCGACTTCTTCCCCATCGAGGGAACTCGCCAGACCTTTGCCGAGGTCCAGTCTCTGTATAAGAAAATCGGCGCGCCCGAAAGAATCAAGATGGTGGAGTTTGACCACCCTCACATGTATAGCCAACCGCTGCGGGAGGCTACTTATGCGTGGTTCGACAAGTGGCTGAAAGGCGCCGAGCCCGATGCCCACGAGCCTGAGATCACGACGGAGAAGGATGCGACCCTGGAATGCACGGCCACCGGGCAAGTGATTACTTCTCTCGGCGGAAAGACGGTTTACGACTTCAACCGAACGCAGGCGGAGCAAGAATTGCGTCTGCTGGATTCGCGGCGGCGCGCTTCTGACTTCCACACATCTCTCGCCGGGAAAATCCGCAGTCGCCTGGGGCTGCCTGCCGACGCGACGGCGCCTGAGGTGAAGACTCTCGCCACAACAGAAGTGGGAGACTTGGTAATTGAAAAGTTGCTGCTCGAGACCGAACCCGGCATCTCCGTTCCGACTCGAGTGATTCACCGGAAGGGATTGCAGGGGCGAGCGCACGCGGTGGTCTATCTGCGCGATCGCCTGGGAGAAGATGACCGCCCCGCGTTGTTCGCCTCGTTGGCCGAGCAGGGTCAAGTTGTGGCAGTCGCGGACGTGCGCGGATTCGGCGAGACCTGGGCGCCATCCGACGTGCGCGCCCTAGGCGCAGACTACTTCCATCCCCGCGATCGGCAGGATGCGGACTTTGCTTACGCGGCGTTCTTTCTGGGGCGCCCGCTTCTCGGGATGCGCGCCGGCGACGCACTGGGCGTGGTTCGCTATCTGCGTACGCGCTCGGATGTTGACCCTCGGCGCGTGGCGATGGTGGGAAGAGGGTGGGCAGGAGTGACGGCACTTTTCGCCGCTGCTCTTGACGCGGAGATTCGGGCGACGGCCGTGGAAGCAATCCCTGTGTCGTACGGCGCGCTGGCCACGGCGGAGATCTACGAGCAGCCCGCCTACTTTCTGTTGCCCGGTGTGCTCCAAGACTTCGATCTCACTGATGTGTTCGCGGCTCTTGCTCCCCGGCCGCTTCTGGTGCTGAACGCGCAGGACCCATTGACTCGCAAGATGCCTCAGCAGGAAGCGCTCGTAGCCTTGGCGCGAGTTCGTGATGCGTATGTCGGGGCGAAAGCTTCTGAAGCACTCGCAGTTAAAGTTGAGCCGCTGGATTCAGACGTGCCGAAGGCGTTGGAGGAATGGCTCCGCACGCACGAATGACCTTCCGCCGGACTGCCCGTTGCCGTTTTGCAGGCCGAGGTTTTGTGGCATCAAAAAATCATGGGGAGGGCAAAATAAGTGGGACCTCGCTCGCTACGCCTCGCTAAGGCGTACAAGTGGGACAAGCTTACGACCTCAAATTGCAACGCATCTGGGACGGACCCAGGCATGGGATTGGCTTCGAGGGTCGAATGCGGGCGGAGCGGGGGGCAGAAATATACCATGTCACTGACCGCGAGAGGGATCAAGCAGGCGGGCATGTTCCTAGGTGTGAAGGAGGCTTCCCAGAGACACAACCACCCTCTGTTCCGGTACGGGAACAGTGCTGGTCAGTAAGGTCTAAGTCTCGGAAACAGTGAGGGCGCTCTTACTTCGAGAGCTTCTCAGCCATCGAAATCAACAACCGGCGGTTCGTGCTCAACATGCTCTCAAAGCATTTGACCAACCGCTTAACCGGTTTTCCCATGCTTATCTGCTCGGGAATCTTGGGTGCGGCCGGCTTGCCCTCGCCTTGGTAAAGCAATTGGTAGGTTTCTATTTCCAACGCTTTGGCAAACTTTTCCATGGTGGCAAGTGAGGGTGCAGTATATCCGCCTTCAACACGAGAGATGTACGAACGCAACAGACCCGATCGCCGTTCGATATCGCCTTGCGAGAGACCTTTAGCTTCACGTAATTGTCGTAACCGTTTTCCTACGTCCATAGCGGGATTAGAACAGAAAGAGAACCCCATGTCAAGAGTGTAACTTTATCTTAACAGCATACTAAACTCAATAAGATGTCTCTTGCGCTTTGCGATAAAGTTAGTCCACGAGTTCCGATTCTCATATGTTGAAATGGTGGGACGCATACGCCTTCCTTGGATTTCTCACCCCGCTGGGAGACCCTCCGGAGCAGACTGAAGGGAGGGGCTATGGATTTTTGAATTTTAGCTCGTAGAATTCTCAAACGCCCACGTGACCCCTCACCCGTCCCGCCCCGGCTGATGAAAACGCCGGTTGCGGTCCACCCTCTCCCCTCGGAGAGGGCTATGATTTCAATTTCTGTCCTGTGTGGTTGAACAAGCAAGTAGCGCGGCGCATCTGCGACCCCTCGGAGAGGGCTATGCATCACAAATTCCAGCCCTTTCTCAGGGGCAGACAGAAGGGCGGGGCTATGGATATTTGAATTTTAGCTCGTAGAATTCTCAAACGCCGACGTGACCCCTCACCCGTCCCGCCCCGGCTGATGAAAACGCCGGCGGCGGTCCACCCTCTCCCCTCGGAGAGGGCGGTTATTCAAGGTGGTGTGCTCCATCAGCATACGCAGAGAATGGGTCTCTAATTCGGCCAGTGGACGCTTCGGTATAACCTTCCCCTGGCCTGAACCGGATAATAGCCTTCTCCCAGGGGAGAAGGTGGCTGACGGAGGAGGACGGATGAGGGGTTACTTCCACGCGCGGCGCGTCGGAACAATTTATAAATTCAAGAACCATAAGCTGAGGGCTATAACATCGACCCTGACAATCATATGTGCCGCGATTTGCGACGCACTACACTAGGCGCGAGACTTATCGGGAGGGGCGGCAGGCGCCGTTCGCGGCTTGGCGGCGCGGGCGGCCTCAACCGCCAGCCACTCCACCAGACAGAGGCTCAGCGTCGACCCGGTAACCTCCATCATGGCAGGAATCAGGATGCCGAGGTCAGACCGCTCCGCCAGTTCCCGATCATTGCCATCGGTAATGGAAAGAACCCGCGCCCCGTCCACCCGAGCCTGGGCGGCCGAGCGATGGGCGAGCTTCTTGAGTTTTGAGCGCGAGCCGGAAAGAAATAACACGGCGTCGTCACGCCGGGCCGGCCCCGCCGCACCGCTCAAGAATTCCGAGGCTTCCACTCCTTCGGCAGCAAGGCCGGCAAGGGCCTCAAGGCGGCGGGAGGCGCGCCAGGCGGGAAAATGGTAAAAGCCTCCCCCCACAATGCGAACGCGCGGCGGCCGGATCAACTCCGCCGCTAGGGAACGAATGACGGCCGAGAGTTGCGTGAAGGTCCAATCGATCTGGGCGGGAAGCTCCGAAAATTCCCTGGCGAGCGGATCCCAGGAGGGCTCATGGCGCTTCAGCAGGCGTGCGGCGGCGAGCGCCCAGAAGTTGAGCGCGGCGTGCAGGCAAACGCTGACGGAAGGAACGTCGCCCTCTCCTTGGACGGGGACGAGAACAACGTGGTCTGCCATTTTCGCGAGAGGGCTTTCAGCCGTGTTCGTCAATACCAGCAACGTGGCGCCGCGTTTGTGCGCGACCTGGGCAAGCTCCTGGGCTTCCGGCGCTTCATCCGCGGCGGAAATCATCAGCAGCACCGACCGTGTCACCAGAAGGGGAAGTCCGTAGGTTTGGAAGACCTCCGCCGGACGCACTACCACCGGCCGGCCCAGAAACATTTCCAGCGCGTAACTGGCCGCCAACCCGAGTCCCGTGCAACTTCCCACCCCGCAAACGTAAACCGGCCCATCGCCCCATCGAACCTGACGCACGATTGTTTCATATTCGGCGCGGGCCTTCTCAAGAGTCGCCTGGAGCGCGCCCGGGATGTTCTGAATCTGTGGTTGGATTCCCATAAGCGTCACGCTCCGCTAAACCCTGCCCTCCGAGGTCGGAATCGGTGCATCGTTCATCACTGGCACGGCCGTGGGAAAGTTATTCTGCACAAACCGGTGCGCCGAGAGATGCGCCCCGAAAAGTAGGATCAGAGAACCCATATACGCCCAGAAAAGCAAAGTCACGGACAAGGCGAAGGGCCCGTAAACCTCACGAAAACGGAACAAGGGCAGAGTCTGAATGTATAGGAGCTTGCCCAGTTCCGTCAGGATTCCTGTGACAATCGCGGCCGGGAAGACACGGAGGAAGGGGACCTTTCCGTTCGGCAGGAAATAGTAGATCCCCAGAAAGATCGAAACCATGATGGGTAGAGAGGCCACTTCCAGGACCACCCGCGAGATTGCCGCGACGATCTCACGAGCGGGAATCCAAGCCAGCGAAGAGGTAATGAACCATTGCAGGAGGGTGATCCCCAGAACGGATCCGAGGGCGAGGACGCCGGTTAGAAGGGCAAGAGTAAAGGACACGGCCTGGTTCTTCAGGAAACTACGATTCGTTTTGAATCCCCAGATCCGGTTCAGCGCGACCTCGAGAGGCAGGAAGACACCTGAGCTCGTAAAAACCAGCATGAACAACGACATGATTTGCAGCCGCGGGCGCCCTTGGACTGCGATAACCAGATTGCGAATCACTGAATCCGCCCCGGTGGGAAGGTGGATGCGCAACAATTGGAGGACCATCTGGTAGGCGCCTTCCCAGTGCAGCCCCCGGCGGCAAATGGTCAGCAGGATGAGACTGAAGGGGAAAAAAGCCAGGTAGGCGTTGGCGGCAATGGAAAACGCGTAAGCGTGCACCTCCGTCGCAAAAATGTAACGCAGGCTGGGAAAAAGCAGATCCCCCGCCCGGCCGCCCAGAAGGCCGGAGCGTCGCAGTTTTTCCACTTCCGATTCAAGCGTTTCTCGCCACACGCGCAGGAGTTCTCCCAGACGATCAGGCTTTGGTCCTCTCAGGGGTCGTGAGACCGCGAGGGCAAGAACCCCGGCGTCAGGTGGGGGCCAGCCTGTTGCGTATCCAGAAAGGAGGCGCAGTATAATTCATCAGCCAGCAACTTGCCAGAAGTGAATCCTGATATCAAAAATACACCCCCTATGCCAGTGTCCTGAGTCAGAAGTTCGCTGACAAAGTCTCAATGGGTTGGGCGACCCCCTCACCCGCCTGCGGGCCGAAGCCGAGGTCGTTCACAGTTCCCAAGTGCCCCTTCCGTGGGCGTAGGCCCGTCCCGCCCCGGCTGATGAAAACACCGGCGGCGGGGCCGGGGGCATAAGCGTTAATCTAAGGAAGACTTGTTTCCGAGGACGACGTTGCGGAACTTCGAATCGGCCCCGCGGGTTGGTCGGTAAACACCAGGCGACCAGGCAGGATCTATCGCGAGTCCGCAGTCGGGGTAACTTCCGAGTGGCCGACGATCCAGGAGTTCATCGCTTAGGTAAACGCTACGCCGTCACAGGTGATCTAGAGTGACCGAGCGGCTGTATAATCGATTGCGTCCAAGAGGCCAAACGGAACTCCTTCTCGACACAACCAAGGACGCGCGGCATGGCAGATGATCACACGAAGGCGACGGCAATGGCGGCGGAAGGGGAATACCGTGATGAATCTGCGCATCAGGTTTCACTATGCTCGCTCTTCTTGGCGTTCCAGCGCCTGGGCCTTACGGCCTTCGGCGGGCCGGCAATGGTGGCGCACATCCGCGACTTGGCTGTCGGGAAAAAGCACTGGCTGTCGCAAGAGTGTTTTGAGGACGGTACGGCCTTGTGTCAGTCGATTCCCGGTGCCACAGCCATGCAGACGGCGGCTTATGTCGGTCTTCGCACCCGAGGGATTGCCGGAGCGCTGGCGGCATTCCTGGGATTTGGCCTGCCAGCGTTCGTGCTGATGGTGGTCCTGTCGAGCGTCTACGGTGTCAGTCGCGACCTCCACACGGTGGCGGCCGCCTTTCGGGGGTTGCAGGTGGTCGTGGTGGCGCTGATGGCCAACGCGGTCGTGGCATTCGGCCGCAGTTCGATAAAGAATTGGCGCGACTTGCTCCTGGCGGGTGCAGCCGCCACTTTCCTCATGTTGCACGGCAGTCCCATCCTCGCGATTGTCGGGTCCGCGGCGGTGAGTGCTGTCCTCTATGTTGGCGCAAGCCTGCCCATCAAACCGGTCCACAATGTCGGCGAACCCGGCGGCCGAAGGGTGGTACGGCTGGTTCTGTTGGCAGTCCTTGTAGGTGGAACTGCTCTCGCAATGCTCTTTGTGGCGAATCGTCTACTTTTTAACCTCGCGCTGGTCATGCTCAAAGTGGACCTTTCTGCCTTCGGTGGCGGCTTCGCGTCGGTCCCGGTGATGCTCCAACAGGTCGTGGACGTTCGGAAGTGGATTGACAGCAAGACATTCATGGATGGCATCGCTCTGGGGCAAGTCACGCCAGGGCCCATCGTCATTACTGCCACTTTCGTTGGGTATCAGGTGGCCGGGTTGCTGGGCGCCCTCGTGGCCACCGTCGCGATTTTCTCGCCATCTTTCCTGATGGTGCTGATTACGGTTCCCTACTTTGACCACCTGCAACGCTCGTTGGTCTTCCGGCGGGTGCTACGTGGCATCCTGGCGTCGTTCGTCGGGTTGCTGCTGGCTGTGACGGCCCACTTCGCCATTGCGCCTTCATGGACCACCCGGTCGGTGCTCCTGGCGCTTGCGGCATTCGTGGCGCTGCGGTTCAAAATCGATGTGTTGTGGGTTGTGCTGGTTGGGGCGGGTATAGGCATTTTCTTTCTGTGACGCAATCGACCCTTCGGCCATCTGGCCCTCCAGCAGGGTGGAAGCTATGAAACTCTACGCGTTAGTGTTCATGTTTGCAGCGGTCGCCTTGGGACAAGTACCCCACCAGCATCATCCGCCCTCGTCGGGTGAGTATGCCAAGGTGCTGGAAGACCCCTCCCGAGACGCGTGGCAGAAACCGCACGAGGTCGTGATGGCTCTGGGTCTCAAACCGACGGATGTCGTCGCCGATATAGGCGCCGGCACAGGCTATTTCGCGCGCCGCTTCGCCAACCACGCCGCCAAGGTCTACGCGGTCGATATCGACAAGGAATTGCTGGCCATCACCCAAAAAGATGCCCCATCGAACCTCACCGTAGTATTGGCCGCGCCTGACGACCCGCGACTGCCGGAACAATCTGTCGATCTGATCTTTTTTTGCGATGTGCTGCACCATATCGAAAACCGGGCCGCGTACTATCCCAAGCTCATAAAAGCCTTGAAGCCGGGTGGTCGCGTTGTGGTGATCGATTTCTACAAAAAGGACCTGCCCATCGGGCCGCCGCCCTCCATGAAACTCTCAGACCAAGAAGTCATCGCGGAGCTAAGCAACGCGGGGTTTACCCTCACCAAGCGGCTCAACATTCTGCCCTACCAGTATTACCTGTTCTTCGAGAGGCGCTGAAAGCGGCGATTGATGCGGTGACGGACCTCAGCGGCCAAGGCGGCAAACATACGAGCGTAGAGAGTGATTTCTTCAATGGCGCAGACATAGCGCTCCCTGTTATGTCTGCGGGTCACCTCTATCTCTGTTATCGCAGAAATCAACGATGCGTCCGGTACCTGCGGCTGATCCTAGTAGTCAGCCCTGAGCAGCTTACTGGCAGGGTCGTAGGAAGCTCCGTTGTGGCCGAGGAGGCGGAGAAGGTAGACCAGAAAGGTTGCATCGGCGTCCCCCCCCTCCACGCGGTAGGCGCCGGGGAACCTGATTTGGCTGCGCCCAAGGTATTCCCGGATCTCGGCAGCTGTTCGGAGTTGCCCGTCGACAACCGTGAGCTCCCAGTCGAAGACATCAGGGGACGGTTCCGGCGCTCGTGCTCTGAGGTGGAGTACGGGGTAGTCCCGGTCAGAACGGACAGCCGCGGTTTCCGCCACTCCTGAGGAAGCATACGTGCTCGGCACCATCGGTGTTACCACTGTGGTCAGGTAGGCGTCCTCATCGGCCCACCCCCGGAGTCCCCCGTCCAGAATGGCTACGTTCTCGTGCCCGGCGCGAACAATCTCCCACCAAAGGTGGGCCGCAGCCGGTGTGACGGTGTCGTCGTATATCACGATAGACATGCCGGGGTGGACAGCAAGGTAGCGAAGAGTCTCACGTTTTTCGAGACTCTGCGGCTTTTCGTTTGGTGGGTTCGAATTCGAATCAGCACTAACTACCCCCAAGAAACCGGATTAGTACGGGACATGTCAAAGCCATAAGTTATTATGACAGTGAATGTTTATCATGTTGAGAACCGCAGAGTCTGAAAGGCACAGACTCTGCGCTACCCGCTTTGTCGCCTTGTGTTTTCCGATGCGGGGGAAGGGTTATTCCGAGAGCCTGCGGGGACCATGGGGCACCTGGAAACAATGCGGCTGGACGTTCCAGGCACTGACCGTAACGTCTTCACCCCCACCCAGTGCGGAGCTCCTGCTTTGTGAGGGGGCATGAGGCAGAAGGCAACTCCTCCTTCCCTATCTTTTTTCGCCACCTCACGCGACAAGTAAATCCTAGCGGATCACGCCTGCTTAATCAGTGCCCGCATATATTCCGCCGCGAGTTCGGCATTGTGTTCGGCACGTTCGATGCCGGGAACTTGTCCGTTCACGACGGGCGGCTCCGAGCACATCTCATAGTTCATGTAACCCTTGTAACCGATTTCCTTCATCGCGGCGACGAACTCCGGGAAGAGAGGCTCGCTGGCCTTGATTTTTCCATCCCTGTCGCGTTCGAACACACCTCCAAAGTGGCAAATCGTTTGCAACGAGCCGACTTCTCTTGCGGATTGGCGGATATATTCGGGAGTCTTATCGTGCACACCCCAGGGATCAAACGACACCTTGAGGGCGGGCGAATTCACTTCCCTGACCATGCGCAGAACGTCTTGGGTGTCCTTGTAGACCGGCGCATGGTTTTGCAGCGCCAGCGTGACCCCGGCATCAGAGGCGAAGCGCGATACCTCCCTGAGGCCCTCGCGGCACCACGCCCAGGTCTCTTCTTCTTCGATATCTTGATGCGCGTAATGCCAGATTCTCTTCGCGGTTTCGTATTCAGCGACCTGCGGATGTCTGACCACGCCCGGCCAGGCGAAGAACACGCGCACTTTCGCGGCGCCCAAATCCGAGGCTACTTGAATCAGGTGCCGCACGTAGCACACCTGGCTTTCGCGATGCTCAGGGATGGGGCTTGAGAAATCGTTGTTGGCAGCGACGCCGACGATTTCGATGCCTTCTCCGTCCGCGATCCGGCGCAACTCGCGGCAGCGCCTCGTGGGCATATCGAGCGGGTTGGCGTGGGGCCGCTTACCGTCAAATTCGACCCCGTCATAACCGTACTTTTTTGCGCGATTGATAACGTCTTCCATCGGCAGCCCTTGGCCGCGATACCAGATCCCCAAATAAGTGATGCTATAAAGGCCGACTTTCATTCCGGAGTTTCTTTTCTCTTCCCGAGGCTTCGGAGACCCGAATGCGCCAGGCTGGAACACGGCAGCCGACGCCGCGAGCGCCCCCACGAATTCCCGACGGTTGATGGCGGGTTTCTTCATGCTATCCCCCTGATCCTTCGTTTCTCATGC
The DNA here is from genome assembly GCA_963804995.1 of uncultured Acidobacteriota bacterium. GTDB lineage: Bacteria > Acidobacteriota > Terriglobia > UBA7540 > UBA7540 > Bog-366. Next base: position 221,031 of record CAWDSK010000006.1, read on the forward strand.
GAATCGTATGCCTCCACCGTTGAGGTGTCAACCTCCGACGATGGGCGCTTGGTTCGCGATCTTCATTTAAAAGAGTCCGAGGTCCGAAGTACGAAGTCGGAAACGCAGGGATGAGCGGTAAGTGACGAGTGGCGAGTGACGGAAGAACCGGGGTACGGGACACGGGATTCGGGATACGGGAGCAAATCCAGGGCTCGGAAAGTGCAGTGACGAGTGGCGAGTGAGTGGCGCAGGGCGAGCATGGCCCTGCGATTCTAGTGCGATCAGATGACGTGAACCGCAGAGCTGGGCTCGCTCTGCGCCAGCCTGCCGCTTTCCTTCCTCCGCAATTTGCACATTTGCCGTATGAACCCAAGGCGGAAGGCGGTAGCTGCTGCTACCGCAATCCAAGGCCGCCGGCGTCTCCCCCTGTCGGATGTGGCAATTTCCGTTCCGGGTTGTTTCATTCCCTATCCTTGAAAACGCTCCGCAGTGATATAATGCGGGACTTCGATAAGCAGATCAGGTTCAGGTTTTGGAGACAACCAAACTCAGGCGTCAGGCTGATGCCAGCCGATGGCGCCCGGCATTCAGCTTTCATCCAGCGATTAGAGGAGCAGAACATGAGCGGGAAAAAAAGAAAGTTGCCGGCACTCCCTAAAGAAGGATTTTCGCGGCGAGACTTTCTGAAAGGCACCGGCATGGCGGTTTCCACCGGACTGCTGGGCGCGCCGGGGGCCGGGGCTGATACGAAGGACACCGCGGTGAGCGTCATGGGCCCCGGGGCGGTTCCGATTACCTTACAGATCAACGGCAAGCCGCACAGCCTGAAGGTTGAGCCCCGAGTGACGCTGCTCAACGCTCTGCGCAACCGGCTGGACCTGACGGGCGCAAAGAAAGTTTGCGACCGCGGTGTTTGCGGCGCCTGCACGGTCATCATGGACGGACGGCCGGTGTATGCGTGCAACGTGCTGGCCGTCGAGGCCGCAGGCCACAGCATCACGACCGTCGAAGGTCTTTCCACGGGGGACAAGCTCCACCCCGTAATGACAGCCTTCGTCAATCACGATGCCCAACAGTGCGGATTCTGCACGCCGGGCTTTGTGGTGGCTACGAAGGCGTTCCTGGACAAGCACCCCCATCCGACCATGCACGATGTGGAGCGAGGACTGGGTGGCAATCTCTGCCGCTGCGGTACGTATGTGGGAATTCGCGAAGCTGTCCTCGAGGCAGCCCAAACAGTGAAGGGAGGACACAGCAATGGCTAAGTGTAAATATGATTGGCCCGAGGCCAACGAACGCAAACTCATCGGGCAGCGCATCAAGCGCATCGACGGGCCCGCCAAGACGAGTGGCCGCGCCAAGTACACCTACGACATCAACCCTCCCGGGCTCCTGGTTGCCAAGATCTATCGCTCCCCTTATGCCCACGCCAAGATTACCGCGGTCGACACCTCCGAGGCTGAGAAGTTGCCCGGAGTGAAAGCGGTGCGCGTGATTCAAGGCGTCGGAAAAGAGATTCAGTGGGTCGGCGATGAAATCGTGGCCATCGCGGCCGTGAGCGAGGACATCGCCGAGGACGCCGTCCGCAAGGTCAAGGTGGAATTTGAGCAACTTCCCCACTTCGTCCTGGAAGAGGACCTGGAACAGGCGACCGAACATGCCAAAGAGGCGGGCGGTGAAAAGGCGGGAGACCCGGACAAGGCCTTTAGCGATCCCGACGTGGTGATTTCTGAGGGCTATTACGGAATCGCCGCCATCACTCACTGTTGCCTGGAATCGCATGGAAACATCGCGCAGTGGAACGGCGAGAACCTGCTCACTTATGCTTCCACCCAAGGCGTTTCCGGTGGGCCGGGGCAGTTCGGGCAGGCGCTGCGGGAGCAAGGCATCAACGTGCCGGACAGCAACATCGAAACCATCTGCAATTACGTGGGCGGAGGATTCGGCAGCAAGTTTTCTCCGGACCGCTGGGGTATCGAAGTAGCGAAGCTCGCGAAGACGGCCGGCGCACCCGTGAAGCTGATGCTCGACCGTGACATGGAACTGGAAGTGGCTGGGGCGCGGCCCTCTGCCTATGCCAAGGTCAAGGTGGCGGCGAAAAAAGATGGGACCATCGTGGCGTGGGATTCGCACTCCTGGGGCACGGGCGGACCGGCCGGCACCTCAATGCCACCGCTTCCCTACGTTCTGAACATTCCCAACAAAGTCACGCGTCACTCCTCCATCAGCACCAACACCGGCCCAGCCCGCGCCTGGCGAGCGCCCAATCACCCCCAGGCCGCCGTGCTGACCATGTGCGCGCTCGACGACCTGGCCGCCAAGCTCAACATGGACGCATTGGAATTCTTCTCGAAGAATGCGGACCTCGCCGGCGACCGCGGCGAAGTCTACCGGCAGGAATTGCAGAAAGCCGCGGAACTGGTCGACTGGAAGAAAAACTGGCATCCGCGCGGCGACAAGACGGCGGGCGCCATCAAGCGCGGCATGGGTATCAGCATGCACACCTGGGGCGGCCGCGGCCACAACAGTAACTGCAATGTGATTATCCACCCTGACGGTTCCGTGGAGACGGTCTTGGGAAGTCAGGATCTGGGGACCGGCACCCGCACCGTCATCGCCATCGTGGCGGCGGAGACTTTGGGGCTTCCGGTTGAAGCCATCCAAGTCAAGATCGGCGATAGCAAATACCCTGCGGACGGCGCTTCGGGCGGCAGCACGACAGTGGGCGGCGTTTCAGCCTCCACGCGTCGCGCCTCCGTCGATGCCCGGGATCAGCTTTTCGCCCTGGTCGCTCCCGTTCTGGGAGTGCCCGCCGATCAACTGGAGGCTGTGAATGGCCAAATCCAGGCGCGGGGCGACGCTATGAAGAAAATGACCTGGAAACAAGCCTGCGCCAAGTTGCAAGTGAAGACCATCGAGACTCTGGGCAAGAATCCCGGCCAGTGCAACCTGGGGTCGAACGGCGTGGGCGGAGTACAGATTGCCGATGTCTCGGTGGACACAGAAACCGGCAAGGTGAAAATTAACAAGATGGTGGCGGCGCAGGACTGCGGCCTCATCATTGACCTCAAGACGGCGGAAAGCCAGTGCTATGGCGCGCTGATCATGGGCATCACCTACGCGCTCTTTGAAGAGAAGATCATGGACCGTGCGACCGGCCGCCTGCTGAATAACAACATGGAGTTTTACAGACTCGCCGGCATCGGCGACATCGGCGAACTGGTGGTCCACATGATGACCGGCCCCGGTTACGACGAACGGGGAACGATTGGGCTGGGTGAACCTCCGGTGATTTCTCCGGGGGCCGCCATTTCCAATGCCGTGGCGAACGCGCTCGGGGTAAGAGTGCCGACGCTCCCGCTGACTCCTGACAAGGTGTTGGCCGCACTCGAGAAAGGAGGAGTTGCCTAATGCAAACCTTTGAATATGCAAAACCCACAACCGCCCAGGAAGCCATCAAGCTGCTCACCAGCGCGCAGGGCGAAGCTCAGGTGCTGGCCGGTGGCACGGACTTGATCAGCCTGATGAAAGATGGCATCGCGAATCCCGCCCGCCTGGTCAGCCTGCAAAACGTCAAGGAACTGCGCGGCATCTCTCCTCTGCCCGCCTCGGGTTTGCGGATCGGCGCCACCGTGACTTTCGAAGAACTGCTGGAGAATGCCGAGGTTCGCAAGCGCTACCCGGCCATCGTGCAAGCGGCGGAAGGTGTGCGCAGCGCGCAGGTGCGCAGCACGGGAACGGTGGCGGGTGACCTCTGCCAGCGGCCGCGCTGCTGGTACTATCGCGCCGGATTTGGCTTGCTGGCCACTTATAACGGCAAACCGCTGGTCCCCGACGGCGACAACCGCTACCACGCCATTCTGGGCAACTCCGGGCCGGCCTATTTCGTAAGCCCCTCGCGGCTTGCCCCCATTTTGATTGCACTGAATGCCCGGGTCAAAATCCACGGCCCGCAGGGAGCTCGCGAACTGTCCGTGCGGGATTTCTTTGTGACGCCGCAAAGCGACCAGGACTCTGAGCACGCGCTGCATCCGGGTGAAATCATCACGGAAATCCATGTGCCATCCGCGGGAAGCGCCAAGATGGCAGTCTATGATCTGCAAGAGCGGGAGGCCCTTGACTGGCCACTCGCCGCGGCGGCGGTGGTGCTGAATCTTGAGGGCAGTACCGTAAAGAGCGCCCGAGTGGTGCTGGGTCACGTGGCGCCTGTGCCGTGGCCCTCGCCGGGAGCGGCAGAAGCGTTGGATGGCAAATCCGTGAATGAGGATGTGGCTTGGGAAGCCGGCAAAGCCGCACTGGTGGAGGCAAAGCCGCTTTCCAAGAACGCGTACAAAGTCCAACTGGCCCGCGTGGCCGTGAAACGCGCCATCCTGCGCGCCGCGAAAGGAGAGGCTTGATTATGCCTGAACCTACTCCTCACCCCAGTCAATCCCCGGAACGCTGCCGGCTGCTCCGCTCCAAGTGGATGTTTATCGGGGCAGAGCCTGACCCGGCCGATCCCCGCACGGATAGCGGCATCTGCTGGTGTGTGCATACCCAGAATTGCCTGGGACCGGACGGCCAGGTCGTTACGCACGAGAACTGCACCGCTGCGCGGCCTTGCTACGAACCGCTGTAAAGATCAGCCAGGGGGGCCGCCCACCGGAAAGGTCGAAAGACCACCGGATGCGGCGGCCCCCCCTGGTCCCTCCCCCGCTGATGAAAACGCCGACTGCTCTCCACCCTCTCCCCTATTTGTGTGAAAACGTCACGCACTCTTCGTAGGGGCACCCCTTATAGGCCCTGGTGGAGGGCACCCACGAGGGGCCCCTACGAGACGTGTGGCCGCCACATTGACGGCAGACATTCGGGGGACTATGCTTTGGGAGACGAAAAAGATCTGGCCTGTTCACCATCAGACGTTGTCCATTTGAGGAGCGACCAAACGCCATGAAGTTCGCGGTATCTGTGGTCTTGTGGCTGTCTCTGTGCCCGACGGGGGCTGGGCTGGGATTCGGCAGCTTGAAGGTCAGCGGTCATGAGGGAGTGCCCCTCCCAGGAGCGAAGGAGACTGCAGAACAAACCGGCCAGGTTCAAAAGAAGCCTCTCACCAACGCAGATATAATCAGTATGGTTAAGGCTGGCCTCGCGGAAAGCACCATCGTCCTGGACATTCAGCTCAGCTCGACGGATTTCGACACGTCCCCCCCAGAGTTGATCTCACTCAAGAGTCACGGTGTCCCTCAAAAAGTTCTTGATGCCATGCTCACCGCGGGAAGCGCCAAGCCCATCCCACCCCCCGCGCCACCGGAGCATCCGCAGGCCATCAATACCAAAGGCAGTCCGCCTGACTTCCATAAGATCCGAAAGGTGTATTTAGAGATGGAATGGGCGATGGATGATGACGCGCGCCCGCGAGACATCAGGGCGATTGAGAAGCACACGTGCTTACGAGTTGTCGATACGCCGGAGGCTGCGGACGCCATTCTGAACTGGACGGTGCCGGGATTTACGGGGGCCAGTCTGGTGCTGCTGAACAAGGACCGTCAACCACTCTGGGGCAGGAGTGGCATGACCCCGCCCCTCAAGGCGCTTAAGCAAGTTGTGGGCTGCCCGTAGTAGAATCGTGCAGGAAGATAAACGAAGCAACGAGCAGAGTCCCGATTCACTGCGAAAGTCTGCGGACCTGCCGGACAGTTCCACGCTACGATTGCTGAGTGTGTGATCCCAGTTGAGCCGGGGCACGGTAAACCGGCCGGCAAGTGTTAAAGGAGAATTCCACAATGACTTCGCGAATCGCTCGTCGGCAGTTCTTCCAAACCGCGGGAGTGGGCGCCCTCGCCGGGGCAGGCCTGGCGCTTGCGGGGAAGGCGAATCCACCCGCCACGGCTTCTTCCCAATCTTCCCGCCTCTTGATTGGTTGCACCGCCTATTCTTTTGGCAAGCCCCTGGGCGCCGGAAAGATGACCATGGAGGACTTCATCCTCAAGTGCGTGGAGATGGGTGTGGGTGGCGCGGAGTTGACCGCATACTGGCTCAAGTCAACCGACCGCGATTACCTCATCGGCTTGCGTCACCTGGCTTTCAAGAACGGCGTGACCATCGCAGGCGTGGGAAGCGGTCCTGATTCGAGATTACATCTGCTCGAGCCCGACAAGGACAAACGCCGGGAATCCCAGGAAGAGATGAAGAGGTGGATCGATTTCACGGACACGCTGGGCGCTTCGCACATGCGAATTTTTGCCGGGTCGCTTCCTGACGGTGTTTCCCCCGCACAGGGAATGGACTGGGCGGTGGAATCCATGAAGGTGGTTTGCGATTACTCGGCCACCAAGGGCATCACGCTGGGCGTTGAAACCCATGGGGGGATCGCGCTCAAGGGTGAGCCGTCCATCGAACTCATTAGCCGCGTCGATTCTCCTTACGCCGGCTTGTCCCTCGACATCCAGCATCTCACCGGCGATCCGGACACGGACGAAGAGCGGTACAAACAAATCGACGCCTGCGCTCGTTACACCACACAAACTCATATCACGGACCATTTCGACAACAACCGTCCCATCGACCTCGACCGCATTTGGCAGATCTTCTCGAAACACGGATTCCGGGGTTACATGTCATTGGAGTACAACGACTCCAAGGGTGATGTTTTTACCGGTGCGCCGCGGTTGATTGAGCGGATGAAGGAACTGAGTAAGAAGTATTCCTCGGGCTAAGCACACTGCCGAGTGACGTAAATCTAAGTGCCTAGGCAGGCTCCGAAGCCCTGCGCCCGAGTGATCATAGCCCTCGGTCGCCGCGGCGACAGAGGGTGGCGTGCTGCCGGCGCCTTCACCAGCCGGAGCGCGACGGGTGAGGGGTTACTTCCGGCGGGTAATGAACCCAACCGCAGGTGCAGCATCTGGGCATGTGTGCGCTTACCACATTCGGTTTATAGAGAACGGCTCATCTGTCTGTCGCCATGAAACTTGAAAATCCATAATTGGCGTTCTCACCCGTGGTCCCGTCGATAAAGAACCCCATGCCCGGATTGCCGCTCTTAAAGGTATCGTCGGTGGTTTGGACCATCTGGACACCGTTGATGTAGACGGTGAGCACGTTTCCGATCATCGTGGCCTTGACCACATCGCCATCCGCCACTCCGAATTTCGAACCCCCGGAATTTTTTACGTAGCTAAACTTTCCCAAGGGTCCTTCCCACCGCGCGATATTGCAGTAGGCGTCGGGCTTTTTTGAGCAGCGGAACATGACTTCATACCCCGTGCAGGTGTGGGGGGAAATGGTGCTCCGCAGGCGCAGCTCCACCTCTTCCCAGACCTTGTCGCTCTGGTTCTGGTTTACGGAGTGGACGGTGGCTTGGACGGTTTGGTTCGGCCCCCAGGTGCCCGTCAGGAGAGCCGCGGCATCGTCGTATTTTTGTGGCTCCGGTCTCAATCCGCCGATCTCCAGCCCATAGGCAAGCCCGGGACGTGTCCGCACGTCGGCCCAATCCAGACCATCCTTCTGGCCGTTTGACCAGTGGCCACCTTCAGAAATGGGATTCTCAGCGCGGGGGAAGTTGGTACTGTAAGGCCCGTGCGTCCCCGCGGGAGCAGAAGCGGCCGGCGGCATGTTGGCGCTCCTCGTCACCAGCGGCCAGAGCGCTATAACCAGCGCGATTGCCGATGCTCCCAATGCGAGCTTGCGTTTCGCATCCCTGTAATCCATCCGTGAATACTGAGGCATACGCCCTCCCGGCAGTTTTCGTCCTTGAGTGTTATTAAGCGGATTCACGTTTATCATATTCGGTGTCGCAGAGCAAGTCGCTCGCGCCTGGCGGGTGCGCGACATAAATGTAACGCTCTGGGCTGGCTCTTTTTTTGTCGCTTATATCCTAACGTATATGATACGTTAGGATAGAGGAGGCCTTAACATGCCCCAATCCCTTGACGTCCTGGAGAACCAACGGGCGGAGTTGATCCGCCAGATCGCCCAACTGGGTGACCTCCGCAGTGGTTCGATCACCAGCATTACCGCCCGCTGCGGCAAGTCCAACTGTCACTGTCATCAGCCCCATCATCCCGGCCACGGCCCTAACTTCCGGCTCACTTACAAGGTGCAGGGCCGGACCGTCAGCGAAACCTTCCCCAGCCCTGCCGCCCGGCACCAGGCGGAACGACAGATTGCCGAGTTCCGCAGGTTTCAACAACTGCGCCGGGCCTTCGTGGAGGTGAACGAAAAAATCTGCCGTCAGCGCCCCCTCCCCCAGGAGGCCGAAGCGGCGGAGCAGGAAAAAAAACGGCGGAAGCCATTCAGCGGGAAGTGGCGCGAGAAGTAGAGTCCCTGCTGGCGGTGATCTTTGCTGGGCGGCGCAAGTCCGGGACGCTGGATTTGGAAGCCGTCGAGATGGCCACACGCGCGGCCATGCACCGGGCGGGGGCGGCGGTGCTGGAGGAGTTGCTGGCCGCCCCGGACGAGTGCCCTCGCCAAGTTCCCTGCGGCTGTGGTCGGGGGGCCCCCTACCGCGGCAGGCGTCGGAAGCAACTGCTGACCGTGCTGGGGCGGGTCGAGACCGAGCGTCCCTATTACGTTTGTCCGGCCTGTCACCGGGGACAGAGTCCCCGCGATCAGGAACTGGATGTGGAGGGCACGGAATATTCTCCTGGGGTGCGACGGATGATGGCGGTGGTGGGCAGCGAAACCTCCTTTGCGCTCGGTCGAGAACAACTGCAACTGCTGGCCGGGTTGGAGGTGACCACCAAGGCCGTGGAACGGCAGGCAGAGGCTCTGGGCGCCGAGATTGCCGCCCAGGAACAAGCCTCGATCCAGCAAGGCCTGCAACGGAACTTGCCGCAGGTGAGGGGACCGGAAATTCCGGTACTCTATGTGGAGATGGATGGGACGGGAGTACCGGTGGTGAGTTCGGAAACCGAGGGTCGAGCGGGGAAACAGAGCGAGCAAGCGCGCCCGCGGGAAGTGAAATTAGGTTGTGTCTTCGCCCAGACGACACGGGATGCCCGGGGCCGACCGGCGCGCGAAGAAGGCTCCACCACCTACACGGGAGGCATCGAAACGGCCGAGGTTTTTGGGCGACGCATCTACCTCGAAGCATATCGTCGGGGCTGGAACCGGGCCCAAAAGAAAGTGGTGATCGGCGATGGTGCTCCTTGGATTTGGAACCTCACCGCCGAGCACTTTCCGGGAGCCATTCAGATTGTGGATCTTTATCATGCCCGACAGCACTTATGGGAGCTGTCGGGCCAGCTCTGGCCCACCGACGAGCGCCACCGCCGAAGGTGGACCAGAAAACGGGAGGAGAAGTTGGAGAGCGGGCGGATCGAATCCCTAGTGCGCGATTTGCGCTCGCTGTTCCCAGCCACGCCCGAAGCCGCCGAACTCTTGCGCCACGCGGCAGATTATTTTACCGTCAACGCCCAACGGATGCGCTATCCGACCTTTCGGCGTCAGCATCTGTTCGTAGGTTCCGGGGTCGTCGAAGCCGGCTGCAAAACCCTCATCGGCACTCGGCTGAAGCGCTCCGGTATGTTCTGGAGGGTCCGCGGGGCCAATGCCATCATCGCCCTTCGCTGCCATCGCTTGAGCGGCAAATTCGAGGATTACTGGGAGAACCGTCGCCCCCGCGCGGCCTGACCCACACAGATTTGTCGCACACCCGCGCCTGGCTCTGCGCTGTCGGCTGTTGGCGGTTAGCCATCGGCCGGTAGGAGTTGGGCGATGGGACCTAGGCGCTGGGCGTCAGATCCTGAATCCTACGTGCCACCGGGTAACCTTTTCATAACATCACGTTCAGCGTTTTTCGGACCGTGGCTCTTCCCTCTGCGCCACGCCTCCCCCGCCATGACTGCCCTCACCGTGGAGGGTTGAACGCCCTGGCTCGTGGTGGTAATCTGCGGGCGTGTCAAACGTCCACCGTCGGTACCTCACTGAGCGAATCTTCTTTGTCAACGTAAACCTTCATCCCAGGATCAGGCGATTTAACGAATCTGAATACGCCTTGCTTAATGAGCATCAGGAGTACGTGCAACTGAATCCCGTGGAGAAAAGGCTGGTGAAGCGGGGGTAGCCACGGTGTCGCCGCGGCGACCCGTCGTGACCGTAGGTTCTTAGGGATGAATTAGAGGCCCGACTTATATTCCAGGGAGGAAACCATGATAAGCAACAAGTTTGATCGTCGATATTTCCTGAAGGCTGGCGGTGTGTCAGCACTAGGAACTCAGATGGCATTCGCAGGCAATCCTGCCCTGGGGCCAGAGTCAACGCCTGCAACCCCGCCGCATGAAAAGGGATTCCCCCAGCTCGCAATCCTTACTCGGTACTCGCCACAGAAGTTGGCATTTGCCGCGTCTGCGGAATATCAAGGCGTAGTGATCAGCGTGGATCGTTTCTTTAATCCCAAGCTGTCGGATTCGCAGATTGATCAGATTCTCACTACCGCACGGCAGGCTAATCTCCGCATCATCAGTATCGAGTGCATGGATCCCAATCACATCGCGCGCGATCCCGCTAAGCGCCGTGAGGCGATCGCCGACTTCATCCAATACCTTGAATTGGGGCATCGCCTGGGGTGCAAATTTGTAGGTACCTTCAGCGGAGGCATGGCGGGAGCTTCCATCGAGGATCAAGCGAAGGCCTTGGCAGAGGTCTTCAATGAGCACTACTTGCCGGTCTGTGACAAGCTGGACATCACCATGGGATGGGAAAACTATCCTTGCGACACCAACTTTGCCACGGTTCCTGGCGCCTGGGAAAAGATATATGATCTCGTTCCCAGCAAGCGTCTCGGCCTTGAATTCGATCCTTCACATTTGGTGCGGCAGTACATCGACTATGTTCAAGCGGCTTGGGATTTCAAGGAAAGGATCCTGTCTGTACACGCGAAGGATACAGAGATCATCGAGCCGGTTCTGCAAAAGGTAGGAATTTATGGCAAGGGGTGGTGGCGTTACCGCATCCCCGGCCAGGGGTTAATCGATTGGCCGAAGTTTATTAATGTTCTCTTGCAGGCAAATTACCAAGGCGGAATCGTGGTTGGGCATGAGGATCCTTTTTGGGATGAACCACCCAGTAACGACTCAGCGGAATTCCCCCAAGCTCGCAAAGATGGTTTCATTCTTGCCTCGCGCTTTCTGCGCATGTTTTTGCCGGGGCGTTTGAGCTAATCCGAAGAGGAGCGGCTACGCTTAGCGTTTTTTGACCGTGCGGGCTTTCCCTTTGATGACGAACGGGAGCACGGGAATCCCGTAAGAACTCGGGACACGGGATACGGGACTCGGGATTCGGGGCTGGGGACTAGGTGGTGGGTGCTCGGGGTCGAAGGGCGCAACGGTCAAGGACGCGTAGGCCGGCGGTTCCGAATCTTGTGGTCCGATGCTACAACAAAACAGCCAGCCCACGAGCCCACATCTTCGGTTTCAAATATTATTCGCACGCGTTCGAGCAGCGCTCGGCGGGAAGGAATCCTCAGTCGCACGAGGAGCAAGCCGTGATGGGTGCCCGGAGTGAATCGTCGCACATCAGAAAAATCGAGGTCCTGCGTGATGAAGAATCGCCCCTCGCGCTGCGCGGCTTCCCACACCGTGACATCATTGGCACCGCCAAGCCTTTCCTGGGGGACGGTTTCGATATCATGACCGCGCGCAGCTAGAAGTGCGGAAAGACCCGCGGGCAGATTTTCGTCCAACTTGATATTCATCCGATGTGGGGCGCGGCGGGCGTGGGAAGATCCTCCTCGGCCGAGGCGGCGGCGAAGGCGATGGCTGATCTCAAATCCTCCGGTGCAAGCGACGGAAAATCCGCCAGGATTTGGTCGATCGTGTCCCCTTCCGCTAAGCTGGCTAGAACGGTGCGCAAGGGTACCCGTGTTCCCTTGAACACCGGCTCACCCCCGCATACCTCGGGATCGCGTATGATTCGCTCGCTATAGCGGGCAATATTGTTTTTGCTTGGACTCATTTTTCCCAGCTTCCCCCTCTGCTCGAATCATACCATCGAACCGGCAAGGACGCGAATCACCCAGAGAGGTAGCGGCGAGTTCACCTCGCCATATGGCGGCGTCCCGATAAGATCGGGATAGATTCTGCCGCCTCTACACCAACCTGCAGCCGAATTGCAATTCCCCTCAAAATGTGGTAAAAAAGTCCATGCGCGGATCTTTCTGTAGGGAGGTCTGCTGGGTGGAGGATTTAAGTATGAGGAATATCACGGGCTATTTTGTTATTAGCCTGTTATTGCTATCTGGTTTGGCTGTTTCTGGCAAGGCGGCTATCAAAGGCGACTACCTGGAAGTCCGCAGCGCGGACGTTTACACGGGTCCCTGCTTTGCCAACTCAGAAGTGAATCTGATGGGCGACGAAGCGATTTTGGCCTGGAAAATTTCGGAAGGCAGTTGGAAGGGTGTCGACCTCGCAGGTCTGAGCGTAGTGGGCGTTGTAAAAGCCAAGGCCACGCTGGGCGATCCGTATACAAATCCCTATCCTGCCGAGTCCGTGTTAATCTTGGACTCCCGGGCCAGCAGCGCGCAGCGCACGGCGCTGAAGGATTTTGCCGCAGCGAATGCCGCGGGATTGCTGGACCACGTGGTGCGCGTTAACATCGCGCCCATCCAGTTGACGGTCGAGCATGGCGATCAGCACGGCGTCGCGAAGTTGGTGGCGGGGAATCTGGCCCGCATTGAGACGCGCAGCCTCTGCTCCGGCGACCACTATTGTGGAAACGAGTTTGTCTACTATCCGCCTCTCGTCACGCTCGCTCACTCCATGCCGGCGTACACTTTGGACGATTCCTTCTCGGGCCAGGGTCTGGGTGTGGTTTGGAAGCATGTGGACAAGCGTAGCGCCTTCGTCGGGGCCTTTACCCTATAACAGTTCCGGTAACCAAAGTTTTATCAACGGGAAACTCTCTTGCGAGAGTTTCCCGTTTTGTGTTTATAACATCTAATGAAGAAGGAGGCTTACTGATGAAATTGTACCGTGCAATTGGATTGATCTTGGCAACTCAACTTTTGGTGGTGGCAACCGCCCTGGGCCAGGGTGGCTACAAGGTGGAAGCGATAGGCGCGGCGCCGGGGGACGTTCCGGCCGCGGTCCAAAGCCTTCTCGACTCGCAGGGAGCGCGCGTGGCCAATGACCAGGGCGCCCCGCTCTGTGAAGTTTGGCTGCGCAAGGCCATTCCCACCAGCTCGACCCCCGCATCAGCATCCGACATCATTAATGGAGCATTAACGGAAGGAACTTTCCTGGGAGTCCTGCACTTCCCCACAGCGGGAGCGGACTTTCGGGGTCAGGCGATCAAGGCAGGCTTCTACACGCTGCGCTACGCTTTGATCCCCCAGGATGGAAACCATATGGGCGTGAATCCCTATCGCGATGCGCTGGTCCTCACTCCGGTCGCGGCTGACGCGACGCCTGACAAGGTGGCGACGCCGGACAACTTGATCAAATTGGGGCGCCTGGGGTCCGGCACGCCTCATCCCGGATTTCTGGTGGGCGCACAAGTGAACGGTGCCACGTTCCCCTCAGTCGTAAAGGACGATCAGGGCCACTGGAATCTACAGGTGAAAGGACATGCAGCAAGCGGAGACCTGCCCCTAGCCATCACCGTGGTCGGCAAGTGGGAAGGGTGAGGACATTTGGGATTTTAGATTTTGGATTTTGGATTGAGGCCGTGAGCCTTCACCGTGGTTGGCACGTAGGAAGGGTGAGGGCATTTTCGATTTTAGATTTGCGATTTGCGATTTTCGATTTGTGATTTTCGATTGGTCCGCTGGGCGCAAGGGTGTTCATATAGGGAGTTTGTGAAGCGCCGGGCGGGAAGTTCCAAGATCGAACAGAAAGCAAGGTTGTGAAATCAGGGGCAACAAATCGGCGGCGAGCGAGTCAGGCCGAAGGGACGCTGACCCGTTCGAGGATCAGGGCCTGGGTTCTCGCGATAGCGCTCACTTCCCTGCTCGCTCCGGCCGTGCGTGCAGAGCAAACGAAGCCTCTCCCCGCGCTGGAAGGGACTTTGCTGGCGACGGCCGGCAAGTGTCCCCTGTTGAAGATGCAGGACCGGCAGGTGCCGCTCGCCGCCACAACTCCCTACCTGCTTCAGACCCTTCAGGATAAGCGCCTCGACGGTTTCCAGATACGCGTGGAAGGAACCCCGCAGCCCGACGGCTCGTTCGAGGTTGCGTGGCTTTTTACCGTCCACAAAGGCAAGCTTTTTCGCGTGCGCTACTTCTGCGCGGTCTGCAATCTCGTCGGGCTCGGGCCGGGACTCTGCGTCTGTTGCCAGCAACCCACGGAGCTTCAAGAAATCCCTGTGGACAATACGGACAAGTACATGCGCCCGGCTTCCCAGCCTTAGTTGACACCAATCACCACCCAGTGTTACAAAAGAAAGACCGCTGATTCTCAGCGCCACGCGCCAATATGGTGGGTGTAGCTCAGCTGGTAGAGCGCCAGACTGTGGCTCTGGACGTTGCGGGTTCGAATCCCGTCACCCACCCCATCTAACTCGAGCAGATAACGCAGCGCGGCCGAGCCGCAACCCAAACGAAATCCTCTGCGTCCTCCGTGCCTCTCAAGCTTTAACACAGAGTACGCCCTCCGCTGGCGCATCTCTGAAACCGCGATGCCGTGTCAAGCCGATTTTTTGAATTTCTTAATCGCCTTTGACAAACTTCCCCCTTCGACTTCAGAATGGCCTGCAGCCGGTGAAGCGGAGGCGGGCTCTGCTGGCGAGCAACCCGCTGAGGAATAGCCGGTCGGAGGCTGATGGAAACGACGCCGGGGCGGCCTGCGGTCGCCCCCCTCCCAAGCTCTGGGCACAGCTTCCCCATGCCTGAAAAACGCGCCGGACCCCATCGGCAAAGTGGCGGGTTGCCGACTTCGCCGTCGGCTGCCATTCTGTACGTATTATCTTATAGAATTATTCCAAGTTATAGTCGTTCCTCCTTTATGTAGAGCCCGGGGGGCGGGGAGGGTTGGCTCCCCGCCGCCTGCCGGGGATGAAGCACGGCCCCGTGGGCGTTGGGTTCTTGCTCTTGCCATGCGAGTTTGCTGAGTCGGTTCGGTCCCTTTCATCTCTACGGGCTAGCCAGGTTGTCCTGGTCCCCATGAGGTTGTTCGGGAGCAGGTCCCTATCAGAGCGCGGTCTTGGTGTACCTAGCGCCAGCACGGGCTTCCTGCTCCAGTACGCCGACTTGGCGGCCCCAACGGTCTTCCCGATAAGGGCAGCCGTGCTTCAAAACTCCATACGCACAACGCGCCAAGGAGTGCGCGATGGCGGCCTTGGCCACGTTGGGTTTCTTGCTGCGGCGCAGGCGGTGGTAGCGCCGCGCGAAAGGATGGGGGTATGGAATCGCGACATGGGCGGCGGTGACGAAGGCCCAGCGCAGCCAGCGCGATCCCTGGCGGGTGATGGGACCCGACACCTTCACTTCCCCGCTGTCGTAAAAGCTGGAGACGAGCCCCGTAGCGTTGGCCAAGGCCTTGGCGGAACGAAACCGCTCGATCGTGCCGATCTCACTCCAAATCACCGGGGACAGGATGGGGCCGATGCTGGGGATTGTGCGCAGCAGCGCCAACTCGGGGAATTGTCCGTCCACCGCCTGCAAGTACTTCTCACTGATTCCGATCTCCTCCTCCAGGAACTGCAGCAGGCGTTGGATTTGAGGGATGCTTTCGCCCAAGGGCATCGGCAAGGTCTGTTCCGCCAGCCACTTCTCCCCGGCCGCTCCGAACGGGTCGGTCCCCGGCGCCTGCAAGCCATGCATCCCCAGCAAGCTTTGCAGGTGATTCTTGGCTTTGGTGCGCAGCAGGGCCAACCAGCAGCGCTGGCGTGCGCGCAGACGCAGGGCGCGAATCTCCGGCGGCGGAAACCACGCCTCCGGCAGTGGATCCAGATGGTGCGCGGCGAGCTTGCGCGCCAGCCGCTCGGCATCTAAACGATCATTCTTCTGCCGGCGGTTGCTGTCGATCCCCGCCGTGTGCACCCAGTGCGCGCGCCCTCGCCACCCCGCCTCTTCCAGCACGCTCATGGCAAAGTAGCCTGCCGTGCTCACCTCCAGGCCGATCTCGGCGTCGGGAGGAAGTTCCGTCAACATCTCCAGCCACTCCTCCCGCGTGTTGGCGATCGACTTCCGTGCCTTAATCTCTCCGTGATCAAGCTCCACCACCTGGCAACGACGCTTGTGAACATCCACTCCCACCGGCGTTCCAATGGGCGTTATACTCTTCTTCATCGCTTTGTCTCCTCGATGCAAAACTCTCGGTCTGAACCCGAGGGCCCGCTAAACTGGACCACCTCCAGTTTAGCGGCACCCGAGGAGGCATCGCCGCTTTCATAACATCAGAGCGCAGCTCTGCGATTCACGTGTCTGACCATGCCCGACGGTTTGAGTCAGGAATTCCAACCCGCAAGAAAACGAGGGCGCACGTCCCAAGATTCGCAAATTGGGAGCCTGAGCCAAAAACATTCACCCAGAATCGGTGCTCAATACCCGCGGCGCTTATCCACCACGTTGAGCATGGGCAGACCGTTCACATACCGGCGCACGTTTTCAGCGAAGAGCTCCGTGGTTCGACCTTCCACCTTCGGAGACCAACCGGAAGTGTGACACGTGATGATGATGTTCGGAGCCGTCCACAACTCATCGTCCGGCGGCAAGGGTTCCTTATAGGCCACGTCCAGTCCAGCCCCCGCGATCCAACCCTCTTTGAGCGCGCGCACCAGCGCCGGCGTGTGCACAACCTGGCCCCGCGACATGTTGATGAAGTACGCCGACTTCTTCATGGCCCGGAAGACGGATTCATTCAGCATGCCTTCGGAAAGCGACGTGTGGGGGGCGGCGCACATCAGGATGTCCACGCGCGAAGCCATCTCCTTAAGCCCGTCGAGCGAGTGCAGCTCCGCCACAAAATGCGGCTTGGGAATCGGTTTGGGATCCACGGCCAAGATCTTCATATCGAAGCCATAGTGGGCGCGGTAAGCCGTCATCGCGCCGATCCCGCCCAAACCCACCATGCCCAACGTCATGCCGCTGATCTCCGTCAGGTCCTGGAGCTGGTTCCACTCGTGGTGCTGTGTCTGGATGGCGTAGCGCGGAATGCCGTGCGCCAGTGACAGCATCAAGGCGATGGCGGTTTCGGATATCACGGGCGCAAAGATGCGCTGCATATTGGTCAGCACGACGGGGCTATCTATGAGCTCCGGCCACATGATCTCTTCGACGCCCGCCGCTCCCCATTGAATCCAGCGCAGGTGCTTGGCAGCGGCAAAATCTTCGCGGGTGAAATCGCCGAACAAGGCGTGCGCGTCAGCAAGTTCGCTCCGAAAAGCCTCCTTCGAAAGGGCTTCCTTCAACTCAATTCCTGAGGATAGTGCCCGGATACGCTGGGAATAAGGGTCGGGAAGCTTGTCCATGGTCACGATCTTCAACCGCTCCACAGCGGCTCCCTTGCCGGGCTCGACAAGGGGATAAGACTCCATCGTGAGCGGAAACGGCGGATCGAGTGCAGCAGCGGGATTCGCGGCAGCGAGGGGAACTCCAGCCAGAGTGGTGCCTAGCGCGGCGCCAGTTGATCCGGCGGCGATGTTATGCAAAAACTCTCTGCGGGAAACGGGGTCGAGTGGCATATCGGTCCTCCTGATTGGGATGGCGGTAAGTGTAACATAATGTCGCCCCCAAAAGGGCAATCGCTACCCGCCCATCGAGGCTACCTCAATGCTGTCTTTCGGTTCTTTTGTGTGGCCCCACTGCGTTAAGTGCTGCTACCAGCTCTGGAAAAGCCGCGGCACCTATCGGGGGGATTTGTTGCTCGCGAGGCTCCTGGATGGAGCCGACGTTCTAAGGGGCAGTCGCCACTTTGACTCGCCGAGCATGAAGCGGCGGACCACATAAACTCCCTTGCCGATCCGCACCACGTTCGGGTCACGTTTGACGGGCAGCCAAGTCTGGCCGTCAAAAGTCCGCGGCGCCGGTGAAACCAATACTTGGCCAACTTCCGGCTCGGAGTGCGGTCGCCGCGGCCAGCGAAGGTAAACGACCTCTTCCGGATCGAAATGCTGTTCCTGCGACTTATCCAGTAACTCCAATTGGATGGCAGCAGTGTGATTGGGTAGCCATCCGGTGAGCGAGCCAGTGGCGGGATCCCACTCCCGCACCAGCATGAGGGTGCCTTCGCCGCTGGGCGCCGACTTGTTGACCTGACCAGCCTGAGCCTGCGTCCCGATAGCGATCAGGGCGATCACCGCCCAAGCCCGGAGAAGAAACACGAAGACCTTCACGTCCGTGGTGGATTCATTTCTCTCAACGTCAATATCCCCGAGAATCATACGCCCCTCCTGACAACAGGTAATGCTCCTCGCACGCATCGATGCCGGTGCCCCGACCCCGCACCCCAAGGTTCCTCCCACAGGGTTCTTCGCCTTGCTAGGGGAGGATGATTTCCCCCGTGAAACCTCGCTGGAAGGTTGGGCTTGATTTCCTCGAGTGCGGCATGCCCAAGCTGATGTATCCATATCCATTCCTGGTGGCGGGTTCGCGATGGCTATCAGCCCACCTCTGAACAGGTGGAAAATGTTTTCCTGTGCAACCACTTCCATCGGCGGATCGCCGCGCCGCGTGAACGTTTTTTTATGGTGAGTTTTGCAAACAAATGCTCAGTGGAAACACATGGGTTACGAGGCTGCCCTCACCCTGTCAGGAAAGATTGTGGATGCTTCCTGAGTGACTCGGGAACAGGCAGGAAAGCTGGCCGCGACCACCCACCGTTGCCGCTGTCTTAGATGAGGGCCGCCAAAATGGGCCTTGAGTTTCCTTCCGCTTCTGGTATAAACCCTACGACAAACGCGAAGCCGCGTCTTCGCGAATTCTGTAAAGTGTGAAGGGAAAGGAAGACATTATGACGGATGACCTCAATCGGCGAGATTTTATGAAACGCGCCGCCCTGACCTCGGCGGGTCTGAGCCTCTCGATGTACGGGCTCAGCACGAGGAATGTCCTGGGCGCCAACGACCGCATTCGCCTGGGCGTGATCGGCACCGGCCGCCAAGGCACGGATGACATGCAAAACTTCATGAAGCACGGCGTGGAAGTTGGCGCCGTCTGCGATGTGTACCAACCCAATCTCGACAAGGGGCTGGCCGCGGCGGGGGGCAATGCCAAAGCCTTCAAGGATTTTCGCCAGGTGCTCGACGACAAGGACATTGACGTGGTGATTGTCGGAACACCCGACCACTGGCACCCGCTCTGCATGGTGGAAGCCTGCAAGGCCGGCAAGGACGTTTACGTGGAGAAGCCGATCTGCGTGGCGGTGGAAGAAGGCAAGAAGATGGTAGAGGCCGCGCGCAAATACAAACGCGTGGTGCAAGTGGGCCTCTGGCAGCGCTCCAATCAACACTTTCAAAAGGCCGTGGAGTTGGTCCAAGGCGGCCTGCTGGGCAAGGTCAGCTTTGTGCGCACTTGGAATTATTCCAACACCTTTCCAAAGGGATACGGCACTTATCCTGACTCCGACCCGCCGGCGGGGCTGGATTGGGACATGTGGCTCGGTCCCGCGCCCAAGGTGCCATACAATTTCAACCGCTTTGGCGTGGCAGAACATCGCTGGTCCACCTTCCGCTACTTCTACGATTACGCCAACGGCTGGCCGGGTGATTGGGCCGTTCACCTGATGGACATCGTGCAGTGGGCAATGCAGGTCGAAGGGCCCACCACCATCACCGCCTTGGGCTCCAAATTCTTCATCCAGGACAACACTGATATTCCCGATACGTTACAGATCACCTGGCAGTATCCCAACTTCGTCGCCACCTATGAGAGCCGCGAGTGCAATTCCAATTCCATGTACAAACACGAATACGGAATCGAGTTCCATGGAACGGACGGCACGATGTTCCTCGACCGCAGCGGCTTTGAGGTCTTCCCGGAGCCGACGGCGGAACGGGACTACCGCGAGTTGCACGCGACCGAGGGGAAGCATGTCCGCGACCTGGGTAAGACCGCGGATATGAAGATGGAACAGATCGACGACGGGCTGCTGGAGCATGTCGCCAACATGCTGGATTGCATGCGCACGCGCAAACTTCCGCAGACCGATATCGAACAGGGACATCGCAGCAGCAGCGCCTGTTTGCTCGGCAACGTCGCCCTGCGCTCGCAGGAACGACTGGAATGGGACGTCGCGAACCAGAAGCTCCTCAAGGGCGGCCCCGCGGCGCAGAAACTCATTGGCCGCGACTACCGCGCGCCGTGGAAGCTGGTGGTGTAAGGGAAGAGTTAATAGTTAATAGTCGATAGTTAAGAGTTGAAAGTTACAAGTGCGTGACTTGACGTGTGGGGAGCCTGACACGAGGTCACCAGGCTCCCCCCTTCAGAAAAAGGGGCGCCGCTGAGCCGTCCCCACCCTTCCACCTCGCTACTCGTGGGAGGCTCGCAGACTGGAGCCGCCCGCGGAACCACCGCCAGGAGCACTCCAGGGGGACAGAATGCCAAGGCATCTTATTTACAGAAATATCTTTGCCATTTCCCTCCTCATGATTTCTTTGGCCGGTACGATGCTCGCCGGCCAGACCACCGGGAAGGCCCTTGATCCTTCCTATCAAATTGTCGTCGACCTAGGCCCTTTTGCCACGGCGGCTGATGCCGCGAAGGGCGCGGACACGCTCAATTGGGACGGGAGCGAACCCGCGGGGATGAACGCTTCGACAGAGGCTTTCGCCGCGCTGGAGTTGCGCCATTATCTTACGAAGCTCGGCAAAGCAAACGAAGCAGCCCCGCAGGTGTTCCCCGTCGTAGGCCTGGACCGGCTGCGGAATCATAAGGAAATTATTCTCGCGGACCTTTCTGGAAAGTCATACCCACCGGCGGTGTCGAAGGCAGCCAAGCGCGAATTATTGGCACAGCGCCTGAGCGCGCGAGAGAGCTTTGCCCTCGTACCCGACGAGGACAACCTGCTCATCATCGGTTCCGATCGTGTCGGCGTGCTCTACGGAGTCTATTCTCTCCTCGAAATGTGGGGCATGCGGTGGTACGCCCCGGGGGACTTGGGTGAGGTGGTTCATGGCTCCGCCAACTTGCAGTTCCCGGAGCAGACCATCGTCGAGGAACCCAAGTTCCTTACCCGAGGCTTCCTGGCTTGGGAAAACCGGGGCAACCGTGAATTCTATCTCTGGATGGCGCGCAATCGCATGAACATGTGGACCATTGCCGACACCGACCGGGCCACCGAGAAGCAATTGGGATTGCGCTTGGATGCGGGCCTGCATTGGGTTTTTGAACGCTACCTCAACCCCGATACCTACATGCAGGCGCACCCGGAATGGTACGGGCTGGTCGATGGCAAGCGTCAGGGGTTCAAACACGAATTTGGCGTCAACTTCTGCACGTCCAATGCTGAGGCCGTGGCAGAGTTCACCCGCAATGTGGTGAAGGACCTCTCAACCGGCGACTGGCGTGACACGGACCTGCTGGAACTGTGGGCGTTGGATGTCGGCAAGTGGTGCGAGTGCGACAACTGCAAGCGCCTGGGAACTCCCACGGACCGCCTGCTGATGCTGGTGATGCACGTCCGCGATGCGCTGGAAGTTGCGCGGCGCCAGGGGCTGATCCACCATCCGATCGAACTGGTCTTTCCCATTTATCACGAGACTCTGGCACTGCCTGCGAATCCCCAGTGGACTCCCGCCGACTTCCGGGACCTTATCGGCACCTTCTTTCCTATCGGCCGATGTTACGTCCACTACCTGGACGATCCGAAGTGCAGCGAATACAACACCCCTTATTGGGAGACCTTCGAGACGTGGAAGCAGCACGACAAGTATCCCGGCCAGTTGGAGGTCGGCGAGTACTACAACGTCTCGACCACGAAAAGTCTGCCGGTTCTTTACAAGCGCATCATGGCGCACGATCTGCCGTTGTTTTATAGCAACGGGGTCCGTCACTTCCACTACATGCATGTGTATACCCGGCTGCAGGGGCCCAAACGCCTCAACAATTACCTCCTGGCGCAGTTACTGTGGAATCCGGAGGCCGACACCGAGCAACTGTTCAGCGATTACCTGACCGATTTCTATGGCCCCGTCGCCAAGCCCGCCCGGCGCTTTTACAACCTTCTTGAATACGCCATGTTGAGTGTCCAACAGTGGAAGCACTACGGCGGGGAGCATGAAGGACAGTGCCTGGTAAAGCAGATTGATAGCAATGCCGATAACCTATTTGGGACCGAACACCTGAAGCTGGAGGCGTACCATCCCCTCAAGAACGCCGGTGTCAGTCTGGGAGAGAGCGTGCGGGCCTTGCAAGAGTGCCGGACCATCATGGACCGCTTGCGCGCTCAAAATCTACCCAGCGAAGTGAAGCTGCGCCTCGCCGAAGACGACCGGAACCTGCGCTATGCGGAGAATACAGTCAACCTTTATTACTACCTGGCGCAGGCGTTGATGGCCAGGAAACAGCAGAACCTCGAGCAGGCCAAGGAATTTTACCGTCGCACGGTGCCTTTGGCCCAAGGGTTGCGGGAGGAAACGGAGATTCTCCAGACCGCGTCCTCGCACGCCAATGCCAAAAACGGTCTGGATGCCTCGCTGGTCGAAAAAGCTTATGAGGAGTTGGGCAAGCAGCTTGGTATAGATTCAAGGTAGGAGACATCCATGCTCATCGTCATCCCGATCACATCCCACCAGACGCCCAGGTTATCGAGGAGCCTTCTGCGATTCGCGCTGGCTCTATTCCTGATGGCGTCTCCGTTATTCGGCCAACAGAGTTATGTTTCGCGCTATAACGTCTATGCAGGCTACACCTTCCTCAACAGCCCTCGCGTGGGCCTCTTTGAAAACGGTTTTCATACTCAAATCGGCGTCAATCCGAAGACCTGGTACGCGCTGGGTTTCGATTACAGCGTGTCGGAAGGTAATTTAACGCTTACGCCGGACCAGCTTACCACCGCCTTGCAGCAGCAACTGGGCGCGGAGCTCATGCAACTGGCCCAGGCCGGACTACTTCCCGCGGGCTACAACCTGGCCATAGCCACGCATTCCGTTACTCAAACTGTCGCCGGTGGGCCGCAGTTGTCCTATCGGCACTTCGCCAAACTAACGCTCTTTGTGCGGCCTTCCATCGGAGGGATTCATGAGGTTGCCACCCCGAATCCCCCGGCCACAGATCCCATCGCCAAAGCCATCGTCGCGCAATTAGCCCCCACCGGTAAGAAGACAGACTGGACGCCCTTCTATGGATTCGGCGGCGGCGGCGACATTATTATTTCCAAGCATTTCGCCCTTCGCGTGCAGGCCGATCTCGTCTACAACCATCTCTTCAACGATCTGCTGAAGGACGGCCGGCTTACCACCCGGTTCTCCGTGGGCCCCTGCTTCAGCTTTGGCAAGAACATTAAGAAGTGAAAAAGGCGCACCCGTCGGGACAAGCGAGCGTAACGCCCCGATGCATCGGGGCGGTTCTTCGTGCGCCATCTGGGCGAATGGGGCCACCCGCATGTTGGGGGTTTGCGGATTTTTCAAACCAAGAACCGCGGACCCCAAAAGCGGGGGACCGCGCTACACTTGATGCTAACCATGCCGAGGGAGCAAAAGTCGTAGCGCAGACCTCCGCCCTTGAGGTCTGCCGTTCTTCGTGCGCCATCTGAGCGAATATAGCGGGGCGAAGAACCAAGCGTAACTTTGAACCCTTCGACCCATTCCCGCAAACGCGGGGAATTAAAAGGACAGCTCTCATGAAAACTTGCGCTCTTGAACCTCTTCGATATCTCAGTCAGGAAGAGATGGACGCGATCCACCAGGCCGCGCTGCGGATTCTCGAACGCACCGGAATGTGGATCGATCATGTCCAGGCCTTGGAATACCTTCGGGCCGCAGGCTGCCGGGTCGATATGGACCGGCGGATCGTGAAGTTCCCCCCCAGGAGGTAGAAGCCGCCGTCGCCCGCATGCGCCACAACTTCCAGGACCCCGACCGTTGGCCCAAACGCCAGTCGATCCGCTATTCCCAGGTGCGCTTCGACGCCCAACCGCTCCGGATTCACGAGGACTTCGCCGTGAGCACAGGCGGATTCTGCGTTTACATCTGGGACCTGGACGGCCAACGGCGCTACGCCACGCTCCAGGACGTTCGCGAATCTTTGCAACTAGCCGACCAACTGGATCAGATTGCCTACACGGGGCTTCCCTGCGCCGCGCAAGACGTTCCCGTGGAGATTCGTCCCGTAATGATGGCGGCTGAACTGGTGAAGGCCACCCGGAAGTATGGAGGGATTGAGACCTTCCAGCGCAAAGACGTGGGGTATATCACCCGTATCGGCGAGATCGTCGCAGGCAGTCGCGAGGCGCATCGGCGTAATCCCATCCTGGTGGGCTACGCTGAGGCCCGGTCGCCCTTGTGCATCGACGCGGTCATGGCGGACGTGATGCTGGCGCATCTGGAACTCGGCCTGCCCCAGAGCCTCGATACCATGCCTACCGGCGGGCTCACGGCGCCCATGAGCGCGGCGGGTGTGCTGGCGCTCGGCATGGCGGAAACTCTAGCTGGCCTGGTGTTGGGGTACGCCGTCGATCCTGACGCCACCCTGACGCTTGACGTGACCCCCGGTTACTGCGACGTGCGCGCCATGCAGTACAGTTGCGCGGGGGGAGAGCGCATGCCGCTCCTCGCGGCGCGCGTGCAGATTATCTCCGAGTATTACGGTTGTCCGTCCGGTGTGCACGCAGGATATTCCAACGCGTGCGTGCCGGGCATTCAGGCGGCGATCGAGAAGTCGATTTCCATGTATGTGGCGGTCATGGCGGGTGCGATCGGGTTCGGAACCGTGGGTAAACTGGAGAATATGCTCACTTTCTCACCGTTGCAACTCGCCATCGACAACGAGATGGCCCGCTATGTGCGCCACTCCATCCAGGGTATTCAGGTTAACGAGGAAACACTGGCTCTCGATGTCATCGAGGAGTTGGGGCACGGTGGCCATGCCTATGACCACCCACACACCGTCCAGAATTTCCGCAAGCTGCAACTGCTCTCCCCCTACTTTGACCTTTGTGGTTGGGGGATGGGCGACAGCCTGGACCCGGAACGGTTCGAGAAGCGCGCCGCCGCGCGGGTGCGGCAGGCGATGGCCGCGGAACGTGCCCCCGTGTTAACGGCCGATCAGGAAGCGGCCATTGATGAAGTGGTGAAGGAGGCGGCGAGGGATTATAAGGTGCAAATCCCGGCCTAAGTGTGGGGTCAGTTCGGGGCATAATATTCTTGCCCAAAGGGACGCGGCGTGCTCTGGGGGCTCTCACTCGGCAATGGCGTTGACAAACCCAGGGTAGTTGCCATATGCTTAGGCATATGCCAAAGAGAACTGCGCCCGTGGCGGAACGGCACGTCCGGGTTTTTAAGAACGGACGGAATCAGGCGGTGCGGATACCCCGTGAGTTCGCCCTGCCGGGCCAGGATGCCATCATACGCAAAGAAGGCAGCCGCCTTATTATTGAGCCTGCTCCCCCGAAGTCGCTGCTGGCGCTGCTGGCGACTCTCCAGCCGCTCAGCGAAGATTTTCCGCCCATCCGCGACCTGCCTCCCGATCCGGTCGATCTCTGATGCGCTACCTGCTCGACACGAACGTCGTTTCCGATCTCGTCCGCAATCCTCAGGGAAAAGTAGCCCAGCGCATCCGCAAGGTGGGCGAAGCGCGAGTTTCGACCAGTATCATTGTGGCCGCGGAATTGCGTTACGGAGCCGCAGAGAAAGGTTCCGCGCGGCTCCTGGAGCAGCTTGAAGCGGTGCTCAGCGTCCTTGACGTTCTGCCCTTTGAGCCCCCGGCAGACGCCATCTATGCATCCTTACGCACCGGTCTGGAGGAGGTGGGTACGCCCATTGGCGCCCATGACATGCTGATCGCGGCTCACGCGCTGGCGCTTGGTTGTGCGATCGTGACCGACAACGAAAAGGAATTCGCCCGCGTTCGCGACCTGGCGCGTGAGAATTGGCTGCGCTAGCCGTCCCCCGTTTTTCTCCCTCTACGGTGCGTCCCCTGCCGTCCACGGGTTGATGACGGGAACGCCGGCAGCATTAAACGGCGCTTCGTTGCGGGTCGCCACGCTGAACCGGCGAGCTGCGGCTATCGCGGCGATTTGGGCATCGGCCACGCTGATGGTATAGCCATGGCGGCGGGCACGGACGACGACTTTCGCATAGGCCCCTGCGGCGGCGAGATCGAAGCGGGGTAGCGCAGACGTAGCCGCCGTTTGGCTTCGTCTGCGGCTTTTTTCTTGGGCATTAACCGATACACGAGAACGTTGTTGGCACCTTAAGAACCGCGGAGGAAGCTGAACTACGCTACCTTCGCGCTACCCGCTGGCCAAAAAGTTGGATGTATCCATAAGCGAGGCCATCGACCTTCTGAAGGAACGTGGCATCGAGGCGCCGATAGGTTTTGATGATTACCTGAAAGGATTTGAGGTTTTTGATCAGGTAAAATGAGCTACAATGCAGAGTTATGAATAGCCAACGACTCCAGCGCATTACGGTGGAAGAAGGTAAATGCGGAGGCCGTCCCTGCATTCGCGGATTCCGAATCCGAGTGACGGATATTCTGGAATTGCTGGCTGCCGAAGCTTCCTTTGAAGAAATTCTTGCCGACTACCCTTTTCTTGAGAAGGAAGATATTCTTGCCGCCATCGAATACGCCGCCCGACAGGCCGATCATCCGGTTTTACAATCCTCGTGAAATTCCTCATTGATAACCAACTGCCGGTTGCCCTTTGCCATTTCATAAATGCAAAGGGCTCCGACTGTCAGCATGTGCTTGAGGTCGGGATGGCCAGGGCGCAGGACCTTTTGATTTGGCAACAGGCGATTGAGACGGATCGGGTTATCGTAAGTAAGGATGAAGATTTTTTCTTTCTGGCCAGCCTTCCCGGAAGTAAAGGGAGATTGGTTTGGGTTCGGCTCGGAAACTGCCGGAAATCGATCCTGCTGCGGGAATTTGAGCGCCGTTGGCCTCATGTCATAGCATCGTTGGAAGCCGGCGAGCGGGTGGTCGAAATCAGATAAAAGGGTTTGGGAATTCGGACGAATTCGGGGACCATACCGGATTGCGCGATGGAGAATGGTCTACCGCGACCCCATGTTCCTCTGACCAGCTTGGCATGCCGGTTTCGGAATAAGAATCAGGTAAACGTGGTGAACGTCCCCAGTTTCCTAATACAAGTGGTGCAAAGCGCGGGCGCGGTGGAAGGCGCGAGCCAACAACCTGAAGGGTAGCGCGGACCGCCGGGGTTGCGGTCCGCGGTTTTTCCTCCATCAACTTTGTACGCCGAGCAGGGTAGCGCAAAGGTGCGCGTATTCTGCGCTCCTTTGCGGCCGTTCCCCAATTCCCTGCGGGTTCCTGCGGGCGTGCCCTGGTGGTGATTGGCATTTCCGTTTGAAGAGCCGCGGAGGAGCGCTGAAGGGCGCGCACCTCCTCGCTACCTGCTCCTCGCTACCTGCTGATACCGCCGACGAACCCTCAATTCCACGAGAACGAAAGGAAATCAGCGAGGTAGCGCAGACTTTGTGCCGTTCAAAGTCTGCGGTTCTTAATGTGGTAAACGTCCACTTTTTGTGAACATGCGGCTACGGCGATCAAAGCCCAGAACCGCGGGTCGTGGCAGGAGGAAAGCCGCAGACTCTCTGAGATGCGAGAGTCTGCGCTACCCTGCTGAAGGCGGTGGCGGCCATGCCGGACAACGAGACCCGGGACTGGCGCGGGAAGATGCTCGCGAAAGGACACGATGAAACGGAGTGAAATACCGTTTTTCTCCCCAAAGATGAATGTTAAGAACCGGCGGAGCAGTGCCGTCACGGTTCGTGCGGTTTCCCCAGCCAGTGCCATAATCCATCAAAAACTTTGGCAAAAGTTGGAAGAGCTCCGAGGCGATGGAGAGCGTCCCCCTGAAATCCCCTTGACGTCACATATCTTTTTTGGTATACTTCGATATGGCCTGGACGGTTGAAACTCTGAACGCGGTGGTGGATGCCGAGATCGACGCGTTGCCCGAGGACATGCGCGCCCGGCTTGTCCGGATCTCGCTGCTCATCGAGCAACAGGGGCTGGATTCGGGTCGGTGCTCCGCACGTCAAGCACTTGGAAGGTCCGCTCTGGGAAATCCGACTGAAGGGCCGCAGCGGCGTCTCGCGCGCCCTGTATGTAACGGCAATAGGCCAGCGCGTGGTGATCTTCCGGGTCTTCGTGAAGAAGACCGGGAAGGCCCCACGGCACGAGATCGAGCTGGCGTTGAGCCGGGCGCGAGAGGTTCGATGATGGAGGTGGAACATGGCACGGGTAGCTGAGCTGCATAAGAAGTGGATGAAGCAGCCGAAGTACCGCAAGGCGTACGAAGCTCTGGAAGAAGAGTTCGTGCTGGCGTCCGCTGTGATCGACGCGCGGAACCGCGCCGGACTAACGCAGAAGGGGCTGGCGAAGAAGATGGGGACCACTCAGCCCGTTGTCGCCCGGCTGGAAAGCGGGCGCGTACGTCCGTCGCTGCGCACCCTCGAAAGGCTCGCCCGGGCAACCAGTTCGCGTCTGCGGATTCGCTTCGAGCCTCAACGAGAAGGTAAACTCCATGCGCAAGCTGTCAAATGATCCGAACACAGAGGCCACGTCCGGATCGAGCACGACCGCCAGGGTGCCATCCTTCAGCAAGGGTGCAAACCGGTTGGGGCGCGCCCGGCGGTAGTCAAAACGGTATTCCCGGCGCATCTCCTGGCGCTTCGTTCGGCTACTGGAAAATGTTTTCTTCATAGTCCTTACGCTCCCTTGCGGTTGCGGTCCCCCCTCGGTTGCCGCGGCGACAGAGGGGCCGGGGGTGAGGGGGTTGTGGGATTCGGCGGAAAGGCACCGCTTGCCGGGACTTTTGACTTTTGCCCTTTGCCTTTTGACTTGCTTTTGCGCTTCCGCCGCGCTGTGCTTCAACGCCCCCCGACCAGCAGGCGCGCCATCGCCACCAGGAGCACGGCGCCTACCGTCGCGGCGGCCAGGCTTCCAATAAATCCGAAAGCGTGGATGCCGGCGGCCCCGAAAACCCAGCCTCCAATCACTCCGCCAATCAACCCCAGAAACAAGTCGCCAATCAGGCCAAAGCCCCTCCCGCGCGTGATCTTGCCGCAGAGCCAGCCGGCGATCAGCCCGATAAAGACCCAACCCCAAAAACTGTGTTGCATCGATTGCCCTCCCTATCAGTAAGGCGCGCTAGGCGGCACCTGAAGTTCCGCTTCTTCAATCCCTCGCCGGCCCCGCTTGTTCAGGCAAGGAACCACACGCTACCAGCAATTGTAACGTAGCGCCGCGGGGCCGCAACCAAAATGAAACTCTCCGTGTCCTCCGTGCCACGGGCAGCCTGCTCCGCGGCGACGAGGGGTGAGGAGGTCGGGCCCGGCATCGCGTGCACCCCTTCTCGGTTGTAGCAGATAAGCGACAATGTGTCATGGTGGGACATGTCCCAGAAGTTGCTCTCCGCGGGGCATAGCGGGCGAGGTCCCACTAACTTCCCCACCTTGCTACCTTTTCCTCATCTCACTTTTGACTTGCGGATCCGTCATGCCACAATCCGTCATGATGCCGCCCTATCCACTCGCGGCCAATCGCTGCTATTCTAGTAGTCACGCCTCAAGTGTCGGGGGAAGCGGGAACGGTTCCCGATCGAATCGAGACAGGTCGCGAATTCCTCATCACTACCGGCTGCAACTCAGCACTACATCAAGGGGGATCAGGTTGAACTCATCTATCCGTAACGTCGCCATCATCGCGCATGTGGACCACGGCAAGACCACGCTGGTTGACGCCATGCTGCGGCAGAGTGGCATCTTCCGCAAAGGCGAACCCGTGGTAGAGCGCGTCATGGACTCGAATGAACTCGAGCGCGAGCGTGGCATCACCATCCTGGCCAAGAACACGGCCGTCACCTATCACGGCACGCGCATCAACATTGTCGACACACCCGGCCACAGCGACTTCGGTGGCGAGGTGGAGCGCGCTCTGAAGCTCGTTGATGGCGTGCTGCTGCTCGTCGATGCCAGCGAAGGTCCGCTGCCTCAAACGCGCTACGTGCTGCGCAAGGCGCTGGAAGCGAAACTGCCTCCCATCGTGGTCATCAACAAGATCGACCGCAATGACGCGCGGCCGCAGGAAGTGGTGAACGAGGTCTACGACCTGTTCATCGACCTGGACGCCACGGAAGAACAGCTCGACTTCCCCATCCTGTATTGCATCTCGAAGAACGGCATTGCCAGCGAGACGCTCAACGGCGCATCGACCAACCTCCAGCCACTCTTCGAAACCATTCTCAAGGCGATTCCTGCGCCTGCGGGTGAAGCGGACGCTCCGCTGCAACTTCTGGTGGCCAACCTGGACTACAGCGAGTACCACGGCCGCCTGGCGCTTGGCCGCATCTTTTCCGGCACGCTGCACCGCGGCGATGAAGTGGTCATTGCCAAACTGGACGGGAGCCTTCAGCAAACCCGCATCACCAAACTGTATGGTTTCGAAGGACTGGAGCGCACGGACCTTGAAATCGCCGAGGTGGGAAACATCGTCGCCATCGCCGGCGTCGAAGGCATCACCATCGGCGAGACCGTGACCAGCGTCGAATCCCCCGCCCCGCTGCCGCATATCCCCATCGACGAGCCCACGATTTCCATGGTCTTCACGGTGAACACCTCACCTTTCTCGGGCAAAGATGGCGATTACGTAACCTCGCGGCATCTGCGCGAGCGGCTCAACAAGGAACTGCTGACCAACGTTTCCATCCGCGTGGATGAGATGGATAGCCC
Source organism: uncultured Acidobacteriota bacterium (assembly GCA_963804995.1). Taxonomy (GTDB): domain Bacteria; phylum Acidobacteriota; class Terriglobia; order UBA7540; family UBA7540; genus Bog-366. The sequence continues at coordinate 251,778 of CAWDSK010000006.1, forward strand.
CGACTCTTTCAAGGTAATGGGAAGAGGCGAGCTCCAGTTGGCGATCTTAATCGAGATGATGCGGCGCGAAGGCTATGAGCTGGCGGTGGGCAAGCCGGAAATCATCACTCGCACCGTGGACGGCAAGCTCCAGGAACCCTCCGAGCAGCTCATCGTCGATGTGCCCCAGGAGTTTGTGGGCGTGCTGATGCAGGAAATCGGCATCCGCAAGGGCATCAATCACAAGATCGTGAGCCACGGCTCGGGGCGGGCGACGAGTGGCCGCGTGCGCCTGGAATTCTCCATCCCCTCGCGCGGACTCATCGGCCTGCGCGGCGAAATCCTGAAGGCCACACGCGGCACCGCCGTGATGAATACTCTCTTTGACGGCTACGTCGACTGGCAGGGCGACCTTCCGGGGCGACTGACCGGCTCACTCGTCGCCGATCGCGCCGGCCGCACCACCGCCTACGCGTTGTGGAACCTTCAGGAGCGCGGCGAACTGTTCGTGCAGCCTGGCCTGGAGGTGTACGAAGGCATGGTGGTCGGCCAGAACGCGCGCTGGGATGACATGGACGTGAATGTGGTCAAGGAAAAGAAGCAGACCAACATGCGCGCCTCCGTGGCCGATGAAGCCATTCGCCTCATCCCCTTCCGGCCGCTTACGCTCGAAGAATCCATCGAGTTCATCGCCGAAGATGAATACGTTGAGGTCACACCCAAGTCCATCCGCCTGCGCAAGAAGATCCTCGAATACAACAAGCGGCCAAAGAAACACAAGCACCCTATGGAAGGGTGAAGTTAGAAGTTAGGAGTTAGGAGTTAGGAGTTAGGGTTTGGGGATTAAGTGAGATCTCTGACTCCGGAGCCGAAGACCAGGGCCTCGAATGAAATCCTCACTAAGGTGCAACTTCCCGCACGCAACGCATCCCGCTGTCGACGTCCCCTTTATCGGGCCCAAACCTGCCGCGGTCGGAAACCCGCTGGCTGGCGGTAGTGTCCTTCCACGACCCGCCGCGCAGGCCTCGGACGTCCCCGGTGGCAGGTCCGGCAGGGTCAACCCCGGGGCTTTGCGCATAGTATTTCTCGTCAAACCAGTCACTGACCCACTCCCAGACGTTCCCCAAGGTATCAAATAATCCGTATCCATTCGCGCGCTTCTGTGCCACATCATGAGGCCCGCCGTTGGCGTTCGTAGTGTACCAGGCCACCTCTTCTACGGGAGCGTAACGGGCGTCCGTGTTTCCGGCTCGCGCGAAGTATTCCCATTCGGCTTCGGTCGGCAACCGCCCACCGGCCCACTGGCAGTAAGCTTGCGCTTCGCTCCAGTTCACATTCACGATCGGCTGGGTGTCGTTGGTCCAGCCACTATTGTAAGTCGGCTCGGACGGCATCGCTTTGCCCGTCTGGCTGGCGAAGCGTTTGTACGCAGCGACGGTCACTTCCGTCTGACCGACCCAGAGGCCTTTGCTGATGGTGACCTGGTGGGTAGGCTTCTCGTTGTCGGAGCATTCTGTGTCGCCCGGCGAGCAACCCATCATGAAGCTGCCTGGGGGAATCCAAATGTAGTTGATTCCCTCTTTAGGATTTTGCCTCATCGATCCCAGTGTGGCCGGTTGGGCTCCGCCGGCTTTTCGCACCGCGGCCACCAGGATTTCTTCCGCACCCGCGACGCGGAGGGAATCGAGATAGGTCGCATCCGGCACGAAATCAAGACCATGCTGGGCCACAATCGCCGCGGCCCGCTGGCTGGGCACGTTTCCCACTACCAGGGCCAGCACCTGCCGGCGATTTAGAGGCTTGGGGTGCGCTGCTAACAGGGCATTGATGAGCACGTCTTTCGCCCCGGCGCTGCGCAACGACTGGAGATAATCCTGGCCTGGGTCAAAGTCAATCCCGCGCTGCTCGACTTTGGCCGCCAGCGTATCGCTGTCCATCCCAGCCGAGACCAGATCCATCACCTGGTCTTTGGTCAGAGGCCTTCCGGCTTCCTGTGGCGCGCCGGCCGCTGCCAACCCGGTGAGAAGTACAATTAACACGAATAATCGGAGTTTCATGGGTAACCTGAAAACCTGAGTCTGCTTGCGTCGCACATTCTACACGATTCTTTGACTTTAAACCTTTAACTGCTTTGTAGCGGCGGTCTATGACCGCCGGAAACTGAGACACTACGGAATTGTCGCAACGTAAATCGCGGTCGAGTCACCGCTGGTCGTGGAAGCGATGAACGCCGCATTCTGCTGGGCATCGCTCGCGAGCGAGAGGATAGGTTTGCCGGGCGCAGACTGGGTGATAGGCTGAAAATCCTCAGGAGTGGTGAGCCGGTTCAATTGACATTCGCAGTAACAGAAGAGGCCCACGTCGCTCGGCGCATCGTCGGGCGCCGCAGCAATCAGCAGGCCTCCGCGCGGGCCGATCGTCAAGCTTTCGATTCCGGCCAGCGACTTGGTAGGCGTGAGCCCCGGCAATTTTTTGGCTTGCACGGGTTTCGAGGGGTCACCCGCCAGCAGGGCAGTTTGAACGCTGCCGCCCTCGAGATACACCAGCAGCATCTGGACCGGCTCCACCCGCGTCCGCGCGGCCAGAATCTCTGTGGTGGCGGTGGTCTCAGGTGGTGGCTGCAGCTCCGAAAATGTCTGGATGGCGATAGCGCGAAAGAACTGCTCCAAGGCTTCACCGGGCGAGGCCCCGTGGCGCAGGAACGCCGCCTCATCCTTGCTGAAGAAGAACGGTTCGAGCAAATCCGAGAGCTTTATCCCCTCCGGTAACTGGAGCGCTTGCAGGCCACGCGGGCTCCACAAGAAGAGGCCGCTGCCGGAGCTCTTACCTGACCAGCGCGCCCCGAATAACACGTTCCCATCGGAGAAGATGAGTGGGGCGGAAAACGCTTCAAACTTCGCCTCGGGCAGGCCGGGGGGGGCAGCCAGATTGTCGGCAATCTCCCTCGCCTTCCCGCCTTCTTCCCGCACCACCACGATTTTCGGCACATCGTCACGGTCGGATACGAGCGTGGCCGTGAAGGCAATCACCCCGGCGTCATTCATGCTGGGAGCACTGAAGCCATCGTACACGCCGCGAGGGTTTGGCCCCACCAGACCCTGAAAGGCCACCACCGTAAAGCTGACGCCGGTTGACCGCACCACGGCTCGCAATTCGCTGCGGGGACTGCGTAAGCTGGTGAGGAAGATAATGTCCTGGTTCGGCGTCATTGAAAGGTTCGAAAACGGACCGAAAACGAAACCTGTGTGCCCCGGTACTCCCGTTCCGCTCTGCAGAAGCAACCGCGTGTTGGCTTGGGCAAAAGCCGTGATTGCACCTGCCCCCACTAGCCATAGCCCAAACGCCAACACCACCAGTGCCCGCCTGCCAAGCTCCAACCCCTTTTGCTCTGGACTCAAGCTGCCTTCCTCGTCCTCTCTCCTACACAGGCACTGCCCCAGTATGAATCACCCCAAGGCCCTGCGCTCCCCGCCCACTGCAACGGGAACAGGCAACCTAGCACCGAGCTTTCCTGGGCGTCAAGGTGAATTCCGCCTTCGCTCACCCGTCCCGCTCCGGCAGATAGGAGGAATTTAACTTAACCTGGAGCGCCTTCGACCGATGAGAGTAATCAGGAGATTCCTTTGCCCAACCGTCCCTGGAGGCCTACCGTCCCCCGCTCACTCACCACACAAATCCTCCTTTCGGTAGGAGTCGCTGCGGTGATTGTGTGGCGCGTTCCTTTTGGGAGCTTGCGGGCAGCTTTCCGTAACCTCCAGTATGGGAGCCTGCTGACGGCGATCGCTTGCTTTCTGGTCTTACTTTTCTTGCGCGCCTATAAGTGGCACCGCCTGATGGGCGCCGTCGGCACGGGACATCTCCGAAAATCGATGCGTTCCCTTTTCGGAGGTTTTGCCTTGGGATTGATAACGCCGGGGCGGTTGGGCGAATTGGGGCGCTGCGTCTTTGTCCGCGAGGAGGAGCGCGCCCAGGTGGCGCTGTTGACTCTGCTAGATCGGCTGCTGGATCTTTGGGCATTGCTCACGCTGGTGGGGGCCAGCCTGTTTTTCCTGGTACCTCACCCTGTTGCGATCTTCGGAGTCGCGGTGTGGCTGGCGCTGCTTCCCATGGTGATGAGCTTCCCCCGCCTCATCGGCCGTCTCTCTAAATTGGTGCGGAAGTCATGGCACTATCACGGGCATATGGCGGAAGCCGCAAAAGGGTTGCACGGTGTTCAGATTCCGGCTTTCGCGGTCCTGGCAGTGGTCGCCACGTGGACGGAATTGGCATCGTTCTTCTTCCTCCTCCGCGCCTTCTTTCCGGCGGAGTATACGACCGCAGTCGCAACGTATCCTTACATCGTCCTGGCCGGAGACTTACCCCTCTCCTTCAGCGGAGTCGGGGTGCGCGAGGGCGCCGCCGCTCTGCTGCTGTCGCCTTATGCTGTGCCCTCCGGCGCCGCGGTGGACGCCTCCTTGCTTTGGTTTGTCTTCGCCATCCTGCTGCCGGCTGCACTCGGCAGCATCTGGTTGCTCGTCGAAAAATCCCAGTCCCGGCTCCGCAAAGCTGACTCCCCGCCCGCTCACGCCGCCCCCGCACCGAAACACGAGTCCCTCCCCCACCACCCTGCTCTGGCCGCTAAAAGTGCCCAAGCGTCAACCCCCTCACAGGGACCCTTAGCGTAGATTTTAACTGTCCCACTGGGCCACATCCTGTCGGCCCTGACACTCCTGAGGGCGCGCTGCCACGCTTTCAGACAATTGGACGGCCCTCATTTGCAATTTGGGCTACCGGTAGCCCATCTGCATATATCTTTCTTGACAATGGCCGGATCCCTGCTAGCCTATTAAATGGAGAATTGTGTCGTGGTGAAGATGAGCACCCTGGGGGCACCCGAGACGCGCTGCGGAAATCGCACCTGTCAATCCCGACGCGGGGCTAATGCAAATGATGGAAGATTCCAGCCTGCGCCAATTGTGGCGGCTCACGAAAAGGCTGACCAAAGTCAGAAACGGGACCCTCTGACTCGTAGAGATGTTAAAAATGAAGGAACCTCCGGGGATGTGTATGAAAACAAAGGAGAGTGTGACAATTTGTCAGGCTATTGTTCGAGCTTTTTGCAGAAAATTCCGAAATTTTGTGACAATGGACGGCATTCGATCAGAGTTTTTCGCAGAGAATACACGAATTGCGCCATAAATCGGGGCGAAGTTGCACCGACCTTCAGATCCCACCGCGAAGGGTTGGCAGATGCTGAACTAAATCGCCTCTTGGTGAAGGATAGTGTCTTGGAAGAAACATCGCTTACTCTTGACCTTCCATGAGAAAATCTCCATCTGAAGAATGGGTCTCTGAAAAACAAGACTCTACCCGCTGTTGTCACGCGCCTTAGGGGCTGGACACCTTGAAGTTGTATTTCTTTCCATTGGCCATGCTCATGGCCGCTTCTCCCCTGCTGGGGCAGACAGCGGCGCTGCATGGCGTAGTTACTGACCAAAGTGGGGCAGTCGTTCCCGGCGCAACGATTACTCTTTCAGGACCCGCGGGCGCAGCGCGAACCACCAAATCCACAAGAGACGGAACCTACTCGTTTTCGGGACTCGATGCGGGGGACTATACCGTCCAAGCGTCCGCACCCAGCCTGGCGCTTCCGGAACCGGCAAAGATTTCGCTGAAATCCGGGGTACAGACGCTGAACCTGCAAATGAATGTCGTGCTGGCTTCTCAGCAGGTGGAGGTAAAAAGCACGGAAGGGCCCGCGGTCAGCACGAGTGCGGCAAGCAACGCCAGCGCCCTGGTGCTTCGGGGCAATGACCTGGAGTCGCTCGCCGACGATCCGGAAGACCTGCAGGCGGATCTTCAAGCGCTCGCCGGACCTTCGGCAGGCCCCAATGGCGGCGCCATTTACATCGATGGCTTCAGCGGCGGTGAACTGCCTTCCAAGGACGCGATTCGCGAGATTCGGATTAATCAAAACCCCTTTTCGCCTGATTATGACAAGCTCGGCTACGGCCGGATTGAAATCTTCACCAAGCCGGGGGCAGACCGGTTCCACGGCACGGGCTATTACAATTTCGGCGACAGTTTCTGGAACTCGCGCAACCCCTACGCTGCCGAGAAGGCACCCTTCCTGCTGAAAGAATATGGAGCCAGCCTGTCCGGACCCTTGAACCAGAGGACCTCATTTTTCCTGACCGCCGATCGCGCGGCCATTGATAACGGCGCGATCATTAACGGGGCAACGCTCGATCCCGTGACGCTCGACATCATTGATCCCTACACACAGGTGTTCCGGATTCCGCAACGCCGCCTCACGCTGAGCCCCCGCATCGACAGCCAATTGAGTGATAAGGACACGCTCTCCGTGCGCTACCGCTTTGCCACGGCCGATATCGAGCACGCCGGCGTGGGTGGATTTAATCTGGTCTCCACGGGTCTCCACAACCACAGTGACAGTCACACCGTGCAGATCGCCAATACGGTCGTGTTCAGCGCGAATGCCATCAACGAAACCCGCTTTCAGGTCTACCACGTCAATCTGTCGGGCGCGGCCGACCAGGCGCCTCCCACCATCGAGGTGCTGGGCGCCTTTACCGGCGGCAGAGCGCAGGCCGGGAATTCGCTCAACCTTGAAAACGACTACGAACTGCAGAACTACACTTCCCTTCTCCGCCGCTCCCACAGCATGCGATGGGGCGTCCGTTTACGGGCGGGATTCCTCAACAACACTTCGCCGGCAAACTTCGGAGGCACCTTTATCTTCTCCGGCGGCCTGGCGCCCGAATTGGATGCCAGCAATCAGCCTGTGCTTGGGCCCGGGGGGCAACCTGTAACCACGAACATCACTTCCATTGAAGCCTATCGCCGTACTCTGCTCTTCGGGCAGATGGGTCTTAAGCCCGCGCAAATCCGGGCACTGGGAGGGGGCGCTTTGCAATTCGCCATCGCCGCCGGAATGCCGTCACTCTCCGTGCATCAATGGGACGTCGGAGCCTTTGCCGGAGACGATTGGCGCGCCCGGCGTAATCTGACTCTCAGTTACGGCTTGCGCTACGAAGCCCAAACCAACCTCGGTGACTGGCGGGACCTCGCCCCACGCATTGGTGTGGCCTGGGCCCCGGGAAAGCAAAAGTCCGCCCCCAAAAACGTAATCCGCGGCGGGTTCGGAATCTTTTGCGACCGCTTCGATGTAACCAATACGCTTGCCGCTGAGCGTTACAACGGCGTCGTGCAACAGCAGTACGTCATCACCAACCCGGACTTCTACCCCATGATTCCTCCCCTGGCCTCGTTGAACGCCTATGCAGGCCAACAGGTCATCGAACGGGTCAGCCCTGCCTTGCGGGCGCCTTATCTCATCCAATCCGCCGTGGCCTTCGAGAGACAATTGCCGGCCCACACGACGGTGGCGGTTACGTTCGCGGATAGCCACGGGCTGCACCAATTGCGATCCCAGGACATCAACGCCCCGTTGCCGGGCACCTACGACCCGCAGGTCCCCGGGAGCGGTGTGTTTCCTCTGGGAAATCCGAATCTCGTGTTTCAGATGGAATCAGCAGGCCTTTATAATCAGACGCAGTTGATTACCAACTTCAACTCCCAAGCCAGCAAAAATCTCTCCCTGTTCGGCTCCTATCTTTACAACCATGCCAACAGCAATACGGACGGGCTCAGCACTTTCCCGGCGAATCCTTACAGCATGGCGGGGGAATATGGGCCCGCCGCGACGGATATTCGTCATCAGGCAACTTTCGGCGGGTCCATCAGCACGCGCTGGGGCTTTCGCTTGAATCCGCTGCTGATCGCCAACACCGGGGCGCCCTTTGGAATCACTGTGGGCCAGGATTTGTATGGCGACACACTCTTTAATGGCAGGCCCGGTCTGGCCGTGGATCCAAGTAAGCCCGGGCTGATTCAAACAAACTATGGCCTCCTCGATCCTAACCCGACAGCCGGTGAAAGAATCCTGCCCCGCAACTATGGCCGCGGACCGGGCATCATTCTTTTCAATCTACGCGTTTCAAAGGTGTTCGCGTTCGGCCCTGCCCGCGAAGGAGGCGGGGGAACTTCGGGAGGCTATGGGCGGCGGGGCGCGAGTGGTCCCTTCGACCTGGGAGGGCCGCGCGGCGATTCATCCTCCTCAGGCCACCGTTACAACCTGAGCATCTCGATGGCGATCCGCAATGTGCTGAATCGAAATAATCCCGGGCCCATCATTGGCGATATCGAGTCGCCTCGATTCGGGCAGGCTAATCAACCCTATGGCGTCGGCACCCTGGGCGGCACCGGATTTTCCGAGTCGGCAGATAACCGGAGGCTGGAGCTGCAAACCCGGTTTACGTTTTAGCGCTGTGGGCATAGGCAAAGCTTCGGAGGACCTAGCGGGGATTCTTGAAACCCATGGCGAGAAATTTGGGCAGGTCGCTTTAGAAACCGCGCAGTTCCTCTTCATTGAGGCCGAAGTAGTGCCCCACTTCATGCAGCAGGGTCTCGCGGATCATCCGGCGCACGGCGGCATCGCCTCTCGAAATGGCCTCGATGTTTCGCTGGTACAGAAAAATATGGTCGGGCGGGCTGGAATAGAAGACGCTCTTCTGGGTGCGTGGAATGCCGTGAAAGAGCCCCAACAACAATCCCTGGTTCTCTATGCCGGCCGGCGGGAGGTCTTCCACAATGATGGCTACGTTGGTGAGCCGCTCACGAAAAGGCGCAGGCAGGTCGTCCAGAGCTTGCGCCACAAGAGCCTCAAACTTATCTCGCTCCATCGTGTTATGGATTGTAACCTCAAAGTGACTTGGCCCCAACTGCGGAGTGACCGTGACGCACCGGTGGAGCCACCGAGGAGTGACCATGGAGAGAGTGTGTGGAGTGGCCGTGTGCAGCAACCATGGAGTAACGATGTGGAGTGGCGGTGGAGCGACTGTGCAAAGCGGCCGTGGAGTAACCATGGAGTGAGCGTGCGGAGTGACTGGGTGCAGCCACCATGGAATAACCGTGTGGAGTGGCGGTGAGCGACTGCGCAAAGCGCCAGTGGGGCCACCGTGGATCAACCGGGGAACGACCCAGGGCGGACCGGGTGAGTCAGGTTAAGGAAGAACCGCTCTCCCCTGGCCCGGGCGCCCACACTCCCCCGTATCGGTTATCGGCGGTGTTAGGTGAGAGGATGAATCAGATGCCGACTTCCAAAATCACCAATCAGCCGATCGCCCGATGGACAGATGGCCCGATTCGAGAAGCAGTGACGAGTGACGTGAGACCCGCGACGGCGGGCCAAATGAGGAAGGATTAGGATTGAGTTACGAACCCACAACCCGAGCTCCGACCGTGACACTCCCGCACATCGGTTATCGGCGGTCTCAGATGAGAAGATGAATCAGATTCCGAATAGGGAAACCGGGTCAAGCGGAAGTTTATGCGTAAACAGTGGACCCTTGGAAGAAAGGGTGAAAGCTCCTGCGACGATCCACCATCTGGGAGACGTAGACTCAACAACGATAGACTCTCCCCTGGCCCGGGCGCCCACACTTCCCCGTATCGGTTATCGGCGGCGTCAGGTGAGAAGATGAACCAAATGCCAAATGCGAAGAATCGGGCCAAGCGGAATTTTGTGTGTAGACAGTGGACCACTGGAAGAGGTTGTGAAAGCTCCTACGATGCTCAGTCGTTTGGCAGACGTAAACTCAACAGCGACACGCTCTCCCCCGACCCGGTCGCCCACACTTCCCCGTATCGGTTATCGGCGGTGTTAGGTGAAAGGATGAATCAGATACCGCATGCGAAAAACCGGCCCAAGCCGAATCCTGTGTGTAAACAGCGGAGCACTGGAAGAGAGGTTGAAAGCGCCTGCGATGCTGCATCGTCTGGGAAACGTAAGCTCTCCAGCTACACGCTCACCCCCAGCCCGGCCGCCCACACTTCCCCGTATCGGTTATCGGCAGTGTCAGGTGAGGGGATGAATCAGATACCGACTTTGGAAATTACAAATCGCAATTCGCGAATCCGCCAATCACCCGATCATCCGATCACCCGATTCCCAGCCCCCACCGTGACACACTCCCCCTTATCGGTTATCGGCATTGTCAGGTGAGGGGATGAATCAGATTCCGACTTTGAAAATCACAAATTACAAATCGCAATTCAAATCCGCCAATCACCCGATGACTCCGTGCCACGAGGCTGTCGCGATGACAACTAACCCGACCGACCTGGCCCGGGCCGTGACACACTTCCCCGTATCGGTTATCGGTGGGTTGGCACCCGAACATGAGCCCACAAATCGGTCGGCGATCTTGGCAATCACCGGATCGCAAGATCACTGAATGGCTCAATCATCCGATGCCCCGATCACCGAATGCCGCAATGCGGTCGCGCGCTCAGTTTTCTCCCAGCGGGTTGGGAAACGGGAGCAGGGATTCGACCGGGACGAAGGCGGGGCGGGTTTGGGGCGAGCGCCAGTTATCGAGCAGAGCGATTTGCTGCACGCAGGAGACAGTGCAATGCGGCGCGCAAGACTTCTGGGTATGGTACTCGTGGGCAAGGTGGTCCCGCGTGTATTTCTCGAGCGGAATCGCCGGGAAGCCCCGCTGCTGGGAGCAATAGTGCACCAAGCCGTCTTCGCAGATGTAAAGGTAGCGGCTGCCGGCGCGGCATCGCCAATCGTTGGTGATACCTTCAGAGATGTTCTTTTGAAACTCGTTGAAGCGCGCGTAGGAGCGCTTGCCCATCTGCATGATTTGTCGGAAGAGATCCTGCTGATGCGCGCCGAGCGGTTGGAGCTGGCCGTCATGATCGTGCAGGATGCCCACTGTGCTTGTGAAGCCAAGTTCGAGGGCCCGGCGCGCCACAGTGAGCGCGTCGTCCGGGTTCCGCACGGGGCTACCAAGTACGGAGTTGATGTTCACCTGGAAGATCGCATAGCGCGCCAGCATTTGCAGCTTGCGGTCGAGCACCTTCAGGCTTTTCTTCGAGACCTCGTCAGGCTGCACGTTGTCGATGGAAATCTGCAGGTGGTCGAGCCCGGAGCGGTTCAAGCGCTCGATGCGTTGCGGAGTCAGCAGATACCCATTGGTGATCAGGCCGGCCAGGATTCCGTGGCGGCGAATGCGCCGGATGATTTCTTCGAGCTCGGGATGCAGCAGCGGCTCGCCTCCGCTGATGGTGATGATGGTGGTGGCAAGCCTGGCCAGGCGATCGACGCGGCCGAACATCACTTCGAGCGGCACCGGCTTTGAGGAGGTGTCGAACTCATTGCAATAGGCACAGGAAAGATTGCAGCGGCGAATGGGAATCAGATGCGCCAGAACCGGATGGCGCTTTGATACAAGTCCCTTCGCAATCATGCGCCATTCGCGCACGCGGGTGTTCCAGAAACGGAGTTGTCGCCGCAAGGCAAGTCGGTTCATGGAGTGATCTTCGTGCTCAGAAGTTAGGAGTCAGGAGATAGGAGTCAGAATTCATTTTAGAGGATGAATCCGGCATTTCCCTTTGTCCTCTTTCCTGATTCTCCGACTTCGGAAATTGGGCTCGGAGGGTTCTTGCTGTTCCCTCTCCCCAAGTCTTCGGTCGGCTGACTCTCACTTCCAAACTCTGGTCCTTCCGTTTACAAGCCTGTCGTAGCTTGCTGAACCCAATATTTGGGGGCAGCTCTAAGCTGACAGAAGCAAGGGGGTTAAGATTAAACGAGGGCAACGAAACTGACAATGCGCAAGGCTTAAACGGTATAAAATCATGCTTGAACTGCGTATTCTGGCAGCTCAGTGCTGAATGACCACGCCCTGCACGGTCATCGATCGAATGGTCTAATCAAGAATCTGCGGAAAGCGCTGCCCCGCAAAGAAGCTGGCGGTTGCATCAGCTCGCGTGCTTTCATTTCGCATACCTTTTCGAAAAATCACCCATTGTTATTGTCACCACATTCCGTTATAATGATTTTGCGGGGTGGAGCAGTCTGGTAGCTCGTTGGGCTCATAACCCAAAGGTCCCGGGTTCAAATCCCGGCCCCGCAACCAAAGCTCGATGAAGCGCAGCACCCCCTAACATCTCATCATTGTTTCACTTCCGCGGTTGTTCGCTTCGCCATCCAAATCAGTTTGCAAATGCCGCGTTTTTGTTCGGATGCTCCAAAATTAAGAACAAATTTCGAAAGAGCACTCTCCGTTACGCTTTTGGCACCGTATTTCACCAGCGTTTTCAACGGGTCACACTTGGCCGAAGTTGGTCGTTGGGTGCACAGCCCAAAGGTTCCCACGCCGGCCAAATCAACTATCCGCAACACGTTCAGAGAGTTGAAGGCGAACGATGTCGGTGGGCAAATTTAGTTCGTTGGGTCCAGTGCCCAACGACCGCGGGGAACTATTGGTTCAGCAGGATATTGACTTAGGGACGAATGTGGCGAGTCCCGTGCTAAACGTGGCTCAAGAGGCATTTGAAGCTAATGCTCACAACGAACGGACGCCCTCCCGGCGCGGTCTGCTGTCCAAGTGCGACACGGCACCATTCGATGTGGAGATTGATCTAAAGCGCCGAAATAAATTCAAAACTTCCCGACCAGTTTTCAATCAAGGATGTCCTCCCATGCGAGGATCGCAGGAAGCCATCGTTAAGGAGTTAGGCTGTATATTGGCGCTGCCTAGATGATCCCCCTATTTGCTGATCGCTTTGGGTGCGACTGACTTCCCCCTCAGTAGCACCCTTTCAAAACCCCTATAAATCGTGATCTCCGCCACACACGTGTGCGGATTGTGTGCCTACTCTCGGACTGGAGGTGTCTTCTGGTCCGAGAAGTTGGGCAACTTATGGGCTCGAACCAGCGGCCTGGGTGCATTCACTGATGATGGGGCGGTAGGTGTCCGATCCATTTTCAAACCGGAGGTGACGGCCTCCCCGGGAGGGGCTTCCCAACGCCGAAACCAGTTGGGCGACACGCGCCAGGAACAGCGCGCCCATCACGCGTGGTTCCCCCACTTGTCGCGCCGTGACGCTCCTTCGAGCCGGTCCAATCTAACGTCTGCTGGTTTGCGAGATCGATAACTTTGGTGTATTTTATTAAAGGTAATCTCAAGAAAGAAGAAGGAGCATATGACGATCACTTTGCCGCTGGAGCCGCAGAAAGAGGCCAAGCTTATTGCCGTCGCGGAGGCAAAGGGCATGACGGCTGATGAGTTGGTGAGCCAAACGATCGACAGAATCATAGCCGAGGCACCCGAGGCGAGTGCCCACAAGGAACCGACGATTTCCCTGCGTGGCCTGCTTGCCAGGTACGGCGCCGCGCCGTCGGCCGAGGAGATAGATCAAAACCGCGCAGACATGTTTCGAAACTTCCCGCGGTCCGATTTCTAATGATCGTCGCCATAGCAGACACTCACACGACAATCTGGTACCTTTACTCCGATTCGCGCCTGGGGAAAGGCGCGTCCGATTTTATAGACAGTGCCATTGCCAAGGGTGATCATATCGGTGTCTCCGCCATTAGCATTGCCGAAATGATCTACCTAGTGGAGAAGGGGCGAATTCCAGCCAGCGCACTGAGGGACCTTCATGACGCAACCGCCAATCCAAAGGCTGTTCTACGATACGTTCCGCTCAACGAGCACGTCGCCATGAAAATGACGGAAATTCCTCGCCAGAACCTCCCGGACCTTCCGGACCGGGCAATCGCCGCAACAGCACTGGTCTACAGCATACCTGTATTGAGCCGGGACAAACGAATTCGCTCATCAGATATCAAAACCATCTGGTAGTCAGAGGTAACCTCCCACGCGAATGTTTCTTCAAAACCCATATCAGTCCTGATCTCGGCCACTCGTGTCTGTGCACCGGATCGCGTGCCTCCTTCCGGGATGAAGGTTTGATGGGACCGGTTGGGACGTTCGAGCTTACCAGCTTGGGCCCGGTCATGGATGTGATTCGGGCTGTGTGTGTTCATACCCTCCTGCCAGCCCTGTACAAACTCGCCACCCCCTTGTTGAAGCAGCGTCATCACATCGACATTGTCGAAGAAGCCGACGCGTGTGTTCAGTACAACGTGTAATCCGTTACAAGACGAGTGGTGGGTCCCGGTGAGTGCATCACTTGCCGCCACTTCAAAACCTCATCAACTGATGATCAGCACTGCGCACGCGTGCGCCCAGTGTGGTCGCCTCCGGGCAGGAGGTGTGTTATGGCCCGGAAGGCAGGTCAACTTATTTCTCGCGGACCCCACACGTGGCTGGTCCGTCTTTCTCTCGGCCGCGAGCCGGAAACCGGAACGCGGAAGTATCACAACAAGACAATTCGCGGCTCATTCCGCGAAGCTCAGACCTATCTGAATTCAAAATTGCAAGAACGTGATATTGGTCGTCTGCCGCGCGCGGCTGCGATCAGTCTCAATCAATACTTGGATCAATGGCTCTCCATGGCGGCGAAGCCGAGGCTGCGGCCGAAGAGCTACGCCGATTACGAAGCCCTTCTGCGGCTTCACATCCGTCCAGCATTTGGCGCCAGACCTCTTGGCGCTATCACTCAGTTCGACATTCAGAAGGTATACGCCCAGATGTTAGAGCGCGGGTTATCGCCGCGAACTATTGAGTACACCAACGCGGTTCTGCAGTCTGCCTTCCGCCAGGCAGTGCGCTGGAAAATGCTTTTCGAAGATCCATGCGTGGGCGTAGATCTTCCCCGCATGAAGCCGCGGGAGATGGAGGCTCTCAGCGTTGAGGAATGCCGGCGGTTTCTCGCCGTTGCAAGAGATTCGCACTGGTTCGGGTTATTGGCCCTGGCCCTGACCACCGGAATGAGACCCAGCGAGTACTTGGCACTTAAGTGGGTCGATATCGACTGGCATCGAGGCACGGCGAGCGTTTGTCGGACAATTCAGCGCTCAGGGTCTGGCTGGACTTTCGAAGATACGAAACGCAAACGGAGCCGCCGTCTCGTAAAGCTGCAGGGCTTTGTGCTGGAAGCTTTGGAGAGCGTGCGAAATTCGTATCTGCCAACGTCGGAAAATGAACCCAAAGTGGAGCGCGACTTGATCTTCCGGTCGGGCACCGGAGCTCCCTTAAGACAACGTACGGTAAAACGTGAATTCCGAAGGTTGCTGGAAGCCTCTGGCATTCGACCTATTCGGCTCTATGACCTTCGACACACCGCCGCAACCCTAGCAATCGCGGCGGGTGTATCTGTCAAGGTTATTTCCGACCAGCTCGGGCATGCAAGCATTTCGTTTACGCTGGAGCGCTATTCCCATCTACTTCCCAGCATCCAGGATGAAGCCGCCGCCCGAGTAGAGCGGCTGCTGATGGAGTAAATCTTCGTGTCGCCCTGAGGATTCACATTGGTAAGTAGGGCGAACCGACCCTGCCATACCTCTCAACGGGAGTCGTGTGCTTCAATCGACGCTCGTGGGGAGCGGGCGGACCCGGCCAAAAGCGCCAAAGAAACTGAGTCACCGGCGGAGAAGCGGAGGATACCCCGTTCAAAATTGCGTATTCCTCAACGCGTCGTGATGGGATATTTCGGGAAGTTGCTACTGAGACCACGATCAGTTCCACCCCTTCAAAACCCTCATAAATCCCGATCTCCGCCGCCCCTGTGTGCGGGTTGTGTGCCGCGTTAAACGTCCCAGGCGCGGATGGAAAGCACGAACAGCACGGCCGCGCCTTCCGGAAAAGAGCACGTAACTCGAAACCGGCGCAGAGAAGCTGTGTCAGGTGCTGCGATCGGATTTGGAGTATTCCAATGTGACGCATACAGATTTTGCCCAACGCAAGGGCTGTCGTGGAACTTATAAGTAGAGACTGGGGACTAGAGATACCTGCCTCCAATCTCCTGCCGGTGTGTCTGGTTTTGATTTACCCACCAGTACCGCATGTTCGAGCCGCCGGATAGCCTGGTGCAACTCACGTTGCCCTGCGGGAGTTCTCGTGAGTACGCAGAGAGGATGGTCGCATGAGCGATTTCGAACACCGCCTCAAGCACGAGCTCGAGCCTGTATTGGAGCTCTCGGACCCGCGCACCCGCATCAGTGCCTATCACGACATGCCGTATGCGTTATTCCGCTACGACCCGGCGGAGGAATATGATCTGCGTCAGCAGGTCACTCTTCTCGAAACCCGACTCACGCAAAAGGGCAAGCGCGTCTGGCGCATTTCGCTCGCGGAATGTCTCGAACGAAGCAATGCGTTCCCAACGACCGCTTGCAGAGTGGTTTACCGCAGAGCGCGAACAGGGCGTTGAGACAATTGTTGATACGGTTCACGCGGTGTTATCCGAGTATTCACCGCTCGTTGATCTTGTAGCGAAGCGCATGCCAGAAGAACCAGACCCGATGCGTGATGTGGTATTCATCCTTCAGGACGGGTGCGTTGTTTCCGGTTTATCGGACGTTCTCACTCTTGGAGCAATTAAAAGGGCGTGTTTCCGTTCCGACCCGTCTGTTTTACCCCGGTACGCTCGATGGCGCCGCGGGACCTCGTTTCATGGATGTCCTGGATGCGGAGCACAACTACAGGCCGAAGATTTTTTGAGGAATCGATTTTTGAGAGATCATCATGACTAACCAGCCGATCAAGACTCTCTTCGCCAGCAATATTCAGCGCCGGATCGAGGAGGTCATCAAAGTTGACCAAACCGATGACCAAATCCTCCGAGACGAAATAGATGAGTATGTGGCAACGGACGCGATTTGCTCTCACTATGTAGGCATTTTTGACACGTACCAGGCGACGCCGAACAAGCCTCACGAGGGTATTGGCGTCTGGGTATCGGGCTTCTTTGGTTCTGGCAAGTCGAGCTTTGCCAAGATGCTCGGATTCTCCATTGCGAACCGGCCTGTGGCGGGCGGTTATGCCGCCGAGCTATTTGCCCAGCGAACCGGCGATAGTTAACTCCAAGTATTGCTCAAGACCATCGTCGAAAAGATTCCAACTCACCCAGTAATATTTGACGTTTCGACCGATCGCGGGATCCGAAGCGGAAAGCAGACCCTCACCGAAATCATGTACGGTCTATTTTTACAAAGCCTCGGCTATGCCAAGGACCTCAACCTATCCGAGCTTGAAATAGCACTCGAAGAGAAAGGAAGGTTGCAACGTTTCGAGGAGGAGTATCAGCGAATCTTCAATAAGGACTGGCGATCAGAAAAGGGCAAGGTCGCATTCGCCTTGAGTGAGGCCAGCCGGGTCCTCCACAGCCTCGATCCCCAGACATATCCGATGGCCGATTCATGGGTGAAAGCGGTCAAGAACAAGGCGGACATTACGCCGGGTAAATTGGCCGACCGGGCTACTGAACTGATGAAACGGCGGAAGCCAGGGCACAATCTGCTTTTCGTAGTGGATGAAGTTGGGCAGTTCGTTGCCCGTGACGTGCAGAAAATGCTCGATCTGCAAGCTGTCGTGCAAAATCTGGGTGTCAGAGGGCGCGGCAAGCATTGGCTTGTGGTTACATCGCAGGAGAAGTTGGGTGAGACCGTCAGCGGTCTCGATGACAAGAAGATCGAGTTGGCCCGCCTCATGGACCCCTTCCCTTTGCAGGTGCACCTGGAGCCCTCCGATATATCTGTAGTTACAAGTCGTCGTGTGCTCTCGAAGAACGCGGCGGCACAAGCGACCCTTGGCAAGCTCTTCGATGAACATCGCGGAAGGCGCACTGACGCTCCATGTACTTGGCAACGGTGGCTTGAGAAAGTTCAATTCCGAGCTTTAGCAGGCTGATGAAAAAAGCGCATTAGCGAACAAATTTCCAATCATAGCTGGCCTTCCGGGTGTGAAACTGGTGTGGGCAAGGAGGTGCGAGGCCGAGATTTTGGCCTTTCCGCGTCTTGCCACCGGCCCCTGGGGAGACGGGGGCACACTTCGGCCCGGGGTTCATGCCGTCGCTCCCAAGAGGTTTCGCATGCGCACGAGGTTGTAGGCTGCGGCGGCCCAGGTAAACATCCAGCCCACGCGGGGCAGTCCGCGATACCGTGTTTTGCGCAGCAGGGCCACGGTTTTGAACCACCCAAAGATTTCTTCCACCCGCTTACGTTTCGTCTGGCTCACGGCATAACCCGCATGCCGGGTTGTTCGTTGATCAATCGCACTACCGCCCCGACGTTCGGTGTTCTGGGCCACATGCGGAGTAACCTTCAGCTTACGCAGTGCAGCGACGTGTGCGGCAACGTCATAATTCTTGTCGCCGCCCAAAGTCAGGCGCCCGCGCTTCTGCCGGCGCTTCGCTTGCACCATCTCCTCCGCCGCCTCGCGCTCGGCGGTTCCCGTCGCCGGCGTCAACCGCGTCTCCACCACCAGACCGTGGCGGTTCTCCATCAGCACATGACCGAGGAAGCCCAATTTCGCCTCCTGCCCTTTACTCTTTTTGTACAACCGGGCGTCGGGATCGGTGCTGGAGGCGTGGGTGTCGTTGGTGCGCTTTTGGCCGCGAAAGTCGACGCTCGGATTCCCCGCGTCGGAGTCGGTGGGCGGCGGCGTACCGGTGCGGGGCTTGAAACTCTTCTGCCCTGCCCAAGCTTCGATCAGCGTCCCGTCGACGGTGAAATGTTCGTCCGAGAGCAACCCCTTTTCCCGCGCCAACTCCCCGATTTTCTCGAAAAAGGCGCGCGCCACCTCCGCTTCCAGCAACCGCTCTCGGTTCTTCGAGAACACGCTAAAATCCCAGATCGGGTCGTCCATGTTCAGCCCCACAAACCAGCGGAACAGCAGGTTGTAATCCAACTGTTCCATCAACATCCGCTCGCTGCGGACCGAATAGAGGCACTGCAACAACAAAGCGCGCAGCAACTTCTCGGGAGCGCTCGAGGGCCGGCCCCGCTCGGCGTACATGGCCTCAAAGCGCGGCGAAAGGCGCTTCAACACCGTGTCCACCATCTGGCGGATGGGCCGCAAGGGGTGATCGGCCGGAACCCGCTGCTCCGGCGAGAGATAACTGAACATCGCACCTTGTTGAACATCGTCTCCACGCATGAGGTATCCTCCTGTGGAATCACTGAAATAGATGATACCCCATTGCGTATTTCAAATCAAGGGCTAAGTAGGCTTTTTTCATCAGCCTGTTAGGAGCTCGCCGTGGATGCGTGGTGCTCCCCAGAGCGGATTCGCCAAGCTCATCTTCCGGATGAGGTCTCGAACTTCACGAGCCACTTCCGGCCTTCCCGGCCTGCCCTGCCTACTCTTCCAGGTCCAATACAGACGGAATCCCCGGCGATGCCAGGCAATGACCGTTTCCGGCTTGACGATGATGAGCGCAGAACGCCAGCCGGACCACAGGTGCAGCAGCCATGCCCACAAGAGGCGGTCCCCTCCGTGAGTCGAACGCGCCCACGCTGCGACCTTCGAAGCACGTTTATCTGGTGACGGAGGGCAAGAATCTCTAACTGCAAGGCCGCCCGTGTTTGGAAGCAGGCGCGGATGGTACCCAGGAAGGAAAGGAATAGGGTAAACATGGGAGCGGGAAGCTTAGCAGCGGATGCGGACCAACATCAACGATTTCTATCCGGACGGAGTCTTTGGTAGGCACAGGTGACACACCCCGCCCACCCGAAACCGAGGCATTACAAACCTCGCAAGAACATCGCAAAAAGCCTCTTGACACGGAAATTAAGGCAGATTAAACTGACATGGCAGTTTGCGTTTCCTCCAATGGTTAATGAACTGCACTCGATATGCCAGCGTCGTCTCATTTCTTGTACGCGTAGTCTCAGTGCGGAGTAACGCGTATGACCCCATCAACCATCACAGTTCAACTGCCGCAGGAAAAGCAGAGAAAGAGGTGCGCAATGAGAAGCACTCGATCTCAGGTGTGGAGTGCGTTTACAGGCTTAGTTGTGCTGGTCGTGTTCTCGGGCTGCGGTATGGATCTGAAGGCCCAACTGGCCACCGCCACACTGAGTGGCGTGGTGAACGATACTTCGGGGGCTGGGATTCCGGGCGCGCAAGTGACGCTGCAAAGTACGCTCGAACAAGCCAGCCGTCAAACGGTTACTGACTCTACTGGGGCGTATGTCATCCCCGCCATACTTCCGGGTGCCTACCAGTTGGTGGTCAAGGCGAGCAGTTTCGAGACGCAGACCCTTACCAACATCGTCTTAGTGGCTGGGCAGGGGAGCACGCTCAATGCGACTCTAACCGTAGGCAAAACGGTAACGGAAATGGAGGTCAAGGAGGCGCCGCCTCTCCTCCAGACTACTACCGCCACCGTGGGGTCGGAAGTCACGGGAAGCCAATTTGTTGAGTTGCCGACGCTAGGCCGGAGCTTTCAATCACTCCTGGCCATTCTTCCCGGAGTGGCATACGTCGCCACCGATGCCTACAACTTCAGCATTGGTGGGGGCGGATACAACAGTGTGGGGGCATCGGTAAATCCCTCCGTATACGGCCAACGAAATCGGTCCAACAACTACACGATCGACGGCGTCCCCAATGACCAAATCAGTTATAACGGCATTCCTATGTATCCTCCGCCCGAGGCGATTGGGGAAATGAAGGTGGAATCGGGTGCGGACTCCGGCGCCTATGGTTGGTCTTCGGGTGCAACCATTACGCTGGTAACCAAGGCGGGGACCAATCAGTATCACGGTGACGCCTGGGAATTTCTGCAGAATAACGCGTTGAATGCCAGGAGTTTCTTCCTGCCCAGTGTAGGAGCCTTTAAATGGAACCAATTTGGGGGAACTTTTGGGGGACCTCTGGTCATTCCGCATCTGCTGTCCAAGGAAAGGGCATGGTACATCTACGGATGGTATGAAGGGGCACGCATCCACCGCGCCGACAACTTCACAGGTCTGGTGCCCACGGCTGATGAATTAGAAGGGAACTTCTCTGGGGAGCCGCAACTCTATAATCCATACACGAGCGTGGCCAACCCTGACGGCAGCCTCGCCAGTCGGCAACCCTTTATGGGGAACCAGATCGGTGGCGAACTGAATTCCACCGCATTGCTTATTGCCAAGGCGCTTTACCCTGCCCCCAATCTTGCTCCAGGGGTCATTCCCGGGGTCAACTACCTGAATACGGGTGCTGACATAAGCACCTATGACCAGTGGAGCATCCGCGTTGACCACCAGTTTGGCCAGAAGGACAGCTTTTATGCCCGCTTTACCGATTCCCGAAACCCGCAGTCAAGCATTGGATTGCCCGCTCTCCCATCAGGCTCAACAGACAACTTCATGAATGTCGCCGTCAGCGACACCCACACCATTGGCCCTACAGCTCTGGTTACGGTCCGATTCGGACTTCAGAGAACGAACCCAGAATACTTTACTGGGGGCCAGGATGTGCTCAAGGCAGCGGGCATGACGAGTTCTTTTCCTCCCTACCACGGCACGTTCGATTTGTTGCCTCCCATTTCGATCGGTAACTATGCGGGCATCGGACAGGGTATGGGCAGCGATGGGCCTGAGTTCCTCTGGTCTTGGACGGTAGACGCACAAAAGACCAAAGGACGCCACACGATCTCGTTCGGTGGCCGCGTTATGCGCAACACGTTCTTCACCGACTGTCAGACCGGCACTTTTGAAGAATTCACCGCGGACCAGACAGCTTTTGGTCCGGGAACTGGAGGTGCTCTGGCGAGCTTCTTACTGGGATTGCCCGAGGCGGCCGGGCGCCTCCCCGGAAAGACATTTGGGGACTATTCGGACATGGTGTATTCCTACTATGCGCACGATAGTTTTCACGTCACCCCGAAGTTGACCTTGAACCTCGGGATGCGATGGGATTATGCCGCTCCCATGATCAACAGCTACGGGGCTTCCACTTTCATGTATGAGACAGGCCAGTATCTCGTGGACGTCAAGAATCCCATTACCGGTGCCCCTGCTAACATTCGGCGCGGGGGCGTGGCCCCGGATTATCGCAGCTACCAGCCCCGATTTGGGGTCGCCTATTCCATAACTCCAAAAACCGTGGTCCGCAGTGCCTACGGCGTCTTCTCCGATGCCTTCGGGGCCACGGGACAAAACGAAGAAAGCAACCACGGTAACTGGCCCTTTGCCTACAGCCAAACCCTGGGAAGCCTCAACTTGACCACTCCGATGGCTTTTATTCAGGACCCGTTTCCCGGTCCTGCGGTCCCTACCCCCACTGCTTTGGGGTTGGCTCAGGGGATGAACTATGATACTTCGAGCTCGCGAACGGGCTATGTGGAAGAGTGGAACTTCTCCGTGCAACGCCAACTTACGTCTTCGCTGATGCTGGAGGCCTCTTACGTAGGATCCCACGGCCTCAAGCTACCTTCGCAAATCATCGACAACACGGCGTCAACCCCCGGCACGGACCCTTACCAGAATAGGCAGAAATGGCCCAATTTCCCGCCTTATGTCGAGAACAACTATCACGAGAACAGCTCCAGGTACAATGGTTTGAGTTTTAGACTTGACCAACGCGCCACCAAGAATCTGACCTTCCTGGTCGCCTTCACCTGGCAGAAGGCCCTGGACAACATGGACTCGATAGGCTCCGGTGTAAATGCGGCTCGCCCACATGACAACGCGAACCCGACGCGGTTTAACATTCGCCAGTTCTGGGGACCGGCGGGTTTCGACATAGAGAAAATATTTAACACGAGCTACATCTATGAAATTCCCTTCAAGACCCAAAGCTCCTTGTTGAATGCGGCGGTCGCCCACTGGACGCTCTCCGGCAATATTGCGGCCGATGGCGGCTTGCCTTACTTTGTGTTTATCGATGGTGACAATGAGAACATTGGGAGCGTGGGACGGCTGATGGAATTCCCCGATCTGGTCAGTAATCCCAACGCGATTTCGCAACGAACCCCCACGCAGTGGTTCAATACTGCGGCCTACCAAATGCCCGCGTATGGGTCCTCTGGCAATGCGGGTAGACACGCTCTCTTCTCCGACCCGCTCTTGAACTGGGATTCGGCGTTCGCGAAGCGGTGGCCTTTTGGAGAAAATAGATCGGTGGAGTTCAGGGGAGAGTTTTTCAACTTTCTTAACCAGCATACTTTCGCTCCTCCGGCTAGTCTAATTAATGACTCTAATTTCGGAGTGGTGAATTCCACCCGTCAAAATGGACGGCAGATCCAATTCGCTATCAAGATTCATTATTGAAGACCCGAGGAGGTTCGACAAAACTCCTTTTATCAACAAACTGTGCGGCCGGAGGAGCAGTCTGAAAGCCAACCAGAGGTAATTTCTTGAACGAGGTTTCGGGCAAGAGACCCAAGGAGGTTGGAAACTCTCGAACTATTCTGGATGACCATCACGTCGATGCTGTTTACACAGCCACTCCGCATCACTGGTATGGCGTGGTTACGATTTTAGGCTGTCAGGCAGGCCAAGGAAGATTCATTTCAGGCTGCTTCTCGATAGCTTGTGCTGAATGTGTGTAGTCAGGGAAAAGGGTTTTGCTGGACTCGGTTGAACCGACGAACGGGAACGGAAAATTGCAACCACGATGGGCAAACTAAAGGATGAGCTAACCCGCCGAACGTTTCTGACCAGCGTGGGTGGCGCTGCAGTTATGGCTGGTCTGCCAGGTTTTCGATCTACTTCGCTTGCCCAGGACGAGCCTCCGGATCGCATCCGGGTTTGCATCTTTTCCAAGCACTTGCAATTCCTGGAATGGGAGGAGATGGCCAAAACCGCCTCGGACCTGGGATTTGATGGGGTTGACCTGACGGTGCGAAAGGGTGGACATGTCGAGCCGGAGCGCGTGAAGGACGACTTACCCAAAGTTGTTGATATCGTGCGCAAGGCAGGTCTGGACGTACCGATGATCACGGCTGGGATCGCGGACGCGCATTCCCCTCATGCAGAAGATATTTTGCGAACCGCCAACTCGCTGGGCATTCATCGTTATCGGTGGGGTTGGTTTTACTGGACGGATTCGCCGTCGTCTGAGGAGACCGAAGAAGGCCGAGGCTTGTTCCTCCCTGGGGGGAAGACGCTGGTGGAGCGGCTCGCCGAGCTTAAGGCGCGGGTCAAGACACTCGAGGCAATCAACCAGAAGTACGGCATGTGCGCGATGTATCACAATCATCATGGTTCGGAAGTGGGCTGCTCCCTCTGGGACCTTTGGTGGATTATCAAGGACTCTGACCCGAAATGGATTAGCTCCAACCTCGACATCGCCCAAGCGGTCATCGAAGGAGGCTGGGGAGGGTGGATCAATTACGTGCGCCTGATGGGAGAATCGGGCTATATCCAGGGAACGTCGATCAAGGATTTTAAATGGGGCAAGGACGCTAAGGGACGGTGGGAGCCGCAGTTTTGCCCCCTGGGCGAGGGGATGGTCCATTTCAACTCCTACTTTACGCTGCTGAAAGAAGCCAAATTCTCTGGACCCATCCAGCTACAATTCGAATACCCATTGGGCGGTGCGGACATGGGTGCCCGAACGTTGAAGATCGACAAGTCCCAGGTCTTGTCGGCCATGCGCAGAGACCTCAAAACCCTCCGGCGGATGCTGAGGGAAGCACAACTTACCTAAATGCTCAACCAGAGCGTCGGAGTGGCGCACGTAGTTGAGTGCTGGCAACTGGATCAGGGATGCAACCTCTTGCCTTTGGGGTATAAGATAGGTTGGTCATGGGAGCGCGGAGGATCTTAGTGTCCGGTTTGATGGGATTATGCCTGGCGGGTTCAGTGGCCGTCGGTGGCGGACAATCCACAAACGCGAGCCTGGAAGATGGGATTCGAGCTCTCAAAGCCGGCGAATTTGCCCAGGCCCGGCAAATACTCTCCGAAGTGGTGAAGCTTTCCCCCTCGGCCGAGAATATCAGCTATCTGGCGATGGCCGAGGCCGGCACGGGGGATCTGGCTCAGGCGATTACCGACTTTCAGCAATCCATTCATCGGGGGAATGATTCAGCGGGCGTACATTACAACCTGGGAATTGCCTATCTGAAATCGGGTCAACCCGAAGACGGAATTCGCGAGTTGCGCTTGGCATTGGCCAGGGATCCGAAGTACTCAGCGCCAAATTACCCCCTTGGTGTAGCTCTCCTCGATGTGCGGCGGCCCCGCGAAGCAGTTCCGTATCTTGAGCAGGCCCGGACGCAATCACCTCATAATAGGGAAATCTGGGCCAGCCTGATACGCGCCCAGTTCGAGCTTGGTAACAGCCCCGCCGCGCTGCAGGCTGTCGATCAAGCCGTGCAAGCTATTCCCGGCGATACCCGCTTGCTTGTGATCCTCGCCGGACTCTGCCTGCAACATGGCCAAGCCCAGAAGGCCCGTTCCTTGCTTGAAACCGCCAATAAGGCGAATCCGCGCGAACCGAGTATTGCCCTGGCGCTGGCACGCGTAAGCCTGCAGGTGGGAGATCCCAAGGAGACTCTCTTCGTACTAAGAGATTTGCCGCCGGAAGCTGGCAAGCCGGGCGAAACCATGTTCCTGCGCGGCGAGGCTCGAGCGCTGACCGAGAACCTGGTGGTTGCTGATTCAGACCTGTCCGCGGCCGTTGAGGCAGAGCCCCAGAATGTCGACTATTTGGTAGCCTATGCTTGGGTAAAGCAGCTTGAGCTGAACTACCAGGATGCCTTGACGATCCTTGAGAAAGCCCGCGCGCTCAATGACCAGATCCCCGCTATTCACTACCGCGCCGCGGTAAATTACTATTCGCTGGGCAAGTTTACGGAAACGATCAACGCTTGTGAGGACACCATTCGACTCGCGCCCTCCTATGCCGAGGCCCACATGCTCTTGGGAGTGGTGGACCTCCAGAAAAAGGACTTTGGTACGGCGGAGGCGGCATTCCAGCATGCCGTCGCTCTAAAACCTGACGTGCCTGAATTTCATCTATTATTGGGAGTGGCCTTATACAAAAACGACAAGTTTGAGGAAAGTCGGAAGGAGTTGACCCGGGCACTGGATCTTAATCCCCGCTTGGCCTACGCCTACTTCTACCGGGCGCAGGTGCTTTCACACGTTGGTGAGCGGCCAAAAGCCATCGCGGACCTGGAGACTGCGGTGGCACTCCAACCCCACTACCGGAAGGCCTACACGGAACTCGCGCGGCTCTATGCAGTTGATGGTCAACGCGAGAAGGCTGCGGCCGCGTTGGCAAAGGAAAAAGCGGAAGTACACCGAGACGAGGACGAGAACGCGCGCTTGCTTCAAGAAGTTGGGGCCTTGCCATAAAAACTGCCGGAGGCAAGCGCCGAGACCACTGTGACGGCCAGCTAAGAGGTGACCTGTGGGCCGTCACCCCCCGACGAAGAAGTCGACTCGCTCCACTTCGAATCGCTCTGAGCACAGCGGAGAGGCTGGTGGCAAACTCCGCGAAGAATCTGGCTCCCCGCTAAGGATCGCGAAAGTTCGCAGGCACACCGCGGCTTTCGAGAACTCACGGATGGCCGTCTGTGACCGCCGCCCACATGCATCTGACCAAGCCTGCGCCGAAGGCCAGACGGTCCTCAGTGGTAGGGACGCGCCCAAGCTTGGAGTCGAAATCTACGGTCTGCTCCGTCAACGTAGCAGGAATCTTGCGGTCATGAAACAACCCCTGGTCCACGGTCATCCGGCCCGGCATTCCGGGGGTGGTAGAGAAACCGGCGTCGCGCAGTGGTACGCCGGGATCGAACGATGTATTTGCGACCAGAAGGTCAAAGAAGCGTTTGATTAGCTGTTGAATCTGCGGACTGCCGGCAGAGAGAGGTCCCTCCAAGTACTCTCCATTGGTGTTGTGCATGGAAAGGAAGAGATCAATCCGCCGTCCTGCATCGACCCAATCCAGCATGGCTTTGTGTTGTGCTGCGATTTCGGGCATCAGCTTCGGATCCACGGTGTCCCAATTTCGGTTCAAGTCATAGCCATGGTCGTTGTATCGGACGCCGCCGCGGGCCACGCCGTCCGGATCGGCCATTGGAAAGATCTTGAAGACGGCCTCGTCGCGAATGCGTTCAGCTCTCGGATCGGAGGAAAGCAAGAAGCCAAGTGCGCCTTCAGCTACCCAGGAAGTGCTGGCTTCCCAGGCATGCTGCCGGGCCATCAGCCATAACACTTTCTTATTAGCATCCGAAACTGAGGGGTTGGTGACCGTGAGCAGCAACATGTCCCTTCCCTCAACCGTCTTGCCGACGACTTCTTTGTGGAGATAGGGGCTGCCGCCGGAAGCGGCCAGCAGGCGCGCCAGATCACCGGTGGTGTAAGGGGGCACGTGCGCAATCCACATGCGGTTTTTCAGAGGCGTGAAACGCAGGGAGAGACTAGTCGTCTGGTTGTTCCATTGGACTTCCTGATCACTGAAAAACTGCCAGGTCTTGTTATCATAACTGAAGGCAGGTCGCGTAGTTTTTGTAACTGACAGGTCGACACTGCTGTAGTTGTATTCGCCCACAAGGTCGACCAGGTCTAGGGTGATTTCCCGCCCCGCGGCGTCGTCTAGACGGAGATAGTACCAGCTGGCCTGGCGGTTTCTCCCTCTCTGATCCACCTCACCATTTACCGCGCAGCGAAAGTGCGTGGGCGAGACCGGCTCGACCTTCCCCAGACTTCCAGCTTCGAAGTTCGTGTGGAGGCTAACGGCGAGTAGTAACAGTGGAATCACTCATGTCCTCCTGCGCCGCCACCGTCCTCGGCGCCACTCCCACGCCCCTCCTACAAGCTCAGGCGGTTATGGGACCGGCGAGAATCCGTTCTGGCAGCAATCGGCTTACTACCCGTTGCAAGCACATGCGAATCTTGCCTTGTGCCATGCGCCGACTTACTCCAAGTGGATAACGCGCTGATGCCCGGTAGACTCGTTCCATCCGGGGTTTTCAGAAGTGAAGCTTTAGGGCGAATTGAATCGTCCGTCCTCCTTGCCGGGTGGAATTCACCAATCCAAAATTAGAGTCAGGGAGGCGGCTATGCGGAGGAGCAAAGGTAGTTTGGTTCAAGAAGTTGAAGAACTCTCCCCTGAACTCCACGGATCTATTCTCTCCAAAGGGCCAATGCTTCATAAACGCAGAATCCCAGTTCAATAGCGGATCGGAGAAGAGAGCATGCTTACCCGCATGGCCTTTGGTCCCAAAGGGCGGCATTTGGTAGGCTGCGGTATTGAACCACTCCGTTAGGGTTCGGTTCGAAATCGCGTTGGGATCGCCGACCAAATCGGGGAATTGGTCCATGCGTCCGACACTTCCTATATTCTCGTTGTCACCATGGATATATGCGACATAGGGCGTGCCGCCATCGGCCGCGATATTGCCCGATAGCGACCAGTGGGCGAGCGCCGCATTCGCCCATGGGCTCTGACTCCTGAAGGGAATCTCATAAATATAGCTGGCGTTAAATATCTTCTCGATGTCGAATCCCGCTGGCCCCCAAAACTCGTGATCGGCGATGGTATACCGCGTGGGGTTAGACCCAGAAGAACTGCTGATCAGGGCCGCGGTGGAGCTTATCCCGTCCGCGTCATCCAAGGCCTTTTGCCAAGTGAAGGCAACCAGGAAAGTCAAATTCTTTGAAGTGCGCTTATCAAGTCTCAGACTCAAGCCGTTGTACCTTGAACTGTTTTCGTGATAATTGTTCTCGACGTAAGGTGGGAAATCGGGCCATCGCTGCCTATTCTGGTAAGGGTCCGTACCAGGGGTTACCGCCACGTTGTCGATGATTTGGGAGGGAAGCTTGACGCCGTGGGATCCTACGTAGGAGACCTCCAGCATCATGGAGGGTGTGAGCTGCCGTTGCACGGAGAAGTTCCACTCTTCCACATAGCCTGTTCGCGAACTTGAAGTATCAAAATTCATGCCCTGCGACAACCCCAAAGCCGTGGCGGTAGCGACCGCAGGACCGGGAAACGGGTTCTGAATAAAAGCGGTGGGAGTCGTCAAGTTCAGGCTCCCCAGGGTTTCGCTGAACGAGAAGGGCCAGTTGCCGTGGTTGCTCTCTTCGCTTTGTGCTGTGGCACCGAACGCGTCAGTGAAAAGGCCGTAGGCCGCGCGGACCACCGTCCTTGGAGTTATGGAATAGGCAATCCCCAATCGGGGCTGGTAGCCGCGATAATCTGGAGCGACTCCGCCCCGCCGAACGTTGGCAGGAGCCCCAGTGACGGGATTCTTGATGTCCCAGAGCATCTGGCCCGTCTCCCACTGAAAGGTTGAGCTCCCATAGCTGTTTACCAGCGGAGCAGCGTAATCCCACCGCAATCCGACGTTGAGAGTCAACTTGGGAGTGACTCGAACGCTATCATGCACGTAGTAGGAGTACGCCATGTCCGAATAGTCGCCGGCGGTAGTTCCTGCGAGGCGCCCGGCCGCATCAGGCAAACCCAGCAGAAAGCTCGCCAGAGCACCTCCAGTCCCCGCGCCAAAACCTGTCTGGTCCGCGGTGAATTCTTCAAAAGTCCCGGTCTGACAGTCGGTGAAGAACGTGTTGCGCGCCACACGCCCACCGAACGAGATCGTGTGGCGTCCTTTGGTTTTTTGTGCGTCGGCCGTCCACGACCACAAGAACTCAGGCCCGTCGCTGCCCATACCCTGACCGATACCCGCATAGTCACCGATCGACAGGGGAGGCAATAGATCGAACTTCCCGCGGTATGGAGGAAAAGCATCCACCATGCCCGCCGCCTTGAGCACATCCGGTCCCGCACTACCGTATTCCGGGTTCGTCCTCTCCAATCCAAATCGGACCGTCACCAGACTTGTAGCACTAAGGGTGTGCGTGTCGCTGACGGCTATATTCGTAAAGTGATTGGTGGCACCTGAAGGAAGGGCAGGCAAGCCAATGCTGGACTGCGGGTTTCGTGCATCAGTAATGCGGGCGTAGAAGCTGTCCTTCTGGCCAAACTGGTGATCCACGCGGACACTCCACTGGTCATAGGTGCTGGTGTCTGCGCCCGTATTTAGGTAATTAACTCCAGGAATGACCCCTGGCGCAAGATTCGGGAGGGGGTAAAGCGCCTTGGCAATAATCAGCGCTGAGGAATTCAGTCTACTGGAGATATTGTTCCCCACAAAAGGTTGCCGGCTAGCGAGGCTGCCGTCAGGGTTGGCCACGCTCGTGTAGGGATCATAAAGTTGCGGCTCCCCGGAGAAGTCGCCGTTTAACTCCGCCGCCGTGGGTACCAAACCCGTGAAGTTGTCGGCGTTGTGGATGCGAACCCCTTCGTACCACCCATAGACGTACCACGCTCTTCCCTTGGACAGCAGATGCGGAATGACCAGAGGTCCGCCAAATGTGCCCCCAAATTGGTTCCACTTAAAGGCTCCGACACTGGGTAGGAAGAAGCTCCTGGCATTCAACGCGTTATTTTGCAGGAATTCCCAAGCGTCCCCATGATATCGGTTGGTCCCCGCTTTGGTCACCAAGGTTATGGTCGCTCCGGCAGACCAACCGTAGGCGCCCGAATCCGCGCCCGATTCTACCTTCATTTCCCCAATCGCTTCCGGCGGAGGATAGGTTGGGATGCCGTTATAACTGACTTGGTTATTTGGGACACCGTCGATCGTGTAGTTGTTGTCCCGATTTCGCTGGCCGTATACGGAGGGGTTTTCTCCCGCCCCGGTACTGTTAAAACCCGACGAGCCCACACTGAAGTTGTATCCACCCGTGCGGATGTATGCCACTCCGGGAAGAATGGCTAAGAGGGCTTGAAAGCTCCTGCCCAGTGTGGGCAACTCAACAAATTGCGTTCCCGTGACTTCAGACCCCACCGTGGCCGTGGTCGTCTGCAGGAGAGGCGGAGCCTCCTTGACCTCCATTTCCGTTACCGTTCTGCCTACGGATAAAGTCGCATTGAGAGTGCTCCCCTGCCCAGCCACCAAGACGATGTTGGTAAGGGTTTGTGTCTCGAAACCGGTCACCTTGACCAGCAACTGATAGGTGCCGGGAAGTATGGCGGGAATGACATACCCCCCAGTAGAGTCAGTAACCGTTTGGCGGCTGGCTCGTTCGAGGGTACTTTGCAGCGTCACCTGCGCACCCGGAATCCCAGCTCCCGAAGTATCGCTCACCACGCCACTCAGGGCGGCGGTGCCCAGTTGGGCCTTCATATTCACACTGCAGGCCAAGAACATGACCAGCAGCACTAAGCCTGTAAACGCGCTCCACACCTTAGAATGAATGCTTATCATTCCACACCTCTCCCTCCGCCCTTCTTTCGGCGGTTGAAATATGGCGGTCGAGCTGCAACGGCTGATGGGGTCATACGCACTACCCCGTACTTAGACTATGCGAGTTAAAGACGAGACATGATTGGCATGGTCAACCGTCTTTCGTTAACCACTGGAGGAAAACTTAAATACGCTGACTTTCTAATGCATTTATGGCGCGGACTCTAGTCTCTTTCAATCTCCGTGTCAATAGATATTTGCGAAGGATATTTGCGAAGGTTGTAATCCATCGGTTTCCACTGGGCCGGGCGTGCTACCACAAAAGCCGCCTTAAGCGGACCGACCACGTGCTGATTAGACTGGACATTTGACGCGCTGACAAAAGCTCAAGCACAAGCACGTTTGCTCAGGCAGCTAGACATCACCTTTCATGGCAGTAAACTCTTTTGGGAACGTGGCAGCAAGCGAAGCTGCAAGAGCATCGCCAATGCCCGACGAAGGGTCATTTTGATAACTGGAGGAACAATCATGAGATCGCTGACCTTCCTACTCATGAGTTTGATCTTGGCGTGTTCACCGGCCATTACGCTCGCGCATGGGCCTGTCTGCTAAAGATCCGCCGGGCTAATGCCTTGAGAAGTGGTGAAGGGTATGTTGCCGGCCGACCGGGAAGTTATAGTGCAAATTCCGGTTGACATGTTCCCGCAGGGGCGTACACTCCTCGCAAAATGTTGTGGCTATCAAGCCGGTAAGCCGTTCACCGCCCCGGCGGATGGATCTCTGACCGTAGGAGAAACGATTATGAAATCGCGATTCTCATCACTTCTGGCAGTGACGGTAATCTTTTCATGCGTTGGAACGGCTGGGGCAGGACCAAATCCCGCTGTGCGCAACCATTTGGTTCGAGTAGTCACGGTCAGCCAGGAGGGACTGGATGTAGAAGGAAACAACCTGTTGGAGCCGACGCTTGAGCTCCTGAATCGTGCGGCTTCTTTCCACCCGGACATTGTCTGCCTCCCCGAACATTTCAGCGGACGCACACCGCAGACCGTCCCTGGGCCCGTCACAGACAGGCTGGCGGCCTGGGCACGCGAGCACTCCTCCTATGTAGCCTTTGGATTGATCACCAAAAAAGACGGCAAAATTCACAACTCCGCAATCCTGATGGACCGCCAGGGGCAGATCGTCGGACAGTACAACAAGCTCCATCCCACGGACCAGGAAATCAAACGCGGAATCCTGCCGGGTGAGGATACAGGTTTATCCGTGTTCAAAACGGACTTCGGCACCATCGGACTCCAGATTTGCTTTGACGTGAACTGGCGCGACGAATGGCACAAGCTTAAAGAGCATGGTGCACAGCTCGTTATCTGGCCCTCGGCCTATCCGGCGGCAATGCAACTTCCGGCTTTGGCGCTGACCAACGAATATTTCATTATCTCTTCGACCGGCAGGGCGTCTGCGTCCATTTACGACATCACAGGGCGGGTCCTGGCCACCACAGGTGTCTATCAGGAATGGGCAGGAGCGGTGCTTCCCCTCGGCAAGCGCCTCTTTGAGACTGACTACAACGCTCCAAAGGCGCGGGAAATCCAGCAGAAGTACGGGTTGAGAGTCGAGGTCACCTGGTACCATGACAGCGACTGGATAACGCTGGCATCGCTCGACCCAGAGGTGAGAGTGGAAGACCTTATCGGGGAGTACGGTTTAATCCCTCTGGATGCGTACATTGCAAGATCCACGAAGATAATCAACCAGACAAGAGCTGAGGCGGAGGGCAAAGTACAAGTGACCAAATAGTTTTACCAGAAGTGTGGCGGCACGTGATCGGCTTACCGGACTGGTAATTCACCCCTTGGCATTCGTTTCTTCAGCCTCTCAGCGTTAACTTCGATTTGTCAAGATCCCGCCCGGGGACCGTGAGGCGATCGATCTTCCCGGTTTTCCCTCCTTATTATTCCCGATCCCTCTTTGATTGTTAGGATCTGATTGACCGCGACATTAGTGAACCGTTCCACCTTATCCGTCGTCGGCCACTTCACTTCGATTGCATCAATCTGCTTGGATTGTCCCACGCCAAAGTGAAGGCGCAAGTCGCTTTGCGACATCACACTACTTCCGCTGTGGACCTCATCGATTTGTGTATGCTTCCCAGTGACTACGCGCACCCGCGCTCCGATTGCCGTGCGGTTGCAATTGGTCCCGAGCAATTTGATCTTGATCCAGTTGTTCTTATTGCCACCGTCGTTACGGAGGAGCGACGGCACATCGTTCATGTTCAGCACTAGAACATCCATGTCGCCATCATTGTCGTAATCACCGAAGGCACAACCGCGGCTGGAGTAACATTCGCTGATGCCTGGCCCCAGTTGTGCCGAAACGTCCTTGAACTTGCCGTTTCCGAGGTTCTTGTAAACAACTCGCGGGGTCTTGAACTGCGGGCCCACACTATATTTTATGGTTTCCGGGTAGACGTGCCCCGTCACGTAAAGAATGTCGGTCCAACCATCGTTGTCATAGTCCATGAACCCCGCGCCCCAACAGACGTATTGAGAAACGCCAAGCCCAACGTGTGAAGCTACGTCCGAAAACGTTCCGTTGCCGTTGTTGCGATACACGTTCGGTGTGTCATCTGAAAAGTTGGTTTTAAAAATGTTGAGCCAGCCGTTACAATCATAATCAGCGACAGCCAAACCCATGCCGGCCTGCTCCGCGCCATCTTCGTTGTATGCACACCCGGCCATCACCGCGATGTCCTCAAAAGTCCCGTCGTGTTTGTTGTGGAACAAGATGCTGGGCCCGGAATCCACGGCCACGTAAATATCCGGCCAGCCGTCGTTATCGAAATCGTACGCGACAGCCATCAGTGAAGAGCGTGGCCCCGGTTCCAGGATGCCGGCTTTTTCCGAAACGTCGGTGAATGTTCCATTGCCATTGTTCCGGTAGAGGATATTCAGCCCGCTGGGAAGGCCCCGCGGACCGCACAATACTGGGATGCCTTTCCACATGCAGTAAGTGGCTTGGCCGGGCACTGGCACTTTGCTGATGTCGAGCTCCAGGTAGTTGCACACAAACAGGTCCAGGAATCCGTCGCGATTGTAGTCGAACCACGTGCAACCCGAGCCCCAACGAACCCGATCCTCCCAAAGTCCTGCTTTCTTTGTAACGTCTGTGAAAGTGCCGTCGCCATTGTTGTGCCAAAGGAGGTTATGCCCCCAATAGCAGCAAAACAGGTCATCCCAGCCGTCGTTGTCGTAATCGCCCACGCAAACGCCGGTGCCCCACCCGGTGCGCCCGAGGCCGGACTTCTCCGTCACATCGGTGAACGTGCCGTCACGATTGTTCTTGTACAAATGCTGGCGGGGTGTGTTGCCAGGCTCGTAGATCTCATCGAACCGAACACCATTGGTCAGGTAAATATCCAGCCAACCGTCGTTGTCGTAGTCGAAGAAGGCAAGCCCGGTGCCTTTCGTTTCAATAATATACTTCTTGCTATCAACCCCTCCCCACACGTTGGGGACTTTCAGCCCCGCCTGTTCGGCCACATCTACAAATGTGACCGAGGAGGAATTCTCCGGATTTGGAATTGTAGCGCCCTGGAGCGCAGGGGCGCCTTTCCAACGATGAGACGGTGTGGTGAGGACCTCGAGGAGTTTCGACCCAAGCAAGACTGCTGAGGAACCCAGAAAATAGCGGCGGGGACATTTGATCATGCGTGACCTCTGTGCCGTAGTTTGTGGAAACTAACCTTTGCCTCCACTCGCCTGAATCCAGTAGCGGGGCGAGAAGCCATAATGCCATACTTTTGCAGTTGAAGGTGATCTCGCCGCGTAAGATAAAGATACAAGAGGGCAGCACACCTGTCCATGCCAAAAATCCCGTTCAGATTGAAATCATTGATCTTACCGGAAGGCATTGCTACTGTTCTGACCCTATGTTCACTTCCGTACTCTCCGCGTTGTTTAGCCCGGTTATCTCAGTGCGCCCCAACGGCGCAGATCACCAGTGGCGGAAGGACCCTGTGCCTGCCAGAAACTCCGTCCGGATTGAAATCATTGATGCTGATTCGCTTCCGCTGCCGTTATCCGCACGCCACCCAGCCCGGACATGGCTAGGGTCGCGCCCATGGTTCCTTGAACATCACGCTCAAGGTATTGCCTGCGGTTGGCTTTCATAGTGGACCTCCTGCCGCACAGTTTGTGGACAAAAGGATCTTTGCTGAACCTCCTTGGGTGTTCAAAAGTGCATCTTGATACCGAATTGAATCTGCCGTCCATTTTGACGGGTTGTATTCACCTCTCCGAAATTAGGGTCATTGATTAGGCTAAACGGAGCAGCGAAGGTACTTTGGTTCAAGATGTTGAAGAACTCTCCTCGGGACTCCACCGATTTGTTCTCTCCGAAAGGCCAGCTCTTTGTGAAGGCAGAATTCCAATTCAGCAGGGGATCGGAGAAGAGAGCGTGCTTGCCCGCATCGCCGGCGGTCCCATACAGAGGCATTTGGTAGGCTGCAGTATTGAACCACTCCGTTGAGGTTCGCTTCGAGATCGCGTTGGGATCACCGACCCAATTGGGGAATTCATCCAGGCGTCCGACGCCACCGATGTTCTCATTGTCACCTTCGATAAACACGAAATAGGGTGCGCCGCTATCGGCCGCGACATACCCGGATAGTGACCAATTCGCGAGCGCCGCATTCGCCCATTTGCTTTGAGTCTTGAAGGAAATGCCATAGGTATAGCTCGCGGTGAAGATCTTCTCGATGTCGTACGCCGTGGGCCCCCAAAACTGGCCGAAGCTAAACCGCGTAGGGTTGGCGTTGTAATTCGGGAAAATCGCCGATGTGGCGTCGCCTATCGAGTCCATGTTATCCAGGGCCTTCTGCCATGCGAAGGCGACCAGGAAAGTCAAACTATGCGAGGTGCGTTTGTTGAGTTTCACACTCAGGCCATTGTACTTTGAGCTGTTTTCGTGATAGTGGTTCTCGACATAAGGGGGGAAATTGGGCCATCGCTACCTATTCTGGTACGGGGCCAAATGACCTCACAAGAAGCGTAGCAGCACCTGATCTGCTGGCCCGGTCTGGTAATTCTTCCTTTTCTGGAAACCGAAATACCTTTCGAATTCCCAGGGTTTGAGCTTGAGTTCCATGGCGGTGTTTGGCTGAATTCCTTATCTCGCCTCCTTAGCCGGTGCCCTCGCCGGTGGAGCCACCTCGGGCTGGTTGGTGCGGCGCGGTGTCGGAACAACAAAAGCTCGTCGTAGAAGCTTTGTCGCAATTCCGGAAGACCCATGCCCGCTAAGCGCCAGAAAGGCCAGCGAAGCAGATTCACATTGGTATCGATCATAGCTGTACCCTTTCGCCTTGAGGATGGGTTGTAGCACGCGGCGTAGGTTCCCGCCCAGGATTAGGCGGCGCGTTCGAGTCGGATATATCGGCGCCCATCACCTTGCCGAGCTGCGAAGCAAAGCTGCGCCCACCTACGTCGCTGCCGTACATGACATGCTCAGGACCCAGTTCCCAAACCGCCATCTCCGTGTAGCCTGCCGTGGGATCGGACCCGCACAGGTCGGCGTAGACGTTTTTCACGCCGCGGATGGCGCGAATTCCCAATTCCCATTTCCCGCCCGTGTGACCACACACGACGGTGACAGAAGGATGCCACCGCGCGAGCGCCGCGACTTCCATGGGAGTCGATTCCGCGGTGTCCTCCGGCCCCAGAGTATTGATCCAGGTGTGGTGCATGATGACGGCCTTCAGCTCGCCGGCGCGCTCGAAGATGGGATCGAGAAAATCGAGCGGGCGCGGCGCACCGTACGTCGGAGCACCCGGCTGTTCATTGGGATGCCGCAGCGTGTCATACTCAAACTTCAGTCCGACCATGGGGCCATCGCGTACACAGCGGTTCACTTCATCGAGGCAGGCTTGTATATCGTGGAAAGGGTCGATGAAAGCGTAGCCCAAGGTACGGCCGTTCGAGTACTTGAGCGCTTCCATCACCTCGTCGTTTTGTTGACGCATTCCTTCTGCGCCGACGTGAAATTGCTCCTTCATCCCCAGGAAGACGCACATTCGCTCCACGCCCATGCGGTCGGCGAAACGCAGCATGTCCTCCATTCGTTCCCGTGGGGTTGAGCCCGAGAAGCCGATCAGATGGGTGCGCCCGTCCCAGACGTGCAGGGACTTGAGGGTGGCCAGATCATCGAGCTCTGGGGAACCCGCCAGAGACGGGAGCGCGTTGCCCGCAACGCCTGCGACCGCCAGTCCTGCGGCGGCGCGGCACATGAAACCACGCCGCGACCACAGCCCACACTTCATAGTGCGTTCTCCCGGCAGAGTCCAGGCAAGCTTCGTCAAACCCTGACGAAAATCCGCTTCTTGTACATGACCGTCAGAATGCCCAGCCACAGCGCCATCCAGGCGAAGGCATAGAGTTCTGATCCATGCATAGGCCCGACCCACGAAGCAAGGTGGCCGTAGATGAGCGATTTCAAGGTGACAATGGCGCCATTGGCCGTATGGAGTCTGACCAATTCGAGGTCGGTCAGCGAAGAGCTATCGCCCCCCAGCACCCAGAGAAAAAGTGAGTTGACCCCGACGATCACGAAGGGCTTCGTCCACCAGGTGATCTTCCGGACGTCGGCCAGATAATAGCAGCAGGCCAGGATGACGAGCGCCATTCCAGAGATGAAAAGCACGAGGGAACTGGTCCAGAGGTTCTGGTTGATGGGAAGCCAGACGCTCCAAACCAAGCCCGCGAGAAGTCCCAGGTTTCCCGCCACCAGAAAGTGGCGGACCTTTTGGATCGCCGGGCGCGAGGAGCGGAGATACAGCCCCGTCAGTACACCGAGCAGCATTTGGGCAATGGCGGGCAGTGTGCCTAGCCAGCCCTTTGACTCCCACGTGCGGCTCGCCAGATGTCCGGGCATGACATGCATATCGATGTACTGCACCCAGTTTCCGTCTCTTACCAGCATTCCCGCGCCATGCCCGGGAACGGGAATGAACTTCAACAGAACAAAGTAAAGCACCAGAATCGTGGCAGAGGTGATGGCCAGTCCCTTGGGTTTGAGCTTCAGGTAGAGAAGAGAAGCGAAGAAATAGCAGAGAGCGATTCTTTGCAGCGCGCCGAAAATGCGAATGTTCGCGAGGTGATAGCGGTCATGCCCGCCCATGAAATTCGTATACCAGTTCATGAAGACACCGACGGCGAACAGGATCGTGGTGCGCTGCAGAATATGGGCGACGAGCTTTCCCTTCGATTCCCTCCGAGCCAGCCGCCCGGCAAAGGAATACGGCATGGCGACGCCAACGATGAAAATGAAAAACGGGAAGATCAGATCCGCGATCGTCCAGCCGTTCCACCGGACATGCGTAAGCGGCGCATAGGTAAAGCGCTCGTTGCCGGGCATGTTCACCACGGTCATGGCGATAAGGGTCATACCGCGAAAGATGTCCAGTGAGAGCAACCGCTCCTTGGGACGCACGAGTGGAGGTGGGGAACTTTCACTGTCGACCACTACTGCTGGCGTTGCTGGGCTGCTCATTTCTCTCTCCTGTTGAACAGATGAGCGTCATGATAGCTTTCTCCAGACCCTGACAAAAATGCTCTTCGGCATGACACCTGTGTTCTTTAATTCTATGGGAATTTGGGGTCTCCCTTGGCTCAGGTACCACCGTGTACCGCATGGCGGCGGAGTGGAGGACTACCCTCGAGAACCTGACGGAGTTCGCAACCCGTCTTGCCACGCAGGAGGCTCGTCGGCAGTATCTTTTCCGCCTCCGCCGGCCTGGTCGGTTTCGGTGTTCGCGCGATCGGCGTGAGAAGTATTGGCTGCTGCGCGGCGTACTCCTGCAGTGTACGGGCTGCAGTCATCAGGCCTCGGACACCATCAGGCAAAACACGCGTAGCTCCGTGCCGTTGTGGTTTCGGGCCATGTGGTGGGTGGCCGCCCAGCAAAACGGTGCCAGAGTCTTCGGTCTGCAGGTAGATTCTTGCCCAAGACCGACGCTTTAAAATAGACAGATATAAATTGAGACAGCCAGCCTCTGACACCCTCGGGATTCTCGAAGGTCCCTCCGACGTTGGCCTGTCAACCGTTGTAGTTCCCGTGCTGCGCATCTAAGGTGTTCGCTCTAATCTAATATCAACTAACATGTCAGATGGCCCAAATACTGTCGATGTCGGAGAATGTCAAGCTATTTCTCGGGGGCGTTTTTTCGAGCAGATTCCTGGGGTATCACTGCAAAATATGAGTGCCCGCCTGTTTGCCTTCGAGGCCTATTACCACTTCGCGGTCCGTGGACCGCGTGTGTTTGCCATTTCCGGATTTCGGCCCGCCGGTGGGGCCTTGCGCTGGTACAGAACATGCGTTGTCGGTCTGAGGCGAAGCCTCGCTTGTGTCATGCATCTAGCCCTTCCTTAAACCTGGGGATCTTGCTCATGCTCCCCTCAACAGGCGCACTCCAAACAAGTACTACGCGATTCTGATTGTGATTCTGGATGTGGTTTTGGTTGGGGGTGAGGCGGGCTTTCACATTATGGAGCCATCCTCAATGTAGGCATTGCTGGGTGAGCTCACGAAACTAGCGTTCGGCCAGATTCACCCAGGAACTCGAAGTGGGAGTGAAGTGCAGGTGAAAGCGCGGATGCCGCTGCAGCCACGTTTTCACGCGACGATGCTTGTGCGTGCCACATTCGTCCACGATCAAGTGCAGGTCCAAGGGCGGGGAAGCTTGGGTGATAATGTGCTTCAGAAGACGGATGCTTTCCCGATGCCGGTGCTGAGGCATGAAGTCGCCGGTGACCACCCCATCGAGCGTGCTGAGCACTGCGAACGGGATGGTCGTCCCATGGCGTTTGTAGTCGTGCGTCATCGTGCTACAACGTCCTTCCTTCATGGGCAGACCGGGCTGGGCGCGGTCGACGGTTTGGATTTGGATCTTCTCGCCGACGTACAAGACGAGTGCATTGTCAGGAGGTTTAGATGGAAACCCACGATGTCGTGGAGTTTCTGCGCAAACTTAGGATCGCCCCACAGCTTGAAGGTTCGCACCCCATGGGGCTTAAGGTTGTGTTATTTCTAGACGCAGCGAATGGTGGCTTCGCTAAGACCTTAGGCCCCAGCCATGCTGCGTGTGCTCAAATAGGTCGTGTGGGGCGGTCGGCTGTGTAGAATCGCCTCTAAGAAGGCGCGGACTTTGCTCTCCGCGATGCGTGGAATCCGACCGGGAAAAGGGGCGTCAGTCTCCAGCCCGGACGAGCACAGCGCCAAGAAGTGCTGCCACCAAAGCTGCACCCTCGGGCGGGATACTCCCAACTGTTGAGCAATCTCCCGCAAAGGATGCCGGTCGCAGCCATGAGGATGATCTGCGCACGCGGCACTACCCGCCGGGGCGGACTTCTGACCCGCGCCCAGACCTCCGGCGTGCTTCGCGCTTCTGGTGTCAAAAGGATCGAAGCTGCTCTTCTGATCATGCAGCCGAGCATAACGGGGTCAGCCGAAAGGATTTGACGCATTTCTGAAGAATTACGCTAAAATGTTTGAGTGCGAGTCGTTCATAATAGTTCACCCGTCATTTACCTCAAGCTGTCGCGTGATGCTCTGTCGCCTACAGATATTTGTAATGCCCTCTGAGTACTACATTGGAAAGGGATGGTTATCGAACAATTCGGTTTGCATCGAGAACATCGCGAGCAGAGCTAGGCGGCAACGCATGCGCCTCAAGGCCCTGCGCGCCACTCGGCTTAGTTCTCCGGAGTTCTGGGGATAGAAAGTCGGTGATTCACGCTACTTGCAGTATCCCCGAAGGTACTCCAACGGGTTCGTCGCCCCCGCCTGGGCCGGCAGAACCTACTGTCTCCCTTTGTGCCCGGACACGAAATCTCGAAGCGACCGGTTCGGGCTAACTGCTGCTTCCAACGGTTCACTTATAGACGGCTCTCCCAAGCTGCCTTCAGCCGGCGTCGTTTTAGGGTTTCGAAATCACGTTTGCACTAACGTTTCACTGTGGCTGGATTTTCCAGACTGGTAACCCAATCTGTACAGAAAGACGAAACTACATTATCTGATGCTTAATAGATATAAAGGGGTGAGTTGAGTCAAGATGGACAAAAGCCACAACAGGAACCGCAGCCTTTCTGAACAGGCTTACCGCTTCATTCGGGACGGAATCCTACAAGGGCAGTTACCGATGGGCACTCCAATATCACGCCGGAAGTTGGCTCTCCAATTTGGGATGAGCCTCTTACCGGTCTCGGAGGCCATTCTGCGCCTCAAACATGAAGGGCTGGTGGAGAGTCGGCCCCGCGCGGGAACGAGGGTTCGCATTCCCACGCCACAAGAAATACGAGACCTCTATGTCATGCGGGAAGCCCTGGAAAGCCAATCCGCGCGACTTTTTGCCGAGAAGGCTAGTCCCCGCGAACGGCGTGAGGTGCGCGAAATGGCGGAGAACTTGGACGCGAAGTTCGAGCAATGCAGGAACAAAGACGCTGATCCCAAAATCATTTATCACGCCTTCGATTATCATTTGTCATTACACGTGCGAATCGCCGAATGCACAGGGAGCATTGCTCTGCATAATGCGATCAAAACAAACAATCTCTTAATCTATAATTGGATTTTGGACATCGCAGCGCAAATGCCTATCCGTATGCCAGCGCACTATCATCGGAAAGTAATCGATGTAATCGCGGGACCCGATCCCGAAGCGGCGGACGCTGCGATGCGCCAACACGTGCGCTCCGGCCTAAAAGAGACTCTGGCTGCGGCTATCTCCATCCTTGGGCCGGGCGTCGGTCGTTTCAAGCCATCGGGAGCGTCGCATTCGGTGTCGCAGTCAAATTCAGCAGCCCAAGGGACCTGGAGGTCTAGAGCTCAGCACGCCGTGCATCTGTCCTCAGACAAC
The DNA here is from genome assembly GCA_963804995.1 of uncultured Acidobacteriota bacterium. Lineage (GTDB taxonomy): Bacteria > Acidobacteriota > Terriglobia > UBA7540 > UBA7540 > Bog-366. Next base: position 293,623 of record CAWDSK010000006.1, read on the forward strand.
AACTGGTAGGGTCGGGAACTGGCGCGGCGGCTCCGAGAAAGCTCCGAGCCCCGTTTCCAGCTCCCGCCACATCACACGTAGCGTGCGGATTTCCCGCACTACGCGTTCCTGCACACTTCACGGCAAGGGTTATGGGGCCTATCGGGTCGGGGCGGCTGCCCAGGAGGATGACTGATGGACCACGCGGTACTCGTGGAAGAGCCCGAGCGTGCCATACAGCCACTCCTTACGCCACCGCTTCCATCCGAAGCCTGGGCGTTGTCTGGCCCTCGCCAAGTGGCACCGAATCTTCTTCTCTACCCAGTCGCGGATATACGAGAAGCACCGGCTGGAGTGCCCGACCGCAAAGTAGTTCACCCAGCCGCGCAGAATGGGATTGATCTGCTCGATCAACCCCCTCACAGGCTGAGAGCGATAGCTCCGGAAAACTAGCTTGAGCTTGCGTAGCAATGCCGTCCGCTTCTTGCCCCGCGGCGTACGCAGCGGCATCCATCGGCCCCGCCGACTGCGGATGCGACGGAACTCAAACCCCAGAAATCCGAAACTCTCTCCTTGCTGAAGATCCACCCTCCGGCTTTTCTCCTCGTTCACCTCAACCTGCAGCTTGGCCAACTCCTCCCGTAGCCGCTTTTCCACTGCCTTGCGAAGCCAGGCCTGCCGGGGATGAGCGTTCACCAGAACCACCAGATCATCGGCGAATCTGGCATATTCGACGTTCATCCACCGCCCCTCGCGGGTGACTTCCTTCGCCTTTTCCAGCATCTTGTCCACCTCATTGAGGTACACGTTACTGAGCAAGGGCGAAATCACCCCGCCTTGCGGAACACCCTGCTTCCCCGACGCCTTCAGCAGCAGTTTGAGCAGCCCTAGGACCTCGGTGTCGTTCACTCGCCGTGCCACCTTCTCCAGTACGAGGGAATGTCGAACCGTATCGAAGTAGGAACGCAAGTCGAGATCAACGACAAAGGTCATGTGCCGCACGATTGCCTCCGAGACGCGTTGAATCGCAGCGTGGGCTGACTTCTTCGGCCGGTAGCCAAACAATCCCGGTTGGAAATCGGCCTCAAAGATCGGTTCCAGGATCAGCTTCAACGCTCCCTGGACCACTCGGTCGCGAATGCAAGGAATCGAAAGTTGGCGAACCTTTCCGCCCTCCTTCGGAATCCCTACCTTCCGCAGCCGTCGAGGTCGATATCTCCGCTGCACCAGCTCCTCGCGAAGCTGTTCGAGAAATCCCTGCAAGCCTTCAGCCTCGATTGCCTGGAACGTGACCCCATCTACTCCTGGGGCTCCCTTGTTCTCCTTAGCTAGCTGATACGCTTCCCAGAGAGTTTCTCGTTTGCAGACGTGGACATACAACCCCCAGAATCGCCAAGTCGGTTCAGCCTTCGCCTTGACGTAAAGTCTTCGCCGCAGGTCTTGCAGCTTAAAGGGCGCTTTTATCATTTCACCCCTGCCTCCCATGTTGGCCAAGACTTGCTGTGCAGCAAGGCCCCTTCGCTCCATGGGCGTTACCCCACTTCGTCGCTACTTCGAGCCTAACCGCCACCGTCTCGCCGTCAGCCGATTTCCCGTTGTCTCCGGTTATACGGCCTACCCTGCTCCACCGATCTCTCGATGGGACGAGGACGGTTTCTCCAGTTGCTTGACATGCCCTTGCCACCGTGCTGCCCCTACCACCCCGCCGGAGTGACATGTCGTCTCGGTCAGCCCACGTCATGCCATGCTGCCTTCGCCCCGAAGGAGAGGGCTCGGCCTCCGGATCTATTTTTTTGTCGAGGCCACCTATGGGTTCACTTGCGTTACGGCCCGGTGACTCGCTCACCATCCCTTGGATGGCTTTGTCGGTCAGCTTCATCCGCTTCGTTTCCTCCACGGATGCGACCCAAGCTACAAGGCTCCTGACTCTTGCCTTGGTGGGACTAACTCCCACTGAACATACCAGCCTTTGCTGGACACACGTAGGGTCGGGAACTGGCGCGGCGGCTCCGAGAAAGCTCCGAGCCCCGTTTCCAGCTCCCGCCACATCACACGTAGCGTGCGGATTTCCCGCACTACGCGTTCCTGCACACTTCACGGCAAGGGTTATGGGGCCTATCGGGTCGGGGCGGCTGCCCAGGAGGATGACTGATGGACCACGCGGTACTCGTGGAAGAGCCCGAGCGTGCCATACAGCCACTCCTTACGCCACCGCTTCCATCCGAAGCCTGGGCGTTGTCTGGCCCTCGCCAAGTGGCACCGAATCTTCTTCTCTACCCAGTCGCGGATATACGAGAAGCACCGGCTGGAGTGCCCGACCGCAAAGTAGTTCACCCAGCCGCGCAGAATGGGATTGATCTGCTCGATCAACCCCCTCACAGGCTGAGAGCGATAGCTCCGGAAAACTAGCTTGAGCTTGCGTAGCAATGCCGTCCGCTTCTTGCCCCGCGGCGTACGCAGCGGCATCCATCGGCCCCGCCGACTGCGGATGCGACGGAACTCAAACCCCAGAAATCCGAAACTCTCTCCTTGCTGAAGATCCACCCTCCGGCTTTTCTCCTCGTTCACCTCAACCTGCAGCTTGGCCAACTCCTCCCGTAGCCGCTTTTCCACTGCCTTGCGAAGCCAGGCCTGCCGGGGATGAGCGTTCACCAGAACCACCAGATCATCGGCGAATCTGGCATATTCGACGTTCATCCACCGCCCCTCGCGGGTGACTTCCTTCGCCTTTTCCAGCATCTTGTCCACCTCATTGAGGTACACGTTACTGAGCAAGGGCGAAATCACCCCGCCTTGCGGAACACCCTGCTTCCCCGACGCCTTCAGCAGCAGTTTGAGCAGCCCTAGGACCTCGGTGTCGTTCACTCGCCGTGCCACCTTCTCCAGTACGAGGGAATGTCGAACCGTATCGAAGTAGGAACGCAAGTCGAGATCAACGACAAAGGTCATGTGCCGCACGATTGCCTCCGAGACGCGTTGAATCGCAGCGTGGGCTGACTTCTTCGGCCGGTAGCCAAACGATCCCGGTTGGAAATCGGCCTCAAAGATCGGTTCCAGGATCAGCTTCAACGCTCCCTGGACCACTCGGTCGCGAATGCAAGGAATCGAAAGTTGGCGAACCTTTCCGCCCTCCTTCGGAATCCCTACCTTCCGCAGCCGTCGAGGTCGATATCTCCGCTGCACCAGCTCCTCGCGAAGCTGTTCGAGAAATCCCTGCAAGCCTTCAGCCTCGATTGCCTGGAACGTGACCCCATCTACTCCTGGGGCTCCCTTGTTCTCCTTAGCTAGCTGATACGCTTCCCAGAGAGTTTCTCGTTTGCAGACGTGGACATACAACCCCCAGAATCGCCAAGTCGGTTCAGCCTTCGCCTTGACGTAAAGTCTTCGCCGCAGGTCTTGCAGCTTAAAGGGCGCTTTTATCATTTCACCCCTGCCTCCCATGTTGGCCAAGACTTGCTGTGCAGCAAGGCCCCTTCGCTCCATGGGCGTTACCCCACTTCGTCGCTACTTCGAGCCTAACCGCCACCGTCTCGCCGTCAGCCGATTTCCCGTTGTCTCCGGTTATACGGCCTACCCTGCTCCACCGATCTCTCGATGGGACGAGGACGGTTTCTCCAGTTGCTTGACATGCCCTTGCCACCGTGCTGCCCCTACCACCCCGCCGGAGTGACATGTCGTCTCGGTCAGCCCACGTCATGCCATGCTGCCTTCGCCCCGAAGGAGAGGGCTCGGCCTCCGGATCTATTTTTTTGTCGAGGCCACCTATGGGTTCACTTGCGTTACGGCCCGGTGACTCGCTCACCATCCCTTGGATGGCTTTGTCGGTCAGCTTCATCCGCTTCGTTTCCTCCACGGATGCGACCCAAGCTACAAGGCTCCTGACTCTTGCCTTGGTGGGACTAACTCCCACTGAACATACCAGCCTTTGCTGGACACACTCCTTCGCCAAAACTCCATCGGCTTGATCGCCCTTGATTCTTGAGCTGTTGTGGCTACCAAAAACCTCGTTCGCATTGAATCAATTGATGTTGGCCGGCCGCCGCTGGTATCGTTCCCAATCGGGCTCAGGTCGTAAGTCGGGCCGGTGCCGACCATTGCCACACATAACTCAACTTTCCTCGAATGATCTGCGATTTGAGTATGCGACGAGATTTCAGGGCGCCAGTCACTTTTCCGGTAAGCGACAATACGCAGGTGCCTACACGCTGGATGTGGGGCCCGACGGGGACATGCCCTCCGAAGGCGAACGATTCATTCGGGGCAGCGGTCGGGCAAGTATTGCTCGCCACTCCAATGGCTCGGCGGTCCTACAGCAAGTGGAATACGCAGGGGAAGAAGTAGCTCTGAGTTCTCGGGCTATGGGAACTCGGCTCCTACCCCTCGGTTTAGGAAACCGGCGGTCGGCTTTCTATGGCTGACGGCAACTTGCTTGGAATCCTTATGTTCCAGCCACTTTTGACACGCATAAAATAACCGTTGTAGTCACTTTTGTAGCTGGTGACTTCCGCACGTTTCTACAACCCTGGGCACCCAAGCGTTTACTAGGCTAGAGCGGTTTCGATTTAAGTACTTACATGCCCGCAAGAGGCGAAGAAGTTTGTGCATTCGCTTGGGGAGACCGTATTGAGCAATTCCCCGATTTCCTTCCAGAGGGCATCGATATCTCGTTTGGCGGCTTTGCGGAGCAGCGCCTTGAGTTTGGAAAAGAACCTTTCGATCGGGTTCAGGTCCGGGGAGTAGGGAGGCAGATAGAGTAGGGTGGCTCCGGCCGCGGTGATCGCTTTCTCCACTCCCGCCACCTTGTGACTGCTGAGGTTGTCCAGAATCACGGTGTCTCCCGGTTGGAGCGTTGGGCACAGGAATTGATGCACATAAGCCAGAAACATCTCGCCGTCCATCGGCTGTCCCTACCAATAATCTCGTTCATCTTGAAATCATTGATTTTCTCGGGAAACGTCGTTAGGCTCCCTCGTCCATGTTTATCCCACTCCTTTCCGCATTGGTTAGCATCCGATCTTGGTTTCGAAATCGAGCAATGCTGCAAATGGAAAACCTTGCCCTGCGCCACCAACTGACAGTTCTTAAAAGGTCTCAGCGTGGCCGGCTTCGTCTGGACTCCGCCGACCGATGGCTTTGGATTTGGCTCTCTCGCTTCTGGTCGAACTGGCGCTCGGCGTTGCTCATCGTCAAGCCCGAAACGGTAATCGCCTGGCATCGCCAGGGATTCCGCTGGTATTGGAGATGGAAGAGTCGGCACGGCGAGCCGGGAAGGCCTACCATCGAGTTGGAGGTTCGGGAGTTGATCCGAAAGATGAGTCTGGCGAACCCGCTCTGGGGAGCACCCCGTATTCATGGGGAATTGCTCAAGCTCGGAATCCAAGTGTCACAAGCCACAGTCGCGAAGTACATGGCTCGGCAACGAAGACCGCCATCCCAGACGTGGCGTACTTTCCTTGAGAACCACGTGCAGCAGTTGGTTGCGACGGACTTCTTCGTCGTGCCGACCGTCACTTTTCGACTCCTATACGTCTTTATCGTCTTGGCGCACGATAGGAGACGCCTACTCCATTTTAACGTCACCGCCCATCCCACTTCCGAATGGACGGCGCAACAGCTGGTTGAGGCGTTCCCTTGGGACAGCGCGCCACGCTACCTGCTCCACGATCGCGACTCGATTTATGAAGGGTCATTCCGTTAACGAGTTCGGAGGATGGCGATTCAGGAAGTTCTGACGGCCCCCAGATCGCCTTGGCAGAATCCATACGTTGAGCGCCTAGTGGGCTCGATCCGGCACGAGTGCCTGGACCATGTTGTTGTGTTCAACGAGTCTTCACTGCGTAGCCTTCTAAATTCTTACTTCGCGTATTACCTACGTTCGCGAACACATTTGGCGTTGGCGAAGGATGCCCCGGAAGCGAGGGTTATCCAAGGGCCGGAATTCGGTGCCGTGGCAGAGATCCCCGAAGTCGGAGGACTCCATCACCGTTATGAACGGAGAGCAGCTTGAAGCGTCATTCCCCCAAGAGACAGTCTTGAGTCTCCTTCCGGTGCCAGCAGACGTTGGCGTTGGATGACAGAACCACGGATCGATTCCAGGACCCGTCTCCTTGAGAACGATGGTGAGGATATCATGCGGTGCTGCTGGGAGGGTCACGGAGCCATGACGGATTATCTTCCTACTGCGATCGAGTTTTTGGTATGGACAGGAGGCGGCGCGAGTGCAGGAGTGGCGAGCCCTGGACGCCATCTACTCGCTGGGAGAGTTCCACTTGCAGCTCTTCGGGTGGGATCAGGAAAGGCGCTTCGTGGTGGTGCGAGAGCAACTGCGGGAGACGAAGCGTTCGCCGGGCCGGAAATTATTGGAAGTTCCTGGTTACACCTTTCGAGTTTTCGTCACCAACCTGCCCGATCCGCCAGAAGAAGTCTGGCGGGACTATAACCAGCGGGCCTGCGTGGAGCAACGCATCGAGGAGTTGAAGTCGGACTTGGGCGCAGACGATTTCTGCCTGCGGGAATTCTTCGCCACCGAGGCGGTGTTCCTGAGCATTCTGATGCGGTTCAACCTGCTGGGGGAGTTCCAACGCGCCAGTGGGATGACCGGCTACCGACAGCCGGCCAGCTTGCGGGTGCAGGTGTTCCTGTGCGGAGCGATCCTGGGCCGTGCGGGCCACCGACCGGTGCTCCATCTGTCGGCCGCCTGGGGAGGCTTGGGAAAACGCAACTTCCTGTTCGACAACCTCTTGGCGTATGAAATCCCAACTTCGCGCAAGTTGGAATTGCAACCACACGGGGCGGGGTGAAGCACGGCCTCCAAACCCTAGCCCGGAGGCTAAGAACTTCGTTCAACTTACGAATTCGGGTTAAAGAAATAAAGATGCGACCGACAATTGCAGTCTGAGGCTCCGAACCCAAGGAGAGGAGCCCTCGCGTCCCTGATTTTCCGCACCACGCGGGCCCATTGGTGCTCACGTCGTCGTGCATCGTAGCTAAACCAAATACCATGAAACCGGGTATGCGCTCGCAGGTAGTCGATATGCCAGTGGGGTCGAAGGGACGGCTTCTGGTGGTGGGCGATCCGAGCACGCAGACCCCCCGAACCCAAAGCGCTCCCCAGATAGATGTAATACCCAGGTTGCAGCCGCATTGTTCCAAGGCGCCCGATCTGAACGCGGATGTTGGTCGAACAAGACAGGATCAGCCCGTATGTCCCTGGCTTTGGCTTAAGAACCATTCCAGCTGCCAGTCTATTCGAGAGTGCGGAGCCCGCCAGGCGAACTCGCCGTACCGGTCCATCGAAGAGGATTGACCAAGCCAACGCATGCTACGCAGGACCCCTATGGCCTGGCCGTTTCTGCTTCGCAATTCACTCCCCGGCAAGCTCCCTCCGCAGGTTTTCCCACAACGCCTGCTCCCGGTGATAAGGATCATTGGCCAGCACCTGTTCTCTGGAGCTCAGGTCGGCGAGAAACCGGAAGCCGCTGGCGCAATCGGCGCAAATTCTCTCGCGGTCGATCCTCGCGTCACGGCGCACCAAGTCCCGTAAGTCGTCCCAGTCAAATTCCCTGCCCTCCTCAAATTTCCTCATGAGGCGCGCGGGATCGAAGGTATCGCCCGCCTGCCAAAGCTTCAGCACCACAAGCCGGCGAATAAGCGGATAATCGATCGGCCGTGTCGCGTACATCCCGAGGTCGTAAATGTCGCGCGCCTTGTTGCGCTGATAACAGGCGCGGATTTTTTCAGCAAGAATTTCGGGCAGCGCCAGGCAGGTGATCTCGGCGGGGGCGAAAGGCAAGAGCCTGAAATAAGTCTGTTCGTATTGTGGCCGCCGCTCGGGCGGGAGCGTCGGCGTCTCGCGACGGCTGATCTGCAGTTTTATTTGGCTGTCGCCTGCCACGTTCCAATCATGCGAATAGGTCGGATTCACACCCCATGACAGACCGTCCTGGGTCTCGTAATAACTGTTATCAGGAATGTGGAACCTGATCCCGTGAAATTCCTGCTCGAAGGCCCCCATCATGGCGAGGATGACATCCTCGTGATCGTGCTCCTCAAGCGCGGTGAAATCCAGATCAGTGGAGAACCGTGCATGGCTTCCGATGAACATCTTCCGAAGACAGGTGCCACCCTTGAAGGCCAACCTGTCCAGAATGCGGTGCTCCGAGAGAAGCTGAAGCAAAAAGGTCAGGACGATTTCCTTTTCAGCGATCATCATGTCGCGAAGACCGGACTGGGTGGAGTAACGCCGCACCTCGGGTTGCGTAAGCATGCTTACCCGTCCTTCTTGAGCGCTCTTCCCCGGCCTAGCCCGGCGCTTTCATGCAGTTCTTCTCCCGACACGTTCACGAACAGATGCCATGTCTTGTCATAGCCGATGGCGCCGGGAACTTTGTGTGCGGGATTCGATCCCATCCATGTCCGGGGGCCGCGGGCGGCGAGGTCAAGCAGCCTTTCGCGGACGGCGGTGGGCATGTCCGCCTTGACGTGATCCATCACCCAGCCGAATCTACGGACCAGCGCAATCGAATCGATCCGTTGGAGATAGTCTGCCGCCTTTGGCCAATCAAAACGGCGACTGGCCGCCGCCAGAATGGAGGCGGCCTCTCCCACGCCACCGGCCAGCGTCGGGCGGTCGATGCAGTCGATGGCCGTCTTTTCTCGATCGGACATCATGACTTTGTAGCCGAGGACGTCGACAGGAGCGAATCCGAAAAATTTCGCAGGCTTGGGATTGACGATCCGCACCCGTCCCTCCCCGACCTGCCGACCCCGCAGGCGCGTCGGCGTGACGAGTACGATCAACCGGCGATGCTGTGTCGTTAGCCCGTAGTGCTCGGCGGCGCTGCCGTATCCGATGTAGTAGGGATCGGCGATGCGGCTCGCTAGCGCGAGGAGATTGCTTTCGCCCAGGGCAGCGGGCCCCTGGTCGGGCGGGATGACGAGGTACTCTCCCCAGCTCGCCCGCTCGAGCCACCCTTTCCGGCGCAGCGATTCAATTACCTTGTCAGCCGCCTTGGCGCTACCACCCAGCAGTTGGACAATCTCCGGCCGGCCCACTTCGCGCCGTTCTTGTTCGGCGAGGGCAAGCACAACTCGGCTCTCCTGTGGCGATAAGGTGCGGACGGTGAAATCCATAATATTCTTACTCACAAAACCCCCTGTTTTAGGGGGTTTCGATGAACAAAATATCATCTCAGGCCTTGCATGTCAATCATGTGCAGATATTTCCCCTCAAAGGGGGCTGGCCTTAACTGATTATAAGCTTATGCGAAGCGTCCGTCGCGCAGGACTCGCGCTTGAACGGAAAGCCGCCGGCGCAGCATCTCCAGAGCTTGTCCCGCCTTCTTCTCTTGGAAGAAACTGAGGGCGGCGTTAAAGAAGAGCAATACGCCAATGATGATGGCCTCAGCACGTTTCTTCAGTATGATTTCGAGAAGAATAGTAACTTCGAGCATCCAGGGAACAGGAGCCCAAAATTTGCCGAAAAATCTTCGCCAAGGATGCGACTTCGGCTCCTCGACCGCAGTCGGGCCGTATTCCAGAAGACGCTTCGTCGCCTCATCACTCGTCAATCCTGCGGATGTTTGAGCGCCGGCCGGGAAAACGTTTCGCATGGCCGTTATTATCTCATGGGAAGACCCGATGCTTGGGGACTGGCATCACAGACGGCATTGCCCACTCGGCAAACCATACAGCAGGATCGCAAGTACGAGTTCAACAGCTTATCGTACTGATCGACAACCTCGACCGCCCGGGGCCGGTCGCACACATGCCCGCAAATGGTTACTGGGACAGTCTGAATTCAGATGGTTTAAGCCTGGCAGCAAACGTGACGCTCTGCGACAATAAGGTTGGAGGCGGTATGAATGGTCGTTAAATACCCTCAGAGCCATGAATATTTCGAACTCGCTGAGCCAGTGAAGCCGAGCACGGCGAAAAAAGTCAGAAAGAAGGTTGTTGTGCGCTTTGCGGTGAGGGAAACCACGTCGTATGGCCAACAGACTTAAATCCGTTTTCACGAAAATGTCAGAAGGTTTGACCACTGGCTAGTTGGAGGTAGAAATAGACCAGCCCCTGTTTCCGCCGGGGCCTCTTAGAACTTTTGGGCGCAATCGATGGGTAAAGGAGAATTGCGTCCGATGCGAGCCAAAAACTCTGCAGCGACAGAAGTCAAGGCAGGATGCTCGCTTCGTTCCGACACCTCTGCAACTAGCAATGGCTTCCAACCATCAAAGTCCCTCAAGAACACCTTTCGCGCCGCCTGTGCTTGCCCTCACTGTAATCAGAGTGATCGCCGTAAGTTTTGCGATATCAAGAAGGTGGAACTTGGTAGAGCGCAGCCCAGAAGGGCTTGGCGTCGACCGATTGGCGAACTTGTGTTTCGCCAAAATCTCATCCGCGCAGGAACTGGCGCGAGTCGCTTTGTGCCTCGGATTGAAAAGAGAACCTGGACTCGGTTAAGAGTTGCTTTGAGGAGCGCGAAGGTTCTATTTAGACGAGGACCTGGGCAGATGCGACGTTCTTATCTAAGGATGGGCGAAAAGTTGGCCCGGATCAGGCAGCCCGATCGTAACGATGATGCAGCCCGCCAAGTCGATCCTGAGATAGGATGCGCCCCGAGGCTTTGGAGCGAATTCTGTGGTCGGGGGTTCCCTTCCTCAACCCAAGGTGCGTGCGGTCTTCGTGGTAGTAGTGAACGTATTCAGAGAGCATACGTTTCAAATGGCGTTCATTCACCGCAATGACGTGATCCAGTAGATCTTGTCGGCAGCTTTCAACCCAACGCTCCCCTACGCCATTGGATCAGGTCGTCAACTACACACCATAGAGACTATTCAAAACGACGTTTCCGAGTAACTCACCCTTACCATCCACTGTTCCAACGTGAATTCGAATGGGTGGACTACCGCCAGAACTGGGGGGAGGACCGAGTGTATTTCTACGACGAAGGAGGCCAGTTGACCTCGCTACCGGCGCGGTGGACGAGTGTCGTGGGGGAGGACCCATTCGTGGTCATAGGGGGAGGCCGCTCGTATTTTCGCGTTGAGGACCTGATTGAATTGGTGCGTTTGGTGGAGGGTTTACGGTCCTGAAGCCCCGGAAGGTCTGTAAAGGGAATTACGCCGTTTGTGTTAAAGGGATTATGTCGGAGCTTGAGCCGAAGTCCAGAGTTTTCGGTGGGTGTGTGAGTGCAATATCCGCTTATTGTGCAACACAAATTCGGGTCGGAGGATAGAAAAGGCTTGACAGGGAGCAAGAGAATGTATATAATTAACATTACACTCGTTTGCCGGATTTGCTCCGGAGGAGCCCATGTCCCCTTCCTCACGCCACGATGCCAAGCGCCATATCCTGCGCTCCCAAGGTACCTTGAATCCCCGCCCGCAGGAGGTGGCCCACGCCCTGTTCCAGGACAGCGACTTCTTCGATCCCCGGGACTTGCTGCAGGTCAAGTACGAGATGCTGCGCCAAGTGAGGGTCGAAAACCAAGCGGTGAGCCAAGCGGCGGAGGCTTTTGGTTTCTCCAGACCCTCCTTCTACCTCGCCCAGGCGGGCTTCGTAGCCAGGGGACTCGCAGGATTGATTCCCCAGAAACGGGGACCTCGGCACGCCCACAAGCTCACGGCCGAGGTAATGGAGTTCGTCCGGCAGGCCCGAGCTGCCGAACCCTCCTTGCGGAGCGAGGAACTGGCGGCCCGGGTGAAGAAAGCCTTCCGTCTACGGGTCCATCCTCGCAGCTTGGAGCGCCGGCTTCGGCAGCAGCAAAAAAAACGACGTTGAGCGACCCTCCCGTTGCTCCCCTGATGGCCCAGGAGGGGATCGTAAACCAATATGAGGAACTCCGGCGACAAGTGCGGGGTGAGTTAGGCGGCAGGCGCGGAGCCTTGGGCCTGGCGCTGTTTATTCGCCAGGGGATGAAAGGCTGGATGGAAGCCTGGTCCCACTGCCTGCCGGGTGGGATTCCGATGAAACCCCAGAATCCGTCCGGCCCTGAGGAGAGGGTTCCTCTCGATCTGCACACGGAAGTGGTTACGATTCTGGCGAGCATGGTACTTCACAGTCGGCCGGAGGTGAGAGGATGAGAACCGAAATGCCGCAGAAGGTTCAAGCCCACCATTTGAAACGCGACGCCTACCTGTATATCCGGCAGTCCACGCTTCGGCAGGTCTTTGAGAATACCGAGAGCACCCAGCGCCAGTACGCGTTACGCCAACAGGCCGTGGCCCTGGGCTGGCCTTTGGAACGGATCATCGTGATCGACAACGATCAAGGCCAGTCGGGAGCTTCGGCGGTAGACCGAGAGGGATTTCAAAGGTTGGTGAGTGAAGTGGGGATGGGGCGAGCAGGGATCGTTCTGGGTCTCGAGGTGTCGCGCCTGGCGCGCAACTCCACGGACTGGCATCGACTGCTGGAGATCTGCGCGCTCACCGACACGCTCATTTTGGATGAAGATGGCATCTACGACCCGGCGCACTTTAATGACCGCCTGCTGTTGGGGCTGAAAGGCACGATGAGCGAGGCGGAACTGCACGTGCTGCGAGCCCGGTTGCGAGGCGGAATCCTCAGCAAAGCTCGGCGCGGTGAGTTGGAGATCCCACCTCCGGTCGGCTTGGTCTATAACGGCTCGGGGCAACTCGTTCTCGATCCGGACCAGCAGGTGCAACAGGGCCTTCGACTCTTGTTTGAAACCTTCCGTCGTACGGGATCCGCCCTGGCCACGGTGAAGGCCTTTCGCCAGCAGGGGCTGCTGTTTCCCCGCCGCCTGCGGGCGGGGCCCCACCAAGGAGAGTTGGTATGGGTGGAACTTGTTCACAGCCATGTCCTGCGCGTTTTGCACAATCCTCGGTATGCCGGGGCCTACGTCTTTGGCCGGAGTCAGACGCGCAAGAAGCTGGAGGGTGGCGTGACGGTGAAGTGGTTGCCTCGCGAGGAGTGGGACACTTGCCTTCCTGGGGCCCATGCGGGTTACCTCTCCTGGGAAGAATATGAGAGCAATCAGCGGCGGTTACGGGAATCCGCGCAAGCTTGGGGTCCCGACCGTCGTCAAAGCCCTCCGCGGGAAGGTCCAGCGCTTCTGCAGGGATTAGTGATCTGTGGCCGCTGTGGGAATCGGATGACCGTGCGTTATCATGTTCACCGGTCACGCCTGGCCCCCCATTATGTGTGTCAGCGGTACGGTATCGAACACGCTCAAACCATCTGCCAGACGGTTCCTGGAGCGGGTATCGACCAGGCCATCGGGGAACTGCTGATCGAAGTGGTCACTCCGTTAGCCCTGGAGGTGGCGCTGAGCGTGCAGCAAGAACTTCAGTCTCGTTGGGAAGAAGCGGATCGGTTGCGCCAAACCCAAGTCGAGCGCGCCCGGTATGAGGCGGAGCTGGCCGAGCGGCGCTACTTGCGTTGCGATCCCGACAACCGGCTCGTGGCGGATTCGCTCGAGGCCGACTGGAACCACAAGCTGCGTGCTCTGGGAGAGGCTCAGCAAGAGTATCAACGTCAACGTCAGGTCGACCGTGGGTTGTGTCGGGAAGAGGAACGCGCTCAGATTTTTGCCCTGGCCACAGACTTCCCTCGGCTGTGGCGCGATGCGAAAACGCCACATCGAGAACGGAAGCGTATGGTCCGCCTTCTATTGGAAGACGTCACGTTGACCCGCAACCATGAGATCACGCTTCAGATCCGCTTCAAGGGGGGAGCTACAAAGACCCTGCATTTGCCCATCCCCCTCAATGCCTGGAAACAGCGCACCACCAAGCCGGAGGTGGTGGCGGAGATCGACCGGCTCCTGGATCAACGTACCGATCGGCAGATCGCTAGCCTGCTGAATGAACGCGGCTGGCTCTCGGGCGAAGGCAGGCCCTTCAGCCCTCACATCGTTGCGCGCATACGGCGTAACTATGCCTTGAAGAGCGGTTACACTCGCCTACGCGGAGCCGGCCTGTTGACCCTGCAAGAGATGGCTAAGCTGCTCGGCATCTCCACCGGGTGGGTGAAAGTCTGGCGGGACCATGGTCTGTTAAGAGCTCAAGCCTACAACGAGAAAAACGAGTGTTTATATGAACACCCCGGCGATGATCCGCCGCGCAAGATGCAAGGGACGAAGCTCGCTGCCAGGCAGCGATTCTTCGAGGACCCCTCGAATCATACCAATGAGGTGCAGTATGAAGCATAAGCCTTCTGCCAGGGACTCTCGAAGGAGGTCCGCACCGGGCTCATCTTCAGGGATCGAACGGCCACGGGGACCTCCAACCCGTATTTCGCATCCCGGTCGAAGATGAGAAACCGAGGAGCCATCTCAAACGGGAACGCTTCTCGCAGCTGTTGGACGACCCACAGGCTAGTCGGGTGCTTGGTGACGTTGAAGTGCAGGATACGTCGCCGGCCATGGCTGATGACGAAGAAGCCATAGAGCACGCCAAAGGTTAATGTTGGCACGGTGAAGAAATTCATGGCCGCAATCGCTTCCCTGTGGTTTCGGAGGAAGGCGAGCCAACGTTGGGCTGGCTCGGGATCTCTCGGCGCCCGTTTCATCCAACGCGAGATCGTTCTCTCGCAAAGATCAAAACCGAGCATAAGAAGCTCGCCGTGGATGCGCGGCGCTCCCCAGGTTGGATTCTCAACAACCATCCGGAAGATCAACTCTCGGACTCCCTTCGGTGTCGGCTTCCTCCCAACCCGCGTCCTGACTTTCGAGATCAGATTCCAGTACAAGCGAAAACCAGCTCGGTGCCACCGAATTACGGTTTCAGGTGTGACGACGATCAGGGCTTGTTCCCATCCTGACCAGTATCGACGAACGGCAACCCAGAACAATTTGTCGAACGGGCTCAGGCACGGGCGTCGACGCCGCCGCTTCAATACGGCGAGTTGTTGGCGTAACGCAAGATTCTCAAGGAGGAGACTTCGTCGCATGCGAAAGAAGCGAATCAGCGTTCCGACGCACAGGCCGATGAATTGAAGCATGGCCAGGAGTTATAGCAGAAAGCTGGTGGGACGGCGGCAGTTATGTCATTGATTTCAGAGTCGGCCAGGGTTTTGGCGAACGACAGGGGTTGGGTTCGAAACAAGCGTGATTACGCGGCTGTAAAAGCATCTCTCCGAGTTGTTCGCGGCCACCCTGAAGCAGTGTCGATCAGACGTTCCCTTGAGATAAGGGAGCGACGGCATGTCGTTCCTGCAAAGGCGTAGCAGGATAGGCAGAGGCAAGTTTTCGGCACTACATTCGCTTCAATTCGCCGCCTCAACCGGGCAGAACTCAACGAGAATGACTGTCATATTGTCAGGCCCGCCGTTCTCATTTCCCCGTGCAATCAAGTGGCTAGCTTTTTCGGCGAGAGGAATTTCCAGTTCCAGGATGTCCACTAATTCTTCCGGTGGAACTACCTTGTATAGTCCGTCGCTGCACAGCAAGAGCAGATCCTGAGGTTCTATATCGATGGCGGTCATGACGACGTTTATCTCAGGTTGTGCCCCCACCGCCTGGATCAGGTATTCCTTGATCTGTGCGTTCACCATAGAAGGGTCTTCACCCCGGTTGCGCAATTGATTGCCGTAGGTCTGATCCTGGGTCAGCAAGATGAGATTACCGTCGCGGAATAAGTAAGCGCGCGAATCTCCGACCTGGGCCACGTCGGCTCGCGGCCCACGCAAGAGCGCTGCGGTCAGCGTGGTGCCCATCGTCTGCTTCTCCGCGTTTTCTTGGGCGAAAGAGTAAACCGCTCGGTGGGTTGCCACGACCGCTTGTTGCAGGGCAGAGGGTGAATCCGGGGGACCGGTTCCGGAATCCTGCAACTGGGACACGATTTCCTTGGCTAGGTTTTCTAGGCACAAGCGGCTAGCCACCTCGCCCGCATGGTGGCCGCCCATCCCATCGGCTACTGCGAGGAGCAAACCGGGCGCTTCAATGGATAAGGTGCTCCCCTCTCCACTTTGCGGAGCAGCGCTGCCGTCGAGGGGAAGTATGAGGTGGTTATCTTCGTTATGCCCCCGTTTTCGACCCACATCGGTGATGGGGGCGACGTGGGCCGAGAGGCCTCCGTCTTGAACTGAGAACGAAGATGGTTGGGGGGCGTTGAACGCCACGTGAAAGACCTCCTGCCTCCGCTTGCCATGTCAAACTGAATCCGGGGCGCACCTCAGCTTTTGTCAGTTTATCCCAAACATTGAGAATTGCAAGTCAGCGCAGGCTCCACGCTGCAGTTGGCCGCGGATTGTGGTAGACTCCTCTCAGTCCTAGTCAACACGGAAAACGTCGCAGTTTCGTCGGGGTTCTGGGTCACTCGGCTCGTCGGCATGTAGCGCGGATGAACGGCCGTTTCCCGTTTGACTTTGGACTCCAACTCTTGTTAGTTTGAAGCCTTATGAGACAACTGCAGCCGGTTATCTGGGCAAAGGGGACCTTCCTCACCCCGCAGCATTTACAGCTTCAGGACCGGTTTATTGAAAGTGTGTTGGAGTTCAAATTAGACGCCCTGTGGTTCTGCCCGTGGGGTTTCGCGGATATGCAAATCGACCGGGAAGCTCTTTCCACCGGCACCTTGCTACTGTCCCGCGCCACCGGGTTGTTCCCGGATGGCTTGGCGTTTGAGATTCCCGACTCGGATCCCGCCCCACCCGCACGATCCTTGGAGCAAGCCTTCGGACCTGACCAGAACAGTGTCGACGTTTACCTGGCAATTCCTCAATATCACGATCATGGCCTCAACGTCACGATGGGTCAGAGAAACGGGGATACGCGCTATCAAGCCGAGGTTGCCCTGCTACGCGATGAGAATTCCGGACTGGCGGAAAGGCCGGTGCAGGTTGCCAAGAAGAACTTTCGGTTGCTGGTGGAGGGAGAACCCCGCCAGGGGAGTACTTCCCTGCGCATCGGGCGTATCAGGAAGACCACGGCAGGAACTTACCAGTTGGACCCGCAATTCGTTCCACCCGTAATCGATCTTTCGGTCAGCGAATACTTAATGGCGATTCTGCGCCGGCTGGTGGAGATTCTGGCCGCCAAGACCAATGCGCTTTCGGGTATGCGCCGGCAGAAGAATCAGAGCCTGGCGGATTTTACGGCTTCCGACATTGCGAACTTCTGGCTGCTTTACACCGCCAATAGCTATTTCCCCATCCTGCGGCACCTGTTTGAATCAAAGAAGGGGCATCCGGAAAGACTCTATACGGCGATGCTCGCCCTGGCGGGGTCGCTCACCACATTCTCAACGACCGTGCAGGCGCGCGACCTCCCACTCTATGACCATGATAATCTCGGCGCCTGCTTTACCGATCTCGACGAAAAACTGCGGGCACTTCTCGAGACCGTGGTTCCCAGCAATGTCGTTTCGCTGCCCGCTGAAACTCACTCAGCCTTCGATCTATGCAACGGCTCTTGCCAATGACAAGTATCTGTTTAACACCCGGATGTATTTGGCCATCAGTGCCGATCTGGGCGAGGCGGACTTGCTCAAAAGAGTTCCTCAACTGGTCAAACTCTGCTCGGCCACACACATTGAAACACTCATTCGTCAGGCTCTCCCTGGTCTGCCCATGGTGCACGTCCCTTCCCCGCCCGGCTCAATTCCCATCAAACTCAACTACCAGTATTTCAGCTTGAATCAATCCGGGGTCGCATGGGAGGCTGTCCAGCGAGCTCGAAATATTGCCGCCTACGTCCCCGGAGACATTCCCAACCCCCAACTGGAGCTGATTATCCTCCTCCCGCAAGCGGAATGATCTTGCTGCCTTAGTGCTTAAGAGCAAAGTATAAGATCAACCCCACAGCAACCAGGAACAGGCATACTAGAACTATGCCCATCACCAGGAACATCCTCCTTCTCTTCTTCGAGCCATCGAGGACCTGGGGCTGCGGGGCCGGCGATAGGCCCACGCCATAAGCAGGAACAGGGGGCGGCTGATACTGCGGAGCAGCATAAGTTGGAGGTGGTGGTGCCTGATACTGTGGAGGAGCATAAGTTGGAGGCGGCGGTGGTTGATATTGCGGCACCTGCGGCACCTGGGGATAAGCCATCTGCGGCGCCGCGGGTGGAGGTGGCGCTTGATACACCGGAGCCTGGGGCATCCCTGGGGGAGCAACCCCTGGAACCGCAGGGTAGCCATAGCCCGGCAGGCGGAGGGGCCGCCGGTGGAACTGCTTGGGGTGGTGTCGGGGGCCTTCGAGGAGTCTCAAAGAGCCTCGTGTATTCGCCAGGCTGGCGCGCCTCAGGCGGAGGCGGCGCTGGCTGAACGATGGGTGGGGGCGCCGCGACGGGCTGTGGAACAGGTGTTACCGGCTGGGGCTGCCGCTGGAACAAGTTCGTGTATTCGCCTGGCTCGGCCTTGGCAGGCTTCGCTGCAGGCGGCGGACTTGACGGTTTGGGCGCTTCAAGCGCTGGGGATGCTGGTGTTGCCGTCGGCGACTTATAGTTCTGCATCATCAGGGTTAGCGCGCCAGGCCCTTTCTTTGCGCCTGGCAGAGGTGCAGACGGTTGGGACGGGCCTCCAAGACCGGGCGGCCGCGTTCCCCCCCTCGGATCAGTGCCACTTTTGCTAAATAATTGTGTGAACTCACCGGGACCGCGCGATTCGCTTTGCGAAGCCGGGGAAGCTGGAGGTTCTTGGGCTGGCGAAGCAGGCGGCGCCAAGGGCTGGGTGACCGTCCGCGAAGGAGGAAGGGGCCGCGGGTGGCTGGGGTTTTGCCCATGGATGCTTGGAACAATTGGGTGAATTCCCCCGGCCCGGCTTTTTCTGACAGGGGCTGCGGCGAAGAAGCGCACGGCGCCCATGCGGGCGGTGATGATAAGGGAAGGGGTTGATCGGCTTTGCCCTTCCCCATCGCAGAGAACATTTGCGTGAACTGGCCGGGGCCCTCTGCCTCCGGGGTTGGTGGCGGAGGGGCTACACTCGGTGGCATGGCCGACGCGGGTGGTGATGAGGGAAGGGGTTGATCGGCTTTGCCCTTCCCCATCGCAGAGAACATTTGCGTGAACTCGCCCGGGCCCGAAGTCTCCGCTGGTGCTTGCGGAGGTGGGACATCCATTGGCTCAGGGGGCGCCAGCGGCGCGCCCGCCCGTGGTGATTGCTTCCGGCTCTGATAAACCACCTCAAAACCACTCGGAACCTGACCTCGGGGGCGCTTGTCAGGAGGCTTTACCGCAGGCTCGGGCTTTAACTCCGGTGTTGGCGGGGGCGCCGGAGGGGTAGCCTTCTGCCCGGCGAGGCCTGTCACCAAAAACTGCTTGGTAAATTCCCCAGGGCCTTCCTTTGCTGCCTCCTGTGGAAACGGAGCGCAGAAGTTGTGGGGGACGGACGGAAACACCGTCCTTAGGCACGGAGGGCACGGGGGCCTTCGCCTACCACCAGGAGCGCCGAACATGCGCGTGAATTCACCGGGTTCATGCTGGCTTTCCCGTGGCTCCGGCGGCATCTGCGACAGCGGCGTCCCCACCGATGAGGGCAGTCTCCCTTGCACATCACCAGGCCTTGACGGGGTAAGTCTCCGAGTTGCAGATCAGGGTCGCCGTGGGAAGGCACTGCGGATGTTTCGCTCTCTCCTTGTGAAGCCGCGATCGACTGAAGCCATTTACGAAGGTCCAAGCAATCCGGCACATCCGCCGTCACGATGAATACGCGGTCTTCGCATGTCCCATTTCACGAAGAGTTCGGTTCCTGGGGCGCCCGCCCCGGGGAGATACTTGAAAACCAAGGACGCCAAATCAGGCTGATGCGGAGCAGTCCGTCCGGGCAAGAGCTGGTGCAGCAGGACTGGCTGGCCAGTCGTAGTGTCTTGCGCCCGGAAAGACATCGTTTCCCCGTCTTCCAACTTGGAAACGATGAGGTATTTTTCCAGGAAGCTCATGATCAGGGTCCCGTCTAAACTTCACTCTATATCATCATAAACGAGGTTCGCAAGCTCTTTGCCTTGGCGGGTAGCGGTCATCGTATTATCGCTTCTTCCCTTGATGGTGTGACCAAAACCCGACCAAAACCACAGCCGCCCAGGAGATTTCTTGTTCGTTGAAACACGGGTGATCGCGAAAGTCTGTTGCTTGGCGGCAAGATGTTGTAATATTGACGGCGAATCGTACACGAAATGAACTCCATGTATGGTAGGCTTTGGGTATGCCAGCGTGCCCGTCTGTTGCCATCTTCGGGGCCGGCCTTTAAGGGGTCCGAAGAGAGTGGCCCTGCGGGTCAGGGGGCGTGGGATCCTGGACGGAAGATCTGAAGATCGTCGGACAGGCGAAGGGAAAACCTACCCGATAGCGACTAACCGAAAACTACCGGGTTGACTCCATGAAGCAACTTTCAAAAGTTGTGTGGTCGGAGGGTATGCACCTCGGGCCGCATCACTTTCAAGTGCAAAACCGCTTTTTCGAAGAGATCACGCACTTCGGGATCTCGAAATTGTGGTTCGAGCCTTATGGAATCGTAGGGCTGGAACTTGATGCCGAGGCCTTGCGTAACGGCACCGTGTCCGTAGTCCATGCGCGAGGGATCTTCCCGGACGGACTGCCCTTCAACATGCCGGAGAGCGATCCGCTGCCTGCCCCGCGCGGTATTGCGGATTTATTTCCGCCGACTCGGGAAAGCCTGACCGTGCTCCTGGCAATCCCCCCCCACCGGCCGGGCGCGCCGAACTGTGCTCTGACCGATCAAGAAAACAACGGGCCCACGCGTTTCATCGCCGAATCCGTAATGATTCCTGATGAGAATACGGGCATCGGATGAAAAGCCCTTGAAAGTCGGGCGAAAGAATATACAAATCCTCCTCGACACGGAGGATGCCGGAGATATGCAGACTCTGCCCATCGCCCGCATCCGCAGAGATGGATCGGGCAATTACATCTATGACGAAGGCTTTATTCCCCCCTGCACTCAGATCAGCGCCAGCCCCACCCTGATGTTGATGACCCGCCGGTTGATCGACATTCTTCAGGAGAAGAGTGCGACGATGTCTCTCGATAGCCGGGGGAAGGGGAAATTTCAATCCGGCTTTTCGGCGCAGGAGATTGGACAATTCTGGTTTTTGCACGCCATCAACTCCAGCCTGGGGCCCCTCCGCCACCTGTTCTTCACCAAACGCGGGCATCCGGAAGAACTCTTCCTCGAACTCCTTCGTCTGGGGGGAGCACTTTGTACTTTCGCCCTGGATTCTCAGCCCCGGAATCTTCCCCTCTATAATCACATGGCACTCGATACGTGCTTCGCGGAGATTGAGAAGCACATCCACGATCATCTCGACCTTCTGGCGCCTTCGAATTGCCTTTCCATTCCGCTTAAACCCGTCGCCAACTACTTCTATGAAGGCGACATCACGGATCAACGTTGTTTGGACCGCGCCCGCTGGATGATTTCCGTGCACGCGGCGTTGGGCGATGCCGAAGTCATTACCCGGACGCTTCAACTGGTCAAGGTTTGCTCCGCGCAATTCGTTCCCCAACTGGTGAAGAGGGCGCTGCCCGGCATGGAATTGACGCACGTTCCGGTTCCTCCCTCCGCCGTAGCCCGGCGGGTCGAAAGCCAATACTTTTCGATTGGCCGCGCCGGGCCGTGCTGGGATCACATCGTGCAAACTCGTCGCGTGGGAATCTACGTTCCGGGTGACATCCCCAACCCGGAAATTGAATTGCTCGTTATCCTGGAATCCTGAGAGGTCAGGCATGGGTGGACAACAGGCTGGCGTTTTGCCGGTACAGGGCGCCGGACGCACGAATCTGGCATTGATTTACCAGGAAATCCTGACCGCCATTACGCGTTTTCGCTCCAACCGGCAGGCGGTCGCGGACGCCGGGTCATTTCGAAATCAGATCAAGGGGGCGATCGGTGCGGCGGAAGCGGAAGCGACACGAAACGGCTACGCCCCTGACGATGTGCGCCTGGCCACTTTCGCGGTCGTCGCTCTCCTGGATGAATCGATTCTCAACTCCAACAATCCTATGTTCGCAGATTGGCCGCGCATGCCCTTGCAGGAAGAATTGTTCGGCATGCACACCGCCGGAGAAATGTTCTTCGGCTGTATCGACCGGCTGATGGCGAAAAGCGATTCCCCGCAAACGGCCGATGTGCTGGAGATCTATGCCCTCTGCCTGCTGCTCGGTTACCGGGGACGTTACAGTATTAGCGGTCAAGAGGGCGTACGTGTCGTCGCGTCCACGGTGACGGAAAAGCTCCAACATCTTCGTGGCGGACCGCGCCCGCTGGCTCCGAACTGGGCGCCTCCCAAAGATGCGGTCCGTCAGCAAGCCTCCGATCCCTGGGTTCGAGCTCTCCTCTTGGGCACGATGGGAGCGTTGCTTTTTGCGATTCTGTTTTTTGTGGGGTTCAAATTCGTGCTCATTTCCGGGGCATCAGGATTACACTCGATTGCTCCGCTTACGCCCCATTAGGGAGTCCCCGTGAACACCAAATTGAAATATTGGATCGCTGCGGTTGCTCTTATCGTGTGGTTGGTCCTGGCTTGGTTTATAGGATCCTGGTTGCATTTGCAAGGGAGTAGCCTTTGGATACTCCGGATTGCCCTGGCCTTCATTGGCGTCGTAGCCTTCATCATCGTGATTTGGTGGTTCGTGGTCAGGGACAAGGAACGTGCGGAAATGACCCCCGCCGGAGCGGCAGGCGGTGATGAAATTGACATCCTGATTCGGGAAGCGGAGATGCGGCTCCAGGCATCGCAATTGGGCCGGAGTGCCAGGATCGGCAGCTTGCCTCTCTACCTGGTCCTGGGTGAGACCGGTTCCGCCAAAACCAGTGTCGTCCTGCATTCCGGGCTCGAACCTGAATTGCTGGCGGGTCAGACCGTTCAGGACAAAGTTCCGGTCCCCACGCGTACGGCGAACCTCTGGTACGCCCGGCAATTTATCTTTGCGGAAGCCGGTGGCCCGATGCTGCAAGACCGTCCAAGGTGGGCCAAATTTGTGAAGAAGTTGGCGCCCCGCCAGCTTCACTCGGTATTTGGAAAGGGCACGCCTTCCCCCCGCGCCGCACTGGTTTGCGTGGACTGCGAAAGCTTTATGAAGGCGGGCGCTCCCGAAGCCTTGGCCGCCAGCAGCGAGCGGATACGGACACGCCTTCGCGAAGTCTCGCAATTGCTGGGCATCAGCCTTCCGGTCTATATCCTTTTCACGCGGGCCGATCGCCTGCAATTCTTTCAGGATTACGTTCGCAATCTGACCCATGACGAGGCCTCGCTGGTTTTTGGCGCGACATTGCCCATGGTCACCTATTCCACCGGCGTGTATGCCGAGCAGGAAACCGCCAGAATCTCCGGGGCGTTCGACAACCTTTTTCAATCTCTTGCGGATCGGCGCGTCAATTTGCTTGCGCAGGAGTTTGATGCCAGCCAAGCTGCCCACCATCTACGAGTTCCCCAGGGAGTTCAGAAAACTACGGACTTTCTTAGTCCAATTGGTGGTCGACCTGTGCCGGCCAAGCCAGTTGCGCACCGGCCCCTTCCTTCGCGGGTTCTACTTCTCCGGCGTAAGACCCGTTACGATCACGACGGCGGGACCCACGCTGGTCCAGGAGGAACCGATCGCCCAACCCTCCGGCGCAAGCGCCGCGGAGCACGCCACCGGATTCTTCGATGTCCGGCAGGCGAAGGCCACGGATGGCCCAGCAAGCCCAGGCTCCGGAAGTCGGCGAAACCCGCCGAGTCCCTCAGTGGGTTTTTCTACCCCATGTTTTTAGTGACGTGCTTCTCAAGGACACTTCCGCCCTGGCGGCGAGCGCCTCCAGCACCAAAACCAGTGTCTGGAGACGAATCCTGCTCGCTACGGCGATGGTGATTCTCCTGATTTTCATCATGGGCTTTATCGTCTCATTCGTTCGCAATAAGAACCTGGAAAGCCAGGTGGTCACTGCCGCCCAAGGGATTTCGGATGTTCAGTTGACCGGTCAACAACTGCCCTCCCTGGACATGCTGAACAAGCTGGAAACACTCCGGCAGTCCGTCGAGACCTTGTCGGACTTCCAACAGAATGGCCCGCCCTTCAGTATGCGGTGGGGATTGTACGTTGGGAATTCCCTTTATCCCGATGTGCGGAGGATCTACTTCCAGCATTTCAAGCAACTGCTGTTTGGAGAGGCGCAGGCGAGTCTGGTGCAGACTCTTTCCGCGCTTCCCGGCGCACCCGGACCCAACGATCAATATGGGCCCGCCTACGATACCTTGAAGGCTTACCTCATCACCACCTCCAATCACGACAAGAGCACCACCTTATTCCTTTCACCCGTCCTGATGAAAGCCTGGGTTGCGGGCCGGGACATCGATCAAGACCGCGTGCAACTGGCGCAAAAGCAGTTCGACTTCTACAGCGAGCAGTTGAAAATTCAAAACCCCTACTCCTCGGAGTATGACACGCTGGTGGTCGCCCGAGCTCGCAATTACCTCTCCCAGTTCTCGGGCGTGGAGCGCGTCTACCGGTTCGTGCTGGCCGAGGCTGATAAGGCCAATCCGTCGATCAACTTCAACAAGAAATTCCCGGGTTCCGCGGAGGTGGTGGTGGATCGAACCGAAGTGAGTGGCGCCTTTACAAAAAGCGGTTGGGCCTTCATGCAAAATGCCTTGCAGAATCTGCCCAAGTATTTCAGTGGAGAACAGTGGGTTCTGGGGCAGGAAAGTGCTTCCAACATCGACTTGGCAAAACTCGCGACGGATCTGCGCAGCCGATATCAACAAGACTTTATCGAGCAGTGGCGTTCCTTCCTGAGAAACGGGAATGTGGTCCGTTACGGTGGCCTTGCGGACGCGGCGCAAAAGCTCTTAAAGCTCTCCGGCAATCAGTCCCCGCTCCTGGCTCTCTTCTGCGTCACGGCTCAGAACACGGCGGTCGACCAAGCCGATGTTGTCAAGGCGTTCCAGCCTGTCCAGGCTGTCGTTTCACCTAACTGCCAGGATCAATACATTGGGAGCTCCAACCAGCCTTACGTCGCCGGACTCAGTGGCCTCCAGGCCTGCCTGGACCGGGCCAACAATACCCCGGGCGACAAGGATGCCGCGAAGGCCCAGTGCCTCAACGACGCCTCCAACGCCCAACAGGCCGCACGGCAGATCGCCCAAGGATTTAAAATTGATCAGGATGGCCACGTCGACCAGACGGTCCAGAATCTGCTTCTAGCCCCCATTACGGCGATTACGCCCGTCCTGAAACCTGGTCCGGTGAGTGGCGCGGGTTTGTGCGCACAGATGAGCCCGCTCGAATCCAAGTTTCCCTTCAGCTCCCAAGCTACCCTGGAAGCTACTCCGCAAGATCTGGCGGGGATTTTTGACCCCACCAACGGCGCGTTGGCCCAGTTCTACAACTCGGCCCTGAAGAGCCTTCTCCTCCCCCAGGGGACAGGTTACATTGCCAATCCTTCGGCAACGCAGGCGGTAAATCCCGCCTTCCTCAGCTTCTTTAATCGCGCCGCCGGTGTGCAACGAGCACTTTACGCAGGCGCACCCGGACAACTGCAATTCAAGTACGCGCTTCGTCCGCATCCGACCGAGAGCGTCAGTAGCGTCTCCATGAATATTGACGGCCAAGCCTTGAACTTTGCCGGCGGCAATTCCTCGTTCCAGCAGTTTACGTGGCCAGGATCAGGCCAAGGCGTGACGCTCACGGTGAAGATTCAAGGTGGGTCCGAATTGGGATTCCCCAGCTACAGCGGAACATGGGGAGTCTTCCATTTCTTTGCAGATGCTGACAAGACTGTGCAAAATGGAAGTGTTTACAACGTGGAGTGGGTCCTGCGCGTCGCTGGGGGGCGTCCGGTAACCGCTCCAAATGGAAAGCCCGTAACCGTGCAGTTCGACCTGGATACCCTCGGAGCCCTTCCTATTTTGCAGAAAGGCTTCTTCTCCTCGTTGCGGTGCGTATCGAATGTGGCGCGCTAAGGGAAATTCCCTGGGGCGGCTGGGGAGTATGGGCAGCCGCCACGTGACCTTGACAAGGCTTTATAAACCCTTATAGGCTATTACAAAAGATTACAGTTGATTTCTCTTCCCTAAATGGATAATTCTATTTACGGTATACCGCTGGTAAGAAAGTTTAGCACAGCACCCTTTTCGTACTATTGAAACTCCGTGCAAGTCCTTTGGGCTCTGCTCATTGAAGTGTGGAGCGCAGGAATTACATGAGGAGGCGGGATGACAGACAGCGAACTTGAGGAGCGTATGGACAGCGCTCTCCAGCAAATCAGGGAGGCGATCGAAGCGCGGGGGGCACTACTCGAACTCGACAAGAAGCCCGATTTCCGCTGGGCCGGCATAGCTCGCACGCCGTCGGGCAAGTTGTTGATCCAGACTCAAAAGACGGGAAAGCAAGCTGGTCCGGACAGCAAGAAACCCGTCGCGGAAGCTGTGGCTGACCTGACCCTGGAGGGGCGGTTCCTTGCTCGTCTTCTCTTCTACCCGGCCAGTACCGAGGTAGAACTCCCGGGTGGGGCTCATAAACCCTTGGATCATTCGGGCGTTGCCAAGATATTCGTTTCTGTGTAGCTGGCCTGTGCCGCATTCCCCGATTCCTCCGGAAAATTGTGTTGACACCCTTGAATCGGGAAGGCGGCGCCTCATTTGTCGGCCAAGCGCACCCTGCGAGTTTCGTAGTGAAGGCAACGATCCCTGACCACACGAACGCAGCCCAGGCGCGCTTCCCCTCCCCAATGCCCATTACCCAGTGGAACCCACTTGGGGATTTTCCAAGCCCACCACAGTCTCCCGCGAGCCAGCGTAAGTAAGGATTCCTATGCCTGATCCCCCTGCGCGCGTGAAGTTCAATCCGAACGTCAACCCTCTGTTCAATCCCAACATCAATCCGAAGGCAAACGCCTCGCTCAATCCTTTATTTAACCCTTGGATTAACCCACTGCGAAACACTCGCATCAGCCCGAAATCTAATCGTTCCTTGGATCCGCTCATCACAACCTCACTCAATCCCACAGCCAACTCTTTGCTCGACCCTAAGCAAACTTCAACTTATTCCGGGTTACGTCGTTGGTCACCCGATTCGGAATTAATCGGTTATATCGTGAACACGCAAAATAAGGCGGTGCTCCTGCTGTTTGATCAAAATCTTGAGTGGAAAGCCTTCGCGGTTGACAACCAGCGGCAGGGATTCAATATTTTCGACCTGGCCGGAGAGTGGCAAGGCTATCTTCTGAAAAACGCTGCAGGTGGCCTGAACGAATTCAACCTGGAGGGTGATTGGGTGGCGTTCATCATGTAACCACTACTCATTACGTTGGTACAGTTTGAATTTCTTGCTAGCCTGCCTTTCGCACTTCCACCCGCTACCGGGCTGATTTTGGCAGCTTGCGGTGCACAAGGTCTTTGCCTTCAATGGGCGCGGGTTGAAGAGTGCTTGTAGGCCCGACCTACCCTCTTTTCTGGGGCGCGAAGGTCTGGCATTCTGGGGCGTGCACCTGAAGATTCATCGACGCAAAAAGGACGGCAAGGAACATCGTTATTTCAGCATCGTCGAGAGTCGGCGCGTGTCGCGCTCGAAGGTCGTGCATCGGACGGTGCTGTATCTGGGCGAAATCAACGACAGCCAACAATCCGCGTGGCGCAAGACGCTGGAGGTTTTTGACGAGGACCGTCGCGTCCTCGCGTCCCTGAGCCTCTTCCCGGAGGACCGCGAACTTCCTGCGGATGCTGTGGACGGCGTACAAGTGAAGTTGAGTGAAATGCGCGTTGAGCGGCCGCGCACCTTCGGTGGCTGTTGGTTGGGCTGCGAGCTGTGGCGCCAGTTGAAGCTGGACGAGTTCTGGCAGGCGAGGTTGCCGGAAGGGCGCGAGGGAGTTCCGTGGGAGAAGGTGCTACGGCTGCTGGTGGTGAACCGGTTGATCGAGCCGGGCAGCGAATTCCGTGTGCATCGGCACTGGTTCGATCAGACCGCCATGGCCGAGTTGCTGGCAGTGAACTTCGCGGTGGCCGAGAAGGACCGGCTCTATCGTTGTCTGGATCGAATACTGGCGCACAAGGCGGAGTTGTTCCAGCACCTGCGGCTGCGGTGGCAAGACCTCTTTGCGGCGCGCTTTGATCTGCTCCTCTACGATCTCACCAGCACCTATGTGGAAGGAGAGGCGGAAGCGATTCCCAAAGCCCGCCACGGTTACAGCCGGGACGGGCGGTTCGACTGTCGGCAGGTGGTGATCGCCCTGGTGCTGACGCCGGAAGGTTTCCCGCTGGCCTACGAAGTGATGGAGGGGAATACTTCCGACCGGAACAGCTTGCGCGGTTTTCTGGACAAGATCGAGAGCGTGTACGGCAAGGCACGGCGGGTGTGGATGATGGATCGGGGAGTTCCCAGTGAAGAACTGCTGGCGGAGATGCGCACCCCGGGGCGGGAGATGTTTTACCTGGTGGGGACGCCACGGGGCAAGATCCGGCAGTACGAAGCGAAGTGGACGGAACTGCCGTGGCGGAAGGTGCGCGAGTCGGTA
Source organism: uncultured Acidobacteriota bacterium (assembly GCA_963804995.1). Taxonomy (GTDB): domain Bacteria; phylum Acidobacteriota; class Terriglobia; order UBA7540; family UBA7540; genus Bog-366. The sequence goes on from CAWDSK010000006.1 coordinate 322,006, forward strand.
GAGGTGAAACTGTTCGCGGAGGAAGGCGAGTTGTATGTGCTGGCGAAGAGCGCAGGCCGCCAGGCGAAAGAGATGGCCATCCGTCGACGCAAGCTGGCACGGCTGTTGTGGAGGCTGCGGGCCTTGCGGCGCGTGTGTCCGACGCGTGATGCGTTGCTGATGAAGATCGGAGCAGCCAAGAGTGAAGCCGGACGGGCCTTCGGTTTCGTGAAGATCAGCGTGCCCAAGGCCCAGGAAGAAGTGACTCGCCAGACCTTCCAGTTCCGGCTCGAGCGCAGCAAGTTGGAGGAAGCGGAGCGGCGCGATGGACATTATCTGTTGCGCACCAATCTGACGGGGGAAAATCCCGAGGTGTTGTGGGACCGCTACATGCAACTGGCGCAGATCGAAGCGGCCTTTAAGTGTTTGAAGAGTGAGCTGGGAATTCGGCCGATTTATCATCAAATAGAACATCGCGTCGAGGCCCACATCCTCATTGCCTTTCTGGCGTACGGCTTGTGGGTGACGCTGAAACAGCGTCTGCAGGCCCACGCTCCGGGCCTGACGCCGAAAGCGGTGCTGGAGAAGCTGGCGGGCATGCAGATGCTCGATGTGTCTTTCCCGACCACGGATGGGCGCCGATTAGTGATGCCCCGCTACACCGAGCCGACACCCGAACAAAAGCTCCTGTTGCACGAACTGCAGCTCGTGCTCCCCACTCAGCCACCGCCCAGGATCACGGTCCAGCCGGAAATCTTTCCTGCTGGAATGCTGCGTTTGTAGGCCAGACCTTGGCAATGCCTGTACTGAAAAGAAGCGAGTTAACCCAACTCAACACCCTGAAGTGCGAAAGTTCGGCTAGCGGGTCAGCTTCAGGTAAGACTTTTCAGGCTGAATCCTGAACTGGGATTGCAACTGTAACGCTAGCGGGGACATGGACCGAATCGAGCTGAAGCGGCGGGGTGTTGCCGAACGCAGACATCACCAAAGCGTGTTTCCGCCCCTTGGGGAATCAGGAGTTTTCGGGTATCCCGATTTCGTATCCCCAAACGGGGTAGGTTATGCATCGCGATGGTTTGTCCGGATCGTAGAGAACCGTCAGAACTCCCCCCGTCGCGTTGCTTCGGGACACACTCGTGAGATCCGTTTCTACCAGGTTTCCTGCGGCGTCCCGATATTGAAGAGTCCAAATCGTGCCACCCTTATCACCACCTCTACATCCGGTGACCACTGCGCAGGCTGGCTTACCCCACCTGAGTAACTTCTGTTGCAACCTCCGCCTGGAGTAACCAACCAAAACGATTAGCCCGGCGACGCCCCAAAAGATTACGCTTGGCCAAAGCATCCACCCTTGCCAATAGGGAGCATGCAAGTAATTAAGGAACGCGTGAAAAACCACGGGGGGAGAGTTTGGCCGCCCCCCGTGCAAAAAAACGAACCCAGGTACATATATGAGGTACATCATGATCATAAGCAAGAGAACCATCCGAAGGCTGCGCAACAGGCGAATGCCGAGGTGCGTCCTCCTGACTGGCCGAGGCGTGGGAAGATTGAGTTCCGGCCGGAGGCTCCATCCCTCCTCCGCCTTGCGCTGCTCAGCTTCACGCTGATGCGCGACCTCATCGGGACTGAGTACCCTTATGCTGCCGCGCCGTTTGGCACGACGTACCAGAAGCCAGATGATTAAACCCGGTACACCGATGAATACCACCGCGATTAAGAAGTCGAGCTCAATCGTCAGGCTTATGGGCATGGATTTTTCTCCAATCCGCTCGAGTCGAAGCGCACAGCGGCCCCCTCACTTGGCTCCCGGCTTGGGCGAGGATTCCAGTTATGGCGCATTGTGCCGGGTGTACCTTCGAAGTTGGAATTTTTGCCCCTTCAGGCGGTTCCTAGTGTGTGTCCGCTTGTCTCCCAGCGAAACCCTCAGTTTTCTGTTTCGCGCATGGATTGTCCCCGTGGCTTCTAAATGCCGTTCCAGGGGTCTTGAAACCACCCTCTCATAGCTCGGCTCCTCCCGGGCTGCAAGGATGGCTTGTATGCCTGGGAGCGGGTAGTGGATAGCTACGGCAGTGCAGTCATGACCATGGGCTTTTTTCATGCCCGATACCCCAGCGGCAGCCGCACGTAGTCAATCTGGATGGGGCACGCCGTCACCGTTGCCATGCGCAAAGTGAAATTGTGGTAACCCGACCACTGCCCATTTTCGGGTTGCTTCACCCGGCCTTTCAGCACAGGATTCATATGAAGCCATTCCATGTATGCCCTCAACATCAAGGGGAAAACTAAAACAGCCAGCCGAGCTTCGCCAGAAAGACTACCAGAATCACACTGGAGACCGCGGCGCCAAGGAACATCTGTCCCAGGGCGCGCCTCCGTAAGGTGGACTCCTCCTCCTTCCCGGTCTTCGAGGTGATGATGAATGTCGGCTCGTTTTGCCCCTTGGTGATGAAGTTGCGATCATACTCCTCTTTCGGAGAGGGGTTTTGCGTGCAGGTCCCGACGATGTCATACCAATGGCCGGGAAGAATCAGGTACTCTGTGAGCCGGAAATAGCCTAAAGGAAGGCCTCCCGCGCCGAGCATGAGCGGCAGCTCGCCCGGGTGCGGCGCGTGGACGCTCCCGATATAGGCCAGTAGGCTTGTGGCCGGTTCGGAGCCTGTGGAAGAGAAGCGTTTGCCTAATTCCCGCTGCGCACTTTGCACCAAGTCGTACTCGGCGTTGTGGGCGTCCACCGGCGCTTTGCCGGTGTCATCATCCAAATAGAACAGTGGGCCGTCGGCATCCGTGGCGTAGTGTCGCCAGCTTCTGTCATTCATTGTTTCGATGTCCACCCAGTAGAAATAACAGGGCGTTTTCGAGACCGGCCCGTTCACGAGCTGGTCGCCCGAGGCTTTGCCGTGGATTCGCACCAAGCCCATGGGGAGGCTACGGATGGGGATGGTGGGAGTGTCTTTGAGGATTTCGATTTTTCGGAAGATTTTGAGTCCCAAGAAAAACGTATAGAGGCCCACGCAAAAGAAGAAGAAAAGAAGAAGGACTACCATTCGCCACCCCTCACGCTACCGAGGTGACGATTGTAACACTCTTCAGGTGGCGAGGCTGGGCCACCCTCAGGATCTCCCGCCGGGGGGTTATCGGGCATCGTCCAAGGTCCAGCGAGGCACTTTCGTGCCGTTGAACCCGAGCATATCTTTACCGGTGAGAAGATAAGTTGCATAGGCGACTTCGTTACGAGTCGGGACCTGGCCGGTGTTGGCGTTGTGACAGAACATATACTTGAAGGCGTTGCCCAAGTCCCCGCCGCCCCACACTTCGTTGTAACACTTGGCGACATTGTCGGCTCCAATGCGCCGGTCGTGACTCCAGCGTTCCGCGAACAGCAGCCCCCAGATCTGGCCGGGATTCATCTGGAGTGCTCCCGCCCAACCGGCCTTGCTGTAATCAACTTCGGTCCGTCCCAGCCGTAGGCGCGAAGATTCTGGATGAGGTCCGAGGTGTCTCTGGCCGGACCGGAAAAGAGTCCGACGGCGCCATCCAGAACCTTGTCCTCTTTGTAAATCATCGTCCGCGTCTTAGCCACGCGAAACATGTTGTAGTAAGACTCCTCGGTGGAATGCGTGGGCCGGGAAAGCGATTCCAGCAGGTACTTGGGGAGAGCGAGGGCCAGGTTGGGCGCGACCTCGTAGTTCCAGCCGAAAAATGCGCGAGCTTGCAGGGCCTGGGCAAGAGCGGGGCTCTCGGCAGAATCGCAGTCATTCATCAACGCCAGGCTGCGGTGCAAGTTGAGCCCTCGCTTCTGCACCATCCAGTTCCAAAAATCCGGGGCGACAGCAATATAGCCTCGCACGATCTGAGGGTTGCCGTTGACGTTGACCACGATGAGATGGAGGGTTTGGGATTTCGTGGCTGACCCCGAAGGCGGAGAATTATAGGTGATCAGATCACTGAGACCGCCGCTCTTCAGTTGATTCAGATAGCCGTCGTACCATGAGCTCAAGACCGTATGGACAAGTCGGCTGCCCGGAATGGCTGCCGAATGCTCGTAGGTGAGCAAGTCATCGACCGGAACTCCGTGTCCTTCCCAGTCGAAAATTCCGGGATTTTGCAGGCTCGAGAGTTTGGTGACGATGCCTTGAACAGTGGCTTGCTGGTTCACCAAGGTCGTAATGCTGCTGAAGTTCTCTTTGGAAAGATAATCTTCCTCAGCGCGGATATCGTCAAGGGTGTTGACGTAACCCGTCTGCGCCGCGGGATCCTGATAGCCGTCGGTGGTTGAGCCCGCCGGTGGCATGGTGAAGGGAGCAATAATCAGGGCCGTCTTGGAGGGAGGATCGCTCGACGGATCGCCCGGGCTTTGGGGATCCAGATGGACGCACGGGTCATTGGTAAGGGTGGCGGTGTGGAGGGCCGGATCGGTACCCACAGGATCTACATACCCCAGATAAATCCACTCGTCGGGGCCCTGGCAATACTGAATGCGAATCACCCCTCCCGCTTCGGCGTCGACTTGTTTGACCTCGTTGGGGTCGCCGCTTTGGCAGGGAGCACTCGCCTCGGCAACCGGAAAGACCGCCGCGTAAAGCTGGGAAGCCCGACCCAGAAGATTCCAGCCGCCCTTGGCCCCGAAGCCTCTACCTGCACCCGGGACTGGGCATACGCGAGGGCGCGCTTGACGGCTTCCGTCGCCGATATTCCCAGAGCATCATCAGCGCGGGCGGCTCGATAAACGGCAAAGATACCGCTTTCAAGAGGAAACGAACTCTTCTGCCAATAGGACTGGCCCGGCCCGCTGGAAAGAACTTGGAAAGGCATCGTGACTTGCTCGTCGGTAAGGCGTAGCGCGAAGCGGGCATCGACTTTAAAATCCGCGGCACCAAAAGTCAGCGACATTTCACCGTTGGCATACGACCACCGCCCGTGGTAAGCGAGCGCGTGTTTGGCGCTCATCGCGTAAAGATACGCTTCGTCGCCCGGATTGAACCCCAACAAAATTGTCGAAGTCGGATCGGGATGAGTTCCACTGGAATCACGGACGAATTGATAGGCCACCTGGATCGGTGAAGTTGTGCTGGCCGCGTAGGTTTGCAGAGCGCCGACTAGGCTCGCCAGCAGAGCCATGAACAAGATTTGCCCGGCGCGCCGTGCCGTCTTACCAGACATGCGCCCTCCGGTTTGATCACCCGTGTCGAACGGGGGTCCTGATTTGTGAGCTTTCACGCCACCCTCCCATGGTTCGGGGAATCAGGAGTTTTCGCGTATCCCGATCTCATATCCAGCAACGGGGTAGGTTGTGAATCGCGATGGCTTGTCCGGATCGTAGAGAACCGTCAGAACTTGGTTTTGAGACAATTTGCGGTCCACATACCCTCTTACGAGGTTGCTGGCGTCGTCCTGATATTCGAGCTTGGATCTTGTACTGCCGGAAGATTTCGGGCCCCCCGGGCTATGCAAAACGTCGGTGACCACTGCGCGGGCTGGCTTACCCCACCGGAGTAACTTCTGTTCCTTCCGCCGCCGGAAGTGTCCAGGCAAGGCGCTCAACCCGGTGAGCCCCCAAAAGATTACGCTAGGCCAAAGCATCCACCGTTGCCACTGGGGAACTTGCAAGAAAGCTTGCAACATATCGAGGAACGCATCAAAAATATAAGAGGGGACACTCTGATCCCTCGCCACCGGCGTCACGTGCGTCGAAAGAAACCCGATGGTATAGATAAAGCTCGCAAGAACTATAAGGAACAAAATGCGCGGAAGGCTCCGCAACAGGCGAGCACCCAGCGGTGCGCCCCTCACGTGCCGAGGCGTGGGAAGACTGAGTTCCGGGGGGAGGCTCCATTCCTCCGCGGCCTTGCGCACCCGCTCAGCGGCCAACTGCTCTTCGGCCTTGGTGAACTCCACAATGGGCAGACCGGACTTCAGCCACCGCCGCCTTGCTTGCAACAAACGCCGGAGGGCTAACCCCCCTGCGCCGAGGAATGCCGCCAAGAAAAAGACGACCATCAGGATCACGGATCCAGGAACGTTCGCCAGTCCGCTCCAGTGAAAGCTCATTGCGCCTCCCACAGCTTGGACACCAACCTGTGCGACAATTCCAGTTATTGCGTATCGTGCTGAGCGTGCCTTGAAAGTTGGAGTTGTTGACCCTTAACGCGGTTCCTAGTGTATATCCGTTTGTCTCCCGGCGAAACCCTCTGTTCTCTGCTTCGCGCCTGGATTGTCCCTATGGCTTCCAACCGCCGTCCCGAGGGTCCTGAAAACACGCTACCACAGCTTGGTTTCGGCCGGGCTCTGAAGATGACTTGTATGCCTGGGGGTGCGGATAGCTAGGAGAATGTGGAGAGCGGGTAGCCACGCAACGCCGTCCTGACCGTGGACTTTCTCATACCCGTTACCGTTGCGGCAACCGCACGTAGCCAACCTGAGTTGGGCCACGCCACCGTCGCCTTCTCCCAACCGAAAAGGTTGTCATTCGACCACTGCCCATTTTCCGGCTGCTTGACCGATTTGGAACGCCCATTTTGGAAATTGGCCAAACTGAACCACCACCCTACCCATTCAGGGCTTGGACGCAGGAAGCAATGAGCGTACAATTTCCCTGGTCATTCAAATCCTAGCGTGTGAGACAATTTCAAATTGCCGAGGTGAGGAGCCTCCCCATGCCAGACCGTCACTCCTTTGGTGAGATTCATCTCGACGTGACCGCAGGCTGTGAGCGGGTCGAAGCAAAGCCTGGGTCGGAAACCCCCTTCCGAGTCGCCATTCTAGGAGATTTCAGTGGTCGTGGAAATCGCCAGCTCATCGAAATCGGTGAGGCTCTGGCGAATCGACGGCCCACGGTGATTGACCGTGACAATTACGATTCCGTTTTGGCGAAGATGGCGCCCCATTTGGAACTCCTCATGGGTGGAAATGATGGCTATCCCATTACCCTGAAGTTCAGTGATTTGGAGGAGTTTCATCCCGACAGTCTCTTCCGGCAGGTGCAATTGTTTCAGAAGCTGCGTGACACCCGTGAAAAACTCAGCGACCCGGAGACTTTCGCTGAGACCGCGCGCGAACTCGGCATAAGAGGAACCCCGCCACGGGTAGCTACGCCTGCCCCGGTGGTGCCTCCCAGGGATTCGAGTGCAGATATACAGCAAGCCGTCTCCGGAAACCTCCTGGACCAAATGCTGGAGGAGACGGAAAAGAAAGCGGACCACCCGCATCCTTCCCGCGTCCCCGACCCATGGACCGCCCTAGTCCGCAGAATTATTGCTCCGCACATTATCCCCAAGGCTGATCCCCGGCAGGCTGAGGCGCTGGGGTTGCTCGACCTGGCGACGAGCGCACAAATGAGTGCCCTTCTTCACCTGCCCGCCTTCCAGGCTATGGAGTCCGCATGGCGCGCCGTCTTCTTCCTGGTTCGTAACCTGGAAACAAGTTCCCGGCTCAAAGTGCTGTTGATCGATGTGAGCAAGGAGGAACTGGGTCGCGATCTCGCTTCCTCACCGGACCTCAGTTCCACGGGGACTTACAGGCTGCTGGTGGAGAAGACGGTAGGGACTCCCGGTGCTGACCCCTGGGCCATTCTGGCTGGGAACTACACCTTCGACTCTGAAGATGTTGAACTGCTCGGGCGCATGGCGAAGGTGGCCGCAGCGGCGGGCGCTCCGTTTATCGCCGGTGCAAGCCCTGGTCTACTAGGTTGTGATTCTGTTACCGACTTGCCCGATCGGCGCAAATGGACGAAGCAGCCCGCCCCGGAGACCGTTGCTGCCTGGACAGCGTTGAGGGGTCTGCCGGAAGCACGTTATCTTGGATTGACCTTGCCCCGCTTTCTGATTCGCTTGCCTTACGGAAAGGAAACTGAATCCACCGAACTTTTTGATTTCGAGGAAATCCCTGATCCCGCCGCCCATGACGATTATCTGTGGGCCAATCCGGCCTTTGCAGCGGTTTTGCTGCTGGCCCAGACCTTCACTGCGCAGGGGTGGGAACTCCGTCCTGGAACTCTCTCGGATATCTCGGGCCTGCCTATTCACATTTACACCCTGGAAGGTGAGTCAAGAACCAAGCCGTGTGCGGAAGTTCTGATGACCCAGACGGCGGCCGAGGAGATGCTGGAGAAAGGGTTCATGCCCTTGGCTTCTTTAAAGGACCAGCCGGTCATTCGCTTGGTCCGCTTCCAAGCACTCGCCGACCCACCCAGTGCGCTCGCGGGACGATGGAGCCTCTAGGGTAGTAGGCAGTTGGCAGCAATTATATTTTGCGAGTCGCGGCGGGAAGGTGGATTAGCGGCGGCGGGTCGCAGGCGCCTTGGAGTGCGGTCGCAGCAGCTACCGCCTTTCGGGATGGCGTGTAAAATCGTCTCTCGATTCCAGGACCACGTCGCAATCCCATCGGGCACGGGTGCGAAGCTTTGGAGTGCGGCAGCTTGCTGGCGCTACCGCCGAAGCTCAAGTTCGATAAGTTTCACGACCTCCTGCCATCCCCCGGCAGTGGTCTGGCGAAACAGCCGTGCAGTTGGATACCAGGGACTATCCTCGCGTTCCAAAAACCAGCGCCAATCACAACCTTTATTCAGCAAGATCCATACGGGTTTACCCATGGCGCCGGCCAGATGTGCAACGCTACTGTCGACGGAAATCACCAAGTTGAGATTGGCGACTATCGCCGCCGTATCGGCAAAATCCTTCAACTCAGCCGCAAGATCGATTAATCGCACGTCCGGCGGCATCTGCTTCACCTGCTCGCTTCCCGGGCCCAACTGCAATGAGTAAAAGGTTGTACCGGCCACGTTCATCAGAGGCACAAGCTGTTCGAGTGGAATGGAACGTAAGCGATCGCGATGGTGGCTGGGGTTACCGCCCCAGGCCAGCCCGATGCGCCGCGTATTCCCCTGGAGCCGCTGTTGCCATGCCTCCACCTGTGTCAGGTCAGGATAGACATAAGGGACTCTTGCCGGGATCGTATTCAATTCCGTTCCGAAGGCCAAAGGTAGACTGAGCAGAGAGCACTGCCAGGCGAACTCTGGCAGCGTCTCGCCGCGGCTCATCACGTGCGCCGCACCGTCGGTTCCCGAAAGCAGACGACCTAACTGCGGCTGAACTTCCAGCACGACCTGTCCGCCGCGTGCTGCGACCAACGGAACATAACGCACGAACTGAAGGGTGTCTCCCAAACCTTGTTCGGCATAAAGGAGGATGCGCTCACCGCCAAGCGGTTCGCCTTTCCATCGGCGTTGGACTAACCTTCGGTCATCGCCAACCCCGACCTTCCAGCGGGATTCAAATTCGGCCCAGCCGGCCGACAGATCGCCTTGCAGCAGATGGATAATTCCCAGATTGACAGTTGCCTCGGCGGAGTCCGGCCGCAGTGCGCGCAGGCGATGAAAGCAATCTGAAGCTTCGGCCAGCTCGCCCAACCCGTAGAGAACGAATCCCAAATCACCATAGGCGGCATGCAGCGTAGGGTCTAGCTTTATAGCATCACGGTATGCCTCCGCCGCGGAGATGAGATCACCTTTGCATTCAAAAAGGTATCCGAGGCCGGCTATCGTCTTTGCCGAGCGGGGATTGAGTCGGAGGGAGCGCCGGAAGGCTTCAATAGCCGCCCCAAAATTGCCGAGATTAGTGAGAACAAGAGCAAGGCCGTTGTAGATCTCAAACCTTGCCGGGTCGAGGACCAGGGCGCGCTGGTACAACTCGGCGGCCGATTGGAGGGCGCCACCTTGATAGAGAACCCTTGCCAGGTGGCAGTAAGGGGCAGGAGAATCAGGCAGGAGAGTCACGGCACGCTGGTAGGAATTTGCCGCGGCGGCGAGGTCCCCAAGCCGTTCCTGTGCCTCGCCGAGATGCAGGTGCGCTTGTGAAGACTCGGGGCAAAGCTCCACGACTCGCCGGAAGCAATCAATGGCTGGCTGAATCTTGCCCTCCGCAAGGTATGCACCGGCACGATTGTTTAGCATACCCGGGTCGGCGGCGAGGGTCGCGCTGAGCGATTGGATTGACTCCTGAGGGGAACCTGCCGCCCCTCCCAATAAGCGCGACATCTGCCGGGCCTCGGAAGACGTTGGGTCCGCCTTCAGAATCTTGCGGTAGCACGCCGCGGCCAGCTCAATGCGACCCTCGCGATGATGCTTCAATCCCTTCTTGAGAAGCTTTTGGATATGGTGCTGAGGGGAGACTGCGCCCGCCACGGTATGACCTCGATGGCCTGCTTACGGGTCGGCCGACTTCGCCAGGATTTCTGTTTTCAATTCTTGACCGACTGACAGCATACTTCCTGACGGCCGCTCAATTCAATCGTGGGGGCAGGTTTTCAGTTTCCGCCCGCACGCCGCCTATTAGTCCCGTGCCCACTTGGTTCAGTGCTTTACGGAAGCGTTCGAAATCAACACAAGCACCGTGTGAACAGAATACGCCCGGAACCTCATAAAACGGGAACGGGACTAACAAAATCAGACCTTCCGTATCCTCTCAATCAACCCACTCGTCGAATACCACTCGGCCAACGGAATCACGACCACCTCCCCTCCGGCATCTTCGACTTCCGCCCGGCCCACGATGGTCTCAGGCGTCCAGTCCCCGCCCTTGACGAGCACGTTCGGCATGATGGCCTTAATGAGATTGAGTGGCGTGGGTTCGTCGAAGATGACAACGTAATCGACTGCGGCGAGTCCAGCCAGCATTTCAGCGCGCTCGGCTTCTGGAATGATCGGCCGCTCGGGTCCCTTGAGCTCGCGCACACTGCGGTCGCTGTTGAGGCCGACAATGAGAGCATCGCCGAGGCTTTTCGCCGTTTCGAGCATGCGCAAGTGGCCGACGTGCAGGAGGTCGAAGCAGCCGTTGGTGAAGACGATCTGGATGTGTACCATCGGTCGCCGGGAACGGATGGAGCGACAGATGTCGACCGCGGTGGGGAGATCAACAACCTTGCTGTTCTTCATCAACTTTCTCCGATTGTGTCGACCGGCTGATAGCATACTTGCTGGCGGCCTCTGAATTCAATCGTGCGTGCGCGTTTTCAGTTGAGAACGGTTCTCGGCGCAACGGCCTTTGACCCACTTGGGCACGCAGCCCATGCCATCACTGGCGACCAGGGTCGCGCCGTCCAAGGCGAAAAACCGACAGGCCGAAACCCTTACAGCGCCGGAACTTTCAGAGCGGCCGCGGACCTCTTGGCACGGGTTATGTTCTGGTACTTCGTGGAGCAGGAGCCGGCGCGAATTCCGTTTCCACAACTGCCCACGGAAGTCGAGTTGCGCGCCCGGCAACAGTTCGGATTTGTTCCGAAGCCGGACCAGGATGTCCTTGCGGACATTGCCTAGTTCATCTGGGTGACTTACTTTGCGGGCCTCCTGGACCTTCACCTTCATGTCCCCCCTATGTTGTGTGCGCGAGCGACAAGCCCCTAGCCAGTCCCCTCGCCCGATGGCCGGTTCAACAGAGTGACGTCGTGTCGACGTTTCACCACAAGAGCTTGAAACTGGGAAACTCCATCCATCGGGGTCTACTCGCCCTACTCGATGGCTCACGCGACCGCACCGCCTTGCGCACCGACCTCATGCAAATCTTCGAAAGTGGAAAGCTCAACTTGTCGATGGAGACGGTAAGCGGGTTAGCGACATGAGCCTGGTAGGCAAGGCCATTAAGAGAGAAGAACTGGAATCCGTCCTTGCCTCGCGGGTAGTGGAGGCCCTGATGAACCTGGGTCTGGCAAGCCTTGACCCCTCCGACGGTAGTCGCCTGTTTTGCCTTGTTGTACTTTATCCCGTGGGGTCGCTTTCCTCATTCCCCTGTGTGATGGCCAAGCAACCGTCCGGCAGCTCTGGAAGAGGTGCAAGGCCCACGATTTCATCCATGCCGAAACCTCTCCCTAGGAATTTGCCAAGCTGATCGGCGTCCTGATTTCAGGAGGTTTCCTCGAGGTAGCCGACTTTGCACTGCCGGATCCGCAGGCCGGGGAGGAACCCCTTGCCGACGCGCATGAGCACCTTCCACATCAAGCTCTGTAGGGATGGCGATGTGCTCAACCTGAGGGCGGCCGGAGAAGCTCTTTGCCCACTCTCGGGGTGGGGCTGGGGGAAGAGACCCGATGAAAGAGGATGTTAGGCTGCCAGGCGGGCAAGGGGCTGGCAACTCAAGGGCTGGTCACAGCAATCGCCGGGCAGGAGAACTTAAGCCAGATATTTCTAAAATAGATATATTAAGAAATAAGATAAACTAACCTAAGAATTCCGCACTGGGGTGAATATCTCGTTCCCTTTTCATTTCCCTAGTGGCCGAAGAATTTCTCCAAGGTTTCAACCTCGCGCTCCGCCATTGCCCGATACTTGTTCGCCGCCACAAGGTCCTTGGCATTCAAGGCCTTGTCAAATTTATCCATGTACATTCTCATTCGGGTCTGTGAGGTTGAAATATCCGATCGCAAATTGTTGCCTCCGGCCGCCATTTGCTTGCGCAGGCTCTCCACACTTTGGTCTGCGGCCTGGGCACGGGCAGCCAGCTTGTCATGCTGATCGGTCAGTTCCTCAAGTTCCTGCGTATTGACGGGGTTGGTCTCCGCGGGGGTTTGCGCAACCTGTCCTGCCCCACCCGGCACTGGGGGCGAAACGATATTCCCTCCACCCGCCGCCAGATTGGAAGGAGTAGCGTGGTTCGTCGGGGCCTTGTTGGTGAGGTGCGCCGTTTTTCCACCCGGGTTGACCGGATTCTCGGTGGAAGGCGCCTTTAAAGATGGGTTCGCTGAGGCTCCCGATGCGACCGGAGGGGAACTAGCACTACCCGCGCCGAATGCTCCGGTGGCGTGGGTTGCGTCAGGGTTCGGAGAGGTTGCAACTGTGGAGGGATTCGGTGCGCCCGTCTGCGGCTGCGTGCCGGCGTCGGGGTTCGGAGAGATTGCAACTGTGGGGGGATTCGGTGCGCCCGTCTGCGGCTGCGTGCCGGCGTCGGGCGTTGGGGTGTTCGGGGCCACGGTAACGGAATTGGGCGTAGCGGGCGTGGCCACCTGGGCAGTTTGGTCTCCGCCGGCTCGGGTCTTCATGATGCGTGGAACCTGCGTCGCGGCCAGGACAATAATCCCCAAGGCAATTAATGCCCCCAGGGTCATGTAGAGCCCGCGATAACCTTTGGAGCCGCTGGGCGGGGGGACGCCGTGGGAAGGAACAGGCGGAGGGAGTGTAGTCGCCATGGGATCCGCCGGCTGGGGGGCCATCACCGTAGGCAAATTGCTGGCGGAGATGTAACTCCCCGGAGCGGAAACCGCTCCGCCCATTGCCACCGGCTGCGCGGGTGCCGGCGGGGCCGGGGTTGTTGGAGTGGCCATCATGCCCGTCGCGGAGGCATACACGGGGGAGGCGTTAAAGGCCGGGGCGATGCTTCCTAAGGGCGCTCCGGCGGAGGCTTGCACAGGGGTCGATTTAAGCGCCGGGGTGATGCTTCCTAAGGCTGCGCTGAACGCCTCGGCGGTTTGAAACCGCTTGGCGGGGTCCTTTTCGAGCGAGATCATGATGATGTCATTGAGCGCTTTGGGCAAGTCGGGCATCATTTCAATCGGCGGCATGGGGGTCTGCTGCAGTTGTGCCACCATGATGTCGAAATCACTCTTGCCCTTGAAGGGCCGCGAACCCGTGACCAACTCGTAGAGAGAAACCCCGACTGAGTACAGATCCGAACGGCCATCCAACTCGTTGCCCTGCACCTGCTCGGCCGACATGTAGAAGATCGAACCCAGGGTGGTGCCGGTCTGGGTCAGCTTCCGGTCGGTTTTGGATTTGGCGATTCCAAAGTCCATGAGTTTGATCACGTTGTCGGGTGTCAGCATCATGTTGGCAGGCTTGATGTCCCGGTGAATGACGCCGCGTTTATGAGCATAACCCAGCGCCGCCAGGACCTGCGTAATGTAGCTGATGGCATCCTCGAGGGGAACTGCCCCCGCCTTGGCCCTTTCATCCAGGGTCGTACCATCGACAAACTCCATAACCATGAGGAGCTGATTCTCCAGGCGAAACGCGGTTCGGAGGCCGGCGATATTGGGATGATTCAAGCTTGCCAGCACCTTGATTTCGCGCATGAATCGGTCCGCGAGTTCAGGGTCATTGGCAAGATCCGGCAACAACACTTTCAAAGCATCGATGCGGTCAGAAATCTGGTTCTTGACCTTGTAAACCTTCCCCATTCCGCCTGCGCCCAACAGGCCGATAATCTGATAATCCCCCACCGTGTCGCCAATTTGAAAGCCCATGGCTCACCTCCCCTTTGGGAAGAACCCGTTACTGCTCCGTCTCCGCGGCATCGCCCACCGCCGGAGGCGTTGATCCGGAATACGTGCCCGTGGAAGAACCCTCATCCGCCTGGGTAATCGTCAAGTCACCCACTTTAGTCAAAACTACCTTCAAAACCTTTCCCGTCGCGGGGTCGTGGATTTCCTTGCCCTTGCGCGAAATGGCCAAGCGGTCGCCCACCTTGACCCCGGCTTTGGTGCCCACGTTCAAAATCACGGTGTTGCCCTCAACGTCCGCCACCAATCCGGAGACCTCCACTTTCACGGTAGGCAGCGCGTCAGCTTTGTCATCAAGTTGTTGGCCCAAGTTGGCGACCGAGGCATTCACCGCTTCGCCCAGGATGCTGTTGGCAAAATTGCTGCTGCCCATGTCGAGCTGCCCGCCTCCGCCACCGGACCAGCCGCCGCCTCCGCCGCCCATCTTAAAGCCGCCGCGCTTCGATTCTCCGCTCCCGGTTGCCACCGCCAGAATTTCCGCCGTGTTGATGTCGATTATTTTGGCGGTGACGTTCACGACGGCCTTGGCCTCACTCTTGCCGACTCCGCCGAGGCCATACCTTCCCAAACCGTAGCCTCCCCCGCCCACTCCCACGTGCTTATCGTCGCGGCCAAACTGGGTGATGGTGCCGGTGATGATGGCACTCACTCCCAAGATGCGGCCGATCTTGGCCGCCGTCGTGGCGTCAGCGCGGTCGCTGTTCGAAAAATTCTGTTCTTTAAGGACCTTGTCCATCGCGTTGCGGTCGATTACTCGATATTTTCCGTCCTGAACAAGTTTCTGCTCCAGCAGAAGCGAGATGCCTTTGCCTACGTCCTGGTCGGTGCCAAAGTAAGCCTGCACCTCTGAACGCACTGTGCCGTAATCAAAATCCAAAACTGCCACGCGCTTCTTGTCCTGCGCCCCTGCGCCCGAGGTCACGATCAGCATGACCAGCAAGATCCCCAAAACCTTTCTCATTGTCCCCTCCGGAAATGAACTTGAACGCCGGAACCGATCGTCAAGCCCGCCCCCTCTTGACGCCGGCGGTCGTTCCTACCTGCTACCCCTCCGATGCCTTGAAAATCCACCGCGGGCCGTGGCCCATCCCCTTTTGCCAGCTCAGGATGGCTTTGATCTAAACTTTGTTCGGGCCAGGTTCCCTAAAATCTGTTTTCTGAATTCTAATCGATGAATTATAACACTTTTTAGACATGAATAAAAGGCGTTTGAACCAGTGGTGTGGTGTCATTTGGAAGTGGCACGGGCGTCCGAATCTGTGAAAAAATACCATTTTCACCGCTGAGACGCTGAGACGCAGAGAAATGACCCTTTGTTTTCAAGCCTCTGCGCCTCCGCGTCTCAGCGGTGAAAGGTTTGATGGGATTTTTTCACAGCTTCTCCCGCCCGTGAACGGTCACGGCCAAGATGGCCGTGCCACGGCGAAAGACACGACTACCGAACCAGTGGCAGCGGTTTCGGAATTCACGACGAGGAAGGCGTTCGATGGTGGCTTGGGGGGTGTGTTCAGGCCGGGTGGGCCGGGCGGACAGGGCGGGATCTATTGTGAGAGGCCATTTTTTCGCTGCTGACGGACACGGCCACGACGCGCGGACGGGCGAGGAACCGAAGCGAGGGAAAGCGAGGCAATCAAGGCAGGGGGCTGTTAACTAGAGTCCAGCAATGCCGGGGGCGGGGGGTACGGACGGCCATCCATGGGGGAGCGCAGATAGTCGGCCAGACCGAGACACTTCGTCATGTACTGGCGCAGGCGACAGGGCGTTGCCCACCTCGGTGATGTTCCTGACGGGTTCCGCCGCCACCGGCCGGCGCCTTGGGGTGAACAACGTCCCCGTCGCTCATTAGCCAATTTCGACTCACGATCAACCTCGAAAAGCTAAGCACGTATGGCGGCCTCGAATACTTCCTATCCGATGAGCACGGTAAAACATCCGAGAACGATGGTGCCCCCGTGGGCAGTTAGATCAAGCATGCGAGCGGCGGGCAGGCTTCCCACCAAAACGGTGAAGGACCCCAGCGCGATAACATCAGGGGGTCCGACGCAGGTCGCCAGATCCGTCACCCGAGCTTGCGGCAGGCTTCCCGTCAGAACGGTCGGGCAGCAGGGGGGCAGAATGGGGCCGCCCACGTGCGGCACAATTCCGGTAACCATGGGGCAAACGTGCAGGTCAGTCACTCGAGCGGCGGGCATTCCCATAAGGATCCTCCCTATCGACGTTTTCGATCAACCTTCACTGCTGGGGGGCTTGCTGCATTCGAGCCATCAAAGCCGATGCTTTTTGCATAAACACGCGATACTTTTCCTTGGCCTTTTCGGGTTCACTGACCACGCCCGCGAGGAATACCGCGCCGGCAACAATTTCGGAGGTGACATGGTCGGGCGGCGGCGCGGGTTGGACGTTAGGCGGCGTCATGCTAGGACCCGCGAAAAACACGGCCATTGCCAGCAAGCCGGAAGGGGTCTTCGGGTCTTCCTTGTCGGCAATTTCCTTGGCAGCCCAGCGATTCTCCTCATTAGGAGCAGACACCCATCGTTCCGCGGCTACCTGAACATTCGGAAGGGGTTTGTCTTTTTGGCTCGCCAGGATATGCCGCACGCAAAGGCAACCCCACCCGATCGCTTCCCGCTTGGGGAGCAAGTGGGCGACCACACGGATCGCGTCGCGAAACAGCTCTTTCTCCACCAGGAGACCGAGGAATTCCTTCGTCGCTGTTTGCTCGGTCACGAGAGCCTTGGCTTCATCACTCACCTTGGCACGCGCACAGAGCTGCTGCAACGGCGATGCCGGTGTTTTCGCTACTCCATCACTGCCCATATTTTGCATCCTTAGTTGATCATGACGATTCCGCCCTGGCACTGGAGCATGGCGCCGGCCGTCACCTTGGTCATAACCTGTCCGTTGATGGTAATCATCATCCCCTGGATGGTCACGCCCATTTGATCAACCTTTACGCTGCTTTGCCCCACCGTGAGGGTGATCGATTGCATGGCCTCGGTCGAACTCGCGCCCAAATCCAACTTCGTAGTTTGATTTCCCATGGATATTTTCAGCGAATCGTTGCCCATGCTGATCTCCACGCTGCGGTTACCCATGTCGATCTTGTGGTCGTCATTGCCTTGCGAAACCTCAACCAGTCGGTTCCCAGTCTTAATGGTAACCGATTCGTTACCCTGATCAACGGTCTCGGTCCGATTGTTCTTAACATCGATGGTCTGGTCATGGCCGACGGTCAAGGAATCGTCATTCTCAACCTCCCGAGTCATGTCCTTTTCCGCGTGGATAAAGAACATTTCACTTCCCTTTTTGTCTTCGAAGTGGATTTCGTTGAAGTTGTCGGTGCCCCCGCCTTTTGAGCTGCGGGTTTTCATAACGCTTTGCGTCATGTTATCGGGCAGGGTGTAGGGCGGCATCTGTTCCGCGTTGTAAACCCGCCCGGTAACCAGCGGCTGATCGGGATCCCCCTCCAGAAAATCCACCATCACCTCCTGGCCAATGCGCGGTAGGAAGATCACACCCCAATTCTTGCCCGCCCAGAACTGCGACACACGAATCCAACAGGAACTATTCTCATCCTTCTTTCCCTGCCGGTCCCAGAAAAACTGCACCTTGATCCGGCCGTATTTATCCGTGTAAATCTCTTCCCCCGAAGGGCCCACCACCACTGCCGGCTGTGGTCCCATAATGGTGGGATGGGGAGTTGAGCGCAGAGGCCGAAAGGGAACGGAGGCAGGAATACATCGGAAGGAATTGGAGTAATGTTCTTCCGTGCCGCCCCTCCGAGAACCAAAACCCGTGGTCCGGGCGTGATGCTCAATGTCCGTCAAGAGGTAGGAAGTGTTCATGTCCTCGCGGTAATGCTCCGTCAACGTGAACTTATAGCCGCTAACCATGCTGCGCGCATCACTTGTCCCATTGATGACCAGATGCACTGCTTCCTCTTCCTGCATCCGGATTTTCGTCAAGGGCACCCCTTCGCCTTTATTCAGGTACTTTCCAGGATAATCGTAGGTATCATATTGACTGTTTCCGCCCACGCTGTCGAGAGTGGCGGAGGTAGCAAGCAGACTACTGCTCGGCGTTTCAAAATTGTAGTCGGTGAGAGTACATTTACCCGTGCGCAACTCCTGCTCGGCGTGCCATCCGTCCACCACGTCCTCATCCAGAACCGCATGAGTTTCAAAGTAGAAACGGAATTGGTTCTGGCCCGGGCAATTCGCGTTGGCGCTGGCATCGTCGCCCATCACTAGCGTGTGTTTGTCCTGCTCATGTTTGAAAAAGTAGAAAATGCCGTACTCTTCCATGAGCCGGGATACAAAATTGAAATCAGTTTCGCGGTATTGGACGCAGTAGTCCCGCGCTGTGTAGGAACCCTTGGTTGAATCAGTAAAATCATTGAAGCCCAGATTGGTAAATACCTTCTTGATAATATCCGGTATTTTCATTTTCTGAAAAATGCGGCAATCCGCGGTGCGCGTCAGGAACCAAAGCCAGGGGACCATTTCCGCATGGTAAGAGGTGAAGGTTTCATCCGCGCCCCCCTGGCCAAAGCGGCTGATAACCCCGCTGAGGTACCGGGGAGTACCGTCCGCTTGGGTCACCGCGATGGTCACATTTTTCCCGATGATTTGGGTGAAATCGATGCTGGGGTCTTCGGATAGGAGGTCTAATTCGAAGCGAAAGAGCCGCGAAATCCCTTCTGACCCCCTGAACCCTTTCAGGAGGAGTTTATCCTTTCCCAATGGCGTGGTGAGGGTGAAGAGACTGGTCTCACCGTGTACGAAGCTCGTCCCCATGAATTTGCTCCTCCTGGTTGGGTTACGAACGGGTTCTCGCCCGCTACCCCTCATTCAATTATTACCCGCTTTTCTTATCCTTAATTCACAGCGTCCCGCTTTGATTGGCCCCTGATCGCTTCGATCAGCCCGTCCTTGGCTGCGTCGACGGCCTTTTTCGCCCACTGTTCCCAGTTGGCCTCGACGTATTTCACCGCCATGTCGATCAACGAGCCATCGGTCAGCTTCTTCAGCGTGAACTCCGTCAGCTTCTTTTCGGCAGCGTCGGCTTTGACGCCCTGCGGTGACGTCACCGCATCTTTGATCCAATCCGTAGTCGCGCCAGCGATGAGCTCACGGATCTTGCCACTGATGGGGTTTCCCAAGGCCTTGATGGCGGAAAGCAATCCCAAGTCGAAAAAGAACTTGTCCAGATACGTGAAGCAAGTATTCACGAACCGGCTCAGCGGGCCGGTGGCCATGGCATTGCCGCGGAAGAGAGTCCAAAAGGGGTTTAACGCCTCCGCGAGCCCCTTCTTGTGGCACTCCGCCCACTTGATTTCCGCCTGGTCCGACATCTTGGCCAGTTGGGCCGACGATTGCAACCAATGGATCTGATCGACAGTGATGGTATCGCCGGCCACCCCGGGACTCGTCATGAGCTTATTGGACGCCGCCATACGAATGGCGTACATGTACAGATGAAAGTATTGGGACGCCATTTCCTTGATGAAACCTGTGAGGTAAGCCCTCACGAGCACCAGGATCTTGGGTCTGATATATTTGAGCGCTCGGCGCAAGACCTCGCGGGCAATATATTTTTCGCTGACCTCGGCCGCGGCCTTGGCCTCCCAGCCTCCCGTGAGCCCCCAGAGGAAGTCCATGAAGAGGCCGGTGAACTCATGGATGATCACGTTGAGTTCAGCCAATTCGGCCGCCAATTCCTTCCAGATTAAGTCGACGGCAAAGTCCTCCGGGTAGTCCCATTGACGGGGAAACGGCACGATGGTGCCTCCCGCCACCAAGCAGCGACGGAAGATGACCCCGCCACTCCACTGATCGGTCAAGCTGGGGATGATCTTCGTGATGACGAAGAGCACGCGGTATCTATCGTCAGAATCAATATCCAGCACGAAAAACAGCAGGGCCGTGAAGACGTTGGAACCGGGATCGTCGAAACCAAGATGGCGGAGTTGGCTGCGGCTGACGCTGCCGTGGTTGAGGGTGTCGCCCTCGCAAAGCCAGGAGGAGTCTTTCTTGGGATCCGCACGCGATACTAGCCCGGGGGGCGGGTAAACTATTTGTCCATTCCTCCAGACTTCACACATGGGCTGGCCGGAACGTGAATAGACGTAGCGCACACGAATTCTTCCGTCGTTAGGCGGGGGATGGAACTCGGGCTGCTGCGGAATCGGCTGGGCCGCGCCCGCAGGCCGCACATCCATGTGTCCACGAAGGCCCTGGGCTGGGGGAACTTGCGAAAATTGTTGCTGCTGGTCTTTCCCTAGAGAGCCCGGAACTTTTCCAGTCATGGCGTCCTCCGCCAGGTACGCTTTGGAAATGTGGCATTACAATTAAGTCCGGCGGGAACTCCGGTCAGGATTGCTCCCGCAACCGGCCCCACGCGAATGCCCCCCGGGCATGGGAACCTTCACAGGGAAGACCCCTCCCCCTCGGCATTAAACACCGTGCAGCGTGAACTCCCCGTCCATGCAGGCCGTGCTTAGTTGTACACAAACGCCCCATTGGCTCCGATGCCGACGTGGATACTCGCCACCTTCTCGCCCTCGGCCATTCGCCCCAACAACTGCCGGGAAATATCCGGCAGCAGGGTGTTGGTGAGAATGTTGTCCACGTTCCGGGCTCCGCTCTCAACTTCCGTGCAGCGGCTGGCGACAACGTCCACCAGGGCCGGCTCATAGGTCAGCCGAATCTGGTGGTTCTCTTCGATGCGTTTCCGAATTCTCCCCAGCTTCAATTCGATGATCAACTTGAGGGAATCTTCGCGGATCGGGTAGAAGGGGATGAGCACCATGCGGCCGAGAAAAGCCGGCTTGAAGATCTTATTCAGCTCGGGCCGCATCGCTTTGATAATGCCTTCCGCCGAGGGCATGGTTTCCTTATCGGCACACAGCTTCATCATCTGATCGGTGCAGGCGTTAGAGGTGAGGATAATGATGGTGTTCTTGAAATCAATTTCGCGGCCCTCGCCATCTTCCATCTTACCTTTATCGAATACCTGATAGAAGAGTTCCAGAACATCCGGATGCGCTTTCTCCACTTCATCGAGCAAAACCACCGAGTACGGGCGCCTGCGGACGGCTTCCGTCAATACCCCGCCCTCGCCGTAGCCGACATATCCCGGCGGCGAGCCTTTCAAGGTCGAAACCGTGTGCGGCTCCTGAAATTCCGACATGTTGATGGTGATGAGGTTGTGTTCTCCGCCGTAAAGCAGATCGGAGAGCGCCAGGGCCGTCTCGGTCTTTCCCACACCGCTGGGGCCTACCAGCATAAAGACCCCGATAGGCTTGTTGGGATCATCGAGGGCGGCGCGGGAGGTCTGCACGCGTTGGGCGATCATGTCCAAGGCATGCTCCTGGCCGATGACACGCTTTCCCAGCAGCGAACCGAGCGAAAGCACGGTGGAGATTTCATTTTTCAGCATCTTTCCCACCGGGATACCGGTCCACGCAGCAAGCACCTCGCCTACAATCTGGGCGTCAACCGCCACCCGCAACATGGGGGTTTCACCTTGCAAGGCGGCAAGCTCCGCTTCCACCTTGGCGAGTTCGGCGCGCAAGGCCTCAGGATTCGCAGCTGGTGCGGGGGCGGCAGCCGCAGCGGGTTGGGGTGCGGCAACCGGCGCTGGCGCCTGAGCCGGGGCAGCGGCAGGAGCCTTTCCTGTTGCGCCCTCGATTTGGGTTTGGAGGTCCCGGATCTTGGAAACGAGTTCGAATTCCTTGGTCCAGCGCTCGCGCAGAACCTTTAGACGGGCCTCGACCTCGACCTTTTGCTTGGCGATTTCCGCCAAGCGTTCCGCATGATCGGCTCCGACGGCCGTCTCGCGCTCCAGGATTACCCGCTGAACTTCCAGATCATCCAGTTGACGCCCCGCATCCTCGATGAGGGGCGGCGTGGCGCTTTGCCCGAGGGCCAGGCGCGCGCAGGCTGTGTCCAAGATGCTGACCGCTTTGTCGGGCAACTGCCTCCCCGCCAGATAGCGATGGGAAAGCCGCACGGCGGCCGTCAGCCCTTCATCCATAATACGAACCTTGTGATGCTTCTCCAGGGAAGGAACAATGCCGCGCAACATAACGGAGCATTGCAGTTCGACCGGTTCTTCCACCTTGACAACCTGAAACCGCCGCGCCAAGGCGGGGTCCTTTTCAAAGTACTTTTTGTATTCGGACCACGTGGTGGCGGCAATCGTGCGCATTTCACCACGCGCCAGGGCGGGCTTCAGCAGGTTGGCAGCATCGTTCTGCCCGGCTTGGCCACCGGCACCAATCATGGTGTGGGCCTCGTCAATAAACAAAATAATGGGCACGGGAGAAGCTTTGACTTCTTCAATCAGGCCCTTGAGGCGGTTTTCAAATTCACCCTTGATGCCTGCCCCAGCCTGGAGCAACGCCAGATCGAGAGTGCGAACCACGACGTTGCGGAGGGGGGGCGGCACATCTCCCTTGGCGACGCGCGCCGCGAAGCCTTCCACCACCGCCGTCTTCCCCACCCCCGCTTCGCCGGTGAGGATGGGGTTGTTTTGCCGGCGGCGCATCAGGATATCGATAATCTGGCGGATCTCCACATCTCGTCCCAATACCGGGTCGATTTTTCCGGCCTTGGCGTTCTCGGTGAGATTGACGGTGAATTGATCGAGATTGGCGGTCTTACCCGCGCCAGCCGGACGCGGAGCCCCCGGAGCGCCCGCAGGCGCCCCCGCGGGCTCCACCATCTCTTCCTCCGAATGTTCCACGATGGAGAGAAAATCCTTGCGCAGGACTTCCCCCTCGATTTTCTGGAGTTCCTTGCTTACCTCGCGAACCAGCCGGCTGAGCTCCTCATTCGTCACCAGAGCCACGACGGTGAACCCCGTCCGAATCTCTCCGGAACCGAAATCAATGGACCCGATCGTCCAAGCTTCGGTCAGCATCTTGACCAGCGAAGGACTCAAGGTCGGGGTGCGCGCATTTCCCTTCTTGAGCTTGTCAAGGCTCCGGGTCAGCTCTGCGGTGAGACGCGATTTGTCGACGCCGAAACGATTGACGATCTGGGCAAAGTCCCCGTCCGGTTGATCCAGGAGCTTGAGCACATAGTGCTCGACTTCAATGTCATAGTTGGTGCGAGTCAGGCACAGGCCGGCAGATGACTCCAAGGTCTTCCGGGTAGACTCATTGAGTTTTCCGATCAGCGACTTGAGGTTGATGTTCATACGCGTTTCCTTCCCAAAGCTGAAGAATGGTTTCCGAGGCATCCACCTTCATGGGCCGGGTGGTGACATAGGTATGCCATCCGAGTTGAGGAGCGTTCTCCCCTTCCGCGCCCAGTTCACAAGGCGGCACATCCCGGTGGTCCAGAATCAGTTGGATCTCAAAATCAAATTCCCCGTTGGAAAAAAGTCTGGTCAAGGCCCCTAGGGGCGCGAAGGCGGAGCCTTGGGGAAGGAAATCCTGGTACTGTTCCAAGGATAAGGGCCCGATTTTAATACGGACACGGGCCGTCTGATCCCACACCTCATCCCCCACGACCGCCCCAAATCCCAGTTGCTCAGATTCACCGAGTCCACCTTGGAGAGCCGTTTGCGTATTTCGGTCAAGCGGATACCAGCCACCGGCGAATTGTTCCACCTCAACGGGGACTTCGAAGTAATCGCCGAGAAGATTGCGGAGGGCCGACGCCGAATGTGGCCGTTGGGCCAGAAGCCCGGAGTAATAAAGCAGTGAATCATCGAGCACCGAGAGCCGGTTTTGCAGACCGGGCGTTCCCATGCCAATCAAATCCATCAAATGGTGGGAAAAAGGGTCCAGGCCCTCGCGCTCATAAGCAACGGAAAACCGGTATTTCTCCCAAGCCAGATAAAAAAGCGAAATAATGCGATGGTTGAAAATATCAAAAAAATCGACCGCGGAACGATCGCCCGAGCGCGTTCGCTCCGCTAACAAGGACGTGTAGTAGAGGGGCAAGACACCTTCCGGCCCTGTCAAACCCATGAAGTTAACCTGCATCCGCCCCGGGCCGTCTTGGGGCCATTCGAGAGCTTGCACTTCGCTGGCGGGAAAAGCCAGAGTGGAATTGGCGAGGAAGCGGACCACTTCGGCGCTGGGAGGATGGAACCCCCCCACCGGTGATTTGCCGGGGAAAAGGCGCTCCAGAAGGCGAACCGCCTGGAAGAACTCAAAGAGATAGGGTTCCTCCCGGAGTTCTGCTTCCACGGTGGAGACGCTTACATCAGGATCACTTGGCCTGCCCGTGGTGGCCATTCTTTGAGCACCCCCCTGCGCTGACGAGTCTTGACAACGAGTTGGCTGAAGCTATTGAGCGAAGCGTAGAGGCCGAGGAAATGGTCCAAAACCGCGGCAAATAGATAGACGCCGCTCCCCGCATAGTCTTCTTCGTCAAACTCCATTTGCACTTGGGTGCCGCGGGCGAAGGCAATTCCGCTCTCGGAATTGATGCGTGCAAAGTGACGTTTGCTACTTACCCCCGTGATTCCGGAGATTTGCTTGTCCACATCGGCGGAATCCGAAAAGTTATAGAGACGGAGGACCTCCTGCAAGGCTTCCTTGCCCTCCTCGACAATGGAGAGGTAGTTGAGCGCAAGATGAGAAATCAATCTCCAAAGAGCATTCCGCCCCATGGGCGGCCGGAGCGTTGGGGTGGGTTTGCGCAAGGCGACGGCGCCCTTCATCGATCCGATTCCCTCGACCTCGAAGTCGCCGCTTTCGTTCCCAAACGGCAGGCGGGAAGGAATGTCACGATTGGTGCAGGTGCAATGAGCGGTAATCACCTGTGCGTCCGGCAAGCAAGTATGCATGGAAAGGTCAACGAGAAATAGGGAGACCTCCGATCCCTCGTCCCCCTTCCGGCTGGAAGGACGCCGCGTGGAGTACCAGAACGTTTGGTTCTTTTCCCTCAGGGTGCGGTGCCGGTAGGAATAGAACGGTTCATAATGGGTAAGCTCATGGGTGACCGGGTCAGAACTGACAACATCGTCGATGGAGAAAATCTCTGTGGCCATCCTCCGCCGCGCATCCGGAACCACGGGGTATTCCGACCGCCGCTGGGTCAACATGATGGGCTCAGCAGTTTGAGGAAACAGATTGATGACCGGCGCAGTCCCCAGAAGAATCGCTTTGGCCGTGACTGCCTCGGCCAATCTTTGCTGTCGCTGCTCGGCTTCAAATGGGGATATGAGAAAGATGATTTCCGCACGTTCGCCGGGAATCGCTTTCAAGGGTTGTTCCAGGCCGTTAAGTTCAAAAAAAAAGAATTTCTCCGGAAAGGCGAAATACTCCTGCAACAGCCTGTAGCCCTGGAAAGATCTTCGCGGGTACGGCAACACCGATTCCGATTCGGAAAACCCCATGGGCCGCAGGGACTTTATGTTGAGCGGGTGAGGGGGCTGCTTGGTATTATCGGGGTCCCGGATGATGATTTGCCGACAATTGTTGGACAGTAATTCGTACAGCGTATTCACCACATCGCCTTCACCGTTGAGAAAGAACCGCAGGGATGACATTTGGAGCTTGTCGAAATTGACATCAGGAAAGCAGCGGAGTTCCACCCGGAGAGCGGCGACCGCGTCAGGAGCGCGCAAGGGGGGATTGAGTTTATCGGGGGTGATCCACCGGGCATCGCCCACTTCAACAGGCCAAAGGGTGACATCGTAACATGTGCTAAATTTGCAAGGAACCCCATCCACCGGCCGGGAATACAGGACGGAATCGCGCGGAATTTCGAGACCGGTGGTCAGCTTTCCCTGCTCCGGGTCAAGGCGAAACTGCGCCACAGTCATGGAGGGGATAGGCCTAAGAAAATGGGGGTAAAGGATGTTGAGCAATCCCTCGGTAATCTGCGGGAATTCATCGTCAATTTTCAGATGGACACGAGCGGCGAGAAGAGCAAACCCCTCCAGGAGCCTCTCCACATGCGGGTCTTCACACCGGTTTACGTCCAGTTGCAGGCGCGCGGCGATCTTGGGATGCTTCTCGGCGAATTCCTTCCCCATCTGGCGGAGAAAGGTAAGCTCATTTTCATAATAATCGAGAACTTTATCGCGCATGCTAGGTGCTCTTGACCTTGTATTCGCCTTTCGACGGCTCTAACAACGTATCAAAGAAAACCGGTTCCGGGGCTGGGTCCATGCGCAGCAAGCCCTCAATACTGAAGTGGATGCCGCGCACCACGTCAGAGGAAGGTTGGAGAGTCACCTTTACAGCCTGTAGCCTGGGCTCGAAGAAGCTGATCGCGCTCTTAATGGTTTTCGTCAGATATTCCTGGTCCTTGACCGACTGCAGGTACAGGCTGGTGGTGTCAGGGACGCCGTAATTGTAAACGGAATGCTCCACCTCCCGCAAAGATTCCGGGGGGTCTTCAATGGTGCTGCGCGTATTAAAGAGCCACTCCAAATCCCGCCGGAGCGCCGCCCGCAATTCCCGCAGTGATTGTGCTCTGGACATGGGGGGCTCCAGTTTGCGGTCCGGTTCATCATCGATGAGCCGATCCAGCACCGACAATGTTACGGGGCCTTCCTTGTCAAAAGATGGCATTAGCTTCCGAGAGAGGTGATGGCCTGAACGGGATCAAGGCGGACAACCTTTTGGAAGAGTCTATGTTTTTCCGCGTCGTCCCCCTGTAC
This sequence comes from uncultured Acidobacteriota bacterium, assembly GCA_963804995.1. Taxonomy (GTDB): domain Bacteria; phylum Acidobacteriota; class Terriglobia; order UBA7540; family UBA7540; genus Bog-366. Next base: position 348,877 of record CAWDSK010000006.1, read on the forward strand.
TCGCTGGCTGTTCTTCATGATCATCATCAGGGCTTTGGCGATCGTTTTGGGGTTTTCCCAGGTCTCCAGGTGATTGGTCTCAATGCTTGACGCTAAGTCTTCAATGATGGGCTGGGCAATCTCCGTCTTCCCGGCCGCGACGCAAATCTCGGCAAGCTGCAATTTTCGGAAGAACTGGCCCCTGCCGGTAAGCTGCCTTTCGACTTCGCGCATCATGGTGTCGATGGCTTTTTCGGTTTGTCCTGCCTTCAAAGCCTCGTTCGCCAAGTCGTAACTGTCCACGAATTTTCGATGCCAACCGGGTGCCGAATTATTTTGCTTGACCGGAGCTTCCGCGGCGGGCATGCCGTCCGGCGCGGGTGCGCTCTCCGGGGTAGGACTCGGCGTTTCCGCGACCAGTTCCTGCAACCACGCTCGCGTTTCGCTATTGGCGGCAGGAGTATCATCGAGCAAGCTGACCTCCAGCGCTTGCGGCACATCACGCACCAGAGTCTTCAATTCACTTCGAATGGCGATGGCAATGCCGGAATAATCGCCCCCCAATCCAGCGCAGGCATCGACAGTGAATTTCTGGAGATCCAGCCAGCCACGGCTGCACGGGAGGGACATGCAGTTTTCCGCGGCCTCCAGCAGTTCGGTCCACTTCCCTTCAATGGCCAGTCTCTTGATATGCTGTCGCAGCTCGGTAGGGGGACCTTCCAAAAGGGTCATATCCTGTTTGCTCAAGGCAGCCCGCAACTCACCCCAGCGCAGACCCCTCATCATCAAGTAAGGCGCGGGGCTGAAGGGATCAAGTTTACGGAGGGCTGCCGCGGCGCCCGCCACCGCCGTAATCGCTCCTCGACGCTCCGCCGGTTCCTTGTCGCCAAAAGGGATCACAATGCCCGCGGACGCCGACCCCACCAACCTGGGTGTTTCGCCCGAACTCGTCTCGGGGGCTGCCTCGGGCTGCCCCGCCTCAACGGGATCCGGCTCCTTCTCGCGCTTCTTCTGGAGAAATCCATGCACGACAGGCCGGATCTCTCCTAGCACTGACTCCAGCTTGTTAAGGGAAGGCGCCGCGTCGCCAAATTTCGCGTTGCAGGATTCCTTCAGTGGGGCGAGGATTCCCAGGCAACCGTCAAGGTCCTTCTCGCCTTTTGCGTAAAAAGCCTTGGGAGTTTCTTCGAAACACTTGTCGAGGGCTTCCAGTGCCACCTTCCCTTGCTCAATAGCTGCGGCGCGGGCCTGCTTAGCTTCGTCACTTTTCGCGTCGTCCTCGTACCCCAGCTTGCGGGACTCTAACACGTCCGTAAAGCCATACGGTTCCTTTTGCACGAGGGGAACGCTCTTCAGGGGAATTTCGAACCGGGTGGCGAGGAACTCCAAAGGGGCAGCCCGCATTTCCACATCGCCATCCTCAATCGCGGGGTAGAGCGTGTCCCAGAATTTATCCACCAAGCCGTGGCAAAGGTTCAACCCTTCCCGGAGGCCGCTAAAGCCGTTTTGCTTTATCCATGCCTCGGTGAGCCAAACCGCCAGCCACAAGTCCTTGCTCTTCTTGGTAAGCGCTTCTGTGGTGAGTTTGATGACCAGTGGATTGTCCGCTACTTTGCGGTCGCTCTCGGTCATCCCAGCGGGTGGAACCGCTTCCTCGCGCCGGGCTTCCTTGATTTTGCTGTAGATTTCTTCGTAGCGAAGGTCGGCGCCGCTGGGGTTGGGTCCCTCGATAGGATTTAACAGGTCGTCAGCAAGCGACATGGTTTATCAGTCTCCCGTTGGAGCCGGACTGAACTCCACTGAGCGCAATTCGAGGAAAGGAAGCTCTTCATCATCTACCAGCCACATCTTCTGGCCGAATGGGATCTCCTCATCGTATCCCTCGCGTTGCTCCCACACGGTGGCCCGTCCGAGCCGCACAGCATCATCGGAGTGTTGCCAAGAGAAGGGAGCAAGCACCGGGAGTAGTACCTCGCCGAGTTCCGCCCCTTTGAACGAGGGCGTTGTGCGAACCGCCGCGGGCGTCCACAGGAGATCTCTTAGCCGCTTCGGGGGCTCGATGTGAATCGAGGCCACGTGCTCAAGGGGAAGCCATAGGTAAGCGCCTGCTGCAAAAAGTTCGAGTCGGGTTCCGATCCTGGGATCGGCGTCCGAAAAAGAGCCGAACGGCTTGCCATTGAACGTGCCCGTAGCAGCCGGCGCAGGCGAGTCCGGGCGCTTCGGATACTCTCCGCGGGTAAAAAGGTCCTGCCGCTGTCGCTCGGCATAGAGCGCACTGCGATAAAGCAGAACCCCTAGCTCACTCAACGGTCCCTCCTGACCCAGCACCTCGAGTTGCTTGTCCGCCCGCTCATACTCTCCTGCGAAACATAAGAGCTCGAAGAGGAATGTTCGGCGGCGCGCGTCCGTCGGATTATCTCGGACTTCGGTACTCAGGGCCTTCAGCGCGTCAGCCAACCGGCCGGCTCGAAACAGCTCTTGTGAGTTCATCTCCGGCTCTCCCTTAGGACAAACAAATACTCGCCGCGGGTAAACCCGGACCGTGAGTCAACCCGTACCGCGCAGTCGCTGTCAATTCAAGCCCAGCAGGCAACAGCAACACACATCGACGTATCTTCACGGCCCACCCGCTGGATGGCCGTGAAGACACTTCTCTCGATGTCACCACCCGGAACGGCCGGCGGCGTTACGTCTGTTGCACCTGCTTGATGTCATAAGTTGCCTGGCCGGCCAGGGTAACCGAGCCGCTCTTGGTATCCTGAGTGTAATACTGGTACTGGATCTTTTCGTACGCGATGCTGAGGCTCGCGTGAGGGACTCCCGTCGCTCCCCCATCTGTATTGAAACTGGTAATAAAACAATTGGTCAGCGTGATGACGAGATAGTTATAGGGCGTACCGCCGCCTCCCGTCTTGCGGCCAGTAAACGTGCACGTAGCGACATGCGCCCCCGTCACCAGGTCCTTTATGATCGCGAAGCTGCCCTCTTCCAGAGCGAAACTGACCGTCAGGTCCGATAGAGAAGGTTTTCCGGCGGCGAGACCTTTGCCGCCGAGACTGGCAGGATTCGCCGCACCCCAGCTCCAACTTTCGAGCTCGATGTTGTTGGTCATGCCTTGCGCTTGCGATTCACCCTTGACACCTGTAATGAGCAGATAGTAATCACTGGGCATTGCTCTTTCCTCCTTCTCGCCGAATTGAATTTACAGGTCGACGGCAAAGGCGCACCCTGCGGAAAATCCCGCTAGAACTGAAAACCGAAAATCACCTCTTCGCCGGTTCCGGCAAGTCAGCTACCAGCCGGAGAGAAACGCTTAGCTCGTCCAACTGAAAGTGGGGGCGAAGATAAGTAATCGCCCGGTAGCAGCCCGGTTTGCCCTTGATCTCCTCAACGTCCACACGCGCCTCCCGCAGGGGGAATTGGGCTTTGGTGGCTTGATCGGCATTGTCATCCTGGGTGACGTATTGGCCAATCCAGCGATTCAGGAAGCGCCAACAGTCGTCTCGGGACATGAAGCTGCCGATCTTGTCGCGCATCATGGCCTTGAGGTAGTGAGCGAAACGGCAAGTGGCCATCATGTACGGTAGTTGCGCCGAAATGCGCGCATTGGCGGTGGCGGCATCGCTGTCGTAGATCTTGGGCTTATTGCAGGATTGGATGCTGAAGAATGCCGCCTTATCCGTGCCCTTGCAATGAACCAGCGGCACCAGCCCCTGGTCTGCCAGCTCCTTCTCGCGCCGGTCGGTGATGGCGATCTCGGTGGGGCACTTGAGCGCCACGTCGCCCTCGTCGGTGTTGAAAGTGTGGGAGGGAAGACCTTCCACCAAGCCGCCGCCCTCAACTCCCCGGATGGCGGTACACCAAGCATACTGCGAGAACGCTGTTGTCATCCTGGCGCCAAGTGCGTAGGCGGCGTTTCCCCAAAGGTATTTGCTGTGGTCCGTCCCATCCACGCCTTCTTCAAAGTTGAAGGCATCGACGGGCACGGTATCCCGGCCGTAAGGTAGGCGCATTAGAACCCGGGGGCAAGTGAGGCAGACATACTTCGCGTCTTCGCTCTGCCGGAATCCCTTCCATTTGGCGAACTCGGTGGTATCGAAGATCCGCCCAATGTCCCGGGGTTGGTCCAACTGCGTGAAGCTTTCCATGTTCAGGAGCTGCGAAGAAGCCGCGGAGAGGAAGGGGGCATGCGCCGCTCCCGAAATTGCTGCCATCTTTTCCAGAAGCTCAAGGTCTTCCGGATGCTTGCTGAACTCGTAATCGCCAATTAGCGCGCCATACGGTTGACCGCCGAAAACCCCGAACTCCTCTTCGTAAACTTTCTTGAACGCCGCACTTTGATCGAATTCTGGGGCGCGTTGAAGGTCCCGCAGAAGGTCCCTCTTGGAGACATTCAACACCTTGATCTTCAGCATGGCGCTGGTTTCGCTCTGGCTGATCAGGTACTTTAGACCTCGCCAACTGGCTTCCAGCTTCTGAAACGTGGGATGGTGCAGAATTTCGTTGAGCTGGATGGAGAGCAAATGGTCAATCTGCGCAATGCGCGCATTGATCATCGCTTCGGTGTCTTTGGAGACGGTTACCTCCCCCTCCAAGACCTGGGAGATGAACTCTTTCACAAGACTCTTGCCGCGTTCCCGAGTGGCGGCATCCGTTCCCACCCTCCCGGTCTCGACAATCTGATCGAGAAGAGACTTTTCACCGACCTGCTCGGTGGTCTGTGGTTGTGCGGCCGCTTTTGATTCCTTAGCCATTGCCCCCCTCCTTCCCTTCTTCCTTCTTGGGTCCGATTTCCGACCGCAATTTGTTTAACTTTTCGGTATTGGTGACGGCGTCCAGCAGGACCTCGTCCAACTTATCATTGGTCTGCAACGCGCCCTTTAAATCATTGAGACGGGTACGGAGATCGAGCAGTTCGCGCAAAGGTTTCACCTGCCGGGCGACCTTCTCGGGCTCGAAGTCTTCCATACTCTTGAAGTTGAGATCGACCTTCAACTGTCCCACATTTTCGTCATCACTCAGCTTGTTGTCGACGGAAAAGGCCACGTGAGGTTTCATGCTTTCGAGCACGCTGTCAAAATTATCCAGCGTTATTTCAACAAACCTTCGTTCCTTCAGTTTGGGTAGTGGATCGACGGGCTGGCCAGTAAAATCACCTAAAACTCCCATTACGAAAGGGAGTTCTTTCGTTTCAATCGCACCACCCGTCTCCACTTCGTAGGTAACGTGGACACGCGGGGGTCGCACCCTTGCAAGCTTCTTCTGGACGCTCTCTGCCATGGGGTACTCCTTACCTAAGCGTATTTGATGAGCATTTGATCTATGGTGAGCGATTATTGACAAATGCCAATGCATTGTCAATCGAAAAGCGACCAGGACTTTCCTCGGCTTTTTAGCTCCCCGAGCGCCCAAGAAAGGCTCAAATTGCGGCTGAGGAGGCGGTGCTGCGGGAGGACCGGATATTGTGGGCTGCTAAAGCCTGACCGGCTCGAAAGAATCGCAAGCCAACGCTTGGCCTTCATTCCCGCCTGTCCCGGCATGGCCTCCAGAAATCCCCTTTCGGGGCGCTCCCAGAATCCACTCGAAACCCCAAAGTCAGGGGGCAGTATCTCCAACGCCTTCCCGATCCCTGGTGGAAGCCATTCAGGTAAGCCTTGGAAACGGTTTGCTTGCGGCAGGTTCGTGGATATTGCCGGACTCTGCCACAATTTAGGGCAACCCGCCGTACGTTTCGTGCCTACCCAGATCCAGGGCAGGGGTGTTTTCTTTTGGCCACTAACCTCTAAATACAACAAAGAGCAATTATGAAGGGCAAAGCCCGCAAGAACCACACGCCACATCAAGCGACGATTCCCTTTGCGGCCTTACTTCTGTTAGAATCAATGCAACACGACGGTTTCATTAGCGCCCATGAAGATCTGCCCGAATTGCCAGCAAAGCTACTCCGATGAAATTGAGTTCTGTCCGCACGACGGCGCTCGGCTTGCTACCCAAGCGGCGCAAGCCGAAGTGCAGCTTGCCGCCGGACTCTCCCACCGTTTCAGCATTGTCCGCCGCCTGGGTGAGGGGGGAATGGGCACGGTCTTTCTCGCCAAGCAGATCCATGTCGGGAATCGCCCCGTGGCCCTGAAGGTTCTGAACCGTAAGCTGCTGGATGACCCTGAGTTCCTGGAGCGTTTTCAGAATGAAGCGGGTTCGACGGGGAGCATTCATCACCCCAACGTCGTCACCATCCACGAATCCGGCCAAGCCGATGACGGCACACCCTACATCGCCATGGAGTTTCTGGATGGCAAATCCTTGCGACAAGTGCTCAAAACGGTGGGGGCTTTAAACGTGACGGGGTGTGCGGAAATTCTGATGCAGGTGGCGCGGGGGCTGAACGCCGCGCACAAGCTCGGCATCATTCATCGCGACCTCAAGCCTGACAACATCTTTCTGATGCAGGGCGACGAGGGCGAGTTGATCGTCAAGGTCGTCGATTTCGGCATCGCCAAACTGCGCGAGTCAACCACCCACACGCTGACCGGCATGGTGCTCGGCACGCCTGCTTACATGTCAGCCGAACAAGCCGCCGGAATGCCGAGTAACGAACTCAACGCGCGCTCCAACGTCTATTCACTGGGGATTGTAGTTTACGAAATGCTGAGCGGGCGCGTGCCCTTTTATTCCACCACACCCCTCGGCTACGTGCACAAACACATGCTGGAGGCCCCACCGCCTTTTCGCGCCATCGACCCCGGCCTACCCGTTGCTCCTCAAATTGAAGCCGTGGTGATGAAGGCACTGAAGAAGGACCGGGAGGAACGCTACCAGTCGGCCTTGGAATTCGCGCGCGACTTCGCGGCAGCCGCCCAGGCATCGCCCCCACCGGAGGTCAGTCAGCCGCTTCCCACAATGAACAGCATCTCGCCGCCAGCAGCGCAGGAGCCCGCTGTGCCCATGCCGCTGCCCGGGAGCGCATCGGCCCAAGCCGATATTGCCGTTCAAACTACGCCTCCCGCTCCGCCGGCAAGAATTGTTGAAACTCCAAGTACACGGCCGCAAGGGAGCGAGCCTGCAACGGCAGCAAGCCGCCCGTCCGCTGTGGCTAAACCGCCGCATCTCCGGGCCGTAAAAGAAAGGCCAAGCCGGGTCAAGTACGTTGTCTTGGGCGTGGTTCTGCTAGCCGTCATCGCGGGCGGGATTTGGTATTTCTCCCGGCCGACGCCGGGGCCCCCACCCCATGTAACGGGCCGGACGGCGGACGCAGGTAAATCCCCATCTGCGCCGGAAGGCCCGGGTGCGTATGACCCCATGATATCCATCCCCGTCGCGACCTTCGCGATGGGTCGCGACAATGCCCGCGACCCGGAAGAGACCCCCGCTCATCCCGTCAGCGTCGCGGCATTTAATATGGATAGGAGACCCGTCACGAACGCGCAGTATGCCGAGTTTGTGAAGAGCACAAGCCACGCTGCCCCTAGTGGGTGGGTGAATGGAACCCCGCCGGAGGGCCAAGCTGAGTGGCCAGTCACGGGCGTTTCCTGGGACGACGCGAACACTTACTGCACCTCGAAAGGCTTGCGTCTGCCGACGGAGGCGGAGTGGGAATACGCGGCGCGCGGCATGGACGGCAGGCTTTATCCGTGGGGCAATGATTTCAGCCCGGCACTAACGAACAGCGTCGAGGCAGCTCTGGGCCATCCGGAGAAGGTGGCCTCCCATCGCGATGCCGCCAGTCCGTTCGGCCTTCTCAACATGTCAGGGAATGTGTGGGAATGGACAGCGGACGATTACAAGCCTTACCCCGGCCATCAACCGGCATTCCAAATCCCCGCGGATGGCAAAGCCATCCGTGGCGGCTCTTACCAATCGGACAAGCTGCACGTGACCACGACGACCAGAAACCTCAACCACGCCTCCACGCGGTCCACCTCCATAGGTTTCCGCTGCGCCAAGTAGTTATAAAATACGAATGAAGGATGAATTATGAAATGCCAAACTACAGCCGACGTGGTCTTTTCATGATTCAGAATTCATAATTCAGAAAAGCGTCAAGGGAAAAAGGGTCAAGGAGCGAACACTTCCCCGCCACAACGGAACCCGACGCCGAGGAATCTGTCACCTGGGGCGCCCCCGTCGCGGGCGGAAACCCGCACGAATTTGGACTTGTGGGCAAAGTTCCCGCCACGAAAAACGCGTTTGGTCCCGCGCGTTGGCCCCGCAGGGTCTTGAGCGGGGTTACTCCGATAGTACTTCTCGTCATTCTCGGGTCTGTTTCTTCGGTTCCCCCAAGCTAGAACTTGAGCGGGGTTACTCCGATAGTACTTCTCGTCATACCAGTCATTCACCCACTCCAACGCGTTTCCCAGCACGTCGTATAACCCGAATCCGTTGGCTCGTTTCTCGCCCACCGGGTGCGTCTGGTTTCCGCTGTTGGCATCGTACCAGGCGACTTCGGCGAGCGGCCCATAGCGTGCCGCAGTGCTTCCCCCTCGCGCCGCATACTCCCACTCCGCTTCCGTGAGCAGTCGCCCTCCCGCCCACGTGCAGTATTCGTGCGCTTCATTCCAGGTTACCGTCACGATCGCCAGACTGTCATTCGCCCAACCGCGATTGAAAGTGGGCGCCGGCGGCAGCTGCCGCCCGGTGGCTGCTGCGAAGCGTTTGTAAGCGCCCACCGTAACCTCCGTTTGCCCCAGCCAGAAACCTTTCGTGATGGTCACTTGGTGCGGCGGTTTCTCGTCACCGGCGCATTCGTTGTCCCCGGGCGAGCAGCCCATTTGAAAGCTGCCCGGCGGAATCCACACGTACTTTAGTCCGTCTTTCGGGTTCTCTCGCACTGTCCCGGGCGGCGGTGGACCCGCATCCTCCAGATGTGCCTCGATCCTGGCCCCTTGCCCTGCGGGCACGGAAATGTTCTGCCGATATTCCCTCTTGCCCGACGCCGTTATCCGTAGCTCGTGCGAGCCCGCAGCCACTTCGGGGATGGCGAATTGTCCCCTCGCGTCCGTTGTGCCCCGGCTGGAATCGTCGAGGAAAACCGCCGCACCAGGCGAGGTCTGGACCTCTACAGTTCCAGCAAGGCCCGCTAGGGGTGCGTTGACACTGGCCTCTTGCCCAGCCGATACGGTAACCTTCTGCCGATAATCCTTTTTGCCACCAGCTGAAATTCGCAATTCATGCGGGCCCGCGGCCACATCGCGGACAGATAGTTGTCCCGCCGCGTCCGTCGTGCCCCGGTTGGAACCGTCAAGGAAGACTGCCGCACCGGGCGAAGTCTGGACCACGACAGTTCCTCCAAGGTCTGCAAGCACCGCCGTGATTCTGGTCACTTGCCCCACAACCACCATAACCTTCTGCTCATGATTCCGTTTTCCGGCAAGCGTAACTCGCAGGGCGTGATCTCCGGGCTTGGGATTTTCAATCACCATGCGGCCTTCCGAATTCGCCTGCCCTTTCAAAGCATCGTCCAGATAGACTCGCGCATTCGGGGAAGTCTGGATGACGATTTGCGTCGGCTTGTTGGTCTGGGATGTTACTTGAGGGAGAAGTTGGGCGTAAGCGCACAGGACATTAACCAGCGCCAAAGTCATAGCCAGCAGGGAACAACGGATTCTCGTGCCCATCGGACGGGGCCCTCTTTCGGAAGCTCACGTGTGCGCATCTTACCACATTTCGCCTGCGAATTTGAAAAGCCGTACTCTCCGATAGTGTCTCGGTTTGAGGATGTAGCGTCGAGTTTACCTCGCCAAATGGCGGCGTAAAGCCGCCTCTACAGTCCGTTGATTTCCGCCAGCCGTGCCAATGGGCCAGGCCTACGCGCCGTGGTGTTTTTCCAGGGATGCAAAGGCGGGCGTGTTGGCTGTTGGAACCCACGAAATCATCTGTTGTTGCAGTTCAATGGTTTAGGTAGAGTTCCGTGCTTGCGGTAGGGGCTACATATTGCTAATGAATACAGTGAGGGAGGTGATGACCAAATGACCTGTCAAGATCCACGTGATGCCATGATGTTGGGAAGGACTATCAAGACTACCGGCATAACAGTGCTAAGGGGCGATCCATCGGAGGGCAAAGGTTGCTGGGTATGCGGATGCCGGTGTGGTAGAGAGTTCGTTGCCCATGGATGGAGTGTAAGGCATGGACGTACCCGGAATTGTGGAAGTGACGAACATAAAGTGCAATCAGAAGAGCATCAAGTTCTCGAATCCGCGATATGACAAGAGTGTCCAAGCCTGGCCGTCGGGCCATGGCGGGTTGGTCGATTCAGCATATTCTTCACTGTAAGGTCCACTTTCCCGAATGCAGCTACATGATGGAAATCGGTTCCACCATGGGGTCTGGTCTGGATTCCTCACTATAAATCTATCCCTGCCTGGCAGAAGTGTTTCTTGATGTTCTGTCCTGCCAGCAGTCCTTCCAGTACCAGTCCCGATCAACTCACTCTTCCGCGGTGGGACAGGTTCCTGAATGGGGGTTTGCAGCCAAGTGGATGACTTCCCTGTACGCCGTCGTCCTCCTCGCCCCCGCCGGGCATGAGACCGAAACTAACACGACGGCAAGGTCGAGTTAAGCAGGCTTAATGAAAGGGCACCATCCGAAAGGTAGTGTTTAGACCATCGAAGTAAGACGCGCAAACCATAGGACTCGGCGCTCGCAAAGCATGCAGCAAAAAGCAGTATAAGTGCGTCGCACCAAGGGTCACGAAGTGGCTTCGAAACGCCCGTTCAACGTCTTCCTCACCGCCGCCTTCCATGGCCATCCCGACAAGCTGCTTCATGGTTTCGCCTTCGAGTTCCTCACAGGTGCGGCAGTCGATAATAATCGCGAGGCTCGAATTCGCAGCCATCTCTTTGAACGCGGCTAAATCCGGGCCCTCGCGATTCCCCAAAACCGCGCCAACCACCTCGCACCGGCCGCCCGGGGCGAGGGCTTCCGGCAGCCCGGCCATCAATCGGCGCACAATCCCCAGGCCGTCGCCTCCACCGTCCGCAAACCGCGGATACCGCACACCCGGCGGCACCGGCATGAACGGAGGATTGCAGGAAATCACGTCGAACCATCGCCCCGCCACCGGCCCGAGAAGATCGCCGTTGACCAGTTCCACCTTGTCCGACAGTCCATTCACAGCGGCGTTGATCCAGAACAGCTTCGCGGCCAGCGGCTCGATCTCGACCGCGGTTACCCGCGCCGCGGTCCGGGCGCATACCAATGCCTGCGTCCCGACACCGGAACATAGGTCCAGCACGCTGCCCTCCACCCCTACAAGTGTGCGGCTGAGCTCTATCGAATCATTCCCGTAATAGAACCTTGCCAAGGGCGACACCTTTTCGCAGAACAGCCAGAGCCCCAGGTGGTACACCAGTCGGTACGCAGGCGCGACCCTGTCCCCGACCCGATTCACCAGGCCGAGCGCTTCAGCCGTCGAGAGCAGTTCGTCCGGCACGCACGCTTCGAAGTCGCGTCTCTCAACGTCCTGGCCTTCGCCGAACAGACGCGCCAGAACCTGGAATCTCTCCGCAATCTGCGAGGGCCCACTCCCCGGATCGCGGATCAACAATCGATTCAATCCGGCCTCCGCCAGCAGGTTCTTCCACTGGACTAGCGTGCGCTTTTGTTCGCTTGTGAGCATCCTCAACTCAGTGCATCTCGGTCATTAACTTGCGATAACTTAAGTTGTAACGCGACGTTTTCAGAACGTTGGATTGCTTGGAGCTTGCGATTATTCTGCCAAATACGGACGCCGAAACAAGAGTCCCCCACCACACCAATCGCGACGATTGCGCCGACGATCTGCGCCCAAATCTCCAGATGTCCGATCAATGTTTCCTGAGCTGCTTTTGTCAGAACACCTTTAGGGACCGAAGACGGGTCGTTTAAAGTGAACTCTCTCTGCAATTAATCATTTACCCTCCAAATCAACTTTATCGAGCATTTCGTCGATCGTCCACACGTGATCGGTTACCCCAACTGCTATCGTAGGAGTGCAGCTACGCCCGCAGGGTGAGGGGCGTACGGGTCAGTTCCGCAGCGGTCACTTATTGCCCACCTTCTTTGCCTCATCGTCCTCGTATTGAAGTTTTACCCCTGTCCTCACTTCCAGGATCTTCGGGAGCGTTCGGATGGCCTTCTTGCTCACCATGAAGATGACCGTCTGCGCTTTGTCGTGGTCGTCCTTGAACGCGAGGGTGACATAGTGCCGGCGCTTCTTGGGGCAAGGCCAGGAGCAAAAACAAAGTCCCTGTCTGACGGACAGACACCAGCGGTCGCAGCTGAGTCCGAGGAGTTTTGGGCTCAACTGACAAACGCATGTGAGTCGTGGCGTTAAGCCGGGCTATGTGGCCGGCGCTGTGGCTTGTGCCTCGCTGGCTTTGGCCTGGGTCTCTACGGTGTAAACCACAACCACCTTTTTCCCGCCCTTCACGGCCGTGGCATGGATTGAACTCAGATTGGCCCCTTTGGCTGCAAGCTTCTCCAAGTGCTGCGCCAGCGCACCGGGCTTGTTCGCCAACTTGCGTTGCTCCGCCCCGGTCTCCTGGTATACAAGCTTGGCTTCGTTGAGGACCTTCTTTGCTCGCTTGAGGTCTTCGACCAGAAGGTGGACTGTACCGGTTGCCCCTTGGGCCGTTCCTAAAAGCGCCAGGATATTCACCTTCGCACTCCCCAGTGCTTTCGCGATCGCCGCGACGGCGCCGGGCTGATTCTGAACAGTGATTGTCAACAATTTGGTCTTGGCCATTTCGTCGCCTCCCCCTGGTTATGCCGAGAGATTATACGCCTTAGAATTCAACGCGCCACGCTGGACTTGTCCGGGCGGAGCGTAGATGACAACTTGAGCGGCACGCTGAATCGGGGATGACGGCAAGTGGATCTGGGGGCCAAATTGGGGCTGCGAAATGACGAAACGCGGGTGCTGTCGACTCTTTCTGTCACGAACCAGCCTGCTCCTGGCTCGAAGACTATGGCAATTCCCTCGGCACCCTGCCTGAGTATGGTCTCGGCGCGGACCGGCACAACCCCGTCCTTGCGAATGATTGCAGCCAGAGTGCAATTGGCGGGCAAGGTGAGGTCGCGGACCATTTCCCCTCCCCGCCAGAAAATCCGCACACACTGGTCCCAGGCAGTAACCCCGCGAGCGCTCCCTCCCCACCATCCGCGAGGCCACGTACCGGGCCCTTTCCACCACCGGCAACTGACTCTCGACATGAGTTTTCCGGGCAGTCATCGTCGCCGAACATTTCCCAGAAGATCTTCCCTTCGGGAGAGTTGTGCAGCCACGCCAGTGTTCCGGGAGACGACCTGCTGTCTTGACATTGTCGGGCAACAACGATAATCTGAATATCACAAGGAGGGGCCATGCAATCAAGGACCACGCGCACCGAAAAACTCAACCTACGCCTTACCCGCCAAGCCAAACGGACGCTCCAGGCAGCGGCGGCGACTTCCCATCGCTCCGTGAGCGAATTCGTGTTAGAGAGCGCGTTAGCGCGCGCGGATGAGACCCTTGCGGACCGTAAGACCTTCAGCCTGAATGACGGGCAGTGGAAAGCCTTCTTAGCTGCCCTCGATGCGCCCCCCCGTCCTCTGCCTCGCCTGGAGCGTCTCTTAAAAGAGCCGGGATTCTTTGATGCCGGATCCCATCAGTGAGCGCGGACCGACGCGTTGAAAAGCTACGCCCCGAGCACCGAATCGAAGGCTTCGATTGCGGCCGGGAAGAATTAAACCGTTACCTGATGCGCTACGCATGGCAGAACCAGCAGGCAGGCGCCGCACAAACATACGTTGGACTTGTGGGCGACACGGTCGTTGGATACCATACCCTCGCGGTGGGCCATGTAACCCGGGAGGAAGCGCCCGAGCGTTTAACTAAGGGCTTGGCGCGCCATCCGGTGCCCATCATGCTCCTGGCGCGCCTGGCAGTAGACCGTCACTGGCAAGGGCAGGGGATCGGTAAGGCACTTTTGAGGGACGCGATGCAGCGCACGCTACAGGCGGCTGATATGGCCGGCATCCGCGCGTTCGCGGTGCACGCAAAAGACGAGGCCACCAGGAGTTTCTACCAGAAATTCGATTTCATCCCCTCCCCGACGGACCCGATGCACCTGTTCGTTCTCTTGAAAACGTCCGGCGGATGGTTTCGGGGTAATAGACCCTCACTTCGGCGATTAGCTGCTTCCAGGCAGTCCTGCAACCACGCTCATCCAAGATTGCACTCGGAATCTCCGCGCATGTCGGTGGGAGGTCCTTTTTCCCAACTTGATCCGCTTCAGTTTCTTCAGCATTTTCCGGGGGTGTCCAGTTCCCTGCCCCCATTCTGGCCGGCAAGGCGCGCCTGATACTCCCGCGGCAGCAGATGCACAAGGTGGTGGATCACCATCAAGATCTCCTCGGGCGTTGACTCCTCCCCCTCCCCGCCAGAAAACCCGCGCACGCCAGTTCCAAGCAATACCCCCGCGAGCGCTCCGTCCCCACCATTCGCGAGGCCACGTAAAGGGCCCTTGACGGTGCTGATCCCAGAGGGCAATCTCCCGGTTGGAGGAGCGAATCTGTCGCACCCTGCCCGCTACTGCAATCGCTTGGTTTCAGCAGCGTGGCCGCTGTCGTTTGCATTCCGCGGACCGACTGCTTTGGGCTTGGCTTTCCCGCTTCTGGTTCCCTGGGGCTCGGCATTGCTCATAGTGAAGCCCGACACGGTGATCGCTCGACACCGAAGAGGATTCCGGATTTATTGGACATGGAAGAGTCACCCATCTGCACCCGGGCGGCCGACAGTTGCTCTGGCGGCTTGAAGAATTGTTCTCAGACTGAAGAGGGGTGTTTTCCGACATCGAGTCGACTGAGATCCGCGAAGACTCCGGCCCGGTGGGACCAGGACTTCCCACAAATTCGCACCGACATCTAATCTGGAGCCCGCGCCCGTTCTGTAACCCGCTCGCCCCCTGACGCCCCCCGGTAAATAAACCGCTCATTTTGGTCGATTGAGTTTTTGGCAGGAACAGGCAGAAAGCGCAGCTCATCCCAGCTCAGACACCGGCAGCGCCCGGAATCCATTGATGAGTGGAAAACTGTTCGGCGTGCGAGAGACGATCGCGCCGCTGACCACCCGCGCTTCCCCCACAACTTTGCGGACAAAATCGAGGTTCACCGCGTCACTCTCGGCCACTATCTCGCCAAAATCTCATCCGCGCAGGAACTGGCGCGAGTCGCTTTGTGCCTCGGATTGAAAAGAGAACCTGGACTCGGTTAAGAGTTGCTTTGAGGAGCGCGAAGGTTCTATTTAGACGAGGACCTGGGCAGATGCGACGTTCTTATCTAAGGATGGGCGAAAAGTTGGCCCGGATCAGGCAGCCCGATCGTAACGATGATGCAGCCCGCCAAGTCGATCCTGAGATAGGATGCGCCCCGAGGCTTTGGAGCGAATTCTGTGGTCGGGGGTTCCCTTCCTCAACCCAAGGTGCGTGCGGTCTTCGTGGTAGTAGTGAACGTATTCAGAGAGCATACGTTTCAAATGGCGTTCATTCACCGCAATGACGTGATCCAGTAGATCTTGTCGGCAGCTTTCAACCCAACGCTCCCCTACGCCATTCTGCCACGGGCTTTCGAAGGACGTTCGTACCGGGCTCATCTTCAGGGATCGAACGGCCAATGGCACCTCCCGCCCGTACTTCGCGTCGCGGTCGAAGATGAGAAACCGAGGAGCCATCTCAAACGGGAACGCTTCTCGCAGCTGCTGGACAACCCACAGGCTAGTCGGGTGCTTGGTGACGTTGAAGTGCAGGATACGTCGCCGGCCATGGCTGATGACGAAGAAGCCATAGAGCACGCCAAAGGTTAATGTTGGCACGGTGAAGAAATTCATGGCCGCAATCGCTTCCCTGTGGTTTCGGAGGAAGGCGAGCCAACGTTGGGCTGGCTCGGGATCTCTCGGCGCCCGTTTCATCCAACGCGAGATCGTTCTCTCGCAAAGATCAAAACCGAGCATAAGAAGCTCGCCGTGGATGCGCGGCGCTCCCCAGGTTGGATTCTCAACAACCATCCGGAAGATCAACTCTCGGACTCCCTTCGGTGTCGGCTTCCTCCCAACCCGCGTCCTGACTTTCGAGATCAGATTCCAGTACAAGCGAAAACCAGCTCGGTGCCACCGAATTACGGTTTCAGGTGTGACAACGATCAGGGCTTGTTCCCATCCTGACCAGTATCGACGAACGGCAACCCAGAACAATTTGTCGAACGGGCTCAGGCACGGGCGTCGACGCCGCCGCTTCAATACGGCGAGTTGTTGGCGTAACGCAAGATTCTCAAGGAGGAGACTTCGTCGCATGCGAAAGAAGCGAATCAGCGTTCCGACGCACAGGCCGATGAATTGAAGCATGGCCAGGAGTTATAGCAGAAAGCTGGTGGGACGGCGGCAGTTATGTCATTGATTTCAGAGTCGGCCAGGGTTTTGGCGAACCACAGGGTCTCCCATTCCGCATCAGGTTACAGCAAACATCACGGGTATGGCTATGATCCTTCTGCCGCGGCGATGCCCAATGTCAAGACCACCATCGCGGAAGCCTGCTAGGGTTTTTCAAGTTTCTGCCGTTTCGGAACAGTGAATTCTCTCTCATTTCACTTGGTACAAAAAACCCCGGTCACATCAGCCGCAACTGTGCATCGGCGCCTCAAATTTCCGAAAATGCCGCTTGACAAATCATAAATATTACTGTAGAGGCGTAATACAATATTTCAGTCATTTCTTAGAGGAAGGCTGAGAGACTGTGACCTCTACCAGCACGGTTTTTGTTGCGTCAAGGAATTGAGTAGCACGCGGCAGATCCAGCGATAGCCGGGCGCGAGGCAATATGCAGATGCCCTTCAGACCGATTCTCGAGCTTGAGGAGCGAGTTCAAACACTACCCCACATTTCCATCCTAGAGGGTTTCACAAAACTCTAAAAGGAAGGAGAATGCAATGTCTGGAATTACCCGTCGTGATTTTGTTCAGGCGGCTGTGTGGACCAGCGCTCTGAGCTATTCCCGTATTCTTGGCGCCAATGATCGGATTCGTTTGGGCTACATCGGCTTGGGCAACCGGGGCGACCAGGTGCACCAAGCCTTCCTGCCCCATAGCGACTGTCAGACCGTGGCGGTTTGCGATCTTCGGGAAGACTACATGGATTTCGCCGTGAAAATATCACGGACCAACCCGACCAAGTACAAGGATTACAAGAAACTGCTGGAAAGCAAGGATGTGGATGCGGTGGTTATCGCCACGCCGGACCACTGGCATGCCCTCATGTTCGTGGATGCCTGCAATGCAGGCAAGGACGTGTACGTGGAGAAACCCCTGAGCCGCACGGTCCGGGAGGGGCGGAAGATGGTAGAGGTGGCTCAGCGGACCAATCGTGTGTCACAGGTCGGCATTAACTGGCACTCCTTCCAGACATACAAGGATGCGGCGGAATTTGTGCGCGCCGGGGGCATTGGCCACGTCACCGTAGCGAAGTGTTGCCATCTCACGAACGAATGGCCCAACGGGCTCGGGAATGTTCCGGACGGCCCGCCGCCCAATGAGTGGGAATGGGACCAGTGGCTGGGTCCGGCGCCGAAAGTTCCTTACAACCGCAACCGGATGTATTACAACTTCCGGTGGTTCTACGATTACTCCCCCGGCCAAGTTGCTAATTTTGGCGTACATGATATCGATACGATCCGCTGGTGCCTCGGGCTGGAGGCCCCGAAATCCGTCGTGGCAATGGGCGGGAAGTTTGCAGGCATCAAGGACAATCGCGAGGTTCCGGACACATTAACCGTCGCGTGGGAGTACGCCGGTTCCACTATGGTGGTCTTCGAACAGTGCGATGGAAACGACGCGCTGAACCAGCCGGACACCGGGGAAATGAATACGCTGGAATTGCGGGGCACCAAAGGGACCATGTACCTCCACGATGGCAGTTGGGACGTTGTGCCGCAGAACGTCAGCGAGCTTTGCCTTGGCTATGACGGAGGCAAGGGATACGGCAATCCAGTCAACCGTGCCGGCGGCAGGCTGCGGTCTGCTGCGGCAAAGCAACTGATCGAGCCAAGGACTGTCAGGGGAGATTATCATGATGAGGGAACGACCGAACACGCGAGGAATTTCCTGGATTGCATTAAGAGCCGGGCCAAGTGCAACTGTGACATCCTGACAGGACACGTAACCACGACCACGACTCTGATCGGCGAAATCGCACACCGAACCAAATGTTACCTGGAATGGGACGCGCGTGCGGAGCGCTTCACCAATAACGTCAACGCAAACAAGTTCCTGGAATATCATTACCGCGCGCCGTACAAGCTTGCTTGACGATCCCGTGCCCCGGGCAGCAGGCAGAGTTTTCTTCAGAAGCTTCCGGTTTTTGGCCGACTGAATTTAGAGTTTCATGACATTTTTCTTTCTCGTCACCCGAATCGCATCTTGTGTACGTGGTGCAATTCTCTGTACCGCTTGCATTACACCTTGCCGGTCCACCAAACCTCGGTGGTTGAGTGGTCGGAGAAAGCCGTTTAGGAACGCACCCAGAGCACCCACTTGGTTGAGGCCGCGTCACATATTTATCCGGCAGATCATGCCCTGAAAAGCCAGGTTTGGAAGGAGCCGTACATTCGCCATGACAGCCGGCAGGTCTACAACAAGGACGGGAGCAAGGGGCCCAGCGTGGAAAGCCCTGGGAAAAGCGAAAGCGGCCTGCCTCCGTACGACGAATGATGGCACTGAATTAGGTTGAAGTGGAAGCGGAAGCGGCGAAATCTGTTCTGGTTTAATCAGGACGCCTTCAGCAGAAAGGGCGATGTCGTATTTCCGAAGTTCGGTTGGTTCACGGCCTCCTGCTGAGGTGCCGAGGCGGCTAACATCGCAAAGAGCTGCGGAGGAACCGCGCGCGCTTCTAGCCCTTCGACCGATTCCGTGCACTTCCAAGAGACGGGGTTCCTTGGTTTTGTTAGTGGGAGGGAGAGGGAAAATGATGAAAGAATTTGGACGGCGTGGGTTTCTCAGAACTGTGGCGGCAGGTTTGGCATCAGGTCCCACAATTCTTATGTCGATTGCACCCAAAGATACCGACATCCGGATCGAATACATCAGTACCGAATACCAGGCATTCAAATATCGTGTGCCCATCAAGTTCGGCGGGCGCGTGACCGACCGGGTCACCCTTCTTAACGTGAACTGCGTGGTTAGTTCCGTGGGGGGCAAGACCGCCAAGGGCTTCGGCATGATGCCACTTGCCAATACCTGGGCGTTTCCTTCACGCAAGTTGCCATTTGACGTCACCCTGAACGCCATGACAACCCTGGCCGAGCGCATCTCAAAGATTTCGGGAAGCTACAAGGAATACGGCCACCCCATCGACCTGACCTGGGCGCTTGAGCCCGAATACTTGAAGGCTGCTGATGAGATTTCAAAGGCGCAGAAGCTTATCGAGCCGATTCCCAAGCTTTGCACCCTGGTCACCGCCAGCGCGTTTGATGCAGCCCTCCATGACGCCTTTGGCAAGCTGCATGGCCTTAACTGCTATCACACCTACGGGCCGGAATTCATGACCCACGACCTTGCCTATTACGTGGGGTCTTTGGATAAAGAGAATTACAAGGGAGAATATCCGAACAAGTACATTCGGCAGGAGCCCAAAGCGCGCATGCCGCTCTACCATTTGGTTTCAGCCATCGATCCCTTGGTAGACTCCGACATCACGCATCACGTGAACGATGGCCTGCCCGAGACGCTTCCCCAGTGGATCAATTACAACGGATTGACCCATTTCAAAATCAAGCTGGACGGCGACAACCTGAAATGGGATTCCGAGCGGGTGCTCAGCGTCGACCGCGTGGCCACTGAAGCCGAGAAGAAGCGTGGCACCAAGGATTGGGTTTACTCGCTCGACTTCAACGAGCGGTGCCCGAACGTCCAGTACCTGGTGGATTTTCTGCACATGGTGAAAGAAAAGTCACCGGGAGGATTCGAGCGGATCCAGTACGTCGAACAGCCGACGGCGCGCGACCTTGAAACTCACCGCCAGAACGTAATGTTCGAAGCCGCCAAGCTCAAGCCGGTGGTGATCGACGAATCGCTGACCGGCGTCGATGCCCTCATGCTGTCGCGCGAGATGGGCTATTCCGGGGCGGCGCTGAAGGCTTGTAAGGGGCAAAGTGCCATGATGATCATCGCGTCGGTGGCGGAGAGGCACAAGATGTTTCTGTGCGTGCAGGACCTGGCTTGCCCGGGTGCCAGCCTGATCCAATCGGCCAGTCTCGCGGCGCACGTCCCTGACGTCAGGGCCATTGAAGCCAATTCGCGCCAGTTCGTGCCTGAGGCAAATAAGGGTTGGGAAAAGCGTTTCCCGGGCGTCTTCATCATCAAGGACGGCACCATGGACACGTCCCACTTGAATGGTCTGGGGATTGGCGCTGTCCAGAGTTAATTTCGCAGGTCCTTTTCCTGAAGGCAGGGCAGGGGCGATGGCTTTCGGAGGGATTGCAGGTATGGACGCGATGGAAGTGTTGAAGACCCGGCGAGCTGTGCGCGCCTACACGCGCGAACCAGTGCCTAGGAACGTTATTGAAGATATCATTGATTGCGGACGTATGGCGGCCACCGCGATCAACATTCAGCCTTGGGAATTTGTGGTGGTGACAGACCCCGGGATACGGCTCAGGATCGCCAATGCCACCGACTACGGGAAGTTCATCGCGGACGCCCCAGTGTGCGTTGTGGTCCTATGCCGGGACACAAAGTATTACCTCGAAGACGGAAGTGCCGCAACAGAGAATATCCTGCTTGCTGCTCGGGCGCACGGCCTAGGTTCCTGCTGGGTTGCCGGAGATAAGAAGCCCTATGCGCCGGATATCTGCCAGATGATCGGAGCACCGTCGGGCTACAAGCTGATTAGCTTGATTCCGATTGGCTACCCGGCGGAGAGTCCGGAAAAGGCTAAGCGGCCTTTGTCAGAACGTCTTGCATTGGGAGAAGTACTGAATCCTCCGCGAGCGTTTCGCCAGCAGCGACTTCGAGAGGGCACATTGCTTGGAAATTTATCCGCCGAGGACGACCTTTGAAGAAGTAAACGTGTGAGAGGCAACTGCAATCCGAGGCTCCAAATCCCGGCAGAGGGATTGTTGCCCCGTTCAGCTTCTGCGTCGCGCGTGCCCACTCGTGTTCGCGTCGTCTCCCATCGTAGTTAAGCCACACTGAATGCAAGCGTGTGTGCGCTCTCAAATAGTCGATGTGCCAGTGCGGTCGTGTGGACAGCTTTTGATGGTGGGCGATCCGGGCACGCAAGCCCCCTGGTCCCAACGCGCTGCCCAGGTAAACGTAATACCCGCGCTGAAGCTGCATTATTCCTAGGCGCCCGATCTGGATCCGGGCATTGCTCGCGCAGAAAAGTATCAACGCGTATGTTCCAGGCTTCGACTCAATAACCATTCCGCCGAACTTCCTCTTTTCTGCGAGAAGATCCTCAATTTCGACTCTAGCTAAGTAAATCGCAAGGAACCTCGATAACCACGTGGCCGACCCTGTTCAAGCCGCCGAAAGCAGACTTGGCCGCCAGGCTTCACTTTATTCGCCATATCGGCTTCGGGAAGCGGAACGGTGGATCTGGTTTCTGGTATCCGTAGTAATGGGAGTGTGGCGGCTCCACCTCGCCCTTGCGGTCACGGATCGACGTGGGGCTTTCCTTAAGCGGATCAATCCGGTCTGCCTGCTGCTCAGCCCACGCCAAGAAGTTACCAAATGGAGTTCCGACCTCGCTGGGTTGTCCGCCTTGCCGGGCGGAATCACGGGCGGCTGAAACGAATGATCGCAACTGCTCAGCACGCAGCCAGCTCGCCGCGGCGCGACGCAGCGCGCGGACTCGCGACTTTTCGGCCATGATCCTCTGATGGAGCCGGGCACGTTCCTCGGCTCGTCGCTGGGATTCCCGCTGCTCGGCTGCCTGTTTCTCCTTACTCGTCCTCTCGGCGGCAGCAATTCGAATGAAGCAGGCCATAATGGGTGACTCCGAAAGCCGATAGAGAAATCGTTCCATCGCGTAATACTGCAGCACTTCGTTGAAGGGGCGGGAAGTCTGATGAGCCTTGTTCAGAAGCCGTTGGTGAACCGACGCTGAGATATTGGTGCGTGTTCGTTTGGTCACACCAGCGCCTCCAGGTAGGGGCGCATCACCCGTGATACTCGGCACAATGCGGCGGCTTCGAGCAAGGTGTCTAGGTTTTTCTTTCTTCTTTCAAGATACAGTTTGAGCGCCTCGCTTGCAGTGTCCATGCCTATTTTGTTTCGGTACTTGAAGCAGTCGGCGATGGTCTTTTCGGGGCTGTAAACTCGTATTGTCATCCCGTCGATCTTCCTCGTATCTACGCCGAACTCGAAAACGTCCTTGGTGAACCAAAACGTTCGAATGGGCGGCCTGTCAAGCCGCGGCGCCTCAGCACCGCGCGGGAGGGCCACGTAGACCTCGTGCGGAATCTGTGTTGTCAGTTCGTGAAAAGCCAGCGCGGAGATGAGACAGATCACGCCGCGTGGAACCTTCATCGCCACCGTGACAAGATCCGGATTGCCAAACGGAGGGAGATCGGACAGCCGGTATAGCCCACGCCCAAGACTTATCAGGCTACCAGAGTTGCGCATCCCGTAAAGGGTCTCGGGGTGAATGCCAAAGCGCAGAGCGTCTCTGGTCCTAAGCACGCCGCCGTGATGCAGGAAAATATTCCTGGCGCGGGCGGGCCGGTCTCGTTTGGCTTGAGCTTCCATGCCGATAATATTACCAGCAATTGTAGAGATTTGGTGGTTAAATTATCGGATTCTCTAACCCGTGATAGGACCTTTTACAGGCTAAGCCCAACGTCGTTGGGCTATCGTTGGGCTAGAATTTGAAAACAACTCAAAGAACAAGTTGAGAACAGAATACCCCAGAACAGGGTGGAAAACCGTAGAACAACCTCAACGTAACTCATTGAGAGGCAAAGACGGGCCATTGATAAATTTGGCTCATAACCCAAAGGTCCCGGGTTCAAATCCAGCCCCCGCAACCAAACGCCTTTATATTTCTTCCACATGCAGATTCATGATGAGGCCACTCGAAAGCGAGTGGCCTTTTCTTCTTGTACTTATTGGGGTCGTTAGAAACGAACCTCAATTGTTCAGTTTGCCAAAGTCCTTGTATTACCATTCGTTGGAATTTTCGAAAGAACCGGGACCTTTGGGAATTGTACAAAGGTCCCGGCCAGGCGCGAACATCCTCCGCAGCACGGCGGACCCGGGAAATAACACTTACAACGTCCAGGGGGCATGATTATTGGGTTTCAACAAAACTGGCGAAGAGGTAACTTTTCTGGCAGAGCCCAAACCCGGCGACCCACGAGAAGAAAACCAACTCATTAGGCCTGCCCTTCGAGGGGCCCTGGACCACCGGGGTTCGTGGGCTTATTCCGGCGGTTCAGCAGTCTGCGGTTGTGAGACGTTCACGGCGGCTCCCTGCCGGATAGCCTGCCGATCATGTTCCTGTCGTTTCTGGATATCCCGGAAGATCGCCATTTGCTTCTCCGCTTCTGCTCCCCGCCCCACGCGGCGGTAGGCAAACGACAACTGGTAATGTGCGACAGGCTCATCGGGAGCCACACTCGCAGCCTTCTCAAGTGGTGCGAGGGCCTCAGCAGGCCGGCCCGCGGCAATGAGGGATTTGCCCAAGCCGATGAGCGCTTGATGAAATCGCGGGGCGATTTTAGAGGCGCGCTCGAAATGCTTGATGGCCTCGTCCCATTGTCGAGCCTCGCGCGCCATTTCGCCGAGCTCGTACTCTGCTCCCTCATCCGCCGCGTTAAGTTGCAACTCCTCCTCAAACTCCCGGCGCGCCGCGTCCTCGGTGGCGGGATCACGCTTACCGGCCAGGAGTAGGCGGCCGATTTGGTAGTGAATCCCAGGAACCTGGGGTTCCTTCGCGAGGATTTCGCGATACTCGGCAATCGCCTCAGCCGTTTTTCCCTGCATTTCCAGTATTTCCGCCCTCATTTGTCGCGCCTGATAGGAGTCAGGCATACCGACCAGCAACTCTTGCGAAGCGCGCGTGGAGAGCTCCGAGAAAATGTGCATGCGCAGATAGAGGACCTCCGGGTCCTTCGCAAAATCGTGTTTGAGCCATTGCAGAAAATTGACCGCTTGGTCGGGATCATTGACCGACATGGCGCAACGCGCACCATCCAGCCCTACGACGCGACGCAGGGAGGGATATTCGAGGCGCGGGTAGTCTTCTTCAAGGAGCGGGAGCGCCCCGGCGCAATCCCCTGCCTCCGACAGGCTGAGCCCCAGGAAATAGTGGGCGAGCGCGAGTGAAGGTTTCAACTTTAACGCCTTGCGACACGGGGCGATGGCATCCTGCGGAACGTCGTGCGGAGTAATAGGCCATTCCCAAGTCGGCCTGAAACTCGGCCACATCAGGAGCCACCGCCGTTAGCTTTTCCAGTCGCGGGATGGCGGCTGCGTAGTCGCCCTTGTACAGGTCGTCCGTAGCCAACCTGATGAGCTCGTTTAGCTCCTGAGATTGACCTGGTTCCTCTCGCGTGAATGCCTGAGGGCACACTAGCAGCGGAGGCAAGAACACCGCGATGAGAATCAATCCAAGACGTGGCCCAGCCATGAATTAACTCCACTTGCCGGAATCGGGCAAGAATATGCTAGCCGACAGCGCCCCCCTTACAACGAAACCGGGATTGGCGTTGGTGGGGCGCCAACTGCTTGCGACTATTGGGAGTCGCTAACATGCACCCAAAGATGGGTGATGCCCTTTTGGCCCAAGTGGTTCGCGCGCTCTACACGCACGACGTAATCACCCGGCTTGGAAAAAGTGTGCGTGATGACAGCGAAGCCATTTGGTGCATGCTCGTCAACGTCACCATCGGACTTGGTCTCAGCCGTCGAGCCGTCACCGAATGACCAGGTCTCTTGTCCTTCCGTCGTGCCAAAGGCTCGAACCTTAAAGGTGACGGGCTTCCCGGGCCGGATGCCGGTCGTGGGCCAGTACGCCGCCTGGACAGCGGGGGGAACCTGGTCAGGATGCTTGGGGTCAACCACGTCAACCCCTTCAAAATCGTAAGCAACGCGGCCGCGGTCGTCAGTAACTTTCAAGATCTCACTATATACGCCCGCCTTCGGGTAGGACCGGTCGACTTTCGCTCCTGAAGCTTTCTCCCCATCGGTGAAGGTCCACTCGTAGCTCACAAGGCGTGACTCTCCCCAGGACCGCGACCCATCCAGAGTCACCTTCTCACCTTCGAGTATGGCCTGATGAGGCCGCGCCACGGCGATCAGGTGCGGCTTATATTGCCGTTGGTAGGCCTCCCACAGAAACGCATACCCCTCCAGCGTCCCCAATTTTCCCGAGGCTTGCGGGCTCAAAATTTCGTAGTGAAGGTGCGACCATCCCCCGCTATCGCCCTCTTTCCCGAGCGTGCCGATCTTCTGCCCCATGGCCACCCTTCCTCCCAGCTTCACCGATGGGTCAAAGGAGTGCAGGTGTGAGTAGCGATGATACCAGCCGCGCTCATCCAGTATATAAATCGTGCCGCCGACAACCAACTCAAGAGTTGTGTTGTTCTTTTCCTTATCGATTGCGTCATGCCCCATCGCCACAACGAGGCCGGGAGTCGTGGCCACAACATCCACCAACCCTTCCGCCCCGCCAATGTCGAGCCCCGCGTGATAGTAGATTTTCTTTGAGCTGATTCTTTCGCCGCCGTCGACGTGAGTTGGCTCATTCGCCATTTGGGTCCGCGTGGCGAACCAGACTTGCCGGACCGGGTAAACCATCGATCCCGGGGGCATGAATGGCGATCCCGCAGGCCAGATGCGCAGACGGGCGTCTTTGTTGGCGAGCGCCCAGTGATCGAAATCGCTATTCTGATAGTAAGCCTTGGTCACCGCGCAATCAGCCTGCACGCCCCCGATACTTACTGGCAGGCGGTAGTTTCCACAAGAGAGAGTTGCGTGTTCCCCGTTGATTTCAACTTCCGCGCGGGCA
This sequence comes from uncultured Acidobacteriota bacterium, assembly GCA_963804995.1. GTDB lineage: Bacteria > Acidobacteriota > Terriglobia > UBA7540 > UBA7540 > Bog-366. The sequence continues at coordinate 374,867 of CAWDSK010000006.1, forward strand.
TCCCAAATCGCGGACCGAACCTTGTTGCGGCTATCGGCAATGGCGAGCAACTTTACGGTTGCGGCCTTGCCGTTGGCTAACTGGATGCGCTGCGTTTCGCCTACATTGATATCCACGACGCGGAAGAGCGGCTGTTGTGCGACCACCAGACTGGCAAAGAGGAGCATGAACGCAAGTGTCTTGTACACAGGTTGAACCCCTATTCAGATTTTATGGCCCCGATCATCCGTCAGACCATACCCCCACTTCTCGCACCGGTCAAGTTCGGAACGCAGCCTGGGAACATCGCGGATGCAGTCGCAACTATTGAGTGCTGCAGAATACAATGACGGATAAACCCCCTCACCCGGCGCTGCGCGCCACCCTCTCCCCCAAGGGGGCGAGGGCGTAAACTCAATTTACTTCTCCCCTCGCCCCCTTGGGGGAGAGGGGCGGGGGTGAGGGGGTCTTTGTCACTCAATTCTGCAGTAATCAGTAAATGGCCTTTCTCCTGACTCCTGACTGCTGGCTCCCGTCTACCGTTTACTGCCTACTGCCCACTGCCTATTGCCTTCTGCTTACTGCCTTCCGCCTACTGCCTACTGCCCCCCGGGCCCCGTTCCTCAACCCGCCCGGCCTTAGAAAATGCCCACAAGCAGAAGGGCGCTGACCGTGGTTGTCCGCTCAAAGTCCTGGCGAACCTGCGCGATGTGTCAATCGCTGTTTTGCGAGCGGAGCGGCTGAAATAAGAGGAAGCGAAACCAGTGCGAAGCTGAGGGCTGAGAGCTGTCAGCCTTTAGCTATCGGCTGTGAGCTGTAAGCTACCGTGGGGCATCGGGCGGGAGAAAAGGCCTACGGGCAGGACGGCTCGCCGGCCATTAAGATCGGTGGACTTTCAGCCGCGCCGGCGCAGCGCTTTTCCGCCAGCCGCCATTGATGCTATCTTAAAGGCATTACTTGAAAATAAAAGGGGGGGGTGTATACTCCCCGCGACGGGAGTGACGATGTTTTTCAAGACTTCCCTCCGCCAACTCTACCTGGAAGACGAGCGGCCCTGGCTGGTGGGCTTTAGCGGCGGCAAGGACAGCACCATGCTGGCGTCGCTGATTTTCGACGCCGTCCTGTCCATTCCCACTGAACAGCGAAAGAAGCCCATCTCGGTCCTTTGCTCGGACACGCGCGTGCAGATTCCCGCCATTGCCGAAATGATCGAAGGCACGCTGGACCGCATGCGGAAGTGCTCCGAGCAGCACGACCTCAATATTGAGGCCAACCATGTAGCGCCGACCTTTAGGTCGGCACGTGCTGACCTAAAGGTCAGCGCTACAACCGAAGAATCCTTTTTGGGTCAACATCATCGGCCGGGGCCACCCGCCCCCCAACCGCGTCTTCCGCTGGTGCACGCAGCGCATGAAGATTGATCCGGTAAATGCCTTGGTGAAACAGCGTGTGGGCCATTGGGGAGAGGCCATCCCGCACCTCGGAGCGCGCCGCGCCGAAAGCTCCACCCGCGCCCAAACCATGGCGGCCCGCCAAACGCGCAACGGATTGCGGCGTCATCCTGACTTGCCCCGCGTCTGGGTGTCGAATGAATTCCTCTCCGCCGAGGACGTTTGGGCCGACAGAACCCCAACCCCCGAGGCAATCGCCCCCTCTACAAGCTTTACGCCAGTGCCTCGAACGGTGAGTGCCCCATCCAAATTGACACCAGCACTCCCAGTTGTGGCAACAGCCGCTTCGGCTGCTGGACGTGCACGGTGGTTGACCGCGACAAGGCCAGCGAAGGACTGCTGGCCAGCGGCGACGAGCGCATGGAAAAACTGATTGAATTCCGCGAAAAGCTCCTGTTTTTCCGCGACCCCGCCAATGGCAAGCGCGACACCCGGCGCATGAACGGCAACGAAGGCAACGGCCCCTTGCTGATTACTGCCCGTCGCGAACTGCTGACCCAGTTACTAAAGTTGCAGGAAGGGGTTCAATTACAGCTCATCAGTCCCGAGGAACTCCTCCTAATTCAGCAATTGTGGAAAGCCGCCCGCGACCCCGACGACGGGCGCGGCGTGGCGCGCATCGTCAACCGGCAGAGAGGTGTGATCATGAATGCCGACCTGAGCGAACTCAGCCGTTTGCGCGAAATTGAAAACAAAGTCGCCGCCGAAAAAGGCATTAACGTCGAAACCCTCCGGCGCATGGTCGCCAAGGTGGAAGAATACAGCGAAAGCCACCGCGCCCACGGCCTCCCCGGTGATTTGCTGAATATCCTCAAGGACGATCTAGAAAACGAGTCGGTGGTCGCAATGCAACAATCCCGAGTCATGTAGGGGCCAATATTATTTGGCCATATACAATGCCAACCAGCCGCCCGCAGTCTATTTCTCTTCACTCAGTGATCAACCTACTGATCAAGAGTGTTCAATTGATCGCCTACCAACCGTGGATCAACTTGACAACTAACACGCCTCGATCAACGATCCCAACAGGCGCGGCACTTGGCGCCACCCAGCATGGCAGACACCCTACCCAACGTCCCGGAAGTCGCAAGTGCGTTACCCCCGCCGGTCTTTCATGACGCGAAGCACCACGTAAAAATTTACCAGGGTGACTGCCTGGAGATTCTGGCCGCCATTCCCCCCGATTGCGTTGACCTGATCTTCGCCGACCCGCCGTATTTCCTGTCGAATGACGGCATCACCTGCCACGCGGGCAAGATGGTTTCGGTCAACAAGGGGAAGTGGGATAAGTCCCAGGGGGCTGACCTCGACCATGAATTCAATCGTGCCTGGCTTGCCGCCTGCCAGCGCGTGCTGAAGCCCCACGGCAGCATCTGGGTTAGCGGCACCAGCCACGTGATTCACTCCGTGGGCTTTGCCATGCAGCAACTGGGATTCAAGCTGCTGAACGATATCAGTTGGGTCAAGCCCAACCCGCCGCCCAACCTTTCCTGCCGCTACTTCACCCACGCTACGGAGACACTGATCTGGGCGGCCAAAAATAAGAAAAGCAAGCACACGTTCAATTACAAGCTGATGCGGGAAATGGCGGGCGGAAAACAGATGAAAAGCGTATGGCAGATTGCCGCGCCCGGTCGCGCCGAGAAACGCTTCGGCAAACACCCTACACGAACAAACCAACGCGATTGCATTCAGGGACGGTCAGTTGTATGTTATGCGTCGGTCGACCTTTAAAAGCGGAAATATTGGCTGGAGAAACGGGAGGGTAACAGGCCTACCATGGCAGAGCACAAAGTATTACTCGTTGCTAACGAAGGCATCTTCGTGGGTCTCGCCAAACAGAACATGCTATTTCATCAGTGCATCAGTGAACTGGTAGACAACTCAATCGCTGCGACGCCGCAAAACCGGAAGTTTCGAATCGAAGTTCTGTTTTCGCCTAGACAGGACTCACCCGAGGTTGTGGATGTATACGTTGCAGACAACTGTGCAGGAATGACTTTGGAGCATTTAAAGAAAGCACTTCAACTGGGCGAATCTGCGAGTACGGAGAGTCGGCTCAACGAGCATGGATTCGGTCTGAAGAACGCACTGGCAACCCTTTCGGGAGGTAATGGACCCTGGAAGATATGGACAAAAACCGCTAGTTGCCCACAGGTTTCTTCGGCCGAGGGTCCGTTTAGATCTGAAATGGTAGTTAATGACTCAGATGCTTTTCCCACCGATAATTTCCTGCCTCCCGATCTAGGAACATTGATAAAAGTCCCCGTCAAAAGAAGCTTCATTCAATCTGTTCAGGGTAGAGGTGCACCGACGATAGACCTGAGCCATTTGCGCGACTGGCTAATCGAGCATCTCGGAGTTTTCTACAGAGGTTACCTCGAACAAGATGATAAAACCTATGATAACAGCGGAGTCATAGTCGTATCCATTGGCAATAACACTTTACAGGTACCACCAGTTCCCGTGCCGTTGGGAAATGTAAAAACTGATTACATAGACCTTGAGCTTGGCGGCACCGTGCAGAGGCTCAAATACAGGAGCGGTACACTCGACTTGGTAAAACGCGATGTGCTCGTGCGAGGCAATAAAGCAAAATTTTACTATCAGAACAACATCCCGAGCCAAGGAATCGACATACGGCTTGGAAAGAGGGTCATTGCTACTAGGCAGTTCGAAACCATTTGGAAAACGAAAGATGGACAAGATCGGCTGGCCCGACATAATAACTACAACGATTTCGCTGGGGAATTGCTTATCCCCGAATTGCCAAGAGGAGTGCTGACAACCGTAAACAACAAGACGGATTTCAATTTGGATGACCCTGACTGGGCAAAGATCTTTTCCGAGCTCGGCAAAATACCCCCGCCGAAGCAAGTTAGGGAGATGAGTGAAGCAGAAATCAAGAAACAGTGGATCAAGATGCTTAGAGCAACAAATCCTGAGGATACGGTAACTGATGAAACATGCGTGTGGCCTACAGGTACTGCGATCGACGTTTACCGCCGAACGCCACAAGAGAAGATAATTATTTACGAGCTTAAGGTGGGATCAGGAGCACCCTTAAACCTCTACCAATTGAAAATGTATTGGGACGGTCTCGTAGTTGACAAGAAGGAATACCCGAGCGAGGCGGTTCTAATTGTGGAGGACTTCAGCAATAATTTGGAAGAGATGGCGAACATGATGAATAAACTGTCGCCGCCTGAGGGGAGTAAGCCCTATAATTTCAAGATTGAGAAATTGAAAGACAAAGGCCTCACCGGGAAAGATTAGCGGGTTGGATACTGCCAACTCAATCTTGAACCTGGTCTACACGCCAATCGCCTAGGCAGGTTTCATTACCCGTAAAACAGCAATCGCAATGCGCCTCGGGATGGGACGGGCGGCCAGGTCAGGTGCAGTCCACCCTCCTCCGTGGTTTTTAATTCATCGCGCATTCAAATGTTTATTTTACTCACGCGAAACGGCGAACGATCGACAGACGAACGCAAATTACGCGTATGTCTGCGCTTCCCTCGATGACAAATCCGCAGTCAATTGGGTTTGTACTGACCTTTGCTTGATATACAATGCTGGCTTCTGGCTGTTTGCCCTTACACAGGATCTTGTTGCATAGGCGTCCTCGGTATACAATATCTAGGGGTCATGTTACGGATGCTTTCTGTCGATAAGATCCTGCGGCAACAAAGCAACCAGGATGCCCTCGTGGACAACCGACCAGAGGTGTTCATCCCAATGGGTGACTGACTTGAACCAACAATTGCACGACATACAAAACACGCCTCATCAGCCCTACCTATTCAACTGGAGAGGGGATGACGTAAGGCCAAAACCGTTCCTCAAGTGGGCTGGGGGTAAATCCCACCTTTTACCCCTATTGCAGCGGTGTGTGCCTAAGAACTTCGGTCGATATTTTGAACCTTTTTTGGGAGGAGGCGCTCTATTCTTTGGCCTTTGTCCTCCAAATGCCGTATTAAGTGACTCTAACCAGGAGTTGATTCACTGTTACAAAATTATCCGGGACCGCCCTGAAGAAGTAATTCAAAGACTTACCAAAATGAAAGTCGGTGAAATCGAGTTTTACAAAATCAGGGCGTTGGATGCTGAGTCACTTTCCGACATCGCCCGCGCTGCCAGGTTCATCTATCTTAACAAGACCTGTTTCAATGGTCTTTACAGGGTCAACAAACAGGGCATTTTTAATACTCCATTTGGCCGAAACAAAATCGCCTCATTCGTGGATCCCGAAAACTTGAGACGGGTCAGCAGGGCACTTCGAGAGGCAAGGCTAGAGTGTGCCGACTACGGTGCCGTGCTAGAATCTGCGGCAGCGGGCGATTTTATTTATCTAGATCCCCCATATATGCCGATTGGAAAATATTCAGATTTCAAGCGGTATACGAAAGAGCAGTTTCATGAGGCAGACCATGAGGAATTAGCCGAGACCTTCCGTGTTTTGGCGAAGAAAGGCTGCTTCGTTCTTATGAGCAATTCCCATCATGAGAAGGTCGCGTCCCTATTCTCGGATTTCAACCAAGTGACTGTATCAGTTCCTCGCTTCGTGAGCTGCAAAGGGAATGGGCGGGGAAAAGTTAACGAACTCCTTATTTCCAACTGTTCGTTGCCTGAGATTACATGAGCTTTCCGGCCACCAAATACATGGGTAGCAAGCAAGCTATTCTCCCCTTCATCTTGGAACATGTCAGGAGACTCGATTTCAAAAAGGCGCTGGACGCATTCTCGGGGTCGGCCTGCGTCGCTTACGGTCTCAAGCAACTCGGGGTTGAGGTGCATGCAAATGATTTCCTGCAATTCACCTATCATATAGCCCGAGCCACCATTGAAAATAACGCGACACGTCTTACCGATGCAGACCTCCGTCAGCTCTTGAAGCCGAACAAAAGTGCGCAAGACTTTATTCATAAAACCTTCGGGTCACTCTATTTTTCTGCGGAAGATGACCGTTTCCTTGACGATCTGTGGGCGAACATCCAGGAATTGCGAAGTCCGCTGAAAAAGTCGCTCGCACTGGCAGCCGCCTGCCGCGCGGCCATGAAGAAACGACCCCGCGGAATCTTTACGTTCACTGGTAAGAAGGGTTGGGACGGTCGACAAGACCTTCAGTTAACCATGAGAGACCAGTTCTTGCGCGCGGTGATGCAATTTAACAATGCTGTGTGGTCTAACGGGAAAGCCAACCGCGCAATGTGCGGGGACGTATTCCATGTGGAGCCGGATCGATACGACTTAGTTTACATCGACACTCCGTACATTAGCCCCTATTCGGATTGTGACTATACGCGCCGATACCACTTCGTGGAAGGTTATTGTAGTTACTGGCAAGACTGCGAAATCATGGCCAGCACAACTACCAAAAAGATTCGGTCGTATGAAACTTCCTTCTCGACCAAGGCTGGTGCATATGATGCGTTCCAACGATTGTTCCATCACTTCCGGAAATCGAAATTGGTAGTCTCGTATTCGTCCAATTCCATTCCGAATAAAAAAGAGATGATCGAGTTGCTTCAGCACGAGAAGAAAGATATAACCGTTTACGAAGCGGCTCACCGCTACAATCACGGCAATCACCGACACAAAGTCGGCGATAACAATAACGCGGTCATCGAATATCTGTTCGTTGCGACATGAAAATCATACTGAATGACCACACCGCGGCGGCGAATTTTTCAACCGCTCTTGGAGAACTGATCGAGGGCGCTGACACGTTGTCCATGGCAGTCGCCTACCTTCAACGAGGCGGCTGGGACCTGTTGCGGCGGCGCATCGCCGGACTGAGTCTCGCGAAGATGCGAATGGTTTGCACCGATCAATTAGGTATAACGCAACCCACGGCTGTCAGCCGGGCATTGTCCAGCGGCGTTCAGATTAGGAACTTTACTGGGAACGTCACCTACCACCCAAAGGTCTATCTGGCCCACGACGCCAAGGGTCGGCCAATACGGTTCCTGGTATCAAGTGCCAATTTGAGCTTTTCGGCCTTCACTCACAGCGTGGAGGCCGGCATCCTAGGTTCCGACCCGACCGGCCTACGTACCCTTAGCGGATGGTTCGACGACCTGTTTAGGAATCGAAGCTCCCAGTTCACGCCTGAACGGCTGCTTGAGATGGAAGCGGCGTGGCGTGTCGCGGCAGCCCGGCGAACGCAAGCACGTCTTCGCGTCCGACGTGCGCTGGTGATTCCGGAGGGCGTGGCCCCTGCCCCACTCGAGCCTGAAGATATTGATGCTTTGGAAGACGTGTTCGCGACAATCCAGCTTCCCATCGGCCTTTTGAACATGGACTATGCTGGGAACAACATCCGAAATGTCGGGCGAGCTCGGGAAGTACTGGCCGACTGGAACAGGGTGCGGATCGGGACGGGTGGCGCCTCTGGCAAACAGCGAAGTGAATTGAAGCTGCTGGGTTTTGCGGAAGGGCGGGACTTGACCCGACTAGGCCGCGCCGCTTCCGCTGCTGGTAGCAGGGAGGAAGTTGCGCGCCTGTGGTGCATGTGGCTACAGCGGACTCCCGACGGTGAACTGGCAGCGATCAATGAGAGGCTCTTGGTCGCGAAGCGCGTGTTCGCACAGTTCTGGCGGTTGCAGCCCGAAGTGCGGGATTATTTTCTCGCGAATGCCGAGAGTCCGGCAGATCGCCCGACGGCCCAAACTATCGAACTCCTCTGCAATGCCCGCGACGTTGTTCAGGAATTGTCTCTCGATGACATCCGAACCCTCACGCCGTTGCTGGAGCAGCCTCAGCGACTGCCACAGTTTGTCAGAGAGGCGATTGCGGACTACCAGGACAACAAGGGGATGCGTGGTTGGGATTTCCCTGACCGGCGGATTGTTCCTGTCGCGTGGCGGGAAGCTGCAGGTGGGTGATCGGGCACTTAGGTGAGATATTCTATTCGTTAAGATCACCGCTTTCGTGCTTTGGCAATCGCTCTCTCAGCGATTAGCTTGACGCGGTGGCCCGTTTCAGTGTTTGGGTTTCCTACGGTCAATAAGATGTCCTCAAGTGCTGTAAGCACATCGTCCAGCTCGGATTTAAGTTGTGCGGGAGTTTTCCGTTTGATTGGTTTGTCACTCTGGATTGCTTTTCCCATCGTTACCATCCTCCGCCTACGAAGCGGGTCATTTTAGGACGTAGCTCTATACGTTATTCACACCCCTCGTAAAACCTGAGCCTGGGAAACTCTGAGAGCATGTCACGCCAAGCTAATCGGTCTGCTTCGGCGTCCGATTTGCCCTCATCCAAGTAGAAGCAGAAGGCGAATGCCCAGCAGTGATCTTCCTGCGGTGTGAGTATCGCGCGCCGTCTTTCCGTACGCCGAACATTTCCCGCCACAGCCGCCCTCCTCAGTCAGAATGCATTTCTCAAGATAATCGGCAATATTTTCAAACACTTTAGTTCGTCTTCGGGCGCTCAACAAGAAAGATTTTATCCTTCAAGAAGTTTACGCGTTCGCCGCCCAGCTTCAAGCGCTGCATCCCGACAACCGGCACGTGCCGGACAAGATCCGGCAGCAATTACAAGTCTTGCGCGACCTGGGGTTCATCGAATTCCTGGGCGGGGGGCGGTATCGGTGCTTGTAGCGCAGGGCCCGCTCTCCGGCCCTGCGGCTCTTCCCCGGGGTATGTCAAGGCCGCGCCGTGAAAAACGCATCGCGGTGGAAAAGCCGCAAGGCCGGAGAGCGGGCCTTGCCGCCGCCCGTAGGTACGGTCAGCCGAAAGAATCCGGGAAGCTGCTCGGCGGCGCTTACCGCAGCAAGATAAACTTCGTGACGGATGCGGTTTAAGGGGTCAGCTTGCTTCCCACTCAAGGCAAGTTGGTTCAATTCAAAAACTCGCGACAAGTCCTCAAGAGAGGTCGGTCGCGGTCGGATGGCTGACTTCTCGGGATTGAAGTGACGCTCTGTATCCAGAAAGTCGCTGTCTACCAACGCTGAGAACAGCATTCGGAGGAAGAAGTCGGCCCCAAGCTCTGAGCGAACAAACACGGGCAGCCGAAGGGGGCGCTCGGGCTCAAGCAACAAACCGGAACGCTGTGCGATGGCCAACGCCTCGCCCGTGCGCCCTTCATTGGTTTTTTCGCGTAGCCAGTTCTTCAGGTCTGCGCGGGACGGCAAGCCTCCATGGTGTCCGGCGACGAGGAAAGCCAGCGCGTCGCAAACCTTCGAGGCCATCAGCGCACCTGCACCCTTGTGATCCGGTCCGTGGGGGGCAGCAGGTGCGCTTAGGTAGGCTTGGAAGTCGGGATGAAATTTGCCGAGGTCGTGCCACAAACCAACCCAGTGGCCCAGCTCTTCGGCCTCAAACTCTCCGCCACATTTCGACGCAAGCTTGGCGACCTCTTGTAAGTGGGTCGCTAGGTCGTGCCTGACGCCACGATAGTTCTCTGAATGCGCGAAGGCCATTCCGCGCAATTCTCGCACATGGCCTGGAGATTTCGTACTGATTTTGGAAAGGCGAAGCAGGCAGCCATCAGAGTTGTCCTTCACCTCCGCCGCTATTTGCTTTGCCCGCACAAGGCCGCAGACTTCATGGACAAGTCTGCGCTACAACCTGCGGCTTCAGACCCAGAGGATTTTGAGGGCAGTGCCCCCGCGCTCGAAGTCCTGGATAATGGTCAGCAAGCGCTGGGCGTTAGCATGTGCCGACCTCCCGACCAAGTCCGGTTCCGGTCGGCGCTACAAAGACAGGCGATGCGGTCCGGGAGGCCGAACAGTCGCCCACCATTAAGATCGGCGGACTTTCAGCCGCGGCGACCCCTACATGACGCCGTTCCCGAGCCCGGCAAGATCACTTTCGTCTTCCCTCAAGCACGGGACACGGGATATGGGGCACGGGAAACTGGATTCGGGGTTGGGATTTCGGGCAAAGTGGGGGCTGCCCCAGCCGCGCCCGCCAGCGATCACGCCGCGTTCCTCAGGCGCGCCGCATAGGCCCTGGCTTGTTGCCGCGCAGCAAACGCAAAGCTGTCGGAAATCACTTTCCGGTTAGCCCCTCAATTTTTCGCTCGCTTGTTCGTCTTTTATTCGCCTAAAGCCTCCTTTGAACTGATGCCGGGAGTTGCGGGGATGTGCGGGGATTTGTGGGGTAGCCACAATGCATTCGGCCCAAAACCTGCTTTCCTGAAATTTGACCCACGGCCAAAATTCAAACTGTACCGAAATCTGGCGGGTGCCCCCGGGCCGCGCTTTTGCGAGCTTCGTGTATAATTGCCTGCACCTCATCGTCACCCAGAGATTTTCCGGCAATGCTAAATCGCGACGTTCCAAAAAGCGCTGTCGTCGGGTACAATCCAACTTCTCGTGGGAGGGTTAGAATGCGCAAGCTAACGCGGCGGGAATTTGCTCACATGGCGGGTCTTGCCACCGGCACTTGGGGTGCGACCGCGATATACCCGGACTGGATCCGAGCGGCGGGGAAACCACTTGGATCTCCAACTCCGTCCCCCCAGCCGCAGGTTAATGCCAATCTGTACTCTGACCTTTTGAAGAGCTGGTGCGATGGGTTGATGTCCGTGCAGATCCTGAGCCCCCGCAGTCTCCATCACGGGGGAATTCTGTGTCCGGTTTGCGGGATGATCCATGGGTGCTGCGGCAATGCGCTCTATCCGTTCTTGCGCACGGCGCGAACCACCGGCGACTCCAAATACATCGAAGCCGGACTGCTGGTGCACGACTGGATGGATAAGGTCGAAGGCCGTCCCGACGGCAGTTGGCTCGAGGAAGTCGACAAGAGCCCCTGGAAAGGGCCGACGGTTTTTCAAGCCATCGCGCTGGCGGAAGCCCTTCAGCACCACGGCTCGCTGGTGGAGGCACGTATCCGGCAGGGATGGACTGACCGGCTGGCGCGGGCGGCGAATTGGCTCGACCTTAACATGAACATTCAGACGGGGAACATCAATTACCCGGTGACCGCCACCTACGGCTTTGCGGTCTTAGGTCAGGTGCTGGATAAACCGCATTATACCGACCGTGCCCGCCAGATTGCCCACACCACCCTGGACTATTTTACCGACAACGGTTTGTTGTTCGGGGAAGGCCATCCGCTTAAAGCCGTCACTCCCAAGGGCTGCCACCCCGTGGATTTGGGCTACAACGTCGAGGAATCGCTGCCCTCGCTGACGCTCTATGCCTTGGCCACCAACGACCAGCAAGTCCTGGACCGGGTGGTCAGCTCGCTGCGAGCGCACATGGAGTTTATGCTTCCCGACGGCGCCTGGGATAACAGTTTCGGCACCCGCAACTTCAAGTGGAGTTGGTGGGGAAGCCGCACCAGCGATGGGTGTCATCCGGCTTATGAACTGCTGGCGGACCACGATCCCAGGTTCCGCGAGGTCGCCTGGCGCAATCTGCAATTGCTGGACGCGTGCACTCACAACGGCATGCTTTACGGTGGCCCGGATTACTTTGCCCATGGGGACTGGCCGTGTATACAACACACCTATGAACACGCCAAGGCCCTGGCCACCGTACTGGACCGCGTTCCCGACGCGCTTGAACCCAAGCCGCGCGTGAGTTTGCCGCGCGAGGAGGCTTATGGTCTGAAGAGTTTTCCCGAAATCGGCACCCGTCTGGCGGCCATCGGGGGGTGGCGGGCCACCGTGACCGAATATGACTGGGGTTATTCGGGGTTCGGCGTACCCGGTGGCGGGCATGCGAGTGGCGGAGCTCTGTCGCTGCTCTATCACCTGGCGCTCGGCCCCATCCTGGTGGCCAGCATGACCGAGGAGGAGATGGTCGAACCCCTCAATCAGCAGACCTACCACGATCGTCCGCACATGACCCTGACCACCCGGGTTGAGTGCGCGGCCGAGGATCGGGTCTACACCAGCTTGAGCGACCTGGACGCGGTGGTAACCGCGAATACCGCCCCGCAGCAAATTACCATCGCCGCGCAGGGCCGATTACTGACGGCTGCGCACCAAACTTTTGTCGAACGTGACGTGCACTATAATTTGATCTACCGGCTGAGCGAAAATAAAGTTGAGATCGTCGCCAGTACAGACAATAGCGGGCCCGCTCCCGTGCGATTTATCCTGCCCGTGGTCGCCTCCCAGGGGGAGGCAGCCGAGCACGTCGATCCCAAGACAGTTCGCGTGACGAAGCGAGGCAAACATCTGCTGGTTCGCACCGACGCACCGCAAGGCTTCGAATGGCAGTCGAGCGAACGCACCTTCAACCTGATTCCGGGGTTCGAGTGCCTGCCGCTCGCCATCACCCTGCAGCCGGGCCGGGAAATTCGGGTGGAATTGAGCGTCGAGAGCGCGTGAACGGTTCGCATGTATCTCGGCTGTAGCGGCGCTCTATGAGCGCCGACCGGCGGTCATAGACCGCCGCTACAATTTATGGCGCTCTGTATAGAAATCAGGATTTAGAATCTCAGCGCTGAACCTGCCCTAAGCCTTCCATCTTAGAGTCCGGGTCCGTTCGCATCGCCTCATGGAGGTTATAGATAATGGGAAACAAAACCTTTTGGTGTTGGGTCGTCGCAGCCGGTACGACGCTCGGGTCACTCTCGGTAATTTTCGCGCAAGCCGCAGGCCAAACGCCCATCTACCTTGATCCAAAACGGCCCGTCGAAGAGCGCATCGATGACTTGATGAGCCGTATGACGCTGAAGGAAAAAATCGGGCAGCTTAATTTATCCCATGGAGCGCTGGAGCACTATGGCATTCGCGCTGAACATGACGATGAGCCGGGAAGAGAGTCTCGGAGGAAGATGGAGACGTACAAGAAATTCATTGCCGGGACGTATTCTGAGAAGATCGGGCCGGCCTGCGGAATCTGGAGGCTGGGCAGTGAGATGCCGACTGAAAACGCCCAACAGTTAGCGGGGTATTTGAACGAGCTGCAAAAGGTTGCGCTGACCGAGACGCGCCTGAAAATACCGGCTATGGCGGATGAAGAAGGCGTGCATGGCGCCATGTTCGCGGGCGCCACAGTTTTCCCGGAGGGTCCTGCCATCGCCAGTTCCTTCGACATGGACCTGGTACAGGCAATTTACGCGGCGGCAGCGGCGGAGGCGCGAGCGGTGGGGATTCACAGTCTTTCCTCCCTGGTGATGGAAGTAAATCGCGATCCGCGCTTGGGCCGGCTCGAGGAAGGCTACACCGAAGACCCGTACCTTCTGACGCGCCTCGGCGAAGCCCTGGTCCGTGGTACGCAAGGCTACGATATCTCGGCTCCGGATAAGACCATCGCCTTGCTGACAAATTTTCCCACCCAAAGCGAACCCTCGAGCGGCCTGGAGCGCGGGGCGGTTGAGGTATCGGAGCGATCCTTGCGCGAGAACTTTCTGCCGCCCTGGATCGGAACCATCTCGAAAACCGGGGCCTTGGGGGTGATGGCGAGTTACGCGGAAATCGAGGATGTGCCGGCGCACGCCTCAGTGAAGTGGATCAACAATGTCTTGCGGCAGGAACTGGGTTTCCAAGGATTCGTGATTAGCGAAGGCAACGGCTTCGAAACCTTGCTCTATGAGAGCATCGTTCCCACCCAAAAGGAGGCTGGACCACTGGGCTTGAAGGCGGGAATCGATTTGGATAACTCCTACGTTACCTACGGGCCCGCCTTGGTCGAGAACGTGGAAGAAGGGCGGGTCCCCATGGCGCTGGTGGATCGGGCGGTGCGCAGAGTTTTGGAAGTGAAGTTCCGCCTCGGCCTTTTCGAGAACCCTTACGCCGACCCGGACCGGGTGAAAATCGTGCACTCGAAGGAGTATCAGGACCTGGCGCTGCGCGCGGGCCGCGAAGGAATCGTGTTGCTGAAAAACGACAAGAACCTGTTGCCGCTCAGGAAGGATTTGAAATCGGTGGCGGTGATTGGGCCCGACGCGGACAACATCGTGAACCAACTGGGCGACTATTCGGCGAGGGCGCCCGCGGAGCAGGTGACGACGGTGATCCAGGGAATCAAAGCTGCAGTCTCACCCCAAACCAAAGTCACCGCGGCGCGCGGCTGCAAAATACTGGGCACGGATAAGAGCGGGTTTGCGGAAGCGGTGCGGGCCGCCAAGGGCGCGGACGTCGCCATTGTGGTGGTGGGAGAAAGCCAGCGCACGTGGAACGAGGCTGATCGTCGGGACTGGCCGGCCACGGACGGTGAAGGCTACGACGTGGCCAGCCTGGATTTGCAAGGTGTGCAGGAGGACCTGATCCAGGCGGTCTTCGAGACGGGAACTCCCACGGTGGTGGTGCTCATCAACGGCCGGACCCTTTCCACGCGCTGGGAGTCGGAGCACGTGCCGGCGCTGGTGGAAGCCTGGTTACCCGGCGAGCGCGGCGGCGAAGCGGTGGCCGACGTGCTGTTTGGGAATTACAACCCCACCGGACGGTTGGCCCTCTCGGTGGCACGGAGCACCGGCCAATTGCCCATCTACTACAATTACAAGCCGGGCAAAGCTTACCGGATCAGGGTGGGGCAAAACTACGTTGACATGCCGGCGACGCCGCTTTACCCCTTTGGTTATGGGCTGAGCTATACCAATTTTGAGTATAGCAATCTGCGGATTGAGCCGGCGGAAATTCGCCCGGGCGGCGAGGCGCGCGTGACCTTGGACGTGAAAAACGTGGGCAGCCGGGCAGGCGTGGAAACCGTGCAACTCTACCTTCACGAGAAATACGCCCCGGTGGCAACCCCCGTCAAACAGCTTCGCGGATTTGAGCGCGTGCCGCTTGACCCCGGAGAAACCAAGACCGTCACCCTGAAGCTGACCCCGGAAGACCTCCAGTTACTCAACATCGATATGCACTGGCGCGTCGTGCCGGGCGATTTTGAGATCATGCTGGGAAAATCGTCAGCGGATATAGCTCTGCAGGGAATACTGAAGGTAACGCCGTAGCGAGCGCGCAGCGTGGGGGGTGGGGCGCGTTCGCCTCTGCGCCGGCGCCGGGCGGACAAAGGTCTCGCCGCGATGGGGAATTCATCCTGAGGTTCGGATCCGTGACTGGCAAGAGCCGCCCCAGGCGCCCGAACGCTATGGGCTGGTTTGACTCGAATACCAGACCCTCCTCCCGCCATAAGCTCACAGATCACGTCCTAACTGACCCGGACATTTCATCACGCGCTAATGACAGCCATGCAAAGCTTTCTTGACATACCGCATTTCATTATGATAAAAGTGCTCGCGAAATATTAGTCAGCACCAAGATTCAGGTTATGCACAGCTAAAATTGATAGTATATGCGGCCAAGATCACAGCGGCCGCTTGGCGTCCAAGGGTCAAAGGGCAAAACAGGGTAGATTCAATCCGCGGGAGGATTGCCATATGCTGCGAAAATGCTTGGGCTTATTCATGCTCGTCTGCTTGAGTGCCGCCGGTGCCTTCGCTCAGGACACGGCAACAATTGTTGGCACGGTTACAGACACATCCGGGGCGGTTATCCCGGGCGCCAAGGTTGAGGTGGCGCAACCTGCGAAGGGTTATCTGCGGGAATTGGTGAGCAACTCGGCAGGAGAGTTTAACGCCCCCGGGTTGCCCATTGGATTGTATACCGTCACCGCCGAAGCCACGGGCTTTGAAAAGCTTGTCCACACCGATATCGCCCTTACCGCCGGCCAAATCCAGCGCGTGGACATGAAACTGACGGTGGGCCAGGTCACCCAGGAGGTTACGGTGGCTGGAAATGTGACCACCGTGCAGACGGAGAACGCGACCATTTCCGGAGTCATATCCGCCACGCAGGTGGAGAATCTCAATTTGAATGGACGCAACTTCCTGGCTTTGACGGTTCTGGTCCCCGGCGCCGTGCCCGACAATAATTTCACTCCCCAGCACTTGGGTCACTTGGGCTCTTGTGTGGGAGTTTACTATGACGGGCTGCGATCGGAATTCAGCAACCTGGAGATTGATGGCGGTAATAACTCCGACGAAGCGGGCGGCGGCAACGGCGGCGACACCACGCCTTCCTTGAACTCCATCGCGGAATTCCGTCTTTCGACTTCCAACTACGGCGCCAACGTCGGACAACACGCCGGCCCGATCATCGAAGTGGTCACGAAATCCGGCACCAAAGACTTCCACGGCAATATGCACGAATTTGTGCGCAATGACGTCATGGATGCCAACGCCTTCTTCTTGAATCGAGAGATCGCCCCGACGGGCGGCAACGCCCCCAAGCAACCCTTGAAGTGGAACACTTACGGCTTCACCTTTGGCGGGCCGTTCTACATCCCGAACCACTACAATACGAGCAAGTCCAAGACTTTCTTTTTCTATTCCGAAGAGTTTGCGGCCTATCGGGAAGGGGCGACGATTTCCGGGACAGTTCCTTCACTGAAGATGAGGCAAGGGGACTTCGGGGAGTGTGACCCGAACTCCGCTGAGGCCAATCCCGTCATTATCTCACAGGGATGCACTCTGCCCACCAATCCCCTTACCAATCAACTCTACGCGGGAAATCAGGTTCCGGTCGACCCCAATGCCACCGCCTTGTTGTCGCCTTTCATTCCGGTCCCCAATAGCGGCGTGGATTCGTATGTGTCGGCTCGCACGGTTCCGGAGAACTTCCGGGAAGAGCAGCTTCGGGTAGACCAGAATATCAGCGACAAGGCCCGCATTTTCGTCCGCTACACCCATGACACTTGGGAGCGGACGCAAACGCCCGCCCTCTGGACAAGCTCCCAATTCGACACCACCGCCACGCGAGTTCAGAACCCCACGGTGGCCGCCGTGTTGAACCTCACCTACACGTTCAAGCCCAACTTAGTCAGCGAATTCGTCATGGCGTACGGGGATGATCCCCACAACTACGTTCCTGTCCCCGGTCCTGCCAACCCTATCAACTCGGTAAACAAACCGTCCGGCTGGAACGCCAGTAATCTCTTCCCTGCCAACGCTTCCCAGGCTTTGCTTCCCGGTATCAATGTCTCGGGCGGAATACCCGGGTCGTTCGCCGAGGACTCCGGGGTCTACCCGTTCGTCAACACCAATCCCGTCACGACCGTTAAGGAAAAGATCGCCTGGTCGGTGGGGAAGCACACGCTCAAAATGGGAATGTACCTGGAAAAGTACGAGAAGAATGAGGTTTACGGCTATGCGCCCCAAGGAGAACTGACGTTTTCCAGTTCCAGCGCGATTAGTACCGGCAACGGGCTGGCCGACATGCTCCTGGGAAGGATTGGGCAGTACACGGAGGGCTCACCCTTCTATAATGGCATCGCCGTGGGTGGGTACAACAAGGGACACTATCGTTCCACGCAGTTTGAGCCTTATATCCAGGATGACTGGAAGGTTACCCGGAAGCTGACCCTCAACCTGGGCTTGCGTTACTACTACCTTTCTCCCCTCCACAACGTCTCGCACCCCATCACGGATGCGAATTTTGTTCCCTCTCTCTATAATGCCAGTGACGCCCCGCAGTTGAATGCCTCCGGAAACCTGATCATCAGCCCCAACACCGTCAACTACACAACCTTCGGCAATGGGTTGGAGCAGTGTGGTAAGACTATCCCCACCGGGTGCACTTATGCGCACCAGGCCAATATTGCCCCCCGCTTCGGCTTTGCTTATGATCCCTTCGGCCATGGGACCAGCGTCATTCGAGGAGGGTATGGTATCTATTATGAGCCGCCCAACTTGATCAGTACGGAACAAATGGAGGGCAACCCACCTTTCAGTTTGACCAATTCGAACTATAACGTCCTCGGTTACCAGAATATTGTTCCCGGAGCCCTGGGGCCGGATACCATGCATGCCATCCCTCTGTATGGGGTCTCAACTTACAGCCAACAGTTCAGCCTGGGGATGGAGCATCAGTTCTCCCACAATAATCTGGTGACGGTATCCTACGTAGGAAGCCTCGGTCGTCATTTACCGAGACAACGTAACCTGAACCAGGTTCCCGACGGGGTGGGTATGGTGAACGCGCCCGCTCTGGCAGGGACACCCGGATGTGACGTTTCGGGCAATTGCAATGTGCAAAGTTTGTTGATCAATAATGTCCAGCCCACTATCTTTTTCGCCCCCTACCGTGGTTATTCGACCATGAACATGCTGGAGCCCACGGCGATCTCTAGTTACAACGCCGTGCAGGGCAGTCTGCGGCATATGGTAGGTCACGGTCTCACCCTCCAGTTGATGTACACCTATGGGCACACCCTGGACAACACCAGCGGTTACGCTCAGAGTTATGGCACCGACAACCAGAACTTGTCGCGCTGGTACGCCACTTCCAATATCAACCGGACGCATGTGTTTCAGGCGAGTTACGTCTATGACTTGCCTTTCTTCCACAATACCACTCACCCCTTCGTGAAAGAAGTGGGGGCCGGCTGGAAGATCAGCGGCATTACCAGCTTCTTTAGCGGTCAACCCGTCGATGTCACCTGTGGGGTCAGCGGATATAGCACCGGTGTCGGAACGAATGTTCGTTGTGATTCTATAGGGAGACTGGTCAAACAAAAGGGTGTCTTCAACGACCCGCAGTTTGGCCCGACGGCGACATTCTTCAACCCCGCCGTCGTCACCCAGCCGTTCCTCAGCCAGTTCGGCGCCAACGGCCAACCGGGCATGTTCGGCTATGTGGGACGCAACGCGCTGGAGGGCCCCGGCCGGAACAATTCCGACCTTGCCCTCCTCAAGAACTTTCCGATACCGTGGTTCGGGGGTGAGCACTCCGACTTGCAATTCCGTTTGGAGACCTTCAACTCCTTCAATCACACGCAATTTAACGCCATCAGCGCGAGTTGTAGTTCCTCCATATCCTTCGGTCAGCCTTGTACGAACCTGGGAAATGGCGAGGTAACGGGCGCTTTCAGTCCGCGTCAGATTCAGCTTGGTTTACAATTCGAGTTCTAATAGAGTGGGGGACGGAAGTCCTCCACCTCACCACGGGAAGACCAGCGCCCAAACCATCTTGAGCGATGGCAAAAGGACGCATGGTCTTCCTGGGCGGCCTGGCATGAGTCTCGGAACTCAACGGGTGCTAACGGAACTCGCCGAAAAGTTATCCTGGGTTATTCTTCTGGCCTGCCTCAGTGGCGATTGCCTGGGGGGATGGGTCGTTGCCTCGCCCGGGCCATCGAATGATGAAACCCCGCCTGCCGACCTCCAGGAAGTAAAGACCCTCGCCCGCCAGCACCGCTGGAGTGAAGCGGCAACTCATGTCGACGCCCTGCTTAAACAACATCCCGATGACCCCCGGCTCTTCTACTGGCGGGGGGTCGCGCGCTTTCAAATGGCAGACAGCATCGGGGCCATCATGGCGTTTCGCTCGGCGGAGCGCCTGGGCCTCGACACCGCGGACCTGCACAAGTCACTGGGGTTCGCGTACTGGAAGATTCATCAATATATTCTCTTCGAGCAGCAAATCGAGAAGGCCATCCAGCTCAATCCTTCGGATTATGAATCCTATTATGCACTTGGACGCCATTACCAAAGTATAAGAGATGACTGCACAAAGGCGGAGGAATATCTCCACAAAGCGATCCAACTGAAGCCGGATGAGCCGAAGATCATCTTCAGCCTGGCGGTTTGTCAGGAGATGTTGGGGCACCGCGACGATGCCATGGCGACCTATACCGAGGCCATGCATCTGGTAGAGGCCAAACACGAAATGTACCCATGGCCGTTCCAGGAAATGGCCCGGCTGCTCCTCTCGCAAGATCCTGAGCAGGCGTTAAAACTGGCGCAGAGGGCGGTGGAATTGGCTCCGCAGTTGGATGCCGCCCACCAGATCCTGGCCAAGGTTGAGGAGTCGATGGGCAAATACCCTGAAGCCATCGCGGAGCTGCTTACCGTAGCGCGGCTGGATCCTGCGAATCCTTCCCCTCACTACGCCCTCTTCGTGCTTTATAAGAAGACCCACGATCTGGAAGCAGCCCAGGCCCAGTTGAAGCAGTTCGAAGAACTCAACGCTCTCTATGCGCAACCCTAGGTTTATTGAAATCGTGTTCGGTTGGAGTATCGTCCTCGCCACGGCGGGATCGAGCGGCACGCCCGGCGCCTTTGCGCAGTTTGGGCCGCTGGTGGACACGATGAATGCTCCCCAGGCGAAGACCGAGGAGGAGCTTGACCTCTATCTGGAATTAACGGTCAGCACCAACCCACGAGCCAGCGTGGAGATTGCAGAACGTTTCGCCAGGGAATACCCAAAATCTGAACTCCTGGGCTTGGTTTATGAGTATGAGATGCAAGCTTGCCAGCGCTTGGATGACTTTGAAGGAACCCTGCGCGCCGGACGAAAGGCTCTGGAGCTTCTGCCGGATAACGCTGATACGCAACTGACGCTGGCGAGCGTCATCCCCGACCATGCTCAAGGCCGAGCGGACTCGACCAAGTTGTTGCAAGAGGCTGAGGAATACGCCCGCCGGAGCTTGCGCGAGCTTGCCACAATGCGCATTCCCAAAGAGATTTTGCCCGACCGCTGGAAGACCCTGCGCGGCCAGCTTGAAGCTCAAGCGCACGAAGCCCTGGGGAAGATTGAAAGAGACAGGGGTAACCTTGAGGGTGCGATCTCGGAATTCGCTTTGGCTGCCTCGCAAAATCCCGTCCCCCAGGGTACCCAATTCTTGGAGCTCGGCGCCGCTTACTCCCAGGCTCGGCAACCTGAGGAGGCGAAGAAAGCTTTCGAGCGTGCTATAGAACTTGGCCCGGCCCGTGTCCGCGAGGTGGCTGAGCGCGAATTGGCGAAAGTTACCAGCAACCGCACCCCGTAGGCTTCCGCCTTAGACTTTGTACTCACCACGGTAGGGCGGGTTCACGTAAGCGTTGGCTTTTTCGAAATTGGTCACGCGCATGTTGGCCGAGTCCCATTCGAGTTTTTCGCCCGCGAAGCGCTGTGCCAGCACGCCGAGCAGGAGAGATTCGGTCGGTCCCACCTGGAGCCCGTAATGGGTGGCTGGAGCGGCTCCGCCTTTGACGGCTGCGATCCACTGCTCGATGGCGACGTCGCGACGTTCATCCTCGCGGGAGCCCCGTTGCCGGGGAGGCAGTTGGTATTTCGTTGACTCCGGGTAGACCCGCGGGTTGGTTCCGTTAAACCCGCCGAGGATAAATCCCTTGTCGCCAACATAGAGGATGCCCTCGTTCTGCTCGCCCGGATGAAAGTAGTGATCGTCCTCAGGCCTCAACCCGGCGGGACGTGGCGGCCGTATTGCTCCTTCGTACCAGGTAATGCGCAGGGCAGCCCGGCCGTTGTGCGCCGGGTAATGGAGATGAATCACTGAGGCTTTCGGGTAGCTCTCAGCACGCGCCGCGGGAGTGGAGTCCCACCAGCCGGTGGCCGAGGCCTCAACCGCCGTAGGCGCCGTGAGGTCGAGGATCTTGTACAAGCCGGCGAAGCTGTAGGACCCCATGTTGCCGATGGCGCCAGTACCGAAGTCCAGCCAGCCGCGCCATTGGAAGGGATGGTAGAGCGGATGGTAGGGACGCATCGGAGCGGGCCCCACCCAAAGATCCCAGTCGAGACCCTTGGGAACCGGGGGAGCTTCGTGCGGGCGCTCGATTCCCTGCGGGGTATTGGGGCGGCTCGACCAGTTGTGGACTTCCCGCACAGTCCCGATGGCGCCATCCGCGATCCAGTCCTGAATGGCCTGGGTGTCCCGCATCGTGGGATTGTTTACGGGCAACGCTCCGACCAGGTTCATCTGTCGGGCCACGTCCGCCATGCGGCGCGCCTCACCAATATTGTGCGCCATGGGCTTCTGCGACAGGACGTGCTTGTGCTTAAGCAGGGCGGCGATGGAGATACCGGCGTGCCAATGGTCGGGAGTGGCCACGTAGACGGCGTCCACGTCCTTTTCCTTTTCCAGGAGCTCGCGGAAATCGCAGTAGGCAGTGCAGCCCTTGTAGCTGTGGTTGTTTCGCGAGCTGTAGTACGCCTCCACCATCTTCTTGGCGGGTTCGCGGCCAGCGGCCCCCATGCTGCTTTTCCAGTTGGGAAGGAGCCACTTGTCTCCCGCCGCAGCCAACTCCTGCCCCCAGTTTTCGTAGCTAGGGCCCAGCAACCGGCGTTCCTGCTTCAACAGGTCATTCGAGCCATACTCGGCATAGTCCTTGCTCATTTCATTTGGGTCCGCGACCGCCACCACCTGGATGTCCGGACGCGCCAGGAGCTCCATGGTAACAACCATTCCCTGGAAGCCCATGCCGATTGAGGCTATGGTAATCTTGTCGCTCGGCGGGGTGTAACCGCGTCCCCCCAAAACGTGACGGGGAACTATGGTGAATGCCGCCGCGCCCATGAAGGCCCGGCGCGTAAAGACGTGACTCTTTTCATTGTTCATTGCATACCTCCGTGCGGCTGAAGAGCCTGCGGAAAAAACCGTTGGCGCTGTCCTTATCAGCACCACTCTGGCTTCTTGGTCAGCACCACCCCGGCGCTCGGCCCCGATGATCAATTTGGAAAGAACACGCTATCGGGGCTCGGCCCCGATGATCAATTTGGAAAGAACACGCTATCGGGGCTCGGCGCGCCACCCCTCCTCAACTGAGGAGGGGAGTTCTGCAACAACTCCCCTCCTGATTCAGGAGGGGTGGCGCCGAAGGTGACGGGGTGGTTACAGGGGCGCCCAGAGCGCAACGGTGGAAACCGTACCGCCTGGACCTCCGGTCCGGCCTGCAAGATACACCTGGCCCCAGTTGAATGCAACTGGCGCAGCAGCACAAAAGTTTTTCGTCGAGGAGGACTTATGCAGAGGCGTAGATTCCTTCAGAGTTCAGCCCTGGGAGCTTCCCTGGTGATGAGCAATCTGGGAGGTTCGACCTCAAAGCCCGCAGCCGCCCCAGAGGCGTCATCACCGCAAGCGGCCACCACCCATCAACTGGTTGAAATTCCGGGGAAGAGCTTCGAGACGACCGACGGACTAACCAGTGTCACGGTAACCGTTACTCTGGGAAAATTCCTCATCTCTCCCACCGAGGTGACGCAGCGCGAGTTCGAAGCCATCATGGGGTATAACCCTTCCTTCCACCAGGGTCCCGACCTCCCCGTCGAGACCGTCACCTGGTGGGAGGCGATTCGCTACTGCAACCTGCGTAGCATTAAGGAGAATCTGGATCCGTGCTACGACCTGGATTCAGGATCCTGTGACCTGGAGCAGAATGGGTACCGCTTGCCCACTGACGCCGAGTGGACCTATGCGGCCGATATGGAATCCCAGCCCGCCTCGGCGAGCGTCGCGGGAAACCTGGGATCTTCAGACACCAAGAGTGTCGAGCGCCTACTAGCCGCACTCAAGACCACGGGCACCAATCCCGTGGGCAGCTACCCTCCCAATCGTTTTGGCCTCTACGACATGCTCGGCAATGTTTGGGAGTGGTCAAACGACTACTTCAATCCCGTGCGCACCATACAAGGCTCATACAACCCGGCCGGCCCCCTGCGAGGGTTGGCGCGCATCATTCGAGGCGGTTCGTTCATGAGCACCACCAGCTCCGACTGGGCGCGCGGTTATCGATCCTCCCTGGAACCTGAGTATAAGAGCCGTTTCACGGGGTTCCGCGTTTGCCGGACCTTGGAGCCGAAGGCGGCGCTTCCCGCGGCGCATCATGACCCCAAGTGGTACGACACGTATCACCAGCCCCCGGCCGGATATGAAAGCGCCACCGGGGATTTGTCCTCGCTGGTTTCGGGGGTCAGTACGGTGGACCAATGGGAGACCCGCCGGCGAGAAATCAAAGCGAAATGGCTGAACCTGCTGGGCTCGATGGAAATGAGCCCCCTGGCGCCTCGGACCCGGTGGGTCGAGACAGTCAACGACCAGAATTACACCGCCAGGCTTATGTACCTTCAAGTCGAGCCGGATTATTGGGAAAAGATTCTGGTGATGATGTCGTGCGAAAGGCTGAAGAGACCACGCCCTGTGGTTATTGTGCCCTTCTATGATGTTGACACTCCGGCCGCGCGAGACTTATCGGGACGCGACTTCCTGGGAGCGGGTGTCGATTCCTATGCCTACTCCGCGGTGCAAAAAGGCTACATTGCCGTGGCGATTCGCTGGTGCTTCGAAAGCTATGGTGAGGCCTACAGCGAGGCGGTGGCAAATCTCAAGCTGCGGCATCCCCACTGCGCGGGCCTCGGGAAGTGGATCTGGGATGCACAGCGGCTGGTCGATTATTTGTACACGCTGCCCGAGGTCGACCGAGAGCACATCGGAATCATTGGGCATTCGCTCGGCGGGAAGATGGCGCTGTACGCGTCGGCGTTTGATGAGCGGATCACCGCCGTGGTTTCAAATGAGGGCGGCATCGGGCTTACTTTCTCAAATTACGAAGACTATTGGTATTTTGGCGACTTCATTCAGAAGCAGGACAAGGCGACGGATCAACATGAACTACTCGGGCTCATTGCGCCCAGACCGTTCCTGTTGCTGGGCGGCGATGCCTACGATACGGCTGAGAGTTGGCACTACATCAACGCGGCGCGGCAAGTTTATGATCTCTACCGTAAGCCCCAGAACCTGGGTTACTTCAATCACCACAAGGGCCACATGCCCACCCCGGAAGCAGTCTGGCGCGCCATGGAGTGGCTGGCGCACTTCCTGGGCCCACCCCAATAACGTGTGGGTCTGGATGGGTTGAGGTTTGGCGCCATGCCCCTCAGGTTCGGCCTATTCATTGTTCCCTGTTTCCGTCAGGAGGGACGAGAAAAACAAATCAGGTCACGCTCGTCGGTCCAAACCCTCTAAGCGCGCCAAAGGGATTCTGCCCCTCTCAAGAGC
The DNA here is from genome assembly GCA_963804995.1 of uncultured Acidobacteriota bacterium. GTDB lineage: Bacteria > Acidobacteriota > Terriglobia > UBA7540 > UBA7540 > Bog-366. Next base: position 399,974 of record CAWDSK010000006.1, read on the forward strand.
GCCGTCCGCCCTCGCGCAGAATTCCGCGCAACCGGAAGCCGACAATGCGCTCCTCGCCCGGATACAAATTATAGGAAGCGAGTGAGAGCCCATCCTCGCCGACGTTGACCTCAATCGAGGGATCGCCGTCACGCAACTGCTGGGCGCAGTCAGCATATTTGAGGTTCAGCCGGTCCTGGGCCCACTGCACACGCAGATAGGGAACCGGGTGTCCGCCAGGGCCGGGGACGTAAACCTCAGCCGTGACGGTGGGAATGCCACTGAGGTCGCGGGCGATGCTCTCCACAAAGCCACGCCACAGACGGAGGTCGGCATCGTGATCGCGCTCGAACGTACTCCTCAACCGCCGCCAGCAGGCCCATCATTTCCTCTTTGCCGACCTTGCACGTCCGGCCAATCGCATCCTCGACGGGATTGTTGTTGAGGAGGGCGGCCTGAATCAAATCCTTGCGGCCCAGCAGCAAGCCCGAGCTTTGCGGCCCGCGCAATCCCTTGCCACCGCTGAAACCAACCAGATCGAAGCCCTCGTGTACGATACTGGAAAGATTGGTAGCAGGCGGCAATTCGGCCGCAGCGTCGTTGAACACGGGAATTCCGGCCCGCTTGCCCGCCTCGATGAACTCCTTGCGCTTGATCGGCCCCTTGTACTCAAAAATGTTGGTGAAGTAGAGCATGGCGGTTTGCGGGCCGATGGCGCGGTGGAGATCGTCCAGGGTCTCAACTTCCACGAACTTGACCCCGACGTTTCGGGCAGCGTGATCAAAGCCGTTGCGATGCGCGCGGGGAACGATGACCTCGCTCTTCATGCCGTCAAGGTTGGGGACACGGCGGATATTCTCGGGGTCGGCGCCGGTGACGCAGGCGGCCGTGGCCAGCATGATCGAGCCAGCGCCCCCGGACGTGACCATCGCCGCCTCGACATCGAGCACCTTGGCGATGCGCTCGCCCACGGCTTTTTGCAAATCCTCCAGCCGGACAAAGCTCTGGGCAGCTTCTTGCATGGCGAGGCGGGCTCGCTCCCGCAGTAGCGAACCCGTCAGGATCGTGTAAGTGCCGGCGGCGTTAATCAAAGGGCGCACACCGAGCTTGCGGTAAATCTCCCCGTGCTCAGCCGCCAATTTCGCAGCCCGAATATAGCGCGGGCGGAAACCCGCGGCCGCGATCGAGGCCGCGGCGCTACCCCAGAAAAATGTCCGCCGGTTCATGATGTTTCCTTTCTTCGTTGGTATTCACAATATCGCCGGCCGCGATTCAGTTTGCCGTATTGGCGAGTTTACCTCGCCATATGGCGGCGTAAAGCCGCCGCTACGACAGGCTGCCGCGCGACCGCGATTCGATTTGACGTAGCGGCGAGTTTACCTCGCCATATGGCGGCGTCCCGATCAGATCGGGATGAATGCCGCCGCCGCTACGAGAGCAACCAGGACCACTACGGGCCGCAAGGCCGTACCGCCGTTCAACCCTTGGCGCCCAGTAGATCGTAGACGGGCGGTTTGGGGGCCCAGCGCACAAAGGCCTCCGCGTACTGCTTGCCGCACTCCAGGCCGCGCCAGCGGTTGCAGACGGTGTAATCGGCAACCAGCCAAGGCTGGGCGGTCAGGGTCTTCAGAGCCTCCACCTTACGATCGAAGGCCTCGCTAATGTCCACATAGTGGTCGGGCACAAACCCCACCCGTGACGCGGTCCCAATCGTCGGCTCAAAGAAGTGGATATCCCAGGAGACCCGTGCCAACTGCGCCGCTTCCACCACGCTGCGCGATGTCCGCCAGTGGGTGGGATAGGTCAGTTCGTCTTTCCAATGAGTCAGGATCAGGTCAGGTTTGAAGTCCGCCATCTCCTGGGCCAGCATCTCCATACGCTCCGGCGTCATCCGCAGCGGACCGTCGCCGAACGCGAACATTTTCCCTTCGGCGCCAATCACTTCGGCGCAGGCAAAAGCTTCTTTTTCGCGCATCCGCCGGACTTCCTCCACCGAGATATCTGGCCGTTGCTTGTACAGGAAAGCGCTCTCGTCCGTCTCGCCCTGAGTAAGCCAGATGACCTTCACCTTGGAACCGGCGCGAACGTGTTTAATCAAGGTTCCGCCCGCCCGCGAACAAAAATCAGCCGGGTGGGCACTGACGGCCAGAACCCTCAGGGGGGACGAACCAGGCGGCCTGCCCGCGTCCACCACACTCCGGGCAACGGCCGCAGGCGCGCCCGCCCCCAACGCTGCCGCAAGAACGAATTCACGACGCTTCATGCAGTGTACCTCCAACGGGAACCCGGAATTGACAGGGAAATTTCGATATTTACTATACCTGACTGTTCTTCTAAGAGATTCAATATTTAGGCCCTACCCGTCGCACCCTCTAGTGTCGTGTCTCAGAAGTTCGCTGATTACCAGAGAACCCCCTCACCCGTCCCGCCCCGGCTGATGGAAACGCCGGTGGCGGTCCACCCTCTCCCCCAAAGGGGCGAGGGCGACAAATTCAGATTAACTCTCCCCTCGCCCCTTTGGGGGAGAGGGGCCGGGGGGTGAGGGGGTCGCCTTTGAACCCAGTGAGACTTTTTCGGCGAACTTCTGAGACACGACACTAGCGAAGCGAGAACAAGGTTTGCTATTTCGCTGGCGGTTCGGTGGTGCGAACCTGCTCAACCAGTTCGTGTACCTTTCGAATGATCGTCTCTTCAATGGAGGGCGCGAAAGCGGCGGGCAGGCCGGTATAAATACCCGCTTCGCCCCCTTCGTAACCTCCTTCTTTAAGAACCCGCAACGAGGGTATGTAAGCGAACGCGGTATCGTTCGAGTAACCCGCCACCCAGAGTTGTTGCCGGCCCAGCTCCTTCTTCAGCCGCAACGAATAATCCACCACGCACTCGCCGGACAGCGCCACCAGGGTCAGATCCGAACCGAATTGCCAGACTTGGAGCGGGTAGGGGTAATCACTCGGCAGGCGCCCATCCCGGTCCAGGAACCTGAGCATCTGCTGCGCGTGCCGCCGGTGGTATTTGTTCGCATCCCCTAATTGCGACTCCAACTCCGCCCGGGTTGGCGGGGGCGCAAATGCTACAGGGAACTCTTCGTAAGCCGACTTCAGAGGTCCGGCGACTTTTCTCAATGGACCTGCGGCAGTTTTATCAACTGCCACGGCCAACTCCTCTCCGTGCTGGCGGGCAAGCTCCAAGGTCCCCCGCGGATGCGCATTGGCATCGCCTCCGCAGCCCTGCACAAATAGCGCGGTAGCTCCGGGGTGGTGTTTTTCCAGCCACTCCTGGGCATAACCGGCATAATCGCCGGCGTACTGATAGAAGTCGTCGGTTAGCGTGGTGTTATGACAGGCATAGCCAAACACTACGGCTCGAAGCTTCCCTCGCCGTCCTTGGATTTTCAGGAAGGGGACGTCGTGGTCCACCGGACCTTCCTGGTTTGCCCCCGTCCGGCCCTCTTCCCGCCGGTTTGCCGCAAATTGGGCTGAGGTAATTCCAAAGCCCAGTCGAGCCGGGCCAAGGTTCTGTAACGCCTGGCCTATGACCGCCACGATCTTATCCTCCAGTTCGAGAACATAACGATCCACCGCAGCCCATTGCTCGGGAGTCATGTCGTAGGTAATCTCTTCCATATGGTCGGTGACAGGACTGCAATGTGTGTGCGAGGCGTTCAAGAGCAGGCACCGGCGCGGGATGCCGTACTGCTTTTGGACGCGCTCGGCTATTCTCTTGCTAAGCACACCGGGCAAGTTCTCCAAGTCGGTTGTGACCATCACGGCCCGATTTCCCGCTTGGTCTTCCAAAGCTAGTGCCTTGGCGTAAAGATCCTGGGCCGTACCTTCGGATGGCTTTGTTCGGGCAGCAAAGCCAGCCAACCAAAGAGACTCATGGGGCGTGATAACCACCTCAGCTGAGCCTGCCTTCCAGCGCTGAGTAGTGGCGGAAAACGATAGAACAGGGAGCGTTAGCACGGATACTATCATTACAAATAAGGAAAGCTTCTTAGACATACTCTGCTCCTTGGGTCTTACCTAACGAAACCGGGGGGTCCGCGTAGCGGAAGAGGCCCCACGTTTTGCGGGTGGCCCTGAGGGGATCCTGACTTTCAGCGAATAGACACCATCAGCAGGAGCTTTTTCCCTTTTCCCTTTTGGTTTTTTGGCACGGCTTCGCGGCTCGAATCAATCCGCCCAATCACATAACGATTCAACATAAGCCGCTGAGCCATCGCGAAGCCAGCCATCGAGTTGGGCCGCCTCCTTGAGCTGTTGCCCCCGCAGCCGCGGGACGGCTACGAAGCGGCAGGACAATTCCGGCAGGCCCGTCATATCGCCCCAGAGCTTTTCAAACTGCGCTACGGGCAAGACATCTTCCTGCCCTTTCCCCCAGCGCTTTTTGACGTCCTTCAGCGTAATGTAGGTGGGCATGCGAGCGGCCAGGTTGCGAACCGCGCTGTTCAAGAGCTCAGAGTTCGTGAGGTCGCCGCGGGCGAGTCCAAGCATGGAAAGGAGCTGGTCGATGTCGATCCAATAGGTCGCGCTGTTGTACCAGGAAAGGTGCGATTCAATCTCTTCACTCGGCAGCGCGAGACCTTCAATCAGGCGGACGCGGCCATCGATGCGGCCCAACCCGCCACCGCGATCCTCAACTTGCCGGGCAATCACCTCCGTAGTGAGCGCCGCACCCTGCTCAATGTGGTAACCCAGCAGCCCAGGATCCACGTCGGCTCCCGTAGTATCGATGTTGTGAACCATCAGGTACTTTAAGCGCGGGCTTTCCTCAAACAGGCGAACCAGTGTGCCGTTGCGGATCAGGTTCGGCACTTCGTACCAGTGTCCGACCGGGTGCAGGCACTGCATCGGCACATTATCAGCGTAGCTTGCGCCTTCGCCCATCTGTCGTGCCCAGGCAATCAGCGTGGCGTGCAGGCTGTCACGAACCTTCTGGGCCTGCTCATCAAGCATTTGCTGAGGCAACTCTTCCCAGGCAAATCGCAAGTCGCGCTCCATGGGAATCAGACGCAGGCCGATGGAGCGTCCTGGCGATACCAGTAAGGGACCGGGGTAGCCATAGTTGCCCGCTGCGCGGAGCTGCGCCTCGATCGCATCGTGCGTCAGGTAACTGGTAGTGATGACATGCGGCAGGGTGACACCTGAAATGCGGCTGGTCCGGCGGCTCTTAGCCAAGTGCACTTCGATGAAGCTGCGGTGCCTGCCCCCCAACTTACAAAAAGGATTGAGCGCCTTGACAACCCCCGCACCTTTCGTCCAACGACTGCCCGCGCCCCCGGCGAAGGAAACCACAGCCACCCTGCCCGCGGCCAGCGCGTCCCTACCGGTTTCCTGATAGGAGGGCGCCATACCCTGGGTAGCATCAAACAGATCATCCGGGCCGACATCCGTAATCCGACTGCTGATGGGCAGGCGATTCTGCGCCAGCCCCACCCGCCCGCTCCGCAAGTCCGCCTGGATCTGTTCGTGCTCCATGCGGTCAAACCCATGGGCTTCCAGCAGAGCTTCCAGGCTTTGCGCACGGTCGGCTCCTGGCGCACTCTGGGGAATGAGGTGCTCAAAGACGTATTGCACCATACCCAGGAATTCCGGCACGTTGTGGCACGCGGCCGTGAAGCGCTCAAGCTCCGCCCGTCGCAGGGGTGAAAGCAAGCGGGACTCCATGCGCAGGAGGGTGGGCACGCCCTGCTGGTAGTAGCCTGGGGGCATCAACGCAGCGTCACCGCTGAAAAGCACCGCCTCAGTCCCGCGCTCGTTGACAGCGAAATCGTAGACCACGGGTTCCATGGCGAAAGGTATGGCGTGCTCCATCTGCCGCTTGGTATCGCTCATGATGGCCTGCAGCCGCTCTTGGGCTGCCGACTTCTGGCCCGGGGCAAACAGGAAGCCCATGCCCCCGCCTGACATGCCGCCGAGCATCCAAAAACCCCAGAAGCTGTCGCCCATTTCCGCACGCACGCGGCGGATGAGCGTTTCCGTATAAAGATTGCCTGCCCAAGGAATAATGGATTGAATGGGGCCATCGTAGTTGCGCTGCGTCAGGCGGCCCAGGGCGCGGAACGTCACCTTTCTTCAGGTTTTCGATGAGCTCATCGAGAATGTGACCAGCTTCGCTGCGGCTCGCCCATTCCCTTTCCGACCGGAGCAGATATTTCTCCGTCACCATCTCCAGAATCGGACCCACATCCTGCGCCATGCCGCCATGCACGAGTACGAGGCTTTGTTGAAGTTGACTACGGGTCTCCGGCGAAACGTCCTGACGGCTGAAAATATGATGGTCCGGCAGCAGACGGCCGCGGCTGACTCCGAATTCGGGATCGCCTTCCCCGGCAGCGACCCCGTGGATGAGCTTGATTCCCGGCCACACTCCGCCGGAATCCTGCCAGCCTCCTCCCGAGCCGGCCAACCATTCGCCCAGGATGGCGCGCGCGGCCACCAGGCGGCGGTCGCTCTCTTCGAGACCACCGGTGAGCGCGTGAATCTGGCTCGTGGCGCGCATGCAAACGGAGATCAGGCAGGCCAGCAGGCTGGTCGACACCGCCAGGCGCGAGCCTCGGGGGATATCGTTCACCTTGCTGACAATCTCAATACCATGGCCGGGCCTGCCCGTCAGATGTAGCAGCACATCAGCGAGGGGTTGAGTAGCACCCTCCATCCCCGGTGGCACAATTCCGGAGGCAATCACCGCGGCCTTGAGCAGCCCCAAGTAGTCGCGCGCGAAATCAAAGAGCTCCGCAATCGAGTCGATTTCCGCGCTGCTCTTGAGATCCACACTCACTAACCGGAGCACGGGCTGATCGATGACCCGGAGCCAAGCTTCCACGGGCGGCCGGGGTAGGCCGGAGCCACGCACGCTCAGGTCAATCGAAGTGTTCAGCACGCGGGCGCCTTCCGGAAAGTCCATCCCGAGAAAGAAGATGTCGCTCCATCCGCTGTGGCTCAAGTCCATGCGGACGGGCGTGGCCTCGCGCAGGATGGGGAAGAGCTCATCCGGGCTCTCACGCGTCAGAAGTTCGGGGCGAATCCGCAGCGGGGCATCCTCAGGGTGGGCGGCGCGGAACATCCACTGGTTGCCGCGCACCGAGCGCACACTGCGCCGCACCTGGTCAGCCAGAGTCTGAAATCCCAGGGCGCGGTAGCCCGCAGCCAAGGCGCTGGAGATGGCCGCGCTCGGGCCGTCAGCAGCTTGTGCGGCGAGGAAAATATCCAGGGCTTCTTCAAAGCGGCGCTTCAGAAGGCTCGTGTAACCTGCGAAAGGGATCAGAGAGCGTGTGCCAGCCGACTCTTGCGTGGAAATGTGAAAGCGATGGATGGCGTAGAGGAAGAACAGGGCGCGGACGCGTTCGTAGAGGTTGTCGCTGCTCCGGCGGAAACGATCGAGCGCCTCGCATTCACGGAGCAAGTCTTCGATGGTTGCGGCGCGCGCCAGTACGTCGAGTGAACGATTGCGTGTTTCGGGATCTTTTGCAGTGATGACGCTGGTAAAGGGGCTCACCGCTCGCTCCCGGACGAGGGAGTTGACATCTCGCGCTCCGCGAGCAATTCAAGCAGGTGGGAGAGCACTTCCTCACGGTCCCGGCCGGACAGCGCCAGGGCCAGTTGCGCGGTGAGTAATCCGTAGCGGGCGCCCAGATCATACCGTCGGCCCGTGACTTCCAGCGCCAGGTACTGTTCCTGCCGGGCGAGTTCGGCGAGCGCCGCCGAGAGCGTGATGGAGCCACTGGGAGCACTTGTCAACATGCGCCCCAGCAGGTCCATAACGGTGGGTGTCAAAACGTGGGTGCCGAAGAAACACAGATAATAGCCGGCCCGGATACCCGGAACCATGAGTCGCTGTTCGGCTTCGGTTGGGGTCGGCTTCTCGATCACGGTCTCAACGCGATAAACGCCGGGCCGTCCGGACATGCGGCGTCCGGCCACCGCGCCAAACCGGGGCAGCAAACTTTCGCGCGTGGGCTGAACTCCGGAGGCTGAGCACGACTCGCTCTCGGCGAGTTCCACCAGGCGCTGCACGCCGGGCCTTGCGGCGCTGACGTACAGGTGATCTCCCACCATGTGCAAGAAGGGCTCATTGCCGACGAAGTCTCGCGCGCAGTAGAGGGCGTGACCGTATCCGCGCGGGGACTCTTGCGGGATGAACCGCACTGCGCCGGAGTGATTGCCGGCGGCCTGGGCGTAACGCGTTTCGTCACCGGGCCAGACAATCACGCAAATCTCCCCAATATTCGCAGTGAGGGCCTGCTCAATCAGGATGCCGAGAACTGATTTCTCCGCTCCGTCGTGGATGAGAGTCTGCAAGGGAAGCGCCCGTTGATTCGCCCCCGCGGCGGTAATCACTGCCTTTCTGATCCGCACGTTCCATGCTCCTCTTCGGTGATTGTGCCGGGCACTCAGGATTTCATGCGACCTGGGGCCCCATCGCAATTGGTTTACTTGTTGTAATCCTCAGGCTCCAGGCGGTCCGGGTATTTCTGTTGGCACACCCTATTGAGGCGTGCATTATAGCCATTGTCCTACTTACGCACCACCGCAGCGAACTGGTAACCCTCGTGACAGGCGGGGCCCCAGCAGCCCGGACCCGCCAAGCCACGTCCGCGCATGCCTCCTCCGAGGTACGCCGCCCCGCGCAGAGTTTTCCAGTCCTGCGACACAGGTCCGAGGGCCACAATCGGAGGAACTTCCTGCTGCTTGTCAGGGTAAGTCGCACCGAAGGCGAGGAGTTCCGGCAACCCGGCAGGACGTAAGTTGCGTTTGTTGAGCTCACGGAGGATTTCTTCAGACTCCATGCGGCGCCGGTGGATAGGCAGCAGCACCACGTCGACCTTGGAGATGCCGCGGCAGTTCACTGGGAAATCGCCGGAGTTGATTTCGAGCTCCCTCCAGTCGTACTTCCCTGCCTTGATCATCTGCTCCACCGTCTGGCTACAATCAACCACCACCGGGAAAACCGAGTTTCCGGCTTTTACGGGTGAGGCTGGCGGGTTCTTGTTTTCGTCGCCACCGACGATGCCGGCAACGCGCGCCTCGTTCCTGGTACGCCCGAAATTCTCCCGTCCCTGGGCGACGCTCGAAAACCTGATTGAAAATAAAACGGCCAAGCCGAATGCACCGAAGGTGCAGAAAACAATAGTTTTCATTACGACCCCTTTCATTTCTGTTGACCTGCGCTGGAATCAGGGTTCATCACGGAATCCCAGCGCGCGGCCGCCCGATCGGTGATCTTCCGGAACGTCGGCGGCAATCAAAAGGCGCGCGCGCACCAGCGTTTCTGCCGCGGCGCCGACCTTCTGCACGTACTCCTCGCGGCTCTGGTAGCGCTCTTCAATCGACAGGCGAGGATCCTGACTCTTCTCGCGGTCGGCCCGGGTGCGTGGAAACGGAAGGAACGATCCCACCATGTCATAGGTCACATCGGGCGCGCCAATGGCGGGGTCGCGCAGGTTCCAACCGGTAAAAGTCGCGAGCGGAACGATCTGTTCCGGCAGGCGGATACCTGAAATCTCATTGCCATCCGCGTCCACCTGCGGCACCAGAATGGGAAAAGGCTGCCCGAGCTTGGGCGGCTCGAAAGCGATAATGCCCTTGGTACGGAAATCGGGGCCAAAATCCAGGCGGTAGACGATGTACGGTTCTTTCGGCAAATGCACTCCCGGGATTTTCGGGAACGCGAGCGCCGCCCGAGTCACCAGTTGGCGTTTGGCAATCAGGGGCAGCCGCGATTCGGGTGGAGTGGCGCCATTCGTAATCCAGGCGTTCATGGCCAGCAGCAGCGCCCGCAGCGCATACCGGTAATCCTGGGGATTCGCCAGGTTTTCAGTATCGTGGCGGACTGGATTCGCATTGGCGCCGTGCTGCGTACCGGCGATATAGTAAATCCGCGATTCGGGCCCCGGCGCAAAATCGCGCCTGCCGTCAAGCGTGATGTGAGTCAGCGACGCCCCGCGGCCCCAGTATTCATACGAGCCATTGGTGTAGAAGATCTTGGGCACCACGTGCTGTGCGGTAGCGCGCCCAAGAATCGAATCGGTCACTCCGGAATCGGTCTGCGGCCGGTCGCTGAAGGGGAAGATGTCGGTCGGGTAAAAGCGATTGAGCCGCGCATGGCCGTCGCGCGAAGGCTGACCGAAACGGATATTGAAGCTGCCACGGCCCGCACCGGCTACGTGCGGCCACACACCCTCAAAGACTTGGGATCCCTTTTCGTCCGCGTTGAAGCCATCGTACAGGAAGGTGCGCAGGAAGCGGCCGCTCTGCGATGAGCCGAAGCCGATAGCCCGTTTCACCGCACCGCTCTGTTTCAGGTACGAGATATAGTCACGGATGGCGGCTGAACCCAGTCCTGTAACGACCGGATCCTTGCCTTGGTAAATCACCTCATAGATGCGGCCGGGCACAAAACCCGAATCGAACTCAACGCTCGCGCCGTCTTCAGAAAACCGCCACTGGCTGCGCGGGACCACAGTGGGCGCGGCAAGGGGATCATCCTGCCAGGTCATGGTTGCAGCGTCGGGGTCAGCAACTGCGTAAGGTGTTTGCGCGCGGTCCCCCAGTGAAGCGCGCGTGGTGCGCTCGTTGCGAATGATCTCCGCACGCACCGGGCCGGTGATACCTGGAATTCGAGGGGCATCCAGCGCCAGCATGCCGGGACGCCTGGGCACATCCCACTCCCAACCGACCCAGACCAGCGTGAATCCCTGCTGGAAAAGCAGCGGATCGCCCAGGTCCTCGGCGGTGTGAGGGTCGGGCTTGCCGTCCAGATCGAACGTCCCGAGCAGCGACCTGCCACCGCGGTTCGATACCTCAAAAAGCGCGGTCCCGTTGCCCTTTGCCGGATCGACCGGCTTCAGCATAAACAGGTCTGCCGTAAATTCCACCAGACCCTGGGCGTTGCGCGGGGCAACGTCGATGTCAACAATGATGCGATTGGCGGCGAGCTTGGGGTCGACGGCAAAGTGGATTTTCCCGACGATGCGTTCGTAGCCGGGGTAAGCGGGCAATTCGCCGCGCTCGGTGATGTCCACGCGGGTAACCGCCGCGCTGGCGGTGGCGGTGCATAAGGCGAACAAAATCGCGGCATTAACAAATCGACGCATCGATCATCTTCCCCCGGCTCAAATTTCCGACAGCTTATCATTGCTGTGGCGGAAAGCAACTTCTGATCGGCAAGGAAGGTGGGGCAATTTGATATCGTAGCGGCGAGTTTACCTCGCCATGTGACGGCGTAAGGCCGCCTCTACGTAAGGGCGGCGTCCCGATCAGGTCGGGACAGTTGGCGAACTGTCGAAGCGTGCGCTGGGGTTGAGGAAGCCTTTCGCCCTCGGGGAACGGCTTGCCGTCAAACCTGAAAGCGTAGGGGTACCCCTCGTGGGTGCCCTAAGAGGGCCGACTCAGCCCCGGCCAGGGCAGGCACGAGACCGCCCCTACGTCTTCCCAGCCCCAACGGGGCGCAATCGGTCCTGAGGTGGTGTGACCCGGAGGTAGCGCCATTCGTCTGGGGAATTGCATTTGTCAGAAAAGCCCACGGTCACGAGAGGTCGCCGCGGCGACACCGTAGCTACGCACTATATCGCGGCACTCAGGGCTGTGGTCCCACTAACGGCACTCCCGAGGCGCGTGCAGCCATACGCAACTCTTTATCGAGCGTCGCTAGTGGATCAGGTCCTTGATTTTGAGCCCGCCGAGCCTCACGCCTTTGCGCAATTCCAGAATATCGGCGACGGCCTCAGCGGGAGATTTGGTCGCGGACACAGGATGGAAGGAAATGGACTCTTTTTGCGCGAGGGTTTCCAGTGCCCGCTCGATGACCTCTTCGGGTGAGCGATAAGGACCGCGGGTGAGCTGCTTTTGCAGCAACGCTTCGCCGTAAGGTGTCAGGCGTATGGTACTCATGAGTAAAGTATACGGGAAGTTTCAAATGCCTCGCAACGAAAAGGCCTTTCGCCGTAGGGGGAGTCGCCGCGGTGACCCACCCCCTGGTTCCGGATTCACCTTTTCCTTCGCAATTCTCCTCAAGTCATTGGGCTTAAGGGTCGATAAGTGTGTTTTACAGGATGTCTGGGCGTTGCCAACCCCGGAACGAATCGGTCATCCACTGGGAGTAGCACCATAATGTCATCAAGGCCAAAACTAAGCGTGTATTGGGCATCATCGTGCGACGGTTGCGAAATCGCAATCGTCAACCTGCATGAGAAGTTTCTTAAAGTCGACGAACATTTCGAGCTGGTTTTCTGTCCCTGCCTCATGGACACCAAAAAGGCCGATGTGGAAGCCATGCCGGACGCAAGCATCGCCCTCACGCTTTTCAACGGCGCGATCCGCACGGAGGAGAACGAGGAGATGGCGCATCTATTGCGGCGGAAGTCGCAATTGCTGGTGGCCTACGGCTCGTGCTCTTCCCAGGGAGGTATCCCGGCGCTCAGTAATTTCCACTCCCGGGACGACCATTTCCGGGCGATCTATGGTGAGAACCCGAGCCTCGACAATCGCGCCCAAGTGGTTCCAAGGCCTCGCACCGAAGTCCCGGAAGGCGCCTTGGAATTGCCGGTTTTCTACGAGAGGGTCAGGACCCTGGCGCAATGCGTGAAGGTTGACTACTTCATGCCCGGCTGTCCGCCCGAGTCGCATCAGGTTTGGAACGTCATGGAAGCTATCATCAGCGGCCAGCCTCTTCCTCCGCCCGGAAGCGTGATTGGCGCGGGAACGTCGAGCGTCTGTGAGGAATGCGCGCGCACCGGAAGTTTCTAAAAAAGGCCACGACGCCTTGGCCCCCGGCGAAAAGGCAATTGACGATTCGTCTCGATGCGGACGTGCTCGAATGGCTCAAGGGTCAGGGCAAGGGCTACCAGACGCGCATTAACCGCATTTTGCGCGTTGTGATGGAGAGTCAGCCCCCCAGCCAAGTCATCGGTAGAACCTTTTGTGGGTCCTTTGCGCCATGTCGCTGACTTGCCCGCTCCCGAAATGGCCGTGAGGCTGTCGAAGGTTTTCGGAGGCAGTGCCGAAACCTGGCTCACGCAGCAGGCGCACTACGAGCTTGCCCAGGTCCACGCCGACCGCATCAAGCTCAAGCGGCTGGAATTGACCGTGGGTGTGTCATCATAGGAAAGGCCCACGGGCACGAGAGTGCTGACGGTGGCCCCCTTTTCTCGCCGACCACACCCATCGCTAAAGCCGCGACGCACCTGTCCCGGCGTGCGAGGATACATCACCCCGCCACTTTTGACAAAGCACCCGTAGGAACTTAGACTAAAGTGATGAGGAAGAATACCCAAGAACAATTGCGCTGCTTTGTAAATCTGCCGGACGGTTCGCAGCGCTTGTTTCCTACAGCGACCGAAATCCGGGAGACGGAGGGCGGGGGGATCGAAATTATGAATGACTGGATCTTCCTCGACAGCTTTCGTAGGGGCGAGTTTTTGGGATATTGGATGAATCCCCAGTTTCTCAGAGCACACACAAAAAAGGCCGGCCGGGGTAGGCGGGCACCAAGACGGCGGAGGTAGCGGCTGGAATTGGCTTAGGCAGGGTGTATGACTGAAATTATTGCGGTTGTTTCTGCCAGTGCCACCGTGATCGGCCTTTACTTCGCATTTCAGCACCAGAGAAACGAACAATTAAAGATCCGGCTCGATGCTTACCCTAAGAAAGTGGCCATATTCAAGTGCACCGAGGAGTTTCTGGGTAGGGCTTGGACCGGCAACTACGCGTACATGCCCGCTCTCCTTGCAGAGTTCCACAACTGCACAAAGGAGGCCCGTTTTCTATTCGACAAGAAAATTGCTGATTATCTCGACTCCGTGTATGAAGGGGTGGAGCGCTATTTGCACTTACAAACAAGGATGGAAATAGAGGGCGATTCGATGGGCTTTGACGAGAAGCGAGTATTGCAAGATCAAGTCTTCGCCTCGCGTCACTGGGTAGGCCAGCAATACATGCACCTGAAAGAACGCTTCGCGAAGTATCTCGATTTAAGCGGGCTTCAGTGAGCTGCGCCACGCCGGAGATCCTCACCGTTGCGCAAAGTGGGAAGTTACAAGCGCGGCGATTACAGTTCGAACGGCGCCTGAGGTCCTATCACCCATTTTGAATTCCGCCTCTTCAACTTGTTTCGGCGAGTAGCGCGGACCGGTTGGTAAGGTCCACGGCTCTTAACAGGAAGAATCTCTACAAGGAAAAACCGTAGACCTGAGAGGCAAGGTCTGCTCCAGCCAGCGTGCTATTCGACGGGGACGTAGCTTCCTTACCGAAAAATGCCCGCCTCATGTCCTCCGGGAGGCTGCAACGTTGTGATGCGTGGGGATTGAGAAATAGTCTCATGCCGTACCAAATCTCCCGGTCATTCTGCTCAATCCAGAAGATACCGATCCCCCCCAAGTTCTCATACCGGCGGTCAGAGAAGCATCCCTCCGTTCGCGCTGCGTACAGCGCCGCCCCGACCTGCATATCCGTATCATGCTGAAGGCTCACAAAGAAGTCATCCGCAACAATCAAGAGGTTAGGATTGTCAGAACGCAACTTCTTGTACGCCTTCGCCACGGCAGATTGAACTTTCTGCCACGGAGCGACCCATCGTCCTTCGCAGTACAGGTTCTTCGGCTGCTTAAGCCTTCCACTCCTTCTTTCCTCCTCCGATACTTCGCCTTCCCAACCAGGGCTCTTGACTTCAACGAATACCAGAACACCTGAAGGACCTGCGACTGAGAATTCGCCTTCTCCGGGCACACCCCGTGCGCCAACAGGTTCCCAGTTCTGGACTCGGAACTGGTTCCTATGCAAGTAAAAGGCTACGCGCAACTCGGCAAGTGCCGACTCGAACTGGTTCCAACGGCCCCGCAGCCGGGGAAGGTAGGCCGCAAATCGGTCTTGCGCAACTGCAAACGCAAGCACTTTCTCAACCTCGTCGGAAAACTTTTGGTGCGATGGAAAGGCTTTTTCGTCCCGCCAACGAGCGCCGTCTCTTACGGTTGCTACCAGACTATCGATGTGCACATGGTCCGGCGGTGACCTTCTTTCGCGCGCAGCCTGTTCGGCACGCCGATCTACTATGGTTCTGCTCAGTTCGTTAGGGTCCATGGGCTCCTTGTCTTTTCTCGAAGCCGGGATCTCCAAATTTGATCTCCCGGCATCTAAGATTATACAACTCTTTGCCTCCAACCGAGCGGGTACCCGCCTAGTCAACGGAAACTTCCAGTAGAATAATGGATTCATCGCCACCGGAAAGCCTCACCGCTTTGGTGAATGACTTCCTCTCCAAGTGGGGAACTTTTTCGATAAGGTCGGCTTGTAAAAACGTGAATGATTTAGCGAAGCCTGAGAACTGTAATGTAAGCCATTCTTCGCCTAGCGATACGATCCGCGCCGTATCTAATTCCCCAATAGGTTGGAACGATCCAGGGCGCTGGATTGATAATAGAGTTCCTTTGGTTTTCCACGCCAATAAAACACTCAACACTGCATCTTGTGAACGCATGTTTTGCCTTCTCCTCAAGCGAGTAGCGCGCACCTCTCGGCGAGGTCCGCAGCTCTTGCCCGGAAAAATCCCTACGACGAAAAACCTCAGACCCGAAAAACCAAGTCTGGGCTGTTCGTCATTGATTCACCTGCTGCAACAGGCGCTCGTAATTCCGCTTATAGTCCGGGTTCTTGGGGTCAAGCATGTAGGCCGCGCGGTATTCCTCAAGAGCACCTTGGCGGTCGCCTTTCTGCTCCAGTGCGACGCCGAGGTTGTTGTAAGCCTCGCCGAGGAAGAAATGCGCCACGTCATTATTGGGGTTCAAGCGCAGGGCCTCACGGTATTCCGCGATCGCACCGGCCGTGTCGCCCTTGTGTCCGAGCGCCATCCCGAGGTTGAGGTGCGCCTTGTCATTATTGGGGTTTAGGCGCAGCGCTTGGCGTTCTTCAGTGATTTCTCCATTCCAGTCGCCCTTCTCTCCGAAGGCGGAGCCGAGGTTGTTGTGCACATCGGCATAATTGGGGTCAAGGCGTAGGGCTTCGAGGTATTCCGCGATCTCGCCATCCCGGTCGCCCTTCTCTCCGAGGGCGAATCCGAGGAAGAAGTGCGCCTCGGCATCATTGGGGTTCAAACGCAAGGCCTCGCGGGCTGCCGCCGCGGCATCGTCCCACCTTTTTTGTCGACCCATGACAACGCCTAGGCTCACGTAAAGGTCGCCGTTTTGCGAATCAAGAAGCATGGCTGCCCGGAATTCCTGCTCGGCCTCCGCGTACTGGTCCTTCTTAAAGAATTCCGCGCCGCGCGCCACGTGCCGACGAATTTCAGCCTGCCGGGCTTGTGCGGCAGGGTCAACCGTCGCGGGCTTCGTTACCTTTGCGCTCTTGAGCGCGCTAATTAGTTCATCCTCCCCACCAGCCAAGCGGACTTCCTGAAGGTAGTCATCCGTGGGCTCAAAATCGATTCCGCGTTGCTGGACCAGCATGGTGACTCGGTGGCCCGACACTTGCGCGGCGATCAGGGTGATAACTTGCACTTGGTTCAGCGGCTTCTTGGCGCTCGTGGGCGGGCCGCCAGTTGTAGAGCCGCCCTTGAGGGCGGCATGTGCCGGGCTCAAGCCCGGCGCTACCGCCGCACGCAGAGATGCGACAAATGCCTCGCTCGCGCCTGCGGCCTTGAGGGTTTGGATAAAGTCCTCAGACGGAGCGAAATCAATCCCTCGCTGCTCGATCAGCTTCGCGCCCGACTCATCACCCAACCCGTCCCGCACCAGGCCTCCCACCTGCTCCCGCGTAAAGGGCTTTGCCGGGCAGGATATTGCTGTTGTAGCGCTGACCTTTAGGTCAGCATGTGCCGACCTCAAGGTCGGCGCTACGATCTTCTGCTGCGCCCTCAGGGGCAGCGTCAGAATCAGGGGGATGAGAAGGATGAGCAGGAATAATCGGGGCCGCATCGGCACCTCCCGAACGCGGGAATGGGGGCATTCTACCACTTAGCGCAGCGCTGCGTAGCCGCAACCCAGGAAGGACTCACCGCAGAGGCGCGGAGGCACAGAGTCTTGAAATCCAAAGGCCTTTTCTCTGCGTCTCAGCGCCTCGGCGGTAAATATTATATTTGCTCGCAGCTTTTCCTCTGCTCCGTCTCTGTGACCTCTGTGGTGTATGCCGGCCTCGTACCGGGCTACATCAAGCGCGCGCCTGTGGCCTGGCGGGGATGCTCGAAACCAGCCTCGACAAGTTCGGGTTCTTCGAGGAGCTGCATGGCCGCTCGGACTCAGGCCAAAGCAAGATGAAAGGAATCTTCCTGGCAGGCGCGTGCCAATCGCCAAAAGACATTCAAGGCGCCATGAATCAGGGAATGGCCGCGGCCGGGTATGTGCTTTCGCAACTGGCCACGGGAAAGAGGCTCAAAATCGAGCCCATCACCGCACAGGTTCGCGAGGTGGCGTGTTCCGGATGCCAGATCTGCCGCGGCGTCTGTCCTTACAAAGCCATCGGGTTCGATCTTGATCACAAAGTCTCAGTAGTAAACCCGCTGCTCTGTCACGGCTGCGGTACATGCGTGGCAGCCTGTCCGTCAGGCGCCATGGATGGCAATCACTTCACCATGGCCCAGATCTCGGCGGAAATCGAGGGAGTCTTACAATGACCGCGGAAAACGTGAACACTGATTTCGAGCCCAAAATTGTGGGGTTTCTGTGTAACTGGTGCTCTTATGCCGGAGCAGACAAAGCCGGCTTGGCCCAAACTCCCTATCCCCCCAACGTGCGGGTGGTGAAGTTCATGTGCAGTGGAAGAATGGACCCGCAATTCGTCTTGCAGGCCTATCAGAATGGTGCGGACGGCGTGTTGATCCTGGGATGCCACTTTGGAGATTGCCACTATAAAGAAGGCAACTTCCGGGCGACACAGCGTCACCACATGCTTCTCGGCCTGCTCAAGCAGGAAGGCATCGAAGAAGCGCGCTGCCGCCTTGACTATGTTTCAGCGGGCGAAGGCGACAAGTTTGTGCAAGTGGTCACGGAAATGACCGAGACGATCAGAAAGCTGGGACCGCTTCACAAGCAACTCATCCCTAAAACTAGTGGAGATTCATAAAATGACAAAGACTCTTGATTGCAAAGGGCTGCAGTGCCCTCAACCACGCCTGAAAATGTCCTTGACCGCGATGGAATTAAAGGCAGGTGACATTCTGGAATGTGTTGCAGACTGCCCCACCTTCGAGGCAGATGTGAAGGACTGGTGCAAGAACAGCAAAAAAGCGTTGCTCTGGTTCAAAACCGATGGTGATGGCACCAAACGTTGCCAAGTGCGGATCTGAAGCAGGCTAGTCCAAAATTCGCTCCCACGGGCAGGCGTGGTGATGGCGCCAAGCGTTGCCCAGTGCGGATCTGAAGTGGGCCAGTCCAAAATACGTTCCCCCCGGCGGGCAGCAACCCGCGGCGCGTTTTGCTGTAGCGGCGGTCGGCGCCTGCCCCCCAACTCGCAGGCTGTCAAGCTGAGCTATGACGCCTCCGCCTCGACGCGGGGCGTGGAAGTCGGTCTCGGCGTTGCGCGCGCCCCTACTCGGTTCTTGCAGCTTAGCGACTTTTTGTCACCACCGTGGAACTGTCCCACTAGTTGCTCTTAGAGGGCCATAGCGCGCGAGGTCCCACCAACATTCCCATCCTCACCCGTTTTTCGCCCCCTGAATTTGTCCGTTGAGGCGCCGCTGCGCTTAGGGCTTTCCGTCGCGCCGCTGCGGTGAGGAACGCAGTTCGTTCTCTAAGACTCCTCCGGTATCGTGTACGGGGCGCGGTAGCCGCGGTCGGCGTTGCGCAGCAGCCTGTCAGCTTCGGAATCGCCGATGACTTGTTGCGTTTCGGGATTGAAATTCAAAGTCCGCCCCAGGCGATAAGAAGCGTTGGCTAGTTGCATCAGAGCCATGGAAGTGTAAGCTTCCTCGATGGGCGCGTTCAGGTTCTCCTTTTTCCGGCTAATCACACAGTCGATGAAGTTCGCGTAGTGCGCGAGTTCCGCTCCGGCATGGACCGCCGGTTGGGCCTCTTGATCCGGGCCCATCCACACTTTATAGGTATCGGCATCCTCATCGCCCGTAGCGAAATAGCCTTTCGAGCCAAAGAAGATGTTCCCCACGGTGTTGTGGCCGCCAGAGAGAGGGCCAAGCGCCGCAAGTCCGGGCTTGTGCTTGCGCTCTGGCGTGCCTAGTTCCGGCGTACCAATTTCCGCTTCATGATTGGTCATCCAGTGCCGGACTTCGAAGGTTATCATCTTCCGCTTGCCGTTCGGCAGATTGAACTCAAAGGCGCAGCTCAGGTCGTTGGGAGTTTCCTGATCATCATCGAACATGAAGTGGCCGCCCATGGCGCTCACTTTGTTGGGGAATCCCACGCCCAGCCCCCAGCGCGCTACGTCAAGCTGATGAGTGCCTTGATTTCCCAGGTCACCGTTTCCATAAGCCCAGAACCAGTGCCAGTTGTAGTGAAAACGATTGCGGGTGAAATCATGCAGGGGCGCGGGGCCCGTCCAGAGATCGTAATTCACTCCCGCCGGAACCGGCTCCACCTGGGTATGGCCGATAGTGTTGCGCCACTTGTAGCAGAGCCCGCGCGCCATGTAGACGTCCCCGATCAGCCCTTCATGGAGCTTCTGGATGCCCTCGCGCACCGCCGTGGCAGAGCGGATTTGCGTGCCATGCTGAACGATGCGGTCGTATCTTTTCGCTGCGGCCACGAACTGCTTGCCTTCCCACACATTGTGCGAGCAGGGCTTCTCCACATAAACGTCCTTGCCCGCCTGGCATGCCCAGATTCCCATCAAGGTATGCCAGTGATTCGGCGTAGCAATCGAAATGGCATCGATCGACTTGTCATCCAAAAGCTTGCGGATATCCACGAACGTGGCGGGCTTCGGGATGCCCCTTTTCTCCATTCCGGCTATGCGCTCCTGCGCGAGTTTCTCGTCGACGTTGCACACCGCGGCGATCTCAACGTTGCTCAATTGCGCATAGTTTTGGACGTGATCCATGCCGCGGCCGTGCACTCCACAAATCGCCACCCGCACGCGGTCGTTCGCCCCGAATACCCGGTCCGGCCGGGTTAAGAAAGTCACACTGCTCGCGGCCGCGAGGCCCGCGGCACTCGTCATACCGCTTTTCAAAAAACTCCGACGGCTTAATTGCGAATCGTTGGACATGCGAAATTCTCCCTCCTTCAGAACTTGCCTCATCTATCGTTCGTGGGTTGCATATTGCTGGTAGACCTCGGCGACCCTGGCTTGCCGGTAGTCTCCGTGATGAATGAAAACGCGATAACGAAACTTTAACGCCTTGCCTTGTTGGACTGTCCAGCTCCCGTCCTTTTCCGGGTCGTTAAAGAACTCTCTCCAACCGAAGGGATTCGCGGCGAGCAGCCCATAACCGCGCGCGTGCCAATAGGTAGGGTGCCGGAAACTTCGCGGACTGTCGAAGACGGCAACGCCCAGATCCTCGCCCGCGACCGTACCATCATAGTCGACCCAATCCGCGCGCTTTCCCCAGATCGCTTTCTCTCCCTCCGCACCTGCCGAGTTTACCATGTGCCCGGGAGGTGAATTCAATTCTTTGGCCAAGCGGAGACCAAAGGTTCCTTCCTTGGTATCACCCAGGGTCAGGTCCGAGCCATGATTGGCCACGAGAGTGACCTCGCAATCAATCCACCGCGTGTCCTGGCCGCCTCCGAACAAAAAGGATTGGATCTCGTCCGCGATCACCCTGCCGCTCGGGCCGGCCAGTTCGAACGCAGTACGAAGCACACCGGAATCGGCGCCGCCCTGAATCTCTTCCAGCTTGCGAAATGTCGCGCGCCCGAAAACCGTGTCGTCACTGTATTGCGGGAACACTGCCTCGCCCCAGAAGTCGATGCCATCGATGTTTCCGTGACCAAAGAACATGGGGCGTTGATGAGGCTCCAAGCTCTGGTCCTTCAGATGTTCCGGCGGGATGGTGTTACCATTGGGAAAGTCCCGCGTCAGGACTGTACTTTGCGCGCTTCGCAGGGGTTGAAAGTATGGCTTGGCAACGTCAGAGGAAAAGTAGTATGTCGTGAAGGGTTTCCCCCCGATGAGCACTTCAACCTGATCCCCCTTGCGCAAAAGCTCGACCGCATCCCCAGCGGCAAACGCGGCGGAAGCGAATAGCAATCCACCCATCACCACCAATCCAATCCCAAACTTCCCATGGATCATGAACGCATCTCCTTTAAATCACTTGGCGATCTCGAAGATGTCGGGCCAACGGTGATGTCTCCCCAGGGACGGCTCGCGACCTATAATGGCCCTTTGAAAAATACTTTGCAATAGACACCCTGCCCGCCTCTGGGAAGTGGAGCAGTTTGATTTGCGGGGTTATACTTTGGCCGGGCGGGAAGGTTTTGGATAAGCTAAATATGTAGCCTATCAACTGGACACAATGTCATCATGTTTTACCATTTATCATATTGTTGCTAACCGTATTTGTTTTCAATAACCTCTCAGCTTTGGCAAACAGAAATCCCGAGTTGACGCGCTTTGTTTTCAATATGTTCTCAGCTTAGGGCGTTTTGTCCATCAGGCGACACATTGTCGACTAAGAATGAACAGCTCAGACGGTGCGTTTTCGGTCTCATATTTACGCTTCACCGCGGGGCCTCCCTACGGTGCGCTCCACGCCAGGTCTTTCGGCAGTCAGCGCGGATGGATTATACCCATTAGTAAAGCTTAATGTCAAGCTGCATTATTAGGGGGTAGTGTCTCAGTTTGAATTCGTAGCGGCGAGTTTACCTCGCCAAATGGCGGCGTAAAGCCGCCTCTACATCAAGCTGAGACACTACCCACCCTTGCGCAAAGCACTGCGTGCCTCAGGAAACGCGGTATAATGCCTCCCGATTTTTGAGGGCGGTTCGTTATTTCAAGTGATGCTATAACTTCAAACCTCATTCAGAGGTCGTGTCCACATGCGAAAAACGGTCAAGGAAACTCGCTTCCCCAAGATCGTTAAACGGTTCAGTGTTGTCGTGGCGGGGGCTCTCATTTTATGCGCGTGCCTTGCGCTCATCGTGCGAGGGACGCCAGCCGTAGCCCCAGATTCCACTGCGAGCCAACCGAAGTACGAGATCGCATTATACAAAAACGTCATGATTACCATGCGCGACGGCGTAAAGCTGGCGTGCGACATCTACCGCCCCGCCCTCCACGGCGTCCCTGTGGAAGGGAAATTCCCTGTTCTCATGGAGCGGACCCCCTACGGGAAATCTACCATAGAGGAATGGGCTAACTTCTTCGTGCCGCGCGGATACATCGCGGTAGGCCAGGACGTGCGCGGGCGCAACGACTCTGAGGGTGCGTGGCGGCCCTTCCGCGATGATGGACACGATGGGTATGACACGGTCAAGTGGATTGGCGAGCAACCCTGGTCGGACGGCAATGTCGGCACGGTGGGAACCTCCTATCCGGGAGGAACGCAGCACGCGCTGGCGCTCGCCAATCCTCCCTATCTCAAGGCCATGATTCCCGGCGATGCCATGTCGGATTTCGGCCGCTACGGAGTTCGCCACAACGGCGCGTTCGAGATGCGCTGGATGAACTGGATTTTCAACATCGGCGGCCCTAAAGGGAGCCATGAGTCACGCAATCCTGAGACCCGTGACGCGCTTCTGAGATTGGGAGAGCAGGTCCGGGAGTACGCGCGCGGCATGCCCCTGCGCCGCGGCACCACCCCGCTGCAATTGATCCCGGACTATGAAGACTGGCTGGTGGAAGCAATGTCGCACGGCGACTATGACGACTTTTGGAAGAACTCCGGAGACGACGTGGTTGAGCACGTCGCCGAATACAAAGACATCCCCGTCTACCACCAGGGAGGCTGGTACGACTCATGGGGAACGCCGGTGGCCAACCTGAATTACGCCACCCTCAGCGAGAACAAGAAGAGCGTGCAGCGCTTGATCATGGGCCCCTGGACGCACCACGCGCGAACGCATAGCTTTGCCGGGGAAGCAGAATTCGGACCCGACGCCGCCCTTGATTTCAATCAGTTTCAATTGCGCTGGTTCGACCATTGGCTAATAGGGATCGACAATGGGGTCGATCGCGAGCCGCACGTCCGAATTTTCGTCATGGGGGGCGGAGACGCACACCGCACGCCGGAGGGACGCATCTTTGTGGGAGGGCATTGGCGCGAAGAGCATGAATGGCCGTTGGCTCGGACCTTGGCCACTCCTTATTACTTGCGCGCAAATGGATTGCTCTCTCCTGAAACGCCCGGCGCCGAATCTCCATCCGCTTACCAGTTCGATCCTCATCATCCGGTGCCGACCATTGGAGGCAACGTCTCCTCGCAAAATGCTCCTATCACCAATCACAACTCCATCGAACGGCCGGGCGACTCCGAGAATCTGATGGAACAGGGCGCCTACGACCAGCGCTGCCGGATATCACTTTGGGTGTGCGACGACACGCGTCCACTCTCCGCCCGCGATGATGTGCTGGTGTTCGAGACGGGTCCCCTGGCACAGGATGTGGAAGTTACCGGGCGGCTGATTGTGAAGCTGTGGGCCTCCTCGAGCGCCCCCGACACCGATTTCACCGCCAAGCTGGTTGACGTATATCCGCCCAACAAGGATTTTCCTGCCGGCGTGGATTTGAACATCGCGGACAGCATTGTGCGTGCGCGCTACCGCAATTCACTGGAGCACGCGGAATTGATGACGCCGGGCGAAGTGTACCCCTTCACCATCGAAATGTACCCCACGTCTCTGCTTTTTAAGAAAGGGCATCGCATTCGCGTGGACATCTCGAGCAGCAATTTTCCACGCTTCGACGTGAACCCGAATACCGGCGAGCCTTTGAACAATAACCGGCGTTGGGCGATCGCCGTGAACACGATTTACCATGACGCGCAACATCCTTCCCACATCGTGCTGCCGGTCATACCCATGTCCACCGGTTCCACGCGAGCCGGGAAGTAAACGTACGGCAGGAAAGAGTCAGGAATCGGAGTTGGAGATAGCCGAGGAGGTCCCATGCTGGGTTCCGCCAAGATCATGGGCTTTGTTCCCACGCGCGACTTCGGGAAAGCTCGCGAGTTTTATGAAGGTGTGTTGAGGCTGCGCGTGACCGGTGTGGACAATTTTGCATTGGCCCTCGACGCCAATGGAATTATGGTTCGCGTTACGAAGGTTCCCGAATTCCAGCCGCGGCCCTTCACGATTCTCGGCTGGGAAGTCCCTGACATCGAGCAGGAGGTGGCGGGCCTCGTCGGCGGCGGTGTGCACATGGAGAAGTACGGCCTACCTGGACAGGACGAGCGCGGCATCTGGACCGCACCTGGCGGCGCGAAGGTCGCATGGTTCAGGGATCCCGACGGGAATATTCTGTCAGTCACAGAGTTTCCTAAGCAGCCTTAGGAGTCCTCCAGAAAAGCGGCGCCCCCCTCATGCGAAGAGCAGCAGAACCCCGGCGAGCAACGCCAGGAAACTTGAAAAAGCAAATGGTGCGGCGGGCGAGTAGTGCTGCCAGATCCAACCGGCGAGTAAGCTGGCTGGAAGCGCGGCCACACCCACTACCCAATTGAACACTCCGAAAACCGAGGCGCGCGAATCGGACGGGGCGAGGTCCGCGACCCAAGCCTTAATCACTCCCTCCGTGAGCGCGTAGTAGCTTCCGTAAACCGCAAAGAGAAACCAGACAAGGTGCGAATTGCGCAGAAGCGCGAAGCCCGCGTAAACACCCGCGTAAATGAAGTAGCCGGCCACGATCAACAGCCGCCGCGGAATGCGATCAGAGAGTTTCCCGGCCGGCCAGCTCAGCACCGTGTAGACCGTGTTGAAAAGCAGTCCCAGCGCGGGCGCCATCCAAGCGCTCAGGCCCAGGTTTTGCGCGCGCAGGATCAGGAACAGGTCGGAGGAATTTCCCAGTGAGAACAACCCCACCGCCACAAGAACCCAGCGCAACTTTCCCGATGGGGCATGGTCTGCGCCACCTACGGCCCCCTCCGCGGCGACATCCTTTGTGGGCGGTCTCACTTCCTTCACCGCAAACCACGCGAGCAAGATGCAGGCCAGGCCGGGGATGCCGGCCATCCAAAAGACAGTGCGAACCTTTCCATGAAACACCGGCAAGAGGAGAATGGCGGCGAGTGGTCCCGCAATCGCCCCCGCCGTATCCATTGCCTGACGCAAGCCGAATGCCGCTCCCCGGTGCGAGGGGTCAACGGAGTCCGTCAGCAATGCGTCGCGCGGCGCAGCCCGAAATCCTTTGGCGGCACGGTCAACGAAGCGAATCCAGAAAACCTGTCCCCAAGACCCTGCCACGGCTAGCAACGGCTTCACGAGGTTGGCCAGCGTGTATCCCACCGCGGCCAGCGGCTTGCGGCGGCGCAGGCGGTCAGCGAGCCAACCCGAGAGCAGGCGTCCAAAGCTCGATACCGTTTCCGCCGCGCCCTCGATCAAACCGAACGCCATGGGCGGAGCACCCAGCACCCCCACCAGAAACTGGGGCAGCAACCAATAACTCATCTCGGTCGAGATATCGTTGAAAAATGCCACCCAGGCGAGCATCCAAACGTTGCGGGGCAGTCGATTACCTTGATCTGTTGAGGGAAGGCTCCGGGCAGGTGGTTCATTTCCTAAGGCCATGGAGGTTGTCGCCAAAAGAAAATCCCGACTCGGAGCAACACGCTTCGAGTCGGGATTCGTAAAGTCAGACTTCGAGGATTTAGAGCGCCCCTTGCGCGCCTATTTCTTTTCTTCCTTCGCGTCCTCTTCACCAGGAGGTGGCGCTTGCTTTTCAGCCTTGGCGGCTTCCTCCGCAGCCTTGCGGCGAGCCTCGGCTTTCTTGGCGCGTTTCTCCGCCAGACGCTGGAGAACTTGACTGTCCACGAACTCCAGGATCGCCAGGTCCGCGCCATCACCACGGCGCCACCCAGCGTGGACCAGCCGCGTGTACCCACCTGGCCGCGAGGCGTAGCGCTTGGAAAGGTCCTCAAAAAGGAACTTCACAGCACCCGGATCGAGCAAGTAGCTTGCCGCCTGCCGCCGTGCTTGCAAATCCCCACGCTTGGCCAGCGTGATCATCCATTCTGCCAGCGGACGCGTGGCCTTTGCCTTGGCAACAGTGGTTTCGATTCGCTCCCCCAGGATTAACGAGGTCACCAGGTTACGCAGCAGGGCGCGCCGGTGTTCCGTTTTCCGGCTCAGCTTCTTTCCGTAATTCCTATGTCGCATGATGGATTACCTGTCCTTAAATCTGTTGCTGAGGAAGTTCCGGAACCGGCATCACCGGGTTGCCCTTCTCATCAAACTTCATCCCCAGGCTCAGTCCCATCGCGGCGAGAATCTCTTTGATCTCGTTCAACGATTTCCGTCCGAAGTTCTTGGTCTTCAGCATTTCCTGCTCAGTCTTTTGAACGAGCTCGCGGATGGTGGTGATATTGGCGTTCTTCAGGCAGTTGTAAGAGCGAACCGAAAGCTCCAGTTCTTCCACCGAACGGTCAAGGTTCTCGTTGTAAACCGGGGCCGGCCGTTCCTGCGGAATTTCCTGTACTTCCGCTTCCTCCTCGAAATTGATGAAGATGTTCATGTGATCCTTCAGAAGCTTGGCCCCCAGGCCCACAGCATCCTGCGGAGTCACGGCGCCATTCGTCCACACGTCGAGCGTCAACTTATCGTAGTCCGTCATCTGCCCCAGGCGTGCGGCTTCAACGGTGTAGTTGACCTTGCGCAGCGGCGAGTGCACGGAATCGACGGGAATGTACCCAATGGCCAGGTCCTCGTCAAAATTCTTCTCCGCCGAAACGTAGCCTCGGCCGATCTTCACCCTCATTTCGATATGGAGACTGCCGCCTTCGCTAACGGTGGCAATGAACACATCCTTGTCAAGAACCTCGATGTCCGCGTCCTCCTGCAGCATCCGCGACGTCACTTCACCCGGCTTGTCGATGTTCAGGTAGAGCGTCTTGGGACCTTCCACGTTCATCTTCAGAGGGATTTGTTTCAAATTCAAAATGATATCCGTGGCATCTTCCACTACGCCAGGGATGGATGAGAATTCGTGCATGACGCCTTCGATGCGCACCGCGGTGATCGCTGCCCCCTCAATGGAAGACAACAGGACGCGGCGCAAGGCGTTGCCGATAGTCGTACCGAAACCACGTTCAAAGGGTTGGGCGGAAAACTGCCCATACTTGTCGGTCAACGTATCGGTATTCGCTACCAGGCGCTTGGGTTTCTGGAATCCTTTCCAAAGCATCTCGTTCAAACCTCCCTTGGAACCCGCCTTGACGGGTCCTTGTCCAGCACACGCCGATCCAGACTACTTCGAGTACAGTTCGACAACCATCTGCTCTTGAATGGGGAAATTCACGTCCTCGCGTTTGGGCAGCGTGATGACCTTCGCCTTCAGGGTCTCGCGGTCCAATTGCAGCCAGGGCGGAATGCTTCGGCCTCCGGAAAGATCGAGAGAGCGCTGCACCGCGGTCATGTTCCGGCTCTTCTCGCGCAGCGCGATTTCCTGCCCCGGGGCGACGGCAAACGAGGGGATGTTGACCTTGCGGCCCGAAACTTGGATGTGTCCGTGACGGACCAATTGCCGGGCTCCTGCACGCGAAGCTGCCAGGCCCAGCCGGTAGACGGTGTTGTCGAGCCGACGCTCAAGCATCAGTAGCAGGTTTTCGCCGGTGACGCCCTTCATGCGGGCAGCCTTCTCAAAATAGCTGCGGAACTGGTCCTCGAGAATGCCATAAAGACGCCGCAGTTTCTGCTTTTCGCGAAGTTGCAGGCCGTAACCGACGATTTTAGGCCGCCGCGACTTTCCGTGTTGTCCCGGTGCGAAGTTGCGCTTTTCGATCTCGCACTTGTCCGTCAAGCACCGCTGTCCCTTTAGGAACAGCTTGACCCCTTCGCGCCGACAGAGCCGACAAACTGCTTCACGATATCTTGCCAAACTAACCTCCCCCGGAACGGAGCCTGCGGTGCGGGCTTCGTCCTAAACTCTCCTGCGCTTGGGCGGGCGGCACCCGTTATGAGGAATGGGTGTCACATCCCGAATGTTGCGCACTTCCAGCCCCGCCGTGGCCAACGCGCGGATGGCCGATTCGCGACCGGCTCCCGGTCCCTTTACGCGTACTTCCACACTGCGCATGCCATGGTCGCGGGCCGCGTTGGCAACCCGCATGGCCGCCTGCTGCGCCGCGAAGGGAGTCCCCTTGCGCGAACCTTTGAAGCCCAGCGAGCCGGCGCTTGACCAGCAAATGACGCGGCCGTCGGAATCGGTGATCGTGACCTGGGTATTGTTGAAGGTGGCCTGGATGTGCACGACCCCCGTCGGAACAATCCGCTTTTCCTTCTTCTTGAAGACCTTTTTCTTTCCTGCTTTTGCTGCCGCTTTCGCCATGAATCCTCACACAAGAATCTGCTGGTGCCGTGTCCGATTATGTCTTGGCCATGGACCGCTTCTTATTTGCAACCGTGCCCTTGCGCGGTCCTTTGCGCGTGCGAGCATTGGTGTGGGTACGCTGGCCGCGCACTGGAAGGCTGCGCCGATGCCGCATCCCACGGTATGAACCGATTTCGATGAGCCGCCGGATATTCATCGAGCTTTCTTTGCGCAGGTCGCCTTCCACAGCGCCTTCTTCCTCGATGAGCTGGCGGATTTTCGTGACCTCTTCCTCAGTCAGATCCTTGATCTTTTTGTCGGGATTGATGCCCGAACGCATGAGAATGGAAAGTGACCGGGCGCGGCCGATTCCATAAATGTAAGTCAGACCGATCTCCGCGCGCTTTTTGGGGGGAAGATCCACACCCGCGATTCTTGCCATTTCATGCCTCCCGTTTCACAAACCTTCGAGGCAGCGACCATGCGGTTCCACACGCGCTGCGCCTCAAAACATTAATTTACCCCTGCCGCTGCTTGTGCTTGGGATTCTCGCAAATCACTCGCACCACTCCGCGCCGCCGAACAATCTTGCACTTTGCACAAATCTTCTTCACTGACGAACGCACCTTCATGAGGTTTCCTCTCACTCCCCGGGCCACAACTCCCAATCAGGTCCCTGTCACATCCTCCAAGGGCCTTCCCGACCTTCTGTACCTGAGACGCTTCGGTTCTTCTTCCGTGCTTACTTATACCGGAAGACAATCCGGCCGCGCGTCAAGTCGTAGGGAGAAAGCTCCACCGCAACCTTGTCGCCCGGAAGAATGCGTATAAAATTTTTGCGCATCTTTCCGGAAATGTGGGCCAAGACCTGATGTTTGTTGTCCAATTCCACTCGAAACATCGCATTGGGTAATGCTTCCAGCACCGTAGCCGTAACCTCGATCGCATCTTCCTTCGGCATTTCGTGAGGCCTCAATCCCGCCCAGGGCCCCTTCCTGCGGACCCTCGCGGATCACCCTATAAACGCGTCAAAACGTCAGGTCCATTCCGCGTGACCGCCACCATGTGTTCGAAATGGGCGGACCAACTACCGTCCACCGTAACGGCCGTCCAATTATCGTCAAGTACGCGCACTGCAGCTCCGCCGGCATTAACCATGGGCTCGATGGCAAAAACCATGCCCTCTTTCAGCAAGGGGCCGTGGCCTGGCTGGCCGAAATTCGGAATCTGGGGTTCCTCGTGCATAGCCTTGCCGATACCGTGACCCACAAACTCCCTGACCACGGAGAAGCCATTTTTCTCCGCATGGGCCTGCACCGCCGCCGAAACGTCCCCCAAGCGATTGCCGAGCCGCACCTTGTCGATGGCCAATTCCAGAGCTTCTTCGGTCACCTTCAGCAGACGCTGGGCGGGTCCATCAATCACACCCACGGGCACGGTCAAGGCGGAATCTCCGTAGTAGCCGTCCAGTATCACACCTGTATCCAAGCTGAGGATATCGCCTTCCTTGAGCACCTGACGGTCCGACGGGATGCCGTGAATAACTTCACTGTTAAGCGAAGCACACAGGCAGCAAGGGTAACCGCGATAGCCTTTGAATGCTGACCGTGCGCCCAACTCCTTAAGCCGCTTCACCAAGAACTTTTCCAGGTCAAGTGTCGTAATCCCAGGCCGGACCTGCTCGCGCATTTCTCCCAGGAGTTGCCGGACCATCCTGCCGCTTTGCCGCAACTTCTCAATTTCGGCCGGTGACTTACAGATAATCATGCTTGCGATAAAAAATCCAGCAGACCTTTGGCAATCGCTTCCGGATCCTTGTTGCCATCAAGTTCGTAAAGCACACCTTTGGCACGATAATACTCGATCAGCGGGCTGGTCTGTTTGTGATAGGCTTCCAGCCGTTGCCGGATAGTTTCCTCGTTGTCGTCTGCGCGTTGGAGCAGTTTGCCGCCATCCTTATCGCAGATCCCTTCCACCTTGGGCGGATTGAAGTTGATATTGTAAATCTCTCCGCAAACTGAACACGTACGCCGCCCCGTCAGGCGCTTCAATAGCAGCTCTTCATCCACCCGGATGTCGATAACCAGAGGCTTGCCCAATCCCTCCGCCTCCAACATGAAATCGACGCACCGGGCCTGACTGATGGTGCGTGGAAACCCGTCAAGAATATATCCCTTCCGGCTGTCGGGCTGTCCAACGCGCTCCTGCACGATGCCGCAAACAACGTCATCCGGCACCAAGTCGCCAGTCTCCATCCTAGCTTTGGCCGCCAACCCCAAGGGTGTCTGCCTTTTGACGGCATCGCGGAGCATGTCACCCGTGGAGATCTGGGGAATGCCGAAGTGTTTGGCGACTTCCCGCGCTTGCGTTCCCTTCCCTGCCCCCGGAGCTCCCAAGAAAATGTACGCGTGAGCTCGCATGCCTTCCCTCCGAATCCCTGATCAAGAAGCGCGTCGTCCCCGGATTCGCCCCTTCTTCAAGAAGCCCTCGTAGTGCCTCATGATGAGCTGAGCCTCGACCTGCTGCACAGTATCCATGGCCACTCCCACGACGATCAGAAGCGAGGTGCCACCGAAATAGAAACTCACATTCATTCCGTGCAGGAGCCAGCCGGGAAAATTGGCGTCGAACCAGGCCCCGCCCATCCAGGTGGGCAGGTGATTCACACGGAGCCCCGCCAGCATGATTTCAGGGATCAGAGCGACCAGGGCGAGATAGATGCCGCCTACCCAGGTGATCTTGGTAAGAACATCATCTAGATAATCAGCCGTGCGCTTGCCCGGCCGGATGCCCGGCATAAACCCACCCTGCTTCCGGACGTTATCGGCGACCTCGTCGGGGTTGTAGACAATCGAAAGATAGAAGTGGGCGAAGAAGATAATCATCAATACATATGACAGCGTGTACAGAGGCTCACCGTAAGCGAACACCCGGGAGAACCAAGCGAGTCCCGCGCCGATATACCGGAAAATTATAAAACTGCTTTGATCCAAGCGAAATAGACTGAGCGTTTGTGGAAATGTCAAAATCGAGACCGCAAAGATGATGGGCATTACGCCCCCGCTGTTAACCTTGAGCGGGAGATGGGTTGAGACGCCCCCCATGATTCTTCGTCCGACAACGCGTTTGGCGTATTGAATGGGAATCCGCCGCTCGCCGCGCTCGACCATAACAATGAAGCCCACGATCCCTAACATAAACGCCAGCAAGACTAGGAGAATCGGGACACTCCAGACGCGTGTAACGAAAACCTTTTCATAAAGGTCGGCTGCGGCCCTCGGCAGACCAACCACGATGCCCGCAAAAATCAACAGCGACATGCCGTTGCCGATGCCGCGCGAGGTGATCTGTTCGCCGAGCCACATGATAAACATTGCCCCGCAGGTCAACGTCAGCACGGTCGTTAAAACAAACCCCGGCCCCGTGTGGGCCACCACCTGCGGCTGCTTCTGGAGAGCGACAGCGATGCCAAAGGCCTGGAACGCGCTCAGCCCCACGGTCATCCAGCGCGTATACTCGGTGATTTTGCGCTGGCCCAACTCCCCTTCCTTCTTGAGTTTTTCAAGATGCGGGGAGACCACGGTGAGCAACTGGAGAATGATCGAGGCCGTGATATAGGGCATGATTCCCAGTGCGAAGACAGACATGCGGCGCAAGCTGCCGCCCGAAAACATCGCCAGCAGTCCGAATAGCGAGCCCGCCAACTGCGCGAACGCCTGCTCAAAAACCTCAGTATTGATGCCGGGCGTGGGGATAAAGGCACCCAGGCGGTAAACGGCAAGCATCAGCAGGGTGAACAGGATGCGTTTTCGTAGATCCGGAATCTCGGTGATACTTTTCAGAGACTCGAGCATTACGAAATAACCTCGGCCTTCCCACCAGCCTTTTCGATCTTGTCGCGAGCAGACTTGGAGAAGACGTGTGCGCAAATGTGCAACGGCGATTTCAGCTCACCGTCACTTAGCACTTTTAGTCCCGTGCCCAATTTCTTCACCAAGCCCCGGGCGACGAGCAACTCCGGCGTAATCTTCTCTTCCGGCTTGAATTCTTCAAGATCACTCAGGTTCACAATCGCGTAGTGCTTATGGAAAATGTTGGTAAAACCCCGCTTGGGCAGTCTGCGGTGGAGGGGCATCTGCCCGCCCTCGAATCCCGGCCGCATCCGCATGCCGGCGCGGGACCGTTGTCCCTTCGAACCGCGCGTCGCCGTTTTGCCGTGACCCGATCCCATTCCCTGCCCGACCCGCTTGGAGCGCTTGTGGGCGCCCTGGGGGGGCCGGAGTGTTTCGATGCGTGTCGCCATATGTCTTCTGCCTATTTCTTGACCGCTTTGGCCGTCTTGCTACCCTTCTTCGGCGATTTTTCTTTCTCAGCAGTTTTGGGTTTGGATTTCGCGACTTTGACCGGCTTAGCTTTTGCAGCCCGAGCCTTCGCGGTTTTTTCGGTCTCTCCCGCAACAGGAGGGTGGCTTTCCTCACTGGCGGTCTCGACCGTGGTGGTCACATCACTCGCCGCCTCAGTCCCAGTTGCCTCTGTGGGAGGTGGGACAAGGGCCGCCTCGGGCCGGTACACGGTGTACTCCGGCACTGAGTCCCACCAAGGGGCGGGCGGGTCGGGAATAATTTCCAGCAGGTGCGGAACTGCGGCCACGATCCCACGAATCTGGGGCGTGTCCGGACGCACCACCGTATGGTTCAGTCGCCTCAACCCCAAGCTGCGCACGATCGTTTTCTGGTGGTAAGTGAAACCGATTCCGCTGCGCACCCACTTTATCCGAATCATCTTGTGCGTCTTATCTGACACAGTTCCTCGACCTCGCTAGATTTCTTCCGGAGCTTTCCCCCGAGTATTGGCAACTTCCTGGATGTCGCGCAACTTCAGCAGGGCGTCCATGGTCGCCTTGACGACGTTATGCGGATTGGTCGTTCCCAGAGACTTTGTCAGCACGTTCTGAATGCCGGCGGCTTCCACCACCGCGCGAACCGCGCCACCCGCGATGACACCCGTTCCAGGAGGTGCAGGCTTCAGCAAAACCCGGCCCGCCCCATAGTGGCCCAGCACCGCGTGGGGAATCGAGACTTGCGAGATGTTCACTTTGACCAGCGACTTCTTCGCAGAATCGATCCCTTTGCGAATCGCCATGGGGACTTCGCGGGCCTTACCGGAGCCATATCCGACAATTCCGGCGCCATCACCTACCACTACCAGCGCCGAAAAGCTCAGGTTCTTTCCGCCTTTGACCACTTTGGTGACCCGGTTAATGGAGATCACCTGGTCTTTGAGCTGTAGTGCGTTCGGGTCAATCCGATTGGCCAAATCTTCCTCCCGCCGTTTCGTCTAAAATTTCAGGCCCGCCTCACGAGCTGCATCGGCCAGCGCCTTGATGCGCCCGTGGTAAGCGTAACCGCCCCGGTCGAACACTACCCTGGAAATCCCTGCCGCCACGGCCCGCTCGGCCAGGACCTTCCCCACCACTTTGGCCGCGGCAACGTTTCCCCCGCTCTTGAGCGTCTTGCGGACTTCTTTGTCGCGCGTGGATGCCGCCACCAGGGTGTGGCCGCCCGCGTCATCAATGACCTGGGCATAAATGTGTTTGAGCGATCGAAAAACATTCAAACGCGGCGATACGGTCTGCGCACTTATCCGGGCGCGGAGGCGTACATGAATCCGCCGGCGTGCCGCGTCTTTAGAAACCATCTGTAACATCAGGAGTTCTCCGCTTTCCTCAAGTTCAGACTATCCCGCTTTGCCTGCACCGCCGGCAGCCGCCGCAGCCTTACCCACCTTCTTCTTCAGGCGCTCGCCGGTGTACCGAATTCCTTTGTTCTTGTACGGATCAGGCGGGCGCAAACCGCGAATCTTGGCCGCCACATGCCCCACCAGGTGCTTATCTGCGCCGCTGACGATGAGATGGGTCTGCTTTTCCACGCTGATGGCGATCCCCTCCGGAACAGGGAATTCAATGGGATGCGAATAGCCCAGCGTAAATGTCACTGCCTTGCCTTTGGACTCAGCGCGATAACCGATCCCGACAATATCGAGGTGCCTTTCAAAGCCCTGAGCCACCCCTTGCACGGCGTTGGCCAGCAGGCTCCGTGCGAGGCCGTGCAGAGCCGCCTGCTCATCGGTCTCGCGCTTCAATACCAGGTGACCGTCCTGCTTCTCGATCTGGATTCCCTGGGGCAGAGGAATCCGCAAAGCTCCCTTGGGCCCCTTCACCGTGAGCGTCGTTCCCTCCTGCTGCACAGTGACCCCCGACGGCAAATCGATCGGCTTTCTGCCTA
Source organism: uncultured Acidobacteriota bacterium (assembly GCA_963804995.1). GTDB lineage: Bacteria > Acidobacteriota > Terriglobia > UBA7540 > UBA7540 > Bog-366. The sequence continues at coordinate 434,574 of CAWDSK010000006.1, forward strand.
TTCTCGACATAGCATCATGTTCCGTCTGTCAATTCGGCGGCCGAAGATCAAGCCTCCCGTTTTCTTCCCCGGGGTCGCACACCAGACAGCGGCTCGCCCTTCTTAAGATACGCTACAGAGCACTTCGCCGCCCACCCCTGCCTTGCGAGCAGCTTTTCCGGTCATCACCCCGCGCGGCGTGGTCAGGATGCTTACTCCCATTCCCCCCATGATCCGCGGAACTTGCTTGGCGCCCACATAGACGCGGCGGCCCGGTTTTGAGACACGATCGAGGTTGGTGATAGCGTTCACGCCGTCGGTTCCGTACCTCAAAAAAACCTTCAGGATTTTCTTCTTGCCCTCTTCGCCCACCTTGAAGTTGCCGATATAGCCTTCTTCCTTCAAGATGCGCGCCAACTCGATCTTGAGCTTCGAAGAGGGCATATCGACACGCGGGTGGCGTGCGTGAATCCCGTTTCGGATACGGGTAAGCATATCGGCAATGGGATCAGTAACGGCTGACATAAGACTCCCGTTTTCGCATTGACTTAACTTCTCGCCCAGGACTACCAGCTCGACTTAATGACGCCGGGAATTTCCCCGCGCAGCGCGAGTTGCCGGAAGCAAAGGCGGCACATCTTGAACTTGCCAAGGTAACCACGCGGCCGGCCGCAAATCAGGCAGCGATTCCGGTGCCGAATCTTGAATTTCGGCTTCCTGCGCAATTTGGCCATCATCGAAGTACGTGCCACGTTTTACCCCCCCGCCTTTTCCGCGACCGGTGCGGCGGCCGCCTGGCGACGCTGAGCATCCGACCGGAAAGGCATCCCCAAGTGCCGCAACAACGCCATGGCTTCAGCGTCCGTCCTGGCATCGGTTACAATCGTGATATTCATGCCCTTGACTCGTTCCACCTTCGCGTAATCAATTTCCGGAAACACCATCTGGTCCCGCAATCCCAGAGTGTAGTTACCCCGGCCATCGAAGGCCCGCGTGGAGACGCCGCGAAAGTCGCGCACGCGCGGCATAGCCACGCTGGTGAGGCGATCGAAGAATTCATACATGCGGTCGCCGCGCAGGGTCACCATAGTGCCGATGGGCATGTTCTTGCGCAGCTTGAAATTGGCGATCGACTTCCGGGCGCGAGTGATCACCGGCTTTTGCCCGGTGATTTGCCCCAACTCCTGCGCGGCGGAATCGAGAAGCTTGGCGTTCTGTATTGCTTCTCCCAGCCCCATGTTAACGACAATCTTCCGCAAGCGCGGGACTGCATTGGTGTTGGTGTAATTAAATTCCTTCACCAAGGCCGGCACGATCTCCTTCTGGTATCGGTCTTTCAATCTGGGAAGCATGTTCTATTTCGTTCCTCCCGGCCCTTACTTATCCAGAGACTTTTCGCACTTGGCGCAAATGCGCACTTTCTTGCCACCGGCCATTTCGCGGTGTTGAATGCGAGTCGGCCCGCACTCACTACAGACCAGAGCTACGTTGGAAACATGAATGGGGCCCTCTTTTTCCAGAATCCCCCCGCGAATCTGCTTGGCAGGATTGGGCCGTACGTGACGCTTCACCATGTTGACGTGCTCAACATAGAGCCGGTCCTTACCCGGCTCAACTTCCAGAACTCTTCCCCGAGTCGGCTGGCCCGCGGGCCCCTTGCTTCGCCCCGCGATTACTTCCACGATATCGTTTTTGTGGATATCCATTAAGAATCCCCTTACAAAACCTCTGGCGCCAAAGACACGATCTTCAAGAACTTCTTCTCGCGCAGCTCCCGCGCCACCGGGCCGAAGACTCGCGTGCCCACCGGCTCATTCGTATCATTGATCAGCACGGCCGCGTTTTCGTCAAACCGTATGTAGCTGCCATCACGCCGCCGTTGCTCTTTGCGCATGCGGACGATGACGCACTTCACAACCTTCCCCTTGGGAATCGCGCTGTCGGGCGCCGCCTCTTTAACAGCCGCGGTGACGATATCACCGAGCCCCGCCTGCAAGCCCACGTCCCCGCCCACTGGATGAATGCACGAAAGCTTCCGGGCGCCGGAATTATCAGCCACTTGGAGAATCGTCCGCATCCCGATCATACTTCCACCTCCGGCACCGGGGCGACCTGGGCGGCTTTGGCTACAATTTCCACCACCCGCCAGCGTTTGCGGGCGCTCAGGGGCCGAGTCTCCTGGATTCGTACGGTGTCACCCACCCGGCACTCATTCTTCTCGTCATGGGCGAGGAAGTTCTTCGAGTGTCGCACCACGCGTTTGTAGAGCCGGTGAATGACCTGCCGATCCACCGTGACCACCACGCTCTTCTGCATCTTGTTGCTGGTCACGACGCCGACCTTTTCCTGCCGCCGTCCTTGCTTAGCAACCTGCGTCTCTACGCCTGCTGTCTCCGTCACCATCCACCTACTTGTTCTGCGCCGCGCCCATCTGGCGCTGACGTATTAGAGTTTTTACCCGGGCAATTCCCTTGCGCAGCTCCCGGACCGCATTCAGATGTTCCGACTGGCCCCCCGCCATCTGGAATTTCAAACGAAAGAGCTGGTCGGAAAATTCCCGCTCCCGGGTCTTCAGCTCGTCGTCGGTCCACTCCCGCATTTTTTCGGCGGGCCACTTCCATCGCTTGTCTTTCTCCAGCTTCATGAGCTCCGCTCCAACGTCCGCTAAAGTGCCACGGCACGCGACACAAACTGCGTTTCCAAAGGCAACTTGTGACTGGCCAAGCGCAGAGCTTCACGCGCTTCGGTCTCCGTCACGCCTTCCATCTCAAACAGCACCCGGCCCGGCCGGACCACCGCCACCCAGAACTCCGGCGCGCCCTTGCCTTTTCCCATGCGGGTTTCGGCAGGCTTCTTGGTCACCGGCTTATCGGGGAAAATTCGGATCCATAGCTTCCCGCCGCGCTTGATGAACCGCATGATCGCCACGCGGCTGGCTTCAATTTGTCGGTCGGAAATCCAACCTGCCTCCACAACCTTTAAACCGAAATCACCAAAGGAAAGGTCGGAACCCCGCCAGGCTTTTCCACGCATGCGGCCGCGCTGCTGTTTTCGAAACTTAACTTTGCTCGGCATTAACATAGCTAGTTCTCAGTTCTCAGTTGGTACAACTCGACAGATCTCTTGCTTGTCTGCACTGACGGCTGACGCCTTCTCCTACGCCACCGGCGCCACAGCCACCGGCGCCTCAACCTTCTCAACCCGGCGTTTTTGTTCCAGAATCTCGCCGTTGTAAATCCAACACTTCACGCCGATCACGCCGTAAGTAGTCATCGCCTCGGCTTGTCCGTAATCAATGTCGGCGCGCAGCGTATGCAGAGGCAGGCGGCCCTGCAAGTACCACTCGGAGCGCGCAATTTCCGCGCCATTCAAGCGCCCGCCACAACGAATCTTGATTCCCTTACAGCCGAAGCGCAGCGCGGAGTCTACCGACTTGCGCATGGCACGGCGGAAGGCAACACGTTTCTCCAGCTGCAGGCAAATTGCCTCAGCCACGAGCTGCGCATTCAGTTCCGGCCGGTGCACTTCCTGAATGTTGATGGGTAGCACTTCACGGCCCGTGCGCTTCTGAATTTCCTGCCGCAGCCGATCGATCTCCGCGCCCTTGCGGCCAATGATGATGCCCGGCCGCGCGGTGTGGATGGTCACCTTCAGCTTGGTCCCTGGACGCTCGACCTCGATAGACGCCACGCCGGCGGCGCGTAGCTGGTCCTTCAAGCGCTTTTTGAGCTTCAAATCTTCGTGAAGAAGTTCGGCGTACTCCTTCTTCGCAAACCACCGCGACTTCCACGATTTGTTATATCCCAGACGAAACCCGTAAGGATGTACCTTCTGACCCACCCTAAGCCTCCTCGATCTTACCGGACTCGCGGCGCTTTCGCTCTAACGGGCAGCAGCGCGCGATGCACGATTAATCCCCGGGAGCCGCAACCACCACAGTGATCAGGCTTGTCCGGCGCTGGTAGCGATAGGCTCGACCCATGGGCGCCGGCCGAATGCGCTTTTGCCGCGGACCATCGTTGACGTAGATTCTGGAAACCACCAACTCGTCCACGTCAAGGTGCTCCGCCTTCTCCTCAGCGTTCGACACGGCCGACCGCAGGACCTTCTCGACATCGCGTGTGACTCGCTTCTTGGTGAAGTTCAGAATATTGAGCGCTTCACTGACACGCTTGCCGCGGATCAGGTCCACGACCAGCCGCGCCTTCTGTGGCGAAACTCGAACGTATTTGAAAGTGGCACTAGCTTCCATCGATTCACCTGAACTGCCCAGTCATGGGCGCAAATCTAGCTGGCGCCCCCCGCAGCCGCGGGAGGAGCCCCGGCAGTTTTTGGCCCACCGGAAACCGGCGGGGGGGCCGCCGCCGCGGCAGCCCTTTCAGCCGCGACCTTCACCCCGTGCCCCTTGAACGTGCGTGTGGGCGAAAACTCTCCCAGCTTATGTCCCACCATATTCTCCGTGATGTACACAGGGATGAATTTCTTACCATTGTGAACGGCCACCGTGTGCCCCACCATCTCAGGCACAATCGTGGAGCGCCGCGACCAGGTCTTCACCACTTTCTTCTCGAAGCGGCGATTGAGCAGCTCGATCTTCTTCATCAAGTGATCGTCCACGAACGGACCCTTTTTCAGCGACCTTCCCAAGGTGCCCTCCCTTTATTTCTTCTCACGCCGCTTGACAATGAAACGGTCCGTAGACTTGTTGTTACGCGTTTTGTAACCGCGCGTCGGCTGGCCCCAGGGCGTCACGGGATGCCGGCCTCCCGAGGTCTTGCCTTCACCGCCGCCCAGCGGATGGTCTACAGGATTCATGGCCACACCCCGCACCGTTGGCCGGATCCCCATCCAGCGCTTGCGGCCCGCTTTGCCAATGGAAAGGTTCTCGTGGTCCAGATTCCCGAGTTGTCCGATGGTGGCGGTGCACTCGATGAAAACCTTGCGTACTTCTCCTGAAGGCAGCCGCACCTGCGCGTACTCTCCCTCTTTGGCCAGCAACTGCGCGGCACCTCCGGCGCTTCGAACCAACTGGCCGCCCTTGCCGGGACGCAACTCGATATTGTGAATCATGGTGCCGACGGGAATATTCTTCAAAGGAAGCGCATTGCCGTTCACGATGTCCGCATCCGGACCGGACACCACGCGGTCCCCCACCTTCAAGCCCACGGGGTAAAGAATGTAACGCTTGTCGCCATCGGCGTAGTGCAGCAAAGCGATAAAGGCGGAGCGATTCGGGTCATATTCTACGGTCGCCACGCGCGCGGGGACACCCACTTTGTCGCGCCTGAAGTCAATCACCCGGTAGTGGCGCTTGTGACCGCCGCCCCGGCGCCAGATGGTAATTTCCCCTTGGTTATTCCGCCCCGAAATTCGGGTCTTCGGTTCCAAGAGCGGCCGATGAGGCTCCGAGGTGGTGATTTCCTCAAACGTCAGGCTGGTCTGGAACCGCCGGGTTTCGGTATAGGGTCGGTATGTTTTGATTCCCATAACCTTCATCTTTCGCGGCACGCGCCGCTCGACTCGTCAAACTCTCTTAAGCACTTTCCACGTATTCCGGAACCTTTTCCCCGGCCCGGAGTTTCACATAGGCCTTCTTCCAATCCGGCCGCTTGCCGACCATGCGGCCGCGCCGCCGCTCCTTGCCGACATAACTCGAGGTATGTACCGACTCCACTTTGACCTTGAAGACCGTCTGCACAGCTTCTTTAATCTCCGTCTTGGTGGCGTGCGGATCAACCTGGAAGCACAAAGTCCGGTAGCGTTCCTTCACGGCATAGCTCTTCTCCGTAACCACCGGTTTCCGCAAAATCTGATAAGGGCTCTTGTTCATCCCAGCGCCTCCTGGAGTCGCGCCAGCGCCCCTTCGGAAATCACAAGCTGGTCGTGGCTGAGCACATGGTAAGGATGAAGTTCGTGGTGCCGCACCACGTCACACCCCTCAACATTCCGGGAAGAGAGTTCCAGGTTCCGGTTGGCCGCGTCGTTCACCACCAGGATCGTCTTCTCCACACCTAACTTATGTAAAGCCCCGGAGAACACTTTCGTTTTGGCCTCACCGAGATTGAACTGATCCACCACGGTTAGCTTGTGCTCCTGGAATTTCGCGGCCAAGGCCGCACGTAGAGCCCCACGAAGCATCTTTTTGGGGAGTTCGTAGGAGTAGTCACGCGGCTGGGGACCATGCGCGATGGAGCCATGCCGCCAGAGGGAACTGCGAATGCTGCCCACCCGGGCCCGCCCCGTTCCCTTCTGCCGCCAAGGCTTCTTGCCGCCCCCGCTCACTTCACCGCGGCTCTTCGTTTTGTGAGTACCGCGGCGCTGGCTGGCAAGAAACTGCTTGACCGCTTCCCACAGCAAACTCTGATTGGGCTTCGCGCCGAAGACTGCATCGGCCACCTGAAGCTCTTTCACCGTCTGCCCTTCCAGATTTTTGACCTCAACCGTCGCCATGTTCGTCCTTCTGCCTATCCCCGACTCTGTCGGGACGCGCACTGAGCGCTCGCTGCCTACTGTCACTTATGTGGCGCCTTCGCCTTGTGAACGATCACGTAGCTGCCCTGGGGACCCGGGACGGCTCCCTCCACCAGCAGCGTGTTGTCCTCAGCCAGAACCTGCACGACGCGCAAATTCCGCACCGTGACTCGGACATTGCCCATGTGGCCGGCGGCGCGCATACCCTTTGTGACCCGGGAAGGCCACGCCGAGGCACCAATCGAACCGGGGGCGCGATGAAACATGGAGCCGTGCGCTCCCCCGCCGCCACCAAAGTGGTGCCGCTTGTGAACCCCCGCAAAGCCTCGTCCTTTCGAAACGCCCGTCACATCCACGACATCATTGATCGCGAATACATCAACCAGAACTTTATCGCCGACGTTCACATCCCCTGTACCCTCTCCCAATCGTACTTCGCGGAGGAAACGCACGGGGTTGGCCCCGGCCTTTTTGAAGTGGCCTTCCATGGGCTTCGTCAGACGCCGGGGAAGGGGCACTTCCACCAGGCCGAGTTGGGCGGCTTCGTATCCATCCTTTTGCGCTGTTTTGCGCTGCATCACCACACAAGGGCCCGCTTTCAGCACCGTGACCGGGATCGCGTCTCCGTTTTCCGCGAAGACTTGCGTCATGCCCAACTTCTTACCCAAAATGGCGTTCACCATAATTGTCTCTCGCCCATCGCAGTTCAGCGTTTGCCCGGCACAGACGGCGCTCCGGAAGGTGCCGCACGCCTATTTCGCGTGCTCTTTGCCGAACGCCTTGATCTCGATGTCCACTCCCGAAGGCAAATCGAGCTTGGTCAGGGCCTCGATGGTCCCCGAAGTCGGCTCCAGAATATCCACCAGCCGCTTGTGCGTGCGGATTTCGAATTGCTCGCGCGATTTCTTGTCCGTATGCGGCGAGCGCAGCACGCAATACTTATTCTTGATAGTGGGCAAGGGAATTGGCCCCGCCACCTGTGCCCCCGTGCGCTTCGCCGTCGAAACGATTTCCGCCGCCGACTGGTCGAGAATCCGGTGATCGTATGCCTTGAGTCGAATTCTAATTTTCTGATGCAGCATCGTTATTTCAGTCCTTAGGTTTAAACCATCCGCCTTCAGCCCAGCCGTCTTGCTAACCGCTACTGCTCACTGACCGCATTACTTAATAATATCCGTGACGGTGCCGGCGCCCACGGTATGGCCGCCTTCGCGGATGGCGAAGCGCAACCCCTTCTCCATGGCGATGGGCGTGATCAGTTCGATCTCCAGGTTCACGTTATCCCCCGGCATCACCATTTCCGTCCCCGCCGGCAACTCCGCCACTCCCGTCACGTCCGTCGTCCGGAAGTAGAACTGCGGCCGGTACCCCTTGAAGAACGGCGTATGCCGTCCCCCTTCTTCCTTCGTCAGAATGTACACCGAGGCGTTGAACTTGGTGTGCGGCGTGATCGACCCCGGCTTCGCCAGCACCATGCCGCGCTCCACCTCGTCCTTCTCCGTCCCCCGCAGCAGCACGCCAATGTTGTCGCCCGCCTGCCCTTCGTCCAGCAGCTTCTTGAACATCTCCACGCCCGTCACCACCCGCTTGAACGACTCCGGACGCAATCCCACGATCTCGATCTCTTCCTGCACCTTCACCTTGCCGCGCTCCACCCGCCCCGTCACCACCGTGCCCCGCCCCGAGATCGAGAAGATGTCTTCCACCGGCATCAGAAACGGCTTGTCAATCTGCCGCTCCGGCATCGGAATGTAGTTGTCCACCGCATCCATCAACTCGTGGATCGATTTCTCCCAGGCCGGATCACCTTCCAACGCCTTCAGCGCCGAACCCTTGATCACCGGAATCTTGTCCCCCGGAAATTGATACTTGTTCAGCAGGTCGCGCACTTCCACTTCCACCAGCTCCAGCAATTCCGGATCTTCCACCGCGTCGCACTTGTTCATGTACACCACGATGTACGGCACGTTCACCTGCCGCGCCAGCAGCACGTGCTCGCGCGTCTGCGGCATCGGCCCGTCGGTCGCCGCCACCACCAGAATCGCTCCGTCCATCTGCGCCGCGCCCGTGATCATGTTCTTGATGTAGTCGGCGTGACCCGGGCAGTCCACGTGCGCATAGTGCCGGTTCTTCGTCTCGTACTCCACGTGCGCTATCGCGATCGTGATCCCCCGCGCCTTCTCCTCCGGCGCGTTGTCAATCGAATCAAACGCCCGGAACTTTACCTTCGGGTTCTCCTTCGCCAGCACCTTCGTGATCGCCGCCGTCAACGTCGTCTTCCCGTGGTCAATGTGCCCAATCGTCCCCACGTTCATGTGCGGCTTCGACCTGTCAAATTTTTCCTTGGCCATAGATCAGTTCCTCGCCCCTCAGAGATTCAACCTGCCAAGCAAAATCCAAGACTTGTTACTGTCCCACCGTACGCCCTTGCACGCGGGCGATGACTTCTTCCGAAACTGCCGCCGGCGCCTGCTCGTACCGCAGGAAATGCATGGTGTACGAGGCGCGCCCCTGCGTGCGGGAGCGCAAATCGGTGGCATATCCAAACATCTGGGCAAGCGGCACTTTGGAGCGGATGATCTGCGTCGACCCGCGCTTCTCCATGCCTTCAATGTGCCCACGGCGCGAACTCAGGTCTCCCAAAACGTCACCCATAAATTCATCGGGGACCACGACCTCAACCTTCATCACCGGCTCCAGCAGCACCGGCTTGGACCTGCGTACCGCTTCCTTGAAACCCAGCGAGCCCGCTATTTTAAAAGCGATTTCCGAGGAGTCAACCTCATGGTACGACCCATCGGTGAGTGCCACGGAGACGCCGTTCATTTCGTAGCCGGCCAGTACTCCGGTCTCCATCGCCTCCCGAATGCCCTGATAGGTTGGACCGATGTATTCCCTCGGAACGACGCCGCTCACGATCTCATCGCGGAAGAGGAGGTTCAGCTCCGGATCGAATTTGTTGGTGGATTTCTTCCGGGTAAGCTCTTCGATGGTGGTCAGGTCCGGATGCGGCATGGGTTCGACGCGCAGGAACACGTGACCGTACTGGCCGCGCCCACCCGTCTGTCGAACGTATTTGCCTTCGCCTTCCGCACTGCCCAGGATGGTTTCGCGATACGCCACTTGCGGGCGGCCGACATTGGCGGCGACATTAAACTCGCGCACCATGCGATCCACTAGAATCTCAAGGTGCAACTCACCCATGCCGGAGATCAGCGTTTGACCTGTATCGGGGTCGGTATGAACCTTGAACGTCGGGTCTTCCTGAGTGAGCTTGCCAAGGGCGTTGCCCAGTTTCTCCTGGTCAGCCTTCGTCTTGGGCTCGATGGCCACGGAAATAACCGGTGCGGGGAAGTCCATGGCTTCGAGCACAATCGGATGGTCCTCGTCGCAAACTGTGTCGCCGGTGGAGACGTTCTTCAGGCCCACTGCCGCCGCGATGTCACCCGCGTAAACATCGGAGATTTCTTCACGCTTGTTGGCGTGCATTTGCAGCAGGCGGGAAACGCGCTCACGACGACCGCGGCGGGGATTATATACCGTGTCACCTTGCTGGAGTTTTCCGGAATAGACGCGCAGGAAGGCGAGTTGACCGACGAAGGGGTCGGTCATAATCTTGAAAATGAGGCCGGCGAATGGTTCTTCGTCGTTGGCCATGCGCGTCAGCGTCTTCTCTTCGTTATCGGGATCCAATCCTTCAATCGGCGGGACATCCAAGGGGGAAGGCAGGTAATCCACCACGGCATCAAGCAGGGGCTGCACGCCCTTGTTCTTAAAGGCCGCTCCGCAAACCACTGGAAACACCTTCATGGCGATGGTGGCCCGGCGAATGGCGGCGCGCAGATCCTCGGGCGATATGGTTTCGCCATGGACATACTTTTCCATGATGGCGTCATCCGACTCGCCGAGCGTTTCAATCAACTGCTCGCGATAGCGCCGCGCCTTTTCGGCAATTTCAGCAGGGATATCCAGATCATCAAATCCCGCTCCCAGGGTCTCTTCTTTCCAAACGATGGCGCGCTCGCGAACCAGATCGACGATGCCATCGAAGTGGTCTTGCGCCCCCAGGGGAAGCTGGATGATAAGGGGGTTCGCGTGCAGCTTGGAACGCATCTGGCTGACGCAGGTCTCAAAATCCGCGCCCGTGCGGTCCATCTTGTTGACGAAAACGATGCGGGGCACACGGTACTTGTCGGCCTGGCGCCAGACGGCTTCGGTTTGCGGTTCTACGCCCTCGACCGCTCCCAAAATGGCAATCGCTCCGTCAAGCACCCGGAGCGACCTTTCCACTTCCGCCGTAAAGTCCACGTGTCCCGGCGTATCGATGATGTTAATTCGAATGTCATTCCAGAAACACGTGGTCGCTGCCGAGGTGATGGTAATGCCGCGTTCCTGCTCCTGCTCCATCCAATCCATGACGGCGGTGCCTTCGTGCACCTCACCCATCTTGTGCGTCCGTCCCGTGTAGTAAAGGACCCGCTCCGTCGTGGTGGTCTTACCGGCATCGATGTGGGCCATGATGCCGATATTCCGATATTTCTCGAGCTGTACTTCGCGCGGCATAACTCCTCAAACGAAAACAACACCAGCCCCGATCTCAATCCCAAGGATCAAGATCCGGAACCCCCGCATTCAGTTGGCCACAGTGCCGCCGAGGGCGGCTGCAAAACGGATCGTGGGCCGGGGAGGCGCCACATCCCGCCTTGCTCGAGGTTATCCCGCTTAAACGGGATTACCAGCGGTAATGGGCAAAAGCCTTGTTGGCTTCGGCCATGCGGTGAGTATCGTCACGCTTCTTGATGGCGCCGCCGCGATTGTTAGCTGCATCGAGCAGCTCCGCGGCCAGCTTCTCCACCATGGACTTCTCACCTCGCTCACGCGCATAACCGATAATCCAGCGGAGACTTAAGGAGGTCTGACGATTCCGATTCACTTCCACCGGCACCTGATAGTTCGCCCCCCCAACTCTTCGCGTCTTTACTTCCAGGGCCGGCTTGACGTTATCAACCGCCTTCTTGAAGACCTTTAGCGGATCATCATTGGCCCGCTGCTTGATCATCTCAAAGGCGTCGTAGACGATATTCTGGGCTACGCTCTTCTTGCCTTCAAACATGACGCAATTCACGAGCTTCTGCACCAGAGCATTGGCGTACACCGGATCGGGACCGACTTCTCGACGCTCTACCGTACCTTTACGTGGCATAGAATATTCAAAACTTTTCCGGGGAAGAGTCTCCGCTCTTCTTCCCTCTTAGGCTAAGCAGCCTTGGGCCGCTTAGCTCCATACTTCGATCGCGCCTGTCGGCGATCCGTAACACCGGCGGAATCCAGTGTGCCCCGAATCACGTGGTAGCGAACTCCGGGGAGATCCTTAACGCGGCCGCCCCGGATCAGCACAATGGAGTGCTCCTGTAAATTGTGACCAACACCGGGAATGTACGTAGTCACTTCCATGCTGTTGGTCAGCCGCACGCGGGCAACCTTACGCAGCGCGGAGTTCGGTTTCTTGGGCGTCTGCGTATAAACGCGGATACACACCCCGCGCTTTTGGGGACAACTCTCTAAGGCCGGGCTCGATGTCTTATAGCGCGGCGGCTTACGACCAAGACGAACCATCTGACTAAACGTGGGCATCCAGAAACCTTTCGCACCCCCGCGCCCGCATTGAAAATCACGGACACACGTACGGGAGGCTCTTTGGCTGTTGCCAAACCCTACAAATTTAACAGACCAAGCAAAAAACTGTCAAGGGGTGGTGATCAAGAAATGTCAGATTTCTTACCGCATTTCCAGAATTTCCCGCTCCTTGCTCTTGGCATGACCTTCCAGCTTCTCCATGAAGTCATCGGTGAGCTTCTGAATCTCTTCCAGCGCCCGCCGCTCGTCGTCTTCCGAGATCTTCTTGTCCTTCAGGAGCTTCTTCGCTGCTTCGTTGGCGTCGCGCCGGATATTACGGACCGCGGTGCGATGGTTCTCCATCACCTTGTGTAAATGCTTGACCAATTCCTTCCGCCTTTCCTCCGTGAGGGGCGGGATGGGCACCTTCAGAATCTTGCCATCGTTGACGGGATTCAACCCCAGGTCCGAGGAGCGGATTACCTTCTCAATCACCCCCAACAGGCTCGGGTCCCAGGGTTGCACGGTCAGCATCGAAGGCTCTGGAACTCCCAGGGTGGCCACTTGATTCAGCGGTGTGGGCGTCCCGTAATACTCCACCTTCAGATGATCGAGCAAAGCCGTGGAAGCGCGTCCGGTACGCACTCCCGCGAGTTCCACCCGCAGATCTTCGGCAGCCTTCGTCATGCGGGTTCTAGTCTGTGCCATCGTTTCTTTGATCATCGTACCCGCCTTTCCGGCCCGGCCCTCAGCAAGCCACCAACGAGCCCACCTTTTCTCCCAACACGACCCGCTTGAGGTTTCCCGGGACGTTCAAGTTGAACACAATGATAGGTAAATTGTTATCCATGCACATGGAAATCGCCGTCGTATCCATCACCGCCAAGCCTCGCGAAAGCACATCCAGATATTTGATCTGCGCAAACATCTTAGCGTCGGGGACTTTCTTGGGGTCCGCGTCGTACACGCCATCCACCTTGGTGGCCTTCAGGATGACTTCCGCCTTGATTTCCATGGCCCGCAGCGCCGCGGCCGTGTCCGTGGAAAAATACGGATTCCCCGTTCCCCCGGCAAAGACCACGACCCGACCCTTTTCCAGATGCCGGATTCCGCGGCGGCGAATGAAAGGTTCCGCAATGGCGCGCATTTCTATGGCGGTCACCACGCGCGTCGTTGACCCCAACTTCTCCAGCGCGTCTTGCAGGGCCAGAGCGTTGATCACCGTGGCCAGCATACCCATGTTGTCGGCGACGACCCGGTCAATCCCCAGCGCCGAGGCCGCCACGCCCCGGATGAAATTTCCGCCACCCACTACGATGGCGACTTGCACGTCCATGTTTCGAACTTCGTCAACTTCCCGGGCGATGCGCGCCGCAACTTCCGGGTCAACCCCAAACCCCTGGGTGCCCATCAGGGCTTCACCGCTCAGCTTCAGCAGAATCCGACGAAATACGGGCTGGCTCATGTGTTTGCGGCTCGCGACCTGGCCATAACGCTCTTATCCAAGGCGGCTTTCCGAAGTGACCGTGGCCCTTGCCTGCCCCGCGCGATACTCGCAGGCGATGCAACTTGCTACTGAGCCGCCTCCGCCGGTGCGGGTTCGGGGCTCGACTTCCCTGACCCCTCGCCGACCTTGAATCTCGAAAACCGGCTTACGGTGATATTCTCACCAAACTTGTGGATTTTCGAGACAATCAATTCGCCCACCGTCAGGCTGCTTCCGCTATCCTTGATGAAGTGCTGTTCGTAAAGGCAGTTGTCCTCATAAAACTTCCCGAGCTTGCCTTCCACGATCCGGTCCAGCACATTCTCCGGCTTTCCGGTGGCTGCCGCCTGGGCGCGCAGCACTTCCTTTTCGCGCGCCAGCGCTTCCACGGTTACGTCGTCCTTACGAATATAGCGCGGGTCGGTGGCGCAAATCTGCATAGCCAGGTCGTGGGCCAGTTGCTGGAACTCATCATTACGGGCCACGAAATCCGATTCGCAGTTAACCTCCACCAGCACGCCTATCTTCCCGCCGGCATGGATATAAGAACCCACCACGCCTTCTGACGTCACCCGGCCGGCCTTCTTTGCCGCCGTGGCCATGCCCCTTTTGCGCAGAACCGTGAAAGCTTTTTCCAGCTCCCCTTCGGCCTCATCCAGGGCGCGTTTGCACTCCATCATGGGAGCGCCGCTCATCTCACGCAGTTTTTTTACTTGCTCCGGTGTAACACTCATTCTGGATTGATTCCTCTCGACACGAAAAAGGTAGGCGTTGCTCAGCGCCGCGCCTACCTCAGGTGTTGCAATCTGAATTCGCGGGTATTACTGAACGTCCGCCGGAGGCTCACCGCCCTCGTCGGGTTTACGCGTGCGGGGCCTGATCTCGCCTGGCTTCCGCCGCAGCTTGGGAACGCGCACGCGGCCATCCAAATCTTCTTCCGCGGCCAGCACGGCGGGCGAAAGCACTCCATCGATTTCCACCATTAACTCCGGCGCCTCGCCGGCCACATACGCTCCTGCCTGGCGCTGCCGCTCCAGTTCCTCCGCCGCCTTCTCCGCGGCCACTTTCTCTTCCTCCAGCCGCTTATCCTCTGCCGCCTGGCGGCCTTCCAGGACCGCATCCGCAATGCGCGAGGTAAAAAGGCGAATGGCCCGCAGGGCGTCATCGTTGCCGGGAATCACGTAATTCACGAGGTCCGGGTCGCAGTTGGTGTCCACAATGGCCACCACGGCAATCCCCAGCTTGCGCGCTTCCTGCACCGCAATTTCCTCACTATGAGAATCCACCACAAAGAGTAGATCCGGCAACCCTGGCATGTCTTTGATGCCCGCGAGGTTCTGTTCCAGATGCTTCCGCTCCCGCTCCAGGCGCTGCACTTCCTTTTTCGTGAGGAGGTCGTAGCGGCCGTCGCGGCTCATCTCCTCCAGCTCCTTAAGGCGCTGAATCGATTTCTGGATGGTGGAGTTATTGGTCAGCAGCCCGCCCAGCCAGCGATGATTCACATAATACATCCCGCAGCGAGCAGCTTCTTCAGCAATAGCTTCCTGGGCCTGGCGTTTGGTGCCGACAAACAGGATGGTTTTGCCTTCGCGGGACATGTCGGAAACAATGCGGGCGGCTTCCTTGAACAGTTTCAGGGTTTTCTGGAGGTCGATAATGTAAATCCCGTTGCGCTCCCCGTAGATGTATTCCTTCATCTTGGGGTTCCAACGGCGGGTCTGGTGGCCGAAGTGAACACCGGCCTCCAAGAATTCCTTCATCGTTATGTTTGACAAAACCTCACCTCGCTGTAAAAGCTATCAGCCACCAGCTTTCAGCCTTCAGCTAAGGCCCAAGCTGATAGCTGAAAGCTAATAGCTGATAGCTTCTTCCCTACCGCTTCGAGAACTGGAACCGCTTGCGCGCTCCCTTTTGGCCGTACTTCTTCCGTTCCTTGGCGCGCGGGTCGCGGGTCAGGAAGCCGCCCTGGCGCAAACGCGACCGGAGCTCCGGATTGAAAATCACCAACGCACGCGCGATCCCCAGGCGCGCCGCCCCCGCCTGACCGTGAATGCCGCCGCCCGCGCAATTCATCAGAATGTCAAACTTCCCGGTCAGCTCGGTGATCCCCAGCGGTTGCTGGACTTCCGCGCGCAGAGCTTCCGAGGGGAAATAGACGTCGAAGGCCTGGCGGTTGACCAGCATCTTACCTTCACCGGGACGCAAAATCACCCGGCACACCGCGGTTTTCCGACGACCTGTTGCCATGTATTGGACAAGCTCAGCCACAGTCACTCCGTTCTGCTTGAGATTCTGGAGGATTCAAACTAGCGGGCCAGGGAAAGCGCCTGGGGGGACTGCCCCGTATGGGGGTGGGTCGATCCCACGTAGACCTTCAGCCGCCGAGCCAAACGATCGCGCCACCGGTTCTTGGGCAGCATCCCGTAGATCGCCTCGCGCAGCAGCTTTTCCGGTTGTGTCTCGAAAAGCTTTCGCGCCGTGATCTCCCGGAGCCCTCCCGGATAACCCGTGGTATGACGGTACATTTTATCGTCGAGCTTCTTCCCAGTCAGGCGAATCTTTTCAGCGTTGATGATGATCAGACCGCTGCGGTGATCGGAGTGCGGGGTATAGTCCGGCGAATCTCTGCCGGTCAATACCCGTGCGGCCCGGGCAGCGAGCCGCCCTAACACCCAACCGTCTGCATCTACAACGTTCCAGTGAATTTGCCCACGACTGGCCTTGGCGAAATAAGTCCCCACTCCACTCTCCGTTCGCATCCTCAGATTGCAAACTTATATTTTTACTTGAGAATACCCTCTCTTGTCAACTTACTTCCGCAAGGAGGGATGATGCAGTTCTATTTTGAGGCGGCTGAACCTGTCCCGTTTCTATCGGAACACGGTTATCTGGCGAGGTAAACTCACCGCTACAACATCAATTGTACCACTACCTGGCGTTAAGCGGTGGTAGAAAATACCAAGCGTAGCGCACACCTGTCTCGAGGTCGGCAGCCTTTGGTCGTTAAGGTGGATGGACCACGGGCTACATATATAGGCCCCGCGACTCGCGGCTATTGCCACAACGATCGCCTGTTGCCCCGCTGGGTGTGTCGAAGGGGCGCTTCGCGAATCGCCCTGGTCAAGAATTATGCGCGTTTTCTGACGGAGGCTTCGCGCTACCCCCTTTTGACTTTCTCTTGCTACTCTGCGCCACGGCGCTTCTTTTTCGGGAATCTTCGGACGTTGTGCCCCTAGCCTTGCATTTTGGGGCTACCGGTAGCCCAAACGCGTACATTGTCTATTGACATAGCCCAGTCGATTAAGAGCACAATAGAGGTGAGGAAGCGTAGCGCCATGATGTGTCCAGGCAGCACTCGAAGAACCACGGACCCCGAGATTGGGGATCTGCCATGCCCTACCATGAAGGCTGGTTTTCTTGGCAAACATTGCTCTGTGTCCTCTCTGTCCCGAAGAGCTTTCACACCGAGATCACGGAGACGCTCTGGGGGGAGAGCAGCGCCATGCCAAGACCAAATTCTTCCGTTTTTCGGCCTCCAGCATCCGCGGTTTGTGAAGATGTTAATGAAAACAAAGAGGGTTAGGGGTGGCGATGAGTTTTTTAGCAAAAACCTATCTAGTTGAAATAAAATGAGTTGTCTTTACTGAGGAAAGAAGAAGAAGGCAACATTTTCTTGATTCGGATAGTCTAACGATGTGTATGAAAACAAAGGAAAATAAAAGCGACAAATTGGCAAGTCTAACGATGTTGATGAAAACAAGTAAGTTATGTGTGTTTTCTAACTATGTTTATGAAAAGAAAGGTAGTTAGTGAATAAAATGGGAAGAAAAATGGACCAAGCCGTCGCCATTCGCAATTGTACCGATCGCCCGATCTCCGGATCACCCGATCTCCTGATCGCTAGCCCGCGCCGGCACACACTCCCCCGCTTCGGTTATCGGCGGCCCAAGGGTTAAAAATGAGGGAACCTCCGGGGATGTGTATGAAAACACTGGAGAGGGTGACAATTTGTCAGGCTATTGTGCAAGTTTTATGCAGAAAATTCCGGAATTTTGTGAGAATGGACGGCAATCGATCGGGATTGTGGGCCGAAAATACACGAATTACGTGCTAGAATCACCGATTTCAATTCTGTTATCCGCTTAAGGGAGGAAGTCTATGGGGGTTTCCGCCCGGCCGCCGGGGCCTAAAGGGCATTTTCTGGTTGGTTCATTGCCTGAGATCCAGAGAGACGAACTGGATTTCTTGATGAAACAAGTGCGCGAGCACGGCGACGTCGTATTCCTGCGCGTGGTGAACCATCCGGTTTTTATTTTAAGCAACCCTCGGGACATCGAAACCGTCCTGGTAAGCAAGAGCAGCAATTTCATCAAGTCGGTTTTCTTGCGGGAGAGCAAGGCCCTCTTTGGCGATGGTCTGCTGACCAGTGACGGACCCTTGTGGCAAAAGCAGCGGCGTTTGCTCCAGCCGGCCTTTCATCACGATCACGTTCTCGCCTTCACCCAGCCCATGATCGAGTCAGCGCAGAAGATGCTCGCGACCTGGCACGACGGCGAAGAGCGCGATGTGCACATGGACATGACGCGCCTTACCCTGGAGATTATCGCCAAGGTTCTGTTTGGCGATGAAATAACCTCCGATGCCGACGAAGCCTGTGACGCCTTCCTGGCCTTCTTCAAGCAGTATGACAATCGCTTTGGCCTGTACCTGATTCCGGAGTGGCTCCCCACACCTGAGAACCTGCGCTATCGCAGCGCCATCAAGCGGCTGGACAAGATCGTCTTGAAATTGATTCGGCGGAAATCCGCCCACAATGGGGACTCCCACGACATGCTCTCAACCTTATTACACCCCAAAGATAAGGATGGCGGTGTGATGTCAGAACGCCAAATGCGCGACGAGATGATGACTCTCTTCTTCACCGGCCATGAAACCACCGCACTGGCGCTCTCCTGGACCTTCTATCTTTTGGGGAAAAATCCGGAAGCAGAACAAAAACTCTGGGAAGAAGTGGATCGCGTCCTGGAGGGCCGGACGCCAACCTATCAGGATTTGGCCCGCCTCCCGTACCTGGAGATGGTGTTCAAGGAATCGTTGCGCCTTTATCCTCCCGCCTTTGGCGTGGTGCGTGAGGCTCTGAAAGACTGCGAAATCGGCGGGTATCAAGTTCCGCGCGGAGCCACCCTGGCCATCTTCCAATGGGCGGTGCATCGTGACCCGCGATACTTTGACCGCCCGGAAGAATTCATTCCTGAGCGCTGGGAGAACGACTTTGCCAAGACCCTGCCGCGCTGCGCCTATTTCCCCTTTGGGGCTGGACCCCGCGTCTGCATCGGCAATACTTTTGCCCAGGCCGAAGTGCCCCTGCTGCTGGCCATGATCGCGCAGAAATATCAACTCCAACTGGTTCCGAGCCACCGCGTTTCCATCGCTGCTTCCCTGACCCTCCGCCCCTGGAAAGGGATCAGGGTTACCCTCAAGAAACGCTGATGAAACCTGGGCGCTGTCAGTGCTGGTCGATAATCTCGGTGTCGGGCGGGGGGATGAAGCGAAAGAGCGAGGGGGCCAACGGAGGGTTGCGTTCAATGTGGTCGAACTGGAATTCCATCCGGCCGCGATCGGGAAGATCCACCACCAGTCGCCGGATATCAAACTGCGGGTCAAGCTCGATGAGGACGTCCTGATAATCCTCGGCGAACTCTTTCTTCGGGTAGGCGCGCAGCACGCGGTCAGCAGCCTCATGGGGGAGCGCCGCATCGGCAAACTCGATGCGCGCGAACACGCGCCCGAGATTCAAGCGCGAAAGGAGCAATTGGAAGGGCACACGAACATCGTCGCTCGACTTGACCGGCGAGCGCGTGAGTTGTTTCTCTTCGGGAATGTAGAGCAGCAAATGTTTTCCGTCAGAGAGGAAGAGTTTCTGGGTGGGATGCTGATAGTCCCAACGCATCACCCCGCCCCGCGCGAAACAGGCGATTCCCGACTCGCTGCGGGTCCGACCCTCCTCAGCATAAGTCTCGGAAAAGCCTGCCCGCAAACTTTGCACCTGGTGATAGCTCGACTCGAAGGCGTGAACGTAGGCGTCCACGGTTGGGGGTGGGACGGGTGGTTTCTGGCCGCTCGCGATTCCGCCTTGCGAAAGTCCCAGCGCCAGAACCAGGAGGACCAAGCCCCTGACCAAACGCCGCCGAAGGTTAATGGACGTCATGTGAGGTTGACAATAGCCGCTGGAGAGCCGCCTGCGCCTCCGCGTTGCGGGGGTCAGAGGCCAGGCCCGCCTGGAACTCCCGCAACGCTTCTTCCGGCCGCCCCGTGGCTTCGAGTATGTTTCCCAGGGCAAAATGCGCGTGGCTATCCAGGTCATCCTGAGCCACGGCTTGCCGATACGCTTTCTCGGCGACATCTCTGCGCCCCAGGCGCGCATTGATATCCCCGATGGCATTGTAGGCGCCGAGGTTGGGTATGCTGTCGACCGACTCTTGGAACTGTGCCTCGGCCTCCGCGAGGCGGCCGGTTTTGAAATAGAAACTTCCCAACTCGTTGCGCGTCTGGACACTCAAAGGCGCCAAGGCCACCGCCGCCCGCAATTGCAGCTCGGCCTCGGGCAGCTTTCCAGTTTCCTCGTAAAGCCGGCCGAGGTTCAAATGGGCATCCGTAAAGTTCGGGCGAAAACGCATGGATCGCTCGAAGTACACCTGGGCATCATCGTACTGCTTCTTGCTGGCATAAACCAAACCCAGGTTGTTAAGAAGGAAGGCGCTATCCGGGGATTTCTTCAGAGCCTCCCGCCATTCGCGCTCGGCTGCGCCGGGTTGCAAATGATTCCAGTACACCGTACCCAGGTTAAGCCGGTAACCGGCAGCTTCGGGTTCAGCCGCCAGAGTCACGGTGTAGTAGGTTACTTCATCCGACCAATCACGATTGCGAGTCACGATACGCCCTATGGCCAAGACTGCAACCACGCCCAGCCCAATGCCCACGGCCCAGCGCCAGGCGGGGGCGCGCCGGGAGGCATGAGACCAGATTCGTTGGAGGCCCCAAGCGCCTACCCAGCAAAGGCCAACGGAGGGAAGATACAGGTACCTTTCCGCGAAAACGTTGGGGCCGAGCCAGCGCGAATTCAAAACGGGCGCCAGATTGATGAAGAACCAAATGAACCCGAAGGATATGGGCCGCGCGCGCTTCCAAAGGAACCCAAAGGCGAGCCCGCACAATCCCAGGCCCACAAGACCCGCCAGAACGCGCGGGTCAAGGGGTGTGACGCTCTTATGAAAAGCGTAAAAGGCGCTAAGGCGAGCCGGCCAGACCATTTTCCATAAGTACTCCCCGGCAAGCGGAATGCTGGAGAGGATGGCCTCATACCAGGTCACATGGGCGGTCAGGAGGACCGGGGCAAAGGCTCCAAAAAAGCGAATTCGAAACAGGACGTACGCGAGGACGAGTAACCAGAGGACACCATAGCGGGCGACCTTCTGGAGCCAAGTCGTCCGGCCGCGATCGCCTCGATAGAAGTGCTCGTAAACCATCGCCAGGAGGGGCAGAGTCACAGCTTGTTCTTTGGAAAGGACGGTCAAGACAAAGGCGCCCATCATGCCCAGTTGGGCGAGCTCGGACCGCTTGCCGTCGGGACGCGCGCTGGCCAGGAAGAACCAGAAAGTAACCAAATAGAAAACCGCCAGCTCCAAGTCAGTCACCGCCGAAACCCAAGCCACGGATTCGGTGTGAATGGGGTGCAAGGCAAATAAAGCCGCCGCCGCGAAGGCCAGCCAATCATCCCGGAATAGTCGTCTGGAGAGCCCGAACAGAAGACAAACCATGAGGGCGTGGAGCACAAGATTCGCCAAATGATAACCGTAGGGAAGAACCTGGAAGACTTTGTAACACAGCAGGAAACCCAGGATGCTGATGGGGCGATAGTAATTGGTTGCACCGCGCGCACCCAGGTGGGCCAGGGTTCGAGTGGAGAAGATATCTCCGAGGTGTCCGAAACTTCGAATGTAAGGATTCGTCAGCACCTCATTGTTGTCGTCATAGACGAAGCCATTTTGGAGGGTGTTGAAGTAAGGGATGACCGCGAGCAAAAGCAGCAGCGCGATCAGCCCGGCATAGGGAGAACTTCCCTTCCGGCGCGATCCGTCGGAAGCCATCTCCAAGACATTCGAAGCTCTCTCGCCCTGTCCTGTCATCGTCCTTCCTCAAGTTTCTCCGGGAGGGTGGCATCCGGCGCCTTGGCGAGCCAGGGGAGGCGCTCAGCCCAACTCACCGGAATGGGGACATGTACAGGGACCTCCCCAAAGTGGCGGAAGAGCCAATTGGCGAGCCCGAAGGAAAGCGGGGCGAGGATCAAGCCAGCGAGGACATCGATCAAATAATGGTAGCGAAGATATACGGTAGAAAACCACAAACTGATGATCAGGGGCGCGAGGATCCAGAAGAGCTTCTTGGAGTTCCTGTACGCGTAAAGCCAAACGACAAAGGAGATCCCCACATGCAAGCTGGGGAAAACATCCCGGCGGATGCGGGCAAAATCCATGAAATCCACCTCGCGATTGAAAACCCCCAGGGATTGCCGTAAGGGAACCGTGAATTGATCGCGCAAGGTGTATACCGGCCCGATGGCTGGGACCAGCAAGTACCCCAGCAATCCCAAGAACGAAACCACCATGATGCCGCTCATCATCTCGCGAAACCGGACTCGGCCCCTGAAAGCATAGAGAAAGCACGCGACCAGCGGAATATTGACGACGTGAAAGAAATAGGCAAATTCCATCCAGGTCGTGAGCCCGGGTGAAATGATACGTTGCAGAACCAGGCTGGCTTGGAATCCGAAGAGTCGCTGGTCGAGCGCGATCAGTGCCTGGTCGCGGTCTGTGGTGACCAGCATCAGGGTCGCATCACCCCACAGGGAGTAGTACATCAGCAGGATCGCCAGGAAGGGAAACCAATCGCGGATGATCTCCCAATAGGGCCGTACAAAATCCAAGGGGCCCTGCCTGGAACCACCGGGTTCGGATTTTCCGGCAATGAAGTAGTGCACCAGCTCCTTCCCGAGCAACAGGGTCACGGCGGGAATGATGATGAGGACATCGGCAGGGCTGAAATTCTGATGTACCACGCCGCGAGAAAGAATCCTCAGGAGGAGGTTGATCAGGAGAAAGGTCAGGGCGACCAGGTCTTCCAATCGCAAACGCAGCGTGAGGCGGTGGCTATTGGCCATAAAGCCCCTTCAGCGCCTCGAACCTTTGCCGGGCGGGCACAGGAAAGGGGAGTTTCCTGGTCGCGTCAAGCACGTAGAGGGCGCGCTGTCGATCCCCGGCCAGGTAATACGCGCGGGCAAGACCCTCCACGGCGGCTTGATGCGTGGGAAACATTTGAAGAACTGCCAGGAAACTCTTCTCCGCTTCGGTAAATTTTCTTTCCGCAGTGTAAGCCAGGCCTTGCAAAATGTATGGGGCGGCATAGGAAGGATTCTGACTAATCAGGTGCGAGGTTGTGGCGATGGCCGGGTCGTATTGGCCCAGGAAGAAGGCGCAGAGGGCGAATCGATAGTCATCCTCCTCGTCAAGCTTACCGCCACCAAGGGTCCGGAACGCCGCCTCGTCATCCAGAACGGATTGCAATTGCTGCAACCGGATCTTGCTCTGCACCAACGCACGCCAGTAAGGCAGACTGGCAGGGCGCAGGCTCACCGCCATGACCGCATTGGAATACCCTCTCACCAGATCCCCTTGGCCCAGGTTGCTGTAGCAACTCCACATGTAAACTTCCGCTGCGATGTCGTTGCCGACATTCCACGATCCGACGGCCGCGAGGAGCAAGATGACCCCATAGAGCGCAGGCTTGATCCAAGCCCTCCGCACCAGGAGACCACCCACAGCCTTGGCCGAGAGGAGTCCGAGGAAAACCAACCCCAAAACTTTAGCGGCTTCCCAAAAGATGAAACGTATGATTTCCACGTAGATTTACCTCTGCTCCCGGGGCGTTCCCTACTGCAAGAGACCCAAATCAATTCTGCTCCCCGGCCCCAGGGAGGCGCGGCCATCCGGCCCAATGATGTACCGTTCACCGGAGGGGTCAATCGGAATCCCGCGGATATAGCCTGCCACCATCAGATCTTGAATGGAACGGGCTTCCCGGCCTTGCTGTTTCCGGTACAGGGTCAGCAAGCCATTGAGTTTGTTGAAGGCCAACTGAGTATCCAAGGCGGCCAAGTGGTTTTCGGCGGACCGTCGAATAGCCTCGTTCCCGGCGGTCCTTGCGATTTCTGACCAGAGGACGTAAGAAGTCGATAGCTCGCCGCCCTGGGCCGCCACCGAGGCGGCGAGAACCCGCATCCACGGCAGCGCGCCAGGCCGTTCGCTCCCGGTCCGGAAGGCTACGGCCGCGTGAGCGTAATCCTTCAAATCCCAATAGTAGATAAATCCCGTGTCCTCCCACAAGCGCCAATAGCTTGGGTTGGCAACAATCCCACGATGGAGCAAGTGGATGGCGAGGTCAGGTCTTCCTGCGCCTTCCGGTGGCTTCCCTGCCAAGAAGAGGGAACCGAATCGGTAGGCGATGAGCAAGTTCGGGTCAAGTTCCGTGGTAATGTTGAGCAAGGCTCCAAGAAGTGCATAATCCTTGGCGTGCGCCAAGCGCCTGCGCCCATAATATTGCACGGCTCTGGTCCAGTAGATGTCCGCCAGCAGGCCTGAATATCCCCCACTCAAGCGACGAAGCGTCGGGCCCGAGGGCAAGAAGAGGATTTCCTCACTTTCACTCTCGCTTCCCCCACGGTCATGGTCAATGCTCCGCTGGAGGGGAAATAAGGAGAGCAATCCCCCCGCCACGATGCACCCACACGCCAGGCGTACAAGGTCTTTCCGCCCAATCTGTAGCCACGAAAGGGTCATCGGAATTCCCGTTCTTCAAAGACTAGCACCGAGGCTGAGACCACTATGGCAATATAGAGAACGGCATAACAAGTGTTGGCGGCAAGAAGGGGACGAGAGATGGTTACACCATGCGCCGCCAGATTTATGACATTGAAGTCGCTGAAGTTTGGCAACACGTAGTATAACCCGGCAGTGATCTTCTTGAGGATGGAGCTTTGACTCTCCTGCCCAAACCAGCGGATGTCACTCAAGAAGTTTCCGATTACAAACAGCGAGAATGTGAAAACGGCGGAGAGTATCGGCGTGGAGATGCACGAGAAGAAAAGTGCCACGCCCGTCACGATGGCAAACTGTAACAAGATAAAATACACAGCCGCCAGGAGGGAAAGGTCTTGTCCGGTCAGGCCTTTATTCTGGAAGGCCAGGGCGGCATAAAAGCCCGCGGTCATGATGGCGGTGTTGACGAAAAGGGTGAGCAGAAGTCCGGCATATTTACCCAGGATAAATTGAGCGCGCGCGACCGGTTTCGAAAGGATGTTGTAGATTGTCCGCCGCTCGATTTCCTTGGAGACCAATCCAATACCTATGAAGATCGCCATCAGCAAGCCGAACATGGAGATGGCGGTAAGCCCCAGGTTCACCAGGAGAATCTGCTCCACACCTAAGGATATGTTGGCCAGAAGAATTGCGGCGGCAATCATCAAGAAGGCAAAGACCACGAGGTTGTAGAGAACCCGCTCCCGCACCGATTCCTTAAAGGTCGCGAGGGCTATGGTTACGATTTGTCCCATAGGGCCAGCCTTAATGATCCCGCGCGCACGGTGCGCTACCCGAGTCTTGTCCCACGTGGGGGGAGACTTGCGCCAGGAAATAGTCCTCCAACGACATCTTCACAGGGTTGAGTGAGACAACCTTCGCGTTGCCGTGTACAACCAGTTCCAAGATCTTGGCGACATTGGATTCCTCGCCGATTTGCAGCCGAACTCGGTCCCCGGCTCGAATCACCGAAACAGTGTAGGGGCGCAACTCGTCCAGCAACCCCTCCGCGGGGTTTTCCAGCAACAACTCCGTGCTCGATACTCCCAAGCGCAGGATTTCGCGCAGATGACCACACCCCTGCAGTTTCCCGCGATTCAGGATGGCAACTCGATCACACAACGTTTCCGCATCTGATAGGATATGGGTCGAAAAGAAGACGGTCTTCTTCTCGTCGCGTAATTGCAGGACCAGATCCCGCACTTCGCGTCGCCCCACGGGGTCCAGGCCAGACATGGGCTCATCCAGAAAAACTACTTCCGGGTCATTAATCAAGGCTTGCGCGATCCCCACTCTCTGCACCATACCCTTGGAGAATTTCCGCAACGGAACGTTCCGCGATTCGGTAAGCCCCACCCGGTCCAAGAGCTGATTCACTCGGCGGCGTAGGTCACCTTTCCCTATTCCGAAAAGCCGGCCCGCGTAATTGAGGAACTCCTCCGGCGTCAGGTGGTCATAGAAATAGGGGTTCTCGGGAAGGTATCCGACCCGCTCGTGAAGCGTTCCATCGTCGAGCTCTTTCCCCAGAATGCGCGCGGTTCCGGAAGTCGGGAAGATCAAGCGGAACAAAGTCTTGAGCGTGGTGGTCTTCCCCGCTCCATTATGCCCAAGCAAGCCGAAGACCTCGCCAGTATCTACCTGCAAATCAAGCGAGTCCAGGGCGCGAATTACTCGGGTCTTCCAAAAACCCACCTTGTACTCTTTCGTCAGTTTTATTATTTCAATGGCAAACATACCTTGGATTGCCCATTCTGCGCTGACAGGAGATTCTCACCGCTTGGTCTCTTGCCCGCGCCTTAAGCCGTGAGAATAAGTATACCTGACGTGGGTTGGACATCCGAGGGATATGAGGCATGAAAAAAAAGGGGAGTCCGTTGACTCCCCCTTTGAATCCTTCCCGTGTCCCAACAGACTTAGCCGGCAATCGGCGAGTCCGTGGAACTGGCGGTGGTCGTCGAGTTCTGACGAATCACGCCCGACTGGTCGGTGAAGTAGTAGTTCGTTCCGGTGTTGTTGCTGATGGGTGAACCCGTGTACTGGTACGTGTTGATGCGGGTTGTCGCGTCAGGGGGGCCCGCCGAGTACGCAAAGGTATAGCCGCTCTTGTTGCCCGCTGCCAGCACGCTATCAATCAACCCCGCGGCTGTCGAGGTCGGGTTCGCCCCCACTGTCGTGGGCGGAGCCAGATAGCTCATGAACGCCGGATACCCGGTGTTGTAAGTCGTGGAGTAGGTTATCTCGGCGGTGTTCAGGGTGCGGAGTGACCCTACGGCCGAGGCTTGGTTCGCCGCAATGCGCGAACGCAATAGGTTGGGAATGGCGATTGCCGCGATGATCAGAATGATCGCGACAACGATCAAGAGTTCAATCAGCGAGAAACCCTTTGAATTTTTCTTCATTCAGCCCTCCATAGATTTGGTTGTTACCACTTGGGAATTCCCAGGAGATACACACCTGTGGGTAAGGCAACTTGCCTTCCAAGAGTCGGCTGATTTTTCACTTTTCTCAGAAAACAATACGCCTCTTTTCAATGGATTGAAGGAAATCCATGTTCCATCCCATCCTCGCTCTTCAGATTGGCGCACCCGATGCCTATTTTTGTCGAACGCCAGAGACAAATCCTGTCATCTCAAGGGTTGAGATTTCGGCACAATTCCGAGGGCCGAGAGCTGCAGTGGTAACCCTTGCAGCCGGTCGCAAACCCTGCCTGCATCTCAGTAAATGTCTCAAGGGAGCAGGCTGGGTGCAAGCTACGTTGGCTCCCTATCTCGGGAGTGGGTCACTTTCGTTTTTTAATGGCGGCGGTTGGAGTATCCCACCCAGGGGCAGGGACCGTCGGCTTTTGATTCAAAAGATTCCGGTGCTCCCCCTCAAGGCGGGGCAGGCACGGAGCACCGCTGCGGGAGGCTGATTCGCTACCCCTATTTCCGGTACTGTGATCCAAATATATTGACCCTTGGTCTATACTGTGCGGTTAAGACGATCCATCCATGACGAGGAATAAGTCGCGACCTATGTCCACCAAACCCCACACCAATGTTAGCTCTCCCGAACGCGAGGGTGTGACAACACGGGAGCTGCCGAAAGAAACCCGCGGAGTTGCCCAAAGCCTCCCTTTTGGGCTGGGGATCGCACTGGTTCTGGCGCTAACTTTTGCGGCGTACAGCCACACGCTCCATTACCAGTTTGTCCATGATGACGGAGGCCAGATTGTGGAGAATCCCGTGGTCCATTCCTGGCGGGACGTCCCCGGCTACTTTGCGTCACACGTTTGGGAGGGGGTCGACCCGGAAGACCTGGGGAACTATTACCGCCCACTTTTCGTGTTCTGGCTGAGAATCAACGACGCGATTTTCGGAAACCAACCGTGGGGATGGCATCTCACCACCATCCTGACACACCTTCTAACCACTTTCTTGGTGTATCTCCTGGCGGGACGGCTGGTAAACCGGGATGTCGCAACACTGGCGGCGCTGATTTTCGGCCTCCATCCCGCGCACATCGAGGCTGTGGCCTGGATCTCGGGGGTAACTGAACCTTTGCTGGGGATCTTTCTTATAGGTTCATTCCTTTGTTACCTCCAGTCGCGGCGAGACGACGAACGGGTCCTTCCATGGAAACTTGCCTCCCTGGCATTATTTGCTCTGGCCATTTTGGAAAAGGAAACCGCTGTGATACTTCCCGGCTTTCTACTTGTCTATGAGTGGGTCTATAGGCCGGAATGGGGAAGGCCGCTGCAAGGAAGGAGAGTTGTCGATTGGTGTGGAGGGGCACTTCGGAAAACCTGGGCGTACTTTCTCCTAGGGCTCCTTTACCTGCCAGCGCGAATCCATGCTCTGAAAGGATTCAGCCACACTATTACACCTCTCAGTGCCAGCCAGTTGCTCTTCACCTGGCCCGGGCTAATTTGGTTCTGGATACGCCACCTGCTGTGGCCCGTCGGCCTGACCACCTTTTATGACATGCCTGCCGTGGTCCACCCCACTCTGCGGAATTTCATTCTGCCCGCCATCCTGGATGTCTGTGTCGGATTTGCCCTGGTCGCTTGGGCTCGGCGCTCTCGTGCCACCGCCTTCTTTGCGACCTGGTTGGTAGTGCCATTTATTCCACTGCTCAATATCCAGGTCTTTGCCGCAGACGATTTTGCCCACGACCGGTACCTTTACCTCCCCTCCGTTGGTCTGGCAGTTCTCGCTGCACTTCTCCTGAGGAAGGTATGCAGGGGACAACCACGATATTGGGGCCTGCCAGCATCCCTCCTCATTACCGTATTGTGCCTGGCTACAATTCTGAGCTACGGAACAGTTACAGCGAGCCAATACTTCAGAGATAATGATACCTTTTATTCGTACAACATCAGCCGAGCGCCACACAACCGCTTTGTCGAAATCGACTATGCCATCGTCCTGGGCGAGAAGGGGATGTACGCCCCCGCCCTCGAACGCCTTACGGACGTGGAAAAACGGTATCCGAACTTCTGGCCCGCCAGCTACAACCTGGCTTACACTTACTACAAATTGGGGCAACAACCGGAAGCAGAGAAGTATTTCCTGGAGGCCATCCGCATCAAACCCTACAAACCGGATGCCTTCCTGTACCTGGGGATGACGCGTTTCAAGATGGGCCAAACCCCCGAGGCCATCGCTGCGGTGCGGCAAGCGATTGCGATTCGCCCCAAGGGCTACGCTTACCATTTTGCCCTCGGGATCATGCTAAAGACGCAAGGAGACCTGAACGGCGCCCTCCGCGAGTTCCGGATGGAGCTGTTAAATTACCCGGGTGAAAGATCAGCGTTTGAACAGGTCGCGGAGATTGAAAATCAGTTAAAGCAGCAAACCAAACCCCCGCTTCAATGAGGGACGGAGATGGAAGCTTCGAGCAGGCAAACGTTGCGGTGAGATTTCCCCTGCCGAGGGCCAAGTCAAAACAAAAGGGGAGTCCTTTGACTCCCCTTTGAATCCTTCCCGTGTCCCAACAGACTTAGCCGGCAATCGGCGAGTCCGTGGAACTGGCGGTGGTCGTCGAGTTCTGACGAATCACGCCCGACTGGTCGGTGAAGTAGTAGTTCGTTCCGGTGTTGTTGCTGATGGGTGAACCCGTGTACTGGTACGTGTTGATGCGGGTTGTCGCGTCAGGGGGGCCCGCCGAGTACGCAAAGGTATAGCCGCTCTTGTTGCCCGCTGCCAGCACGCTATCAATCAACCCCGCGGCTGTTGAGGTCGGGTTCGCCCCCACTGTCGTGGGCGGAGCCAGATAGCTCATGAACGCCGGATACCCGGTGTTGTAAGTCGTGGAGTAGGTTATCTCGGCGGTGTTCAGGGTACGGAGCGACCCTACGGCCGAGGCTTGGTTCGCCGCAATGCGCGAACGCAATAGGTTGGGAATGGCGATTGCCGCGATGATCAGAATGATCGCGACAACGATCAACAACTCAATCAGTGAGAAACCCTTCGAACCCTTCTTCATTCAATCCTCCTCTATTCTCAATCAACCGCCTGGGAATTCCAAATTGGTAACCGTAACTGAAGGTGTGCAAGTGGGACGCCAAGTCCAATAGAGAAATACCTTCACACCGACTCCATCCCTTTTATCATGAGAATGATGCACTAAGCCCCCCTCCGGACTTTCCAGCAGGTCACCCGCTGGAAGGGAAAAAGCCTGTTTTTGTCTAAACCCTACGACAATTTCTGTCACCTAATCGTGCAGATGAGGCCAAGGCACATGCCACTTAGCCTGGAAGCAACGACGCGGCGAGCAAGGTTGCGGTTCGGTTCTACTGAAGCTATTATAATATATGCGATAACTCACAAGTAATACAAGCGTGGCAGCCACGCTTCTATACCCAGCTAGATTCCGTACTTCTTCGCGTAGTGCCGGAAGGAGCGATAAGACATATGGAGGATATCCGCGGCTCGGCGACGAACTCCTCCCGCTGCCTGCAGCGCTGCCACCAGGTATTGCTTCTCTGTTTGTGAAATCTGAACCTCAAAATCAATACCTTCCGCCGGGATCTGAATGACCCTTTCACCGCTCATGGCGAATCCGGTTACTGATTCGGGAAGGTGTGATAGTTCGACCAGTTCCTGGCGGCTTTCGCTCACGGCGACAGCATGTTCGACGGCATTTTCCAGTTCCCGGACATTCCCGGGCCAACTCCCGCGCTTTAAGGTTGCCAGCGCCTCAGGATTGAAATCACTCAAGGGCTTTCCCATTTGCAGGGCGAACTTACGTAGGAAGTGTCGTGCCAGGGGTTCGATGTCGTCGGGGCGTTCTCGCAAGGGCGGGACATGAATGGGGATCACGCTGATGCGATAATAAAAATCCTCCCGAAACTGCCCACTGGCTACCATCCGCTTCAGATCCCGGTTGGTGGAAGCGATTAAGCGTACATCCACAGAGACATCCATGGTGCCGCCCAGAGGCCGGACCGTCCTTTCCTGCAAGACCCGCAAAAGTTTAACTTGCATCCCGGGGCTAGTTTCCCCGATTTCATCCAGGAAAAGTGTTCCCCCATGCGCCGATTCAATAATGCCCTTGCGGTTCGATTCCGCACCCGTAAATGCCCCGCGGAGATATCCGAAGAGTTCGCTTTCCAAAAGGGTTTCGGGAAAGGCCCCGCAGTTGATCGAGACGAAGGGTTTTTCCCGGCGCGTACTGGCTTCATGAATGGCGCGCGCCACCAGTTCCTTGCCCGTCCCACTTTCGCCAGTAATCAAGACCGTACTGGTCGTCGGGGCGACGGTTCGAACCATCTCCAGGATGGCTTCGATTGAGTGGCTGCGGCCCACGATGTTCTGCGCGGCAAACAGGCGCAAAAGCTCGCGCCGGAGGCGGATGTTCTCTTCGCGCAGAGCTAACTCTTCCAAGGCGCGGTTCACCGTCAGCTTCAGCTCTTCCACAAGCGTGTCGGTTTTGATGACATACCGGTATGCTCCCAAGTTCAAAGCCTGGATGGCGGTCGACATAGTGGGGACGGCCGTAATAAGAAGGAACGCAGCCGGGTTACGAGTGTCACGGGCATATTCCAGTAATTCGATCCCGGTCAGGTCCGGCATGCGGATGTCCGAAATGATCAAGTCATAAACCTGGGACTCGATCTTCTTTTTGGCGGCCTGGCCACTGGAAACGGTTTCAACCAGGTGTCCGTCTTTCCGAAAAGCGATTTCGAGCAGTTGGCACAGCGATTTCTCGTCATCGACGACCAAGAGTCGAGCCATCAGTTGCTCCTCATGGGATAATTCCCTCCCTCGGTCGCCGGGAATCGGCGACCGGCTGAGCCGTTCCCCCCTTGGAAAGCAGGAGCGGCGAGTCCGGACGTGGCAATTCGATCAAAAAGCGCGCCCCCCTTCCAGGCTTGGACTCGACTTGGATGGAGCCCTGATGCCCCTGGATGATCTGATAAACGAGCGCCAATCCCAACCCCGTTCCCTCGCTGAAACCTGATTGAAATGGCTCAAAGAGTTTTTCCAGCTGCACAGATGTAAAGCCGATGCCACTGTCGCTCAGGACGATGCGAACTTTGTCGCCCGTCTCTTCCGCCTGGGCGCTAAGCACCCCTCCGCTGGGCATCGCTTTGAGCGAGTTGTCACAAATATTCCAAAAGACCTGCCGGAGCTTATCGGCATCGGCGGTCAGCGTCACCGCCCGTCGGGGAAACTTGCGTTCAATCCGGAACTGCGGGCCAAAAAGCGGATGATGTTCGACCAGCAGAAGAGTCTCCTCCAGCAGATTGACCACGTCAACCCGGTGAAACTCTAATCGTTGGTCTCGCGAGTACAGCAGAAAATCGGAAACCAGCTTGTTGAGCCGCTCAGATTCCCGGCTGACAATCGCAATCAGCTTCGCCTGATCCTCGTCAAGCTGGCTGATGGAATCCAAGAGCTTCACAGAGCCTGCGATCGAGGCGAGAGGATTGCGGATTTCATGAGCGATGCCCGCTGCCATGCGGCCCAGGGTCGCCATGCGGTCTTTGGTCCGGTACTCGACTTCTCGCCGCTTTTCCTCCGTCAAGTCTTGAAAGTTGTAAACGTACCCCACCGCGCCCACTTCTGGCACCACCAGTGGAGATGATGAGACACCTAGGATGCGGTGCTCCCGCTGGGGATGACGATACGTGATTTCCTGGCGGAAAGGGGGCGAGTCAGCCTCATGCCCGCCCCGATCATGTGGCAGGCCGCGGAACACTGTCTCAATCCGTCGCCCACGAAGGACTTCAATCTCGCGGCCCAGAATCTCCGCCCCCGCCGGGTTTAATTCCGTGATGGTTCCGTCGAGATCGGTGCTCAATAGACCTTCGCTCATACTCTGGATGATGTTTTCGTTTTTGGCCTGGAGGCTGGCGACTTGTCCGCTCTTGTCCCGCAACTCAGCCCCAGCCTTGCGAAGACTTTCCGCCAAGTGGCTGGAAAGATAGGCCACTGCAAAAAAGGCGAAAAGGCTCGCACTAATCTTAACCTGCAGCGTTCTCAGGTCTACCGGCAGGGACGAGGCGGTGGCCAGAATATGCAGAGCCGGGTAATGCTCCACGAGCTGAGGGTAGATACTCGGCAGGTAAGCGAGCTCGATTACCGAACCCATCAGCACGAAACTCACCGCCGCCACCATGAACGCCCGGGCGCGGGGAAGAAGGATACTGGCCAGGATGATCGCGACCAGATACAGAGAAAGATAATTGCTCTCCAGGTCGCCCGTCACATGGAGAATGCCAGTGATGATGACCACATCCAAGAAAATCTGAAGATAGGCCTGCAGCAGATAGTCTTGACTGATCTGATTGTAAATCAGGAAGAAGAGGCTCAGGATCAACCAGAGAATGACCGCCACCCCCAAATACTTGATGGAGGTGGCATTGGCAGGGTCAGGAGCCAATTGCCGGATGGCATAATCGATGGCGAATACAAAAACGATGATCACGAACCGGATCTTGATGACCCACGGAAGCCAATCCTTTATTTCGCCGGTAGAGGTCATAAGAACATTCGGGTTAACTACGCCCCCGCGCGGAGGTAATTAGTTCCAAGGCATGAAGGCTGATGCCCCCTGCCCCGTCCCCCGGTTAAGGGGTTGGGCAAGGCACAATCCAGAATTCATTTTGGCTCCATTTCCTCCCCTCGGTCCGGCGATCTCAGCTTGGAGCCCGAGGCCGGCCGACGAGTGGTGGGGGCGGCGGACTTGCCGTGACCTGGCTAGGAGGATAGCCCAGGAAAACGGTGGGCTGGCCAACCTATCGCGAGTGGAGTTCTTCCCTGGGGTCCGCCGGCAGCGGGACGGGGGACCCCAAGTAGCATTTCGGCGTCCTAGCCTGCCAGTTTCCCAATCAGACTGAACAGGGGAAGATACATGGAAATAACCACACCGCCAACGACCACGCCCAGAATGAGAATGATCATCGGTTCCATCGCGGTAAGCAGATCGCCCACCGCGGCGTCAACTTCGTCCTCATAAAAATCGGCAACCTTATTCAGCATGGCATCCAAAGCACCGGTCTGCTCACCCACCCCAATCATTTGTGTGACCATGTTCGGAAACACCCCTGTTTCGCGCAGGGGGTCAACAATCGTCCGGCCCGTTTCGATGGCCCTCCGGACACTGAGGATGGCCCTTTCAACCACGGCGTTCCCGGAGGTACGCGCGGTGATATCCATGGCTTCGAGCATCGGAACGCCGCTCGTGATCAGGGTACCCAGGGTACGGGTGAAACGCGCCACAGCGATCTTCCTCATCAGATTTCCGAGCACGGGGAGCTTCAGAATTAACGAGTCAATCACCAGCCGGCCATCAGGAGTCTCATAGTATTTCTTGAATCCCCACACGCCAAAACCGGCCGCCACAATCAGCGGGATCGCAAACGTTCCGATGGCGTTGCTGAGCCCGATCACAATTCGCGTGGGCAAAGGCAACTCTACGCCCAGCCCCGCGAACAGGGTGGCAAAGATGGGAACCACTTTCCAAAGCAGGAGGAAGATCACGCCGCCGGCGATAAGCAGCACGGCGATCGGGTAAATCAACGCGGACTGCACGGCGCGCCTGAGTTTGACGGCTTTTTCAATGTAGCCCGAGAGTCGCTGCAGGATGGTGTCGAGAATACCGCCCGTCTCCGCCAGCCTCCACCATGTTGCAGTAGAGGGGGTCAAAGATCTTGGGATACTGGCGCAGACCATTGGCAAGCGTTGAGCCCGCCTCCACGGAAGTCCGCACGTCCGTCAACGCCTTCGCAAAGGACTTGTTTTCCTGCTGGGTCGACAAGATCTCCAAGCACTGGACCAGTGGCAATCCAGCATCAATCATCACCGAAAACTGCCGTGTGAATACGGCGAGCTCTTTGGCGGAAACCTTACCCGCCACCTTGGGCTTGGGAATGGCGATCTCTCGTCCCTTTTCAACGATCCGGGTGGGGGTAATCTGCTCCTGGCGGAGCATCGCGTCCAACGCTTCGCGATTGGAAGCGACCCTGGTCCCACTTACCGACTGGCCAGTTCGCGAAGTCCCACGATATTCAAATTGCGCCATCGCTTCACCTCACTCCGTTCTGCTCCGCCCCTTTCCCGGCGCCGCCACCCTGGAGGCCTGTCTGGGGCCAACCGAGCGCGCTACCTCCGAGCAGGAGCATAAGGCATCGGCGGTCGCTGCACAGTTCCGCCCACGGCGCCGCCCCGATTAATCATGTCCTGAAGTTCGTCGACATTGCTCGAACGGCTCAGCGCCGTCTCCAGGGTAATCGCTTTCTGCTGATAATTTGCAAACAGCGCTTGGTTAAAAGTCTGCATTCCGAACTTATCCTGGCCCGACTGCATGGTGGAGTAGATCTGGTGAATCTTGTCCTCGCGGATGAGATTTCGAACCGCCGCATTCGGAATCAGGATTTCCATGGCCATTACCCGGCCCCGCCCGTCTGCCCTGGGCAAGAGCGACTGGCAAAGCACGGCCTCCAGCACCAGTGACAATTGCGCCCGGATCTGCGACTGCTGGTGCGAGGGAAACACGTCGATGATTCGGTTGATGGTCGAAGAGGCGGAGTTCGTGTGCAGGGTGGCAAACGTCAGGTGGCCCGTTTCAGCAATACGCAGCGCCGACTCAATGGTCTCCAGGTCGCGCATTTCACCGATCAGCACCACGTCGGGGTCCTCACGCAGAGCGGCGCGCAACGCGTTGGAAAAGGATTGCGTGTCCGAGTGAACTTCGCGCTGGTTCACCAGGCATTTCTTGTGCGGGTGGATAAACTCGATGGGGTCCTCGATCGTGAGCATATGCTCATAGCGGGTTTGGTTGATCACGTTGAGCATGGTGGCCAGGGTGGTCGACTTCCCGCTGCCGGTCGGACCGGTCACCAAAATGAGTCCCCGGGGCTTTTCGCAAAGCTTGCGAAGGATGGGGGGTAGCATGAGCTGCTCGAAGGTTCTGATCTCGAAGGGGATCACGCGGAAGACACCCGCCGTGGCGCCGCGCTGATTGAAGAGATTCCCACGGAAGCGGGCGATGTTCTTGATCCCAAAAGAAAAGTCGAGCTCGAGGCTTTCCTCAAACCGGTGCTTTTGGTTGTCGGTCAGAATGCTGTAGGCGAGCTGTTTCGTGTCCGCAGGACCCAGGGGAGGAACATCGTCCAGCGGCTTCAGTTCGCCGTGGATACGAACACGCGGCGGTGAGTTGGTGGTAATGTGGAGGTCGGAGCCTCCCGAATCGACCATCCTCTTCAGCAGTTCGCTGAGTGTTGGTAACGCCATTACTTCTGCACTCCTTTGGGGGGCCGCCCCGTCCTCAGCCGAGCGACCGGCTAAAGCACCGTTTCACGAAAAACTTCTTCGAGCGTTGTCATCCCCGCCGCGCATTTGATCAACCCGCTCCGCCGCAAGCTGATCATCCCCTGGTCGATCGATTTCTTCCTGAGTTCGAGAGCCGACGCTCCCACCAGGATCAGTTCGCGAAGCTCATCGGTAACCTCGACGATCTCGTATAGGGCCACGCGTCCCTTATAGCCTCTGTTACCACAGGTGGAACACCCCGCGCCTTTATAGACTTTCACCGTCTTGGCTTCTTCCGGGGTGTAGCCTGCGTCAATGAGCAATTGGGGGGATACCGCCTCCACAGTTTTGCAGTCCTGGCAAATCCTCCGGACCAGGCGCTGGGCGCAGATCAAGTGCACCGAAGTGGCCACCAGGAACGGTTCGATGCCCATGTTCATCAATCGCGAAATGGTAGAGGGTGCATCGTTGGTGTGCAGGGTCGAAAGAACCAGGTGGCCCGTGAGCGCCGCCTTGATGGCAATTTCCGCGGTTTCAAAGTCCCGGATCTCACCCACCAGGATAATGTTGGGATCTTGCCGCAGGAAGGCGCGCAGGGCGGCCGCGAAGTTCAGCCCAATCTGCTCCTTCATCTGCACCTGGTTGATGCCGGGCAATTGAAACTCCACGGGGTCTTCCGCGGTAATAATGTTGGTTTCCGGCTTGTTGAGCTGCGAAATCGAGGAATAGAGCGTGTTGGTCTTTCCGCTTCCGGTGGGCCCGGTCACCAGAACCATGCCATAGGGCTTGAAAATCGCCTTCTGGAATTTATCCAGTGACTCCTGCTCAAACCCCAGCTTGGTCATGTCGAGGCGCAGGTTTTCTTTGTCCAACAAGCGCATGACGACCTTTTCGCCGTGCAGCGTGGGAAGCACCGAGACGCGGAAGTCGAGCGACTTCTTCTTCCCATCCTTCATCATTTTGATCATGATGCGCCCGTCTTGCGGCAGGCGCTTTTCAGAGATATCCAACTTCGACATGATCTTGATGCGGCTGATAATGGCGTCGCGCAGTTTGAAGGGTGGATTCATGATGGTCTGGAGCAAGCCATCCACGCGGTAGCGGACGCGGTATTCCTTTTCGTAAGGCTCCAGGTGAATGTCACTGGCCCCACGCTTGACCGCGTCGGTCAGAATATAGTTGACCAGTTTGATGACCGGAGCTTCCTCGGCCGCTCTCTCCAATTGCTCCAGGTTTAACATCCCATCTTCGTCAGCCTCCAGCTCCAGGCTTTCGGTTTGGCTTTCATCAATGAAGCTGACGATTTCTTCCAGCTCTCTCCTGCGTTCCTGGTCCTCAATGCTTCCATAGTTTTTTTTGATGGCATCCACGATGGCCGCTTCGGACGCCACCACCGGTTCGATGTTGAATCCGGTCATGAACTTGATATCGTCCATGGCGAATACATTGGTGGGATCCACCATGGCCAACGTCAACGACGATCCCACCCGGCTGAGCGGCAGCACCTGGTATTTCAGCGACGTTTCCATGGGGATCAGTTTGATAACATTGGGATCGACTTCAAAATAGGCGAGGTTGATGGAAGGAACACCATACTGCCGGGAAAGGACGGCAGTGACCTCATCGTCATTTAGAAAACCCAACTTAACCAGGGAATTCCCCAGCCTACCCCCGTTCGCCTTCTGGTGATCAAGCGCTTGCTTGAGCTGATCCGGGGTAATCAGGTTTTCTTTAATCAGGATTTCGCCGAGCTTGCCAGACATTCCCCAACCCCTCGCTATCCCGGCTTAGTCTACACCGCTCCATGAGACCGCACGCCCTTGTGTGACTCCATGGCAAGTCTCTGAAAGTCACGTAGTTAATTGAATCGTAAGGAACTCCTCGCAAGATGTCAAGGCGATTTCCCACACCCACTGGCGCGCCAGGAAACACCCCCGGCCGCCCTCCGGCCCGAGCCTCGAAGGGTTGCCCTCGCCAGTATGATTCACCCGGTCACCTCGGCGGCTTTCGCCCCCCCGGGCACCTTGACTTTGGGGTAGGGCGAGTATAACTTTTCATAATATGCAATGGATAGCTCAGCCGTGCGAGGCGGCGCCAGGTGAAACACTTCGCCGGTTCTACCGGACACTGCTGGAACGCCTGGGGCCGCAAGGTTGGTGGCCTGCCAAAACGCGCTTGGAAATGATCCTGGGCGCCATTCTTACCCAGAACACGACTTGGCGAAATGCCACGTTGGCCTTGAAGAACCTCCGCAGGGCCGGGCTGCTCTCCTGGCGAGGTCTTCGGCGGACCCCCTTAAACGAACTGGAGCTCGCGGTGAGGCCGGCCGGCTTTTATCGGCAGAAAGCCAGGACGATTCACCTTTTTGCGGACTGGCTCGAGCATGCCTTTGGCGGCTCGTTGGAGGCCCTCTTTAAGTTAGGGCCCCAGCCCGCCCGGCAGGGACTTCTCACTCTCCAGGGTATTGGCCCGGAGACGGCGGATGCGATTCTGTTGTATGCGGGACGGCTCCCCCTCTTTGTTGCGGATGCTTATACCCGCCGGGTTCTTTCCCGTCATCAACTCCTTCCCGCGACAGCCAGTTACGAGTCCGCCCAGCAATTCCTGCACCAGCACCTGGGATCTGATCAGGCGATGTACAATGAGTTTCACGCCCTGCTGGTTGAGGTCGCCAAACGCTATTGCCAGCGACAAGTGGCGCACTGTGAGGAATGCCCCCTGCGCGAGTTCCTTCCGTCAGGGCTGGCCCAAGAATTA
Organism: uncultured Acidobacteriota bacterium; assembly: GCA_963804995.1. Lineage (GTDB taxonomy): Bacteria > Acidobacteriota > Terriglobia > UBA7540 > UBA7540 > Bog-366. The sequence goes on from CAWDSK010000006.1 coordinate 473,531, forward strand.
CAGGCTGCTGCCACCATGGGGCAGGACAGAAGGCTGACGCTCAGGAACGCCACCGCATAGGCGACGGTTATGAATACTGATCCGGCTCAACGGCGCAAGATTATCCTGATGGTGTTGCTGGTCGTTGTCCCGGCCCTTTTCTTCCTGGGCTGGAGTCAAGTCTCGCTCCAGTTGTGGTTCTTCATTCATCCCACTAATTCCGAACAAACCATCTTGTTGCTGGCTCTTTCCACGGTCATTTTCCTTGCCTTTGTGATTTTTGCGCTCATCCTGCTGCGCATTCTTTTGAAACTCTATGTGGAACGAAAGCAACAGCAACTGGGGGCGCGCTTCAAGACCAAAATGGTGGTGGCGTTCCTGGGACTCTCCCTGGTACCGGTCTGTTTTCTCTTCGTCTTTTCCTCCTGGTTGCTGAACCGCACCATCGACCGATGGTTCAGCGTCCCCCTTGACCTGATCCGGCAGGACTCAGAGGAACTGGTGCGGCAGCTCGAACTCCAGGCCGCCCAGCGCGCCGACCACATTTCCAACTTTCTGGCGGAGAGTGCGGAAATGATCGAGGCCATGGAGCACCACCGGACTCCCGTGGTGGCGCGACTGGTGACGCAGGAGGTAACCGCGGACCCTGGAACCGTCGCCGCCATGTGCTTTGATTCCTCTGGCCGGCTGGTGGCCCAAGCGGGAGACCCGTGGCCCGATGCAGCCGCCGTCGCCGGATATTTTCCCCAAGTTCGGGGAGGCAGCATCCCCCCAAGCGGCCTCATCGGACACTGGCCGGTGGGAGAATATGTGCTCTTCATTTCAGTTGACCCGATCCTCAATGCGGCTGGCACGCGGCTGGGAACAGTCGCTGGTATCACGCGCTTGCCCGCGAAGCTCACCTTGATCTCCAGTGAAATCTCCCGGGAGACCCAGAAATACAACGACCTCACGCGGGAAAGAAAAGCCGTCAAGCGCAATTACCTTTCCATGCTCTGGCTGCTGACCCTGCTCATTCTTTTCATGGCCACCTGGTTCGCACTTTTCCTTTCCAAGCAGGTCACCATTCCCATCCAGGCGCTGGCGCGAGCCACGCACGAGGTTTCGCAGGGCAACCTGGGATTCCAAATCAATGCGCGCGCCGACGACGAGTTGGGAGTGCTGGTGCATTCCTTCAACCAGATGACCCTGCAACTGCTGGAGAACCGGCGCGCCATCGAGCAAGCCTCCCTCAAGCTCCAGGAGGCCAATCGCCAATTGGAGGAGCGCGGCAACACGATCGAAGCCATCCTGGAAAACATTCCCACCGGAGTCATTTCGTTTGATCCGCAAGGCCAAATCACGCGGCTGAACTCTACTGCCGAACGGATGTTTGGCGGGGCCCCCGTCCGCTCGGCCCACCTCCTCTCCGACCTTTTCTCTCCCGAGGACTCGCTGGAAATTATCCGCATGTTCCGGCGTGCCGGCCGCCAGGGTGTGGTCACGCACCAGATGGAACTCAACCTGGGAGGGCGCTCAACCTTTGTGGCGCTGACCCTCTCCTCCGTTCAGGCTCGGCATGGGCGGGTGGGATCCGTCCTGGTGATAGAAGACCTTACCGAAGTCTTACAAGCGCAGCGCTCTGCCGCCTGGCGGGAGGTCGCCCAGCGCATCGCCCACGAAATCAAGAACCCGCTCACCCCCATTCAGCTTTCCACGGAGCGCATTCTGCGGCTGATTGAGCGCGCCGGGGCCGCTGCCCCCTCGCCGGAACTGCTGGCCGCCGTGGGTGACAGCGCCTCGTTGATTGGCCGCGAGGTCAGCACTCTGAAGACGCTCGTCGATGAGTTCTCCGCCTTTGCGCGTTTCCCAACTTCCAAACCGGTACCCTCCAGCGTCAATGACATCCTGGAAAACGCCTTGAATGTCTTCGAAGGACGCTTGGACGGGGTCAAAATCCATCGCGACTTGTCTCCCGGCTTGCCCGTCGTCCAGGCCGATCCCGACCAGATGAAGCGCGTCGTGGTCAATTTGATTGATAATGCTGCGGAAGCTCTGGAACATTCCTTGCGCAAGGAAATCTGGGTCAGCAGCGCGCTGGACTCTGAGCGCGACGTGGTGGAAATCACGGTCGCGGATAGTGGCCCGGGAATCCCCCCGGAAGCCAAGGAAAGATTGTTCCTGCCTTACTTCTCCACCAAGCGTACGGGAACCGGTCTGGGCTTGGCGATCGTCAATCGCATCGTCACCGAGCACCACGGCTCCATTCGCGCCGAGGAGAACCTGCCCACGGGCAGCAAGTTTGTCATCGAACTGCCCGTGGAACGAACCCCCGCCGAGCCAGCCACAGCGCGCGAGATGTCGTAAAGCGGCTGGCCAAATTACCAATCGACCCGCGCGATCTCTGCCCTGAAAATGCACGCCTCCTGAATCAGGAGGCGAGCTATTTAAGAACTCCCCGCCTCAGGTGCCCGCGTAACCACCCCGTCGCCTCCGGCGCCACCCCTCCTGAATCAGGAGGGGAGTTCTTAAGTAACTCCCCGCCTCAGATGAGGAGGGGTGGCGCGCCGAGCGCCGGGGTGGCGCTGACAAGATAATGGGGCGGCCGGCTGGCGGAAATCGCGGCTCCTCGTTATCGGCGTCCCAAGAAAATGCGCGGAACTTTCCGCCCCCTCAAACGTATGAGGTTACGGGGGCAGCTTTCAGCCCAAACCAAGCTGGCCAGGGGGCCGGATCGTGGGATCATTCAACCGTCAACTCAGACAAATTCTGCGCAGGTTCGGTCGGGCGCCTATGTTTATGGTGGTTACTCTGGTGACGCTCGCCGTGGGGATAGGTGCCAACACTGCGATTTTCAGCGTGATCGAGGGCGTGCTGCTGAAGCCGCTCCCCTACCCTCAGGCGGAGCAACTGGTGGGTGTGCAGCTCACGGCGCCGGGCGCTAACATCAAGGATGTGGTCCTCTCGCCCTCCGCGTATTTCATCTTTCGTGAACAAAGCCGCGTCTTTCAGGATGTGGGTCTTTACAGCAGTAATACGTCAAATGTGACGGGTGTCGCGCAACCCGAACAGGTGCCGGTGCTGATGGTCACCGATGGCACGTTGCCCCTTCTGGGTATTCCGCCCATGCTGGGGCGAGGGTTTAACCGCACGGACGATTCGCCGGACAGTCCCCGAACGGTGATGCTGACCTATGGGTATTGGCGCCGCAAGTTCGGCGGTGACTCGTCCGTCGTGGGGCGAACCCTGCAAGTGGACGGCAAGGCGCGGATCATCATCGGGGTAATGTCAGAGCGCTTCCACTTCCTGGATAACGACAACCCGGCGCTGGTCCTGCCCTACCGGCTCGACCGTGCCAAGACCACCCTGGCAGATTTCAGTTACCCCGCCTTGGCCCGACTCAAGCCGGGAGTTACCCTGGCGGAAGCCAACGCCGACGTGGCGCGGATGCTTCCCATCGTCAACCGAAGTTTTCCAGCACGCGGCATCAGCGTGAAGCAACTGGAGGAAGCGCGGATTGGGCCGAACCTGAAGACTTTGAAACAAGTCGTGGTGGGCGATGTGGGTGAACTCTTATGGGTTCTCATGGGGGGGATTGGGATGGTGCTGCTGATCGCCTGCGCCAACGTCGCCAACCTGCTCCTGGTCAGGGCCGAAGGGCGCCGGCAGGAATTCGCGGTTCGGGCTGCTCTGGGCGCCACGCAGGGGCGGATTGCCGGTGAATTGCTGTTCGAAAGCGTGCTCCTCGGCTTCCTTGGCAGCATGTTGGGGTTGGGATTGGCCTATGGCGCCTTGCGCCTGCTGGTGGCGCTGGCCCCGGCGGGCCTGCCGCGGCTGGATGAGATTGGAATTGATGCGCCGGTGTTGCTGTTCACCGTGGCTGCCTCTTTCCTGGCGAGCCTCTTGTTCGGCTCGATTCCCGTCCTCAAATATGCCGGGGCGCTTCCGGGAGCCGACCTGCGCGGCGGAGGACGATCGCTCAGCGAGAGCCGGGAACGGCGCCGCGCCCGCAACGCCCTCGTAATCGTCCAGGTGGCGCTGGCGATGGTGCTGCTGATCTCGTCCGGTCTCATGATTCGCACCTTCCGGGCCCTGACCCGAGTCCATCCCGGATTCACGGGGGCGGCCCAGGTTGAGACCCTCTCGTTATTTATCCCTGACGCCGAGGTGCCGGAAGCCGCCCAAGTGGTGCGCATGGAGGAGGAGATTCTGCACAAGCTCGAGGCCATACCGGGTGTGTCCTCGGTCGGTATGGGCACCAACATTCCCATGGATGGATCTGACAGTTGGAATCCGATCTTCGCCCAGGACCGGACCTATCACGAGGGGGAACTTCCCCCCCTGCGACATTTCAAGTTCGTGTCACCCGGCTACTTCCGAACCCTGGGCATTCCGTTCGTTGCCGGGCGCGATATCACCTGGATGGAGATCTACAACCAGCGGCCGGTGGCGCTGGTTTCTGAAAACCTGGCGCGCGAGTATTGGGGCGACCCGGCGGGCGCGCTGGGCAAGCGTGTCCGGATGGGTCCCCTCGAGGACTGGACCGAGGTCGTCGGCGTGGTGGCCAACGTTCATGAGAACGGGGTGAATCAGGAGGCTCCCACCGGTGTCGATTGGCCCATCATGATGCGCCATTTCTGGAATGAAGCGCCGATGGTGCGCCGCTCGCTGACCTTCGTCATCCGCAGCCCCCGGGTGGGCTCGGAGAGCTTTCTGAAGGAGGTGCGGCAGGCGGTGTGGTCGGTGGATGCCAGTCTCCCCATTGCCAACATCCACTCCCTGGATTACTTCTACCAGAAATCCATGGCACGGACTTCGTTCACCCTCGTGATGCTGGGCTTGGCGGGAGCCATGGCGCTGTTGCTGGGGGCCGTGGGTCTCTATGGTGTGATCGCCTATTCGGTTTCGCAACGCAAACGCGAGATCGGCGTGCGCCTGGCGCTCGGCGCACAGCAGCATGAAATCACGGGAATGTTCGTTCGGCACGCCCTGTTGCTCGCCGGTACGGGGGTAGCTTGCGGCCTCGCCGCAGCCATGGCCTTGATGCGGCTGATGTCATCGCTGCTGTTCAGGGTGAGCCCCGCCGATCCCGTCACCTACGGCGCGGTCTCCGTGGGTCTGGTTGCGACTGCCGTCCTGGCCAGCTACTTGCCCTCCCGGCGAGCGGCAAAGGTGGACCCCATGGATGCCCTGCACGCCGAGTAACCTGACTTCCTTTGGGTGAGGCGACGGCGTAAGCGCACCGGACTCAATGAGGGGTAGCGCAGAGGTACGCGCCTTTTGCGTTCCTCTGCGGCATTTCGTTTATTCGCTTTAATAAACATGTGAACGCTTGCCGTATTTAGCTTTTCGTTTATTCGCTTTAATAAACATGTGATCGCTTGCCGTATTTAAAGCCGCGGAGTAGTGCTGAGATGCGCACAACTCCGCGCTACCCGCTAAGCTAGGGCCCGGCGACGGCGAACGCAAAGCGCTCTTGACCAACGAGGAAGTTCTTCACCAGTTCGCCGTTGTGCGTACCTGCCATATAAACGACGTATTCGCCCGGCGGAAGGGTCTGCCGCGGAATCAGTTGAAACGACGCTGCTGGGCGATTGGTTTGCTTGCTGTCGAGGCCGGGCGTCGGGTGCCCGTAACTCCGCACGTCAACCGGCACGTTAACCTTGGTAATGAAGCGTTTCCCGTCCTGGACGGCCAGTCGCGTGAGCAGCAGATGCCTCTGCACTGCTTCGACCGTCGTTTCCTGGCCCCATCGATCGCCAGGAGCCAGAAAGCGAACGGCCAGCACCTGCGCCTCGCCGGGCTTGAACACCACCGAAGACGCCGCGCCCTCGATGTACATCGTGTAAGACTGAACCGCGGGTTGGAAGATTCCCGCGCGGTGCGGCGGACCTGCTTTCTTCTCCTTCAGCTTGACTCGCTCGAGCGCCTCGAGTGCACCCACCGGCGTAAGGCGGTAGACCTCACCGACCGTGGCCGGCTCTGGAGCGGTCAGCGGTGACGGTAACGGAGGATTCTGAGCATGAGAAGCACAGACCCATAGAAACACAGCGATCAGGGAATAGGTAAGTCGTTGTCTCGTCATAATGATCGTTCCTTCCCTTGCCGCGTTAGCTGGCGGACTCGTACTGTCTGAGTTAGTGCGCCTTCCGGCTCATGTAGCGGGGAGCGCAGGGGTGGACGTCCTTTGCCCTACTCCGCGGCTCGTCATCTGGCCGCGGGTACGGAACGTCGCAATCCCATGCGAGTATTTTCTCGCGTCGCAGACACGCCATGCCGGCCATTATAGGGCTTGCACCCATGTCCGCAAGTCGTCATTTCCGAAATTAGAGCCGCGGAGTAGTGCTGAGATGCGCACAACTCTACCTTGCTATTTAAGAACTCCCCGCCTCAGATGAGGAGGGGTGGTGCTGACAAGATAGTGGATGGCGCTGAAGGACGTGTAGCGCGGACCTGTTTTGTAGGTCCGCGGGTCTTCCCCCCATGACAACGAAAAGCCGCGGACCTCAAGAACAGGTCCGCGCTACCTTGGCGAAGTGACCCCTCACCCGGCGGCGCATGGCCGCCACCCTCTCCCCTCGGAGAGGGCGGTTTAAACTCCTGCCTTCTCCCAGGGGAGAAGGTGCTGAGGTACGAAGCGGATGAGGGGTTTCTTGGATTGCGGCTCATCATCTGGCCCCGTGTCCGGAGCGGATTTCGCCAGGCCATCAAACGCCGGTGCTTTGATCGATGGCGTCGCCGAAGCGACATGCCGCCCCTGATAGGCCTTGCACCCGTGTCCCCAAGCGGTCATTGCCCATTGTAGTGCCGCGAAAGAGGGCCAAGCACGCCCAGCTCGCGCTAATTGTTGATACCCTTCGTGCACGTTTTCTTTTCGTCACGTTAGTGTTACCCTCGGATTTTGGAGATAGTGTCTCGGTATGGCCAAGATGAAAATTCCGATTCCCGCGGAGCGTGTCAGCGAGTTCTGTCGAAAGTGGAGAATCGCTGACCTCTCGATCTTCGGTTCGGCGCTTCGGGATGACTTCCGCCCCGACAGCGACGTCGACTTGTTGGTAACCTTCGCTCCGGATGCGCAATGGAGCCTTTACGATTGGGTAGACATGATTGCCGAGCTTCGAGAGATATTTGGCCGCGAGGTCGACCTTCTCTCCAGCCAATCCCTGCGAAATCCCTTCCGCAGGCACGAAATCCTAAAGACCTGCGAGAGTTTGTATGCAGCCTGACGCGAAGGATGCCGCGTATTTGTGGGACATGCTGGATGCGGCGCGGGCGATCCAGCAATTTGTTCTGTCGCGCTCATTTGAGGATTACAAATCAAACAGGATGCTTCGTGGGGCCGTGGAAAGGCATATCGAGATCATCGGTGAGGCCGCTAATAAGTTGTCGCGAGGATTTCGCGCCGCTCACCCGGAAATCCCCTGGCAGCGAATCATCTCGCAACGCAATGTTCTGGCGCATGAATACGGCGAAGTTGACGACTCGCTGGTGTGGAGAGTGGCCACCTCACGCATTTCCGAGCTCATCAGCCAGATCGAACCTATTGTCCCGCCCCTGCCCTGAGGGTCACTTCTGTTCCAGCAGGTAGGGCGGGGTGGACCTACTTTGGCCCCCTCAGCAGTTCGTCATCTGGCCCCGTGTACGGGCCGGCTTTCCCATGGCCATCCAACGCGGGTGCTCTGACCCGTGGCGTCGCTTTCGGAGTGCGGGAGCTCGCTCCCGCTTTTTGCAGCCGGTGACTCGTCACCGGTGCGGAGGTTCGCCGCGACGAGTCGCGGCGAGCAAGAGCGGCGACGAGTCGCCGCACTCCGAAAGACAAGCCTTGCACCCGCGTCCGCAAGCGGTCATTCCCCGATCTAGTGCCTCGGAGGAGGGCCAAGTACGCCCACCTCTACTTGCTCTTAGGAAATGCTGTTAGAATTGCAGAGAAGCACCGTCCGCCTTAGGCCCAGGCCAGACGAGTCGTTTTCGAGGAGAGAGTGAAGAAAATTTGGACGTAGGGGAAATTCATATGGCAAACGACAGAATTGCTGCGTTGGCGGTCGCCAGATTAAGCCACCCACTTACCCTGAAGGAAGTGGAGGATGCGTGGCGTTACGAGCAGGAGCTTATTCCTGGCGCTCATCCTTATCTGGACTTCGATGTTCAAGAAAACGAGGTTCGCTTTACGGTCTCTCCGCGACACACGCTTGTCATCTCAACCGATGAAATAAAACGGCCATTTCAAATCGCCATTCACAGGAAATATCCGAATATGAAGATTGAATGGCTTGATGGACCCATGCCGCCGTTATAGCGGGTTGCGCAGACGGAGGCGTAGTTTGCCTTCGTCTGCGGCTTTTCGGTCTTTCACATTGATAGACATGTGAACGCGCTTCTTATTATGAGCCGCGGAGTGGTGCAGAAAGTGCACAACTCCGCGCTAGCCGGGGTACATTGCGTCGAACGCAGCGAGCTTTGCATCCTCGGGGTTGTTGTCCCATCCTGGCACCTGAATCCAATCCGAATCGAGGGCGTCCTGAGACTTGTAGCTGACAGCCCAGCCTCCACGCGGTCCACGCTTCAGGACAATCACCGTTCCGCTCTTCTTGAGGTACAAGTTCCCTTTCTCTGAAAGCCGCCAGTTCAGAGTGGGCCAACGCATGCGGCGACTTGCTCGGCCTTTCAACTCGCGCTCGCGCAATCTAGGAGTTGCGAAATCTTGGGTTAAGTGCTCAGCGCAGACGCACCCTACTTTCACCTGCTGACTGGTCCTTTGGTTTTTCAACTGATGCACAAAGCGCACGTGTGGGTACCCGCAATTTTCGCAAGTGAACTCGGCTGCTCCGTTGTCGGTGGTACCAACCAACGCCCACCCGCGGCAGGGCCACCCACTCCGATACTGAAATCTCTCTTTCACCGGAAGCTGCCCCATGGACTAATTCAAGGACTATCCTGCGCAGCGACCATTTGGCTTGAAGTTCAGAACGTTGTGAATGTACTTACCCCGTGATTGACCAGGTGCACTGAATTCCTGCCATACGTCAGGTGGACATGCGGCGTAGAACCACTCAACTCCATCGCGGAATCGGACGTATATTGTTTCAGTTTCCGGGTCGTAAGCTTCGGCGACAATACGTGTTGAGCCGCTGACCTCAATCCATTCAATCATTACTCTATACCTCGTACGTTGCGCGCCAGGCTTCTATTGGGGGTCTGACGTCGGGCACTTGTGGCTGTCCCCTCCATGGGCTGAGAGATGGGTCATCTGCCATTGGCTTTGGATTTGGCATGTCGAGCACCATACGGGCAGGTAAGACGACGGCCTCCCCGCTAACGACAGCTTCGCCTGTACGCAGGGAGGGAAGGACGGCGGCCAACCCAGCGACGGTATCCGGGAGCGCTGCGCGAATTGTGCCTTGGTCCTCTGCGTTAGATAGCCGAAGAGCTATGATTGTGCCGCACTGAGCCAAGGCGGTTTTGGGTAGTTCAGTCGGCCTCTGAGTAACTAGCAAAAGTCCAATTCCATACTTGCGTCCTTCCCGGGCTATTCTATTCGCGGAATCCCGGGTGAGAGCTCCAGCTTCATCGCCCAGGTACCTATGGGCCTCCTCGAGGACAACTAATACCGGGCTTGGACGGCCAACACCGGGTCCCCCTGGCGCGCTCCTGAGACACACCTCAAAGAGAAGGCTCAGGATCACACCGATAGCTAGGTCGGTAGCGATTGACGGTACGCCACTGAAATCAAGGACAGAGATAGGTCGCGCCTCACCTAGCCATTCCTGCATTGCTTCCACGAGAGGATCTGGACCTTCATTAGTGCCGGGACACTCTTGGAAAAAGCGAAGTTGCGGATCTAGCAGCCCAAGTCGGAGCAGGTCAGGCGTTGTACCATACACGCCGTACAAAGGACCCTTATGGGGTGCCTGACCGGCAGGGTTGTAAGGTCGAAATTGCGCGGACGTCAGTGTGGCCGCGTCACCCGGCTGCAACAGGCATGCAGTGGCGGGATCACCCTTATTCATCCGCGTTTCGCGATTTTCTGAATCAATTCTGTGCCAAACCGGGCGGATGTCAAAGGGTACCGGAGTGTCGGCCGTCACGGCGGTAGGCTTAAGATTAAGCCAGTCTGCGCTCGCCACAAACGTTCTTCGAGCGTCCGCCACCAGCTCGGCAAAACGATTGTTGAAAGTAGCGCCGCCTAGCGCACCTGCAAAAACCCGCACGATATCCGCAGCCGGTAGCGCCCAGTACGGGACTCGCAGTCGACTCTCGCCATCTCCGAGGACGCTGCGGACGGATGCGCTGTCTCCGAGCGCGCGCGCATACTCGCCGTGTGGGTCGATAACCACAACATTCGCTGCCTGCCATCCGCCCTTGATGAGGTTCTGCAAGAGAGACGCCACAGCGCTCGTTTTGCCGGCTCCGGTCGACCCCACGATTGCGGCATGACGTACCACCAGGCGCGAGGCTTCCAAACAAACAGGTACCTCTTCAGAAGCCGCCAAGCAGCCCAACCGCAGATGCTCCGCGCCCTGTTCAGGAAAAATCTCGCGAAGTTGCTCCGGCGTTGCGAAGTGCACCGGGTCGTCAAGTCCAGGGTAAGACCCCACACCACGTCGGAACTTGCGGGTGCCCCTGTCAATTTCGCCAAGCAACTGGACTTGCAACCAGCGCTCACCGGATTGAATATTTTCGGCTGGAGCAAGCGGGCCCGCCAGTTCTGCAATGCCCAAAAGCGAGACTGTCGCGATTAGGTCGACAAGGCCCTGCGGTATACGGACAAGGGAGCCAATCTGGCCAACTGGTTGAAGTTTGCCCCGGTAGATTGGCGCTACGCCGGCAAGATCGGGGTCGAGAGCCACGGTTACTGTGGCGCCCAGCACATGTCGAACCCTGCCGATACAGGTTGGGTCGCGCTCAGGCATCTGTTCTTCCACCTGCTGGGTGTATTATGGTGCCGCCGCACTTACTGTTCCTGGTGCCGTTGACGGAGTCTGGGATTGACTTGCGGTGTTACGAGCTAAGTACGCAGCTAAATTTCGAAAGTCGCGAAGTGCGAATTGGTTGCTCTCCCAGAGTTCATGCGGAGGACTAGCAGGAACCTTCCAGTTGCCGCGGACTCCACCCAAAATCGCCTCTGTGCCACTAGCCACTTGCAGATTTGGCGTATTACTGGCCCACTTGGAAAGGACGTCAGGTATACTTGAATAACAGAACGCAACAAACTCCGACCGCTCTCGTCGAGCCGCGGCTTCAAAAATCATTTCATTGAGGTGATCGTCACCAAATGAGTATCCTGCAATAATTACAAGGCTTTCCGGTTCCTGTAACGCCCTTCGAAAACGGTCCTGTAAAACTACGAATGGAACGCGCCGTGACTCATCGTATTTGGCATCGGAAGGATAAATCGCGGCAGCCAAGCCTTGTGAAACAGGAACTCCGAGGCGAACGATGTTCTTGTCCTCCCAGAGCCAATTGACGGAACCGTGTAATTTCCACAACCGAACGAAGAAAGCGGGAACACATTCTTCAATCTTTCCGGCTGTGGCCTCAACCAATTCGGTGTGAAATCGAGCTCTTAACGCACCTACAAAGCCATCGAAGTAAGGAATTCTGCGGCTTTCAAGCGCGGTTTCTAACAACAGGTCATAGTTTACGGTGAACAACTCGACCGGAAGATGATATATGGCGCTTCCAGCCCAAGCGGCGAGGAAATCAACGGCAGTGAGGTCCGTGCCAGGCTTGATCTCAAGCTCTTTAACAATTATCTGGCAGACTGCACTGTCCAGCAACGTGGCCTGCGCGGAAGTTAAGCCGTCGACCTCTTGAATGTCGGTGATCAGTGCTGCGATTCTACGAAGACGACTGAGAGCTTGCTCCAAATTTCTGCTTTTCAGCTGGGTCTCAAATTTTCCTGCGTCCTCTGGCTTCAAACCACTGAGAACGCGTTGCTGAAGGCTGGCAACGTCAGGCAGTCCGCACGCGCTCCCAACACCGGCTCCAAGGAAGGCGCAGATATGGCGCGACCGAGCAGCAAGTTTTGCGCTCAGGTCAGCGGCGAACCTAATAGGGTCGTGGTCCGGCATGTGACCAAGTTCTCCCGGAAGTAGAATTCCGACCTTCAGTTACCAGGGAGTATACACCTGTTTGCCTTTTGCGTGGCCATGGAATGCGCGGGTGGGGCAGACATTGCCTATGATGTCTGCGTCCCAAGCCTCGCGTTGCGATCTCTCGCGCCCAAGTGTTCACGGCAGCCGGGAAGAGCAGGGGCTAGGGGTTAGGGATTGGGGGTTAGGGGCTCGGGGAGTCGGAAATCGAAGATTGCAGATTCGAGATTCAAGAACACGGCAAGGCCGCGCGGCACTGGAACTTGTCGTCAGACCTGCGACCCGAGCACTTGCAATATGTCGACTAGCCCGGATAATTCATGAATTTCTCGGAGCCATTGAGGGAGGGAAAGAATTTCGAGGGTCACGGAGATGCGGCACAGAGACCCCAGCGCGGCGGGGCCGCGACCCAAGCCGTGCCATGGCCGTCCCGGCCATGCCCGAGCACGGGCGGGAGAAGCTGTGAAAAAATCCCATCAAACCTTTCACCGCGGAGACGCGGAGGCGCAGAGGTTTGAAAACAAAGGGTCATTTCTCTGCGTCTCAGCGACTCAGCGGTGAAAATGGTATTTTTTCACACCTTCGGACGCCCTTGGCACATTAAAATGCGTCACCTTAACTCCCCCCCTTGCCCCCTGGGGAGAGACGGCGGTAAATTCAAATCAACTCCCCGCCGGTCGTCGCGGCGACAGAGAGACCGGGGGTGAGGGGGTCTTAGCATCGAAACAATCCCTCTAAAAGCGGCTGAGTGAACAGCATTAGGTTAGAATAGTGCACGCGGGGACGAGACCCTCCGCGTCGGATTTAAATGTCGCGATGCTGAACGACGGAAAGATAGCGTGAATCCTAATTCCATTCTGATTGTCGACGACGAACCCGGAATCCGCGAATCCCTCACGGACGTTCTGCATGACGAGGGATACGCGGTCGAATCCGTGGCCAGCGGTGAGGCCTGCCTGGAATCCCTGGCTATCAACAAATATGACGTCATCTTGCTGGATATCTGGTTGCCCGGCGAGGACGGCATCCAGACCCTGGAGAAGATCCGGGCGCTCGAAGCCCCACCCACGGTCATCATGATCTCCGGCCACGGGACCATTGAAACCGCGGTCCGTTCCACCAAGCTGGGGGCTTTTGACTTCATTGAAAAGCCCCTCTCGATTGAGAAAATCCTGCTGACCTTGCGGCACGCGCTGGAGCAATCGCGCCTGGCTGCCCAGAACCGCGAATTGCGCGAGGAACTGCACGGGCGTGACCGCATCATCGGCGACAGCGTCCCCCTGAAGGCTCTACGCCAGCAGTTGGGGCTTGCCGCTCCCACTAACGGCCGGGTACTTATCTTCGGGGAGAGTGGTACGGGAAAGGAACTGGTGGCCCACGCGCTGCACAATCTGAGCCAGCGCGCTGAGCAGGCCTTCGTGGAAGTCAATTGCGCGGCCATTCCCGAGGAGCTGATTGAAAGCGAGTTGTTCGGACACGTCAAAGGTTCTTTCACCGGGGCCCTGGAAGACAAGGTCGGAAAATTCGAGCAAGCCCACAGCGGCTCCCTGTTCCTGGATGAAGTGGGGGACATGAGCTTGCGCACCCAATCCAAAGTGCTGCGCGTGATCGAAGAACAACGCTTCACGGCGGTCGGCTCCGGCAACAACCTTACCGTCGACGTGCGCGTGATCGCCGCCACTAACAAGCGGCTCGAAGACGAAATCCAAAAAGGGAATTTCCGAGAAGATCTCTTCTACCGTCTCAACGTCATTCCCTTTTATGTTCCTCCGCTGCGCGAACATGCCGAAGACGTGCCGGCTCTGGCCAATTACTTCCTGGCGGAATTTGCGCGCGCCTATGGACGCCGGCCCAAACACTTCGCGGAGGCGGCCATGGAAGTCCTGAGCGGCTACCGCTGGCCCGGGAACGTTCGCGAGCTTAAGAACCTGGTGGAGCGTCTCGTCATCATGGTTCAGGGCGAACGCATCGAGCGCCGCCATCTGCCCCCTTCCCTGCACCACGACCGCATGCGCCCGACCTCAAGCAAAAACGCGACGGGAGGATTTTCAACCCTCCAGGAAGCGCGCGCTGCCTACGAGCGTGACTACATCCTGCGCAAACTCGAAGAGAATCAGGGCAACGTTACCCGCGCCGCCGAAGTCCTGGGCCTGGAACGGAGCCACCTCTACCGCAAGATGAAGTCCCTGGGGATACCCTTCGGAAGCTGAACCAGGCTTGACAATCTAGCGCAGGCCTGTGGTTGAGGTCAGCAGCCTATTGTGTTCCACCGGAGGCCAACCGTAGACCTCCCTGACAGGTCCGCATCGCGTGCTCACCAGCTCATTTTTTGCGGGGGCGCAATTTTTTGTTAAAAGGTGGGACTGTCCCACTTGTTGCTCTCCGCGGGCCATAGCGAGCGAGGTCCCACCAAAACTCCCACCTTCTGGCCTTTTTCGCCCCCTGACTTTTTCATTTACGAATCCGCAACGCTACGCCGGCGAAACCAAATTAAGAGACTCGTGAATGACGTCGTAAATGAAGTGCATCTCCTCAGTGGTAACGCAATAAGGCGGGAGAATGTACACCACATTCCCAAGCGGGCGAAGAAGCACGCCCTTGCTCAAATAGAAATCGTAGAGCCGCGCGCGCAACGATGAAAGATACCCCGGGTCATCGGCCCGCAACTCCAGCGCGGCCACGGTGCCGATAGTCCGCACATCTTGAACCGCCGGGTGATCCTTGAATTTTGGAAGCCTCTCCTCATGAACCTGCTGGATCGAACGGATGCGATCAAACACCGGCTCCGTCTCGAAGATCTTCAAGTTGGCATTGGCCGCAGCACAGGCAATTGGATTGGCCGTATAAGAGTGCCCATGGTAGAAAGTCCGTCGTCGCTCAGGAACTGCGAAGGCTTCCCAAACACGGCCCGTGCAGAGCGTGGCGGCGAGCGGCAAGAAGCCGCCGGTCAATCCTTTTGAAATACACATCAAGTCAGGAGCCACACCTACGACTTCACAAGCGAACATCTTTCCGCAGCGCCCGAAGCCGGTCAGCACTTCATCGGCAATCAGCAAGATATTGTGCTCGTCGCACAATTGCCGGATTCCTTCCAGAAACTCCCGGGGATGAACGATCATCCCTCCCGCCCCTTGCAGCAGAGGTTCGACGATCACCGCGGCAATAGCGCCCGCGCGCGCAGTGAGCAAATCCCGCAGCTTGTCGAGGCAATCGATCTTGCATTGCTCGCGAGTAAGACCCACGGGACAATGGAAGCAGTAAGCGGAATGGACCCTGTGGAACGGGAGGCGCAGACTTTCGAACGGCGTGGAGAAGGCGGAATCCGCGCCGGCAGACATGGCGCCGATCGTATCGCCATGATAGGCGTACTCAAGCGCGATGATTTCCCTTTTTTCCGGCTGCCCCAAGTTCCACCAGTATTGCACCGCCACCTTCAGAGCCACTTCCACGGCCGTCGAGCCATCGTCTGAAAAGAAGATGTGTTCAAGTCCGGAAGGCAGTATCTTGCCCAACCTCTGCGCCAGTTCCTCCGCCGGTTCGTGGCTGAAGCCCGCGAAGATGACCTGCTCGAGCTTGCGCGCTTGCTCCGCAATAGCGTTGGCAATGGCCGGGTGGGCATGCCCATGCAGAGTTACCCACCAGGAGGAGATTGCGTCAAGCAGGCGCCGCCCGTCACGAGTGAAAAGGTAAGCACCCTCGGCGCGCTCTACGAAAACAGGTTCCCCGTCAAGCGCTGGATGCGTGAACGGATGCCAAATTTTGAGACCGCTGGGAGTCATAACGGAAAGTAGGACTTGTCAAAATGTATTTCGAAAACGCGCCGCAATTCTTGCCGCGAAATTCCTGCGAGGGGTGGAACCCAACCCAGAATTGGAATACGGCCATAGCGTTCCACGGCCGCCCGATTATTGCGATCTTCTTCACCGTTCAGCACCACGCCGGCCACCTGAATCCCTCTCTCGCGAAGCGCTGCAAGACTGAGGAGAGTATGGTTGATAGTCCCCAGAGCGGTGCGCGCCACCAGGACAACTGGAAAGCCCAGGAACTTCATGAGATCCACCATGAACTCAGAGTCATTGAGAGGAACGAGCACGCCGCCCGCACCTTCCGCAATAAGCCATCTGGTTTCGGGAGTTGAAGGTTTCTGGAGGACGGCGAGCTGAATTCGAATCCCATTCCATTCTGCCGCCAGGTGCGGTGATACAGGCTCAGGGAAACAATACGCCTCTGGAATCTCATCTTCAGCAGAAAGCCCTGCGAGCCTCCGCACAGTTTCACGGTCCGTCCCCTCGCGGGAGCCCGTCTGAATTGGCTTCCAGTACACACCGTCGAGCGCGGCACACAAGAGTGCGGAAACAATGGTTTTTCCCACACCTGTGTCGGTTCCTGTTACAAACAATCTTTTCATTCGTGTCCCGAAGCTGAGGCCAGCACGGTAAGCTGTTCGCGAATCTGGCAGAGGCTGGTGGCAAAGGTTCCGAGGTCTGCCTGTTTCAATCGTGCGGTGACGGACAGTCGCAGGCGGGCAGTGCCCGGCGAAACCGAAGGTGGACGGATGGCCCGCACCGTGAAGCCCGCCTTCGAAAGACCCTCTGCGTATCCCACCGCCAGAAGATTCGAGCCCAGAATCACGGGAACGATGTGCGAATCACTCGAGCCTGCGTCGAAGCCCGCTTTTTGAAGGTGTGCACGCAGGAAACGACTCAACTCCTGGACTCGGTCCCGCAATAAATCTCCCTCGGTGGCCGCTCGTAATGCGGCCCGAATTTGGCACGCGAAGTAAGGAGGCAAAGCCGTGTTGAAAATGAACGTGCGTGCCCGATTGATGAGGAATTGTTTCAGCGTCTGAGACCCGCACACAAAAGCTCCGGCGCTGGCCAGGGCCTTGCCGCAAGGATAAACGGAGGCCAAAACTCGCCGCGATGCCCCGGCTTCCGCCACCAGGCCTCTCCCTTGAGGACCTAATACGCCCAACGCATGCGCCTCATCCACGATCAGTTCTGCGCCATAACGGTCTGCCACATTCACGAGGTCCCCGATAGGACTCCTGTCGCCGTCCATACTGAACAGGCTTTCCACCACAATGAATTTCTCCTGTGGGGAACCGGCGGCTTTTCGCAACTGATCTTCTAAAAAGTTCCAATCACGATGCGGAAAAATCACCTTTCTGGCTCCGGAAGACCGAACCCCATCGATGATGCTGGCGTGATTGGCACTGTCTGAAAAAACCAGGTCTTCCTTGCGGATCACGGAACTGAGCAGGCCGATATTCGCGGCGTATCCGGAGCTAAAAAAGAGAGCCGCCTCCGTGCCCACAAAGCCGGCAAACTCCTGCTCCAACTCCTCCCAGGCGCGGGCATTTCCCGAGAGCAACCGCGATCCCCCAGAACCCATCCGCGCGCCGGCCGCAAGCCCCTCCCTCACAGCTTCGCGCAGTCGTGGATCCTCGCTGAGGCCCAGGTAATCATTGGAATTGAAATCGATACCCTGTGGAAGGGTCAAGGTGCGGAACTGCAAATGCTCACGCAGTTCGCGGAGTTCCGAATCCAGGCGTTCGAGGGTGGAAGAGTTTTTAGGCACGACGCATCGGCTGCATCCCAAGATCGCGGAGTAGTTGTTGATCCTCATCGCGGTCGGGATTGGGGGTTGTAAGGAGCTTCTCGCCCACAAAAATAGAATTCGCGCCCGCCAGGAAACAGAGGGCGGCACACTCGCGGCTCACGGACCTCCGCCCCGCGCTCAATCTAACCTTGGAGGCCGGCATCAAAACTCGTGCGGTGGCGATGGTCCGGACCATGATGAAAGGGTCCAACGGCTCGGCTTTGGCCAGTGGAGTCCCCTCCACTCGCACCAGCAGATTGATCGGCACGCTCTCCGGGTGAGGGCTCAGGCTTGCAAGTTGCTGCAACAATCCCACTCGATCTTCGTCCCCTTCCCCCATGCCGATGATTCCACCGCAACAGACCGTCACGCCTGCTTTGCGGACGGCTGCGAGGGTCTGCAGTCTATCCTCGTAAGTCCGAGTGGTGATAATCCGGCTGTAGTACTCAGGAGAAGAATCCAAGTTATGATTGTAGGCGGTCAGCCCAGCCTCGGCCAGGCGGTTAGCCTGTTCCTGCGTAAGCATTCCCAGGGTACAGCAAACTTCCAATCCCAGGTGGGCGACGGCGCGGACGATTTCCAAGACACGATCAAATTCCTCACCCTCCGGCGCCTGCCGCCACGCCGCCCCCATGCAGAATCGCGTCGCTCCCTCAGCCTGAGCTCGGCGCGCCGTCTCGACAACTTCCGCCAGGGGTAATAAGGGTTGACGCTCAACTCCTACCTCATAGTGGGCGCTCTGCGGACAATAGGCGCAATCCTCCGGACAGCCACCCGTCTTGATGGAAAGCAATTGGCAGAATTGCACCTCACTCTGCGGATGGTGCCGGCGATGAATCTGCTGAGCCAGGAAGACCAACTCAAGGAGTGGCCGATGATAGACCTCGCGGACCTCTTCGCGCGTCCAATCGCTCCGAATCGAGTAATCTGAGCACGTTTGCGGCGCTTCTAGAGACAAAACCAGTCCCCCAGTGATTCCCAAAATGGTGGTTGCCTGTTGCTTCTCCCTGTCCTGTAGCGAAGCATTCTAACCCAGGACGCAGGGCTCGCGGCTAAAATACCGCTGCCAACTTGACTCGTGTCAATAACAGCCGAAGTCATTTCAGCATTCTTAAACCTGGCCCTCAGACAACCACGCCGTCACCTATGGAATCGAAGGGAATACGACAATAAGGATTGTGGCGACGGAGGGGTTGCTCATGAAAAGGCTTTTGAGATTTTCGATTCGCATGGCGATGCCGATTGTGGCTTGCTACCTTGCTATCGCGCTCGTCAGCGTGGCGCGCGCTGGAGATAAAGTTCAACTGAAAGGCACCTGGAACTTCAACCCGGACCAGAGTGACGATGCCCAAGAAAAGGTGCAACAGGCGCAGCAGAATACCGCCAACGCGCGCCGGGGCGGAGGTGGAGGCGGCGGTTACCCAGGCGATCCAAACGGCGGACCTTATCCGGGCGGCGGCAGCACCTACCCCGGCGGTGGCTACCCAGGAGGCGGTGGCATGGGCGGCATGGGGCGTGGTGGAATGGGCGGTCCCATGGGTGGCGGCGGTATGGGCCGTCGCGGCGGCATGGGAAATCCCGGCGGAGGGGTAAGCAGTCAGGAGTGGGAGGAATTGGCCGCGAATCCGAGGCACCTCAGCATTAACCAGCATGACGATCAGATTGTGATTAATGACGATTCCAATCACACCCGCACCCTTTATCCCGACGGCAAGAAGCACGAAGATAAGGACGCGGATGGAAAGAAGATCTCAACCAAGACCGAGTGGCAGGGTGATGCCCTCATCGCCGAGACGAAAATGGGGCACTCGGGGAAACTCACGGAAACCTACCGGGTCAGCCCTGACGGCAAGCAACTCTTCGTGGTTTCGCGCTTTGATGATTCGTCACTCTCGGGACCACTAAGCATCCGGCGGGTGTACGACGTTGGGAATGCCTCCGCGCACTAGAACCCCAGTCTTGACGAGCCCGGCGCCCTCAACCCTCTCCCTCTTGGGGGAGAGGGTCCGAGCCTTGCGGTCGCGCGGATATTCAGGTCCGTCGATTTCACCCTGGCGAGGCCAAGCGGTACTTCCTCACCTATCTCAAACAACTCACTCCCCGCTCTCGTTGCGGTAATCCAGTTCGGCGATCACCGCACGATTCTCGCGCCAGTGCGGTTCAACCTTTACATAGAGCTCGAGAAACACTTTGGGAGGGAATAGCTTTTCCAACTCCTTCCGCGCTTCGGTGCCGATCTCTTTCAGGCGCGCGCCGCCCGCGCCGATCACGATAGGTTTTTGCGAGTCCCTCTCCACCACAATCGTGGCATGGAGGCGCGTGATCGTTTCGCCTTCCTCGAACTGGTCAAGCAGCACGGCCGTCACGTAAGGCAGTTCCTGCTTGGTGTGGCGAATGACCTTCTCACGAATGATTTCGCTCGCCAGGAAACGCTCCGGCTGGTCCGTGTATTCATCGGAGGGGAAATACTGCGGCCCCTCGGGAAGCCGCTGGATGACCGCCGCGAGGAATCCTTCGAGTCCATCCCCCTCCAACGCTGAGATTGGGAAGATTTCTTCAAAGTCATACAATTTGGAATAACGGTCTATCAAGGGCAGCAGTTCGGGCTTGTTCACTCGATCGATCTTGTTAAGCGCCAGAATCGCCCTTGGTGCATACTCCTTCAGGAGGTGGATGACGAAATCATCGCCCCTGCCGAATCTTTCGCTCGCATCCACGATCAGTATGGCGAGGTCCCGGTCCGCCAGTGCCTGGCGCACAAAACTCATCATCTGCTGGTTCAGTCGCGAAAGCGGCTTGTGCACGCCGGGCGTATCCATGAAAATCACCTGCGCCTCGGGGCGGCTCAGGATCCCGAGAATGCGATTGCGCGTGGTCTGCGGGACGGGCGTCACAATCGAAACCTTGGAGCCCACCAGAGCGTTAACAAGCGTGCTCTTCCCTGCGTTCGGCCGGCCCACCACAGCAACAAATCCTGATTTGAACGGAACGGTCTCCGACACGGGCTGAATTTGTGCAGAGCTGCCTGGGGCACTATTCCCTGTCCCCTGTTCCCTGTTCTCTGTTCCCTGTTCTCTGTTCCCTGTCCCCGGTTCTCTGTTACCTGTTCCCTGTTCCCTGTTCCCTTCTTTAAGCATGGGTAGGACTCACAGCAGGCTGGGCGGGGGTGACTTTCATCCGCACCTTGAGCACTGTCCGCTGGTTCGCTTCCAGCACTTCAAAGGTCAATCCGTTCTTCTCCACCTTCTCACCGGCCACGGGTACATGCCCAAGGTGTGCCATCACCAGGCCCGCGACGGTTGAGTAATCGCGCCCCTCGAGAGAGATATGCAACTCATCGGCTATCTGCGCCAGTTCGGCGTGCCCGGAAACAATGTAAATCCCCGTGGATTCCTTCACAATATCGCGCGTGTGGGTTTCCACTTCATCGCGGATTTCTCCCACGATCTGCTCCAGCAGATCTTCGATGGTGATTAATCCCGCCACGCTCCCGTATTCATCAATGACTACGGCCATTTGCGTGGTGGATTGCTGTAATTCCTTCAGCAGATCTTTGATGGGCTTGGTCTCGGGCACAAAAGGTACGGGCCGCACCAGACTGCGGAGGGGCACGCGCTGTTGCTCCTCCGGCGGCAGCTCCGTCAGGTCCCGCACGCTCACGATGCCCTCGATGTGGTCGATTTGGCCGGCATAGACGGGGTAGCGGGTCAGGCGCTTGGTGCGGAACAGCTTCCGCAGTTCTTCGATTGAGGAATTGATTTCGATGGCGGCGATTTCCGGCCGGGGCGTCATCACCTCGCGCACTGTCTTACCCCGGAATTCAACCATGGATTGCAGCAATTCCCCCTCGCCTTTTTCAATCAGACCTTCCTGCTCCCCTGCCGCGATCAGCTCCTGAAGATTTTCTTCGGGCGAGGGTGGCTCGGGTTCAGGCTCAGTGGGCTCCAGCAGCCGGGCGATTGTGGTGGAGATAAGAATGGGAAAGGTGAGAGGCAGCGCCCCAATGACGGCGCGCCGAAGCACCGGCACCCAGCGCTCCAGGATGACATCCGGCTCGTCATGACGCGCCACCAACAGAAAGGGAATCAATTGGTCCGCAATGGCCACAGCGCAAAGCACGATCAGGAGTGAGGTGCCGAGGTCGCCCCAGATGTGGTCCGGCCGGCGCACAATCAAGAGGCCGGTCAGTCCCACCGCAAACAGGTGCATAGCCGCGCCGTGCAAGGCGGAAATCGACACGCCCACCCGCTCGCGGTTCGGCCGGACGAGCCCTGCCTCGCTGGGTCCAAAAACCTTCCGGGCCCCCACGGGCGTCAGTCGCCGCATCAACAACCGCAGGTAAGATGCGACAGAACCCACCGTCAAGAGCACGGCCAGGGCAAAAACCCAGACAATCGTAAGGAGGAACCACTGATCCATAATCTGCATCTATCTCTTCCGGCTTCGCCGTCCCCGGGCCTGAGCCAGTCGCTCACGCAACGCCAGTTCGAGCGTCGTCATTTCTCCATTATCCTGCTCGTGGTCATAACCCAGCAAGTGAAGTACTCCGTGCAGGATTAGCCAGCGAATTTCGTTGAGCGTTGAGTGGCCTTCCTCACGTGCGTTCCGCCGGGCCGTCTCAACCGAGATCACCACGTCGCCGAGGAACCCCTCGAACTCCGCGCGCGCACCCCTCGAGTTCGTGTGCCGCAGCGGTCGGGAGGCGGGGTCCTTCCCCCTTCCCACGGTGCCCCGCGACCGGTCAGGCTCGCCCCAGGGAAAAGAAAGAACGTCGGTCGCGCGATCTTTCCCGCGGAAGGCCGCATTGGCCCGCCGCATGGTGGGGTCATCCACAAAGCAGATATTGAATTCCCGGGTTCCCAATCGCAACCGTTGCTTCAATTCCCGCACGTAAGCGTCAAGAACGGGAAGGCGCAAGGCGTAAGCTTTTTGCTGGTTCAGAAGCATGGGAGCCCGCCGGACGGCAGCCGGCAAATTTCATTTCTGCTCGCCATTGGTTTTGGCAGCTCGTGTCTGATCGAACTCCTCGTAGGCGCGGATGATGCGCTGCACCAGGGTGTGCCGGACCACATCGCGTTCATTGAAATAGACGAAGCTGATGCCGGGGACCCTGACCACAACTTCCACCGCTTCCACCAGGCCGGAGCGCCGCCCGTTTGGAAGGTCGATTTGCGTGACATCGCCCGTGATCACCGCCTTGGAATTAAACCCCAGGCGCGTCAGAAACATCTTCATCTGTTCGCTCGTGGTGTTCTGCGCTTCGTCCAGGATTACAAACGCGTCGTTCAGAGTTCGGCCGCGCATGAAGGCGATGGGCGCGATTTCGATGATGCTTTTCTCGATAAACCGGTCCACACGGTCGGGATCCAACACGTCGTACAGCGCATCGTAAAGCGGGCGCAAATAGGGATTCACTTTTTCCTGCAAGGTGCCCGGCAGGAATCCCAGGCGCTCGCCGGCCTCCACGGCCGGGCGCGCCAGGATGATGCGGCTGACCTCCTTGGTGAGCAACGCATCCACCGCCATCGCCACGGCCAGATAGGTCTTGCCGGTCCCCGACGGGCCGATGCCAAACACCATGTCGTGCCGTTCGATCGAATCCACGTAGCTGCGCTGGTTCAAGCTCTTCGGGGTGATCGACTTCTTGCCGAAGGTCCGGGGACGCCCTGCTTCCGCCAGGCCTTTCAAGGTGGCCTCGGAGTCCTGAGTCATGATGCGCAGGAAGCCTTCGATTTCGGCACTCTCGAAACGCACTCCCTTTTCGAGCAGCTCCGAGTATTCCTCCACCAGACGCTGCGCCCGGCGCACGTTCGTCTCTTCACCTTCAAACTCCAGCGACTCTTCGGCCAAGTGGGCGGAAACCTGGAAGCATCGCTCCAGCAGTTTCAAGTTTACGTCGTAGGTGCCGACGAGCGTCTGGACTCCCTTTCGGATTCGGACACTGGTCATCATAGGGTTTGAAGTGTTAGGCACGCCTCCATTTCAAAGGGTGCAAATGGCATGGGGTTCGGCAGACTGCCGCCGGTCGGCGTTAGTGGCAGGAAGATGCCTGTTCATTAATTCCTCAGTACGATAATCAATGCCGGGATGAAAGTCAATGTGGGAGCAATTTGGGTAGTGACGCATTTTGAAGTGCCACGGGCGTAGCGCCCCGATGCATCGGGGCCCGCGCTTGCTAATCCAAGTAAAACCAGCGGCCGATGGTACCGGCGATTAGCAGAAACAGCCCGATCATGACAAAGGCCAGTGCCAGCTTGTGAGGGTCACCGGGAGTCTTGGTGTCCGGACCCAGGGTAGCAAGCAACAGCACGCCAAGCAGGAGAACCATACCGCCCCCAACTTGCGCCTTTCGTCCGGTGCGGCTCTTGACCTCACTCATGCTTCGCGACCGCGGCAACTCTGGACCGGCGAACTCTTCGTATTGCCCCGTGTCCAGAGTCGTTCCACAGTGGGTGCACGAGCTGCTTCGTTCATCCACACCCTTCCCGCACTTGGGACAGAGCATCTCCTCTCCTCCACGGTGATCTTCTTCGCACTCCCGCCCCAAAACTTCGAATCCAGCGCACTGCTTACAATCAGCAGGAGTAGCGGTTGCGGTAGGGATACCGGTTACCCGGTACCCCCCGCACGGATCCGTACGTGCGCTGGTTAGCGCATACGGCTCTTATCTCGGATGTGTGGCGGCGAACCGTTGGGATGGCCAAGGATGCACAACGTGCGGAGCAGGCAACCAGCAGGCCGCAAGCTTCCCCAGTCGGTCCCAGTTGAGGCGGTGGCGTTGACTGCGTTGACGCAGTTGTGTTCGCCACAGTCGGGTCAACCGTTCCCGAAAGATTCGCAGGCGGTCGAGGTTTCCCGGTACCGCGTGATAGTTGAAGTAGCCTTGCACGACCGACCGGAGCCATTTACCCGTATCCGCGATGGGATCGTGCCGACGCTGCCGGAGTTGTTGCTTGAGTTCCTGCAACTTCCCCCGCAGGCGCTTGCTGATCGTCTTCCGCTTCACGGTAAATTGCCCCCTCCGGTTCTTCCCGCTGATATGCGTGAAGCCCAGAAAGTCGAACGTCTCCGGCTTACCTTCTCCTCTCCGTTTCCGGTAAAGTTCGGCAAACGGCCCGAACTCGATCCGGCGCGTTTTGTCAGGATGCAGTTCCAATCCAAACTTCCCCACCCGCTCCCGGAAATCCTCCAGAAAGCGGTCGGCTTCCGTCTGCGATTGGAATCCAAGGACCGTATCGTCGGCATACCGCACCACGACCACGTCTCCCCGGGCGTGCTTCTTGCGCCACGCCTGCACCCACAGGTCAAAGACGTAGTGCAGATAGATATTCGCCAGCAGGGGCGAGACCACCGCCCCTTGTGGCGTACCCATCTCCGTCTCCGACCATTCGCCTTCCTCCCTCACCCCGGCTTTCAGCCATTTCTGGATGAGCCGGAGAATCCGGGGGTCGGCGACGCGATGCTGCACGAACTTGAGCATCCATTCGTGGGATATCGAATCGAAAAATCCACGAATGTCCGCGTCAAGAACGTAGTTCACGTGCTTCACCGTGAGCGCGTACGAGAGCGCGTCCAGCGCTTGATGCTGGCTGCGTCCCGGTCGAAAGCCATACGAGAAGCCCAGAAAGTCTTCCTCGTAAATCGCATTGAGGATGGTGACCACGGCCTGTTGGACGATCTTGTCCTCCAGTGCCGCAACCCCCAACGGACGTTGCCGCCCGTCGCCTTTCGGGATATACGCCCTTCGCGAGGGCTTCGCTCGGAATGCTCCGCGGTGGACCCGGCTGTGCAGATCGACGAGTCGACCTTCCAGCCCGCTTTCATACTCCTGCCACGTCATGCCGTCTACTCCCGGTGCAGCTTTTCGCTTCAAGGCGTAAAAGCTTTCCCGCAGCAGATCGACCGTTAAGTGGTGGAGCAAGGCCGTGAACTTCATCTCCCTGTGTTCCTTCGCGGCTTTCCGCACACCCGCGAGTCCCTGGGACACGCGTGCCCCGCTCTGTGTCGGGTGCGTGTTAGGCCAACGGGTGTTCTCCTTGATCAGCGGCCTTCCCTCCTCATTCTCCGCCAACGGCTTCCCGTCTTTGTTCAAATGATTCATCGGTACTGTTCCGCTGTCCGACTCCTCGAAAGCGTGCAGGCGGGCTGTACGGCCATCGCCTTTTCCCGCCGTCCGGCCACGATCTACGGCGGCCGGCGCCTCCGAGGTCTCCCGGTTCTCGTGCAGAAAGTGTCTAGGCGTGTCTGGGGTCTACGACTACGCAGGACTGTGCCGGAACTCGCGTTGGCGTCCCGGCCTCATGTTGCCTTCCGTTTAGTCTGAAAACGTCGGCGTCCTGATTGGACATTTTCGAAGCTCAATACCCAGCCCACCTATTCCCCTGTTTACGCTTCACCGTGCGCCTCACGACGCCCAGCGCAAAACTCGGGGCCGAGTGGATCGCTGCTCCTTCCTCGTGAGAAATTTTCATTCTCTGCTTTCTGCCGGTTTATCCCGGCGCACCAGACCCCCGCCCTATGGGGTCTGCGCCAGCCCGAGTGACCCCTCACAGAATCAACATGCAATCCCCATAGCTGTAAAAGCGATAGCGGGCGTCAACCGCGTGCTGGTAAGCACGCAGCACGAAGTCTTTGCCGGCCAACGCGGAAACCAGCATGAGCAAGGTCGACTGGGGAAGATGGAAATTGGTGAGCAGTCCGCGCACCACTTGGAATTTGTACCCCGGGGTGATGAAGAGATTCGTTTCACCGCCGCCGGCCTGGATCCGACCGCCGTGCTCGCGCGCCACGTGTTCGAGGGTACGGACGCTGGTGGTTCCAACCGCGATCACACGACGGTGTCCATCCAGGGCCTTGTTAATAGCTGCCGCAGCCGTGCCTGAAACCTCGTAGCGCTCCGCCTCCATCCGATGGTCTTCCACGCGCTCAGTGCGCACCGGCTGGAAAGTCCCCAGTCCCACATGCAACGTAATCTCGCAGGCCTCAATTCCACACACGGCGAGGGCGCCTAGCACCTGCGGGGTGAAATGAAGGCCCGCCGTCGGCGCCGCCACCGCACCGCGTACCTTGGCGTAAATGGTCTGGTACGTGGTACGGTCGCCCGGTTCGTCGCTGCGGTGAATGTAGGGCGGTAGCGGTACATGGCCCAGACGGTCGAGGGTTTCTTCGATGGTCCCCTGCCGCGCCCGCAGCCTGACCCGGCGCACCCCATAGTCGCCGCGATCCAGGACTTCCGCTTCCAACTCGTCATCGCCAAATACCAGCACCTCTCCCGTGCGCACCTTTCGCCCGGGATGAACCAGCCCCTGCCAAATGTCCTCACTTTCCTGCCGAGTCAACATCAGCTCGGTTTCGCCGGTCAGGAACTCACGAACCGTGGGATTATTCTTTCCAACCTTCTGTGCGGTCAGCCCCCGCCGGCGCCCCAGCAGCCGGGCCGGAAACACCTTCGTGTTGTTGAACACCAGTAAATCACCAGGTGCGAGGATTTGAGAGATCTCGCGGAATGACCGGTCTTCAAAGCTTTGCGCCGTACGGTCAAGCATCAACATGCGGGAGGCGTTCGCGCCCGGCGAGCGGCCTTTGCGCGATGAGTTCGGTGGGCAATGCGTAGTCGAATTCTTTGAGAAGCATCCTGGAGGAATTATGGATTATGAAGGGTGAATTATGAATACGTTTCTGGGGCCCAGAAGCATTTCACCACAAAAACCACAGCACGACCGAGCCTCAACCAAATGTCGGCTGGCAAAGTGCCCCCTCACCCGGCGGCACATGGCCGCCACCCTCTCCCCTCGGAGAGGGCGGTTCACTTTCAACCTTCTCCATGGGGAGAAGGTGCTGAGGTACGAAGCGGATGAGGGGTTTCTTGTATCGAAGTCGCAGGTAGCGCGGAGGTAGGCGCAGTTTGCCTTCCTTCCCGGCCCTTCCGAATGATGAAGAGAGACACCGAAGAACCGCGGAGGAACGCAAAAGACGCGCACCTCCACGCTACCTACCTGCTTATGTGATAGAGTGACGAAATGAGTTTCCCCTCGGTGACCATCACAACGCGAGGCATCGAGCGCCTCACCTCCGGCCATCTATGGATTTATCGCACCGATGTAGACGACGCCACTGGGGCCGAGCCCGGCGCGATCGTGCGCCTGCTGGATCGCAAAAAACACTTCTGGGGGCAGGCCCTTTACAGCAGCACTTCCCAAATCGCCTTGCGACTTCTGACCCGGGAGAAGCGGCCCTTTGACGAGGCGTTTCTCGCGGAGCGCATCCTCGCCGCCGCGTCTTTTCGCCGGCAGGTCACCGCAGGAGCGCAAGCCTATCGGTTGGTGGGCTCCGAAGGCGATCTGCTGCCCTCGCTCATCATCGACCGCTACGCCGCCTGTTATGTTATTCAGACGCTCAGCCAGGGCATGGAGCGTTTGAAACCCGCCATCGTCGAAATCCTCAAGCGGGAGCTTACCGCCCTCTCCGTCATCGAACGCAATGACGCGGCGGTGCGGGCCTTGGAGGGCCTGCCGGAACAGGTTGGCGTGCTGGCGGGCGACGAAATCCGCGAAGTGGTGGTGGAAGAAAACGGCGTGAAGTTTTGCTTTGACCTGCTGCACGGGCAGAAGACCGGCGGCTTTCTCGACCAGCGTGAGAATCGCGCCGCAGCCGCCCATTACGCGCATGGGCGAGCCCTTGATTGCTTCACGTACACGGGAGGCTTTGCCCTTACGCTGGCATCGAAATGTGGATCAGTCCTGGGGGTGGATAGTTCAGCCGAGGCGCTCGCTAGCGCCCGGCGCAACCAGGACCTGAACAGGTTCGCAAATGTGGAGTGGAAGGAAGCCAATTGTTTCGACTATCTCAAAGCCGCCGATCAGGAAAAGCAGCGCTTCGATACCGTGGTGCTCGATCCTCCCGCCTTCGCACGGCAGAAATCCAACCTGGAATCGGCGCTGCGCGGCTACAAGGAATTGAACCTGCGCGCGCTGAAGATTTTGAACCCCGGGGGTTATCTCATCACGTGTTCGTGCTCCTACCATGTGAGTGAGGCTGACTTGCTGGAAGTGCTCGCCAGCGCCGCGCTCGACGCCCACCGCACCCTCTCGATCGTTGAGCGTCGCACCCAGTCACGCGACCATCCCATCCTGCTCACGGTTCCGGAGACGCATTACTTGAAGTGTGTAATCCTGAGGGTGCTGTGAGGAGAGGGAAATGCCATACCTAATGCTGGTCTCAAGTATGGTATGATGAGACATCATGGAAACCGCACGCAAGATTACCGTGGAGGTACCGGTCGAGCTTCTCGAGAAGGCGCAGCGAGCGAGTGGCGCCGGTATCACCCAGACTGTCCGTACCGGTCTTCGCCTGCTGGCGGCGTCGCGGACCTACGATCGCCTGCGCCAACTCCGAGGCGCCGTTCGGTTCACACGCACTGTGGCGGAACTGAAGGCCGACCGATGATCGCGGCAGACACGAGTACATGGGTTGCCTTTCTGGAAGGCGGCACAGGCAAAGATGTAGAACTGCTCGACAGGGCGCTGGAAGAGCGGCAGGTGCTGATGGCGCCGGTTGTGCTCACCGAGTTGTTGAGCGATCCGAAGCTTCCTTCCGACGTGGCCAAAACTCTCTCCGACGTGCCCTCGGATCGAAATCGGAGAGGGCTATTGGCAACGGGCCGGACTATTGCGCGCGAAGGTATTGGCCAAGCGCCGTAAGGCGCGCCTCGGAGACGCCCTGATTGCCCAGAGCTGTATTGATCAAGCTGTTTCCCTCCTCACGCGAGACCGGGACTTCGGGACCTTCGCCGAGGCCGCAGGCCTCGATCTTGTATTTGGCTTCGGAACTCACTGACCCCATCAACCTCGACGGAAACCTCAACGCTATACACGTATAGCGCGTACGAGTTATGATGACCAAGTGTAGCGCGGACCTGTTGTGTAGGTCCGGGGCTTTTCGAATATGGGACAAACCGCTACCCCTGCTTTTTTCAAGGCCTTTTCAGGGTTAGACTGTTGAGGTCTGAGGAGGACTACATTTGTGAAGAGCTATGTATTCAAAGTCGTTGTCGAACCGGACGATGACAAGTGGCACGCGTGTGTTCCGGAACTTGAGAGCCGCGGGGCGGCAACCTGGGGGAAAACTCGCGAAGAGGCCCTTCAAAACATCCAAGAGGTGGCCCAAATGGTTATCGAGGAAATACTGGAGGATGGCGAGCCCATCCCCGTCGGGGTGACGGTATATGAAGAGCCGCGCGTTGCCGTAACCATATGACGGCGGTCGATTACAGCCGCCTGCGGTCGCTCACCGCTCGGCGTCTGGTTGCTGCCCTCCTGCGAGATGGGTTTGTTATGGCTCGCCAAACGGGAAGCCACCGACACTACAAACAGCCGGACGGCAGACGAGTGACAGTTAGTTTTCATCATCCCTCAGATACGTTCCCATTGAAGACACTCCGAAGCATGGTTGAGATACAGGCCCGATGGCAAACAGAGGATTTGGAACGTCTCGATTTGTTGTGATGGCGGGCTTGGCGGGAGTAACGTGGCTCTTGCTGGCGGCGCCGGCTGCAAACCAGACCAACACCCCCGATCTGAAATTGCTGGTCTCCACCGACCAGCAAATGCTTGTCGAACCCTACCCGGCGCGGATCACCCTACACCTTCACAATGCTTCGTCGCGTACGCTCTGGCTCTATCGGCGGGCCAAGGGCAAGCACCCACCGGTCGAGCGGCCCTTCGAAGAGAATCGTCCGGTGGAGACTACTGGCGGTTCCACCGTAGAGGTCGCCCTGCAACCCGCGGATCCGAAGGCTGTGCAAGCTGCGGTTTCAGCGCCGGTGGTGAAGGTGCTCGAATACGTTGGGTTACCGAAGCCGAAGCTTATCAAGCTGGCAGCCGGGGAGGATTACGAAGAGCGGGCCATCGTGCACTGGGAGCCCGCGCTGGCCGAGGGCCGGCAGCCCCTCTGGGGAGCGTACCGGCTGGCTGTGACCTACGGCGCTAGCTTTTCCACGGCCAACGAATTTCAGAACAATTTGGGCGCCACTCTCTGGCAGGGTGAGGTTTCGAGCAACTCGCTCGATGTTGAGCTGCGCCCGGCTTTGCCCGATAGCGTGGGAGCAGTAGCGGGAACGGCGGTGGGGCAGGACCTGCGGCCGCGCGAGGGAATCAGGGTCTCACTCAGTAACGACAAGGAGCAGTTGATCCATCAGGAAATCACCGGGGTGGATGGGACCTATGCTTTCGATCACCTACCGCTCGGCCTCTATTGGGTCACGGGAAGGCGCGATGACTCGACAGAGGACACCGCGACTTTTCACCACGTGGAGCTGACGTCCGCATCACCCAGTGTGAGCGACCAAATTGTGCTGTACCCCCCGGAAATTTACCAAGCGGTGAAACTCCAGCACAAACCTGTACTCTTCAAGGTTGTTGACCCGCAGGGCAAGCCGGTCGACAAGATCACACTCGATGCCACCTGGTCGAATGGGCCGGTGCTCGATGATGTCAAGGCCACGACCGACACAGAGGGCTTCGCGCTGATGGAACTGCTCCCCGCCCGCAATTTTGTGACCCTCAAGCGCCATGGCTGCGCCGATCAGCAGGAACGCGCGGAACGTCGTGCCGGGTGAAGGTGCAGACAGTTTCAAGCTACAATTTGAATGCGCGAAGAAATGAAAGAGGATCGAGACGGGCAGAGTGCCGCGCAAGGCTACCTCACCGGCTGGCTTAATCCAAAATCCAAAATCTAAAATCCAAAATCACATCAGCCCCTGCATTACCTGATCCAGAACTTCCTTGGGCGGGCGCACTTTCGATTCCGGCAGAGTAGCCAGCGGCTCTTCCGTCACATTCAACAAGTCGATGAAGTTCGGCCGTTGGGTGTCGACATAGAAGAGCCCCGTAACAATCTCCCCCTTGTCGTGGGAATCGGAGAGTGACCGCAGCGCCTCACCTTTGTTCGTGGGGTCGTAGTCGGTTGCGAGCTTACGCAGCAGCACGTGCGAGCCGTCGTGCAAGGTGATATCGGTGGTCGTGCCCGGGTCATACTCCACGTTTATTTCTTCGAAGAACGGAACAAAGGTCACGTCCGTGATGGGCTCGTCGTGATCCTTTACGTAGCTGTAGGATTTGGTGGACCCCTCGTGGTCGTTAAAGGTGACACAGGGCGAAATCACGTCGAGCATGGAAGTGCCGTGATGGGAGAGCGCCCCCTTGAGAAGGGCGGATAGTTGCTTCTTGTCACCTGAGAACGATCGCGCGACGTAAGTGGCGCCGAGCTCGATCGCGAGCGCGCAGGTGTCGATAGGCGGCAGGTCGTTCACAACTCCCGTCTTCAGTTTGGAGCCGAGGTCGGCAGTGGCGGAGAACTGGCCCTTGGTCAGACCGTAGCATCCGTTGTCCTCAATGATGTAAATAATCGGCAGGTTGCGCCGCATCAGGTGCACGAACTGCCCGATGCCGATGGAGGCGGTGTCGCCGTCGCCGCTCACCCCCATGGCAATCAGATTATGATTGGCGAGCAGGGCGCCGGTGGCTACAGACGGCATGCGCCCGTGGACCGCGTTCACGCCGTAAGCGGTGTTCAGGAAGTAGGCGGGGCTTTTCGACGAGCAGCCGATTCCGGAGAGCTTGGCCACGCGGTGCGGTTCGATGCCCAGATCAAAGCAGGCTTCGATGATGCGCTCCGATATGGCATTGTGCCCGCAGCCCGCGCACAAGGTGCTCTTGTTGCCTTTGTATTGGGCAACCTCCAGACCTATGCGGTTGGTTTTTGCGGACGGGGCAGATGGAACGGTGGTCGTGGCCATTTTAGTTTACAGCCTCCTGGGAAACGATGTTATCGGTCAGCGAGCGCGCGTCGGGGGGTAAGCCATCGTAATGGCGGACGCTGCGGAGCTTTGCGATTTCCTCCGCGCTACATTCCAGCCGCAACAGAGCCAGCATTTGGGCGTCGCGGTTCTGGTCGATAACGTACACGCGCTGGTGACGCTCGATGAAATCGTGGACTTCACGGTTAAAGGGATAAGCACGCAGGCGGCAATAGCTCGCGTCAATGTTATGCTCGCACCGCAACTGGTCGAGACTCTCTTCGACGGCCCAGTGACTGGTTCCGTAGGCGATAATACCAACCTCGTGCTTTTCAGATTCCGTAATGACCGGCCCGGGAACTTTCTGGCGCGCGGTATCGAACTTGCGGGCCAGCCGGTCGACGTTGTTCACGTAAACATCGGGCCGCTCGCTGTAGATGGCCTTTTCGTTGTGGCCGCTGCCGCGTGCGAACCACCCGGCCAGACGCTCCGGAGTTCCCGGCAGGGTGCGGTAACCGACGCCGTCGCCATCGACGTCTTTGTAGCGCTCGAACCCCCCCATTTGCCGCACTTGCTCGGCGCTCAGCACCTTGCCGCGGGCCATGGGTTTTTCCGGGTACGGGAAGGGGTCTGACATCCAGGTATTCATTCCCAAATCCAGGTCGCACATCACAAAGACCGGAGTCTGCAGCTCTTCCGCGATGTCAAAGGCATCGATCGCCATGGTGAAGCATTCAATCATGGAGCAAGGGAGCAGCATGGGATGCTGGGTATCGCCGTGCGAAAGGAGGGCGGTGGAGAGGATGTCGCCTTGGGCGGTGCGGGTGGGCAGACCCGTTGAGGGCCCCACGCGTTGAATATCGAAGATGACCGTCGGGATTTCCACGTAGTAGCCGAATCCCACGAACTCCGCCATCAGGGAAACCCCGGGCCCGGAGGTCGAAGTCATGGAGCGCGCTCCGGCCCAGCCCGCGCCCAGCGCCATGCCCACGGCCGCCAGTTCATCCTCCGCCTGCACGATGGCGAACGTGGCCTTCCCCGTCTCCTTGTCGATGCGATAGCGCTTCATGTATTCGATCAGCGTTTCGCAGAGCGAGGAGGAAGGGGTGATAGGGTACCAAGTCACCACCGTGACGCCTGCGAACATCGAACCCAGGGCCGCTGCGGCATTGCCTTCAATCAGAATCTTGCCTTCGGTGGCGTTCATGCGCTCCACGACGTAGGGATCCAACTTTACTAGATTCTTCTCGGCAAACTCATAGCCTGCCTTTGCGGCGTTCCAGTTAAGTTCCGCCGCCTTGGCCTTTTTCTTGAACTGCTTCTGGAGGGCCCGGTGGATTTCCTCCATCTCGATTCCCAACAGCTTGGCCAGGACGCCGTCGTAAATCATATTGCGGACCAGTTTGCGCAGCCGTGCGTCCGGGCAAACCGGCTGGACGAGCTGGTCAAAGGGCACCGGATAGAAATTCACATCATTGCGCAGACGCTTGAGGTTCAGGCGCTCGTCGTAAACGCAGGAGGCTCCCGGCTTCAGGCCCAGCACATCTTCTTCAGCGGTCTCGGGATTCATCGCCACCATGTATTCGCTGTCCCGGCGGCGGGCGATGTAGCCATGCTTGGAAGCGCGGATGGTAAACCAGGTGGGAAGTCCGGCAATGTTGGAGGGGAAAAGGTTCTTCCCTGACACCGGAATTCCCATTTGAAAAAGCGCTCGCAGCAGAACCAGGTTGGCGGTTTGGCTTCCGGACCCGTTGACGGTGGCTACCTGAATACTGAGGTCGTTCACGCTGCGCG
This sequence comes from uncultured Acidobacteriota bacterium, assembly GCA_963804995.1. Taxonomy (GTDB): domain Bacteria; phylum Acidobacteriota; class Terriglobia; order UBA7540; family UBA7540; genus Bog-366. The sequence goes on from CAWDSK010000006.1 coordinate 507,770, forward strand.
CTTGGCCCACCGGCGGCGCAGCTTCTTGCGGCTCAACGTGCGTAGTTGCCATCGGACTCCTCTTTGTTTCCCTTATGAGATTGTATCAAGTCAGAAATCGCTTCCCTTGGCACGCGCCCCAGGCATGCGCCAGAATCAGCGTGGTGCGGTACCCCCATAGCAACGCAGATGCCAAAAAGTGAAGCTGTCTGATGCGAACGCCCCCGGTCCTGAGATAGAACTACCCGAGCATTGCAAACTGGAGCCGGGCTGCCCACGCGCTCGAACTTTTTATTATAGCAAACAAGCTGCAAGACTTGGCCCATAAGATGCAAGTTCACATGGAATGCACGGTCCCTGAACCTGAGCCAGCGCAGACCTGTTTTGTAGCGCGGTCCCCCGATTTTGGGGTCCGCGGTTCTTCATTTGGCAAACCCACGAAGCTCCGACATGGACGGTCGCGCCGCAACTATTCCTTCGCCACGATACATTTGCTCAATTGGCACAGGAAGAACCGCGGACCTCAACGGCGGAGGTCCGCGCGACAAGAGCACTAACTCGCCCCGACGCGTCGGGGCGATTTACGTCGCGTTCACAGCCAGGAGTGGCTGTGCTACAGCTCGGGTTTGGCGGCAGGCGGGCGCGGTAGCACAGGCACTCTTGCCTGTAATTGCGGCTTGAGGTTTGAGATGAGCGACACAGCCAGGAGTGGCTGTGCTACAGCTTTGGCCCGCTGGGGCAGAGGGCCATGCAGACTAAGAGCTTATCCGTAAATAATAGTTGAAGCCTGCTACAATTTGATGCATGATTATGACCCAAGATGCCGCAGATAAAATCTTGGGAAGTATCCGACGAGTTTTGGGTGAAAGTCGAACCGCTGATTCCCGTTCGACAGCGGTCGAAAGGTCGAAAGTATAGACGGAAGCCGGGGGGTGGGAGGAAGCCAATGCCGGCGCGCCGGATCTTCTCGGCCATTGTGTATGTGCTGCGCACGGGATGTCAGTGGAAGGCCTTGCCCAAGGAATTCGGCAGCGCGAGCGCGATCCACAAGCATTTTCAACAGTGGCAGCGGGCGGGTTTCTTTCTGGCGCTGTGGCGGTCGGGGCTGGCTGAGTACGATGATCTGGAGGGCATTGCCTGGGACTGGCAAAGCATCGACGGGGCCTTGGTGAAAGCCCCTCTGGCCTTGGCGTGTGTGGGACCGAATCCCACGGATCGGGGAAAAAAATGGGCGCAAGCGAAGTTTGTTAGTCGACGGGCGTGGCGTCCCACTGTCGCTCGCCGTCAGCGGAGCCAACGTCCATGATGTGAAGCTGCTGGCCACCACCCTCGACCAGGTGGTGAGAGCGCGACCGGCGCCGAGACCGAGAAAGCCCCAGCACCTCTGCGCCGATGCGGGTTACAAGGGATCCCCCGCTCGGCAAGCGGCCACGAACCGCCACTACCGGCCGCATATCAAGCAACGGCGAGAAGAGATGAAAGCAAAGCTCCTCGTCCCCGGTTACAAGGCGCGCCGCTGGGTGGTCGAGCGGACCCATTCCTGGCTCAACCGATACCGTAAGGTGTTGGTGAGCTTTGAAAAGACCGAGGAAAGCTATATCGCCTTACTGACCTTAGCCGCGGCCATGATCTGCTGGCGACAGACGATTATTATTTACGGATAAGCTCTAAGATGCGGGGCCTCGGTTAGACCTGATTAAAAGGCAAGACTTTCCACCGTCCGCTGGTCTCGCAGACGAGGCAACTGCGAGGTATTCCACCTTCCTCCTCTCCCATGGCCAAAAGCTTCTCATCGATCCGCAGGGACACACGTTCGGAGCAAGTGGGGCACTCCAGCACTACTCGCACCGTGAATTGATCGCTCGGTTCGAGAGCGGGAAGTTCCACACCCCACATATTCTTCTCCGGGTCCAGGCTCGCGACCCCCCAATAGGTATACTGGGGCTTCAAGCCCTCGACTTTCCCCACCACCCGAAAAGGAGCATCCTGGCACGTGGAAAGACTGTAAAGATGAATCTCTTGATCCGGTAGAAGTTGGTGGGTCAGGCGAATCTTGGCCCCATGCTGATTGACCACGTCAGTCACCGAATCCTCGGTGAAAAACTTTCCTTGATAGTCAGACCCGAAGATTCGTATGGGGACAGAGAGCACAACCCGACAACTGCGCCGGAACTGATAACCTGGCATAAGCAAGCCTCCGGGTTTTATCTAGGTCCAATTGCATCGGAGTATACATGAGAGAGCTTAGGTTTTCGAGTAAGAAATTACTAACATATTATCTGCCGAGGGGATCAGTTCGCCGGCAGCCGCGGCTCTGGCTGTTGCGCCTCCAGCAGGCTCAAAGCATCCGAGATCTCGTCCAACAAATCGCGCGCCCCCGGCTGCCCCGCACTCGCCGCCGCCACAATTCCGTATGCACAATTGAGGCAGAGGCAATAAGAGCGGCTCTCCACAATCTCACTGGGGCGGCAAACTGCGCACGGCCAGTCGTCACACGAATGAACCAGCAACCCCCCAGGCGTCATGGCAAAATCCACGGTAAACCCCCGGCCGATTGCACTTGCTTAGAGCAAGTAGGCCACCACTGTTGATTATCGGATTTCGGGGGCTAAGCTTAAGGGCGGGAGCGCACTAGTTTGCTCAGGGGTGATTGATGGGGCCTCTTTGGGCAACAAGGGCTGACAGGGTGTCGCTGAGGCGCGGGCTGCCTGCCCCGATGCCTTGGGGTCCCGGCCGTCGGCCCGGCGTTCCTCCAACAAATCCGAACTCAACCTAAGATTTCTGGTGATGGGACGACTCTGAGGAAAAGAACTCGCTAAGCAAAAACGGTAGGACGCACGCAGATCCCGGCAGGTTTTGCCCGCCAGGCACAACCCACTTCGTTGATCGCTGAACTGCCATGTTTACCGCAGAGGCGCAGAGACGCTGGGGAAAACATTCCTTTCAAATCACTGTGTCGCTGTGGGGGGAAAGAAAAGTCTTTGCGGACGGCGGCCACTAGTGTCCTGAGTCAGAAGTTCGCTGACAAAGTCCCATTGGGTTCAAAGGCGACCCCCTCACCCCCCGGCCCCTCTGTCGCCGCGGCGACCGAGGGGAGAGTTAATCTGAATTTGTCGCCCTCGCCCCTTTGGGGGAGAGGGTGGACCGCCACCGGCGTTTTCATCAGCCGGGGCGGGACGGGTGAGGGTGTTCTCTAATAATCAGCGAACTTCTGACTCATGACACTAGCTGGACCCGACAACATCTTCACCCCCGGAAGAGAGGGCCGGGGGCTAGATTACTTCGACGGCACCGCATGCTCTTTGACGTACTTCTCGATGCGGGGATCCACATCGGCGCCGGAAGCTCCCGGGGGGATGTAATGGAACGCTTCGGCGTACTCAACGCCGTATTGTCTGCCCAACTCGCGGTCGGGTCCCAGGAAAAATTCCTTGATGTAATTGCGATCGGCGGTGGCATCGTCGTCGCCGAGCAGAGGCAGGACCTCATGGCGCTTCGCCAATTCCGCCCGCAACTTTGCTCCGTTGTGGCCGCCCGGGCCTTTCCAAACGTTAGCCCGGATGGATTCGATCTTCTTATCGATTTGCTTGCTGATATCGACTACGCGGGTAATCTCCGGCCGCCGGGCGAAGTAATACTTCTCCTGCACTTCATGGGGCGTGAGGCCAGCCGCGAATTGCTCCTCGTAGTCATGCTCGCGGCCGGCCATCCAGCACGCCGCTTCCGTGGCCTTGGCGATGGTGTAATGATCGGGATTTTCTTCGTCGTGCGCCCAGGGATCCCAGCAAACAACGGTATCCGCCTTCACCAACCGGATGATCAAAATGAGGCGGCTGATCACCTCGTTCACCGAAACGTCGGCCATGCGGTGGTTACTGTAGTTCAGGTTGAAGACCTTCACGCAACCCATGGCCCGCGCCACTTCCGCGTTATCGCGCTCGTTGCCGAGAGCGCCTTCAGAAATCGTTCCGCGCGTGCCCAGCCCCGGTGAGTCCCCCATATCATCGTTGGTGGCGCGCACCAGGTAGCCCGTGTAGCCTTCTTCGATCAGTTTGGCCACCGTGCCCGAAGACGAAAAGGGTATATCGTCGGAATGGGCCTGGATGGCGAGAAGAGCCTTCCCCTTGTGCGGTTGGCCGGCGAGTTGCCCCTCAAAAAAGACCCCGCTTGCCGCCTGTGGCCGCGGGGGCTGAGATTGAGCGAACTGTGCCAGGGCACTTCCGGCAATCAAACTGTAAAAGAAATCGCGTCGTAGCATGGCGTGGATTATACCCTACCCTGGGTAGACGATTGCAAGCGAGTCAGCTATTTCAGACTGGCGGTATCAATAACGAAGCGGTAGCGGACATCACCCTTGATAGTGCGCTCGTAGGCCTCGTTGATTTGCTGAATGGGAATCACCTCCACGTCAGACACCAGCCCGTGCCGGGCGCAAAAATCGAGCATTTCCTGGGTCTCGCGAATCCCCCCGATCATGGAGCCGGCCAGCCGGCGGCGCCCCCCAATCAGCGGAAAGGCGTCGAGCGGAGTGGGATCCGGCAAGCCCACCAGCACCATCGTCCCGTTGCGACGCAGGAGTTTGAGATAAGCGTTGTAGTCGTGGGTGGCGGATACGGTGTCCAGGATGAAGTTGAATCGCCCGGCGTTTTGCGGGAACACCGCGGGGTCGTGAGTGGCGACGAAATCATCTGCGCCCAGGCTTAACGCCCCCTGGCGCTTGCCCGGAGAGTGGCTGAGCACGGTGACCTGAGCGCCTAGAGCCTTCGCAATTTTCACTCCCATGTGGCCAAGGCCGCCCAGGCCCACCACCGCGACCGCGTCGCCCGCCTTCACGCCAAAGCGCACGAGCGGCGCATAAGTGGTGATGCCGGCGCACAGCAAGGGTGCCGCTCCGTCCAGCGGAAGGCCCGCCGGAATGCTTAGAACGTAGGCCTCATCCACCGTAATGCGCGTCGAATAGCCGCCAAAGGTGAGGGTTTTGCCGTCCCGTTCATGGGAGTTGTAAGTGAAGGTTGTGCCCCGCTCGCAGAATTGCTCGTCGCCATCCTCACATGCCGCGCATTCACGGCAGGAATCAACGAAACAGCCAATGCCCACAGTGTCGCCCACCTTCCACTTTTTGACCTGGTTTCCGATTTCCACCACCTTGCCGACGATTTCGTGACCCGGCACCATGGGAAATATCTCGCCACCCCATTCGCCCCGGACCTGATGAATGTCAGAGTGGCAAACGCCACAATAAAGGATGTCGATGAGGACGTCGTGCGGACCGGGTTCGCGGCGGGCAATCGAATAGGGGCCCAGCGGAGCTTTCGCAACCGTCGCGGCATAAGCTGGAGTTGATAGCATAAGAAATCTCCTTCCGGGATGAATTACGCCTCGGAGCACCACACCCAGGGCGTCCTCGGGCAGGAGATTTTAGTCTCGAATGGGGTTTCTGGCACGCACTTTCTGGCGGCACTCACCCAAACCATGCGCTGCCGAACACGCGCATACGAACTTCAAAAGAAAGGCAAAACGCAAAGATGAGTGTGTCGTAGGGGCGAGCGACGCTCGCCCCTGGGCCGAATCCATTCGGCCCCACAAAGTTTGGGCGGCTCGCGACCTGTCCCGATCTTATCGGGAACCGCCCTACTTGCGGGCAAAGCCCGCTTTGGAGTGCGGCAGCTTGCTGCCGCTTTCCTCCCCGCGAGCTTGCTGCGGGAATCTTTACCGTGGGGCCTGTCGAGCCACGGCACGGCCGGCAAGCTGGCCTTATCGATAGCGGCAGCAAGCTGCCGCACTCCAAAACTCCGCCTGCCCACCTCTCGCTTACCGCCTTCCGGTCACGCCCCACCGCTTACCGCCCTAAATCGCGTTCGTGACGCCCTGCCCTGGAGTGTGCAAGAATGGGTCGCCAAATCTAACGGAAAGGTCAAACTTCCATGACCTCACAGCACCAGACTTCCACCCGTTACCTGATGGCGACGGCGTGCGCAGGCCTGTTTACATTCGGTGTGATAACTTCACTTCTAGGCGCAATTCTGCCGGAGTTGAGTGCGCGCTCCAATTTTGATTTGACCCGCAGTGGAACGCTTTTCAGTTTTCTCTATTTCCCGCAAGTTCCCATGGTCTTCCTGGCGGGGCCCTTGATCGACCGCTTTGGCAAAAAGCTTGTACTGGCCGTGGGTTTTATGTGCAGCGCCGCGGCGCTGGTGGGGATGGCTTACGCGCCCAGCTACGCGGTGCTGGGAGCGCTGCTCGTCATGCTCGGCCTGGGCGGCAGTTCCGCCATGGCCGCCGCGAACACGCTCATCCCCGACCTTTACCCGCAGAATCCCTCTTCCGCGCTCAATCTGGCAGGCATCTTCTTCGGCGTGGGAGCAGTCTTCTTCCCCTGGCTGGTGGCGCTTATGACGCGCTGGTTGGTAAGGCTGATGGCGCCCCCGATGGTGCTGGTCACAATCCTGTGGTTCATTGCGTTGCTGGTCGGACTGGTGGCCGTGGTGGCGTTGATGCAGAAGTTTCCCCCCGCGAGCATGGCGGGAGGATTCGACTGGGAGCGCGCCCTGTCGCTGGCGACTAATCCCGCTGTCATTATCCTTGCCTGCGTCCTATTCTTCTATTCCGCTTTGGAAATTTCCACCGCTGGCTGGATTCGCACTTTCCTGGAGAAAGATCTGGCCGTTTCCGCCCGGAATTCCACCCTCCTGCTGACGACTTTCTGGATCATGATGATGTTGGGCCGGCTGATTGCCAGTCAAGTCGTCAAGCGAGTTCGCGGGCCGCAATTGTTGCTGGGATGTTCCCTGGGGGCCCTCGCGGGACTCCTGCTCATGGCGCTGGCGCCCAACCTGTGGATAGCCACCGCCGGCATTATTCTCTGTGGGCTCTCCTACGCGCCGGTATTTCCCACCACCGCGGGGACCGCCAGCACCTACTTTGCGCGCATCTTTGGGACCGTGTTCGGCATGCTCATGACTCTCGCCCTGCTGAGTGGGGCGGTGATTCCTCCCGCCATCGGATACGTCGCCCAACACCAATCGGTACGAGCCGGCATCTGGATTCTGGCGGGCATCGCGGTCCTGCTCCTGATTACGCAGGGGATCTTCAACAGTTACGAGCGGCGGAAACTGCTCCCCGCGGCGCCGGGACCGGCATGAGTGGATAATATTGAGAGTTAACGGCTCACAGCTTGTGGTTATGCTGTCAAGCTATCGTCGCGCGGACCTCCTATGCTTGCCCGGGCAGGTCAGGACCGACAGATTGAGGCGCACGGCTATCGAAGGTGTGAAGTGGAGGGACACGCGCGAAATATGGTTCAATTATCACCTGCCATGTATCGCTGGATGACTTCACGTTTTGCGGGCGTCAAGCCGAGGAATGCCAATCCTACTTTTTTGCCCGAGTGGATTATATAAAGGACCTTGGCCCGCACCTTCTGTGCCCCAATCAGGGGCATCTCGCGCTCGGCGAAATGCGCTTTTCTGGGCTCTCGGGGCACAGGATGCGCAGGTCGCGAGATTTGGGGCATCAGGAATTCCAGTTCCAGAACCTGACCCACCTCGACTCCACCCGTAGGGCGGGCACTGCGATTACGCAGATGGCTCGTTCTCGGCAAGGTACATGATGCCCTGCCGGTAGAGTTCCGGGGAGGGTCCCTTGGAACTGTGAACGACACGGGCATCGACAAAAACGTTCACCGCCGTCGGTGAATAGGGAACCGCAACTTGGATGTAGGATCCGGTGCGGTAGGGCCGGCGGCTGGTGAAACGCAGCCCGCCGTGGGAGATGTCCTCAGTGGTCGCCACATCGTCGTCCGACCCAGCCTGGCGAATGCAGACGGGTATCTCCGCGGCCACCCGGCGACCCCTCCGTTGGGGCTTGGCGAGGGGGGGAGGCGCGGCGGCCACCAGCCTCGCGGGATTCGCCGGCCCTAACTCTGGCCGCTTCGTCGCCTCTTGCTGTAACTCCAGCCACAGTGTAGGCCTCCCACACTTGTCGCAACTGAGGGAAAGCTGCCGATTGGCGTTGTAGACTGCCAGTTCCACCGAGTCAAGATGCACAATCTTGCGCGTCCCGCAGACCTTGCACGAAAGCAGAGCTCGCCCGGCAATGTCGTTGTCAGGCGGCAACTCCGGGAAAAAAACATCCCAGAAACCCACCATAGGTTTCCGGAACACCACGCTGAGAATCTGCAGACCTGCCTGCTTCCCGATTTGCCCCGCCACGTGGAATTCCGCCTCTCGGGGAACAGGGGTCCGGCGACGGCGGATGCTAATCAACTGACCGGGAGCGAGCGCGGCCTTCAGAGCAACCGCCGCCCCGTGCCGAGCCACCGTCACGGTGGTGGTATCTTCTGAAAATGGATTTCCTGAAGCGTCGGTTCCGGACACTGAAACCGGCAGGGCGATTGAGACACGATCACTACGACGTTTGCTGGTCTCTGCCATTGATCCGTCTCCTCTGACATCGCAAGGCTCTCGAAGCCCGACATAACTTTTTGGCTTTCAACGGTGAAAAGTGTACGCCCAATTGCGTAGAAAGGAGCGCATTTTTTCTTCAACCGGCAGCACCGGCTACAGCTCGTTAACAAAACGATTCGCTGTCGGCGGAGCTATGGGGAACCGAGTGAATAGGAGGCCACTTGCCAAAATTGGCATCACCCACATCGTAAATCCAGTGACGGCATTCGATGATACCCAGACAACGGGAATTTCCAATATCCACTTCCCGATGGCCGCAAGCGCACCTCCAACCGCCACCGAACGCAAACTTTGCAGTGCACCGCCTCGTGCACTGCCTCGATTGCACCATCCGGGTTCATGTAATAGAATGTGGCAACCGCTCAAAATGATGCAGAAGGTCGCAGGGCAATTGACGCTCGCCGCTGCCCTGCTGATGCGGATTCCCCTCAAGGAGGATGGCAGGATGTCTACGAAGAAGAGCTATTACTACCAGCATTACACGTGGCTGGAGATGAAGGATGTCATCAAGCGGCAGCCCGTGGTGGTTCTGCCCGTGGGGTCGGTGGAAGATCATGGCAAGCATCTGCCGCTGGACGTCGACAACTTCATTATCACCTCGATTTGCGAAGAGGCGGCACGGCGCGCGGATGGCGAAATCCTGTTGCTGCCCCCCGTCTCCTACGGATTCGAAGAACATCACATGGACATGCCGGGCACCATCGACATCGCCATGGAGCACATGCTGCATTTTGTGTTGGATATTACTCGCAGCGTGGCGCACCACGGCTTCAAACGCATTCTGCTGGCCGACGGGCATGGATCGAATATGCCGATTCTGGATCTGGTGGCGCGGCGCACCATCCTCGAAACCGAGGCGCTTTGCGGGGCGTTCATCTGGCCAAGTCTGGCGGCTGAGGCGATTGCCAGCATCCGCGAAACCGGGCTGGGCGGTATGGCTCATGCCTGCGAACTGGAGACCTCCGTCTACCTGCACCTTGATGGCTCGCGCGTGCAGATGAATCTGGCGCAGAAGGAAATTGCTCTGCCGCAGACGAAGTTTACCTGGATGGACCTCATGAAGGGATCTCCCGTGCTGCTGATGGATCAGTGGACACGCTTCAGCAAAACCGGCGTCTCCGGCGATCCGACCAAGGCTACCAAAGAGAAAGGCGAGAAAGTCTTTGAGGCCGTCGTCACTGCTTTCCTCGAGCTGCGTAAAGATCTTCAAGAATTACGAGCGCGGCGAACGCGTGGATAATCACCTGTAAGAAGCTGGATGCTCAGGCTTCGATATCGACGGGCGCGGCGGGACCAATGCGGCCGATCCGTTGACGAAACTTCCTAGCCCAAAACGCCTGAAGATGGGGAATTTGGTGGGACAAGGCGCGCTATGCCCCGCGGAGAGCAACATGTGGGACATGTCCCACATCGACAAAAAGTCGCCGGCCGACAGGAGCAGAGTAGGGGATCACAGAAGGCTTGGGACCCCTTGTTCCACCCACAACGCCCACTTCTACCCTTTGTAAAATTTCCGGAAGCTCAGATTCAGCGCAAGAAAGAACTCTGGATTGTGGATGGGAATTCGCTTCACTTCCAGGCAGGAATTTACGTGCTCGCTTTCACAGTTGTGGAGTTATCAAGCGCGGGAACAATCGTTTTAGTCGCGTCAATTTTCAACCACAAGAGTCCGGCGAAAAAATAGACAACGCCGGCGCTCATCAGCATCATGTCGAAGGAATGAAACTTGGTGTAAATCCACGCCGCCGCAACGGGCGAGATAAACGCGGTGACGCAGGAACCCGTGTTCATAAAAGCTGAAACCGTGCCGGCGTAATCTCCGCCTACTTCCAGGCACACGGCCCACGCGATAGGCATGGCAAGATCCAGACCCACCTCCGCCAGCATGAGGCAGAGAATCGCCGGTCCCCCACTTACCATAAAGCCTGCGGCCACAAATCCGATGGCGGCGACAAGGAAGCCTCCCAGGCCCACGATGCGCCGGCCCCACATCAAGCTTCCGATACGCCGCACCAGAAAGTCCGACAGCATTCCTCCCGACAAACTACTGGCCGCGCCCACTGCCAGCGGCATGGCGGCATACATTCCCGCCCGTTGCGGCGAGACTCCGTGTTGCTGGATCAAGTATGTTGGGAGCCACGTCAGCAGGAACCAGAAGCCATACGACGTGGCGGAATACATCCCGAAGATCGAACCACATATTCCGGCTCTCGAAGCATCAGCTTCCACGGTGTGGGGCCGCCGTGCGTGGTGCCCGGTGAGTCCTTGTTCAGGCGCACGTATTCAAGATCCACGGCCGTCGCTTGGGGATGTTGGGCCGGGTCATCGCGATAGGTTTTCCAGAAGAGTAAACACCAGGCGCCTCCCACCAATCCAAAAATGTAGAAAGGAACGCGCCAGCCGAACCATCCGAGCAGCAGCGTGGCCACGGGTGGAGCCACGGCTCCGCCCAGGCGCGCGCCCATCCACATGACGCCGTTAGCTCGGCCGCGATCGGTGGGATGAAACCAGTGGCCAATGGCGCGGGCCAGAGAAGGAAACGCGCCGGCCTCCGCGGCTCCGAAAAGGAATCGCACTACCAGGAGCCCCCGGAACTCCCACACCAATCCCGTCATGGCTGTGAAGAACGACCAGAGCCCGACGATCCAGGTGAGCATTCGGCGCTGCCCCAGGCGATCGGTAAGCCAGCCCGAGGGAATTTCCGCGATCCCATAGGCCACGGCAAAAACGCCGAAGGCATATCCCATCTGGATTTTGGAAAGGTTCAACGTCCGCATGATGTCGGGCGTGGCGACGGAGATGCACACCCGGTCGAGATACGTGATACCTGCGGCCAGCGCCACCAGGCCCAGGATGCGACTGCGAAGCGGAATGTTCGATCCTTGTGGCATCTGGAAACGATTGAGAAGTTCAAATGTCTTACGGCTGATAGCGCGCGAGCTTTGCCTGCATCCCTGGCTGGTCGAGAACTTTCCGGTTGACGATGTACGGCGGCGCGGCTCCCTGGGAAACCGCCACGACGCTTCGGCACGCCGAAAGGCTTGTATCGCGAATGCCCTCGTGGGTTCGGGCGATCACGTGCGGCGAGAAAATTACATTTTCCAATTTCAGCAGGGGATGACCGGGCCGCACGGGTTCAGTTTCGAAGACGTCGATAGCCGCGCCGGCAATTTTGTTCTCCCGCAGCGCCGCGACCAGGGCGTCCTCATCCACAATCGGTCCGCGGGCGGTGTTAATCAGGTAGGCGGTGGGTTTCATCAGCGCCAGTTGACGGGCGCCGATCATCTTTCGGGTCTGCTCGTTCAAGGGGCAGTGGATGGAAACGAAGTCGCTTTCGCACATCACGGTGTCGAGGTCGACAAACTCCACACCCGCCGCGGCCTCTCCGGCACTGGGCGCAATGGGCTCATAGGCGAGCAGGCGGCGGAATCCCATGCCGCGGGCCAAGCGGAACAATTCCTTGCCGATGTTTCCGAGCCCTACCGTCCCCAGGGATTTGCCCTCGAGGTTTGAGCCGATGGGAGCATGTTCCCGCCACCGGCCCGCACGGCAATTGATATCGTGAGTGCGAAAGTTCTTGGCGAGCGCAAACATCAGCCCCAGCGCGCCCTCGGCAACCGGCCGCGCCACGGAGTCAGGCGTCACGGCCAGAATTACAGAGGCTTCCGTGCAAGCGGGCACGTCAATGCGGTCAAAGCCCACGCCCCAGCGCGCGACGATGGCCAGCCGCTCAACTCCGCGAAAACTCTCCGCCGGAAAGCGATAGTCGAGCACGATGGCCGCGTCGTAGCGATTCAGAACTTCCGGCGCCGCCACGCCCCCCGTATCCGGCATGTATTCCCACTCAACGCCGGGAGCGGGCTTCAGGACTTCTTCGATTCCCGGGTCAATCACGCCCGCAACCTGCGTCACGAAATCAGGAGTGATGCCAATCCGAAATGGTTTATTGCCGCTCACGGTCTAATCTGCCCCCTGTCTGTCCAGTCGTAGCGGCGAGTTTACCTCGCCATATGGCGGCGTCCCGATATGATCGGGATAAATGCCGCCGCCTCTACGCATGAAAATTGGTGCGCCGAAGGCGCCTTGGAGTGCGGTAGCAGCAGCTACCGCTTTTTCCTCCGCGCCTCACCTATTTGCCGTCTGGACCGAAGACCAAAAGCGGTAGCTGCTGCTACCGCTTTCTCGTCCGCGCCTCACCTATTTGCCGTCTGGACCGAAGGCCAAAAGCGGTAGCTGCTGCTACCGCAGTCCAAAGCGCTGCGCGCATTTTCGTGGTGCACCGCGCGAACCCAATCAAATAAAATCGGAACCAAGCCCTTCCGATGATTCCTGACTCTGGAATCGCCGGCTTGAGACGGTAAGTCTATAACAAGTGGATAGAAGTGTCGAAGGAGAAGATGGGTGACTCATTCTGAGGTGCCACGGGCGTCCGAAGGTGTGAAAAAATACCATTTTCACCGCTGAGACGCTGAGACGCAGAGAAATGACCCTTTGTTTTCAAGCCTCTGCGCCTCTGCGTCTCTGCGCGAGATGCTTTTGCTCGTTCAGGGATTTCTTCACAGCTTCGGACGCCCGTGGCACAACGTAGGGGCCAGCGGCGCTGGCCCGGCCGAACGGTCGCCCACCATTAAGATTGGCGGACTTTCAGCCGCGGCGACCCCTACATCCCGGGTTGCGGCTCCGCCGCGCTGCACTCCCTGCTTATTCGTGAAAACGATGAGCAAAGCGTGGACTTAAGAACGTTTCACACAGAGATCACAGAGTGTTTGGTCTTTGGAATTACCGAACCACCTGATCACAGAGGGCACAGAGAACATCCCAGAACTTCTCCGCGGGAGCAGGCCAACGTCCTCAGCGAGTCTCTTGATCTGGTTGACCAGGCGGCCGGCCTTGTAGGGTTTGACCAGTTCGGCAACGCGCGGCTTTTCGAGCGTGGCGAGCAGCTCGTCGAGGTGCGCCGCGCAGGTGAGAAGCGTGAATTTTCCCTCTACCCAGGCGCTATAGATCGCGGCGGGATTGCCGGCTGGAGCGATCAGGGCGGAGACGAGGATGTTGGTATCGAGCACCACGCGCATCAGGCTTTACCTTCGGTTGGGCGCGACGTTCGGCGCGGACCTCACCCACGGCCTCGTCGACGATGCGCTGAATCTCGTCCGGGTCGGCATCGGCTTCGAAGCGTGGTGGGACCAGCTTATGGCTAAGAATTTCAAGGAACTGCAAGCGAAAATGTCTGCCGCGGCGCGGGAGCGTTCGCAAAGGAAGGCGGACCAAATGATTCAGGAAATGGCTCTGGACGAGCTGCGCGGAGCGCTTGACCTGACGCAGGAACACCTGGCGGAACTGCTGCACGTTAATCAGGCCGCCATTTCCAAAGTGGAGCGCCGCTCCGACATGTATATCAGCACGCTGCGGAGGATCATTGAGGCCATGGGAGGTCATCTCAACATCCGCGCCGTCCTTCCCAACGGGGTGGTTCGCATCAACCAGTTCGAAGAGGTTCGCAAGGCGAAATCGCAGGGCTGAGCTCGCCCTGCGCCAGCCCGCCGATTACCGACTCCCATCGCTCCGGGCTTGCTGTGTTCTTGAATCTCGAATCTGCAATCTTCGATTTCCGACTCCCCACCGCCCCTTGCACCTTTGCCGTATGAATCGAAGCCGGAAGGCGGTAGCTGCTGCTACCGCAGTCCAAGGCGCTGCGCGTATTTTCATCGTTGGCGGTGCACCGCAGGCAGGCGCAGGGCGAGCGCAGGTCTGCGGTTTAGCTTTTGTAGCGCGGAGTGTATGCCTTTCACACTCTGCGGCTTCTAATATGATGAATATGCACGGTATTATTAACACGCGGTTTTGACACCTGACGTCCTAATCCAGTTTCCCGGGAGGACATAAGGGCTGATCGGAAGTCTCGTCCATCAAACCAAGAGCCGCAGAGTCTCGGAAAGATCGAGACTCTGCGCACTGTCGCCGCGGCGACCGAGGGCTATGAATTCATATTGGCGCCGTGCCCGTGGCTTTGACTTTTGAGCTTTGCGTTTTGCGTTTTGACTTTCTGTTGCGGCTTCGTGCGTGGCGTTACCGGCTGAATCCGAAATCCCTAGTCCCTAGTCCCTAACCCCCACCCCCGATTCCCAATTCCCAACTCCCAGCCCTCATCACTTCCCCATGGCCTGATCGATGGCGGTCAGAATCGCATCGGGCGCCTGGGGCTGGCCTTGCTGATTGAGGGCCGCGAAATTGTAATTAGTTCCCTTCGCCAACTTGATGTGAAAGACGCCCATGGCCGCCAAGTACACGGCGTTCCGCTTGGCTTCTCTTACGGTGTTCAAGGGTATTTCAAAGTTGTGAATACCGTTGTTACTCTTATAAACTATCATTCCATTGCCAATCGACATGATCCCGACGCAATAATTCTGCCCGCTCTGCCCATGATCGTGCGCCACGGAAAAGGAGACGAATCCCGTGTGGGGCATGTTGGTGAGCGTGGGAGGGGACGGGGTGGTGACTTGCGGCTGGGCGGGCGGGGGCGGATTGTAAACGGGGGGAGGCGCCGCTGCCGCCTGCAGATCGGCCGCCACCGTGGTCGTCTGCCCGACGGTCACCGTCACAGCCTGTTCGCTATCCTGATACCCGGCGAGCGCCAGGCGCACCCGGTGATTCCCCGGCCCGATGCGGGTCAATCTCAGCTTGCCCTGCAGGCTGGTCGTGCCCACGGGCACATCATCCACGTACACCTGGCATTCACCAGGATGCGACTGAATCATCAGCACCGTGGTGGAACCGGGACTCGGAGTGGCGTGGGGAGTCCGGGCGGGCAGGGAAGACGCGCGCGGTGCGAGTCCGCGTAAAACCTGAATGAGATCGTCTGACCCGTTGGCAGCACGGATGTCCCTCTCCGCAGCGGCGTCCATGGGAAAGGCAATGCCCTTTTGCTTGGCAATTTCCGCCACGCGCGTGCTCGCCACACCGCCGGTGAGCAGTTCAATCACATCCTTCTCGGATAATTTCTTGCCGGCGTTCTGGGATTGCGCCGTAACCGGGCAAAGCGCCATGGCCACCAGAAGGATGATCAGGAATGCCAGGACCCGGTGTTTACTCTCATTGAAAGGATTCATGTGCGGAGGCGTTACGACAACCTACTGGGACATGTCCCCCAGGCGCGCCGGCGAGAGTCTACGCGAGCGTAGTCCCACCTAATGCAGGACCTTGTCTTCAATTTCCTTGGCCTTGCGCGCTTTCGCGACTTGATCCTTCAGTTTGGCATTGTTTGGATCAATTTTTAACCCATCTTCGTAAGCCGCGATCGCTGATTCATACTCGCCACGACCGAAGTAGAAATTACCCAAGGTAATCTTATCCTTCACGTCGGGAGGAGGTTTTACCGTCCGCGTGGCGTTTTTGATCTTGCCGGGCAGCACGCTGTTCGAAGGATCCAGGATCAAAGCTTCCTGGTATGCGGCGACTGCCTTCTCGTTTTCGCCGCGACTCAGGTAAGCATCCCCCTCAGCATCGTTCTTCTTAACCTGGTTGGCGCGCGCCAGCCGGTCGCTAACCTCGGAGTTCTGAGGATCGAGATTTGCGCCGTCCTGGTAAGCGGAGATGGCCTGGTCGTACTGGCCGCGATTCAGATAGTTATCACCCCTCTTTATCGCCGCGCGGACCTTCGCCGGGTCAGCTTTGCGGGGTGGGGGTGGGGGAGGCGGCACAACAACGTTGGGGGCTGTCACAGTGACGAACGCCGTGCGGTGGTCCGTGGCGCCCCCTTGTCCGGTGACGTTCAGGGTGTATGTGGTCGATGATAGTGGGGTGACCGACGTAGAACCCTGCGCCTGGACCTTGCCCACTCCTGGTTCCAAGTCCAGGTCCGTGGCGCCTTGGGAAGACCAGGTCAACGTGACGGATTGGCCTTTCTCGATACTGGACGGAGCTGCACTCAGCGAAGCGGTCAGCGTTTCCCCCGGAGGTTTCGGCGTCGGGGTGAGAATATACAAAATCCCGCCCGCCAATCCCACGATCAGGACAATCAATGCCACCCACATCCCCCAACGCGATTCCGGAGGCTTGGGCCTTTGGACCACAGGCTGAGGAATGGGTGGCGGAGGCTGTGGCCTTGGCTGGGGTAGGGGTTGCGGTTTCACAACCCTGGGCTGTTCAGGCTGCCGCGGCTGAGGAATCGGCGGCCGGGGAATAACCTGCCCCACCGCGGCAGACGGGTCAAGGCTGTGTGCCGAGTGCCCGCCGCCCGCCGCATTCATCTCATCGACAGTCACCACGTGGGTCGGGACCGAGTCCTCGGTGGCCATCTCCCTTTCGGCCCTTTCAATCTCCTGGATCAGCGCCCGTCCGGAAGCGGGGCGCAGATCGCGATTCTTCTCGAGCAGCCGCATGGTCAACATGGCCACGGGTTCAGGCACTTGCAGTTCCGGATGCGCTACCCAGATGGGGGCCGGAGGCTTCTGCATGTGCGCGAGCAGCATCTCCATGGTGGTGTCGGCCTTGAAGGGAAGGTCTGCGGTCAGCATCTGGTACATCACGATGCCGAGCGAGTAAAGGTCCGCGCGGCCATCCAATTCATCGCCACGTTTCCCCATGGCCTGTTCAGGAGACATGTACTGCGGTGTGCCGATGACCACGCCGGTGCCCGTCAGGGTCAGGCCCTGGCCCTCACCAATTCGAGCTTCCTTCACCTTGGCGATTCCGAAGTCGAGAACTTTCACCATCTCGCCCTCAGGAGCGTCCACCAGGGCGATGTTCTCCGGCTTTATGTCGCGGTGGACCATGCCCAGCCGGTGCGCTGCATCGAGGGCCGCCGCCGCCTGTTTGATGAGATTACACACACGCTCGGCGGGAAGCGGGCCTTGCTCGCGGATAAGCTTTTTCAGGCTGATGCCCTCGATGAACTCCATGACAATGAAGGGGCGTCCATCTTCGGCCTCGTCGATATCGTCCACGCGCACGGCGTTAGGGTGCTGAAGCTTCCTGGTGATCACGGCCTCGTGCTTGAAACGCTTCACGAAAAGTTCGTCGCTCAGCAACTCCGGCGCGATCACCTTCAGCGCCCGCAATTCGTCAAACGCCAAGTGCAAGGCCTTATAAACTGCGCCCATACCGCCCTGCCCAACCTTGCTCAAGAGGCGGTATTTCCCACGGATCACACTTCCTTCCGACCAGGTTCCGATGTCGAGGAGCGGAGTGCCATCCTGAGGGCAGACGGCAAAGTTATTTGGATAACTTCCTTGGCATGTCGGGCAACTCTTCATGAGATTCCCTATTCAACCTACCTTCGCCAGAGTATATCACGAGCTGACAATAAGAAAATCGGCTCAAAGGCCCCTGGCTTTAGCGGTTTGTGACCTCCCCGCGGTGGTCCTAACCAAGAGCTTAAATCCATGACCAGCGGGGACTTTCCTTTGAGGGGCAATGACCACCTCAGGGCGGTCCACAAAGGTCAGAAGTGTACTCCGGAACTGGCTTCAAGGTAAACCTTTACGCGCAAAATCCGGGCCGCGTCGTCGGCCCTTCATTCCCCCTGGGATTCCTAAGCAAGATTTCATCGCCCCCCCTCTTAAAATACAGAACGCTGATCACAGTGTATCTTGCGAAGGAAAGCAGGGTCTCATTCCTTTGGAATCTGTCCAAAGGGAATTGGCGCGCGATACTCCCAGTCAGCCGTGACGTTGGTTTTGTACCGAAACAGTTTGCAGACTTCGCAAAGCTGCGCAACTGCGTAAGGGCTATCCTGATCGTGCCATTGGTGGTGGCACGTACCCGCCAACGGTTTTTTTTGCTCCGGCAAAATCGATTCATCCATCATCATCCGTCCTGAACGCTCCATGGGTCCGGTTAGTTTGGCTCGAGGCGCAGCACCAGGAAGCCTGGCAATCCTCCGCAGGTTTTCACTTAACCTTCACCAGCACTACACCATGCTTTGGAACCACGGCCTTGAAGGGGTCCGACACCACGCCCAGGTCCTTCTTAGCCCAGAGGTCGCGCACGCTTACCGCGTCCCCCACGCCAATATCCCGGAAGTGCGCGGTCACAGGCATGGTGGATTCTCCCCGATTGAACAAGCCCACGGCCTTACTTCCGTCGGCGAGCGGTTTCACCCATATCTCCAGCGGGCCTTCTTGCGCCACGATGTATGCCTGGATACCGGCCGGATCCTGGTCGACCGCGATCACTTCCGGATTCGTCAAGATCGCGAGGGTCTCAGGGCTCATCTTGGAGAGGTCGTTTCCAGCGAGCAACGGGGCTGCCAGCAGACACCACAAGCTCATGTGGGTGAGGTATTCGTCGTGCGTCATCTTGCCATTTCCGACTTCCAGCATGTCGGGGTCATTCCAGTGGCCCGGGCCGGCAAAGCGTTCCAGGCCGCCTTGTCCAAAGCCGATATACGCCATGCTGTCGTAGTTATCCCGGATGTCATCGGTGGTGCGCCACAAGTTGCCCCCCACGGACGGCGCCCAAGACCAGACCCGATCCATCCCGTATTGGCAAAGGCTGAAGACGATCGGCCGCCCGGCCTTTACCAGCGCCTCGTGCATCTTTCGGTAGGCGGAAATCTGGGCGGGCACATTTCCCTTGAAACTGCAATAGTCGTACTTCAGATAATCAAAACCCCACTGTGCGTAGGTCTCCGCGTCCTGCTCTTCGTGGCCGAAGCTGCCCTCGAAACCCGCGCAGGTCTTGGGGCCCGGCGAAGAGTAGATTCCAATCTTTAAGCCTTTGCCGTGGACGTAGTCGGCCAGCGCCTTCATGTCGGGAAATTTCCCATTGGCCCGAATGAAGCCTTTCTCGTCACGCGTGCCCTGCCAGCAGTCGTCGATGTTCACATACGTGTAACCGGCCGCTTTCATCCCGTTGGTCGCGATGGCGTCTGCGGCGGAGCGCACGTCGGCTTCGGTGACCTTGCAGGCAAAATGGTTCCAACTGTTCCAACCCATGGGAGGCGTGCGCGCCAAGCCTGTGCCCTGGGCAAGCAGGCTGGAACCTGAACCGAGCACGAGAATGAAAAAGAAGAAAGTTTGCGTCCACCCGCGATCAAGACGGCTATTCATAATCTGGCTCCTAACAAGAGAATCGTGTCAGTACAGCGTTTGCTCCAGAAAAGCACTGTTGCCGCGCGCAGTGTACTACCTCGTGATGCAATCGTCCAGTTCGACTATCAGGGGTGTTCAACTAGAAAGGGAGACACCGCTGAGGGAATCAGCCGGTCTTTCTCTCCAGCCAGAACCAACTTCTACGAGCGGTTGAAAGGGCGGGGCGCCAGCCTTGAAGTCAATCCCCGGCAGAATGTAACCTGACTCCACTCTCGAAGCATCTAATCGGAAACCAATCCGTGTATAATCTATGCCGGAAGTAATTTCTGAAGGAAATCCTGGTACAGGGTTTCTCTCCAATCAGTAAGATCGTCATCAGGGCAACGAGAGCGAGTCATCAATAAGACTGTGCCGTGAGCAGAGTGGCATGGCCGCGTGCTGCCTGACTGGCACACTGGGCCTGAGAATTCACTCCCCGAGGGATATTCCGTGGCGAAGGAAGCGGGATTGGGTCCAATATCGTTCAGACGTGGATGGGTCTTCATTGCTTTGGTCGCGATGGGTCTGATCATTGCCTGGAACGCCCGATCTGCCGGGGTTCCAGGTCAGGAAAAACCGAAGGCCACCGTCGCCGCCAAACCGGCAGCCAACCGGGGTGGCGAGGCTCTTTTCCGCGTGAATTGCGCCGACTGCCATGGGCTTGATGCGCGCGGCGGAAGCCAGGGACCGGACCTCACCGCCAGTCGGGCGATGCATGGCGAAAGTGATGCCGCGCTCATCCGCACGATTACCAAGGGCGTTCCCGGAACTGCCATGCCGGCAAATGATCTCACCGAACCAGAGACTCGACTGGTCATCGCTTATGTCCGAGCCCTGGCGGCGGGCGTTCATGTCGAAATAACTGGCGACCGCGAAAAGGGCAAAACCATTTTCTACGGCAAGGGAAACTGCACGAGTTGCCACATGGTCAATGGCCAGGGAGGACGTTTGGGGCCGGACCTCTCAGGGGTCGGCGCGTCTCGGTCCATTCAATACCTGATCGATTCGATCCGTGAGCCCAGCAAGGAATTGACCGAGGGAATGGGCCAGTTGAACAGCCAATTCGAATCGCCGGCCATCTACGAAACCGTCACCGTGGTGACCCAGGACGGCAAGCGTATCATCGGGGTACCCAGGAACGAAGACAACTTCTCAATTCAGTTGCTGGATACAAGTGAGGAGCTGCATCTGTTCTTGAAGAAAGATCTCAAGGAGGTCATTCACGAACGGAAATCGCTGATGCCTCCCTACGACGAAAACACAATTAGCAAAGCGGAACTCCAGGACCTTCTGGCGTTTCTCCAAACCTTGCACCCAACGAAAGCACTGACTGGAGAACCGCCTAAGAAGGCATTGACCAAGGCTCCCAATAAGTAACCAGGTAAACCGATATGCGGATGAGAACGAATCAAGTCTTGCTGAATTTATTGCTGGCGTGCGTCGTCGCTCCTACCTTCGCGCAAGTCACTTCCGATCGATTGCTCAAAACCGCGCGCGAGCCACAGAATTGGCTGACGTACTCGGGCAACTACGCGGGCTGGCGGTACAGCACGCTCGACCAGATTAATGTCTCGAACATCAGCAGGCTCCAGGCGCAATGGGTTTTCCAAAGTGGCGTGCAGGGTCTTTTCGAGACCACTCCGCTGGTAGTGGATGGCGTCCTTTACGGGACCGGGCCTGAGGACGTGGCCTTCGCGGTGGACGCGCGCACGGGCAAAGCCATCTGGCGGTACAAGCGGGCGCTTCCTGAGAAAATGACGGTCTGTTGCGGCCACGTCAATCGCGGATTCGCAATCCTCGGCTCGAAGGTCTTCATGGCGACACTCGATGCCCACGTGATTGCCCTCGATACGAAAACCGGGAACCTGGTGTGGGATACCCCGGCAGCGGATTCGAGCAAAGGTTACAGCTTCACCCTGGCGCCGCTCCTGGTTAAGGACAAAGTCGTGGTCGGTGTTTCCGGGGGCGAGTATGGCATTCGTGGATTCATCGATGCCTACGACGCGAACACCGGCAAGCGAGTTTGGCGCCACTACACCGTTCCTGTCCCTGGCGAACCCGGCGCCGAAACCTGGAGCGGAACTTCCTGGAAGACCGGGGGCGCGCCGGCCTGGATCACGGGCTCTTATGATCCCGACCTGAATCTGCTTTATTGGCCCACCGGCAATCCTTCCCCCGACTTGTATGGCCGCGACCGCCAGGGCGACAACCTCTTCAGCGACTGCCTGCTGGCGCTCGATGCGGATTCGGGCAAGCTCAAATGGTATTTCCAGTTTACCCCGCACGACGTGTACGACTACGATGCCACGGAAGTGCCCATCCTCCTGGACGCCGATTGGAACGGCCAGCCCCGCAAGCTGCTGCTCCACGCCAATCGCAACGGCTTCTACTATGTGCTGGATCGCACCAATGGCCAGTTCCTGCTCGCGAAACAATACGCCAAGGTGACCTGGGCGAAAGGTATCGATGCGGCAGGCAGGCCCATTCCGCAATTCCGAGACCTTCCCCTTTCCGGAAACACGAATCTCTGCCCCAGCGTTTTGGGAGCGACGAATTGGTTTTCGCCCTCCTACAATCCGCAAACCGGCCTGGTTTATGTGTCCGCGTTTGAGCGCTGTGAGAACTTCACCTCCTGGCCTCAACCCTACGAGGAAGGTCATCGTTTCATCGGAAGCACCGGAAATAAGCTCAAGGATGAAAAAGACTGGGGAGCGGTTCGCGCCCTTGACCCCCATTCTGGTGAAATGAAATGGGAATTCAAATTCTATTCCGGCCCCTGGGCAGGTACGTTGTCGACGGCCGGCGGTCTGGTTCTCACCGGCGATATCGATGGCAACCTGATCGCCTTGGATGCGCGGACCGGCGAGCACCTGTGGCATTTCCAAACCGGCGCTGCGGTCAACTCTGCCCCCATGACCTTCTCTGTTGACGGCAAGCAGTACATCGCCATTCCCGCCGGTGGCGCCCTCTTCACTTTTGGACTTCCAGATGGGGAGATCCAAGGGCACTGATCCCTTTGGACCTGAATTCCAACTGTCTGCCCTCACGGGCCTGAGGCGGGCGCTTCGCGACCTGTCCCGATTTGATCGGGAACCACCCCTACTTTCCACCTTCAACTTTCGACTTTCAACTATCGACTAATCGGTGATACCTTGCCGCGCAGTGCAGAGGCCGTCTCCTGGCAGGAGTGCAAGTCGTCTTGCCCACATAGTTTTAATCTGCGGCGGCCAGCCATCATTCAAGGAGGACTCATGCTCCCAGATAAATTCATGGAAAGGCGAAAGTTTCTTAAAGGCGTAGCAGCGGCAGGGGCTGGCCTTGCGGCGGGGCTAAGCTCAGGACCCGCGCTGCTGGCCCAGAAGTCTCCCAACGACGTCATCGGGGTGGCCCACATCGGCGTGGGGACGCAAGGGCACCGTCTGTTGGGGTTCTCTCAGGCGGTCCCCAATGCCGAAGTTCGCGTCATCTGTGATATTTATCAGGGCAACGTGGAGCGCGCCAAGCGGTTGTGCAAAAACCCGCAAGTCCGTTTCGTTCACGAATGGGAAAAGGTGCTCGAAGACCCTGACATCGATGCCGTGGTCATCGCCGTGCCGGATTTCTGGCACGCGCCGATGGTGATTGCGGCCGCGCAGGCGAAGAAGGACATCTACGTTGAGAAAGGTTGGTGCACGAGGCTCGCCGACGCCAAGAAGATGCGCGCGGCGATAAAGGACAACAAAGTCGTCATGCAGTTGGGGCACAATTACAACAGCCTGCCCGCCTATCACAAGGCGCGAGAGATTTTCCGTTCCGGCGACATGGGCAAGGTGCCGCTGATTCGCACCTACATCGACCGGGCCGAGACGCGGCCCATGTGGAAGTTCTACACCGATTACGACATTCACGAATTGCCCAAGGATGCAGGGCCCAACACGATTGACTGGGACCGCTTCATCGCCAATGCCCCCAAGCGCCCCTTCGATGCCGAGCGCTTTTTTACGTGGAGGTGCTACTGGGATTACGGCACCGGTATCGCGGGCGACCTACTGAGCCATCTTTGGGACGGTGTCAACATGATCGTGGGCATGGGGATTCCTGACACCGCCGTGACCCAGGGCGGAACGTATTTCTGGACCGGCGATCGCGAAGTCCCGGACCAATGGAATGTCCTGTTCGACTATCCCAAGCAGAATATGGGACTGAGCTTCGCCTGCAATTTTCATAACTGCCATGTGGGTGAGATGACCCAAATTCTGGGCCGGGATTTGACCGTGGAAGTGAACACGGGCCTGTGCCGAACCTACAGTCCGGAGTGGAAGCCCGAGCATCAACTGAAAGTGAAGAGGGCGCAGGAACTGGCGTGGCAGTTCGGCCTGGAACCAAAAGACGCCGTCGTGCTGCCGGACTACACGATGAAACCCGGAGAGGTTGTGGTCACCTCCCACATGCAGGATTTTCTCGACTGCACGCGGACGCGCACCGTGCCGCGCTGCGGAGTCGACCGGGCCTTCGAGGAAGCCGCCACCATCCTAATGTCGGTGGAGGCCTTCAAGAAGGACCGCAAAGTACGTTGGGACCCGGTCAAGGAGGAAATCGTCTGAATCGATTTGCAGGTTCAATGCTCATGAATCAATTGCTCAATCCACCCTGCACGTCACTGGTCTCTCGTCACTTGTCACTCGTCACTCGTCACTGTGCTTGGGAGGCTGCCACGCATGCGCGATGACTTGTGCCGCTCAGCCATCGAGGCGATTGGAGAAACCCCGCTTGTCGAGCTCGCCCGCATCACTCGTGACCTGGGCGGAAGAATTCTTGCCAAGCTCGAAAATCTGAACCCGGGATACTCGAAGAAAGACCGCATCGCGCGGCAGATCATCGAGGATGCGGAAGCGGGGAAAGCCCTCCGGCCGGGCCAGACGGTGGTCGAGTTGACGAGCGGGAACACGGGGACCGGTCTCGCCATCGTCTGCGGAATCCGCGGATACCCTTTTGTGGCGGTGATGTCCAAAGGGAATTCCAAGGAACGCGCCCAGATGATGGCCGCCCTGGGCGCGGAGGTGGTCCTGGTTGATCAGCTTCCCGGTTCCGTGCCGGGCCAGGTTTCCGGTGGTGACTTGGAGTTGGTCGAGCAGGAAGCGCAACGCATCGTTGAAACTCGCCAGGCCTTTCGCGCCGATCAATTCAAACTCGAAAGCAACTTTCGCGCCCACTACCTGCACACTGGCCCTGAGATTCTGCGGCAGGCAAAGAATCAGGTGGACGCTTTTTGTGATTTTGCGGGAACGGGCGGCTCGTTTGGAGGCTGTGCCGCCGCCTTCAAGGAAGCAAACCCGCAGATTCGGTGCTATGTTGTCGAACCACGGGGCGCCGCCGTGCTCGCCGGGGAACCCGCTACCCATCCCAATCACCGCATCCAGGGCGGCGGCTATTCGATGCCGGACCTCAAGTTCATCAAGCCTGAACTGGTCGATGGCTACCTGCAAGTGAGCGACGAGGAAGCTATCCAAGCCACGCGGCGCCTGGCTAAAGAGGAAGGCATCTTCGCCGGGTTCTCCTCGGGAGCGAACCTGGCCGCTGCACTACAATTGCTTCAGGGCCCGCACCAAGGCAAAACCATCGCCATCCTCATCTGCGACTCCGGGTTGAAGTACTTGACGACCGACCTATGGACGTAAGGCGGCGAATCGGGTCATCGGGCCATCGGGCGATCGCGCCTGCCGATGTTCAAGCCTTGATGAAGATCTTATTTCGATACATCCAGAACAGCATTAACCACTCGACAGCCAGAACCACCACAGCTCGGAGCAGGGGTCCGAGGTTTCCCGATGTCCCCACCATTCCCTTCGTAAAGATGCTCACCCAATTATGCAAAGGGACAATGCTGCTGAACATGTAAATGAAAACCGCGTTGCTGCCGATTACGACCAAGGGCAGCGTCCATCCGCGGTGGCCGCGCACGTCGATCGCCCAGTAGAACAACAAGAACATCAGGCAGGCCCATCCCGCCGTCACCAGGCCGTAGCTGGTGGTCCAGATTTTCATGATGATCGGGACAAAGGGGCTTATCGCGTAGCCGGTGGCGAGACAAAGAAGGCCTGCGCCCGCAATCATCTTCACCTTGCTCTCTTTCGATCGGGCGCTCATCAGCCATCCGCCGATCAGCAGGCCAAGAATCGTGGTCGATAGGGTGGGCAGGGTGCACAGTACTGTTCCCCAAGGTTCCGTCACGGGGTAGGTTCTTCCCAGGACCATGAGGTCAATGGACCTCACAAGGTTAACGCCCGGTTCGTAGCTTCCCGCCGGAACGCCGGACGCTGGCACGAGCGCCAGGATTAAGGCATAGGCCACAAGAATCGAGGCGCCCACTGCCGCTTGAAAGCGCTGCGATTTCCGCACCAGCAAGAATGCCACGAGAGAAGCGATAGCGATAGGTTGCAAAGCGCTGCTGAGTTCGACCCAGTAGGGCGCGCCTTGGTTGATTGAGGTTCGAAGTGAACCCAGCAGGAAAAGGACGGCACAGCGCTGCACGGCATGTACAAGCATCTGCGGATAGGTCTGGGTGCGCGAGCGCTTGGCGAATGATAGTGGCACCGAAACGCCCACCATCAGCATAAAGGACGGCCAGATGCAGTCATAGAAACGCAAGCCCACCCAGGGTGTGTGGTTGAGCTCATAGACAAGAGCATTTAACAGGCCGTTCGGCTTAAGCGCCTGGAGCCCGACCGCCAGCGCCTCGCCCCCGATAATCCAAAACATAATGAAGCCGCGGAAGGTATCAAGCGAGACCAGCCGCCCTTGCCCCGGGGATGGGGTGGGAGCCGTTCTCCCCGGCTGCTCTGCCAGCGCGGGCGTGGCTTGTTCTTTTTCCACAATAACGTTAGGAAGATTGGTCGCCATGAGGGTACTCCCTTCTTTGCTTCGGACCCATAGCCGGGATTGGGCTGCCGGCTGTGAGTCAGACCCCAGGCCGAAGAGCTTTGCTCCACAGGCTTGACGGAGCCTCGGCACATGGTTACCTAATCCTGCGGGAAGTTCAATCGAATTAACTGGGAGTCCTCAGACTTAATCTGTTGCCTGCCATTACGTTGAGGTGTAACCTACTGCGGAACATTCCAAGTCAATGGGGGATATCGATGCCAGTAGAAAAACCGGATGACGTGAAACACCTTGGTAAAGAAGTTTTAAAGAAGGGTTCGAGTGCCGCCGCTCTCGCGGGAATTACTTTTATTACGCAGCCCCAAAGGGTTTTCGGCGCCAATGACCGCGTGCGCGTGGGCATCTGCGGCTTGCGCGGGCAGGGATTCTTTCACGCCGAAAACTACGCCATGATACCGAATGTCGAAATTGCCGCCTTCTGCGACCCTGATGCGAACATCCTAAGCGGGCGCCTGGCTGACCTGGCTCTAATGGCGCTGCCGCAACCCAAGACCTTCAGCGACGTTCCGCAAGCTGCTTGACGACAAATCCATTGATTGCGTTTCCATCGCCACGCCCAACCACTGGCACTCGCTGATCGGGGTTTGGGCTTGCCAGGCAGGCAAAGATGTTTACGTTGAGAAGCCCGGTTCACATAACTGGTGGGACGGCCACCAGCTTGTGCGCGCTGCCCACAAGTATGACCGAATGGTGCAACACGGCGTCAACATGCGCGCGAGTGATTGCCTGCGCGAAGCCGTGCAGCAGCTTCGCGACGGGGTGATTGGCGACGTCTACATGGCGCGCGGCCTCTGTTACAACTGGCGCGACACGATAGGCCACACTCCTGAAGAACCCGTTCCCGCGGGCGTGGAATACGATCTCTGGATGGGTCCCGCGCCGGTCAAGCCTTTCACCAGGAATCGCTTCCACTATAACTGGCACTGGCAGTGGGATTACGGCAACGGTGACATCGGCAATCAGGGCATCCATGAGCTCGATGTGGCGCGATGGGGACTGGGCGTGGGCTTCCCCAACCGCGTTTCGGCGATGGGCGGCCACTTCATGTTTGACGACGACCAGGAAACTCCGAACACGCTTAACTGTGTGTGGGAGTACGACCTGCCTGACGGCAAACGCAAGCTCCTGGAATTTGAAGTCCGCCATTGGATCACCAACCATGAAGCCGCTATCCGTACGGCAGGGTTTGGGCTGGAAATACCAGGGTTCCTCGGTCCCCCTACGCCTGGACCCAAGCGGCGTCTGTTTGAAAACGGGATGGTGGGCGACATCTTTTACGGCTCCAAAGGCTACATGGCCACGACCGACTCCGGACCCTACCAGATCTACCGCACCTGGCTTGGCGAAACGCAGGAAAACGGTCCCACCGCCACGCACGGCGGGGGGAATAGTTGGGTTAATTTCATCGACTGCGTACGCAGCCGCAAGAAAGAAAACCTGCTATCGCCCATCGATGAAGGGCACATTTCCTGCACGCTCGTGCACCTGGCCAACGCGTCTTACCGGCTGGGCCGGAGCCTCCGCTTCGACCCCTCGACCGAGCAGGTCATCGGCGACGAGGAAGCCAGTAAGCTGTTGCGAGGCGCTTATCGCGAGCCTTTTGTGGTTCGCGAAGAAGTTTAGGTTTAGCTTCCACCTTTCGCCGTCATACTCAGGTCGCCAGGGCGGACCTAAACTTTCTCACCGGTCAGAAATCCGCGTAAGGGGAGAGCTGCCTCGAAGGAACTCAGGCACATGTTGAATCGATATCAGCAGAAAATAGATGTCGCGACACGCGGCGTCCTGTTCACCTGTGTGTTGCTCTGCCTCATGACTTGGCCAGATCGCCGGGCCTTCTTCAAGCATCCCGAGACCCTCTAAAGCGAACTGTTAAGCTACAATGGGAGCCTGTCCAACGTTCCACCTGCGGAACCGTGAACCCGCGGGGGGCAATGGCAAGCGCCCATGCACATTCCCGATGGCTACCTCAGCCCGTCCACCTGCGTCGTTATGTACGGCGCCTCCACGCCGTTCTGGTACGTCGCCTTGAGACGCATGAAGAAGTTGCTGGCCACGCGTCTGGTTCCCCTTCTTTCAGTGGTCGCAGCGTTTTCCTTCGTCATAATGATGTTCAATCTACCTTTGCCCGGCGGCACCACCGGCCACGCCGTGGGTGTAGGAATCGCCACGATTATTCTGGGACCGTGGGCATCGATCCTGGCGCTTTCGACGGCCTTGCTGATCCAGGCAGTTTTTTTTGGAGATGGCGGAATCACCACGCTCGGCGCCAACTGCTTCAACATGGCGATTGTCGGGTCTCTTGTGGCCTATGCTGTTTACCGAATCACCGCTGGCCGCACAGCCCTGACCTCCCCGCGCCGAGTGGCGGCGGCGGGTTTGGCAGGATACATCGCCATTAACGCTTCGGCCTTATGCGCCGCGGTGGAGTTCGGCATTCAGCCCCTGTGGTTCAAAGACCCGAGCGGAGCACCCCTCTACGCTCCTTACTCTCTGAGCATCGCGATTCCCGCCATGATGCTTGGGCACCTTACTCTGGCCGGAATTGCCGAACTTTTTCTTTCCGCGGGAGTAGTGGCCTACTTTCAAAGGACCAACCCTTCCCTGCTGAGGCTCACGGCTCCGGGAGCATCGGCCGCTGACGACTCGCTTGGTTTCGCTGCCGGCCAAAGTACGTGGCGCGCTATACGGCCTCTTTGGACGGCGCTCGCCCTACTGCTGGTTTTAACCCCGCTGGGGATTTTGGCGGCGGGAACGGCCTGGGGGGAGTGGAGCGCGCGAGACCTTGCCGATCCGCACTCGCGTCAGATGATCACGGCGGCGTCCGGAAATGCCGCGCTGCCCCTCCAGGCGCCTCAAGGCCTCGAGCGCCTTTACTCTGTGTGGACGGCGCCCTTCCCCCAGTATGCTCCGGCGTTTGTCCGGCGGCCTGCGGTGGGCTATGCACTTTCCGCCATGTTCGGCTCGGGGCTGATTATTTTGGTTTTTCTGGTCGCGGGCACTCTGGCCACGCGCAGCAGAGTGGGATCGAGCGGGGCGGATTAAGCTGGACACAATAATCCCATGAATTTTCTTGAGCGCACCCTGTCGAGTTTCGTCCAGGCCCTGGAGCGTGCCCTCTACGCCGAGGAACTCGCGAAAGTGAAAGGCCTGCTTCAGCGGCTCGATCCGCGCGTCAAGGTCATTGGCATCCTGGGATTGATTGTTGCCGCCGCCATGGCCCGGAAGCTCTGGGTCATCGGTGCGGTATTTGTGATTGCGCTTATCCTGGCCATTTCCTCCCGCGTACCCCTTGCGATCCTCACCCAGCGGGTTTGGATTCCCGTACTCTTGTTCACAGGAGTCATCGCCCTGCCTGCGCCGTTCGTGATACCTGGCCGCGAGGTCTGGCGCCTTCCCTGGCTGGGTTGGCCCGTAACGGTCCAGGGATTCACCAGCGCCGCTTATCTCGTGACGCGGGTTGAAACCGCGGCAACACTATCAGTCCTTCTCATCCTCTCGACACCCTGGAGTCATGTACTCAAGGCGCTGCGCGTACTTCGCGTGCCGGTCGTCGTTGTGGCAATACTGGGCATGGCCTACCGCTATATCTTCTTGCTGCTCGAAAGCGCTCACGATATGTTGGAATCGCGCCGCAGCCGTATGGTGGGCAATCTGGAAGGACCGGAGCGCCGCCGCGTTGCCGCCGCAAGTGTGGGAGTCCTGATGTCCAAGACGCTGCAACTAAGCGGTGACGTCTATAGCGCCATGCTGGCCAGGGGATTTCGTGGCGAGGTCTATGTGCTGGATGACTTCAAAACCGCCGCACTCGATTGGATCATGCTGGCCGTTTTCGTGACCCTGGCGGCAGGCGCGTTTTATTGGGGGAGATGAGGCGATTTTAGATTTTGGATTTTAGATTTTGGATTGAAGCAGAGCTGCCAGGGGAGCGCGCTCATCAGAAATTTGAAATTGAAAAACGAAAGATCTAAGATCCAAAGCCGAAATCGAAAATCCAGATTCCAGAAATCCTATGCCAGTTCCAGTCTTTGACGTTCGCGAGATCACATTCCGTTATCACCAAGTCACCGCGCTCGAACAACTTGAGCCTGGCGGTCGCTCCCGGCCAGCGCGTGGCTCTGCTGGGGGCCAACGGCTCCGGTAAATCCACGCTACTGCGCATTCTCGATGGACTGGCCTTTCCGGAAAAGGGTAGAGTCACGTTCTGCGGGGGGGCGCTCACTGAAGAACGCCTGCAGAATTCTGACTTCGTCTACGATTTTCGCCGCCGCGTGGGGCTGGTCTTCCAGAATCCGGACGTTCAGCTCTTTTCGCCTACGGTGTTTGATGAAGTGGCCTTCGGTCCCTTGCAGCTTGCATGGCCCAAGGAAAAGGTCCGAGCTCAGGTTGAGCAGATGCTGGAGGTGATGAAGATCTCCCATCTCAAAGATCGCTCGCCGCATCACCTTTCAACGGGAGAGAAGAAGCACGTCACGCTTGCCTCCGTGCTGGTGTTGGATCCGGAAGTGCTGCTGCTTGACGAGCCCACTGCCGCTCTCGACCCCAAGAGTGCGAGCCAGATCATCGATTTCCTGATTGGTCTCAGGGGCGGCCCGAAGACTGTGGTCACGACGACGCACGACCTCGATATCGTGGAGGACGTTGCCGATCATTGCTTCGTTTTCCAAAGCGGGCGCGTGGTCGCTGCAGGCGCGCCCGGGGAAATTTTGCGTGAAACTGCTTTGCTCGAGCAAACCAATCTCGTCCATGCGCACCGGCACATTCATCCTTCGGGAGAAGTTCACACGCATCCGCATTTGCACTCCCATAAACATTGACAACCCGCTATAAGCCCTTATAAACCATTACAGACCCTACTACGGGCGCTTGCGGGGAAAATGGTAAATTTGTCTGTTTCTGGGGTGCAGCAAAAAAATGACAAATCTCCCGCGCAATTCGCTCCAAACGTAAATATAATCTGCAACCGGCGGTTGTGTGCCCGGTGAGGTGGCAAGCAACCGAGGGAGCGGCCGCCAAGCAATGATAATGGGGAGGAGACTTCATGGATAACGATACTCTGAATATTTTGGACAAGCGGACGAACACGACTTATGAAGTGCCGTTTCACAAGGGCACCATACGCGCCATGGATTTGCGGAAGATTAAAACCGGGCCCGAGGATTTCGGCCTGATGACTTACGACCCGGCGTTCATGAACACGGCTTCGTGTCACAGCGCCATTACTTTCATCGACGGCGACAAAGGCATTCTGCGCTACCGCGGGTATCCCATCGAGCAACTCGCGGAGAAGTGTACGTTCCTTGAGGTCGCATATCTGCTTCTCGCTGGTGAGTTGCCTACGTCCTCCCAATTAAAGGACTGGGTCAACAATGTCACTCACCACACCATGTTGCACGAGACGACCAAGAAGTTTCTGGAGGGTTTCCGTTACAACGCCCACCCCATGGGAATGTTCATCAGCACTGTCGCGGCGCTCTCCACGGTTTATCCGGAAGCCCGGGATGTGCATGACGCCGCCACGCGGCAACTCCAGATTTTTCGCCTGATCGGCAAAGTTCCCACCATCGCCGCTTACACGTACCGCCACGGCCTGGGCTTCCCCTACGTCTATCCCGACAACGACCTGAGCTATGCCGAAAACTTCATGAACATGTTGTGGAGGATGGCGGAGCCCAAGTACGTGGCCAATCCCGCCCTGGCGCGCGCGCTCGACATCCTCTTCATCCTGCACGCCGACCACGAGCAGAATTGCAGCGCCAACGTGATGCGTTCGGTGGGCAGTTCCCAGGCCGACCCGTTTGTGTCGACGGCTGCGGCGGCGGCAGCGCTCTCCGGCCCCTTGCACGGCGGCGCCAATGAAGAAGTGCTGAAAATGCTTGACGAGATCGGATCGAAGGACAAGGTGCCGGCTTACATTGAAAGCATCAAAGCGGGCAAGGGAAAGTTGATGGGCTTCGGCCACCGCGTCTACAAGAACTACGATCCCCGCGCGCGCATCATCAAGCAGGCCGCCGAAGAAGTCTTCGAGGTCACCGGCAAGAATCCCAAGCTCGAAATCGCCCTGGAACTGGAACGCATCGCGCTGCAAGACGATTACTTCGTCAAGCGCAAGCTCTATCCCAACGTGGATTTCTACTCCGGCATCATCTACCAGGCCATGGGATTCCAGCCGGAAATGTTTACGGTGCTGTTTGCCATTCCGCGTACGGCCGGATGGCTGGCGCAATGGCAGGAAATGATCCAGGACCCCGAACAGAAAATTGCCCGCCCACGCCAGATTTACACCGGCTACGACGAGCGGAATGTTGTTCCCATGGAGAAGCGCGGGGAGGCGAAGGAAGCAGGCAGTGGGCGGTAAGCAGAAAGCAGAAGGCAGAAAGCAGAAGGCGGTAGGCAGCGAGCGGCGTGTGCGAGTCCCGACGCCATCGGGATGGGCGGCAGGCAGTGATTGTAGCGCGGACCCCCGTCGTTGGGGTCCGCGGCTCTTCCGTTGACGCCTTCGATCATGCGGCAACAGGAGAGTTGGTAGCCACGGTCAGCGTTTTTCTGACCGTGGGTTCTTCCCTTGATGACGAGGGCATAGCACGCAGGGACAGTTCAACCCCGAGCGGAAGCGGCGGGTGAGGCGGGGGTAGCCACGGTTAACGATTTTCTGACCGTGGGTTCTTCTGGTGGTGGTCGGGTTACAGCAAACTTACTTTGGACAGGGCAACGGTAGCCGCGTGTTCCATCCAGATTGACGACCTGCCGCTGGAGCATCGGGCATGAGAAAAGCCCACGGTCAGAAAAACGCTGACCGTGATGTTATGAAACGGCGATGCCTCCTCGGGTCCAGGTAGACTGGACCTGGGAAAGAAATTCAACGAGGAGGCAAGACGATGATACCGGTTGCGTCGGACGTTCACAAGGGACGTTGTTGGATGGCGATGATTCCGCCCGGGGAAGACGTAAAAATGCTGGAGCCGATCGAGTGCACGCGGGAAGCGTGGCGGCAGCGCTTGGCGGAGCTGCCGCCGGATGCGGAGATCGCTCTGGAAGTTTCCACCAGCGGTTATTTTGTGATGAGTGTGCTGGAAGAGGCGGGGTGGCGGGATCGGGCGCACTGGGTGCACACGGCGGGGATCGACAGCTTGCGCAAGCAGAAGTCGGACCGGCTGGACACTCGGCGCTTGGTGAAGAAACTGGCGGTGCACGACGTGGAGCCGCTACCGGAGGCTTGGTTTCCGCCCCCTTCCATCCGGGAATTACGCCTGCTGGCGCGGCAGCGGTGCGGCCTGGCGCGGCTGCGGGCCCAGACGAAGAACCGCGTCAATAGCCTGCTGGAGATGCACGGGCTGCGACCGCAGCGGTGCGTCTTCACCGCCAAGGGGCGAGCCTGGATCCAGCAGCAAGCGCTCTCGTCGGCGGCGCAGTTGTGTTTCGAGCGGATGTTTCGCCTGTACGATTTTCTCAGCGCCGAGCGCGAAACCAGCGAGGCGGAACTGCTGGCGGCCGCCGCGGCTTTCCCCCAGGTGGCGCTCCTGCAGACCATCCCCGGCCTCGGGCACATGCTGGCGGCGGTCATCTGGAGCGAGATCGGAGACCTGGCGCGTTTCGACTCCGCCGACGCGCTGTTGAACTATACCGGCTTGGTGCCCAGTTCCTACGATAGTGGCGAGGTTTCGATTCATGGTCCGATCACCCGCCAAGGTCCGGTCTGGTTGCGCTGGGCCTTGATCACCGCCGCCAACGCCCTGACGCGCAGCAAGAGCCCGCTCGGCCAGCGTTACTGGCACCTGCGGCGCTGCCACAAGCACCCCAATGTGGCCAAGACGGCGGTGGCGGGTTCGGTCGCCCGCTGCGTTTACGGAGTTTTGAAACACGGAGCACCTTTCCAGGCCGAACGTTGGGGCCGGAGAGCCGGCAAGCTGGGGCAGTAAGCCTGAGGTAGCCATGGGGAAACCAAACCCGAACCGTGATGAGGAACTGCCCCTCGAACAACAGACTGAGGCCTGCGGGAGACCCCCGCAGTGATCCTGTAGAGATGACTGGAATCGGCGCATCCGCCGGCGACATCGTGGCAAGCGACAAGCGCCCACGTCCTGGGCTCCGAGTTTCAGAAAGGGCCGAGCGAGAATTCTTCTCCTCGGCCGCGGTCGGGGGTGCGTGGCCTGGGGATTTCTCTTGGGCCACCGCACCACCGGCAGGCCAGGGTGAGAACCTGGCCCTACCCCAGGGAGGTGTTTTAACTTAGCCGTGCAAGTTTCGGAGTGGCGAACTCGGCGAGGATCGTAATCGGCCGGGCGTTTTCTCAGGCATGGGGAAGCTATCGTAACCACCAGGAGGAGGAGCGATCATCCCATCGCCCCCCTGCTCGTCGTTACGATGAGCCTCCCACCGGCTATTCCTCGGCGGGTTGCTCGCCAGCAGAGCCCGCTTCCGCTTCGCCGGCTGACTGCCATTCTGAAACTAGGTGCAGACTTCTGTCAATCGGCACCTAAAATCCGCTTGACACGGCATCGCGGTTTCAGAGATGGCTACCCGCTGACGACGCAATGTGGTTTGATGACCGGATCAAGCAATTTCAAAACGTTGCAGCGAAGTACGTGGATACCCCAAACGCCCACACAAAGTGGTTAACCAACCAAATATCCGCGTGGCTCTTGCGACCCTGGACCGAAATACTCCGTCAGGGTGGGACTCAGTCATTTTTGACGGAGCGCCCTGGATTTGTGACTGACTTTATCAGAGGAATAGGATGGAAGAAGCCCTGGCGCTCGGTCGTACCGTTCTGTATTTCCGCTCTCCTGCTTCTCCTGTCGGTCGCGCTTGTCATTGGCTGCTATCTATTCTTCACGCCAACGGCAGCTTACGGCGCGGCTGGTATCAGCGGGCTTCTTTACGCGCGTCGGTACGTTCAGGCCCGCGATTTCAGGAAAGAGCGCGCGCGAGTCACCCGTTTGTGGCGCAAGGTTTCCGAGTTGCACAATGAGGTCGAAAACGGCAAGTACAACGCTGGCGAAGTCATCAGACGTTTCAGAGAAGTTGAAGTTGATGACTTGCGCCTCCCATCAATTTTCGTGAGCGTCATTGCGTTGTCGGAAGTGCACCCGCCAAGCGAATAGCGGCCCCTCAAAACCGGCGCGTCTCAGGACCATTTGGAGCAATCATGACGCAACACAATAACTTCATCAAGGCCGGGTTAGGCGTCCCGATTGTCATTCTTTCCGGATTTTGTTTGGCTTCTAAATATATTTGGTATATCCAGACATTGCTTTACCTTGTTTCCCTCTTTCCGGGTACATATTTAGTTATAGGTCCAGCACTGGTAGCAGATCGTTTAGAAACAAACCCTAATATAGTGCAACTATCCGAACACGCTGATAAAGATAAATACTTTAATCGTACAGTAATAGGCTACTTCATTCTTATGTTTTCTGCATTTTTGTTGGCATACTCATAGGTTTATTATTTATATTGCTATAATTGCGGCTATAGTTTTGGTTATGAGTTCGGGGATGAAGGCAGATTATTACGAAAACAACTTTGAAAGGCTTGTCGAAGAATGCCTTAAAAAGCGTGCCAAAGAATACGAGATACAAAACAACGTAAGAAAGTAAAAGCGGGTAGCCACGGTCAGCGCTTTTCTGATCGTGGGCTTTTCTCAGGCGCGATACCCCAATGGCAATCGCACGTAATCAATCTGGATGGGGCACGCCGCCACCGTTGCCTTGTCCAAAGCGAAATTGTTGTAACTCGACCACCGCCAAAAGAACCCACGGTCAGGACTGGTCGCCGCGGCGACACCGTGGCTACCCCGCTATGGAGAAGCGCGGAGCGTAGAAGGCAGTAGGCAGAAGGCGGTAGGCAGTCGTAGCGCGGACCTCCGCCCTTGGTCCGCGGCTCTTCGTGTGCCGCCGGACCGAAATCCGAAATGGCCGCCTCTATTCGGAATTTGAAGGATCTTTAAACGAAGAACCGCAGACCCCAACGACGGGGGTCTGCGCTACAGTTGCAGGGGGGGCCGAACCCCTAACCCCCAATCCCTAACCCCTGCTCTTCAGTACTTCACATTCGAAAGCCGGCCCGTGGTCTCGCCGCGCAGCCACACGTAGATCGGGGCATGGGGAGAGGGTGGCGGCCAGGGAAGCTCCACTTTCAGCGTCTGCTCTTGCGGACTGCCGGGCACAGGCGTGGGAATTCCTTGCGTGGGGAAACCCGTTTTGCTATCCCAACCGGTTTTCTCGATAATCTGCAAGTCCTGGCCGGTCAGGGTTCCGGCGTAAAGCGTTCCGCTAAGTTTTTCTTCCGTCAAAGCAAATTTCTCAATGCGTGGCAAGCGAATCACGCGGCCCAGCACGGAGGGATCTGAACTCCCCGCGCTATCGGTGGAAAGAGTTGCCGCCAATTGGCACCCCGACTGGCCGACGACGCCGGGATCAAGCGAAAGAAACAGCCCGTCCTCCCCCGCGAAATCCAGTTGGGCAGTGCCCGTTCTGTCTCCGGGGCGGAGGGTCAGGGCCTGCTTCACAAAACCCTCGTTCGCGCAGGTAAGGCTGAGCGAGGGCCGCGCGTCGAGGTTCTGAGTCAGCAACGAAAAACTTATCGCCCCGCCCGCCGGCATTTCTCCCTTGTCCAATTGCACATCGGGTTGCTGGGCCAAGGACTGACTGATGCCGGCGATCTTCGGCCGTGGACCCGCCACCTGCAGGACATCGGGAATCTCGAGAGGCGCTTGAATATCCACCACAGAAACTTTCGCGGCAACCAATTCACCGCGATGCGCCGCGGGCAGAAGTTTGACGGTGGCCATGCGCTCCTTCAGATCGTGAGCGTCCGGCTTCACGGCGGCAAGTTCCCACGTCGCGTCGGAACTGGTAAGGCGCGTGATGCGTTCCAAACTTGTTCCCCGCAGGGTAACAGTCTGCTGGGTCTCACCCAGGTTCGAGCGCAGCGGCAGGCTTTCAAGCTGGGGATTGGGTGGATGGATGACCAGCGCCACGTCGTGCGCGGCCCCACTAGTCTGGGTCAGCTCCAAACGGTAGCTCCCTGCCTCCCAGGTTGAGGTGTCCACTTCGACTTCCATACTATCCTGATCGCCTTGCGCCAAACCCTTCGGCAGGGTAAAGGTAAGTTCAGCCTTCTTATCACCCGCCTTGGCAATTGCAACCTTATTAACAAACTCAAAGTCCGTGCCGCTCAGTTGGACCTTCACCAGGCCGCTTCCCTGCGCCAGATGATCCGCAGACTCCTGCGTGACTTTTGCTTTGGTGAAATCTCCCAGGGAACGCAATTCCACCTTCTCCGCCACCTGAAAAGGCTCCCAGTCCCATAGGGCAGTAAGCTTATAGTCGCCCTCTGCCAGCTTGGTTTTACTCAGGTCGAGTTCGAGCGAATCCTCTGCGGCGCCTGCTTCCACTTTCACGGGTACGTCAGCGTGTTGACTGGCAGAAACCAACTCCCAGCCGTGGGCGCGCGGCAGCAGCTTGGCATCCGCGGGCTTGGAGT
Organism: uncultured Acidobacteriota bacterium; assembly: GCA_963804995.1. Taxonomy (GTDB): domain Bacteria; phylum Acidobacteriota; class Terriglobia; order UBA7540; family UBA7540; genus Bog-366. The sequence goes on from CAWDSK010000006.1 coordinate 545,688, forward strand.
AAGGGATCTTCAGGTTAGCCTTTCCGCCCAACGGCACATACACCGCTTGCGTGAGTGTCCCGGGCGGCGCGGCCGTATCGGGAAGGCGCAACATCCAGAGGTAGGCGACGCGGGTGCGCGGTTTTTCCGGCTCTTTTTTCGCACAGAGCGCCAGGCCATTCGTTTCGAAGGGTTGGGTAAAGGCCGCGCGGAAATCACTATCGGGAAACATCAAGGTGCGCAGGTTCAAGAAAAGCGCCGCGCCTCCCGCCACTAGTCCTACTGGCGAGCCAAAGAAAAGCGCGGCCACCGCGCCCGCCAGACCAGCAGACTGCTGCGCCACTCCGGAGGGAGTGGAGGTGAGCGGATCAAAAGTTTGGAGCGAAGGGAGCGTCGCCGCCAGTAGCAACGCGGCCTGCTGGTTCGGCGGCGCATTCGGGTCAAGCTTGGGTACCGCCACGTTGTAGTCGGCTGAGAATCCTGCCAGCGCCGCGTTCAAGTTGCGGGTCGGGTCCGGCGTCTGTTGATATTCCGCCAGAGCCTCAACCAGGGCGCCCACCTTGGCCGTTTCCTCCGCATATTCGGTCAACTGAGGAATGAGATCGGGATTCTTCTCCACCATGGAGCTGACCTTCTTTACGTCCAGCCCATGCGGCCCGAAGACCACTCCCACGACGCAGGCCCGGTGCGGCACCTCCCATTCGGTGGGATCCTTGGCGGGCCGCGCTTCCAGCACGTCGAGGTCTTCGCCCTTTTTCTCCTTGCCTTCGTTGTCCTCTTTCTGCTCCTTCGATTTCATACTCGTTGCCGGGATGAGTAACACGGCAATCTTGGCCTTGTCCTTGATGGCGGGGGGGATGTGCAAGGGCTCATACTTCAACTTTTCGCCCGGCTGGAGAATATTGAGTTCGCGCACTGGCAGCGACGGCCCACTCTTTGCCGGCTCAACTAGCAGCCGGAACCTGCTGACGTTGAGGCTTCCTGCGCAGGCGGGGCCGGTTCCAGCCAGGCACCGGGGGATAGCTGAAATTAGGATTAGAAAAGCCGCGAGTATAAAGACTCTGCCTGCTGAGGAGGGGCGTGGGTTTGTTTTTTTCATCTCCGCTCGGTCCGATGGAGGATGGTAAGTCTCAACAACTATTGGATGCAAGTGCGCTGAGCGGGGTGGTGCGGGCGGGAGCAATTATGAATTATGAATTATGAATTGCGAATCATGGACAACTAGATTGTGATGTTGCGTAGTTCAGAATTATTTCTGCCATTACGCAGCAAACACCGTGAGGTAGGTGATATTCAAGCGAGCGTAGCGCGGACCTCCGCCGTTGAGGTCCGCGGCTCTTCGTGTGCCATCTGAGCGAATTCAGCGTAGCAAAGCAGTTTTCAAACGAAGAGCCGCGGACCCCAGAAACGGGGGACCGCGCTACGCCGCTGATGACCCTTTGATGCCTATTGCATAATTCAGAACTCAGGGTTTCCCCGCCGCGCTCCACACGCAGCGCAGGCCGAAGTCAGGGTTTCCTACTTCGGGATACTCCGCGTGACGGTCTGACAGGCGGGTGAACTGGGCACCCCACTGATACGAACCGCCCCGCAGACCGCGCATGTTACTGCTCCACGGCCCGGCGGGATCGACGGACGGGCTGTGCGGGTAGTAGTGGTCATCGTACCCGTCGTTCACCCACTCAAACGCGTTCCCCAGCATGTCGTAAAGGCCGTATCCATTGGGACGCTTCAGGGCTACGGCGTGCGCGTGCCCACCGCTGTTGTCGTTGTACCAGGCGATTTCGTTGAGAGGGCGAACCTCGTTGCTACCGCCGCGCGCCGCGTATTCCCACTCCGCTTCGGTGGGCAGCCGCCCTCCTGCCCACTTGCAATAAGCCGCGGCAGCGTGCCAGTTCACCTCGGTCATCGGCATGTCGTCCTTGGCCAAGTCAGGGTGGGCCTCGAGATACATGGGCATGCCGTGTCCTGACGCCGCAGCAAAGCGCTTCCATGCTGCCACGGTGACTTCTGTCTGTCCGATCCAGAAGCCCCTCGCGATCTTTACCTGATGCGCCGGCTTTTCCGGGTCGAAGCACTCGTTGTCACCAGTTGAGCAGCCCATCATGAAAATTCCAGGGGGGATCCAGACGTACTTAAGCCCGTCCTTTGGATTCTCGCGCACTGCACCGGGGGTTGGCCCGGCCCCCGCTGATTGGGGTTCGGTCTTGAGGATTGCGGTTTGATAGATTGAAACGCCGACGGTGAGCAACGCCGCGAGACCTATGGCAACGAGAATGTGTTTCGATTTCATGCTTCCAGCTTCCGCCTGTCGGCCCCCTTGGATTCTTTGAACCTGCGAGTGGCCCCTCACCCGTCCTCCTCGTTTGACTCCTGGACGAGAAATCCGAGCTATACAGAGCGCCATAAGTGTTTGCGCATTCGGCTGTAGCGGCGCTCTATGAGCGCCGACCGGCGGTCATAGACCGCCGCTACAATTTATGGCGCTGTGTATAGAACCCCCGCACCCGTCCCGCTCCGGCTGATGAAAGCGCCGGCAGCGGTCCACCCTCTCCCCCAAAGGGGCGAGGGCTATGAATCTGGCCGTATCGCACTGCTCGGACGGTGATTCTACATCTCGAACGAGGGATCAGTCGAACGCTGACTGCAAGAACGCCGCCATGTAGAAAGCGTCGAGATACTTGAATGGCGCCTCGGCGGTGATGTAATGGCCGCAGGGCAGGACGCGGGTCTGGTGCGGCAATCCTCGGCGGGTGAATTCATCGAGGAGCTGATGCGAGTACATCGGCAAGAAGGTTAGATCGTAGGTGGCATAGATCAGCAGGGATTTCTTGGGCCAGCGCGCGAACTTGTCGACATAGGAAAAAGGGCTGATGGCTAGCCAAATGCGGCGCAGGCGATCCTGGTCGATGTCGCGCTCGATGCCCTGGCGCACGTGGCGCGTGGATTGGCCCGTCCACACCACATCGCCAAAGGTGACGGAGAAGTGGTTGAAGACGTTCACCTCCAAGCGCGGGTCGTGCGCGCTGGTCAGGAAGGCGTAGCAGGAACCGAGGCTTGTCCCCACAATTCCAAATTCGCTTGTAGCCCTGCATTTCCAGCCAATCGAGACAAGCCCGCGCATCGATCACCGCCTGGCGCCCGGCATCGAGAGTGCGACCCAGATTCGCGGACACTGCGTAATCAGCGCGCTCGGTTTCTGCCGGCTTGCGATAGTCGTGGTAAGGCAGGCTCAGGCGCAACGCGGAGATTCCCAGGAAGTTGAAGATCCGGCACAGGGCGTTGTGGCTTTGGGCGTCGGCGTTCCACTGCGGCATCACGATCAGAGCGCGGCGGCGTCCGGCGGGAAACCAGCGGGCCCGCGCCAGGTTGTTGCCGGGGCAGGGCGTGTGGACGGGCGAAGTGAAAAGCAGAAAATCATTCTCCAGTCGAAAATCCGAAGGGGTCTGGTAGGCGTAGAAATCGTCACTCGCCGAGACGATCTGCTGGTTCAGTTGGGTGAGGTACGCCTCGGGGTCCACGTGCGCGCAGTCGCCGGCGCCGTTCACGCCCGGCCAGCCCGCGGTCCAATCGAGTCCCCATTCGAGGGGCCGCACCACGCGGTTGGTGTCGCGCGCGTTGAGCCGCGTCTCCCAGGCGTACATCCAATCTCGGTAGCGGTCCCACATCAGTCTGCGGCCTCAGCTCAGAACCATCCATTATACCCAACCCGGCGTGGACGACCACTGTGGCGCTCGGCCCCGATCATCAATTTGGAAAGAACGCGCTATCGGGGCTCGGCGCCTTGGATTGCGGTAGCAGCAGCTACCGCTTTCTTCCTCCGCGCCTCGCCAATTTGCCATCTGGACCGAAGGCGGAAGGCGGTAGCTGCTGCTACCGCAGTCCAAAGTGCCTTCGGCACAGCAAGAACCATCGCGGGTGGGGACGCCCGCGCTACAAATGCCGCATGGAAACTTCACGCCAATGCTTAATGCGGGTATATACTGCCCTGCCTCGGGATGCAAAAAATGGAAGAATTGGCATATGTGTATCGCGGTTCCCCCCAAGCACCCAATGGCCTTTGTAGCGCGGGTGTCCCCACCCGCGTATTCACAAGGACCAATCGCGGGTGGGGACACCCGCGCTACAACGGTGGAAGGAAGGTACCGATGAGCATTAGGCGGATTTTATTTCTACTTATTCCCCTCTGCGCCCTCACGTGGGGTGCGGAATTAGCGGGGGCGTCCTTGCCGGGCAAACCCTATCGCGTCCTCGTTGTCGTGGAGCGCTGGAGCGATCCCGCCAGCGTTCTGATTGACCACGAAAAGGACGACTTCCAACCCGTCGCCGCACTGCTCAAAGCCTGGTCTGTTCCCTTTGACATTTTTCGGCTCGACCAGCAGCATCTCGACGCCACCTACTTATTCGACCGCGAGGGAAAAATTCGTTACGGAAGTGTGATTTGGCTGGCGGACTCTCCCTCTTACCAGACGCATAATCTGGCGGCGCTCGAGGACGCGGCGCATGCCGGCACCAGCCTCGTCGCGATCAGCTCCCGGTGTCTCGACCCGGTGCTCAACCGCGTGCTGGGGTTGGAGTTCAAGTCGCCCTATCGGGCCGATGAGGCGCTGCACTTCACTGAAGCCCACTTCATCACCCGCGGGTTGGCGGGCGAGAAGATGGATCCGCGCGACGTGCTTGAGGAAAACCAAGGCCGTTTGTGGATGGGGACCGGCGGAGCGACAGTCCTGGCCGCGCAAGGGCAGCATCCCGTCCTGACCGTGAATCAGTTGGGCAAGAACGTTTCAGGAATTTGGTTGGGCCCCGCGCATGTGGGCCTGGTGCGCGCCTCCACCTTTTGGCGGAGCCTCTTTTTCCGCGCCCTGGTGTGGAGCCTAGGCTACCTCGTCCAGCCTGACGTGGATTACTCACACCGCATTGAGATTGAGATGGACGACTGGGGAACCTCCGACAAGGGCTACCTATCTTATTGGCATTACGTCGAACCCAGCGAGGAGACCCTGCGCGAACATTTGATCGCACCACTCGAAAAGCATCATGCCGTGGCGTCGGCTAACGTCAATACCGGTTACGCGGACCGCAAGACGAAGCAGATCCTCTCCCCCTGGGCGCAGGATTTTACGGACGCGTATGGCCGGCATCAGGATTTTGCCTCGACCCGAAGGGGCTTGAAAGCGGCGCTGGCCGCCGGAGTATTGGAGATCCAGAGTCACGGCTGGACCCACATGCAGCCCGACTTGGAATCCCCTCCCGGCCCCTGGTGGACGGCGGATTTGGAGGGAGAAGGTTCGGCGGGCGGCTGGTACACGGAGTTTGGTGACGAGCGGCGTGGCGTCGAAAATGCCGCCATCGTCCAACTCTTTCACCTGCAACGCTCCCTGGAGTATCTCGCCAAGGACTTTGGCCAACGCCCGCTGGAATTGCGGCCCGGTGGGGGCCAGTGGTCGAAGTCGCTCGCGAATCACACCGCCTTGGTGGCCGCTCGGGCGGGGTTCGGAATCTTCCACTCGGAGCCCAACGCTTATTACTATCTGGACCGCGAATTGGCTTTGGATATGTGGGGGATTTCGCCGCACACGACGGTGGCCTTCGATGTGCCTTTCCAAACGGAACTCTGGCCACCCCATCCGGATGGCCCTTTTATGGTGGTTTTTCACGATCGGGATATCGCCTACCAGCCGGAGTTCTTTGAGCGGTTCCTGACCGCTCTGCCTGCCGGCTACCAAACCATCAGTACGAATCAGTACGTGGGCTTTCTTCACACCCGCATTGAGTCCAGCGCCGACGACGGGTGGCAGCTCAAATTCCGCTTTGATGAAGCCTACTGCCCTTACTTTTCGAGCCATCCTTCGGCGTGGCGAGTCTGGCTCTCCGACCCCTGGCGCGAGGAACTCGGGACCCTTCAGGGATCGGTCGTCACCGTGGATGGTAAGACCGTTCGCACGGCAGGCGCCCCAGACTTGTCTCACGAAAACCTGACGATCGATATTCCCGCGGGGCTGGGTGAGCACGTATGGAAATTAAGTCGCGCGCGGTAGTGCCCTGTAACAGAAGTGCGTCGAAGGCGCCTTGGAGTGCGGTCGCAGCAGCTACCGCCTTTGTTCCTCCCACGACGTGCACATTTGCCGTATGGACCGAAGGCCGAAGGCGGTAGCTGCTGCGACCGCACTCCAAGACGCTGCGCGCATTTTCATTGTCAGTGGTGCACCGCAGGAGCAGGGGCGTCTGTGGGGTTCGGAAACGATCCCGCACATTTGAGACTTGGTGAGCTAAGTTATTTGTCCGGGGATGGAAGAGCCAGGATGATGGAGGTGTTCAATGACCGGAAAAGAGATGCGTCGTCGCCAATTCCTCCAAACCGCTGCGGCACTGACCGCCGGCGGGGGATTGTCCCTCTCCGCCTTTGGCCAGGTATGCCCTGCCGAGCCGGGCACCGTTCGAGACCGGCTGTGGGTATTCTGTAATCCGATTAATGGTGATTATGAGTACGTTCGCAAACGCTCCGTGATGACACCGCTCGAGAGCGCCGTATACCTGGGTGTGCCCAACATGATCATGGTCAATCAATACCCCGGACCCGGGCAGGAGGCATGGTACAAGCCCTGGGAGCCCCCCTTCGAAGCGTACGCTTTCCCTTTGAAAGTCGAGAAGCGCGTGGTGTGGTCCATTGTAGATGCGGGTGGAGTTACCAAAGACTGGGAGAGGAAGCAAGTCCTGGCTATGGCTCGCCGCACCCCCAACATGGTTGGCGTCTTTATGGATGACTTTTTCACAGGCAAGCCGGGCGCGAAACCGGCGAGCTTGACGCTGGATGAACTGCAAGCTGTTAAGCGCGAGCTCAAGGGACCGGACAAGAAGCTGGACCTTTACGTCACACTCTATACCCAGATGCTAAAGCTCCCCATCGTTGAATACCTGAAGCTGATTGACGTGATCACGCTCTGGACAGGCGAGACGGCTCAAATAGCCAATCTCGACGCAAACCTGACCAGCCTGAAGATACTGGTGCCGGAATCCCGAATACTATTGGGCTGTTATACGGCTGAGTATGATGGAAAGCGAACCCCCATGTGGCTGCCCCTCCCGGTTTCCGCCATGCAACACCAGTGCGAGGTCGGATTGCGCTGGCTCCAGGAAGGCCGCATCGAAGGGATTATCATCTACGGGAATTTCTTCGATCTGGGTTGGGAATGCGTCGAATGGGCTCGGGAATGGATCAGGAAGGTCGGGGAGACCAAGCTCCGATCGTGAACCGGCGAAGCCTGTGCCGCCCTAGTGCGGTGTCCCGAGTTAGAGTTGAGAACCCCCTCACCCCCGGCCCCCTCCCCCAAGGGGGCGAGGGGAGTGTTAATCTGATTTTATAGCCCTCGCCCCTTTGGGGGAGAGGGTGGACCGCAGCCGGCGTTTTCATCAGCCGGGGCGGGACGGGTGAGGGGGTCGGACAGCCTTGTCAAATATTTACCGGGACACCACACTAGTCGAGCGCCCAGTTCACAAAATTCCATGGGTCAAGGCAATGCCAATACGAACGCTCCTGGAGCGCAAGCGCCCGGTTTGCGCCGTGTCCTCACCCTCAAGGACCTGATCTTCTACGGTCTGGTCCTCATGCAGCCCATCGCTCCCGTAGGAATCCTGGGCTTCTCTCAGCAGATGTCTCACGGTCATGCCGTGACCACGATCTTAATCGGCATGGTCGCGATGATGCTGACCGCGTTCAGCTACGGCAAGATGGCGGCGCTTTATCCTTCGGCGGGATCGGCCTACACCTACGTCGGACGGGAACTCAACCAGCATCTGGGTTTCCTGGTCGGGTGGGTGATGACGCTCAACTATATGATGATTCCGCTCATCAACACGGTCTTCGGTTCGCTCACTCTCTACCGCCTGGTCCCGCAGATTCCCTACGTTATCTGGGTTGCAATTTTCGTCGGAGTGATCACCTTTTTCAATCTGCGGGGCATCCGCGCCGTCGCCAACACCAATACCGTCTTCCTGGGAATCATGACGGCGGTGATCCTCCTGTTCGTGGCGCTGGCCGCCCATTATGTGGCGAAAATGCACGGCTGGCTGGGCTTGTTTTCGTTTCAGGCATTTTATGATCCGCGTACCTTCGACGTACGCTCGGTCAGCAAGGCTACTTCCCTTGCCGTCCTCACTTATGTGGGCTTTGACGGGGTAACCACGCTCGCTGAAGAAGTGAAAGACGCCAAGCGCACCGTTCCGCTGGCGACCGTGCTCATCTGCCTGTTGGTCGGAATCTACAGCGGAGTGGAAATATACCTCGCGCAGCTCGCCTGGCCGGACTACCTCCACTTTCCCAATATCGAAACCGCCTTCCTGGACGTCACGCGAAGAGTGGGGGGCCCCCTGTTGTTCGCAGCCATGGGGGGTGTGTTCATCCTGGCTTGCCTGGGCAGCGGGCTGACAGGGCAGGTGGGAGCGGCCCGGCTGCTCTACGGCATGGGCCGCGATAATGTGATCCCACGCCGCTTATTTGGACATCTCGACCCGCAACGGGGTAACCCCAGCTTTAACGTCTGGGTCATTGCGGCATTGACCTTTGCCGGGGCCTTGTTCATCAGTTATGAGCGCACTGCGGAACTTCTGAACTTTGGCGCCTTCATCGGCTACATGGGCGTCAACGTTGCCGCCATCCGGCGGTTTCATCCCCGGCCGGGAAAAGGCGTGTTACGCGAGTGGCTCGGCGGTGCTTTGGTGCCGGGGTTGGGCTTCGTGTTTTGTTTCGTCATATGGTGGGGCCTGGCCGCGCCTGCCAAAGTCATTGGCGGAATCTGGCTCCTTCTGGGGATCATCTATAGCGGCATTAAGACCCGCGGCTTCCGCACCCCACCGCGCTCCTTGAACTTCACGGAAACCTAACGTTGCGACCGCATACCTGCCAAAACGCGGCACGTATGCGCCACCCGCAGCCCCCCTGCGGTGCGTGCTGCCTTACTGTTTGACATTAAACGCAAGGCGTTATAGACTGCAAGGTGTGATTAAATCTTTCCGGTGCAATGAGACGGAGCGGCTCTTTCATCGCGAGCCCAGCCGGAAGTTCCGCGCCATCGAACGTTCGGCGCTTCGCAAGCTCGACATGCTCGATGCGGCGAATGATCTTCAAATACTCAGTGCACTTCCGGGCAACCGACTGGAGCGGCTGCGCGGCGACCGCGAGGGACAGTACAGCATTCGGATCAACGACCAGTGGCGGGTCTGTTTTAGCTGGCGAGAGGGCGACGCCTACCACGTGGAAATTGCGGACTACCATTAGAAGGAGGACAGGATGGCTAGGAAACTGAAGCCCGTGCATCCGGGCGAAATTCTCCGCGAGGAGTTTATGAAGCCGCTCGGCCTCAGCATGAACAAGCTGGCGTTGGACCTGCGTGTGCCCGTCACCCGCATCGCGGAGATTGTCCATGAGCGTCGTGCTATTTCGAGCGATACCGCCCTGCGCCTGGGCCGCTACTTCAACACCCCACCGGTTTTCTGGATGAACCTCCAGGTTCGCTATGACCTCGAAGTCGCGGAAGACGAACTGGCGCCCCGGATCGCGCGCGACGTGCATCCCATTGAAACAGCAACCACTTAGGCAAACTGGCGCAGAGCGAGCGCGCACTGTAGCACCGGCACTCCTGCCTATGAATGGGGCTTGAAGGTTCGAGCCTAACAACACAGCCAGGAGTGGCTGTGCTACAGCTACGGCTGGCGCCCCGACGAGTCAGGGCGATTTAGTCCATTTGTAGCGCGGGTGTCCCCACCCGCGATTGTTCTCGCGAATACGCGGGTGGGGACACCCGCGCTACAACGGCGGGGGGCAACACCCGAGATTACCCCCAGTCCATGGTCAAGACGGACGAATCGTTCAGATAATAGAATCGGAGGCCGGACGTGGCCGGGCTCGAAGTGGCGTCTGTAGGTCGGGAACATCGGCGGGCAGGGTTCAGCGACGTAAATCGCAAAAATGTACGGCATAGCCTTCTTCAAATGTTCGAAAATGCGATGTCCGAGCCGGACTGTGAGTCTAACTTATGCTGTAGGGAGCGAATGCAAAAAACAAGTACACCGCGCCCATGACGATCATGGCAGCAAGAAAAAACACGACCACGCCCAAGACGGCGACGGCAGCAATATCGGCGGCGGTCTTCACTATCAGTCTGAGATCCTCAGACCATGCTGGCACCTTAAAAATCATAGCGAACATGGCGCCCTCCTATCACGCCCGTCTCGATGGGCTTAGCTGCGCTGCCTCTCTTCCACGGGCACTCTAATGAGGCACGGAGGCCCGGGCACCGGCAACGGTGGCGCTCGGGGTACCCTTTTCAGAGTTTCCTCGCATTCTCCCGTCCTTGCGGGTACAAACAATTCATGAGGCATCTTGCTTTCCAAACTGTTGCCGGCCTTAATCCTTGTAAATACATGGGCCCCAACATTGGATCGGTCCGCAGTTGTATAAGCCTTTGAACAACCGGGCATGGCTTGTCCAGGATTTTTGACGATCCTGAATGGAGCCGTCAGCGCAAGTTGCGCAGAACTCGAAGATTGTGAGGCGGTTACCTGAAAAGGATCGATTGGAACAACGCGTGCCTCACGGAGGGCGTGGTCGGCGGGACTCCTGGAGCTTCGTAGCGCGACCACGCAGCGAGCGAAAATCTTAACGCAATCGCTAGCTGACGAAGAGGAGGATTTAACGAACCATGAACCGCCAAAAGAGAACACCTTACTTCTTGATCTTGTTGCTAGTGGTTGCGGGCTGCCTTTTGATTTCACCCGCCGCCAATGCCGGGGACAACCCATCTGGAAGCTCCCAGGCAATATCCCAGCTTCTCTCGCAAGTCAAAACAGAGGCGATCGCCCTGGAGGAGGATGCGGAAGATCTCGCCACGTGGACGCGAACAAAACAGATGAGCTGGCAGAGTCACGCGGAAAAACTCAACAAAATGCGCGACCATATCAACGTGGCCGGCAAGCTCCTTGCCCAGCTTAACGAAGCCCGGGGGGGAGCCTCCCCTTGGCAGCAGCAGGCGATTGACCGCATCTACCCCTTGCTGAAGGAACTCGCCGACAATACTGAAACGACGATCAGGCATCTCGTAGACAACAAGGGCCTCATCCACTTTTCACCCTACACGGATTACGCGAGAGCCAATTACGATCTGGCTCAAGAACTGACAGCGCTGATTAGCGATTACGTGGAATATGGGGATCACGAGGCAGAATTCCATCGCCTCCAGGAAAAGCTGCGACCTGCCGCAAGCTGATTCCGCTTTCGGAACGTCGGACGGAAGACTGTGAGGTGGCCGGGTTCGGGCCAGGGCCGCCTCACAGGTTTTCCGGTTCCAGTGTTTTCAGACCGGAGTGCGCCGGTTATGCCAACCCGAGGAAGGCCGTCTGATCGAGAGGCTTGATCTTGAAAGCGATGGCCGCTCTGAGCCACCAACACATGACCAGCCGGAGTCCCAGGGGGCCGCCTGGTTTTACACGCAACGCTGGGGAGGGCGATTCCGGGTTTTCATTGCGAGCTGAGCAGAAAGGACATCGACATGCCCTATCTTTTTCAAAACTGGAGTGGGCTCCACCAGCTCATCGTTCACATCCCGATCATCTTGCTCCTGGTCGCCCCGTTCTTAGTCTTTGTGAGCCTCGGATTCTCGGCCGCAAAAAGGCGTCCATTTCTAGTGTCAGCTTTGACACTCATGGTGCTGGGGACGGCGATGACCTTCGTGGCCGTCATGACGGGGGAGGCCGCGATGAAAGTCATTAGCTCCACACCTGCCATTAAGGCTGCACTCGCGGAACACCGGGCTCTGGCCGAAACTACACAGGAGTTGTTCATCGTGCTTACGTTGGGATTTGCGGCTCTGCTCTTCGCCACCAGGCTGTTGGGGGGTGAACTCGAGCCTCGCGTCAATACGGTACTATGGGTCGTTTACCTGCTTCTTTATGCAACTGGAGCAATATTACTCGTCCACACTGCGCGTCAGGGGGGGCAACTCGCCCATAGGCTTGATGCACAGTCGGCAGCAACTTATCAACTGTCAGGTAAGGAGGGCGCGAGGTGAAAATCCCTACCGTGCTACTGATACTCGAGGAGTCTGATGATCTGGAAATCTACGGAGATTTTCTCCGCGACAGGGGGTACGCGACCCTGAAATGTACCTCCCTGAATGAAGGCATCAATTCCCTTGAGACCGAATCGGTCTCACTAGTGATTGTCAGCCAAGGTACGCGCGCGTTCGAGGGCCGGCAGGTACTGGAACGATCCCTACAACTCCACCCGCAAGTTCCGGTTTTGGTCGTGGCGCGGGTTTTGGACATGCACTGCTACCTCGAAGCCATGGATCTTGGGGCGACCGATTACCTTGAAAGGCCGGACCCACAGGACATGGTGTGGGTGGTCGATACGCAAATGCGCCGGGTGGGAACTACATGATCTTGGGAAGGAGGTTGCCATGTTTCAGATGATGAACGAGGAGTCAACACAGCCACAGGACCGTAAGATGATGATCGTGAGGGTCGGCGCATTGACCGTCGCCTTGCTTGCGCTAGGAGCTGCGGTCTATTTCTTTGCGTTCCTTCCGTACGCCAACCGCTAGGTGCAGCAGAGTCAAGTAGAAGGGAACACTAAGAGATACCCATGGCCGGTTTCATCACTGATTCGTTACCCCCAAAGGGCCTTTTCTCGGTCGGCTCAGCGAGGCAGCGGACCACGTTATCTCTCTCCATTTCGGGGGGCAGAGTTTCAGGCAGATGCTCGCGAAAGCCTCCCTCAGAAATGGCGTGGGAGTGTTTGCCGTCGAACGGGACAGCCACTCCCCAAGCAGACTGACGGGCACACATGTTGGAAATACTTGTAATATTCTTCGCGGTCTTCATTCTGAACATTATTCCGGCGTTTGCTCCGCCTACGTGGATGGCCCTTTCCTACGCAGGGTTCCGGCATCCTTTGTACAGCATAACCCTCCTGGCTTTCGTAGGCGCCACTGCCGCAACGCTCGGTCGACTCGCGCTTGCTAAGCTGTCACGGGTGATCATTCGACAAAGGTTGTTGAGCAAATCTACCCGCGAGAATATCGATGTCCTTAAGGAGGGGTTGGAGAAGAGGCGGAAGCTTACCTTCAGCGTGTGCCTATTCTATGCCTTCAGTCCGCTTCCGTCGAATTTCCTATTTATCGCGTATGGCCTGACTTCGCTGGAATTAAACCTCATTGCAATTCCGTTCTTCCTAGGTCGGTTTGTTGCATACAACATTTATGTCTTCGCCGGCTCAATCGCGGCCAGAAAGATCACCTTGGAATCATCCGAAGGGCAGTCCTATCTTGGAGCGTACTTCGTCCTTTCGCAGATCCTCTTGCTTTTTCTTGTTTACCTCTTCACGAAGGTTGATTGGAGAGCCCTCTTTGACGATAAGAAATTCAGATTGGTAAAAGCAAAGAGTGCAATCAAATTGGGCTCCGTTGACGCAGCCGCACCGCGATGACCGAAATTCTCAGGGTTGCGACCATTGGCACGATAGTTGCTCTATTCAACGCTGTGGAAGACGGCCATGACATAACTTCGACGGAGTGACGGTCATTGGGGAAAAATTTGGAAGGCCGATGCATCGCCCGTCTGCGAAATGGAAATGAACGGCGAAGGCAGAGTTGAGCTCAACTTCAGAAAGAGAGAACACCGATGAAAAAAACATCCAGTTTGGGAAGTTTGTTGATCGCCGCTACCTTTCTGGTTCCGGCATGGGTGAGGCCGGCCGACCAAAAAAATGATGTTGAAGCCATCGGGTCTCGCAATGTCGCACATAAAAGCATCGTTTCCATCGAGAAAGAGGTGGCGATTGGCAGGCAGTACGCCACGGAAATTGACAAGTCCGCGAAATTGCTGACGGATCCTGTCGTCACGGAGTACGTGAACCGCCTCGCCCAGAACATCGCGCGCAACTCAGATCTCCAGGTCCCGCTAACCGTCAAGGTCCTCAACATACCGGATATCAACGCGTTTGCACTCCCCGGTGGCTTCATGTATGTGAATAGCGGTCTGTTGGCGGCGGCCGAGGAGGAAGCCGAAGTTGCCGGAGTCATCTCACACGAAGTGGCGCATGTGGCGGCGCGCCATTGGGCAAGTCAAATGACCAAGTCAACCCTTTTGCAATACGCGATGATCCCCTTGATTTTCACGCCCATGTCCTACCCTGTGTATGTGGGAGTATCGCAGGGAATGAATATTGGGATACCCCTTACTTTTCTCAAATTCAGCCGCAGCGCTGAATCCGAGGCTGATTTTTTGGGGCTGCAATACATGCATAAGGCCGGGTATGATCCCAATGCCTACGTGGCTTTCTTCGGGAGGATCATTGATGAGCAGAGGCGGACTCCAGGCAGCACCCCCTCGATTTTTTCTGATCACCCGATGACCGGCGACCGGATCATTAAGTCAGAAGAGACGATCAAGGAGGTCTTACCCAAGAAAGACTCCTACCTGGTTTCCACTTCGGAGTTTGATGATGTCAGAAATCGACTCCTGGCCACTTTGAAGAGGAGCAAACTGCAGAAGTCTGAGGCCAACAACCCGACGTTGCGGAAGCGCGAAGCAGCAAAGGAATCGCCCAGCCGAGTGGAAACCCGGAGCGAAGATAAGCCGCCGGTTCTGCGGCGGAAGGAATAAACCCGGGGGATAAAGCCATTCAAGAGCCGTCCGAGGATGGATCGGGCAATGGCCTGTTCGGCGCGGTCAAAGATTTTGGACACTTTTAGCCTTGGGATGTACAAAGATTCAGCCACGACGCCCCGAAACCGTGAGTCCCCCGCAGTCAATTCATTTGTTTTCAGAGTCTTGCGACTACGGCTCCTCGATTGCAATCAAGGGTGCGTGAGGCAAGGACAGAAACGCTGGACAACACGATTCACGGCCGCCCCGTTTCAAAGGGAAAGCCTCCAGGAGGATACTCTTATGCGTACAATGACTCTGTTCGCTATTCCCTTCGTTTTCGTATTAGCTGCCGGTCCAGCGCTGGTAGCCGGAGAGCGCGCAACTGACGCTCAG
Organism: uncultured Acidobacteriota bacterium; assembly: GCA_963804995.1. Taxonomy (GTDB): domain Bacteria; phylum Acidobacteriota; class Terriglobia; order UBA7540; family UBA7540; genus Bog-366. The sequence goes on from CAWDSK010000006.1 coordinate 560,703, forward strand.
ATCGTTGCTGAAATCCAGAACAAACTTTATCACGCTAAGGTTTCGCAGCACGGCGACGTACAGGTAGCGTTTAGCAATGGCATTGCGACGCTCACGGGGACAGTCGATAGCGTGGGTGTGAAGCAGGCAGCCGAGCGGGCCGCGGAGAAGGTTGACGATGTCGCCCAAGTCATCGGACAGATCACGGTGCATGCCGAGGATGTAACCGACCGACAGATTGTCGAAAAGGCGCGCAAGGAGATCGTCACCTACCCGTTTTACGGCATCTTCGATAATCTCGAACTGCGGGCCGAAAACGGCGTGCTGACGGTGGGTGGCCAGGTGAGCGATCCCTTCAAGAAGTCTGACATCGGGAACTTTCTGGCTTACGTCAAGGGTGTGTCCCAGGTCCAGAACAATCTTGAGGTTCTACCCGTCTCGATCTATGACGACCAATTGCGGCTGGCCATCGCTCGTGCAATCTACAACGACCCGTTCTTTGTCCACTACGCGACCACGGCGCTGCCGTCCATCCACATTATCGTCAAAAACGGAAATGTGACTCTGGAAGGTGTAGTGAGCTCCCCCCTGGACAAGGCCAAGGCGGGAAACGACGCGACGTTCGCAGCCACCTATTTTGCCCTCACGAATAACCTGCGTGTGGGGAACTGAAATCGCATGCACGATTCGCCACTGCGGGGGGAGGCGCTCGAAGCAGTCGATAACAAGGGCGCCTTCCCCCGTCGCTCGCTGGCGGACCGCTCACCACACAACTCTGGCGCCTTTGCTGATGATCATTGTTTGCCCACAAGCCGGCATGCCCGCCAGTTCTGTACCTCAAAGCCATAGATTTTGGGGCGATCGATTACCTTGAAAGCCCGGACCCAGAGGAGATAGTGTGGGTGGTCGATTCGCAAATGCGCCGGGTGGGAGCTGGCTGACCTATGGCTTGGAATCACCTATACCGTACTTGGCAATTTTGTATCCGAGATCGCTGCGGGAAAGCCCCAGGCGGCGGGCGGCTTCCGCCTGCGCCCCATTGGTAGACTTCAAAGTTCTCAGGATGAGTGTCTTCTCGGCCTCGGCAAGGAAGTTGCGTAAGTCATTAACTTCCGGTAGGACGTCGGAAAGGGATGCCGATTTCCCCCCCGCGGATCTTGCCGATTCCTGTATCGGGCCTGAACTCAACGGCACAGGGAAGCTATCCGCACTGAGCTCGCTGCCGCTCGAAAGGATTGAGGCTCGCTCGATGAGGTTTCGCAGCTCCCGGATGTTTCCTGGGAAGTCGTAGTCTTTAAGCTTCTCCATCGCCTCCGGGCTAAAGGTTCGCTTCGGCAGCTTGAGTTCCAAGGCCACCTGCCGCACGAAAAGTTCCGAAAGGACAGTAATGTCCTCTCTCCTTTCGCGCAGCGGAGGAATGGCAATGGGCACTACCGCCAGCCGATAGTAAAGGTCCTGCCGGAACAGCCCTTCGCTCACCCGCTGCGCCAAGTCCCGATGGGTGGCTGCCAGCAGGCGCACATCCACTTTCCTCAACTGTGTGGTTCCAACTCGCAAGACTTCTCCGTCCGTGACCACGCGCAAGAGCTTAGCCTGCGCGGCGGGCGACATCTCCGCCACTTCGTCGAGGAAGAGAGTTCCCTGGTGGGCAGCCTCGAAGAGCCCTTGACGGCTGCGGTCGGCGCCGGTAAAGGCCCCCTTCTCGTGGCCAAAGAGTTCGCTTTCGAGCAGTGTCTCCGTGAAAGCCGCGCAGTTCACGGCCACAAAGGGTTTGGGGGCCCGGGGGCTGTTCTTATGGATAGCGCGAGCCACCAGTTCCTTGCCCGTGCCCGTCTCGCCGGTGATCAGGACCGTGGCGCCGGTCGGAGCTACCCGCGCTATCAACTCGCGCACCGCCTGCATAGCCGCGCTTGAGCCATAGATCTCCGGCGAACCCACCAGACGAACCACTGTGTCCTTGAGGAGGACGTTTTCACGCCGCAGCCGCGTACGCTCGCAGGCGCGGGAGACCGCCGCGCGCACCACCTCGGGCTGAAACGGTTTCGTAATGAAATCAAAGGCCCCTTGCCGCATGCTCTCCACGGCCAGATCGACGGTCGCAAAGGCCGTGATGACCACCACGGAAACCGCGGGATCGGCCTCGATTGCAGCCGCCAACACCTGTAGGCCGTCTCCGTCGGGCATCTTTTGGTCAGTGAGCACGACGTTGAAATCCTCCGCCATCAGGACTTTTCGGGCCGCCTGCACTCCCGCGCACTCCGAGACCTCGTGGCCGTCCTGCTGTAGGTTCAGCGCCAGCACGCGACGCGTATGAGGCTCGTCATCCACAATCAATACTCTGCCCATAACCTCCACCCCTGGGGTTTGACAGTGATAATCCGTCCCCTAACTCAGCCGGCAAGGCCTAGCGTATATTGGTACGATTCACGGGGGCCATCCTCAAGCCATCTGCGCCTCCCGCCGTCGGTTTAAGCAGGGTTCATGCCAAGTCTCTATCCTCATGTGCCGCCGGAAAGGTCAGCTTAAAGCAAACACGGCCCGGCTCATTTGCCGAAAGAATTAAGTCGCCCCCGTGAGCGCGGGCAATGTTGCGCGCAATGGCGAGGCCCAGACCGGTTCCCTGCGCCTTGGTGGTAAAGAACGGTTCGAAGATCCGCGCCACGGAGGCAGGGGGAATGCGCGGGCCGGCGTTTTCAACTTCAATCCGGACTGAGCCGTCGCCGTCTACCCCCGCCCGCAGATCCACCCTGCCCTCTGGAGACGATGCTTCGACGGCATTCATCACCAAATCTACCAACGCCTGCTGCACGTAGCTGGCGTCGATGTCCGCCACTAAGCCACCGGAAGAGTGGGCATGGATGGACACTCCCCTCTCGTTACCGCGTGGACGGCAGGCATCCGCAACGTAGCCGAGAGTATCATCAAGTGAAGACGGAGCCTTTTGCGGGCGGCGCGGACGCGCGTATGCCAGGAAATCGGTGGTCAGCCTTTCCAGGCGGCGTGACTCCTTGGCCGCAATCTCGAACATCTCCTCGCGCTCGGAAGTCTCCAACCCACTCCCGCGTGCTGTCGCGAGAGCGCTGACAATAGACGAGACCGGATTCCGGATCTCGTGGGCGATGCCGCTCGCAAGCCGCCCCACCGCTGCAAGCCTTTCTTCCTGGACCAGTTGCTCCTTCGCCCTCTCGAGGTCCATAAGGCTTGCGGAGAGTCGCGCCTCTTTTTGGTGCAGATGATTCACCAGCAACCATACCAGTACGCCCACCACGGCATAGATCAACGATATGGTTCCGGCCTCAACGTATTCGTTCACTGGCGTCCGAAGTTGGTGCTGCGCATAATGCCAGACCCAGGAGAAATTGATGCCGTCCACAACCGCTATGACGGCCAGCGTTGGCAGCAGGGTTAGGCGAAAGGCTGCTACCAGGATAGGCACAACCATAATCACGAAGTATTGGGTATCCTCGCGATTCGTGACTCCTCCCAGCACGACCGCGAGGAGAATATTGAAGCAAATCGAAGCCCAGCTCAGTACCATCATTCCCTTGACGCCCAGGGGCGTGCTCCGGGCCACCAGCCAGAATAATTCCGCCCCTTGGGCAAAGAAAGCCCCTCCCAGGATGGCGATCAAGGATACGGAGGGAAAACCCCAGTGAGAGGCGAACAAAGTGTGAACGAGGACCAGAGTAGCAAGGATGAAAAGGTTGAGGATGATGAAGGTCGTTTCCTGACGTTTGAAGGAGTCAAAATCAGTGGCTAGGAATACCGATTTGGGTTGAGGTTTTCGGAACACGTTGACCTACCTTAGCACGGGTTTTTGAACTCGTATAGTGTTCCGCAGGCCACAGCCGCAGGCAGAAAGTATTTGGCAGGTTTGTGCAGAGCGAGCCCAGCTCTGCGATTTAGTGCGGATCAAGCAAGCCGGTCCCTGATCAAGACCGACGAATCGTTCAGATAATAGAATCGCAAGCTTGTGTGTAGATCGTCTGGCTGGCGCAGAGCGAGCCCAGCTCTGCGTTATAGTGCGAATCATACGGCGCATCGTTCAGATAATAGAATCAGAGGCTGGACGTGGCCAGGCTCGAATTAGCGTCTCTAGGTCGAGAACATCGGCGGGCAGGATCAGTAATGACCGGGAGGCCAAGGCTCGCGGCATCCTTTATGAAGACCATTTCCAACTTGACCATCTACAACATGTTTGCAGGGCGGGATTACAGGAGACGTTGTGTCTGGTGAGGTGAGCGCGACCGCCGCTTTGAACTCCCGAGTTTCCCCTTGCGGCTGGATAACTCTTTGGGAAGTTATTTTCGCTGCGCTTGCAGATACGCCTTGCAGGGCTGCCTCGACACGGGCAGTCTGGCCCGCGTCCAGAATCATCGGAGCGCCCATGCCAAGGATCTCCGCTGTCCCGTGGTTCACCACAACCGTGGAGGCATTCCCATCAGCCTCCAACTCGCACTCCGCTCCCGTTAATTCATCCCCCTTCACCAGCACCTTTCCGCCGGGAAGAGCAACTTGCACCTGATCACCCATCTTCTCGTCGACAACCACGGATCCCCGGCGCAACTCAAATTTCGTCGCCGAGCCGCTGGCGGGCAATGCCACTTGCGTATCGCCGAGGAGGATGATCGATTCGTTCGAGCGGAAACGGAGCCAGGCATTGGATCTCTCGGCGGTAGTGATCACGTCGCCAGGTAGGACTGTGGTCCCGCTGGAGACAAGGACGTCCCCTACGGTCACTTGACCGCTGGTCCGCAAGACCCCGACCCACTGGGTATTCGGACCCGCTTCCAGCAGTGCACTCGTGACCGCCACTAGAAAAATCACCGCGAGCGGCAATCGTAGCCTTTTCATGGTGAGACTCCTTTCCACCGTGCTCTTCTGCCGACGGAACTTAAGGCCATGAGCACTAACTTCTTCCCCCGCGGAGAAGCCTTCGAGACACACGCGACTTGTTCTGAGTTTTAGTTACAACGCTCCCCGTTTGTCTTTTACCATTTAAGGTATGCGGTGTCAAGGGTGTTACCCCTTCAGCAACTAGTGTAGAGTAACCCAACTCCGAGCGGGATGCGGCTTACATCTTTAAGTCTTATTAAACGGGTTGACGTTTATCATGTTAAAAACTGCAAAGCATGTCGCTGCGTGCCTGACTTGGAGGCGCAACCCGCTTGTAATTCCAGCGCGTTGCCAGGAGAATCGACACAATTTTTACTTGTGTTCAAAATTGACCATCTTTTTTCTGCGCAGGGATTACGATGAGGAGCGTGAAGACGAGAGAACTCACCCAGGAACAGATACTGTCGGTTCGTTGTCCTACCTGTGACGCTGATCTTGGAAAGCGCTGTGAATTGAGTGCCGGAGGCTTACGCTATTCACCACACCGGGACAGGATACTTGCAGCATCTGAAGCTGTGAAAAGAAGACGGGCATCGAAGTAGCCGGCAACGTCCAATTAGGATACTGCCGGCATTTTACTTACCATACTTCCACTCCCTGATTTCAATTTGACCCACTACCGAGGGCAGGCGGGCGCATCAGGACGAGCCCAGTGGCGGATAGGGCAGTAATAAACGCGTTTGGAGCCGCATGCTCGCCATTCTGGCATTTGCCAGCCAGCGACATTTTGTCATAGTGGGACATGTCCCACATGTTGCTCTCCGCGGGGCATAGCGAGCGAGGTCCCACTTAATTCCCCATCTTCATGCGTTTTCTTCCTATGACTTTTCACGTGTGAATTTGCCGCACTCCGCTACGTTTAGGCCCCAAGAGGCGGGAGCTGTAAATTCGAGTCCCTCCCTCATTCGGCTGAAATCAGGGCCAGGTCCGATTGCAAATTTAGTCTGGATTTGAGTAGACGTTACCGCGGAAACCCTCATCCAATGGAAGGCCTAACTGCGGCTTTGCTTGACGCATCTGCAGATTGTCCTTAGACTAGAAAATTGTCCAGAGCTTATTGCCCTGTTCCTTAATATGATGCTAATCAGGCGATCGTGTGCCAGCCTCGCGTTGGTTCTCCTGCTTGCAACCTCACTGGGAGGCCAAGAGAGCGCACCCATCTTTCCCGTGGGTGAAATCCACCCCGGCCTCAAGGGAGTCGGGCGCACCATTTTCACCGGCGACAAGATCGAAGAATTCCAGGTGGAATTCCTGGGCGTGCTGAAGAATGCGCTGGCTCCCAAGCGTGACATTATTCTGGCGCGGCTTTCGGGTGGCCAGATCGAGAAGACCGGCGTCATCGCGGGCATGAGCGGAAGCCCGGTTTACGTGGACGGCAAGCTGGTGGGCGCCGTGGCCTTGTCGTTTCCATTTTCAAAGGATCCGATTGCGGGCATAACACCGATCGGGGAGATGCTGGATGTCGTCCCCGAAAAAACCAGCAGCACCGCCCGCTTATCACCCAGCGAGAGCTATCGAATTGTCCGCGTCTCCGGTGAATCCGGGGAGATGGGCCGCTTGATCCCCAACGAAGATGCCGCCGCGGTTGCGCCCAGCCTTCCCCCGGCGCCAGAACCCGCTGAGGCTTCTCTTTCCAGTCTTCTGCTGCCCCTGCGCTTTGGTGGCTTTACGAACGAAGCCATCAGCCTGCTTACCCCGCAGTTTCACCGAATGGGATTCGAGCCCATGCAAGGCGGCGTGGTTTCAGGCGGCGGGGAAGAGACTCCGCCCAGCGCGACGGACCTGACGCCAGGCTCCATGATCAGCCTGCTGCTGGTGCGCGGCGACCTGAACCTGAACGTCGATTGCACCGTGACCTTCCGGCAGGGAAACAATCTCTACGCGTGTGGCCATCGTGTGCTCTCCAGCGGACCCGCCCAGTTCCCCTTCGCGCCATCGCACGTGATCACCACGGTGGCGAGTATTGCCTCCTCCTTCAAGCTGGACGCGCCCGGCAAGGTGGTGGGCACCATTCAGCAAGACCGCTTTGGCGCCATCTACGGCCAGGTCGGCGACAAGACTCCGCAGATGATTCCCGTGCACCTCCGGGTGGACTCAACCCTTAACCGCAAGGCCGATTACCAATTCGATATGGTGCAGGAACCATTCCTCTCGCCCATCTTGCTGAATCTCAGTATTACTTCCTCCCTGATGGCCACGGAGCGCGCCATAGGGCCGTCCACTTTGGAACTGAAGGGCAAGATTCAACTGGCTGACGGTGAGTCCGTGAACCTGGAAGACGTCCTCTCCAGTGATATGGGGGCGGCGAACATGGTGGGCGGGGCCGTGGCGACCCCGCTCAATTTCCTGATGTCCAGTGGATTTCCTGACCTGAAAATCCAGGCAATCGATCTCAACATCGTCTCGCTGAACGAGAAAAGGACCGCCACTATCGAGCAAGTGTGGAGCACGAGGTCGGAAGTGCGGCCCGGCGACCACCTGGAAGTAGCCGCCCTGCTACGGCTGCCCTGGGGTGAAACGCTGACGCAGATGATCCCGGTGAACGTGCCGGACAACGTGACGGACAAGATGCTGTCGATCGTGGTGGGGGGTGGAGCAAGCATCAACGCGCTGGAGTTTCGCTTCACGCCGCTGGGATCCGCGCCGCGCGATTCGCATCAACTGGTGCGCGCGTTGAATCGGATGCGCCGCAATAATCGGGTCTACGCCCTGCTGATGTCACCGCAGCGTTCCTTTGTCATGCAGGGAGAGGAATATCCATCACCTCCTCCCTCCCTGATGCAGACGTTGTTGGCGGACCCTGCCGCCGCATCGAGCGTAGTGTTCAGCGGCACGTCTGTGGTGGGTGATTTTGAGACCAAACCGACTCCCTACACCATCCGCGGGCAGAAGACGCTGATCCTCAAGGTGGTCGGTCCGGGGATGTAGAAAAGCAGTGGCGAGTGGCTAGTGGTTAGTGGTTAGTGGTCAAGGGCCGGGGTTCAGAGACTAGCCACTAACCACTAGCCACTAACCACTAAAAACTGGTTTCAAAAAGGGTTTGGCATGAAATTCGGCAGCTACCATCGTACCCTGTTTCTGGTCTTGCTTATCGCCGTGCCCGTTTGGGGAGTGGAGACAACCTTCTGGCAGATCGGCTCCTTCGACGAGTTCCTGCAAGGGAATTTGACGGGAGTCTCCCTGAGCAAGGAAGGTGAGTTGACCCTCGCCCCCGATGCGCAGGTAGTCTTCACCCCGGAAGAGGCCCAAGCGCTCGCCCTGGCACGCGACCCGAGCGGCAACCTTTTCGTGGGCACCGGCCACCAGGGGAAAGTATTCCGCATGGGCTCCGACCAGAAATCCCACCTCTTCTTCACCACCCATGAGCCGGATGTCTTCGCCCTGGCCGCAGGTCCTGACGGGGCACTCTACGTGGGAAGTTCGCCCGAAGGCAAAGTCTACAAAGTTACCCCCGACGGCAAGTCCAGCGTCTTTTACGACCCCAAAACGAAATACATTTGGGCGCTGGGGTTCGACTCACAGGGACGGCTTTATGTGGGCACGGGTGATAAGGGCCAGATCCTGCGCGTGGACCCTTCTGGAAAGGGTGAGGTCTTTTTTGACAGTAAGCAGACGCACATCATGTGCCTGAAACTCGACCCGCAGGGCAACCTGCTGGCGGGCAGCGTGCCGAATGGGCTGATTTATCGCATCACACCCCAGGGAAAGGCCTCTGTACTTTATCAGGCGAGCTTGCCGGAGATTCATGAGTTGGCGCTCAACTCCCAGGGCCACATTTTTGCAGCGACCTTGGGCGGGGCCGGAGGCAAGGGGTCGCCGGATTTCCTGCTGACTCCCCCGGGTGCTCCTGCGAGCGGAGGCGTCACGACCGTCACGGTTACTGCGTCCACGGAGCCCGAAGCCTCGATGCCCAAAGGACAGACTCCGCCCGCCGAACCCGCCTCTCCCAGTTTTAACCGTTCGACCCCTGTTCCCCCTCCCTTCATGCCTATGGGATTCTCCCAGGGACGCGGCGCTCTGGTTGAAATCTTCCCGGATTCCACGGTAGAGACTATTTGGAGTTCAAATAACGAAAGCATTTTTGGCCTTACCGTCAGGAACAATCATGTACTCTTTTCCACCGACTCTAACGGCCGTATCTTCGACTTGGACCCGCAGCGGGAAGGCGAAAATCTGACCCTACTGACCGAAACCCATGAGACGCTCGCGACTCGCCTCCTGATGGGAGGTGGCAATCTTTACGCGACCACAAGCAACGCAGCTAAGCTGCTCCGGATCTCCACTTCCCCCACCCGCGAAGGCACTTTTGAAGCGCCAGTCAAGGACACGAAGTTCATCTCGCACTGGGGGGTCCTAGCCTGGCGAGGGGAAGTACCCCCAGGATGCGCCTTACAGTTTTACACGCGTTCGGGGAATTCCGAGCGCCCCGATAATACGTGGAGTGACTGGGGGGGGCCCTACAGCAATCCCAGTGACGGCGCGGTGGTAAGCCCACCCGGCCGGTATATCCAATGGAAGGCAGTTTTTAAGGCTTCCGGCAACGCCTCACCGACCCTGGACGAGGTCACCGTTTCATACCTGAACCAGAACCTGCCGCCGCAAATCCACTCGCTGAACGTCAGCACTTCCGGGGAGCGAACTGGGGCCGCAGGGACCGGGATGCCGTCCGGCCTGCCGATGGGAATGGGGGTCTCGATCACGGCCCCCTCCAACCTGAATTTTGGCCCTGCCCCGCCGCCCACCCCAGCCGGTAAGACCCCAGTCAATCTAACCTGGCAAGCCGACGACCCTAACGGGGATCAGTTGGTTTATGCGCTGTATGTTAAGGCCACAGACGAGGAGGAATGGCACCTCCTCCGCGACAGGCTCCACCAGACTAACTATACGATCACGCCCGATGTCCTAGCCGATGGAAAGTACGTGGCTCGATTGGTGGCATCGGATGAGGAATCCAATCCCCCCGCCACAGCCCGAAAATCCGAATTGCTGAGCGCCCCGTTTTGGGTCGATAATACCCCCCCAGAGGTTCGGGTCCTTAGGCAGACGGTCAATGGCTCCGCGGCGGAAGTCCAATTTGTCGCAGAAGACAGCACTTCCCCCCTGCGGAGTGCTGAAACCTCCTTGGATGGCAAGCATTGGGAAGACGTGATTTCCGACAACGGAATCGTGGATTCTCGTAAGGAGACTTTTACCGTCAAGCTCCCCCATTTGGACCCGGGGGAGCACATCCTGCTGCTGCGGGCCTACGACACCGCGGGGAACGCAGGAGTGGGGAAGGCGGTGATCCGGCTCCCCGGGACCGGAGGCCAGGTCCGATGACGGGCGGCAAAAATGACCGCGAGAGTAAGCTGGCGGTAACTGCTTGGCTGGCTTGTGCGTCATAGTAGGAATACAACTCTCAATAATTGCTCCGCATCTCATTATGCGAGTTGAGGTGCGGCCGATAGTGAAACGGTTTGAACCCACAAAAGACACCGGCACCGAAAGCTGCGTCGGAGACTCAGCTCATTGCGCGTGCACAGCGGGGTGATGAAGAGGCGTTTGCCAGTCTTTTCGAAACCCACAAGCGCCGGGTTTACTCCCTGTGCTTGCGCATGACAGGAAATACTGCGGAAGCGGAAGACCTGACCCAGGAAGCGTTCTTGCAGTTGTTTCGTAAGATCTCCACCTTTCGCGGAGAGTCTGCTTTCTCAACGTGGCTGCATAGGTTGTCAGTAAATGTGGTGCTGATGCACCTGCGCAAGAAAGGATTGCAGCAGGTTTCGCTCGACGAGGTGGACACTTCCCAGGACGAACCCGTCAAGCGGGATTACGGTGATGATGACCGGCGACTGACGGGCTCAGTTGACCGCATCGGCTTGCAGCGGGCCATTGCGGATTTGCCCCCCGGATATCGGGCGGTGTTTGTGTTGCACGACGTGGAAGGTTACGAGCACAACGAAATCGCTGAAATCATGCATTGCTCCGTGGGGAATTCCAAGTCGCAGCTTCACAAGGCTCGCATGAAGCTGCGCGACCGGCTGCGTAAGGATCGATATCACGAAATTGCGGCAGAACCGCTTCCTGCCGACGAACAGGTGGAAGAGGTTTGAGAGGCGTTATGGAAGAGGGTCGATACGAAAAACCCGGCGCGTGCCTCCAGTTTGAGAGTGAGCTGGAAGCTTACCTGGAGGGAGAAACCCGCCCCTTCGTAATTGCGCACATCCAGGATTGCCCGTTCTGCCGTGTCCTGCTGGGCGAGGTGGAGCAGATCCGCCAAGTGGCCCGGGAGTTGCCTCTGGAGGAGCCTTCCTCTGTCGTCTGGGCAAACCTGCATGCGAGGCTGGAGGCCGAGGGAGCCTTTCGCCCGCAAGGGGCCGGCTGGCACAACATCCTGTCCTGGCGTTTTCTTCCTCACCCCGTTCCCGCGGGAGTTCTTGCCGGCTTGATTATCCTGGCCTCAGTCCTGACCCTACCTCCCCGCGGTGTCGAGCGTTGGGACGCGCCGGCTCGGGCCACGAGTTCCCCCGCCACGATAACCGCCTCCGCGATGCCGGTGGGCGAAGATGGCGCCCTGGCGCAAGTCGTTGGCGATCTCGAAAACAATTTTCGCGCGAACGAGGCTTCCTTAAACCCAGACCTGAAGGCCACGTACGAAAAGAGCCTGGTCAGTTTGGATGACTCGATTCGCGAATGCCTGGACTCTCTGCGCGACGAGCCCAGGAATACCATGGCGCATGATTACCTCTTGACAGCGTACACTCGAAAGGCTGAAATACTTTCTTCTGCGTTGGAGTTCGAAGGGCGTTAACGGAAGGGATACGGGCTTGAAGCACCGAACATTTACCAAGTCGTTACCAGAGATCAAACCGATTCTCCGATCTCTGGCGCTAGTGCTTTTGTCGGCCACGATAGTATGGGCCGGCGGCGAGGGGCGGTTGGAGAAGTCCTTCGACACCACCCGCGAGCCACGCATCAGCTTGACCAACCTGAAAGGTCAGGTGCTGGTGCGCTCCTGGGACAAAGCCCAGGTTCACATTGTCTACACCGTTGCCTCTCCGCGTGTGGAAGTGGATACGGAAGTCATGCCTGACACGGGCGCGGCCGAGAAAATCCACATCACCACTCACGTCCTGGACGGGGCGGTCATCGGAGATGCCCAGACGGCCGATTACATCCTGGATGTTCCCGCCGGCTCCAGCCTCGAAATCCGCAATTCCCAAGGGAAAGTCCGCGTCGTGGGAATCCAAGCCGATGCCGCCGTTGATTCAGTGGGTGGCGACATCGTGGTGGCAGACTACACCGGCCACCTTACGGTTCGTTCCGTGGGCGGAAACATCGAGGTTACCCATCCAACCGGTCAAGTGGAAGCTTACACAATTACCGGCAACTTGCGATTTGTGTCTCCCGCCACCACCCGGCTGCATGGCAGCACGACCTCCGGGAACATTGTCTTTGAGGGCGATTTCATGGCCCGCGGCGACTACTTCCTCTCCACTTACAGCGGAAACGTGGACGTGATCTGTCCAGCTTCCGCTTCCTACGAGGTGAGTGCCGTCACCAAGCGCGGAAAAGTCATCAATACGTTGCCCATCAAAACCCGGCGCCAGTCGGCGTCACCGCTTGACTCCAACAGCTTGCTTGGAACACACAATACCGGCAAGGCCACCGTGGAATTGAAGTCCTACAGCGGAACCATCCGCATCCGGCCACAAGAATAAAAGGAATAACTTTTGGATTGGGGTAGGTGGAGGAGCCTCCACCTACGACTTCACTTCCCTGGCGAGGGGCGAGGAGAGGGACCCTGCTGTGGCAAGCTAGTACGGTGTCCCGGTTAATATTCGACAAGGCTTCCGACCCCCTCACCCCCCAGCCCCTCTCCCCCAAAGGGGCGAGGGGAGAGCTAATTCTCTTGCCCTCGCCCCTTTGGGGGAGAGGGTGGCTGGCCGAGGCGTTCTCATCAGCCGAGGCCAGACGGGTGAGAGGGTTCTACCCCTTGCCTTCGCGCAGCTTGGACTGGTGGATTAAGAGATTCGTGCGATGTGGCTCACGATTCGGATCGGGGAGTCAAGGCTGCCCCCCGAGAGATTCCAACTTTTTGAGGTTGGCAAGAGCGTCGGCATTGGAAGGATCAAGTTTCAGCCCCGCGTGGTATTCGCGGATAGCGTCGGCGTTACGGCCGGAGTCCATGTAAAGAAGTCCCAGCATGAAATGCGTCCGGCTATCGAAGGGACTGATCGCCTCAGCATCCAGAAAAGCGCGCTCCGCGCCGCTGCGGTTTCCCTGGAACCATTCCACCAATCCCAGGTCCCAGTCCCCCTGCCGGGTAGGCTCGATTTCTACGGAGCGGCGCGCTTCCGCCTCGGACTCACGCAGTCGCCGCCGATTCAAATAGAACTCACTCAAGGCGTTGTGCGCCCGCACGCTGAGAGGCGCAAGATTTTCGGCGGCGCGGAACTGGGTCTCCGCTTCCTGGAGCCTGCCCGTGGCCTCGTAAGTTTTCCCCAAGTCCAAATGGGCATCACTGTAATTCGGCCGGATCATCAGGGCGCGAAAGAAGAAACCTTCCGCTTCCTCATAATGCTTCTCCTCGTTGGCTGCCAAGCCGAGATTGTGCAGAACGTATTCATTATCCGGGGCCAGTTCCAGCGCCGTGCGCCATTCCTTTACCGCCGCCGCTTTGTTTCCCTGCGCCCAGTATACGGTCCCCAGATTATTGTGGATGTAATAGGCGTCCGGTGAAATGGCCAGGGTAGCGGTGTAAAAAGTGGGGTTATCCCGCCAGTCGCGATTTCGGATGAGGATGCGAAAGGCCCAAAGGGTGGCGATCAGGCCCGCCGCGAGGGGCAGCGCGACGCGCCATCGACTGCCCCGGGCAGAAAGCGCCTTCCAGCCTTGGACGCCCGCCCAGCCCACCATCCAGCAGAATCCCACTGAGGCAAGATAGAGGTAGCGCTCCGCAAAGGGATTGCTGGTCATCCAACGAACATTCAATACCGGGGCGAGCGTCAGGAGCAGCCAAACTACGCCGAAAGAGGCTTGCCGGTTGAACTTCCAGAGGACCGCAAAAGCTGACGCGCAAATGATCAGAGCCGCAAGCCCACCGAGCGCCCAGGGATAGAGTCCGGCAAAGTCGGTGGGAAAGACGTAATAGGCGCAGAGTTCGGCCGGCCACACAAGTTTCCAACAGTAACGGCCAATCAGGTACAAGGCCGAAATTACCAAATCACCTATCCCCAACCCCGGCCTGCCAACGCTGGGTGCAAGTCCGCCCAGATATCGGACGCGGAGCACCAGATAAATTGGCGCGAGCAACCATAATGCGCCATAGCGCCGAAACTTCTGGACCCCGGTGGTCTGCGCGTGATCCTCACGGAAAAAGTGCTCGTAAAGCGTAGCGAGCAATGGAAGCGTGAGCGCTTGCTCCTTGGAAAGCACGGCGAGCACAAAGGACCCCACCATGGCGATCTGGAACGGGATCGAGCGCTTGCCTCCCGCACGCGCGGAGGCGAGGAAAAACCAAAAGGTCAGAAGATAGAAGAGCGCTAGCTCGAGTTCGGTGACCGCGGAGATCCAGTTTACCGCTTCGCTGTGAATGGGGTGGAGCGCAAAGATACCTGCCGCCAGGAGCGCCACTGCAGGGGAGCGAAACATTTTGAGCGTGACCAGGAAGACGAGGAGAACCACCCCCACGTTCGCCAAAAGATTGGCGAGGTGAAACCCCAGCGCACGGGGCCCGAAAAGCTGATAACAGAACAGATATCCCAGCGACATCATCGGGCGGTAATAATTGGAGGAGCCGCGGAAATCACCCATAAACGACCACACCGAGGAGGTGAAGATCTCCCGCAAGTGATGGAAGTTCCGAAGGTAGGGATTAACCAGGACCTGGTCGATGTTGTCATAGACAAAGCCGTTGCGTAAGGAGGTGAGATAAGGGAGCGCCGCAAGGCCAACGAGGATGAGGAAGTACGCCACGCCCTGCTTGTTCCGCAGGAGGGCCGGAGGCGCTGTGCCCGCCACCGAAGGCGAGGCGGGAGACGAAAGGTCAGGGGGGTGCTCTGGGATCACTGTAAACTCGATGAGTACCGCCAGCGGGCTTGGATTTTCCGGACGGCTCGCCCTATCCGGCGCTTCATTTTGATTATACCGACTGACATAGGTTCTTGCGAATTTCGTTGTAGCGGGTGGATTCTCGCTTGGAATTCAGAAGGGATTTCTCTTGATTTTCAACCTTCAACTCTCGCATCCCTAACTCTTCGGGTTGCGCAACCGGCGAGCGCGACACTATAATCTCAAACGGATATTTTTGGGGCGAGACCCTGTCAAGGAATGAACCGTCAACGGCGAAAACTGATCTACCTTCTGGGCTTCATGGGGAGCGGCAAGTCCACGGTGGGCCAACTGCTGGCAACAGCGCTGGGTTGGCCGTTCATTGATCTTGACACCGTCATCGAAGCCGGGCAGGGTTTGAGCATCCGCGAGATCTTTGAGAACTCCGGCGAACCCTTCTTTCGCCAGATCGAGCGTGCGGCGTTGACGGAGGCTTCGAAATCCGAGCCGGCAGTTATTGCCCTGGGGGGTGGAACGTTCGCACAACCACCCAACGTCGATTTTATTCGCGATACGGGTGGCGCCACGATTTGGCTGGACTGTCCGCCGGAAGTTTTGCGCGCCCGTTGCGAAGGGTTGGAGAATCGCCCGCTTTTCCGCGATGCCGAGTCCTTTGGCCGGCTGCTGGTCGACCGGTTGCCGTATTACCGCCTCGCAGAATCGCGCGTCTCGACAGACGGCCTAACACCTCAGCAGGTGGTCGAACAAATCCTGCGTCTGCGGCTCGCCTGAGCTGAAAGGAGTTTCCCCTGGCCTCCCTAAAACGCTGTGTCCTGCTCCTGGCCGTTGCCCTGTTCGCAAGCGGCGCGTGGGCCGCTGACCCCTTGGCAGGCCAAGCTCCAAGTCCCACGCCTCCAGACCTGAATGACCAGGGCACCTTCGAGATTCTTGTCGCCGGCAAGAATATCGGAACTGAGAAGTTTGAGATTCGAACCGGGCCGAAGCAAATTGAAGCTCAGGCCGAGGTTCATCTGCGGATGGAACAAGACGGAAAAACGCTGGAGGTCAGGACCTCACCGCATCTGATCCTCAACCCACAACTCCGGCCTCTTTCCTATACCTGGAGCCAGAAGGGCACACAGTCTTCCCAGCTCTCCATTGACTTCCATTCCTCTCCCGCCCGCGCCCAATACAAGACCGTAACCGGTGAATCCGATCGGCGTGACTTCAAGTTAGGCAAGGACGTGATGGTGCTGGATGACAACGTCGTCCACCACTACCAGTTAGTGGTTGACCGATACGATCAGACAAGCAAGGGGAAACAAACTCTTAACGCCTTCATTCCGCAGGAAGCCCTCCCCGGTGAGATCACGGTGGAGGACGTGGGCGCTGAGCCGGTTAGCGTCAGAGGAGAAAGCCTCAACTTGCGGCATCTCACCCTCACCACGGACTTGGCGCGCGTCGACCTTTGGGTCGATAACCAGGACCACCTGCAAGTTGTCTCTGTGCCCGTTGCCCAGCTCCAGGCTGTGCGGAAGAAATAAACATCCATGGAAAAAATACTCGTTACCGGCGGCGCCGGGTTCATTGGGTCCCACCTCGTGGAACGCCTGCTCCGGGAAGGAAAGCGCCTCGCGCTTGTCGATAACCTGGACGATTACTATGACCCGGAAATGAAACGGGCTAACCTCGCGGAAATCCGGGCGTGCGGAAATTTCGAATTCTTCGCCGTGGATATTCGCGAAGACGAGAAGCTGCGCGCGGTGTTTCAGAGGTTCCAGCCGGAGGTCGTGGTGCACTTGGCGGCCCGCCCCGGCGTGCGCCCCTCATTCCTCCAACCGGACGCGTACGTGTCCACCAATGTCGCCGGCACCGCGCGGTTGCTGGAGGTGAGCCGGCAATACGGTGTGCCGCGGTTTGTGTTTGCTTCCTCAAGTTCCGTGTACGGGAAAGCCAACCGCGCCCCATTCAGGGAAGACGCTTCGACGGGCACTCCCCTGTCCATCTATGCCGCTACCAAAGTTTCCGGCGAAGCCTTGGCATTCACCTACTCTGAGGCCTATCCCCTTTCCGTAGTCTGCTTGCGCCTCTTCACGGTGTTCGGGCCTCGCCAGCGGCCGGATCTCGCCATCCGCAAGTTTGCAGGCCTGATTCTGGAAGGCGCAGAAGTGCCTATCTACGGGGACGGTAGTATCCAACGTGATTTCACGTATATCGACAACATCGTGGAAGGCATTGTGCGCGCCCTCAAAACTCCTGGCCGCTTCGACGTTTTTAATCTGGGAAATTCACACCCTGTGCGCGTGGACTATATGGTGGATACCCTGGCGCGTGCTCTCGGCAAGCCCGTACAGCGAAAATTCCTTCCCGCCCCACCCGGTGAAATGGTCCTGACCCACGCGGACCTCACCAAGGCTCGCCAGGTTCTTGGCTACAGCCCCAAAGTTAGCTTCGAAGATGGAATTCTGCGGTTTGCTGACTGGCTGAGAACTCGTGCGTGAGTATCCCACTGCTGGGATGTTAGGGAGACAGAATGAGTTCTAAACAGGAAGGTTTTTAGGGGAAATAAAACGAACGAGCGGCATCCGCATCGTTGCTCGGATGCCGCTCGCCCTTTAGATCTCTTGCAGATGGCGCCTAACGCCTAACTTGGTGGAAATCGCCTGTAAAGGTGCTCGCTGGGCAATTCAAACCTAGGACCGGGCTGACAGTCGCCCCCGCCTCCAAGGCTTCATTGTCGTACTCGCAGGCTGCAATGTTATATGCGGCCGCAGCTTGTGAGTCAGCAGCCGCAGCAGCTGACTCCCCAGCGGCCGCAGCAGAAGCCGCAGCGTTTGCAGCAGCGGTAGCGGCGCCCGCAGCAGAAGCCGCAGCGTTCGCAGCAGCTTCGGCCGAAAGCGAGTTAGAACTCGCGTCATTCGCCTTGCTTTCCGCAAGCCCCGCCAGAATAGCAGCCGCGACGGCAGCGCCTAGCGCCCCAACTTCCAGCGCCGTGTTCCCACCGCCGCTGCCCCAGCCACCGTTGCCACCCTTATCGGCAGTCTTGGGAGCGATAACGATGGTTTGCCCCTTCGTGACGTTCTTGGTTGTTCCGTGATCATCAACCTGCAAAGCACCTTCCTTTGCCGTGATAACAACGGAGCCATTCAACATGGCGACTTCGCCGAGGGTCTTAAACCCAGCCGTCGGCACAATGGAAACGTTGCCGACTTTTACCCGTACCCCAGCTCCGTCGATCGGATGGAACACCGATACGTTGCCCTGGCTAAGCAGGACGGTGACCTGATTGGCATCCCTCATGAAGGATGCAACCGTGTCATGGCCAAACACCATGCGGCCGCTAGTTCCCGCGGCTACTACGGCTACACCATCTCTCACTTGCAGGCTGTCACCACTGAATATCGTGGTATTCGGCAGAAGCGCCTGGCCGCCTACGGATGCATTCATGCTGCCCGCTACAGATCCGATCACAGCGGAACCGGCTAGCGCCGGCACAGAAGCAACCATCCCTACAAGGAGCGCAAATAGGCTGACTCGCAAAATTGTGGACTTGGTGGACATCGTTGATACTCCTTTTTGGGCCCGGAACCCCTCTGACTGCCGCAACCCAAGGTTTCAGTTTTTAATTTGGTCTTTCGTTGCGAACACAGATTAGCTTCTGGCGGAAATGTTGTCAAGTTTTTTTTTCAGAAAAACCTAACTTTTTTGGTAGGGTACAAGACGGAAAGTCTGAGGTGTCATTATTACCATGTGAAAACTGCAACCAACTACAAATACAGGCCTTAGCTGAATGCACGAGAGACCGTGCGAGGGGGCTCGGGGAAACATTAAAAGATTGTTAAGACACGTGTCATTTTAATATCTGGATACCATGTGAGAATCACGTACGCGCCTAGGCCTTCCATGGCTCCACATCCCTCATCACTGTCCAGCATGGTGGCTTTGGATCTGGTTTCCACAGCGCCGGGATGAAGTCTCCTTCGACACATTACTCATGCCCCGAAGGAAGATCCCGCCGCGCCTGCCGAAAAACAGATTGCAACCTGGCGCAACAACGTACCCCAGGTGCATATATACGTTTAGGGCATGACCTGCTTAACGAATAAACGACTGGAAATAGTTGTGGGTTCTTATTTTGCCGCAGGGTGAAGACAAACTTCGGCCAGTTGTTCCTTCCGGTCAAACGCGGATTATAGCCTTCACCACGCCGTCGCGCCGCGCCGAGACGAGTTCGAAGGCCTGGGGGGTTTCCTCGAGCGGAAAGTGATGGGTGACGAGGGGGCGGACGTTGATGCGGCCGCTGGCGATGAGGTCAATGGCGGGCGCCACGCATTCGTTCTGGCGGCGCACATGGAGGATCCGCAATTCGTTCCGCCGCAGCAGACTGCTATCAAAGCTCACCCGGTCAACTTCTGGAATCCCGATGACCAACAATGCGCCAGCGGGCTTCAAGAGTTCAAGGCCCTGGTCAAGTGTCTCCTGCTCGCCCGCGCATTCGAATACCGTGTCCAGGCCGAGTGGGGCAAGCTGGCGAATGGCGGCCACCACGTCTTCGTGGCGGGGATTGCCGGTCCAATCAGCCCCGCAGGTGCGGGCCACGGAGAGGCGCTCGTCAAGAATATCCGTCACATAAACGGTAGCCTGCAGGTGGGCGCGAATCGCCAGCAGTGTGCATAATCCAATCGGCCCCGACCCCAGGATTCCAGCCTGTGCGCCGGGAGGCAGTTGGGCCATCGCCGCCGCGTAAAGGCCGATGGATAGCGGCTCAACGATCGTGGCTTCGTCATCATCGAGCGAGTCGGGCACCGCAAGGCAACACTCCGCCGGCAACACCAGATATTCCACCAGCGCCCCCGGCAACTGTCCGGGATTGCCCAGGAATTTCTGCTTCCGGCAGGTATGCTTGCGTCCCGCACGGCATTGGTCGCAGCTCCCGCACGGTACCAGTGGGTCAACCGCCACGCGTTGCCCCACGCGCAATTCCCGCACTTCGGCACCGACTTCAAGAATCGTACCGGCGCACTCATGACCGAGGATATGGGGAAACTCCACGACCTGGGGGCCAATTCGCCCCTGGTTGTAATAATGCATGTCCGAACCGCAGACGCCCACGGCGTTGATCCGGAGCATCACTTCGTGCGGTCCTGGCTGGCGGGGGGCCGGCGCCGGGCGGATCTCCACTTGGTTTAGACCGGTCAGGTACGCTGCTTTCATTGCATCTCCAGCCACGATTCCCTCTCCACTTCGGGTTCAACCGATGGTACCATCGATTACCTCAAAGGGTTAGTCAACACGTTGAGGAGACATGAGACTGGGCGACGCCCGGCGTGCCCGTGCGCAGGCTGGGCGCAGCGTGGCGGAATGCAGAACTCCAAGGAGGACAACAACCATGAAGAGAATCATTCTGGCTTCAGGCCTGGTAGTGCTATTCGCGGGCCTGACCTTCGGCAAGATGGCGGCAACCGCCAAGGCGGATCTCTCCGACAGCAAGGGCCAACACGTCGGAACCGCCAAACTCAAAGGAACTGACCAGGGAGTGAGCGTGGCGATCGAGGTCGCCAACCTTCCCCCGGGAGTGCACGGCTTCCACATCCACGCAGTCGGCAAGTGTGAAACGCCAGATTTCAAAAGTGCAGGCGGACACTTCAATCCCGAGGGCAAGAAGCACGGATTGGAAAACCCGGAAGGCCACCATGCGGGTGATCTCCAGAATCTGACTGTGGATGCCCGCGGGAAAGCAAAAGTAAAAGTCGTGGTGACAGGTGTCACGCTGGGTGAAGGAGCGAACTCGCTCTTTCATCCGGAGGGCACGGCCCTTGTCATCCATGCCGCCCCCGATGATATGAAGACCGACCCAGCCGGCAATGCCGGCGCGCGTATTGCCTGTGGTGTGATTACGAAATAGCTAACCAGCCGGAGGCGGGGCGTGGCGGCCCACGCCCCGAATTCCCTTATCTCGGTGTCCTATTCTGCCTTCATGGTCGTGAAGGCCAGGGTGAGCAATGTTTTCTGCTCGACCTCATGCGCCTTGCCGGAGCCCGTGGCGGGACTGGGACTCGCCGAGCGCTTTACGGAGCGCACCGCGCGGGGCCGCGCCAAGCGCCTTAACCGTGGCATGAGGAAAAACAGCGCACCCATGTTAGCAGGCTCCTCTTGAACCCAAACCACCTCCCTGACCGCAGGATGCTCATTGATTGCGGAAAGCAGTTCCTTGTCCGGAAAAGGATAAAGCTGGTCGAGGGCGAGGATGGCCGTCTGCGTGTCTCCGCGTTTCTTGCGTTCGGCGCGCAGTTCGTGGACGATCTTGCCTGTGCCCACCAGCAGGCGCCGGGCCTGGGTAACCTCGTGATCCGGGATTACCGGCAAGAAGCGTCCACGGGTGAGGTCCTCGAAGGATGAAGCAGCGGCCGGATGCCGCAACATGCCCTTGGGGGTAAACACCACCAGCGGCTTACGCCACCGCCGCAGCGCCTGGCGACGCAACAGATGGAAATATTGAGCGGCGTTGGTGGGCTGGCAGATTTGAATGTTGTCGCGGGCGGCAAGCTGCAAAAAGCGCCCCAGGCGCGCGCTCGAGTGCTCTGGTCCCTGTCCTTCGTAACCGTGCGGCAACAACAGAACCAGCCCGGAAAGTAATCCCCACTTGTCTTCCCCGGCTGCGATGAATTGATCGATATAGACTTGCGCGCCGTTGGCGAAATCCCCGAACTGCGCTTCCCAGAGCACCAAAGTCTCTGGATAGTCGCGGCTATATCCATACTCGAACCCTACCACCGCGGCCTCCGAGAGTGGCGAATCATAAATCTCAAACGCCGGCTGTTGGGGCGCAAGATGGGCGAGTGGCGTGTACGCGGCCTCAGTTTCCGTGTCGAACAGCGTGGCGTGACGCTGGTTGAAGGTTCCACGCCGGGAGTCCTGGCCGGTCAAACGCACCGCGGTTCCCTGCCGCAGGAGCGTGGCAAACGCCAGCAGCTCCGCGGTGCCGTAGTCGAGCGCATGGCGGCCCTGCGCCATCTGTAGGCGCTGGTCCAAAAGTTTTTTCACCTTGGGATGAACCGAGAAGCCTGCCGGAACCCGCACCAGCGCCTCACCGATAGCGCCTAATTCCTCGACGGGCACAGCGGTCTCCACTTCCAATTCCGGTTTATAGGGTCCGCCGCGGTAGTTGTCCCAATAGGGAGGCAGCTCGCGCAGCAGCGGATTCTTGCGGATGGTACGGGCATGCTTGAGTGCCGCCTCAAACTCCCCGCGGACTTCCGCACTATGCGGGGCAGGGTCAATCTGGTGGCGGCGAGCGTAAGATTCCCAAACCGGCGGCAGTGCGGCGATGCGCCGGTAACGCACGGGTTGCGTCGTGGTGGGGTCATCAATCTCGCTGTGCCCGTGGCGGCGGTAGCCGATCAGATCCACCACTACGTCGCTCGAGAATTTGTAGCGGTATTCCGCCGCCCAGCGCGCCACGCGTACGGCCGCATCCGGGTCTTCCGCGTTTACATGAAAAATCGGAATCGGCAACCGTTTGGCCACGTCAGCGGCAAAACGCGAGGAGGAGGTATCCTCGGGGTTGGCCGTGAATCCAATCAGATTGTTCACCACCACGTGCACGGTGCCACCCACCGCGTATCCCTCAAGGTTAGCCAGGTTAAGCGTCTCCGCGGCGACACCCTGTCCCGCGAAAGCCGCGTCGCCGTGTAGTAGTACGGGAAGTACGCAGGTGGTGCCTCCCTGGCAAAGACGTGCCTGCTTGGCGCGGGTCCGTCCGACGGCCACGGGATCGACCGCCTCCAAGTGCGAAGGGTTAGAAACCAGGTGGATCCGCATGGGGCGGCCCTGTGCGGTCCGATAATCGCCGGTCGCGCCCAGGTGATACTTCACGTCGCCACCACCCAGGAAACTGCGCGGATCAACGTCTTCGAAGCGAGCAAAGATGTCATCCGCGGCTTTGCCCACAATGTGCACCATCACGTTCAGGCGTCCACGGTGGCTCATGGCCAGCACGGTCTGCTCTGCGCCCAACTCCGCGGCGCGATCCAGAATCTCATCCAGAAGCGGAACGAGCGTCACCACCCCTTCCAGCGAGAAGCGCTTGGTTCCTGGGTAGCGCGATTGCAGCACCTGTTCGAAGATTCCCGCGCGGGTCAGCCGGTTCGAGCACACGAGGAGTGTCCACCGCCGGAGGGTCCACTTCGAGGCGCTCCTCGATCCACCGCCGGCGCTCGGGATCGGGGATGTGCATGAATTCCACGCCGATTGTGCCGCAGTAACAACGCCGCGCCTGAGCCGCCGCCTCGCCATTAATAGCAAGCTCCGGCGGCGCCAGCGGCTTCAGATAGCCAAGCGGATCGAGGTCCGCTGCGAGGTAGCCCCAGTGGCGAAAAGCGTCGAAAACTGTTTCATCTGTGAGAGAAGCCATAGCAGTCTTAGTATAACCTCTTCGGACGGTTCAGCGCGGGTGGGGACCGTGGGCCGTGGGCAGTTACGAGTCATCAGCTTGCTATCTTCAGCCAAGACCAAAACACCCTCCCACGAGCTCCAACCGACCCCCGAGAATTGGCGACAGGCAGCAGTTTGGTAGTGTCTCAGTTTGATGATGTAGCGGCGAGTTTACCTCGCCATATGGCGGCGTCCCGATCAGATCGGGATGAATGCCGCCGCCTCTACGTCAAACTGGGACACTACCAGCAGTTTTGCTCCTTACGGAACAAACACCCGCTCGGTTATAATCTCCGTGGGCTTTGCCAGGATAAGTGCCAAATCCCCACCGCCATCAGGAGAACGAGCCTGCCCATGACCGCATCACCGCAACTCCAGACTGATGAACAAGAGGTTCTAGCTGCCAACCGTGCGTTTTACACTGCCCTACACACGCTCGACTTGCCGATGATAGAGCAGCTCTGGCTGCATGCGGATTGGGTAATGTGTCTGCACCCGGGCTGGGAACTGTTGGTGGGTTGGGAGGATGTTCGGGGAAGCTGGGAGAGTATTTTCCGTTCCACCGGAAAGATGATGGTTTCCATCAGCCGGGCTCTGGTGCACGTAATGGGAGAAACCGCCTGGGTTTCCTGTCTTGAAAATGTGACCACCGCTTCCCCAAAAAACTTTTCCGCGGCGCTCGTTGAAACCACCAACATTTTCGTTCGGCGTGACGGCCGCTGGCTCCTTGTCCACCATCACACCACGCCCCTTGCGGGTGACGCGCCAGGCGCTACCTCTACCGTGCAGTAAGTTTAATGCAGCGTTGGGCAAAGGCACGTGGAGCCAACTCCTTCCCGCGAACCTTGCAGCCCCACAGGGGGGTGTTTGAGTTCAGCGAAAACCCGAGCGAATCTGGTGTCACGAGGGGACTAAAAAAACGGGCGGCAATCCGAAGACCGCCGCCCCAGGGTAGTATGCCGAAATAAAATTCATGCGAGGAGAAACCCCGCGGCCGAGCCTTAAATCTCACTGTTCGTGGGCTTTAAGGTGAAGAGGTTCTGCTGATTCTTCAATTGTTCCTTGAGGTTGCGCAACTGCTCGCGTAGTTGGCGCTGCCATTCGCCCTGCATCAGCTCCTTCTGCTTTTCAACTTCTTGCCGCAATTGCGCAGCGTTGAGCCGAGCCTGCCCCACCAACTCCTGGAGTTGCGCGACATCCCCTGGGTCAAGACCTATCACAGCCCTGGAGGTGCGCCCCTCCCGGGGGACGGAGCGCGTTAATTCCACGCTCACCGTCTGTTCATGGTGGTCGCGTACGAAGGTCAGGTTCACTTTGCGGGTGTGGTCCGTGAAATTTTCGTTCAGCGCGGCGCGGAGATCATCTACGTCACTCACCGCTTTGCCATCCACTTGCACGATCACGTCGCCCGCCTTCAATCCGGCTTTTTCGGCGGCGCTGCCCACCATCACCTCGCGCACCAGCACACCCTTCCCCTGCCTCACACCGAAGAATTGCGCAAGCTGCGAAGTGAGGTCGTCACCGGAAATTCCCAAACTGGCGCGCGCCGAAGAATTTGAAAAATCGAAGTCCGGCAAGGTCATCGGGGGAACGAACATTCCTGGAACAGAAGGGTTGGAGTGCCAATTAGCGGGCGCCCCCAGCTTCGCACTTACGGTACGATCCTGCCCATCGCGTTTTACCTTGATCGCCACGGTGCGGCCGGGCGGCGTCTCGCGAATCAAGCGCCGCAACTCGGCGCTGCTGCGGACGTGAATTCCATCGAATTCCAAAATGACATCGCCCTTCTCGACTCCGGCTTTGGCGGCGGGGCTATTGGCTTCGACGCTCGTGACGATGGCGCCGGCTACGGCGGGCAATTTCAATTCCTGCGCCTTTTCCGGCGTCACTTCATCCAGAATGACACCCAGGTGCGCGTTGCCATTGTTGAGCACGTAAACCTGTGGTGAATCAGGCGGGCCCGGCGGCTCTGGCATCTCCTGGCCCTGGAAAACTCCTGCCGCGGCCGCCAGCAGCGCCAGGGTAATGGCTGTTCCTAAAAGTATCTTGCTGGTCATGGGTTTCCTCCGAGTACGAGTGGTTCTCCGGATATTCCGGAGTTCTCTCAACTACCCGTCTCCCTTGGCGGACTGACTGCTTGCTTTCCTATAAGACGTATTGCTCCGAGCTTGGTCATCACGGTTTTCCAACGCACCGACGATGGATGAGCAAATGAGCCGAGGGCTCAATCTTCCTTCGCCGCCGTAAAATTATAGGTCTGCATCGCGCTGCCCGACCCGAATATTTCCGCGCACAGTCCGGATTTCGACCGGCACGCCCCCCTCGCCCAGGCGCGTTCGGCGTGTGGAATCGCCGGGGACGGAACTGACTTGAAAGGCGTAGTCTCCCACGATTTTACCCGCCACAGTCGTCAGCTCCAGGTCAGCGTTAGCCCGCGCGGGCAACAGCAGATCCACGTTGCCATTAAGGGTTTCGAGCTTAAGTGGAAACTGGGGATCGGGCAGCCTGCGCAGCGTAAGGAGAATATTCCCTGTCAGTGCCCGCGCCACCACGGATCCTGCCACGTTGACACCTTCGATATCACCGTGCAGGCTGCGGGCCTTTACCGCTCCTTCCACATCCCGCACAGCAATGTCGCCTTCAAGGGTACTAAGTTGCTCCAGGCGCACTTGGCGAGGCACGCGCAGCCGGTAGTCCACACGGATCTTTTCATCAAGCCCCGCCGGATAGAGTGTGTGAAAGGCCAGGCTGCCGTCCCCCGCTTCCACAGCCACCTCCACGTCGTCGATGCGGTCGGAAGGGCCCGGACTGCGCATGGCTACGGTAGCTTCCACTTCCGCGCGATCCCATCCCTCCACAAGGACACTGCCTTGCACATTCTCCACCGAGACCGAACCTCCCGGCGCGAGCGGGAAATGCTTCGCCCAAACACGCTCCATGGTGTAGGCAGGACTCGACACTCCGGCTATGCCGAAGCTGGCTGCCAAAAGTAGGATGACCTTCAGGCTCGGGCGGAATCCCATGTGGTTACTTGTCGTCATTGTTGCCTTCACCCCGCTCCCGCCGGTGTTGCTCCCGTTCCTGATCGCGCTCCACACGGCGGCGCTCCTTTTCCGCGCGGCGATCCTCCAGGATTTCCAGGAGGTCGCTTCGCGCTGTTTGAGATCTTCCATAGACTGCTCGTCGATCTTGCGGATTTCGATATTGCCCGCCACAGTTCGAATCCTCAGGGTATCTCCCCCACCGTTCAAAGCGCCGCGGCCGCGCAGGGTGGTGGGAACAAATTCTTCTTTTTCACCCTGAATGGTAAGGGGAAAGTCCGAGACGATCTTGTGGCCCGCCGCAGCGTTGATAGCGGCATCAATGTTAAGCGGAAGATCCATGGGCAGATAGACGAAGACATCTCCCATGGAGGTCTCGAGCTGCGACGGCCCAAAAGTCTTTTTTGTGGAACTGAACTGGGCCAGGATGCGCCCCACCGCGGTGGAAGCTTTGACGGCGCCTTCGAGTTGGAGCAAGTCGATGCTACCGCCGGCGGTTTCCACCACCACACGGCCCCGCGAGCCTTGCATACGGACGCTGCCACCCGCCGTCTCCGCGTGCACGCTGCTGCCGGTCGGACCAATCTGGATCTGGCCGCCCGCAGTTCGAGCCAAAACTCTCCCGGCGGCGCCGCCCACCACAACATCGCCTCCCAACGTCTCGGCTTTCAGTTCGCCCCCCACCGCGCCGGTTACGATTTCTCCGCCACTGGTCTCGAGGGCAGCATCCCCTTTGACATCACCCACGTGAATGGAGCCTCCCGCCGTGCGCGCGATCAGGTCGCTGCCGATTTTGCCGAGCGTGATGCTGCCCCCTGCGGTTTCCACCTTAACGGGACCCGCCAGATCCGCAGCCCGCACGTCCCCGCCCGCCGTGGTCAGCCTGGCCTCGCCTTGCAAGGGAGCTTCCACCCAGATGTCGCCACCCTGCGTTTCTATATCCAGGTTGTAGCGGGGGGGCAAGGTGATCTGAAACTCCACTCCGAAGTTTTCGCCACGACCGAGGCGTCCCGGAGTTTGACTGGTAAGGTAAATGCCTCCGGCTTCAACCGAGCGGACGTTCAATTGGAAACGCTCAAACCATTGGCGTGCGGTGGACTCGTTAGAGGTGTGGGCGCGCAGAATCACGACGCACTTCAGCTTGTCGCCGGGTTCCGGCCGGATGTCCACCGCACCCACATCCGCTCGCAGTAGCAGACGCGCCCCCTCCTTGGCGGGCGCTTCGAATTCCGAGCGCAGTTCCCAACTGGGCCCGCGGCGCACCGGCGAGCCGTGCTTTATCGAGGTCACGTCCAGCGCCGCAAGGGGCCGGGCGCTCAACAAAGCCAGAAGCACAAAGCTGTTTACCCACTTCTTTCCCATGGTTCCTTTCGGGTCCTCACTTTCCAAATTTCATCACGGCGTCCGCACACCTCACCCGGATACAGGAATTCCGATCCGTGGTGGCCAGCTTCTCCAGGGCCTGCTGAATCGCGGGATCGCGGCCCTCTTCCTCTTCGTGATCCACCAGGGCCTCGAGCGCCGCCACCCGCACGCCGGCATTCGCATCGTGCTGGAGCGCCGCCAATAAGGCGAGATGCACATCGTCGCCGCACTCCATGCCGCGCACTGCCTCCAGCGCCTCCAAACGCACCCCGGCGTTGGGATCATGCCGTAGCGCATAGAGCAACGCGCCCCGGATGTTGGGATTGTCAAGGTGTGAGCGCAGGGCGTCGAGCGTGTCGCGCCGAATGCCCGGATTGTCATAGCTCTTCACGGCGTAGACCAGCACCCGCTGAATCTGCGGGTTGTCAAGGGACCCTTCCAGCGTCATTCGCCGTTCCGCGTCCATGGTGATGCGCACCCCACCGGTTTGAGGGTCGGCGGCGACGCGGCTGATGCCGCGGATCTGCATGTTCTCGAGGTCAGGGTCGGTTAGAGCGGCGGTATTGACGCCTGCGGGATTGGACGTCAGCCGCCCGGCGTGAGGCCGTAGCCCCCACCCCAGGCCAAACCCGCACAGCACCATCGTCAACCCCAAAGCAAAACCGGAAGCAGGTTGCAGTCGAAGCACCGGTAAGCCCTGATGGAGCAGCGCCCGCCAACCGTGTTGCTCGCGTTCCAGCGCTTCGTCGAGCGCCTGGCGCGATTCCGCCAGCAGCGCGGCGGAGGGTTTCGGGCGCGGTCGTTCCGCCAAGGCGCGATGGAGTTGCTCGGTCTTTTCGAGAGCCGCCCGGCAATTCGCGCATACTTCAAGGTGCGCCTCACACGCGGCTCGCTCCTCCGCGGAGAGCTCCGCGTAAAGAAACAACGGCAGGATCGCTTCGAACTCCAGACACTTCATAGGGCCTTCCTTCACTTTGAAACTCCTAAACCAGATCTCCCAATTCCGAGCGCAGTTTCTGGGTGGCGCGAAAGAGACAATTCTTTACCGTCTGCTCGCTGGTATTGCACATCTCTCCAATCGCCCGCAATTTCAAACCCTGGTAATGTTTCAACTCAAAAACCATGCGCTCCCGAGGGTTCAGCCGGTCGAGCGCGGCCTGGATGCGGCGGGCAATCTCTTTGGAGTGCGTGGCGCGTTCGGGATCAAGGGTGGGTCGGTCATCCGGCACATTCTGGAAGTACTCGGGCTTACCCTCTTCGGGCTGGGGAACCGCGACCTCCTTGCGCGCGTTCCGCCGGCGCAGGTGGTCTAGGCAAACATTGGTCACCACACGATAGAGCCAGGTGGAAAAGCGAGCCTCCATGCGGAAGTTGCGCAGAGAGCGATACACCTTCAGAAACGCTTCCTGGTATAAATCGCGCGCTTCTTCGGGGGATCCCACGACTTGGAGAGCCAAGCGTAATACGTCCTTGTCGTACCGGCGCACGAGCGCGTCGAAGGCAGGATGATCACCTTCCTGGGCGCGGCGAATCAAAGCAAACTCCTCGAGTTCACTCTCCCGCGAAGGTTGTGAAACCACTTTGCCGGCGATCTCCAAGCAAGCGCCATCCATTGCGACTATGGTTCGAACCCCTCACTGGGCTTAGACGCCCCCCAAATAAAAGGTAAGCACCAACACATTAAGATGCAAGGGGGTAGAGGCGCGGGTAGCAGTATTGTATGAAAACCGTGGGCCGATTAGTGATTTTTGGAATCATAACTCGTCGGCGCTACTTCCACCTGTGTCGACCCTGCGCGGTGCTCAGGGCGGGCTCTATAGATTGGCGATACTTCGCCCCGATTTATGGCGTAATCCGCGTATTTTCGGGCCCCAAGTCCGATCGATTGCCGTCCATTCTCACAAAATTCCGGAATTTTCTGCAAAAAGCTCGAATAATAGCCTGACAAATTGTCACCATATCCTGTGTTTTCATACACATCCCCGGATCGACCTTCATTTTTAACATCTCTACGACCACTAGTTGGTCGCCGCTCGGTGTGATTAACTGATTTAGTTTCATTCACTTGATTTCTGTGCTGGATCATGAATATTGTCGCTAACTAGCTGTATTATCATGAATATCGCCGGGTTCCTGGGATGTGATCGCGATTTTCCTGTTTGCCGGCCTGCCGAGCATCTTTACTGGCGCATAAACCCAAATTCCAGCTTCCCATTAGTATACTTTATGGTTAATACCCTTGTCAAGACTAAACCGCACCTCGGTCCAGCGGAGTGTCGAAAATCAACGGGACCAGAACTCGGGGATTTACTGTCGTGGCGCCCCGTGCCAAGATGGCAAAGTCGTGCCGGAACTCCCTGATATCGTCGTTTACATCGAAGCCCTGGAGCAGCGCATCCTCCATCAGCGGCTCGAACGTGTCCGCATTGCCAGCCCCTTCCTGCTCCGCACCGCGCGGCCCCCTCTCCAGGATGTGGAAGGGAAAACCGTCCAGGTGGTCCGCCGCCTTGGCAAACGCATTGCAATCGGCGTCGAAGAAAACCTCTGGCTTGTGCTTCACTTGATGATCGCGGGGCGCCTGCACTGGCGAGAGGTGGGAGTGAAGCTCACACCTAAGCGGGCGCTGGCGGCGCTGGATTTTCCGCAGGGCAGCCTGCTCCTCACCGAAGCCGGCACCCAGCAACGGGCCTCGTTGCATGTTGTCCAAGGCGAAGAAGAATTGCGGATGCTCAACCCCGGGGGATTGGAAGTTCTGGAGTGCGATCTTGGCGCCTTTTCCGCTCGTCTGACTTCAGCAAATCACACGCTGAAACGTGTCTTGACTGATCCGCGCTCGTTTAGCGGTATTGGCAACGCTTACTCCGACGAAATCCTTCACCACGCGCACCTTTCGCCCATCGCCATGACTCAACGTTTGAACGAGGAAGAAATCGAGCGCCTGTTCGCCTCAACGCGGTCCGTCCTGGTGGATTGGACAGACCGGCTGCGCGCTGAGGCCCGAGGTAGGTTTCCGGAGAACGTGACCGCCTTCCGCGAGGAGATGGCCGTCCACGGAAAATACGGAAAGCCTTGCCCGCGTTGTGGAGCCAAGGTGCAACGCATCCGTTACGCCAGCAACGAAACCAACTACTGCGCCCGCTGCCAGACGGGCGGCAGACTGCTCGCTGACCGTGCCTTATCGCGATTGCTGAAACAGGATTGGCCCCGCACCCTCGAGGAATGGGAAGCACTGCGGCCCGCCCGTTGATATTGATGAGAAATCCCTCATCTTCCCCACCCCCTCTGCCGATGATATGTGTGGAAATGCAATTTCTTTCGATTATAGGAGGCGCCATGCAGTGCAAAGTTTTCAGTATTTCCCTGGAGTCAGAAGCAGCGCTCAATGGGGAGCAGAAGCTGAATGATTTCCTCGATACGACAAATGTGAAGCGCGTTTTTGCTTCACTTGCCAATCAGCCGGAAGGTCCCATGTGGTCCCTTCTCTTCCTCTATGAGGATGGTGCGCAGGTAACACACAAAGCTCCGACCAGCCCGGAGGCCACGGTGAATCCCGGCACTCCCCTAACCGGCGAGCAGGTAAGATCGATCGTCGCCTTAAAGAAATGGCGAGCTGATGCGGCGGCCCTGGAGGGTGTCCCCCTTTACATGGTGGCGCAGAACCGATGGCTGGAAGAGATGGTTCAAATGCCGGTGAAGACGCTGGACGATCTCAAAAAGGTCAAGGGATTGGGCGAGTGGAGAGTGCAAAAATACCGGAACCAAGATTCTCGAGACCCTGAACGCGGCGAATGCGGCTAGGCGTTCCTGGCCATCCTCTTCCTACTCCGCCGGCCGGGCGTGATGCGTGGTCACGCCACGTCCACCACACCTTCGGCAATCTGCCCCAGGTACTGGCCATCCGCCATGATATCGGCCGCCACGGCCACGCGCGATTTCCCGCGGTCCCAGTCGCCGGGAATGGTCACGCTGAAACCGGTTTTGCCGTCCTTGCCGGCGGGCACTTCCAGGGTGCCAACTTGCGGCGAGGCCTTCCAGCCCTCCGGTAACACCAGCGCCGCCTCCAGGCGCATGGTGTGCGAGCGATAGTTACGCACGCGCAATTCGAGTGCCGAGGTCGAACCCGCTTTCGCCGCGAGTTGATAGGGGTAAAGCCGCGCCCAACTGGGGTTCAAGCCGAAATTGGAATCCCGATCCGCGATCACATCATTGAAATAGTCCCGTTGCTTTTCAAGCCGCCGCTCCCAGTCCTCCAGATCGCCCTTGTTGGCGATATAGGGTTTGACATGACCCGGGGCGATAATATTCGGCTCGTTGTCCAGGATGGTCCGCACCGACCGGATGTGGCTGTCGTTCTCCACCCAGTTGCGAAAGATCAGGTTGTGGCGAAGCACGAAGGGGGCCCCCATGGAAGAAATCGCGTCGCCCGTAAATGCCACGCGCGCCCCGTCAATCTCCGCAAACATCGCCATTTGATATTCCGTGTGGCCGGGAGAATGGCAAACCTTGAATTCAAACTCTTCCCACTTGAAGGTTTCGTTATGGTGGAAGGCGCGATCCACTTTAATGCGTTCGCCCAACGTGCATCCCAGATTGTTCCCCCGCGGATTCTCCAGAATCTCCACCATGTTGTCGTAACACCAGACTTTGGCGTCATAGTGACGAACCAGGTGGGGAAAGCCATTCAAGTGGTCGTCGTGCATATGGCTGGGCATGGCCACGTCAATGGACTTCATTCCGTAGCGAGCTTTGAGCTCGGGGATCGTGTGCTCCACAAAACGCATGCGGCCGCGGATCGGTGCGGCGTTAATGAGGGTGGTGCAGAAATTGTTACTCGCCGCCCCGTAATCCACGAAGAGCGCCTTGCCACTGTCGCTGATCACGGTGTAGAAGCACGAGGTCGTCTGGAAGGAAGCGATCAGGTGCGGCGTCACTGCAAAAGGTTTGTTGTCGAGGGTCAGCGCCGTCCCCGGCATATAGGATTCCACCCAGCCGCGCATTTTGGCGATCAGGTCGTTGAACGCCGCATCCCCACTGACGAAGGGCTCACCGTGCGAGGGACAAATGAATTGCGGCCCCAAATCCCGCAAGTGGGCGAGAGAGTAAATGGCAAAATCCACGCCATCAGTACTCATATATTGATATTGCAGGTCATACAGAGTGATGACCTTACCGGGGGAATGAATCAGGTCCCCGGTGAAGGCCGTCTTTCTGCCATCCACCGTTCCCACCAGGCTGAGGGAGCCGAGCGTGTGTCCGGGAGTGGGATAGATCAAAAGCTCATAGGGGCCCCAGCGAAAGGTTTCATAGTCGTGCAGCTCACCTGCCACCGGCAGGTTGCGCGTGACCGTGAAAAAGTCGTTGCGGAACGTCGTAGAGATGGAAGATGCGCCGATTGCGCCAGAAATTCTCCGCATCCTCGAACAGCTCCCGCTCCTGCACGGGCACGTGAATCGGGATGCGCTCCGCCACCGCCCGCGCATCGCCCTGGCACTGGTCGCGGTGATGGTGAGTGTGCAGGATGCCCTCCACCTTGGTGACACCGATCTGGCCGAGCAACTTCAGGATGTGGCCGGAGCCAAAGTCGATGAGCAAGGCCTGGTTGCCATCCTTGAGGACGTAAACGTTGCAAGTGTCACGCAAGACGTATAGGTTGGGGGATATCTGTGTCAGTCCCGCACGGGGCGCAAAGGCAACCTGTGATTCGGCGGGCGAAGCGGCTGCCACACCAGGAGGGGCCGCAGCCAATTCCGAGGCAATCAAGCCCGCCCCAGCGCTCTTAAAGAAATCCCTCCGCGACACGCCCCGTCGACCCTTTCCCTTTTGCCTCTTCATGGCGACCCTCCTCGATCGGACGAAAGACTGCAGTTCTGCACGGGTAATTGTACCGGCTGCTTCCCTCAGCGTTCACGAGCTTCGATGTGGTCCAGGAACGCTCGCAGTTCCTGCGGCAAGGGCGCCTCGAAACTCAAGGGCTGTTTCGTGATGGGGTGAGCAAAAGCCAGCCGGGCCGCATGCAGAAAGGTTCGCGAAAGGGTCGGCGCTTCCCCTCCCGCCACGCGCAGTTTCGCGGGCGCACCGTAAGTCAAATCTCCAACCACCGGGTGACCCAAGGAAGCCAGATGCACGCGGATCTGGTGCGTCCGGCCGGTGAACGGCTCAGCATTGAGGAGGGTGAAATCAGGAAAGCCCTGCAACACTTGGAAGCGCGTCAGAGCCTGGCGAGCGGCAATCCCGCCCACCTTCATGCGCGTGCGGTGCACCGGGTCGCGACCCACCGGCAGATTGATTTCACCGTTGGCCTTTGCCACCCGCCCATGAACCAACGCCACGTAAGTCTTGTGCACTTGGCGCGATTTAAACTGCTCAGCCAGGCGGCGATGGGCGGTATCGTTTTTGGCGACGATGACCAGCCCTGAGGTCATCTTATCCAGGCGGTGGACGATGCCGGGCCGCGTCTCGCCACCCGCACCGGATAATGTCGCAACGTGATGTAACAGAGCATTTACGAGGGTGCCGGATTTCACTCCCGCGCCGATGTGCACCACCATTCCCGCAGATTTGTTCACAACCAGAATGTCTGCGTCTTCGTAAACGATAGCGAGCGGCAGGTCCTCGGGCGAGGCACGTAGTTCCTCACGCTCCGCCTGGACTTTGATTCGCGCTCCCGCTTCGACCTCTTTACCGGCCTTGCGGGGTAGCACTCCGCCCAGCGTTACCAGCCCCTGGCGGATCAGCCGTTGAATCTGGCTGCGGCTCCAGTCCGGCATCTGGGCGGCGAGATACACATCCAGACGTTCGCCCGCCGCTTCCGCGGGGACAACGAACTCTCGTGTCAGCGCCATAAACACTCAGGGAGGTAAGGCTTCAACTCAGCCCTTTACTCAAGCAGTGATTTTCGAGGTTCAAGACCGGAACGTCAATCCGAAAAGATCACCTGGATAATCAGCAAGCCCGCGCCAACCACGATGGCACTATCCGCCAGATTGAAGGTGGCCCAATGATAGCTGCGGATATAGAAATCGAGAAAGTCGACAACGCGGCCCACGCGGATCCGGTCGAAGAGATTGGACAGGGCGCCGCCCAGAATCAGCGCGAGGCCCAGACTGGTTTCCCACTGCAGGCGCTGCGTCCTCCACACAATACCCACCACGGTAACAAGCAGGACAGCAGAAATCACGATCAAGAGCCCAGTCTTCCACGGGGCCGGCGATTCCGAGAAGAGTCCGAAGGCTGCGCCGGCATTCTGGGTGTTGGTCAGGTTGAAGAATCCAGGCACGACAGGGATGATGGCACGGTCGGGAATGCGACTTGCGACCATTGACTTCGTAGCTTGATCGGCCACGAACACGACAACCGCGATTGCGACGGAAAGGATTCGCGTGACGATTCCAACTCGGGCATTCCCAAGTGAAGACATGAATAAACTCAGGGCGGAACTTCTAAAGCGTGGTGACGAGCCGGCCGAGTGCGCGGCGACCGCTTCAGCCTGCCGACTCAATCTCCCGCAAGGCGAACGAGCAACGATCACACACTGTGGGGTATTGTGAGTCCTTCCCCACCTGCTCGGAATAATTCCAGCAGCGCTCACATTTCTGGCCAGAGGCCTTGTCGATTTTCACGCTCAGCCCCGGCAACCCGGTCACGAGTGCGCCTTCGACAGCCCGCTTCGTGATCTCCACCTGCGATACGATGAAGAGCCCGGGCAGGAAAGCGCGATACTCTTCCAGCAGGGGCAGCAGTTCTTCACCGACCGAGAGGCGGACCAGGGCTTCGAGAGAACCCCCAATGAATTTTTCCTGGCGAGCAATTTCCAGCGCCTTCAACACCTCATTGCGCACCGCGACCAGCCGCGGCCAATTCTCCAGGCGCTGCAAGTGGGATTCCGGAATGCCCGCGCGCAACTCAGCGGGAGCCAGGAACCTTGCCAAGTGCACGCTTTTTTCCCGTCCCGCGAGGGCGGGAAGGTGCGTCCAAACTTCCTCCGCAGTGAAGCTCAGGAGCGGCGCCAGGATACGCACCAACGCATCCGCAATCCGGTAAAGCGCGGTCTGGGCGGCCCTCCGGCGAACCGAACGCGCCGGCGAAGTGTAGAGGCGATCCTTCAAAATATCGAAATAAAACGCGCTCAAATCCACGGTGGCAAAGTCATACACACCACGATAAACCTTGTGAAATGCGTAGTCGTTGTAGGAGGCCTCAGCCCGCTCCAGCAGTTCGGCCATACGCACCAGCACCCAACTATCAATCTCCTCGAACTGGCTCGCATCCACGGAGTCTTTCGCCGGATCAAAATCGTATAGGTTCCCGAGACAGTAGCGGAACGTATTGCGCAGCTTGCGATAAGCTTCGGAAAGGCGCGTCAGCATGTCCGGCGAGATTGAGACATCTTCGCCGAACTCAACCGAAGCCGCCCACAGGCGCAGGATCTCCGCCCCATGCGTCTTGATGACCTCCATGGGCTCAATT
The DNA here is from genome assembly GCA_963804995.1 of uncultured Acidobacteriota bacterium. Lineage (GTDB taxonomy): Bacteria > Acidobacteriota > Terriglobia > UBA7540 > UBA7540 > Bog-366. The sequence goes on from CAWDSK010000006.1 coordinate 596,915, forward strand.
ACGTTGCCAATCGATTTCGACATGGCTCGGCCCTGCGCATCCAGCACCCATCCATGCGTCAGCACCTGGTGGTAGGGCGCCCGGCCGTGCGTGCCGAGCGCCACGAGCAGCGAACTGTGGAACCAGCCGCGATACTGGTCGCCCGCTTCCAGATAGACGTCGGCAGGCCAGGGCAAATCCGGGCGGTAGCCCAGGACCGCATATTGACTGGACCCCGAGTCAAACCACACGTCGAGAATATCGGTTTCCCGGCGCAGATTGCTTCCACCGCATTGCGGGCAACGAGCCCCGGGCGGCAGAAGCTCCGCATCCGGATGGGCGTACCAGGCGTCCGCCCCTTCCTTGCGGAAAAGTTCGAGCGCATGCTTCGCCAAGTCGGCGTCCATAATCGGTTTCTGGCAGTCCACGCAATGAAAGACCGTGATGGGCACACCCCACACGCGCTGCCTGGAAATGCACCAATCCGGGCGCTCCGCGATCATGTTGGAGATTCGATCTTCGCCCCAGGCGGGGACCCACTTGGTCTTTTTGATTTCATCCAGGGCGCGCTGGCGCAGCCCCTGGTGGTCAATGTCGATGAACCATTGCTCTGCGGCGCGAAAGATAATCGGCTTGTGGCACCGCCAGCAATGGGGATAGGAATGCGTAAGCGAACCGGCTTGCCCCACCAGCACGCCGCGCGATTTCAGCAATTCCACGATGGGCTGGTTGGCATCGAAAACTCTCTTGCCGACATACTCAGGCAGACCCTCCGTGATTTTCCCCGACTCGTCCACCGGGCAGTAAATATCGATGCCGTATTGCACGCCCGTTTGATAATCCTCGCGCCCATGGCCGGGAGCCGTATGCACGCAACCGGTCCCATCTTCCGCGGTCACATAAGTTGCCAGCACTCCCAGGAGATCGCGTTCGAGGAAGGGATGTTGAATCTTGATCCGGTCGAGCTTCTTGCCCGGAAGGCGTGCCAGGACGTTCGAAGCCTTGAGCCCGGTCTCCTCCACCACCGGCCCCTGTCGCCGGCTTTCCAGAATGTAGGCATCGCCTCGGGGATCGTCATCGCCCGCCACCACGTATTCAAAATCGGGATGGAAGGCCACCGCCATACTAGCCGGGAGTGTCCAGGGAGTAGTGGTCCAGATCACGACCCAGAGCTTGCGTCCCTTAAGCGCGGGGTCGAGCGCGGCCGGGTCGGTCAGCACGGGGTAGCGCACGTAGATCGACGGACTGCGATCTTCTTCGTATTCCACCTCTGCTTCCGCCAGCGCGGTCTTGTCCGTGATGCACCAGTAAACGGATTTCCGCCCGCGATAGACGTAACCGCCGCGCAGGAAAGCCAGAAAGGCTTCCGCAATGCGCGCCTCATATTCAAAGCCCATGGTGAGGTAGGGCTTCTCCCACTCACCAAAAACTCCCAGGCGAATAAAATCCTGGCGCTGTATGTCCACGTACTTTTCTGCGTACTTGCGGCAGGCGCGCCGAACCTCCACAGTGCTCATCTGCGCCTTGCGCGGGCCCAGTTCCTTGTCGACATTGATTTCAATCGGTAACCCGTGGCAGTCCCAACCCGGCAGGTAGGGTGCGTTGAAACCCTCCAGCGTCTTCATCTTCACAATGAAGTCTTTCAGGATTTTATTGAGCGTGGTCCCAAGGTGGATGCGGCCGTTCGCATACGGAGGCCCATCGTGCAGCGTGAATAACGGCGCACTTTGCCGCGCGGCACGAATCTGATTGTAGAGACCTTCCTTCGCCCACCGGGCAAGCCACTTGGGCTCGTTCTGCGGCAGGTTGGCCTTCATTGAGAATTCGGTTTTGGGGAGATTGATTGTGTGCTTTAGATCCGGACTCTTCTGCATGCACCCTCCGTCGTGAGGATAAACAAGCCATTATAGAGAACGGTGGAAGGAAGTGTCTAGCGGAGAGGGGATTCGGGTATCACGATGGGATCTCAAACAACAACCGGCAAGCAAAAATTCACTACAATATCTGCCGCGCTGATCCGTCTACACGAATAGATGAAGGACGCGCTCAGCATCGAGTCGATGACCGAAGAGCAAAACGACCGGATCTCGACGGTAATCACGCGGGAACAATCCCGCCTGCGCAACTTCATCCGCAAGCGCGTTGAAAACGAAAGTGACGCGGAAGACATCCTGCAAGAGGTTTTCTACGAACTGGTGCAGGCTTATCGGCTGATGAGGCCTGTAGAGCAAGTAGGCGCGTGGCTGTTCCGGGTCGCCCGGAATCGCATCACCGACCTCTTCCGCAAGCGCAGGCCTGAGTCATGGCAAGGCCAGCCTGAAAGAGAGGCGGAAGATGGTGAGGAGCTTTTCTTGGAAGACCTTCTGCCCTCGCCCGAAGCCGGCCCCGAGGCGGCCTACGCACGTGAGGTACTGCTCGAAGAACTTGACGCGGCTCTGGACGAACTGCCGGCGGAACAGCGCGAAGTGTTTATCGCCCATGAATTCGAGGGACGGAGTTTCAACGACCTGGCGGCGGAAATGGGTGTGGGCGTGAATACCCTGCTTTCCCGCAAGCATTACGCAGTGCTTCATTTGCGCCGGCGCTTGCGCGCCATCTACGACGAATTTACAAAAGCATGAGGAGACCCAGCATGAGAGGGAAATGGATATTGAGAGGTTTGAAAATCGCGTTGTTCGTGGCGCTTGCCGCCACGGTGTTCAGCTTCGTCGTCATGCAGCTCTGGAACTGGCTGATGCCGGTCATCTTCGGCCTGCACCTGATCAGTTTCTGGCAAGCCCTCGGCCTGCTGGTGCTGAGTAAGATTCTCTTTAGCGGCTTCCGTGGGCGGCCCGCCTTCGCCATGCATTGGCGGCAACGTATGATCGAGCGTTGGGAGCAGATGACTCCGGAAGAACGGGAAAAGTTCCGAGCCGGCATGCGCGCGGGCTGCGGCCACCCCGATCCCCCCACGACTCAGGCTTAGAAGGACGGGTCCTAATGCGGCGGATGCGCTACTCAGTTCGAGAGCGCCGCCGGTTGCGTAGGGGGGACGGGCCATAGGCGTTAAAATAAGCCCGACTGAAGGTGCATCGCATTCCTACGCGCTGGCTATTACTAGCCAGGTGATTTGTTTCCGAGTGCCCGTCATCCGCCCGGAATGCGTAATTGTAACCAGACTCGTCGATAATCGCTAGCCGACCAGCGGGGATCTATTGCTTTTTCAGGATACCTATACACGACCGCCCAATTTCCGATATGGCGACTTACCGTCAAAGTGAACTGCGATACGAAATCCCATGCCGCGCGTAGTCGTAGCATATCGTCCACAACTTCTTCTTGCTGCGTTCCTCCCCACTTGTCTGGGCATGCTATGATTTCGGTTAGATGACAGAGAAATCCCAAGGGCCAGACTACCGGAAATTCAGGCCGTCCGAATTCATGAGGGCGCGACGACCCCACCTGTTCTCCGACAGCGAGGTGATCGAGCAGGCTCAGCTTGATCCTACGACCTTTGAATACCATCTCGACACGCTTACTTCCCGAAAGCAGGAACTCGATTTTGAAGGATTCGCCCGCAAGCTGGCTGAAAAAGAAATTTGCCCCAATATTCGACCCCAGACAGGACCCACAGGGGGTGGCGATAGCAAGGTCGATTCCGAGACATACCCAGTCTCTCCAGAGATCTCGGATCGCCTGTACTACGCGGATCCAGAGGGCCGCGACGCTGCGAATGAACGATGGGCATTTGCGTTCAGCGCAAAGGAGGAGTGGCGAGCCAAGGCTATCTCCGACGTCAAGGCCATTGCCGGCACGGGACGGGGTTATACGAAGGCATTTTTTATCACCAGCCGGTTCGCCAAAGACAAGAATCGTGCTGATCTCGAAGACAAGCTCACCAAAGAATACGGGCTCGATGTGCGGATACTCGACCGCACCTGGATTGTTACGAAGGTCTTTGAGAACGGGCGCGAAAGACTGGCAATAGAGAACCTAAAGTGTACCGTACCATTGGTTCCAACCCCGAAGAAAGGGCCGCGCGACCTATCGCGTGAGGCCGAACTGAAGGAACTCGAAGAGCAAATCACCGATCCCAGTCGCTATGTAGGGCTGAGCTACCAACTGGTTGAGGATGCGTTGCAGGCCGCGCTGCTTGCGCGTGGAATTGAGCTTCCTCGCGCGGAAGTGGAGGCTAAATTCGAGCGTGCGGTTCACCTCGCCGAGAAACAAGGCATAAATCAGCAGCAGCTTCGCTGCGCATACAACAAGGCATGGACTTATTTTTGGTGGTATGAAGATTTTCCCTCCTTTATCGGGGCCTACGACACCGTTGAGGCGCTTGCACGGGAAAGCTCTCAAGTATCTGATATTGAACTCCTCCAAAACCTGTGGGAACTCCTCTACGCTAGCGCAAAGACCGGAACGTGCGGTCCAGTCGATGCGCGAACTGATGAGCGCACGGCCACGTTGAGGTCAGCGCTTGAGGCTATTCTAGCGGACACGACACGGCCGAACGCGTCGCTGCGGGCGCGAGCGAGTCTGCTCCTAATGGATCTCTCGGTCGCCTACGATAAGCCCGAGAAGCTAAAGGAGGTATTTCGAGCGTTTCGCGGTGTTTTCGAAAAAAGTAAGGGGCTTATCGACTTCCCAGCGAAGCATTTCGTGAAACTGCTCATGGAATTGAGCGATCTTCTGCCTGACGATGAGGAATTCGATGTTACGTTCGAATCGGCAATTGAAGTGGCACGCGAGCGCGAGAGCCAGACCGTTTCAGGACGAATGCTCCTCAGGCGGGGCCGCCAGAAACTACAGAGCGGAAAACCATATGAGGCCATCCGCCTGCTCGGCAGGGCCCAGCAGGATTTGGCGCTCGAGGAGGCTCGCGGAGAAATGGTTATGGCCCTCGGGCTGTGCGGGGCAGCTTACGAGACCGCAGGACTATTGTGGGCTGCTCGCGGCTGTTTGCTCCTGGCAGTCAATCAATCTCTGAAGGAATTTTGGGAGGAGGGGGAAATAGTTCGGCCCGCACTCATCTGCCTGCGCAAAATCATCTGGCTCGAATTACAGCTGGGCCGTGTCCCATGTGTCCTTGCATGGGCCGAGAACTTCCTTATGATGAATAGCGCGATCGAACATGATCCTGAAGCACAGAGGCAGCTAGCGGAGGAGTGGACCAATCTCGATGGCGTCCTCGGTCTTCTGCTCCTAAGGACGGACCTCAGAGACCTCAGGGATCTCGGGTCCCTTCCGACGGTGCTGGAGAAATTTCACCTGGACGGCTCCTGGATGGCTTTGCTTTATGCATTGGGCTATGAGGATAAGCTCCGTACCGACAAGGTCATCCCGGTCGATGAGAGTCCAGGAAGCGTCGCAGCGTTCTTCGACAAGTGGTTAAGCCAACCGGCCGGAAACGACCTGCCCTCCGTCCCTGAATTCATTGACCGGCGTACGGTTGAACTGCGCTCAACTGTCTTAGGCTGTGAGATCCTCGCGACTGTCTCGAACAACAACGAATCGCTGTTCCTGGCCGAAGGGATACTGGCCGGCGTCGAATCATTTCTGGCGACGAGCTTGGATTTCGCGCTTGTGCCCCACGCTTCGCGCATACATCTCCGGGTCACTCCGTCCGATTTCCTGGATCAGGTGATCGAGTTCACCGTCAAGTCGGCTCCGCATACCATTATCGATGTCCAACACCGAAAGGACAGCTTGGCGGCCGCGGAGGTCACTAGCGCTTTCAAAGACAAACTAGTAGAGATTATTAGCTGGGTCGCGGCACACATCGCGATACCAGCTGAGCCAAGTCTGAGGCATTTGGAGGTTCTAATCAGGGACGAACGCGCGCTTGGCAGGGCCATTCTGATCGCCGGGATTGGGACCCTGATCGGTAACGCTTTGGGCGCTAAGCCTAAAATTCGCATTTCGGACTGGACCTCGGCGGGAGACCAGGGCGAGAGCTTTCCCCTGCTTCGGACAGAGCCGTGGAGCCATGCGCGGCTGCTAGGCGACTCCGAAGCTGAGAGGGTGCCCCCGAGTCCTGGAGTTGGGGAGCCCCCGGCCGAACTGTTCAACGTGGAGAGCCTAAAGCATAGGGATCGAAGGGTGTTCTCCATTATCAACCTTGACCTCTGGGAAAAGGCTCGTTGGGCCGGTACGGGCTATATCTTCCCGATGGAGACAGACTCAGACGAACCGCCGTACCTGACCTTAATTTTCGAAAACCTCCCAGCCGCAGAGACTATCTTCCAGGGATGGTTGGAGGAGGTTGGTCCAAGAGATTCCAATGAGAGGATTAGGGTATCCATCATTACGGGGATCAGCATCGAAAATCCTGCTCGCTACCGCGTGGTACTAGGATCAAACCCCGACTGGAGCACGATCGCCCCCATGAGCCATTTCGTCATGACATATCGTATTAACACGATGAACCCGGCGACCTCGGCAAACTTAGATCGCTTCTTGGAAGCGTATAACGCCCAAAAAAAGTACATGCTCGTTCCAGGCGAGGCGGAGCCGAGCGGGATGGGGCGTATTGCGCCAGGGCTCGGAATCCTCAAGCACGAGTTGCTTGTCCGCCCAGCTTGGCAGATAGGCGAACATGACCCGGACATCTGCGGCATCGACCTGGACGACAAGGTAATTATCCCAGACGGTGTTAAAGACGCTCCGGTTCTCGCAGCGATGGCGAGAAAAAAAGAGACTAGAAGCTGAACCCAATTCATGGCGAACGGATGCCACGACTCTCAAACCTAATCGCAAGATGGGCCGAAATGAACTTTGCTACTGTGGAAGCGGCAAGAAATACAAGAAATGCCATGGAATATAGAGCTCGGCTTATCCACATTCACGCCGGTTCCGCTCGCTGGAACATACAGATCCCTAATGTTCACCGATAATTCTCGCATCGCTGATCTCTTTGCCCGCTGGTGCGGTCGAAATCAATCCACAATGACGTGTAACGGCCTATGCGCGGATGTGGCGCCCGCTGGTTCCGGGCGGATGGTCTGACGCTCGGAAACAATGAGAGCGCTCGCATTGATGCACAGCCGCCTACACGGGAAGTGCTGACATTCCGGAACATGGACTTCTTCTCGAAGCATGCACCTTGGTCCTGCCAGAACAGTGCGGCGCCTATTTTAACGCCTATGGGGGGACGGGCCCACTCGTCGGGCGGCAATGTGTCCCCTCACCCACCGTCACTGCGGCGATCATGGGCCGGAGATCTTACCGCTTGACAAGGCTTTTTCCCGGGTTTACATTGGCCTTTGAAAAATGACTGACTGGTCAGTCAGAAAGGGTCCAGACGGGATGACGACGAAACGAAAGGTGCGCGCCAACGCCTCCAAACCCTTACCCCGAGGCCGCCAACCCAAGGCCGAGCGTCAGGAGCAGATCCTGGCGGCTGCGTTTGAGGAATTCTCGCTCCACGGGTACGCGGCCACACGTCTGGACGATGTCGCCCGGCGCGCGGGCATCGCCAAGGGCACGATCTATCTCTATTTTCAGGACAAGGAACGTCTCTTTCGGGCCGCCGTCCGCAGTCTGATTCAAAAGCGAATGGACGTAGTCGTGGGCACTTTAAGCGGGCCTGCGGAGCAACTCCTGCGCGAGCTGTTATCCAGGATGTATCTCCAGGTGGTGAGAAACGACCGGGCCCGGGCCATCGTTCGCATGCTGGTGGCGGAGAGCGGAAAGTTCCCGCAACTTTCAGGCATTTACCATCGCGAGGTCATTGCCCCGGGGATGAAGGCGATGCGCATGGTGCTCGAGAGGGGCATCGCGGCGGGCGAATTTCGCAAAACGGCGGCCGTGGAGTTTCCGCAGATCCTCGCCGCCCCGGGAATCATGGCCATCCTGTGGAGATTGCTTCACGGAGATCGCTATCGCCTAGACCTGGATGCGTACATGAAAGCGCACATCGAGCTGGTTTTGGGCAGCTTGCGCCAGGAGCATTCGTGAAGCTCCTGGCGTAGTGTCCGGTAATTAACTGGATAACGTAGCGCCGCCATCTTGGCGGCAATTGCCGGCAGGATGCCGGCGCTACGGCTAGGACGATTGTCCAGCCATTTCCTGGACACTCCACTAGCGCTCAGAGCCCGCTGAGTAGAGGAGAGAACCCATGAGGGTGAATCCGGGATGGGTCACGTTGCTGGTATTGGCGTCGTTCGCGGCCGTGAGCCCGGCAGGTGCGCAGCAGGTGACACCGCAGAGGCTGACGATCGAGGACGCGGTGGGTCTGGCGCTGAAGAAGAACTTGAGCGTGCGGGTGTCTGGTACTCAGGTGGAGGAATCGGCGGGCACGCTTGAAAGGCGGCGCTCTTCCCTGCTCCCGCACGTCAACGGGAACGCTCTAGCCAACCGCGAAGATATCGATCTGGCCGCCATGGGAATTTCCTTTCCCGGGGCTCCTTCCGTTGTCGGGCCGTTCGCTCATTATGATTTTCGAGTGTCAGCGAGCCAAACCTTGATCAACCGTCAGGCCTACCATAGTTGGAAGGCGAGCGAGAGACAGGAGCAGGCTGCGAAGCTCGATTATCAGGACGCGCGTGACTTGGTGGTCCGGCAAACCGCCGCGCTATATCTCGATGCCCAGGCTGCGGCCGCGGAAATTGAAAGCGCCGAATCCCGCGTCAAGACCTCGGCGGCACTGGAGAAGCTGGCGCGCGACCAACACACCGCGGGGTTGGCAACGGCCGTGGATGAGGTTCGCGCCCAGGTGCAATTGGCGCGTGACCAGCAGAACCAGCTTGTGGCACGGGACAATTTCCAGACATCCTTGCTGGTCCTTGCGCACTTTCTGGGCTTAAGCCCCGGAACGCCGCTGGAATTGGCCGAACCGCTGAACTTCCATCATGTCGAAACGCCGGACGTTGCTCAAACGCTCCCCGGGGCGCTTCAGGCACGCGCTGACTATCGGGCGCTGCTGATGCAGAAGGATTCACTCATGGAGCAGCAAAAAGCTTCGCGGGCCCGCTATCTGCCGACCCTCACTCTCAACGGGGATTACGGGGCGATCGGGCGCCAATTCGGCACCCTGGCAGGCACGGGGGAAGTCCAGGGAACCGTTACCGTAACCTTATTCGATCGGGACCGCAGCGGAGAACAGAAGGAGTTGGAGAGCCGGGTGAAACGCCTTGGCGCCCAGCTCGATGACCTGAGCCAGGGGATCGAGCAGGAACTGCGCAAGGCGGTATTGGACCTCGAATCCACGGAGAGCCAGGTGACGGTCACGGTGGCCGCCCAGAATCTGGCGGAGCGCGAGCTGGCACTGGCCCAAGACCGTTTCCGTAATGGCGTGACAGATAACATTGAGGTGGTGACAGCGCAGAGCACGCTCGCGGGCGCGCAGGATGATCACATCGGGGCGCTGGCACGCCATGCCGATGCGGTCATGGCCTTGGTGCGCGCCCTGGGGGGAAACGAAAAGACTTACCGAGCGTACCTCGGTGAACCTGAACATTGAGCACTCGAAATTCGAAACTCGGTCCGCATTTCGAGTTTCGATTCTTCTGCGGCAGAGGTAAAACAGCCATGAAACGCATAATTCCGCTCCTGATACTCTTGGCGATCGGCGGCACCGCGGTCTACTTCCATCCGCAATGGTTTCGTAAGCCGGCCCCTGAAAATGTGCTCAAGCTTTCGGGGAACATTGAAGCGCACGAGAGCCTGGTGAGCTTCAAGGTGACTGGCCGCGTCACTGACCTGCCCGTCGATGAGGGCATGACGCTGAAAGCCGGCGAGGTGGTGGCGCGGCTCGATAACGATGACTACCGGCAACAGGTGGCCGTGGACGAATCCGTTATTCACGTGCGCAACCGGCAACTTGACCTGGGCCTGGCGGGCAGCCGGACACAAGACATCGAGGCCGCCAAGCTCGCGGTCGAGGACGCCAAGGCTGACCTTGACCAGAAGAAGAAGGACCTGGCGCGCTACCAGGCGCTCTACGAGAAGGACGAAATCCCCGGCCAGACGCGCGATTTGGCAGCCACTAACGTCACCCGCGCCCAAGCTACGTGGGAGCGCGCGCAGCAAGTCTACAATGAACTTGTGGAAGGAACGCGCAAGGAAGAACTGGCCGTCGACCACGCCAATGTTCACCAAGCGGACCAGAGCCTGGATTTGTCCCGCATCCGGCTGGCTTATACCGTGCTGCGCGCGCCCTTCGATGGAGTAATTCTGACCCGCCAGGCGGAACTGGGAGAGGTGGTTTTGCCGGGCACGCCGATTATCACGCTCGCCGACCTGGACCATCTATGGGTGCGGGTCTACGTGCCGGAGACTGATCTTGGCAAAGTGCATTGGGGGCAGGCGGTCGAGGTGCGGACTGACACCTACCCCAACAAGATTTATCACGGTCGGATTTCCTTCGTCTCTTCAGAGGCGGAATTCACTCCCAAGAGCGTGCAGACTGAGACGGAGCGCGTCACGCTGGTTTACCGGGTGAAAGTAGACGTGGAGAATCCGAACCGGGAACTGAAGCCCGGAATGCCGGCTGACACCATTATCAAATTGCAGTAGCGAGTACATCGTGAGCATCCCTCCTGCCATCGTCGTTTCCTCACTCAGCAAGCGCTTCGGCGAAGTACGCGCCGTGGAGGGGCTCAGCTTTGAAGTTTATGCGGGAGAGATTTTTGGTTTGGTGGGGCCGGACGGCGCTGGCAAAACCACCGCGCTCCGCATGCTGGCGGGCGTGCTGGCAGTGGATTCAGGCTCGGCGACAGTGGCCGGCTTCGATGTGGTGCATGACCCGGAGGGCGCCAAGTTTCAGCTCAGCTATATGTCGCAACGATTCGGCCTCTACGAAGACCTTACAGTAGACGAAAATCTACGGTTTTATGCGGATTTATTTGGAGTAGTGCGCAAGCAGCGCGAGCGGCGCTCCCAGGAATTGCTGGCGGCCGCCGGCCTGAGCGATTTCCGGAGCCGCCTGGCGGGGAACCTCTCGGGCGGGATGAAACAGAAACTCGGCCTGGTCTGCGCCTTGATTCACACGCCCAAGGTGATCCTCCTCGACGAACCGACCAACGGCGTCGATCCGGTATCGCGGCGCGACTTCTGGCGCATACTCTATTCACTGGTGGCCGAAGGCGTGGCCATTCTCACTTCCACTTCCTACCTCAACGAAGCGGAGCGCTGTCATCGCGTGGGGCTCATCCACCAGGGCCGCATGCTCTTTTGCGATCGGCCGGAGGAATTAAAGCGGAAATTCCCCGGTGAGATTCTGGCCGTGCATGCCTCGCAGCCGGGGCAGGTGCGGGAGGCGCTGGCGGGGGCGCCGGGTGTGCGTAGTGCCTTGCTGGTGGGCGACCACGTCCATCTGTTTGTGGACAATGCGGCCGGCCGCCTCGCGGAGTTGCGCGGGCGCCTGGAGTCCGCCGGAGTCGCCTACGATTCCATCCGCCAGGTTGCGCCGAGTATTGAGGATCTTTTTGTTTCCGCCGTGGAAAACGAACCCTCGACAACAACTGGAACGAAACCTTCATGAGCGAAAACGAAGCATCGGTGGTGGTCGAGAATTTGACCAAGCGGTTCGGAAAATTCGTGGCCGTTGACAGCATCAGCTTCGCGGCGCGGCGCGGTGAGATCTTCGGCTTACTGGGCCCCAACGGCGCGGGCAAATCCACCACCATCCGCATCCTCTGCGGCCTGCTCCGGCCCACTTCCGGCCGCGCTCTGGTGGCGGGGATTGATGTTGCCAGGGAACCCGAAGCAGTTCGCCAGCAGATTGGTTACATGTCGCAAAAATTCTCGCTCTACAACGACTTGAAAGTTGCGGAGAATTTGCGGTTTTTTGCGGGCATGTACGGCGTATCCGCCAAGGATTTGCCGGAGCGCATGGCCTGGGCGCTGCGGATGGCAGGACTGGAAGGACGGGGCGAAATGCCAACCCGCGCGCTGGCAGTGGGCTGGAAGCAAAGGCTGGCGCTGGGGTGCGCCGTGCTGCACCGGCCACCCATCGTATTTCTCGATGAGCCGACCTCGGGCGTCGATCCCGTCTCGCGCCGGAAGTTTTGGGAATTGATCCAGCAGATGGTCGGGGAGGGTGTCACCGTATTTGTTACCACGCACTACATGGACGAGGCGGAGTATTGCAATCGCCTGGTGCTGATTGATCGGGGGCGCATTGTAGCCATGGGCACGCCCACTGAGTTGAAGACCCAATACATGAAAGGCCAGCTTCTGCTGGTCGAGTGTCAGCCGTTGGGCCTGGGCCTGGAGGCCCTTGAAACCGCCCCGGGCGTGCTGGACGGGGCGGTGTTTGGAAGCAGTCTCCATGCCGTCGTCGCCAATGCCAAGGCCGCAATTCCCGGAATTCGGCTGGCCCTGGAGACACGGCATGTCGATGTCAAACGGTTGGAGCAGATTCCGCCCAGCCTCGAAGACGTGTTTGTCTCCCTGACCGCCGGGCGCGAGCAAAAGCTAAAGAGGGCAGCATGAGCCTGCGCCGCATCCTGGCCATGACGCGCAAGGAAGTGATTCAGATCCGGCGCGATCCGCGCAGCCTCCTGATCATCATCGCCATGCCGCTGATCCAGCTCTTCATCTATGGCTATGCGGTGAACCTGGACATCAGGCACATCCCCCTTTGCGTGTACGACCGTGACGCAACCCAGACCAGCCAGGACCTGCTGAAACGTTTTCAAGCGACCGACTACTTTGACATCGTTCGCGTGTCACCGAACTACCGGGACGTTGTCCGGCACATCGATCAAGGCGCCTGCACGGTGGCGGTGGTGGTACCGCCGCAGTTTTCGGAAACGTTGCGGTCAAGCGGGCAAGCGAGTGTGCAGGCGCTGCTCGACGCGAGTGACAGCAACACAGCCAACATTGGCATGGGCTATACCCTGAGCATCCTGCAGGCCTACTCGCAGCAGGTTCAGATCGATTGGCTGCAGCGGCGCGGTGCGGCCCCGATGGCCCCGGCCGTCACCTTTCAGCCGCGCACGTGGTTTAACGAAGATCTGGCGAGCATGGCGAACATCATCCCGGGCGTTGTGGCTCTGGTGATGGCGGTGGTGGGCGCCTTTCTGACCTCGCTCACCATCGCGCGCGAGTGGGAGCGCGGCACGATGGAACAACTCATTTCGACACCCGTGGGCAAGCTGGAAATTGAGATTGGAAAACTTCTGCCTTACTTCGTCATCGGAATGCTGGACACTGCGCTGTGCGCCGGCATGGGAGTTTGGTGGTTCGGTGTTCCCTTCCGGGGAAGCTGGACCCTCATGTTCGGCTGCTCGATGTTGTTTCTGATTGTGGTGTTGTCGCTCGGCTACCTGATTTCCGTCGTAGCCAAGTCGCAGCTTGCCGCGAGCCAACTAGCTCTGCTGACCACGTTTTTGCCGGCCTTTCTCCTGTCGGGTTTCGTATTCCCCATCGAGCAGATGCCGATCGTTGTGCAATGGATCACCCGAGTCCTGCCGGCGCGCTATTACGTCTCGATCTTGCGAAACGTTTTCCTGAAGGGCACCCCGGCACGCTTGATGGCCGGACAAGTGACCGCCCTGGCCATCATTGCGGCAGTATCGATCACGCTCGCCACCCGCGCGTTTCAAAAGAGGCTGGAATGAGTTTTCGCTCCTCACTCACGCGCATCCGTCAAATGCTGGGGAAGGAATTCATCCAGACGTTGCGCGATCCCCGCACGCGGTGGATGTTGATTGGCCCCCCGGTCATCCAGATGTTGGTCTTTGGATACGCGGCCACGCTGGATGTGAAGCATGTGGAACTGGCGGTGCTCGACTTGGACAACACTCAGGAGAGCCGTGAGTTGGTTTCCCATTTCTCCGCCAGCCGCTATTTCGATTTGAAGACGCATGCCGCGCGGCGCGAGGAGCTCCGCGACGGAATCGACCGCGGCGACGTTCTGGTCGCGCTGGAAATTGATTCCGGGTTTGCCCAGCGCCTGCGCACTGGGCAGGGCGCAACCGTACAAGCGTTGGTGGATTGTTCAAACTCGAACACGGCCCTGGTGGCGCTCGGCTATCTCAACCAGATCGGCGCCCAATTCGCCCGGGGCATTCAGCTCGACCAGCTAGGGCGAACGGCGCCGCAGTTGATGGCTTTTCTGCCCCAGGTCGACCTGCAGGTCCGGCCGTGGTTCAACGAAGCCCTGGACAGCCGCTGGTATTTCGTTCCGAGCGTCATTGGCAATCTCACGCTGATTATGGTCATGATGTTGACTGCCTTCGCCGTAGTGCGCGAACGCGAGATTGGCACGCTTGAGCAAGTCATGGTCACGCCCATCCGCCGCTGGGAGTTCATCCTGGGCAAAACAATTCCCTTCTTCCTGATTGGCTGCTTTGACGCCGCCATGATTTCTCTGGTCGGGACCCTGTGGTTCGGCGTGCCCTTTCGTGGAAGCCTATGGGTGCTGGCCGCCGGAGTTGTGGCCTTCATCTTCGCCTCCCTGGGTCTGGGACTCCTGATCTCAACCATCTCCGCTACCCAGCAACAGGCCATGATCACGTCCTTCTTTTTCACCATGCCGATGATCACCCTTTCCGGATTCGCCACGCCCATCAGCAGCATGCCGAGGTTCTTCCAGGAGCTGACCTACCTCAACCCCATGCGCTATGTCATGGTGGTCCTGCGCAGTGTCTATCTCAAGGGCGTGGGCTTTGACGTGCTCTGGCCGCAGATTGCCGCCATGGCAGCCTCGGCGGTGATCCTGCTGGGTATCAGCGTCCTGCGCTTCCACAAATCGCTCGAATAAAGGCACAGCCTTTCCGCACAGACGCCCCTGCTCCTGCGGCCCACCACTGACGATGAAATTGCGCGCAGCGCTTTGGACTGCGGTAGCAGCAGCTACCGCCTTCCGCCTTGGGTTCATACGCCAAATGTGCAGATTGCGGAGGAAGAAAAGCGGTAGCTGCTGCTACCGCACTCCAAAGTGCCTTCGGCACAGCAATTTTCAGGGCAGCATGCGGCGGTGCCCCTCGGCGAGCGGATGGTAATTTCGACAAGCTCGGCCAGAGACCGCCGCTCCGGCCACCGCCGCCCCACGATTCTCGCACTGGATTTCCGGAACGATGTACAATGGCGCGCCGAGTGGCCGCTCGATCTGTCCTCACCTAAGTTGTACCCGCAGGTTGTCCGCGGAGGCCGTCAAGTGCAGAGGGTTATTGCAGCGCCAAATTCGAGTCACCCTACAACACGCTGGATGGGAGTCATCCATGACTATCTTGAATCGTCGCGATTTTATTTCGATTATTGCAGCATCACTGGCTAGCAAAGGTTTCGCCCAGTCGGGGCAAGAAATCCCCATCATCCTTTCTGCTGACGCCGCACCCGTGGAGAAATTCGCCGCCATCGAGCTCGCGAAGTATCTTCACACGCTTTTCCCCGCCGGCGGGTTCAGCGTAACGGAGGGGGCGCCGCCCAGCGGCCCCTTCATCCGTTTGGGCACGCTCCAGAACTCTCCGCAACTATCCAGTTATGTTGCCAAGCCTGATCTTACCCATTCGGATAGCTATGTCGTTACTACCGCGCATGACGGGCAGGCGCCGGTCGGAATCATTGCGGGCCATGACCCGCGCGGCACGCTGTTCGCCGTTTACGCGCTGATGGAGAAATTAGGATGCGGCTTTTATCTTTCTTACGACGCGCGGCCTGATGCGCAGTCAGGCCCCTTCACTTTCGATGCCTGGAAACTCGCGGATACTCCCCTGGTGCAGGATAGGATTATTTTCAACTGGCACAATTTTCTGAGCGGCTGCTCGGGCTGGGATTTACCGGATTGGCAGAAGTGGATCGACCAGGCCGCCAAGATGCGCTTCAATTCCATCATGGTGCATGCCTACGGCAACAACCCCATGTTCTCATTCACCCACAACGGCCAAACCAAGCCGACGGGTTTTATTACCACCAGCGCCCGCGGCCGCGACTGGGGCGCAGAGCACGTGAACGATGTGCGCAGGGTCTGGGGAGGCGGCGGAATATTCGAAAACCCGGTGCTGGGGGCGCCCGCCGCACAGGTTCCCGATCAGCAAACTGTCGAAGCGGCGATGCGCCTGATGCAACAAGTCTTCGCCTATGCGAAAAGCCGGGGCCTGGGCGTGAACTTCGCTCTGGATGTGGATACTCACTCCGCCAATCCGCAGAACATAATTTCGACGCTGCCCGAATCCGCTCGCATTGCGACGGGGAAATACTTGCTGGCGAATCCGGAGACGCGTGAGGGATTAGCCTATTACGAAAGCCAGGTGCGCCAACTGATGGGGAGCTACCCGGAGATTGACCGGATTGTTCAGTGGTTTCGCACGCCCGGCAGTCCCTGGAGCCCCTGGCGCGACCTGCCGCCTGCCGATTTCCCCGCGCCCTGGAAGGTGGAATACCAACAGGCGATGGAGAAGACGCCCTCACTTAAAACTGACCGGGACGCACCCGGCCTTTTCGCCATCAACAAGATCACGCAAGCTTTTCGCCGATGCCTGGACAAAATCGGGAAGAAGCACGTGCAACTGGCGCTCGGCAGTTGGGAGTTCAAATATCTGCACGCGGCGGACACCTTCATGAGTCCTGAGATCGCCATGATTGGCATTCATCAATACCCCACCTACGGAAAGGAGGCCACGCAGGACACGATTCATGCCGTCAGTTCCCATCGCCAGGTTATTGCCCTGCCCTACGCGCAGGATGACGATGGCGCGTATGCCGGGCGCCCCTACACGCCTCCCGCGGGGTTTGCCTCGTGGCTGGAACAGAGCGGCTGCGCGGGCTACGGCATACTGCATTGGACGACGCGGCCGCTGGACATCTACCTCAAAAGTCTCTCCGTGCAGGTTTGGAAAAGCACCCGCGACCAGCGTCTCGATGAAACTTGCGAGCAGATGGCGGAGCGTACTTTTGGACGCGCCGGGCGGGCGGCTGGGGCCAAGTATCTTCTGCGCTGGATTACGGAGGCGCCCCTGTTCGGCCGCGATACCACCGACCGATTCATCGACCGCACCTTGCCTGAAGCCACTGAAGTTGCCATCGCCAGCCGGCAGCGGGTTCAAATATTGGATGAGATGCTGCCCTCATCACTGTCCGCGCAAGGTGTGGAATGGGTGTCGTACTTCCGGGAGTGGGAGCGCTTCGTTACGGAATTCTTCGCGAGTCATTCCGCGTGGGCACGTTCGGTGAAATTAGGAAAAGCCGGGGACATTGCTCAGGCACGGGAACAACTCGCCCAGAGCCAGCCCGAGCGGGTGCTGGAGCAATATGCCCGCATGGCGACGCGCCTGGGCAGCACGCCCGGAGAGAGGGGATTGCTCGTCTCCATGAACCTGCGTTGGCTGCCCTACATTGTTTCCACCCGCCAGGCCCTGGGCGTGGACGCCGTGCGCTGGAACTTCCAGCCCACCCAGGGCGAGACGCTGGCTCAGCTACCCGGCAGTTTCACTTTCTTCATCGATAGCGAGCACCACCTTTGGCGCGGCTGGGGCGAAAAAGAGACCAGTCAGCCCTGCTTCGCCAGCACCGAAACGCTGGAGGATCTCCGCGACGCCTACCTGGAGGTTCAAAAGCCATTCTCGTTGTCTCTGCGCTGCATCATGGGTGAGCCACTTCTGAAAGGAAAGTACAACGCGAAACTCTTTTTCCTTCCCGTGACGCAGCAAGCGCCCGAGGGCAGCGTCGATCTGGAGTTGCGAGGCTCCGGGCACGCGCCGCCCGTCAGGGACCACGTGGACCTGCGCCAAAAGTCTGCGGATAACTCCGGAGTGGTTACGGCGAGTTACCCTGTCAATATCGACCAGGGTTATCTGCAATTGGATATTAAGCCCGTGGCGGGCAAGGTCCACTTGTGCGGCGTCGTGCTTGAGCCGGCTGCGGCGTGAGTGCTAGTGCGGTGTCCCGTGTTAGAGTTGACAATGGGTAGAACCCCCTCACCCGTCTGGCATCGGCTGATGAGAACGCCTCGGCCAGCCACCCTCTCCCCCAAAGGGGCGAGGGCAAGAAAATCAACTCCCCCCTCGGTCGCCGCGGCGACCGAGGGGGGAGTTGATTTGCATTTACTACTCGCGTTGGCAAGGCGGGGCGGAGGAGTGATTCGTATTTACAGCCCTCGGTTGCCGCGGCGACAGAGGGTGGACCGCAACCGGCGTCTTCATCAGCCGGGGCGGGACGGGTGAGGGGGTCCATGAGTCGAAGGGCACAGAACGAAACCCACGACGGGTGATTAATAGAGCGCCTTGCCCGTGGTATCAGGCGCGGCCTTGCCGAGCGGGTCGAGAAGCTGCCGAGCGCCGCGCGCCATGTACATCAGTTCCGTGGTGGTTTGAAAGAAACGGAAGCCTTGCTCGAACGTACTTTTGGATTTGCGCGGCATCCTTGACCGGCGCTCCCAGGAATTTCTGATGGGCTTGGCCGGCGGCAATAATTTTCTTCAGCGCCTCTTGCACCTTGGGATGATCCACCTGCCCGCGGCATCCCAGCGAGAATGACAGGTCGCTGGTTCCCACAAAAATAACGTCAACCCCGGGCGTGGCGGCGATCGCGTCAATCTCTTCCACGGCGCGGGCTTCTTCGACCACGATGATCACCATGACGTTGCGATCGGCGAAGTCGTGGTAACCCTCGGGCGCCGGCCAACGGAACGTTGCGAGGCCCGGGCCCGAGCCGCGCCGTCCGTGGGGCGGATACTTGCACGCCGCCACCGCCTGGCGTGCCAGCTCCGGCGTGCTGGTGAACGGGAACATCACGCCCAAAGCGCCGGCGTCGAGCACGCGCTTCGCAGTCCACAGCTCGTTGATGGGAACCCGGGCAAAGGGTATGGCCTTCAGTCCGCGTGTGGCCAGAACCATGTTGCGCAGGGTTTCGAGCGTGATGGGGCTGTGCTCCATTTCGATCCAGAGGAAATCAAACCCCAGGTTCGCGGCCTGCGCCGCAATTTCCGGGCTCGCAACCGTGAGGGTAATCCCCACCACCGTGTTCCCTTCCCGCAGAGACTTCCGCACAGGATTTTCCCAGACCCCTTGCGGACCCGCATTTTCAGTAGCCATGATGCCTCTCCTTGAAAAGTATGAAAACGGTCACGTGATGATTAACCGGACTTCTCAAACCTTGAACCTCGCTGAGATCTTACGAGGACGCCCATGCTTCTGCGACGCAACACTGACAATGAAAATGCGCGCAGCGCCTTGGACTGCGGTCGCAGCAGCTACCGCCTTCCGCCTTGGTTCATTCGGTAAATGTGCAAATTGCGGAGGAAGAAAAGCGGTAGCTGCTGCTACCGCACTCCAAAGCCACCATATGGCGAGGTAAACTCGCCGCTACGACATCGAGCTGAATCACTACCCGACGGCCCAAGGTTAAGTCATCCCCCCGATGCGCGTCTATCGGAATCTCTAACCGCAACCGCGGCCCCGGTTTTCACTTTTGCCCTTTGCCTTTTGCCTTTTGCATTTTGACTTGTTCTTGCGCCCCAGCAGCGCTGCCCCCTCGGGATAACCAGCCCAAGTTTATCCTGGCAACCCATAATCCGTGTTGCGATTCCGCCGCTTCCTGAGCATACTAGCGCACCGGGTGAGGGCCGCAAGAACCGATCCGCGGCACCCTCACCCCATAACCACGGAGGCACAAACGATGTCGCGAAATACCTGGTACGCTGTTCTCACTTTGTCATTGTTATTCTCAACGGCCGTATGGAACGTAACTGCCCAGGAAACCAAGCCGGCTTTCCACTGGCCGGAGGGAAAGCGGGTCGCCGTCAGCCTGTCGTTTGACAACGGGCGCGCGAGCCAAGTTGATACAGGTTTAGACGTCATAAATCCCACTGGCGTCAAGGTTACCTTCTTCGTTAATCCGCCCGCGGTCAAGGAGCACCTCAACGGCTGGAAGCGCGCCGTGGCCAGTGGGCACGAAATCGGAAGCCACAGCGTGACCCATCCTTGCACGGGCAACTTCCCCTGGTCGGCCAAGAACGCCTTGGAGGATTACACTCTGGACCGGATGTCCAGGCAGCTCGAACGATGCCAGCGCGCAGATTCAGGAGCTGCTAGGCGTCCACCCCACTACCTTCGCTTATCCTTGCGGCCAGAAGTTTGTAGGCCGAGGACCGCAGATGAAGAGCTACATCCCGCTGATCGGCCAGAAGTTTCTGGTGGGGCGCGGGTACATGGATGAATATTACAACGACCCGCTGGTTTGCGATCTGGCCCAGGCCGGCGGCATCGCCTTCGATGACATGGATTACATCGACATGGTGAAAAACATCACGAAGGCCGCCCAGCAGGGTGGATGGATTATCTTTGCCGGCCACGACATCGGCCAAAAGAAATTTCAGTGTACCGATACCATTGCGCTCGCGGCGCTCTGCCGGTACATGAAGGACCCGGCCAACGGGATCTGGATCGACACGGTTGAGAACATCGGAAAATACGTGATCAAGCAACGCGCGGCTCTGGGGAAATGAGGGCGAGCGACGCGAGGCTCTCTTATTTGCGATTTGTGATTGGTGATTTGGCTAGTCCTTGCGGCCCTGCCGCTTAAAACACTCCCCTCCTCAGATGAGGAGGGGTGGCGCGACGAGCCCCGATAGCGCGTTCTTTCCAAATTGATCATCGGGGCCGAGCGCCGGGGTGGTGCTGACCGTGGGGTCACGCCACAGGGCCAGTTTCTACATTTCGACGGAGGGAATTGATACCTACGCCTGCAGCGGTCGGTTCCGGCAATCACGGTGCGCTCTCGTGAATTCTTTCTCTCGCCCCCTTGGGGGAGAGGGTGGCGAGCCACCGGCGTTTTCATCAGCCGGGGCGAGACGGGTGAGGGGGTTAACAACCGTGAATATTGACGTGACCATGAATACCCTGCGACCGCATCGCCCGGCGCGATCCCCCCGCGCAGCGCGGTACGCTTTGATCGCCCGTGATTTTCGCGACGCGCCGAACCGCAACCGAACCCGTACGCGCCGCTGCACCTTAACTTGCGATGGCGAGCGCGTTCAGTTCAGACCCCCTCACCCGTCCCGCCCCCGCTGGTGAAAGCGCGGGTTGCGGTCCACCCTCTCCCCCAAAGGGGCGAGGGCTGAGATTCTGCATGGTAGGTTTTGAAAATGTAGAAACTCCAGCCACGGGTGTCCCGCCCGTGAGCGGCACGGCCAGGACCCCGATGGATCGGGGCAGGTCGGCCGTGGCACGTTGTGGTTGCAGCCTCCCACTGCACTGTGCTACCGCTTGTTTAGAGGGTCCCATTGAGCAAGATCACGGTAAAAAGTTTAGTTTTTCACTTTTGAGTTTTGCGTTTTGCGCTTTGCGATTTGACTTGTTCTTGCGCCCCGGCCACACCGCCCGAACAGCAACGGAGGAACGCTTCGCATGGAACCACCCCCCAAGCCCATTCCCAGCGGGTCAAGCCGGCAATCCGAGATTTATCAGGACAGCGTAGCAGGCCGGAAGCCTCTGGTCCCGGTTTCCGTCACGCAACTTGAGCAGCGCGCCAAAGAAGTCCTAAGCCCGGAGGCCTGGGTTTTTGTGAACAGCGGCGCGGGTGGCGAGGCCGCGATGCGCGCCAATCTCGCCGCCTTCGACCGCTGGCGCATCCTGCCGCGCATGTTACGTGATGTTGCGGATCGCGACTTAAGCGTGGAAATCTGCGGCCAGCGGCTGCCCGCCCCCGTCGTGCTCGGAGCGGCCGGCGCCCAGGGGATCATCCACCCAGGAGGCGAAGTCGCAGCCATGCGCGGCGCGGCGGGCCTGGGAATCCCCTTCACCATGGGCACGCTATCGTCCAAAAGCCTGGAGCAGGTGGCGGAGGCTGCCGCGGGTTCGCCGCACTGGTTCCAGCTTTATCCGAGCCATGATCCTGAGATTACCGCGAGCCTCCTCGGCAGAGCGGAGCGCGCCGGGTATAGCGTGGTCGTGATGACGCTTGACGCCCCGCTGCTCGGATGGCGCGAGCGGGACCTTGATATGGGCTCCCTGCCAACCATGCGGGGTCACGGCCATGTTAACTACTTTAACGATCCCGTCTTCCGCTCCCGGCTCGCCGTCCCGCCGGAGCAAGACCCGGCCGCCGCTACCCAGCTATGGTTGGCCGCGCGCTCCTGCGGCTCGCTGACCTGGAAGGAATTTGAGCACGTGCGGCAGAACACTCACGTGCCGTTGCTGCTCAAGGGCATTCTGCATCCGGAAGACGCGCGCCTGGCGGTTGAGCGCGGGGCCGACGGCATCATCGTCTCCAATCACGGTGGCCGCCAGGTGGATGGAACTGTCGCCGCGCTCGATGCCCTGCCCGCCGTCGTCAAGGCCGTGGGGAATCGGGTTCCCGTGCTGCTCGATAGCGGCGTGCGGCGTGGCGCGGATGCGCTCAAGGCTCTGGCACTGGGCGCGCGCGCCGTGGTGCTGTGCCGTCCCTACCTGTGGGGATTGGCCATCGCGGGTGAGGCGGGCGTGCGCGAGGTCCTGCGCAACTTCCTCGCCGATCTCGACCTGACCCTGGCCCTCAGCGGCTACCGCACCTGCCGCGACCTCGACCCGTCATTCCTCATCGGCCCGGAAGGCGAACCCTGAATGGCAATCCGATAATTTCTTTTCAGCAAGAGGTTTGGGCTATTTGTGGTATGCCGAAAATAGGAATGGCTCGATCGCTTGGTCGCAGCTCGACCGCGCGGCGCGCCCTGCTTCGAGCGGCTGATATCCTAATATGGCAAGAGTTGGCGTGAAAGCCGGAGGTGGAAAATCTGCGCGTCCGGCCGGGCGGGGGGGGGTAGGGAGGCCGGGCTCAGCCTCGCGCGCTCGCCGACGCTATTGATGTAAGCTCACGACGTTTTGTCAAAGTGGGACTGTCCCACATGTTGCGCTCCGCGGGGCATAGCGAGCGAGGTCCCACTTAATTTCCCAACTTCATGCGTTTTCTTCCTATGGCATTTCACGTGCGGCTCCGCCGCATTTCCTTCCAGCTTTACGGCGGTTTGCCCCTCCACCAAGTGGGTTAGAGTCCGCTACCGGTCCGCTCGGTTGCGCGTGATATCCAGACGGCAATGCCCCAAACTAACAGGCCGGCGATGAAACCTTCCACGACTGACCCCACAAGCGCCCCAAGGAGCCGGTTGGCAACATGCCCTTGGGAGGGATCAAAAAAGTGGGTCTTATAGAACGGTACGAGAGCGCCAAAGACTGTAGCCAGATATACCCAAAAGCGCCACGTCCATCCCAACCCCAGGGAGGGAAGCAGAAACTCGCGCGCCGATTTCAATCCCAACAGGGGTCCGATGCCACCTATGTAAAGACCGCTCAAAAGAACCAGAACGGTCGAACTCCAAGCGGCCGTACGCCAAGCTTCCACTCCCATGGCTTCTGTCCAATAGCGCATGATCACGAATACGCCGAGCATGACACCAGGAGCGACCGTTACCGGCCATCGCCACAGAAAATGGACGACTGTCATCAGCAAGAGTATCACCACGAAGAGCACCGCTGTTTCGACTACATGGCCAACCAGGTGCCGCCCCAGATGCGCCCAATTGCCGAAGTCTTCCTTCTCGGCGAAGTGGCTGCGCCCCAAATGAAAGACCGCGGAAATAACCGTGGCCACGATGACCCAGGCCACAGTCCAAGCGGAAAGGAGCAAAGCCGGCAGCAAGAGCTGGGAGAATTTCTGCATGCCGCCGCGCAGGGGAGCCAGTGCGGCGACGTAGAGCGCCACAAAGAGTAATCCCACCGTGCTCGAAATGTAACGCGCCATGTCGTGGGGCAGGCCGGCAACTTCCATGACGAATCGAGCGACGACCAACACAGCCAGGAAGGCCATCGCGCCACGCAACAAATGTGAATAGGTTGTCCTTGCACCAGCGGGAGATTCAGGGGACATGATCACCTCCGTTTTATTCATGACTCCACGATTAATTCTTCGCCTCCGGGACTCGCTTCAACATCTCTTCCCGCTTCGCCTTGAACTCCGAACCGGCTTTCCACGTGGGGTAAGTTTTCGCATTGGCGACGCGATAGCCGACCTCCCCGAGAAGTTGCAGGTCCTCGACCGCGCCACTAAGATCCCAGTCGGGCTTTATCTTATCCGAAGGTTTGTGGTAGTCCTGCGTGGTGAACTTTTCCCTCATTTGGAGGCCCCACCCCGCGGGCTTGCCGAGGTAATCCACGCCGCTTCCGCGATCGAGCGCAGGCACGCCTTGCTTGGCGAAACTGAAATGGTCCGAGCGGTAGTAGAAGCCCTTCTCCGGCTCGGCGTCCGGCTTCACCACTCTTCCCTGCTCCGTCGCGACGGCCACGACCAGATCATCCAGCGTGGACTGCCCGAGGCCGATGACCTCAATATCCTTCGTCCGCCCGAGCATGTTCAGGGCATCCATATTGATCTCCGCCAGCGTCTTCGTAAGCGGATAGAGAGGATGCTCCGCGTAGTACTGCGAGCCCAGCAGGCCCTGCTCCTCAGCGGTCACCGACAGAAACAGGATCGAACGGCGCGGAGGCGGCTGGATATGCGTGAAGGCCCGGGCAAGTTCCAGCAGGCCCGCCACACCCGAAGCATTGTCCACGGCCCCGTGATAGATCTTGTCGCCATTCACTTCCGGACCAATCCCCAAGTGATCCCAGTGCGCGGTATAGATGACGTATTCATCCCGATGCTCGGGGTCCGCGCCCTCAACTTTGGCCACCACGTTCTTCGACTCGATGGTGCGGACCGTGTTCTTGAGCGCGAGCGACGCCTTGATGCCCAGGTCCACGGGCCGGAAATCGCGACTGACGGCAGCTTTCTCAAGCGCATCGAAATTCTTGCCCGCCATCGCGAAGAGTTCCTTGGCCCGGTCGTAAGTCATCCAACCTTCCACGGCGCTGCGCGACATGCCCTGGTCACTTGTCAGCAGGCTAAACTGTTCGCCGGAATTACTATTCTTGACAACCCCCCACGGGTAACCCGCCGGAGCTGTCTGGTGAACGATCAGGCAGCCCGCCACGCCCTTCGCAGCCGCAATCTCAAATTTATAGGTCCAGCGGCCGTAGTAGGTCATGGCCTTGCCCTTGAAGGTCTTCTCGTCAAGCTTGGAAGGGTCCGCGGGGTCTGGCACAGGCGGGTCATTAATCAGCATCACCAAAACCTTGCCCTTCACGTCCACACCCTTGTAATCATCCCACTTGTACTCCGGTGCGACAATCCCGTAGCCAACAAAAACCAGGTCGGCGTCGATGCTGACGGCGGGCTTAACGCGTTTGGTCCAGGCCACGAAGTCGTCGGCGTACTTGAGGGTCAACTGCTTTCCGTGCACGGTATCGGCAAACACCAACTGCGCGCTTGGGTCAGCCGCAATTCCCACCAGGGGGACGTTTTGAAAGTACGTACCCTCCGGGTTGCCGGGCTTCAAACCCAATTCCTTGAATCGCCCTGCGATGAAGTGCGTCGAAAGTTCCTCACCCTTGGAAGCTGGTGCGCGCCCCTGGTATTCGTCCGAAGAAAGAACTTTGATGTTATCCAGCATCCTCTGGGCGCTGATTTCGTTCCAGGCGGACTGCCCCGAAAGGTTGGTCATGGCAAAAAGGAATCCCAAAGCGAGTGGCGCCCCGACGGCCATGTAAAAGAGGTGCTTCACTAATTCCATGTTGTGACTCCCCCGATCTGTGTTGGCGTGAATCCTACTCGAACGTGGGCTACCTTTCAATACGGAGTGTAGATTCCCTCTTGATAGTCAAATCCTGGCCTGTCAAGCTGGCGAACGCAGATTGGCTTGCGGCGCAGGGTGCCACCATGGTGCGACGCGTTATTGACAGGGTGATTGGCGTGTGCGAAAATTCAACGTTTTGGAGTGGGACTCTTAGGCATTCCCGTCATCACCTGAGGCCAATGACCGACGAAAAACAGGGGCCGCCACCGGCGGCCGAAGGGGCCGGGACCCCTGCTCAAAAGACTGCCGCGGAGGGCGGCGGGGCAAGTCCTCAAGCCAAGCCCGAGGCCGCCGCGCCTGCCAAGCCTGTGGCTCCGGCGGGCACGGCTGGTGAAATGTCCGCACCTCCCAAAGCGCCGGCGGCTGTGCCTGCCAAACCCGCCGCCGCGACTCCGGCCAAGCCCCCAGCGGCAAAAGCTCCCGTCAAACCTGAGCCCTGGTCGAACCCGCTTCTGGATACTCTGCAGAAGAAGTTCCCTGGTGCGATCAGTGAAGCCGTGATCTTCCGCAACCAGCCCTCGCTGAACGTGGCCAAAGACCACCTGGTCGCGATGTGCCAATTCCTGAAAGGCTCCGAGGGCGGCGGTTACACTATGCTGACTGATGAAACGGCAGCCGACTACCCCAAGCGCGAGAAGCGATTCAACGTCGTTTATCATCTTTATTCCTTCGAGAGGAATGACCGTTTACGGCTGCGCGTGCAAGTGGGTGAGGGAGAGAAAGTACCGTCGGTCACGGGCGTCTGGGTGACGGCGAACTGGCTCGAGCGCGAAATCTATGACATGTTCGGGGTGGAGTACGAAGGCCACCCGGATTTGAAGCGCATCCTGATGCCGGACGAATGGGTGGGGCACCCGCTGCGCAAGGATTATGACATCCTCAAACAGGACGAAGCTTGGGTGAAGAACAACCTCGGGATCGAGAGCGCACAGTAAACCATGACGGAAGCCACTTTCCTCAACGCCAATGAGCTGGTCATCAACATGGGGCCGCAGCATCCCGCCACCCACGGAGTGCTGCGCATCAAGTTGAAGCTCAACGGCGAGCGCGTAATCGGCACGGAGTGCATCATCGGCTACCTGCATCGCGGGGTCGAAAAGATTGCCGAGAACCGCACCTATGCACAATTCGCTCCCTACGTGGACCGCATGGATTATTGCGCCGCCGTGACCAACGGCATGGGATATGTGGAAGCGGTGGAAAAGCTGCTGGGCGTGGAGATTCCTCCCCGGGCGCAATACACGCGGATGATACTGGCCGAATTGCAGCGCATTGCCAGCCACCTGCTCTGGCTGGGCACGCACGCGCTCAACCTCGGCGCCATGACCCCGGTCTTCTACACCTTCCGCGAGCGCGAGGAAGTCCTGAAGATCTTCGAGAAGTATTGCGGAGCCCGCCTCACCACTCACGCCTTTCGCATCGGGGGACTGCAATACGACCTCTACGACGGGTTTGAGAAGGATACGATAAAGTTCTGCGATTATTTCATGCCCAAGATTGATGAGTACGGGCAGTTGCTCACCAAGAATCGTATCTGGATTAACCGGACGCGCAAGGTGGGCGTGATCTCAGGAGAAGACGCCATCGCCTACGGGGTTACGGGGCCCGTGCTGCGCGGCTCCGGCGTGAAGTGGGATATTCGCAAAGCTCAACCCTACGAAGCCTACGACAAGGTAGAGTTTGATGTTCCCATCGGCGAGTTTGGCGACACCTACGACCGGTACATGGTACGTATGGAGGAAATGCGCCAGTCCGTCCGCATCACGCGGCAGTGCGTGGAGCGCCTGGCGCCCGGGCCCATCTTTGGAAAAGTTGGCAAGGTCATCAAGCCGCCGGTTGGCGAGGTCTATCATTCCATCGAGGCGCCCAAAGGTGAGCTGGGCTATTACGTGGTCAGCGACGGGACCGTGAATCCCTATCGCGTGCGCGTGCGGCCGCCCTCGCTCATCAACCTGCAGGCATTTGACAAGATGGCCCAAGGTCATCTGGTGGCCGATATCGTGGCCATCGTGGGCACGCTCAACATCGTGCTCGGCGAAGTGGACCGGTAAGGAAAGGGTAAAGGGTGAAGAAAGGTTAAAGTGTAAAGGGTAAAGGATAAAGGGTAAAGGATAAAGGGTAAAGGATAAAGGGTAAAGGATAAAGGGTAAAGGATAAAGGGTAAAGGATAAAGGATAAAGGGTAAAGGATAAAGGGTACTGCGCCGGCTTAAGTTTCAGCCTTTACCCTTTACACTTTAAACTTAGGAAACATGCTAGAAAGCACACAAAATTTCCTCGTTGCCAATCCGTTGCTTCTCGCCCTCATCAAGATCCTTATTGTTTTCGGGGTGATTTCCGGAATTGTTGCCTATTTGGTTTACATGGAGCGCAAAGTTCTGGCGTTTATGCAGGCGCGCCTGGGCCCCATGCGCGTGGGCCCCTGGGGATTGCTGCAACCGGTGGCCGACGGATTGAAGCTGCTGTTGAAGGAAGACATCATTCCCGCCGGCGCCGACAAATGGGTGTTCCTGTTGTCGCCCGCCATCAGCGTCGCTGCGGCCTTCACAGTATTTGCCGCCATTCCCTTCGCGGGAAATTTCTACATTACCGACATCAATATTGGCCTGCTTTTTATTCTGGCGGTCTCCTCACTCGGCATCTACGGAATCATTCTGGGCGGCTGGTCGTCGAACAGTCATTATCCTCTGCTGGGTGCGCTGCGCTCCTCCGCGCAACTGGTCAGTTATGAGGTTGCGGCGGGAATGGCGCTGGTGGGGGTGCTGCTGATTTCGAACTCCCTCAGCATGGTGGATATTGTAAATCGGCAACTCAGCATGGGCGTTTGGAACGTGTTTCTGCAGCCGCTGGCCTTCATGATTTACCTCATCGCGGCTGTGGCTGAAACCAATCGTAATCCCTTTGACTTGCCCGAGGCCGAGTCGGAGCTGACGGCGGGTTTCCATACGGAATACAGCGGCTTCCGCTTCGCGCTTTACTTCATGGCGGAATACACGAACATGGTGGTGGTGTCGTGCGTCGCAGTGACGCTTTTCCTGGGGGGATGGCTGCGGCCCTTTGCCGGCGTTACCGCCCTGGATTTCCTGAAGTTCACACCCATCCTGGCTTTCCTGGGCGCGGGCGCGTTTGTGCTGTGGCTGGGGCTGAAGAGTTCGGTCCAGCTTGAACGCTATTTCTTCATAGTCCTGACCGCGGGTTTCGTGGTGCTGGCGATTCTGGTGGCTTACCCGCCGGTGCTGAATGCCATTCAGGGCATTTTCTGGTTTGGCGCGAAAGTTCTGACGTTCCTTTACGCCTTCATCTGGTATCGTGCAACTTTCCCGCGTTACCGCTATGACCAGTTAATGAACGTGGGTTGGCGGTGGATGATCCCCTTGGCCATCGCGAATCTGATTGTGACTGCGGTGGTTCGGTATCTTATGAGCTCGCACGTTGCGGCGACGCCGCTGGCGTGGCTGGGTAGGTGAGGATGGATTGGAAGGATTTTCTGCGGCGGATATTCCTGGTGGACCTGATCAAAGGTCTGCGGCTGACGTTTTCCTATCAGCGACCGGACGCAACTTACACGGAGCAGTATCCGCTGGAGCGGCCGCCCGTGGCGGAGCGTTATCGCGGCGCGCCGCGGCTAAACAACCATCCGGAATCCGGCGAGACATTGTGCATCGCCTGCAACTTGTGCTCCATCGCCTGCCCGGAGAATTTGATTGTGGTGGGCTGGGCGCGCACGGAGGATCGCAAGAAGCGGTTGACGACTTTCACCTACGATCTTTCACGCTGCATGTTTTGCGGGCTGTGTGAGGACGCTTGCCCGGTGGATGCGCTGGAACTGACCCAGGATTTTGAGATCACCAACTACACGCGGGAAGGCATGATCTGGGACCGGCAGGCGCTCGAAGAAGGGCCCCAACCGGCGCGCTATACGCGCTAGTGTGGTGTCCCGCGTTAGAGTTGACAAGGGGTAGAACCCCCTCACCCGTCTGGCCTCGGCTGATGAGAACGCCTCGGCCAGCCACCCTCTCCCCCAAAGGGGCGAGGGTAAGAAAATTAACTCTCCCCTCGCCCCTTTGGGGGAGAGGGGCTGGGGGGTGAGGGGGTCAAACAGCCTTGTCAAATATTAACCGGGACACCACACTAGGGAAAGAGACCGAGTCATAGGTTTTTCTATGCTGGAGCTCATCACGTTCGCGATTCTCTCGGCGGTGACGCTGGCTTCAGCCATCATGGTGATTACCCGCCGCAATGCCATTCACAGCGTGATTTGGCTGGTCGTGACGCTTTTTGGGGTGGGCGGGGTTTACCTGTTGCAACACGCTGAGTTCCTTTTTGCCGTGCAGGTTATCATTTACGTCAGTGGAATCATGGTGCTGTTTCTCTTTGTGGTCATGCTGGTCAACATCGACGTGGCCTTAACGCAAGCGCGCTTTGCGCGGCAGTGGCAGGTGGCGTTGCTGACCGCGGTTATCGTGCTTGCGGAGCTCGGCTATGCGCTTTACAACCACGGCCAGGGCCTCCATTTGCCCGCGCGCCCCATGGTTCCTGCTCCCGTCGGAAATACCCAGGCGGTGGGGATGGCGCTTTACCAGAATTACATGCTGCCCGTGGAGATTGCCTCGATTCTATTACTGGTCGCCATGGTGGGGGCCGTGATCATGGCCAAGAGGAAGTTGGAATGATTCCCACGGAATATTACCTTTTTCTCGGAAGCGGCTTGTTCACCATCGGGGTCATTGGTGTGCTCACGCGGCGCAACGTTTTGATTATCCTGATGTCGATCGAGCTGATTCTAAATGCCGTCAATATCAACCTGATAGCCTTGTCACAATACTTCCGTTCTGTCGATGGCCAGGTGTTCGCGATCTTCGTTATTACCGACGCTGCGGCGGAAGCGGCTGTCGGCCTGGGCTTGATCATCGCGTTCTTCCGTAATAAGGAGACCGTCAACGCGGATCAAATCGACTTGCTGAAGTGGTGAAAACATTGATGATTCAGACTGAGGCCACCACCGGACATCCGGTAAGGGTGGCGGACGTAGGCTAAGAGGAATAAGAAGGATGAAAGAGGGTTGGTAAAGGCAAGGCGCGAGCCAGGTTTTTTTAGCCTTTAACCTTTACACTTTAAACTTTTTTACCCTTTACCCTTTAGCCTTTAACCTTTAGATGCCATGCTAGACTACATTTGGTTAATCCCGATCTTCCCCGTGCTGGGAGCGGCTATCCAGCTCTTGTTCGGGCGCCGGCTTTCGAACCGGGCAGTCTCTGCGGTTTCCGTGGGGTTGCCGGGCCTGTCGTTTTTATGGGCCCTGGGTTGCTTCATTCAATTTCTGGGATTGCCGGAGTCCTCCCACCACGTTTTCCTTCGGCCTTTGTACACCTGGCTGCCCGCCGGGGCGTTCCATCTGGCGAATGGGTCACTCGGAAATCTCAACGTCAACGTGGGCATGCAGCTCAACCCGCTCTCCTGCGTCATGATGCTGGTGGTGACCGGTGTGGGTTTCCTGATTCACGTTTATTCCATTGGCTACATGGCGCATGAAGGCGGGTATTACCGTTTTTTTGGTTACCTCAACCTCTTCATGTTCTCCATGCTGGTCCTGGTGCTGGCTGACAATTACCTGATGATGTTTGTGGGCTGGGAAGGCGTGGGGCTCTGCTCCTATCTCCTGATCGGATTCTATTTCCTGCGCAAGTCTGCGTCGGATGCCGGCAAGAAGGCTTTCATTGTTAATCGCATCGGCGATGCGGCGTTCCTGTTGGGTGTGATGCTCATGGTCGTGACCTTCGGGACGCTGGCCTTTCAGCCCATCACGGAAGCCGCCCGCAGTGGCCGTTTCCCAGTGGGCGACGGCGTGATTACCGCCATCTGCATTCTGCTCTTCATTGGCGCCACGGGAAAATCAGCGCAGATTCCCCTCTACATTTGGTTGCCGGATGCAATGGAGGGCCCCACTCCGGTCAGCGCCTTGATTCACGCCGCCACCATGGTAACCGCGGGCATTTATATGGTGGCGCGGTCGAACGCGCTCTTCTCCCTGGCGCCTATGGCGCTGGCGGTGGTGGCGGCGATTGGCGTGGCCACGGCGATCTGGGCGGCTTCGATTGGCCTCGTGCAAAACGACATCAAGCGCGTGCTGGCCTATTCGACGGTCAGCCAGTTGGGTTACATGTTTCTGGCGTGCGGCGTGGGGGCGTTCGGGGCCGGTGTTTTCCACTTGATGACGCACGCTTTCTTCAAGGCTCTGCTGTTCCTCGCTTCCGGCAGCGTGATTCACGCCCTGAGCGGCGAGCAGGACATGCGCAAAATGGGAGCCCTGAAGAACAAGATTCCCACCACGTACTGGACCATGGCAGTGGCGGCGCTGGCAATTTCTGGAATACCGCCGCTCGCGGGGTTCGTCAGCAAGGACGAGATTCTGTGGCAATCCTTTGCGGGTCCGTACGGGCACACGCTGCTCTGGGCCGTAGGCTGGATTACTGCAGGGCTGACGGCGTTCTATATGTTCCGGCTGATTTTCATGACCTTTTGGGGTGAGTCGCGCGTGCCCCATGACATAGAACATCACATTCACGAATCTCCCCAGCCCATGCTCATTCCCCTGGTAACCCTGGCGGTCCTCTCGATCGTAGGCGGATTTATCGGCTGGCCAAAGGCTTTGTGGGGCGGCGAATGGTTTGGAAGGTTTCTGGAGCCGGTCTTCGAGGGCAACCCCCCTGTGCCCATGCATGAAGCCGCGCAAGGAATGGAATATTTCCTGATGCTGCTCTCGGTGGCGACAGCGGCCGCGGGCATTTACGTTGCCTATCGAATGTATGTGCAGCAGCCGGCGCTTTCCGATCGCGTATCTTCCGCGTTTGCGGGTCTGCACCGGGTTTTGCTCCACAAATATTATGTCGA
This sequence comes from uncultured Acidobacteriota bacterium, assembly GCA_963804995.1. Classification (GTDB taxonomy): domain Bacteria; phylum Acidobacteriota; class Terriglobia; order UBA7540; family UBA7540; genus Bog-366. Next base: position 629,357 of record CAWDSK010000006.1, read on the forward strand.
TGAAATCTATGACGCCCTCTTCGTAAACCGGGTTAAAGATCTGGGCAGTGCCCTGGCGGCATTTGACCTGGGCGTGGTGGATGGCGGCGTCAACCTCGTGGGCTGGTTCACGCGCGTGACGGCGGAACTATCGCGCTTGTGGGACACCTGGGTCATCGACGGCCTGGTCAACGTCATGGCATTCACTGTGAAACTGCTGAGTTATCCGGCCAAGATCTTGCAGACCGGTTTGGTGCAGACTTATGCATGGTTTATTACACTCGGTGTTTTGATTTTTATGACTTACTACTTGATGCATTTCTAAGGAGCGTTGGTAAGCGAATCTTTGAACTGAACTGCTTTCCCGAGGTTGACGATGCCGTTCTTCCATGACCATGTTCTGAGCATCATCCTCTTTATTCCGGTGGTGGGGATGATCCCGCTGTTCTTCATCCCACGCGAAAACAAGCAGGCCGCTCGTTGGTGGGGCAACGTCGTGATGTTCGTGAATTTCCTTGCCTCCCTGCCCCTGGTCTTCTGGTTTTCGAGCGAGAGTCCGGAGCAGCAGTTCAAGTTCGTCGAACAACACACCTGGATACCTTCCATCGGCGCGCAGTACCACCTGGGAATCGACGGCATCAGCTTTCTGCTCATCATGCTGACCACGGTGCTGGGTTTCCTTGCCGTGCTCTCCTCCTGGACTTCGATTCAGGAACGCGTGAAGGAATATTACGCCATGTTCCTGCTGCTCCAGGCGGGGATGCTGGGCGTTTTCATGTCGCTCGATTTCTTCCTCTTCTATGTGTTTTGGGAAGTCATGCTGGTTCCGATGTACTTCATCATCGGGGTTTGGGGCGGGCCGCGCAAACTTTACGCCGCCATCAAGTTCTTCCTTTACACTTTGGCGGGGTCGGTTCTGATGCTGCTCGGCATCCTGACGCTTTACTTCCGCTTCCACGCTGACACGGGAGTGTACACGTTTAACCTTCTGGGCTTGATGAATCACAGCCACGCCTGGCCGCTCAATCTCCAATATTGGGTCTTCTGGGCTTTCATGATTGGCTTCGCCATCAAGGTGCCGATGTTTCCGTTCCATACCTGGTTGCCGGACGCTCACGTGGAGGCGCCCACGGCAGGCTCGGTGATCCTGGCGGGCGTTCTGTTGAAGATGGGCACTTACGGTTTCGTTCGCTTCTCGCTGCCCCTGCTGCCGCAAGCGAGTTCAAACCCCACGATTGTAAGAGTCATGGTGGCGCTGTCCCTCGTCGCCATCATTTATGGGGCACTGGTCTCGCTGATGCAGCGTGACATGAAGAAGCTAATCGCGTATTCGTCGGTCAGCCACCTGGGCTTCTGCACCCTGGGAATTTTCGCGCTCAATCCGCACGGCTTGCAAGGAAGCGTGATTCAGCAAATCAACCATGGTATTTCGACCGGCGCCCTCTTCTTGATTGTCGGCCTGATTTACGAACGCCGGCACACTCGTGAGATCAAGGAACTGGGCGGGCTTTCAAACGTCATGCCCGTTTATGCGACGCTATTCATGATCATCATGCTCTCTTCGATTGGCTTACCGCTTCTCAATGGTTTCATCGGCGAGTTCACGATCCTGCAAGGGGCATACGAAGTGAACTGGCATTGGGCGGCCTGGGCCGTCGCCGGGATCGTTCTGGGAGCGGCTTATATGCTCTGGCTCTATCAACGGACCATGTTTGGGGCCTGCGAGAATCCCAAGAACCAGGTCCTCAAGGACCTGAGTTTCCGCGAGATCATGACCCTTGTTCCGCTCGTCATTTGGGCGTTTTGGATCGGCATTTACCCCAAGCCGTTTTTTGATGTGCTGGAGAAACCGGTCAACGCCATCGTCCAAAGCGTGAATCCCAATTTCTTTAAGGCGCCGCAAGCGGCACGGGTGATGACGCGATCGCCCCAGACAGCGCAGGCCAGGCTCGAAACTCCCTCGGCCGCGACAGGAGCGAACCACTGATGTGGAACGCCTTCTTTCAACTGACGGACTACCAGGCCCTCAAGCCGGAGATCCTCCTGACCATGTTTGGCCTGGCCGTCCTGCTGTTTGATTTCCTGCTGGAGAAAAGCGACAAGTATCTGAATGCCGTGCTCGCCCTGATCGGGTTGGCCTTCGCCGCTCTGCAACTCGGAATTTTCTGGCAAGCGCCGCTGATTCGTCAGGCCTCCTATTCGGGATTTGGCGGGACCTTCACCCTCGACTCCTTCGCGCTATTCGCCAAGATGGTCATTGTGTTGGCCACCGCCATCGTGGTTCTGATATCCGCAAAATATCTGGAAATTGAGGAAGCCAACCTCGGTGAGTATTACGCTCTGCTGCTTTTTGCCGCAGTGGGAATGATGCTCCTGGCGTCTGGCGCCGACCTGATTGTGCTTTTCATCGCCCTGGAACTCATGGCGCTGTGTGAGTATGTGCTGACGGGTTTCCTGCGGGTCAATCTGAGGTCCAACGAAGCGGCGGTGAAGTTCTTTCTGCTCGGGGCGTTTTCCTCCGGGTTGCTTCTTTACGGCATGTCGCTGCTGTACGGGATTGGCGGCTCAACCAAACTGAGTGTCATCGCCCAGCGCCTTTCGGAGCGCCCGGCTTCCGACCCGCTTTCCTGGGTTGCCATGATCACGCTGCTGGCGGGCATCTACTTTAAGATCGCCGCCGTGCCTTTCCATCAGTGGACACCTGATGTCTACGAAGGCGCCCCGACCTCCATCACGGCCTTCATCTCGGTCGCTCCCAAGGTCGCGTCCTTCGCTCTCTTCATACGCATCCTGATCACGGCGCTGTGGCCCATGCGGGCGGAGTGGCAGGCGTTGACCATTGGAGTCGCCATCGCCACGATGACGCTCGGCAATCTCGCGGCAATTACCCAGACGAATATCAAACGCTTCTTCGGCTACTCAACGATCTCCCACGTCGGATATCTATTATTGGGGTTGGTGGCCACCGCGGATGGAAATCGCGAAGGGCTGACCGCCATCCTGATCTATCTGCTGGTTTATGCATTTATGAACCTGGGCGCTTTCACCGTGATCATTATGATGCGGCGCAAGAACCTGATTGGTGACGAGATCGATGACCTCTCCGGCCTGATGGCTCGCGCGCCGGGACTGGCCATCCTGATGCTCATCTTCTTGCTATCGCTGGCGGGCATTCCTCCCACGGCGGGCTTTATTGGGAAATACTTCATTTTTCTCTCTTTGATTGAGACTGGGCACTACTATTTGGCCGTGCTTGGAGTTGTCTATTCAGTCGTGGCGCTCTACTATTACTTCCGGATTGTGGTGGCCATGTTTATGAAGAAGGCCACGGATTCAATTCCCCTCGCGACGAGCCCCGGCCTGACGATTGCGCTGGGCGTTACGATCGCCATGACGCTGCTGATCGGGGTTTATCCGGAACCCTTCATTATCTTGGCGCGGGAAGCTGTGCGGCCTTTCTTCTCGTCGTAATCAGGAGGAATCGTGCCCAAGACTCCGGACCAGCGGATGAGTCTCTGGGCGCAAGTTGGCTTTTACACCAGCCTGGGGTTTATAATCCCCGCTGCCGCGGTGGGCGGGTTTGGGTTGGGTTGGTGGTTGGATCGGTGGCTGCACACCTCGCCGATCATCACACTGGTCATGGGTTTTCTGGGTGCAGCGGCGGGAGTTGTGGAAATCCTGGCGATCCTCACCCGAGCGGAGAAGCGTGACGACAGAAATCAGTCAAACGATGGATCTGGCGCAAGCTGAGGCGCGATTGCCGCGCTGGATGGTGGGATGTGGAGTTGCGGCTGCCAGTGTGATTCTCGCCTGCGGCCACGTGCGCCTCGCCCTGGGATTCGCCCTGGGAGCCTTTCTGGCGGTGCTCGGCTATTATTGGCTGCACGAAGTGATTGAAGCATTGATGTCCGCGGGGCAGGTCAAAATTCCCCGACGCGTCATTGCCAAGTTCGTGGTCCGATATCCGCTGATGTTCGGTGTGGTCTTTTTATTTTACAAAACCGGCTGGCTGCCAATGGTAGCAATCATAGGGGGGTTGTTCGTCCCTGCTGCCGGGGCGATGATCGAAGGCGCAGTTCAGGCCGCGCAAGCGTTTCGAGAATCTTGAGGTTGTGGAAAGTGGCTAGGCTCCTCATACTGGCATTCATTTATGGAACATAAAATTTGGTTCACGATCATCTTGAACAAACTGCTGGCGTGGTTGGTAACGCCATTACTGACCGTCCTGGGATTTGCGCCCGCCGATCCCGCGCATCCCATTCCGGATTACCTGGCGATGCAGGTTCTGGTCATCCTTATCCTCGTCGTGGTCGCGCTGATTCTGCGCGGCAAACTTTCCGTGGAGAACCCTGGAAAGTTGCAGCATATTGCAGAGGAAATCGTGGGGTTCGCGAACTCAACGGCGGAGGAAATCATCGGGCATGGCGGCGCTCAGTATACTTCCATGCTCGGCACCCTGTTCATCTTCGTGGCAGCGTGCAATATGTTGAGCCTGATTCCCACTCTTGCCGTGCCCGATTCCAAATTAGAGATTGAAGTGAGCCCTACGGGCCTGATCCAGGCCACGCTCGGCTGCGCGCTGGTGGCGTTCCTTTATTACAACTACCAGGGCATTCGCCATCACGGAGTGGTGGGCTACCTCAAGCACTTGTGCGGACCGCTGATGGCCATCGCCATCATTATGTTCCCGATTGAAGTTATCGGAAATTTCGGCCGCCTGCTGTCGCTCAGCGTTCGTCTTTACGCCAACATGCTGGTGGGCGGAATCCTGGAGCGGGTGTTCGGAGGGATGATTCCGATTGGCATCCCCGTCATCTTCATGGGGCTGCACCTCTTCGTTTCTTTGCTCCAGGCGTACATCTTCATGCTCCTGCCGGCGATTTACATCAGCATGGCAGTGGCTGAGGAGCACTGAGTTTAGGCACCAATCGCCAATGTGAGCCCCATCTGCACGAGGGATGATGGGGAACCACCCCCTGGCGACATTTCATCAGGGGCTATGCCCGCTCAGGCGGGGGAGCTCCTCAGGAGGAATACAGTGAAACGCAATGCGATTATGTTATTCGGGAGTCTCTTAGGCTTGCTTCTGGCCGCGCCGGTCTATGCTCAGACCGCACCCGGTGGAGGAGAGGCAGACACCACAAAATGGGTAATTATCACCGCCGGCTTTGCCATGGCCATTGCTTCCGCGGTCTGCGGCTATGCCCAATCGAAGGCAACAGCGGCTGCCTGCGAAGGATTGGCGCGTAACCCCGGGGCTCGGCCGGGAATTCAGTTCGCGTTGATCTTGGCCTTGATTCTGATCGAGTCGATGGCGCTCTACACTTTCGCCATCATCTTCCTAAAAGTCAAGTTGGGCTAACAAGTTCCAACTGCGCCAGATCGGCAAGGGGAGGCTTCTGGCCTCCCCTTTGTATTTGGGGGACACTTCAGGGTGATAGATCCCCCAGGTGGCCCAGAGGCAGTCCCAAGGAATGAATCGTTCGTGAGGCCGCGTCGTTCTGGAGTTTTCCTAGCCGCGGAGAGGCGCGCGGTAGGGCACGTGTGCGTTACCCTCACTTCAGGTATGGCATGGCTGCGAGCGTGGCCAGGCCCATGAGACTGTCCGGCGCCAGTCCGAGGTAAAAGATCCCGAGAACGCTGACCGCCAAGGCGGTGCGCACCGGCCAAGACAATACGGCGGTAGCGGTATCGTTTTTCTCCTCGTGTATATACATCGCGACAATAATTCTAAAATAGTAATAAACCGATACAACGCTGTTCAATAAAGCCAGAACCGTGAGTCCGATCAGGTGAGAGTGCATCGCCGCCCGGAAAAGGTAGAGTTTACCCAAAAAGCCTGCGGTCGTGGGAAACCCGGCAAGCGAGAGAAAAAGCACGGCGAGACATGCAGCCACTCCGGGCCGTGCGAACGCCAATCCCCTGTAGTCTTCGATCTGGACCAGGCGTTCGCCTGTTCCCGACAAATGCGCGATCAGGATAAATGCCCCTACGTTCATCAGCGCGTAGGCCATCAGATAAAACATGACTGCTGACATTCCGCGCGAACCACCTGCCGCCACGCCCACCAGAATATACCCAGCGTGGGCAATCGAAGAATAGGCGAGGAGTCGCTTGACGTTGGTTTGCCAGAGCGCTGCCAGGTTGCCGAGGCTCATGGTGAGCGCTGCGGAGATCCAGAGGATAGGGGAACTCACCGCTTCCGCCGAGCCAAAGCTCGCAAGGAAGATCCGGAGGAGGATGGCAAAGGCGGCTGCCTTGGGGCCGACAGAGAGGAACGCTGTGACTGGAGCCGGCGCCCCCTGGTAAACATCGGGGGTCCAAATCTGGAAAGGAACTGTGGAGAGTTTAAAGCCCAGCCCCACAAACATCAGGACTAAGGCTACCCGTGCGAATACGGTCCATTGCAAAGGGTCACTCAGGCGTGCGCCCGCTACCAGCAAATTTGTGGTTCCCGTCAAACCGTAGACGAAGGCAATCCCGTACAGGAAAAATGCGGTTGCAAACGAACCCAGAAGAAAGTACTTCAGCGCCGCCTCGGTGCAGAGCTTGTCGGTTCGCCGGAATCCCGCCAGGATATAAGTTGAGATCGACGAGATTTCGAGCCCCAGGAAAATCATTATGAGATCCGTGGAGGATGCCATGAAACACATCCCCACCGTTCCCAGCAAGACGAGCGAGTAGAACTCGCCATGTTGAGTGTTTTCGCGTTTGAGGTAATCCATCGATCCGAGGATGACCAGGGCGGCAACCAGCAGGATGAGAAAAATGAAATAGAAGCTGAATCCGTCAGCGGCAATGGAACCCCCAAACGCCGGCCCGGGATCAAAAGAAGTCCTGACGGTTGCCGCCCCGGCGCCGGCTACGCCGAGGAGAGCTATCCAGCCGAGGAGTTTCTTGCGCTCAGGAGGAACGAAGGGCTCCAGAACCATGATCACAACGCCCACCAGAGCGAGAACGATTTCGGGAAGAATGCGAACCATGTCGGTGGTCTGGAGAGTGATCATCGCCCACCCCCCAGGTGCCCGGCGGGCGCCCGCTGCGCGTATACCAAAGTTCGCCTTTCGAGGCGAAGCATAATCGCAGTTACACTGTGATCCATTCGCCGCAAGAACGGCTGCGGGTAAATCCCCATCCCCAGGATAATGGCGGCCATAATTGTGAGGATCAGTTTCTCGCGGAAGTCGCAATCCGCAAGGGTACGGTTCTTTTCGTTCGTGATCTCACCGTAAAACACTCGTTGATACATCCAGAGCAAATAAACAGCGGCCAGCACCACTCCCACCGCGGCGAGTGCGGCGTAATACGCATTGCTACGATAAGACCCCACGATGATCAGGAATTCACCGACAAAACCGTTCAACATCGGAAGGCCCAGGGAGGACAAGACCACAATCAGGAAAAATGTGCTGTAAACGGGTACCGAGGTGGCCAACCCGCCGAACTCGCTGATCAGGCGGGTGTGCCGGCGGTCATACAGCATCCCGACCAACAGGAAGAGCGCGCCGGTTGAAACTCCGTGGCTGAACATCTGGTAGATGGAGCCTTCGATGCCTTGCGCATTGAAAACGAAAATCCCCAGCACGCAGAATCCCAGATGCGCGACCGAGGAGTAAGCGACGAGCTTTTTCAAGTCGGGCTGCACCATGGCCACCAGCGCGCCATAGATAATGCCGACGATGGCGAGGGCGCAGACAACAGGGGCAAACTCCCGCGAAGCATCAGGGAAGAGGGGCAGGCAGAAGCGCAGCATGCCGTAGGTCCCCATTTTGAGAAGGACGCCGGCCAGGATGATCGATCCGGCTGTGGGGGCCTCCACGTGCGCATCGGGCAACCAGGTATGAAATGGGAAGAGGGGAACTTTGATGGCGAAGGCAAGGAAGAATGCCAGGAAGAGCCACCGTTCCGCCTGCGGAGACAGTACCGAAGTCGTGGTCAGGTGGCTTAAAATCCGGGGCAAATCAAAGGACCCCGTGAGGTTATAGAGATAAAGAATCCCCGTAAGCATCAGGGCAGAGCCAGCCATCGTGTATAGGACGAATTTGATGGCTGCGTAAACGCGCCGCTCGTGCCCCCAGATGCCAATCAGGAAATACATGGGAATGAGCATCACTTCCCAGAAGACAAAGAAGAGGATCAAGTCAAGCGAGGCAAAGACTCCAATCATTCCGGTTTCGAGAGCGAGCAGGAAGATGAAGAACTCATTGACGCGATGCGTGATGCTGCTCCAGGAGGCCATAACGGAAATCGGCGTGAGAAATCCGGCGAGAAGGATCAGGAGCGCGCTCAGACCATCCACCCCCAGGTGGTAATTGACGGGAGGCAGCGGCATCCAGACGTGAAATTCCTGAAACTGCATGCCGGCACGATGCGGGTCGAAGCCAAAATAGAGCCAAGCGGTAAACAGGAAGGTCAGCACTGAATTGAGAAGTGCGATCCACCGAACGGCGGACGCCCGCTCGCGTCCGACGAAAGCGATGACGACGGCGCCCAGCAGCGGGAAAAAGATAATGATCGTGAGGTAGTGCTGCGTGATCCAGGACATATATCGTATCTACAAGCGCTGCGTTGCCGACCTTAGCGAATTACGAATGTATAAAAAAGCCATAATACGGCTCCCAGTAGCACCCAAGCTGCGTAGCTTGGGATATTTCCAGACTGAATGCGTCGCAGGAGATTTCCGACCGCTGAGTTAGCCTCTCCTGTACCGTTGACCAGCAAGTTGTCGATTGCGCCCACATCAATAACTCGCCACAGAACTTTTTCCGAGACAACGCGAATAGGTCGCACGACCAGCCAGTTATAGAACTCGTCAACGTAGTATTTGTGGATCAGGATGTTATACAAATCTGCGTAACGCGTGGCCAATTGTTCGGGAATATCCGTGGATTTCCAATACCACCAGATGCCCAATCCAATTCCGACGAAGGCCGCGAGAATCGAGAATCCCATCAACGCGCCCGGGCTGAGACCCTGCAAGTGATAGGCGTAAACGTTGCGAAGAGCCTCCTCTGCCGGCTCAAAAACCGGCTCGAGGTACCGGTCAAACGCCTCGCTTCCGCCCCAGGCGCTGGGCCAGCTCAGGTAGCCAATGACAACCGAAAAGAACGCGAGTACCACCAGCGGTACCGTCATCTTGGAGCTGCTTTCATGAACGTGGTGCTCGGTCTCCGGGTCGACCCGCGATTTTCCCCAGAAAGTCAGGATAAGCGCACGGAACATGTAGAAAGCTGTGAGCCCGGCGGTGACGGTTCCAAGCCAATACAGCCAGGGCCGGCCCAGGAGTCCCTCGTAAGCACCCGCCAGAATCTCGTCCTTGCTGAAGAAGCCTGCAAATCCGGGCACGCCACTAATGGCCAGCGTGGCAATCAAGAAGGTCGCGTGCGTAATCTTCAACTTGTGACGCAAACCGCCCATCTTGCGCATGTCCAGCTCACCGTTCATGGCGTGCATCACACTTCCGGCTGCCAGGAAGAGCAGCGACTTGAAAAACGCATGGGTCATCAAATGGAAAATGCCGGCAGCGAACGCCCCCACACCCAGGCCCAGGAACATGTATCCGAGCTGGCTGATGGTGGAATAGGCAAGCATCCGCTTCAGATCGTTCTGGGTGAGTGCGATGGTGGCCGCGAAGAACGCAGTCAAGCAGCCTATGAAGCCGACGATAGCCAGAGCTGCCGGAGCGCGCGCGTAGAGGATGCTTGACCTTGCCACAAGATAAACGCCCGCCGTCACCATGGTGGCAGCATGGATTAACGCGCTTACCGGAGTGGGGCCTTCCATTGCATCAGGGAGCCACACGTAGAGTGGAAGTTGCGCCGATTTCCCCACGGCCCCCAGGAAGATGAGCAGACCGATTGCCGTCAATGTTCCATTCAATTCCCCTGGCGGCAAAGCGGCGATTCGCGCATACACCGTCTGGAAACTCAGGGAGTGAAAAGTCCAGAAAAGCAGGGCCACGCCCACGGTGAAGCCTGCGTCACCAATGCGCGTTACGATGAAAGCCTTTTTCCCCGCATCGGAGGCGCTCTTCTTGTGGAAGTAAAAGCCGATTAACAAGTAGGAGCAGAGCCCGACGCCCTCCCATCCCACAAACATTAGCGGGTAGTTGGCCGCGGTGATGAGGGTCAGCATCATGAACAGAAAAAGATTCAAGTAAGTAAAGAAGCGGTAGTATCCGCCTTCGTGCTCCATGTACCCGCGCGAATAAAGGTGAATCAGAAAGGCGACAACCGTGACCGTAAGAGTCATGACCAGGGTAAGCCGGTCGTAATAGAGTGCGTAATTCGCCCTTAAAGATCCCGCTTCGATCCAGGTGAAATAGCTGTAAGAGAAAGGCAGGGGCTGGCTTGCCGAGCGGGAGTAGACCCATGCCGCAAACATCGCGAAAACCATGGAAAGCCCAGCGCCCCCGCAAGCAATCACGGAGACCACGGTCTGGGAGAAGCGGCGGCCGAGGATTCCGTTCAAGGCTGCACCCAGGAGCGGGGGCAACAGCATGAGCAGCAGTAGGATTTCCAGGTTCATGACAGTCTGAACTAAACTTTTGCTTGCTCCGGCCCTTCCTGCAGGTCACGCGGATCCGCGGGATGGGCACGAGCGCAACTTCACATTTTCATCGAATCATGGTCTTCAATATTCAGCGACTCATGATTGCGGTAGAGCGCAATGATGATCGCCAAACCCACGGCCGCCTCGGCTGCGGCCACGACGATGACGAAAAAGACAAAGAGTTGGCCATCCAGATTTCCCAGATATCGCGAAAAGGCCATAAACGCCAGGTTGACGGCGTTCAGCATCAATTCAATGCACATGAAAACCGTGATGATGTTGCGGCGGAAGATAAATCCGGTGGCGCCCAAAACGAAAAGGATTACACTGAGCGCCAGATAATGTGAAAGCGGAACAATCATCTCGACCTCAGAACTCCTTCTTAGCCAGTACAACCGCACCGAGCACTGCGACCAGAATCAAAATGGAAGTCACCTCAAAAGGCAACACGTAATTCCGGAAAAGCAGATGGCCAATCGCACTGGGACTTGCATCGAGCAGCGGGGCGGAAAGTTTCGCGGTCGCCGGAAATTGCTCCCAGACCACCACCAATAGCTCAACCAGAATGGCGGCGATGATGGGGGCACCCAGCCACCGGGTCATGCGGCTTCGATGGGTTGTAGTTTCGCGGCCCGCATTGAGAAGCATGATGACGAAAACAAACAAAACCATGATGGCGCCCGCGTACACGATGACCTGAATGACGGCCATGAATTCCGCGCCTAGCAGCAAGTACACACACGCCAGCGAACAGAGGACGACAATCAGCGAGAGTGCGCTGTACACGGGGGTGCGCTGCAAGATAACATTCAGCGCGGCCAGGACCGCTAGACCCGCACAAATATAGAAAAGAATCGCCATATCAGATCATCCTGCCTCGTGCCAGGCGATGAGGAAACTCGTCACCAGAATATTCAGCAGGCCCAAAGGCAGCAGGAACTTCCATCCTAAAGACATCAGTTGGTCGTACCGGAAGCGCGGAAGTGTGCCGCGCATCCAGATGTAGAAAAACAGGAAACAAAAAACTTTCAGGCAAAACCAAAAAACGGGAAGAAGGATTCGGAAGAGGGCCGGCCCACCCACCGGGCCATGCCAGCCTCCGAAAAACAACAGGGTGGCAAGGCATGAGACCGTTATCATATTCGCGTACTCTGACATGAAGAACATCGCGAATTTCATGCTGCTGTACTCAGTGTGAAAGCCACCCACCAGTTCCGTTTCGCCTTCGGGTAGATCAAAGGGCACGCGATTCGTTTCCGCCACTGCGGCAGTAAAGTAAACAAAAAAACCTATGGGCTGAACAAAAATGTTCCAATGCGGCAACCAGGTATTGACGCCGTGAATATACCAAGTACCGCTTTGCGCCTCCACGATGCCGCGCAGGCTGAGCGTTCCCGCGATCATCAGCACCCCGATCACGGCTATTCCCAGAGCCAGCTCGTAGCTGATCATCTGCGCCGAAGACCGCAGGGCGCCGAAGAGGGGATACTTGCTGTTGGAGGACCATCCCGCGAGCGCGATGCTGTACACGCCCAGGGAGGTGACGGCAAAGATAAACAGCAGCCCAACGTTCAGGTCAGTGATTTGAAACTCGATGGGATGACCACGGAAGGTGAATCCCCCGCCGAAGGGGATGACGGAAATGGAGAGAAACGCCAGGACAAATCCCAGAAAGGGCGCCAGCCAGTAGATCACGCGATCCGCCTCGAGGGGCATAATATCTTCTTTGAGAATGAACTTTGCCCCGTCGGCCAGCGGTTGCAGCAGCCCGTGGGGGCCCACAAGGTACGGTCCCCAGCGCGCTTGAATATGGGCCACCACCTTGCGCTCCAGCCACGTGGTGTAAGCGACTGTGGTCAATAGAACAACGATGACCACCACAATCTTTACGCCCGCGACGAGGAAGAGAAATTCCGTGTCAGAAAATGTGGCCATGAGGTCTCTTGGCTTCGTCCACTGAATTGAGCGCCCAACTATAACGGCTCAAGGTTCCCGATGTGAAGAGCGAATCCTGGGAGGAGAATATCAGATCTGCGGTGGCGAGTTCGGGTGGCATTCCCGCCGCCTGAGTCGCGACCGCGCGTCCGACCAGCAAGTTGGGAAGCGCGATTTCGTATCCCGGAACCCGCGCGATGATCTCCCGCAGCACGTCATCCGAAGACCCGTAAGTCCACTTGTGACCCAGCAGCCTCGCCAGGGCAAGCACGATCTCCAGGTCGCTTCGCGTCCCTGCCTTACGCATGGTTTTTTTAAGGGCCTGGACCTGGCCGCAGGTGTTGGTTACCGTCCCGGATTTTTCCGCAAAGCTGGTCGCGGGCAGAACCACGTGGGCAACCTCGGTCGTTTCCGTGGGGAAAAGTTCCGCCACCATCAGGAAACCCAGCTTGCCCAATTCTTCTTTGGCGATGTGAAAGGTCTTGACGGGATTTGATCCGAAGACCAGCAAGGCTTTGATCTCGCCCGATTTAACACCTTCGAGGATCGACAGTATGTTGCGCCCCGGCTCGGTGGGCAACTCGCCTAGCCAGGTGGATTCGAAGCGCTCGCGAACGGCGGGGTCGGAAAGTGCCCCATAACCCGGCAAGACGTCGGGTAACAAGCCCATGTCGGCGGCGCCGCGCGAATTGGCATAATCTCCCAGCGCCACGAATCGAGTGCGGCCGGGAAGCGTGAGTCCCCAGCGAACCAGGGCCCCCACATCTTTCCCGCGAATTTCGTCCCCGAAAATAATGGTCGTGTTGGATTCTTTGTGCAACTTCTCGCCGAGAGAACTGAGAGCCACCGCCGCTCCGACCCCCAAGTCAGCAGCAGAGGATCCGATTCCTGCCAGGGCGCGAATTGCCTCGGCTTCTCCCCCAACTTTGACACCGACGCTATAAGTCGCCTGGCGCTGCAACTTGATTTCCCGGCTATTCAACAAATACAAGTGAGCGTTGCGCTGGCGGACCGCCTGACGAATTTGATATGCGACCAGCGGATGTTGGTGGGTGGGGTCGTTGCCCACAACAAGGATGCTGGGAGATTCAAAGATGTCCTGGATAGTTGCGTGACGATCGAGGGCCTTCGCTTCCGTCAGCGCACGCACGAGCGAGCTGTAATCCGCCGTGCGGTGGTGGTCAAGATTGTTGGTTCCAAGCACCGTGCGCGCCAAGCGGCCGAGCAGATAATTCTCCTCATTCGTGGTGCGATTGGAGCCGATCACGGCGACGGACGCCGGCCCATGCTGTTTGAGGATTTCCGTGAGGCGGTCGGCCGTGAGCCCCAACGCCTCATCCCAGGTTCCAGCTTCCTGCCTGCCATTCTTGCGAATCAGCGGCGCCGTCAGGCGTTGGTCGCTGTTAACGAAGTCCCAGCCAAAGCGGCCTTTGACGCAAAGGAACTCGCCGTTAAAACCGGAGTGGTCGCGGTTGTTGGCTCGAATGATTTCGTTGTTCCGAACCGAGAGAGTCGTCTTGCAGCCATCACCGCAATGGTTACAGGTGGTGCCCGTGTATGTCATTTCCCAGGGGCGTGTCTTGTAGCGATAGGTTCCACTGGTCAGGGCGCCCACCGGGCAAACGTCAATACACATCCCGCATTCTTCGCATTCCAGTTTTTCGCCGTGGTTGGGAATAATCTCACTGTGCGCGCCGCGGTAGCCGATGCCGTAGGCATTAACGTCCAGACCCTCATCGCAAACCCGCACGCAGCGATAACATAGTATGCAACGGGGCCAATCGTAATAAACCAGATTTGAAAACTGGCGCTCCTCATGGTGGAGTTTGGTTTCCATGAAGCGGGTCTCCGCCGCACCGTAGCGGAAAACCGCGTCCTGCAATTCGCACTCGCCGCCTTTGTCGCAAACGGGGCAATCGAGCGGGTGATTAGTGAGCAGGAACTCCAGCATGGCTTTGCGGGCGTTCTTTACTTCTTCGTTCTCAGTCTGGACAACCATGCCGTTGGTGACCACCGTGGTGCAGGCGGTCTGCAACTTGGGCATTTTCTCAATCGCCACCAGGCACATGCGGCAGGCACCCTGGAGCGTCAGCCCCGGATAATAGCAGTAGGAAGGAATCTCGATTCCCGCTTGCTTGGCGGCTTCAATAAGTAGCGTGCCCGCCGGGACCGTCACTTTCTTGCCGTTGATGGTCAGGGACACAGGTTCGACTGCGGCGTTCGTGCGTGGAGAAAGGCTGTGGCTGCGGGAGTACGGTCCCGCCACCTGGAAGTTTTCCTCCTTGGGAGGCAAGTCCAGGATGACGAACGGAGATTTCTGCGTCTCGTCCTTCATGCCACGCTCACCACTTTCTTTTCGTAAGGACAGTACCCAAGCTTTAGATGCTCATCAAATTCATGCCGGAACTTTTTTAGGATGCTGATAGTTGGCATGGCTGCCGCGTCCCCCAGCGGGCAGAGAGTCTTGCCCAGGATGTTGTAGGAAACATCCAGCGCCGTGTCGGGATCGTCCGGAAGTGCCCCACCGGAGTGAAAGCGATCGAACAAGTGCTTCAACCAGGAAGTTCCTTCACGGCAGGGGATGCACCAGCCGCAGGATTCGTGCGCGTAGAATTTCATGATACGGCCTGCGGCTTTTACCATGCACGCATCTTCATCGATAACGACGACTCCCCCGGAGCCCAGCATGGAACCGATTTTGGCGACCGAATCATAATCCATGGCCACGTCAATTTCATCCGCGGTCAGGACAGGGCACGATGAGCCACCCGGAATCACGGCCTTCAGCTTCTTTCCGCCCGGCACCCCGCCGCCGATTTCCTCAATCATCCGGCGCAGGGGAAAGCCCATTGGCAATTCGTAAACTCCTGGACGCGCGATGTGGCCGCTCAGGCAGAAAAGGCGGGTACCGCCATTTTTCGGTGAGCCCAGCTTCGAGTACCAGTCCGCGCCGTTCAGGAGGATGTGAGGAACATTCGAGAGTGTCTCGACGTTATTGATGACCGTAGGCCCGCCGTACAGGCCGACGACCGCAGGGAAAGGAGGCTTGATGCGGGGATAGCCGCGTAGGCCCTCGAGCGAATTCAGCAGCGCCGTTTCTTCGCCACACTCGTAGGCGCCCGCACCAGTGTGCGTGCAAAGCTCGAAATCGAATCCGGAGCCGAGCACGTTCCTGCCGAGATAGCCGCGCGCGTAGGCTTCCGCCAACGCCCGATCGACGATATCCAGAAGGTAACGATACTCGCCGCGAACGTAAATGAATCCCTGATGAGCCTGGATGGCATAGCCCGCGATGATAATGCCTTCAATAAGCTGATGCGGGTCGTACTCCATCAGCGGCCGGTCCTTACAAGTTCCGGGCTCGCTCTCATCAGCATTGCAGACCACATACTTGGGTTTGGCCGACTGCTTGGGGACGAAGCTCCACTTCATGCCTGTATTGAAGCCGGCGCCACCCCGGCCGCGCAGGCCGGAGTTCTTTACTTCGTTGATGACATCTTCCGGTTTCAGGGTGAGCGCCTTGGCCAAGGCCTTGTAACCGTCATGTTGTATGTAAACGTCAATCGAGGTCGAGTTGGGCAGGCCAAAGCGCTTGCTGATGACCTTCACCTCGAGCGGGCTGTTGCCCATCGGATTGTTATAGCCAGGCATGGAGTTGTCAGTGGCCAGTTGTCAGTCGTCAGTTGCATGACCACGCCCTGACCTTATCCCTAACTAAGGAGGGGTGCCGCCATCCTGGGAACTCCTCTTCTTAATTAAGCAGAGGTGCCCGGAGTAGGGCGGGCTGGTTGCTTCTGACTCCTAACTCCTAACTTCTAGCTTCTACCTCCTACTCCTCACATCTTTGAACGCGGTTCTTTCTTTCTCAGTTCTTCAAGCAGAGCATCGATCTTTTCCGGCGTGAGGTTTTCGTAGAAGTCGTAATTCACCTGCATCGCCGGCGCTCCACAGCAGGCGCCCAGGCACTCAACTTCTTCGAGCGTGAACAGGCCATCCGAGGTGGTTTGCTTGTGCCCGATACCAAGTCTTCGCGAGCAGTGCTCGAAGATCTCCTCGGCGCCCCGCAGCATGCAGGAGATGTTGGTGCAAACCTGAATATTGTACTTGCCGATTGGGTGGCGGTGGAGCATCGAGTAAAAGGAGACAACCTCGGTGACCTCAATGGGCCGCACGTCCACGCGGCGCGCCACCTCAGCGATGACCTCGTCGCTCACATGGCCGACCTCATCCTGGGCATAAAGGAGCATCGGCACAACTGCGGAGCGCTTCAGGGGGTAGCGCGCGATGAGTTGGTCGAACTTTTTCAGTAAAGATTCAGAGAGCATTCTCGTTGAGCTAAAGGCCGAGATTCGAAACCCGCTCCGATTTCCGAGTTCCGATTTTCGCCTTCCTTATCGATCCACTTCTCCCAGGACGATATCGATGGTGCCGATACATGCCACAACGTCAGCAATCAAACGACCTTCAATCATCTTCGGCAAGGCCTGCAAATTCGCGAAAGAAGGCGCCCGTACATGACACCGGAAGGGTTTGGGAGATCCGTCACTGACCATGTAGAACCCTAATTCTCCACGTGGCGACTCGATGGCCTGATAGACCTCACCCACCGGCGGATGGAAGCCTTCGGTCACAATCTTAAAGTGATAAATCAATGCCTCGATGGAAGTCTTCATGCTCTCACGTTCGGGCATCACGATGTGCGGAGCGTTGGCTTTGACTGGTCCATCCGGCAAGCCCTCCATGGCCTGCCGCACGATACGCAGCGATTGGCGCATTTCCTCAACCCGCGCCAGGTATCGCGCGTACACATCGCCTTCGGAGCGGGTGACAACTTTGAAATCAAATTTCTCGTAGCTGGAGTAGGGTTCTTTCTTACGAATGTCCCAGTCTACTCCCGAGCCGCGCAGGGAGGGACCGGAGAGCCCGAAGGCAACGGCATCTTCCCCCGAAATGTACCCGACCCCCTTTGTCCGGCTCAGCCAGATGGGGTTTTTGGTGAGCAAGGCTTCGTATTCGTCGATACGCTGGGGAAACTTCTGCATGAACTTTTCGACCAGCTTCAGCCATCCCAAAGGAGGCTCAAGAGCCAGCCCACCGACCCGAAAATAGCTGGTCATCATGCGCTGGCCGGAGACCGCCTCGAAAATGTGCAGGATTTCCTCGCGCTCGCGGAAACAATAGAGGAAGACCGACATGGCACCAATGTCGATGGCATGCGTGCCGAGCCACACCAAATGGCTTTGGATGCGCGTCAATTCGGTCAGCAGCACCCGAATCCACTGGGCGCGCGGTGGGATTTCGAGGTCCAGAAGCTTCTCGGTCGCAAGGCAGAATCCCAGGTTGTTCGAAAGGGGCGCCAGGTAATCCATGCGGTCGGTAAGCGTGATCCCCTGGGTATAGGTCTTGCTTTCGAAGGACTTTTCGAAGCCGGTGTGCAGATAGCCGATGTCATAGAGAGCGCGCACGACGGTTTCGCCGTCGAGCTCAAGCACCAGCCGCAGCACCCCATGTGTCGAGGGATGCTGCGGGCCCATGCTGAGGATAACCCGCTCTTCCTCCCCCGGAATTCTTTCCAAAGTAATCGGCATCTAGCGATAACCCTCAGTGGGGTAATCCTTGCGTAAAGGGTATCCCTTCCAATCCTCAGGCAGCAGGAGCCGCCGCAGAAAGGGATGTCCCTCAAATTCGATTCCAAACAGGTCAAACACCTCGCGTTCGAAGGCATTGGCCGCAGGCCACACGGAAACAGCCGAATTGAGGCGCGGAGTTTCGCCCGAGACCCGTACCTTCAAGCGCAAGCGCTGCGAGGTTTCCATTGCCAGCAAGTGATACACAACTTCGAAGCGAGGTTCGTTCGGGTAGAGATCCACCACGGTAACATCCACGAGGAAACTGAACTTCAGGCCGGGTTCGTCTCGGAGATATTCACAGGCGCGGATGAGGCAGGCGGGCCGTATGTAGAGCGTCACCTCGCCGCGGAAGGACCGGGCATCCTCAACCGCCTCCGGCTCTGATTCCCTCAGTTTCTTGAAAGCGAGATTGGTTTCAAGGTCGGTGGTCATAGAATCGGGTGAGCCGGCAATCGGGAGAGCGAGTGAACAGGTCGCGGCATCAATTGATCGGGTGAGCAACAAACCAGTTCGGTCTTTGTTCACCCGATCACCGAATCTCCTGATCACCCGATCACTAGCGGGTCCAGTCCAGAGCGCCCTTCTTCCAAAGATAGACGTAGCCAGCCAGTAGGATGGCGATGTACAAGAACATTTCAACGAAGCCAAACCACTTCAAGCTTTTATAGACCACTGCCCAGGGATAAAGAAAAACGGCCTCAACGTCGAACAGGATGAAGATCATCCCGATAAGATAGAAGCTGACCGAAAAGCGCTCACGGGCGTTGCCGACGGGAGGTATCCCGCATTCATAGGGCGAGAGTTTTTCCCGCGTTGGCCGCTTTACCCCGACCCACCAAGACAACCCCAGCATGGCGGCGGCAATGAACACCACCACCATGAAGTGCAACAAGACGGGGATATAAACTCCAGCCATTCCAGTCACTTACAAGCGCTTTTGAGTGTCTTTCCCGGACCAAAAACTATACGAGGCGGCTCCGAATGGTGTCAAGTTTTTTCTTGCCTGAGTCGCCGGGAGCCAGTAACATTCAAGCTATCGAACGGGGAGCTGCGGTCCGTAGCGGTCCCTAGCGGGGCTTGTCCCATGGTGATGGGATTCAATACCGACATAAAGCACGATGGCGTGGTCTATCACATCCAGACCGAACCTCGCAAAGACGCGGGGATCGATACGACCGTGTACACACGGGGCGCGGTCATCCACAAATTAAAGAGCTCCTACCAGGATTTGCTGGACTCCCCCGATTTCAGTGAAGAGAAACTGAAGCAACGGCTCGAAGACCAGCACCGACAAGTCATCGCGCGGATCCGCGCGGGGGAAATCAACCCCGCTGCTCAACAAGCAGGCCCTTCCTAACTGGGAGTCCCCTTTGGCAAATATCCACCTGAATGGAGAGCTTCAAGAGGTCCCCGAAGGACTAACTTTGGCGGCTCTGCTCGATTGGCTGGAGTTGCCTGCCGACCGTGTCGCCGTGGAACGCAACCTGGAGATCGTTCCCAGGTCCAAGTGGGCGGAGACCATGATCCAGACCAACGACCGCTTGGAGGTGGTACACTTTGTGGGCGGCGGCAAGTTTGACTTCACAGCGCCATTCCTTGGATGGGAATAAGGTCAAGCGAGCCGAAACGCAGAGGTGCCCTGCCTGGGGGTCAACGCTGCGCGCTGGGTATTGCAAGTTTCCCGATGAATCCGAACACTTACAATCCTGCGGCCTTCACGGTGGTCGACCTGCTCATCAAGTTGGCGGTCATGGCCCTATTGGCGGGCTTCATCGCGCGTTTCGGGATGTTCCGGCGCCTGCTGGTTATTGAGCAACGGGGACCCCGCGAGAAGATACAGTTTGCCCTGTTTCTGGGACTGCCCTTCATGGTAGGCGTGCTAGTACGTTTGCTTGAGCATTACCCAACTACCGATCTGAGCCTGGAAGTGACCGTGCTGGCGGGACTGCTGGGCGGGACGATTGTGGGCCTGGCGGTGGCGTTGATTGTCAGCCTCCCTACTCTACTCTTTCATCTTGGTCACATGGAATTCCTGGCCTTGCCAATGGCTACACTCTATGCGGTGGTGGCCGGAACGCTACGCTGGGTTTGTCCCGACAAAGAAGAGATCTGGAAATTCTCGCCCTTCATTGATTTGAGCCTGTACCGTTCGATTCGGCAAAAGTTCAAGCATCCTGCCATTGACTGGCAAGTCCTCTTTACACTTATCTGCATCATCCTGGAAGTCATTCGCATGGTGGTGGTAGGGCCCATCTCTCACGGAAGGCTGTTCTATCCGTACTCCCCCAATCATCTCACACAGGTACTGATCGTTTTGGCCACCATCATTGGGGTCGGCTTGCCGGTTCGGATTTGGAACACCACGCGCATTGAGCACAAACTCGTGGAACAGGAGAAGGCGCTGCTCCAAGCACGCATGGACGCACTCATCAGTCAGATTAATCCCCACTTTCTCTTTAATACTTTGAACACGATCTCCTCCCTGATTCGTTTCGATCCCGACACAGCTCGCACCGTGCTGCTCAAGCTATCGAACATTTTGCGCCGGCGCCTGAAATCCCAGGTTCACTTCTCACCCCTCCGGCAGGAGTTGGAGTTCATCGATGATTACCTGGATATCGAAGTAGTGCGGTTCGGGCGAGACAAGTTGCAAATCCGCAAAGAGATTGATCCTGAGACTTTGGAAATAGTCGTTCCCAGCATGATCTTGCAACCCTTGGTGGAGAACGCGATCCGGCACGGCATCGGGCCGAAAATTGAGGGCGGCACAATCACCTTGCGAACCAAGCGTGGCAATGGCCGGCTGATGATTGAAGTCATCGACAACGGAGTGGGGATTCCTGAGCCGCGGCAAAGCGAAGTGTTCGACAGTGGAATCGGAATCAGCAACGTTCGCGAGCGCCTGGCGGTGCTCTACGGCGAGGATTTCTCGATTAAGATCGATAGCCAGCCGGGCCAGGGAACCGCAATCCGGCTCGAAGATTCCAGAGTTGCTCACTTCAGTGCCTGCGGCGCGGGTCGAGGCCGCCGCCGCCCTGTCTTAGAAACTCTTCCCGCCTACGCGACAAGCCAGCGGGCGTGGTTCGGACTGCGCCGGCCGCTGGTCTCCACCCACCGCACGGCTGTGCTTTAATTTTCCGATAACGATATAGATTTGGGCGTACAATCCTCCCATCCCACTGGTGACTTCGGGCGTGTGCAGACAACTTGAAGAGGAGGACTTTGTTATGCCAATTTCAAAACGCGCGACAGCGGAATTCGTCGGAACATTCTGGTTGGTTTTCGGGGGATGCGGGAGCGCCGTGCTTGCCGCGGGATTTCCCAGCTTGGGCATTGGATTTCTGGGCGTCGCCTTGGCCTTTGGCCTGACGGTGCTGACCATGGCGTTCGCCATCGGCCACATTTCCGGATGCCATCTTAACCCCGCGGTTTCCGTCGGCTTGTGGGCGGGGAAGAGATTCCCCGGTTCAGACTTGATCCCTTACATCCTTGCGCAGGTCGCAGGGGGAATTGTAGCCGCCGGCGTCTTGTACGTCATCGCCAGCGGCAAAGAAGGATTCAGCCTGGCGGGTGGCTTCGCTTCGAACGGCTACGCTGAGCATTCGCCTGGCGGATACTCGCTGACGGCCTGCCTGGTGGCGGAAGTTGTGTTGACCTTCATGTTCCTGGTGATCATCCTCGGCGCCACGGACCGCCGCGCGCCGCAAGGCTTCGCACCCATCCCCATTGGCCTTGGACTGACACTGATTCACCTCATCGGAATTCCGGTCACGAATCTTTCCGTAAACCCGGCGCGTAGCACCGGCCCGGCTATGTTCGTCGGGGGTTGGGCAATCTCGCAACTGTGGCTGTTCTGGGTGGCGCCGATATTGGGCGCGGCGTTGGCGGGCGCCTTTTATCGATTTCTCGCCGGCGATGGCAAGGCTGCTTAACCCACGCACAGTTCGATTGTATGAGTACGAAATGCCGCACCCTCTTGGTTTGGTCGCGCGGTAAAAATGAAGAAGGGATGGCAGGCCATACCCCAACAACCTAGGGACCTATGCTAGTATTTTTGGGTGGTGCGTGGAGGGCGGTTTCTTGATATTTCCCGGGGCGTAAGCAATCCGTCGGGGTGAGGGCTGGGCGGCGCCCGGCGAGTGGCAAGAGTCGCGCGCGCTCCACGCTCTCCGAATCCCCCCGCAATGCCCGCAGGGGCGGCAGTCTGAATTCGGAGCTTTAAACATCCAGGAGCGAGGTTTCCGTATGGCGAATGATGGGCCCAACAAGAAGAAGAATCCTCCGGCATCGATGAGCATGATTGAGCCGCGGATTCGCAACATCTACCGGTCTTTCTACAAGGAAGGATACTTCACCCCCTCCGCATTGGATTTGAAAACCAAGGAACTGATCGCCATCGGCTGTTCTCTGGTGGCGAAGTGTGAGGGCTGTTTGGAAGGACACATCAAGAAGGCGTTGGAGTTGGGCGCAACCAAGCAGGAAATCAGCGATGCGATTGTGGTGGCCATTGGCATTGGCGCCGCCAGCATCATGGACCAGGCCGACAAGGCGGCCATCAAGCTGGACCTGCATCACTTTGAGTAAGGGGCGGGCGGACCCATCAAACTAAGCGGGGCAAAGTGCCAGGATAAGACGAAAGTCGAAATTCGAAACTTGAAACTCGCGAGCTATCCATCAATTTTCGAGTTTCGAATTTCGAGCTTTGCCTCTGGCACCTGACACCTGTCACTTGACACCTATGGACTCCCTGGTGATCGGCAACCTCTTTCTCCTGCTCTTCCTGGGCTTGGCCGACAACCAGATGATCGCCGCACTCTTGCCCTCGCTCGTGAGTTCCTTTGACATCAGCGTCGCAACGGCGGGTTTACTGGTGGTGGTTTACTCGGTTGCGGCGGCGCTGTCGGCGTTCTTCTCCGGGACGCTTTCCGATCACTACGGGCGCCGGCGATTTCTGCTGGCAGGGGTGGTGCTTTTTGCCGTGGCTTCCTGGGCGGCGGCGGAGAGCCGAACCTTTCGGGAGTTCATGTTGGCGCGTGCGGTAACGGGATTGGCGGCCGGCACACTTTCCACCTGTTCCATCACTTATGCCGCGGATTGGTTTGCCTACAACGTGCGGGGCAGGGCGATTGGGCTGATCTCTTCCGCTTACTTTGCCGCGCCCATTCTGGGTGTGCCGATCGCCGCCCAGATTGCCGACCACTTCGGCTGGCGGCGGGCGTTCCTCTTCTTCGGGGCTTTGGCGGCAATCGCGATGTTCGTTTCCATCAGCCTGCCCAAGGAGCGCCTGAGCCCACTCCCCTCGACCGAGAAGTTGCGGAGCACGGTCGAAGCCTTCCGTTCCTTTCTTTCGCGACGGGACACCGCGGCGGCGCTGGTTATCGCCTTTTTGGTTTCAGGTGGTCTGGTGGGATTCCTGACCTACATCGGGCAATGGCTGAATATCCGCTTCGGTCTTCCCACCCGCACGATCGGCTGGGTCTTCATGCTGGGTGGCATCGTTGCGGTCGGGACAGCTCCCCTGGGAGGAATTGTTTCTGACCGCTGGGGAAAGCGCAACATTTCGATCGCCAGCAATGTCCTGCTCGCAGTCGCAGTGGCTTTCGTTCCGTTTTTTCCGTGGGGATTGGGTTTGCTTGCCGTCTTCGCTTTCGCGAGTTTGGGTGCAGCGTTCCGGCAGGGGCCCTTGACCGCGCTGATGACCGAACTCGTGCCCGCCGCGCAGCGCGGTTCCTTCATCGCCTCGCGAAACATCTCCTCGCAGCTTGGCATTGGAGTTGCGGCTTACGTAGGTGGGCTTCTGTTCCAACATTACGGCTACGTGGCGGTCACATCGCTTTGTGCGGTGATGACCGCCATAGTGGCGATTTTGCTCGGAACCCATATTGTCGAGCCGGAGGGATCGGGCCATCGTGCCGTTGGGGCCTCGGAACATTGACTCAGGGGCCCGCTCACCCTAGGGGCAGGTTTGAAGGAGAAGCGTGGAGGGAAAAGTGCCGTCGCGGGCGCGAATTCTGAAGGGTGTTCGAAATGTGTTCTTGATGGTGGCCGTGCTGGTCGCCGCGTTTTTTCTCGTCGTTGTCCCCTGGTTCTTCACCTCGATCATCACCTACCGCCAATATCACTATCCCGATCCGAACGATGGGAAGACCCCGAAATCCTACAACCTCGATTTCCAGTGGGTGGAGTTCCAATCCTCGGACGCAATTCCCCTCAAGGGTTGGTACATTCCCGCCGAGGGCGCGGCGCGCGGCACGATCGTCTATTGCCACGGACTGAATCGGACGCGCATCGAGATGCTGCCTGACGCCGTCTTCGGGCACAGCCTGGGTTACAACGGCCTGCTCTTCGATCTTCGCCACCAGGGCATGAGTGGCGGCCCCATCACCACGCTGGGTTACCAGGAACGTCTGGATGTTGAGGGCGCAGTGCGTTTTGCGCTCGAGCAGGAGAAGGCGGCGCGGCCGATCGTCGCGTGGGGAGTCTCGATGGGAGCCTCGGCGGCGTTGCTATGCGCGGCTGAGTCGCCGAACGTCGCCGGGGTGATTTCCGACAGCTCTTTTGACTCTATGATGGGTACGCTGCAGCATCACTTGAAATTGTTCCTGCATCTCCCGGGCTTTCCGATTGCCGACGAAGTTGGTTATTGGGTCGCCTCGCGTGGCCACTTCCGGCCCGGGGATTTCGACCTCGTGAAGGCGGTGGAACAAATCGGTGATCGGCCGATTCTGTTCGTCGCGGTCGAGGGTGACCGCCGCATGCCTCCCTCGATCGCTCAGACTCTCTACGCGCATGCCCGGAGCCCGCAAAAGAAAATCATCATCCTGCCCGGACGCCGCCACGGTGAGGGGTTTAACCAAGCCCGCGAGCCCTACGAGAAAGCCGTGACGGATTTCCTGGCCAGCCTCCCCGCCGGGAAGTAAGCGGGTGGCGCTCCGAGCCCCGATAGCGCGTTCTTTCCAAATTGATCATCGGGTCCAAGCGCCGGAGCGGGGCTGACAAGGGGATAGCCGATTGCTCGTCACTTGTCACCCGCCGCATGTCACTGTCTACTTCAGTTCATCATCGCCCGGATACGATGGATCAAGGACTTCACGTCTTGGATCTGGGGGTCATCCGGCGGGGAGAGGCTCAGGTAGGTGCGGAAGTCGGTCAAGGCATCAGGGTAGCGCCGCAGAAGATAGTAGATCATGCCGCGATCGTGAATCTCCTGGCGCGAAGCGGGGTCGAGGGCCAACCCCAGGTCGATCATCATCAGAACTTTGGGAAAATCCTTGCGGCGAAAATACGATCCTTTCAAATTGTTCAGCATGCGGCCCAGGATCTGTTTAGAGGTCGAAGCGGCCAGGTATTCCGCCCGCAACTCAGCCTCTTCCCCGAAATGTTCTTTCAGCCTGTCCACGCAATCCTGGCGGCTCATAATGGCGCCGCGATGGTAAGGGTCAATCAGGATATCGCCCGAACTGGTAAGGTACTTGACAAGAAAGTGGCCGGGAAATCCCACGCCCACGACGGGCAGGCCACGCCGGCGCGCCACTTCCTGGTAAACCAGCGAGAGCGTAATGGGAATACCCTTCTTGCGGTCCAGCACGTCATTCAAGTAGCTGTTGCGCGGGTCGTCGTATTCTTCTTCATTTCCGGAAAAGTTCTCTTCCTCGAAGAGGCGGCGGTTCAAGCCGTCGATATTCTTTTGGGGGGAGCGGTGGGGATCACACTCGGCGCGGGCCGCCAGCGCGTCCAAGCGAGCCAGTTGTGCCCCCACGTCGAGATCCCGATACTCCGTGCGAGCCAGAAGCAGGGCGGCCCGGTCGAGGCAAATCTCACCCTCGGGAAGCTTCAGGTAGTATGCGAGTTCATGAACTGTGTCCGGTAGATCCATGTTGGGAATTTGCTGCTCGCCCGCGGCCATCAGCCCCGGAACAGATTGCGCATCAGGAAGAGCAGATTGGCTGGCCGTTCCGCCAGCCGGCGCATAAAGTAAGGATACCACTCCCGCCCATAAGGAACGTAAATACGCACCCGCCAGCCCTGTTTCAGGAGTTCGCGCTGCAACTGCCGTCGAATGCCGTAGAGCATTTGGAATTCGAATTTGTCCGGGGAAATTCCCTGGGTGCGCGCGAACTGCTTGGTGGCCATGATAATCCGCTCGTCATGCGTAGCAATAGCATGATAGAAACCGCTGGTTAAGAGCTTCTCCGTCAGCTTCTCGAAGCTCTCGTCCACGTCCCGCTTGTGGGAGAAGGCAATATCGGGCGGCTCCTTGTAAGCGCCCTTCACCAGGCGAATACGCACGCCGTATTTCAGAAGTTCTTCCACATCCGCCGCAGTACGAAAGAGGTACGCCTGAAGGGCAATCCCCACCACATCGGGGGGCGCGTTGATGGCTCGAAACACCCGCAAGGTGGCCTCGGTAAAAGCCGAGCCTTCCATATCGACGCGCACAAAGTTCCGGTGCTGCGCCGCGCGCTCAGCAAGTAACCGCAGGCTACTTCGCGCCAACCCTTCGTCATTGGCCAGGCCCAGTTGGGTGAGCTTTATGGAGACGTGCGAGTCAAGCTTCTCCGCCGCCAGGCAGTCAAGCAAACGCAGGTAGATTTGGCAGGCGGCTTCGGCGGTCGCTGCTTCATGCACGCTCTCACCCAGGTGATCGAGCGTCACCGTGAAGCCCTCGGCGTGGAGTCGCCGAATGGCGCGCAGGGCGTCCTCGACCTCTTCTCCGGCAATGAATCGCGCCGCCAGACGCCGCCCCACAGCGTGTCGCGTGAGGAAGTTTTTAAGGCTTTCGCGCTCGGAGAGGAAGAGAAGGAAGGAACGGAGCATAGCCGCTCAGTGCTCAGCTTCCAGAAATCTTTCCGCGTCCATCGCCGCCATGCAGCCTGAGCCGGAGGCCGTGATGGCCTGCCGGTAAACCCGGTCCTTGACGTCACCGGCCGCGAACACGCCGGGGATATTGGTTTTCGATCCTTCGCGAGTGATGAGGTAACCGAGGTCGTCCATATCGAGCTGTCCGCGGAACAAGCTGGTGTTGGGCTCGTGGCCGATTCCAATGAATACGCCATCCACGGATTTGAGGGTTTCCTCGTGGGTCTTGACGTTCTTGAGCTTGATTCCGGTCACTTCGCGCTTCTGCGCGTCCAGAATCTCTTCCACCCCGGAGTTCCAGATGAATTTGACCTTCTCATTCCGGAACAGGCGGTCTTGCATGATCTTGGAGGCACGCAACTGCTCACGGCGGTGGACGATGTTCACGGTGGTGGCATATCGCGTCAGGAACAACGCATCTTCAGCCGCTGTGTCGCCACCCCCCACCACCGCGACTTCCTTCCCTCGGAAAAAATAGCCATCACAAGTAGCACACGTGGAAACCCCGTGCCCCAGCAGCTTGCGTTCGGATTCAAGCCCCAAGAGCTTTGCCGAAGCCCCGGAAGCAATGATGAGGGTGCGCGTCTCGATTTTCTCCTCGCCGGCCTCGAGCACGAAGGGCCGGCGGGAAAAATCCACGCGCCCCACGTTGCCTTCCTTGAATTCCGTCCCGAACTCTGTGGCCTGTTTCTGCATCAGCTCGATGAGCTCGGGCCCCTGGATGCCTTTGGGGAATCCCGGAAAGTTTTCGACCAGGGTGGTCAAGGTCAACTGTCCGCCCGCTTCCATGCCGCGGATAACCAGCGGCTGCAAATTGGCGCGCGCCGCGTAGATTGCCGCGGTCAAACCCGCGCACCCCGAACCAATAATCACTACGTTCCGCATGTGAAGAAGGTCTCCGGTCGCTATTAGAAATGGACCAAATATTTTACTCGATGCCCTCCGTCTCGTACAGCCACTTCTTCCCGGTCGAGTTGCCCCTTCCCCGCCCCCGCCAGCGAATTGCGGGTAGAGGGTCAATTTGGATTGTTGTAGCGGCGGTCTCCGACCGCCGAAGCCTATTAAATCCAAAGCCGGCGGTCAGAGACCTCCGCTACAGCAAATCGACCCACCCCCGAATTGCGTGCTCCCTTCATTTGATGCTACAACTAGGACTTTGCATCCAGCCATCCCGGGGAACCGATTCGCGCCGCCGAATAAGTCTGCCATGGAAGCGATTGTACTCGAACACGTCAGTAAGCGCTTTGACTCCGTCGTGGCCGTAGACGACCTGAGCCTGCGTGTTCGAGCCGGGCTCGGTTTTCGGGCTACTGGGCCCCAATGGCGCCGGCAAAACCACTTCTTTACGAATGATCATGAACATCCTGGCGCCCGACGAGGGATCCATCCAGGTGCTCGGGCAACCGCCCAGCGAACGCGTGCAGGACCTGATCGGATATCTCCCCGAAGAGCGCGGCTTGTACCCGCGCATGAAAGTGCGCGAAGTTCTGGTCTTTCTTGCCGCGCTCAAGGGGTTGAGTGAAGCCGAAGCCGCCAAGCGGGTTCACACCTGGCTCGAACGACTGGAGCTCACCGCCTGGGCGGAAAAGAAGATCATCGATCTTTCCAAAGGGATGCAGCAGAAAGTGCAGTTCATCGCGGCGGTCATCCACGAACCTCGGCTGCTGATCCTCGACGAACCCTTCACGGGCCTTGACCCGGTCAACGCCACCCTGATCAAAGACATCATGTTGGAACGGCGCGAACAGGGCTGTACCCTCATCCTTTCCACCCACCGCATGGAACAAGTGGAGATGATGTGCGATGCGATCTGCCTGATCCATCACGGGCGCAGCGTGCTGGCCGGGAACTTGCGCGCCATCAAGCAGTCCTACGGCAAGAATACGTTGCGTATGGAGTATTCAGGAGATGGCAATTTCCTCGACCTGCCGGACCTGGTGGAAAGGCTTAACCACTTCGGCGCCGTGGTGGAGGTCACGCTACGGCCCGGCGCTGACCCTCAGGAAATCCTGAAGGCCGCGCTTGCCCGCGGTGTGCGCCTATCGCGCTTCGAGTTGGTTGAGCCGCCCCTGCACGATATCTTCATTGAGAAGGTTTCGGAGGAGCATGCGTAAAATCTGGTTGGTCTTCAAGCGCGAATACCTGACGCGCCTCCGGACCAAGGGATTCATCATCAGTACAGTCGGACTGCCGCTCTTTAGCGTCGGCGTCTTCGCCATCTCCCTGGGCCTTGCGACGCTCAGAACAGATCACCCTTTGAAGATTGCCATTCTGGATAATCTCGGAGGCCTTACCCCACAAATCACTGCAGCTCTGAAAGAGAAACTGCCGGATGGGCAGCCCCTCTACCAGATCGTGGGCACCTGGGACCGCCCCGCTGCCGGGCAGAGGGTTCAACTGGATTTAAGCGAGCAGGTTCGCGAGGGCCACCTGGACGGCTTTCTACTGGTTCCCCCCGATGTTTTGCAGGAGAAGAAGGGTGCGACCTACCATTCCCGGAACCCGGGTGATTACCAAACCAGCCGAGCTCTCAGCCGCGCTTTTAACAGGGCAATTGTCGCGCGCCGTCTCAGCGATCGGGGGATTCACGTCGACAACCTCAGCGAAGTCATGCGCAGCGTAGAGCTCTCGGTCGTTAGAGTCACAAAGACGGGGGAATCCGAGGAAAGCGACGAGGGATTGTTAGTCCAAATTTCCGTCGTCATGGTGCTTTACATCACCCTCATGGTGTACGGCGTCATGACGATGCGCTCCGTGCTGGAAGAAAAAACCACCCGCATCGTCGAGATACTGGCCTCTTCAGTAAAGGCCACTCATCTCTTAACCGGAAAAATCCTGGGCGTGGCCGCGGTGGGACTCACCCAGTACCTGATCTGGACGCTGACCGCAGCCTTTGTTTCCACCTATGGGAGGACAGTGAGCTCTGTGCTCGCGCCGGGCGCGTCGCCGCCGGCCTTCCATCTGCCGCTGCCGTTGCTGATCTATCCGCTCATCTTCTTTCTGGCCGGATACTTCCTTTACGCATCGTTCTACGCCGCCTTGGGCGCCATGGTTTCGAGCGACGAGGATTTGCAGCAGGTGCAACTTCCCTTCACCCTGATGCTCGTCGTCTCGTTCATTCTCTATCCCATCATCTTGCGGGATCCCAACTCGCCCCTGTCTGTAGCCCTCACCCTGATCCCTTTTTTCGCACCCATCTTGATGGTCTTTCGTATTACCGTGCAGACCCCACCCCTGTGGCAAATCGTCCTTTCGCTGGCCATCTGCGTGGCAACCACCGTGGCGGTCATTCGCCTGTCCGCAAGAATCTATCGCGTGGGCATCCTGATGTACGGGAAGCGGCCCTCGGTGGTGGAATTGCTGCGCTGGCTGCGCTACACGTAGCGGCGACCTTGCGCGACTTTGTCCAAATTACGCTTATATGGGCGCGGCTAACTCCCCTCCTCAGATGAGGAGGGGTGGCGCACCCAGCGCCGGTGTGGTGCTGACATAATCACCCCGTGTACGTGGTGTGTCTGTGGTATTGCTGTGGGGGAGGTTGGGGTGTATGGTTGTCTCGGCCGGGGCGCCCAAAATAGTAATCCTGGTCAGAAAGACATGTGTCACAAGAGAACATTTTCCAGATACCACGGACGGGAAACCATGACAGCACCAAACCAGGGAATCGGCAGGCGGCAATTCCTCAGCGCAACTGGCGCTGCGGGACTCCTGATCATCAAACCGCAACTCGTGCGCGGCACCGCAGCCAATTCGGCAATTCGACTCGGTTTAATCGGTTGCGGAAATCGCGGGACATACGTAGCCACCTCCTTTGCAGACCACACCAACGCGCGCGTGGTCGCACTCGCGGACTTGTTTCAGGATCAATTGGAAAAAGGCAAACAACACTTTGATAGTCTGGCGGCGAAAAGGGGTTATGCCGGGATTGATTCCAAGCTGATGTTTCGCGGGCCGAAAGCTTATCAAGCCTTGGTGAGCTGCCCGGAGGTCGACCTGATTCAGATCTCCACACCTGACATCTTTCACCCGCAGCACCTGGAAGCCGCTGTGCACACCGGCAAGCACATCTATTGCGAGAAGCCCGTGGCGGTGGATGTAAGCGGCTGCAAGCGCGTGATGCAGATCGGGGAGCAAGTTCGGGAGCGCTTCAGTCTCGACATCGGTTTCCAGCTTCGCAGCGTGCCCCCTATATGGAACTCGTCCGCCGCATTCACGCCGGGGGCTTGGGCAAAATCGCCTGCGGCGCGGCGGCTTTCCATTCCACCGGCGTCTTCTACCCGCCGCACCCCAACGCCTCACCTCTGGAGTTGCGCATTCGAAACTTTTTTTGGGACCGCGTCATCGGCGGCGACATCATTGTCGACCAGAACATCCACCTGCTGGACCTGTGCAACTGGATGCTGGAGGCGCACCCGCTCAAAGCCATCGGCACGGGCGGCAGAAAGATTCGGGAAGATTTCGGAGACTGCTGGGACCACTTCGACGTCACCTACACTTACCCCAAAGACGTGCACGTTAACCTCAATTCCTTCCAGGGCGCCAAAGCTCTGTTCGATGCCTCGATCCGCATGTTCGGCTCGAAAGGCGTCGCCGAGCTGCATTACGAGGGCATCGTGGGCCTGTACGGCGAAGAACCCTGGGAGTGGGAAGGCAGCGTCGGGCCCGCTTCACCCCGACCTGGGCACGCGAATATCTACGAGCAGGGTACTGAAGCCGCTGCGGAACGAGTCTCGGGAGTCTTCCATAGCGCCCTCGAACACGCCGACTCCGAAAAGGAAAATGCCTTTATCGACAGCATCACCAGTGGAAAGTTTCACAATCAGGCGGCCACGGGCGCGGAGTCAGCTCTGACCGCCATCCTGGGACGCACCGCGGCTTACACCGGTCGGGAAACGACTTGGGATGAGATGATGGCGTCCAGCCAAACATATGATCTGGAACTGCGAGGGAATCGACCTGCGTGAGTTTGAGTGATGAGGCGTGAATTGACGCCCCCATTTCGTCTCTTATTGACAGTCCCCTGTTCGCTACTTAACATGTGTGCCCAGCGATGATTGGGAAAACCGTCTCTCACTATCGAATTCTGGAAAAGCTGGGCGGCGGCGGGATGGGCGTGGTGTACAAGGCCGAAGACACCGCGCTCGGCCGTTTTGTGGCGCTCAAGTTTCTGCCGGAAAATCTGGCCAAGGATCCCCAAGCGCTCGATCGCTTCCAACGCGAGGCGCGGGCCGCTTCGGCGCTCAACCACCCGAACATCTGCACCATTTTCGAAATCGGCGAGCACGAAGGCGAGCCCTTCATCGTGATGCAGCTTTT
Organism: uncultured Acidobacteriota bacterium; assembly: GCA_963804995.1. Classification (GTDB taxonomy): domain Bacteria; phylum Acidobacteriota; class Terriglobia; order UBA7540; family UBA7540; genus Bog-366. Next base: position 661,627 of record CAWDSK010000006.1, read on the forward strand.
GGAGGGGCAGACCCTCAAGCATCGCATCGAGTCCAAGCCCTTTAAGACCGATACCCTGCTCAACCTGGCGATTCAGATCGCTGACGCGCTCGAACGCCGCGCACGCCAAGGGCATTGTGCATCGGGACATCAAACCCGCCAATATTTTCGTCACGCAACGCGGCCAGGCCAAGGTGCTGGACTTTGGTTTGGCGAAGCTCGCGCCTTCCAGCCGTCCGCGCGCGGGAACGGGCGCCTCCGGCATGTTGACGGCTCAGACGCGCGAAGAATTCAATACCAGCCCGGGCGTCACTATGGGAACGGTGGCTTACATGTCTCCCGAGCAGGTGCGGGGAGAAGACCTCGACGGCCGTTCCGATATTTTTTCCCTCGGTCTGGTGCTTTATGAAATGGCCACCGGCGTGCCCGCTTTCAGTGGCAACACTTCCGGGGTGATTCAAGAAGCCATTCTCAACCGCGCCCCGATTTCTCCGCTGCGCCTGAATCTTGATTTGCCCCCCAAGCTCGAAGAAATCATTTTCAAGGCGCTCGAAAAAGACCCCGACATGCGCTATCAGGGCGCTTCCGAGCTACGAACGGATCTCAAGCGTCTGAAGCGCGACACGGATTCCGGGCGTTCCGCCAGCCGGGTGCAAATGGGAGAACCCAGCAGTCACATGTCTGCCCAGCCCAGCCAGTCGCGGCAAGACGCGCATTCGGGGATGGCGCCTCCGTTTCCCCCACCGCCGGCGGCGAGCGGCCCCACGCCGGTCACGCCTGCGTCAAGCGGGTCCAGCGCGGTCACCCCGGCTCCAGCGCCGGTCGAACCCTCGGGCGCGGTTATTCCCTCGCCCCCAACCACCGCCCAATGGCGAGGTCTCAAACTCCTAGTTCCTGCCGTCTCAGCTTTGCTGGTTATCGTGTTGGCGCTGGGTTGGTGGCTCACGCGCCACCGCCCATCAAGGCCGGGGGCGGTGGAAGTCCATAAGTCTTTGGCGGTGCTTTACTTCTCCAATCTTTCGCAAGATCCCTCGCTCAACTGGCTGAACCGCGGCCTCACCGAAATGCTCACCACGAATCTAGCCCAGGTGAAGGGATTGGACGTGCTTTCGACGGAGCGCATTCTGGCCGAAGTTCAGCGGCTGGGGATGAAGGATGCGAAGGAACTCAACCCAGCCTCGGCGGTGAAAGTGGCGCGCAACACGGACGCCGACGCGTTTGTCACCGGCACGCTCCTGCGCGTCGGCCCCCAGCAGCTTCGGCTCGACGTACAGGTTCAAGACACTAAATCCGGTCAGATACTTTTTTCCGACAAGGTAGAGGCCGCGGACGTCCAAGGCATCTTCAGCATGGTGGATGCAGTGACGGGCCGCGTCGCACAGCGCTTCGCGCCCTCGGCCAATATGGCCATGAATGCTCCCAGCATCGAAGAAGCGGCAACTTCTAACCTCGAAGCCTACCGGCACTATCAGCTCGGGCTCGATTTTCACCGACGCTATCTCTTTGCCGAAGCAGTCCAAGAATTCGAGAAAGCCGTCCGGCTGGATCCGCAGTTTGCGCTGGCTTACTTCTACCTTTCCAGGGCCTATGCGATGCAGGGGGATCTTCGCAAAAGCCAGGACCTCTGGCCGAAGATCGAGCAATTACAGTCCCGCCTGTCGCGCAAAGACCGGTTGGAGTTTCAGGCAGACCAGGCTTTTCGGGCCGGAGACTTAATGGGGGATAGGCAAATCCTGGAATCGCTTCTCAAGGAGTTTCCCCGCCAGGACGGGGCCCGGGCGCACCTGTCGCAATTGTTGCTTTACGCAGGCGAAGTGGACCGCGCTGTCTCCGTGTTGCAGGATGGGCTTCAACTCGATCCCAGGAATGACACGCTCCTGAATATTCTCGGATACGCGCAGGCATTATCCGGAAACTTGGCGGCCGCGCTCCAGGCCAACGATCAATACATGGCGGTTCGCCCCAACGACCCGAATCCCTGGGACACGCGCGGGGACATCCTCTATCAATTGAATCACGACGATGAAGCGGTAGCGGCCTATCGTAAAGTCCTGGCGCTCAAGCCGGATTTCGTAGGCTCCGAAGACTATGTCAAACTGGCCGTCGTTTACGCGGACCAGAAGAAATTCGCGCTGGCAGATTCGGCGCTCTTGGAATACGGCAAACAAGTTACGGGCGCGGCCAAGTTCTACGCTTCGGTATTTGCCGGGCAGTTTCAGGAAACGCGGGGAGACTTGGAAGGCGCGCGAGCAAGTTATGAGCGCGCCGCCGGGGACTTGGCGCGCGCCGGGCAGAACGCGGGCGCCGCTGACGCCCTCCTGCCGCTGGCCAGGGTTTCGATTCTGACGGGCGAGGGATTGGCCTCCGATCTGGCCTTCGCCCGTCAGCAAAACCTCTCCGGATGGGAGTATCGGGCGATTGCCTTTCTGCAGGCGGCGCAGGGTGATACGGCGGCCTCCGAACGCAGCCTCCAGCTCTATGCGGCGGCTCGCCCCGATATGGGTCCACGAGGCCTCGAACAGATTCGGAATTACAACGCCCTTTACGCGGCTCTGGTGCGCAAGGACCCGCAAGGCGTACTCGCTGCGGCAGGCCGTCTGCCGAACTCCGTGGATTCATTCTTGCGATATCCGCGCGGTTGGGCCTATTTCGAGACTAAGAGCTTATCCGTAAATACTTATTGAAGTCTGCTGCAATTTGATGCATGATTATGACCCAAGATGCCGCAGATAAAATCTTGGGAAGTATCCGACGAGTTTTGGGTGAAAGTCGAACCGCTGATTCCGGTTCGACAGCGGTCGAAAGGCCGAAAGTATAGGCGGAAGCCGGGGGGTGGGAGGAAGCCAATGCCGGCGCGCCGGATCTTCTCGGCCATTGTGTATGTGCTGCGCACGGGATGTCAGTGGAAGGCCTTGCCCAAGGAATTCGGCAGCGCCAGCGCGGTCCACAAGCATTTTCAACAGTGGCACCGGGCGGGTTTCTTTCTGGCGCTCTGGCGGTCGGGGCTGGCCGAGTACGATGAGCTGGAGGGCATTGCCTGGGACTGGCAAAGCATCGACGGAGCGATGGTGAAAGCCCCGCTGGCCTTGACTTGCGTGGGACCCAATCCCACCGATCGGGGAAAAAAATGGGCGCAAGCGAAGTTTGTTAGTCGACGGGCGTGGCGTCCCACTATCGCTCGCCGTCAGCGGAGCCAACCTGCATGATGTGAAGCTGCTGGCCACCACCCTCGACCAGGTGGTGAGAGCGCGACCGGCACCGCGACCGAGAAAGCCCCAGCACCTTTGCGCCGATGCCGGTTACAAGGGATCCCGCGCTCGGCAAGCGGCCACGAACCGCCACTACCGGCCGCATATCAAGCAACAGCGAGAAGAGATGGAAGCAAAACGTATCGTCCCCGGTTACAAGGCTCGCCGATGGGTGGTCGAGCGGACCCATTCCTGGCTCAACCGATACCGCAAGGTGTTGGTGAGCTTTGAAAAGACCGAGGAAAGCTACGTCGCCCTACTAACCTTAGCCGCGGCCATGATCTGCTGGCGACAGACAATTATTATTTACGGATAAGCTCTAAGGACTATAGCCGGGCAGAGCAGGACCTTCACGCGGCGGTTCTTAATGAAAGGGCATTGTCAAATTTCAACACCGTGCGCACCCGCTCCCCACTGCTCGCCGCCCTGGCGCACTTTTATCTGGGCCAAGTCTATGAAGCCACGGGAAAGCGCGAGCAGGCTACCAACGAGTACCAGGAATTTCTTTCTCACTTCGATAAATCCACCGCCCGCCTTCCCCAAATCGCCATCGCGCGCGCCGCCCTCCAGCGCTCCCTGCCGTAAGACTCCGGGCGGTCGCTGCGGGGCCCAATTGCCAGCCAGCGCTGCGACTCCTGTAGTGGCCCGCTGGCGCGGACCTGTTTTGGTCCGCGGTTCTTCCCCCCCTGACCACGAAAAGCCGCGGACCTCAAGAACAGGTCCGCGCTACCTTGCTGGACAGGCGATGAATCTACGAGCCATGCCGTGCGGAGGTTAACTCGAATCGCTACGATTTCTTTCGCGCTTTCTTGGCGGACGGAATAAGGGGTGCGGTCAGTTTTTCGAAGAGGGCGAAGAGGTGCTCCACGCGCTGGCGGTCGTTTTCAAATGGTTGGGAACGGTAGCAGCGATCAACAGCTCGGTCGAGGCCAGTATGGGCTTTGACCAGCGCTGAAGGCATCGTCAGTGGGTCGTAAAGATCGGCCAGCGTGGCGTCGGGGAATTGTTCGCGGGCGTCCAATATCGCTTGCGCAGCGGTTTCCACGGCTGCACGTTGCTTGGCGCCCGGGGCTTCCGGCCACGGGTAATTGTTGTAAACCAGCTTGGCCGAATAGCGGTAGCGCGACTCCAGCCGTCCGCCAACTTGTCGCAACCAAGCCATGTGCATCGCTGAGGAAAGTACGCCGAAATCGTAGAGTGTGGCGTGGGGAACAATTCTTACAAGGCTGCTTGCAAGAATTTCCGGCTTAAGAAAACCGATGGGAACGTAATTGCGCCGCTCAGAGCTTACTTCGGGGATAACGAGATAACTTTGAGTCGGCATGTTCTCGAACATGGAAGCGCGTCGGCTTGTCCGCGATTGCCCGTGTCGGCGCGCTCTTGCTGGCCAGGCGAAATTTTCTTACAGCTTCGACACGCGCCATCGCGTTCGGCATCTTGCGGAGCTTTGCAGGGGGACAGTCGCCGAGCCATAGGCACCAACGCTCGATTCCATTGATGAATTCTTCCGAGCCGATCCAGCGCCGGAAGAATTCTTTTGCGTCTGGCTCTAGCTTCAAGAACTCAGCCTTCTCCTTTGGCGTAAAAAGGTAGTTGCCGTCATCAATCGGCTTGTTGCCGATCCCAATCTCAGGCGCGTCGCAGAGGGGCAAAGCACGATTGACGATGGCGCGGTCGGGGCCTTCGACCAGGTATGGGCTAATGTTGCTAACAATGCTGACGCTGGCTTTCTCACCGCCCTCCTCGTACTCGTAGATGCGTTTGTTCTTCGCATCCGAAGCAGCAAAGCCCACGACAACAACATGAACATGTGCCTTGCCTCGCGCCTCGCTTTGCCACGCAAAGGGCCGATGGCCAAATAGGATTTTCGATCGATAGCGTTGAAAAAGCGCATTCCACAAAACTCCGACTTGCTCACCTTGAGAGATCGAATTGGTGGACACAAAACCGACAACGATGCGTGTCCCTTTGATGTATTCGGCAGCCTTAAAGTACCACCCGGTAACGTAATCGAGCAGGCCACTGTTCTCAACATCGCGAGCAATAAGGTCCATATCAGCGCGTTGCTCATCGGTTTGGAATTTTCCACCGACAAACGGCGGATTGCCCAAGACAAAGCTACATTTCTCAGGGAGAAGAATTTTCCTCCAGTCGGTGCGGAGCGCGTTGCCGCAGACGATAGTTGGGGATTTCTTGAGTGGGAGGCGGACGAAGTATTGGCCGAAAGCTTCCGACAGGCGAATGTTCATCTGGTGGTCCATAAGCCACATCGCCACTTCGGCAATTCTCACAGGCCATTCGCTAATTTCGATGCCGCAGAAAGCGTCTACATCGATTATGGATAGGGGGAGCATACCCGCTCCCTGCGTCGTATGGAGATAGAGCAGCTTAAGGATTTCAATTTCGATCAAACGCAGTTCGCGGTAGGTGATGACAAGGAAGTTCCCGCAGCCGCAAGCCGGATCGAGAAATCGCAATCGGGCGAGTTTCTGATGGAAGCGCTTCAGTTCAGCTTGTGTACCTTTGGCGCGCTCGAACTCCGCGCGCAGCTCATCCAGGAAGAGTGAGCGTATGAGCTTAAGAATGTCGCGCTCGTTGGTGTAATGCCCCCCGATTTGCCGCCGTTTTTTCGGCTCCATGACCGACTGAAAGAGTGAGCCGAAAATCGCTGGCGAGATCCGCGACCAGTCAAAGTGCGTGCAGGCTAGAAGCGCGTTACGCATATCGCTGTTGAAGTCGGCGAAGCCGAGGTTTTCCGAAAAGAGGTCACCGTTGACGTAGGGGAAAGCAGCAAGCGTTTCGTCGAGGTTTTTCTGGCGCTTGTCGGGCGGCGTGTTCAGCACGTCGAAGAGGCGTGCGAGGTGCAAGCCGAGGTCAGAGCCGTCCTTGGCGGTGCGATTCAAGAGGTAGAGCTTGAACGTTTCAGGTTCGAAGATACCGGTGTCTTCACCGAACAGGCAAAAGAGGATGCGTACAAGAAAGCGTTCGAGCTGATGCCCTGAGTAGCCGCCCGCCTCCAGCGCGTCGTGGAGGTGGCCCATGATTTCGACGGCACGAATGTTGATGGGGTCCTGCTCCTGGAATTTGTGCTGCTCGTAGCCTGGGATGAACGCAAAGAGGTGAATGTTTTTGTGGAAATCGTCCAGCGGGAACTCGATGCTCGCCACGCGCCATTCGTGGAAGAGAGGTAGATTTCGCTGCTCCTCCGGCTCTAAATCGTGCAGGGCGATGCGGGCAAAATCGGAAACGATAACGTATCGAGGAATTTCGTCTGTGCGTCCTTCGCGCGCGAGGTCCTGAATATAGTTAAACGCCTGCGACTCGGCTTTGTTGAGGTCTCCGCCGCGGCTCTTGTGCTCGATCAGTACCTTGCCAGGCCAGAAAAGGTCAATGTAGCCGTAATCACCGGAAATCTTTTTGACCGATTCCTCAAAGCTGGCAACCGCCCGGCGAGGGACACCGAAAACATTGAAGAACTCGTTCCAAAAGGTTTGCTTCTCTGCTTGTTCCCTTCTGGCGCCTGTCCATTCCTTTGAAAAAGCAATCGCGCGATGGCGGATTTCGTTCCAGGAAAGTGGCATGGGGGGATGATAGCAGCCTTGCCGAGCATCGAGCGTGGTATTTTAAATTATTGGGGCAAAGCGATCGGGTAGCGACGGTCAACCTTGCTCGGATTGTCCTTATGCCTTTAACCAGGATCACAAGCCCACGCAGTCAGCAAACCAATGCCCGATCGGGATAGGGGGAGCGGTCGCCCGCTCACCCCTCCCACACCACCGTACGTACGGAGCACGTATACGGCGGTTCCGTGACTTGAGCCCGCAGGGGCCGGAGGTTCGATACGCGTTTCGCCGAGGAGGCTTCACCGCTCCCAGTTTCCTTTCGGGCTTCACCCAATCCGTCCCTGGGTAGCTCCGCCGAAGCGGATAGGCTGGTGCATGGCCGTCCTTGAGAAACGCGCACTACTGTTCACGATCACGGTTCGGGCCTTCGTCCCGATCCACCGGGACTAATATGCCCTATGCTGACTTCTGCCGCAGGATCAGGATGATTTACATCACCCTCAGTCACAACTTCGTGACCTACAGCAGATCTCCCGAGGTAAGTTCGACCGCCTTCCGTGCAACGCCGCCGAATCTACGTTTTGCGCCCTTGATGGAAATGGGCTTCGCGAAACCCGGCCCGCTCGCCCAACGCTCACGCCTTCTATTCGGTTTTTGTCCATCGGCTCGCACCTTTGCTCCACGCTTCCTTCAGACCCCGCCTCGCGACGACGCCCTTGCGCTTCGCTAACCCTTCACCTCCATCAGGTTGGGTAGAGGACTTTCACCTCCAAGCTGTCGAACATGCTCGGCACACCGGGTGGCGCATACGTGCCGCATTTTGGCATGTATGCGGTCACAACCTTCGGTGCATAGACAGCATGGGATCATCGTTCAGAGAATAGAATCTCCAACTGGACCACGGCCAGTCGCCTAAAAGCCGCACACATCCCAATAAAGGGCACCGGGACGTATCCGCCACCCGCGAAACCTGGCCGCAAGGCCATGGCGGGTTAGTCGAGTCCGGATATTCTTCACTGCCAGGTCTGCTTGTCCGCTGGCAACTCCATCGAGGGGGAACTCTAGTAGCCTTTTCAAAACCCCGAATTCGACTCGCTAACCCATGATTCCAAAACGCCCAAAATGGGTTTTGAAACCAGCGCTAATCATGAAGGACTATGTTGAGGAGTGAACTGTGAACCAGCATGCCGCCGTTGTAGCCGCTGTAATCGATGAACCCGAGCTTGCGGAACTTGTTCATGAAGTGGCTGACCCGCGACCGGGTTGTTCCAATCATTCCCGACAGTGTTTCTTGACTGATCTTTGGAATCACCGGCTCCAGCTTGCCTTCCTTGCCAAAGTGCGCAAGCAGAAGCAGAATCCGAGCCAACCGCTTCTCACTCGAATTGAACAGTTGATCGACCAGGTCCTCTTCAATTCGAATATTGCGGGAGAGCAGGTGGGCCGTGAAGAACTCCGAGTATTTTGGGTCGGTGTGCAGCAGCCGCACCATGGCCTTTTTGCGGATGCGCAGAACGGTCGTGGCTTCGTCCGCCGTGGCCGTCGAGATGCGCAGGGGTTGCCCGGCCAAGCAGCCTTCACCGAAGAACTCATCAGCACCGAGAAGCGCCACGATAGCTTCCTTCCCCTGCTTGGAAACCACGGCCAGCTTTACTCGGCCATTCTGAACGTAGAACACCGCATCCGCCGGATCGCCTTGTGAAAAGATCACTTGCTTACGCCGGTAGGACGAGACACTTTTCCCCTCGCTCACTCTCGTGAGGATAGCCTTCCCGTCTAAAGGTAAGGTCCGTTTTGATGCTCTGGCTGCGATCCTGAGGTTAGCGGGCATTTCCATTATCGTCGTTCCGCCCGACTAACAATATACACCTGACCGCCACTGGGTGCAATCGTGCGAAAGTTACATTCTTAAATGGCTTGACGCGTCGTGCGGGCGGGTTGGCTCCATCCCCGCCGCGCCGCTGTCAGGCAGCGTATCCCTTGACCCGGACTTCTCCCTTCGACACGTCAACCGTCCCGGGGGCCCAGCGGGGTAGCGGATCAGAGTCTCATGCTCTCCGAGACTCTGCGGCTCTTCGTTTGTTGCGTGCAACTTTGGATCACCGCTTAGGACCTCCAGAGCGCAGAGGTACGCGCCTCATGCGTTCCTCTGCGGCTATTTGTTGTGTAGCATTAATAAACATGTGAACGCTTCTCGTATTTAGAGCCGCGGAGTAGTGCTGAGATGCGCACAACTCCGCGCTACCAGACCATCTCCCCCTCGAATCGCCCGTTGATTGTGCACCGCGTCTAACGTGTTGGTCACTTGGCCGTTCTAGTCGCCAAACCGTAGATGTGGCGCTCACGTTCGCCTGCAGATTCCTGACCTACCCGGAAGCTACCGGACTGGGGAGGTGCCGCAGGTGTCGCCCGGAATGATCGAACTTCTGAAACCGCTACCTAACGTCCTGTAAGAAGTTCAAAGTCGGCGAGTTGCGGGCGTCCGTTCCGCAGCCCCGTCAGGGGCGTAAGAACGTCACTCGTGTCCAAGACAAGTTTTTGGGGTGATGCGTGAACGGCACGGTTGCCCTCCTGCAACGGCGGCTTCAGAATGATGTTGCTGAAGCATCTCTGAACGCCATTGAGGAGGGCATCCCCATGGTACAAGTCGCAAGCCTGTTCAATCAACTGCTGCATCATTTTCCCCGCTTGGAGTTCGCGGCTCTGGTCAAGAAGCACAAAGCCGAGCGCGCCGCCAAAGGGTTCGATTGCTGGACGCAATTTGTCGCGATGTTATTCTGCCAACTGGGCCATGCCGATTCCCTGCGCGAGATCTGCAACGGTTTGAGTTGCTGTCTCGGCAAGTTGGTGCATCTGGGCATCGCCCGGGCTCCCAATAAGTCAACGTTGTCCTACGCCAACGAACATCGCCCCGCCGCGCTTTATCAGGAACTGTTCTATACGGTCCTGGAACGCTTCCGCACGCAGCCGCCACTGGGCGTTCGCAAGCGCACCTTCCGTTTCAAGAACAAGCTGCTCTCGCTCGATTCGACAACCATCTCCCTTTGCTTATCGCTCTTTCCCTGGGCGCAGTTCCGTCGCACCAAAGGCGGGGTTAAAGCGCATGTGCTCCTGGATCACGACAACTACCTGCCTCATTACGCTCTGCTCACCGCCGCCCGCGCCAGTGACGTGCGCATGGCCCATCATTTTGATCTGCCCCCCGGATCGATCGTCGCCGTCGACCGCGGCTATAACGACTTCCGCCTCTTTGCCCGCTGGATCGCCGGCGGGGTGTACTTCGTCATTCGCCCCATGCACCACATGGTCTATGAAGTCATCGAGTCACGGCAACCGCCGCCGACCAGTAACATCCTTTCCGACGAGATCATCCGCTTCACCAGCAAGAAGGCTCAGCAAACCTTCAAGCACCCACTGCGCCGCGTCAGCGTCTGGGACCCGGTAAAGGAGCGCGAGATCGTGCTCGTGACCAATCACTTCAACTTCGGGGCGACGACCATCGCCAACATCTACAAGGACCGTTGGGAGATTGAACTCTTCTTCAAGGCGCTCAAGCAGAACCTCAAGATCAAGAGTTTCGTCGGCACCACGGAGAACGCGCTCCACATCCAGATTTGGACAGCCTTGATCGCCCTGCTGCTCATCAAGTGGCTCCATCACCTCTCCCAGGCCCACTGGTCGTTCTCCAATATGGCCACCATGCTGCGCCTGAACTTGTTTACCTATCGAGATTTGCGCGACTGGCTTCATGACCCTTTCGGCACCCCGCCAGTGGTTCCCGGCCCCCAGCAACTGGCACTTTCACTGGCTTGATTTGGACAGGCAACCAACTTATGAAAACCGAAACCTCTTTCTCATTTACCCATCATCCCTGTCCTAAACCCTTTCCTTGCAGTGGGTCGACGATGGAGAACCGATTATCTTGGACAGCAGTGACGATCTTTCGCCCGCTTTGCGGGCTGACTTCATCGGCGAATTTTTGAGACACAACACTAGCGTGATACGCCCCACGCTAACAGCTCACAGCCGACAGCTCACAGTTAGCCCCCAGTCCCGAGCCCCTAACCCCCAACCCCGAATCGCTCGTCCCCCCGCCCCCGCCGTGACACACTACCCCGTATCGGATATCGGTGGGATCGACGCCAAGGATGAGGCAAATTGAGTGGCCGGTAACAAGAAGCTTGCCCCCTCACCCGTCGCGCTTGGGCTGGTGGAGGGATCGCCCGATCACCCGATCTCCCGATTACCTAACCCCGCCGTGACACACTACCCCGTATCGGTTATCGGCAGGTTGACACCCGAACATGAGGTCAAAAACCGACTGTAGCAGGGGGCGCAGACTGAGTAGCGCCGCGCAGCGGGGCGGCAAGTAAGAAGTGCCACGGCCGACCTGCCCCGATCCATCGGGGTCTTGGCCGTGCCGGTCACGGGCGGGAGAAGCTGTGAAGAAATCCCTGAACGAACAAAAGCATCTCGCGCAGAGACGCAGAGGCGCAGAGAAAACGAATCAGTTATTTACTTAAAATCTCTGCGTCTCAGCGGCTCTGCGCGAGATTGTCTATTTTTTCGCAGCTTCGCACGCCCGTGCCACGCCGCGTGCACCGGTTGGGCCCAGCGCCTCATGCTGCGTGATATTCCCACAGAGCGCGATAATACTGCATCAGTCGGATGGGCTCGCAGCTTTCCGGAACTTCCGCGTAGGTGAAACGGTTGAACCCGATGCTGCGGAAAAGTGTGAAGAGCTCACGCCAGGGATAAGGCTGCTGCCAGGAGGGAAAGCCGGGGATTGTGGCTGGCGCGGTAACGTTCCCGCCGCCCCAGGGCGCTACGGTTCTTGACAGCTCATTGATGTGGCAGCTTCGAATCCAGGGCTTGAGCAAATCGAACGTCGGCTTCACGGAGCCATCCACCACGTCCGTATCGTTGGAATTCCAGCATGCGCCCACCGCAGGGTGGTTCGCCACGCTGAGAATGCGGTGAATGTTAGGGGGAAGCTGGGTGCCTGGGCCATGGACCTCCAGCCATATTTCTACGCCGTGGTCGCGCGCCGCGTCGCCGCACCGGGCGAGGGCATGACCAATCTGGTCAAGGGTCTTCTCCTCAGGGACGCCTTGGGGAAATCCGTTGGGCCGCACTTTCACGCCCACGCAGCCAACGTCTTGCGCCAGCTCGCACCAGCGCCGCGTCTCCTCAATGTTCCGCTCCACCGTGGCCGGGTCCGGCGACTCGTATTCACAAGTCGTGCCCAGGCTCATCAAACGCACATGCGAGTCAGCAAACCGCTTCCTTACTTCGGCCCGCTGCGCCTTATTCAAAGAGATTTCCACGCCGTGCTTGTGCGTCGTGCGCAGCTCCACCCCTTCAAAACCCGTCGCCTCGCAATTCCTGATGAGCGTATTGATATCCCAATCCTTCGCCAGGTTATAGGTGACCAATCCCAATTTGAAAGGGGGCGCAGAACGCGTGGCATCGGGGTCGTTCACACCCTTCGCGAACATGCCGTCTTCAACCGATCCCAGGGCGCTTAAACCCACCGCGGTAAGAACTCCCGTTTTGAGAAAATCCCGTCTGCCTGTTGTGCCCATCCTCATCCTCCCCTCGTGCGTGGTTGTGCGCGGCTGGCGCTTCCGCGAAGTCGCGCAGAAAGCCCACGCGCATTCTACTCCTATTGAATTTTCTGAAGATAGGGGCATCTGCCTGCGGGTGGCGAGGCAAGCGTCTATGTCATGGGACTGCGTCAGAGGCGGCCCATCCCGATTGCCAGCATGCCGACTAGGCCAGTCGGTTCAGTGTTCTACACTGGCAGTGGCAGCGGCAGACGGCGTGGTTACATGACCCGCTCTGGACTGCGGTGGGACGAAAATCGGAACCACCAGTCCTGATAGGACCATCAGAATGGCCAAGCCAACAACGACATTTACAAGAGTGAGGTGAATTCGCCAGGAGAGCTTTCGCACTATAGAGCACCTTTCCTAAGTTCAGGCATTGTTGAGCAATTCGCAGGCCAAGTCAAAAATATCGGTGTGCTTGAAATTCAAGTTAATCCCCTAAGATTCAAGAGGTTAGGCGTTCGCCACCTTGGCGCGAGCTAGTTAGAGGCAGATCATTACAAGAATGTGACAATTTGCGGCATTTTCGTTGTGCCAATATCTGACCACTATCCTTCATATGGGTGCACAGCCTCCAAGCACTACTACCCCTGGACACTAGCCATACGCACCAGATAAGCCCTTGTGACCCGTCGTCAATTCGTACCGCGGCCAGGCCATTTCCCTTATAATAATCACGGGCGCTTCGGTCGAAAGGCTAATCCATGATCCTGGTCATCGATAACTACGATTCCTTCACCTACAACCTTGTCCAATATCTGGGGGAGCTGGGCGCAAACCTCGAAGTCGTGAGAAACGATCAGACCACAGTTGAGAACATCGCAAAGCAAGCCCCCGAACGGATTGTAATTTCACCCGGCCCCAAGACGCCTACGGAAGCTGGAATCTGTCTCGAAGTGATTGGAGCATTCGCAGGGCGCATTCCGATTCTAGGCGTCTGTCTGGGCCACCAAGCCATTGGGCAAGCTTTCGGCGGGAAGGTCATTCGCGCCCCGGAACTCATGCACGGCAAGACCAGCGAAATCCGTCACGACGGCAAAACCATCTTCGCGGGGCTGCCGAATCCATTTCCCGCGACCCGTTATCATTCCCTGATTGTCGAGCGCTCAACCCTTCCCGCCTGTCTCGAAATTTCTGCGTGCACCGCGGACGGGCTCATCATGGGCCTCCGCCACAAAGAGATGAAAGTGGAAGGTGTACAGTTTCACCCCGAGTCCATCCTGACTGACGCGGGCAAGCAGTTGCTCGGAAACTTCCTCAACTTGTGACTCGTCCAGTGTAGTGTCCGGTAATTAACTGGACATCGTAGCGCCGCCATCTTGGCGGCATTTGCCGGCAGGATGCCGGCGCTACGGCCAACCCAGTTGTCCAGCCATTTCCTGGACACTACACTAGTTCCGTGCGCAGGGCAGCAAGCAAAAAATAGTTCGCTAACTCCCACGGGGGATCTGATGGCTTCACAACCAGTTTATGACGCGATCGTGGTGGGCTCCGGCGCGTCAGGAGGCATTGCCGCGTACGTCCTGGCCACCGAGGGCCTGAATGTGTTGTGCCTGGAGGGCGGCCGTCCCATCGATCCCGCCGTGGATTTTTCCACCCACAAGATGCCTTATGACTGGCCCCATCGCGGCCACGGCAAGCCTGGCCAATACGGAAAGATCCCTCAGGGCATGGGTTGGAAAATTACGGAGTGGACAGACCATCTCTACACGATTCCGCAGGAAGACCCTTACGCGCTCGCCCCCGGCTCGAAGTTCACTTGGACTCGCATGCGAGTAGTCGGTGGGCGCACCAACGTTTGGGGACGTAGTATCGACCGCTTCGGTCCGCTCGACTTCAAGGCCAAGAGTCAGCAGGACGGCTTTGGCGAAGACTGGCCCCTCACTTACGACGACATCGCCCCCTACTACGATCACATCGAGAAGCTCATCGGAGTGTCGGGGATTTCGCCGGGAGTTTACAACACACCCTGCGGGCAATATTTGCTTCCCGGCTTTCGTCCGCGCTGTGGTGAGTGGATGATCAAGCGCGGTGCGGAGAAGCTGGGCATCAAAGTGCTACCCTTGCAACTGGCCGTGATCAGTCAGAATTACGATGGCCGTCCCGCCTGCCATTACTGCGGCGCATGCAACAACGGCTGCGATACAGCTTCGCGCTTCAGTTCGCCGGATGTGCTGGTGCCGAAACTCGAAAAGCTCAAGAACTTCACGCTGCGAACCCACGCCGTGGTGCACACCGTGCTGATGGACAAGAACACGGGGAAGGCTCGGGGCGTGACTTATATCGATGCGAACAACCGCCAGGAATACGAAGCCTATGGCAAGACCGTGGTGTTGGGCGCGTCGATGGTTGAGTCGCTCCGCATCCTCTTCAATTCCCGCAGCCGCGAATTTCCCACCGGGCTCGCGAATTCCAGCGGGGTGTTGGGCAAATATCTCTCCGAGCACGTGGCGTTCAATAGCATCGCGGGATTCATGCCGCAACTCGTGGGGCGCCCCACCACCAACGACGACGGGCCCGGCGAAGGCAGCCTCTACATCCCGCGCTACAATTACGGCCACGGGGACAAGAAGAAATTCCTGCGCGGCTTTCGCCTGTATTTCCATTCCGGATGCGGGGTGGGCCCTGGCGTCGGCGCGTCGTCCCCAGGGTTCGGGTCTGCGTACAAGAAGCGCATTAAGGACCTCTACCCCGCGAACGTTTCCATCAGCGGGATGGGCGAAGGGTTGGCATTCCCGTGGAACTACGTCGAGATCGACCCGGACGGGTTAAAAGATCGCTTCGGGATTCCGCAGGTACGCTTCCATACCACGGCGGAGTACGACCACGCCTTCGCGATCCGGGATGAAATGTATGGAGAGATGGAGAGAATCCTGAAAGCTTCCGGTGCGGAGATTCTGCCCTACAGAAAAGTGGCGCCCTATCCGCTCGGAGCCGTTACGCATGAGGCCGGCGGCGCGCGCATGGGCGAAGATCCCAAGACCTCGGTTCTCGACGCCTGGAACCGCTGCCACGACGTCAAGAATCTGCTGGTGGTGGATGCGGCGTGCTTTGTGACGCACCCGGAAAAGCACCCCACCCTCACCATCATGTCGCTCGCGTACCGCGCCGCGGATCACCTGGCGGAGGAAATTCGCGCGGGAAATATCTAACCCCCTGGGGTCGTGAGGTTGAAATGAACTACGAAACCATTGGACGAAGAAAAGCCCTGAAATACTTCGGCATGCTCGCCGCGAGCGCCGCGGGACAGGAATTTCTGGCGTCGTGGCTTCCTGCCGCGGAGGCCCCGGGAGCTGCGCACGCCGCGCACCTGCATCACCCTGCCGCGCAAACCCCCGACCCCAGCCTTGCCGCTTCTTCGCCGCAATTTTTCTCGGCCCCGGAATATCGTACCGTGGAGATTCTCACCGAGTTGATTATCCCTACCGACGATCAGCCCGGAGCGAAGGGGGCGCAGGTGGCCCGCTACATTGACTTCGTCGTTTTCTCTGCCGCCGAGTTCGAGCCGCAACTGCAAAAGGAATGGATCGCCGGGCTTGCCCTTCTGGAAAGGCTGAGCTCAGAAAAGTACGGCCACGCATTCCGTGATCTCACCGCCGCGCAGCAGGAAGCGCTGCTCACCGAAATGAGTGCCCCGGAGCACGATCCCAAGACCAGCCACGAGGGTTTTGCCTTTTATCGGCAGGTGAAGGAAATGACAGTGGAAGGTTTTTACACGTCGAAGATAGGATTGGTCGACGTGCTCGGCTACATGGGCCGCACTTACCTCTCGGAGTTCCCAGGCTGCACGCACCCCGAGCATCAGTCGTGATCTGGGAGGGTCTGGTTGTCAGCGGATGGTGTCCGTCAGCGGCGATACCGCGAGGTAAATTCCACGAGATTGCGGAGTGTCGCGCGCGCCGCGCCGGAATCCACAACCTCTGCCGCCCTTCCCACACCTTCCGCAAAATTCTCCGCTTTCCCCGCCAGGGTGAAGGCCGCAGCCGCGTTCGCCAGCACCACATCACGATAAGGACCGCGGTCCCCGTCCAATACTGCCAGCAGCAAGCGCGCATTGGTCTCTGCGTCGCCGCCGTGCAGTTGTTCAAGGGAAGCGCGCGGCAGGCGAAACTCTTCGGGGTGCACGTCGCGCGTCCGGACCGTGTTGCCATTACTCTCGGAAAGCCGCGTCGCGCCGGTCGTCGTAATCTCATCGATGCCGTCCGAGCCCGCCACCACGTAGGCCTGGCGCGTGCCCACGGCTTGCAGGGTCGCGGCCATCATCTCCGTGCGCGCGGCATCGAATACGCCCACCAACTGCACCGTCGCCGCCAGCGGATTGGTGAGCGGGCCGAGGAGATTGAACACGCTTTTGGTTTTCAAGCTGCGCCGCGCGTTCATCACGTGCTTCATGGCCAGGTGCAGGCGGGGAGCAAACAGGAAGACCATGCCGACTTCTTCAAGACAGGCCGGAATCCGCTCGAGCGGCAGATCGATTTCGACCCCCAGGGCTTCCAGGACGTCGGCGCTACCACAGCGGCTGGAAATCGAACGGTTACCGTGCTTGGCCACGCGGACTCCTGCCGCCGCCGCTACCAGTGCCGCCGCCGTCGAAACGTTGAACGTCCCGCGGCCATCGCCCCCCGTGCCGCAGGTATCGAGCAAGGGCTCGCGATGTGAGACGGATTCAAGCTTCACTCCGGCCGTGCGCAAGGTTTCGGTAGCGTGGGCGCGCATCTCCTCCGCAAAACCCACCAACTCTTCCGCCTGCTCGCCCTTGTCGCGCAGCGCGGCAAGGAACGCCACAATCTCCTCATCCGGCACTGTACCCGAAAGGAGCTGCTGCATCACGGCGCGAGCTTCGGCTCGCGTGAGGTGCGTCTGCGCTTTGATGGTTTCGATGGACTCTCGAATCGTCATAGTGTTCTTATGCGTTCGCCGCTCGGGCACGGCATCACTATCATGAAAAAGCTCCCCTCCTCAGATGAGGAGGGGTGGCGCGCCGAGCGCCGGGGTGGTGCTGAAATGGGTAATGCCGGCCGTGGCGGCAAGCCGCCAAGTGGTTGGAATAACCTCCCCGTCGCCTCAGGTGCTCGCGTAACCACCCCGTCGCCTTCGGCGCCACGGAAATCAGGAGGGGAGTTCTTAAAAACACTCCCCGCCTCAGATGAGGAGCGCCTGCCTTTGTAGCGCTGACCTTTAGGTCAGCACGTGCCGACCTCAAGGTCAGCGCTACCCCCAGTCCCCTTCATTGCAATTCCAGGCCGGATTCCCTATACTCAATATTTCGGGGTAAGCGAGCTGAACATTCTAGTGTAAGCCGCTTTATTGGCTTTGCCAAAGTTAGATTTCACATCCAGTTGATCCTTGCCGGTCTGGAATGGCCGCCCCGTAGTATCGGGACGTTACAAGATTCTCGCCTTTCTGCAAAACAACAGGGCAAGGAAACCAGCCTCAGCCCTCCGCTGATAGCTGAAGGCTGAAAGCTGACAGCTCCTAATAAATATGAAAATCCACGAATATCAGGCAAAACAGATTCTTGCAAAGTTTGGGGTCGCGGTGCCCTGCGGCGAGGTGATCGCCAAGCGTGAGGAGGCTCGCGCCGTGGCGGAAAAGCTGGGCGGCGGAACCGTTGTCGTCAAAGCCCAGATTCACGCCGGCGGCCGCGGCAAAGGGGGCGGCGTCAAGCTGGCCCACAATCCCGCCGAGGCCGAAGCCATCGCAGGGCAAATTCTGGGCATGACGCTCGTCACCCACCAGACCGGCCCCGAAGGCCGCCTGGTGAAGCGCGTCCTGATCGAAGAAGGTTTGGATGTGGCGCGCGAACTTTACCTCGGCATCGTCATCGATCGCGCCTCCGGCCGGCCGGTGTTTATGGCCTCAAGCGAAGGTGGCGTGGAAATCGAAGTTGTGGCCGCCGAGCATCCGGAGAAAATCCTGAAAGAATTCATCGACCCCGCCGTGGGTTTCCAGGCCTTTCAGGCGCGCAAGCTCGCCTTCGGATTGGGCCTGGAGGGCAAGGTAGTGAACGAGGCGGCGCGCCTTTTCCAGAACCTCTATCGCGCCTTTGAGGCTACCGACGCTTCGCTGGTTGAGATCAATCCCTTCGTCACCACGCGTGACGGCCGCGCGCTGGCGCTCAACGCCAAGATGAACTTTGACGATAACGCGCTCGCGCGCCACCCGGAAATCCGTGAACTGCGCGACCTTGACGAAGAAGACCCCTTGGAAGTGAAGGCGTCGAATTACGGGCTCAACTACATTCGCCTGGAGGGCAACGTGGGCTGCATGGTGAACGGCGCGGGCCTGGCCATGGCCACTATGGACATTATCCAGTACGCCGGCAGCCGCCCCGCGAATTTCCTGGATGTGGGCGGCGGCGCCAACGAAGAACAGGTCCGCCACGGCTTCGAAGATCATCTTGAGCGACGCCAACGTGCGCGCGGTTCTGATTAACATCTTCGGCGGCATCATGCGCTGCGATATTGTCGCGAACGGTGTGGTGGCCGCCGCGAAAACCCTGGGGATCAAAGTGCCCATCGTGGTGCGGCTGAAAGGAACCAACGTCGAGCTGGGGCAAAAGATCCTCCGCGAGTCCGGCCTGAACTTCACTGTGGCCAATGATATGAAAGAGGCAGCGGAAAAAGTAGTCGCGCTGGCGCAGCAATGACCTTCGATTTGACGACCGCACGGCGGATCACTCTGAAACAGCTGTCCGGGGCTGGGCCGGGGAGTGAAATCCAAATCTCCAGCCTGGAAGCCAATGTAAGTCACGCTTACGCGACAGAGTGTGGGATAACCACAGCTCCTTACAGTGGAGACTGGAGACAGCATCTCGGCCTCAATGGCACAACTTTCATTCATCAGGTCATCTGGGACTTGATAGTGCAGCGGGTTCTAACAGTCCGGAACTATGGGAACTACTCTTGGGCAGCTGTGAGCGTGACTGATTATGGGGCTGAGGTTCTCAAAGAGCAACGCTGGTCACCATACGACCAGGACGGTTATCTCAAAGAGCTGCACACACGAACGCCAAGATTAGCTTCACTGTGTAACATGTACGCGGTCGAGGCTTTGCAATGCTTCCGGGGTGGCTGCTATTTGGCCACTGTCGTGATGCTCGGAGCAGCCTCGGAAGGGATAATAAACGAGTTATTTCGCCGGTTCCTCGCGGCCCTTAAGGTCGGGGGGGTGCCTGAGGCATCCAGCGTGGAGGACAAGATCAAGAAAGAGCAATCCATTTACCGGAAGTATGAGGTATTCAGGAGATACTTCGATTCACTCGTTAAGCCCAAGCTGTCGTCGGAACTTAGTGATGACCTTAACATTCAATTCGACGGAGTGTTTAATCTTATCCGGTTCTACCGAAACGACGCTGGCCACCCCACCGGTACACAAATCGAGCGGATGAGCGCATTCACAAGCCTCATCTTGTTTGTACCTTATTGCAAGCGCGTCGAGGACCTTATCAACTGGTTGGAAGCAAGCGCAGGAACCCTAAATAAATGAGCATACTTGTTGACGAAAATACGCGATTACTAGTTCAGGGCATTACCGGACGCGAGGGAACCTTCCACACGCAGCAAGCTGTTGCTTACGGCACGAAGGTTGTGGCTGGCGTGACGCCCGGGAAGGGCGGTACCAGTGTCGACGGCATTCCCGTCTTCAACACCGTGCAGGAGGCCGTGGATAAAACCGGCGCAAATGCTTCCGTCATCTTCGTTCCCCCTGGTTTGCCGCTGACGCCATCATGGAAGCCGCGGACGCCGGGCTTCCCCTCGTGGTCGCTATCACCGAGGGCATCCCGACGCTCGATATGGTGCGCGCCGCGCAATTCCTGGCCGGAAAGACCACACGCCTGATCGGACCCAACTGCCCGGGGATAATTTCTCCAGGTAAATGCAAAATCGGCATTATGCCAGGGCAAATTCATCTACCGGGGCACGTGGGTGTGGTCTCGCGTAGCGGGACTCTGACCTACGAAGCGGTAGGCCAATTGACGGCCCTGGGCATCGGGCAATCCACCTGCATCGGTATTGGCGGCGACCCCATCATCGGTACGAATTTCGTGGATGCATTGCGGCTTTTTAGCCAGGACCCTGACACCCACGCCATCGTGATGATCGGAGAAATCGGCGGAGCGGCAGAGGAAGAGGCCGCGGCATTCATCAAAGCGAATGTGAAGAAGCCGGTGGTGGGATTCATCGCCGGCCGCACCGCGCCGCCCGGCCGCCGCATGGGCCACGCCGGAGCGATCATCTCCGGCGGCAAGGGGACGGCTGCCGACAAGATTGCAGCTCTTGAAGCCGCTGGCATCGCCGTCGCCGCAAGCCCTGCGCTCATTGGAGAAACGATGGCGCACGCGCTGGCGCGCTAAGAGACGAAAATCGAAAATTGAAACTCGAAATTCGCCACTTCGCGAGTTTGGAGGGCGAGTTTCGAATTTCGATTTTCGATTTTCAAGTTTCCTGTTTCGAGTTTCGTCTTTTCGACCCATAAAGGAGAGATATGGCAACCCAACGCACGCTGACCATCATCAAACCCGACGCCGTCGCCGCCGGGCACATTGGCGACATCATCAAAATCCTCGAGTCTAACCAGTTCAAGATCGTCGCGGCGCGCCTGGTGAATCTCAGCAAGAAGGAAGCCGAGGGCTTCTATGCCGTTCACCGCAGCAAAGGTTTTTTTGAGAGCCTGACCGGCTTCATGAGCTCAGGCAGCGCGCTGGTAATGGTTCTGGAAGGCGAGAACATCATCGCCCGCCTGCGCGAAGTGATGGGCGCAACCAATCCCGCCAATGCCGCACCGGGAACGATCCGCAAGCTCTACGCCACCAACATTGAGCGCAACTGCGTGCATGGCTCCGACGCACCGGAAACCGCCGCCTACGAAATCGGCTACTTCTTCCCGGGCATTGCTCTCGTTTAGCGACAATCAAGAATACACCGCAGAGGCGCTGAGCCGCTGAGACTGAAAAGAAAGGATGCAAGATTCAGGCCATAATTCCTGAATCCTGTGCCCCTGCGCTGAGCCTCCGCGTCTCTGCGGTGACAAGCAGCTTGTTCCCGCGCTTGACAACCGCACGCCCCCCGGCGACCATAAAAGAGGATGAGCAGCGCGCTTCCTTTTCAATTAGGACGGTTTCTGGTGGTTGCGGGCGTAGCCCTGGTGGCGCTGGGGCTGCTCCTCATGGCGGGATCAAAGTTCTCGTTCCTCGGCCTCGGGCGGCTTCCCGGAGATCTTGCCTACAAGGGAAAGAACTTCCAATTCTATTTTCCGATCGTGACCTGCCTGGTGCTGAGCGCGGTCGTGACGCTGCTCCTGTGGGCGGTTTCCTGGTCGACGCGGAAATAAAACAAGTTTTCAATTATCAGCGTTCTATCCCCTAGGTGCTCAACTGAAAACTGACGACTGAGAACTGATGACCTTTCCCATGTCCCAACCTTCTCTCAATTTCGGTCCCGTGCGGAAGATTTACAGTGTCACGGAACTGAGTCTCGAAATCCGCAACCTTCTGGAGAAGCAATTTCCCAACGTCTGGGTGACCGGCGAAGTGTCAAACTTGCGCGCCGCCGGCTCCGGTCATCTCTATTTCACGCTCAAGGATGAATCCGCCCAACTCCGCGCCGTGTGCTTTCGCAATCAGGTACGGTATTTGAAATTCAAGCCGCAGGACGGACTGGCAGTGATTGCGCGCGGGCGATTGGGCGTATACGAAACGCGCGGTGAATACCAGCTTTACGTCGAGTTCCTGGAGCCGGCGGGCCTGGGAGCGCTGCAGCTCGCCTTTGAGCAACTGAAACAAAAGCTCGCAGCGGAAGGTTTGTTTGACTCAGCGCGCAAGAAGCCTCTCCCCGTGCTGCCGCACAGGATCGGCGTAGTCACTTCACCCACCGGCGCCGTCATCCAGGATATTCTGCGCATTCTGCGCCGGCGCTTCCGCAATATGAATGTGCTGCTCTATCCCGTGAAGGTTCAGGGCGAGGGCGCGGCCGAGGAAATCGCGCAGGGCATCGAGCACTTCAACCGCCGCGCGCCGGTTGAAGTGATGATCGTGGGACGGGGCGGCGGCTCGATGGAAGACCTGTGGGCGTTCAATGAGGAGGTGGTGGCGCGAGCCATTGCCGCTTCGCGGATTCCCATCATCTCTGCCGTGGGCCACGAAACGGATTTCACCATCGCGGATTTCGTGGCCGACTTGCGTGCGCCTACACCGTCAGCGGCAGCCGAACTCGTCGTGCACCGCAAGCAGGATTTCGTTGCCGACATTGAGAACCGCGTACGCCGCATGGCGCAGATCTTGCGTTTGCGGCTTTCCCAAGCGCGCCAGGCGCTGACCGAACTGAGGATGAACCAGGTTTTCCAGACCCTCGCGACGCGCCTCGCTGAGCAGGCTCAGCGCGTGGACGAAGCCGTGGCTGCGCTCGACCGCCTGATGCGCTCGAGCCTGCACACGGCGCGGCAGGAATGGCTGCGCGTGTCGGCGGGCGTGGTGCGCTACGACTTCCGGCGCCTGCTCAACCTGCGGCGCGCCAAGCTCGCCGAACGCGAGCGTCTCTTCGAAAACGATTTCCGGCGATTCCTTACGGAGAGGCGCAATCGCCTGGTGCAGATCGAGGCGATATTGAAAGAACGCAGTCCACAGAGGATTCTCGAACGGGGCTACTCGATCACGCGCGACGCGGAAGGAAGAATCGTACGGGACGCCGCGCAGGTGGCGATTGGGGCGGATGTTTCCATTCGCCTCGCCCGGGGTGAGCTGGGAGCGAGCGTCAAAGACCGGAAGTTGTAGGGAATCCCCTACTTGCCCTTCTTAGCAAGCGCCAACTGCATGCGGACGCGGCGGGCATCCGCAAAGCGAGTTAACTTACCGTCAGCATCCAGAAAAATCATAATCACGGGCCGGTCGTCCAGATTTACCCGCATCACCAGGCAGCGGCCCGCCTCATTGGTGAATCCCGTCTTCTGAATCTGAATGTCCCAATCGGGACGGCCCACCAGCCGGTTGGAGTTGACGTAGGGGAGGACATGCTTGCCAATCTGCACGTCCCGCCCCGGGTCCGTCGAAAACTCCCGAATGAGGGGATACTGAAAAGCGGCTTGAACGAGTTTGACCAGGTCGAAAGCGGTCGACACATTTTCGTTAGTAAGACCGTTGGGGTTAACGAAATGCGTATGACTCATCCCCAAATCAGCGGCCTTCGCGTTCATGGCCGCGATAAAAGCCGGGCGCCCGCCGGTGTAATAGCGGCTCAGGGTGGCGGCGGCGCGATTTTCCGATGACATCAGCGCCAGGTGCAGCATATCTTCGCGGCTGAGCGACCACCCGACATTGAGGCGGGAGGTCGTCCCCATCACCTTGTCGCGGTCGTCATCGCTGATCGTGAGCGTCTCCTCCAGGGGCTGCTTCGCGTCCAGCGCGACCATCGCGGTCATCAACTTGGTGATGGAAGCGATGGGAACAACCTTGTCCGCATTCTTCTCGAGCAGCACTTCAGAAGTGTTGGCGTCTTCCACCAACGCGATTCTCGATCGCACCACCGGGGCAGACTGTGCCGCGTGTGGGTGAGAAGGCTTGGTCGTGGGCAGCGTCGTGGAGGCCGGGTGAGCAGGAGAGGTCGGCGCTGCTATCCGCGCGGTATCAGCGCTTTGGGCAGCGGGCGCGAGTCCGGGAGCGGCATACGCATCATGACAAGAAAAAGTGAGCTGAAAACCCGCCAGAGTAATCCAAGCGGCGGCAAGCGATGCGCAGATGCGTTGGGCCCAATGCATGTTTCGCGAAGCAGAAACCATTCTACATCACGAAACCGGTTGCCCGCGCACGGAAACTCTGCCTTGCCAGCCCATTCAGGCTTTATATTTCAGCAAGAATTTTGTGCCGGTATTCCGGAAGTATGTTTAGCTCGGGGGCTTGCGGCTCAACCGTGCGGCTCTGCCTGCTTCGAGACTCTGATGTCTCATTCTGGCGAGAATTGGGGTGAGTTCCGGAAGGGCAAATCGCTACTTCCGGCTCGAAGGGGGGCGTGGAATTCGGGCTCAGCATGGCGTGCTCTCCGCCTCAACTTTTGTAGGCCCGCGACTTCTTGTCATGGTGGGACATGTCCCACTTGTTACCCTCCGCGGGGCATAGCGAGCCAGGTCCCACCAACTTTCCCCGCCGCCCGGCATTTTCATCCTCAGATTTGTACTAGTGATTTCGTCAAGTTTGACCTACAAAAGCCTCAGGCGCGCTGCTTCCCTCGCACGCCAGTGCTCGGGAGCTTCACTGCTGGGGCCGGCGCCGCTTCCGGAGGTGCAGCATTCGTCCGCGCGCCGCTGAGCCTGATGACCGCAGCGGCAGCGGTGTATCGGACGGTGTCTTTTTCATCGGTCAATCCCCCTTGAATCTCATTCAGAAGAGCGGGGTCACCGCGCCGCGCAATCGCATCCAACGCCGCTGCACGGACAACCCAACTTTTATCGGAGCAGGATTTCACAAGCGCACGCCCGCTGCGAGGGTCGGGGTCCTCAGCCAGAACCTTGGCCGCGGCGGCTCGCACCGGCGAGACGTCATCCTTGTGAACAGCTTTCACAACTTCCCATCCCATGCTGGCGAAGGGCACAAATCCGATGCCCTCCTCAAATCCTAGCTGCGCTAACTTTTTTCGGTCGCGCAATATTTTCTCCTGATCCGCTATCAGGCCTGGTCCGCTTTTGCGTTCGCCCAGCAGAATCTCGTAATAAAGTTCGAACGCCTCTTTATCCTGAATGGTCCGCAGGGAGTGAGCGGCCGCCAGCGCCACGGATACTTCCTTGTCGTTGAGCATGTGCTCGAGCTTCGGGGCTGATGAAGTCGATTGCATCTGCCCCAGCGCTGTTGCCGCCGCCACGCGGACTTCCGGCGCCGGATCGGCAAGGGCGTTTTCAGCCATGTCCACGGCCTTGGCGTCGCCCGGCAGCAGCCCTAGTACTTGAATGGCTTGGGAGCGCTTGGCAAAAGCCTTTTCCTTCGCGCCTGCATCGAGGATATCCCAGGCCTTCTGCTGTACCGTCGGATCGACTGCGGAGGCCGAACCCGCAAGAAGCGCAGTGAACAGCACGGCGAAACAGATTCGCGTAGGAGGCTGCATAGTTATAGGGTTTCCTTCCCCGAAAGGATCTCTACTATTGTCGCTCAACTTCCAAGAGAAATCCACTCCTACAGCGATCGCACACTTCTCCCAGCAGCCTTCCGAGGGTTCGAGATTGCGTTGCTTTCGCGGAAGGCAACCCGTAAACTTCAAGCTCTGGCAATTTACACGCCACAGCAGACAAGCGATCAAAACAACGTGGGAGGGAACGTCTTTAATGAAAGCACTCGTTAAGAGCAAGAGAGAACCAGGACTCTGGTTGGACGAAATCGAAGTCCCCAAAATCGGCATCAACGACGTGTTGATCCGCGTACACCGCACCGGAATCTGCGGCACGGACCTCCACATCTACCGCTGGGATGACTGGGCGCAGAAAACCATTCCCGTTCCCATGGCGATTGGGCATGAATTCGTAGGTGAAATAGTTGAAGTGGGCGCGAATGTCTCCGACTTCTTCCCGGGCGACATTGTGAGTGGTGAAGGCCACGTGGTGTGTGGGCGGTGCCGGAACTGCCTGGCGGGCCGTCGTCACCTCTGCGCTCGAACGGCAGGGGTGGGCGTTAACAGGCCCGGAGCGTTCGCCGAGTATATCGCTTTGCCCATGACCAACCTCTGGCGCCATCACCCGTCCATCGGAGAGGACATTGGCGCGATCTTTGACCCCTTCGGGAACGCCGTCCACACGGCGCTTGCCTTCCCGGTGCTGGGCGAGGATGTACTCATTACTGGCGCGGGCCCCATCGGCTTGATGGCGGCGGCAGTGGTGAAACATGCTGGCGCCCGCTTCGTGGTGATTACGGACGTCAATCCCTTCCGGCTTGAGATTGCCAAGAAGTTGGGCGTAACGGTGGCGCTGGATGTGCGGGAAGGCAATCTCCGCGATGTGCAGAAGAAACTGGGAATGGCCGAGGGCTTCGACGTAGGCCTCGAAATGTCTGGTAACGCGGCCGGGTTCCGGGACATGCTTGCCAATATGTGCCATGGAGCAAAGATCGCCATGCTTGGCATTCCCACAGCGGAAGTGGCGATCGATTGGAATACCGTTATCTTTAATATGCTTACCATAAGAGGTATTTATGGACG
This sequence comes from uncultured Acidobacteriota bacterium, assembly GCA_963804995.1. Taxonomy (GTDB): domain Bacteria; phylum Acidobacteriota; class Terriglobia; order UBA7540; family UBA7540; genus Bog-366. The sequence goes on from CAWDSK010000006.1 coordinate 688,197, forward strand.
CGAGATGTATGACACTTGGTATAAGATGACAGTGATGGTACAATCCGGGCTGGATATTTCCCCCGTCATCACTCACCGCTTCCATTATGAAGAATTCCGGAAAGGCTTTGAGATCATGGACACCGGCCAGTCTGCCAAGGTCATTCTGAACTGGACCTAAACTCCGCCTCTTACGAGCTCTGCCGGGGCAGTAAGAACAAAGCACGAGGGCGAGTTCAAGCCTCCCCAAACCAATGCCGATGCCCATTCCACAAGCGAGCGATATCACGGCTGTGATCAGTAACATTCCCTACCGGTTGGCTCTGGCAGGAGGCTGGATCGACCAGCCGTTTGTTTCCATGCACAACCCCACTCCGCCGGGATCGATGGTGGTGGTGGGGATCGAGCCCACCTTCCGCTTCATGGACCGAAGTGGCATGGCGACCAGCACGCGTGAAGTCGCGCGGAAACTGTGGAGTGGTGCGTTGCCCGAACAAGACCCGCGGGAGTTGGTTCGCATCCTGTACGAAGCGGAGAATCAAGGCAAGGCCGCACCTTCCGGCTCGCAGGACATGCTGGGCCTGATTATTCCCGGCATCAGCCGCCTCAACTACGATTTCGCCTGCGAGGGCGGTTACTTCCCTGCACACATCGAAACCAACCATGACCCTGCGGTCGCCCATTGGCTGGAGGGCGTCCTGCATCTTCTCCCCGTCGCCCCGCGCCCAGAGCGTTATAGTCCACTCAACGAGAAGCGTTTGGATAAGGATTGGATCCGCCGCCTGGGCCAATCCGGAAAAGATTGTTACGCAGCGATCCTGGCAAAGGACGCGGGCGCGCTCGGCGCGTCCCTGAACGAATGCATGAAATGCTGGGAGGCTATCCTTCCCTGCACCGTCCGGCATCCGGCAATCACCGTCGACTTGATGGCGATTCTTGCCTATTACCAATCCCGTTATGCAGGCGCGATGTACTCCGGCTGCGGTGGCGGATACCTTTACGTAGTGTCGGAGGAACCCGTCGCCGGTTCGATTCGTGTACAAGTCAGGCTCGCTCCGGCAAGCGGCAAAGAATGAAAATCGTCGCGGTTACTGGAAGTTTTGACAACCTGCGGTCGAAAGCTGTCCGATTTTCTCAGGAGGCCTCGAAGGGGGGAGATCTGCACGTAGGATTGTGGTCAGATGAAACCGTGCAAGCCATCGAAGGCAAATGCCCGAAATTCCCGGAGCGAGAACGATTGTATCTCTTGCAGGCCCTGCGCTACGTCCACCAGGTGACGGTTGTGCGGGGAACCATCGAGCGCGAGGTGCTGTCGCAGCTTGATGCCCTCCGACCCGACCTTTGGATTGTGGATGAGGCCAGCGACACACCCGCCAAGCGCGAACACGCAAAAGCCCGAGGCCTTCAATATCGTGTAATGAGGGACGAAGAATTGGGAGGGCTTCCTGTGCCGCCGTTCGAGCCGCCAGCGACTGATTCAGGACGAAAGCGCGTGATCGTAACGGGCTCGTTTGACTGGTTGCATTCCGGGCACGTGAGGTTCTTCGAGGAGGCTTCCGCGTTCGGTAAACTGTATGTTGTGGTGGGGCACGACGCAAACATCAAGCTCCTAAAAGGTCAAGGTCACCCCCTGCTTCCGCCGGACGAACGCCTCTACATGGTTCACTCAATTCGCCACGTCCATCAGGCAGTGATTTCAACGGGGCAAGGATGGATGGATGCGGAACCGAACATCTACCGGATCAAACCTCACATCTATGTGGTGAATGAAGATGGCGACAGACCTGAAAAGAGAGCATTCTGCGCCGAGCACGCCATCGAATACGTGGTGCTGAAACGAATACCCAAGGAAGGCCTTCCGAAAAGGCAAAGCACCGATCTGCGCGGGTTCTGATTGGAGACAACTCAGGCCAGGACCTTATCAAAAACTTCTCCGGCCACATCCGTGAGCCGGAAATAGCGTCCCTGAAACTTATAGGTCAGCCGGGTGTGCTCGATTCCCAGACAATGCAATATGGTCGCTTGCAAATCGTGAATGTGGACGGGATCTTCGAGGGAGTTGTAAGAGTAGTCGTCGGTCTTGCCAATCTGGATGCCAGGCTTGATACCGCCGCCGGCCATCCACACCGAAAAGCAGCGGGGATGGTGATCGCGGCCATAGTTCGTATCGGTGAGTTTGCCCTGGCAATAGACGGTCCGGCCAAACTCGCCACCCCAGATTACCAGCGTGTCGTCGAGCATGCCGCGCTGTTTCAAGTCAATGATCAAGGCAGCGGAAGCCTGGTCGACACCCTTGCATTGCAGGGCGATGTCACGCGGCAAGTCGTTATGCTGGTCCCAGCCGCGATGATAAAGCTGGATAAAGCGTACGCCCCGCTCCGCCAGTCGCCGCGCCAGCAAACAGTTGGCGGCGTAGGTACCGGGCTTGCGTGAATCGGGCCCGTACAGCTCGAAGATGGACGCCGGTTCTTTCGCGAGGTCCATCAAATCCGGCACGGAGGTCTGCATGCGATAAGCCATCTCGTACTGGGCCACGCGGGTGTCAATTTCCGGGTCACCATACTTCTCCGCCAGCAGGCGGTTCAGCTTGCCGACGCCGTCCAACATGCGCCGCCGCGTGGCGGGAGATATGCCGGGCGGGTTCGAGAGATAAAGCACGGGGTCGCCGCCCGCGCGAAATTTCACCCCCTGATATTTGGAGGGCAGGAAACCATTCCCCCACAAACGCGAGAACAGCGGCTGGTCAGGATTGAGGGCCTGAGCTTGGGAAATCATGACCACGAAGGCGGGCAGGTTCTGATTCTCGCTGCCCAGGCCGTAGCTGACCCACGCTCCCATGCTGGGGCGCCCGGGCTGCTGGAAGCCGGTTTAAATGAAAGTAATTGCAGGATCGTGATTAATTGCCTCAGTGTAGACGGTCTTGATGAGGGCAATATCATCGACAATCTTTGCGTGGTGCGGCAGCAGTTCGCTGAGCATCACGCCGGACTTCCCTGCCGGGCTGAATTTGAAAATGGAGGGCGCGACCGGCAAAGTCGATTGGCCGGATGTCATTCCCGTGATGCGTTGGCCCATGCGGATCGAATCCGGCAGGTCCGTGCCCTTCCATTTCGTAAGACTCGGCTTGGGGTCGAACAGGTCGATTTGCGATGGCGCGCCGGATTGATGCAGGAAAATGACCCGCTTGGCTTTGGGAGGGAAATGCGGCAAGCCGGCCAAACCTCCCGTCTTGGGATTAATTGCCGAGTCGGCGGCGAAGCCATCTCCCGCCAGCAGCGAGGCAAGCGCCGGAATGCCAATCGCCATGCCCGCGGTGCTGCGCCGGAAGAAATGGCGCCGGGTCATGCGCAGGCAGAGATCGTGAGGGGTCATGTTTGTTTTATCCATGGTGCGGCTAATAGCTGTCAGTTATCAGATGTTAGCTGATAGCTTTTGGCTGAGAGCTGAGAGCTGACAGCTTCTTTTCCTCATTCTTTCGTAATCGTCTCATCAAGATTCAAAATCATGCTGGCCACAGTCGTCCACGCGGCGAGTTCCTGTGGGTTGAGCTTCGGGTCGCTTCTGGAATCGCCGACGGCCAGCAGTTTCGGCGCTTGTTCGCGATGTAGGCGATAGTCCGCCAGGGCTTGCTGAACGGCCTCCACCAGCACCGCGCGTTCCTGGGAGTCAGGCTCCCGGCCCGTGGCCATGCGGAACGCAAAGTTAATCCGCTGGGTTGTAGATTTCCCGCCCTGGGTGAGTATCCTCGCCGCCAGAAAGCGCGCGGCTTCAACGTAGGTGGGATCATTCATCAGCACCAGCGCCTGGAGAGGCGTGTTGGTCGCGGTGCGGCGCGCTGTACATTTCTCGCGATCGGGCGCGTCAAAGGTAACCATTTGCGGGGGCGGCACGGTGCGTTTCCAAATCGTGTACATGCTGCGGCGGTAAAGGTCGCGCCCAGTTGATGGCACGTAAACTTGCCCGGTATAACCTTGGCCGAGAGCCATCTCCTCCCACAGACCCTTGGGCTGGTAGGGAGAAACGCTGGGCCCGCCAATGTGGTCATCCAGCAGGCCGCTGATGGCAAGGGCGTTATCGCGGACGAGTTCAGCGGGCAAGCGGAATCGCGGGCCGCGAGCCAACAGCCGATTCTCCGGATCACGCTCCGCCAGTTCAGGGGTCACGCGGGAGGACTGCCGATAGGTGGCCGAAGTCACAATCAGCCGCTGCATGGCTTTAACATTCCATCCCGTGCGAATGAATTCCGTGGCCAGCCAATCAAGCAGTTGCGGGTGACTGGGCCGTTCCCCCTGGGAGCCGAAATCCTCCGCGGTCTTCACGATGCCGGTCCCGAAGTAGCTCTGCCAGAAATGATTCACCGCCACGCGCGCGGTCAGAGGATTTCCGGGATCCACGAACCACTTCGCCAGTCCCAACCGATTCATCGGCAGTCCAGGCGCCATAGGCGGCAGGAAGGCGGGCACATTAGGCGTGACCTTTTCCTGGCGGTTGTCGTACTGCCCACGGCCCAGCACAAACGTATCGCGCGGTTTCTTCATCTCCGCCATGATCATGACGGTGGGGATGGATTTTACGAGCTTGGCCTTTTCCTCGCGTGCGGTTTTCAGTTGCGCATAGAGCTGGCGGTCCTTCTGCGCCGCCCCATAAGTAAGGAAATACTCGCTCAGCCGGGTCTGGTGGCCTTCCTCCAGGCTCTTTTCGCTCTCTTCCTTGGTCTTGGCTTTTTCGAGCTCACCCACCTGGGGTTCTTCCGGCTCCTTCTCAGGCTGGAGCAGCGTGATGTGCTGGGCCGGCCGTCCTGCCAATTCTCCCAGCAGCGAGCGGGCCGGCACGCGGATGGCAATATCCTCAGCGTCGTGGTCGGTCAGGACGCGGTCGTAAACTCGCAAGTCATCCAAGCGGCCTTCGAAAGGTGTGCCCAGGTTCTTGTTGCCGACTTCCATTGTCGAGGAAGTCCGAAGACTTCCCGTCAGGTGGTCCTTCAAGATTTCCGCCTCCACCGGTTTGCCGTCAACATAGAAACTGATGCCCGCGGCCTTTCCCGAGCCGTCGTAGTTAACCAGCAAATGGCGCTGCGAAACCGTCTCAATACGTTGCTTGGTTCGGACCTCAATCGCCTGATCGGGCCAGTGGCTGGCCAACCGAACTTTCGCACTTCAGGGTGTTGAGTTGGGTTAACTCGCTTCTTTTCAGTACAGGCATTGCCAAGGTCTGGCCTACAAACGCAGCATTCCAGCAGGAAAGATTTCCGGCTGGACCGTGATCCTGGGCGGTGGCTGAGTGGGGAGCACGAGCTGCAGTTCGTGCAACAGGAGCTTTTGTTCGGGTGTCGGCTCGGTGTAGCGGGGCATCACTAATCGGCGCCCATCCGTGGTCGGGAAAGACACATCGAGCATCTGCATGCCCGCCAGCTTCTCCAGCACCGCTTTCGGCGTCAGGCCCGGAGCGTGGGCCTGCAGACGCTGTTTCAGCGTCACCCACAAGCCGTACGCCAGAAAGGCAATGAGGATGTGGGCCTCGACGCGATGTTCTATTTGATGATAAATCGGCCGAATTCCCAGCTCACTCTTCAAACACTTAAAGGCCGCTTCGATCTGCGCCAGTTGCATGTAGCGGTCCCACAACACCTCGGGATTTTCCCCCGTCAGATTGGTGCGCAACAGATAATGTCCATCGCGCCGCTCCGCTTCCTCCAACTTGCTGCGCTCGAGCCGGAACTGGAAGGTCTGGCGAGTCACTTCTTCCTGGGCCTTGGGCACGCTGATCTTCACGAAACCGAAGGCCCGTCCGGCTTCACTCTTGGCTGCTCCGATCTTCATCAGCAACGCATCACGCGTCGGACACACGCGCCGCAAGGCCCGCAGCCTCCACAACAGCCGTGCCAGCTTGCGTCGACGGATGGCCATCTCTTTCGCCTGGCGGCCTGCGCTCTTCGCCAGCACATACAACTCGCCTTCCTCCGCGAACAGTTTCACCTCTACCGACTCGCGCACCTTCCGCCACGGCAGTTCCGTCTACTTCGCTTCGTACTGCCGGATCTTGCCCCGTGGCGTCCCCACCAGGTAAAACATCTCCCGCCCCGGGGTGCGCATCTCCGCCAGCAGTTCTTCACTGGGAACTCCCCGATCCATCATCCACACCCGCCGTGCCTTGCCGTACACGCTCTCGATCTTGTCCAGAAAACCGCGCAAGCTGTTCCGGTCGGAAGTATTCCCCTCCATCACTTCGTAGGCCAGCGGGAAACCTTCCGGCGTCAGCACCAGGGCGATCACCACCTGCCGACAGTCGAACCGCCCGTCCCGGCTGTAACCGTGGCGGGCTTTGGGAATCGCTTCCGCCTCTCCTTCCACATAGGTGCTGGTGAGATCGTAGAGGAGCAGATCAAAGCGCGCCGCAAAGAGGTCTTGCCACCGCAGCCGCAGGTGCTGGAACAACTCCGCCTTGTGCGCCAGTATTCGATCCAGACAACGATAGAGCCGGTCCTTCTCGGCCACCGCGAAGTTCACTGCCAGCAACTCGGCCATGGCGGTCTGATCGAACCAGTGCCGATGCACACGGAATTCGCTGCCCGGCTCGATCAACCGGTTCACCACCAGCAGCCGTAGCACCTTCTCCCACGGAACTCCCTCGCGCCCTTCCGGCAACCTCGCCTGCCAGAACTCGTCCAGCTTCAACTGGCGCCACAGCTCGCAGCCCAACCAACAGCCACCGAAGGTGCGCGGCCGCTCAACGCGCATTTCACTCAACTTCACTTGTACGCCGTCCACAGCATCCGCAGGAAGTTCGCGGTCCTCCGGGAAGAGGCTCAGGGACGCGAGGACGCGACGGTCCTCGTCAAAAACCTCCAGCGTCTTGCGCCACGCGGATTGTTGGCTGTCGTTGATTTCGCCCAGATACAGCACCGTCCGATGCACGACCTTCGAGCGCGACACGCGCCGACTCTCGACGATGCTGAAATAACGATGTTCCTTGCCGTCCTTTTTGCGTCGATGAATCTTCAGGTGCACGCCCCAGAATGCCAGACCTTCGCGCCCCAGAAAAGAGGGTAGGTCGGGCCTACAAGCACTCTTCAACCCGCGCCCATTGAAGGCAAAGACCTTGTGCACCGCAAGCTGCCAAAATCAGCCCGGTAGCGGGTGGAAGTGCGAAAGGCAGGCCAAGCGTACGAAGAAGTACGACATGCTCTCGTAGCGCCCCGTAAAGGACGGCTCATCGATGGCAATTTCCCATCCTTGCCAGTTTTCCCCCGGACCGTGCTTTTGGATGATTTCATCCCAGGTGACGGACGAGGCCCGCACCCAAAACCCGATGGCAAAGGGCGCAGCGCGATCGAAGTCACCGGCATTACCAAAACTCACCTCCGTCTCGGGACTGAAGTCGGCATCCTTCCCGACGATGCCATTCTCATAAACAACCTGGCCGCGCACCTCTTTACCGTCGCGATGGTTCCCCGAGGCATCGGTCAAGTCACCGTCCAGCGGGTAGTAAGCCACCAAGCCTTTATGCGAAGGCTCGGGGACGGAGACAAGAGCCGTCTTCTGCCACTCGTTCCGTTGCGCCAGCAGTTCCTTTTCCGGCAAGGCGGCCAACAGGCTCGCGATCTGCGTTTTCAGCGCATCGAGATGCTCTTGCTGCTCGTGCGAGGGCAGCGGCAGGACGGGCACCGCGTTCCCCGTGTAGCCATCCAAACCGCGCTCCGGAACCGTGTTGAAGAAGGCGCTGAAGCGATAGAAATCCTTCTGCTTGATGGGATCGAATTTGTGATCGTGGCAGCGCGCGCATCCCATGGTGAGGCCCATCCAGGTGGTGGCCGTGGTGCTTACGCGATCGACCACGTACTCCACGTGATACTCCTCGGGAATGGCGCCGCCTTCAAAGTTGATTTCGTGATTGCGGTTGAACGCTGACGCGATTTTCTGTTCCCGCGTGGCGTTGGGCAGCAGATCGCCGGCGATCTGCTCGATGGTAAATTCGTCGTACGGCATATTCGCATTGAACGCCTGAATGACCCAGTCGCGCCAAGCCCACATGTTGCGCAGTGGATCAATGTGGTAGCCGTGCGAATCGGCATAGCGCGCCAAATCGAGCCAGGGCATCGCCATGCGCTCACCGTAATGAGGGGAAGCCAGTAGTTGATCGACACGCTTCTCGTAAGCGTCCGGTGAATGATCGGCCAGGAATGCATCAATCTCCGCGGGCGCGGGCGGCAAACCGGTGAGATCGAAATACAGTCGGCGCAGAAGCGCGGCCTTGTCAGCCTCGGCAGAAGGCTTCAGCCCCTCGGCTTCGAGCCGCGCCAGCACAAAGTTGTCGATGGGATTTCGTGGCCACGCCTTGTCCTTAACTTCGGGTAAGGCGGGACGCTTGGGAGGGACGAAGGACCATTGCGTTGCCCATTTGGCCCCTTGGTCAATCCACTCCTTGATGAGCTCGATCTGCTTTGGAGTCAGCGTACGGCCGGAATAAACCGGCGGCATGCGGAAGGATTCATCCGTCGAGCTGATCTTCTGGTAAAGCTTGCTCTGCGCGGAATTTCCCGGGACGATGATGCGATAGCCACCCCGGTCAGCGAACAGACCCTCGGTTTCGTCGAGACGCATGTTGGCCATGCGCTGCTTTTCGTCCGGACCGTGACAGGTAAAACACGTGTCCGACAAGATGGGGCGAATGTCGCGGTTGAAGTCGACCGGCTTAACGGCCGTCTGCGCCGGAGCGACAGAAGTAACAAAGGTTGTGAAAAGAAGACAAGCGATAGATGACGAGATGACAAAAGCCAAGAGCAGCCGTGTTCTCAAGCGGATTACCCCTGCGGTATGGTAGAAACACACCCTTCCGTACCTAAACTATAGCGAAATAATGTCCCAATTCCAATGATACTTTTTGCCCGTTGTAGCGCCGACCATATGGTTTTTGAATTTATAAGTCAGTGCTGTCCCAAGAAAGTTGGGGCGCATCGCCGTAACTGCTTGATCGAAAAGAAGTAAGAGGTCGGGATGTTACTTTTCGATTTCAATTTTCTGCGGCTCTTTTGGCATCATTCTGTTGTGTCCCAGCCCAAGCCGGAGGCAGCAGATGAATGTTGGTCGCAGTGTTTTCTCGCAACTTTTGGATTTTCTCCCGACCTACCAGTTCGAGATTTGCGTCGATCGCTACCAGGGCAATCGTTACGTGAAGGACTTCTCTTGTTGGGACCAGTTCCTTTGCTTGCTGTTCGCTCAACTCACTTATCGCCGCAGCTTGCGCGATATCGAAGCTTGTCTGCGCGCCCAGCCCTCCAAACTTTATCATATGGGTTTTCGCGGACAAGTTTCGCGCAACACGCTGGCGCACGCCAACGAGGTTCGCGACTGGCGCATCTACCGCGACTTCGCGCAAGCGTTGATTCACCTCGCGCGCGATCTTTACCGCGAGGAATCTTTCGGCGTGGACTTGTCCGAGACCGTGTATGCCTTCGACTCGACCACCATCGATTTGTGCTTGTCGCTCTTCCCTTGGGGAAAGTTCCGCCGGCACAAAAGTGCGGTCAAACTACATACCCTGTTGGACGTGCGCGGCAGCATTCCGACCAGTGTTTATGTGACCGGCGGGCAGGTGCACGATGTCAACCTTCTCAACGAACTGTTCCTGGAACCGGGAGCGCTTTACTTGCTCGACCGCGGTTATGTGGACTTCGCGCGTCTCTATCTGTTCACGCAAGCCTGCGCCTTTTTCGTTACGCGCGCCAAAAAGAACTTGCAGTTCTACCTGCGCACCTCGCGCCCGGTCGATCGCTCCAGCGGCCTGCGCTGCGACCAAATCATTCGCCTCACCGGCATCCGCACGGCGCAACGCTATCCCGATCAACTTCGTCGCATCGTCTTCTACGATGCCGAAAAAGACTCGCGGCTGACCTTCCTGACCAACAACTTTTCCCTGCTTCCCTTGCTCATCGCCCAACTCTATCGGGTACGCTGGCAGGTGGAACTGTTCTTTCGCTGGATCAAACAGCACCTCCGCATCAAGGCTTTTTACGGTACCTCCGAGAACGCCGTGAAGACGCAAGTGTGGGTCGCCCTGGCGGCTTACGTTCTGGTAGCCATCGCCAAAAAGCAACTCGGGCTGGACATGAGTCTCTATCAAATTCTCGAAATTCTCAGTGTCACGATCTTCGAAAAAACCCCGATTTTAGAGGGTTTTTCCAACTTCAACGAGCAATCTACCGATGTCGATCCAGGTATCCAATTGAGCCTGTTCGACTTGTAATGGGACAGCACTGTTTATAAGTTGTAAATTGTCCTGACGCCCCGTCCGTGGAAGTAACCCCCTCATCCGTCCTCCTACGTCGGCCACCTTCTCCCGCCACGGCGGATCTGCGACCCCTGGGAGAAAACTGGGACCTACGGTGCCTAGCCCTCTCCGAGGGGAGAGGGTGGACCGCAGCCGGCGTCTTCATCAGCCGGGGCGGGACGGGTGAGGGGTCACTTGGGCGATTGAGAATTCTACAAGCTAAAAATCCAAAAACCATTAGGTCGGCATTTTCGCCTATTGCCTCCCGGCTGACCTCCCGACCATATCGAGACAGGCCGCCATTCACAACCACTGCGGTGCATTTGAGCCCCAACGGGCGATCCAGCACAGCCCAAGCCTGCGCGAATGGCACAAGCCACATCGACGCTTGAGCCCCATAAGGGGCTGCGTGAAAACTGACAAAATCGGCATTTCCCTGAGGAGCAATCATTAAGTTATGTTGTGGAGAAGGCGATTTTGGCGGCTATCACACAAGCTCCTGCGGGAAGGACCGAGGCGCCGCTGCGCTGCCTGCTGCCCAATTTGTTCCTGTGTGCCCCCCACACCCCCGCGCACAAAACGTGCGGGTGTGGGAGCACCCAAACATATCTTAAAAAGCAGCAAGCCTCGCGCGAACTGTATTGCTTCTCGCGGGTAACTTCTGAGCAGAAACTTGAGGGGCGGGGGTTACACTCCGCCCCCCGGTGAGCCAATGAAGGTTCTTCACTACGTCGAGGAATCCAAACAAGAGTTTGCTTCCTACCCGATCCCCGTTGACAACAGTCTGAGCCTACTATCACCTGCCCAGGAACTGCACGTGCGCGTAGGTGCCCAGCCTGACATTGAAAGCCAGATACCAACCCACGTGGTCCGGATCGTCATAGATTACGACTTGGTCAGAGTCCCAGAGCCAATCGTTGCAGTAATCATAGTCATAGGGGGCAACGCCGAAATAGAAACCATTAAACCAGAAACGGTCGCGGCCGCCTCCGCCCAGATGCCACACGTGGCTGCGCCCAATGCCACCTTCAAAACGCCCGTGCTCCCAGGGATGATCGAGGCGGTAGTGTTCATCGTTGGGGCCGGATTCATGTCCAACCCATTTCCCGTTGGCGTGAACATGCGGGGCTTCGGGATGCCCTTGTACGTCGCGATAACTTGGTCTTTCTGTGGCTTGATGTTCGGCGGTATGCGCGGGTGGATTACTCACCCGCGTCGGACCATGCGCCGGTATCTTTCCCTGATTGGGACCGCTACGTTCTTCACCCTTGCCCTTACCCTCGCCGTGTTGCGCGAATGCAGGAACCGAGAGTATCAACAGGACCGTGAAGACAACAGCCAGTTTTTTCATATCATCCTCCCATCAAAACCTACGATTTGCTTCACACGAGAATTGGGCCTTTTTTCGATGTAGACGCGGCTTTATGTCGCCATTTGGCGAGGTAATCTCGCCGCTACATCATCAAACCGAACGGCAGGGTAACCGCCAGCTCGAAAGTGACATAATGAGCGAGCATTGTAAGTAGCCCTGCACTTCCTTCGGACGGATTGCCCCCCCAAGGAGTTACTTCCAGGCTTTCCGCACCGGACCGCAGCCCCTGTCGACAGCCCTCGATTGTGCCCGTCTTCAATAGGTTAGCAAAGAATGAGAAAAATTGGAAATCAACAATTCCGGGCCATAATGAGGTAACTAATATTGCCGCTGCGTCGTCGTAAAAGTTGTAAAATAGGCGCAGCCGATGCAAGGGGGGTCCACCATGAGATGCGATCGTTTAGGACGCGTACTCGTGGTTGTGGTCGTGGGGCTGTCGTTCCTGCCAGCAGCTCTCTTTTCCCAACAAGCTGTTTCGCACGCGCGGGTGGTGCGCCTGAGCTACGTCAGTGGCACTGTGGCCTTGAAGCGGGCCAGGGCCTCTGAGTGGACCAGCGCACTCGTGAACACACCCATCCAGGAAGGCTTCGAGCTGTCGACCGCGGCCGACAGTTTTGCGGAAGTGGAATTTGAGGATGGCGCCACGGCCCGATTGGGTGAACTCTCCAAGCTAGCCTTCACCCAACTGGCCCTGGATGCTGAGGGCAACAGGCTGACCTCCCTCACATTCGAAGAGGGTTATGCCACTTTCCATTTCGGCCCGACAGGTCGCAACCCGAATAGCGTGAAGATTGCAGACGCCACATTGACGCCTGAAGGTAGGAGCGAATTTCGTACGGATTTCCGCGAGGGTCGAATTCGTGTGGAAGTGTTCTTGGGTATGGTGGAGATTGTGACACTTCAAGGGTCTGTGAAGCTTAGTAAAGATAAGGTTCTGGAATACAACCCCAGCGCGCCAGAAAAAGCCTTCAACCTTCAGCACGGGATCACGAGCGACGCGTGGGATAAGTGGGTAGCAGCGCGGGATGAGCAAGAGATGCGCGCCTGGAATGACCAGGGTGTGCCGTCGCAGGGTCTGAGGTATGGCTGGAGCGATCTCGATACTTATGGCGAGTGGGTCCAAATCCCCAGCTACGGTCTTGGGTGGGCCCCCTATTCGCAGGTGGGCTGGACCCCGTACAGCAACGGTATGTGGGGGATGTACCCGGGCACAGGTTGGACCTGGATTTCTGCTGACCCTTGGGGCTGGCTGCCGTATCACTGTGGGGCATGGGACTTCGACGATTCCTTTGGATGGTTTTGGCAGATGCCCATGGGCGGTTGCTTTAACTGGCAGGGCGCGCTGGTTAATTGGTATGCGGGCCCGGGATGGATTGGCTGGACGCCCCAATCACCGAGTTGGCGGCCTCACCCGCATCCTGTGACCGGCGGGCCGACACCTAGCCGGCCGCTGCCGAGTCTCCTGGGGGGACGCATGGTGACCACGGTTCCCATCAGTGCCTTCCAGAATGGGCGGGTAATCACCCCTCAGACTGTTGGCCACGTCCAAATGGGTGAGGGGATTGAGCTTGTGCACCCACCCTTGTCGCCTTCCGTGGAAGCTACGCTATCCGCAGCGCAGCTAATGTCGGGTGCGAAGCAGTCACCCCAAGGGCCATCACCGTCCCCATCAACTCGTGGCGCTGCGGCTCCGTCCAGCATCCTGATAGGTGGCAATCCGGCAAAAGAGCAGGAGATCCTCTCGGACCACCGGGGCTTCCTGGCACGTGTTAGGGGTACGGGCCCTTTGCCGCAGGCCCAGCCCTTGCGTGCGCGTGAGGGGGCGACCTTGGGTGGTCACTTCCCGGTGCATGGTAACGTGGGTGAGTTCCGCGGTGAAGCCTTCGGGCCTGCCAGTGAAGCCAGGGGTTCAGAACCCGGGCACGGATTGAGCCCCGGGCCTGCCGTCGTTTCCCACACGTCACCCGGCGGAGGCTCTTACGGCGGTGGTCACGGCGGCAGTGGCTACTCAGGTGGAGGTGGCGGCGCGGTGCACGGTGGCGGAGGCGGCGGTGGAGGTGGCGGTAGTCACAGCTCCGCAGGTGGCGGTGGAGGTGGTGGAGGATTTGGCGGCGGTGGTGGTGGCGGCGGACACCACTGATCCACGATCCCACTGCTCCTGTTGAATGTTCATCTTTGACCTCTCAGGGGAGGCAGGTTGGCGCCCCGACCAGTCGGGGCGATTCACGTCATCAAACCGCACAAGAACCGCAGGGCTACGCTCGCCCTGCGCCAGCCGACCCAACCCTAAATCACTAAATCACCCGCAGGCCTGACCCTCACCAATTGGTAATCGACCCGTCAGGCCGATGCAGCATGGGAATGGGCCGCTTCGCTTCGGTGATCTCCGCCGCCAGGTGCAGCGTCTTCGTGTTGAGCCTCACGCCCAGGCCCGGACGGCGGTTCGGCCACAGTTTGCCATTGCGGAAATCGTAGCATTCCGGCAGGTGCGCGTAATTGCTGTGGCCCTCACCGGTCATTTCCATCAGCACCGGCCCGGAGAAAACCGAGCAAGCGTGCACCAGGGCGGCTTCTGAAACGGGTCCGGTGAAATGCGGGATGAGTCCCACATAATGGGTCTCGCAGAGCGCCTGGATTTTCATATACTCGGTGATGCCGCCCACGTTGGGAATCGTCACGCGCGCGTAATCGATGAGTTGCTGTTCGATGAGCTCGTTCACGTCCCACTTGCTGCCAAATTGCTCACCCACGGCGATGGGGACTTTAACGTGCTGGCGCAATTCGCGATAAATAGCGGGGCTTTCGGAACGTACCAGGTCTTCCGCAAAGTAGGGCTCCAGCGGCTCGATCAGCGTGCTCAGGCGCACCGCGTCGGGAAAATCGAGGCGAGTGTGATAATCGAGTGCCCAATCGCCGTCTTTGCCCACGCCCTCGCGAATCTCCACGCAATCCTCATAGGTCTTATCAACCATCTGACGCGCGCTGAACGGTTGTCCCTCCGGCGGGTCAGACGTGGCGTGGCGATAGGCTCGGAAGCCAGCTTCGATGCAGGCGCGCGCCGTATCCTTCAAGCTGCCTCGGGAGGGAAAACCGGTGGCATAGCACTCGACGTGGTCCCGCGATGCGCCTCCCAGCAAGTCGCTCACGGGGACACCCAGGGCCTTGCCTTTGATGTCCCAAAGCGCCATGTTGAGAGCGCCCAGCGCGTCAAGCTTCTCGCGTCCGGCTGGGTAGAAGTAACCGCGGTACATCATCTGCCAAAGGTGATCGATGCGGGATGGGTCCTCGCCAATCAGCATCGCGGCGCATTGTTCGACCGTGTCCTTCGTGCCCCCTTCGCCCACGCCCGTAATCCCCTGGTCGGTTTCAATCGTGACCATGTGGAAGCTCTGATTGAACGTGGGGCCGGAACTCGGATTCAGGTAAAAACGCACACGGGTGATTTTCATGGGTGGCGGTGCCGCGGCTTTTGCGACCGAGGGGAGAGCCGGCAACCCTGCGGCTGCCCCCACGGTTGCCAGTTGCAGAAATGATCGACGCTTCATAAGCCCTCCTGTTTTTCAACTACGCGTTCGCTGCGGTCATGATTATACGCTGCGTGCGCCATTATACAGGTTGTAGCGGCGGTCTATGACCACCGGCCGGAGTTTCTACATTTACCTACGCTGTGAATTACATGCCGGAAACCACCCCGCCGCTATCGCGCCTCCCCTCCTGATTCAGGAGGGGAGTTCCGCGAGGCTCCCCTCCTCAGATGAGGAGGGGCGACGCCCTAGCGGCGGGGGTGGTGCTGAGCAGGAAAAGTAGAAACTCCAGGGAAGGGCGAAGCCCGATCATATCCCGAGCAGTCTCGCTAATTTGGACAACCTTGCTTCGCGAAGTGCCCCTACAACTGCCGCGACCTCCGGGGCTTTTCCGGTCATTAACTGGGAATCGAGGGCCTACGGAACAGGTTCGCGCCACGACTTGTCCGCCGCTTAGCGCGTCTTCCATTTCGCTGCAAGAATCGCGACTTTCTCCTCGAAAGTTAGTTCCGGCTTAGGTTTGGGTTGAGGCTTGGGTGGCCGGAGCGGCTTGGGTGGCCTGGACGGCTCGGGTGGTTTGGGCGGGCGCTTGGGTTGCGCTCGCTCTTTGGGCGGCCGCCTGGCAGGCGGGTCTTGCAGGGCTTTGATCGACAGGGCGATACGTTTCGTCTTGGGGTCGGCACTCAGAACCTTCACCTTGACGATCTGGCCGACCTTCACAATTTCCGCGGCGTCTTTGATGTAGCGGTTAGAAAGCTCGCTGATATGGACTAAGCCATCCTGATGGACGCCAATATCCACGAAAGCTCCGAACTTGGTGACGTTGGTGACCACGCCTTCCAGCACCAGGCCGGGTTGTACATCGGATAGTTCGCGAACCTGCTCATTGAAGCTGGGCGCGACGAATTTATCGCGCGGATCGCGTCCCGGTTTGCGCAACTCTTCCAGGATATCGTTCAGCGTGTACGTTCCGGCCGACACGCGGTTGCGGTCCACTTTTTCCAGAAGCTCCGGGCTTTTAATCAGCTCCTCAATGGGAACGCCCAGCGATTGGGCGATCTGCTCCACGATCTGGTACGACTCCGGGTGGACGGCGGTCATATCCAGCACGTTCTCGCCGTTGCGGATGCGCAGGAACCCGGCCGCCTGTTCAAATGTTTTGGGACCGATGCCCGGCACTTTCCGTAATTGCGCGCGGGAGCGGAAACTGCCGTTTTCATTCCGGAACGTCACGATGTTGAGGGCGGTGCGTTCTGTGAGGCCGGCGACATAGCGCAACAGCGTCCACGATGAAGTATTCAGATCGACGCCCACCCGATTGACGCAGCTTTCGATCACGCTGGCGAGCGATTGGTGGAGCTGGCGCTGGTCCACATCGTGTTGATATTGGCCAACCCCAATCGATTTGGGATCGACCTTAACCAACTCGGAGAGTGGATCCTGTAACCGCCGGGCAATGGACACAGCCCCGCGCACGGTGAGATCGAGATCGGGAAACTCCTGCCGCGCAACTTCCGAGGCGGAGTAGACGCTGGCCCCGGACTCGCTTACGGTCACGGAGAAAATGTTGTCCAGCCGCCGCTCGCGCAGGAAATCCCGCACAAAAGCGTCCGTCTCGCGGGAAGCTGTGCCGTTGCCGATGGCGATGGCGCGGACGTTGTGCTGCGCAAGCAACGTTTCCAGGGTCTTCGCGGCGGCCTCGGCCTCGCCCTTCGATCGATGCAGGTAGATGACGTCGTGGGCCAGGAATTTGCCAGTCTCGTCGATCACGGCAATCTTGCAACCCGTGCGCAGACCGGGGTCGATTCCCAACACGGAGATGGGCCCGGCCGGCGGCGCCAGAAGCAGGTTGTGGAGATTGTCGCGAAACACCTGAATCGCTTCCCCATCCGAGCGCTGCTTCACATCCATGCGGATTTCAGACTGAATCGAAGAGTCCAGTAGGCGTTGCCATGAGTCATCTATGGCGAGTTCAAGCTGAGGCGTCCAATCGCCTGCGGCACGCAGAATACGCGTCTTCAGCAGGGAGACCGGACGCAAGGGGTCAAGCTCAATAAGGAAGTTAAGGACCCCTTCGCTCTCGCCGCGGCGAATAGCCAGCATGCGGTGCGACGGGATAGCCTTTACCGGCTCGCGGTACTCGTAATACATCTTGAACTTCTCTTGCTCGTCCACGGCGTCAGCCACCTTGTGGCAGACCACTACGCCTTCCTCAAACATCATCTGCCGCAGAGCCTTGCGCAGGTCGGCGTCCTCACTGATCATCTCAGCCACAATATGGCGCGCGCCGTCGAGCGCTTCTTCCACATTTGCGACACCTTTTTCGGCATTCACAAAACTGCGGGCAAAGGTTTCGAGCGATTCGGCGGCGGGCTGCTGCGCCCACAAATACAGGGCGAGCGGTTCCAGGCCCTTTTCGCGCGCCATGGTGGCCTTGGTGCGGCGCTTGGGCCGGTAGGGCAGGTACAAATCCTCCAACTCGCTTTTGTCGAAGGTCGCTTCAATGCGCTTGCGGAGTTCGTCGGTGAGCTTGCCCTGCTCGGCAATGGAAGCCAGAATCGTCGCGCGCCGCGTCACCAGATCGCGGAAATATCCCACCTTTTCTTCGATGCCCCGGACCTTGACCTCGTCGAGGTTACCGGTCGTTTCTTTGCGATAGCGCGCAATGAAGGGCACCGTGCCGCCGTCATCGAGGAGTTCAATGGCCGCCACCAGGCCATGCATGGGAACGTCGAGTTCCTGGGCGATGTAAAGCAGTATGTCGATGGAGAGGATTCTGGGGTCGGTGATCATGGAGACTAGGGGTTCCTGGGCCGAAACGTTTCTGCAAAGGCCGGAGGATTATACCGCGAATAGCGGGTTGGCGTAGGCCTTCCAGAGCGAAGGGCGTAACCGCTGGTTGGCGCGGACCCCAATAGCGCCGGGAGCAATGGAGTTGTATACTGAGCGGCCGACTGCGGACTTCCTCTGTATAGTTCCAAGGATGAACACCTTGATCAACCCATCTGAACCTAGCGGACGTGGTAACCACCCGAATGGCCAAAAGCCGAATCTCAAAGGCGGTCTCCAGGCGCAGTAGCAGGTCTTTTGAAGGAAGCAAGAATTCACGGAGGCTCCCATGAACCGGAGAGAATTCATAAAATCCAGCAGTGTTGCCAGCCTATCGCTGGGTGTTCAACGGGGCCTTTACGGGAGAGATGTAGCGACGGCCCGGCCGCCGGAGGGGGGATCGGCATTAATGGTGGGTTTTGCGGAGCGCGACATCACTCCCGACCTCGGCATGGAAGTTCCAGGTGGCTATGTCAAAGAACACTTCCGGGAAATTCACGATCCCTGCAAGGTTCGCGCCGTGGTTTTTGACGACGGGCGCACGCGCGTGGCGCTCGTGGGTTTAGATGCTCTGATCGTTCCACGCTATGTGGTGCTGGCATCGAGGCGAATTATCCACGAGCGGTGTGGGATTCCGCCCGAGGCTGTTTTGATTGGCGCCTCGCACGACCATACGGCGGGACCTATCGGCATGGTCCAGCCCGGTCAGTTCGACCACGCTTCGCCACTGGTAAAGAAGTTAGCCTATGAGGTTTCTTCAACCGCGGATGCCGGTTACGTGGAACGAGTCCAGCAGGAGATTGTCACTGCGGTTTGTCATGCGGACAGTTGCCGCGTCGAAGCGCGCTGCGGATTCGGGGTGGGGAATGAAGGTAAGGTATCGTTCAACCGGCGGCTGCGCATGAAGAATGGCTTGACCTACTCGCACCCCGGGCAAGGCAATCCGGACATCGTGGGTTATGCGGGTCCCATCGATCCCCAAGTGGGAGTGGTTGGGGTGTGGGACAAAGGTGGGCGCCTGATGGGATGCATCGTCAACTTTGCCTGCCACGCTACCACCAATCCCGAGGGATTCTCCGCCAATTGGATTTACTACATGGAAAAAACCATTCGGGGATCACTGGGGCAGGAGTTGCCGGTGGTGTTCCTGCAAGGATGCTGCGGAGATATAACCCAAGTGGATAATCTAAGTCCTTACGCGTTTCCGACCGAGGAGAAGTGGGCCGAAATTGTGGGGAGTCATGTGGGGGCGGAGGCGGTGAAGGTCTTGGTCAGCGCTACGTCGGGCGATGAGATTCGCCTGGAGGCGCGAACCAAAGTTTGGAAAATCCGGCGTCGTGTGCCGAGTGCCGAGCACGTCAGGCGGAGTTATGAGCTGGTGCAAAAGGACCCCAAGCAGGTTGACATGACGGACTGGGTTTTCGCCAAAGAGACGGTCCTGCTGGATGCCATTTTAGCCAAGGAGCCAGCCGCCGAGGTGGAAGTGCAGGCCATCCAAGTTGGGCCGGCTGTGTTTCTGACGAATCCGGCGGAATTATTTGTTGAGTACGGGCTCGAGTTGAAAGCCCAGAGCCGCTTTCCTTTCACATTTCCGGTTGAACTCGCCAACGGCTGTGTCGGATACGTT
This sequence comes from uncultured Acidobacteriota bacterium, assembly GCA_963804995.1. Classification (GTDB taxonomy): domain Bacteria; phylum Acidobacteriota; class Terriglobia; order UBA7540; family UBA7540; genus Bog-366. Next base: position 707,794 of record CAWDSK010000006.1, read on the forward strand.
CCCACCGAGGAAGCCCTGGGGCCGCATGGCGGGGGCTATGAAACGCGGCTCACGAGCTACAGTAACCTGGAGGTTTCAGCAGGGCGGCAGATAGTGGAGGCGGGATTGGAACTGGCAGGACAAATGATCCCAGGGAAGGTTCCCGCTCCCCAGAAGGCGCCACCCTTTAGCACCGCAAGCGCCACGGGTGCAAAGGGATTTGGGACCCAGGCGTGGTCCTATGGCGATGTCCCGCCGCAGCTTGATTGATCAAGGGGTGGGCAGTAGCCCCATGTAGGGGCGATTCCAGATCAGATCGGGACAGGTTGCGAACCGCCACTTCGGGATATCGCAGACCCTAAAGTGCACGGGTCTGCGCCAGCCAACGAAAAGCCGGCCGCCTCCCGCTTGCGGCCTTCTGCCTACTGCTTTCTGCCTTCTGTTCTAACGCCCCCCTACCGCACCGGCACGGGCAGCGTGTCGTAGTAATTCGGATAGGCTGGTTTCGGGTACGTGGGTGGTGGATTCTTCTTAAGCAAATCCAGAACTATTTCCACGGCGCGCTCCAGTTGCGGGTCATGGCCTTCACGCACCAGTTTGGGATCAAGTTCGACTTCCACGTCCGGCGTGATGCCGTGATTCTCCACCTCCCACTGTCCCTTGGTGCCGTAGATGGCCCAGCGCGGCGCGGTGACGCCGCCGCCATCGAGGAGAGGGGGATAGCCGCCGATTCCCACCAAGCCTCCCCAGGTGCGTGTGCCGACCAGGGGGCCGACGCCCGTCTTGCGGAAGTACCAGGGCATGGCGTCGCCGCCCGAACCCGCGAATTCATTGATGATCATCGCCTTGGGCCCGGCAATGGTTTCCTGTGGTTCGTAAGTGACTTCACCCTCGCGCGTCAGGATCAGGCTCTCCGTGGGGCGGCGGAGGTAATCGATAATGTAATCCGCCAACTGCCCGCCGCCATTGAACCGCTCGTCCAGCACCGCGCCTTGTTTGCCGACTTGCGCGAAATAGTAGCGATTGAAATTCGCATATCCGCCCCCCGCCGTATCGGGCAGGTACACGTAGGCGAGCTTGCCACCGCTCAGCGCGTCCACCTTGCGGCGGTTGCCTTCAATCCAGTCGAGGTTGCGCAAGGCGTTTTCGCTCTCGACCGGCACCACGGTCACATCGCGGGAGCCGGAGCCGTCCGGATTGGGCCCGACCTTCAGAACCGTCTGCTTTCCGGCCGTCTCCTGGAAGAAGCTATAGATTTCGTCGCTCGCGGTAAGGTTACGACCGTTCACCGCCACCAGGTATTCACCCTCCTTCACATTGACGCCGGGCTGGGTGAGGGGCGCGTGCAGTTGCGGGTTCCAATTCTCGCCGTTGAAGATCTTGGCAAAGCGGTAGCGGCCATTTTCGATTTTGTAGTCCGCCCCCAGCAATCCCACGTGCACTGTGGGGATATCCGGATGCTTGCCGCCCGCGACGTACAGGTGCAGCACATTGATGTTCGAGAGCATCTCCGCGAAGAGGTAGTTCAGATCGGCACGGCTGGCGACGCCGTCGAGAAACGGCGCGTAGACTTGTTCGGCTTTCTTGATATCCAGCCCGTGGTAGTGCGGGTCGTAAAAGTAGTCGCGCTCGATGCGCCACACCTCGTGGTACATCTGCTTCCATTCCTCGCGGGGAACCACGTGAACTTCCATGGCCCCGGTGTTCAACATCCCTTTACCGGGCGCGGGTGGTTTATCCGCGGGATTGATGAACCAGTGGTCGCCTTCGAGGTAGAGCATCTTCTCCCCATCAAAGGAGAGGTGGAAGTCTTGCACGTTGTCCACAATGCGTTCCGTCTTGCGGGTTTTCAGGTCGAATCTTTGGACGATAGAACCCCCCGGTCCCGTGCCGATATCGACGACGGGGCTTTCCGTCAGGAAAATGACTCCCTCTTTCCCCGCCACCAGGGCGTCGTAATTGCGGGCGGGAATCGGCAGAGCCAAGATGCGCTGGCTGAGCCCGTCGAAATCGATCTTGACGGGCTCCGGCTTCTTCTCGCCTTCCTTGGGTTTCTCCTTGTCCTCACCGGCAGCGGGTTTGGAAGCACTGTCCGCACCGGCGGCGGGCTGGGAGGCGCCCTCCTCCTTTTTAGCTTCCGGGGGTTTTTCCTCGTCGCTTTCCGGAGCCAGGGGGGAAGGCAGGTCCTTGCGCAGAACCGCCACGTAGACGCTGCGCGTGACGGGACGATCCTCGCTGGTCATATCGAGCCAGCCCGTACTCAATCCCATATTGGTGCTGGCGGTGAAGTAGAGGTACTTGCCGCTCTTATCGAAGCGGGGATAAAGCGCGTCGCTCATCCCGTCGGTGACTTGCGTGGCCTTGTGGGTCTCCGGCGAGTAAACGAAGACGGCGCGCAGGTAATTGGGAAGCTGCAAGGTGTACGCCAGCCACTGGCTGTCCGGTGACCAGGTCACATCGATTTCGTGGAGCGGCGAATCGTAGCGGTCCGTATCCACCTTGACGGGTGTAGGGTGGTCGAGGTCAATGTACCAATAGTTCAACCGCTTGTCGCTGTAACCAATCTTCTTGCTGTCCGGCGACCAGAAGGGAGAATAGAAAAATGAGGGCGGGTTGCCCAAGTCAATTTTCTTGACCGTTCCCAAGCCATTCTGGTCGCGAATATGCAGCGCGTATTCCCCGGACTCGTCGGAAAGGTAACAGATGGATTTGCCATCCGGGGACCAGTTCGGGTAGCGCTCTGCCACTCCCGGAGTGTTGGTCAGGTTGCGCACGTCGCCTTTTTCCGCGGGCACGGTGAAGATATCGCCATGCCATCCGAATATGGCGCGAGCGCCCGTGGGAGAGATTCTGGCGTTGGCAAATTGCCCGTTGCCGTAATGTTCGAAGTAAGGCCGCACCTGGGGCATGTCGCCCGCCACGCGAATGTGCACCTCGTGTGAATGGCCGGAGCGCGGATCGAAAATGTGAATCGAACCGAGTTGCTCGTAAATGATGCCGCCTGGGCCGGCCGAGGCGGATTTCAAATCGAAACCCTCATTCTTGAACAGCATCTTCACTTGCTGAGTTTTGGTGTCGTACGAGTAAAGCGTCACGGGCCCGTCACGGTCGGAGAGAAAATAAATGTGATCGCCAATCCACATGGGATCGAAATCGTTGGAGCCTTCGCGGGGGATTCGGGTGACGCTGGAATCCGCCAGATTGGCAATCCAAATGGGTGCGGCATTCCCGCCGCGATAGTGCTTGATGGCGATGTAGGCGTCGGCCGCGCCCAGGCGGCGGTTCCACCGCGGGACGTAAGCCAGGTGCGAGCCGTCCGGAGAGTAAGCGCCTTCCACTCCCATGGGCAAAGGCAGCGCCGTGGGAAAACCACCTTCCACGGGCACGGTGTAGAGTCGTTCGAAACGCGAATAGCTGTCGCGCATGGTGCGGAACAACACGCTCTTGCCGTTGAGTGTCCAGCCTACCGCCACGTCTGAGGCCCGGATGGAACGTGAGCCGGCGCGGATCACCTCCCGCCGCGGCGACTACGTAGACGTCATCATTGCCATCGTAATTCCCCGTGTACGCGACCATCGTTCCGTCCGGAGAGAAGATCGGATGGCTCAGGGTTCCCGTGCCGGTTACCAGACGCACCGCATCGCCACCCTCACAGCTGACAATCCAGATGTCGCCGCCATAGTTGAAGGCGATTTGAGTCTTGCTGAGCGTGGGATCTTGCAGGAGCAGCGGACCGGAATCCGCCGCCACGGCCAGAAGGGAGGCGAACAGCACAAAAAGAGTGGTTAGCAGAATTCGACGCATGGGGGCTCCAGGGTTGCAAAGTGAGAGTGATTGGGGTGCCGAGAAAGCCGGAACCAGAGCGAATCAGGACCGCGCCATTATCCCAGATTTCGGCGTCGGACTCTACCAATGAACCAGGGCGGTAGGGTGCCATATCAATTTCAGAGGCGACCGCCCTGGACGTCAGTGCTGCGCCGTCTGCAAGCTGATGGAATCGTAGAGGACGCCACGCCCTAGAGTCAGAAGTTCGCTGATTATTAGAGAACCCCCTCACCCGTCCCGCCCCGGCTGGTGAAAGCGCCGGCGGCGGTCCACCCTCTCCCCTCGGAGAGGGCTATGATTCAAGGTGGCTGACGTAGGAGGCCGGATGAGGGGTTACTTCCACCCGCAGGGCGTCGAAACAACTTAGAGCTTATCCGTAAATAATAATCGTCTGTCGCCAGCAGATCATGGCCGCGGCTAAGGTTAGTAGGGCGACGTAGCTTTCCTCGGTCTTTTCAAAGCTCACCAACACCTTACGGTATCGGTTGAGCCAGGAATGGGTCCGCTCGACCACCCAGCGGCGCGCCTTGTAACCGGGGACGAGGAGCTTTGCTTTCATCTCTTCTCGCCGTTGCTTGATATGCGGCCGGTAGTGGCGGTTCGTGGCCGCTTGCCGAGCGCGGGATCCCTTGTAACCCGCATCGGCGCAGAGGTGCTGGGGCTTTCTCGGTCTCGGCGCCGGTCGCGCTCTCACCACCTGGTCGAGGGTGGTGGCCAGCAGCTTCACATCATGGACGTTGGCTCCGCTGACGGCGAGCGACAGTGGGACGCCACGCCCGTCGACTAACAAACTTCGCTTGCGCCCATTTTTTTCCCCGATCCGTGGGATTCGGTCCCACACACGCCAAGGCCAGAGGGGCTTTCACCAAGGCCCCGTCGATGCTTTGCCAGTCCCAGGCAATGCCCTCCAGCTCATCGTACTCAGCCAGCCCCGACCGCCACAGCGCCAGAAAGAAACCCGCCCGCTGCCACTGTTGAAAATGCTTGTGGATCGCGCTCGCGCTGCCGAATTCCTTGGGCAAGGCCTTCCACTGACATCCCGTGCGCAGCACATACACAATGGCCGAGAAGATCCGGCGCGCCGGCATTGGCTTCCTCCCACCCCCCGGCTTCCGTCTATACTTTCGACCTTTCGACCGCTGTCGAACGGGAATCAGCGGTTCGACTTTCACCCAAAACTCGTCGGATACTTCCCAAGATTTTATCTGCGGCATCTTGGGTCATAATCATGCATCAAATTGTAGCAGGCTTCAACTATTATTTACGGATAAGCTCTTAGAACTTATACCAGGCGTCCATGAAATTCTTTCCCCGGATGACCCGGGTCCGGTCATTCAGCCACTCGACGCCTTCCCGGGGCGAGATCTGATGGGTACCCACGGTTGTGTCTTCTACTTTAATTTCCACGGGTTCACGAACTTGATAAGGCTTGAATTCTCCCAACCGTTCCATGGCGCGACGGCACTTCTCGCGGATCAGCGTGCAAGCCACAGAGTGAGGAAGCATGAACCCGCCGGTTCGGCTAACGCCGGACTTCACTTCCGCACACTCCGCTTGGGGCACCAAGGCCAGGAGCTCCTTACAAGCCGCCGTGTCTCCTGACAGCATGATGGTTGGAATGCCGAAGCTCGCCGCTACCATCAAGTTCAAGCCGATTTCACCGACGGGCATCGAGTTGACCCACACATTCTGCGTGCCCTCGGGGTCCTCCGTGTGGCCCAGGATACCCTTTTCCGCTCCCGCCATGGCGTGCTGGCCGATAAAGATCATGGCGCTGTAGGAGGGGTTGAGTGTAAACGTGCGCGGAACCGAGCCGGTCAGCAGCCGCGCTTTGGGATTGATATCCGACACGGAGAGATTGGTGCCGCTCCAATGCCCATCCAATACCACAACCTCCGTCGCGCCTCCCTCATAAAGCCCGTCCACCGCAGCATTGGTTTCCCCCGTAAGCAGCTTTCGGGATTCCTCCCAGCGCGGGCTCTTCCACGGAACACATTGCAGATCTTCGTCCATAATGCCGTCCACGCCTTCCATGTCCGTAATCACGAATACCTTCTTGGATTGGGCGGTTAGCCCGGGTCTGGAAACCGCAAGGGCGATAACAACCCCCAACCCCAGGGCGGCAAAAGCTGACAGTAATATCCTTTTGGACATAACAAAACCTCCTATTCTTTAATCTCGTATTTGAAAGTTAGCGGGCACACCGGGAGACATCAACCTGACGCCTCCCCGGACACCCACGCCCTGACCTTACGGGCGAACGGAGCCCCCTGGCTCGACCCTTCCAAGCCGGGCCGAGCCAGGGGGGTTGTGTGCGGTACGGTTTAGCAGGCTGATGAAAATCGACGTAGCGGCGGGTTTACCCCGCCATCCGCTGTTGAAATCGTTGGCGATATGGCGGGGTAAACCCGCCGCTACGTCTCACCGTAAGGGTCTTTCAACAACCTGTTAGAAAATAAACTTCATCCCCAACTGCACGATACGCGGCTGCCAAGCCCCGCTGACTTGGCCATTCTGATAGTTATTAGCGTTTCCGCTGCAGGGGGCGCCGAACGGAGTCTCCCCCCCGCAGAAGGCGTTGACCCCGTTCCACTGTGGATGGTTGAAGGTGTTGAAGGTTTCCAGACGGAACTGGAACGTGGAGTGTTCACCGTTAAACCAGGGCGCCTGGAAATCCTTCAGCAAGGCCATATCCCAGTTGTTCCGCCCCGGTCCCGTCAGGACGTTGCGCCCTTCATAGCCGAACATGCCAGGTTCGCCGTTGGAATAGTACTGCGACAGATACGGCTGCTGGAGCATGGCCGGGTTAAACCAGGTGGGCGTGGGGCCAAACTGCGTATCGGTCATATCCACACCCTTCTGGATTTTGAGCGGTCCCAGGGTGTTGCACTGCATTCCCCTGCCCACTCCGTTGCTGAATCCGGTTTCGCCACATGAGATATTCACGGGGGTGCCGGTGAAGAAGCTGGTGATGCCGCTGATCTTCCAGCCGCCCATCCCTGACCTCAGGAAAGCACTTGAGGCATGCCGGAAGAACGGCAACTCATAGGTGTAATTCAGCACCAGCACCTGGGTACGGTTGACGTCACCATTGGCTCTCCAGCGGGACGGATTAGTGTTGTCCACGCCATAATTCGCAACATAGCCGGTGGCGGTATCGATGGCGTGCGACCAGGTGTACGCCCCCTGGAAGGTGAGCCCATGCCCGATAGCGTGCCGGTAATTGACCTGTAGGGATTCGTAATTGGATATGGCTGAGTACTCAAGCCAGTTGAGGTACCCGAAGCCCTGATAGGTGTTGAAGTAGATGGAGGGAAACTCCTGGCTGATCAAGACATTCTGCACGTTGCAAGTGCCGGAGGCATCGCAGTTGGGCTGATTCGCCAGGATCGGAACATTCTGGGTCCCGGCGCCATCGGGAATTTGATTCAGGTTGCGACTGTGACCCAGATGACGCCCCTGGGTACCCACCCAGCCTACGCTCAGGAAGTTACCCCCCGTGAACTCGTGCTGCACGGTGAAGTTGTACTGCATGATCATGGGGATAGCCTGGTGGGGAGGGAAGGCTCCGATGCCCGTCGGAGACAAGGGACCGGCGACAATGTTCTCATACCCCAGTATGTTATTCGCGACCGGGGCTATGACTGCGGGCGGACCGCCATTAGTTTCTCCCGCACTGACCTCGAGGCCCGCGTTCCAATCGTGGTAGACACCGAAACCCCCACGGACCGAGGTTTTGCCGTTGCCCTTCGGGTCAAAGGCAAAGCCGAAGCGCGGCGCCCAGGTAAAGCGGTCCGGGTAGCTGCACCCCAGGGGCTCTGATCCCACCCCGCAGATCGCCAACCCGTTCCCAGGCGACGTGTAGAAGTGACCGCTGCCCGGGATTAGATAGCCGTTAATATCGATTTTCGGCGCGTCCGCTGGATTAAATTGGCTGGGGTTAAAGGTCGTGGCGTGTTCAGGGTTGTCAATGTTGTGATACATCTGGGTCCATGTGTACCGTACTCCCAGATTCAGGGTCAGCCGGCGTTCCACCTTCCAGTCATCCTGGAAGTAGAACTCAACTTGTTTCCACCGGTCGTGATTCTCGCCCCACCCGCCCAAGGCGGTTCCGGTCACATAGTTGTAAGGCGTTCCTTCCGCATACGTCTGGATGCGGCCCAGGTACATGTCCGCCAGCGCGTTGCCGGATGTGATCGGACCTCCGCCTGTAAACGAGAAGGAGCCTTGGGGATCCGTATACTGCTGGAGTGTGTCATCGAAATAATCCTGGAATAAGAAACCTGTCTTCAAGGTCTGCTTTCCCAGGTTAATGATCAGATTGTCCTTCGGGGTAATGATCGGTAACGAATTGTGGTACTTGGGGTTCGAACCGGCGTCTTCGTAGAAGCTGAACCCCGTCCCGCCACCCACGGACACGCCAGGGAGGACATTGTAGGCGGCGTTAACCGGAAAGATGGGCACTACGCTCCAGGTGGACGGCTTCAGAATCGATCCCGAGGGCGAACCTGGACCCGGCTGAACACTAATCCAGTGCGCGTCATTGTTAAACGCCAGGATGACCTCATTCATCACGGTGGGTTTGAAGGTGTGAGTAAGGTGCAGCACGGCGTTCTTGGCGGGCACCCGGAAAGGGCTGGCGATGGTGTCGTAACTCGCCCCGGTCCAGAGCGCGGGAGTGAGGGTCTCGCTCCAGGAGTCCAGCGTAAAGCGCAGGAACAGCGCCGTCTTTTCGTTGATGTTCTGGTCCACACGGCCTACTTCCTGCTGCCAGTCTTGGGGAACAATGGGAGCTTTCAAGTAGCCCTTCACACCATTGTTGGGCAAGGGAACCAGAGCGCTGATGATGGCTTGCGCGTTGGGGTTGATGGGTACGGTGTCCCCTGCGAACGGCAGACCGGTGACAGGGTTGGTGGGTACGACGCACCCGGAAGCGGCCACGGCGTTATAATTCGCCGAAGCATGGTCGCATTCGCTGAAGTCCCCTTGTCGCATGCGCACGGTCGGGGCATTCGATGAGATGACCGACCCCTCACGGTACCTGGCCCAATTTTGCGACCAGAAGAAGAACGTCTTGGACTTGTCGGTATTGTAGTGGTGTGGGATGTAGAACGGCCCGCCGAAGGTGAAGCCAGGGAGATTCCACTTCAGAGGCGTCTTGGGCGCATTACCGCCGGCCGGAGCTATTTCCCGGTTCGCAAACCAGTCGTTCGCATCCATATGGTCGTTGCGCACAAATTCAAAGGCGTCACCATGGAAATTCTTTGTCCCTGACTTGGTGACCACCTGGATGTTCGCGCCGGCATACACGCCAGTGTCCGCGCCGTAGTTCGAGGTGGAGATGCGGAATTCGGCGATGGAATCGAGAGCAGGTACGGTGCCGCCCCCCACTCCGCCGCTGCTGGCGTCGTTGTTCTGGGCCCCGTCCACTTCGCCGTTGTTGTAGTAACTGCGAGTTCCGTTAAAGGAGATATCGGGGCTGGCCAGATGCCCCATGTGAGACACGTCGAAATCATTATTCACGGCGCCACCTGGGGTCAGGACGGTAAGGGCCATGAAGTTGCGTCCCACCAGGCTCAGGTCTTGGATTTGTGTCCCGGTCACCATGTCGGAAACCGTGGCGTTCTCGGTTTCAACCTTGGTGATGTTACCGGTGACGGAAATTTCCTGCGTGGTCTGTCCGAGAATCAGTTGCAGGTCGACACGCAGAGTTTGGCCTACCTCCAAGGTGATTCCTGAGCGCACCAGCTTTTGAAAGCCGGTGGCTTCCACTGTGACCACATAGTCGCCGATGGGAATTTTGGCAGCTACGTACTCACCCGCAGAGTTAGTTACCAGATCGCGAGTGAAGCCTTTGATAGGATTCGCAACCTGTACTTTGGCATTGGGGATGGCAGCATTAGTGGGATCGGTAACCGCGCCCACCAATGTCGCTTCCTGCGCCCATCCTGCGGCCGGCAAGAACAAAACCAGGGCCAAGATAAATAAGCCCGCCTTTCCGATGGCACCTGCCGGAGACAGACATGGGTGCGCCTTCTCAAGCCGCTGAGATTTGTGCTCCATAAGTCACACTCCTTTAGGTTAGATAGACCCGACGCTTGACGCAAAGACAACCAAGGCTGGTCGCCTAACCTGCCTTTCGCACTTCCACCCGCTACCGGGCTGATTTTGGCAGCTTGCGGTGCACAAGGTCTTTGCCTTCAATGGGCGCGGGTTGAAGAGTGCTTGTAGGCCCGACCTACCCTCTTTTCTGGGGCGCGAAGGTCTGGCATTCTGGGGCGTGCACCTGAAGATTCATCGACGCAAAAAGGACGGCAAGGAACATCGTTATTTCAGCATCGTCGAGAGTCGGCGCGTGTCGCGCTCGAAGGTCGTGCATCGGACGGTGCTGTATCTGGGCGAAATCAACGACAGCCAACAATCCGCGTGGCGCAAGACGCTGGAGGTTTTTGACGAGGACCGTCGCGTCCTCGCGTCCCTGAGCCTCTTCCCGGAGGACCGCGAACTTCCTGCGGATGCTGTGGACGGCGTACAAGTGAAGTTGAGTGAAATGCGCGTTGAGCGGCCGCGCACCTTCGGTGGCTGTTGGTTGGGCTGCGAGCTGTGGCGCCAGTTGAAGCTGGACGAGTTCTGGCAGGCGAGGTTGCCGGAAGGGCGCGAGGGAGTTCCGTGGGAGAAGGTGCTACGGCTGCTGGTGGTGAACCGGTTGATCGAGCCGGGCAGCGAATTCCGTGTGCATCGGCACTGGTTCGATCAGACCGCCATGGCCGAGTTGCTGGCAGTGAACTTCGCGGTGGCCGAGAAGGACCGGCTCTATCGTTGTCTGGATCGAATACTGGCGCACAAGGCGGAGTTGTTCCAGCACCTGCGGCTGCGGTGGCAAGACCTCTTTGCGGCGCGCTTTGATCTGCTCCTCTACGATCTCACCAGCACCTATGTGGAAGGAGAGGCGGAAGCGATTCCCAAAGCCCGCCACGGTTACAGCCGGGACGGGCGGTTCGACTGTCGGCAGGTGGTGATCGCCCTGGTGCTGACGCCGGAAGGTTTCCCGCTGGCCTACGAAGTGATGGAGGGGAATACTTCCGACCGGAACAGCTTGCGCGGTTTTCTGGACAAGATCGAGAGCGTGTACGGCAAGGCACGGCGGGTGTGGATGATGGATCGGGGAGTTCCCAGTGAAGAACTGCTGGCGGAGATGCGCACCCCGGGGCGGGAGATGTTTTACCTGGTGGGGACGCCACGGGGCAAGATCCGGCAGTACGAAGCGAAGTGGACGGAACTGCCGTGGCGGAAGGTGCGCGAGTCGGTAGAGGTGAAACTGTTCGCGGAGGAAGGCGAGTTGTATGTGCTGGCGAAGAGCGCAGGCCGCCAGGCGAAAGAGATGGCCATCCGTCGACGCAAGCTGGCACGGCTGTTGTGGAGGCTGCGGGCCTTGCGGCGCGTGTGTCCGACGCGTGATGCGTTGCTGATGAAGATCGGAGCAGCCAAGAGTGAAGCCGGACGGGCCTTCGGTTTCGTGAAGATCAGCGTGCCCAAGGCCCAGGAAGAAGTGACTCGCCAGACCTTCCAGTTCCGGCTCGAGCGCAGCAAGTTGGAGGAAGCGGAGCGGCGCGATGGACATTATCTGTTGCGCACCAATCTGACGGGGGAAAATCCCGAGGTGTTGTGGGACCGCTACATGCAACTGGCGCAGATCGAAGCGGCCTTTAAGTGTTTGAAGAGTGAGCTGGGAATTCGGCCGATTTATCATCAAATAGAACATCGCGTCGAGGCCCACATCCTCATTGCCTTTCTGGCGTACGGCTTGTGGGTGACGCTGAAACAGCGTCTGCAGGCCCACGCTCCGGGCCTGACGCCGAAAGCGGTGCTGGAGAAGCTGGCGGGCATGCAGATGCTCGATGTGTCTTTCCCGACCACGGATGGGCGCCGATTAGTGATGCCCCGCTACACCGAGCCGACACCCGAACAAAAGCTCCTGTTGCACGAACTGCAGCTCGTGCTCCCCACTCAGCCACCGCCCAGGATCACGGTCCAGCCGGAAATCTTTCCTGCTGGAATGCTGCGTTTGTAGGCCAGACCTTGGCAATGCCTGTACTGAAAAGAAGCGAGTTAACCCAACTCAACACCCTGAAGTGCGAAAGTTCGGCTAATGACTTAAGTAATCCCCTTCGTGCGGGTGTGCTTCCTCTTACCCGCCTTCCAGTGACCCACTACTCCACTCCCTGAACTGATGGGCTCCCGAGAGGCCCGGCACCCTAACCCCGGGATGAAGCTTTCAATTGATTTGTCGCCCGCTCCGACGGAGGAGTGCGTCCATGAGCAAACGACAACGGGTGTGCGTCTGCCCTCCCTGATTTTGCGAGTTTCCTGCCGCCAGCCTTATCCTGGCGGATCGCTACGTTCTTGTGTGTTAACCGACCACCAAATTATGAGCGGTGTTTACAACACTATTGAGGGAGTTGTCAAGAGTTTTTGTGGATCGTTTTTGTGAATCGCCTTTTTGAGTGGCTATGATAGCGCCAGTGGTGGCCCACTTGGCGTTTTGCGCTTTGAGTCTTAGCTTTTTTATGCCTCTTTGCTCCGCTACTTGCTCCTCATTTTGTTCCTGGGTGACCCCCTAACCTGCTGACCCCTGTACTTGGGAGTCTGCGATGTCCTGAAGGGACAGGTAAGAGCCAGCGGGTCACCCCAGCCGCAAAGGCTGGCGGTTGCGGTAGGGATACCGGTTACCCGGTACCCCCCGCACGGATCCGTACGTGCGCTGGTTAGCGCATACGGCTCTTATCTCGGATGTGTGGCGGCGAACCGTTGGGATGGCCAAGGATGCACAACGTGCGGAGCAGGCAACCAGCAGGCCGCAAGCTTCCCCAGTCGGTCCCAGTTGAGGCGGTGGCGTTGACTGCGTTGACGCAGTTGCGTTCGCCACAGTCGGGTCAACCGTTCCCGAAAGATTCGCAGGCGGTCGAGGTTTCCCGGTACCGCGTGATAGTTGAAGTAGCCTTGCACGACCGACCGGAGCCATTTACCCGTATCCGCGATGGGATCGTGCCGACGCTGCCGGAGTTGTTGCTTGAGTTCCTGCAACTTCCCCCGCAGGCGCTTGCTGATCGTCTTCCGCTTCACGGTAAATTGCCCCCTCCGGTTCTTCCCGCTGATATGCGTGAAGCCCAGAAAGTCGAACGTCTCCGGCTTACCTTCTCCTCTCCGTTTCCGGTAAAGTTCGGCAAACGGCCCGAACTCAATCCGGCGCGTTTTGTCAGGATGCAGTTCCAATCCAAACTTCCCCACCCGCTCCCGGAAATCCTCCAGAAAGCGGTCGGCTTCCGTCTGCGATTGGAATCCAAGGACCGTATCGTCGGCATACCGCACCACGACCACGTCTCCCCGGGCGTGCTTCTTGCGCCACGCCTGCACCCACAGGTCAAAGACGTAGTGCAGATAGATATTCGCCAGCAGGGGCGAGACCACCGCCCCTTGTGGCGTACCCATCTCCGTCTCCGACCATTCGCCTTCCTCCCTCACCCCGGCTTTCAGCCATTTCTGGATGAGCCGGAGAATCCGGGGGTCGGCGACGCGATGCTGCACGAACTTGAGCATCCATTCGTGGGATATCGAATCGAAAAATCCACGAATGTCCGCGTCAAGAACGTAGTTCACGTGCTTCACCGTGAGCGCGTACGAGAGCGCGTCCAGCGCTTGATGCTGGCTGCATCCCGGTCGAAAGCCATACGAGAAGCCCAGAAAGTCTTCCTCGTAAATCGCATTGAGGATGGTGACCACGGCCTGTTGGACGATCTTGTCCTCCAGTGCCGCAACCCCCAACGGACGTTGCCGCCCGTCGCCTTTCGGGATATACGCCCTTCGCGAGGGCTTCGCTCGGAATGCTCCACGGTGGACCCGGCTGTGCAGATCGACGAGTCGACCTTCCAGCCCGCTTTCATACTCCTGCCACGTCATGCCGTCTACTCCCGGTGCAGCTTTTCGCTTCAAGGCGTAAAAGCTTTCCCGCAGCAGATCGACCGTTAAGTGGTGGAGCAAGGCCGTGAACTTCATCTCCCTGTGTTCCTTCGCGGCTTTCCGCACACCCGCGAGTCCCTGGGACACGCGTGCCCCGCTCTGTGTCGGGTGCGTGTTAGGCCAACGGGTGTTCTCCTTGATCAGCGGCCTTCCCTCCTCATTCTCCGCCAACGGCTTCCCGTCTTTGTTCAAATGATTCATCGGTACTGTTCCGCTGTCCGACTCCTCGAGAGCGTGCAGGCGGGCTGTACGGCCATCGCCTTTTCCCGCCGTCCGGCCACGATCTACGGCGGCCGGCGCCTCCGAGGTCTCCCGGTTCTCGTGCAGAAAGTGTCTAGGCGTGTCTGGGGTCTACGACTACGCAGGACTGTGCCGGAACTCGCGTTGGCGTCCCGGCCTCATGTTGCCTTCCGTTTAGTCTGAAAACGTCGGCGTCCTGATTGGACATTTTCGAAGCTCAATACCCAGCCCACCTATTCCCCTGTTTACGCTTCACCGTGCGCCTCACGACGCCCAGCGCAAAACTCGGGGCCGAGTGGATCGCTACTCCTTCCTCGTGAGAAATTTTCATTCTCTGCTTTCTGCCGGTTTATCCCGGCGCACCAGACCCCCGTACTTTGGGGTCTGCGATGTCCTGAAGGGACAGGTAAGAGCCAGCGGGTCACCCCAGCCGATCCATACGCAGGATCGACGCATCCTGCAAGAAGTAAAACCTCCAACTCGACCACGGCCAATCCCCCGGCGAACTAACCAGCCCGCGCTTCACCGGGTTGTTATGCATGTAGTTTAATTTCTCCTGCCGTTTCTCATCGCTGCAAATCTCGAATGGGTAGAATCGGCGCTGCCAGAGGCGGCAGTGCGACTCGTCATGGACCGTGGGTGGCAGCCGCAGGCGCGTCTGCATCTTCCGGCACCAGGGATACTGCGGGTTCTCCTGAAGTGTTTTGAGGATGCGCGTGGCCGTTTGCTCCTTCAGCCCCTTCAGGATCACAGGAGTAGTTTCGGCGGGCTGCGGCAGGAGAAGCAAATGGAAGTGATCGGGCATCAGTACCCAACCGAGGAGCAGGAATTTAAACTCTTGCCTCACCTCGTCGAGCCTTTGGACAAAATAGCGGCGAAAGCGGTCAGAAAGGAAGAGGGGCGCGCGCCGATAGGTGCTGGCGGTGATGAATTGGAGGTGGCCCGGGGTGTAAGTGCGCTCGTAGAATGGCATTCTGCCGGAAAGTATACTCGTGCTAGTCCCTTGCTGGAAGAGTGCCCCTTTGGGACATCGCAGACCCCAAAGTGCGAGGGTCTGCGCCAGCCAGCCTGTCACTTCGTTTTCACTGGTGACCACCCGGCGCCCGGCACGGCGCGGCAAAATGCTCCCCTCCTAACTTTAGGAGGGGTGGCGCTCCGAGCGACGGGGTGGTCTGTAATCCTGAAGAATGCATGCAAAACCAAGCTCTTCTAAACTGCACCATGACCCTGGAGGAAAAACGTCAGCCCGGTAAAATCCCGCGTGGGTGAAGTACGGCTGAGGTGGGACACCGGTTAATTGCAGGGGCACGGCCAGGGCGGTAGGGTCGCGGCCCGGGCGCGATTCGGCCGGGGTGGCAGCGACATTTTGGCGTCCCAGTTGCGCGGCTCCCAGGGGCTCCGCGGGCCTTGTCCCATCAAAAAGGCAGGCTTTGCTCCAGTCAGAGAAATTTTGACCCTGAGGTTCTCGCTCCGGCGCGGCGTCATTTTATTCCCGACCCAACCAGGAACATCGCAACGATCAGGATGACAAGTCCCGCACTCATAACCTGTAACGGCCTGCGCCCCGCACTGCGCCACTCACCGGTAAAGAGTCCCCAAAGATTTGCGACGACAACCATCGAAGACATGATGAGTGCCCAGCCCACTGATGAGCCCATCTTGCCAAGCCGCGCTGCTCCCATTCCGTAAAAAAGGAATCCCGCCAGCCACATCGCTCCCATGCTTGCGGCCAGCAGATAATTGCGGCCCGTTCCCGGCAGCAGAAATTTTCCGAGGCTATGATTTCGCATGTAGAGATATGCGCAGAACACCGTGTTGCAAACCAGCAAGGGAAAAGTGAGGAGGGCCCAAAGTGGATTGGCGGCATATTGCGGATTTGTTCCTAAATGTTTCGCCACGTCGGCCATTTCCGTTCCAAAGGCGAAAGCAAGATTGCCGCAACAGGAGAGAACTCCGGATAGAACGCAGATGAAAACCCCGAGCGCATAGGATTTCTTGGGAGAGGGATTCACCGCACTCGCGTCTTTCGCCACCGTGTCATCTCGCAATTTCCCTGCCCACGAGCACATTGAAACTCCGGCAAGCACCACCACAATTCCTACGAGGACGGTGATTCCTTGCGCGGAAGTTGGGCTCACCTGTGATAGGACCAGCATGGGAACCAGAGTTCCAATCGCCGCCGCCAATCCAATAATGATTGCAAAACCGAGCGCCATGCCCAAGTAATCCACTCCCAAACCGAAGGTGACTGCGCCAATTCCCCAAGCCACTCCCCAGAGAAGCGTGCGCACCTCTGTTGCGGTGCTGGTCTGAGAAAGAACTTGCCCAAGGTGGGGGACCGTGACGAGAGCCACTAGCCATGGGCATATCAGATAGGCCGTCACACTGAATCCCAGCCAGG
The DNA here is from genome assembly GCA_963804995.1 of uncultured Acidobacteriota bacterium. Taxonomy (GTDB): domain Bacteria; phylum Acidobacteriota; class Terriglobia; order UBA7540; family UBA7540; genus Bog-366. The sequence continues at coordinate 724,256 of CAWDSK010000006.1, forward strand.
TGTTCTCCCAACTCCACGCCGCGGTGTACTTGATGGGCAATATAAAAGTGCCTTGAAAGAATCCTGCGGCTAGAACCAACAGGATTCCGATTGCGATATGTTCGGTCACGAGCCTTCCTCCGGGGTAAAGGTATTTCAAATCTTGCGAGCGGCACTCAATTGGAATAAAGTGCGTGTGAGTCCGAAGAGGACTGACTGTCAGCCTGCAATCAGCGCCATCGGAGTCGTCGCATTCTACAGCAAGTTGGGAGCGGCATGAGTATAATCGCCACGCAGCCTGGGGCGCGGGTAAGATCCTTTCAGGCCGCGCGCATCGAGCCGCCGCTCTCCAATCTGCCCAAGGCTTTTGTGTAACCTCCTCGTTCCTGACCCTGACTCGCCCCACGCGCTTGCCGCCGCGACGAACAGAGAATCCGCGAGGAGACCAACCCGCACTGAATATGAGGTCTTCATGGTCGACGCATTAATCGTTCATCGCCTGCACTTTGCTTTTACGGTTACTTATCACTACCTGTTTCCACAGCTCACCATGGGATTAGCGTTGCTCATTCTTATCCTGAAAACCATTGCGCTCAGAACTGGTGAAGAGCATTACAACCGGGCGGCGCGCTTCTGGGCGAAGATTTTCGGAATCAACTTTGCCATGGGAGTGGTGACGGGCATCCCCATGGAATTCCAATTCGGCACCAACTGGGCGCAATTCTCCCGTGCCGCGGGCAGCGTGATTGGCCAGACTCTGGCCATGGAAGGAGTCTTCTCATTTTTCCTGGAATCGAGCTTCCTGGGCCTCTTTCTATTTGGGGAGAAGCGCCTGGGCCCGAAGGGTCACTGGTTTGCTGCCTTCATGGTTTTCCTCGGCTCCTGGCTGTCAGGTTACTTGATCGTCGCCACCGACGCCTGGATGCAGTACCCGGTGGCCTACCGGCTGGGCGCGAATGGCGAAATCCAGCTCGCGAGCTATTGGGGCCTGCTGTTCAATCCCTGGGCGCTGTGGCAGTACGCGCATAACATGAGCGGCGCGGTCACGACGGCGGCGTTCGCCATGGCCGCGTTAGGTGCATTCTATCTGTTGACGAAACAATTCCAGGCCTATGCGCAAACCTTTGTGCGGATCGGCGTGGTGGCGGGCCTCCTCGCCTCGCTCTTTCAACTTGCTCCCTCGGGTGACGCGCAGGGCCGCATGCTGGCTGACCACCAACCGGTCACACTGGCTGCCATGGAGGGCATGTTCGAAACGCAGCGGGGAGCGCCGATTGCTATCCTGGGCCAGCCCGACATGCAGAACCGGCAACTCGATAATCCCCTCGTAGTGCCGCGCATGCTGAGTTTCCTTACCTATCGCCGCTGGATGTCGGAGGTGAAGGGTCTGGACGCCTTCCCTCAGCAGGATTGGCCTGACAATATCCCGCTGCTCTATTACAGCTACCACATCATGGTGGGTCTCGGCACCATCTTCATTGCCATTATGGTCATCGCCGGTTGGAAGCTTTGGAAGGGAACTCTCTACGCTTCGCGGGGCATGCTGTGGGCGCTGATGCTTGCGCTCCCCTTCCCGTATATTGCCAACACCGCGGGATGGATGACGGCGGAATTCGGCCGCCAGCCGTGGCTGATTTACGGGCTGATGCGCACCCAGGACGGCGTGTCGCCGCAGGTGTCTTCCGGAAACGTCTGGTTTACGCTCATCGGTTTCATGGGCATGTACACAGTGCTCAGCATACTGTTCCTCTTCCTCGTTTATCGCGTCATCGAGCGAGGACCGGAATCTTTTTCATCCCATACCTAGGCACGAACTGCTTGAGGAGTCACTGGCATGCAAACCGTCTGGTTCTGTCTCGTCGCAGTCATGATCGCAATTTATGTCGTGTTGGATGGATTTGACCTGGGCGCAGGGGCAATTCATCTGTTGGTGGCGAAGGACGCGAAGGAGCGGCTGCAGGTTATCCGCTCTATCGGCCCTGTTTGGGACGGCAACGAAGTCTGGTTGCTGGCGGCGGGGGGAGTGCTTTACTTTGCTTTCCCGGTGCTCTACGCCTCTGGATTCAGCGGCTTCTATTTGCCGCTTATGATCGTGCTCTGGCTGTTGATTCTGCGTGGCATCGCTATTGAATTCCGCGGCCAGGTGGACAGCCCCGTCTGGGTTCAGCTTTGGGATGTTGTCTTTGCGGGGGCGAGTCTTCTGCTCGCCGTCTTTTTCGGTGCGGCGCTCGGGAATGTGGTTCGCGGTGTCCCCTTGAACGATAAAGGGTATTTCTTTGAGGCCTTATGGACCAACTTTCGTCTGGGACCGAACACCGGCATCCTGGACTGGTACACGGTCATCGTCGGGGTCGCAGCTCTGCTCACCCTCGCCCTGCATGGAGCGCTCTGGCTGGCCGTGAAGACAGAAGGCCCCGTCCACGATCGTTCTACGCGCTTGGCGCGAGCCGTATGGTGGGCCGTCCTGGCCATGACGATTTTAGTTACCGTGGTCACTTTCGAAGTGCAGTTGCAGGTTCCTCTGAATCTCATGCACCACCCCTGGGGATACATCTTTCCCTTGCTGGCCCTGGCTGGCCTCGCGGGGATGGCCTGGTTCATGTTGAAGAAAGACGATATGAAAAGCTTCCTTTCGTCTTGCGCGTACATTCTGGGTATGCTGACAAGCGTGGTGTTTGGATTATACCCGCTGGTTTTGCCGGCCAGCACCCTCCCTTCCTACTCGCTCACCGTCGACAATGCCAAAGCCGGCGATTACGGTCTGCGCGTGGGCCTGGCGTGGTGGATCGTCGGCATGATACTGGCCAGTGGTTACTTCATTTATCTCTTCCGCAGCTTCGCGGGAAAAGTCCAGACGGGGGAACAAGAAGAGGGCTATTGATAATCTCTTGGGCCCAACAACAAGTAAGGGAAGCATCGCGATAACATGCCCGGCACCTTCAAGAAGCCTGGGGTCGAACGGGATTTTCTGGCCTTGTGGCCCGCCTATGAGAGTACACGCTCGTTGGATCATCTCCGAGCCACGGAGTACTCTCGCCTGGACCAGCTTGGGCACAGCTACCTTGATTACACGGGAGCGGGCCTGCATGCGAGCAGTCAGGTGCGCGAGCACCTGAACCTGATTGAGTCGCACGTTTTCGGCAACCCCCACTCGCACAATCCCACCTCGACCACCATAACGGCTCTGGTTGAACAGTACCGGCGCAAGGTCCTCGAGTTCGCAACTGAATTCCTTGAATAACCCCGAGTTTACAAATGCCGTGGCCCGAGCCCGGATTTCTCCTTCGTATCACCTGTAAAGTTGTCAGGGTTTGCGCAAACCTCTAATCTCCCTGCGCCTGCTATGACTCAGGCGCACCCTCACCGCAGGCGTAGGTATTACCTGGCCAACATCGCCCACCTCAGCGTGGTGCGACTGGACCCGTCGCCATCGTAAAAGTGCAGGGAAAACGATAATTATTCCTTGGATTTAGGTTCGCAACTTACCTGTGGCTTATCCCCCGACGGGGAATGGGAACGCGAAGCTCAGGTAAAGCGGGAAATCCCGGGGATTCGAGGCAGGACAACAAACCAGAGGATCAGGAACCCGACAAAAACCAATGCACCTTCCATATGAATGAGGATACACCAAATCGGTGCGGGCGGCGGGGATTACTCCGGTCCGTAAGAAGCGGTTGCACACTCGTCAAAGCGAAGGCCACAGGGATTCCCAAATCTTGAACTCATGATGAAACCCGATCTGTTCGGTGCGGGTGGACTTGCGGCCGGAAGCGACGTCCAGGGTTTCCTGGAAAATCCTGTTCCCGACCTCTTCCTTCGTTTCCTCGCGGTCCAGGATGGTTCCGGCGTTGATATCCAAATCGGCGTAGGATTTGGCAAGCTGGGGGTTGGTGCCGATCTTCATCACCGGCCCCAGAGCGCAGCCGATGCCTGTCCCGCGCCCGGTCGTGAAGAGCGCCACTTGCGCCCCGCTGAGGAACAGGGCGGGAGTGCAGAGGTGATCGTAACCGGGCGTGTAGAGCACATACAGGCCCTTGCGGTCACCCAGCCACTCCCCGTAATCGATCAAATCCTCGACGATGGAAGTTCCGCCCTTGGCTTTGACACCGCTCGACTTCAGATAAATGTTGTAAAGCCCGCCCTTGATATTACCCGGTGAAGGATTATCGCGGAAGTAGTCGCCGAATTTCCGCACATAAGCCTCATAACGTTTGAGGGCATTCATCAATTTGCGGCCCACGGCACGCGTGCGGGCCCGTCTGACCAGATCAATCATCGCCGCGCCCTGCAACTCCGGGATTTCCGGAAGGAAAACGGCGGCGCCGGCTTTCACGAACATGTCAGCCGCCACGCCCACGGCGGGATTGGCGGTCACGCCTGACCAGCGGTCTGACCCGCCGCACTCCGTCCCCACAATAAGTTTAGAAATGGAAACCGGCTGGCGTTGGAATTGATTGGCGTAATGAAGCAGATTCTCCACGGCTTCCAGGCCGCGTTCAACGGTTTTCTCACTGCCACCCAATTGCTGCACCGTCAAATTCACGACGCGCCGGTTATAGTCGGTAATGGAACTCTGAAAGATCGGCACGGAGCACTCAACGCACGTCTTGCCGCACCCCAGGTCAACGTAAGCGGCCGCACCTAGATTCGGATGGCGCAGGGTATTGGAGAGCAACTGATTGAGAATCGCGACAGCCTCACCGTCGGGCATGCCGCAGCCGGATTCATGAATGATGGGGACAACACCATCGACGTTGGGGAATTTCTCACGAGAATAAATCTCGCGATGGGCGCGCGTGGCAATTTCCCGGACTTCCGTGGAAGAACACATTCCCGAGGTCACCACGCCAACCAGGTTGCGCACACCCACTGTCCCATCCGGCCTGACGAATCCGTCAAACGTCAGGGACGAGAGTTTGGGATCAAGCTTGGTCGGCGCGGGGTTATCAACATAGCGGACGGATAGGCGAGGCAGCCGGGAATGCAGGTTACTTGTGTCGATGGGTTCGCCCGGGTGAACGGAACGGGAGGCAAGCCCGATGGGATCTCCCAGCGAGACGTAGGCCTGACCACGGCGGATCGGCTTAATCGCGAAGCTTTGGCCACGCAGGGTGCGGCCAGAAATCGTCATGACTTGCCCCGCGTGTTTCAGTGCGGCGCCCTTATCGATCAAATCCGCCGTCACCACGGCCACGTTGTCTTTGTCGGGCCGGACGATGATTGCGACTTCCTGAAGGTCTCGTGGTTCCATACTAAGCATTCTGCCTTTCGCCAGGCTGACTTACGTACATCGTTTCTTGACGGACTTGTTACCGCGCCACTTCTTCCTTAAATCCCGGTGTCAGCTACTTTCAAAGCGGGGCGCGAAGGCCGCGAGTAACGACTCTCCATGTGCAGCCTGATCCCTTGATGCTGGAATCTGCCTGACGGGATTCCGTTGCGCCCTGAGCCGTACCTATCCTGCGGACTGCGCGAGGTCTGCAAATTCCGGCACTCGCACTTTCGATCCATAAAAAGCATAGTACGTAATGAACGTATAGCAAGCCATGGGCACGAGCATCGCCAGGGCCATGCTCCGCGTAAATTGAAAGATCAGTCCCATGGCGGGTGGGGCGCAAGCGCCGCCGATAATCGACATGATGATGATTGAGCCGCCCAGCTTGGTGTTGGGGCCCAGTTCCTTGATGCCCAGCGCAAAGATAGTGGGGAACATGAGCGACATGAAGAAACTGGTCATGAAAACTGCCCCGACTCCGATCCAGCCCGGGGAAAAAACTCCCACGCCGACCAGAGCCACATTGATGATGCCATAAACCCCCATGAGCCGGGTTGGCGCGACGAATTTCATCAGATAAGTGGCGGTAAACCTACCCACGCCGAAAGCTACCAGGGTCCCAGTAAGAAAATAGCCGGCAATCTTCTCTGGCCGATGCGTGTAATCCTGTATGTATTGGATGTAGTAACTCCAGGTCCCCACCTGGGCGCCCACGTAGAGAAACTGCGCGATCACGCCCTTCACGAAATGCGGGTAATGAATTAGGTCAGCCGCCTTGCCATGCTGGCGGGCGCCTGCGGGGTCTGCTTCTTCCGCTACCTTGGGGAATTTAGTTTTCAAGATCAGAAGCGCCCAGAAGAAAATGATCGTACCCAGAACGAGATAGGGAGTAACGACGCGCAAAGTTTCGCCTTGCAAGTAGGCGTTGTAGGTGCCGGCAGCCTTGAGGGAGTTAACCTGCTGATTGTTCAGTTCGACCCCGGAAAAAATAAAGACCGTTCCCACCAGGACGCCGGTAACCGCGCCGACAGGGTTGAAAGCCTGGGAAAAGTTGAGCCGGCGCTCCGAAGTCCTGGGATCGCCCAACAAGGCGATGAACGAATTCGCTCCCGTTTCCAGGAACGACGCGCCGCTGGCAATGACGAACAGGGCAAAGAGAAAAAATCCATAATGGCGAACGATCGCCGCCGGCCAGAAAAGGAAGGTGCCAAGGCTGTAAAGGAAGAGCCCAATTACCAGCCCGGCCTTGTATCCAAATCTCTTCATCACCAGGGCGGCAGGCACGGCCAAAAGGAAATAACCCATGTAGAAAGCGGATTGAATCAGCCCTGCCTTGAGCCGAGTGAGCTCAAACGACTTCATGAACTGCTTAATCAGAATGTCGTTCATATTGCTCGGGATACCCCAATACAGGAAAAGGGCGGTGACAAGCACAAACGGCAGGGTATTCCCAGGCGAAAAAAGGGGCGGGGGTTGATCCGAGTTGGCATTCGTCAGGGGCATGCTGGGGCTCCAGTCGCCAGACTAAAAATCCAAAGTTTCTTTCGGTGGGCAAAACAGGCCGGTCAACCTCGAAACGGCTATCCTATCCTTCCACTCCGTCCAGCCCAGACAGCATGGCACAAGTCTTGCTGTCGGTATTTCACGGCGGCAGAAGTTTCTCCACTTCTTGTGTTGCTCGGTTTCGTCATCGGCCTAGGTTTCCAAATCTTGTGTGTCGAGTCTCCCCTCGCTTTTGAGCCTCTCGAAAATGGCAGCGGTTTCCCGGATTCCGTCTTGCAGCGGCGTGCGCGGAACGCCAGCCAAATCGTGTTGCAGCGCGCTGTCGTCGAAGTCGAAGGAAACTGGCAGAGAATTGCCTTCGGCTTTTACCAGCGTGCGAGACTGGGGCAGAATCTGTTCCAAGGTGGCAAGAAAATCCTTGATGCGGGTGACCTCGCCGCGTGGTGTATAGACTTTTGCCCCGGTCAAGGCCGTCTCCGCGCAGCGGATAAAGATGCGGGAGGTGTCTCGCACGTACTGCAAATCGAGCCCACCGGTAAAGCGAATTGTGTACGGCTGGCCGACCACCGAAGCTTTGATGGCCTTGGTGGGACCGGAGGTCATCCCCCGGTCGCGCCCCACGCCGTAGACGGATCCCGGGCGGATGGCCACACTGGAAATACCATGATCCAGGAAATAGACTCGAGCATTACCTTCATTGCATTGTTTGAAAACGCCGTAATGTGTTCCGGGCAGAAGGGGCGCGCCTTCCGGAACGGTGACGCCCCCGTAAACTTCTTCCGGGCCGAAGACCGCGGCCGAGCTGGCATAAACGATACGCTCCACCAGATCGCGCCGGCGCCGGGCCGCTTCAAACACATTGAGCGTTCCCACCACGTTGATCATCGCGCCGCGAATGGGATCTGCCGCACAGAAAGGCACCTGAATTCCAGCCAGATGGAGCACGTGCGTGATGCCGTGCTGCCCAATGGCGCTTTCCACGTCCGCGAATTGGGTGACATCACCTTGAATGAATTGGACTGACGCGAGCTGCTGCGGGGTCAAGAGCGCCGCCAGTCGCGCTGCCGCGGTGTCGATATCAAAGACATACGGACGGTCCCCACGTTCGATGAGTTCCTTGACGATCCAGGATCCAATAAATCCTTTTGCGCCCGTGATCAGATAACGGCGCGGTGAGTCGGCGGGCTTGCTACCTTGAGTAGATGGAGTCATGGCTTGGCATTATATAAGTTCGCGGAAGTGAGTCAACGCCGGGGTGCGATGTTTTGCAGCAAGCCCTTCAGGAACGGGCCCGGAAATCCAGTTTCGGCAGGCCCGGTGGACAAGAAAAAACATTTCGTGGCGAGGCTGAAATGGTTGCGGCCCATGGGCGGCCGAACGGGAATCAGTGTGCCGGAGCGTCAGCCGTCCCCGCCTGTTTCTTCGGGGCATGAATCATGAACAAGACGCAGGCCGTCGCCAGCAAGGGTACGGTGCCTGCCAGAAAGAACGCCGGGAAGTAGGAAAACTTATCAACCAGCCATCCCACGAGCAGCGTGAAGAGTGTTCCGGCCAGCCCCGCGCCCATTCCGCTTACGCCGGTAACGGTAGCGACAACGTCCTGCGGAAATAAGTCGGAGGGAAAGGTAAGGCCCATGGTTGACCAGCTCGCATAACCCCACACGGCAAGACTGATAAGAAGGAGTGCCCCGTAAGCGCTATGTGACATGGCCGCCGGGATTCCGGCGAGCATGGGCACGGAACTGATGACACAGACCCATTTGCGGGCGCGCACCACGGGCATGCCGCGCTTGATCAGGTAGCCGGAGGCGAAGCCCCCCGTAAAGTTTCCGATATCCGCCGCAACGAAGGGAAGCCACGCGAAGGCCGCAATCTGTTTCAGGCTGAACCCCCGTGCGTCACTGAGATATTGCGGCAGCCAAAAAATGTAGAACCACCAGATAGGATCGGTCAGCGAGCGGCCGAGGACGATTCCCCAAACGTTCTTCTGTTTCAGCAGGCTTAGCCAGCGCGCGACGCCGCGCTGTGAGGAAGTGGTCGCCGTGTCGTGCCCGGCCCTGATGAGCGCCCGCTCCTCCTCGGTCACCCGTGGATGACGGTCCAGAGGATGATAAACAGCCAGCCAGACGGCCAGCCAGACAAAACCCAGGAGTCCCGAGAATACGAAGGCGTATCGCCAACCAAAGAGAATGGCAATCCAGGGGACGACCAGCGCCGCAATGGCTCCTCCCACGCTCGAGCCGCTATCAAAAATGGCGACGGCCACCCCACGTTCTTTGGCAGGAAACCACTCCGCAACGGTTTTGCTTGCGCCGGGCCAATTGCAACCCTCACCAATACCCAAGAGAAAACGAAACACTCCAAAGGAGAGGACGGAATTCGCGAGGCCGGTTAACATGCTGATGGCTGACCACCAGATGACCGCTAAAGTGAGGCCGAGCCGCGTGCCGATGATATCGAGCAGAACACCACCCACCAACCACGTGCCGGCATAGGAAATTTGAAAGGCCGAGAAGATCCAGGAAAGCTGGGTGTGGTTGAGGTGCAATTCCTGCGTGATCACCGGCGCCAGCACGGAGAACGTTTGCCGGCTGATGTAATTAATTACCGTTGAGCCGAACAGTGTCCAGACGATCCACCAGCGCAGTCGCTTGGAAGCCATAGAGATCGATTCTTCACCTTAATCGCGGTCCTGAATTCGCGCAATGTCGCTGCACGATACCATAGCCCGCGGCTTTCTGTCATCGATTTTTGGGGCGCTCCGATGGCGTGCGCGGCGGGCGGTGGTGGGTCAGTTTGATGTTGTAGCGGCGAGTTTACCTCGCCAAATGGCGGCGTCCCGATCGGATCGGGATGAATGCCGCCGCCTCTACGTCAAATTGACACCACTACCCCGCAGGTGGCTTCATTGCATTCGGAGGGTGGTTTCATATACAGTACCCGGCGATGTTGCGGAACGCCCGCGCTGTGCGCCTGCTTGTATCTTCTCCAGGAGTCACTTAATGCGACCTCTTAGGCTCACCCTCCTTTTGATTTTCGGCCTGATGGCCAGCAGCTTGCCGGCTTTCAGTGAGGCGGCCCGCGTGTGGCAGGGCGACCTCCAAATTCCCACCTACCAACTCGGCGCGGAAGACCCCAACCCGCCGTTTGCCATCGCAGGCCGTGGTGGTGTGTACCCTTACCCGATGCTCGACGACCTGACGGGCCGGCTGGAGACGAAAACGTACAAGGCAGTCTTCCTGGAAAATGAGTATTTGAAAGCCATCGTTCTTCCCGAACTGGGAGGTCACCTCTATTCGCTTTACGACAAGGTCAACAAGCGCGAAGTGCTGTACCGCAACCACGTGGTGAAGTACGGTCTGGTGGCGCTGCGCGGCGCCTGGATGTCAGGCGGCATCGAATTCAATTTCCCCAACGGGCACACGGTGGTGACGGTCTCGCCCGTGGCCTTCACGACTCTGCAGGGATCGGATGGCAGCGCGACGGTCGTGGTCGGTGACGTGGACCAGGATACGGAGATGCATTGGGAAGTGGCGCTCGCGCTCCGCCCGGGTGTGGCGCGGTTAGAGCAGCACGTGACGCTTTTCAACTCGACGCCACTCGCGAATCTATACTGGTTCTGGGCAAACGCGGCGGTTCCCTCGACCGACGACATGCAGTTCATCTATCCCATGCGGGAAGCCAATCCACACGAAAGGGGTGTGCTCTGGTCGTACCCGATTCACGACGGCGTCGATTACAGCCAGCCGAAAAATGTTCGCCAGCCGACCTCGCTTTTCGCCCACGATGTTCACCGCAGCTTTTTTGGCGCGTACTATGCGAAGTCCGATTACGGCGTCGTGCACGTTGCCGATTTCCGGGAAGTTCCCGGGAAGAAAGTCTGGACCTGGGGAATGGCGGACGACGGCGCGATCTGGACTGATCTGCTGACCGACCACGACGGGCCTTACAACGAAATCCAAGCCGGCCGTTATGAAACGCAACTGACCTATGAATTCATCCCGCCCCGGCAGGCGGAGTCGTTTACGGAGTTCTGGTATCCGGTCGGGAAGCTCGATGGAGGCTTCGTGGAAGCCACCTCGCTTCTCGCGCTGAATGCGAATTTTTTTCCGGCGAAGCCGGGCACTCCGCAACACGCGGAGTTTTCGCTTTTCCCGACCATGGCGATCAAGGGAGCCAAGGTTCGTGTCCAGTTGGGCGGGCAGACGCTGAAAGATTTTGGACCCGTTTCCTTTGAGCCCATGACCGCCATCAAAGTGGGCGTGCCGGTAACGGATTTAGATGCCGCCAAAGCGAAGATTGAAATCACGGTCAGCGCGCCAAACGGTCAGACGATTTTGCACTGGTCGGCTGCCGATCCGATCGACGGCAACCCGGTGTTCGTCCCGGCCGCCGGAGCCCCGCCGCCACCACGCCCGCCTGCGGAGAAGCTGAGTGTCGAGGAACTCTACCTGCGCGGGGTGGGGCAGGAAAAGGGTGGCAGTGTGCAAGCCGCGGTGGAAACCTATCAGGCTGTGCTGCAGCGCGACCCGGGTTATGTGCCCGCACTCCAGAAAATGGCGTGGCAGCAGTTCCGCGGCGGAGACTTCCGCGCTGCTGAAACCTATATCACCCGCGCCCTGGGGCGCAACGGTTTCGACCCCTCGACGCTCTATGCGGCGGGAGTTGTATTCCGCGCCGCGCATCGTTGGTCCATGGCCCAGGACGCCTTTTGGGGAGTCATCCATTATGGGGGCGCGCAGGCGCCGGCGTTCGCGCAGTTGGGAGAAATCTCGATCTTTCTCCAGGACTATACCCAGGCCGCCACGCAGTTATATCAAGCCCTCAGCCACAACCCCTACGACGCGATGGCCGGAGCGGATTTAGCCGTGTCGATGCGCCTCGCCGGCCGGCCCGCCGACGCAGCCAAGGCCATCGCGCCGGTTCTCGAACACATGCCGCTACTGCCCTATGCGCGCGCGGAGCGGTGGATCCTCCAAACCACGTCCCAGAAAGGTGCGCCGAAGCCCGCGGGCCCCGCGCCGGAGGATTGGGCGAAGCCCTACCCCCCCACGGCTGACACTTATCTCGAGGTCGCCGCGTGGTACCGGACGCTCGGCGACTTGGCAGCCTCGAACGCAATTCTCGAATCTGCCCTTGCCCATCTGCCGGCGCAGGCGATAACGCCCGTGGTCTATTACTATCTGGCGGCCAACGCGCGCGAAGAAGATAAGGACACGCAGGCTGAGGAGTTCTCCCGTCAGGGCCAGGCGGCGCGCCCTACCACGGTTTTCCCCAATCGCATGGAAGACGCCAAGGTGATCGACGCGGAGCTGAACATCCATCCCCTGGACGCGCAGGCCTCTTATTTCCTTGGGAATTACCTTTTTGCGCATGGCCGTTCTGATGACGCGGCTCGCTATTGGCTGGGCGCCTTCGAACAGGGGTTTGAGTACTCGGTTCTGCAGCGCAATCTCGGCCTCTATGCGTGGCAGGTGAAGAATGATTTGGAGGGCGCCGCAGGTTTTTATGAGAATGCGGTCAAGCTGGCTCCGGAAGACTACCGGCTCTACACGGACCTGGATGAGATTTACTTCCGCCTGGGGCACGCGGGGAGCCGGGAGAAGTTGTTTGCGGCGGCTCCGGAGGGCGTCCTGGATCGCGATTCGGTGCGGGTGCGGCGTGCCCTGTTGCTGACGCAGGAGCGGGAGTATGACCACGCCGTCCAACTCCTCAAGACCCACCACTTCAATCCCTGGGAAGGTGGGGTGGGGGTGCGCGAAATCTACGTGCTGGACTACGTGCAGAAGGGAAGGCGCGCCCTGGACGACGGGAAACCCCTGGATGCCGTCGTGGCCTTCCGCGAGGCGCTTGAGTATCCGGCCAACCTGGGCGTGGGCAAACCCGATAAGCCGCATGACGAGGAAGCGCTGTTCTGGCTGGGCGAAGCCCTGAAGGCCCTGGACAACCTGGATGCCGCGCGCGCCGCCTGGACGCAGGCCGCAGAGGAAGGCAAGCGTGGTTCGGAGATTGCAAACCTGTACCGAGGCATGGCCCTGCGTCGATTGGGTCAAGTCCAGGAGGCGGACAAGGTCCTGACCGCGCTAGAGGAGGTCAAACCCGGAGAAAAGCCCGGCGCGATGCAGTGGTACGCCATGGGCTTGCTCGACTTGTTTGAGAATCGCAACGATCGGGCAGAAGCGAAGTTCCTGGCAGCACTCCATGCTGACCCGGCTTACTGGCCCGCGCGCCTCGCGCTGGACCGGGTCGCGAGGTAGCCCGGATTTCTTATCGAGGAGGGGAGTTTAAAGCGGAACTCCCCTCCTAATTTAGGAGGGGTGGCGCTCAGAGCGCCGGGGTGGTTACAGAGCGCCGGGGCGGTTTTCCGCAGTGTGGTGTTTCCCCGCAGCCTGTTCAGCCCTGCCGTGTCTGGACCTTCCCAACTATTCCGTAGAAGAAACCGCGGCTAGGCCATGAGCTGTCGGCACAAGCCGTTCGAGGGCATCCTGCTGGGCAGGGATCAGTTCTTCCGCCAGGCTGACCAGCGCGTGCAAGTTTGTATTGCTGGTGTCATCCATGTCGTCATTCCCTTTATCCAGCCGTGGCTCAAATCGGTAATAGCGGCGCGTGGGTCCCGCAGCCGGCAGCATCTGGGTCATCTGGTAGTCGACGGTCACGCTGACGCCGTGGAAGACCACGCTCAGAATGGGTAACGCCCAGCCCGCCACGCCCCAGTCCTTCGCGTCCGCAAAGTGAATGGGGCGCGTCAGTTCGCCGGTCCCGAGCGAAACAACCAGATAATCATCGGCCTGCGGGAACGCTTTCTTGGCCTCGGCAAATGCACAGAGGGTAGGATTGTTGGCGTAAACTCCGCCATCGATCCAGGCGTGGTATGCGGGAGAACCATCCGAAGGATACTTGAGGGGCTCGAAATACGTGGGTGCGGCGGAGGTGGCTCGGGCCACTACCTTCATGGGGTAGTCGAAGTCAGGAAAGCGCCTGGCATTGCGACTCTTGAAGAACCAGGGAATGCGCCGCTCGATTTCGTAACTGGTGATGATCACTTCCTTCAGAGCTTCCTTGAGACGCGTCTCGGCAAAATATCTTTCCAACACATCTTCGATGCCTGTCGCCTGGTAACGTTCCTCAAGTAAATTCCCGATGGCGCGAATCCGGTGCCAGACGCTGCGGGAGAAGATCTCCTGGCCCTCGTTCTCGTAAAGTGCGACGAGTTGCTGCGCGCTGTACGCCGGCTTCCCCGCCCCGTCAGGCTTGGTCAGGGCCAAGGCCAGAATGCCGCCTGTAGAGGTGCCTGCAACCAGGTCAAAGAGATCCGCAATGGGCTTCTGGGTGCGCTTTTCGATTTCCGTGAGCAGCAAAGCGGGAATGATCCCGCGAATGCCACCACCATCGATGGCAAGGACTTTGACGATTTGAGGCATGGAACCCTCCTGGAATCAGTTTATCCGAAAGTATAGTGCTTGACATGTTAATACTGCGAATCCCGGTCAAACGCAACAGGGTGGGTGGCACCCGCGCTGTTTAGCCCCAAGGGGGCGCAAAGGCAAAGTAGCGCAGGGCCCGCGGTTGTAGGTCCGCCAATCTTAATGGCGGACGGCTTTTCCACAGTGCCGTGCTTTGGGCGGGACGGGTGAGGGGTTACTTCACCACCCGATGAGCGGACCCGCACCCAACTACGGAACTAGCAGCGCCTTTTCTAGTTTGGTTGCGGCCCGGCCGCAGTGCGATATTTACGCCGCGGCGCTTCGCCCCAGACAAGTTCTCGGACAATGGGTCGCTGGCCTTGCATTTTGGGGCTACCGGTAGCCCGAAAGTGATTCTTGCCTATTGACTTCGCCAATAATTAAGAGCAAAATAAAGCTGAGGTTACAGGCAGCGTTTCGGTACGGAATTTTATTCGCCTGCCGTGGATCTTCCTGATGCCCTTAAACGAGCAGCGCAAGATGAGTCCGGCTATGCTGGCGCCGTTACCTATGTATCACACCCACGTCCTGCTGAGTGCGAATGGCGGGGCGGTCCAGCCGTTCAGCCAAGATAGAGTTGGAACGACGCTGGCTGCTAGTCGGACAAGCGTAGGGCAGCCCTCCAAGGCTCGGGCGATACGTCTGACTTTTTGCCATTTACAGATTGTCAATTTGTCCGCTAAGATGAGGCCGGGATGCACAATTCAGAAAAACATCAAAATGAAGAGTGCTCCCAATAACATAATGAAAACAAAGGGTCGTAAAACGACACAATGTCGCCTACCCAATAACTCATGCAAAACAATAGGTTTATCGAATATGCCAATAACTTACTGAAAATGCATGAGATATCATAGTTCAAGGGTCCCCAGATCACCCAAAAGCCGCTCAAACCCCCACTAGGCCAATAACTTTAAGAAAATAAATAACTTGCACGTTGCAGCTCAAGGCGATGCCAATAAGTTTATGAAAAGGCTGGAGATATTAACAGGAAGGAAATGTCCACTCTCTGGACATGGGAAACCTTCGGCTAGGAGTGTGTCGGAAATAATAATTCGTCAACGAAGAATCAACAACTTACAGACACTCGAACCTCGCTAAGTTATTAATTCTACGTACAACGAAATCTATCTCCGACGGGCTCCTAGGGCGCAATGATCGGTACGTTACAGGGGGTTCGCCGCACAGTCACCTCCACCGATTTGACCCGCCCGTGACACACCCCCCCACATCGGTTATCGGTGGATTTGAATACGGACATGAGCCCACAAATCAGGCGAAGGTTGACAATCACTCAATCGCCACATCACTCAATTCCTCGATGGTCCGCGAACCGGCCATCCTCCGCCTAACACTCGGCGAGGCACGGTTGTTCTGCTCTCGCTCCCTCAGACTTGGCTTCGGAGACAGCCTCTAAGGCGGCGGGAGTGCTAGTGATGCCCGCCACCTGGGCTGGCAGAATGCGAGCTACCCGAGGCGCTGGGGCCGGATGGCGGAGCGCTGTTCGATACGCTACCGCCACCTCCGCCACCGGCGTGCGTCATGCCACCCCCGCCACCGGGGTTCGAAGACGCTGAGGCCTGCCCATGGGGCAATATTGCGGGTCCCGCACCGCCTCCGCGCAGGGACTCCGGTCCTCGGGAGCCATTCATCCCTCGCGCCCCTACGCCCTTGAAGGCATCGCCCCGGAACTCACCCCCTGTGCCACCCACATTGAATCGGCCCCCCAGGGTTGTCCCCGTCTGGGCACGCAGTGGCTGATGACTGCTGTGACGAGCTTCGAGCACGCGCGCTTTCCTTCACCGGGTCGCCTCCCATCAGGATGGTAGTTGGAGCAAGAGTGTGCCCCACTGCCGCCAGTGAGATTCCCCCGCTGATGGACGACGCGCTCGCTGCCCGCGGACTTCCGGAGAGCGTCGCTCCCTCGCCGGCTTGGAAAGCCACTTGCCGCACCCTCGTCCCTGCATCGGGCCGTACGTGAGCCACAATTTGGGGGGTAATCAATTGCCCAGTCTGGATAGCGCTTCCGGGAACCGTGGTCACCAGATTCATACCCGGCCGGCCGTGGGTTCCATAGGGCGCCCAACCCACCCAGCCCGGCCCCAAATACCAGGAAACCAAAGCCGGCGACCAGGCGCCAAAGCTCCCCGGCATCCAGAACCAGCCAAAGGTGGGGTCAAAGTTCCACAGGCCGTAGTGATAAGGAAGCCAGCCCCAGGGGTCGCCGGAAATCCAGGTCATACCCATGCCGGAGTAGAAGTCCCACATCCCCATGCTGTAAGGTGACCAGCCCGCCTGCGCATAAGGCGCCCAGCCATTTCCGTACCCGGGAATGTAGGCCCACTCGCCATAGGTGTTGAGATCACTCCAGCCATAAAGTGGTCCAGGGCTTGAAACGGCCTGATCCCGCAAGGACAGTTGGGCTTGCGTATCGCGGGCATCCGTCCATTTATCCCACGCGTCCTTGGTAATTCCATGCTGGACGTTCATGGCGACTTCCGGAGTGCTGGTCGAGTACTCCAGCACTTTATCCTTGCCGAGTTTTTCGCTTCCGGAGGGTGCCACCACTTCAACCGAACCGTTGAACACTTCCACTCGAACCCGGCCCTCGCGGAGATCTGTCCGGAATTCCGTTTTGCCGTTGGGAGTCAAGGTGGCGTCCGCGATCTTGACGCTATAAGTGTCGCGATGTTCGGGCACGAAATGAAAAGTGGCGTACCCCGCATCGAAGGTGAGGCGGTTCAACTTGTTGCCTTCTCCATCCAGGGCCAGTTCACTGAAACCCACCTTGGAGAGCGCGCCCAGCCGGGCTGTCGAACCATTCTCAAATTCCACCTCGGCAAAACTATTGTCGGAGGTCGACACCTCGAAGCCTTGCTGAATGGGCGTGTTCACGAGCGCCTTGGCCCATTCGGTCGAATCAGGCCGCCTTATTCCCACCGTGCCGCTTACGTAGCTTAGCCGCACCACACGCACGTGCGAGACGGCTTGTTGGGCCAAAAGGGCGGCGGGCAAAAGGAAGAGTCCCGCGACCATCGCGGGCAGACTGAAGCGTAAGGCGGGGCTTCTCATGAATGGCCTCCTCAGAATTGCTGATAGTCATTATATGCCAAAAAAAAACCCGGGGTTGGATGATTAACCGTGAAGCTGGATTTTCGTGGCGAAACTTTCTTGCTGAGATAACACGATCTGACGGGTTTGCAATGCAGAGATTTGACAGGCCCTTTCTCTGCGTCTCAGCGCCTCTATTGAGACCGATGCAGGGATCACGGGGGTACGGCGAGACCGGTGTGGACGTCGCCACGGCGCGCGCCCGAATCCCGCTCTTGAACCTGGTGGGCGGCGACCCCCTGGCGATCGAGCGTCATTTCCAGTCGATGACCGGGGCTATTCATCCTTACCGGCCGATATGAGTACGTCGTATTGTGCGAATTCCGTTACGGGTCAACCCTTGATAGTCTTCTTCAGAAAGCTCGCTCATTGCGGAACACCAGCTTGCCATTCCTATCGATTCGTGGCAATCTTTTGGTCCGTGCGGCTTCGACGTTTCAAATTTGTTAATGGAATCTGCAAAGCCAACTCGGATTCGCTGGCTGCTGGTGGGCTGGATCGCTTTGATGGGTGCGACCAGCTTTCTTGACCGCGTTAACCTCTCCATTGCCGGGCATTCGCTCGTGCAGGATTTTCAACTCACGAACGCGCAGCTCGGCCGGATCTTCAGCGCCTTCTACGTTGGGTATGCACTCTGTCAGATCGCCGGCGGCTGGGCGGCGGACCGCTGGGGCCCACGACAGGTGCTCGCCTTCGGAGCCACGTGGTGGGCCGTCTTCACGGCGCTTACCGCCAGCATCCCCGTCGGCATCCCGCGCGTGTTCCTTTTATTGTGGGCCGTACGCTTCCTGCTGGGCGTGGGCGAGTCCGTCATGTACCCAAGCTCCAATCTGTGGGTGGCAAACTGGGTGCCCTCGGCGGAGCGCGGTCTCGCCAACGGATTGATCTTTGCCGGCGTGGGAGCAGGTTCCGCGTTCACACCTCCCATTATCGCTTCCCTGATGCTTCACTTCGGGTGGCGCACGGCCTTCTGGGTCTGCGCGGGATTGGGACTGGTAGTGGCCGTAGGATGGTTTGCCTTGGCGCGCGATCATCCCGACCATCATCCCTGGGTGAACGACCCGGAAAGAAAGTGGATTCGGGAGGGGCTTCCGCAACGCGACCAGGGGAGGGACCCAGACTTTCCTGGGGCACGATCCTCGGCTGCCGGGAAGTCTGGACCATCACCTTCAGTTACTTCTGCTACGGGTACGTCGCCGTCATCTTTTTCACCTGGTTCTACATCTACCTTACCAAGGAGCGGGGACTGAACCTCCAGACCGGTAGCTACTACGGCATGTTGCCCTTCATCGCCATGGCGCTGGGTTCCGCCCTGGGCGGCTGGATTGCAGACGCGGTCAGCCGGCGCTTTGGCCGCTGGTGGGGACGGTGCGGAGTGGCGGCAATCGGAATGGCAGGCGCGGCAGTGTTCGTTGCCGCCGGCGCCGATGCCAAGAGTGCGGCCGCGGCCAGCGTGATTCTGGCGGGCGGGGCGGGCTCACTTTATATTTCCCAGAGCGCATTCTGGGCGCTCTCAGCGGATTTGGGCGGGCCCTCCTCCGGCTCACTTTCCGGCTTCATGAACATGGGAGGCCAAATCGGGGGCGCGGTGACAGCGGCTCTTACCCCTGTGCTCGCTGACCGTTTTGGCTGGACCACAGCGTTCCTCACCGCCGCTGGCTTGTGTGCCCTGGGCGCGGCAGTGTGGCTGACCGTCGATCCCAACAAAACCCTTACGGCGCGAGATTAACCGATCAGCACCACCGCCTTATCATGTCAGCACCACCCCGGCATTCCCTTTTCAGCACCACCCCGTCGCTCAGCCCCGATGATCAATTTGGAAAAAACACGTTATCGGGGCACGGCGCGCCACCTCTCCTCATCTGAGGCGGGGAGTTCCGCAACAACTCCCCTCCTGATTTAGAGCCTGCCCTGAGCCTGTCGAAGGAGAGGGGTGGCGCTCCGAGCGACGGGGTGGTTACCTCGCCGGATGGCGGCGTCCCGATCGGATCGGGATGAATGCCGCCGCCTCTACATCAAACCGCACCACTACCCGCGACCTGCCATTCTTTTCCGAATCCCCGATATGATATAGTTTGGCCGCCCGTTCCAGGGGGCGACCGGCATGAAAATCTGCCCCACTTGCCAAGCAACTTATCCCGACAATATTTCATTCTGCGCTCGCGATGGCGCGGAGCTCAGAGCGAGAGGAACCTGGTCCGCGGGGACCGTGATCCGCGGCCGCTATCGCATCCTAAACAAACTGGGTGAAGGTGGAATGGGCGCGGTCTACAAGGCAAAGCACACGGGGTTTGACGAGCTGCGTGCGGTCAAGGTGCTCAATCCCGACCTCCTGGGCGACGAGAAGCTTCGGCAGCGCTTCGAACGCGAAGCCTTCATCACGCGGAAGCTTCAGCACCCCAACGCCGTGCGCGTTGACGACATCGACGAGACAGAAGACGGCCGCCCCTTCATGGTCATGGAATACATCGAAGGCCTGAGCCTGCGGCAGGTCATGTCGCTGGGCCCGATTCCGGCGGCGCGGGTGTGCTCAATTGCCAAGCAAGTGGCTTCGGCTCTCGAAGCTGCACACCAACTCGGCATGGTTCATCGCGACATCAAGCCGGACAACATCGTGCTGGTCAGAACGCCCGAGGGGGAACAGGCCAAGGTGCTTGACTTCGGTATCGCCAAAATCCGCGAAGGTGGATTGCGAGATGAGCCAAAGGGAAAAGAACTGACCGGGGTGGGATTCGTGGTCGGGACTCCCCGGTACGTGTCGCCAGAGCAGGCCAAGGGCAAACGGGGTGACGACCTGGACGGGCGCTCAGACCTCTATTCGCTCGGCATCGTCATGTACGAAATGCTGACCGGGGACGTGCCTTTCAATGCTGACAACACCATGGACATCCTGATGGCACACATCCAGAAGTCGCCCGGCCCGGTTCACCAGGTTCGTCAGGACGTTGAGATTCCCGCGGCGCTCTCCAACCTGATCATGCGCACTCTCCAAAAGAAGCGGGAACTGCGCCCGCCCACCGCTACGGCGTTTATCGAAGAGTTAACTCGAATCGAAAAGGAGTTGCCGGCGCGCCTCCCAAGCGTTTCCCCGGGACTTGCCGGAAACTATTCACGGGGTCAATTCGGATTGGCCCCGGTTCCTGCCCCGGCTGTTCCGGCGCCGGTCGCGTCCGTGCCGAGCGAATCTGCAGGCCTTTCACCCGGTCTCAGGAATGGGTTGATCGCCGTCCTGGCTGTCGGTCTATTGGGGGGGATTTGGTATTTCTCAAGACAACGCCCGGCGGAGCAAATCGCCCGGCATCGCGCGGCCGCGGCGGACTTTGAGAGCCAAAAGCTCTACCCACAGGCTGAGAAGGAATACCGCGCTGCCGCTGAGCTCGATTCGAACGACGCGACACTTCGCTCTGCGCTTGGAAACGTCCTGATTCAAGAAAAGAAATGGGACGAAGGCATCGCCACACTGCGTGAGGCCGTGAGCCTGCGACCGGAGGACGCGGTGGCGCACAACAACCTGGGTGTGGCCCTCCAAACTGTGGGCAATATTCCGGACGCTGTCACTGAATACCGGGAAGCTCTGCGCCTGAAGCCCGATTACGCTGAGGCCCACCAAAACCTGGGTGACGCCCTCCAGAAACAAAACGATCTGGCCGGGGCCATCGCCGAGTATCGCCTGGTGCTTCAGTCAAAACCTGACGACCCCGAGGCACACTTCCACCTGGGGTTGGTACTCTATAAACAGGGCAATTCCGATGGCGCCGTGGATGAATATCGTGAGGCGATCCGGCTGAAACCCGGTTTCGCACTCGCGCATTTCGGTCTGGGTGGGGTCCTTTATAACCGGGGCGAACATGAGGCGGGCATCGAGGAGTTGCGCACCGCCTACTCCCTCTCCCCGGACGATCCCGAAATCCGGGCCTCCTACGAAAAATTGCTGCAGAGATAGCGGGGGTTCTCCATGAGGCGGCCTAAGCTGAGGCAAGACCCGGGTCGACAGGCCATTGGCATGTGCGGGGCGGCGCTAGTCGTGATGTACGGTCCGCCCTTGAATCAAATCCACCACGTGCGGCAGTAAATCCAACAGACTTCCCAGTGACTCACACGCGCCGCGCGGGCTGCCCGGCAGGTTGACGATGACCTTGCCTTTGCGCAACCCTACGACACCTCGCGATAGCGCGGCGCGCCGGGTCTTCTTCAAACCTTCGGCACGCATTAATTCCGCTAAGCCGGGGATTTCTTTTTCGAGGATGGCCCGCGTGGCTTCCGGAGTGACATCACGCGCGCTTACGCCGGTGCCACCCGAGGTCACAATGGCATCGCAGTCGTTGAGGTCGGTAAGGGCCTCAAGCCTGCGCCGAATGGTTTCGAGGTTGTCCGGAAGGATTTCAGCCGCAACAACCTCCCATCCTTGCGCTTGGAGCATTTCGCGCACCGCAGGCCCGGACTGATCCACACGCTCGCCGCGCGAAGCAGCGTCACTCAAAACGATAATTCTGGCACGGAGTTGAGAAGACATCAGAGAAGAGGTGTCAGGTATCAGGTGTCAGGGCCACAATCGAAATCCGAATTTCGGGGCAGAGTTCGCGAGTTTCGAGTTTCGAATTTCGATTTTCGAGTTTCGTCCTTCCCCAAGTCCCCAGCTCTACCCCGCATCCCGATTGGCTTCATCGAGGATGCGCAGGCCTTCCAACATCAGTCCCTGGGTAGACATGGTCGTGGTACGCTCGGGGGAGTTTTTCTGGAAATCCACCTCCCAGTCGCCGTCGGTCCAGGTTAGAACCCTGAAGACCACAGGGTCCCCTTTCAAACCGCCGCCCACCGCATGGGTCACATTGCCGTCGGTGAAATACAACGTGTAGGTTTCGCTGCCCGAGCGCAGGATCAAGGCACAGGTTTTGTGACCCTGTTCGAGCGACTGCATCCAGTCAATCACGCTGATTTCCGCAAGGCGGCCCTTGATGCCCGCTCCCCCGCCCTCCTTTTCCATGCGCTGCTGGAGGATGCGGGCGGTGATGCGGCGCGCCTGCTGATAGAGGTCGCGCATGAAGAAAGGCTTGACGAAATAGTCTTCGACGCCATCGACGACCATGCGCAGGCGCTCATCAATCTCCTTTTGCGAGGCGAGAAAAACGAAGGGAATGTTCTGGGTTTCCTTCCGCGCCCGGAGCTTGTCAAAGAGCGCGCGGCCATCCATGACGGGCATGGAGTAATCCGAAATAATCAGGTCGGGCTTGACCTCGATCGCGCGCATCAACGCATCCGCGCCGTCCGTGGCCGTGAGCAGCTCCCCACACTTTTCCAGGCTCTGACACACCAGCTTCAAAATGGTCGGATTGTCATCAACGACAAGGATCCTGAGAGTGGACACTCGCTCAACCTTATCCGCTTGAACTTACCTCGCCTGGCGGCGCCGCTGGGGCGCGCGATAGGGGCCGCTCTTGCCTCCGCTCTTCTCGAGCAGGCGGAGGGCGGAGATTTCCATGCCGCGATCAGCCGCTTTGCACATGTCGTAAATAGTCAGTGCCGCAACGGCCGCCGCGGTGAGCGCTTCCATCTCAACTCCCGTGGGGCCGGTCGAACGCACTGTTGAGGAAATCTCTACGCCATTCTTACAGAAATTCGCCTGAACATCAATATGACTCAACATTAACGGGTGGCAAAGCGGAATCAGCTCGGCGGTCCGCTTGGCCGCCGCAATACCCGCTATGCGGGCAATCTCCAAAGGATCACCCTTGGGATTGCGCCGGGCAGCACGCCGGGCGGCAGGACTCATCTTGATGTGCACGCTCGCTACCGCCTCCCGCAGCGTGTCGGGCTTCGCCGACACATCCACCATGCGGATGCGGCCAGAGGAATCGTAATGGCTTAATTTCTTGACCATGTCTTAATCGAGTGGCAAGCAATGGGCATCCGAAAGACGAAATCGAAACTCGAAATTCGAAACTCGCCACGATTTTCGATTGTGCCCAATCGTCCATCGGCAATCGAAAATCGGCAATCTTGCTTGTCACTGCCCTTTCGGCAAAACGTCCACCCAGTCGCCGGCATCGAGGTTCGTCTCGTGGGGATGCACGACTAGAAAGCAATTGGCCGCGGCCACTCCCACCAGATCTCCTGAACCCTGCCAGCCCACCGGACATACTACCGGGTCGCCGGCCCGGGGTTCGAGGCGGGCCGGTAAAAACGCCGTCAAACCAAGCTTCTGCTGGAAAGGGTGGGCCAGACGGGCGCGCAAGAAGACGGGCGGCTCAAAAATCGCACCCCCCAACGCTGCGACCGCCAGGCGTGCAAACAGCTCAAAGGTGACGTAAGTCGAAACCGGGTTGCCGGGCAATCCGAAAAAAAACGTGCCGCCCACACGACCAAAGACCAGGGGCTTTCCAGGGCGCAAGGCCACTCCCTGGAAATAGAAAGTCGCGCCGAGATCGCCCAGCGCTTGCTCCACGAGATCGTACTTCCCCACCGACACGCCGCCGCTGAGCAATAGCAGGTCAGCACTCAAGCCTTCCTGAATCATTTCGCGCAGGGTCTCCAGGCGGTCCGGCGCAACCCCCAAGCGGCGGGGAATACCCCCGGCAGCGGCCACCTGGGCGGAGAGCGCCAGGGCGTTGCTGTTGCGAATCTGAAACCATTCCGGCCGTTGCTCAACGGGGACAACTTCATCCCCGGTGGGAAGAATGGCCACCACCGGTCGCGTGAACACGCTGACGCGCGATTTCCCGACGGTGGCCAGCAGACCAATTTCCCCGGCGCCTAACCGCCTGCCCCGCACCAGGACTCTCGCGCCGGCGGAGGCTTCACTTCCCTGCCGAACCACATTCTCACCGGAGCGAACGGCCCTTTGAATGTTAATCCGCTCACCCTGGGGTTCCGTGTACTCGACCATCACCACCGCGTCGGCGCCGGCAGGCAAGGGCGCGCCGGTCATGATGGAAACGCACTCGCCCGCGGCCACGTTGCCCTCGAAATGATTCCCGGCGCGAACTTCGCCCAGCAATCGCAGCGTAACCGGCGGCGCACTGACGTCCACAGCGCGAACCGCAAATCCATCACGAATGGCGCGATGGAAGGGCGGGTAATCGCGGTCGGCAGCGATTTCCTCAGCCAGGATGCGGCCCCGGGCTTCGTCAAGAGGCACGACTTCCGTGTCGGGGCTTAAATCTGCCGCCGCCAGCTTCTCCTTGACGATACCGAGAGCCTGCTCGAAGGAAATCATTTGATTTTGGATTTTGGATATTTTTGATTTTGGATTTAAGACGGAAATGTGGTGACGCAACGTCCCTAATCCAAAATCAAATGCCCCGGACAGCAGTCTCATCCATCCAAATGCATTGCTCCCGCTCCGGGCCGGTAGAAACCATGGCGATCTTTACGCCGACCTGCTCCGCAAGGAAGCGGAGATAATCCTGGGCACGCGCCGGCAGCCGTGAAAAATCGCGGGTACCAAAGGTGGGCTGTTGCCAGCCCGGAACCGTACGGTAATGAACCGTGGCATGCTCCAGGCTTTCGATTTCCGGGGGAAAGTCCTTGAAGCGCTTTCCCTTGTATTCGTATTCGACGCCCACGGGAATTTCCGCCAAGGGGTCGAGGATATCAAGCTTAGTAATGATCAGCGCGGCCAGGTTGTTCACGCGCGTGCTGTAACGTGCCGCCGGGACGTCGAACCAACCGCAGCGGCGCGGGCGCCCGGTAACGGCGCCATACTCGCCGCCGCGCTCACGAATCTTTTCGCCCTCCGGGCCGGTAGCTTCGGTGGGGAAAGGCCCGCTTCCCACGCGGGTGGCGTAAGCCTTCGACACACCCACCACCGCACCGATGCGCGTCGGCCCCACGCCGGTCCCGGTGCAGGCTCCGCCGGCAGCGGCGCTGGAAGAAGTCACATAGGGGTAGGTACCCTGGTCAAGATCCAGCAAAGTCCCTTGCGCACCCTCGAAGAGCACGCGTTTACCCTTGTCCATCTCCGCATTAAGATACGCGGAAACATCGGCGAGGTAGGGCACCATGCCACTAGCGGATGCGAGGTATTGATCCGCCAGTTCTGCGGCGTTGAGCGGGCCCTTGTCAAACAGCGCTGAGGCGATGCGGTTCTTTTCCGCGACAACCGCCGCACATTTCTCGCGGAACTGCGCGGGGTCACGCAAGTCACAAGCCCGCAGACCACGGCGGCCGGCCTTATCCTCATAAGTGGGCCCGATGCCTTTGGCCGTGGTTCCAATCTTGCCCACGCCGCGAGCCTCCTCTGCAGCCACTTCGTGCGCGCGGTGGTAAGGCAAAATCAGGTGCGCGCGGTCGCTGACCAGGAGGCGTCGGCCGACGCTCACACCGTTTGCTTCGATCTTCTGAATCTCCCGCAGCAGCGCCTCCGGATCGATTACCACGCCGTTCCCGAGGGCGGCAACCTTCTCCGGGCGAAGGATACCCGTAGGGAGAAGTTGCAGAACAAATTTCTTTTCTCCGATTCTAACGGTGTGCCCGGCGTTGGCTCCCCCCTGATAGCGCGCCACGATATCAAAGTGCTCCGCCAAGGCATCCACAACTTTGCCCTTGCCTTCGTCACCCCACTGAACACCTACAACTACAACATTGGTTGGCATGCTGAGCCTGCTTTTTTCTGGGACGCAACCGCGTCCGTTGATTCTGCCCCGGATGGTTTTAAAAATGCCAGGGGAGTATAAGGCTGCCGACGCGGCCGGAGGTTCATTCGTCTTAGTGGCGGCCCCCCGCCATCTGAAACCAGAATCACCGTCCCGACGAGTCTTTCAACAATCTGCTAGAGGTGCTTATCGAGTAATTTGCTGATCACGTCCTTCAACGTCGTCCCCACCAACCGAAGATCAAGCTTTGGCCTTCTGCAAGGTCTGATAGATTTTGGCGTACGCCTTGGCGGAGCTGGCCCAGGAAGAATCCTTCTTCATTCCGTTGTGCATCAGCTTTTGCCAGGTCTTGGGGGCCGCATAAGCCTCGAGAGCCATCTGGATTGTGGCCAACAAGGCCTGCGGCGAGTATTCCAGGAATTTGAATCCCGTCCCGGTTTTGCCATCGAAAGGCTCGATCGTGTCATCAAGGCCCCCTGTCGCCCGCACTATGGGGACAGTGCCATACTTGAGGCTGTAAATCTGGTTGAGCCCGCACGGCTCATAACGAGAGGGCATCAGGAACATGTCCGCGCCGGCTTCGATCTGGTGGGCCAGGGTGTTGTCGTAAGCAATCTTCACCAGGAACTTCTCCGGATACTTCGCCGCCATGGTGCGGAACAACTCCTCGTGCGGAGGCTCACCCGTGCCCAGCGCCACAACGTAAAGGTCGAGCGCCGCCAGTTGCTCAGCGATGCTGGCGATCAGGTCAAATCCTTTTTGCGAGGCAAAGCGCGAAACAATGCCGATGACCGGCCGCCGCAATACCGGAGATTGCACTCCCATTCTCTCGAGTAAAGCTTTCTTGCAGGCTTCCTTGCCCTTCAGGCTGGTGGGCGAGTAGTTGGCCGCGATCAGTTTGTCGGTAGCAGGATTCCAGGCCTCGTAGTCGACGCCATTCACAATTCCTTGCAGGTGGTCGGCACGCGAGCGGAGCACGCCCTCCAGGCCATAACCGAACTCAGGTGTTTGAATCTCCTCCGCGTACTTACGGCTTACGGTAGTGATGAAATCGGAAAAGATAATACCGCCCTTGAGCAGGTTCACCATTCCGTAATACTCCAGGCCGTCGACAGTAAAAAGGCCAGCGTGGAGCGAAATCTGGGGCAGCAGATGCGGAGGGAAAAGACCCTGATAGCCCAGGTTGTGAATGGTGAATACGACTGACGTGTTCTGAAAGTACCCGTCATCCTGATAGAGATTGCGCAGATAAATCGGAGCGAGCGCCGACTGCCAATCGTGGCAATGAATGATGTCAGGAGCAGCCGTGCTGTGCTTCAGAAACTCCAGCGCCGCCAATGAAAAAGCAGCAAACCGGTGCGCATTGTCCGGATAATCTACACCCTTGTCCTGATAAAGGCCCTCGCGGTCGAAATACTCGGGGCAATCAACAAGGTAAGTCTGTACGCCGTTTGCCCGCCCGCCATCCTGGACGGACGCGAACTTGAATCCCGGACCGAGGGGCAAGGTAAGGCTCGCGGCTCCGGGCACGGTGGGTCCCGGCTTGGTCATGCGATAGCGAGGCAGAATGACTTCCAATTCGTGCCCCATCGCGGCGAGCGCTTTAGGCAGAGCGCCTACAACGTCTGCCAGTCCGCCCGTTTTGGAATGCGGAACACCTTCGGATGCGACGAAGGCAACTTTCACGCCGCTCCTCCTTTTGGCGAGATCAAACCCCAAACTTCGTTACGTTAGAGGATGCCTCCAGCAAAGTCAAGGACTCTGCGGTCATGCTATGATGTGGCGCGGCCCTTGTAACGACGAGCCTCTCTGCCGGACCGGTGCGCGTTCACGCTATAGGGTCCTGCACCTCACATGCCCGCGAGCGAACGTCCCAAACTCGGACAACACTTCCTTCAGGATGAAGGCTATCGAAGAAAGATTCTCGATCATCTCCACCTTCCTGAGCATGGTCTGGTGATCGAAATCGGTCCGGGACGCGGGGCTATGACCGGGTTGCTGGCAGAACGCTTTCAGAAGGTTGTCGCGATCGAGATCGATTCCGCGCTCGCACGGAAACTCCAGGAGGCGTACGCCGAGGTACCTCGCGTTGCGATACTTCAGGCGGATGTGCTGACTGTGGATTTTGCGGAAATGTGCCGGCAGCAAGGCGTCGCCGAGTGTTCGGTAATTGGAAACCTGCCCTATTACATTACCTCGCCCATCTTGCATCGCCTGTTCGCATACCGGGATTGCATTCGCGCCATGGGCTTGCTCGTGCAACGCGAAGTCGCAGAGCGGGTGACGGCTGAACCCGGCACCCGCGATTACGGCTACCTTACGGTCTTGGCCCAACTCTACTCCCAGCCCCGGGTTGTGCTGGCCGTCCCACCCGGGGCCTTCTCACCTCCACCCAAAGTGCACTCGGCGCTGGTGACATTTCAAATGAGGCCCAGATTTCCAAAGTGGACAGGTGCGCAATGCGAGGAATTCCTGGAATTCGTGAAACGTTGTTTTGCTCAGAAGCGGAAGACCCTGCTCAACAACCTGGCACTTGCATTTTCACGACCCCAAGTGGCGCAGGCGCTGGCTGGGGTGGGCAAGGCTCAGAATCTACGCGCAGAACAACTTTCTGTGGAAGAACTCGCGGCGGTCTTCGAACACCTTGCCCGCGGCACCGTCTAGGCTAGATGTTCAGTGGCCCATCTTACCAACTATCTGGTTATAGATCGCGATGACCTGGGCGTTGTTCGGATCAAGCTGGTAAGCGAGGCGAATCTCCCCGAAACCCTCTGCAAAATTCCCTTTCAGGCACAGCAGCAGGCCAAGGTTGGCATGGGCCACCGCAAACTTGGGATCCAAACGAACCGCCTCGCGGTACTCAGTCTCGGCACCGGCGCGGTCTCCCTGCTGGCCGAGCGCCAGACCGAGCATATTGTGGGCAATGGCGTTTCCAGGGTTCGAGCCGCACCGTTTCACGGTATTCGTCCGCCGCCGCAGGCAGATTCTTTTGCTGGGCCAGAACCATTCCATGCACCAGGTGTGGATACGGGGTATTGGGGTTCACATGCATCGCGTACTGAACCTCCGCGTTCGCGCCATTCGTGTCACCCTTGGCGCCGAGGGCGTAGCCCAGATTGGAATGGGCCACCACGGAGTCGGGCTGCAAACGCAGCGCTTCCCGATATTCGGCAATGGCGCCATCCCAATCTGCTTTGGCGGCGAGAGCGTTGGCGTAATCATTGTGCGGAAACCAGGTGTAAGGGTCCAGGTTGAGCGCTTGGCGAAACTCGCTGATGGCGCCATCCGTATCTCTCTTTTCGATGAGCAGAATCTGGGCGCTGGCGTAATGGCCCGCGGCGCTATCGGGAGCCATAGCGGCGGTCTTGTGCATCTCCGTCATCGCACCCGGCACGTCATGCACGTTATAGAATGAAGCTGCCAGGATATTCCTGGCTTGCAGGTCCTGAGGATTCAGTCGTAAAGCCTCACGCAACTCGGGGATCGCTGGGGCGGCGTCCCCCCGCAGGGCGAGAGCCAATCCGAGAGCAGCGTGAGCTTCCGCCGACCGGGGGTCTATCTGTATCGCATTACGATATTCCCCCAGAGCCTCATTCCATTTCTGTTGCTTACATAAGACGCGCCCTAGACCAACATGCAATGTGCTGTTTTGGGACTGTACGGCCAGCGCCGCGCGGTATTCCTGCTCGGCCTGGGGATAGGATTCCTGCTTTTCGAGTTCCATCGCCCGGGCCAGATGCTGTTCCACCTGGAGATCCCCCGCCGGCCGCTGGACAGGAGTGGGATTGCTCCCGGCTCCCCCGGCCTCACGGAGTGCCCGGAGCAGATCATCCTTCCCTCCCGCGGCGCGCACTTTCCTGAGGTAATCCTCCGCTGGAGTGAAATCGATACCGTTCTCCCCCACCAGCATGGTCACGCGCGAGCTGGGGACATAATTATTCAGGAGATAGAGAATATCGTCACGGGTCAGTATCTTCTTGGGGGGGTGCGGAGAAGCGGCGATTGCCAGGCTGGCCACCCATAGAATGACGAAAGCCAAGGAAGTCTTCACAGGTTGTACCTCCCAGGTTCTGGAAATGACTCTGCCTTGCCGCAAGGATACGACGGAAGAACCATCGACACAAGTCCGTGAGAAAGGCCTGAGAAAGCATGGCGGCGACCCTGGTGGCGGGGGGAATACGTTCGCCCTGAAGGATTAATCAGCCACCCCGCTAAGAGTAATCGCCAATTGCTTCGCGAGGCAATAACGAGGAGGGTTTGCGCAAGTAAAACAACCCGCATTTGCACGTATTTTCCTGTTGATTCTCCGCACCCGGAATGTGCTAACATTAAAGGCGCTTCAGGGGCCGACTGCCCATTCGTATCAGGACGAGACAAGCCGACCATGCTGCAAAGAATTTCCTAAGTACCGTCCTCTTGAAGGAGAGGATTGTTTCAGGTTGCTCACGCGGCTTCCGATAACTCCGCTCGCCGAAGCCGCGTGCGAGGCTGAATACAGAAGGTCCCGCGAATTGGCAGTTCCAGGGAAAGTTTGCTCCAACATCTCAAATACCAGCTCGGAGGGTAAGAAATGAAACGTCTGCTGAAGGTCGCAGGAATGATACTCGTGGTTATTGCTCTTCTCTTAGTAGGGGCCATCACCATGACCATTGGCTGGCGGCCCTTCCTTGGACCGAAGGTGCGCCCCTTGACCGGAAGGAAATTCGAACGGACACCGGAAAGGTTGAAGCGCGGAGAGTACATGGTTGAGAACCTGGGGTGCTTTGATTGCCACGGCGAGCACGACTGGACGAAGCACCCGGCTCCCCTGACTGAGGGCACACGCGGCGCTGGTTACGCTAACTTTCCCATGGCGGGGTTACCCGGCCGCATTGTTCCCTCCAATATCACTCCGGACCCTGAAACCGGCGCCGGCACTTGGAGCGACGACCAACTGGCGCGCGCTATCCGCGAAGGCATTGGCCACGACGGGCGAGCGCTCTTCCCCTTGATGCCCTACCAGGCCTTCGCTCACATGTCGGATGAAGACCTGGCCTCGGTGATTGTTTATATCCGCTCCATTCCACCTGTGCATAAAGCGCTGCCCCCCACGGAGATTATCTTTCCGGTAAAATACCTCATTCGTAGCGCGCCGCAACCCATCACCGCACCCGTTCCCCCGCCGGATCTATCCACGCCTGTGAAGCGGGGCGAGTACCTTGTGGCTGTCGCAGCATGCGCCGATTGCCACACCCCCCAAGTCAAAGGGCAGCCGGTACCCGGCATGGAATTCGCTGGAGGTTTTATTCTGGATGGACCCTGGGGGCGCGTTGCCAGTGCCAACATCACGCCGGATCCCTCCGGCATTTCCTATTACGACGAGGCCCTGTTTCTTGAGATGATTCGCACGGGATACGTCAAAGCGCGGAAGATTAACCAGATCATGCCCTGTGACCATTACCGGAACCTCACCGAGGAAGATTTAAAGAGCATTTTCGCTTACTTGCGCACGCTGAAGCCCGTCAAGCACCGCGTGGACAATACGGAGCGACCCGCCCTCTGCAAGATTTGCGGAAGTGTGCATGGGTTGGGAAGTCAGAACTGATCCGAGCTTCGCCTGACTCATGGTGCTTCTGCCGCAAAGCCCCCCGCTGGAGGTCTCCCCTGCGGCCGCACACCTTAAGATTGTGTGTTAGCATAGATCGACACACAGGAGGATCGCATTCCATCTCTAAACCATAAGCTCAAAGCCATCCCGCTCGGCGGTCTGGGCGAATTCGGCATGAACATGATGGCGTTCGAATTTGACGACGATGTGGTGATCGTCGATTGCGGCGTCATGTTCCCGGACGCCGAATTGCTCGGTGTAGACATCGTTATACCTGACTTAAGATACGTCCGCGAGAACCACGAACGCGTTCGCGCCATTCTGCTGACCCACGGCCACGAGGACCACATCGGCGGCCTGCCCTATCTACTGGAAGAAGTTGACGCGCCGGTTTACGGAACCCCCTTCACTCTGGCGTTGGCGCGCTCGAAGCTGATTGAACACGGTCTAATCGATAGCGTGCAACTGCGTGAAATGCACCCGGGCCAACCGTTTGAGGCCGGCCCCTTTCACGTCGAGTTCATCCACCTGACCCACAGCATCATTGAGTCTGGCGCCCTGGCGCTCACCACTCCCCTCGGCACCGTGATTCACACCGGCGATTTCAAATTCGACCCTACGCCTACCGACCAGCACGTGAGCGACCTGCACACGCTGGCCGACTATGGCCGGCGGGGCGTGCTGGCCCTGTTTTCGGATTCGACCAACGTCGAGCGACCGGGGTTGACGCCCTCGGAACGTGCTGTCAGCCAGCGCCTGGCGCACATCATGGCCGATGCCAAGGGGCGCGTGCTGATTTCCTGCTTTGCAACGTCCATGCATCGCCTGCAGATCGTCACGGACCTCGCGCAAGAGCACGGCCGCCGCCTTTGCTTCGTGGGCCGGAGCATGTTTCAAAACTCCGAAATTGCCATGCAGATGGGCAAGCTGCGCGTGCCGCCGGGTCTGCTGGTCCCGCCCCAAGATCTGCGCAAGCTGCCGCGCGAGCAGGTTGCAGTGGTGATCGCGGGAAGCCAGGGCGAACCGATGTCCGCCATGGCGCGCGTGGCGGTGTCGAGCCACCGTTGGGTCTCCGTCGAGCCTGGCGACGAAGTGGTGTTGAGCGCCCGCGTGATTCCCGGCAATGAGAAAGCCATCTTCCGCATGCTCGACCACCTCTACCGGCGTGGCGCGCGCGTGCATTACCACGACGGCAGCCAGCCCCCCGTGCACGTCTCCGGTCACGGCAGTGCGGAAGAATTGAAGCTGATGCTCAATCTGGTGCGGCCCAAATACTTCGTGCCCATTCACGGCGAGTACCGCCAGCTCTGGCGGCATATGGAAATGTCCAAGGAACTGGCGGCGGTCGCGGAGGAAACCTTCCTGCTCGAAACCGGCGACGTGCTGGAGTTCGATGAGCAGGGGGCGCGCCGTGCGGGCCGCGTACCCGTGGGGCGCATCTGCATCGATGGGGGCACGCTGGACGAAGTGGAGGAAGTCATCCTCAAAGAGCGCCGCCACATTTCCGAGGATGGCATCGTGATTCCTATCCTCGCCATCAACGAGCACACGGGCCTGCTTGAAACCCCGCCGGAAATCGTTTCGCGCGGATTTGTGCCGCTTGAAGAGGCGCGCGAACTGGTGGAAAGCGCCCGCGCAGTAATCTTGCGGACCATCGAGAAGTCGAACCTGGAAGAGGTTGGCGACTGGGGCGTGATCAAGGAAAAAATCCGCACCGCCCTGCGGCGCCACTTTGACGAAGAAACCGGCAAACGGCCCATGATATTGCCGGTTATCCTTGAGGTATGATCATAACGGATTTTGGATTTTAGATTTTGGATTTTGGATTGAAGAATTTTGCTTGGGATTTGGGTTCTTATCCCTTCCGAACGCACTGCTATGGACGAGCAAACATTTAAGAACAGGACCAAGCGGTTTGCTTTGGAAGTCATCCGATTGCTTGAATCGCTCCCGCGTAACAGGACTACCGAAGTGATCGGACGGCAATTGTTGCGCGCGGGGACTTCGGTCGGAGCGAATTACCGTGCGGCGTGCCGAGGGAAATCGATTTCTGACGTCGTCGCCAAGCTCGGAATTGTCGAAGAGGAGGCGGACGAGTCAATCTATTGGATGGAATTACTAATTGACGCGGGGGTAATTGCACCGAATCGCGTAGATGCCATCAAGAAAGAAGCCAATGAGCTACTCGCCATGACGGTTGCATCCATCAAGACCCTGCGCACCCGCAGATAGCGTCTAGAAGTGAGATCGATTAATCCAAAATCGAAAATCCAAAATCAGGTGCCCCATGCCTCTATACCAAGCCATCGTTCTTGCCATCGTGCAAGGTCTGACAGAGTTCCTCCCGGTTTCGAGCACGGCGCACCTTTGGTTGGTTCCGTGGCTCCTGCAATGGAAAGATCCGGGCCTCACCTTTGACATCGCTCTGCACGCAGGGACGCTCGTCGCTGTACTCGGCTATTTCTGGCGCTATTGGCTCGAGATGGTCAAGATGGTGTTGGGAATCAGCGGGGGCAATACCCACACGGCGGCGGCGTCTGGCACAACGGCTGCTCTGAATCCAAAATCCAAAATCGAAAATCCAAAATCAGCGGCGGGCCCCATCGCATTGCTCGGGGAGAACCGCCAACTCTTCTGGTTCCTGGTCATTGCCACGATCCCTGCAGGGATTGCAGGATGGCTCTTTGAGCACGCCGCGGATGAGCAATTGCGCTCGCCGATCATCGTCGGCTCCGCGCTCATCATCGTGGGTCTGATAATGGGTGCAGGAGAGCGGGTCGGTCGCCGCGAGCACGACCTGGGTCACGTGGGACTGGTGGATTCCATCATCGTCGGCGTGGCGCAGGCATTTTCCGTGATCCCGGGCGTTTCGCGTTCGGGCTCGACCATGGCCGCGGGCCTGTTTCGCAACATGAAGCGCGAGACGGCGGCGCGCTTTTCCTTTCTGCTCTCCACCCCCATTATCGCGGGCGCGGCTCTCAAAAAAGGACTGGAGATTCACCATGCCGGCCTGCCCGCGGACATGCGCCTGCCCTTCCTGGTGGGCATTATGGTATCGGCAGTCGTCGGATATCTGGTCATTGCCGTACTCATTCGTTTCCTCGAGCGCCGGACCTTCACAGTTTTCGTTGTTTACCGGATTGTATTAGGCGTGATAATATTGCTCCTTGGATGGGGATTGCGTCACTAACTGGCAGGTTCCAGGGTTAGGTGTCGGGGTCAAGCGCCAGCTTTTTTCTGACACCACGCACCCGGGACCGTGCAGTTTATTCTACAGACGCCGGTTCATAAAGTGAGGCACCCCATGGGAAGCCCAGTCCGGGCATCTTCCTCCAAGGCCAGAGAAACAAACTCCAAGAACCCGAAAACTCCCCTGCTGGACGCGCGGCGCCTTTCCGAACTTATGGGATTGCTCACCGCTGTGGCCGGCTTGCTGATCCTGCTGAGTCTGGCTTCTTTCCTGCCTCAAGACCCATCGCTCGATACGGCGGTAGCCACCGGGAGCTTGCCGCATAACTGGATTGGCCCGGTGGGCGCGTTCGTTGCGGACGGACTGTTTCAGGGTTTTGGCTGGGTCGCCTATTTTGTTCCGCTGATCCTGCTGGTGATGGGCACACGCTGGCTGATGGGCCGTCCGTTCCATGCCCCGGGCACGAAGGCCTTGGGCGCGGGCATGCTCGTGGTGTCACTTG
The DNA here is from genome assembly GCA_963804995.1 of uncultured Acidobacteriota bacterium. GTDB lineage: Bacteria > Acidobacteriota > Terriglobia > UBA7540 > UBA7540 > Bog-366. The sequence goes on from CAWDSK010000006.1 coordinate 759,457, forward strand.
ACGCCCTGCTCGAAATTTTTCCCTACACCCCGGCCATTCACGGGGCGGTGCGAGGCAGCGGCGTGCTGGGGTATCTCGGCGCGGCTGGGTTAATTCACACCTTCAACCGCGTAGGGGCGGGCATCGTGGCCGCGACAGTCTTCCTGACATCGCTGTTCTTGGTCACGCGATTCTCCTTCGGCTGGGCGGTGGAGTTCCTGAAGAACCGTTGGAGCGGTACGGTAGCCCCACTTAAAGCCCGCTGGGAGGTTTGGAAAAAAGCGCGAGCGGCCCGAGCCGCCGAGCGTCAGCGGAAACAAATGGAACGGCAACGCGTCATCGGTAAGCCGCCGGTCGTGCTGCAAAAGGTGGCGGGCGGACCGCCAGTCGCAGTTCGACCCACCACCCCACCGCCGGCAAGCACGCCTTTCATTGTTCCCTCGAGCAAGGGTGAGTCGGCGGAAAAACCCACGCTTGTGCCTATGGTCCGTACGCCCAAGGCTGCGCTGGGCATCACCCCGCCCAAGATTGTGGGACGCGGACTGCATGGCTACAAGTTGCCGAGCGCCACCCTGCTACGGCCTCCGGATGATGCGGAAGGAATTGATGAAGATGAATTGAAGGAACGCGCCGTCCGCCTGACCGAAAAGTTCCGCGAGTTCGGTGTCACCGGCAGCGTCACGCAGATTCATCCGGGGCCGGTAGTAACCACTTACGAATTCAAGCCGGAAGCCGGAATCAAGTACAGCCGCATTACGAACCTGGTGGACGATCTGTGCCTCGCCATGAAGGCCGAATCGATTCTCATTGACCGCATTCCGGGCAAATCCACGGTAGGCATCGAAGTCCCGAACCTCCATCGCGAGATCATTCACCTGCGCGAGCTCATTGAGTCGAGCGAGTTCGCGACCACGGCCTCCAAGCTCAGCGTAGGCCTGGGGAAAGACATCACCGGCAAGATCCGCATCGGTGACCTGACCCAGATGCCGCACCTGCTGATCGCCGGCTCAACCGGGGCCGGCAAGAGCGTGGCGATCAACTCCATGGTGGTCTCCATCCTTTACAAGTCCACGCCGGACGAAGTGAAGCTGATTCTGATTGACCCCAAGCGCCTGGAGTTGAATCTCTATGACGGGGTTCCGCATCTGCTCACGCCCATCGTCACCGAACCCAAGCAGGCGGCCAATGCCCTGCGCCGCGCCGTGATGGAAATGGACGAGCGGCTGAGAAAGCTGGCTGAGCACGGGGTGCGCAACATCGACCAATACAACAAGATGTTTGAACCCGAGGCGACCCTGAACCTTTTTGACACTAACGGCGAGCGCGAGCGTCCCCTGCCCTACATCGTGATCGTCATCGATGAACTCGCCGACTTGATGATGGTGGAGCCCCAAGGTGTGGAGGAATCCATTACCCGCCTGGCCCAGATGGCGCGCGCCGTGGGCATCCACCTGATCCTGGCCACGCAGCGGCCGTCCGTGGATGTGATTACGGGCTTGATCAAAGCCAACATGCCATCGCGAATCTCTTTCCGCGTCGCCTCCAAGGTGGACTCCCGCACGATCCTGGATGCGAACGGCGCTGAAGCCCTGTTGGGGCGTGGCGATATGCTGTTCCTGCCGCCCGGCAGCGCCCGTCTGCAACGGCTGCATGGGGCGCTGATCACCGAGCAGGAAATCGGCAAAGTGGTGGATTGGTGGAAGTCACAGTCGCAGCCACAATACAATGAGGAGTTCCTGGAACCGATTCGCGACAAGGATCAAGAAGACCTGCCGGAGGACGATGAGGAAGCCGCCGAATTGGATTCCGTCTATGAGGAGGCTGTGCGCATCGTGGTGGAATCCGGTAAAGCTTCCACCTCCCTGTTGCAACGCCGCCTGCGCCTGGGATATGGGCGCGCCGCGCGACTCATCGACATGATGCAAAAAGACGGCATTGTCAGCTCACCAGATGGCTCGCGTCCGCGCGAAGTCCTGAAGCGCCCGGATTGGGTGCGCGAGGTCGATGAGTCCATACGCTGACGCCGTGGCCGTTGAATTACCAGTAGGTGTGCAAGTAGGCATCTATCCCGCGCTTTGATACAGTTTAATCGAGATTTCCTCTTGAGCCGGGCGCCTTACCAATGGTATGAAAGTATTTGGTGAGATGGCCGCGCGTGCCAGGCGCGGCAACCTCCCTCCTGTTACTCCGCCGAAGAAGGAGTAGGCGTGCCCTCAGCCACTCAGCCCTATCCTCAACAGAGACGCTCCTCGCGACTCCTCTTCCGCTGCCACGTTGAGATCAGCGGATATGATCCTGAGGGCAATAAGTTCACCGAAAATAGTGTAACCGTCAGCATCGGGAAATTTGGGGCGTCACTCAAAACCGCTCGTGAGTATTCTATGGGCCAGATCGTCACGGTTTTCACCAAAGAGTCGCGCCATGTCGGTCAGTTTCAGGTGGTGTGGATTGGCATGCCCGGCACCCGCGAGGCTGGGCAGATCGGGATTGAGCTGCTCGATGCCCGCCGCTTCTGGGGAATTGAGTTTCCCCCCGAAGACTGGGGAGCACGTTAGTGTGGTGTCCCGGTTAATATTTGACAAGGCTGTCCGACCCCCTCACCCCCCAGCCCCTCTCCCCCAAAGGGGCGAGGGGAGAGTTAATTCTCTTGCCCTCGCCCCTTTGGGGGAGAGGGTGGCTGGCCGAGGCGTTCTCATCAGCCGAGGCCAGACGGGTGAGGGGGTTCTACCCATTGTCAACTCTAGCACGGGACACCACACTAGATTCCCCGCTCCCGCCTTAATGTGTGGAGTCCCGCCCCTCACCCCTCAGAGTCAGATTCTTGACAGGAAACCAAATCCGTCTGAGAATGTTTGCTCAGACCTGAAGATGCCCTTCGAAGCGTCTGGCCAATAATCCAGCGTGCTCTCGAGCGCTTCAGTTAGTCCACGATTCGCGTGCCGCGGTAGCTCAGGTGGTAGAGCGCAGCCCTGAAAAGGCTGGCGTCGGCGGTTCAACTCCGTCCCGCGGCACCATATTTTCAAACACTTAGCAAGGCTCCACTTCCCATTTTGCTTCCAATTGCTTCCAATTCAGTTCACCCTTTGCCCGATCTGACGTGTCTCACCTAGCTTTTCTACGACTCGCTTCTGCGACTCGGGAACGAACTGCTGGTAAATATCCAGTGTCGTGCTTGCCCGGGAGTGCCGCATCTGCGCCTGCGCGTCCTTCACGTCGGCTCCCGCTAACTTGAGCCAAGTCGCGTGGGAGGTTCGCAGACAGCGCCAGTTTACCCAAGGCAAACCCAGACTACGGGCAGCAGGCTTGAGGAACCGGCTCAGGATGTTGTTATCACGAATGGGCTTGCCATCCTTGACCGATTGAAACAGTAAATCATCCGGGCCAGAAGATTTCACGACCCGGTATTTCCGTACCGCACGGCCTGCCCTCACCTCAACGGTCAGCAACTTGAGGCGGTGAATTCGCTCGATAACGCAACCTTTGACTCCGATCGTGGCATTGGAGGCTTCACTCTTCGGCGCCCCCCAATCACCACGGCAGTACCTTTCGTCAACGGTAATCGAATCGGGGTGAACGTCGTTCCACCGCAGCCCCGCCAATTCACTCACCCGAAGCCCTGTGTAGATGGCAACAAAGACGATCGTCGCGTAAGGTTCCGGTATTTTCGCCAGCAGCGCTTCGAACTGCTCGAACGTGACCACCGGTTTCGAGTGGCGCTTGCCCCGCCGCTCGGGCGGCAGGCGTACACCCTCCACCGGGTTCTTAACCAGTAATCCATACTGAACGGCTGAACCGAGAATGCTGGAGAGCACATCCCGGATTTTATCCTTCGACTCGTGGGACAACGATGAAGCCGCCAGGTTCGAGATATAGCGCTGGATGTTTAAGGTTGTGAGGTCCCGCAAACAGAGATCGCCGAATGCGGGTAGAAGATAGTTCCCGATGACGCCCTGATAGCGGTCCTGCGTGCTCTTGGCCATCAACGGCATCACCACCGGGATGTAGGTCTCGTCCACGTACATGGTGAAGTTCGTAGCCGAGCCAATGCTTTCAAGGCCCTGGTTGAGCGGCCGAAGCAGTTCGGCCGCAATTTTCTTGATTTCTCGTTCTCGCATGGATGATGCTGCCAGCTTTGCCCAAACCTTTTTGCGCTTGGGACTGCCACCGCTGAGATCATCCCGCCAGTACTGAAGATACCACCACGCCCCGCGCCTGAAAGGCTTGGGGTTCTGAAATCTCCGGCGTGCCATCCGCTCAAAGTCTCCTCTCAGCGGGACGCCGGTGTTTGCCTCGGATGGAACGATATCACACTCCTGTGGTTCGTCAAAACTCTGGCCGACTGCAAAATCAATAACATAGCTGCCGCCCTCCCGCCACGGTTCTGCTATAACTCCTGGCCATGTTTCGATTCATTGTCCTGTCCCTCGGAACGCTGGCTCGCCTCTTGCGGGCGCGTCGGAGCCTCCTCCTCGAGAATCTCGCGCTACGCCAACAACTCGCCGTGCTGAAGCCTCGGCATCCGAGGCCCAGAATAGGCCCGCTCGACAAGCTCTTCTGGGTCGCCGTCCGTTGGTTCTGGTCAGGATGGAAACAATCGCTGATCGTGGTTACACCTGAGACTGTAGTCCGGTGGCACCGAGCCGGTTTCCGCTTGTACTGGCGGGTGATCTCCAGGGTCAGGACGCAGATGGGGAGAAGACAGACGTCGCAGGAAGTTCGGGAATTGATCTTCCGGATGGTTGCTGAGAATCCGACTTGGGGAGCACCGCGGATACATGGCGAACTCCTCATGCTCGGTTTTGATCTCTCCGAGAGAACGATCTCACGCTGGATGAAACGAGCTCCGAGGGATCCCGAACCAGTCAAGCGTTGGCTTGCCTTTCTTCGAAATCACAGGGAAGCCATCGTTGCGATGGATTTCTTCGCGGCCCCGACGATCACCTTCGGCATACTCTATGGCTTTTTCGTAATCAGCCATGACCGCCGGCGGATCCTGCACTTCAACGTCACGAAGCACCCGACGAGCAATTGGATCATCCAGCAGCTACGGGAAGCATTTCCCTTCGAGTCGGCGTCCAGATTTCTAATCTTCGACCGGGATGCGAAATACGGGTTGGAGGTCCCCGTGGCCGTTCGATCCCTGAAGATGAGCCCGGTGCGGACCTCCTTCGAGAGTCCCTGGCAAAAGGCTTATGCTTCATACTGCACCTCATTGGTATGATTCGAGGGGTCCTCGAAGAATCGCTGCCTGGCAGCGAGCTTCGTCCCTTGCATCTTGCGCGGCGGATCATCGCCGGGGTGTTCATATAAACACTCGTTTTTCTCGTTGTAGGCTTGAGCTCTTAACAGACCATGGTCCCGCCAGACTTTCACCCACCCGGTGGAGATGCCGAGCAGCTTAGCCATCTCTTGCAGGGTCAACAGGCCGGCTCCGCGTAGGCGAGTGTAACCGCTCTTCAAGGCATAGTTACGCCGTATGCGCGCGACGATGTGAGGGCTGAAGGGCCTGCCTTCGCCCGAGAGCCAGCCGCGTTCATTCAGCAGGCTAGCGATCTGCCGATCGGTACGTTGATCCAGGAGCCGGTCGATCTCCGCCACCACCTCCGGCTTGGTGGTGCGCTGTTTCCAGGCATTGAGGGGGATGGGCAAATGCAGGGTCTTTGTAGCTCCCCCCTTGAAGCGGATCTGAAGCGTGATCTCATGGTTGCGGGTCAACGTAACGTCTTCCAATAGAAGGCGGACCATACGCTTCCGTTCTCGATGTGGCGTTTTCGCATCGCGCCACAGCCGAGGGAAGTCTGTGGCCAGGGCAAAAATCTGAGCGCGTTCCTCTTCCCGACACAACCCACGGTCGACCTGACGTTGACGTTGATACTCTTGCTGAGCCTCTCCCAGAGCACGCAGCTTGTGGTTCCAGTCGGCCTCGAGCGAATCCGCCACGAGCCGGTTGTCGGGATCGCAACGCAAGTAGCGCCGCTCGGCCAGCTCCGCCTCATACCGGGCGCGCTCGACTTGGGTTTGGCGCAACCGATCCGCTTCTTCCCAACGAGACTGAAGTTCTTGCTGCACGCTCAGCGCCACCTCCAGGGCTAACGGAGTGACCACTTCGATCAGCAGTTCCCCGATGGCCTGGTCGATACCCGCTCCAGGAACCGTCTGGCAGATGGTTTGAGCGTGTTCGATACCGTACCGCTGACACACATAATGGGGGGCCAGGCGTGACCGGTGAACATGATAACGCACGGTCATCCGATTCCCACAGCGGCCACAGATCACTAATCCCTGCAGAAGCGCTGGACCTTCCCGCGGAGGGCTTTGACGACGGTCGGGACCCCAAGCTTGCGCGGATTCCCGTAACCGCCGCTGATTGCTCTCATATTCTTCCCAGGAGAGGTAACCCGCATGGGCCCCAGGAAGGCAAGTGTCCCACTCCTCGCGAGGCAACCACTTCACCGTCACGCCACCCTCCAGCTTCTTGCGCGTCTGACTCCGGCCAAAGACGTAGGCCCCGGCATACCGAGGATTGTGCAAAACGCGCAGGACATGGCTGTGAACAAGTTCCACCCATACCAACTCTCCTTGGTGGGGCCCCGCCCGCAGGCGGCGGGGAAACAGCAGCCCCTGCTGGCGAAAGGCCTTCACCGTGGCCAGGGCGGATCCCGTACGACGGAAGGTTTCAAACAAGAGTCGAAGGCCCTGTTGCACCTGCTGGTCCGGATCGAGAACGAGTTGCCCCGAGCCGTTATAGACCAAGCCGACCGGAGGTGGGATCTCCAACTCACCGCGCCGAGCTTTGCTGAGGATTCCGCCTCGCAACCGGGCTCGCAGCACGTGCAGTTCCGCCTCGCTCATCGTGCCTTTCAGCCCCAACAGCAGGCGGTCATTAAAGTGCGCCGGGTCGTAGATGCCATCTTCATCCAAAATGAGCGTGTCGGTGAGCGCGCAGATCTCCAGCAGTCGATGCCAGTCCGTGGAGTTGCGCGCCAGGCGCGACACCTTGAGAACCCAGAACGATCCCTGCTCGCCCCATCCCCACTTCACTCACCAACCTTTGAAATCCCTCTCGGTCTACCGCCGAAGCTCCCGACTGGCCTTGATCGTTGTCGATCACGATGATCCGTTCCAAAGGCCAGCCCAGGGCCACGGCCTGTTGGCGTAACGCGTACTGGCGCTGGGTGCTCTCGGTATTCTCAAAGACCTGCCGAAGCGTGGACTGCCGGATATACAGGTAGGCGTCGCGTTTCAAATGGTGGGCTTGAACCTTCTGCGGCATTTCGGTTCTCATCCTCTCACCTCCGGCCGACTGTGAAGTACCATGCTCGCCAGAATCGTAACCACTTCCGTGTGCAGATCGAGAGGAACCCTCTCCTCAGGGCCGGACGGATTCTGGGGTTTCATCGGAATCCCACCCGGCAGGCAGTGGGACCAGGCTTCCATCCAGCCTTTCATCCCCTGGCGAATAAACAGCGCCAGGCCCAAGGCTCCGCGCCTGCCGCCTAACTCACCCCGCACTTGTCGCCGGAGTTCCTCATATTGGTTTACGATCCCCTCCTGGGCCATCAGGGGAGCAACGGGAGGGTCGCTCAACGTCGTTTTTTTTGCTGCTGCCGAAGCCGGCGCTCCAAGCTGCGAGGATGGACCCGTAGACGGAAGGCTTTCTTCACCCGGGCCGCCAGTTCCTCGCTCCGCAAGGAGGGTTCGGCAGCTCGGGCCTGCCGGACGAACTCCATTACCTCGGCCGTGAGCTTGTGGGCGTGCCGAGGTCCCCGTTTCTGGGGAATCAATCCTGCGAGTCCCCTGGCTACGAAGCCCGCCTGGGCGAGGTAGAAGGAGGGTCTGGAGAAACCAAAAGCCTCCGCCGCTTGGCTCACCGCTTGGTTTTCGACCCTCACTTGGCGCAGCATCTCGTACTTGACCTGCAGCAAGTCCCGGGGATCGAAGAAGTCGCTGTCCTGGAACAGGGCGTGGGCCACCTCCTGCGGGCGGGGATTCAAGGTACCTTGGGAGCGCAGGATATGGCGCTTGGCATCGTGGCGTGAGGAAGGGGACATGGGCTCCTCCGGAGCAAATCCGGCAAACGAGTGTAATGTTAATTATATACATTCTCTTGCTCCCTGTCAAGCCTTTTCTATCCTCCGACCCGAATTTGTGTTGCACAATAAGCGGATATTGCACTCACACACCCACCGAAAACTCTGGACTTCGGCTCAAGCTCCGACATAATCCCTTTAACACAAACGGCGTAATTCCCTTTACAGACCTTCCGGGGCTTCAGGACCGTAAACCCTCCACCAAACGCACCAATTCAATCAGGTCCTCAACGCGAAAATACGAGCGGCCTCCCCCTATGACCACGAATGGGTCCTCCCCCACGACACTCGTCCACCGCGCCGGTAGCGAGGTCAACTGGCCTCCTTCGTCGTAGAAATACACTCGGTCCTCCCCCCAGTTCTGGCGGTAGTCCACCCATTCGAATTCACGTTGGAACAGTGGATGGTAAGGGTGAGTTACTCGGAAACGTCGTTTTGAATAGTCTCTATGGTGTGTAGTTGACAACCTGATCCAACGGTGTGGCGGAGCGTTGGGTCGAAAGTTGCCGACGAGACTTACTGGATCATGTTATCGCGGTGAATGAACGCCATCTGAAACGGCTGCTCTCTGAATACGTCCGCTACTACCACGAGGATCGCACGCATCTTGGACTCGGGAAGGGAACTCCGAACTGTAGAACTTGTTCCAGAGCCTCAGGTCGCGTCCTGTCTCAGGAGCGACTCGGCGGGTTGCATCATCGTTACGATCGGGCTGCCTGACCCGGACCAATTTTTCACCTGTCCCAAATAGTATACACACGCCGCATGCGCGCGCACACTAGTTCCCACCCCGAGAGAACTTCGCGCACCTCCAAGCAAACCCTGGCCGAATTCAGGCTCTCTTTCAAGCTGAGCCGAGGACGAATCGCGCCAAGTTTCGTCGTGGATGAGATTTTGGCGAACAACACCCTCTCGCCGTCCTCATGTTTCTGTGGGTAAGACCGGGATCCCGGTTAAACTCGGGCTATTAAAGGACCACAACCAGGATTTATCCATACAGGCCGCTCGGACCGACAAAGAGAAAGGCTGGGGGGTGCGTTGCGGGTTCGCCGAGCGGATTGAATCATGGCGACAGACACGCTTCGATTCCAGCGACAAAAGGGCCTAAGAGTTTGGCACTGTCCAAACCTCTTCGAGTTCAGGTGGACTTCAAGGTTAACGCTCGTAGACATTCAGGAGGTGTAAGCTCGTTGCCCGAACCCGCTCCTCAATAACATGAACAAACCGCTTCAGGAGTTCGTAACCCAAGTCATGGTCGGTTTCGGCCTTCTCACGTAGGCATTTCCCATCCAAGGAAATCGCACGTGTGGTCTCGAGTGCGCGCGCCGTAAACTTCCAATGGTAGGGGGGAGAGAGCCACGACCAACCCAGAACGTCACCTTCCTCAAGGATCAAAATGGTAAGGGGACCACGTCGATCAGCAAATAGCTGCAAGGCCACCTTTCCGGTGCGAATAAGATAGAACTCGTTAGCTTTTTCGCCCTCACGGAAGATCACGTGTTCGCTTTCAAAGCGCACGTTGCGGGCACACCCGACGAGTATCTGGAGGTGGCGCTGTTCCATGCCATTGAAAAGGGGATGCTGAGCCAGAATGGGTTCGAGTGTTTCCATGGCGACCCTCCCTATCCAACGTGAAGATATTGTAACGCATTTCTCGCACACTCCAAATCTGCAGGGGGACATTATATCCCTCATGTAATTCCATCTTTACAAACAGCTTGACGACACCGTTTTCAAGAGATACATTCTGCGTGTCGGTTGGCTCCGACGTGAGACGTGCTTCTTCGGGGCCTCTGACGGGGAGAACGAAAATGGCTCCCCCTGGGTTGATGGCACGCGAGGTTTGTTCCATCGGCAACCGAGCCGAATTGAACGTCTCACAAGTCAACTCGGATCACACCAGCAGGGTTCTTAAGCATTGCCCCCAAAAGAAAAAGGAGTTCCTTTCCAAGGAGAAACCTCGGCAGAAAAGCATCCTCCAGGAAGCACACTGGAAGCACTTCCCTCATGTTCCGCTAGCTATCCCACCTTTTCAACTTCCTAAACAGATTTCGCGCAGAGCAGATCCCAGGCGACCCTCCGTCGTCGACAAACTTTTCTCGCGCGCAATTGAGACGCGTGATTTGGAGAGACACGCCACTCCGAGAGGATGCCATTCTCATTCTCTAGAATTGACGGTGTGGAGCAAACTGTGCCACGTCCCGCCCGCGCAACATGCTGCGCAGGCGCGGAGAAATACGCTTCTTTAGCGAACGCCGCTCACCTGTGACAAGCTCGATCGCACGCAGGGTGGGCGGTCGAAAACCCGTCTCACAAGGGAGGAGTGTCATGGAAAATGAAGCCTTGAGTATCGTAGACAAGCGCACAGAAAAGACCTATGAGATCCCGATCTACAAGGGAACCGTTCGAGCCATGGATTTGCGCCAGATCAAAACCGGCCCCGACGATTTTGGGTTAATGACTTATGATCCCGCTTTCATGAACACCGCATCGTGCCAGAGCTCCATCACCTTCATCGATGGCGACAAGGGTATCCTGCGGTATCGGGGGTATCCCATCGACCAACTGGCAGAGAAGTGCAGCTTTCTTGAAGTTGCCTATCTGGTGCTGAACGGCGAGCTGCCCACCGCGGCGGAATTGAAGGATTTCGTCAGCAACGTCACTCACCACACCATGCTGCACGAGACGACCAAGAAATTCCTGGAGGGTTTTCGTTACGATGCCCATCCCATGGGTATGTTTATCAGCACCGTGGCGGCGCTCTCCACGGTGTACCCGGAGGCCAGGAATGTGCATGACCCCGAGGTGCGCAAGCTTCAAATCTATCGCCTGATTGGCAAAGTGCCCACCATCGCCGCCTACACCTATCGCCACAGCCTCGGCTACCCGTACGTTTATCCGGACAACGAACTCAGCTATACCGAGAATTTCATGAACATGCTGTGGAAGATGGCCGAGCCCAAATACCAAGCCAATAGCACCCTGGCGCGCGCTCTCGATATCCTGTTTATCCTGCACGCCGATCACGAACAAAACTGCAGCGCCAACGCCATGCGGGCGGTGGGTAGCTCGCAGGCGGACCCGTTTGTGGCAACGGCCGCCGCGGCCGCCGCGCTCTCCGGCCCGCTGCACGGCGGCGCCAACGAAGAAGTCCTGAAGATGCTCGATGAGATTGGCTCCACGGATCACATCCCCGCCTACATCGAGCGCGTGAAGACCGGGCAGGTCAAGCTGATGGGCTTCGGCCACCGGATCTACAAGAATTATGACCCCCGCGCCCGGATCATCAAGTGGGCGGCCGATCAAGTCTTCCAGGTCACGGGCAGGAACCGGAGGCTCGACATCGCTTTGGAACTGGAGCGGATCGCGCTGCAAGATGAGTACTTCATCAAGCGAAAGCTCTACCCCAATGTGGATTTCTATTCGGGCATCATCTACCAGGCGATGGGGTTCAAGCCGGAAATCTTCACGGTGTTGTTCGCCATTCCGCGCACCGCGGGGTGGCTGGCCCAATGGCAGGAAATGCTGCAGGACCCCGAACAGAAGATTGCACGTCCACGACAGATCTTCACTGGTCACGACGTGCGAGATTTCGTCCCGATAGAGAAGCGCGGGGCCAAGGAATTCCCTGCGGCCGCATAGGCTGCACTTCCACTCTGGCATGACAACCCCTCCGCGGGCCCGTCCGCGGAGGGGTGCATGCCTTGGAGCAACGCTGATTGCCTAGCTCAGACCGGCAAGGAAGTTCGTTCTTGGAGGTGAGCATGGAATCATATAACGACAATCCCATTCCCGCGGATGGACAAGCCATTCAAGTTCGAGACGGCAAGTTCCACGTTCCTGACAACCCGATCCTCCCCTTCATTGAGGGCGATGGTATCGGGCCTGACATTTGGAAGGCTGCGCGCATCGTTTTCGACGCGGCCATCAAGCAGGCATATGGGGGGCGGCGCCGCGTGGCCTGGTACGAGGTATTCGCGGGCGAGAAAGCCCACCATCGGTTCGACAACTGGCTGCCGCAGGGAACCTTGGAGGCGATCCAGAAATTCCATATCGCGATCAAAGGACCACTGACGACACCCGTGGGCGGCGGCATCCGAAGCTTGAATGTCACCTTGCGGCAACTCCTCGATCTCTACGTTTGCATGCGCCCCGTGCGTTACTACCCCGGTGTCCCTTCGCCGATGAAGCATCCGGAACGACTCAATGTGGTCATCTTCCGCGAAAACACGGAGGACGTTTACGCCGGCATCGAGTGGCGAGAGGGCACGCCTGAAGCTAAGGAAGTTATCGATTTCCTGAACCAAAAAATGGGGAAGAAGATTCGCACCGATTCCGGGATCGGGATCAAACCGATGAGTGTCACAGGCTCCAAGCGGCTGATTCGGCGCGCCATTCAATATGCCCTCGAAGAATGGGCGTCGCAGTGTGACGCTCGTCCATAAAGGGAACATTATGAAGTTCACGGAGGGCGCTTTCCGCGATTGGGGATATGAGCTGGTGAAGGAGGAATTCTCCGAGGTTTGCGGAACGGAAGCAGAGGTGGGTGTGGAGGCTCCGCCGGGCAAACTGCTGGTCAAGGACCGCATCGCCGACTCCATGTTCCAGCAGGTGCTCCTGCGGCCCGATGAATATGATGTGCTTGCCACGCCGAACCTTAATGGTGATTACCTGTCGGATGCCTGTTCTGCACAGGTGGGTGGCTTGGGGATGGCACCCAGCGCCAACATTGGCGACGAGTGCGCGGTGTTTGAAGCGACCCACGGCACCGCGCCGAAATACGCCGGCCAGGATGTAGTGAATCCCTCCAGCGTCATTCTCTGCGGCTCGATGATGTTCCATTTCATGGGTTGGAAGGAAGTCTCGCAACTTATTGAGACGGGGATCAGCGAGACCATCCGTCGGAAGTACGTCACCTATGACTTGCACCGTCTGATGGAAGGGGCTGTCAAGGTGAAAACTAGTGAGTTTGCTGCCGCCATCGTCGGAAATATGGCGCTGCCCGCGGCGGCGTGAAGGAGGCTCAGATGAGAAAAAAGGTTACAGTGGTGGGAGCAGGAAATGTAGGCGCTAGCTGCGCTTTCCGCTTGGCTGACAAAGGGCTGGCGGACGTCGTGGTGGTCGACGTGTTGGAAGGCATCCCGCAGGGGAAAGCGTTGGACATGTTGCAGGCCGGCCCCGTCGTGGGCATCAACGTCAAAATCACGGGCGCGAACGACTACGCACCGACCGCCAATTCCGACATTGTCGTGCTGACGGCCGGCTTCCCGCGCAAGCCCGGGATGAGCCGGGACGATTTGTTGTGGGCGAACTATGACATCGTCAAGAACACGGTGGAAAGCGTCGTCAAGCATTCTCCGGACTGCATTCTGATTGTGGTCACGAACCCCCTCGATGCTATGTGTCACGTCGCGTACAAGGTCAGTGGTTTTCCCAAGAACCGGGTGATCGGAATGGCCGGCATCCTGGACACGGCTCGCTTCCGCACCTTTGTCGCTCAGGCGTTGAATGTGTCCATAAAAGACGTCATGGCCTTTGTCTTGGGCGGCCACGGTGACACCATGGTGCCTCTGGTGCGGTACAGTAGCGTCGCCGGAATACCCCTGACAGATTTGTTGGATGCGGAGACTATTCAGGGGATCGTGAAACGAACTCGCGAGGGGGGCGCCGAGATCGTCAAATACCTGAAGTCGGGCAGCGCTTACTATGCTCCCTCGGCAGCAGTGGTCGAGATGGTTGATTCAATTCTCAATGACCGAAAGCGCGTGCTCCCCTGCTCCGCTTTCCTAGAAGGCGAGTACGGGATTCACAAACTCTTCGTCGGGGTGCCCGTGAAGCTGGGAGCAGGAGGAATCGAGAAAATCTTTGAAGTCAAACTTGCCGAGGAAGAGAGTGCGGCTCTCGAGAAGAGCGCTGCCGCCGTCAAAGAGCTTGTCAACGTAATGGCATCCAAGCTGGACCAACCAGCGGCCGCAGCATAGGTGGCTGGGCGGTTCTAGCCTCGGTGTCGCTGGAGCCTTTTTACTGGATCTGGAGTCAAGAGCCGGAGTGTGGGGTTTGCCCAGAAGAGCATGCGTTACAAAGGCTTATAGTTGTTGATACTGCTTTACTGGCGCGAAAAACATCATTTTCTGCTGATCAACCGGTCAAAATGGCCGGGAGAATGCTAGAAATGCTGTGGGGCGCTCCAAGTCGGACAATTTGCCCTCGAAGATTCGGAAAATGACGCTCTGCTGTCGAGGTTCAAATGCCTGAAGCTCCCGCAGCATCGAAAGCCAGAAAGTTCCGCGGTCAAGTCTTTATTGACTGGACCCGTTGCAAAGGCTGCGGCTTCTGCATCGATTTCTGCCCGCCGAAAATCCTGGCTTTATCGGAGGAGTTCAACAGCCATGGGTACCCTGTCCACTCGAAAAACCTTAAAGCCACAGATTCCTTGATGAGCGTTGCGGTACTGCAACGGTGGATGAACAAGAATCTCTCACATGCACTGTCCTTCGGTAGTGACTCTCGTCTTCGCAGCGTTATTGTGATTGTGCGATCCCTAAGAAGATTATGCTGCCACCCGGATGTAACGGTGATGCAGGCCGCCTACAACTGGAACGGAAACAAGCCTGCTCGGCTCTGTGACGGGCTCAGGCTCATTGGTGCGAAAGGGCGTCTCGCCGTCCAAACCATAATGCGGCCTGGCGATGTGATAATACTCTTTGATGTATTCCCTCAGCAGTCGTTTTAGGTGTTCTTCACTGAGAATCATGACGTGATCCAACAGCTCCCGCCGCAGGGTGCCGCCATACCTTTCGACGAATGGATTTTGCCAGGGACAGCGAAAGGCAGTTCTAACTTCTTCGATGCCCGTTCCCTTTAGGAATCGACCCACCTCATCTCCATAAACTGCGTCATTATCCCGGAATAGGTAAGTGGGCTGGATGCCAAAGGGCATCGCCTCGCGCAGCTGCTGGATCACCCAAGCCATCGTGGGACGAGCCGTCACAGCTACGTGTACCACCTGACGACGGGCATGATTGAGGATCACGAAGACATAAAGGATTTGGAATCGAATGGTGGGCACAGTGAAAAAGTCCATTCCCCAGCTGACGTCCGTATGATTGCGCAGGAAGGTCAGCCAGTTCTGGGACTTCTCCATCCCTCCTTTAGGCTTGACCATGTACTTGCGAATCGTATCCGGGCAGGGAGGATCGAAACCGAGAAGCAGCAAATGCCCATGAATCCTTTCGGCACTCCACAGCACGTTTTCGCCACTGAGTTGTCGGATCAGAACGCGCATTTCCTGGCTGATTAGGGGGCGCCCTCCCACGCCCCGCGATTTCCAGCGCCACCACAGGCGAAAACCTCTCGTATGCCATTTGAGAACAGTCTTTGGCTGCATCAAGTCTGCGACAGGTTTCCACCCCCTCCAAACCACGGACAACAGCACCCACAGCAGACGAAAAGCCGGGGTGAACCGGGGTCGGGTCTGTTTCTTTTGCCGGATACTTTCTTTGTAAAAGCTGAGCTGACTTCGAATGGCCACCAACTCACATCCCAGTGAGGCGCGGCTGCGGAAGAAGGCCGAGACAAAGATCAGTGCATAATGGATGACCTCTTGCCCGAATCGCAGAAACGAGAGGGGCTGCCGACAGAGATTCTGGATTGTTTTCATGCTCAAAGATGGTAATCGTTAGGCAGGCTTTGCAACCTTTCTAATTCCTTGGACCTAAAGGGATATGAAGTATTTCGGGTAGACACCCCCTGCTGGCCTCCCCACAGTCAGCTTTATGCTTTCCATAGATTTCTTTTGTTGGCTTCCCTTGGATTACTAATGGTACTATGGTCTCAACGTATGTTAGAGCACACCCAAACTCGCACTTCTCGTTCCATTCCGCCGTCTCTCGCTCTTTCGATTACCATCCTCATTATTGGGGTCGTGGTGTCTCGCCCCGTCTGATAGCTTTCGAAGTTAAGTTTAGAGGCCATCAGCGGGGAAAGACAAACCGCCTGATGGCTTTTTTCGTTTTGGTTCATGTTTTGAGGAGGAGAAGCCGATGCCGAATATGAGGACAGGTGCAGAAATCCTCTTGGAGTGTTTGGCCCGAGAAGGGGTGAAGGACATCTTCGGCTTTCCGGGGGGCGCCACCTTGCCGCTCTACGATGCTCTTTACGACCACGGCATCCGCCATGTGTTGATGCGGCACGAGGAGAACGCCTGCTTTGCCGCTGAAGGGTATGCGCGCGCTTCCGGTAAAGTTGGCGTGTGCTGCGCCACATCCGGCCCGGGCGCCACTAACCTGGTGACCGGCCTGGCGGACGCTTATTTGGATTCCATCCCCATCGTCGCCATCACCGGCCAGGTCTCAACAAAAGTCCTGGGGACCACGGCCTTCCAGGAAGCGGATACCTTCAGCATCTCACTCCCCTGCACCAAGCACAATTACCAGGTTCGGAAGATTGAGGACTTGCCCCGCGTAATACATGAAGCGTTCCACATTGCCTCAACGGGACGTCCAGGTCCTGTCCTCATTGACATCCCCAAGGACGTTCAACAGTCGAAAGCTCAGTTCGTCCCCTGCGATGAGCTCGACCTTCCGGGGTACAAAGTCCCAGCGGACGGCAATCCCGCGTACATCCAACAGGCTGGTCAGTTGATCTGGGCGTCCGAGCGCCCCATCGTCTACGCCGGAGGCGGAATTGTTTCGGCCGGAGCGGCTGCGGAGTTACAAGAGTTCGTCGGGTTCCTTGATGCCCCCACGGTTTGCACCCTCATGGGCCTGGGGGGATTACCCGCCGACGATCCGAATTTCGTGAGTATGCCCGGCATGCACGGGAGTTACGCTGCCAACATGGGCCTGACTCATGCCGACCTGCTGATTGCCCTCGGGGTGCGCTTTGACGATCGCGTGACCGGAAAGCTTTCCACTTTTGCTCCACATTCCAAGGTCATTCATGTGGATATCGACGCCTCCGAACTCGGTAAAAACCGCAGCGCGGATATCTCGATCACAGGGGACGTAAAATGCGTGCTACGACAGTTGAACCATTACCTCAGGGAAACGAAGTCCCAGTATGCTGAGGAATGTGCCCGTGAGCGTAAGGCCTGGCGTGTTCAAGTGCGAGGTTGGAAGGCCCAGTATCCGCTGAGCACCCCGGCGTCCGACGAGGTGATCAAGCCGCAACACCTGATGGCGGAAATCGACAGGGTGTCTGCGGGCGCCGCGCTGGTCTGTTCTGATGTGGGGCAGCACCAAATGTGGGCCGCACAACTGATCCGCTTCAATGAGCCGCGCCTGTGGCTCAACTCCGGGGGCCTGGGATCCATGGGTTTTGGTTTGCCCGCCGCCATCGGAGCGCAGATTGCCTGTCCGGATAAGCCGGTATTTGCCCTGGTTGGTGATGGCGGCTTCCAGATGTCCATCCCGGAACTAGCCACTGTGGCTAATTACGCCTTGCCCATCAAGATCGTGGTCATGAATAACGGCCACCTGGGAATGGTGCGCCAGTGGCAAGAACTGTTCCATCACAACCGGCTGAGCGCCGTTAAGCTCAACACCTTCCCGGATGCACCGAAACTCGCCGAGGCCTATGGCCTGCGGGGATTCAATATCGACAGCCCCTCGATGCTGACCCAAGTCCTGCGGGACGCCGCCAGCGCGCCCGGCCCGTGCCTTCTCAATGTAAAAGTAGCGCCTTTCGAAAACGTCTACCCCATGGTGCCCTCGGGCGCGGGAATCCACGAGATGGTCTTGGGACCAGAAGAACGGAGCGGTGAGCTTACCTCGCCAGCAGCCGCGGCCTTACCCCAGGGGCAGCGTGATGAGGCTGCTCTGCCCGCGCAAAAGTCCTTTGCCCTGCTGGTGGAAAACCTCCCCGGAGCCCTGCAAAGAATCCTTACCATCATCACGACCCAGGGCTGCGCTGTCCGGAGCCTCTTCGCCGTTCCGACGGGGGTATCGGACCATTTAAAGGTTACCATCGCGCTCCAAGGTGATGAGATAGCATTGTCGCGAGTGGCCAAAAGAGTAAGTCAACTGGTTAACGTCCTGGAATTGTTGGAACCGCCGCTAGAAGTTTTGCCCAGCCAGGTGGAGGCGTTGGACCTGCAACTTCGAGGGGAGAGCAAGAAACCCCAATCCACCGCAAGAAAGGATTGCGATAGTGGCGTAAGCGCTGCCTGACGAATCGGGAAGCAGTTCGACCCATTCCCACCGCGGGGTAGACCTGTCCCTGCCAAAAACTCGATCGACCGCAAAGAGCGGCTAATTCGCAGCGTGTCAAAGGGTCGAGGGAGTTGCTGGGCGGACGCGGCCTCCAGATTTCATGGCGGTGCGAGTGCGGGGAAGGTTCTGTTCCCAGCGGGAGGGAGGCTTCACCGGTCTCGGCCGACTCCAGTGGGAACACACCCCTCTTGAGTCTGTGAACAATTCTTCAAGCCGCCCGCCGTTCGTAGCGGTGATGCAGTCCACCCACTTCCCGCAGTTCAACGACGGACCCCAGCTCCGGCGGTTGAACCGGTCTGCTCTCCGGTGCATCTTTATCCAACGACAAGTGAGTGCGGGCCCGGTGGTAGTAAGCGAAATACAACTTGAGCCTCTGGCGCAGAGACTCCTCGTTGAGTACGATGAGGTGATCCAGGCACTCCCGTCGAACGGATCCGATCAGGCGCTCCACATAGGGACTCTGCCATGGCGACCTCGGGGCCGTCATGACTTCGCGAATCGCCATCCCTCGGACTCTTTGCCGGAAGACGTCGCCATGGATGCTATCGCGATCACGGAGCAGATAGCGTGGGGCCGTATCCCAAGGGAAGGCCTCGACAACCTGTTGCGCCGTCCATTCCGAGGTGGGATGGGCAGTAACGTTGAAATGAATCACGCGGCGCCGCTGATGGGCCAAGACCACAAAGACAAAGAGGATTCGAAAGTTCACCGTCGGCACGACGAAGAAATCCGTGGAGACCAATTGCTTCAGGTGAATATCGAGGAACGTACGCCACGTCTGGGAGGGTGGTCTTCGGTGACGCTCCATGTACTTGGCAGCGGTGGCTTGAGATAATTCAATTCCGAGCTTCAGGAGCTCGCCATGGATGCTTGGTGCTCCCCAGCGCGGATTCGCCAGGCTCATCTTCCGGATGAGGTCCCGAACCTCACGAGACACTTCAGGCCTTCCCGGCCTACCCGGTCTACTCTTCCATGTCCAATACAGGCGGAATCCCCGGCGATGCCAGGCAATAACCGTTTCCGGCTTGACGATGATGAGCGCAGAACGCCAGCCGGGCCAGAGGTACAGCAGCCATGTCCACAAGAGGCGGTCCACCTCCGTGAGTCGAACGCGCCCACGCTGCGACCTTCGGAGCACGTTTATCTGGTGGCGGAGGGGCAAGAATCTCCAACTGCAAGGCCGCCCGGGTTTGGAAGCAGGAGCGGAGAGTGCCCAGGAAGGAAAAGAATAGGGTAAACATGGGAGCGGGAAGCTTAGCAGTGGGAGCCAACCAACATCAATGATTTCAATCCGGACGGAGTTTTTGGCAGGTACAGGTTACGCCGAGCAGTTCGACGATTTCCGCTCGCGTCGTCTCCCGCCGCCGTGCTCGCTGAGCGCAAGCACGATCCTGCTCTCCTGGGGCGAAAGAGACCGGGTTGTGAAAGCCGTGTCATTCTCCGTTGCAAAGCCCCCCGAAAGAGGGGGTTTTGATGAACCTTATAGCAATGCTCATGCCTCTGTCATGCAGCTTTAGTCGCCGTCCTGAGTGGGGCATATGCGATGAACATTGCTCAATTTCTTTTGCAGAGCGTCTCGGGAAAGTGAGTGGCTTTGGCTGCATTAGACTGTACGCGCCTGCTCTCGCACGGTCGCACATTAGGTAAGATAATCTCCATGAAGGCACCATGAACAGGCCCAATCCGCTCGTGGGGATATCCAGCTGAAATCGGCGATGAGATAGGGGGCTCCGTAAAACCTCTGGTGGTTCAAGCTCTCCGGCCTTCGAGATGTCGACGGTGCGTGCAAGTGGCGCCGTTTGCCGGGTCCTTCGGGCGAAATGGTGTATTGACGCGGAGATTGCCAAAGTTACACACGGGACTGCGGGCCTGACAACTGAATCGAAACCGTTATTTCCTCCTGGACACCATTTGGGGCGACGAGGAGTGTATCAGATGGGATTCTGTTGAGATTTCTAGAAATTGGCAGCTACAAAATCGACTACGGTAGGTCCTCCCCGAGCCAAAGAACAGCCAGGAAACGCTTGATCCTACAAGTGTTCTGCTGCAACCCAGCCCATAGGCCAACGGTTTCCCAAACCGTTTATCTAGGCTGAGAACGTTCCATGCATGCTGCTGCCTGTTTGCCACCAAAATTCCGTGCCACCTAAGAATTAGCGCCAGACTCTCCGTCGATCGAATCAAGGCCCGATTCTTTTTTTGTGTTTGATTGAGACCGCGAAGCCTATTGAAGTCCACGCAAACGGAGTTTTTGATAGGAACAGGAACTCAGGGCGGCAAGAACGGAAACAGATAGCGCGAACATAGGAACGGGAGCTTACCAGTCGCGGCGGGACAAGATCAATTGATTCAATGCGGACGAAGTTTTTGGTAACCACGACTTGACGTTAGCCCGAATATTGAGCGGCGTGCGAATTCCCCACTCGATCGGCTTGGACGCAGCTTTGAGGATATAAGCTCAAGACGCGAGCAGCTAGTGTACAATAGATAAGTACAGTTCATACTCCATATGGTGGTGTCTCAGTTTGCTGTAGCGGCGCTCTATGAGCGCCGGAACTCATTGAAGAAGAACCGGCGGTCATAGACCGCCGCTACAAAAAAATCAAACTGAGACACTACCTTCCATATGTGTCGTGCGACCGGCGAGCATTGCCACCCTCAGCGTTAAGACCATAAAGAGCAGTGTCACCCATCGTAAACCGTGGTTGAGTTCCACGAATTGTCGTTTTGGTCCTTCGATAGGAGCGTCCACGGCCTCTTCGCGGTAAGGGGCTTAGGAAACGGAAGGCTGATTTCAGCCGTCCGTTCAGGGGAGAAACCTTTGTCGCTTGTGCTTCAGAAAGAGGATGACCGGGTCCGCAACCTCATCAACTTGGGCAAGGAACGCGGCTATGTCTCTTATGACAAGGTCATCGACATCCTGCCAAGCGAGACGCGCACACCGGCGGAGATCGACAGCCGGTTCTCCGAATTCGAGCGCCACAACGTCCACGTCTACGAAGACGCTTCGGTGGCCAAGGCTGCTTCCGGTCCGCTCGGGAATACTGAACCCGTGGAATTCGAAATGCCGGAAAATCCCGCCCGCGGTGAAGATGCTGAGATCGACGAGACCGCACCCCTTGTGGACAAGGCCAACGATCTGGTGGGGCTATATCTCCGCGAGATGGGCAGCGTACCGCTGTTAAAGCGGGAAGATGAGGTGGCTATCGCCAAACGCATGGAGCGTGGCCACGGGTTGGTGCTCAAAACAATTTCCCGTTCTCCCCTTGTGCTCAAAGAGCTCATCGGAATGGGCAAGGAGATCCGCAACGGTACGCGTTCGATTCGAGAGGTTGTCCAGTTTGATGACGAAGACTTGAGGGTGGAGAAAATCGCGAAGAAGACCCACCTCACGCTGCGGATCATCGATAAGATTGAAAAGGTCTACGCTGCGGGGCTTGAGCAGGCGGCTTGGCTAAATAACCTTCCGAGGTCAAGCCTATCTGCTCACCTGCGGGCTCGTCGCCGGTTGTCGCGGACGCGGGTTGAGCTGTCGCGACTGGCTTGCTCGATTGGGCTCCACCCGCTCGAAAAGAAGCGCCTGATTGACAAGTTGCGGCACACGGTCGAGCGGATTGATTCGTTGGGGCGTGAGTCCACCCGCCTTGAACGGCGCGCCGGCTCAACTGGCGGGAAGGTCGCCGCATTGCGCAAGGATGTGCGCTCGCGCCGCTCGCAGCTAAAAGCGATCGAGGAATCGAGCGAGGTCGGGCTCACCGCCCTGAAACGTTCGCTCGTTCTGATCCGGCGCGGCGAGGCTGACGCCGAAGGAGCGAAGAAGGAACTGACCGAGGCAAACCTTCGCCTCGTGGTGTCCATCGCCAAGAAGTACGCGAACCGGGGCCTGGAGTTTCTCGACCTGATCCAGGAAGGGAATATCGGCCTGATGAGGGGAGCTGACAAATTCGACTGGCGTCGCGGGTACAAATTCTCCACCTATGCCACAGGGTGGATTCATCAGGCGGTCTTGCGGGCGATCGCCGATAAGGCGCGCACGATTCGAGTGCCTGTACACATGTTCACGGCGATCAATAAGCAGATTCGCACCAGCCGGCAACTCGTACAGGAACTAGGCCGCGAGCCCACGTCCGAAGAGATCGCCCAGCGCTTGGAGGTACCTGTTGAAAAGGTGTGCAGCACCAAGAAAGTTTCGCAGCTGCCCGTGTCTTTGGGGACGCCCATTGGGAAGGACGGAGAGTCGGCCCTGGGTGACTTAATCGAGGATAAGGCTTCGGTATCGCCGTCGGATGCGGTCATCCAGCTCAACCTGAAGGAACGGGTGGCATCCATGCTGAAGACGCTCACGGCTCGCGAGGAAGCAATTATCCGCATGCGGTTTGGCCTGGACAATGACAGCGAGTGCACTCTTGAGGAAGTCGGGCGGACCTTCACCGTTACTCGCGAGCGCATCCGCCAGATCGAAGCCAAGGCGCTGCGAAAACTCCGCCATCCGTCGCGGTCGGGCCCTTTCCGGCTCTTTGTCCAAACCTCTTTGTAAGACAAACCTGGAGGCGGCAGCGCCAGTGCTCGAGATTGTGCGCCTCCGGAGATGTAGGGTAGTCAAGGGGAAAAAATGAAAAACCTCTTTGTTGGCAATCTGAGGTTCCAAACGACGGAAAGCGATTTGACCGAGCTGTTCAAGGCGTTCGGGCAGGTTACGCGGGTCCACGTAGCGATGGATCGGGAGACTGGCCGAGCCCGCGGTTTTGCCTTCGTGGAAATGCCCAATGATGAAGAAGCGGCCAAGGCGATTGCGGGCCTTGATGGAAAAGAGATCGGGGGCCGCGCGCTTAAGGTGAACGAAGCACGTCCCAAGACGGAGCGGACCGCACCGCGTAGCAGTGGGGGTGGAGGGCGAAGAATGGGCGGATTCTCAAACGAAGATTACCGCGAAGCCCCGCGCCAGCCGCGTGAACCTCGCTGGTAGTCCCAAACGAAACGTTTGGGGTATTGCCAGCTTACATTCGGATTTGAAGGAGACCCGCTGGCCACTACGTTCCTGAAACGTCAGAAGGAAATGAAGAGATTGGAAAAGCAGCGCGAGAAGGCCGCACGCCGCGCACAGAAGAAACTTGCCAGGGGCACGCAAAGCGAACTTCCGGCCGAAAACATAAGTCCTGCCGACAATGAAGCCTAGAGAGCAAACATAGCCGTTCCCTCCGAGTCGGAGCCGCAAAACTGATCCCGGGGGTTTGGCGCAGCCTGTCCGTCGCCAAAACTCAATCGTTTCGGGGAATCAGTGAGTTAGGGTAACGCCGGGTCGAATACGAACACGTGTAAAATCGTGCCATGGTCAGACTTGCCGTGCGTTTCTTGTGGTGGCTCAGTGCCTTTGTGCGCACTCGTAACAGCCTCGAGCTCGAAATCGTGGCGCTTCGGCACCAGGTCAGCGTCCTCAAGTGCAAGAATCCTAGGCCGCAGGGAAGCAGGTCAATGCAAAGTCATGGCTATCCCCCGCGTGGGCGGGGTACACCATCGGTACATGTGGACCCGGACTGCCTGAAAGAGCTTCTCGACGAGACCTTAGCTGACTCGCTTTTCCGAGCAGTGTCTCAGCGCAACAGACAAGAAGCAGAAGGGCGCCGAAACGGGGGCTAAGTAGTGGCACTCGAGCAGAAGGATTCATCACCTATACCGAAGCATCCGATGAGACTGAGCAGTGCGCTCCTCCACCTCCTGGAAGCGCAGATTCATTTTTCGGTGAATACGATTATGGCTAGCCACAGCTAGTAAACAAATACCCCCAAATCAGGACACAATCCAAGTCGCACCTCGCTTGACTTAGGGTCTGAACGGTGGGAGACTATTGCCATAGGAGGACGGAAAGTTGGATTCTAGGAAGCTTTGCGAGCCGAAGGCTTCCCTGTTGACGGGTGATTCTAGTGAGTGGTGGTTTTTTCTTCCTGCTTTGCCCTCCGCGAGTTTGAGGTTTGCACACCTTTCTCCTACCCTTGCTCCATTCCTTAAGCCCGCCTAAACGGCTCGCCGGGCGCAGAACCCCGAGACTCAGTTGTCCACTCAATAAGCGGTCGTAAGAAGTGTCCGTCGGGGAGTTGCACGTTACCGTATCAAAGAGTCCAATGCGCCCTGTATCGCCATCCGTGGCGGTAAGCACGCGGACCTTGACGAAGAAATCCTCGCGTACCAGGCCGGTCCATTTCCTCGGCCTCGCCTCCTTTTAGGGTGGAATTTGTTGTCCGATGTTGGCCGGGGTAAAAGTCCGGCAGCCGTTCTGCGCAAGTGTTTTTGCGCGCGATGGTAATGCCAAATAACTTAGATCTTGGAGGGGGCGTATGATCGGAATGAATTTTCGGGCGTTACTGATCTTGTTCGTCGCGGCCTTAATTGCGGCTTGGATACTCCACTACGTGATTCGCTATCGCTTCCTGGAGGGGTTCGATGGTTTCGTGGGGAAGTGTATCGCGGGTTGGGTAGGAGCCTGGCTAGGGTCACCGGTGCTGGGTCACTGGTTTGAGCGGGCCAAGCTTGACAACGTCTATCTGATTCCAGCCCTACTTGGGGCGTTTGTAGGCGCCTTTGTTGTTGCCGCCACCGGGAAAACGCTGGCGAAGGCGTTCTCGACCAAACCGAGCTGAGGCGTGTGAGGCCAAGAGGCCAGCAGAAAGCTCGTCAGGAAAAGTCTGGGTTCTGGTGGGAGGGGAGGTGTGTGCCTCGTCATCCTGAAATCCTGCGAACCCATGAGGTGGAGGATGGTTGGACAAGTGATTGGCGTTGTCCTGTGTCTGCTTCCCTGGCTTGCAAGGCGTTATGTGATATCAAAATACCAGATTAGATACGAAATCGCTCGAGAGCGTCGATGGGCCTGGAAGCGCGGGACGCCTGATTGGATCACTAGAATCACGCCGTGGCTGGGATTTCTGGGCTGGGTAGCGTTGCTTGGCTTCATCGCTTGGGTGGTACTCCGTGCCGTTCCGGTGATAGGTGCCTCGGTGCTCGTGACGTGCTTTTCCCCTCACGCATTTCCTGGGTTCTCGAGGCTTCGCTGACTACCCGACTTTGGAGCATAGAGACCGGCTGCACAAAGTTATCTGAGGAGGGATCATGAGAGCGTATATCTTCATTAAGGTAAAACCCCGCAAAGCCCGCGCAGCGGCCGGCAAAATTGCCGAAATTGCGGGAGTGAAAGCCGCGCGTCCTTGCTGGGATCTGCCGGACCTGATTGCCCAAGTCGAAGTGGAAGACAAGACGGCCTTGGAAAACGTCGTCCTCGGGCAGATTCAGGCAGTCGAAGGCGTGACTGAAACCGACACCCACATCCCAATCGGGGGCTAAGAGGCAGAGCTGGATGGTGAAAGGCCGGAAGGGCGGGGTATACCCCAGCAAGAATCTGAGCAAGTACGCGCTGAGCACGATCGCAGGACGAGCCAGATCTTCGGCGAGGGGAGGCGTGATTTTAGCCGCTTAGAAGTGGGAATGCGCGGGCACACTAGCCGAAGAAGGCAAACAGCAAAAGGAGAAGGACCATATTGATTTTGCGGGGTTCAAACTCACCATTCCTTGCTTTATACCGCACTCCTGCTGGTCCCCGGAGCGTGGGAGGACGAGGAGGAAAAGTAGGTAGGGGAAGAACAGGAAGAACGCAAGCGTAAGAAGAAAAGGGTGCATAAGGGCTCGTGGCAGGTCGCGGGGTGCATCGACCAGGCGCAGAATCGCTACCTGCAAGGGGGGGGCAAAGCATGCGAACGGAGGAACTCAGAAGTTACAAACGAATATTGATCGCTCGGCGTAATGAGCTTCACATGCACGAACGGTCTACCCTGGCTACGGATCCTAGCATTCGCGATCCGACGGACTTGGGCGATGTAGCTAGGAACTCCCAGGACACTGAATTTGCTATGCGACTCTGTCAGAGCAACTCCCATTTGCTGCGGGCCATTGACGACGCCTTGGAGAGGATAAGACACGGAACGTACGCCGTATGCACGCACTGCGGCCGCCCCATCGGGCGCCTCCGTCTGCGGGCGGTCCCCTGGACGCAGCAGTGCCGCAATTGCAAGGAGCGCCGGGCCTAGAATGGTCATAGCGGCGTCATTATTATGAGAGGCGCGTCTGGCGATTATGAAAATGCCCCACCCACCGCAGCGCAAGGTCCTCATCATCGAAGAGGACCCCTCTGTGCGTAACGCTCTTTTGACATTGCTCGCCGGCTTAGGTTGCGAGGCTGACGTAGCTTACAGTGGCAAGCAGGCTATCGACATAATCCGGAGCGAGAAGTTCGACGCAGTGTTGCTTGACCTTCGCTGTGCTCATGCTCAGGCCGAGGAAGTCATGCCCAGCATCCAGTCGCTCCGTCCCAGCCTTCTCGCGAACGTGTTGGTAATCACCGGCGACGTGGCAGACGCCAAGACGCTGGATTTAATCGAACGGTACTTCCTGCTCCAAGTTCCCGGCAATCGACCGGTCCAGGATATGGCAGCGACTCTGCGGGTGCTGTTGCACTTACCCCCAGTCCTGAACAACGCGTAAAGATACCATGCAATTGGGCCCAAATGATCCCCGACAGAGGCACCCTCTTGAGGGTAATGCGGGCCTGGTCGTGCTCGTGGCAGAGTAGGTGGTTAAACCGCATGCATCAGTTCGGCGCTGCTGTTTTTTCTCACTCCATTCCCTTTCCGCGAGAAGAGGCAGGCGGTTGCCCCGCACGCTCCTGGCCTCCGATGTCCTGGCTGTATCAAAGGGTCGCGCAGGGTGCGTCTGTATCCATTTGATTCTTCATGACGGCTGACAACTTGTTTTTGCTGTCCCAAAGGATGTGGTTTGGTGCGTTCCTTGACGACTCAGATGCGCTTCTTTTCGATTTGAACTAGCCCTTCGAGCCCAAGGTCACGAAGCGCCTGGCACAGGTCTGATTCAACATGGCTAAGGTCATTCGTGGCCACATCATGCGAGGCCTCGACGGTGAGGGAGAGCCCCTGTCCTGAGGTGCGTAACTTGGGTATGAGCTTTGTCCCGAGCTTGTTCCATTGCTCAGGGGGGATGGCCCAGCGTAAGAACAGACGCACTATCTGCTCAGTTGCCGGCGTCACCGATGGCGCGGGAGGTGCGACCGGCGGCCCCAGGACCAGTTCTGTTGGTTGCTCGGTTGGGGCTGGCATGCTCTTCGGCGGCGGTCCGGCTTACCTCAGCTGATTTGGCTGGGTCCTCGTGGTTGTGGCTCGCGGTGTTTTCGGATTGGCCGTTGGGGGTAGAGCCGTTACAAGACCCCCTCGTAGTATTCTCCAGTGTGCCCGCTTCTCATTCCCGCTCTGGAGATTTGACTGGCCGCCAATCGGGAACGGGACGCCTTTCGCCCGGTTCATGACGCCGGGCTAGCCGGCCAGTGTCGAGTCACGGCGATTCTAACAAACAATCTGGTCATGCGCCAGACATGCGGCGTAGTACAAACGGGAATGCCTTCTTCCGGCGCAACAAGAGCCTTTCTACTGATTT
This sequence comes from uncultured Acidobacteriota bacterium, assembly GCA_963804995.1. Lineage (GTDB taxonomy): Bacteria > Acidobacteriota > Terriglobia > UBA7540 > UBA7540 > Bog-366. The sequence goes on from CAWDSK010000006.1 coordinate 787,226, forward strand.
GAGCGTTTCGCCTTCTCACGCGGGGGCCATGTAGCAGGCCAGCCGTTAACAACAATGCGCCCGCACTTCTCGCACACAAGATGTATGCCGTTTAACGACTGAGTGAGCCGCATTTCATTGCAATATGGGCATGCCTTCAGCTCTGGATTTGTCGGCGGCCAAAATTCCTTGTCAGGTTTTCGCTTTCGTCTCAACGTTTCTCCCTTAGGTTCCTTTCACCAGAGAGTCCAATCAACCCTGAGTGCGTCTTCCAGGATGAAGGCTGCAATCATGCCAAAGGCCACTTGGGGATGGCGGCGTCAATCGCGGCCATGAAGCGGATGGTTTCGCTCAAGGCCGTAACGACTTTGCAGTAATGCTCCAGGCCTTCATTTCAGATTGCCCTTGTCGAAAGACTCTATTGGTCGTGGTTCAAAATGTCAAAGACCAATGAGGTGTTGTTCAGGCTGAGCGGGATCACGTAGCTCGTGTAAAGATTCGCCCACGAGCTACTGAGAGAGCGGATTTGGTAATTGAGTGCTCGGGAAGATCCAAGCGCGTCCATGTCGAACTGCGCGAGGTTGATGCCGGGGTCCGGGAAGGTCAGTTTGCTGTTGGCTTGAACCGGCGTCCATGTCCAGTCATGGCCGCTGCCTGTATATCGATAAAGATGAGCAGCGCTGCCGCCGGGCAGCTCCAGCAGGTAATCCGCGCCTATGGTCACGCCGGAGTCATGATAACCGGTGCCCGGGTTCTGGTCCGTATCCATGAAGATTTGCCACCTCGAGCCATTGACCGCCCGCCACCGAAAGGCCAGGCGACCCTTGAAGTGCGTGCCGCTGCCGTCACTGCTGTCGGGCCAAAAGGTGGCGAACGGGGCCTGGACGCCCTGTCCGGTAATCGTCGCTGCCTCAGTGGTGAAGTAGCTTGGAACATCATCATAAGGGTTGCCGTCCGGACCGTCGTCAGTAACGTAGATCCAGCCGGCACCGCGCTGGCGTGCGAGCGCCACTGCCACTTGCATGTCTTGCGCCGAGCCCGCCAAATAGATGATGTGCCAGAAGCGGTCCGGAGGATATTTGTGCGTCCAGGCGTAATCAACGTACTCCTGCTGATAGTTCTGGAGCCCTGCACCCTCAAAATTCATCAGGATATTCGTAATGCCCATCCAGCAGTCCTGAGGCGTTTGCGTGCCGGGATTCAGCACCGTGATCCGCGCTCCAACGTCTTTCTTGCGGACGTAGTTGGTAAGCTCCTGGTAATACTCAAAGGCCGTTGAGTGATATGAATTCGCGGCGCCGCAGTCGGTAGGAGCCTCGTCAAAGAAGATTCCATCGATAAGATAGTTCTGGTAGACAGCGTCGATCTTTGAGCGGACGATGTTCGGATCACGGCTGCCATATCCGGTATACGTATAGCCCAGGACGAAGATGCCGGACTTACGCGCGTTGCGGATAGCCGCATCGACCGAAGGATAATATGTCGTGTTGTCGCCGTTATTCAGATTGACGATCATGATGCCGACGGCGGAAGGCCCTTGGGCCGCCCACGCGTCCCATTGCGATGTGCCCGGCTCTTGATAGCTCGGAATGCCAATGCGGTTCTGGGGGCGCGCCGGCGTAGCCGCCGTGGCGACGGCGATCATAAGGAGAATGGGGAATTTTACAAAACTCGAATCAATCTTCACTTATGTTCCCCTCCTCCGAATAATCTCGCCAAATCGGCCGCACGCGCCTAGCCGGTGCATACGCCCATCCGGTCGGTGAATCCAAAGGCAAGTATCCGAACAACTCCATGCCCTCGGTTGAGGACCGTCCGAAGACGCCGGCAGAATATCACCTTTTCTCCTCGGTTCGTACCGCGATGCATAGGGAATAGGCAACGAGGCGGCAAACGTCCTCCCTACCAGGGTCTGGTCGATTCGTCCTCGGGCACCGGAAAGTGTTCTGTTCAATGATGGCTGGGGGCAGCAGCTCGAAAATTAAGGAAAACAATGTTCACTTTCCGGAAAAGCTCTTTTGCGATTCAACCGGAAATTCCGTTTTCAGTTTTCGCCCGACCGATAACATACGTCTGACTGCCTCTGAATGCAGTCAGACGTATGTTATCGGTCGGTTGAGATTTGAAAACGGAAATGTTGGCTCAACTGTTTCTGAGATCGGCCCACCCCGCGTAACTCCGTGCATCGAGGCGAAAGGCAAATGAATATTCTTCTCTACAATCCGGACAACGAAATCACCAACAATTTCATGCCGCATCTTTGGATGTTCCTCCTGAAATCGCTCACGCCCCCGGGTCACGTGGTGTTTCTCATCGACGGAAACGCACGGCGTTTGACCAGGGAGGAGCTCGTCGAGTACGTCCGGGAGAATCACATCGGCCTAGTGGGGATTGGCGCCATGACGCGCATGATCCGGAAGGCCTACCATATGGCGGATGCCGTGCGCGCGGCGGGTGTGCCGGTGGTGATGGGAGGTCCGCATGTCACCGAGGTGCCGGACGAACCGCTGGGACGTGACGGCGAGCCTCGCCACGCTGACGCGGTGGCTCTGGGCGAGGCTGACCAGACCTGGCCGGCCATCATCGCCGACGCCGAACGCGGAGAGCTGAAAGAAATCTATGCCCCGCTGAATACGGAGGGCAAAGAGGTCAAGCCCTCTCTCGACGACTACCCGGTGATTCCCTGGCACCGCATGGACCTTGAGCAGTTCAACCTGATCAAGCATTTTCCCAAGATGGCGCGGCGCCTGCTCTCCCTGGTCGGCATGACCTGGCAGACCTTCCAAATGATTCCCATTGAGTCCGGCCGTGGCTGCCCCTATGGGTGCGAGTTCTGCACGGTGACGGGCTTCTTCGGTGACTCGATTCGCTTCCGGTCGAATGAGAGCGTGGTGAATGAACTGCTGATGCTGAAGGCGCTCGAGAAGCGTCAAAAAGGGAAGATCGGGGTATTCTTTATCGACGACAACTTCGCAATCAATCCCCGGCGCACCAAGTCCTTGCTGCGCGAAATTATCGCCCGCGGGGCGCAGGTGCCCTGGGTGGCGCAAATCAGCATGAACCTGCTGCGCGACGAGGAATTAGTCTCCCTAATTGCCCAAAGCGGCGGCAGGTGGATCTTCATGGGCCTCGAGTCCATTGACCCGGAGAACCTTAAGAGTGTCAGCAAAGGATTCAACAAGCCGGACGAATATAAGGCCATTCTGGAGCGCCTCGCTCGCCACAACCTCTATGCCATCACGTCCTTCATCTTTGGGATGGACAGCGACAAGCCGGGTGTGGCCGAGCGCACTCTTGAGGTGATTCGCTCCTGGCCGCCGGGGCTGCCTGTATTCGGGTTGCTGACGCCCTACCCGGCGACTCCGCTCTATGACCGGTTAGTTGCAACCGGCCGGCTCACCCGGCCGAAACACTGGTTGGAGTTCAAACCTTTCACCATGGACTTTTCACCTCTGGAGATTACCACCGACCAAGCGGAGGCGGAGATTTGGCAGGCCTGGGCGTGGTCTTACAGTCCCAAGACAATCGCCTCCGCCATAGGATGGTTGGAATCGAGGTCTTTTGCTGACCGCCTGATTCATCTGCTCGGCCGTCTGGCCTTCCGGGGAATTTATTTCCCGCAGATGAAGCGGCGGGAATGGGTGCAGGTCCTTTTTCAAAACCGAGGTCCCATCCTCCGCCTGCTCGCCCAGGCACTGGAACTCAAATTCAAGCCGCGGCCGCGCGAGCCCTTCTCTCTCGATCCCCAGCTGCCGGCCGAGCGCACAGCCTGAGCATCTGACGAGACAGGCTGCATACCGGCGCGGACGGAGCCGCCCCGCAGGCGTCGATCTCCCGACCAGCCTGGTCGGAAACCTCATCCTAAATCAGTCGTGACCAGCTATGCTGGTCAGCACCGCAGTAAGGATTTGGACACGGAACGGGACCAGAGTGCTGTGGGTTTTGCTATGCGGCACGCGCCTGCGCTTCTCGGCGGCTCAGAACGCTCTCGATGGCGCAGCGCAAGACGTGGGTGAGTTGATACCCGGTGAGAGGAGCAACGATAAAGTCAAACGCGCCCCCGGTGATCGTTTGCAGGTAGAGCCCGACGTCAGCCAGGCGCGCCACGACGATGACGTTCACGGGCTTGGGGGCCTTCATCGCCAGGCTCACCACGTCTGCCCAGATGCCGTCCGGGAGTTTGGGCTGGGTGAAGATCAGGTGCGGTGGGTTCGGTCCCGTCAGCAGAGGCAGAGCTTCCTGGAGACTCCGCAAGGAGCGCACCTTCACAGACTGACCTTCTAGGGCCGATTTCAGCGCCTCCAGAGATTCTCCGAGTTCGTGCAGCAGCAGTGTCGAGACTTCTTCGGAGGCAGGATGTGCTGGGGGCCCCAAGGGCCAATACGCGCGGTTCTGAAAATGCTTGTCGGGCGGTGGTGATTCATGGGAAATGCCCGCTGCCCTGTCAGTTGCGGCCGGAGGCTTTTTGTGTGGGTAATGCCGTGCCCGGTATTCCCGGACGTCCTGCTCTTCGATACACAGATCGGCTTCCGCGCGCGACTCTTGTGTCTCTCCCTTCAATTCCCGCTGCAACCGGGCAGAACTGATGCCGGGTCCATCCTGGAATTTCAAGCGGTCCACCCTGAACTCCTCGGACCGGACTTTGACCGTAAAATCGCGGGCCTCCCGGGGTGGGTTGATGACATGAAAACTATATATGCGAGAACTGGCAGAATTATCTACCCCGACATACTGTATGTACATACCAGCCTCCATTCGTAATCTCGGAGAGCGTGGAACAATTGTATCCCTTCTGAGCAATCTGTGTGAAGGCTTCGCGCTTGCGACCTCGAGTCGCGCTCAGGGAGGGCGCAGCCTGGATGGCGGTGTTTAATCGGCGTGCGACGCAGCTTGACCAGGGCTCGTCGTTAACCCGGGCACGGCCATCAGCCTCCGCGTCTCTTCATGGCGACTTGATCCTCCACCACTTCAAAGACAGCCTCAGAGACCGTCAGCTTCCTCACCCCCACGCTGCAAAAATATACCGTCGTATGATGGCGTTGGCACTTCAGGATCGTCCCCCATCCGTATTTGGAATGGCGAACGTATTGCCCACCCTTCAATTTCATTACTGGCCCCGCATTCTAGTAACGCCTACCGCGATCGAAGCGGCCGTGGGAATCCCTGCCGCCGCCTTGGGATCGGCCAAATCCGGTGCGCTGGGGCTGCGCCTCATTCACGGTTAACATGCGGCCATCGAGAGACTGGCCATTCAATCCCGCGATGGCCCGCTGAAGGTCTTCACCTTCTCCCAGCTCGACGAAGCCGCATCCCCGCGGCGTCCCCGTCAACTTGTCGCGGATCACCACCGCCGAGGCCACTTGAAAGCCGGCGTTGATCACGAGTTCGCTGAGTTGGACGTCGGTAACCCTATAGGATAGATTCCCTACGAAGAGTTTAGAAGCCATTCGATCCTCCAATTGATGGCAGTAAGGTGAGTATCCGCCGGGTTAAGTTTACTGATAAAGCTTGCCTGCGCAGGATGCCGCGGTCAGGGCTGCCTTTTCGTGCTAGGGGCGAAAGTTCAGTTTGTTCGCCAGCCTGGCCTTCTCTTGCTCGGCCCGGTTCGCCTCGTCCTGTTTCTTCTGACGTTCGATTTCTTTCTGGGGGGCCTCCTGCTCATCCAGGCGGATCGCTTCGGCGATAGCCGCCTGAGCCAGGGGATCGAGCCGTTTCGAATAGACGAGCATTCCAAAAGTCGGCTGGTAGGAGGAACGGAAAAGATTGAACGAGTACTGCGAGTCCTCCCAACGTGCTATGACCTTTTCGCTGTCGTTATAGACCTGCAACGAAGAGAAGAGGACAACCTTCGTATCCGGCCTGGACGCCGTTCCGTACTCCGCCGAAATGGCTTCGACCATGTCCTCGTTGGTCAGCCCTTCGGTCCTTTGCCGATCATAATTGACCACCATTCGAAAGAGCTCCCCGTTGTAAAAGCTGAAGAGGATGGTCCTAACCGCGTCCGCTTGGGGTGGAGATCTGTAGGAGAGCCACGGTTGCCATGTCAGTTCTTGAATCACTGCCGGACGTTGATGGATCACCTTTGCCTCAGACGGTTCAATAGCTGCCTGTTTCGCTACCGCGGGCAGGTTCATTCCAAATTGAAACCCCCGGTACCTGGAAAGATCTGGCGCGTCAACCAATGGCGCCGATACCGGGTCAGCTCGAAGCGAAGCGCTAAGAAAGCGTTGCGGTTGCAACGACAGTTCTTGGATCAGTGACGGCGTCTGCATTATCAACCTTGCCGAAGTCGGTTTCACATCCTGTGCGCAAATCAAGGGCGCGGCTGAAAGCACGGCCCAAGAGATTGAGATTGCGATGCTGCGCATGCTGATCATGGGAGTCCTCCTTCAGGGGACTTGATGCTTTACGAATGCCAGGTACGTCGAACTCGACCGAGGTCAGCCTTACTGACGCTAGCCAATCGGCATGAGGGTCAGCGACATGATACGGTCTAACGCGGACGCGGCAAGGGTTGTCCTGGTTGCATTGCTTTTTAGCTTCTTCCTAAACTCGCCAATCCTCATACGAAGGAGAATCTTGCGCTTTCGTAGTCGGCCAAATCGGGCCTGGGAACGTGTGAAGAAATGTGTTTTGAGAATCGCGGGATAGGGATAAGTCGGGATGCACGATGATTTCACTTTCGTGGTGCGGGTAATCGCGGCTGGGGGTGAGGTTGCCAGGTGAGCACCGGCGGCAGCATGATTTCTTCCTCATCCTCGTGTGGCGCTTTGGCGCTCTTCACTTACGCCGGCGCCAGGGCGGCATCGGTCAGGGTGGGCCGTCGCTGCAGGGCGAACCATCGGGTCAGGTTATAACTCAGCGCCGCCCACGTTGCCTCCAGGGTTGCTTTCAGGCGGCCGCGACAGCGGAACTGGCGCAGGCCGCAGCGTTCTTTAATCCAGGCGTGGGGGAACTCGGCGATACGCGACCGTTGACCGTAAATCCGCTGCGCTTCTTCCGTGGCCATCTTGGCCTTGAAGGCCAGGGTCGCCGCGGGTTCCTCCAGGCGCGTAATCGATCGGACCCATTGGGAGCGCGCTTTTTGCGGGGCGCACTGGCTGCGTAACGTACACGTACGACAAGCCTCCCGCGGCGCGCGATAGACGTGGACGCGGACCCCGTGCCCGCGATTCTGTATCGCACGGTGAGTCAGGATTTCTCCCGCCGGGCAAGTGAAGCTGTCGTGCTCGGCACGATAGTGGAAGGCGCTGGCCAGAAACGCGGCGCGGCGGCCTTGGGCGTCGCGTTCGCCGGGCTTCCAACTCGCCTGCCACGATCCATAAAAATCCACTCCGCAGTTCGCCGCCGCCGCGACCGAGGCGTGATTGGTGTAGTCGCCATCGGCAACGATCTGCCGGGGATGGCGTCCCAGCGTTTGCGCGCAGCGGTCGAGGGCCGGTTCCAGTTGGCGATGATCGATGGCATCGGTGGTCGCCTCCACATTCACGATCAGCCCGTGCGTGGTGTCCGTCAGCAGTTGCACGTTGTAGCTCGGAACCGTGCCGCCCTCGCCATTTCTCATGACGTGGGCTTCCGGGTCGGTGCTGGAGGCGCGGGCCACAAAACTGTCGCGATCGTCCTTTTTCTCGCGCTGTAAGCGCTCGACCTCGCGTACGGCAGCCTCCAAACGGCTCCGGCGTTGCCGTGCGGCCCGCTGCCGCGCCGCCACCTGCCGCCTGGCCATCTGCTCTTCTTCCGCCGCTTGTTCCTCCATCAGCCGCACTTGTTCGCGGGCCAATTGCAGGTGAGCTTCGAGCGTCGGCTGGCGCCGGAACGTATTGCCGCCGGCATTGGCCTTGATCTTCGTGCCGTCCAGCGTCACGCGCTCCAGAGTGATCAGACCCTCGGCGCTCAGCATCCCCAGCACCTGCACGAAGAGATCGTCCAGCGCCGCCTTTTGACTGGAACGAAACCCGGACAGCGTGCGGTGACTGATCGGCTCCAGCCCGCACAGCCACTGAAAGGCCGGTTCATATTCGCACCGCCGCGCCATCTCGCGCGCCGAACTGATCCCGCGGCTGTAGGCATACAGCCAGAGACTGATCAAAACCTGCGGATCGGTGTGCTCCCTCCCCGCCCGCCCCTCCACGGCGGCGATGCCGGCATAATACCGACTCAGATCCAGCCGCCCTACCAACTCCCAAATCGAGCGCGCGGGGTGATCTTCCTCAATCAGTCGCTCCACATCAATCGCCCGCATCACCATCTGGCACCGATTCACCGCAGTCAAACGAGGTCGAGTAACCGGAGGCTTGGTCGTCATGCCCGCAGTGTACCCGACCTACCACTTTCCACCTAGGCATTCTTGTTGGTTTTCAGGCTAATTTCTTCACACGTTCTGGACACCATTTCTTCCCGACACAACTTGCTCCTTCGCGCCCCCTGGGCTTCGGTATCAGGCGACAGCTAGTTTGACTTGGGCCCAGTCCGCAAGGCGTCTGCTGTGGAATAGAAAGATACTTTCCTGGATATGTCGCGGGTGGGCGGAGACCGTCACGGAGGGTATCCCCAGGAAGCGCTTCGCGGCCACTTGCTCGATCTCCAAGCAGTTCAATTTCTCCGATTTCATGCCCGCGATGACACTCTTGACTGCCCTGCGTGTCGTCTTTTCTATGTCAGAACCGACGGCGGTCGCTTTGACCTCACCAGCCATAAAGAAAAAGGTCCATCCTACTCCGCAGAGTTTTCGATCCATTCCGGAGCTGTCAAGGTTCTTGACCAGTCTCCAGCCCTTCAAATACGGCTCGCTTTCTAACTGCAAGCTTTCGGGCATAACCGTGCCTTCCTTGATCAGGATGGTGCCCGTATTGATTTTGTCTGCCATTAGCTTCTCCCCGCTGTTTGCGCTGGGGATCAAGTCGACAACGCCCACAGGCTTACAGTGACTCGCTTCCCAGACTGCAATCTGTTAAGGACGTCCTAAAGTGTGGCAACCCTTTCCTCTGCAGCGCGGCTGACGTTAGTGGCGGCGCTGTGGAGGCCTCTCATCCAGGTGCCAGCTTCCGTGCGTTCACCTGCAGTGGGCGGATAGATCAGAACCAGGCCATCACGGCAAGCATCGGCTCGACACGTGAACTGATCCTGATTCATAAGGATGAAGTCAAGGGTCTGGGCCAACCGCTCAGAATGGTATCTGTTACTGAAACGTACCCCACTTGGATGGGCCGAAGATGTCCACATCCAGTAGTCGCACACGAGGGCCTGGTAACCCCCGGCTCTAACCGCCCAGACGCTCAGATAATCCAAGGAGGTTCCAGGTTCACATAGGTATTCAACCCGTACTGAGCATGGGTTGGCAACTTTCATCAAATCTTCCCAGGCTGAAATCACTGCAAATTGAAAGACCTTGTCTAATTCCATGTGGAGTCCTCCTCACGAACAAATCGCATCGATGAACTTGGACCACACGGTGCCGACGAGATCCGTCCAGGTATATGGTTAAAGGCTTGTTTGGGCCGACGACCCGGCAGCAACGAGTTCGCTGAAGCTTAATTCTCATATTTCACCTTGCGCGGAACCGTCACGTAGCCGGCCTCCATAAAGTACTTACCCGCGCTGCTCGCCTGGACGTCCCAGATCGCCCCCATACAAACCGCGAATCCCAGCAGGATGTAGTAACCCACGGGCGAGGGCCACCACAGCGCCAGGAGCAACATCGGAATGAAACCCCGCTTCATCATTCTCGTAAGCATTGGACACCTCGTTTCTTCTTGTGCAGGGACCCTCTCGACCGGACAAGAGATAGAGGGCGATCTTGCCGCTCCCACCGAACGAAAGGCCTCTTGACTTCAGGCTACGAGGCGAGGGGTGATCGTGTGAAAGGTCAAATCGAAGACCCTTCAGCGTACAAGCCACCAGGACTACGGCCCTCACAGCGATTCGCTACCCGGAGTCCGATCTGTTATCGAAGGCACTGAGAGTATTGGTTTCCACTGCAATACTGCCAGAGAGGCCAGAAACGCCGCGATGCAAACCAGATCCAACACGAGGAACCCCCCGTGAGAAAATGCAATGGGTACGGCGGGATTGAAGAGAACCGCGATGGCTACAAATCCCATCCCCCAGAAGTACTTGCCGGTGCGAAAAGCCTGTGCAGCGACAACGGCAGCGGCTACACAGACGACCAGTTCCAGGGCGATTCGGTAGCTCACCGAGGAGCTCAAAAACACGCCGAGAAGCAATGCCATGATGGAAAGCCACTTCATGATTTTCGTGAACATTGGAGGCCTTGTTTCATCTTGTGCCCAGATTCCTCTTTGCCGGACTACCGAGACGGCGGACCAGCCGCCCCCGCTGAACGGAGGGATTCTTGTATCAGCCTACGGCGCGGGCGGCGATCACGTGGAAGGTTGAGTTGGCAACCTCGTATGTTTGAACCCGAGGCGTTCCCTCAACCACGTCCGCCAGGGCCTTCAGTACTTTCGGATACGTTCCGCGATTGTAAGCATCCGCATCCTCCCTCTGATCCCACAGGCTGATCCCCAGCGCTTCCAATCCGCCCGAGGCAACGAACGTAATTTCGCCCTGGAAGCCTTTCTGTTTTCGAAGCAGGGGAATGATTTCCTGGTCCATCGTGCGGGTGAACTCCGTAACACGGTTGGGCTTCAGGTGTATGGAGACATTTTGGGCAATCATGGCAACCTCCGTGGCTCGTCTAACAGGTGCGAGTGCAGATAACCTGATTCGGTTCAGACCATCTGGAGGGTGAGGGCGGAAGCGCTCGTCGCCTTAACCATAATAAGTGAATTCACTTGATTTGTCAAGTAAAATCTGAGACCTTATCGAACGTTTAACTTTTTCTGGTTAATTTCAGGAGGTGTGTGTCCTCAAAATCGAGCTGACTCTCAAAATCAGCGACTTGCAGACAGTTGGCTTCTGGTTGAATCAGTCGTGTAGACTGTTTCGGTGACACGGCTTCTCCCGGCTCTCTTCTCTTGGTTCGGTGCGTTCTTCCGCTCTCGGCGCGACCTCGGACTTGAGCTTGCCGCTTTGCGGCAGCAGATGGGCATTCTCAAACGCAAGAACCCTCAACCCAAGTTGAGCCGGTGGGATCGCCTGTTCTGGCTAGCACTCCGGCGCCTGTGGCCAAAATGGTCGAGCGTCCTGCTGATCGTAGAGCTGGAGACGGTCGTGCGCTGGCATCGCGCCGGGTTCCGGTGGTACTGGCGCTTGCTTTGTCGCCACCGCCCCGGCCGGCCGAAAATCACCTCCGAACTTCAGAAACTCATCCGGTCCATGGCAGCGGAGAATCCGACTTGGGGGGCGCGCAGGATCCACGGCGAGTTTTTGAAATTGGGATTCGAAATCTCTGAATGCACGGTCTCTCGGTATCTTGCTCAAATCGACCGTCGTAGAGACTCAGGCAGGGGCTGGTCAGCCTTTCTCAAGAACCATCGCGACGCAATTGCCGCGATGGATTTCTTTACCGTGCCCACGGCAACCTTCCGGGTGCTGTACTGCTTCTTCATGATCAGCCACAGCCGGCGGAGAATCCTGCACTTCAATGCCACGGAACAACCCATCAGTCAGTGAATGGCGACAAATCACATGACAAACAATGGCAGTAGAAGTTGGGTGTTCCGGTCCGCATTAACTAACTGGCCTTCCGGTTGGCACGTCTCTGCTCACGGCCCTGCTTGAGTCGAGCATCAAGCTCTTCTTTGCCCACCGAAAGCAAGCGCCTGAGCCCCGCCTTAAACTTACGCGGCGATATTTTGACTTTTTCTTCGACGCCAGTTTGTCCCGTGTCTTTATACATCCTCACCTTCTTTTCCGGTCAATTCGTTGTACGTCACTCTCCGACCGTCTGCCTGTTTTAAGGCCGTCTGGAATCTCTCTCCGTCTGTCATCGTGCGAGTATTGAATCGGAAGGTAGCACTATCGAGATAGCGGTCAAGGTGAAAAGCGTCAACGGAATGATGCGTCCCGTAAATTGTCCGCTTGAACAGGCTCCAGAAGTTCTCAAGGCCGTTCGTGTGAACACGGCCCCGGACAAATTCTTCGGCGTGATTGATGACTTCGTGAATGTAATTCTGCTCTTCGATTCCGTCATAGGACTTCAATGCGTCAGAGTAGATGACGGAGCCGGGAGCAACGTTGCGGCTGATTTGTGCTTGAAGCTCTCCCTTGCGCACAGTCCGTACCTTTTTGGCGCGAATCGTACCATGCCGCTTGAGAAGTCCCATGACCGCGCACTTGCCGATTGACCCACGGCCAAGATGCTGCCTTTTGCTCGCGTGCTTGAAGCGCTCTTTTCCGCCGATGAAAGTTTCGTCAACTTCGACTTCGCCAGACAGCGGGTCGCGATCTCCGTTTTCGCGCATCGTGAGCCGGATTCGGTGAAGCATGAACCATGCGGTCCTTTGCGTCACATTGAGCGCCCGGCCAAGCTGATAGGAACTCACATCTTTTTTCGATGACATCTCAAGCCAGAAGGCGGGAAGCCATTTATCCAAGCCAAGCGGGGAGTCCTCGAAAATCGTTCCGACCTTGACCGTGAACTGCTTTCGGCAAGTCTTGCAGCGCCAGATGATTCCACGTGTCTTGCTATTGATCGTCCAGACCTCTGTCCCGCCGCAATCCGCACGCGGGCAAGTGACCTTACCATTGGGCCACCGGACATCTGCAAGAGCCTGATGGCATACTTCCGGGTCGGAGTAGTATCGAACTGCTTCAAGCAACGTTTCTGGTATGTTGTTAATCATGAGTACAGTTTACGCCACTAATAGTTGTTTGTCAAGTACAAAATGAAATTATTTTTAGGGCGCTCCTATGCTTGGGTCTTGAAGGAATTCTTCAAGTTTTTGCTGGTCGCTCATCAATAACTTCCAAGTTTCATAGTATTCGGGTGTCATCCCTCCACCAAGGTAGGACTCATTACCTCTCGATTGACTGCGAAATCTCGCGAGGTACACATTCCCCCTGGGAATCGTTTTAAGATAATTCTCGATGGCTTTATGCCAGCTTTGAACAGACAATGCCCACTCATGCTGGTCCTTGTCTGGATAGACACTTCCCGGAAAAAATCTCGTACGTAGCGAGTTCCCCGTATCTATGTATCGGCTGATTTTCCCCTGTATGGAGCGTCGCGCCTTCTCAGTAGCTTCATCCGCAGATGACTTGCTACTATTAATCACGGTCGGAGGTGGCATATTGTTTGTAACTTGAACGGTCGGAGGCTGCTTGGTGTTATGCTCAATCTCAGCCAGTTGCCTACGTATTGCGGATTGGGTCTGCGCGTTCTTAGCTGCCTGAAATGCGATCAAGAGCACAGCCACGGCTCCGCAGGCTAAGAACTTGATTTTATAATGCTTCCGCGTGATCGGATCGTCTGTGGGGTGCAAAGTCACATGCACCCCCTGATAGGCCATATAAATCGTGAGGAGAGCAGACGCGACTGCCAATAACACGGTAATTGTCGTATCCATCGCATAAAACTACTGCCTGTACATTTGTTTGTCAAGTGATTCATCGCCCAGTGAATCGTCCAACAACTACGAGAAGTCTTCCCAGAGGATAGCTCACCCAAGTACTTGATCCTCGACCGTGATGGAAAGTTCGGCGGAGAAGGCACGAAGATGCTGGAATGCTTGGGCAGCAAGCTGATTCGAACAGCCTATCGCAGTCCCTGGCAAAGTGGCGTGGCGGAGCGCTGGGTTGGCAGCTGTCACCGGGAACTGCTGGACCACGTGATCGTGCTGAGCGAGTCCCACGTGCGGCGGCTTGTCCTTGCGAACTACGTACTTGGCGACTGTCGCTTGGGACACATCGATTCCGAGTTTGAGCAGTTCACCGTGGAGGCGAGGTGCTCCCCAGAGCGGATTTGCCACACTCACCTTTCGGATGAGGTCTCGGATTTCCTCAGACACTTCGGGCCTTCCCGCTTGGCCCCGTCTACTCTTCCACGCCCAATACAGACGGAATCCCTTCCGATGCCAGGAGATCACCGTCTCCGGTTTGACAACGACCAACGCTGAACGCCAGCCCGACCACAGTCTGGAGAGCCAAACCCACAGCAAACGATCGCCGGCACTGAGGCGCACACGCCTTCTTTGAGCGCGTTGGAGCACCATGACCTGATGTCGCAAGGCGACGATCTCAGCTTGGAGTCGGACGCGGCGTCGGAACGAGGAACAGAGGAGGGCTAGAGCAGTTTCGATTTAAGTACTTACATATCCGCACGAGGCCAAGTAGTTTGTACACTCGGTTGGGGAGACAGTATTGAGCAATTCCCCGATTTCCTTCCAGAGGGCGCCGATATCCCGCTTGGCGGCTTTGCGGAGCAGCGCCTTGAGTTTGGAAAAGAACCTTTCGATCGGGTTCAGGTCCGGGGAGTAGGGAGGCAGATAGAGTAGGGTGGCTCCGGCCGCGGTGATCGCTTTCTCCACTCCCGCCACCTTGTGACTGCTGAGGTTGTCCAGAATCACGGTGTCTCCCGGTTGGAGCGTTGGGCACAGGAATTGATGCACATAAGCCAGAAACATCTCGCCGTCCATCGGCCCGTCGGCGACCATCGGCGCGGTCAATCGGCGGCGGCGCAGAGCGCCCACAAAGGTCGTCGTCTCCCAGCGCCCGTGCGGCGCCGAGTCGATACAACGTCGGCCTCGGGGCGCGCGCCCGTAGCGCCGCGTCAGGCTCGTCGATATCCACGTTTCATCGATAAACACGAGCTTTTCGACTTCCATCGTGGGCAGCGCTTGCCGCCACGCGCTGCGCGCCCGCTGCACGTCTTCGCGCTCTTGCTCGCTGGCGTGCAGGGTTTTTTTTGAAGGTCAGATTCCATTTGTTCAACTGATGCCACAAGGCACCGATCTTAATCGATAGGCCCTGCTCGGCGAGACGTTCGCATAGCTCGGTCAAGCTCAGCCCCGGTGCTTGCTCGATCCAGGCGCGCAGCACGGGCTCCATCGCCGCGATGCGCGAACGGCGATGCCCGCCGATCTGAAAACTGGTGCGTTGGCCGGTCTTCTGCTGCCGCCCCCGCACCTGGTAAACCCAGACGCGACTGACTTCCAGCCGCCGCGCAATCGCCGTCGGACGTTCGCCGCGCTCCAAGGCCCATAACACCCGATCCCGCAAGTCCTGGGAATAGGATTGCATCTTTGCCTCCCCTCTACCGGCGGAGGCATTATCGCACATAATATATACACTTAAATCAAAAATGCTCTAAAAGAGAGAAGATCAGGTTGCACATGCGAAGGGAAGCTTAGCAACCGGGGCTGATAACATCAACCATTGCCATGCGAAAGAGATTTTCAGCAGGGACACCGTATCTCCCGGGACCAGCTCTGCTATCGGCAGTTCCTGTTCTCCTCCGTCACGCAGAACGGCATCCGTATTGGCAACCTGCTTGCGAATCTCCTCCACCGCATGTCGAGCCTGGAATTCCATGAAGAAGTTCAGCAGTGCGCTGAGCAGGACCACGACGATGATGATCGGCCCGCCAACCGGGTCACCCAGTCCGAGAGATATGCCGCTGGCAATAAGAAGGGTGATAACGAGGGGATCGGCGAAGAGACGGAAAACACTGAACAGCGTAGCGAAGCGCGACTCCTGCACCAGGCTGTTTGGGCCATAAGGCAGAGGGCGTATGATTTTGCGCAAAGGGGAAGTTCAAATCGGAAATTCCGGCTTAGGCCAGCGACACTACAAGACGATATACTGGTAGCGTTGCGTCGTAGATTCCCATCCAGTGAAATCCGTCGCAATGCCTGGAAGCTTAGACCAAGTGGTGATGCAAGGACGGAGAATGGAAGCAGGCATCCTCATAGGCTACTTCGCAAAACGAGATGAAGCTCGCCGAGCCCTCAGGAAGTTGCAGAGGAACGGGTTTCCGCCGCGCCGCATTGGTGAGCAAGACCGCGGATGGAGATGTACGTACATGGGACCCCTTCCTTTGGCGCCGGGCTTTCGGTGCGACCCTGGCTTTCATCCTGTTCGGGGTCCTCGCCGGAGTTGCATTCATAGGCCTTCATTGGCCGGAGCCGATTCTGAGCGAAGCCCTTCCTGCCCTGATTTCGACCCTTGTGGGTGGATTCATCGGAGCCCTCTTTGCCGGGGTGTGGATACGACGATCGAAGTACGGCGTGGAACGAAGGCTGCTTGAGGATCACACACGTTGGTTGGTGTCCGAGGAGGCCGTCCTGATCCTCCAGGCGCCGATTGAAACACTGCGGTTCCCAGTGGCGGTGCTTCGAGAAAGCGGCGACATCCCGCCCGCGGTCTTCGTCCTGCATCCGAAGCGCGAGAATCCGATTGGAGATGTGCGAAGCCCTGGGGCGGCGCTCTCTCCGGCGCAGATCCAGGAGCGTGCCCAGCGCCTGGCCGTGGACCACGAAATGGACCCCAAGCCGCGGCGGAACACCGCACTGCTCGAGCGGCTCGAACTGGCCCGTCAATGGGCCCATCAGGTTTGCTCGGATCTCATCGAAGCAAGTCGACTGGAACAGGGTGCGCTTCCGACCGCCGAGTGGCTCCTCGATAATGAGTACGTCATCGAGAGCACCGCCCGCGACGTTCAACTGAACCTTCCCCGGCGTTATTACCAGGAGCTGCCGGCGCTCGCGAGTGAGCCCTACCGGGGCCTGCCGCGCATCTACGGCTTGGCGAGGGAACTCGTCTATCATACGGACTTGCGTCTAGACCGGGAGAACATCCTGGCGTTTATTAAGGCCTATCAATCGGTGCGCACGCTGACGATCGGCGAACTCTGGGCTGTCCCCCAGATGCTGCGCATCGCGTTGATTGAGAGCATCCAGGACCTCGCCGCCAGCGCTCTGACCGAGTTGCGGGAACGTGAGATCGCCGACTTCTGGGCGAACAGGCTTATTACGGCCAACCGGCGAGATCCCAACCAGCTCTTCTCTATCCTGGCAGAACTTGCTAAAAACCAACCCAGCCCAAGCCCCTATTTCGCTTCTCAACTGGTCGATCATCTCTACGACGAAGAAGCCGCGTTAGCGCCGGTCCAGAGCTGGCTGGAGCGCACCTACCACAAGCCCCTGAGCGAGCTCAACCTGCGTGAGCAAAACCGCCAGACGAAGGATCTGCTATCGATTGGGAATGCGTTTACCAGCTTGCGACAGCTCGCCCTGTTGGATTGGAGACGGCTCTTCGAGCAGCTCAGCCGCGTGGAGTGGTGGCTTCGGTTGGATCCATCCGGTGTCTATCCCAAGATGGATTTCGACACGCGCGATCGGTATCGCCGTGCGATTGAAGAGCTCGCGCGTCGGTCCGGTCAGGCGGAAGACCAGGTCGCCCAACACGCCATCGAGCTAGCCGCGCAAGCCGCACGTGAAGCGACGAAAGATGACCGGTGGATCCACGTCGGGACCTATCTGATTGGTGAAGGAAGGCGCGAGCTTGCGCGGCTCTTACGCTGCCCTGAGGCTCCACGTTTCCGCGTCCTGCAGTGGGTATACCGCCATCATTCTGCAGTGTACTTTCTTGGGCTCAGCTTCTTCTTCGCTGTATTCATCTCCCCGATCGTCCTGCTTGGTCTGCGCGGACAGACGCCCGGGATCCGGCTTGTGATCGCCCTCCTTTTGCTGATCCCCGTCAGCCAACTCGCGCTCGAGGTTTTGAATTACCTCGTCATGCGGCTACTTCCACCCCGAGCCCTTCCCAAGATGGATTTCGAGGTTTCGGGCATTCCTGACGCATTTCGAACCTTGGTCGTTGTGCCCGTGCTGCTGAGGGACGCGGAGACGATCCGGGCAGAGGTGGAGAAGTTAGAAATCCGGTACCTGGCCAACAAAGAAGGCAATCTGCTCTTCAGCCTCTTCACGGACTACACCGATTCGGATCAGGCGCATCGTGAGGACGACGAAAGACTGCTCCAGACTGTGACCGAGAGCCTCGAAGCTCTCAACCACCGGTATGGTGGTGAGCGTTTCTTCCTTTTCCATCGGGACCGCACGTGGAGTGAATCCGAGCAGAAATTCATCGGTTGGGAACGCAAACGCGGGAAGATAGAAGAACTCAATCGGCTGATCGATGGAACGCGACCTGAAGATGCCGCTCGTTTGGTATACGTCGGCGACCCCGATCATCTGTCCAATGTGAGGTTCGTCATCACATTAGACAGCGACACACAACTGCCTCTTGGCACTGCCCGCAGGATGATCGAGACCCTGGCACATCCCCTAAACCGGCCGCGCTTCGATGCCGCAGGCAGGATCCTGGCCGGCTCCTACACAATCATCCAGCCGCGCGTGAGCCCTTCCCTGCCGAGCACGAGCGCCTCGCCTTTCAGCCGACTCTTTGCAGACGCGGTCGGAATTGACCCCTATACCAAGGCCGTTTCCGATGTCAATCAGGATCTCGCCGGTGAAGGCTCCTACCATGGCAAAGGCATCTATGATGTGCGCGCCTTCAGTCGAGTGCTGTCTGGGAGGTTTCCTGAAGAGTGGTTGCTGAGCCATGACTTGATTGAAGGCGCTCACGTCCGAGTGGGCCTGGCCAGTGATATTGAGCTCTATGATGAGTTCCCGCAGGATTACCTGAGCTACACCCGCCGGCAACATCGTTGGATTCGTGGTGATTGGCAAATCGCGGATTGGGTCTTACCGCGTGTTCTCCAACCTGGAGGACGGCGAGGGCCAAACCAGCTCTCATGGTTCAGCCGTTGGAAGGTCTTCGACAACTTGCGCCGGAGCCTGCTGCCCGTAGCCAGCCTGGGCTTGCTCGTAGCCTGCTGGCTGACTTCTCCTCAGATCGGGTGGATCTCGACCCTCGTGGTCGCCGTGCAGTTGCTCTTCCACCCTTTGGCGCAGCCCTTCACAATGGCGACCACCCGCCAGGGGCTGAAGAGCTTCTCCTTCTCGAAGGTGGCGCACGACCTGCTGCGGACGGTTGCTGATGCTGCACTGCTTCCGCACCAGGCCGGGCTGGCTTTGGATGCCATTCTGCGGGTCTGGTATCGCCGCCTCATCTCTCATCGGGGGTTGCTCGAGTGGACTTCGGCCCAGGTGACGGATGGGAGAGCCCCGGGTCAGCTACGAGGGTTCGTGATTTCCATGGGCCTGGCGAGCATCTTCAGCGGGATCGTGGGTTGGGCCGTGCAGCGCTGGATGCCATCCAGCCTTGCGATGGCCAGCCCCTGGCTCGTCTTGTGGTTCCTATCCCCTCTGATCGGTTGGCTCTTGAACCTTCGACCGCAGGCGAAGCAAAAGCAACTCCTGCTGCCTGAAAAGGATCTGCAGCTTCCTGAGGAAGGTTGCACGACGAACCTGGCGCTATTTCTCGGACTTTGTCAGCGCTGACACGTCTTGGCTTCCACCGGACAACTACCAAGTGTCCCCTCAGAAGCCACTGGCGATGCGTACCAGTCCAACCAACATCGGTCTCTGGATGCTCAGCGCGCTAGCCGCACATGATTTCGGGTATCTGACGGTGGATCAGGTCGTCGATAAGCTGACGCACACTATGGAGACGATCGGCAAACTGGAGCGCTATGAGGGTCATCTGCTGAATTGGTACGATATTCAGACCCTTACCCCTCTCGAACCTCGCTACGTGTCCGCCGTGGACAGCGGCAACCTGCTGGGTGCCTTATGGTCCCTGGAGCATGGACTTGACGAGCTGATTCAGACACCTGTCCTGGATGTGAAAGCCTTTGAAGGCCTGCGGGATACCGGGGAAATCCTGAAACAGGTCGTCCAACAGGAAGGCCTCCCCGGTCTTGATGCTCATGTCCTCGACGAACTGATGCGCGCGTGGGAAACCCCGCCGGCTCGCATCGCCGACGCGCTTCGTCTGCTGCGGCGGGTGGAGGGTAGCGTAAGGGCTCTAGCCGATGAGGTGCGTGAGTCCGCGGACGTTGAAACGGGAGCAGCTTATTGGGCCAGGCAGATGGAGGGGCAGGTATCGGCCTGGCTAAGGATCACGGATCGCTATCTCAATTGGATCGAAATCCTCGATGAAAAAACGGAAGAGGAGGTCGCCCAGTTGGGTCTCGATGCCCTACTTGCCATCCGCCAGGCCCTGCATCACGCGCCTTCGCTTCTCGATCTCGCCAAGGGGCACATCGGCTGTATTCCGATCCTCCAGTCGATCCATGAGGAGGCTCCCTCAGCCGCGGCCCCCCTCTTGGAATGGCTTGACCGTCTTATGCAGGCCTTCGCGAAATCGAAATGGCTGGCCGGTGAAATCCTGGGTTTGGGCGAGCGGCTCATCCAGGACGGACGCGAGTTATCCGAATCGATCAATATGCGCTTCTTGTACGACCCCGAACGACGGTTGTTCTCAATCGGCTACAACGTTTCCGGAGGCCGCTTGGATAGCTCCTACTACGATCTCTTGGCGAGTGAGGCGCGGCTGGGGAGTTTCGTCGCCATCGCTCGGGGCGATATCCCAGTTGAGCATTGGTTCTCCATGAGTCGACCCTACCGTGCAATCGATCGGCGCCGAGTGCTGCTCAGTTGGACCGGGACTCTGTTCGAATATCTGATGCCGCTGATTTTCCAACGCTCCCAGGCGAACTCGCTCCTGGATAAAGCGGCGAGGGACGCGGCGGCGATCCACATTGCCTACGGCCGCAAGCGCCGCGTACCGTGGGGGATTTCGGAGTCTGCGTTTGCGGATCTGGACCTCAACAATACCTATCAGTATAAGGCCTTTGGCGTACCGGAGCTCGGATTGAAGCGCAGCTTAGAGGAAAAGGTCGTGGTCTCGCCCTATGCCACCCTTCTGGCGCTGAACGTTGCGCCGAGAGAGAGCGTGCAGAATCTGAAACGACTGGTTAGCCTGGGGCTGCTGAACGATTACGGCTATTACGAAGCGATGGACTTCAGCCGTCGGCCGAGTCGTGAGGGCGAGCGTGGGGTGATCGTACAAACCTACATGGCGCATCATCAAGGCATGGGTTTCCTGTCGCTGACCAACTTCCTCCATGGCAATCCTATCCAGCGACATTTTCACGCCGACCCACGCGTGCGTGCCGTTGAGCCCCTACTCCATGAACGCATCCCGATCCTGCCTCCGCTGAACTACATCTCCACGCGCGAGAGAGTGTCTTTGGCGGAGAGCGTCGGCGAAGTCGCACCATCGGTGAGCAAATTCGATACGCCCCATACAACCACGCCCCAAACCCAACTCCTTTGCAATGGTCGCTATGGCTTGATGATCACCAACGCAGGCGGGGGATACAGTCGGTGGGGCAACTTTGAGATCACACGCTGGAGGTCGGATCGGACTCAGGATCCGTGGGGAACCTTCTGCTACATCCATGAGGCCGACTCGGATCGAGTGTGGTCCAACACGTATCACCCAGTCGGCGGGAAGGTTGAGGGGTACTCCGCCAACTTCGCGCTCGACCGTGCCGTGTTCCGGCGCGCCGACAACGGCATTCAAACCGAAACGGAGGTCGTCGTCTCGCCAGAAGACGACGTGGAGATTCGGCGGATCACCCTGATCAATCGGTCCGTTCGCAGCCGCCGTTTCAATCTCACGAGCTACGTTGAACTCTCGCTGGCGCCGCACAACGCAGACCGGCAGCATCCGGCCTTCAACAAGCTGTTCATCCAAACCGAGGCGGTGCCTGAACATCAAGCGCTCCTCGCGTACCGCCGCCCTCGCGCGGAAGACGACCCACCCATTTACGTTGCGCACCGCTTTACGCTTGAACACGCTGAGGACGAAGCCTTGCAGTTCGAAACCGACCGGCGCCGATTCATCGGCCGAGGACGGACGCTCGCGAATCCGATGGGGGTCTTCCAGGAGCTTGGCAACAGCCAGGGTTTTGTCCTGGACCCGATCCTCAGCCTGCGCCAGAGCCTGAGTCTTGGTCCAGGCCAGCGTATGCAGGTTACCTTGGTTCTCGCCGCCGGCGAAACACGCCAGCAGGTCTTGAGACTGATGGGTAAGTACAGCGATCCCCATGCGATCGATCGGGCGATGGATTTCGCCTCGGCTTCTGCCCAGCTTGAGCTGCGATTGCTTCGCATCCAGCCCGACGAAGCTCGCCGCTTCCAGCAGCTCGCCAGCCACCTGCTGTTTCCCAACCCGCTCTTTCGCCCTCCCGCCGAACGCATCGAAGAGAACCGCAAGGGCCAAGCCGGCTTATGGCCCTACGGAATCTCGGGCGACTTGCCGATTGCCCTGATCACCATTGGTGAGGCGCAGGATATCAGCCTGGTCCGTCAGATGCTCCAGGCGCATACCTATTGGCGAAGGCACGGGTTGATGGCAGACCTGGTGATCCTCAACGAGGAGGCCGGCGGCTATGAGCAGCCGCTCCGTGAACGACTCGAGCGCTTGATCCAGGCGCATTCCACGTATGCGGGGGTTGATCGGCCAGGTGGGATATTCTTGCGCAGCGCGGATGAAATCCCGGAGGAAGACCTGACGCTGCTCAAGGCCGCGGCAAGTGTAGTGCTGGTGGCGGCACGCGGCACTCTGCCCCAGCAGGCGTGCCTGCGGAGGTTCCCGAGCTGCTCGAACCCCTGGCCAAGAAACGTGCTCCCCGGGAGCCTTCGGCTTCGCTGCCCTTCATGGAGCTGCCCTACTTCAACAGCCTGGGTGGTTTTACCCCGGATGGGCGTGAATACGCGATCTATCTCGGTCCCAACACCCACACGCCTGCACCCTGGGTGAACGTCATCGCCAACCCCACCTTCGGAACATTGATCAGCGAAACGGGGTCTGGCTTTACCTGGTATGGCAACAGCCAGCGCAATCGCCTGACGCAATGGTCGAACGACCCCGTCATGGATCCACCGTCTGAGGCGGTGTACATCCGGGACGAGGAAACCGGGGTCTACTGGACGCCGACCCCGTCGCCGATCCGCGAAGAGACCGCCTACCGGGCAAGGCATGGGGCGGGGTACACGGTCTTCGAGCATAACAGCCAGGGGATCGAGCAGGAGCTGACGGTCTTCGTTCCAGTGGATGAGAAAGGGGGAGAGCCGATTAAGCTGCAAAGGCTGCTGTTGAGGAACGACTCCTCCAGGCATCGCAAGCTGTCGGTTACGTATTATGTGGAGTGGACACTGGGCGAGAACCGCGAATCTTCCCAGATGCACGTCGTGACCCACTGGGATGACGAAGTCCAGGCCTTGCTCGCTCGGAATCGCTACCATCCTGAGTATGGGGATCGGGTGGCCTTCGCGGCCATCAACCCGCCTGCGGAGTCTTACAGCGGCAACCGCACGTCCTTCCTTGGGCGCAACGGCTCGCTGGGTAACCCGGCGGCGATGGAGCGAACCAGGCTTTCACGTCGGACGGGGGCGGGATTCGACCCGTGCGCCGCATTGCAGGTTACGGTTGAACTAGCTCCTGGGGAGAGGGCTGAGATCACGTGCATGTTGGGCCAGGCCGAATCGGTGGAGGAGGTCCACAAGCTGGTTCTGGTCTACCGGGAAGGCTTGGCACTCGAGACCGCGTTGGGAAAGACGAAAGCGTGGTGGGATGATCTGTTAGGCACGATCGAAGTGCACACCCCGGAACTGGCAGCGGACTTCCTGATCAACCGTTGGCTCTTGTACCAAAGCCTCAGCTGTCGGATCTGGGGACGTTCCGCCTTTTACCAGTCCGGCGGTGCATTCGGCTTCCGCGATCAACTGCAGGACGTTATGGCGTTCCTGTACGCGCATCCCGAGCTGGCGCGCGAGCACATCCTGCTCGCGGCGAGCCGTCAGTTCAAGGAGGGCGATGTCCAACACTGGTGGCATCCCCCGAGCGGCGCGGGAATCCGCTCGCGGATCTCCGATGACCCCCTGTGGCTTCCCTACGTCGTCGCTCAATACATCCGGGTCACCGGCGATGTGGAGATCTTGCGCACAGAGGTCCCCTTCCTCGACGGGCCCATGCTGGAAGGCGATCAGCACGAGATGTTCTTCACTCCGGAGGTCGCGCCTGAACACGCCACGCTGTTTGAGCACTGCCAGCGCGCCGTCACGCGTAGCATGACCTTTGGGCCCCATGGTTTGCCCCTGATAGGAACAGGGGACTGGAACGATGCGATGAACCTTGTGGGTGCTGGAGGCAAAGGGGAGAGCGTTTGGCTGGCGTGGTTCATGGTGGATGTGCTTCAGGGTATGGCCGAGTTGTCTGAGCTACTGGGTCGGCCAGATCTAAGTCAGACCTATCATCAAGACAGGAATGCGCTGATTCAGCGTGTCGAGCGAGCAGCCTGGGATGGGGAGTGGTATCTTCGGGCGACCTTCGACGATGGCACGCCGCTTGGTTCTTCGGCGAATGAAGAGGCGAGGATCGATTCCCTGCCGCAATCTTGGGCTTGGCTGAGTGGCGCCGCCGACACAGATCGCGCGGATAGGGCTTTAGAATCAGCATGGAAATATCTCGTTCGCGAGGATGAAAGTCTGGTGCTGCTCTTAACGCCTCCCTTTGACAGATCGGAGCCGTCACCCGGATACATCAAGGGGTACCCTCCGGGGGTGAGGGAGAACGGAGGCCAGTACACTCACGCCGCCCTGTGGTTCGCCATGGCCTTGGCCCGCCGAGGGGATGGTACGCGGGCGGCGAAAATGCTGCGCATGCTCAACCCGATTGAGCGCGCGCGTGATTCAGAAGCAGTGTGGCGCTATGGGCTCGATCCCTACGTGGTCGCAGCTGACGTGTACCGATTGCCTGGGCGGATCGGTCAGGGTGGTTGGTCTTGGTATACGGGTTCGGCGGCGTGGATGTACCGAGCCTGGGTTGAAGAGGTCCTGGGCTTGAAGGTGCGCGGGGATCACATGCAGTTGAATCCGGTCATCCCCGGATGGTGGGAGGGCTTCCGCCTGCGCTATCGTCACGGTGAAGCCATATACGAGATCCAGGTCGAGAATCCGGAAGGCTGCGAGCGAGGTGTGTCGAGGGTGGAGATGGATGGTCAGCACATGCGGGATGGGGTGATCCCATTGGATCGGGGTCTGGTCAAGCACCGGATCCTCGTACGCATGGGGAATCCGTAGCAAGCGGCTTGAGATGGGATTCCCTGTAATGGTGAGTCTGGAAATCACAGACATATGCAGCTTCATTGGTGACGGATAGGGCCGTTTCCGCGACAGTTATATGGTACGGCTGACGCAGGTCCGTCAATGTTCAAGAACGTCCCTCCCCTGTTCACCATCGTGGCACCAGTAGAGCCGCCCTCCATTTGTCACTGATCCGTGTCCCTGCCCAGATTGCTGATGGGTTACAATCAATCGCGTATGTCTGAAGCACTCACCGATGTGATCGGATCGGGTCAGACAACCATTGGACCGGTTTCGCCTGTAAACTGTCGCCACGATGGTCGTGGGATTCACATATTTCCCGGTATGAAGTGTCCGCACATTCTGTTTACATAGACATCCCTTATCTCCGTTCCATATTGATACCACACATGGGGGCGCGGGTCTCTGCCGGTCCACACACCTGAGATGTCGTAGGCCGGCGTGAATTGCCCATAAAGTGAGGCTTCGTTGACCCTGATGAAGATAACTGCCAGCTGTGATCCGCAATAGTTTCTTCCGGCGTCCTGAGTCGGATTTGCTTCGAGAGGTAGAGCAGGAGTCTGCACGTCCCATCCAGCTAATCCGATGGGTTCTCGCGGCCGTTGAAACTTGTGGAAATTAGCAGCTACAGGGAATCTTCCTCATGGTTTTCGTTGTGGTCCTTGTGCTGACTGTTCTCGTCTATTCCCAAATGAGTCGCGATGCGACCTTGAGCTACATTACGAATACAAACCCAGGAGAGCTGGGATGGGATTTCTGGATGCGATTGGTGGGATTTGGCATCGGCCCGCTGATCGGGCTCCTGACTACCTTATTCCCCTCGATCTCTGATTTTGTGTTTTCGTGGCTCCAGCCGGGCGTGCAGGCCCTCAAGTGAATCGCGAACAGATAGCGGGTAGCAAAGGTTAACGTTTTTGTGACCGTGGGCTTTTTCCCTGGATTTACGAACCGACGGTCAATTCTATATGCGAATTGACCGTGGCTACCTCTGGCGAACTTAGCTGAGAATTCAAGATTTAAAATTCAGAATTCTAAATTCAAAATTACAGAAGCTTCATTGCGCCTTTTTGACCTGCATTGTAATCCGAAGGCCGGGGATGCGGGTCCCATTGCTGAATCCCTTCAGCGCGAGCTAACTTGCCTTCGCACGGACTTCGCTGTTCGGCCGAGCCTCGTCGTGGTCACTGGAGACATAACTGACCGGAGTCTCCCGGCAGGTTTTTACCAGGCTGACCAGATTCTCACGGCTGTGCTCCAGCACCTTGAACTGGATCGATCGCGGCTTGTCCTCGTGCCGAGCAATCATGATCTGACATGATCCGCTCTGCCTTGGCATTCTGCGTCGTTGGCGAACTTCCGCGAGTTCTATCAGCGCTTCTATGCTGGGGAGAGGAGTTTAAAACCACCAACCGTCCTTGCGGGCATAGGAAATAAATATTCCGGTATTGCTCGGCTTGCTCATGTGCGTGGAACAATTTACCACGCTTGTTTGGCGGTTGGGGTGAGAATTGTCCTGGCAGGTCATCCGGCTGCAAACTGGATTTGGAACGACAAACGCCCTTCCAGCCCAGGATAGAGTCAGCGCAGCGTCGTGGATCAGTTGAAGGCTAGGAGACCAGACCGATCCCTTTATAGCATCAGAACTAACTGGCCGGCTGAAGTCCGAACTTTGACATGCAAGCAAATTGCTGCGCAAGCATGAATAAATGCACATATGACCCCAGCCAAGATAAGGCGGGGGTACACCGGGGACATATTAACTTGTTTCGTGCTGTTCCTAGAACGTCATCCAGTGCCTCCGTGTTCCTGTGATTCCCTGCAATTCCCGTAAGACCGCGTACTTTCATGGCGAGTTCGAGTCTCCCCACCCCTACCATGTTTTCAACAGGTTGCCACGGAACATCGAATTCGAAAGGTACAGCTTCGCACGAGTTCACAATTTTTCCCCGTTCACGAGCACCCTGGCCCGTGATGGAATGCTCCGCCCTTCACGAGGCGTACCGATGGCTCTGCCCCCAAGTTCGGCAGGGGACCATCACGGGGAATCTTGTTTTTGAAGCTTTCGATAACGATGCCGGTCGCGACCGGGGACCCGGCGGCCGATGCTCGTATCGTTAGTGGTTTCGCGCACATGCTGGCGCACGCGGATGGGTATGGAAGGCTTTGACACTGCCGAACTGAGGCACAGGGCGGGGTTCTCCCGAGGGGACATCATCAGAGGATCCCTTCGCCCGACCTTTCGATCACACCCTCATGCGTTAAATGCATAAGCACGCATCAGTGCTCCCGATCAATGCACACGCGACTCAGCTTGCCCGGCCAGAATCCATTTACCGCAGGGTGTCCCTTAACCGAGGATTCCCGGCCTCGCTGGAAGCAAATCCGTGATGGGCACCGCTTGAAGAAATAAATATGTGACCGACAATTGCAGTCTGAAGCTCCGAACCCGACCGTACCAATAGATTTCGAGCAACGCAGACTCAAGCAAGAATTTTGTTCGTCCGTGGTGTCCACTTGGTGTCCATTTCTATAGGGTAAGACATAGACTTAAGGGACTCCAAGAGACAGGAAAGAACGACTCCATGATCACGCTTATCGCCTTTGTTTATGCGGATGAAATGCTAAGTTGAAGATTTGGTAGCGCTACCGGGAATCGAACCCGGGTTTTCAGATTGAGAATCTGACGTCCTAACCCCTAGGCGGCAACTCCAGAGAGCCACCTGGGGCCCGGAAATAGTCCAGATTTGCCACGCCATTTGCAGTCCCCGGTTTCGGGCCTCATAGGGAATGCCAGCGGTCGTGAGGAGTGAGCTTCGACTCGGCTTTCCAATCGGTCGCTGCTTGGTGTTCCAAAAGTGTTCCAAAAGTCTATGAAATTGGTACTAAAGGGGATCTTCTTTTGAGCGAAAGCAGACGCCCCGAATTGGTGTAAAGCCATGGAAAACATGGAAATGGATGGAATACATGGAAACTCGCCAGCTTCCTGTCACGCATGAGGTCGAGTATTCAACCTCCCTCAGTTCCATCACCCTAACGCATACAAATCAAAACGTTAATTGACCTTTTTATTATCCGCATACCTTTGGCGCGGGTGTTATCGCCGAACCGCTACTAGTCCAAGAGCTATGCGTTGGAACGTTTTGGCCTGCTTCCGTTCCCGGTGCCCCCGCGTTCCAACTGCGCGGAACCCCGTTGACGGGCCTACTGGATTGAAAGTTCCAACCGACCTTATGGACCGATTGGCCGCACATTGCGCCGTGAGTTTCCCGGTTGTGCTTCCTGCGTTATTGAGGCAAACACCGTCCCGCAGGCTGTGCTTCCATTATGCTTCCAATAAACGGGCTGAAAAAGCGAAGCAGAACCAAGCTAGTATGCTTTGAATCAATGAGATGGCCTTGGGCGACTACAGCCCTGAAAAGGCTGGCGTCGGCGGTTCAACTCCGTCCCGCGGCACCATATCTGCTATGTTAGCAATGGCTTCCAGCCATCAAAGTCCCTCAAGAATACCTTTCGCGCCGCCTGTCCTTGCCCACACTTTAATCAGAGTGATCGCCGTAAGTTTTGCGATATCAAGAAGGTAGAACTTGGTAGAGCGCAGCCCAGTAGGGCTTGGCGTCGACCGATTGGCGAACTACCTCGGACCATTTAACTAATGAGCACAAGAATTTGCATCTGTCATTTGCCAGAATCTCATCCGCGACAACACCTGGTGCGATTCGTCCTCGTCTCAGGGTGAAAACGGAGCCTGAACTCGGTCAAGAGGTGCTTTGAGGAGTGCGAAGCTCGCGCCGTACGGACAACGCTCGGGCAACGCCAGGAATGGGGGCGGCGGGGAGGTCTGGCGCGCGCGAAGGGGCACAGCCAGGAGGAGCTAACACGGTGGGCGAAGATGGGCGGGCGGCCGCCCAAGAAAGGCAGGAAGCGGTGAACCGCGTGTCTATCGAATCACTGACCTTGGACGTATTTGAAGCGACTATTGAGGGAAAGGTGTTCAAGTTTCGTGATGAAGTTGAGTCTTCGAAACCGCTTGTCGATTTGGGCCAACGAGCCCTTGATGAAGGCGGACTGGGGAATGCAGGCTCCGTGCTTGAGATGCTTCGGGAGGCGGAACCGACGAGGGCAATAATGCACGTGGCAGGACTCTTGACGCGATCGCGCCTTGCGCCACTTTTCCAGGAGGATGCTAGCTATTTGTCAGAAGTCCACGACCACCCAGAGCGCTTCCTAGACAGGATTCAGAGTCTCCTACGCGGTTGCTTTCATGCACGGCTGGAACGCGCACGGAGCCGTTGAGGAGGCTCAAAGCATGGATATGTTCGGAGGCGGCGGAGAGGTGCACCAAGGCCCGAAACTGGTGTGAAGTTAATGGTAGGTCCCAGCAGACAGGTGAAGGAACATTGGGCCGAAACGAAGTGGCCTGTAGACTCTCATTACCTCTGGTACAAAAAGCCGGTCACCTCAATACCACGGGGTTGTCAAATTTGTAATTCTGCCAAAAAGGTGGAAAAAGACGTGCAGCCCCCAGTGCGTCGGCTACAAGACAGACAGGAGTTGCATCAAGGCACGATGACCCTCCTGTATCGCGGTATCGTGATCCGATTCTGCCGCCAGGTCCGTGTTGGCAAAGGCAATCCTGCCAAAGGGGGCTCGACGCAGGATTTCACGCGGAGCGGGTTTGCCGTCCTCTCCAAACGTAAATCTAGGCGGGATAACAACATAATGATGCCCCCAACGGTTCAGGATGATCCCGGCAATATCCCGCCGTGGGTCAAATCCGGACATCGAAAACATGTTGGTAAACTGCTCGCGTATTTTCCGCTCGTACTCGCGAAAGGAAGTCGAAAGTATTTCCGCCCGGCCTTTGCTGCACTGTTCGGCCACACCTAAGCCTTGGTAAAAGAACGGCACGATAAGGGTCAGGACGGTGGGAGAGTCCGGTCCGATGGTGGGCGAGTCGGCGCCAAACGTGGCGATGGTGCGCACTTCCGTCCAAAAGCCGAAGCCCTCGAACCAGCGTCCTCCGGAAAGGCCTAGTTTGTGCAGAAAGCGCCAGTTGCGCACGGCCACGTTGGCCACCAAGGTCGCGTTATAGTTGAATTGGTCATAGGCCTCGTGATGGGTGGAAGGCAGGTCCCGCACCACATGCTTGGTGATCCAGCCGCCTCCCGCCATGATCACCGTGCGGGCCTTCAGGCGATAAACCTTCCCGTCGCGTGTGTACATCACGCGGACATAGGAGGATTTTTCCGGCTCTCCATCATGTTCGACACGGACAACCGTCGACCGCAGGCGGATGCGGACTTGATTCGCAGGGCGATCCAGCGTGGCAAGGTTGACGCGGTTTCGGCAAACCGCCTCGAGCGTGCGAGGGCCAGGGATCACATCCGGGATGAGGGTCTTCACGATGTGCCGCGTGAAGCCCGTGTTCCCGCCGGGGAAGCTATGCAGCTGTGCGGGGTCGCCGGGGAGGCCAAATATCCACCGGTAATGGTAACCGCTCATGGCATCGACTCCAAGCCCAAGGTCGGCCGCGAGACTGGGACCCATAAACAGGCGGGCAAACTCACGGCTTAGGCCGTACCGCTCCGCGATCACCTCGCAAGTGAGGGTATCGAGGTGGCGCAGATCCTCTTCCGTCTCATGCGGGGGTGATTGGTTCCGCTCGATGACCAGCTTCAGAAACTTCGCGAAATCGGTTCGCAGTTGGGGGGGTAAGGGAGCACGTTCCAGATTGTTCCAGGGATCAACGAGCCACATTCCCGGTTGCTGGCCAAACTTCGGCCCAAACCAGAAGCCGAAGTTGGAGGGGGAGGGCAAAAACCGCTGGTGTTGATAGCTGGTCCGGCTCAACGGCATCGTCGGGGGAGGGCCGCCCCACTCCTGGTATTTGAACTCACGGAAATCCACCCCAATGCGCGCGTAGAATTGTCCAACCAGATCGAGTCCGCGAGTCGTAAAAAAGTTTGAGCCTGCCGGCGCCATCAACCGGTGCCCATCGACCCTGAACTCGTTCAACCGCGCCTGGCCGCCGAAAATGGGATGGTTTTCGAGCACCAAACAGGTCTGCTTGGGCGATGCCTGGTCTTTGAAATAAAGCGCCGCCGCCAAGCCACTGAACCCTCCCCCCACGATCACCAAGTCGAAGATCTCGCCCGTGTCGACCCCGAACGTCGAGGGAGAATCGAAAACGCCATCCCGCACGGCATGCGCGGCGAGCACCGCTTCTTCCGTTTGCCCGTTGGCGCCCGTGTAATCGCCCACCCCGGAGATATCCTCCCCAGGACGGCTGCTGTCCAAGGAGTTGAACGGGGGTCAGCGATTTTAGCAGCACACTTCCGGAAGCCAGCAGGGCAGAGTTCAGAAAATCGCGTCGACAAATCCGCGCATTCATACCCAAAGTGCCGTCGCTCGTCTGCGCGGCCATGTTTCCAATCTGCGCCTGGTTCACTTTAGACTTCCTTGGGACCTCGGAATCGCTCAACCTTACCTTCATGCTTCCTCCTCCCCAAATCCTGGACCCTTTCCTGTAGCACGTTACTCTCATTTGATCAATAACCCCCTGCTTCGGGTGCACGACATAAGAGCGAAAAAGCGGAGGTAGCGCGGGCGTCCCGCCCTACAACTAAACCCCTAGCCTGGAGCAGCAGGATACAAAGCTAAAGTCAGATGACAGAAACGCACGGGCAGGATGCTCGCGCGACCGCTCTTGGCATGGCCATCTTGGCCATGACGGCTCACGGGCGGGACGCCCGTGCCACAGCGGGCGAGACGCCCGCGCTACCTCCCGGCCCGCGCGTTTCTCGCAATGCCCCGCTACGCAAGGACACACGTGATGGATCAAGAAAACCTCAACCTTCAACTTCTATGTCGCGCACCCACGTGCAAAAGCAGGCTTGACAAGATACAAGGAAAGGAATATAGCGTGGGCGAAGTCTCTCCGGAGGTGGTCAGAACGTCCTGCCGCCGCTTTTCTCCTACCAGCTTTGCTGACCGGATTCCAGATTTCCCCGTCCCTTGCGCCAGCAAGCATAAGGGGATCGATGTCAGACATCGTGACATACCCGAAGGGACCCGTGTGTGGAAATTTACGTCTTCAAACTGCTCAAGCTGCCACCCGAGCAGGAAGCCAAAGTATTAGGTGGGAATGTCCGGCCGCTCCTTGGCCATGGCAGGGTGGCTGTCTTCACCTAGAATCTGTCACCCTCAGAAGCATGAAGGTGTATCCTTAGTTCCCAGCAATAATCTTTCGTCCGAGAAGGTAGCAGAATCTGAAAGAAGAAATGAGTTATGAAAAAGAATCCTTTGACGCGTCGTGAGTTCTTGGAAAGGACTTCTGCAGGCTTGGCGCTGGCGAGCGGTTCTCCTCGTGCGGCTGCCGTCTCAGGAAATCCCAATGTTCTGGCCTTGAACGGAGGCACTCCGGTTCGAACTAAGCCCTTTACCCAGTGGCCTCAGACGTTCGAGTTGGACGAAGCGAACATTCTCAAATCCCTGCGCAGCCATCGTTGGTGCACCTACGACAAGGGGAATTTCATTCCCGAGTTTGAGAAGGCGTGGGCTAAAGAGTTGGGGGTGGGTGGCTGCGTGACAACTCCTTGCGGCACGCATGCTCTTCATACCGCGTTAGAAGTAGTGGGCGTTAGCCCTGGTGACGAAGTTCTGGTGGCCCCTTACACCTACATCGCCACGATTGACGCCATCCTCCTTAATTTTGCGCTGCCGGTGTTTGTGGATACCGATCTGAAAACCTTTACCATGGATCCAGGCGACATCGAACACCGCATCACCAAGGACACGCGGGCGATTTTGCCTGTCCACATGCTGAGCAATGCGGCACATATGGACAAGATTCTGGACATAGCCAAAAAGCATAATCTCCCGGTGATTGAGGACGCCTGCCAGGCGCACACCACGACTTGGAAGGGCAAGCGGCTGGGAACGCTGGGAACGGCCGGTTGTTTCAGCTTCCAGGAGAGCAAGGTTCTGCCTGGCGGCGAACTGGGCGCTATGGTTAGTAATGATCCGGAACTGATTAAGAAGGCTTACACTTGGCGTAACTTTGGCCTACCGCCGGACGCCCGCCACGAAACCTTCGTGGTGCGGGGGGCCAAGTACCGGACCTCCGATTTCGCCCCCGCCGTCGCGATGGCACAGATCACTCGCTACCAGAAGGTCCATGCTATACAGGAGGAGAATGCCGCATATCTCAAGGAGCAACTAAGAAAGATACCGGGGATATATCCCCAGGAGCAATACCCGGAGACGGCGCACCAGACTTATTACCACTTCGGCATGCGCTATGACGCGGCGCATTTCAACGGCGTGCCCCGCGACATGATCGTTAAGGCAATCAATGCAGAAGGAATTCCGATGGGCGGGGCTTATGGACCCGCGCTCAATCGCGAACCGTACCTGGAACAAACCCTCAATTCCCGGGGGTATCAGCGGATCTACTCCAAAGAGCGCCTGGCGCGATATCGAGAACAGAACCTTTGCCCGCACAACGACGAACTCACCGCTACGGCCATGGAGTTCGGCCATCATATGCTGATGGGATCAAAGAGCGACATGGACAACATCGCGGCAGCGTTTTCCAAGGTCCAGAAGAATGCCGCGGACCTGGCGTCGTAAGGCCTTCTCCGGCCATCTTCTCCGCCCGCGTGGTCAATGCGGTAGTGGAAGGCAGAGTTGTTTTGTGGGGGCGAAGGGGGGCCTTCGCCCTGCAACCTCAATATCCGTGGATTCCGAGTTGTTGATAGCGCCCAGCGCTGGGATAGATGGCGTGAGTAGAATCATTGCCCCCCATAACGACGAAACTGTGCACTGCGAGCATGTGGCTCCGTTACAGTCTGTTGATCGGTTCGGATGGTGATGTGGATGACATTGTTGAGGCCTTTACGAAAATTGAGAAGAACGCAGCAATGTTGTTGACTGAAATGGTTCGGTTGGAAACAAACGGGTGTGTACTTTCAGGCGGTGCAACGCCAAAAAGCGCATTCCGGACAAAGCTGGATGATACCTATCGTACTTTATCCCCCCACGGGACATTTCCTTGGTGCATCCATTAGCGCAGGGAGCCGATGGACGAAACCCACAAGCCGCACAAACCCCCGATCCGCCACCTTCGCTGGTGGATTGGGGGAGTTCTCTTCGCCTCAACGGTCGTCAACCTCATCGATCGGCAATCCTTAAGCATTCTGGCGCCCATTCTGAAAATCGAGTACCGTTGGACCAACACCGACCTTGCCATCATTCTGATTTCATTTCGCGTTGCCTACACGATTATGCAGTCGGTAGGCGGCCGGTTGCTGGACCGACTGGGAACGCGCAAGGGACTTTCGATCTCAGTGGCGTTTTATTCCATTGTGGCGGGGGTGACCTCCCTGTGCCGGGGATTGGTCAGCTTCAGCGTATTTCGATTTCTGCTCGGCGCCGGTGAGGGACCCAATTGGCCGGGCGCAACCAAGGCCGTTTCCGAGTGGTTCCCTAGTAAAGAGCGCGGCTGGGCGGTGGCGATATTTGACAGTGGTTCCTCGGTCGGCGGCGCCGTCGCTCCGTTCGTTGTGCTGTGGGCCTACCATACTTTTCATAGTTGGCGCCCTGTCTTCTTGATCACGAGCTCATTCGGTTTCGTATGGCTTGTCCTTTGGCAATGGCTCTACCATTCGCCGGAGAAGCATCCTCGCATCTCGCCGGAAGAACTTGCCTACATTCAACAAGGTCGCGGGTCCTCCCAGCCTCCGCAAGGCTCCTCACCCTCTGTCGGGTGGTTCCGATTGCTGGGATATCGCCAAACTTGGGGGATTGTCCTCGGACGATTCCTCCTCGATCCTTACTGGTATCTAATGTCGGAATGGTTTGCCATCTTTCTTGTGAGCAAGGGATTCAAGCTCGAACAGAGCATCCTGGGATTCTGGATCCCTTTCCTGGCGTCGGATCTCGGCAATTTTTTTGGCGGGGCGCTTTCCAGTTTCTGGATTTCCCGCGGTTGGCCCGTGGGCCGTTCCCGGCGCACCGTCTTGCTGATTTTCGGGCCGAGCATGCTGATTCTCATGGCCTGCGCGTTCACGTCGAAGTACTTGCTGCTCGTCAGCCTCTTTGGTTACGCCTCCTTTGCTTTTTCGGCGTGTGCCACCATGTTCCTTTCTTTGCCCGCCGACGCTTTCAACACTCGAGCGGTGGCGTCGGTCAGCGGATTGTCAGGGACAGGGGCGGGGCTCGGAACCCTGCTCTCCACTTACTTGATCGGTCGCGTCACCGACCGCTTCTCCTTCCAACCCGTAGTCATCGCCGCGTCGATCATTCCTTGTCTTGCCACCGCCGTGTTTGTTTCGCTGGTCCGCGCCCCCAAGCGGCCGGACCCCCAGGGCCTTTTGGTCGACTTTTAAATCATCAACTCCCACCCGGGACACCCCCCAGATAGAGAAAATTGGTGCAGGGGGACGCTGAACAGCTGGATGGAATTCCAGCGCGAGTGCTTTTCCTTAGCAACGCCTTCTATCGAATCGCCATAGTAGCGGCTTCGAGGAGCAGAGGGTCCTCATCGTTAAATTCCTTTTTCAGCCTGTTGAAAGTGGAGAGAGTCCGGGCGGCTTTCTCCTTCTGACCTGTTTCGTGTTTCCGCATATAGGCGATAGCTGGTAGAAGGCCGGATGGCAAGGTTGATTTAAGCAGGCTTACCGAAAGGACACGAGGTCGATCCATGCACTCTGTGGTTTGCTTTCAAAAGACGTACGGGTGCTCGTGTGCAGTCCTGCACGAACAGACCGAGGACAGAGAGCAGGCTATAGGTCTAGCGAGGGCGGCGAAGAGAGCGTCCGTTTCAAAGTTCGGGGAATGTCCAACATCGAGTGCTGGTCGGCGCCAGCACTAGGCAAGATGCACGGGTGAGGGTTGGTGGGTACTCGACGATTCAGGGGAGAACATGGCTCGCTTTGCAGGATTCTGAATATGCTACGCTGCTTAGCGTGGTCCATAAGGCCTCCGCAGAAAATCTACCAACCACGTATTGTATTCTACCGAATAGGCCAAAGAATCTGGGTAGGGATTGTGGTGGTAATCCGCGAGGTGCAACACGTCAGATGAGAGACGCCTGTCGCTCTTTGCAGTCTTTACAATGCCTGGCCCAGGGCACCGCTTCTAAGCGCGCCTTGCTAATCGGCTGCCTGCCTTCTTCGCATATTCCAAATTCCTCGTGCCGAATCCGGGTTAAGGCATCCTCAATGGTCCGCAAGAGCTTGCTGTCTGTTTGATGCAACCGAATTTGTGTGACGGCGTCGGTTTCACCAGAGGACTTGTCGACGGGGTCTCCGCGACGTTCGCCGGAGGTGAGAATCGAATCCACCATTCTCTTGCCGGTGGAGAGTTCTTGGCGCTTGGAAAAGAGGAGATTCTTATAGCGAACCAGGTCACTCTTGTTCATGACAACCGCCCTGTACCCCACGATTGCTGTGAATGCATGGTACCAGTTATCAGATGATTCAGCCAGAGATGTGCTGGGGCAGCGAGGTTTGCCTTGTCCAAAGCAAAATTGTTGTAACCCGACCGCCGCACATTTTCCAGCCGGTTCACCTGCCCTCTGCGCACGGAATCTATATGAAACTATTCCAGCAGACTATGCCTGCGCCATCAAGGGAAGAACCCACGGTAAGCAAACCACTGACCGTGGCTCCCCGCTCACTCAGGCAAGCGGGCTCTATTTGTCCGCCAAATTCCCCAGTTGGCGCCGCATTGACGCGATCATCTCTTCGGTCTTAGCGATGAAGCCTTGCAAGGAAGCCCGGCCCAGCAGTAAGTGCACGAATTCCTTGTCGGGATCAGTGTGGGCACAGGAATTCCGAACGCGATCCGCCTTATCGAAAAGAGAGTCGATCTCGTTTGAGCCGTCGGCGATCAGTCTGCGCTTCCGCAGTATCGTGCCCTTATCGATGAACATCGTGCATCCCAAGAGTTGATAGATCGGTAACCTTTCGGGATCAGGCTCTCGTGAGTACCTATTGTTGTATGCGAACATCGCTTTTCTCTTCCGCCCCTCGGACAGAACAGACCAGGAAGCCGCCGGGTCCTTAAGAGCGAGATCGAGCGCTGTTGTCTCAAGCTCAAGCGTGAGCGCGAACAGGCACAGTTTGAACTGTGGCCCGAGGAGGTCTTCGTAATGAATCGTACCCGTGATCTGAGACTCTTGTAGTACGAAATAGAAGCCGCGTGATTCTTTCGAGAACAATTTGGCGACCTCAAGTACGGGCGTATCCGCACTCACCAAACCGTCAGCCAGGATCGGTTCTGCGACGCTGGCAACGTCCTTGAGGCTAGTGTCAAGGCTTTCAAACCCGATGTAGCCCACGGGACGGTCTCCAGCCAAGACTAACGAAAGTCTGGACAATGGATCATAACCGTCCGCCTCAGTCATTAGCAGCTCCCACGCGTCTTCAATTGATTGATTCGCTTGAACTGCCGGGCCCAAAGCGCATTGGATGTGCTTCGCGTGTATTGAGCCCGCCATGTGGCGAAGGATTGACATGCTTACTCAAATTAAACAGGATTTCTGTTTTTGGCCAACCCTTAGCATACACCCCATGCTCGCGGCATCCAATGCTCCTGCCTGATGTTTGTCATGCTGCGGATATTGAGACCGAATAAAATATCAGGGGCCACGGTCAGCGCGGTTCTGACCGTGAGCTTTTCTCATGCCCGATACCCCAGCGGCAACCGCACGTTGTCAAACTGAATGGGGCACGTCGATGGTCAGCGCGTATTCAGAATCGATGCATTCCCTGATCCTCGCTCCAAGCGACCCCCTACGGTAGAGGAGTTTTAGCCCGGCAAGTGGAGTTGAGTGTACACGGGCCGATATCCGCGACGCGAATCAGGTTCTTCGGGAGTGGCGTTGTCTGGAGTGAAGCGAGGGATTGCAAGGGGCAAAGCGAGATCCTACCGTCGGATAAGATCCCTCTCGTAGCGAATGCGCATCCACTCCAAGTCGACCCTGGGATCTGCTTTCTCTGCACTTTGGAGGGCTTCAGCTTTGTCAGCAGCGGTCCCTTGCCAGACAATCCATTCGTGGGCTCCCGGCCGGTCTTGAGCAGCAGGGCCGGAAACGGCTTCGATGTTACCGCTGACCAGCGCAATGACTTTCCAGTGGGTCATGGTTGCCGATGTTCCTTTCGAGGTATTTTACCAGAGTCGAAACGAGATGCTGCCAGTCCAGAATAGGACATTGACGGGAATGGTCATTGAGCCGAAGCCCGGGACATATGCGCTGATCCTTTCGTGTGCGAGCAATGCCCGTATTCAGATCGGGCGCCTGGGAACGATGCAGCTTCAGCGCGGGTATTACGTCTATCTGGGGAGCGCGTTGGGGCCTGGTGGCCTGCGTGCCCGGATCGCCCACCATCAGAAGCTGTCCACACGACCACACTGGCACATCGACTATTTGAGAGCGCACACCCGGTTACATTCCGTGTGGCTCAATTACGATGGGAAGCGACACGAGCACGAGTGGGCACACGCGATGGAGAAGGTGAAGGACGCAACGATCCCTTTCCCGCGGTTTGGAGCCTCGGATTGCGTTTGCCCCTCACACCTTTACTTCTTAAACCGTTGTCCTACGCGGTTACGGGCGTTAAGCTGGGCTATGCGGCCGGAGCCGTAGCTGGTAGCTCCCCGGCTTTTGTCTGAGCCTCCACGGTGTAAACCACAACCGCCTTTTTCCCACGCTTCACTGCGGTCGCATGGATTGAACTCAGATTGACACCTTTTGCTGCGAGCTTCTCCAAGTGCTGCGCCAGCGCACCGGGCTTGTTCGCCAGTTCGTGTTGCTCCGCCCCAGTTTCCTCGTATACAAGCTTGGCTTCGTTGAGGACCTTCTTTGCTCGCTTGGCGTCTTCGACCACAAGGTGGACTGTACCGGCTGCCCCCTGGGCCGTTCCTAAGAGCCCCAGGATATTTACCTTCGCACTCCCCAGCGCTTTCGCGATCGCCGCGACTGCGCCGGGCTGATTCTGAACAGTGATTGTCAACACTTTGGTCTTGGCCATCTCGTCGCCTCCCAGTGGTTATGCCGACAGATTATACGCCTTAGAATTCAAACCGGCGCGCTGGAGTCGTCCGGTCGGAGCATAGGTTACGAGTTGAGCGGCAGGCTGAATCGTGCAAGACCGCAAGGGGAACGGGGCGAAATTGGGGTTGTGAAATGACGAAACTCGGGTGCTGTCGACCCTTTCTATCCTGATTTCCAACGCAGAAGACAATAAGTCCTTTTTAGGCTTACCTCCAAACATGCATAAATGCAGATTCTGGACACGGCCGAATGTTCACGTCTAAACTTCAAATATAAAGGTAAGCTGACACCTTGCGGCTGTGACCTAGGTCGTTTACACTCACGAACCAGAAGGGGACGCGAGACGCACAGAACGTGTCTATGATTTCCCGGCCAAGCCATTGCTGTTGGTGCCTTGTGGGGTTCGTCCTGGTAATTTCTCTGCTAGGTCTCGCGCCATACAGGGTTCTGGTATCTCAAGATCGAGACCAGGCTGACCTGCCACCGGGAACGAGATATGTTCCGCAGGATTCTGGGTCTCATAAAACCGAGGCCGATCTCCATCTGGAACAAGCGGTACAAGCGATTAAGGCCCACGCTCTGGTCCAAGGTGAGGCCGAGCTTCGTTTGGCCATTCAGGCAGACCCGAATTTGGCGGAAGCCTACCTGATGCTAGCTGAACTCGAGCTTCAGAAGGGCAAGCCTGATGCAGCCATCAAGGACTTCCAGCAGGGCCTCAAACTGAACCCGCGCTCCTTCCACGGTCACTACAATCTTGCTCTTGCTTATCTTCAACAAGGGAACCAGGGCGAAGGACTGCGCGAACTGGAGCAAGCTGCCCAACTAAATCCTAGGAACGCCGATGTGGCATACAATCTGGGCGTGCTGTTGCTCGGGATGGGGAAACCGCAAGATGCTCTTCGCCGCCTGCGGCAGGCGGAGGCGGCGGAGCCCGGCCGGCCCGACGTGGCGTTTAATATCGTGCGCGGCTTGTTCGCGTTGGGGCGAACCCAGGAAGCGCGGGAGCAGGTTGCTCGGGACTCAAAGCGTTTGGGTGGAGACGCCCGATGGAATGCTTCCGTGGGGAGCCTTCTCCTGGAAAGCGGCAACTCTGAGGAGGCCATTCGCTATCTTCGGAGATCGATGGACCTGGATCCCAACAACCTTGCGACCTGTGAACAACTGGGTACAGCATACTTGGGCGCTGGTCAGCCAGAGGAAGCGCTGAATGCACTTGCCAACGCCAACTCTGGCCAGGCTCACTTCCTGAGGGCGACCGCATTTGCAAAACTGCGCCGCCTACCCTTGGCCGCGGACGAGGCGACGCAGGCAATGAATGAGGAACCTGGTAACCCACGCTATCTGATTTTGGCGGCGCGGATCGCTCAGTATGAACGTCCACAAGGCCGCGCCTTGGAGTTGATCCGCAAAGCACTCGAGGTCGCGCCGGATTGGTCCGAAGCCTATTACAGTCAGGCAGTGAGTTACTACATCGAGAGACGCTATGCCGACGCCGAACGCAGCCTTGACCGGGCTCTCAAGCTGGACCCTCGTTCCGCGCGTGCCCTTTTTCTTTATGGAGTCATCCAGGTCAATGTGGGCAACAGCCGGAAGGCAGAAGAGTATCTAGCGCGCGCCATTGCTCTTCAGCCGGCCAATGCCACTTTTCACTTTCATCTTGGAACCGCATATTTGAGAGAAAATCAGATTAGCGAAGCACAGCAGGCATTTGAAAAAGCCATCCAACTCCGACCCGGTTACGCCCTGCCGCATTACCATATGGCGAAACTGCTCATTAAGCAGGGCAGGAAGGAAGTCGCCGAGCAGGAGCTTCAGAAAGCGATCGATTGCCAGCCTGATCTGGCTCCAGCCTACTACCAGCTATCCCGGCTCCTTGGTGAAACAGGGCAGAAGGAAAAAGCCGCCGAGGCACTCGCGACTTTCCACAAGCTGAAGAAGGAATTTAACGACGAAGACCTTCTGATCCTCGAAGACGCTACTGGGGCGCTCCGGTAGGCGCCAACGACGACGAACCCCGGCGAGGCCTTCTTGGGTCCAGCTCGAGGTCTATTTTGATGAGGAGAAGGAGTCGGCCAGCGTTTATTTTGGTTAGCTTCGCCAGGTCGGTTCTGTAGGACAAGTTATTGTATGGAGGGAGTTGCTGAACGACTTTTCTTGTTGACACTGGAATCAGGCGGGCTCAAGATTACGCCAGCAAAAAGAAATCGCGCGATTGCTTCCCGCTCTAGTGAAGCCTCTATCGAAAGGAGCCCTATGAAAAAATTCACTCTTACTCGGCGAGAGTTTCTCGAAAAGTCATCGGCGGGCCTCGCAGCGGCAAGCCTTGCTCCACGTGCGCCTGCGGTTTCGGGAAATCCCAACGCTCTGGCCCTTCACGGGGGTACCCCAGTTCGAACCAAGCCTTTTACCGAGTGGCCTCAGACGTTCGAGCTGGACGAAGCGAACATTCTCAAGTCCCTGCGCAGCCATCGTTGGTGCACCTACGACAAGGGGAATTTTATTCCAGAGTTTGAAAAGGCGTGGGCAAAAGAGTTGGGCGTGGGTGGCTGTGTAACGACTCCTTGCGGCACGCATGCTCTTCATACGGCGCTAGAATTAGTAGGCGTTAGCCCTGGCGATGAGGTTCTGGTAGCCCCCTATACCTACATCGCCACGATTGACGCCATCCTCCTTAATTTTGCGCTGCCGGTGTTTGTGGATACCGACCTGAAGACTTTTACTATGGATCCTGACGACATCGAACACCGCATCACTCCGGACACGCGGGCGATTTTGCCTGTCCACATGCTAAGCAACGCGGCGCATATGGACAAGATTCTGGCTATCGCCAAGAAGCACAATCTTCCGGTGGTTGAGGACGCCTGCCAGGCGCACACGACCACATGGCAGGGCAAGCGGCTGGGCACGCTGGGAACGGCCGGCTGTTTCAGCTTCCAGGAGAGCAAGGTCCTGCCCGGCGGCGAGTTGGGCGCGTTGGTGAGCAACGATCCGGACCTGATCCAGAGGGCATACATCTGGCGTAACTTTGGGTTCGAGCAGAAGGGGCGTATCGTGATTCGCGGAGCAAAGTATCGTACTTCCGACTTCGCTCCCGCCATCGCGATGGCTCAGATTACTCGGTATCAGAAGGTCCATGCCGTGCAGGAGCAGAATGCTGATTATCTCAAGGAGCAATTAAAAAAGATTCCAGGGATTTATCCGCAGGAGCAATACCCGGAGACTGCACACCAGACCTATTACCACTTTGGCATGCGCTACGACGCCGCACATTACAATGGCGTGCCCCGCGACCAGGTGCTTAAAGCGCTGAACGCGGAAGGAATCCCGATCGAGGGCGCTTATGGACCCGCGCTCAATCGCGAACCGTACCTGGAACATACCCTCAATTCCCGCGGGTATCAGCGACTCTACTCCAAGGAGCGCCTAGCCCGGTACCGCGAACAGAACCATTGCCCGCACAACGATGAGCTTACGGCCACGGCCATGGAGTTCGGCCATCATATGCTGATGGGGCCGAAAGCCGACATGGACGACATCGCGGCGGCGTTCCATAAAGTGCTCAGCAACGCTGCGGCTTTGTCGTAGTGGCAGAACTGCCCGGCGGTTGCCTGCTTGGGCGCGAACAATTCCGCTCCCAGGATGGCGTGGAGCCCTATTCTTGGCGATCTGTGATCTCCCAGGGATCTCTTGGAACCTTTCGTGAATTGCAGACCTCCAAGTACACGGGTGTGCGCCATCCTGGAAGAGAGTGCATCAGGTGTGATGCTCGGGGTGAGTACAGCCGGGAAAGTCGCTGAGATAAGTGAGGCCTTGATATTCCAGAACGTCAATGAGTCCTACACGCGACGCATAGAAACCCTCGACCGTCATTTGCTTGACGAGACGATAAAAGTCAAAGCCGGGATGGCTGGCCTTCGGGTCGTGCTCGGGACGGCTCATTTCTGTCAGCAGGCGTTCCTGGTCAGCTGCGGAAACTTCCCGGAAAGCGCGATGGTATTTTTCCTGGCTCAGTTGATCCAGCAAGGCTAAGCCGTGGGTCCAACTCCTTTGTAATTCGGGCTCGTTTTCTGACGCCGCGAACACTACGAAATCGATATAGTTTGCGACTTGAGCCTCTTTGGCCCCGGGTTTGTCGTCAGTCGGGATAATCAATTCGGTAAGAAGTTCCACAGTGTAAAACTCTTCCGGCTTGAAGTACTGAGGTACGTAAGGCGGCGCGGGTGCCTGCGGCGGCGCGTGGTGCATGCCAGGCATGGCCGGATTGGAGGCAGCCTTCGCCGAAGGCAACCAACCCGCCAGAAATTCCTGGCCCGCTGCGCTGCCGGTGAGAAGACTCAGGTATTTGAGCGCGGCGCGCCGAGCGATGATTTGTTCCATGATTTCACCCCGAAGCTAGTGATCGGCGATAACCACGTGCTGCCTGGCCGCCGCTACGAGCAATAGCTAAACGTTTCCGAGCCGAAACTCCTCTGCCAAGTGGGCACAAGCCCGATACGATATGCCCATAATCGTGCCTGTGATCGACTTTTCCGGGTGAGTCACAAAGCACGATGCGTCTACCACCAGCAGGTTCTGCACGTCATGGCAGCGATTCCATTTGTTGAGCACCGAGGTGTGCGGATCATCCCCCATGCGGCAGCCCCCCGCCTCGTGCGTAATGGCACCTAAAGGGTAGGGAGTAACCTTTTTGTAGGGAAAGATCTCAGCTCCCGCAGCCCGAAGGAGCTCCTCACAGTGGCCATAGATCTCATCCAGCATCGCGAACGCGTGGTCGTATTCGGAGTTAGTGTGAAACCGTACCTGGGGAATCCCCAGTCGGTCCGTGCGCCCATCCGGATCAATCTCCACATAGTTTGAATAGAATGCCAAGCCTTCGCCCTGACCCGTCAGGGATACCGAGGCCGGATAGAGCTCTTTGATCTTTGCCTTGTAAGGGGCGCCGAAACCCGGCAGCGCTACGCCCGGCCCGGGTCCGTCTCCGCAACCAGTGTGGGGATCAAGCTGAAAACCGCGTAGGTATTTCTTCTTATCCGTATGCCCAAAATTGTAGCGAGGAATCAAGGTGGATGATTCACCGGGCCCGTCGTCGTTGGTGCTGGGGCGCCCTGCAAGCTGCGGGAAAAATCCGTAGACGACAGGGTTGGACACGTTATCCAACAGGTAGTGGCCCAGCGTGCCGCTGGAATTAGCCAGGCCCGTTGGGGATTCGCGGTTCCTGGAATTGAATAGGATTCGGATGGATTCGACCATCGAGGCTGCGAGCACGACGGCTTTCGAATGGGCCTCGTACTCCTGCTTGTTCCGCGTGTCGATAAAGGTTACGCCCCGCGCCTTTCCGGTGTTGCCATCCACCGGAACCCTGTGCACCGCAGCATTGGTGCGCTAGGTGAAATTGTGCAATTCCGTAACTTTGGGGATCAGGACTTCGCCGAGCAGTATCGCGAACGTGTATCACAGCCAAAACTACAGGCGCCGCAGTAATGACACGCCGGGCGTCCGT
The DNA here is from genome assembly GCA_963804995.1 of uncultured Acidobacteriota bacterium. Taxonomy (GTDB): domain Bacteria; phylum Acidobacteriota; class Terriglobia; order UBA7540; family UBA7540; genus Bog-366. Next base: position 831,744 of record CAWDSK010000006.1, read on the forward strand.
CGTAGGGTTGACTCAGCACAGCAAGTGACTTCGCGGCAACTTTAATGCCGAGCTTTTCAGCGCCCTTCTTGAGGAGCAGTTCGCCGCAGCGCGGTCGAAAGGGTGGCAAAAGGCCTTTGCCCTTGGGGCTGTTCATGATTTCATGGTCTTCGCTGCCGGACACTCCGATCAGCCTTTCGACTTGATCGTAATACGGCTCCATGTCCTCATAGCTGATCGGCCAATCTTCACCCCACCCGTCCTGCATGCTCTTGGCCTTGAAGTCCAGCGGGCCATAGCGGAGTACCTCCCGTCCCCACAAGTTAGTCCTGCCGCCCACGGCCCGCAACCGTGTCCAGGTGAACTTGGCGCCGGGAGCGAGCGCGTAAGGATCTTCCTCCGGGATCGTATAGAGGTGGTCGGTCCATTCTTTGATTTTCCACTCCATGCCCAAAGGAACCTTGCCGTATTGCCCCGGCTTTCCATTGCCCCGGTATGGCCACTCGAATGAAAACTTGTGCGTGTAGAAGTCCTTGGCAGGATCCAGCATGCGGCCAGCTTCAAGGCACAGAACGTTAAGTCCCTTTGTCGCCAGGACGTAGGCCGCGATCCCTCCTGCGGCGCCAGATCCCACCACGATCGCATCGTAAACTGGTTCTGCCATCGGAATCTCCTGTACTTCCTGGCGAGCCGACGCACGATGGCGGTTGCGGTAGGGATACCGGTTACCCGGTACCCCCCGCACGGATCCGTACGTGCGCTGGTTAGCGCATACGGCTCTTATCTCGGATGTGTGGCGGCGAACCGTTGGGATGGCCAAGGATGCACAACGTGCGGAGCAGGCAACCAGCAGGCCGCAAGCTTCCCCAGTCGGTCCCAGTTGAGGCGGTGGCGTTGACTGCGTTGACGCAGTTGCGTTCGCCACAGTCGGGTCAACCGTTCCCGAAAGATTCGCAGGCGGTCGAGGTTTCCCGGTACCGCGTGATAGTTGAAGTAGCCTTGCACGACCGACCGGAGCCATTTACCCGTATCCGCGATGGGATCGTGCCGACGCTGCCGGAGTTGTTGCTTGAGTTCCTGCAACTTCCCCCGCAGGCGCTTGCTGATCGTCTTCCGCTTCACGGTAAATTGCCCCCTCCGGTTCTTCCCGCTGATATGCGTGAAGCCCAGAAAGTCGAACGTCTCCGGCTTACCTTCTCCTCTCCGTTTCCGGTAAAGTTCGGCAAACGGCCCGAACTCGATCCGGCGCGTTTTGTCAGGATGCAGTTCCAATCCAAACTTCCCCACCCGCTCCCGGAAATCCTCCAGAAAGCGGTCGGCTTCCGTCTGCGATTGGAATCCAAGGACCGTATCGTCGGCATACCGCACCACGACCACGTCTCCCCGGGCGTGCTTCTTGCGCCACGCCTGCACCCACAGGTCAAAGACGTAGTGCAGATAGATATTCGCCAGCAGGGGCGAGACCACCGCCCCTTGTGGCGTACCCATCTCCGTCTCCGACCATTCGCCTTCCTCCCTCACCCCGGCTTTCAGCCATTTCTGGATGAGCCGGAGAATCCGGGGGTCGGCGACGCGATGCTGCACGAACTTGAGCATCCATTCGTGGGATATCGAATCGAAAAATCCACGAATGTCCGCGTCAAGAACGTAGTTCACGTGCTTCACCGTGAGCGCGTACGAGAGCGCGTCCAGCGCTTGATGCTGGCTGCGTCCCGGTCGAAAGCCATACGAGAAGCCCAGAAAGTCTTCCTCGTAAATCGCCTTGAGGATGGTGACCACGGCCTGTTGGACGATCTTGTCCTCCAGTGCCGCAACCCCCAACGGACGTTGCCGCCCGTCGCCTTTCGGGATATACGCCCTTCGCGAGGGCTTCGCTCGGAATGCTCCACGGTGGACCCGGCTGTGCAGATCGACGAGTCGACCTTCCAGCCCGCTTTCATACTCCTGCCACGTCATGCCGTCTACTCCCGGTGCAGCTTTTCGCTTCAAGGCGTAAAAGCTTTCCCGCAGCAGATCGACCGTTAAGTGGTGGAGCAAGGCCGTGAACTTCATCTCCCTGTGTTCCTTCGCGGCTTTCCGCACACCCGCGAGTCCCTGGGACACGCGTGCCCCGCTCTGTGTCGGGTGCGTGTTAGGCCAACGGGTGTTCTCCTTGATCAGCGGCCTTCCCTCCTCATTCTCCGCCAACGGCTTCCCGTCTTTGTTCAAATGATTCATCGGTACTGTTCCGCTGTCCGACTCCTCGAGAGCGTGCAGGCGGGCTGTACGGCCATCGCCTTTTCCCGCCGTCCGGCCACGATCTACGGCGGCCGGCGCCTCCGAGGTCTCCCGGTTCTCGTGCAGAAAGTGTCTAGGCGTGTCTGGGGTCTACGACTACGCAGGACTGTGCCGGAACTCGCGTTGGCGTCCCGGCCTCATGTTGCCTTCCGTTTAGTCTGAAAACGTCGGCGTCCTGATTGGACATTTTCGAAGCTCAATACCCAGCCCACCTATTCCCCTGTTTACGCTTCACCGTGCGCCTCACGACGCCCAGCGCAAAACTCGGGGCCGAGTGGATCGCTACTCCTTCCTCGTGAGAAATTTTCATTCTCTGCTTTCTGCCGGTTTATCCCGGCGCACCAGACCCATGTACTTGGAGGTCTGTGCCTCTGGACGAGCTCCCAAAGTCCCTTTGGGAGCGCAGGCCTCCCAGGGTAGGGGTCTGCGCCATCCACGCTATGATCAGCTTTTCATGAGCTTTTGCGGACCGCAAGGCCGTAAGAAACAGACCACTCCCCCCAACGCCTCACCTGATCGGCGAATCACTGAAGTCCCTAATTGAAGGAGCCGCTGCATATTCCCGCCCATAGCCTTGGCTACCTGCTGAGGTGGCAGCTTGAGCAGTTTGAACGCGTACAATTCCACACGCGCGTCGTGCTCGGGTGCAAACGACCCAAACACGATCTGCTCCACGGGAAGGTCTTGCGCGGCCATTTCGAGGTATTGAAGACCATCGAGCCCCGAAGCCTCAAGATGGATATTGCTATGCCGCTTCGCGAGAGCGATCGCCTCAAGATGGGCCCCCCAGGGACTGCTTCTGTAAGCGCCCAGATGCGGCAGGATAAAATTCACGGATGGATAGGTCGCGGCCATGAGGTGATACATCCTGGTCAACTCGGAGCGCCGATTGGGCACGGGGTAGTAAATTACGGGTATGCCCAACTCGGCCACTACGTCTAAGATCTCGCGGGTGGGATGCCCATCCGTCTTCAGCCCCTTGAGTCCTCTCAACCGCACATCTTCGCTGAGTACATCCTTCAAGTGGCCTGCCTCTTTCTGCGGGTTGTGCACGGCAAATCCAATCAACTTACCCGGATGCTTTTCACAAAGACGCGCTACGTCTTTGTTCGCCTGCGCGTAGGAATCGTTCCGGGGAGCCATGATGCAAGTGCGGTCGATGCTAGCCTCAGCAGCACGAGCCAGTATCACTTCCACCTGATAGTCCACTGGCCTCTCGGGCTCGATCCATGTCGCTCCCTGCCCTACCTGGGCGTGGCAGTCAACTATGAGGGCTTGGTCTCCCATTCTCGCTCCATCCTATAAACGGCCTCCGAGAAGGCGCAATATGTTGCCGCCCAAGATCAGCTCCTCCTTTTCTTTCGGCAGATTTTGAACCCGGATTTTATAGACCTCCATACGGGAGTCAACGTCTGCCCCATCCGATCCAAAGAGGATCTTTTCCGCCGGAAGCTCTTGAAGGGCCTTTTCGAGAAAAGGCGTAATAATCACGGTCGAGGTTTCGATGTACACGTTCGGGTAACACTTCGTCAGTTGGATACCTGCTAAGTGCTCGCGCCAGTCTCCGGAGTCATCGCTCCCCAAATGACACAAAATGAAATTGACTTCGGGATAGTTCGGCACGAAATCTTCGTAAAGGGCCACCCGTTCTGGGTGGTAGAGGAGGGGGATCCCCAACTCCTTTAATGTATCCAGCATCTCGCGGCTCGGTTCCTCGTGGAGTTCGCCCAGCCCCCTCAATCCCAGATCATGCACCTCGTGAAACATCAAGGAACGAATCCGCCCGCTTTCGCGTTCGGGATGATGCCGCGCAAAACCGATGAACTTTCCTGGATAGCGCCGGCAGATCTGGGCGATTTCCTCATTGGCTTCTTCGTAAGTCCAGTTCTCGACAGGAAATATGACGCTTACATCAATGCCGACTTCCTCCATATGCCGCAGGGTCAACTCCGGGTCATTGAAGGTGTACCAAGGGTCAGTGAGATCCTCCGAGTTCCCCGCCATCCTTGCCACACCGGCATGGACATGACAATCAATCACGGGCACCTTCTTTGGCGTTTTGAGTGGAGACGTGGCTGAGGACGCCCCAGCCACTGGTTGAAACCGGGCAGCGAGAGGGGCGGCGAGCAGCCCGCCACCGGTCTTGATAAATCTTCTTCTCGAAGCATTAAATTTCTTAGTCATGGCACGCGTTTCCTCTCCCCTCTTTAGCCACGTTCCGTTTAAGTGAAGGCATGCGTGGGCATCCTGAAGAGACGCACATAAGGCTCGTGTTTTGGCAGATCGCTGAAAAGCACCTAGGCCTTCTTCGCAGCTGCCACCTGGGCGCCGTTACTATCTTGCGTCTTAGGTACTGGGTTGAAGTCCGCCTCTACGAATGGCGTCTAGATCCGGGTTGTACCGCGACCCGTTAGAATATTACTTTGAGGGCGACCTGACCGATTCGAGGGTCACGCGCCCCAGTAACCAAGCCAAACGCACTGTTGGTAATACTGCCGACGGGATTCAGGAACTGAGCATGGTCAAAGATATTGAAGAACTCCCCGCGAAACTGTAAAGCGAACCGCTCGGTCAACCTTAAGTCCTTTAGCAGGGCCAGGTCAAAATTGTTGATCCCAGGACCATGGAAGAACATTCGGTTGGATGTGCCGATTTGGCCCAGAGCACCGCGGCTGAAAAGCTGAGTGTTGAAATATGGAAGGCCTGCGCGCGGATCGGTGAAGTGCAGATCGCCAGGCGTATAATTCGGGGTATCGACCGCTCTGCCCACGCCGGCTCCCGTGCTGCCCAGAAGCGAACGATCGTCCCCCTCACTGAGCCGCACCGGAAAACCCGTCCCAAAATGGGTAACTCCCGCCAGGCGCCAGCCCGCAGTGAGGCGAGGCCGTGCGTTGTGGGCAAGTTGGTCGAAGGGAAGCATGTAGTTGTAGCTAAACACAAAGTTGTGGGTCATGTCGAAGCCGGAGAGAGCTTTTGAAAGCCGCTGGTTTATCGGATTTATGCCATCGTCATTAATGGACGATGCATTGTCCAGCGACTTGCTGTAAGTGTATCCGGCCAGAAACGACAGCCGGCCCGTGGTGTGGCGGAGACTCGCTTGCAGAGAATTATAGGTGGAGTTTCCAATGGTCACAGCATTAGCATCGTCGGCGAAGAGGGGCCCGAACGGAGCGCGAGTGCCGTTGACGATGGTCCCATCCGGCCGCGTATAAACTCCGCTTTCCCCGAAGGGGCCGCACGTCGGTGTGCCGGGCGCCACTTCCGAAGGGTCGCTCAAGCTTAGGCAAAGTTGTTGATTTCCAGGGTTCACCATCTGATTAGTCAACAGTGCATGGGCCTGGCTGCCCACGTAAGCCAATGTAAGTAGATCGTTATTTCCGATCTGCCGCTGCAGCGTGAAATGATAGCTTTCCGTGTAGGGCGTGCGGTTGTTTATCGAAATGCCGGGGATGCCGCCCACCGGTATTATGTGTGACCAGTCAAAATTCTTACCGCCCGTTAGGGCCGGATAAAACGGGTACACGTTCGGGCGAATGTTGCCAGTTGCCCTGTCAGTGAGGGGCGCCTCAAATAAAGGAGGAACCGGCGAAGTGTAAGAGAGAATATAGGGGGGCTCGGGATCGACATTGTACGTATTCATCCCCTCAATAGTTTGATAGAAGAGGCCCCAGGCGGTTCGAATGCTCGTCTTCCCAGGTCCGCCCAGTAACCGCCCTAGAAAGCCACCCCCAGCCGAGGGGGAGTAAGAAATTCCGATGCGGGGCGCAAAGTTGTTGTAGGGAGTCCGTGCGCTGCCGCGGGGTATTTTACCGTACCCCGGAACATTATCACCCGCAAAGACGATCCCTGCTGGGGCGTTAGGAAAGACAGTAGATTGGACACCGGCGACAAAGTTAGTTCTCTGGTTGAACCTCTCGTACCAGGGTTGGTTCAGTTCCCAGCGCAGTCCGTAGTTGAGGGTAACATTGGTTCGCACACGCCAGCTATCCTGTGCATAGGTTCCCACATATGTCTTGCGCTCGTCAGTATTTAAGGCGCTCTGCGTTGAGTAAGGGTCCATGGCGCCGATCAAATAGTCGGCAAAGTTGTTTCCGGTCTCGGCTCCTGAGAACCCCCACCAGCCGTTTCCGCCCGCCACCGGGGTGATGGCAACGAAGTTGGTGTAATGCCATTCGCCGCCAAGCTTGAGAGTATGCGTCCCCATTATCTTGGAAAAGTTATCCAGTGCCTGAGGAAGAGTTTCAAAGCGGTTATAATCCCAATTAGGAGCTCCAATCCCGACGTTGCCAATATTCATTGACGGAAGCGCCTCATATCGAGAATCCGCCACATTCACGCCTCCGGGCACGCCTTCCTTGAAGCCGTAGTCACTAAGCTTTATGCCCCACTCCCCCGACTGTGCGGGTTTGCCGTGGCTGTCCGGAAAACGCAGAACGCTGAGGCGTAACTCGTTCACCGATGTAGGCGCGGATCGGGTATAGCCTAGCAGCAGGTGCTGAATGTGGCCACTATTCGCGGTAGGCAAGCCGGGTACATCGCTGACCCCGAAAGGATTGAGTTGGCTAAAATCCCGAAAAGTGTAGTATGCCGTCATCATTCCCCATTGGCTATTCCAGTCCAGTCGCACACCTCCCAGGTCATCGCGTGTGCGTTGGATGTTCGCCGAGGACGTCCAGTACGGGCCCACGGTGGGCATGGGAACAAACTGGAGAAGGGAGATGCTGGGAGCAGTAAATGCGCTTTTGGGAATGATACCATTCGGGAAAGCGCACTGGGAGGAGGTCGTACACCCCGGAATCCAGTATGGCTCGTTCGTTGCTACAGCGTAACCGAGTCTCTGCGAAAGGAGACTGGCGAAGTAGGTGCCGTTAACACTGCCCGAGAAGATGCTGGTAAGGTCGTCTCCCGAGAAGTCTCCATTCCGCTCGGCTGGCGAAGGAACCAGGAGTATGCCTGAGCTTAAGCCATGCTGCTCTCGGGTTCCCTGGTAATCCGCAAAAAAGAATAGCTTATCGCGCCGAATGGGCCCCCCTAGTGTCCCACCAAATTGGTTTCTTCGAAACACACCCCGCGCTGTGCCAGGAACCTCCGCCCCGGTGACTGGATCGTTGCTGTTGTAATCATAGAAGTTCCGGGAGTCCAGTTTGTCGTTCCGCAGGAACTCGAAGCCGTCACCGTGGAAAGCGTTGGTGCCGGATTTGGTGACCACATTGATCATCCCGCCACTGTAATGACCATACTCCGCGTCAAAATCGCTGGTGATTAGTCGGAACTCAGCGATCGAGTCCAGATTTGGTACGACACCGGCTTGGTTGTTGAGTGTTTCCTCAACGTTACCGCCATTCACCTGGAATCCGTTGTTGGACTCGCGCTGGCCGCTGATGGAAACGTTACCACCCTCAGTGGTGCCCTTTGTATCTCCTCCCCAATACATTGTCCCGGCCTCGACGGGGACGACCCCCGGCTGAAGACCCAGCAGATTGGTGAAGGTGCGCCCATTAAGGGGTAAGGTCTCCATGGTCGTGCTGCCGATAACGTCTCCGAGTTGCGTACTGGTGGTTTCCACGTGGGCCGCACTTGTGGTCACCTCAACCCGCTGGGTCATCTGACCCAGCCTAAGGGCGACGTTTATGCGCAAAGCATCGTTGGCATTCAATATGATCTCGGTCTGCTCGTAAGTCTCAAAACCTGTGAGTGCCACTTGCATGCGATATCGGCCGACCGGCAGCGCTAAAAATGAATACGCTCCTAAGCTATCGGTGCGCACGCGTTGGGTGATGTTCGTATTCACCTCGACGACGGTGACTTCCGCATTGGGCACTGCTGCTCCCGTCGGGTCTGTTACGATACCTGATATCGATCCGGTTATGCTGGCTCGCGCAATGGATGGGAAAATCAAGAATCCCATGAGCAAAGCAGGTAAGAGAGAAGCTATCGGTCGGCGGAGCATGTTGGCCACCTCCCAGGAAGATTTTGCGGGTGTATATACCTTTTATTGTGCCTTGTCAAGGTGTTTTCTGCCTTGTCGCGATTTTGACGTCATTTTGTCCTGCTGTGTCTCGCCAAAATCTCATCCGCGCAGGGAATGGCGCGAGTCGCTTTGTGCCTCGGATTGAAAAGAGAACCTGGACTCGGTTAAGAGTTGCTTTGAGGAGCGCGAAGGTTCTCTTTAGGCGAAGACCTGGGCAGATGCGGCGTACTTATATAAGAATGGGCGAAAAGTTGGCCCGGATCAGGCAGCCCGATCGTAACGATGATGCAGCCCGCCAAGTCGATCCTGAGATAGGATGCGCCCCGAGGCTGTGGAGCGAATTCTGTGGTCGGGGGTTCCCTTCCTCAACCCAAGGTGCGTGCGGTCTTCGTGGTACAACTCGACAACTCAACACCCATAGTACTGAATCTCGAGAAGTCTTTTACCCGTGGCATCCGTGGTACGGTCGTTCGGTCTGGACTTATGAAACTCTCGTCAAGAATAGGCAAGCGGTATATCGGTGCGGCATCGAGGAGAGCCCGGATGCTCGGTGCTTGGACGTGCCGCAATGGATGTTTGATTCTGCAACCTGCTGTCGGATGCGTAAGATGGCAGTTCCCACGGTGTCCTGCGAAGCATTGCTGGATTTGAAGGACCTGCTTCGAGGTGCCCCCCAGGTCAGCCCAGAGGTTGTGCTACAAGCTCAGCATCATTCCTTGCTAGTCCCAGGAGGTGCTGATGCGAACGTCAGAGAGCCGACCGACAGCCAATCAATTCAAATTGTTTCATCCGCCCCACCTGAGTCCGTCCTGGCAGAGACTGCCTCAGGAAATCCAGCAGAAGACCCTGAAGCTGCTGGCGCAACTGCTGCGCGAGCACTTAAGCCCGGTCCTCGCCTCCGGCCATCAGAAGGAGGCGCGGAATGAGTGACAAGATCAAAACGCAGCATCTGGAACGCAAGGCGATCCTGTATGTTCGTCAGTCGTCGGCTTATCAGGTCAGCCATAACCTGGAAAGCCAGAAGTTACAGTATGCCATGCAGGAACGCCTCGAACAGCTGGGCTGGCGCGAAATCGAAGTGGTGGATGAAGACCTCGGCCGGTCCGCGGCCGGGACGGTGACGCGCGCCGGTTTCGAACGCATGGTGGCGGAGGTGTGTTTGGGCAAGGTCGGAGCGGTGGCCTGTCCCTACCAGTAATCTCGTTCAATTTGAAATGATTGATCTTATCGAGGGCTCTTGTTAACCTTCGTGGCCCATGTTTACTCCTCTCCTTTGCGCCTTTGTCAGCATCCGATCGTGGTTTCGATCTCGTGCAGCGCTGCAGGTTGAAATCCTCGCTCTTCGCCACCAGCTATCTGTCCTTAAGAGGTCGCAGCACGGCCGACTTCGTCTGAACTCCGCGGACCGACTGCTCTGGGTTTGGCTGTCCTGCTTCTGGTCGCAATGGCGCGCGGCGCTGCTCCTCATAAAGCCCGAGACAGTTATTGCCTGGCATCGAAGAGGATTCCGCTGGTATTGGAGAGGGAAGAGTCGGCAGGGCGAACCGGGGATGCCTACCCTCGATTTGGAAGTTCGGGGGTTGATCCGCAAGATGAGTTTGGCGAACCCGCTCTGGGGAGCACCACGGATCCACGGTGAGATCCTTAAACTTGGCATCGAGGTTTCCCAGGCCACCGTGGCCAAGTACATGGTTCGTCAGCGAAAATCGCCCTCCCAAACCTGGCGTACTTTCCTGAATAACCACGCTAAGCAGTTGGTCTCCACGGACTTCTTCGTCGTGCCGACCGTCACTTTTCGGGTTCTATATGTGTTTATCGTCTTGGCGCACGAGAGGCGGCGTCTCCTCCATTTCAACGTTACCCCGCATCCCACCTCGGAAGGGACGGCGCGACAAATGGCCGAGGCCTTCCCGTGGGAAACTGCTCCCCGCTACCTGCTGCATGACCGCGATGCAATTTATGGAGATTCTTTTCGTGAAAGAGTTCGGGGCATGGGTATAAAGGAAGTCCTGACGGCCCCGCAATCGCCCTGGCAAAATCCTTACGCCGAGCGACTGGTGGGCTCCATTCGGCGCGAGTGCCTGGATCATATCGTGATTCTCAACGAGAGGTCTCTGCGGCGATTTCTCAAATCCTATTTCGATTATTACCTGCGTTCGCGCACTCACCTCGCGCTCGGCAAGGACCCTCCTGAATCGCGCCCCGCGGAGTCTCCGGAGCTTGGTCCCATAGTCGAACTTCCTGAAGTCGGTGGACTTCATCACCGATACGAGCGGCGCGCGGGTTGAACAGGCGATCTGTTCGGAAGATTCTCAGTCTCCTTCCGCTACGGGCGACCTGAGGTGCTCAACAGGAAGCCCCGCTAATTTGGGTTCCTCCGATTCGTACACTTGGACACATCGGCTATGAACTGAGCGCGATAAGGAATTCGCCGAACGGGAAGTACTAACTCCCCTCGGCCCTTCCTTCGCTTGGAGTGATCGAGTTTTTGGTATCGACAGGTGTTGCCTTCCCCACATGTACACAGGGTCGACGCCCCGTATCCCCGATTTTCGAAGCTCAATACCCAGCCCACTGATGCCTCTGTTTACGCTTCAACGGCCACCTCGCGATGGCCGCCGCAAAACTCGAGGTCAGGATGGTTCGCTACTCCTTTCCTGCAGGACTCTTTCATTCCCGACTACATGCCGGTTTATCCCGGCGCACGTACAAGATCGGTACAACTTGAGCGTTCCGAATGTGCATTTGCGTGCTTTTTGGTCGCCAACCGTGCCGCAAAATCAACGAGTTACCTTATTGCTGCCAGATTTCTAATCCGAGGGTCGTGGATTCCTCCACCCCTACCAATTTTTCAAGCAGTTAGTGGAAGGCACTTTCCCGATGGCTACATTTTCCGGCTACTTTAAGGGGCAGAAGGTTTGTGCTGCTTGAGTTGTGAACCTGCTACCTCAAGACTCTTCAAGATTAGCTCTGAAGCCAGCAACTGAGCCTGATCGCTAGAGCCGCCGAGCCCAACACTCGTGCCTTCGTTCACGTGACCCAGGCGATCCATCCGCGTCTTCACGTCCACCCCTTTGTGCTGCCCCCAGCGCGTTCCGACTGTGCGAAACCCCGTTGAGGAACCTACTGGATTGAAAGTTCTAACCGACCGTATGGATCGATTGGCCGCAAGTTGCGCGGTGCGTTTCCGGGCTGTGCTTCCTGCGTTGTTGAGGCAAACACCGTCCCGCAGGCTGTGCTTCCATTATGCTTCCAATAAACGGGCTGAAAAAGCGGAGCAGAACCAAGCTAATATGCGTTGAATCAACGAGATGGCCTTGGGCGACTACAGCCCTGAAAAGGCTGGCGTCGGCGGTTCAACTCCGTCCCGCGGCACCATATCTGCTATGTTAGCAATGGCTTCCAACCATCAAAGTCCCTCAAGAACACCTTTCGCGCCGCCTGTGCTTGCCCTCACTGTAATCAGAGTGATCGCCGTAAGTTTTGCGATATCAAGAAGGTGGAACTTGGTAGAGCGCAGCCCAGAAGGGCTTGGCGTCGACCGATTGGCGAACTACCTCGGACCATTTAACTAATGAGCACAGGAATTTGCAGCTGCCGTTCGCCAGAATCTCAGCCCCGACGAAACCTAGCCCGGATTTCTCACCAATAAATTGAAAAGGCTGTCTCTTTCTGGCATAAGTGCTCTTGGGAGAAAAACTTGTGCCGAAGAAGGAGGACAGCCTTTTGCGCACACAGTGTAACCAAGAATCGTTTGAATTTCATCCTCTGGCGGGGCGTGAGGTGAGGGGTGAGTTTGACGGCGGAGCGATCACGAGCGACGCGGGCGGTCTGCTGCTGCGCGAGGTGGAGAAGCGCACAGGGATCCTCGCGCGCTTTGCGGCCTGCTTTCGGGACTATCGGAAGCCCGAGCAGGTCGAGCACGGGGTGAGGGAGTTGGTAGCGCAGCGGGGGTATGCCCTGGCCCTGGGCTACGAAGACTTGAACGATCACGACCAACTGCGCGGAGACCCGCTGCTGGCGGTATTGGCCGAGAAGCCTGATCCGACGGGAAAGAGCCGGGCGAGAGAGCGGGACCGGGGGAAGGCGCTGGCGGGCAAGAGCACGTTGAATCGGTTAGAGCTGACCAAGGCAGAGGTTGAGAAGAAGGAGCGGTACAAGAAGATCGTGATCGACACGGACGCCGTGGATCGCCTCTGGTGAAGATTTTTCTGGAGGCGTACGCGACGCCGCCGGCCTAGATCGTGCTGGACCTGGACGCCACGGACGACCCGGTGCACGGGAATCAGGAAGGGCGATTCTTCCACGGTTACTACAGGCATTACTGCTATCTGCCGCTGTACATTTTCTGCGGGGACTTTTTGCTGTGCGCGCGACTGCGGACTTCCAACATCGATGGCTCGGCTGGATGCGTGGAAGAACTAAAACGGATCATGGCACAGATTCGCCAAGCTTGGCCGGAAGTGAAGATCACGCTGCGAGGCGACTCGGGATTTTGTCGGGAAGAGCTGATGGCCTGGTGTGAGCAAGCGGGCCGCAGCATCGACCTGCGAGTTAGTTTGTCCATAGACTCCTCCCATACGAGGATGGATAAGCTCTTAGTATTACTTGATCAAGTGATTCATGGCTGCAAATTGTCGCCGTATAGTCTCCACAAGCTCGGAGTGATCAGGAATCTGTTCGAGCAGTTGTGCTACGGTTGCTTTGGCCTCGGCAGCTCGCACGCGATCCTCTTCCGGAGTAGGGTCCTGATAGAACGTGTCCCCCTCCCCCCAACCCGACGCCATTTCCTGATACCCGGGAAACTTTAGCCACCCCGCGTATAACTTGGCCAATTGCGGATCATTACGTCGGTAGAGCTTCCGGATATAAAGTTCGGCGTACTCGTCAATCGTGAGACGCGGGTTCCAACTGAACTCTTCCAACGCCTGAACTGCGTTGTCCCAACTCTTGAAAGCGACGACCCGGATTTCCATACACTCTTGTCCGCGTTCATTTAGGATCGAAGCGCCATATTTGTAAGCGAAATCTGGAAAGCGCGAAATCTCGCGGTGGAGTAGATACCACCTGCTGCGTGGAAGATATTCTCGCCGAGATAGCGCTGCCATCATAACTGACCAGTCGATGTCAATGAAATTGGGGTAGCGATCCTGATGCTGAACGATATCCCGTGTCCCCCAAGAATCGTATACCCAGAACTCCATATTCGGGTTGTGCCGTTGTCCGACATCCACCATAGCAGCAAAGTACCGCTCGAAGATGGCAAAGTGGTTCCCGCGGCAGAGGTGGCAATTACAGACAAGGTAGTCGTTCTCGGAAAACTCGCCTCCGATTGCATCCAGTTTGGGATAGTGATCGAGCAGGTCTTCGAGATAGCTGCGCCAGAACTGCATCGTCTTCGGTTCAGAGCCGCACACCCAGCTATATTTATTGCTAAGCGACTCGTCCCTTGTTCCTCCCAGCACCCCCTCGCCGAACTTTTGGTAATCCTCCCATTTTGGCCCGTCAGGGATGTCATTCGGATTGAAGTTCTTTCCTGCCAATTCCGGATATCGCTTGACGACCGCGGTCCACTGGTCGGGAAAGTTGATCATCATAAATACGCGGATGCCGCGGCTGTGGGCGTAATCGATCAACTGGGTCATGAACTCGTGCTTGACGTTTGGATGATAACGGTTGACGAGGTCCGGGAAGCGCTTCGAATCGTATGCAATGCCAAACCCCACACCGAAAATCCAGGCATTGAGGATGTTGATCTTGTGGGACACCATCCAGTCGACGAAACCACGCCAGTCGTAACCCGAGCCGTCAGGCTTTGCCCATTCCTTTTCCCACTGGCCTCCTGCATACCAATCCGGACCGCCGAGGTTCGTGGCGATACTTCGGTATCGGAACGCCGGGAGATTCAAGATTGGCGTCAGCTTCGAGTTTAACGGGCCCACCAGCACGCCGTCACCTTCCTCGTAGAGCCGATCTGACAGCGTCTCAACGCCATACAGAACGCCTAGTGGCGTGTGTGCCGTGAGCGCCAGCGTGGGTCTTGCCTCGTAGTCACCGGCGTAAATAGCAAATCCTTGCTCCCCAAGATTTTCCGGAATCAACGCCCTCTTCAGGCTGCCTTTATCATGATCCTCAAGGGGCACAATCAAGTGTTTTTCCCGCAAGAATTGCGCAGCCACAAGGTTTTCAGCGAAGGTGCCGACGAGAATTCTGCCACTACTGCCCGAGGATTGGCTCCCCGAGACGAAAGGCACTTTCACTCCGGCGACCTCGGCAATGACGGATTGAAGCCGAGAAGCGGCATGCTGGGACATCTCTGACGCCCCAGCCGGAACGACAATCTCACAGGTCGGCTTCCTTGCCTTGGCCACTAGGAAGTTGACCTGTCCTGCGTGCGTCGGTGGCGAACCCCCGACCAGTTGGGAAGCCCTCTCGTTAGCAGCTCCTGCGTATGTTGAGCCAAGAAGCGTCGCAGTCACACCACCAAATGCAGCGCCACACGATTCCTTCAAGAACAATCGGCGGTCCAGTCGTGGCTTCATCGATCCGGTGCTCCTTTCGGTAGAATATTTAAAGACATAATGTTTCACAAACTCTCTATCGCTGTTTCCGGCTCAATAGCTGAGGTTGACAACGTGCTCTCCCTTGGCCAAGTGCGCGAAGGAGATCAATCCTCCGCCCTGCGGAGCCCTCACCAGCTCCTGATCCAGCCTCACCTCACGCGGTGGCTTCCCCGCATATGCCCTCAGGTCTGTTGTCGCCGAACAAAAGACATGGATTTCAACCGGAGCCCCAGGCTCGCGTATAGCCACATCGGTCGCGGGGTTGGAAGAGAAAAGCACTTGCTCGCCACGCCGCAAGACCTTCAGATTCCCGCCGAAGATCTCTTCCCCACCTTTCCAATTCTTGATCGCAAGCACGTCGCCATCTGCCGTCAAGTTGCCCCGGCTCAACTCCCCCGGCTTGCGACGGAAAAGCACCTGTGTAGTCCCGTCTGGCGTTTCGAAGCCTTCACCCGACGTGGTTGAAAATACTTGCAAGGGCGCCGCTTCCTGCCCGGCTGCTTGGAAGTGCAGTCCCACCAGAAAACGCCCTTCCTTCTCTCGAGCTCGAATCGAATCGGAACGTTTCCCGCCGCTTCACCGGGCTTCGGTCATAGTCGCGATAAGTGCCGAAGGAGGGGATCGGCTGCCGCTCCAGGGTCCAGTGGCTGTTCTCCCCTGCGGCGGTAAGCGCCGCAAAGGCCGCTTTGCCGCGGATCAGCGCCTCAGCAGCATCCATCTCCGCCTGCGCCCCCGGGGGAATATGAAGAAGCCATGCGTAGCTATGGGGCACGGCGGCCTCAACCCGGTCATGCACGATGAGGATGTCAGGCTTCACAAAAAGGTACTCACGCGTCAGGCGCGTGACCTGGCTGTCGTCTCGGTAAGCAGGAGCGAGGTTCGCAGAAAGATAATCGATCCCGGGCGAGAGGACGTGTTGCTCAAATTTCGGGAAATTCTGGAACTGCGGCCAGTAGCGGCCGTCGTAGTCTTTCTGGCTGAAGGGATCGTCATCGAGGATTACGGTATTGTGGGCGGGCGCCTGGGTAAAAAAATCCTGGAAATGCGGGTCCGTCTCGTTGTCGTAGTGCGCGTAACCCGCCTCGGAAACTAATTCCTCGCCGTAAGCTGCCACCAGAAAATTCCCTTGGTCATGGTGCTCGTGATTGAACCACGGTCCCACACGAATTGAGATCACGGCGTCCTGGGGATCCCAGCCGCTTCGTATGACGGCGCTGCCGCGCTCGGGGAAAATGCGGGAAGGCGGGGGCGCCGGGAGGGTCACCCCGGCACGCGTGCAGCACACCAGGTCCAGAAGCCCGGGTAATCCCTCCCCGCCTGGACCCTTATCCCGCAATAGGAATTCGCTCCTTAGGCTGAGGTCTGTGGCGGTTTCGTAGAAGGCTTGTAGCGCCGGGTCACCCGCAAATTCCGCTCCCCACGCGTATCCTGAATGCTCCGTCACCTCCAACCCGGTATCTCCCGTATCGAGCACCAGATCGGGCCGCACTTGGGCGTAACGAAGCGACCAGAAACCCTGCATCATCTTCGCGTATCCGCGCGGCCGGATGCCCAGGGCTTCGAGCGCCGCCAACCCCCAGGACATCCCTTCCATACCGAACTCTTGATAGCGTGCGGGCTCGGCCTCGCTGCCATCCCCGGGGAACAGGCCATCCAGCACGCGCTCATACGCCACCACGAGCTCCGCCAAAGCTGGTCCGAACCTGGCCGTCCAATCAGGGATGTCGCCATACAGCGCCACGCAGGCCTCGATAGCCCCACCCACCGAGTGTGCCAGGTGGTTGGTGGCGTTGATCGGCACGTGATCGTACAAGAAGTATGCGTCGACGGCGGGACGGATGGAATTTTTCCAGAAGGCCTCGGCAATCTTCGATTTCTCTTCCTGCGAAAGCTCCGCCGCGATCAGGTCGTAGCCGAACGCCACCTCCTGCGTGAATATTCCGATCCCGTAGTGGGTGTGGAGCCCCTTCGCTATGAACCACGGAGGGGTCCAAGTTGTCCATGCGGAGACGGTCAGCAGCCCCCGTCGGGCAGCCTCCAGCGCCTGCCGGTCACCGCTCATGCGAAAATCGAGGGCGTTGAAAGCGATAGCGTCGCCGTAACTATAAATGAAGTCATAGAATTCATCTAAACCGGGAAGTGCGTTGTCGGCAGGGAGTAGCTCGATGCTCTCTCCTGCTTTGGGATTATATGCAAGGGAACTCCGCAACTCCCTCGCCCGCTTGTGCACAATGCTCAGCAATTCATTCGAGTTGGATTGCGACCGCAATTGTTCCAGGCGCGAGTCCGTGAGCAGCACCCGAGGATGCGGGGGGACTTTGCCCAGCGCCAGAAACCTAAAATCCGTCCTTGCCTGGCCGCTGGTGATTACAGCCTTATAAAGGCCCGGCTTGTCGGGAGCGGCAACCTGCATCATTCGGACTTCCCCTGCCGGAATGCTCTCGGTCCGCGCCAGCCCTCCCTCCTCGTCATGAACAGCAACTCGCGCCGCCCCGCCCGGCCCCAAGTTCACCTTCAGGGCCTTATCCGCCGTTACCACGTCTCTCGCCACCGCGATATCCTGAACCGGCGACCGCTCCAGCATAGGCGCACGAACCGGAAGGTTCTCCTCCCTCTCCGCCTCAATCTCCAGAGCATGCAGCGTCAGCCGACTGTGACACCCGTAGGGAGGCGCCGCAACTTCCGCCTCCAAAATGATCACCTCCGCCTCGCTACCGCCTGCTGGAACTTCCAGTTGCCGGCCCTCGATCTGCACATCGTGCACCCCCGGTTGGAAGGAGAGTGCGTGGTTGTACCGCCGCCTCTCCCTGTCCCCCAAAACCAGTCGCAGGCTTTGGATCTTCCCGCACGTCTCCAACTCGTAAACAATCCGAAAAGAAGATGACGGTCCCATATGGAATTTCAGCGACCGGACCATTCCCACCCGCAGCAGCCGTTCGCCGTATGAAATCACATCCCGGACCAGTACCGGCAACCCGCTCACTTCCTTCGTATAAATTGTGGGGTCATAGCCCACATCCTGGAACAGCGGATAGCTAACCCATCCCGGAATCCCATGGCTGAAATCTTCCTGGAAGGTCCAGCGAGTCAAATCTGAGGCGCGCTGCAGAGCGTCCTCCGGCATGGGCCTGGGGCGAGCCTCCCCACATACCACTGAGCATAGAACTACAAGGACAACGGCAAGTTGCTTTGGTTGGATCATGGATGAGACTCCTGCGAACTCTCTTGAAGCTGCAAAAGCGAGCTCGCACGTTGCTGAATTTTCTGAAAGAGGGCGACAACGCCATCCCCATCTTGATGAGTCTCGAGAAAGATACAGTCTGGAATTTCCATTTTGGCCTTCCAACAGCCGAAAACTCACCTTGAGGTTAGTCAAAAAAGTCGGCCCGCTCAGGGTGACTCATGGTACGCAATGGCGGGCTTCAGATATTTCGCGAAATCGCACCGCGACGCGCGGTCACGAATCGATTTCACTTAACCGGTATCATGGTAGGCATCAAGCAATAAGCTCTCCGCGCCATCATCTGTACATTGGCTGTCATCTGCCAGCTGGTTTCATTCGCAATGCGCGCGAGTTGTGGACGTAATACGTGCGTGAAACCCGTGGAGCGGCCTTATCGCTACGGAACGAGTTTGTCCAATTCCCTCCAACCAATGACGATAATATGCTTGCTGCGCAGCGCCTCTTTGAACATCGGATTGCCTAGCACATCAAAGTCCCGTTGCAGCCGCGCTGCGGACCAGCCGGGATAATCACCGATCACGGCTTGGAGCTCCGGGTCGTCATAACCGAGATGCACAACCATTTCATTGAAGCCCGGCACGACTTGATCCAACATGCGCATGTACGCCTCCAACCATTTAACGGGGGGAGTAGAATCAGGTACCGTGAGAGACCGATCCTGAATGATGTCCTGCGGCGAGACCATGGAAAGCAATCCCATCTTCTCCAGGTAAGGGCGGCTAGCTCGGTAGGGCAGATGATACTCATGGGCCACGCTGAGCTCAACGGTGAAAAAATCCTTCCGCAGCTTAGGGACTCCATTGTGCTCGCTCAGGTAAGTCGGGTGCAAACCCATCCGAATGGCCTGTTCGATCTGCGCGCGAATCTCTCGTTCGACCTCCGCCGGCTGCCCGTGCTCGAGGGTTAAGGACGAACGCCACCAGAGATAACCATCGGGATCCAGCAGGCTTGGCACTTGGTTGCGCGCTGCCTGAGGCCCCCAACGAAAAGTCTTATAGTCGCTGTTTAACGTCATATGGAGGCCGATGTCCGCCTCCGGATGTTGCCGGGCATAGTCCACGACTTCCGGGAACCACGGGCACGGCACCATCACGTTAACCGAGCTCACATTATGGGCCTCAAGCGCACGGAAGCTGGCAAGGTCAATGGAATGGGCAGACGCGAGATCGTCAGCACCAATAATCAGCAGCTTCGCCTCCCGAGGATAACCAAGCCGCTCCGCCGCGCTCGGGGACTGAGCATATATCGCGGCACTTCCTCCCAATATGCCGAAAACCAACCCTATTGAGGCTATGAAAGAAAAGTTCAGTTGGGTTTTCATCCACTTTCCCCTTTCCGGCTGGTTCGTGTATTCGGCCCCATTTCCAGTTGATTGGAATAGATCACGCGCGACTGCATGCGTCGGGGAGTCCTCAAATCCGTGCCCGACCTGATTTACAAGATCATGGCTTAGGTTCGACTGTATAATCGCCACATCCAACCCTTCAGCGGGATGTATCGAAATTTCCATCAACCAATGTGTGTGGCACCTATTTCAGTAATACGTTAATACTTCAGAATCGCAATTAATAGGAGCAGAAAGCTGCGGTGGCCGCATAATTCCCGTTTACCATCCTGGGTACATCCCTCTCCAGGTTAGTATCTTGGCTTCAAAGGCCGGGGTAGCGCCCGCTCCAAGATGAGTGCGGAGCATATTTTTCGTCGTCATCCTGTTCTCTAAAGTAAACGTTAGGGAGGACCATGTAGGTCCCAATGCGCGGAAATATATTACGCCGCGCATATCTTTCTCTGGTGCTAGCGAAGAAGGACGGGTCGCTTCGGATGTACGCATGAACCATTGCCTCGAAATTGGGGACGCTGATGACAAGCCTTCCGCCATAGCGCAGGATCCGGTGACACTCCTGTATGAAGAACTTTGCTGATCTTGGGTAGTCGAGATGCTCCAGTAAACGCTCTGAGAAAACGAAGTCCGAACATGCGCTCTCCAGCGGCATCTCGCTACGGTGTCACCTTCAGTATTCCTTGGAGTACTATCTCTGCCGACGATTTTCCCACCATGATCTCAAAATCGCCGGGCACCACGCGCCAGTGCATGTCGATGTCGAGCAACTGAAGATCCTCCGGCGTAAGCTTCAGGGTGACGGTCTTGGTTTCCCCAGGGTCCAGCGGCACGCGCTCAAACCCCCGGAGTTGCTTGACGGGGGTTGCCACCGGGGCGTATTTCTCGTGCAGATATAGTTCGACGGTCTCGACCCCTGCCCGGTCGCCAACGTTTTTCACGTCCAAGGTCACGCGCGCCTCGCCGCCCGGATGGATTTCCGCCGGTTCTATCCGCAGATTGCTAAACTCAAAGCGGGTATAGCTCAGTCCGTAACCAAACGGGTAAAGCGGCGTTGCTGGCATATCAACGTAGTTTTCACCCGTCTGGATCCGGTAAGCCTTGCCGGGCTTGTAATTGTAGTAGATGGGCAATTGGCCGGAGCTGCGGGGCACCGAAAGCGCCAAGCGTCCCGTGGGGTTGTAATTCCCAAACAGCACGTCGGCCACCGCCTCGCCGCCGCGCTCGCCGGGCAGCCAGGCTTCCACCAGGGCCGGCACATGCTCCAACGTCCAACGCGTCGAAAGCGGCCGGCCGTTAATGAGCACCACCACAGTGGGAGTTCCGGTTTCGAAGACCGCCTGGATCAGGTCCTCCTGCACTCCCGAGAGATCCAGACTTGCCACGTCGTGCCCTTCACCGTCAGTGGGCCCTTCACGCCGGTCGACCTCGTTCCTCTCTTGCCTCTCGCCGACCACGACAATGGCGACGTCCGCCGCTTTCGCGGCCCGCACCGCTTCCGCAAACCCGCTCTTGTCCGTGCCCGTTATTTCGCAGCCGCGTGCCGTGGTGACTTTGGTTTGCGGTAAGACCACAGCTTTGATCCCCTCGATCACCGTCGTCACCTGGTGCAACAGGGTCGTCGCCGAATAGTCGCCCAGTTGGTTCGCAACGTCGTCTGCGTTGGGGCCGATCACGGCTACCGATTTCAAATCCTTCTTGAGCGGCAGCAAGTTCTTATTGTTTTTCAGCAACACGATGCCTTCGCGGCCCGCGCGCAACGCCAAATCCTGATGCTCCTTCGAGTGCACGATTTTCATCGCCCGGTCCGGGTCCGCGTAAGGGTTCTCGAAAAGGCCGAGGCGGTACTTCACTCCCAAAATTCTGCGCACGGCCCGATCCACCAGCGCCATGGAGGTGCGCCCTTCTTCCACGTTCTCGACCAACACAGGGCCATAAGTCACGTAAGAGTTATCCAAATCGATTCCGGCCTTCAGACCCAGTGGTCCGGCCTCCTTATGGCTGGGAACGATGCCCTCATATAGCAAGGTCTCGAAGCCGTTACCTTCGCTAATGACAAATCCTTTGAAGCCAAGTTCCTGCCGCAAGACATCGTTGATCCACTTCACCGAGGCGTGCGCCGGCACATCCTCGATTTCCGCGTAACTCGCCATCACCCCCAAGGCCCCGGCTTTGCTGATGGCTCCGATCCAGGGCGGCAGAAAGTTTTCGCGCAAGCAACGCTCCGATACCTCCACCGCCCCGCGCTCCAGGCCGCTGGCAGGTTCGCTTTGCGTGGGAAAATTCGTCAGCAAGGCGATGGTCTTATCCGGAGCCGAAATATCGTAGCCTTGCGCACCACGGACAAGCGCTTCGCCAAGGCGCATAAGGAGGTAGGGATCTTCGGTGTAGCCTTCCTCGAGTCGTCCCAAGCGCGGATCGCGATTCACTTCCATCACCAGTGAGGAGAGACTGTGAATCCCCACCCCGCGCGCCTCCGCCGCTGCTGCCCCGTAGATCGCCTCGACCAAATCCATGTCGAAGGAGCTGGCGATGGCGGGACCCTCCGGGAAAACCGTGGCGCCGGAGAACAGAGCGCCATGCACGCCTTCTTCATCGGCCATAACCGGTATTTTCAGGCGCGTCTCCGTCAGCGCGGTCTTTTGCAGCTCGTTCAAGTATTCCGCTAGCTGGCGGGTGTTTTCGGTCGGCATCTCACTGCCGAGCCTCCAGATTCCGCAGGCCGGGCCGATTTTCGGGTCATACGTTCCGGCTATGAATTTCTTGTACGTCTCCAGCTTTAACGCAGTGTCTCCTCCTGGTTCATGGGAACGAGAACTCCAGATGC
Source organism: uncultured Acidobacteriota bacterium (assembly GCA_963804995.1). Classification (GTDB taxonomy): domain Bacteria; phylum Acidobacteriota; class Terriglobia; order UBA7540; family UBA7540; genus Bog-366. The sequence continues at coordinate 853,944 of CAWDSK010000006.1, forward strand.
CATAACTTTCAAGTGCCCCATGCGATAAATTGAGCTGCCCGATCTTTTCCTTGAGCGTCATCCGGCTCATTAGGTCATCGATCCGCTCCTCGACAGGCCGTTTCGAATCAAGGTAGATCGGCGTTTGGCCTCCGGTTTGCACGAGCATCCCCGAGCTTGACGCCAGCATCGTGCCGGCAGCCACGACGAATAACCAAAAGACTTTCTTCCCCATTATCTTTAACCTCCGAGAGACCAGGCGAACTGGCCACTCTCTGCACGGAACTGAAGGCCTCTTCTGTTCGCCGGCCAGTGAGATCCAGTCCGGGTGCACTACGGTCGCACCCAAGCCACTGGTCGCAAGACATACAATGCGAGTGAATTCCTGTCGCGTTGCTTTGCGCATAGTTGCCCTCCCTGTCTCTAACTGAGCGCAGTCTCAGGTGCACTAGTGCCCCCATCTTGGCGGCTATATGATGGCTGGAAGCCGGTAATACGCCTGAAATTACGTCAACACCGAGAACAGTTGCGTCACCGCCCGGTGAGCTTCTTCGATAGACAAATGGTGACCGTTATCTCCTGTGAGGTCGGTGTGGGCAAAGGCAATCCTGCCAAACGGTGCGTTCCGGAGGATATCACGCGGAGCGGGTTTGCCATCTCTTCCATAATAGAATCCCGGCTGGGGAACAATAAAATGATGTCCCCACCGGTTGAGGATGATGCCAGCAATATCCCGCCGCGCCTCAAATCCCGTCGTCCGAAACATCTCTGTGAACTGCTCGCGGACCTTACGTTCGAAATCACGAAATGACGTCGAGAGCAACTCCGCGCGGCCTTTGCTGCACTGTTCCGCTACCGGCAAGCCAGGGTAAAAGAAAGGTGTGATCAGAGACAGGACCGTGGGGGAGTCTGGTCCAATCGTCGAGCGGTCGGAGCCAAACGTGGCGGTGGTTCGCACTTCGGTCCAAAAGCCGAAGCCCTCGAACCAGCGCCCGCCGGAAAGGCCCAGATTATACAGAAACTGCCAGTTGCGGACGGCGACGTTAGTCACCACGGCGGCCGAGAAGTTGAACTGGTTATAGGCGTTGCGATGCTCGGTGGGCAGGTCGCGCACCACATGCTTGGTGATCCAGCCGCCGCCCGCCATCACCACGGAGCGCGCCTTCAGGCGGTAGACTTTGCCGTTGCGCGTGTACATGACGCGCACAAAAGCCGACTTTGTCGGCTCGCCTTCGTGTTCCACGCGCACCGCCATGGAGCGCAGCCGGATGCGCACCTGGTTCGAAGCGCGGTCGAGCGCGGCGAAGTTCACACGATTCCGGCAAACCGCTTGGAGCGTTCGCGGGCCGGGAATGGCGTCAGGCATGAGGGTTTTCACAATATGACGTGCGAAGCCCGTGTTTCCGCCGGGAAAACTATGCTGGAGGATGTCAGGGCCGGGGCCGAACACGCCGTACTGGGTGCCGGAGAGGGCATCGGCCCCAGCCCCTGTCGCGGCCCCCATGTGCGGGGACACAAACATGCGGATGAACTCGCGACTCAGGCCGTAGCGCTCTGCGAGCACATCCTCAGTGGTGAGAGTCTCGAGGCGCCGCAACTCCGCCTCCGAGTCGTGCGGGGGTGACTCATGATACGCGATGACGGCCTTCAGGTATTTCGCGAAATCGGACCGCAGTTTCGGCGATAAGGGAAGGCCATCAATATTCCTCCGGGGATCGACCACCCACTTTCCCGGTTGCTGGCCATACTTTGGGCGACAAATCACATGACAAACAATGGCAGTAGAAGTTGGGTGTTCCGGTCCGCATTAACTAACTGGCCTTCCGGTTGGCACGTCTCTGCTCACGGCCCTGCTTGAGTCGAGCATCAAGCTCTTCTTTGCCCACCGAAAGCAAGCGCCTGAGCCCCGCCTTAAACTTACGCGGCGATATTTTGACTTTTTCTTCGACGCCAGTTTGTCCCGTGTCTTTATACATCCTCACCTTCTTTTCCGGTCAATTCGTTGTACGTCACTCTCCGACCGTCTGCCTGTTTTAAGGCCGTCTGGAATCTCTCTCCGTCTGTCATCGTGCGAGTATTGAATCGGAAGGTAGCACTATCGAGATAGCGGTCAAGGTGAAAAGCGTCAACGGAATGATGCGTCCCGTAAATTGTCCGCTTGAACAGGCTCCAGAAGTTCTCAAGGCCGTTCGTGTGAACACGGCCCCGGACAAATTCTTCGGCGTGATTGATGACTTCGTGAATGTAATTCTGCTCTTCGATTCCGTCATAGGACTTCAATGCGTCAGAGTAGATGACGGAGCCGGGAGCAACGTTGCGGCTGATTTGTGCTTGAAGCTCTCCCTTGCGCACAGTCCGTACCTTTTTGGCGCGAATCGTACCATGCCGCTTGAGAAGTCCCATGACCGCGCACTTGCCGATTGACCCACGGCCAAGATGCTGCCTTTTGCTCGCGTGCTTGAAGCGCTCTTTTCCGCCGATGAAAGTTTCGTCAACTTCGACTTCGCCAGACAGCGGGTCGCGATCTCCGTTTTCGCGCATCGTGAGCCGGATTCGGTGAAGCATGAACCATGCGGTCCTTTGCGTCACATTGAGCGCCCGGCCAAGCTGATAGGAACTCACATCTTTTTTCGATGACATCTCAAGCCAGAAGGCGGGAAGCCATTTATCCAAGCCAAGCGGGGAGTCCTCGAAAATCGTTCCGACCTTGACCGTGAACTGCTTTCGGCAAGTCTTGCAGCGCCAGATGATTCCACGTGTCTTGCTATTGATCGTCCAGACCTCTGTCCCGCCGCAATCCGCACGCGGGCAAGTGACCTTACCATTGGGCCACCGGACATCTGCAAGAGCCTGATGGCATACTTCCGGGTCGGAGTAGTATCGAACTGCTTCAAGCAACGTTTCTGGTATGTTGTTAATCATGAGTACAGTTTACGCCACTAATAGTTGTTTGTCAAGTACAAAATGAAATTATTTTTAGGGCGCTCCTATGCTTGGGTCTTGAAGGAATTCTTCAAGTTTTTGCTGGTCGCTCATCAATAACTTCCAAGTTTCATAGTATTCGGGTGTCATCCCTCCACCAAGGTAGGACTCATTACCTCTCGATTGACTGCGAAATCTCGCGAGGTACACATTCCCCCTGGGAATCGTTTTAAGATAATTCTCGATGGCTTTATGCCAGCTTTGAACAGACAATGCCCACTCATGCTGGTCCTTGTCTGGATAGACACTTCCCGGAAAAAATCTCGTACGTAGCGAGTTCCCCGTATCTATGTATCGGCTGATTTTCCCCTGTATGGAGCGTCGCGCCTTCTCAGTAGCTTCATCCGCAGATGACTTGCTACTATTAATCACGGTCGGAGGTGGCATATTGTTTGTAACTTGAACGGTCGGAGGCTGCTTGGTGTTATGCTCAATCTCAGCCAGTTGCCTACGTATTGCGGATTGGGTCTGCGCGTTCTTAGCTGCCTGAAATGCGATCAAGAGCACAGCCACGGCTCCGCAGGCTAAGAACTTGATTTTATAATGCTTCCGCGTGATCGGATCGTCTGTGGGGTGCAAAGTCACATGCACCCCCTGATAGGCCATATAAATCGTGAGGAGAGCAGACGCGACTGCCAATAACACGGTAATTGTCGTATCCATCGCATAAAACTACTGCCTGTACATTTGTTTGTCAAGTGATTCATCGCCATACTTTGCTCCAAACCAGAACCCGAAGTTAGGGGGCGGGGGCAACGTGCGCGCGTGGTGATAGCTGTTCCGGCTCAACTCCATGGGTGGGGGAGGGCCGCCCCACTCCTGATATTTGAACTCGCGCCAGTTGACCCCAATTCGCGCGTAGAACGGATCAATGAGCGGTGAGGGAGGCGGCATCTGGAACCAGTTTGACCCCTGCGGCACCATCAGCCGCTGGCCATCCACGACGAATTCGTTCCGCCGCGCCTGGCCGCCAAAAATCGGGTGGTTTTCGAGCACTAAGCAGGTCTGGTTGGACTTAGCTTGGTCCTTGAAGTAGAGCGCCGCCGCGAGCCCGCTGATGCCTCCTCCCACTACTACCATGTGGAAGACCTCGCCCGTGTCCACGACCGGTGTCGGGGGAGAGTCGAACACACCATCCCGCACCGCGTGCGCGGCCAGCATCACCTCTAGCGTATGGCCGTTGGCGCCCGCGTAATCTCCCTCCCCGGTGTACCCTCCCCAGGAGGATTGCTGAGCCAGAAGCTCGAGCGGAGTTAGGGGCTTCAGCAAAACACTTCCGGAAGCCAGCAAAGCCGAATTCAGGAAATCACGCCGGCAGATCCGCGCATTCATGCCCAAGGATTTATCGCCTAGCGGAGAGCTCATGTTTCTGCCTCCGGGGCTGCTGGAGTGAGCGGGTTAGTCTTGCATTAAACGCGCCTCCGCTCCGCTGCTCGGTTTGAAAATATCAGTTTGAAAATCGTCCAGGCCGAAGCACCGATGGGTGTCAGAGCGCCGCTTCCCCCTCGTGTCCCGGTGGCACAAAGATCTCATGTTATGCGCTACCCGCTGACGAGTGGTAAGCCCCGGATGGCGAGGTCTTACCCGAGGTCAAGCGGAGCTTTCTAGTTCCATCGCTCCACTTGACCTCGGGGTATTCCAGTTCAGACCGAAGCTAGAAAATGAACTTCATAGCAACTTGCCCGATGCGCGGGTCCCTCGCGCTGGTCACATAGCCGAAACTCGAGTTTACGATCTTTCCCGTTGGAAGCCCGAATTGGGCGTGGTTGAAGATGTTGAAGAACTCCCCCCGGAACTCCAGCTTCTTCGACTCGGTAATGCGGAGGTCCTTCACCAAGGCCATGTCCCAGTTATTGAGGCCCGGACCGTGGAAGAAGCGCCGGTTAGCATCTCCAAGCTGTCCCAACGCCTCTTTGCTGAACAGGGAAGTGTTGAAGTAAGGATCCGTGTTGGTGGTCGGGTTGGCCAGGCGCGGATCCGTGATATTCAGGGGACCAGGGAGGCGGTTGGGCACATCGAGGATGCCCACGCCACCCGCATGGAGAGTACCCAGCAGCGAGTTGTCGTCGTACTCCTGGAGGGTCACAGGCAAGCCGGTGGAGAAATGCGTAATGCCGCTGATGATCCAGCCATTGGTCAATCGGTTGGGGTGCCAGAGCTTTTCGAACGGTACCTGATAGCTGTAGCTCGCCACGAAGTTGTGGGTCATATCGTAAGAGGACAGCGCCCTACTGATCTCGGGGTTCAGGAAGTTAATCATGTCACCGCCGGTGGGCGAGCCATTATTTCCATAGGAGGAGGAGTTGTCGAGCGACTTGCTGTAGGTATAGCCGGCCAGGAACTCCATGCGGCCGGAGGTGTGGCGCAAAGAGGCCTCCAGGGCGTTGTAAATGGAGTTGGCCTTGGTAGTGAACAACCCTTCGGTGCCGAAATTCGACCCGAAGGGGTAGCGCGTGCCGTGAATCACCCCTCCGGTAATGGGGTAAAACGTCCCATCTTCAGCGACGGGCCCGCAGGTGGCGGTCCCGGGCATCACTTCGCTCGGCTGGCTGAGACTGAGGCACAGAGCGGCATTGCTCGGATTGACTTCTACGGCCGCGAGAAGCCGGTGCCCTCCTGTGCCAACGTAACTCAGGCTTGCTAGAGTGTTTGCGCTCAACTGCCGCTGGAGCGAGAAGCTCCAGTGTTCAGCGTAAGGGACACTGTTGCGGGAATCGATAACCGGCGCACCCACGATGGGCGTGAACTGAGCCCAGTTGAAATCTTTATCGGGGTGACTCGCACTGACATTGCGAGGCGGGAAAGTAACTGGAAATTTTACGCCCTCGTTTTTGCCGGTTTGCCGATCAATAAAGGGCGTCTCAAGAAGTGGAGGTACGGGACTCGCATAGTAGAATCCATAGGGCGAATCTCCCTGTATGGTCAAGTTCATTGCGTTTGTGTCGGCGGTGAAGAAAACACCGAAGGAGGCGCGAATACTGGTCTTGCCGGGTCCGCCAATAAGCTTACCCAAAAAACCTCCCTGGATACTGGGAGAATAAGCCAAACCAATGCGCGGGGAAAGATCGTGGTGGCGAACCGGGGAGATCGTCCTGGGAATGCCAGGATCACCGGGCAAGACCCAGCCTGTGGGCGCGCCGGGAAAGACCACCGACTGTTCGCCATATACCAGAGATTCATTTTCGCCGAAAATCTCATACCACGGCGATCTGACTGCCCAGTTGAGGCCGTAGTTCACCGTGAGATTGGCCCTGGCGCGCCAACTATCCTGCCCATAAAGGCTATAGTAATATTGGCGGAAGTGTAGGGTCGGGGCCTGACAATTCTCATAAACACCCGGCGCTCCCAGCAGGTAATCGGCAAAATCAACCCCGGTTTCCGCCCCATAAAATCCAAAAATCCCCACACTACACTCGGAGCCCCCGGAGTTGGAAATGCTCCCGTCCATATGCGCGCCGCCACCGAACTTCAAGGTGTGAGTTCCCTTCACATGCGAGAAATTGTCGAGCACCTGATAGGAGTTGTCCCACAACTGGAAGGCGGAAAACGACATACCTATGGTGAAATTATTGAGTTCCATGATGGGAATACCCGTAAGACTTGCATCATCAACAATGCCCCCGTTGTATTGGTCCCCCGTACCTGCCCCGACCGTGAAACCAAGGGAGCTGAGGCTGGGACCCACTCCACCGACCGGCGTACTGGTGAAAACGACATCTCGTGTGTAATTGAGGCGGAACTCATTCACAGAGGTCGGTCCAAATGACTTCGTCGCCCCGAAGTTAATGTTTTGCGCCCGGCCGTTGTTCGTGCTGGAAAATCCCGGAATGCCGCCGTTAGAGTAAGGGTTATTGTAGGTGTAGTCGTCCATAAAATAGTAGCCCGAGAGCAGGCCGAGACGCGTATTGGCGTCAATCCGATAGCTCCCCTTGTCGTCCCGCAAAGTGTTGTCGAAGGCCGAGGTCGTATAGTCGGGGCCCGAATTGGGATACGGGATGTATTTCAGGAGATTTGCCGCAACGGGTGAAAAGGCCGACGTCGGAATAGTCGCATTGGGGAAAACACAGTTCGCCGAGCTGGTGCATCCCGACGTGTAGTAAGGCTCCCCAGCACTAACCGGGTATCCCAGTCTTTGCGACAACAGGTTGGCCCAATAGCCGCCGGACACAGTGCCGGTGAGGTTGCTTGCCACATCCGCCAAGTTCCCGGTATGATCGGTAGCGGACGGGACAGGAGTCAGACCGCTGTCCACGCCGGTTACTAGCCGCTGTCCCTGATAATCACTAAAGAAAAACAACTTGTCTCGGATGATGGGGCCACCAATGGTCCCCCCGAACTCGTTCTGGTGTAGGGTACCACGCGACGGTGAGAAAAAGTTCCGAGAGTCCATGTCCGAATTGCGGAGGAAGTCAAAGACATCTCCGTGCCATTGGTTGGTGCCTGATTTGGTGATGGCATTCACCAGCCCCCCGGAGTAATTACCGTACTCAGCGTCAGCGTCGTTGGTGATGATTCGGAATTCCGCAATGGAGTCCAGGTTGGGAATGATCGCCGCGCTATTATAGGTCCCCTCTTCCACATTCCCGCCGTTGACCAAGAATCCATTGGCCGCTTCCCGCTGCCCGCTGACAGAGAGATTCCCCGAATTCAGGCTCCCAGAGGGGGCATAGCCGCGATAGTCGCCCGACCCAACAGGAACTACGCCCGGTTGCAGGGCGAGCAGGTCTGTGTAACTGCGCCCGTTCAATGGAACAAGCTCCATCCTGGTGGTTCCAATCACTTCGCCCATCTGCGTGCTATTTGTCTCGACGTGCACGGCGGTGGCGGAAACGCTGACTTCCTGAGTCACGGCGCCCACCTGGAGCGAGGCGTCAACACGCAGCGCGGTGTTGACGTCCAGTACGAGGCCCGTCTGGCGGTACTCCTTGAACCCCTGGGCCTGAACGGTTATGTCGTAGTGGCCCACCGGGAGAATCGGAAACGCGTAAAATCCTGCTGCGTTGGTGTGAGTTGTTTCCTTGATGCCCGTTTCTGTGTTGAGGACCACGACGCTGGCGTTGGGGACCACGGCACCGGTGGGGTCTGAAACAGTTCCCGAGATGCTTCCTGTGACGCTCGCCCACAGTGGTGAAACGCTAAGCGCCAACACTAACATTGTGATCAACACAAAAACCACTGAAACAAGATGTGTGAACCATTCATGAAAACCATTAGCTCGAATTTGGTGCCTCATTGACAGCCCTCCTTTTGTCAATCACTCAGATCCCGAGCCTGACGTTAACTCGTGGCACTTCATAAGCGCGGTAGCAGCCAGAGAGATAGTTCAGGGATGTGAGCTACGGCCACGATCGCCGTCCCAAGCTGGCGGGGGGTACACTCTGAGGGGTTCTCGCGGCGGCAGCGGGTCAGTGAAGCTGTGAAGGCGATGGCCGAAGGCACGTGCAGCCTTGTATCCATTTCCATCCCTCGCGTTAGTTGCAGAATACTGGTCGCTGTCGATAGCACGCCATCGCACGAATGTCAAGCAGTAATTGAGCAGTAATTGAGAAGTAATTGAGCTGGCAAACATTAGGTCGGTTTCTAGCAAGGGGGAGCTGGGAGGGCATGACCGCCACCTTCAACGAGGTCGATATCGGCACATGAGTTGCGGGGAGTAGCCACTCTTGGGGGAACAACAAGGGAACATTAACGCCCGAACACCCCGTAAAACCGTGCAACTAGACCGAAGAAAAAGCTAGGCGAGTCAACAAGATAGCATGATTGGATTTGCCTGGCAGCCAAGAGGTCAGGGGTTCGAGCCTGTCCATACCAAAAACTCGATCGCAGTAGGAAGATAATCCGAGATGGCTCCGTGTGCCTCCCAGCAGCAGCGCACGATATCCTCACCATCGTTCTCGCGGAGACGGATCCTGGAATCGATCCGTGGTTCTGTCATCCAACGCCAATCTCTGCTGGCGCCGGAAGGAAACTCAAGACTGTCTCTTGGGGGAATGACACTTCAAGCTGCTCGCCGTTCATAACGGTGATGGAGTCCTCCAACTTCGGGGATCTCTGCCACGGCACCGAATTCCGGCCCTTGGATAACCCTCGCTTCCGGGGCATCCTTCGCCAACGCCAGATGTGTTCGCGAATGTAGGTAATACGCGAAATAAGAATTTAGAAGGCCACGCAGAGAAGACTCGTTGAACACAACAACATGGTCCAGGCACTCGCGCCGGATCGAGCCCTGTCTCTCGCCAAAATCTCATCCGCGCCGAAAATGGCGAACTAGCGCTCCAAAGCAAAACCAGAAGAATTGAAGCATAGCCGGCACTTATACCAAAATCCTGGCGAGACGATGGCAACTATGTTGTTTCAAAGTCGGATGGAGTTTTGGCGAACGACAGGTTTCGGAGGAAGGCGAGCCAACGTTGGGCTGGCTCGGGATCTCTCGGCGCCCGTTTCATCCAACGCGAGATCGTTCTCTCGCAAAGATCAAAACCGAGCATAAGAAGCTCGCCGCGTATGCGCGGCGCTCCCCAGGTCGGATTCTCAACAGCCATCCGGAAGATCAACTCTCGAACTCCCTTCGGCGTCGGCTTCCTCCCAAACCGCGTCCTGACTTTCGAGATCAGTTTCCAGTACAAGCGAAAACCAGCTCGGTGCCAACGAATTACGGTTTCAGGCGTGACGACGATCAGGGCTTGTTCCCATCCTGACCAGTATCGACGAACGGCGACTCAGAACAATTTGTCGAACGGGCCCAGGCACGGGCGTCGACGCCGCCGCTTTAATACGGCGAGTTGTTGGCGTAACGCAAGATTCTCAAGGAGGATACTTCGTCGCATGCGAAAGAAGTGAATCAGCGTTCCGACGCACAGGCCGATGGATTGAAGCATGGCGAGGAGTTATAACAGAAAGCTGATGGGACGGCGGCAGTTATGTCATTGATTTCAGAGTCCGCCAGAGTTTTGGCGAACGACAACGGGTAGAATGCTTGCTGGTTGCAGGATTGGAAAGGAGCGCCCGTGTCAGATGTCATTTACACTTCCAAGGTGCACATCGAACGCCAAGCTGGCCCGCTACGCATCGCTAAATTGCCCGCGGAGCCGCAGCCCGTCTGGTTCAGCGTGCACGGAGCCATCGCCGAGCACTATAAGGTAGATCCGGCGATTATCAAGGAGCCCCACGCCTCCACGCTGGATTACGTGATTGCCGCGACCGCCGGTTGAATGATCGGCACCTTCGGGAGCGCGCTGGAAGCGCGTCAAATTGATGCGAGTCATGGCAAGCTCAACGCGGAGGTAACCGGTGAGGTGGAAAAGGAAGACGGCATGCTGGTCATTCGCCGCATTGATGTGGCCATGCGCTTGGTCGCGGCGGAAGCAGTTCGCGAGACGGTTGAGCGTGTTCACGCCATGTACGCGATGCGCTGCCCTCTTTATCGAACGTTGCGCAACGCCATTCAGATTACGTCGTCGTACACCTTGGATACCCCGGCGACGGGTACTGAGAAATAGTAAGATCAAAACCAAATTGAACAACAAGGAGAGGAGGAACTGTGATGCGGAACCTACTAATTAAATGGGGCGTGTTTGTACTCGGGGTAGTCGTCATGCTGGCCTCCACGGTTTTAGTCCCCGCGCAAGGGGGTAAACCTATAAAGGTCTTCATGACCACCGACATGGAGGGTGTAGACGGTGTTTTTGATTTCGACCTCCAGTGCGAACCCCAGAAGAGCCTGCTTTGGGAAGAGTCGCACAAGCTGCTGACCGATGAAGTGAATGCGGCGGTCAAGGGGCTGTACGAGGGTGGCGCAACAGAAGTATTCATATATGACGGCCACGACAGCGGTCGCAGTCTGTCCGTGCTTGACATTGAACCTCGGGCACGGCTCCTGCAAGGGCGTCCGATCTCCCCTACTGCGGAGCTCGATGCTTCCTTCAACGCCTTTGTCTTCATTGGGCAGCATGCCATGGCGGGCGCGGAAAAGGGGGTGCTTACACATACCGAATCATTTGACGTCCAGAATGTCTTGGTCAACGGCCGGCCTACGGGCGAGATAGGTCTTTTCGTGATGCTGGCGGGTCAATTGGGTGTCCCCGCGATCATGCTTTCCGGTGATACGGCTGCCTGCCGAGAGTTTCATGAACTGGTCCCGGAAGGCGAATGCGCGGAGGTAAAGAAGGGCGTTAGCCGCACCGCCGCCTGGATGCTTTCCCACTCCGCGGCCTGCGCTTTGATTAACGAAACGGCGCGGCGAGCCATGCAGCGCCTACCCCAGATCAAGCCCTATAAGCTCGCCGGACCTGTGGAAGTGAAAGTTGAGCACACGGTCCAAGGCACGCCACTTAACCCTCCGCACGAAGGAATCGAACGGTTGAACGACCGAACCTGGGTGTTTCGAGCAAAAGACATGCTCGAGATGTGTTCGAAATATTTAGGTTGCACCTAAACGTATGGATCGCTTTCGGGCACGTCATGAGCGAGTGGTGGGGATAGAGTTTACAAAAAGACACCCGGCGAGCCATGCCCGCCGGGTAAAACGAGAATGCATGAAAGAGCTATTGGCTAAATGCCACGCCATTAAAGGCAGCGACGCCGATTGAGTTTGACGTTGCCACAGGTGTGAGGTCGCCGTAAGTGTCGATGGCGAAGATTTTCAAATTCTGGCATTCGGGTCCGTGGGCAAGGGCACCCGGGCGATCGCGAGCCCGCATCGCCGTTCTTGTTCCGTGGCTTTAACCCCCGCGTACTCTGGACAAATGGAGCTGACCTTCATGGCACTCATGGCCTTCGCGATGCCAAGCGGGTAGGGTGGGTAAAGGATGGCGTGCCAGTGGTCGGGGAGAAAGACCCAGGCGGTCAGCGAGAAGCCATGCTTCTGGCGCATCCGCGCCAGCGCCACGGCCAGCAGGGTGTAACCGTGATCCGTCAACTTGGTCCTTGAGGGCAGCAACTTGACTGTTACGAAGAAGAAGCGATCGTAAAGGAAGGGGCGCGTATTCTGGACACGTGATAAATCGTGTTCTTTCGGCAAAGCTGCGTGACTTGACCTGACGAAAAGTTGCTAACAGAGGTCTGTTTTCTGCCCAGCGGAGGGTTGAACAGGCTGAGGGGGTGAGAATCTCGCCAAACCACCTATGTTGTAAGTAATTCTTGAGCGTGCATTGCACGCTCGATGTCGACTGCTACCAATAGCCATCTCATTTGCTGCACAATTAGGGTGGTGGTAGACTGCGCCGGACGTAAGGCATACACGCGCTCGACCACTGTGTTCGAAGGTAGCGCATCGAGCCCGAGGAGCTTAACCGTTGCGTTGTCGCGTACGCCTCGAAATGTCCCGCCTAGAGGAGAAGAGGTGTATACTCGCCCGCGAATTAGGTTTCCCCAATGGGGATCCGAGGGAGAGGAACTGGCCACACATGGTTATGCGTCTCCCAGACTGGCATGGCCGCGAAGTTGACGCGGTTCGCAGCAGAGGCGGCGTGTGGGCTTTCCCTGACTTTTCTGACAACGTCATAAGAAGCGTACCCGGCCACTGGCCGCCCCCAGAACTCGTTCAGAAGCTCTGCCAGAGTAAACAGTTATCTGCCTTCTTGCCTGAAGATCAGTCGCTTCTGACCCACAAGCTGAACCAACACTCTTTAGCCCTCCAGACAAGCATAGGGAGATGCTGGCGTTGGCCATGGACCTTGACCGGAAGAAACCGCGCAGAGAGACGCTCGCCAGGTTGGATAGAGCCGATTGCTGAGTTCATGCGAGTGCCGGAAGAGCTCGCTGGCGGGGTAAGTTCATGGATTTGGAGTAATCCGTCCCGATGTCCAGGGCTCCGACTGCTTCGAGAGATGGGAATGGTGATAAGCCAAAATGCTAGCTACGCTTCGCGGAAGGACGACCTTTTTGACCTACCGCAAATACTCGCCATCCCTTACGTAGACGCGATAACGCTCAACAGAACTATGGCCGACTATTTTTCTAGGTTGAAGAGGGCACGCAGAAATCACAGCCCCCAATTCGGCCTCCCTTGTAAAGTGTTTAGGAACACCAGCGACCTTCTTCACTGGGTGAATTGAATCTTTTGTATGGACAATGACATGCGTGCCCCCCATCTGTTGTCAGACCCTACGGAAGCCGAATGCAAGTTCACCATGGATGGCGGGCCTGGACCGGAAGTCGTGATCAACGGGAGGCGGTATCTCTACTTCGGGGGCACGGGATATTTCAGTTTCCAAACGCATCCCGAGATTGTCCAGACAGCGCAGGCGGGCCTCGCCGACTTCGGGATGTGCACGGCGAGTTCGCGAAGCATCTTCGGGACCTCTCCCCTCCTCCTGCAAGTTGAACAAAAAGCCCGCGACTTCTTTGGCAGCAAGGACGCGATCTATCTGCCTTCGGGATACCTCATTAACGTCGCCGGCTTCCAGGCTTTGGTGAAGTTGAATCGCTTTGACGCCATGTTTGTGGATGAACTCGCGCATTGGAGCATCACCGATTTTATATACGCGGTGCAAAAATCCGTCTTCACTTTTGCCCACGGGGATGCTGAAGATCTGGACCGAAAACTCAAGTCCAACCTGCAGCCAGGCCAAAGACCCTTGGTGGCGAGCGACGGTGTTTTCCCAACTTTCGGAGATATCGCCCCCCTGCCCGCGTACTTTGATCTGGTGGAACTTTACGACGGATGTATATGGATGGATGATTGTCATGCAGTCGGAGTGCTGGGCGAAAACGGACGTGGAACCTGCGAGTATTATGGGATGCGCTCCGATCGAGTGTACTTTGGTGGGACCCTGAGCAAGGCTGTGGGCGCCTACGGGGGAATTATTCCGGGCACAGGAGAGTTCGTCCAAGCCATTCGCTCCGGCCATATCGCAAATGGCGCGAATCCATGCTTATCCGCTGCAGCCGCCGCCGCGGTAAAAGGGCTGGAGCTTATGATGTCCCTGCCGGATCTCCGCCAGCAGCTTTGGCGCAATGCCCGTCGCCTCAAGAGCGGTCTGACAGCCCTGGGATTCTCCCAGGATGACACACCGGTGCCCGTGGCGGCGTGGGCGCTGAGGACGAGCGAGGACATGGACCGCGTTCATGCCGCCCTGATGGAGCGAGGAATAGCGATACAGCGGATGCACTACGTCGGCACGAGCCCAAAGGGGCTTTTGCGCGCTGTTGTGTTTGCCAATCACACGCCGGAACAGATCGATCGTATGCTCAACGAATTAAGGTCGCTGGTATGAATTTGTGGCCAGGGACTTCCCTGGCAAGCTGGGGCGTGCGGGAGGAATGTGAAATGACATTACGAAAACGTGACCCCAAGGGTTCGGGAGGTACGGGGCTAGCCCCGAATCTTGTGGGAGCGGTGGTGCCGGCACTGGCAGAAGCCCAGTGGGCATCCGGCGCGACGCCCAAGCAGGTGCGGATTTCGGACCTGGAAGTTTTCCCATTCACGATGGAGTCCAAGCAGGAGACTCGAATCGCCCTGGGCACGCTGAGAGCAGAAAACGTTCTGGTCCGCTTACGTACCGAAGATGGTCTGGTGGGCTGGGGGGAATCTTCTCCCTATGCTCCAGTAACCGGTGACACACAGGCCACCAATCTGGCAGCGGCGAAAATGTTCGCCGGTATTGTGAAGGGGAAGGATCCCTTTGATCTGGGCCGCATCGTTGCCGAAATGGAAGCGGCCACAACTAGTGAACCGGGCATCAAAGCGGCGGTTGAGATGGCAATTTGGGACATCTGCGGCAAATTAGCGAACCGCCCCGTGCGTTGCCTGTTGGGGAACTACCGAGACTCATTCGAAACCGATTTAACGGTATACCTGGATGAGCCGTGCGTCATGGCTGAGAAGGCGGTATCTGTCGTGAATCAAGGCTTCAAGTCCGTCAAGGTGAAACTGGGTGAGACCGCCTTGGCGGATATCGAGCGCATACGCTGCGTGCGCGAGAAGATCGGCAGGGAAGCGAGGATTTGCATTGACGCCAATCAGGGATGGAGCCCCAGCGAGGCGGTGCGTACCCTAAGGGCCATTGATGCCTATGATGTGCAATTCTGCGAGCAGCCAGTGCCCTATTGGGATTGGGAAGGCTTGCGGTTCGTTCGGGAGCATTCTCCCATCGCCATTATGGCTGATGAGTCGGTGCACAGCCCGCACGACGCGATCACGGCAGTCCGCCGCGACGCCGTCGACATGATAAACATTAAGCTGATGAAGTCGGGCGGTATCCTTCAGGCGGTATGCATCGCCTGCATTGCCCATGCGGCCGGTATGGCTTGCATGCTGGGCTGTATGAGCGAAACGCGGGTGGCGCTCACTGCCGCCTCGCACGTCGTCTGCTCGCAGCGGAATGTGCTATGGGCGGACCTGGACTCCTTCATGGAACATAAGGTCGATCCGGTCATCGGCGGCATGGTATTGAAGAATGGGATAATTCACGCACCCACCACACCGGGGTTGGGCCTGGACATCGATCCGGCGTGGCTGAAAACGCTTCGTGGGGTTCGCATCGCTTAACCAAGCTTCCCTTGTTGCCGAATCGGTACCATCGCATGTGCGATAGATGCGATAGAATCGACCGTAGATCAACGCTAGAGCGTTTCCATAAATAATATAGCTTGCAAAGAGCGGACTTCTGTGGCAGAGTGCGCTCATGCGAGCCATACCGATTCCCCTCCGCAAGCGCATTCTGGAACTCTATGAACGCGGCCGGAGTACGCAGGAGATCGCGCAGTTTTCGGGCTTCTGTATCGCGGCGGTGCGTCGTGTGCGCCAGCGGTTTGGCGAGCGCGGCACGCTGGAACCCCGGACGTATTTATGTGGACGCAAGACGTTGCTCACCGAAGAGCGAAAACAACGTCTGCACCAACTTCTATCCGGACAGCCCGACGCCACGCTGGCCGAGTTGGGCGCGGGCTTGGATCGCCCCTTCCGCACTTCCACGATCGATCTCTGGCTGCGGCGGCTGGGTTGGAAGTTTAAAAAAAACTCTGGCCGCCGCCGAACAAGAACGTCCCAACGTCGCCGAAAAAAGGGCGCGCTGGCATGAGGAGTTGGCTGCCGAGCCCACGGCCCATCTGGTGTTTGTGGACGAAAGCGGAGCCAACACCAAGATGACGCGCCTGCGGGGCCGTGCGCTGGGTGGGCAAAGACTGTTGGCGCGCCTTCCGCACGGACACTATCAGACCAGCACCTTGATCTCCGGCATTCGTCTGGAGGGTCCCTGCGCTCCTTGGCTTTTTGAAGGCCCCATGAACGGTGAAATGTTTTTGGCGTGGGTGACGCAAGGGCTCGCGCCTACCCTGCGCCCTGGCGAGGTGGTGATTCTGGATAATCTGGCCACGCACAAAATCCGGGGAGTCCGGGAAGCCCTCGAAGCCGCCGGCGCCCGACTGCTCTATCTGCCCCCCTATTCGCCGGACTTCAATCCCATCGAGCCCATGTGGAGCAAGATCAAACAAATCCTGCGCGGCCACGCTCCCCGGACCGACGAACAACTGCTGCGTGCAGCGAAAAAGGCCTTCCAGTCCATTTCCGTCGCAGACTGCAAAGGCTTCTTTTTTAGTGCCCAATACGCTACATTATAAATGGAAATGCTCTAGCATCAAGAGGTCTGCGGGTCCGAAGAAGGCGAAATCTCGTGCAAGATGGGGCTTTGGGTATGGGCGGATTGGGATCTGGCTCAGCACGCATTGCCAGTCTCAGTCGAGTGTCGGGAACCAGCTATGCCGCAATACCGGGAGTACCTGAAGCGGCGAGGAATTTGTGTGTTGCTGCCCAGCATTCTGCGGGGATCACCATCGGTGAGTAAGGAACCCTGTACATCGTAAAACTGATGCTTGCTATGAGTCGATAAAGAAGGGAGAGCTGTGCAGGTGGGCTGTCGCCACAGCATCGTCTGGCATCTCCTCACCAGCGATTGTGCCC
The DNA here is from genome assembly GCA_963804995.1 of uncultured Acidobacteriota bacterium. Classification (GTDB taxonomy): domain Bacteria; phylum Acidobacteriota; class Terriglobia; order UBA7540; family UBA7540; genus Bog-366. Next base: position 870,805 of record CAWDSK010000006.1, read on the forward strand.
TTGGTCCGCATCCTTGCAAGCCGGGGCGTGCTTTCCCCGGCTGTCAAAACATTTGGAAAAATCGCGAGGGGCACGACATCGCGCCACAACAAGAAGGCTCGTGAAAGAGCGGTGATGCTGCTGAAAGCTGGCCGTTTTCTCAGGCGCCGCCTTTGTGACGACACACATAGGCTTCGTCAGCCCTTAGAAGACACTGCACTTCAGCCAAGCATCGACGAGATCCTTTCCCCGGTATACATAGGTCCGGTCGTCCAACCGCTCAACGCCTTCGCGCTCCCGGTAAACCGGCATGCCTTGTACTGTGAACTCAACCTTGAATTCCACTGGCCCGGAGACCTTGTAAGGTTTGAACTCTGGGAGTCGTTCTACAGCGCGGCGCGCCTTTTCGCGAATCAATGAATACGCGGCCTGATCCGAGAGCGAAATTCCTCCCGTCCGGCTTAAACCTGTCTTCACCGCTGCACACTCGGCATTGGGGACCAGTTGTTGCAGTTCCTGGCAAGCTGCCGCGTCCCCGGCAAGCATGATTACCGGTACTCCGAAGTAGCCCGCAAACGCCGCTGTGGACCCGATTTCACCGATGATCTGGTTATTCAACCACATATTTTGAATCTCAAAAGCATAGCTGTGGCTTATGACTCCGTTTTTGGCGCCTGCCATCGGATGTTGGCCGATGAAGATCATGGCGCTGTAAGAAGAGTCTAACCCAAGAGTGGCCGGGATACCTACACCCTGAAGTAATCGTGCTCGCGGGTCAATTGTTTCCGTTGAAAGTGAGCGACTACTGTCATGGAGATCGGCCACAATGACTTCCGTCGCGCCACCAGCACACAGCCCCTCAACAGCGGCGTTGACCTCACCCGTCAGCAACTTCTGGGACTCTGCCCACCGAGCGCTCTTGAACGGTTGACACTGGTCTTCCCAGTTGAAAATGCCGTGTACACCTTCCATATCGGTGACCATGTAAACCTTTACCGACTTCGCTTGTGCTGTAGACGTTGAGGGCGGTTCCAAAAGACCGCTCGGGTTAGTGGCACCGGCGGCAAGACCAACTCCGGCTACTGCGCTCGTTTTAAAAAATTCGCGTCGGTTTACAGCGGATTCCTCAGACATATGTTCTCCTCCCTTTGCTGTACTCATCCATTATTGTGGTTTCGAGGCGTCATCTGCGCCCGGTTCGCTGAACCGGTGACGGCAGGGATCCATCCAACAAACGCTGGCCACGGAGCGAGTTACATTGTATCTCCTTTCCCACCTCCCGCTCGAGATCGGACCATCCTAACCCGGGTAGACTAGAAAATTGTCGCCGGGGGGAAATACGTGTCGGAGTGCCGTCCAGAGCTTGTCGGGCCGACCCGGCGACGCTTTTGGAGCAGATATGCGAGCGCGTCCGCATTGGACAGATCGCTCCAGAAGATTGTCGCCGGCCTCGGTCAATCGCTGGATGGAGGTGCCGCCGGCCAGAGCGATCTTGAGTTCTGGAGCATAGGTACTTAGCGCGGTCATAACGCCGTCCATGGATTCCTTGTCCCACTCATCAAAAGCGATGTAGGTCAACATTTCCGTTTTCAAATCTCAACCGACGCATAACATACACCTGCCTGCCCCTGCATGCAATCGCGCGCCCGCGTCGTGCGGGCGGTTCCGGTATCGACCGCCTCGGCGACGGCTGGAAAAGCCCGTCGTGCTGTTGTCTGATGACGCTGGGTTGGGAGCTGTGACGAACGTGTCACGGACGATTCCAAACTGCTTAGCGAAGGATGTAGGTTTTCCAGGCAAGCCCTGCACTCGGTCAGTCCTTTCCCGCCCACCCCAAGGGGTAAGGTCCGTTCATTTGTCACACGATCTCAATGAGAATCACGATGCGACGTGAAAAACTCAAAGCGGCAGGCGCACTGTCTTTCTGCGAAGGATGCTGGAGTCCTGCACTACAGGCAGTTTCCCCCCCCAAGGATTTTCGCTCTCTCTAAATCGCCCTTGCGATCCTTACTCGGGCAGGTACTTTAACCAGGCCTCGAGAAAGTTCTTCCCGTGGAAGACCCAGGTTCGCTCATCCAATCGTTCGACTCCGTTGCCGGTCCGCCAGCGGCTGGTTCCACGTGTAGTGATTTCCACCTTCATGTCCACCGCCCCCGACATCTTGTAGGGCTTCATTTCTCCGAGCCGTTCCATCGCCCGCTGTGCCTTCTCGCGAATCAGCTTGCAAGCAGTAGGGTGCGGCAGCATATACCCCGCTGTGCGACCGACGCCGGACTTCACTTCTGCACACTCGGCTTGCGGCGCAGTATCGTGTAGTTCGCGGCAGGCAGCCGCGTCACCGGAAAGCATTGCGACCGGAATTCCAAACTCTCCCGCCAGCATGTTGGTGGTGCCGATTTCACCCTCCGGCGTACCATTCACCCACATGTTCTGGATTCCCAGCGAACTATAGCTGTGGCTCAGAATTCCATCCTTAGCTCCGGCCATGGCGTGCTGGCCAATGAAAACGACAGCGCTATAAGATGAATCAAGCCCCATGGTCGGTGGAATGGGGCTGCCTGTAAGCAATCTACATCTCGGATTGATATCAAGCACGGAGAGCGTTTGTGAGCCGTCGTGCCCGTCGTACACAATGACCTCCGTCGCGCCGCCGGCGAATAACCCATCCACCGCCGCGTTGATTTCGCCGGTCAACAGGTTGCGTGATTCTTCAAATCGCCTGCTACGGCCTGGCATGCACTGCAAATCACTGTCGAAAATTCCGCTCACGCCTTCCATGTCGGTAACCACGAAGACCTTCTTCGGTAGCGTGGCCTGCCCAAAACCCGAGCCTACTAATACCGAACTCATCAATAGGCAATATCCGGCGAAGATCCTTTTCTCCTTCGACATGGTTTTGTCACCTCGTTTCAGTGGAATGTTGACGCGACTCTGGTTTCCCCAAAAATCGTTTGCCCGCCGCCCAGCCGGGGAAGTGTCAGCGCCACTGCTACGGCTCATTGGCCAAATCTTTACTTCTCGGGCTCACAACGCGCACGTATTAGGCGCCAACGGCAGCACATTGTACATCTGTTTTTTTCTTCCATAGATGCGCTGTTGACCGGTCCCAGTCACTTCAGACACAATAAGTGCGCAAGTGGCGTTTGGCTCCGCCGGTGACCGACACCAGCCGGGACCACTTTCCTCTGAACCAGCAGTCATGGCAGAGACAGATGCCGCGAAAGGTGTATATGGATTCCGTTGGTGTCATTCTCTATTGCTTTTTCGTCGTATTGTTTCCGGCGGGTGGGGGGGCCCAGAAACCCGGACCTGATCCCAGCGCGCTGTTCGCAGAGGCCCAGCGAGCCCTCCTCGCGCACGACTACGCCAAGGCAGAGCGGGGCTTCCAAGAGGTCCTGAAAATCAATCCGCGGTCCGCCGGGGCTTATTCGAATCTGGGCGTGGTTGAGATGCGTCTGGGCAGGTACAACTCCGCCATCCAGGCTTTCCAGGAAGCCAAAAAACTCGAGCCTCAATTGATAGGGTTCGACCTGAACCTGGGCCTGGCTTATTACCGCAAACAGGACTATGCCAATGCTATTCCCGCATTCGCGCGGGTGCTGCAATCCAACCCTGAGCACGCACAGGCGCGCTATCTGCTGGGCATGAGTTACTTTATGCAGGACGACTTCGAGCGTGCGGTCGCTACACTTGAGCCGCTTTCGGGCGAAGAGAAGAACAATCTTGATTACCTCTTCGTGCTGGGCGTTGCCTATGACAAGGTCAAGCGGCCTGCGGACTCCCAGCAGACCTTTGAGCAGATGATTCGCGCAGGAGGCGACACCGCTCATCTGCACTTGCTTCTGGGGAAGGCCTACCTGGACAATTCACAGACTTCCAGGGCCGAGACTGAACTGGAGAAAGCAGTGGCACTTGATCCCAAGCTGCCCTCCGCTCACTACAATCTGGGTGTGGCCTATCAGCGCGAGGGGAAGTTAGATCAAGCGGCAGCACAATTCAAACAAGAAATGCCGCTCACTCCGGATCATCCTTGGAGCTTTGAGAATCTAGGCGCTGTCTATCTCGATCAGGAAAAGCCCGACGAAGCCATCGAGGTGTTTCGCAAAGCGCTCGACATTGATCCCAAGCTCCCCTATTCGATCGACGGAATTGGCAAGGCCTATTTGCTGAAGGGCCAGCCGGAGAAAGCCCTACCTTACCTCCAGCGCGCGGTGGGACTGATGCCAGACAGTGCCCTGATGCACTTCCAATTAGGTCAGGCCTATCTGAAAACCGGTCAGCGCGAAAAGGGCCAGAAGGAAATCGTCGTGGCAGGACAGCTCCAAGAGAAGGCTCGGAAGAAATTCGAGGAGACACTATCGGGGAAGTTACCCGCTCCGGAAGCTCCCGGGGAGGACCGATAGGCAAGTGCGAAGCCGGACACAGCGTACAGGGGATTTCGTCAAGTCGAACTTGGTCTTCCTGTGGCCCCTATTGACAACCTGAGAAAGGTCTTTTTAGCAAGCTTACAGGTTAGGGCTTCGCGGTGGAGAGCTTCGCCGCAGTCGGGGCTTTTTCTGCCTTGATGATTCCAGCCCCTTCTTTGATGGTAAGGAACTGGTTGGCTTCGATGTTCGTGAATTTCTCGGCCCGCTGGGTAGTAGGCCACTTCACCTCAATCAGGTCCGCCTGTGGGGCTCGCCCAAGGCCAAAGTGCAGGCGCAAATCACTTTGCGACATCACGCTGGTTCCGGAGTGCACCTCATCGGTTTGGATGTGTTTTCCGGTTACCACTCGCACGCGCGCTCCGATGGCTGTGCGGTTACAGGTTGCGCCGACAAGCTTGAGCTTGATCCAGTTGTTTTTATTGCCGCCGTCGTTGCGGAGCAGTGACGGGTAATCGTTCATATTCAAGACCAGCACGTCGATGTCGCCGTCGTTGTCATAGTCGCCAAAGGCGCACCCTCGAACTCGCAAAGCGCGAGGCTATTCCCGGCCCCAAGTCCTTGGAGACGTCCTTGAACTTGCCATTCCCGAGGTTCCTGTACACGATCCGCGGTGAAGTAAATTGGGCGTCCAATTCCAGCTCCGCGAGCTCCGGGTAAATGTGGCCGGTGACATGGAAGATATCCTCCCAACCGTCGTTGTCGTAATCCATGAAACCCGCGCCCCAACACACGTACTGCTTGTTCAGGGCCAAGCCGGCCGAGCGGGCCACCTCTGTGAACATCCCGTCCCCGTTGTTATGATAGAGGTCCACCGTATCGTCTGAAAAGTTCGTTTTGAAGATGTCGAGCCAGCCGTCGCAATCATAGTCCCCCACCCCCAGTCCCATTCCAGCCTGTTCCTCCCCGTCCTCGCTGTAAGCGCATCCGGCACTTATGGCGATGTCCTCAAACGTCCCGTCGTGCTGGTTATGAAACAAAATGCTGGGCTCGGAATCCACTGCCACGTAAATATCGGGCCAGCCGTCGTTGTCAAAATCGTAGGAGACGGCGCTGAGGGAGTACCGAGGGCCGGGTTTCAGGATACCTGCCTTTTCCGAAACATCCGTGAACGTCCCGTCCCCATTGTTGTGGTAAAGGATATTCATCGCGCCGGGCAGGCCTCGCGGCCCGCAAATCACCGGATGCTGACGATACTGGCAATAGCCCGTCTCTCCTGGCAAGGGCACTTTGTTCAGGTCCAGCTCGATGTAGTTGCACACGAACAAGTCCAGGAATCCGTCACGGTCGTAGTTGAGCCACGTGCAGCCGGTGCCCCAGCGGACGCGCTCTTGCCATAGCCCCGACTGCTTCGTTACGTCGGTGAAGGTGCCGTCGCCATTGTTGTGCCAAAGCACGTTATGACCCCAATAGGTACAGAACAAATCATCCCAGCCGTCGTTGTCATAATCGCTTACGCAGACGCCGGTGCCCCATCCCGTACGAATGAGGCCGGCCTTCTCGGTTACGTCGGAGAACGTACCATCGCGGTTATTCTTGAAGAGGCGCTGGGTGGGAGTCCTGCCGCCCGGATACGGCTCTTCGCCCGGCAAGCGGTCACCGTTGGGCAAATAGATGTCAAGCCAGCCGTCCTGGTCATAATCGAAAAAAGCCAAGCCGCTACCTTTGGATTCCACGAGGTACTTCTTGCGTTTGACACCGCCCCAGACATTCGGCACGTTTAAGCCGGCCTCTTTGGCGACATCCACAAAGGTGACCGGGCACGGGTTGTCGGGATGGGAGACCGTTGCCGCCAGCGCGGGAATTCCGGTCCATCGCCACAGCGGGGTAGTAAGAACTTCCAGTAGTCTTGACCCCAAGAGGATAGCGGAAGAACCCAGAAAATGGCGACGAGGCAGTCTCATTGATGTCAATTGTAGGCCCCCGTACTATTCCATAGACAACAACTCTATTTACCTCTCCAAGGGTACGCAAGAGAATAAATCCGGTGAGCAACGACCTGGACCAGCCATTTCTGGGGACTCTGATCCGGATAGGACCCTTCCCGCCAACTAATCCCTTGTGCGATCTTATGGCTTGATGGCTGCGGTCCTGCGGGTTTCACTAGGGCGGAATGCATTTATCGAATAGAGCTTGCGGTGCGAAATCGAAAACGGTCGGCAAGAATCGAGGACCCTGAGGTCTCGCCGTCGCGGCTGGCTCACTGCCGCCGCGGCTCTCCACACTAGACGATGGGGGTACAGGAAGATTCTCGCTGCCTCGCTGTACCCCCGCCCCCAGAACATTCACGTCAGAAGGTAAACTTCATAGCGAACTGTAAAACGCGCGGCGTCCATGCCCCTGACACCTCACCCATGCCATAATTGTTGGCGATGCCGCTGCACGGAGATCCAAAAGGCGTACTGCCGCCACAGCCAGCGTTAATGTTATTCCACTGTGTGTGATTGAAGGTGTTAAACGTTTCGAAGCGGAATTGTAGCGATGAGTGTTCGCCTCGCGCCCAAGGCAATTGAAAGTCTTTGAGCAGGGCTAAGTCCCAGTTATTTCGGCCCGGTCCAGTGAGGGCGTTCCGTCCCATATAGCCGAACATCCCCGGTTCACCGCTGGCGCTGAACTGGGAGAGATTCGGCTGGCCGACACTATTTGGATCATACCACATCTGAGTAGGTCCGAATTGAGGGTCGTTGTAAGTAGATTTCCTGATCTTGACCGGGGCGAGCGAGTTGCAACGCATTCCTTCACTGATACCGTTGCTCATTCCGTCTACACCGCAGCCGAAGTTCACCGGCTCCCCGCTGTAGAAAGTCGTAATCCCACTCACCGCCCAGCCACCCAGCGCCGTCTTTACTGTGGCCTTAGAGGCATTCTTGAAGAACGGCAGGTCGTACATGTAATTCATCACCAGAGCGTGGGTACGGTTAAAGTCCGACGTGGCAAACCAGCGGTTTAGGTTGGACTCGTCCACATACAAATAGCCGTTTCCGCTCTCGTTGTCAATCCCGTGAGCATATGTGTAGGCCGCCTCGAAGCTCACGCCATGTCCAAACCTATGGCGCAAGTCCGCTTGCAAAGAGTTGTAATGAGAGGAGGCTGCATATTCGTAATAGTCGATCTGGCTGTAAGCGCGATACGGAAAAAAGAAGATGTTCGGCTGGATCTGGTTCATCAGGATGGACTGGACATCACAGTTGCCCGAGACATCGCATCCCGTTGTCCCGGCTAGGGCTGGAACGTTCATAGTTCCTACACCATCAGGTATGCGGGTGAGGTTCGAGGTGCGGCTCAGGTGCCGCCCCAAAGTCCCAACCCATCCTATGCTCAGAACAGTATCCGATGGAAACTCGTGCTGCACCGTGAGATTGTACTGCTGCGACGACTGCCAAGGTCCGGAGGATGGATAGGCGGATACATACACCGGAGCTAGAGGGCCCTGCGCTAAGCTCTCGTAACCGTTAATGTTGTACCCGACAGGTTTAAATGACGTTGGCGGATTTCCAATTCCCACTTCCGAATTCCCGTAGGAAGACAAGTTGTCATAGAAAATGCCATATCCCCCACGGATAGAGGTCTTGCCACTGCCGGTAGGATCAAGGGCAAACCCGAGGCGCGGCGTAAACATATTCCGCGGCACGTTCCGGCAACCTACGGGAATCCCTGTCGACCCGCATTGTACCAAGCCGTTCCCGAACATCGTGTAGTTATATCCGGTACCTTGGACTATGTTTCCGTCGATATCGAGCTGAGCTTGTTTCGCCGGATCGTACAGTGCAGGGAAGAAATCCGCGTCGTTGGTGGGAATGGAGAAATCGTGTTCGGGTGTCGAAGCGTAGTAACGCAACCCCAGGTTGAGGGTCAACCTGCGGTTAACCTTCCAGTCATCCTGGATATAAGGCTCGTATTGCTGCTTGCGCTCGCGCGTCCAGCCCCATCCCCCCACCGGGACGCCACCAGAAACGGCGGTGCGCTCCGTGTACGAATAGATCCGGCCCAAAAACATATCGGCTAAACCATTCTTCGTCGTGAGAGGTCCTCCGCCCGTAAAGACGTAGTTCCCCATCGGGTCGGCATCCGACCCCGGGCCCGAAGTGTGATAGATCAAAGCCTGCAACCCAAACTTAAGGGTGTGTCTACCCACCGTCCAGGCCACGTTGTCTCTCAACGTATTCACGGGGAACCACTGGCGATAGTTGGTCAAATGCACGGCCATGGTAAAATGGAAGGGCGTGCCCCCAGAAACCTTGATTCCAGGCAGATAGGGGATCGCAGCGTTGGGAGCGAAGAAGTTTCCCGCGGTCCAGTTGGAGGGCTTGGTGATCGATCCTGAGGGAGACGTAGGGCTGACCAAAGGAGTGTAAATCTGATCCGTGCGAGAGTACCCATAGATGAACTCGTTCATCAGGTTGGGCTTGAAGGTGTGGACCAGGTGCAGCCAAGCCATCGGAGTCGGAATCGACCTGTGCGTCTCTACGGTGTCGTAAGTGTTGGAAGAATATAGGGCCGGGGCGACGATCTTGGTCCACGACTTGTGTGAGTACTTGACGAAAAGTCTAGTATTGTCACCGATATTCTGATCCACACGCGCGCTGATTTCCAGCAAATCCGCCGGCACCTTGATAGAACTCACGTAACTGTCAACGCCGTTATTGGGAAGAGGAACGAACGCATCGAGCATCGGCTTTGCGTTGGGATCGATAGGCACAGTGTCCCCTGGGAACGGCTGGCCGGTGGCAGGATTTATGGGTAACCTGCAGCCGGAAGCAACCACGGCGTTGTAATTGGCAGACATTGGGTCGCATTCACTGAAATCCCCCTGCCGCATCCGCAGACTCGGCACACCGCTGGGGCCAATTTCCTTCCCGTCACGATACTTCGCCCAGTACTGGGAATAGTAGAAAAAAGTCTTCGACTTATCCGTGTTGTAATGGCCGGGAATATAGACCGGCCCGCCGAGGGTGAAGCCGAAAGTGTTAGCTTGCAAGGGGGCCTTTGGAGCGTTACAAGGTCCGGCAGGGTTTCCGCCACAGTCTGCTTGCACATTTAAGCTGCTCCAAGGTTCTCGGTTAATAAAAAAATCATTGGCGTTGAGGGCTTGGTTCTTGACGAATTCGAACGCCGTGCCGTGAAAGTCCTTCGTCCCAGACTTCGTGACGACGTTCAATCTGGGCTGCGCCCCGTGAGCCCAGATCTGCGCCATAGTTGGCGGTGGAGACCCGGAACTCGGCAATGGATTCGATGCTCGGAAACTCCACCAGGGTAACGCCGCCGCTGCTATTATCCTCGGCGCTCTGGCCGTTGAGATTCCAATTGGTGGAATCCTCCCGCAACCCGTTGAAGGACATGTAAGCTCTGTAGCCGTGGCCGATATGCGAAAGGTCTGCACTATTATCGGGGCTTGCCCCGGGAACCAGGAAGCTAAGCTGCTGAAATTGGCGCCCGGCTAGGGCCAGGGTGACGATTTGACTTCCTGTCACCACGTCGGAAACGGATCCGCTCTCCGTTTCCACTTTCGTGACGTTCCCAGCGACGGTGATTTGCTGCGTCACCTGACCGAGCGTGAGCTGCATGTCTAACCGGAGCGTCTGGTCGACTTCAAGCCTGATCCCTGTGCGCACCAACTTCTGGAAACCCGAAACCTCGGCGCTGACGACGTAGTTGCCGATGGGAACCTTATCGGCCCTATATTCTCCCGCTGAATTCGTCACCGTATTGCGAACAAAGCCTCGGTCGGGATTTGAAACCACAATCTTGGCTCCTGGCACGATGGCACCTGTGGAGTCCGTCACTATGCCCACAATCGTGGCTTGATCCTGCGCCCAAGCCGCGACCGGCGAGAGCAAAACAAGGGCCAATATGAGCAAGCCCAGCTTCCCGATAACGTCTGTCGGAGATAGATACCCCTCTCTCTTGTCAAACCGTTGAGATTTACGCTCCATAAATCACTCTCCTTTACTCTTGTGGGTTCTTCTCAGGAGCGACGCTTATAAATTAACTGCCATGAGTACTGCAAAACTAGTGGAGAAGGCCTTCCATCGAAAACCCCAAATCCCGCGACCGTCAATTCTTCGACCCATTCCTTCCAGACCCGACGACCAACACCGTCGCGGCCCATAGAGCGGATGCACAAACATCCTTGTGAACTGGACGGATTCACTCGCTCCTTCCTTGCGTCAACCTTCTTATTCGGTTAAATGGCGGGGAATTTGGGAAACTGGCAGGCTCCTCCTTTTTCTGAGGATTCCGCGTTCCTGAAATGAACGGCATTTACCACTAAAGGCGCGGTCTGTCAAGACAAATCTTGGGATTTTGCAGCCCGTGATAGAACACGTTGAGGGCTCGCAGGTAAGTCTCTGCTTTCGCAGCAAAGGAGCTAAGTCGGATGAGAATGGGAAAGGGGTCGACCTAAATTCCGGAAGTTGCACGCATGGCGAAAGTCGGCGTGACAACCGCTTCGCGAGTGATCAACGGTTCGGATCTCACTTGTCCCTACCAATAATCTCGTTCATCTTGAAATCATTGATCTTCTCAGGAGACGTTGTTAGCCTTGCTCGTCCATGTTTACTCCACTCCTTTGCGCATTGGTTAGCATCCGAGCTTGGTTTCGAAGTTGAGCAGTGCTGCAAATGGAGAACCTTGCCCTGCGCCACCAACTGATAGTTCTTAAGAGGTCTCAGCGTGGCCGGCTTCGTCTGGACTCCGCCGACCGATGGCTTTGGATTTGGCTCGCTCGCTTCTGGTCGAACTGGCGCTCGGCGTTGCTCATCGTCAAGCCCGAAACGGTAATCGCCTGGCATCGCCAGGGATTCCGCTGGTATTGGAGATGGAAGAGTCGGCACGGCGAGCCGGGAAGGCCTACCATCGAGTTGGAGGTTCGGGAGTTGATCCGAAAGATGAGTCTGGCGAACCCGCTCTGGGGAGCACCCCGTATTCATGGGGAATTGCTCAAGCTCGGAATCCAAGTGTCACAAGCCACAGTCGCGAAGTACATGGCTCGGCAACGAAGACCGCCATCCCAGACGTGGCGTACTTTCCTTGAGAACCACGTGCAGCAGTTGGTTGCGACGGACTTCTTCGTCGTGCCGACCGTCACTTTTCGACTCCTATACGTCTTTATCGTCTTGGCGCACGATAGGAGACGCCTACTCCATTTTAACGTCACCGCCCATCCCACTTCCGAATGGACGGCGCAACAGCTGGTTGAGGCGTTCCCTTGGGACAGCGCGCCACGCTACCTGCTCCACGATCGCGACTCGATTTATGAAGGGGCATTCCGTCAACGAGTTCGGAGGATGGCGATTCAGGAAGTTCTGACGGCCCCCAGATCGCCTTGGCAGAAGGCTTATGCTTCATACTGCACCTCATTGGTATGATTCGAGGGGTCCTCGAAGAATCGCTGCCTGGCAGCGAGCTTCGTCCCTTGCATCTTGCGCGGCGGATCATCGCCGGGGTGTTCATATAAACACTCGTTTTTCTCGTTGTAGGCTTGAGCTCTTAACAGACCATGGTCCCGCCAGACTTTCACCCACCCGGTGGAGATGCCGAGCAGCTTAGCCATCTCTTGCAGGGTCAACAGGCCGGCTCCGCGTAGGCGAGTGTAACCGCTCTTCAAGGCATAGTTACGCCGTATGCGCGCGACGATGTGAGGGCTGAAGGGCCTGCCTTCGCCCGAGAGCCAGCCGCGTTCATTCAGCAGGCTAGCGATCTGCCGATCGGTACGTTGATCCAGGAGCCGGTCGATCTCCGCCACCACCTCCGGCTTGGTGGTGCGCTGTTTCCAGGCATTGAGGGGGATGGGCAAATGCAGGGTCTTTGTAGCTCCCCCCTTGAAGCGGATCTGAAGCGTGATCTCATGGTTGCGGGTCAACGTGACGTCTTCCAATAGAAGGCGGACCATACGCTTCCGTTCTCGATGTGGCGTTTTCGCATCGCGCCACAGCCGAGGGAAGTCTGTGGCCAGGGCAAAAATCTGAGCGCGTTCCTCTTCCCGACACAACCCACGGTCGACCTGACGTTGACGTTGATACTCTTGCTGAGCCTCTCCCAGAGCACGCAGCTTGTGGTTCCAGTCGGCCTCGAGCGAATCCGCCACGAGCCGGTTGTCGGGATCGCAACGCAAGTAGCGCCGCTCGGCCAGCTCCGCCTCATACCGGGCGCGCTCAACTTGGGTTTGGCGCAACCGATCCGCTTCTTCCCAACGAGACTGAAGTTCTTGCTGCACGCTCAGCGCCACCTCCAGGGCTAACGGAGTGACCACTTCGATCAGCAGTTCCCCGATGGCCTGGTCGATACCCGCTCCAGGAACCGTCTGGCAGATGGTTTGAGCGTGTTCGATACCGTACCGCTGACACACATAATGGGGGGCCAGGCGTGACCGGTGAACATGATAACGCACGGTCATCCGATTCCCACAGCGGCCACAGATCACTAATCCCTGCAGAAGCGCTGGACCTTCCCGCGGAGGGCTTTGACGACGGTCGGGACCCCAAGCTTGCGCGGATTCCCGTAACCGCCGCTGATTGCTCTCATATTCTTCCCAGGAGAGGTAACCCGCATGGGCCCCAGGAAGGCAAGTGTCCCACTCCTCGCGAGGCAACCACTTCACCGTCACGCCACCCTCCAGCTTCTTGCGCGTCTGACTCCGGCCAAAGACGTAGGCCCCGGCATACCGAGGATTGTGCAAAACGCGCAGGACATGGCTGTGAACAAGTTCCACCCATACCAACTCTCCTTGGTGGGGCCCCGCCCGCAGGCGGCGGGGAAACAGCAGCCCCTGCTGGCGAAAGGCCTTCACCGTGGCCAGGGCGGATCCCGTACGACGGAAGGTTTCAAACAAGAGTCGAAGGCCCTGTTGCACCTGCTGGTCCGGATCGAGAACGAGTTGCCCCGAGCCGTTATAGACCAAGCCGACCGGAGGTGGGATCTCCAACTCACCGCGCCGAGCTTTGCTGAGGATTCCGCCTCGCAACCGGGCTCGCAGCACGTGCAGTTCCGCCTCGCTCATCGTGCCTTTCAGCCCCAACAGCAGGCGGTCATTAAAGTGCGCCGGGTCGTAGATGCCATCTTCATCCAAAATGAGCGTGTCGGTGAGCGCGCAGATCTCCAGCAGTCGATGCCAGTCCGTGGAGTTGCGCGCCAGGCGCGACACCTCGAGACCCAGAACGATCCCTGCTCGCCCCATCCCCACTTCACTCACCAACCTTTGAAATCCCTCTCGGTCTACCGCCGAAGCTCCCGACTGGCCTTGATCGTTGTCGATCACGATGATCCGTTCCAAAGGCCAGCCCAGGGCCACGGCCTGTTGGCGTAACGCGTACTGGCGCTGGGTGCTCTCGGTATTCTCAAAGACCTGCCGAAGCGTGGACTGCCGGATATACAGGTAGGCGTCGCGTTTCAAATGGTGGGCTTGAACCTTCTGCGGCATTTCGGTTCTCATCCTCTCACCTCCGGCCGACTGTGAAGTACCATGCTCGCCAGAATCGTAACCACTTCCGTGTGCAGATCGAGAGGAACCCTCTCCTCAGGGCCGGACGGATTCTGGGGTTTCATCGGAATCCCACCCGGCAGGCAGTGGGACCAGGCTTCCATCCAGCCTTTCATCCCCTGGCGAATAAACAGCGCCAGGCCCAAGGCTCCGCGCCTGCCGCCTAACTCACCCCGCACTTGTCGCCGGAGTTCCTCATATTGGTTTACGATCCCCTCCTGGGCCATCAGGGGAGCAACGGGAGGGTCGCTCAACGTCGTTTTTTTTGCTGCTGCCGAAGCCGGCGCTCCAAGCTGCGAGGATGGACCCGTAGACGGAAGGCTTTCTTCACCCGGGCCGCCAGTTCCTCGCTCCGCAAGGAGGGTTCGGCAGCTCGGGCCTGCCGGACGAACTCCATTACCTCGGCCGTGAGCTTGTGGGCGTGCCGAGGTCCCCGTTTCTGGGGAATCAATCCTGCGAGTCCCCTGGCTACGAAGCCCGCCTGGGCGAGGTAGAAGGAGGGTCTGGAGAAACCAAAAGCCTCCGCCGCTTGGCTCACCGCTTGGTTTTCGACCCTCACTTGGCGCAGCATCTCGTACTTGACCTGCAGCAAGTCCCGGGGATCGAAGAAGTCGCTGTCCTGGAACAGGGCGTGGGCCACCTCCTGCGGGCGGGGATTCAAGGTACCTTGGGAGCGCAGGATATGGCGCTTGGCATCGTGGCGTGAGGAAGGGGACATGGGCTCCTCCGGAGCAAATCCGGCAAACGAGTGTAATGTTAATTATATACATTCTCTTGCTCCCTGTCAAGCCTTTTCTATCCTCCGACCCGAATTTGTGTTGCACAATAAGCGGATATTGCACTCACACACCCACCGAAAACTCTGGACTTCGGCTCAAGCTCCGACATAATCCCTTTAACACAAACGGCGTAATTCCCTTTACAGACCTTCCGGGGCTTCAGGACCGTAAACCCTCCACCAAACGCACCAATTCAATCAGGTCCTCAACGCGAAAATACGAGCGGCCTCCCCCTATGACCACGAATGGGTCCTCCCCCACGACACTCGTCCACCGCGCCGGTAGCGAGGTCAACTGGCCTCCTTCGTCGTAGAAATACACTCGGTCCTCCCCCCAGTTCTGGCGGTAGTCCACCCATTCGAATTCACGTTGGAACAGTGGATGGTAAGGGTGAGTTACTCGGAAACGTCGTTTTGAATAGTCTCTATGGTGTGTAGTTGACAACCTGATCCAATCCATACGTCGAGCGCCTAGTGGGCTCGATCCGGCGCGAGTGCCTGGACCATGTTGTTGTGTTCAACGAGTCTTCTCTGCGTGGCCTTCTAAATTCTTATTTCGCGTATTACCTACATTCGCGAACACATCTGGCGTTGGTGAAGGATGCCCCGGAAGCGAGGGTTATCCAAGGGCCGGAATTCGGTGCCGTGGCAGAGATCCCCGAAGTTGGAGGACTCCATCACCGTTATGAACGGCGAGCAGCTTGAAGTGTCATTCCCCCAAGAGACAGTCTTGAGTTTCCTTCCGGCGCCAGCAGAGATTGGCGTTGGATGACAGAACCACGGATCGATTCCAGGATCCGTCTCCGCGAGAACGATGGTGAGGATATCGTGCGCTGCTGCTGGGAGGCACACGGAGCCATCTCGGATTATCTTCCTACTGCGATCGAGTTTTTGGTATGGACAACTTTCCCGATGGCTACATTTTCCGGCTACTTTAAGGGGCAGAAGGTTTGTGCTGCTTGAGTTGTAAACCTGCTACCTCAAGGCTCTTCAAGATTAGCTCTGAAGCCAGCAACTGAGCCTGATCGCTAGAGCCGCCGAGCCCAACACTCGTGCCTTCGTTCACGTGACCCAGGCGATCCATCCGCGTCTTCACGTCCACCTCTTTGTGCTGCCCCCAGCGCGTTCCGACTGTGCGAAACCCCGTTGAGGAACCTACTGGATTGAAAGTTCTAACCAACCGTATGGATCGATTGGCCGCCCGTTGCGCGGTGCGTTTCCGGGTTGTGCTTCCTGCGTTGTTGAGGCAAACACCGTCCCGCAGGCTATGCTTCCATTATGCTTCCAATAAACGGGCTGAAAAAGCGGAGCAGAACCAAGCTAATATGCTTTGAATCAATGAGATGGCCTTGGGCGACTACAGCCCTGAAAAGGCTGGCGTCGGCGGTTCAACTCCGTCCCGCGGCACCAACTATCTTGCGGCCACACCTCCCCTCAGCAAATCCCAATCACACTCCTCAAGATAGAACGGACGGCTTCTTCGCCAGCATACATTCACACCCCTGACGTAGAAGAACCCCAGACCTCAAACGGCAGAGGTCCGTGCTGTAGTTGCTGAAGCGCTCGAAGCCGCGTAGCGGCGGCAGAATGTGGCCCATGGCGTGAGAAGGTGTGAAAAAATACCATTTTCACCGCTGAGACGCTGAGACGCAGAGAAATGAGCTTTTGGTTGCGGCTCCGCCACGCTGCGTCTCTGCCCCTCTGCGGTGAACCTGCCAATTCTTTCGCAAAGGCACGAGATCTCCACCACAACCTTGCACCCAGGACCGATTTCGGACAATGTGACGCCCATCGCTTACGATTTGGGCTACCGGTAGCCCAAGTGTACATCTTTTTTATATAATTACACCAACTATAAATGTTAATATAAATGTGAAGTGTCAGGCGCTGAGTGCCAAGTACTAGGTGCTTGGGGCTGAGGGCTGGGGAGAAGCCGTAAGCAGCGAGCGTTTTTTGCGAGTCCCGACAAGTCGGGATGGGCAGCGAGCGCTTTTTGCGAGTCCCGACAAGTCGGGATGGGCAGCGAGCGCTTTTTGCGAGTCCCGACAAGTCGGGAAAGGCAGCGAGCGGGATTTGCGAGTCCTAGTGGGCCAGGGTGGACAGCATGCTGACTCCTGATTTCCAACTTCTGATTCCAGAAATCTGACTAGTGCATGAAGTCAACGGTAAGTTGTCGCCTGTGAGCTGTCAGCCCTAAAAGGTAATTCCAACTTCTGGGAAGTCCGCCGCGTCACCAGCCGGCTGCTGAAAATCATACCCCGAGAGCGCAGAATGGAACCCGTGGAAGCGAGCAGAGAGGACCTACTAACCCATGATATAGTAGAAAACAAAGGTACTTAGCGGTAAAATGGCAGAAATGTCCAAGCATCTATGTTGCTGAAATTAAATCATATAGCTCGTGCGAACGGCCTGGGAGCAGTGAAACAGGGGGAATTAAAAATGAAGGATGAACCCATCATGTTGTTGAAAACACATGTAGAAAAAATGTCGGTTTTGCGCTAACCCATGATGTTTATGAAAAATAAGCTAGTTATCGTCGCTAACCCATGATGTCTATGAAAAGAAAGGGAGTTATAACTTTTTTTCACCACGGAAGGGGTTGATCCTGACAAGCAGAGAAGTGAGTAAGAATGGTTTCGCAGCGTCGGGCCTTGATGCAGATCTGGCCGTGGTCAAGACGCCAAACGGCCATCCCCCGACCTCAGGGCACTCGCTCATTCTCATTTGCCGGCCACCCACACTCCCCCGCATCGCTTATCGGCGGAAGGAGGCAGCGAGGTGAGTAAAGATAGTTCCGCGACACCGGTTCTTGATGCAGCGATGGCCGCGGTCAAGGCACCAAACGACCGACCGATCACCGAGCCCTCGCTGCTCCCCCTGCATCGGCCGCCCACACTCCCCTGCATCGCTTATCGGCGGAAGGAGGCAGCGAGGTGAGTAAAGATAGTTCCGCGACACCAGTTCTTAATGCAGGGCCTGCGTGCGGTTCGCGGAGCAACTCGACAACCTGCAATCACCGGAGAATCTCGCGGCGCTGGTGGCTCCCCAGGACGAAAAATCGCTGCTCATGCAAAGAATGGAAGATTCCAACCTGCGCCAATTGTGGCGGCTTACGAACGTGCTATTTAAGGTCCGCAACGGAGCGCTGACCGGTTCTGTCAAAAGTTTTATGAAAGGTAATGAAGGGTCGGGAGGTGGGTAGAGCTGGGGGATTTGCCCCCAGACCCCCAGGATTTATCGCTTTGGTGCCAAGATGGGTCTGGACTGGGGGAGCGAGTGGGGCTCGCTCCCGACCGATCTCGGCCCCGGGGTCGGCGCTCAGGTCGCATCCCTGCGGAGCCCTATCCTCCGCCCCGGCCACCGCGAAGTTTACTCCCACCGGGCTCAGGCCGCCAGGGCGAGAGCGAGGATCTTGTTCCACTGGCCTTGCAAGGTGGTGAGGGAACTCAACTCCGGCAAGGGGATGGGTACGCGGTAGCCCAGGGCCAGATGGGGGCGAAGGAAGTTGTAGTGGGTGACGAACAGGGTGGTGAGGGCCACGGCGCCGTTGCGCGTGGCAAAGCCGCAAGCCGGGCGGACGTGGTATTTGTAGGTGCGATTGAGACGTTCGATGAGTTGCTTGAAGGGGCGGAATTCCTTGGAGACCGCGTCGAGGTTTTCCAGGCCGATGACCTGCCGCAAGGTATGGGGAGGTTGGGAAGCGGTGCGGTGAGCGTTGAGGAAGTGTACGCCGGCCTGATAAGCGGGGTTGCCGTCGGTGATGAAACGCAGGGCCTGATCTTCGGGCAAGGTGCGCGCGGCCTCGCCCAGGGCCACGGTGGCGGCCAAGGCATCGCGCTCCGGCGCCACGTGATAGGACGTGATGCGATGCCCTTGGGGATCGAGAAAGAAGAACGTGTATGGGTGCTTCCCCGCGACGCGAATATAAGTCTCGTCGCCGGTGGCGGTGGCGCTGAGCGGGGCTTTGTAGCGGAGGTTGAAGGCGTGGCAGTAGTAAGCGGCGGCCTGGGCATAGTTGAGAACGGACTGGTAGCTGAGAGGCACGCCGAAGACTTGCCGCAGGACCTGGGCGGTCTTGCGGGCGGAGAGGGCGAAAGAGATGTGGAAGGCCAACACCAGGCCCAAGACATCGGAAGAACGATGCAGACGGGTGAGGTCGACGGTGGGCGGATCGGGAGCGGTGGGGGCCAGTTGGGCGGGTTGAAAGTGGTATTCGCGATACTGGTAACGCAGCTTGAACTGCGTGCGGCGCAGCTTCTGGAGCAACTTCTCGTTCCAGTGCAGGGCTTGCTGCTTCTGGAGATAGTGAGGACAACGCTCGCCAGGACATTTGTAGATGGTGCAATCGGCACGCTGCTTCCAGCGGAAGAGGGAGCTGCCGCAGTAGGGGCACCAGTAAGGAGTTTTCGTCGGGCGATGACGACGAGCGATTTGCGACAGCCGGCCACAGACTTTGCAGCGCAGTTGGCGGGCGTGACGGCCATCGTTGAGGTAGAGGAAGTCGCGCGGTGCGCCGCAGTGGGCACAACGACAAGTGGGAGGCAGGGGGTGGGCGCCAGAACGCTGAATCGGAGCCAACGGTCGGCGGTGCTGGCGCTGGTACTGAGCCAGCAACTGCCGCCAGTTCCAGGTGCGAGGTGCCGGAGGCGGCTGGGTCAAGGGAGCCAGAGGGTCAACGTAGAAGTCGCGATAGTGTGGATGCTGCTGGCGAAAGTCGTCGCGGGGTTGAGGCTCGGGCTGGCGCCCGGCGAGAATCTCTTGCAGTTGCTCGACCAGTTCCTGCAAATCCTGGCGGGTAAATTTCCTACAGAGCCAAAGCACCAATCGTGGTATCTTGCCCATGGCGGTGAGTCTCTCGGGAACCTGGCGGGTTCCCTACAAGGTGGATTGGGAAAGAGAGACTTCACCGCCCTTTTTGTTTGCCGTCAAGCCCCACGACGCAGTTACGTCCAGGAACTTAAGCGCGGCAACCCGACCGCACCTCACGCCAACGTCCTAGTCAAGCGCACCCGGAGGGGGGAGAAAGCAGAAAATCCAGTTTCTCCCAGCAATTCAATGGGTTATCGCCTTAGGGGACAAAAATTCTTGACACAACCCGCTGACCCATAGAGATGTTAAAAATGAAGATCGACCCGGGGATGTGTATGAAAACAAAGGCGAGGATGACAAAATGTCGTGCAATTTACCAGTGTTTTTCCAAGAAAATGCAGAAATTTCACGATAATTCACACCATTGAACAGATTTTTGACAGAAATTACGGGTTGCGCGGTAATTCGGGGCAAAGGCAGATGGCTTTTTTTGAAGACAAAAATGAGCATATCGCGCTACTCGCGGGCAGGGGCATAAATTCGCGCGAATCCAGAGGGTGCAACCCGGGTTGGATTGTGTTGGCGAAATGGCCTTCCAATGGAAAGGCAAATGCCGGAGGCGGACCGGCCTGTTCCTGCGGTGGCTGCCGCGTCCCTGACGTAGCACAGGGAAAAAATCCGCGCCTGTCATGGGTTGAATTTCGCAGCCTGGCAGGGCCGACCGAGTACTGTGGGGTGGCAGGTCGCCCCAAAGCGGAGCAGCAATTGATAAACATCAGAAAACAGAACCCTAACGTGCTTCTTCCTCCCTGGGCATCGAGTACCCCCCTATTTTTGCAAAATGTCAATTCTGGCAGATAGATTGCGGCAACTCGTACTGGGAACATTCTTAATTCGTCGTGACAGGAGGGGAAGATGACCATACCCCAACGAATCATCGACTTTTTGGATTCCCAGAACGTCCCTTTCGAGACGCTCCACCACTCGCAAGCCTTCACCGGACAGGAGATCGCTCATTCCCTCCATGTCTCGGGAAAGAGGTGTGTGAAGGCAGTGGCAGTCGCGGGGGACGATAAGATGGTGCTAGCAGTCATTCCTGCCTCGCACCGGTTGAATTTTCAAGAACTGAGGGCCGCGCTGGATGTGAGCCAACTGGAGATGTTGCACGAAGGTGAGCTGGTTGGACTCTTTCCGGACTGTGACCTTGGCGCCGTGCCACCCTTCGGTAATCTATACGGGATTGAGGTATGGGTCGACCGGGCCGTGGCGGATGCAGAGGAAATCGTGTTCTGTGCGGGAAGTCACGAAGACTGCATTCGCATGCGTTACTCGGACTTTTCGAGAGTGACCCTGCCTCGCTTGGGCCGGTTCTCTGAAATGGGAATGGCCAAGGCAGCCTGAGCTGGTTTGCGTGAACGTTTGCTTCCATTCTCTTCCCCCCTCCGCTGCCCACGCCGGGCACGAGAGGGGTAGTTTGCCCTGCAAAGTTCATACATTGGTTGTATCAAGTTCATAGGAGTGCTTAATGCTCAGTCTGAAAGAGGAATTGGAACAACAGATCCCCGCACTGCGGGAGGAAGCCCGCCAGCTCATTAAGGAGCACGGGGAGAAAGTCATTTCCCAGGTCACGGTAGGCCAGGTTTTCGGAGGGATGCGCGGCATCCGAGGCTTGGTGTGCGATACCTCAGTTGTCGATCCTGACCGGGGATTGTCCGTCCGGGGAATCCCCATCGGAGAGCTTGCCGACCGCCTTCCCGAAGAGATCTTCTACCTGCTTTGCACCGGAAAGTTGCCCGACGCCAAGGCTCTCGCCTCGCTACAGGCAGAATTCCGCAAGCGCGCGCACGTGTCACCTTATGTCTGGAACGTCCTGGAAGCGATGCCGAAAGATTCCCATCCCATGACGATGTTCAGCACCGCCATCCTGGTGATGGAGAGGGACTCCTCGTTCCGCCGCTGTTACTCCCACGGGATGCCCAAGGACAGCTACTGGCAAGCCACGTTGGAGGATTCCCTGCAACTGCTGGCCAAGCTTCCCGCGGTGGCAGCGGGAATCTATCGCCTGCACTCGCACCGGGGTACGCCGCTGCCCTCCGACCCCAGACTGGACTGGGCGGCCGACTACGCGCAGATGCTGGGCTTGACCGATCATAGCGGCGAATTCGCCAACCTGATGCGGCTCTACCTGACCTTGCACTGTGACCATGAGGGAGGAAACGTCAGCGCCTTCACGTGTCAGACCGTCGGATCAGCGCTTTCCGATCCCTATTATGCTGTCTCCGCAGGCTTGAACGGCCTGGCGGGGCCACTCCATGGACTAGCCAACCAGGAGTGCCTGCACTTCGTACTCGCCGTCCGCAAGGAGTTCAACGGGGTTCCCAGCGACGAGCAATTGCGCGAGTATGCTTGGAGTACCCTCAAGGCTGGTCGCGTGATTCCCGGTTACGGCCACGCTGTGCTGCGCATCACCGATCCGCGCTTTGCGGCCTTCCACAAATTCGGCGAACGCGTTTGCGCCAACGATGAAATCTTCCGCATCGTCGACCGGGTCTTTGCCGTCGTCCCCGAAGTGCTGCGGGAACAGGGTAAGGCCAAGGATCCCTGGCCCAATGTCGATGCCATTTCCGGCTCCCTGCTGCATCACTTCGGCCTGACGGAGTTTGATTATTACACCGTTCTGTTCGGAGTCTCGCGCGCGCTGGGATTGTGTGCCCAGTTGGTCCTGAATCGAGCCCTGGGTATGCCCATCACGCGGCCAAAGTCGGTTAGCACTGAATGGATCAAGTCGAATTCTCAGAAGGCCCAACAGGCCGCCTGAGAATATCGGTAGGGAAAACTTGTTTCCCCAGGAAGAATTACCGTTTGGGGAGTTTTCCAGAGGAGAATGTCATGGGGCCTGGATGCACCAACTGTCCCGTCTTGAAAACCTCGCTGTTTCGCAGCATGAAGAGTGACGATATCCAACGACTAGGCTGCGTGTTCCGGCCTGCTCGCTATCGCCGGAACCAGATCCTGTTCTTCGAGGGAGGGGTGGCTCAACATCTGTTCGCGCTCCACTCCGGTCTGGTCAAGGTCGTGAAATCCCTCGAGAATGGAAAGGATCGGATCACCGGGGTCCTCTTCCCGGGTGAACTGTTCGGTCTTGAGGCGCTTACCGACGCCGCCTACCCCCTCACTGCCGTGGCCCTGCGGGATTGCGAGATTTGCGCGGCGCCGCGCGAAGAGTTTTCCACCTTCCTGCAAACCAATCCCGGGGTCGCCATTGGCATGGTTCAGTTTCTGATCGGCGAACTGGAGCGCATTCGGAAGCAAGTGACCGACATGAGCTTCAAGGATGCCCGCATGAAGGTGGCAACCTTTCTCCTCTCCCTGGTCACTTCCGACACGCCAACCAACAATGGCTCAGTGAACTTGACTTTGCCGCTCTCCCGCCAGGAGATCAGTGAGGTTCTGGAGCTATCACCGGAGACCGTGAGCCGAACCTTGAGCTCGTTCCGTCGTGAACAGCTCGTGATGGCGCGCGGAAGGCACCTGGTGATTCAGAATCGCGCTGGCTTGGAGGGCGTGGCGCATCGTTAGGGTTGCCGGTCGCGAAATTGCCCGTCCCATTTTGCCACGATTTGGGTCACGAGGATTTTTGGTGGGACTAGGGCCGCTACGCCCCTGTAAGAGTAACATCTGGGACATCCGTGAGGGCCATAATGTCCGATGGAGTCGGGTCTTCACTCCTGACTTGAGTGGCAAGTGAGCCCGCCGTGGCGGTGGGTTTCGGCATACGGGATACGGAGTTCGGGAGACGGGTTTCGGGATTCGGGACTAACTGTTGGTTGTCGGCTGTAAGCTGTAAGCTCCCACGCTCCCTTCCTGCCGCGCGATCATGTCCGCAAACAACGGACTTATTGTCATCATCCAACTCTTGGTTTGCCCTACTGCATAAACCCCAACCCTAACAAATAAAACAATTACATCTTGGCGATTGAGTTGCAGCAGAGTCGTTTATGACAAGTGTCATCGACACTCATCTTGAGACCCTGTTACGGTCATTGCTTGCGTCGGGTCTTGGGTATTGGAGACTGATCGTGGGGCCGCCTGGAACCCGCCGAGCCTCATTGCTGTCCCGGACGATGAGGTACCGCCAAACCGTATCCTCTCCTCCGAGTCCTCTGACCAGGGTTGTGTCACCGATGGGCCAAATTGCACGAGCCTCGCGCCTGATTTTTGTCGCCGCAGGGGTATGGCTGGTGGTGATGTCAATCCCACGTTGTGCAGCCGCTCAAGCGGGCAGTGCGACAGCGCAGCCCGACCTCGTCATCGTGGAAGCGCCCGTGGTGCACACTGGGGCACTCGCGAATCGATTCCCTCAAGGGAGCTGCCTGGTACGACTCGCGCAGAAAGGCGCCGCTCCCCTCAACTTGACTCCGGACTTCAATGCCGCTTCCGACCCACGCATCTCCTTTGATGGCCTTCGCGTGCTCTTCGCGGGAAAGAGGTCACCGGACGCGCGCTGGCAGATCTGGGAGATGAACGTCGACGGTACGGGCCAGCGCCAAGTCACCCACTGCACGGACGATTGCTTGCAGCCCGCCTACCTGCCGCGTGGCGAGATAGTCTTCACAGTCGTTTCAGCACGCACCACGGGAGCAACTTCGCAGATCTGGGTGTCGAAGGTGGATGGTTCTGACGCCCATCCCATCACCTTTGGGCCAGGTGACTTCCAAGTGGAGACGGTCCTGAAGAACGGCACGATTCTGACCAGCGCGCGTTCGCCATTGCTTCCCGCCAACGGTCAGCCGGCTGACCGCGAGCTTTACACTCTACGGCCTGACGGTAGCGGCCTGGCAACGTTGCGCTGCGATCACGAGCACCCCGCAATCCGCAGCCAGGCGGAAGAAATAGACGATGGCTCAGTGGTATTCGTGAAGAGCCCGCTCCAAGGCGCGAGCTTGGGGGGCGAGCTTGCCTGGATTCGCCGGGGCGCCGTCCACAACGCTTCCCTCACGCCGCCGCAGATCTATGTTTCGTCACCGCAGCCGCTCTCGGCAGAGGAGCTGGTTGTCGCGCACGAACCGAGTGCAGGCGGCCCGTCGGGAATGAAGCTTGCGCTCTATTCATTTGACACGGCAGACCAAAAGTTCGGCGCTTTGATCTACCGAGACCCGAAACTCGCCAGCGTCGCCGCCGTACCGGTGGCTGCCCACGAGCCGCCGCGCTGGTATTGGACCACGCTCAATCCCGCGCTCCAAACGGGCTACTTCGTTTGCCTCGATAGCTACATGGCCCAGGGTGTTCCACACGGGCGGCTCGCGACTGAACTCTCGAAAGTCCGGGTGCTGACGCTCGACGCCCAAACCCAGCGCGAGGCCAGCCTGGGGGAAGCATCGGTTGAGCGAGACGGTTCGTTCTACATCGCGGTGCCACCTGACCAGCCCGTGAGATTTGAGCTGCTGGACGGCGCCGGTCGGGTGGTCCGTGCGCAGAAGAGTTGGATCTGGTCGCGTTCCGGCGAAGAGCGAGGCTGCGTGGGCTGCCACGAAGATCGTGCCCTGGCACCGGAGAATCACTGGCCCCTGGCGCTTCGCCGCTTTGATACGCCCACTCGGTTGGGAGTGGGAAAAGGGAAGTAGGCAGTAGGCAGTGGGCTGTGGCGGATAGGCGGTAGGTAAAAGCGGAAGGCGATTCCGAGGGAGGGAAGAGCAAGGCAAAAGGCAAAGTGCAAAATGCAAAAGGCAAAAGTACAGGACGGACAGGAATGATTCAAACTAATTTCGGTTCATCGCGTCGCGAAGAACACGTCAAAAGGCAAAGCCGGGACCAAAGATTGCCAGGTCCGGCGAAAGCGGTTTTTGGGTTTCTACTTTTGCCTTTTGCATTTTGCACTTTGCCTTTTGACTTCGCACTTCCTACCGCCCATCACCGGGAAGTAAGGAACTAATGAATCTTTCTCTCGCTCGACAAATCGTTATGGCGGTCCTGGCCGCCACCCTGCTCTGGGCGAATCTGCGTACGCCTGCCCAGGGACCGGCGCCAAAGCCTCTCCCGCCCGCATCGCGCGTGACCTACGAGGACGTCACGGCGAAATCCGGCATTAACTTCCAGCATTCCTTCGGCGAGCAAAAGCTCAGTTCCATCATGGAGGCCACCGGTTCCGGCTGTGCCTGGATCGACTACAACAACGACGGGCTGCTGGATCTTTACGTCGTGAGCGGTCGCTACCTGGATGGGGTCACCAAGTTTTCGAAGCCCCAGGGCATGGACGCAACGAACCATCTCTACCGCAACAACGGCGACGGCACGTTTACAGACGTCACGGCGCAGGCCGGTGTGGGCGGCAAAGGCTTCGGCATGGGCGTCACCGTCGGCGACTACGACAACGATGGCTACGAAGACATCTTTGTGACCAACTGGAATTCCTCGATTCTTTACCACAACAACGGCAATGGAACCTTTACCGACGTCACCGCCAAGGCCGGAGTTGAGAACCCTCACTTTGGCACGGGCGCGGCATGGGTGGACTACGACCGCGACGGCAAGCTCGATCTCTTCGTAGGCAACTACCTGAAGTTTGACCCCAATGCCAAGCGCGAGTACTTCACCGCAGAGGCTTTCCCCGGCCCACTCGATTACGAGGGCACCGCCAATCGACTCTTCCACAACAATGGCGACGGCACGTTTACGGATGTCTCGCACCAGGCGGGCATTGACAACCCTCTGGGCCGCGCCATGGGACTGACCGTGGGTGATTACGACAACGACGGCTGGCCCGACATCTATATCGCCAACGACACGATGGAAAGCTACCTGTACCACAACAATCACGACGGCACGTTCACCAATGTCGCGCCGGACGTGAACACCGCTTTCGGGGCCAATGGCGAAGCGACCTCCGCCATGAATCCCATCTTTGGAGATTACGACAACGACGGCTGGCAGGATCTGTTTGTCTCCGACATGCGCTACCACCGGTTGTTTCACAACCCCGGCGACAAGGGTTTTTGGCTCGACACAACGGTTGAGACGGGTGTGGCGGCGGTTTCCGGCCAATACGTGGCCTGGGGCGATGGCTTCTTCGATTTCGATAACGACGGCTGGAAAGACATCTTCATTGTGAATGGCGGCCTGCACTGGCTGATCCCCATGGAGGATTCCCTCCTCCGCAATAACGGTGATTCAACGTTCACGGATGTGTCATCCCAAGCGGGCGACTATTTCAAGACGAAGAAAGTCGGCCGCGGCGCTTGCTTCGCAGATTACGACAACGACGGCTACATGGATGCCTTCATTGTGGTGCTGGGCGGCAAAGGTATTCTGCTGCATGCCAAGCCCCCCGTGTCAGGCCCGCGCAATCATTGGCTAACCATCAAGTTAGTGGGCACCAAGAGCAATCGCGATGGATTCGGCGCGCGCTTGGAAGCTATCGCCGGCGACTTGCACCAGTATGTTGAGGCGGTTTCTGAGAATGGCTATCTCTCCCAAGGCGACCCGCGCCCGCACTTCGGCCTGGCGCAGCACACAGAAGTCGACAAGCTCATTATTCATTGGCCCAGCGGAACCAACCAAGTGCTCGAGCACGTTAAGGCGGACCAGATTTTGACAGTCAAGGAACAGTGACGCATTTCGAGCAAAGAGCAAGGCAAAAGGCAAAGCGCAAAAGTCAAAAGGCAAAGCCGGAAGAGCGAATTAGAAGTCAAAGGCAACGGTGGAGAGGGCAAAACCGGTGATTAGCGTTAGCGCCCCACAGTTACGCAGGATGTCCCCGAAGCGGTATTGGGGGAACAACTTTTGCCTTTTGACTTTTGCGCTTTGCCATTTGACTTGCTTTCTGCCGTTGGCCGCCCCTCTCAATACACAGACGGCTGTCGCCGCCGAGCCCGAGTACCTCACACCCGGCGATATCAAACTCTCCGCGGACGGGAAGAAACTCTTCATCGCCTGCGAGGGCAATGATTCTGTGATCGCCCTCAACACGCAGACGAAAAAGGTTGCGTCGCGCGCCAAGGTCGGCCACAGGCCCCGAGGCATCGCCCTCTCTCCGGACGGCAAGACCCTCTACGTCTCAAACTCTTGGAGCGACACGGTCAGCGAAGTCGATGCCGCGACCTTCGAGGTTAAGCGCACGCTCAAAACCGGCTGGGGGCCGGTGGGCTTGACCACAGATCGCTCCGGCAAAACGCTCTACGTCGCCAACAGCATCGGGGATAGCGTCTCACTGCTTGACCTCGCCACCGGGACTGAAATCAAGCGCTTCACCACTCATCGCTATCCTGAGCAGGTGGCGCTTTCGCGCGACGGCCGCCGTGTCTACGTTTCGAACATCTTGCCTCTGCTCGGACCTTACGATCAGCCGCCGGTATCGGAATTACTGGTGCTCAACGCCACCAAGCAAGTGGTCGCTGAGCGCATTTTGATTCCCGGGGTGATCGAATTGCGTCACATCGCGGAAGCGCCGGCCCGGCTGGGTGGATATTTGCTGGTTCCCTTTCTGCGGCCGAAGAATCTTGGGCCGCTAGTCCAGGTGAGCCAGGGATGGACGCTGACGCACGGGATGGCCGTGGTACGCCCCGCCTTGCGTGAAACTGTGGGTGAAGCAAGATCGAAGGTGACGGAAGTTCTGCTCGACAACATTGATTATTACTTTGCCGGAAATGACGGCGTCGCCTTCACCCCGGACGGCCGCCGCGCAGTTGTTACTTCCGCGGAGGCCAACGTCGTATCAATCCTTGATACCGCTAAACTCGCCGAGCGCCTGCGGCAGGTCCCTGCGGAGGAACTCCCGGACCGCCTCAACTCCGCCGCCACCTTTGTCACCGCGCGTCTGGCAACGGGCCACAATCCAGGCGCGGTCGTGGTCTCACCCGACAGCCGCTGGGCTTACGTCGCCAATCGACTGGACGATTCCATGACTGTCATCGATCTCGAATCGACTGTAGCGGCGGTCTCCGACCGCCGAAACGTCGATCGGAGATCAACGCTACAGCCGGCCGGTCGGAGATCGGCGCTACAGACCCTTGACCTTGGCGGGCCGAAGGTAATCACACCGATGCGGCGGGGCGAGCAGTTGTTCCATGCGGCGAAGTATTGCTTCCAGGGCCAGTTCGCGTGTGGGACCTGCCACCCCAATTCTCACCTGGATGGTTTGGCATGGAACCTGGAAACGCCGCAACTTGGGCGCGACCGTGTGGCCAACCGCACGCTACGGGGGATTCGCGAACGGCGCCCTACAAGTGGAATGGCCACAATCCGGACCTCGCCACGCAGTGTGGTCCCCGCATCGCCAAGTTCCTTTTCCGTTCGGAGGGCTTCAACGCTCAGGAATTGGAGGCTCTGCTTACCTACATCAACGACATTCCGCTCGCACCCAACCGCCATCTCGCGCCCGACGGGCAGTTGACCGAATCCCAGGAGCGCGGCAAGACCATTTTCTATCGCGAATACACGAACCAGGGGGGCGCGATTCCCGTCCAGAATCGTTGCTACACCTGCCACCCGGCGGAGACGCACTACACCAATCGCATCAGTACGCAGGTGGGCTCCGCCACCCGGTACGACACCAGCGGATTGTTCGACACCCCGCAGCTTGATCGCGTCTACGAAGACGCGCCGTACCTGCATAACGGCGAGGCGCTGACGCTCGAAGAAATCTGGACGGTGTTCAACAACCAGGACACGCACGGGATTACGTCGGACATGAGCAAGGAGCAGTTGAATGACCTTATTGAGTTCTTGAAGACGCTTTAGCCATTGGTGATTGGTGATTGGTGATTTGCGATTTTAGTTGATCTTTTGTAGCACTGAACTTTAGTTCAGCCCTTAAAGACATTGTAGAGACGGCGAAGAACAAGGCAAAAGGCATCGCTGGACGAGCAAAGTGCAAGGCAAAAGGCAAAAGTAAGGGACGGACGGCAATGATTCATACTGATTTTGGATTCCCGCATCGGGAGAAACAAATCAAAAGCCAAGGCCAGGACAAACACTGCCAGGCTCGGGGGAAGCGGTTTTCGGGTTTCTACTTTTGCCTTTTGCCTTTTGCCTTATGCCTTTTGACTTGTTCTTCCTCCTTTGCCGCTCCGCGTCCAACCCTTATCACCCGCTGGGAAAACTTCACCACCAAAAGCGGCATGCCCGACGCCAAGGTCTTCTGCGTGACCGTAGACGGCAGCCGCGTATGGGCGGGCACTGAAGACGGGCTGGCGCTCATCGAGAACGGCAAGGTCGCGAAAGTATACAAGCCCGCGGATGGCCTCGCGCACCGCGTCGTGATGGGCATTGCTGTGGACAAGAACACGGGCGACCTATGGATCGCGACGTTCGGCGGGGTCAGCCACTTCTCCGGCGGCCGTTTTGAGAATTTCAAAAATCTGACCAGCGGCCTGCTGAACGATATCTGTTACGGGATTGCCGTGCAGGACAAATTCGTTTGGGTGGCGACCACGGCGGGCATCAGCCGCTATAACACGTACACGGGCGAGTGGAACAACTGGAGCGAAAAGAATGCGCCGTTCCACGAACCGTGGACTTACGGGATAGTCATCGCCCCGGAGCTCGGCAAAGTGTACTTCGCTATGTGGGGCGCCGGCCTGATTGAATACGACAACCAACAGGGCTACATGAAGGCCTACACTGACCCCGACGAGGAAATGGAAATCGTGCTGTTCAAAAATCAGGGCCTCGTCCACGTCATCGTCTCGAACGTCGCCTACGACCCCGACACCAGGATGGTCTGGGCTTCCACCTATTTCGGCCTCAGCGGTTATGACGGCCGCGACTGGCACAACTATCTGACCAAGGACAGCGGCCTGGCCTCAGATTTTATCAACGCTCCCAAATCGCGCCGCAACCAAGTATGGGCCTGCACGGATAAAGGGCTTAGCCGGCTCGATTACGCCACCAACACCTGGGTCACCTATCGGCCCAGCAAACAGAAGGGCCAGGGCGAAATTGAAATCACCTGGCCGGACGGCAAGAAACAATTTCTATCCACACCCACAACCCTCGCGCACAACTACATCCTGAATATGGATTTTCAGGGTGAAGACATTTGGGTGGCTACAGCCCAAGGGCTGAGTCACGGAATTCGCGAACCTCAAAAGGAGTCTCAACTTTATGCCAATCCCGGAAACCATCACAACACCGGAAACGTCGGATCAGGTCATCTCCAAAAAGGCGATTAGCGCCCCCGAGGTCCTGAACGAAGCCTTTCATTACCCCAAACCCTCGTCCTTCTCGCGCGGTCTGCGCCTGGATATCAAGGGCATCACCATCCTGCTGATCTCCGGCACTGCCAGCGTCGATGAGTACGGCAGAAGCATCCACGTAGGGGATTTCCGCGCCCAGACCTGGCGGACCTACCACAACATCACGAAGTTGCTGGAAGCCGAGGGCGCCACTTGGAAGGATATAATCAGGACCACCTGCTATCTGCGCGATATCGAGCGCGACTACGAAGTATTCAACGAGGTTCGGACGCACTTCTTCGAGGAGCAGGGACTCAACCCGCTGCCCGCCTCCACCGGCATCCAAGCCATTCTCTGCCGCCCCGACCTGCTGGTTGAGATTGAGGCCATGGCAATCTTCGACAGCGACCGCGGCACCGGCAAGGACGGCGGAGAACGAAAGGTCGCGGCGTGAGAAGAGCAGTGGCTAGTGGTTAGTGGTCAGTGGCTAGTGGCAAGTAGTTAGTTTGTGCTTTTGAGAGACAAAAAATATGCACCACCAAGACACCAAGACACAAAGAAAGCAAGGGACCTGGCGCTGGGCAGACAAGAAACTCAAAAGGCCAAATTCGCGACTTTTGCCTTTTGCCTTTTGCAATTTGCCTTTTGACTTCGCTCTGACCACCTGCCTACTGCCCACTGCCTACTGCCTGCTTTGTGCCTTGGTGGGAATCCTGCTGGCGCTGCCCCTCCGCGCCCAGTCCGCTGACCCGGGCCAGGCCAAGCCTGCCTCCCCGCCCGTTCGAGCGGTACGCCAACATGCCGGATGAAGCGATCCCTTACCGCCGTTTCACCAAGCCCTACTACGACTGGTTCGTGCGCGATGATACCATCCAGTACCACGGCGCGGCGGACCTGCGCCCGGACGGCGATCCTGCGAAGCTGCAGGAAATCGCCATCGGATTTCTTTCCCCGGTCGAGAACAACCCCGAATCCATCTATGGCATTCCCGCCCTGCACGGCGCGCAACTAGCCATTGAGCAAGCGAACGCCGCGGGGGGATACAAGGGAAAACCTTTCGCGCTCAAGGTCCATAACGAGTCGGCGCTCTGGGGCGCTTCCTCCTCTGAGCTTGTCAAGATGCTCTTTGATGAAAACTGCTGGGCCATGGCGGGGTGTATCGACGGCCAGAACTGCCACATCGCGCTGCGCGTGACGCTGAAGTTGGAACTCCCCATCCTGGACACCGGCACGACCGACCGCACCGTCACCGAGACGCGTATCCAGTGGTTGCTGCATAACTTTCCGGATGATCGCCAGCAAGGCTATACGCTGGCCGACTACGTTTTTAAGACCCTCAAGTTGAAGCGCCTGGGCGTGTTGCGCACCCAGACGCGCTACGCCCGCATCGGCGTCGGAGAGTTCAACGACGAGGCGCGGCGGCTGGGGCATCAGCCGGTCTTGGAGGTAAAGTTTGAGCGGGGTGACCAGGATTTTTCAAACCAGCTCCGCATGCTGCGCGACGCGAAGGTTGAAGGTGTGATCATTTGGGCTGAGGCCGAGGATGGCGGCCACATCCTGAAACAGATGCGCGCCCTGGGCATGAACCAACCGGTCTTTGGGGGCAGCCGCCTGGCGTATCCGCAGTTGCTCGAGATTGCCGGACCCGCCGCGGAGGGTGTGGTCGTCACTTCGGCGCTAGACCCAACTCGCACGGACCCCAAGTGGCTGGCCTTTCGCGATGCTTACGTCCAGAAATTCCACGCAGAACCTATCGACTATGCCGCTTATGCCTACGACGGCATCAACATTCTGATTGCAGCGATCGAGAAGACCGGCCTCAACCGCGGGCGCATCATGGATGTGCTGCGCGAGTACGAGATGAAAACTTACGAGGGCGTTACCGGCACTGATTTCTTTGACTATACGCTCAACAACCTTGCGCCCGTCACCCTGGCCCGCGTTAAAGACGGCAAGTTTGAATATTGGCGCGCGCCGCGCCAGCGTGGCCACGAAGGCCCCGTCTCGGCCCTTACACCTGCGCCTTCCGCCCCTGTGCCGTACGCGGCCATCAATCGTGACGCGGTCAATTACCACGGGCCTGGACGCGATTCCAGCCACGATCTGAACGGCACAGAGATTCGCATCGGATTACTCGCGCCACTCGCCGGCCCACGCCAGGCTGAGGGCGAGGATTTGCGCCGCGCTGCGCAGATGGCGATCGATGAAGAGAATACCACTTCCCTACCCGGCGGCCGCCGGCTGACATTGACCACGCGCGATGAGAGTGGGCCGTGGGGGCAGGCCAGCACGGAAATCGTCCACTTGGTCTCCGACGATCAGGCCATGGCGCTCATCACCTCCGCTGAGGGCGTCTCCGCGCACCTGGCGGAACAAGTTGCGAACAAAGTCGGCGTGCCCATCCTCACGCTTTCCTCCGACCCAACGACGACTGAAATCAACTTGCCCTGGCTCTTCCGTCTGGGACCAACCGACGCCGCGCAGGCGCAGGCCTTTGTGCGCGATATCTATGGCAAGCGGGGATTCCAGCGCGTCGTGCTGGTAACCGAAGACAACCACGACGGCCGCATTGGTGGCGAGGAATTTGAGCGAGCCGCGCGGGAAATGAATGCGCCCGCACCCACGCGAATCAGCATTGCGCCCGAGAAACTGCTGCTGGACGGATTGGTTAGGGAACTTCAGGGCGTGCAGGCTGTGGTCATTTGGGCAGATGCAGGGACAGCGAACCAGCTTGTCGAGCCAGTGCGCGCAACGTTGCCCTCTGTGCAACTCTACCTTTGTCGCAAGGCGGTGCGACGCGAGTCGGGCAACCCGCACGCCCCCCCCTGCGCGACGTGCGGTGGTGATAAGGCAGGAACCTGGACCGCGAGTACGCCCCAGAATCAAGCAGCCTATTGGGCCTTCGAGCAGCGCTACTATCAGCGCTATGCCGTCGAGCCCGGCGTCGGTGCGGCACAGGCCTATGACGCGGTGCGGCTGCTGGCCGCCTCACTCCGTCAATCAGGTCCCAATCGCACGCGCCTCCGTGACGCTTTGGCCGGAGTTTCCGGCTACGCGGGCGCTTCAGGAATTATCTCCTTCGATCATGCCGGCAACGACCTTACAGCCGTTGCCTTGACCCGCCTTCCCTGAGAATACCGATGTGGGTATTTATAGTTCCGGCAATACCTTGCCGCGGGTTTCTTCCGCAAAGGGAAGGAGCAGCAATCCGATTCCGAAGGCCACCGCAGTAAATGCCACGGGTTTTCCGAGCGTCCCCATGTTATGAACCAGCGCCCCCAGCAGGAAGTTAACTCCGGCGCCGATGAAGCGTCCGAAGGAAGTCGCAAATGCGAAGGCGGTCGCCCGGACCGACGTGCCGTACTGCTCAGGTAACCAAAGACTGAACACGGCGAAATTGCCGCCAAAGAAACCCAGGAAGAACAACGCGGCGATAAAAGGATAGAGCCCGTGCGGCAGATAAAAGGCCCACCCGAAGCTGAGCAGAATACACGCGCCCATTCCCAGGAAGTAGATACCTAGTGTCGGCCGCCGACCCAGGCGCTCGGCTAAAGGTGGAACCAACAAACAGCCCAGTATCGTGCCGACGGAAAGCAGAGCGCTGCCCATCGATACCATCCGCGCCGCCTGGAGCGCTGTCATGCCCGCCTTGGTTGCGAGCGCGACAATGGCCGTCGGCTCGTAAACGGCGCCCGCCCAGAGACCGATGATCGCGACCGTAAGCAGGGCGGTATTGACCAGGGTACGCTGGCGATATCGCCCACTGAAAATCATGCGGATCGGAGAATGCGCCGGAGTTCCCTGTGCGTGCGAGGTGCGTTGCCAACGCTCCGGTTCCTTAACGTGCCGCAGGATGAAGAGGGCCAGAATCACCGGCGCCAGGCCGCACCAGAACATGGCCCGCCACCCGTAACGCGCGCCGACGGTGAAGTTGAGGGCGGAAGCGAGGAAGAACCCCGCGTAGTATCCAGTTTGCAAATAGCCCGCACCCATTTTCCGCCGGTCCTCCGGCCACGCTTCCGCAACGTAGGTGCCCGCCAGGGCCCATTCGCCGCCGATGCCAATACCTGCCAACAGGCGGAACAACGCAAGTTGCCACACGGTTTGCGACAAGGCTGCAACGCCGGTGAACACCGAATAAACAATGATGGTGCCCGCGAGCACAGGTGTGCGTCCAAAACGGTCGGCCAGCGGTCCCCAGATAAAAGACAGTCCCCAACCCACCAGGAAGAGGGCGAACAATATGGAGCCTGCAAGGCCCACGTTGCCCGGAGTGTTTGCTATGCCCGACTTGGGAAGAAGTTCGGTGAGCGCCGGGCTGAGGACTAGGGCGTAAATGAACGAACCCATGCCGTCCAGCGTCCACCCGGCCCAAGCGGCCCAGAAACCCAGGATCTGCTGCCGGTTTAGAGGAGTCGAGCGCGTAATCTTCGGGGGAGCTGTCGATTGTTCAGCCAAAGCAATTCTCCTCGACTGGTAACGCCATGTTCGCAGGCCCAGCGGCTATGAGATCGCATTTCCAATCCCCTCGTCCGGATCATCAGGACGCGCCGCTTTCCTCCCCTTTCGCCATGCGTTCCTTCCACATTGGAAGATAGCTTTCGCGTAGCACGTTCTTCTGCACTTTGCCCATGGTGTTGCGGGGCAACTCCTTTGCGATGGCAACCAATTTCGGAACTTTGTAATTCGCCAGGCTACGGCGCAAGCAGGATCTGATGGCTTCCGGGTCCACGGTCGAACCCGAGCGAGGCACGACAATCGCCATCACAGCCTCGCCAAAGTCAGGATGAGGCATGCCGACCACCGCCGATTCCTCGACGCCCTCGAGACAGTTCAGGCAATCCTCAACTTCCTTCGGATAGACGTTATACCCTCCAGAGATAATCAAGTCCTTGGAACGGCCCACGATGGTTATATATCCCTGGTCATCCACGAGCCCCAAATCGCCAGTGCGGAAGAATCCATCAGGGGTAAAGCAAGCGTCGTACATCTCCGGCCGCCGCCAGTAGCCCACAAAGACGTTCGGACCTCGAACCTGGATTTCACCCACCGTGCCGGGCGCCAGCGCATGATCATCTGTGCCCGCGATGCGCACCTCAACTCCGGGAAGCGGCAAGCCGATGGAGCCGGCGCGACGCTCTCCCACGAGCGGGTTGCTGACGTTCATGTTGGTTTCAGTCAGGCCGTAGCGTTCCAGGATGCGGTGCCCGGTTCGCCGCTCGAATTGCTCGAAGGTGTCGGGCAGCAGCGGGGCCGAGCCCGATGTGAACAGACGCATTCCTCGGCAGTCTTCCCGGCCGAAATCGGGCAGCGCCAGGAGGCGCGTGTAATACGTGGGGACGCCCATGAACACCGTCACCCGCGGCAGCAGCGAGCAGACCTGGGCGGCGTCGAAGCGCGGCAGAAAAAGCACACGCGCACGGCTTAGCAGAGCGCAATGCAAGGCCACGAACAATCCGTGAACATGGAAAATTGGCAGGGCGTGCAACAGCACATCGCGATCGGTAAAACCCCACGCTTCGACCAGCGTTTCGGCATTAGAGGAAAGGTTGCGCTGGGTCAGCATCACACCCTTGGGCTTCCCCGTGGTTCCCGAGCTATAGAGCATCGGTGCAAGGTTATCTCCCGACCTCGGCGCAGTCTCGAAGGCCGGGGGCGTGGCGCGGCATTTTTCGATTAGGTCTCCCTCCCCCTCAGGACCGAGAGTGAAGAGGTTCGGAATATCGTGCATGCGACTTAAATCTGCCATTTCCTTGTGCCGCTCGGGTGTACAGACCATCGCCCTCGGTTGGGCATCGCCCAGGAAATAATCCATCTCCTCACAGGTATAGGAAGTGTTTAGTGGGAGATAAACAGCCCCGGCGCGCAGGCAGGCAAGATAGAGGAAGACAGCCTGAGGAGATTTCTCCACTTGGACGGCGACACGATCTCCCGGTGCAATCCCGCATACGGCGAGTAGGTTTGCGAGACGAGCGGAGTGCTCATCGAGATCACCATACGTGAAGCTCTGCCCCGCCGGCGTTTCAATGCAAACGCGCGCGCGGTCGGTGGAGGTTCCACCCGCAAGGATGTCATACAGGTTCTGTCCCATGACGTTTGTTTCAGGTGCAACGCCTTCGGTGCAAGTGGCTGATCTTCCCCCAGCCTAAATCTAAATTCAAGCTTCGTTCCCGATCCTTGCTCATGACTGGAGGGTAAATCGACTCGCGCGGTCGCCTGGAATGATTCAACCCCCAAAAGCCCGTGCTTACATTCCCACCAGCGGGCGAAGGGTTTCGACTTCTTCCATCGTGTTGACCATGATGTTCAGAAAGAGCCCGCGCGGTTCCAGCCCATCCATCAGGAGTCGTGCTTCTTCTGGATTGAATGAACCCCGGATCAGCAAGGGTCGCCTGGCCTGCTGAACTTTCTGGAAATGACCCACCATATCCTTGAGGGGTGGACCGCAGACATCGTTATTGATTTCAAAACATCGAATCTCTTCGATCTCCAGGAAGGCATCCAGCAAGAACATCGAGGTGGAATGAAGATGCATGAAGCTGTTGGCGAACTGGCCGGCCAATTTACGGTCCACAGGCTGCACGAGTTTTCGATAAAGGTCCGGAGAGTATACTGCCGTAGCGTCTTCCTGCATGCGAATGATCGGACCGGGTGACCACAAAGAATACTGACCATCGAAATATCCGCCGTGGAATAGCGGGAGGTGCTCCCAGAATGCCTGGGTGAACTCGTAGAAGATTTCCCCGAGGCGTCCGAGAAGTTCAGCGGACCGCTCCGGTTCATCGACGAGGTCAATAATGCTCTGGTTGTGGCCGCGCAGTACTGCGTGCAGATCGGTGGGACCGAGTTCGGCGCCGTGGCTTACCGGAAAGAGTCCTTGCGATTTCTCGACCAACGCCTGTCCGAAATCCAGATACTTTCTGAACCAGGGGTTTTGAGGATCAAAACGCAACGTGAGGGCCTGATCCCAGGTGAGGTTTTGCTCTTCACCCATCACGTTGTCGGGCAGGATACGTGCTTTGCACTCCAGCACGCCAGGCAGGAAGGGCACCGCCACCTGCGTGGGGCCCGCACCTCGCAGCAGGTCGTCGTCAACCCTTTCCCCTTCCCGCAGCATGCGCAGGTGATCTTCCATAAAGGCTTCGGGAACGATCATCTCCGGCGTCAGGTATCGCGAAGAGCTCCACGCCTTACAGGCGGCAAACTCAGCGAAGGGAAACCAGCCGACAAAGCTGAAGCCCACGAGAGGCCGCCTCACATCCTCCCGGCTCCAGAAGGCCTTATACCTTTTGATTTTTGCTGGATCGTTTCCATACGGCGCTTTGGACATGAATGCTTTCCTCAAAGGGGACGTCGCTCGCGTGAAACTCTAATGCCTGGAAGTTCGGAATGGAAGCGCAAAAGTGCGCCGAGGCCATGGTGCCGGGCAGATTGGTGTCAATTTTGCATTTCAGATTAGATTAAGAGGTGTTATAACCCTGTGCATTATTCCGGCGATGGGATTGCTGCCGGGTATCGAATGGAGGCTTACTAAGATGAAACGCAGAACGTTTCTGCAGAGAACCACAGCGGGATTAGGTGTCTTGGCGGGGTGGCCGCGCACGCGCGCGGGAATGGGGATAGCTTCGCCCGCCGTGGCGGCTCCCCTTGGTCAGGATCCACCCGTGGATAATTTTCGAGTCCCGGACTGGCTGCGTTACTCGCGAACCATATATTTTGAGGGCTACGCCCCTCCAGTTTTCCCACGAGTGCGAGACTTCGATGCCAAGCGTATTGTCGAACTTTCCCTGGAATTGGGCGGGGACACGTTGAGGTTTCAGCCCGTCGGCCACCGCGCTGCCTACCCGAGCAAGGTATTTCCCACGTATGCAGAGTTGGGCAACCGCGACTTAATCGACGAAGTTTCCCGGGAATGCCGCCGGGCAGGCTTACATTTTTACTGTTACTGCGTTCTCTCCAACGAAATGGATGCCAGGCTGGTCAACGATCCTGTGCAGGGGATTTATGTGCTTCGTGATGTCAACGGCAAGCCTTACGGATTTGAGGCCGGTTACGGGAACGAGGAGGAGATCAAGACGTGTGCCACCGGGGACCCCTACCGGCAAATGATTCGAAAAGTGGTCCAGGAACTCTGCGAACATGACACCGATGGTGTTTATTTCGATGGTCCGAGCGGCTATCGGGGTGTTTGCTTCTGCGATTCCTGCCGTAGCGGCTTCAAGAAATTCAGCGGCATGGATCTTGAACGCCTTCGCGACGTGCGCGAGCCGGAGGACCCTCCGATAAACGCGGATATGAAAGCGTTGAGCGCATGGTTCGATTGGGCCAACAAACTGGTGGAGGAGGACCTGGTAGACCTCCGCAAGATCATCCACGGGAGTGGGAAATTCATCCTTTGCCACAACGGCGCAACGTGGAGGCCCGGGGCATTTCATTTGCAGTACCGGTACTCCGACGGATTCATGGTGGAGTATAGCGAGCAATTTTATCAGCGCCTGCTGCGGGCGATGATGGGAGCGTCGATGGCCCGGCCCACCAAGAAGCTGGCGCAGACGTATATGGGCAGTTACGACGTGGCCGCCATCGGGGAACCGCCTCACGACCAACCCTGGACGCCGCACGCCATGAACCTGGAGGACGGGGACGAGATCCGCATGGAGGGCTTCGCTGATCTGGCGGGTGGGAACATGCCCCTCTATGCCTCGGTCAACCGTCTGCTGTATGGAATCGGTGACGGCAGCGCGGAGCCGGCAAAGGAAGTCTTCGCCTTGGTCCGTCGTGCCGAACCCCTCTTCAAGGATAGTGTTCCCGTACCTTATGTGTCGATCGTCCTCACGGCGGAGTCGCTGGAGATGTTTCGAGCGCATCGCCGCAGTTGGAACATTATGATGAGCGAAGGGTTTGCGCTGGTCATGCTGGACGAGCGCATCAGCTTCGATGTTAATCCCAACACGGAGATGAATGCGGATTGGCTCAGAGGCCAGCGGGCCATCGCGCTTTGCGGAGCCTCAGCGATTACGGACCATGACGCCCGCCTGCTGGCCGATTGGGTGAAAGAAGGCGGAGCGCTGCTGGCCACCTACGATTCGGGTCTTTACAAGGACAATGGCGAGTTGCGGCGAGATGGCGGAGCGCTACGGGAAATCCTGGGTGTGGACATGAAGGGAGAACCTCCGGTAAGCGAAGCGGACAGCTATTATCGGATTACCAAATCTCATCCTGCGCTTGGTGATTATCAGGAGGGAAGGCTGGTGATGGGTGATGGCAAGCTGGTACCCATCACGCCTCGCCCGGGGGCGACCGTTCTGGCGGAATGCCTCAAGCTTGAGACCCAGGAAACTCGCGGTCCCGCAATCGTCGTCAATCAATACGGGCGAGGGCGGACCCTTTATGTAGCGGGTAGTTTGGAAGCCCAATACATCGCCACGCGCGTGCTTTCGCTCCAAAGAATGTTGGCGTCCATGATTCGTTACCTGAGGGCCGACGCCCCGCTGCCTTTCAGCCTCGCCGCTCCTCGAGGGGTTTACGGAATTCTCCGCAGTGCGCCCGGAGGAGACTTGGTGCTCTGGATCTGCGCCAATGTGGGATTCAAAGACGATACGGTGGGCCGCATGCGGCAGGATTTTCTGCCGGTCCCTAACGTAGTGGCCAAGGTCCTGATACCGGAAGGGCGACAATTGAAATCGGTCGAGCTGTTTCGAGCGGGACAAACGGCTCCCTTTTCGATGGAAGGCGGATACGCCGTGGTTACGCTGCCCGTCGTGCACATTGCCGAGGTCGTGCATTTGAGTTTTGCCTAGCGGGCTGGATACCGAACAGTTTTTGTTGTAACAGTGATATCCTGAGCAGGCCGGGCAGGCGACGCATCAACAGTGATGCCTGCGCAATAAGCGGGGAGGATTGTCGTTGCTTACCGCAGCGAACCGGGGAAATAACTGCGCTCGCATATTTATGAGCCACAGGGAGGAGGGAACGTAAAAATGAATGCCAATCAAATCGGCGCCTCGGCTGGATACACATTCGCCTATTGGAGTTTGGACTCAACTCTCGAACGGTTTCTATGGAGCATCGAGCGGCTTAGCGAATTGGGTTACAAGCAATACTCGCTTGAAATCCTGGAACCGCCGCACGTGGCCATCTACGAGAGCAAGGCAAATCTCCAGCGGCTGCTCGACAAGGGCCGTGAGAAAGGCGTGAAGTTTTACAATTTCATTCCCTACCACTGTTGTACGAATCTGACCAGCACCAGCAGAGAGCGGAGAAAACTGGGCGTCCAGCAATTTGCGGAGGGGGCGAAGATTGCCCAGGAAATGGGAATCTCCGTGCTGAACATCGCTTCTGATTGGCCGCCGGAGTGGGTTTCCAGTTACAGCCCGGAGTACGCCCACGCCCCGGCGGCGGAGTTCCAGGTGCCCTCGCGCGAGGAGTACGGCTGCGTATGGTCCGCCCACGTGGCGGCGGTATCGGAATGTCTCGATATTGCCCTGAAGCATAATATGCGATTCGGGTATGAGCCGCGTGCCAATTGCCTGGTGTCCGGCGCTGACGGTTTCCTGCGGTTGTGGGAGAAACTTCCCTCTGACGATTTCTTCTGCGCGCTGGACGTTATGCATTGCGCCTACCACCGTGAGGACCTGCCGGTCGCCATCAAAAAGCTCGGTTCGCGCCTGGGAGAGATACAGATCTGCGGGACCGACGGGCAGACCTTGAATCATCTTCCTCTGGCGGATGACCTCGCCACCCGGAAAAACCTGAAGGCCCTCGAGGAGGCGGATTTCAAGGGGATCATCTGCGTCGAGCTTTACGGGATGCCGAGCGAGCAGGTCGACGCGGCCTACCGCGGGGCCCGGGAAATCCTGGAGCGCCAAATCGCGGCACTGAAATCATGAAATACTTTCGCACAGCGCGCAGTGGAGAGATTGTGGTCCTGCTGCTGGCGGCGACGACGATCAACTACATCGATCGCCAGACGCTGTCGGTCCTGGCGCCCTTGCTCCAGAAAGAACTGCACATCTCCAGCCTGCAGTATTCCTACGCCGTCAATTCGTTTCTGATTGTTTACTCGCCCATGTATCTGCTGATGGGCCGGGTGCTGGATCGCCTCGGGTCGCGCCGGGGCATGGCGCTGGCGGTTATCTGGTGGTCGGTGGCGGAAATCCTGCACGGCGCGGTGGTGGGAATCAAAACCCTGTGCCTCTTCCGGGCCATGCTGGCCATCGGCGAGGCCGCCATCATTCCGGGCGGGGTCAAGGCGGTGGCGGAGTGGTTCAGTCCCAAGCGACGCGGCGTGGCTATAGGCACTTTTGAAACCGGTCTGAGTTTAGGGCCCATCGTCGCCCCGCCGATGGTCGTCTGGATTGCGCTGCACTATAGCTGGCGCGAAGCGTTTGTCTGGACGGGAATCATGGGCCTCGTTTGGACCATCCCCTGGATGATTCTTTACCGGCCTCCGGTGCCGGTGACAGCTGGGCCGGATTCACCCGCCACACTCCTTGCAGTGCCTGTGGCCTTGAAATGGGCTGATCTCTTCACTTCCAAAAAGGCTTGGGCTGTGGCGCTAGGGCGATTCTTTAGCGACCCGATCTGGTATTTCTACCTTTTCTGGCTCCCCAAATATATGGCCGACGCCAAGGGACTGAGCATCAAGGTCATTGGCGAACTAGCCTGGATTCCCTATGTCGCTTCCCTGCTCGGCAGCCTCACCGGTGGGGCATTTTCGAGTTGGCTGGTGAAGCGCGGTACCGACCCTGCCACCGCCCGGATGTGGGCGCTGTTCGTAGGGATGATCCTCGTGACGTTCGGCGTCTTCTCGATTTATTTGGATAACATGTTTCTGGTGATGGGTGTGATCAGCGTGGGGGCGTATGCCATGCAGTTCTGGGGCGGCAATCTGGATACCCTCCCCACAGACCTCTTCCCTTCCCATCACGTGGCCGAAGTCGTGGGCTTTGGAGGATTGATGGGAGCGCTGGGTGGCATCCTCTTTACTGCCTCCACGGGTTACGTCGTAACGCACTACTCTTACACGCCGATTTGGATTGCGAGCGGCCTGACATATCCCGTAGGGTTGCTACTCATGTATGTATTACTGCGGGAGGCTCCCAACGCAAGCCGGGGCGAGCCGTAGGCGGTAGCACTTGTAGCGCCGACCTTCAGGTCGGCATGTGCTTCGGGATCGTGGATTTGCTGACTGAGTAAGCGCGCGTGAATACTGCCGAACATATTGTAGCGGTTGCGGTAGGGATACCGGTTACCCGGTACCCCCCGCACGGATCCGTACGTGCGCTGGTTAGCGCATACGGCTCTTATCTCGGATGTGTGGCGGCGAACCGTTGGGATGGCCAAGGATGCACAACGTGCGGAGCAGGCAACCAGCAGGCCGCAAGCTTCCCCAGTCGGTCCCAGTTGAGGCGGTGGCGTTGACTGCGTTGACGCAGTTGTGTTCGCCACAGTCGGGTCAACCGTTCCCGAAAGATTCGCAGGCGGTCGAGGTTTCCCGGTACCGCGTGATAGTTGAAGTAGCCTTGCACGACCGACCGGAGCCATTTACCCGTATCCGCGATGGGATCGTGCCGACGCTGCCGGAGTTGTTGCTTGAGTTCCTGCAACTTCCCCCGCAGGCGCTTGCTGATCGTCTTCCGCTTCACGGTAAATTGCCCCCTCCGGTTCTTCCCGCTGATATGCGTGAAGCCCAGAAAGTCGAACGTCTCCGGCTTACCTTCTCCTCTCCGTTTCCGGTAAAGTTCGGCAAACGGCCCGAACTCGATCCGGCGCGTTTTGTCAGGATGCAGTTCCAATCCAAACTTCCCCACCCGCTCCCGGAAATCCTCCAGAAAGCGGTCGGCTTCCGTCTGCGATTGGAATCCAAGGACCGTATCGTCGGCATACCGCACCACGACCACGTCTCCCCGGGCGTGCTTCTTGCGCCACGCCTGCACCCACAGGTCAAAGACGTAGTGCAGATAGATATTCGCCAGCAGGGGCGAGACCACCGCCCCTTGTGGCGTACCCATCTCCGTCTCCGACCATTCGCCTTCCTCCCTCACCCCGGCTTTCAGCCATTTCTGGATGAGCCGGAGAATCCGGGGGTCGGCGACGCGATGCTGCACGAACTTGAGCATCCATTCGTGGGATATCGAATCGAAAAATCCACGAATGTCCGCGTCAAGAACGTAGTTCACGTGCTTCACCGTGAGCGCGTACGAGAGCGCGTCCAGCGCTTGATGCTGGCTGCATCCCGGTCGAAAGCCATACGAGAAGCCCAGAAAGTCTTCCTCGTAAATCGCCTTGAGGATGGTGACCACGGCCTGTTGGACGATCTTGTCCTCCAGTGCCGCAACCCCCAACGGACGTTGCCGCCCGTCGCCTTTCGGGATATACGCCCTTCGCGAGGGCTTCGCTCGGAATGCTCCACGGTGGACCCGGCTGTGCAGATCGACGAGTCGACCTTCCAGCCCGCTTTCATACTCCTGCCACGTCATGCCGTCTACTCCCGGTGCAGCTTTTCGCTTCAAGGCGTAAAAGCTTTCCCGCAGCAGATCGACCGTTAAGTGGTGGAGCAAGGCCGTGAACTTCATCTCCCTGTGTTCCTTCGCGGCTTTCCGCACACCCGCGAGTCCCTGGGACACGCGTGCCCCGCTCTGTGTCGGGTGCGT
Source organism: uncultured Acidobacteriota bacterium (assembly GCA_963804995.1). Classification (GTDB taxonomy): domain Bacteria; phylum Acidobacteriota; class Terriglobia; order UBA7540; family UBA7540; genus Bog-366. The sequence goes on from CAWDSK010000006.1 coordinate 915,099, forward strand.
GTTAGGCCAACGGGTGTTCTCCTTGATCAGCGGCCTTCCCTCCTCATTCTCCGCCAACGGCTTCCCGTCTTTGTTCAAATGATTCATCGGTACTGTTCCGCTGTCCGACTCCTCGAAAGCGTGCAGGCGGGCTGTACGGCCATCGCCTTTTCCCGCCGTCCGGCCACGATCTACGGCGGCCGGCGCCTCCGAGGTCTCCCGGTTCTCGTGCAGAAAGTGTCTAGGCGTGTCTGGGGTCTACGACTACGCAGGACTGTGCCGGAACTCGCGTTGGCGTCCCGGCCTCATGTTGCCTTCCGTTTAGTCTGAAAACGTCGGCGTCCTGATTGGACATTTTCGAAGCTCAATACCCAGCCCACCTATTCCCCTGTTTACGCTTCACCGTGCGCCTCACGACGCCCAGCGCAAAACTCGGGGCCGAGTGGATCGCTGCTCCTTCCTCGTGAGAAATTTTCATTCTCTGCTTTCTGCCGGTTTATCCCGGCGCACCAGACCTCCGCCGTTGAGGTCTGCGTCTTTTCTTGCGAAATGCCGTAACCCTCAACGGGAGGAATCGGCATTCACAATCGGATGCGTGAATCAGAGTAAGAACCGCAGACCCCAAAGACGGGGGTCTGCGCTACCCTCTCTCCCAAACCATCGTGAAGACCTTACTCGCCAAAGTAATTAACTCCGATCCTCTGGAGGCAGAATCATGTATCAGCGGTATGTCCTCATCATTTTAGTAAGCGTTGCCGTTGCGCATTCCCAGACTACGCCCCAATCGGTTGCGGGAGCGATCGAGGCCTCGATCCAGCCCGTCCCGGTCACGGCGTACCAGGTGCAGCGTTACCTGATGAACCGGATTCCAAAGCAGCAGCCGTCCGGGAGTCAGGAACTTTGGTCAGCGGAAGCAAACAAGTTACGCCAGTACATGCTCAATGACATTGCGTTCCATGGCTGGCCGCGCGAGTGGGTAGAGGCGCCACCGCGGTTTGAGGAAGCCGGACCGGTCGAGCACGGACAAGGCTACCGCTGGCGGAAACTGCGTTTTGAAATCGTTCCCGGTTACCAGTCGACGGCGATTCTTTATGAACCGGAAAACGCCGGCGGCAAGACTCCGGCCATCTTGTACGTCGAGGGACATGAGCGCGTGGGTGGCAAGGCCGTGGAATACGCCCAGAAAGCGTGTATCAATTTCGCGAAACGCGGAATCGTGACTCTCAACCCCGAGTGGCTCGGGATGGGTGAGCTTTTTCAAAAAGAGGATGCGCACGATTACGGCACACACCTGGACCTGGTGGGCGCGAACGCCCTGGGGCTTTTTTATTTAGCGATGCGCCGCGGGCTCAACTATCTCGCCCAGCTTCCCCAGGTCGACGCCGAACGCCTGGGGGTCACAGGGCTCTCCGGGGGTGGCTGGCAAACGATTGTGCTCGGCGCACTTGACCCGCGTGTTGCGGTGATGGTGGAGGTGGCCGGGTTTGGCTCGCTCGAATCGAACCTCACTCACCCGGTCGACACCGATGAAATCGAGGAGACGCCCACCGATTTCCTGGCGGGCCAGGACTACACGGACCTGGTCGCCCTGCGCGCCCCCCGCCCGACACTTCTGATTCACAACGCTGAGGACGATTGCTGCTTCCGCGCAGCGCTGGTGAAGCCTTATATTTTCGACAATTTAAAGCCCTTCTTCCGAATCTTCGGGAAGGAGCAGAATCTGGCCTTCCATGAGAACCGCGATCCGGGCACGCACAACTACCAGCTCAACAACCGCCTTCAGGCTTACAAGTTCTTCGCCGAACATTTTCATTTGCCCGTGGTTACTGACGAGATTCCCAGTGGGGCAGAGTTGAAGACTTTCGATGAGCTAAGGGTGGGCTTGCCGGCCGATAACCTGACAACCGTGGGCCTGGCGAAGAGATTCGCAGATCGCATCACCCGCCCTGCCATCCCCGCGGACTCCCCGACGCGGGAAACCTGGGCGGCAGCACAGCGACCAATTCTCAAGTCCGTCATTCGCTATAAGCCGGTGACGGTAGCCAACGCTTGGCGAATGTGGAACACCAAGGACAAGGGCCTCGAAACGCTTTCCTATCGGTTCGATTTCTCGAATGCCCTGAGCGCCACAGGTGTGTGGTTGAAAGGCATCGCCGCTCCCGCGAACGCGCCGGCGACCGTGGTCCTGAACGACAAAGGCCGCAAGGCGGCGGGGGAGGTTGTCTCCGACCGCGCCAACCGAGGTGAGCAGGTGCTCGCGCTGGACGTCATCTTCAATGGGGAAATACTGCCGCAAAGCCCCGACCCCACCGATTATGAATTCATCGTGGCGAGTATGGGAGATCGGCCGCTGGGTCTCGAAGTGGGTCAACTGATTGGAGCCGCGAAGTGGCTGGCACATACTTCAGGGCAAACCCAGCTTCGGTTGGAGGTTGCAGGGATGCGCAGCCAGGTGGTTGCGCTCGTGGCCGCGGCGATCGAGCCCCAGTTGTTTTCAGAGGTTGTCGTCACAGGCGGTATGCGCAGCCTGGGATTTCTCCTGGACGCGGCGGTACCCATGCGCGCGGCACCGGAACTGTTCTGCCTGGATTTGTACAAAGATTTCGACCTCAACCAATTCCGGGCCATGGCCGCGCCAACGAAAATTACCGAAAAGGATTGGGTGAAGCCGGAGGCCATCACACCTCCCCCGCGCGGTGCCGGCAGGTAAGACCCTTGGATTGCGCCGCGGCCAACTCAACCACCCCCTAGCCCCAATACTGTTCACGTAAGGGGTTTGTTCCTTTGCAAGTCGTTGCTGGGATACCCCCTCACCCGTCCCGCACTATTGCCGCGGAGCGGATTGAGGGCCTTCAGAAAGGCGTCACCCTTTCAGCAGCGCCTGGGCGTTCCCTTCAGAGCAACGCTTTCTCCTGATCCGCAGGCAGGCCAGCTTCCCGGACCTTGAGGTACGCGGATTCCCAGTAGAAAAAGGGAAAGTGCGAACCGAAGAGCACGCGCGTAGGAGAGATTTCCTCCATGAACTTTGCCACGCCGCCCACTCCTTCCAGATAGGCAATGTCAAAGTAGACGTTCTCAAGCTTGCCGACTTCTGCCATGTGGCTGGTTCGAGGTCCGCCCCAATAGCCGACGTTGAGCGCCTGAATGCGCAGGGTGGGATTCTGTTTCGCCAGATCGACGAGCGGCCCAGGATCCGTGGGCGGTACTTTCATCAGCGGGAACTGGGTGCGCGGGTCCTCCATGCAGAGCGCAATCTGGAGCAGCATTTTGCGTCCGGCCACGAGCGAGAACAGTTCGGCAGCCGCCGGATCATCCAGCCCGTAGCCATGATAGCTCGGGTAGAGGCGAATGCCTGGCATCTTGTGCACTTCCTGGCAACGCCGCAGGTCTTCCTGCCAGTCCGGCTCCTTGGGATTGACCGTCCCGAAGGGAACCAGGAAATTCGGCCCGTGCTGGCGGCAAGCGGCTGCCAGGCGGCTGTTCACACCGGCCACGTCCCGATGCAGCAGCCCCTCATAGCTCCCCGCCCAGGCTTGCGTTACACCCTTTTTGCGAAGCAGTGCTACAAGCTCAGCAGGATCATCACCCGGTATGCGGCGGAATGGCCAGCGGAACAGATCTACGTTGGTGTCAATCATGCTGTTATCCCTTTCGTTTTCAAAATGGGTTGTACGAGGCGGCGCATATTCTCACGCAAGATCAGGCGGCGTGTGGAGTCAGGGATGTCCGCCCCCATCACCTTCGGAATCGCCGAGGCAAAGCTGCGTTCTTGGATGTCACTGCCCATGCAGAACGCAGTCCGGTCCGAATTCCCGCACAGTCTCCCGCGCGCTTCGCAAGATATTACCACTGATTGTTGGGGTCGGGCTGCCGTGATCTCCCAACTGCGGATCGGAGGTTAAGGAAGGCGAGCCGCCAGAGGCGCGGCCAGTTCAGCGGGATGAGTCCCCTCGGGCAGATTGGCGAAGCCGGCAATGGTGCGCCCTTTGCGGAAGAAGCACAGGCCCCCGAGGTAGGGGTCGCGGGTCACAAATGCCTCATCGGCCACCTGAACCTGCAAGGTCTGGTCAAATCGCTGGCGCAACTTGGCCATGATGGCGGCGGCGGATTCCGGTGAAGCTTCTACCACCACAAATGCTTTGCCCAATTCGTACTGAGCAACGTAGCCACGTTTCAGGAGGCGTATTCCCAATACGCTCTCCGGAACCAGCCGGACCGAGGTGAGCTTCGCTGCAGGAAACCAGCTTACTGCATCGGGAGGAGTACCGCGGCCACTGATCCGTTTCTCGATCGCAGCAACAAAGGTCTGAAGGGTGAGTGTGTGATCCTTATCAGAGGGGGCAGTCAGTTCAACGTAGTACTTGCCTTTCGAGAACATGGCGCGCCGCGATTGGATCTGGCCACCCATGCCGATTCGCGCAATCGGCTGGCCCGGGTTCAGCCGATCCAGAAAGAGACCGTAGGCTCCCTCCGCATCGGACATTTCCGAGACATCAATCACCAGGGTGTCACTACCGGATTTACAGGTAAGGTTTTGGAGTCGGAGGAAATCGTAGATCAGGAATCCTTCTGCATCTCCATCCAGATACTCAAAAAGATTGTCGGCCCCAAAGGTACGCGCTGCCCCGTCCTGCTCCCATCCGGGCACGAGGCGGCAGTCAGCCACCTCCCCTGCCGAGGCAGCGGAGGCCACAATGATAACGAAGAGAAAGCTTTTAAGAATGTTCACCCGAACAATTCCTGTGCGCGGCTGAGCCGGCTCGAAACGCGCACGCCGAAGGGGCAAGTGACCGTGCAACTGGGGCACTCGGTGCACCGAACTGCCGCGATTTCCTTGGGTAACTGCCTAAATCCTTCCCGCCCAAGTGCAAACTGGCCATAGCCCTCGGAGTAGGTGAGGTACCGCAACATGTCTGCCACCGGCAAGCCCTTCGCACAGTTCCCATCACACTTCCCGCACATTCGGCAATAAAGCGGGCTGATGGATTCCAGATGCGCCGCCAGGAGTTTCTCCTCATGCGGCGTAAACGGTTCAGCCATGGCTTTCAGGTTCTCATCGAGTTGGTCCATGTCGGTCATGCTGGGAACGGTGGTTCGAATATGCGGATTCTTCACCACCCATTTCAAGGCGGCGAGCATCACGCCTTCCCGCTTGAGTTTCGGATACAGAGGGTCACCCGGCCTGACCTTGCGATAGCCTCCGGCCATGACCTTCATCGCCACCACGCCCATGCCCATCTCACTGGCTTGCTGGATTGCCCCTGCGAGGGCAGGATCCATACTGAAATTGAAGGCGGTAAGCACCACGTCGACCGCGCCATTCTTTGCCAACCAGGGAATCAATTCCACCTGGCCGCCGTGCGTACTGACGCCGGCGAAGCGAGTTTTGCCTTGCATTTTGGCGAGCTGTTGGGCTTCGAGGAGATCATCCGTCACTTCGGCGGGGCTGCCCTTGCCGTGCAGATACCAGATGTCCACGTAATCGGTTCCCAGTTCGCGCAGGCTGGTCTCAAGGTCTTTCAGCGCTGCGTCTTTGTGGTCTGCCCCCGATTTCGTGGAGAGAAAAACGTCTTTACGTTTGCGTTTAAGCGCGCCGCCCACCATACGTTCGTTGTTGCCGTGCTGATAGCCGCGAGCCGTATCGAAATAGTTGATTCCCAGGTCAGCGGCGCGTTCAACCACGCTCGGGTCAGAGGTTACCATGCATCCAAATCCCACTGTCGTGACTTGCATGCCGGTCTTGCCCAGGGTGCGGTAGAAAAGCTGGGGTGTGGTGCGTGTAGACGATCTGGAAGTTGGATGTTCGGCCGTTTCGTGCACACCCAGAGAAGAGGCAAGATTCGCTACGGGCAATGCGAGTCCTGCCGATAAGAAGGCTCGACGTGATGCATCGATTCCCATATGACCCTTTCCCTGCCCGGATGTGCGGCCTTGCAGAATTTCATGCTTTAAGGCCACCGATGAGCCGGAGGGGCGAGCAGGGCTCACCCCGAGGCCGAACGCCATTCGGCCCTACACAAGATGCTCTTAACCAACCTTAGGCGGCAGTGTTGTCATAGGGCCCATCCACTCGAGCTGCAGATTGAGGTCACCATGCAGTTGGTACTTCCTGCTCACGTCAGCGATGGCGGCGCCTTGCACATCGATTTTCGCGAGGTCGTACTGCCCCAAGCCAGCCTGTCCGCAATACTGCAAATACCCCACCCAGTCCGCCTTGATCCCCATGGTTTCCAAAGCCACACGGTCGGCAGCCACAAAATCCGTGGAGGCCAGCGCGATTCGGGAAGGAACAGGCGTACCCTCCGTCGGGCCCTGTCCTTCCATTCCTTCAAACCCGTCAATCACCGCCACACCCCAATGGGGCTGCAATTTTTGCGCGGTCATCAGCATGTTGTAATGGGTCTGGCGGATTCCCGTGTGGTAGTTCGACTTATCGCTCCATTCCGGCGTTTCTCCCGGAGCGTTGTGCAAGGGTGCGCCCAGCACCATGTTCTTCACCGACATGGTCGCCACCACCGTGTCGTGTGTCTTCAGAATCGCCGCGCAGATGACAAACCCTTCCGGATCGAGCAATCGCGCCGCCAGCCGCGTCCGCACCGGATGCAGGTCGTAGTCAACCAGTTGAATAGGTTCATAGCGGGCTTCCTGGTTGAGATCGACCAGGCTCACCTGCTGCGGCCGGTATTCAGGAATCACTTCTGCATAGTGGAAACTCTCAAAACCCTCCAGGGTTTTCTCCGCGGAAGATTCGGCGATTACCACCGGGCCTTTGAAGCGCGGCGCAAGGTAATCCAGAATGCCCCGCAGAGCATCAACGTGCGTCGACGCCAGTTGCTTCGAGGTCGAGACATTATTCGGCTTTATGATCACATACTTCTTGCCCATCAGTTTGGGTCGAATCTGGTCGTCGATGGCGGTAAGCGCATTCGTAATGTTCTTGCGGCGATCCTCCCCTTCGACCAAAGCCACTCGCGACCTGCCGACAGTTTGACTTGCGGTTGTCGGCGCCATGAAGGCGTGCAGCGGTGGGGTTTCGAGAAAACGGTTGGCTACAACCAAGCCAGTTCCTGCTACTTGTAAAAAGCGGCGGCGAGAACAACTCATAAGCGTGAACTCTCCTCGTGAAATTTGATAGATCGGTGACGAATCTTAAGGCGAGGACCTTCGAGGCGTGAGGGGCGTGAACACCAGCTCGGGGACGAAGCGAGCAGGACTAACATTCGAGGAGGACCATTGCCTGGTCCTGCCCCGCCCGGCTATCCCTGTTTCTCGGACAACGCCGAACCTGGGCTCACCGGGCACCCCCATTGTGCCTGCAAGGAAGTCCGTTGGCAAGGGGTATTGAACCACCAAGACACCAAGCCACGAAGAGAGCAAGGAAACCGAGGAATTTGCGCTGCAGGTCCCTGATGCTGCATTTGTGGTGCGAACGGCGCTCGCTGCCTACTACTTTCCGCCTTCTGCCTTCTATCTCCTGAATCCATCTGCGGCATCCTTCAATCCGCCCCTCGCCCTCTGTTCGGACAATTTGATTGATTTATTTCATTTTTGGGCTACCGGTAGCCCAAACCTCTACATTGCCCATTGACATAGCCCAGGCGATCAAGAGCACAATAGAGGTGAGGCAGCGTTGCGCCATGATGTGTCCAGACAGCCCTTTCTACCGAACAACCACGGGTCCCCAAATCGGGGGTCTGCCATGCCATCCCGTGAATGCAGGTTGTGTTTGCAAACATTTTTCTGTGACCTCTGCATTCCGAAGAGCTTTCACACAGAGGTCACGGAGACGCTATGGGCGCACTGTGTTGAAGCTTGCGAGGCACGGAGGACACGGAGAGTTTCGTTGCGGCCCCGCGGCGCTATTCGGTTCGCTCCCTCTGGAGTTTCGTATGTTCTTCCTCATGCGGCATCGGGTGAGTCTGGCGGCACGGGAGGCGTGGATTTGCCATTGCACCCGACGAACACGCCGACCAACGTCCAGGAAGGGGTACTGATCGGTTCTGTCAAAAGTTTTATGAAAGGTAATGAAGGGTCGGGAGGTGGGTAGAGCTGGGGGATTTGCCCCCAGACCCCCAGGATTTATCGCTTTGGTGCCAAGATGGGTCTGGACTGGGGGAGCGAGTGGGGCTCGCTCCCGACCGATCTCGGCCCCGGGGTCGGCGCTCAGGTCGCATCCCTGCGGAGCCCTATCCTCCGCCCCGGCCACCGCGAAGTTTACTCCCACCGGGCTCAGGCCGCCAGGGCGAGAGCGAGGATCTTGTTCCACTGGCCTTGCAAGGTGGTGAGGGAACTCAACTCCGGCAAGGGGATGGGTACGCGGTAGCCCAGGGCCAGATGGGGGCGAAGGAAGTTGTAGTGGGTGACGAACAGGGTGGTGAGGGCCACGGCGCCGTTGCGCGTGGCAAAGCCGCAAGCCGGGCGGACGTGGTATTTGTAGGTGCGATTGAGACGTTCGATGAGTTGCTTGAAGGGGCGGAATTCCTTGGAGACCGCGTCGAGGTTTTCCAGGCCGATGACCTGCCGCAAGGTATGGGGAGGTTGGGAAGCGGTGCGGTGAGCGTTGAGGAAGTGTACGCCGGCCTGATAAGCGGGGTTGCCGTCGGTGATGAAACGCAGGGCCTGATCTTCGGGCAAGGTGCGCGCGGCCTCGCCCAGGGCCACGGTGGCGGCCAAGGCATCGCGCTCCGGCGCCACGTGATAGGACGTGATGCGATGCCCTTGGGGATCGAGAAAGAAGAACGTGTATGGGTGCTTCCCCGCGACGCGAATATAAGTCTCGTCGCCGGTGGCGGTGGCGCTGAGCGGGGCTTTGTAGCGGAGGTTGAAGGCGTGGCAGTAGTAAGCGGCGGCCTGGGCATAGTTGAGAACGGACTGGTAGCTGAGAGGCACGCCGAAGACTTGCCGCAGGACCTGGGCGGTCTTGCGGGCGGAGAGGGCGAAAGAGATGTGGAAGGCCAACACCAGGCCCAAGACATCGGAAGAACGATGCAGACGGGTGAGGTCGACGGTGGGCGGATCGGGAGCGGTGGGGGCCAGTTGGGCGGGTTGAAAGTGGTATTCGCGATACTGGTAACGCAGCTTGAACTGCGTGCGGCGCAGCTTCTGGAGCAACTTCTCGTTCCAGTGCAGGGCTTGCTGCTTCTGGAGATAGTGAGGACAACGCTCGCCAGGACATTTGTAGATGGTGCAATCGGCACGCTGCTTCCAGCGGAAGAGGGAGCTGCCGCAGTAGGGGCACCAGTAAGGAGTTTTCGTCGGGCGATGACAACGAGCGATTTGCGACAGCCGGCCACAGACTTTGCAGCGCAGTTGGCGGGCGTGACGGCCATCGTTGAGGTAGAGGAAGTCGCGCGGTGCGCCGCAGTGGGCACAACGACAAGTGGGAGGCAGGGGGTGGGCGCCAGAACGCTGAATCGGAGCCAACGGTCGGCGGTGCTGGCGCTGGTACTGAGCCAGCAACTGCCGCCAGTTCCAGGTGCGAGGTGCCGGAGGCGGCTGGGTCAAGGGAGCCAGAGGGTCAACGTAGAAGTCGCGATAGTGTGGATGCTGCTGGCGAAAGTCGTCGCGGGGTTGAGGCTCGGGCTGGCGCCCGGCGAGAATCTCTTGCAGTTGCTCGACCAGTTCCTGCAAATCCTGGCGGGTAAATTTCCTACAGAGCCAAAGCACCAATCGTGGTATCTTGCCCATGGCGGTGAGTCTCTCGGGAACCTGGCGGGTTCCCTACAAGGTGGATTGGGAAAGAGAGACTTCACCGCCCTTTTTGTTTGCCGTCAAGCCCCACGACGCAGTTACGTCCAGGAACTTAAGCGCGGCAACCCGACCGCACCTCACGCCAACGTCCTAGTCAAGCGCACCCGGAGGGGGGAGAAAGCAGAAAATCCAGTTTCTCCCAGCAATTCAATGGGTTATCGCCTTAGGGGACAAAAATTCTTGACACAACCGCACAGATCGTAGAGATGTTAAAAATGAAGGTCGATCCGGGGATGTGTATGAAAACACAGGATAGGGGACAATTTGTCTGGCTATTATTCGACCTTTTTGCAGAAAATTCCGGAGTTTTGTGACAATCGACGGCAATCGAACGGGATTGTTGGCCGACAATGCACAGGTTATACGGAAATTCGGGGCGAATCAGCGCCGACCTTTAGAGCCCTCCCCGAACACTTCGCGGTTATGGGGGCGCCAGCCTGCCCCGGAATTGGGCAACCCCCGCCCCCCCGATCAGGTCCCGCAGAGGGGCGGAGAGCAGAGGGCAAAAATAGAGGGGTAGCGGCGGATTTACCTTGCCCAAGGAGGCGTCCCGATAGGATCGGGATGGATTCCGTCACGTCGGCATCCAGTTGGCTCGCCACCCTATGCCACGATGTTTCAGATAACAAAAGGAGTTAGCGAAGAGGAGCAAAAACTATCAAAATGTAACTCATTGAAACAACAAGACTAATTCAATCTGCGGAAATTTACTCAACCCCCTAAGCCACGATGTTATAGAAAGCAAAAGGGGTTAGCAATGGAGAGAGGAAACGTGGCAAAAATCTATCTGATTGAAATAAGGAGAGTTAATCGATTCTGTTGCAAATGGGGTGAGGAAAAAAGGGGGATTAAAAATGAAGGAAGAACCCACGATGTTGTTGAAAACAAAGAAAGAAGGAAGTGACATTGTGACTAATGCCACGATGTTGCTGAAAAATAAGGTAGTTATAATTGTAAAGCCACGATGTTTATGAAAATAAAGGGACTTACTGGATGTGATGGGGGAAAGGAAAGAACGAACCCTGCAGCGAGAAAAGGGCCGAAAGGTGCAATAGCCGTTGTACGGGGCGTCAAAAGCGGTGATGTCCGCTGCCCCAACCGACCCGCCGCGGCCCCCTACCTCGGCCACCGGTTGTCACTGCGAGGACAAATGACCGCGATGGCCCGGGGGACCCTCGGCGAGCGACCAACGCCGCCGACCGAATGCCGCCCGCCCGTGAGACACTCCCCCCCTCGGTTATCGGTGGACTCGACGCTGACGATAGGGGAAATTGGGTGGCCCACAACAGCAGCTTACCCCCTCACCCGTCCCGCCCCGGCTGGTGAGAACGCCGGCGGCGGTCCACCCTCTCCCCCGAGAGAGGGCTATGAACTTTCGCCATGGACCGATGATCAAATCACCCGATTGTCTGACGCGGCCGCCCCACACTTCCCCGCTTCGGTTATCGGCGGGTTCGACGCCAGGGATGAGGCAAATTCAGTGGCCCGTGACAAGCGGCTTGACCCCTCACCCGTCCCGCCCCGGCTGGTGAAAACGCCGGCGGCAGTCCACCCTCTCCCCTCGGAGAGGGCTATGAATTTTCGCTTTGGGCTGATGAAGCGATCGCCCGATCTCCCGATCAACCGATCCCCTGACGCCGCCGGCCCACACTCCCTCATATCGGCTATCGGCAGTGCCAGGTGAAAAGATGAATCGAATGCCGACTCCGAAAATCGCCAATTACCAATCGCCATTCGCAATTGAGCCGATCTCCCGATCGCCAAGTCCAATCCCCCTCTCGGCTTTGCTTGGCCAGTTCAGGATGCTACGAGGAGGAAGGATGATTTCAGCTTGCGGCTGGGGCGGGTGGAGACTGTCGCTTTTTGCGATACCAGGCGATCGCAGTGTCGAGGGAGAACCATCCGGGGCCGAAGAACAGGACAATGAACGAGGCAAACAGGAAAGTATATGGAGCCGCTGCATAGAACTTGTCCGGGTCGGAGATAATAGATCCCAGGGCTTCGCGATCCCCCACAAAGAACGCCACAATCATGTCAATCGTGAGTGGGAAAGCGATGAGCCGGGAGCCCAACCCCAGGATCAGCAGGATGCCGCCGACCGCTTCCAGCCAGGCGATGAAATGAGCGTTCAGCGCCGGGGCGGGAACCCCCAGGCTCGTGAAGTAATCGACGACTTTGGGGATATTCGACAGCTTTCCCGAACCGCTTTGCCAATATTGCCAGCCCCAATACAGCCGTACGGCGAGCAAGAAAACCGCTTGGCAGGAATTTGCCCCGCGCAGAAACCACTGATAGACCTGATCGATGAGCTTCATCTTGGAACCTATGGCTTCGCAGCGGTTACGCTTGCCGGGCGAACCATCCGAGTGACGCCCAGTCCTCAAACCACTCGCGCAGTTGCTCGCGGTAAGAATCGAGGCTACGCCGCGTCTGCCGCCAGGGGACCTCAAGGGCTGCGGCGAGCGGCATGCCGTCGCCCAACGCCCGAAGCAGCGTGAAGGAAGGGCGCGTCAGGCGTTTGAAATAAACGGAACCATGCAAACGATAGACAGCAAGATACACTTTCCGGGGTTTGGGCAAAGAGACTCGCCGGGTTCGGGACTTCCGGGGAAACTCCAGCACCGCGTTGCTCACCATATGACTATCCGGTTCAGTCTGGCGGGTTCGGAAAAGCAGGTCATCCACCGGGTAGGACAGGTCCAACAGGTGCAGGTGGGGTTGCAGGCGGAACACCGTCTCGCCGCCCAATTTAGTGAGGTCGTCACGGTGGAAGCGGGGCAATTCCGGGCCATCAAAGGCGTCGATGTCAGCCCACTCCAGGCGCACCATATCGATGGCGAGCCGTTCCACCCCCGGAGCGAACTCGCGGTGGGCGCGCAGCCACGCTTCCAGCCGGGCGCCCAGGTTCCTCAAGGTAAAGGTTTCCGAGGGGCAATCATTCAGGTAGGCGGCAAGCAGCTTATCGAATTTCCGCTGCCCCAGGACAGCGCGCAGCCCCGGAAAATCCTCGGCCATACTGGCCAGGATTCTGAACCAATACTGCTGGCTGTAAATCTGCAAGCGCTCGAACCGAAGTCATCCGGGCGTTGGGTTTGATGAGGGCGTTGGCGATGTCGCGCGTCGACCGTCCGTCCGGAAGGCGCGGACGCATTTTTTCCGAAGGGGTGAGCGGCTGGCGAGTTACCTCAAAGACAGCCCGCTGAAGCTGCTCGAGGTTCACGAGGCCTCCCGCAATTGTCCCGGGAAGTAGCGCTTGGCCTTCAAGGCTTCGCGGTGGACTTCCTGGAAAGAGGGAATACGATCATCCCACTCAAGCAACGTCGCCGTGGGGCCCGCCAATTCAAGGGCGCGCGCGTAGAGCGCCCAGACCGGATCGATGACGGGATGGTCATGCGTATCGAGGATGAGTTTCTGGTACTTGGTATGCCCCGCAATATGGATTTGCGCCACGCGCTCGGCGGGAACGCTGTTGAGATATTCAAAGGGATCAAAATCGTGGTTCCGCGACGAAACGTAAATGTTGTTGACGTCCAGCAGGATTCCACAATCGGCGTCTTCCACCACTTCGTTCAGGAACTCCCATTCCGTCATCTCGGAAACGTGAAACTCCGCATAGCTACTCACGTTTTCAACCGCCATGGGAACTTCCAGGAAGTCACGTGCCTCGCGAATTTTCTGCGCGGTCCGCTTGGCAGCCTCAAAGGTGTAAGGCATGGGCATCAAGTCGTGCGTGTAACGCCCGTCCACACTTCCCCAGCAAAGATGGTCGGTCAGCCAGGGAGTCTTGGTGCGCTTCACCAGGGATTTGAGTCGTTTCAAGTGCTCGCGGTTCAAAGGCTCGGCAGAACCGAAATACATCGAGACGCCATGCTGGACTACCCGGTACCGCTCCAGAATCTGGTCGAGGACCTCCAGGGGGCGCCCCCCGTCCACCATGAAGTTCTCGGAAATGATCTCAAACCAATCGACCACCGGTTTCTTCTTGAAGATGTGCTGGTAATGGGGGACGCGCAGGCCGATGCCTACGCCATAGTCCGTGTTTCCGTTGAAACGATTCGCCGGCATGGAGGTCTTCCGCTGAGCGTTAAGCAAATGAGAGGACGGTGGGCCGGCGATTGCACCGCCAGCCCACGCGCCGAGAGTTCGCTTTTAACTAGCTGCTTTAGTATCTGTGCAGGGTTTGCCCTTACAACTGGTCTTTGTACTGCACCCACCCTGGCCGGAGCAGGCGTTCTTTCCCTTGTTGGCTCCGCAACCACCTTGACCCTTACAAGAGTTCTTTCCGGCACAACAGTGTTTCGCTGCCTTGGTGGACGATTTGGTGGTGTCATCGCCGGGTCTGGGCGCCGCGGTGGCGGAAACCGTCGTGCCCACTACAAATCCCGTCAGAGCTGCACCGAGCAGAAGTTTTCGAGTTGTCTTGGTCATGTGTAAATCCTCCTCGTTTGACGATTGTCCACGCCTGACGAAAGCGGTGCGACCAGTGGCAGAGACTAAACAAGCGTTAACTGCGCGCTTTCGCCAGCCGCGGTGAAACCACTCGCAATGACCTTAATTTGAACTAGCCCATGGAGATACTAATTCGAGTGCGGACATTTTGTCAATGGCGTTGAGCAGGTGGTAGTGGGTCCATTTGTAGAGGCGGCGGCATTCATCCCGATCTGATCGGGACGCCGCTATTTAGTTCCCGTCTCGTAGCGGCGGGTTTACCCCGCCATTTTCGAGGCAGCATTACGTCGCCTCATGGCGAGGTAAACTCGCCGCTACATTTGGGTGGCGCGGTAAACTCGAGTCTGTCCAAATTAGTCTTTTCGCATACACTGAATTGGACAAACAGAGTGGGGAACAGTAATTTTCGGGCCTCCCCGAAGGGGGGACAAAAAATCTAGCCTTGATGAACGCTTGACTTGCCCCTAGGACGAAAGTACTATTGCCTCAGCATTCGGCCAATTCTATACTTGTACGAGTTGTCGGAGAGGGCAGTTTCTCGTACTTAACCGCATTCCGGAAATCGAGGAAATTTTTAGCCCACCATTCTCAAGGGAAGTTTTCAGGTTCTCAAGGGCTACGGGGGCGAGCTTATGAATCTACTATGGAAAAGAATTGAAGGGGTGGGGCGAGGACTGTTTGTGGTGCTGTGTTCGGCCATGCTCTTCTTCGCCATGGAAACGACGGCGCAGGCGCAGTCCGCGCTGACGCGTCATACACGTAAAGCAGTAACCAGCGGGCAAGCGAAATTCTTCCACCGGCTGCCGGGAACGCAGACCTTGCGCATCGACATTGTTCTGGCCTTGCGCGACGAAGCTGGGTTGGAGAAGTTCCTGCAAGAGGTCTACGATCCTGCCAGCCCCTATTTCCGCCACTTCCTCACGGTGCCGGAGTTCACGGCGCGGTTTGGTCCCAGCCAGGAAGATTATGAAACCGTGGTGGGTTACGCTCAATCCCACGGCCTGAAGGTGGTGGGGGGCTCCCGCGATGCCATGGACGTGCAACTGGAGGGCTCGGTGACATCCATCGAGAGTGCCTTCAATGTGAGCATGGGTGTCTACCAGCATCCCACGGAAGACCGTCAATTCTATGCTCCGGACCGCGAGCCCTCGGTGTACCTGCCCTTCCCGGTGTGGCATATCTCCGGTTTGGATAACTATTCCATCCCGCATCCCGCCAGCTTGCATAAGCGGCCTGCGGGGACGCCCATTGCCACGACGGGCTCCGGCCCTGGGTACTCCTTTTTAGGCAGTGACATGCGGGCGGCCTACTACGGGACAGGGTCTCTCACCGGAGCCGGCCAGAGCGTCGGATTGCTCGAATATGCCGGCACGGATCTGGCCGACGTGAACACCTACTACGGCAACATTGGCCAAACCAACACTGTGCCGATAACCCTGCTCTCAACCGATGGGACCAGCACCAGTTGTGTGGCTCCCGGTTGCGACGACACCGAACAGACGCTCGACATAACCCAGGCGCTCGGAATGGCTCCGGGACTTTCAAGTCTGGTGGTGTACATCGGGTCCAGCGATACCGCAATCATCAGCACCATGACCACGCACAACCCGCTGCCCACCAGCATTGGCTGCTCGTGGGGGTGGACGCCGGTGGACCCCAGCACGCTTGACCCCTACTTCCAGAAGATGGCGGCTCAAGGCCAGACCTTCTTTGCCGCGTCTGGAGACAATGGCAACTGGGCGACGGCTAAATACGTGTGGCCGGCGGACGATGCGTATGTGGTTTCCGTCGGCGGCACGCAATTGTTCACCACCGGCGCGGGTGGCGGCTGGAGTTCGGAAACCGCCTGGGCAGATAGCGGCGGCGGCATCACCCGGAACGGAATCCCCATCCCCTCGTGGCAGCAGCTCTCCGGCGTGATCAACTCGAGCAACCAGGGTTCGAAAACCCTTCGCAACGGCCCCGACGTATCGGCAAACGCGTATTGGTCCTTCTACGTCTGCTCCAACCAAACCACCTGCACGTCCAACAATTGGGGCGGCACCAGTTTTGCCGCGCCCATGTGGGCCGGCTACCTGGCGCTCGCCAATCAACAGGCGGTTGCCGGCGGCAGCTCGACGCTGGGCTCCATTAACTCGATCATCTATCCACTGGGGCTGGGGTCAGGGTATAGCGCTGACTTCCACGACATCACCAGCGGCAGTAACGGACTTCCGGCCGTAGCCGGCTACGATTTGGTCACGGGCTGGGGCAGTCCCAACGCGGGCTTGATCAGCGCACTGGTCACGGCAGGGACGGCGCCCACCTTCAGCCTTTCTGCCTCGCCCACCTCGGTCTCAGTGGCACAGGGTAACGCGGGAAATTCCACGATTACTTCCACCGTCGTGAACGGCTTTAACTCGGCGGTGGCCTTGAGTGCGAGTGGCCAGCCGGGAACCGTGACCGTGGGCTTCAATCCCACGTCCATCACGGGCACTGGCACCTCAATCATGACCATGACCGTGGGTTCGACCACAGCGGTCGGCACCTACACCATCACCGTTTCCGGCACCGGCAACGGCATTACGCAGACGACTACGGTTAAACTGACGGTGACCGGCCTGCCGCCTGACTTCACCATCGGTGCGTCGCCCAGTTCGGTCTCCGTGATGCAGGGCAAGAGTGGCCCTTCGACGATCACCACCGCTGCCTTGAACGGTTTTAGCTCGTCGATTGCTTTGTCCGCATCGGGTCTG
This sequence comes from uncultured Acidobacteriota bacterium, assembly GCA_963804995.1. Classification (GTDB taxonomy): domain Bacteria; phylum Acidobacteriota; class Terriglobia; order UBA7540; family UBA7540; genus Bog-366. The sequence continues at coordinate 932,012 of CAWDSK010000006.1, forward strand.
CCGAAAGGCGTGACCGCCGGCTTCAGTCCCACGTCCATCCCCGCGCCGGGCTCCGGCACCTCAACCCTGACCTTGACAGTGTCCGCGACCGCTGCTACCGGTACTCACACCATCACCATCACCGGCAAGGGCGGAGGCATTACGCACACGACCACGGTCAGTCTGACGGTGACCGCTGCACCGGTTGCTGACTTCACCATCAGTGCGAATCCGACGTTGGTCTCCGTGGCACGAGGCAGCAGTGGCACTTCGACTATCTCAACCGGTGTCATCAACGGCTTTAGCTCGTCGATCTCCTTGTCTGCGTCTGGCCTGCCGAAAGGCGTGAGCGCGAGCTTCACTCCCTCCTCCGTCGCCGCGGGCGCTTCATCGACTCTTAAGCTCACGGTGACCTCGCGTGCCAGCGCCGGGACCAAAACCATCACCATAACGGGCTCGGGGGGAGGCAAAACGCATACGACCACAATCTCTCTCACGGTCACGTAGTGATGATTTTGAAAGTGAGATAATTCGGTACTCAGTGCGGTAGATTTGGGTATTGATTGGCCCGGATCAGTTGGTCCGGGCCATTCTTTTTTGCCGGGCGGGTTCGACCGCTTGCCGTGAAGGTCCTCAACGCAACCCAGCTTCAGGGTAGTGGTGCAGTTTGGTTGTAAGCGTCCGGGGGCTGGCGCCCCGACGAGTCGGGGCGATTCACGCATCTGCTCATGCTCCCCAAATTCTCGATTCATCGACGCCGCTTCGAGCCTGGACCTAATCACAGGATTGAGCTCGCCCTGCGCCAGCCGGCCGGGGATCGGTCGATGGGGGCTCCACACCGGGCGAGGCAAACTCCTGTTTCGTAGCGGCGGGTTTACCCCGCCGTTTTCAAGACGGCATTACGCCGCCATAGGGCGGGGTAAACTCGCCACCACAACTTCGATCCTGAAATTTGAAATCAGGACAGCCCCGGCGAAGATCACCGGTTATCGCCTGGCCTGGCACAGCGGAAGCCAAAGAAGTCGGACCGGGCATCAGGTTTGTAGAAGTAGCGGTCCGAAGCCCGCAGGAGCTTGGGGTCGTCAATCCACGACCCACCGCGCAAAACCCGCGCCTGACCACTGGCTGGCCCCGGCGGGTCTGCGGACGGGCTTTTCTGATAATAGTCCTGGCCGTACCAGTCGTTCACCCACTCCCACACATTTCCAAGGGTATCGAATAAACCAAACCCGTTAGGGCGCTTCCCGGCCACGCTATGTGTATGGTTTGTGCTGTTGGTTTTATTCCAGGCGATGTCATTTAGGTCGCCATAGCGGGCCGCTGCACTCCCTCCCCGCGTCACATATTCATATTCCGCCTCGGTGGGCAGGCGTCCTCCAACCCAGGTACAGTAATCCTGCGCCTCATCCCAGGTCACGTCCACCATGGGCAGGCTATCATCCTTCCAGTCCCTATATCGCTTGGGAGATTCGGGCGGCATTTTCCGTTTTCCAGTCGCCACAAAACGTTTGTAGGCCCCCACGGGAACCTCACTCTGCCCAATCCACATGGATTTGCTGAGAGTAACCTGATGTGCAGGCTTCTCCGGGTCAGCGCAATCGTTATCTCCTGGCGAGCAACCCATCATGAAAGCCCCGGACGGTAACCAGACATACGGGAGTCCATCTGTGGGGTTTACCTGCAGGCTGTCGCGGAGCTTTATTTCGAGCTGCGACTCCGTTCCAGCAGTGACCACGACTGTTTGGAGCTCATCCACCTTGCCACGGGCTGAGACGCGCAAATCATGCGTCCCCGGGGGAACATCCGTAAAAACATAACCCCCGCTCGCATCGGCCGTTCCCGGGCGCGTATTGTCCAGTGACATGTTAGCTCCCGCCAGGGTTAACACCCGGACGGATTCCGGTGCGTCTACAAGTGCTGCCCGGAACTTGTTGACTTGCCCTCCGGTAATGGTGATTATCTGCTCGAAGTCTTTTTTGCCGTCCAGCTCTACGGTCAGGGCGTGGGAGCCAGGTGTTACGCTCAGCGTGAGTTGGCCATGGGCATCGGCCTGGCCCTGAAGGACTCCATCCAGGTGGATGGTTGCCCCCGGCGAGGTTTCCACCACCAACTGCGTCTTCACTGCGGCACTTGCCTCCTGGACGGCCGCGATCAGGGCTTTGTTGGCGCCAGCCTTTGCCAACGCCCGAAGATAGTTATCGTCTGCTTGAAAATCTATGCCGCGCTCCTTTACAAGTTCCGCCGCCCTCTGATTGGGAACGCCACCGGATATCAGTTCCAGCAACTGCTGTTTGGAGAGGGGCTTCTCAGCTTGGGGTGAGACGGCAGGCTGCCCCATGGCCGCAGCAAACAGAAGTAAGAGTAGAATGAATCTCATTTTCCACCTGCCAGAGGGAAACCAACCGGACTGTCCTCTGAATGATAAGTTGCTTTTACCTGAAGGCTATACACCCTCCCAAAGAACAAGGCAAGGAAGAAATGCGCAGAATGGGAGCTGGCAAAAAACAAAGTCCGGCGATCGAGAAGGACAGGCGCGAGCCCCGGATGTGACGCAGCGGCAGGTTATAGGGTAGAATTCAGAACGCCATGGACCCCGGCGATGAACCCGTGCGCATCCCCATTACCGACGTTTTCGACCTCCACACCGTGCAGCCGAAGGAGGTCCGCGAAGTTGTTGAAGCCTATCTTGAGGAAGCTAATCGCCTGGGATTGAAAGCGCTACGCATCATTCATGGCCGGGGCATAGGCGTGCAGCGAGAGATCGTGCGTGCTGTTTTGGCCCGCACGCCGTTCGTTCACTCCTACCGGGATGCGCCTCCCGCAGCCGGCGGCGGGGGAGCCACACTCGTGACCTTGCGTTAGCGTCTTCCCTCTGCTTTGGAATCACTCAAGTTCTGGATTTCGAAGTCGCTGGTCGAGGCCGAAGCAAGGCCGTCCAACGGCATGGGTTGCGGCCTGACATCGACCGTGTGTTGGTCACGCGATTCCGAACAGAATTATTTGGAGGGTAACGGTTCAAGCACGCGCACCGGGGAGATTTCCAGTTGGTCACCAACCTTCGTCTCGGTGCGGAAGACCGTTTGGGTAGGAAGTTCCAAAACACTCTGGGCTTTGAGACGCACCTTGGATATTCGAAAAGGGCCCACGTGTTCTTCAACGTCCACCACCACGTGCTGGCGGTCGAGGAAAATCAGATCCAAGGCGTACAACATGCCGATCGTGTGGATTCCGTGCGAGGGCACGATCCACAAACCCTTGCCAGGCTGGGCCCATTGCCGGGTGGTGCCTAGCAAGCCGACGAGCCGGCTGAAGTAGCCGTCCGCCACTTGGGCCTGCGTTGCGACAAACGTCTCCCGAGTCTTGTTATAGACGTAGACGTACTTCCCACCCTTCAGGTCCGACACGTGCACGGATCCCGCCTCACTCGTCAACGTCTCCGGCTGGCTACCCACCAACGGCCCTACTTCGATGCCTTCTGCTTCCGGCGCCAGATGATGATAAATAGGACGATGATCGCTGCTACCCCCGCGATGATCCGAATTGTAGTGGTATCCATTAGTAGTCTCCTCTCTTCATGCCCGCAGGAATTCTTGCCAGAATGACCTTGGCCCTATCGAACGCGCCCAGATCACCTGTGTGTCAGCATATTAAGGGTGTGCAACAAAGTAATCACGGCCGGGCCCAAGATCACCACAAACAGAGCCGGAAAGATAAAGATCACCATGGGGAAGATCATCTTGACGGCAGTCTTGGCGGCCATTTCCTCCGCACGCTGCCGGCGTTTGGTGCGCAAATCATCAGAGTGGATGCGCAGGGCCTGCGCAATGCTGGTGCCGAAACGGTCGGTCTGAATCAGGGTGGCCACCAGCGCTTTGACGTCTTCAACGCCGGTCCGCGCGGATAGGGAACGTAACGCGTCGAGGCGACTCTTCCCCACGTTGACCTCGGCATTGACAATGTCGAATTCTTCCGACAATTCCGGATGGGCAATCCTCAACTCCTGGCTGACGTACAAAAGCGACTGATCCATCCCCAAGCCCGCCTCCACGCAAATCACCAAGAGATCGAGGGCGTCAGGCAACGCCAGTTGGATTGTCAATTGCCGTTTCGCCACACGCCGGGTCAGCCAATAGTCCGGCCCGAAGAATCCCACTATCGCCGCCATTAGAATAATGAACACGGGATTCTGCTTATAGAATCCCGTGATGAAGACCAAACCCTCCAGCACAACAATCGCCATAATCCGGGCGGCCCGCATGGCCATTGCCGCTTCCGGCTTCCTATAGCCGGCCCGTACCAGCAAGATGTTCGGCTCCGCAGTTCCGCTCGACGACGTCGGTATGATACTGCCCAAGATTCCGAGGATCCACGCCCCAAGTTCGTTGCGCTTTTCCGCAAAGTCCGCAGCTCGGGAGGTCGGTATGCGCCAGAGGCGGCCGAGACGTTCCGTGACGAGCAGACGGCCGCTAGAAAACGCGAAAGTCAACGCCATCATAACCACCATGACCGCCACGAAGATGATAACTACGGACCCGATCATGACCCCACTATCTCCTCGTGATTCTCAGACGTTGATGCGGACGATCTTCCACAGCATGGTCGCCCCGATCAGTTGCATGCAAGCGGCCATGGCAAGCATATACTGTCCCCACCGGTCAGTGAACAGCACGTTGATGTATTCGGGATTGACTACCTTGAGGACCACCAGCATGAAGATGGGCAACGCAATCAGGATTCCCGCGGTAAGTCGACCTTGGGCGGTCCGAACCCTCACCTCACCCCCAATTCGAAACCTCTCCCGAATAACATGCGACAGATTGTCCAGAATTTCTGCCAGGTTTCCTCCCGTTTCCTTCTGAACCAGAAGCGCAATCACAAAGAACCGCACGTCCACCAAGGGCACTCGTTCACACAGATTCAGAAGCGCGTCACGGAGCGGCAAACCGAAGCGCTGTTCGTCAAACGTGGTGCGAAACTCTCCAGCGACCGGTTCCGCCAAATCCGTGGACACGATTTCCAGTCCCGCCGTGAAGGAGTGCCCGGCGCGCACCGAACGAGACAGTAAATCGATAACTTCGGGGAATTGTCTTTCGAAAGCTTTCAACCTTTGCGAACGCTTAACGGCGATGTAACCCAGGGGAGCGAGGGCAACAGGGATGGCAACCAGTAACGCCAATAAGGGGTTGCTGTAGGCAATGTCGGTGACTTCGTAGGCCAAACCTCCCAGCACCCCACAGGTCAGCACCATTGTGCCTGGCCTCACCCGCATGCCCGCTTGGGAAATAAGGCCGCGGAGATGCGTCACCCACCCCCAGCGCAGAAGGAAGCGGTTCAGCGTGGGGATGCTACTGAGGAGTTCGTCACGGATCAACTGCGCGCCTGCTAAGGAGGCCTTGCCAAAAGCCGTACCCTTTTCGATGGCTTCGAGGCGTCCTTGCACAATGTTCCCTGGCCGGGCACCCCCCGCCAACAGAACAACTATCAGCAGGGCACCAAGAACCATGAAGAAGATTAGACCCACCAAGAGCAATTGCATCTTGTCATCCTTAGCTTTGATGGTGCCGGGGGGGTTCAAACATCGACACAGGCAAATTGACACCGGAGGCCACCAGTCGTTCTGTGAGCCGGGGTCGAATCCCGGTGGCAACAAACTCTCCCAAGACGGCGCCATTTTCTGCGAGGCCTATTTTCTTCCATCCGAAGATTTCCTGCATACTAATAACGTCGCCTTCCAGCCCGGTGATCTCCGAGATACTCACTACCTTGCGAGTGCCGTCACTCAAGCGGCTGACCTGCACGACCACGTCGATGGCGGAGGCAATCTGGCGGCGCGTGGCCACCTCCGGCAGGTGCAAATTGGACATCGCCACCATGGTCTCCAAGCGTCCCAGAGCATCGCGAGCGGAGTTGGCGTGGATGGTGGTGAGGGAGCCGTCATGACCCGTATTCATCGCCTGGAGCATGTCGAGCGATTCCTCGCCCCGCACCTCACCCACGATGATTCGGTCGGGGCGCATCCGCAAGCTGTTAATCACGAGCTGCCTTTGCATGACCGCGCCCTTCCCCTCGATGTTGGGAGGACGCGTCTCCAGCCGCACCACGTGGTCCTGATGAAGCTGCAATTCCGCCGCATCTTCAATGGAGATGATGCGCTCGCGATTCGAAATGAATGACGAGAGAACATTCAAGAGGGTCGTCTTTCCCGCCCCGGTGCCTCCCGAAATCAAAATGTTCAAGCGCGCGTAGACACTGCCGCGGAGCAGCGCCAGCATCCCGGAAGTGAGGGACTGAAAGCGCAGCAGATCATCCACCGTCAAGGGGTCCCGCCCGAAACGGCGAATCGACAAGCAAGGCCCATCAATGGCCAGGGGGGGGATGATAGCGTTCACACGCGAGCCGTCGGCGAGCCGGGCGTCCACCATGGGCGAGGATTCATCCACCCTGCGTCCCACGGCGGAGACAATGCGGTCAATGATGGCGAGCAAGTGAGCTTCATCGCGAAATTGCACCGCGGTCCGTTCCAGCAACCCCTTTCGCTCCACATACACGCTCTTGTGCGAATTCACCAGGATATCGGAGATCGACGGATCCTTCAGCAGGGGTTCCAGAGGCCCGAGCCCGAACACCTCGTCGAGAACTTCCTGTGCGAGACGCTCTCTTTCCTGGAGCGTCATCGGGGTGTTCTCGGCGGTGGCCAAGCTTTCGACGATTTGGCCCACCTCGGCGCGTACGGTGTCGCGGCCCAACTGGGTCACGCGATCCAAATTGAGCTTTTGGATCAACCGGCGGTGAATTGCCGCTTTCACCCTCCCGAAATCAGCTTGTTCTACCTGACGATCCACTTGCTGCTCCTTTTATCTCTTCGAACCAAACAAGCTGAGGAATGCGCCGCGCTTTTCCTCAGAGGTCCGCTGGGCGCCCGCAATCTCCTCTGCCATGTTGCGGAACCGCTGCACTAATTGATCATTGTGATCACTGGAGATCGCCGTCCCCATGTTCACCGCCTTGCTTACCTGCCGGAAGTCATTCGGCAAACGCGCAAAAATGGGATACTTGACGCGCTTCTCAAAAGCCACCAGGGGTTCTTCGTCAGCACGGTGCCAGCGATTGATGACAATCCGAAAGCGGCCCACGTCGAGGCCCAAGGAGCGAAGCAACGTGAGGTGGCGCTCCAGGCTCCATAAGCTGGGGACGTTGGTCTCCGCTACCAGGACGATGACCTTTGCCAGGCGCAGAACCGGCGCCCACTCTGACGAGCAACGGGTGCCCAGATCGGCCACCACAAAATCAAAACTGCTCTGCGCCACATTGATCACGCGGGCCAGGGCCAGCGGTGAGATTCGGTCCCATTCGTCCGCATGCGTAGCCCCGGCCATGACCTGGGCTCCACTCTTATGGACGGCCAGCAAGCCGCTCAGCAGATGGCTGTCGAGCCGGTCGATACTTTCCACTGCAGCCCGGAACGAAAAACGTGTCTCCAAGTCCAAGAGTAGCGCCGCATGACCCAAGGACTGTGCAAAATCAAACAGCACGGTCCGTTTTCCGAGGGAGCGGGCGAACTGGACCGCCAGATTCACTGCCACCGTCGTGGTGCCTACACCGCCCTTCGATCCGATGGTAACCACCAGCTTTTCAACTTCCGCCGCCGGCATGCCACGCTGCTGAATCAGCCGCTCCAGCAACTCGCGGAGGACCATAGGGTCGACCGGTTGGGGGAGAAACTCGCGTACTCCGCTGCGCATGGCTTGCATCAACAAGTCGGAGCCGGGATCTTGAAACGCCGAGCAGGCAATGATACAGGCCGCAGGATTCAAGCGGTTCAGTCGCGAGGCAAAATTCAAGGGGGGATTGGGGTCACGTCCAACCTCCACCATGACCACATCCGGAACGGCAGCGCGTGAGGTTGGGCCCTCGCCCGCCATCAGGTCCCATTGCGCGATGGGCTCCACCAACCCCGTCTGCTGGAGCATGGCCAGCAGGGAGGAACTAGCCTTTGTATCCAAGCTCACCACTCCAACGGTCAACATACTCCGAACCCTTTCATGCCTTGAGGAGCTTCTGCCTTAAGTTGAATCACGTCACCTCTATTTCGCACCCTTGGGTTTTTCTTTCTCCCGCGGCAGGGGGGGAAGGAAGCTGTCCGGGAACTGCGGGGGCGGGGGGGGTGCTGGAGTTGCCGCCACGTTTATAATGTGCGGGGTCACCATCACCAGAAGCTCATCCTGGCTCTTGCTTATCGAACGACTCTTGAAGAGCTGCCCAAGAATGGGTATATCACCCAGGCCGGGGATTTTCGAAAATTGTTCCGTGACTTGGTTGTTCATCAAACCAGCGATCACAAAGCTCTGTCCGTCCCTCAAGATCATTTGCGACTCCACGCGCCGGGACGTAACGGAGGGAATCGTGAATCCTTGAATGGTGAGTGCGTTGGTAAAGTCCAAGGAACTCACCTCCGGAGCTACCTTGAGGTGGACCAATCCGTCCGGAGTTATCATCGGGGTGAAAACCAACTTCACTCCAAACTCCCGAAATTGGATGGTGACCACCGGCACGCCACCCGTCGCCCCCTGAACCACTGGAAACGGAAACTGGCCACCCGCCAGGAAGCTGGCCTCCTTGCCCGTCTCCGCCAGGACGTTCGGCTCAGCTAGGATTTGCAGAAGATTCTTCTCCTGCAGCGCCTGGATGACCGCACCAAAGTTAATGTCGGGGCGAAAGTAAAAGATATTCAACAACTGACCGAGGGTGACTGGAACCCCCGCCGCACTGACTGCGGTGGTGGTCGTGGTGGTCTGGCCCACCCCGACGGTTTGTCCGGTCTGAAGCGCAGGAGGCGAAAACTGCCCCGTACTCGTCGTAACAACGTTTTTCGATGGAGAGGTGCTCAGAAGGTTGGTACCAAATTGCCTTAAGATGGACCGGTCCACGTCCGCGAACTTAACCTCCAGCAATACCTCCCCAGTGGTAGGGGCGATTGGCACATCCAAAAGGCTCACCACTTGGTCCTTGCGGGGAACCATGGCCTGGGCGATAGCAACTACCCGATCCGCCACGACTTGGGAGGAGACCCGCCCTGAAAGCGTTACCAATCCCCCGCTCGCTTCCACCCGAATGGGTTCGTTAGGCAAGACCTGGTGGATTCTTGCCGCCATCTCGCCCACATCCAGGTCAATGAAAACATCAAAGGTCTGGCTCTGCCCGGATTCATCCCAGATCACCAGTGAAGCCGCGCCGGGCCCCTTACCGGTGATAAGAATCTGATTGGGATTCACCGCCAGGGCGTCCACTACGGCAGGGTCCGCCAGTGAAACGCGCGTAATACGCGCCGGAGAGGTAATTACCAGGGATCGTCCGGCAAGCAAATGCAGAGCTTCTGCGGAGGGGTTGGCCGGGGTTTGCTGCGCCGCCGGGGCGCTCGCTTGGGCCGCTGACACGACACCGCGCCGTGGTCCCAAACCAACCAGCGTCAGCAGAATGGATGCCAGCGGCACTGCCGCCAGCATCAGCCAAATGCTTCTGGTCTTTGACACGTTCATGGGGCCGCCTAATATTTGCATTTAGTTGGGAAATGACTGAACGTCAACTTTGCCCCCCCGGATAACTTGTACCGGCCACTGAGGCGGCGGAGCGGGCGCCTGCTGCTGCACAACTTTCGTCACCACCTTGCGAGGCGCCTCTACGGGAGCCGAACCCGCGAAGAGAGCATTGCCATAAGCCGGAGGCGGATTCACGTCTGCCGTGTCAGTTGTATTGCGCAGCATCAAGTGGATCCTGCCATTGGCCGAAGCCAGTGTCAGCTTCTCAGCCTGCTCCGGTGTCACCAACAAGGTCACCACCGGAACCGTCTGCGGCTTGCCGTTAGCGTCTGGTTGCACCTGCTGGCCTGCCGCCAGCACTGGAATGTGCTCGAGGATGGTGCGGGTCACAAACCCTCCCGGCCCTGTACCCGTCACCATGACATCCACGATCGTGCTCGGCGTTACGAAGCCCGCCACCGCCACCACGTCATCAACTCCCACGGACACGGCCCGCATACCCGGCGGAATGGCCACTTCGAGGCCTGCTCCACCCTCCCGTGGCTCCAGCTTTTGTTCCAGGATGTCTTCATTCTCCACCAGGGGGGTTATCACGGCCCGGCCGATGCAATCTTCTTTCCGCGAAAAGCTTCCCTTCGGCATTTGAGCCGACGGCCAGTCCACCACCTTCAGATCTTCGGGCCCCAGACGTTGGCCTAGCTTCAGAGGAGCCGCTGCCACCACCACCTGGGTCCTCCTGATCTCGCCCCCCTTCTGGGCCTGTTGGAGCTGCGTATAAACATAGCGGCTGGCCAGGAACGCCACCACAAGTGCCAAGCCCAACCCCAGCAACATTCGGTCTCTATTCATGCTTTCATCCCAGTTTTGTGAATAACCGAATTACGGATAGTCCCGCGAATAATAAGCCCGTTGCGAGCGCCGCCGCCACACCAAATGGAATCTTCAATAACCCCGGATTGTCCAGTGTGATCGCGCGAGCGTTGCCAACCTGAAAAGTAGAATACGCGACGAAGAGCACCCAGAGATTGGAAAGAGTTTCTCGCACTTTCCCCTGCCGCACGATCTCCACCACGGACATCAAACCTGCAATCAGGACCGAGCCTAGGAGCACTACGATCATTCTCTGCGGCCCCAAAAAAGCCCCCAGCGCCCCCATCAATTTCCAATCACCCGCGCCCAAACCACGCATCACGACGAACGGTAGCAGCAACCCGAGGCTAATACCCGCACCTTCCAGGGCAACCTTAGCCCCCGGCCATCCGCCCAAGGCCCCCCGCAGAAACACGCCTACTAGCAGTGCAGGAACGGTGAGGCGGTTGGGGATTTTTCGTGAACGCCAATCAATCCAACCTGCCCACCCGGCCAAAGCCATCGCACTCACCGAAATTACAACCTCTTTCCACAAACTGCCAACCACCTTGTCTCCGCCATGCCCTCCAGCTCACCCCCGGTTTCCCCGCGTAACACCGCCGGGATCACTACGGAGGTCGTCCCTGCAGAGCAAGGCATCCACCCTCACCCTACCGGGAGCTGGCGATTTCCCGACTGATTCCGTGCCGCCAGCAACCGAATCTCATGAGCGCCTAATATTTAGGCAAAAACTAATGAGAAAGCTGCCGTGACAATCAGAAGCTCCACTACATCTCACTGCATCGAACTCAACCCGGCTGCACGAGTGAGCGCATGACCAAAGCGGCAAATGGAGTCCCCGCAGGTTGCGCGCGCCGGCCCGGCGTGTGCTTCTAGGCCTGCCGCCTCAGCGGCTTCATAAGAATCCGCTGAGCACCGCTTGCCCCCCGCGGTCAAGCCTAAATTGGCGCCCCTTAATGCGAGCAACCAGTTTGCGGAGGGCATGCAGTGGCTTCGGGGACAGCACACTAACTCGTCCCCGTCAAGCTAGTCGAGGCGCTTTGAAAAATGGCGCTGATTGCGCTGGCCACTGTCTTCATCGAGACAATTGCGGCAAGGGCAATCAAGGTTACGAGCAAAGCGTATTCCACAAGGTCCTGGCCTTCTTCATCCCGCCAGAGTCGATTCAAGAGATTTTGCATTCGCCTGTTCCTCCAAAGGGTTAACGTTCTGCAACCACTTCACGGTAGCTTGGTATTCGATATATTCAGCTTGGCTGCCAAACTCTCACCGCGCCTGCATACATCAAATCGAACTGTAGTTAAAGGGGTTGTTGCCAGACTTTTCACGCACAGTCATATTATCTAACTGCGGTTTCGTTCTGTCGCCAGCTCATACTGACAGGTAAACAACCTTCTGTCAAGTGCTCAATTCACCGGCGCGCAAGTGAATTTAGGCTACCTTCAGCCAATCCGTCCTATTTCGAGACGGCAGCATCTTACCATAGCTTCTATTATATTTACAGCGGGTTTAATGTGGTTTATGGCTTTAGCAATGCTAAGGGAGATATTCAGCCCACCAAGTCAGACCGACTCCTGAAGGCACCGAAGTGTGGATATACTATCCGTTTCTGAGAATTGCATGTCGGCGTACCTAAAGACCTCCGGATGGTGGGCTTGCATAACCGGGGCAGCCTCCCTTAGTATTCGATTGTTGTCATGGGAGCGGATGAAACAACCTGACTATGCTTTCGCCCACCGACGGGCTGTCTTGTGCAGCGGCGCCTCGAACATGCAAGCGAAAACAATAATCGCAAGAGGGTAAGAAGGACTGAGGAACACGCGTCGTGCTAAATGGAAAGAGAATCTTCGTCGTGATGCCAGCCTATAACGCCGCCCGGACGTTGCGCCAAACCTGTGCCGAACTACCTCGGGAGATTGTGGACGAAGTGCTGTTGGTTGACGACCACAGTTCTGACTCAACCGTGGAGTTGGCGCGCGAGCTAGGCCTGACCACCTTCCTGCATCACCGCAATCTTGGCTACGGCCGCAACCAGAAAACCTGTTACCGTGAAGCCCTGCGACGGGGCGCCGACCTGGTGGTGATGCTCCACCCCGATTACCAGTATTCTCCCAAGCTCGTCACGGCCATGGCGAGCCTGATTGCCTATGGTGAGTACGATGCCGTGCTGGGTTCGCGGATTCTGGGCCGTGGAGCGTTGAGCGGCGGCATGCCTCTCTATAAGTACATTTCCAACCGCTTTTTGACCCTCTTCGAAAACCTCCTGCTCAACTACAAACTCTCTGAATACCACACCGGCTATCGGGCTTTTTCGAGCGAAGTCCTTAGGGCCTTGCCCCTGGAAGAAAATTCCGATGATTTTGTTTTTGACAACCAGATGTTGGCGCAGGTCATATACCTGCGCTATCGCATCGGAGAGGTGTCTTGCCCCACTAAATATTTCCCCGAGGCGTCTTCGATCAATTTCTCCCGGAGCGTCAAGTATGGGTTGGGGGTGATGGTGACTTCCCTGGAGTTTCGGTTGCAGAGAATGGGCCTGGGGCGATTCCGGTTTCTCGATCCGAACGGTCGAAGATTGGTGGAGGACTATTACCTGGAGATAAAGGATTCCCACCCCCAGGAAAGTCACACCTAACACCGTTCCAACTTTTTGGGACACATCTGCGTAAGCCGATAGCGGGACGATGCGGTGCGAGGCATTAGCGTATTGCATTGCGACAATGAGTTGGAACGGCCCTAGCATTCGCAGTTCCGCATGAAATTCAGGGTTGATCTTGCTTTGGTGCTCGCGCCTCCCTTCCGAGGGCGGCTTGGCTAATCGGCGGCCGAGGCTCGCGGGTCGCCTGGTCAGGATCGTGGTGTTGACCGTGGGCGCGGAAGGGCGGTGCAGCCACGGGGATCCCTGGGAGAAAAATTAAACTTGCCTGAACTCAACGCCGCAAAGCGTGTGGTCATCATTGGCGCCGGCCCCGCGGGTCTAACGGCCGCACTGGAACTCTCGAAACATGGCGTTCCGGTGGTGGTACTCGAATCCGACACGATGGTCGGCGGCCTGGCACGCACGGTTGATTATAAGGGCTACTTGTTCGACATCGGCGGGCACCGTTTCTTCACCAAATGGGAGGAGGTCAGCCGGATTTGGCGAGAGATCCTCGGCGAAAAGTTCCTGCTGCGTCCGCGGCTTTCGCGCATTTACTACCGCAAGAAATTCTTCTCCTATCCTTTGGACGCGAAAAACGCTCTCCTGGGGCTGGGGCTGATTGAAAGCCTCCGCATCATGGCGAGCTACGTTTACTCGCAGATTCATCCCTTCCCCAAGGAAGAAAACTTCGAGCAGTGGGTCTCGAATCGCTTCGGCCGGCGTCTCTACGAAATTTTCTTCAAAACCTACACGGAAAAAGTCTGGGGGGTGCCCTGCACGTCCCTGCGCGCCGAGTGGGCCGCACAGCGTATCCGGGGCTTGTCTTTAAGGACCATCGTTCTCAACGCGCTGTTCCCGCAGAAACACCCCAAAGTGAAAACCCTGATCGATCGTTTCCATTACCCCGAGCGCGGCCCCGGTCAAATGTGGGAGACGCTGACCCAACGGCTGATGGCAGCGGGCCACCGCGTCCTGAGGGAGCGGCGGGTGGTTCGTATCTGCCACAGCCATGGCGTCGTCACACGCGTGATAACTTGCGGCACGAACGGCGAAGAGAGCTATGAGGGAACGCACTTCATCAGCTCGATGCCCATCCGGGATTTGATTAACGCGCTCGACCCGCCCCCGCCGGAAGCAATCTCCCAGGCAGCGCGCAATCTTCGTTATCGTGACTTCCTGATCGTCGGCTTGATTATCAACCGCAAGGAGGTCGTTCCGGACAATTGGATTTATATCCACGAGCCAAACGTCAGGGTGGGACGCATTCAGAATTTCAAGAACTGGTCGCTCGCCATGGTTCCTGATCCTGACAAGACTTGCCTGGGCATGGAATACTTCGTGTTTGAGAACGACGAACTCTGGTCTAACTCCGATGAGGTCTTGATCAACCTGGCCCGGCGTGAGATTGTGCAGCTTGGGATCGTGAAAGAAGAAGAAATCGCTGACGGCACGGTGGTCCGGATGCCCAAGGCCTACCCCATGTACGGTCCGGGATGGGCGGAACAGGTAGAACAAATCCGCGAGTACCTTCAGAGCAATCTGTCTAATTTGCAACTGGTCGGCCGTAACGGCATGCACAAGTACAACAATCAGGACCATTCGATGATGACGGCGCTGTGCGCTGCCCGGAACATTTTGGGGGCCAGCCACGATCTCTGGGCCATCAATACCGAACCTGATTACCAGGAGGAAGGTGCCATCAAGCCTGCCGAGAAAGGAAGACGATGAAGGCCCCGGCGAGCGGGTTGGTGTCGCCCCCCGTTTGCGCCGAAACACGCCATCCCAAGGTGAGGATCCTGTTTGCCATCCTGGTGCTGGCGATGGCTGGTTACTTCGCCGCAAAGCACATTGCCTCCTGGCCCCTCAGGCTCCGGTACCCAGGAGAATTGAATGTGACAGAAGGCCGGCAAATCAAAGACATGATCGATCTGCGCCAGGGCTTGCCGGTTTACGCGCCGGCCACGCCGGAAAGATACAACTCCGTAGAGTACGGGCCGCTCTTCTACCTGCTGGGCTCCCGTCTGGTTGACCCGTCACGGCCGAGTTTTCTGCCGCTCCGGCTGCTCTCCATGTTCGCGACGCTGGCCCTTGCGGCGGGCTGCGCTTGGCTCGCCTACCACCTGGCTCGAAGCTACCTGGCGGCGGGCTTGGCTGCGCTGTTGCTGCTGGCCTATGCGTTGGTTACAGACTGGGGCGTTGCGGTCCATCCGGACACGGTGGCTTTGCTCTTCTGGTTCGTCGGTTTCTTGATCGCCCACCGCTTCCGTGAAAGCCCCAGAATTCTTTTCGCTGTCCCCCTTATGACCCTGGCCCTTTTTTATAAGGGTCAATATGTAACTTCTGCCCTCGCAGTCCTGCTCTTTCTCGTCCTGGAAAAACGTTTGCGGCTGGCCGCTCGTTTCGCCACACTCCTGGGCTTGGCAACCGTGAGTTTCTTCCTGGCCTTTCAATTTGTGTTCTTCCGACATCAGGCTTTCTATCTTCACTTCCTCTCGTATAACCTACTCCCGTACAGCCCAAAGAGGGGCCTGGACGCAGTTATTGTGGTGGGTGTCACCCTGATTATTCCCATCCTCGCGGGACTAACATTCCTACGGGCTTACCCGGATAAGCTGCTGGCCTGTTACTTGGGCTGGGCAGTGATCTTGGTGCCTCTGGCGCTTGCCAAGCCAGGGAGCGGGCTGAACTACTGTCTCGACTTGCTTCTGGTACTCTGCCCTCTCTTCGCGGCGCTGCTGGCAAAGAGAATCAGTAAAATGTCCAGTGCTCTACTTTGGCTATTTCTGCTGGGAGTCGCGCTTTGGCTCGGCCAACTTCCGAAGGGCCCAACCAATCCTTCTCCCATGGACTTCGCTAGCGACCGAGCGGTGGAAACATTCCTCCGCGAAAATTTCCCCGCCCACTCGGCCGGCCTGGGCGTCTTTACGGGTGACCTCTTACGCGCCGGGCTGGACACGCCGATCCAGAATATTTACCAATACAGTTGGCTCATCTGCAAGGGCACTTTACCGCCGCAGTATCTGGTGACCCAGGTCCAGGGCCGTCGCTTTCGCGTCATTCTCCTGAACAGCGATTTCCTGAACGAGGAGGACGCGCATCAGCACGATTATCTGTGTCTGCCTGAACCCCTCCACCAAGCGATTGTCCAGAACTACAAGCCTGTTGCGAGCTTTGCCTTCGACTTGGCGGGCAAGAAGCATTATTACGTGTGGGTGCCACGCAATTAAAACCCCATGCTATCTGCTAAACTAAAAATGCTGAAGTCTTCTCCCCTCGCCGTGCAAGGAATGCCGCGCCTAGTCAAGGGAATGGCTGAACTTCCGAAAAGGGCGGCGGACGACTGAGGGTATTTGACCAGGCAGGTCAACCAAAACTTTCCGCTCAGGTCGGCGTCAAACTATGCCTACGAGATTCTTGGCTTCTTGGTGTCAAATGAGAGGGCGGTCCCAACTTCTGGTGGCTGTGGGGTTGGCTTCTCTGCTGTACCTCGCGGGACTGGTGCATTTCTCGAACGTCCGGGTCATCGATGACGACGAGGGTTTCTATACCACAGCCGCCCGCTTGGTTTGGGAAGGGAAAACCCCCTATAGGGATTTCTTCTTTCATCAGGCGCCGTTGATTCCCTACTCGTATAGTTGGGTTTGGATGCTCCATCCTCAGTCCCTCATTGCCATGCGTCACTTGTCCGCGGTCCTGGGCGGTATGGCGGTGGCATTATGGGGCGTGTCCCTTCTATTCGCCAAGCGGCTCCCGACGAGAATCGCGCTTGCGACTTTTGCCACTGTCGTTCTGAACCCTTATTGGGTAGCGTGGAATTCTGTGGTGAAGACCTTCGCCCTGGCCAACCTCCTCATGTCCATCACCCTGGTTTGCCTATACGCTGCCTTGCAGTCAGATCGACGCAGGTGGTACCTCCTAGGCGGGTTGGCGCTGGGTGCGTGCGCGTCAGCGCGCGCGCTTTACGGCCCGGTCGTTCCACTGGTGGTGGCGTGGTTGGCATTTAGAGAGTGGCGGACATCGCGCTCATCTTACCCGAAGACCCTAGCGTTCGCCGTCGGAGCCGCCTGTGGGTTGCTGCCCCTCATGATCACCTTCACATGCGCTCCGCAAGCATTCATCTTCAGCAACATCCGTTACTATCAATGGATCGCGGGGTACCACTTGGAGAATGGCAGGGCGGTGGTTGGTTACCCCAGCTTTGGCGTTATCCTCTTGACCTACTTCGGCGACATCGTGATTCGCCTCGTGATCCTCCATCCATACTTTGCCGCGCAATCGGCTCTGGCAGTTGTCGGGGGCCTGAGTTTCATCAGATTGCGCAAGACTCAAGGGGAGCCCTACACTCGCCAAGACCATCTCTACGCCGAGTTGGTGTTGGTCATGCTCATAACTTACAGCGCCGCGGCATTGATTAACTTTCCCACTTGGGATCAATACTTTGACGGCCCCCTGGTTCCCCTGCTGCTACCCTTTGTTGCTGAGGGCTTGCGTGTCAGCTTGGGATTGAAAAAGAAGCAGGTACTGGCGCTGGCTATGCTGGCTTCGGTCCTTGTCCTGGCGGAGGTCAGGCGCGACGCTAGAGTGTACTTGAAAGAAGGGGAATGGAGCTTGTCGTCATACCGACGGGTAACGGAAGCCATCGAGGCCAACAGCCGTCCTGGCGATCTAGTACTTTCGTTCACACCGGGATACGTTTTTGAATCGGGCAGGCGTTACTCCCTGGGGTTGACCAACGACGTGGTGTACCGCATTATGAGTCGGATAAACCCCGAGGAAAAATCCCGGTATCACGTGGTTTCAAAAGAGCAGATCCTACAGTCCATCGCTGCCCGGGCACCCAAAGTAATCGTAACGGGGCGCCGAAGGTGTATGGCCGAGTACTACGCCAATCTTTCGCCGGAAGACGTGCAAGCCCTTCACGCCGCTGTGAACGATAACTATTCGCAGGTCAGCGTGATTGATGCAGTTGAAGTGTACCGGCGCCGCTGACGACGTGGTGAGTTGATTATCTCGCTGCCTCTTCGGAGTAGGGCACCAACTTCACCGGATCTTTGTCAGGCTCCACCAGCCAAACGCGCCGGTCCTTGTAGTAATCAATCAGCTCTTGATTGCGGGCGGCGCCCATATCCTGTGCCCAAACCACCTTGGCGTGGTCGATATCAGCCCGGTTGTGAACCCACTCCGGCAAAGTCACGCGCAGCGCCTGGGTATGCGGTGCGTATCGCACGATGACCAACTGCCCTCCAGGGTACGCCTCTAACTGGGCCAGGATGCGGGCGCGGTCTGTAGGGTGGTTCGTCCAATTGTACCAAGTGAGTGGCCAGTCCGGGGTAAGCGGCAGGTGCAGGGGACCCGCAGCCGCGCGGAGCGCCAAAAGGAAGGCGCAACCCAGCGGCAGGACCCGGATCAAGAACTGTCCGGAGGGCCGGCCTTTTGAATGCCACTGGTATAGACGCCGCATGGCCGCGAGCAGTAAGGCGAGAAGGATGCACGTTAGAGGAGCCACGTAGTGGGGATAGAACCCCACCGCGCCAGCCAGGCCTAAGAATGAAACACAAGCAGCCACGAAAAGAAAACGCGTTGCTGGGGCGATGGCCCTCCATGAGAAACCCATGGGCAAAGTTCCTATCACCAGGACGAAGGGTAGGGTCAGCAAGGGGCCAAGAAAAAACATCCAAATATGGATGAGTTTCGCGCCAATGAGAGCGATGACGCCTATTGCCGATCGATTCTTCGTATAGAACTCAAGCTCGTTGTATTTATAGAAGTCGTGCATCACCTGGTGGTGGTAAGCAGGCTCAGGCCGCGGAGGTAGCAGGATAAAAAAAGGCGCCACCGCGTAAGTTGCCCGGTCCACTTGGTAAGGCATGCGGAAGGGACTGCCCGTGACCCGCCAGAAGTAATAGCACGTGAACAATGCCCCCAAGCTCAGCACCAACCCCAAGGGCGCCAAGACTTGCCCCGCCACCAATCGCAGGGGGGGATGCGGCCTCCGCAGCAACCACGCGACCAGCGCGACCGCCACGGGCAAGCAGAAGATCAACCCCTCATAGGGACGGCTGTTGGCCAGAACCACCGCGCCCAAGCCCATCAACAAGGCGTCGCCCACGCGTTGTGACCTATTGATGCGCGGCAGCGCCCCCAGCACCAGTGCCCCGCCCATCGCCGCCACGGCCCCGCCCCAATAGCTATTCGCCCAGTAACTGAACACCCCGAAATGCATCACTGCCAGGAGGCCCCCCAGCAGTGCCCAAGGGGGAGAAAACCATCCTTGCAACATCCAGCAGAGAGCCGCGCACAACAAGGCCACGCTCAGCCAGACTCCCACAAACGGGTGGCCCGTCACGACCTGTCCGAACGCCATGACCATGCCCTGCCCCGGAGGGTACATGGAGGCATAAGTGGGTTGTTGGATTTCATGGAAAGTTTCGAAGTGAATCCACAAGGGGTGGGGGGAATTCGTCAGGCGGCCATGCGCAAAAGTGTCAGCGGCCAAGAGATGGCTGAACTCATCGTTGACGTAAGGTTGCGGTTCCGGAAGGATCGGCAAGACGGCCGCACGCGCGGCAAGCGCCACCACCGCTACGGTGAATACGGAGAGCACTCTTCGGTGGGCCAGCGCCACGAAGCGGCGCTCAACCGGAGCAAGCCACGAGGAACCCAGCCGGGGACACGTGAAGGCCATGCCCACCAAAAGCAGCGCCACGCCGAGTTCAATCCACATGAGCATCAGTGAAACCTGCCGGGCCCCGCGCCAGACCCGCTTTCCGCACGAACAGTATACTTAACCCGTCGTCGTAGGCCTTCTGCCATTCGGGTTGAGCACCGAGCAGCCCGGCCAATGCCGTGTTGCGCTTCACCAGGCAGGACTGGACGTTGTACCTCTTCAGCAGAAGTAGGGCCCGTGGGCTGGGCAAGATGATGCGCAGGTACTCAGCCAAGACTCCGGAATGCTCATAAATATCGAGCCGGCCATCGATGAACACCTTGTGCGCCGGCCCCAGCGACTCGATCAAGTAGCCACCCCAATCAGAGTCGTTAAACATGGGCACTGGCACAGTGTGGGTACGTATGTACTGGACGGCTCCCTGCGGCAGTCGGTGCGGGAGCGCATTTTGCAACTCACGGGTGCGGGGCATGAAAGCCGCGATGCCGGCAGCTATCCCTAGCATGAGGGCGGCGTTCAGAAGATACCGGTCGCTCCCCCCCCGACCCGCCGGGACCCAGCGCGCCAGAACTGTGGCGAGCAGCGGAGCGCATACTGGAACCAAAAGCACCAGGAGCCGGGCGTGGGCGGTGGTGGCATAGACAGCCAGAAGCAACAAGATGATATCTTCAACGCGCTGAACAGGCTTAAAGAGAATCTGGGCAATCAATATGCCGAGCAGCAGAAGCAGCAACATGATTCCCAACCCTTGGGACCAATCCAGAGGCCGCCATTCCCGAATGACCGCGAAGTTAAGGGGCTGGGAGAGGGCCAACCGGAAGAGGTAGGACACCAGGCGGGTTCCGTACGGCGTAATCGTGAGCGCCAGTATGGACAGAAGGGAACAGACTTCAAGATGCCGCCTTTGGCCGTCGGTCCAACGCACGGCCGCGATACCTGCCCATCTCCCCTTCATCAAGCCACACACCAAGTAAACTACGAGCGCCAGCAGCCCCAGGACAAAGGAACCATGCGTGTTCACCCAGAGCGCAAACACCACCGGAAGCGCCCAAATTGCTCGGGGATAGCCTTGGCGAAATCGTTCCAGGCATATCAGTGTAATCAGCAAATAGACGTAGCCGATTTGCTGCGGACGTAGTATGGAAAACAGCATCACCCCGGGCAACAGCACCCCAGCGGCTAGAAAGGCAGCCCGCGGATTCCCGCAACGCAGGTAGGCGTAAACGTAAATGAGCAGTATGATGCCGCCTTGCAGTACCAGGAAGAGAGCTGCCAAGGCACTCAGGCCGCCCGCGCGGGCCACCGCCGCCAGGATGACCTCTCCCAGCCATTCATAAGCAATCCATTCTGTACCCGCTGCGGTGTATGAGTACGTGTCGGATGTGGGCCAAGTGTGCGTGGCCAGGATTTGCTTGCCCACCGTGATATGCCACCACAGGTCCCCTTCCAGGAAAAACTGTGCGGGGCTGGCACCCTGCGCCGAGCGCACTTGGTCGATATTGCCCCGGATAACCACGAAGGTGGCGGCGACCAGCAACGCCGCGAGGAACACGGGGAAGGAGAAGCATTTCCGCCACGTTGCCGCGGCCTCCGGACCCGGGCCTTCAGACACCTTGCACACCCCCTGCGGGTTATTCCCTACCACCAACTCACCTCGTTCAGGCATTTCCAAATCTATCCATGGCCGATGTCCGGGCTGGGGGGCGGTCGATGCCGCTTGCCGTCCCCTCGCTCCCCTACCGGTCCGGAACCAAACCGCGTTCCCCTCCCTCAAGCTGCGATGCACTCCCCGCCATCGCTGCCCATGCCAGCAACACAAGAGCCGGCGCAAGAAGGTACAACGGCTCCACTTGAAACGTCAGTAGGCACACTGGAACCACATAGAGTGCGGCGATGACGACCGTCCGTGTCGCGCGCCAAGCGGATCCCTCTGCGTACCGGGCGGAACCAAGGATCAGCAGCACAGCCATCAGGGTCGGGCTGAGGTCATGAATCAAGAGATGATACGCAGTGACCTCAGAGACCACCAGCGCCGCAGCGAACATTAGGTCGAACGATGGGCCCTCCCCGGGGCCCTGAAGACGCCACCGCCAAGCCACATATCCGATCAAGACAACTGAAGCCAGCACTACCACACCGTTGACGACAGGTCCCGGAAGCACCGGCGCCAGAATCGCATGGAAGAAGCCGCGCAGATTGGGCATCGCCGAAACCTGGATGGCATAGGGGGGATAGGTTGGCCGCTTCACCGTATCGAGCAGCAGGTGCACGTAACCGATCAAACCCGCTCGTCCGACGGCGAGGAGCGACACCACGCCAAGCGTGCAACCTGTCCAGGTGAACCAAGCGGCGAGCCTCCACTTGCCCTTCAGCAGACAGATGAGGGCCAAAGGCGCCGCGACGGGAAACTTGCATAAACCGAGGCCCAGAAAAACTCCCGCCCACCCCTCACGGCGACGCTTCAAACAGACAAACACCAACGACAGCAAGACCAGGAGGAGAATCGACATCTGCCCCTGCATAAGTGCGATCCATACCGGGAAGAAGATGAAGCACAGCAAGAGATATTGCAGCGGCTGCCTTGGAGCCGGCGCGTAGGGACGCATGAGGTACACAAAAAATATCCACAACACGATGTTGATCGCTCCCCAGATTGCGTAAGCAACCGCGTAGGGAAGCCTCGAGAGCGGTGCGAACATCCAAGCCTCAAAAGGTGGATGGTTGAACACAAACACGCCGCCCCAATGGAACACCGCCCGCTCGACCTGCGCCTGCTTCTCTAAGTCATAAAGCCTGGCTCCCTCCCCTTGACTCACGATTCGCGCGGCGGCGTAAACATTGGTGAAGTCATGGTTGAGCGTCGGAAGCCCCAGCGCGTTTACGAGCACGACACAGAAAAGTATCGTCGCGGAGATTCCCACGGCAATCTGCACCTGCCGCTTGTCCGGGACTTGCGTGGCTGGCACCGTTTACCTCAGCTCCGACTGCGTATATTTACCGCTTTGCTCAATCTCCGGTGGCAGGCGCGAGGCGAATTGCCGAAGGTGAGCGATAAGCGCCCTCTCCTCGGAGCCATCGACCGCGTAAAAAGATACTGTGTCCTCGAAACACATGTAATTATCGAACAACTTCCAGCGGCCCACTTGAATCCACTGTACCGGAAGGCCACCGCGCCCGCCGTACCCGTTATAGAAGATGGTGTCGGAGACGATGGCTATTTTAGTCCCCCGCAGCTTGGTTATCTGGTCGATTCGTTGGGGTGTGAGCCCACCCTCGATCCTCCCTCTTGCCGCCTCCAGGCTGCCCAGTCCCCACAAGTCCACCAGGTGCGGCTCTCCCAGGTAGCTCACTGATCCGATGTCGTTGGCGGCGATGGGGGCGCCACGGTAGAACTGCTGCAGAAACAATCCCATTTGGTACTGCTGTTCGTAAATGTTATGACATGCCTGGGTAATATGGCTTAGCGCATTGTATCCGCGCGAGCCCAGCACCAGGAGCGGCAGGAAAAGCGAATACCCCAGCCACACGCCCGCCAACTGGGTCTCAAGCTTGCTGCTGATGCGTCCCTGGCGGCCCGTCAAGTATTCGTAAACGCCGACGGCGAGAACCAGCAGGCTGAGAGCAATCAGATAAGCTTCGTACCTGAAAAACCAACCAAACCTGGCAAACCGAAGGTGCAACGCGGAAGCAAATATAACCAGCGCCATCATGATGCTGCTCTTTCTCCAGAACGTTCCCTTTTGGTGGACAAGAAGTGGCAACAACATGAGGAGGGCGAGCACCGTCGCCCATACGTCCGCGGTCTTCGTCCACCCCTCCCAATTACCCATGAGCGACAATGTACGCAACTCCCCGATCGCATGGGGCAGGTTCGCTTTCAAGAGGACCGAGTTCGGCAGCCAATACCACCCGTGGCGCACCGAGATTGCTCCATAGATAGTGAGGGGAAGTGCGGCGATCACACCCAAACCCAAAGCCTCCATCCACCGCCGGCGCGCGAAAAAAAGCAGGCAGGCTGCGAAAACCAGAAACAGCTCCTCATAGCGAACCAACGGCAAGACTGCCGTAAGCACCCAGAGCCCAGAGGAGGCTCCAACTCGTGACCCCTCGTCCCCTGCCAGCTCCTTGGCCACAACGTACACGAAGAGGATGGAGATGCCAATCTGCAGAGTGTGTTCCATGCCGGTGAAGATCATGGCAGGAAGCGGGGCCAGGAATACAATCCCCAGAAGCGCCACAGCTTGATACCGTTGTGGTAGTCCCATTTCCCTCAGGATAATGTAAACCACCAGGAGCGTGGCGCCGGCCAATATCACGTTAAGGAACAAGGGGACCAACTCACTGGTTCCACCCAAGGCGTAGATCAAGGCGAGCAGAAGGGGCCAGAGGATTGTGGACGTGGAGGAACTGAACTGGTACGGGGTTACTCCCCACACCCCATGCTCGGCAAAGTTCTTGGCCACCGACAGGATGATATAGATGTTGTCGACGGCATAGACAAACTTCCCTGCGTTGGCCCGTAGGCACAGGATAAAAGCGCCGGCTATGGCAGCGCACATTACCCCCAGCGCTGCCGCCAGGGGCCAATGCCGAGCCCATGCGTTCTTCAAAGATTTCCCCTCATCCGCGTCCTGGTTGGCCGGCCCTCGGTCCGCCCGGCCCATTGTACTCTTTCTCTCCATGCCGTCGTGGCATTACGCGTCCTGGGTAGGGGACGGTAGTGAGCCGGCAGCTTTCCCCTGACACGCAGTGCATCGTACTCCGCTTCATAAGTACGCTAATGTATTCGTGATTCAGGTTTGGTTGGCAACCACGGCTGTCCGGATTAGCGAACCCTTCGAGTGATCAAAGCGGCTCGGCCGTAAGTTACTACCCGCTCATTTGAGCGTAATTTGGACAAGCTCGGTTGTCAACACGGCTCCGCCGCCTGCTGTGCGGAAAGCCTCTGGCTTTCCGGCGCAATCCGCTTGATTTCTCTTTCTCTGCGCCTCAGCGTCTCTGCGCGAGATTGTCTATTTCTTCACAGCTTCCGATTGGGGCCTTCGGTTCTCCCTGAGGGGAAATCCGAGGGCAGCAAGCGTAGCGCGGTCCCCCGGTTTTGGGGTCCGCGGCTCTTCGTTTGGTAAACTGCAAATCACAAATCGGGCCGTCCGCGCCACACCACGATACGTTCGCTCACACGTCACAGGAAGAGCCGCAGACCTCAACGACGGAGGTCTGCGCTACGATGTTTGCTCCCTCGGTATAGTTAGCATGAAGCGTAGCGCGGTCCCCCGGTTTTGGGGTCCGCGGCTCTTCGTTTGGTAAACTGCAAATCACAAATCGGGCCGTCCGCGCCACACCACGATACGTTCGCTCACACGTCACAGGAAGAGCCGCAGACCTCAACGACGGAGGTCTGCGCTACGATGTTTGCTCCCTCGGTATAGTTAGCATGAAGCGTAGCGCGGTCCCCCGGTTTTGGGGTTCTTCATTTGGAAAACCCGCAAATCTCTTGATCTGAACCTATAGCCCTGGGGCGCCGCGGCGACAGAGGGGCGGGGGTAAGGGGGTCGTAGGGTCCAGCGGAGAACCTCCGTGAGCAAGGACTTTTCACTTTTGCCTTTTGCATTTTGCATTTTGCCTTTTGACTTTCCTTTGCGGCTCCGCCGCCCTGCGCTGCTCGCCGAGAAGCAAAACTCTCCGCTACCCCCTCAGGGTTTGGTGGTAATTTGTACGCGGGGAAGGAATGCCGGCACAACTCCCGGCTGCTGACGTTGGCGCCCTGAGCTACTCGGAAGCCTCCGTCACCCCCTGCACGTGAAACACCTGATTCCCACGAACGTCAGGAGAACCGAAGCCATAGGACAAACCCATGATGAAGACCGCAGATGTCGTCGTAATTGGAGGAGGCATCAATGGAACGAGTACGGCTTACGCGCTTGCCCAACGCGGCGGTAAGAACATCCTGTTAATCGAGAAGGGTCATATCGCCTCGGGTCCGACCGGGCGTTCCAGCGGCGTGGTACGCCAACATTATTCCCACGAAACCCTGGCGTCCATGGCCCGGGACAGTGTCGAGGTCTGGAGGAATTTCGAGGAGAGGGTGGGGGGAGATGCCGGCTTTGTCCCATGTGGGGTGGTCTTTTTCGCAGCCCAGGGAGAAAGCGCATCCTTGCGGAAAACCGCCGGCATGATGCAACGGATCGGGATTCAAACCCAGCTCCTCTCCCGGGAGGACCTGGTAAAAATGGAGCCCGAGTTGTTTGCCGACGATATCGAGTGCGGCGCTTACGAACCGGAGGGAGGGTATGCAGACCCGGCTCTTGCGGCTAACAGTTTTGCCGAGGCGGCGCGCCGGTGTGGAGTTGAGATCATGCAACGCACCAAGGTAGTCGGGTTGAAAGTGGAGAAAGGCTCGATCCAGGGTGTGGTAACCGATCGCGGCGAGATTTCAACCGGCTGCGTGGTTAACGTTGCCGGTCCCTGGGGAGCCGAAATCGCGGCGATGGCGGGAGTTCACATCCCGATGGCGCCCAGCAACCACCCCGTGGTGATTCTCGAACGGCCGCAACGTTGGTCGCAACCCACGCACGTCTGGGGAGACCTGGTCAACGGGTGGTACTTCAAGCCGGAGAGAGCCGCAGGAATTATGGTCGGCTCGATCCTGGATATCCACAACGAGGAACCCAAAGTCATCGAGGACTTCCCCACCACTCCCAGCTTCGCGGAAGTCGAAGCCTATTCCGCCGGCATTCTGAAACGCTTTCCCATCATGAAAGACGGACTCCACCAAGGCGGCTGGTGCGGAGTCTATGACGTTACCCCGGATTGGCAGCCCGTCATCGATAAGATTGCCGAGGCAAACGGTTTTTATTGTGCCGTGGGCTTTAGTGGGCATGGCTTTAAGATCGGGCCTGCCGTGGGCCAAATTGTTGCAGAGCTTGTTCTGGACGGGAAATGCAGCCGCTACGACATCCATCTGTTCCGGCACGGACGCTTCGCCGAGAAGCACTCCAGCCGCGGAAGCTATGCCTACGGAATTATCGGTTGAACCGTGGCCCTCATTTTGATGAACGTCCACTCGTGGGTTAGCCTGTGGACTTGAGGTTGTTGTGCGGATCTTGTCCTTCGCCAAACGTCACGCGTGGGGCTACCGCATGGGACCGGTTCCTCTCCCTGTTTCGTGCCAAATATGACAGGCAGCTCGCGACGGCTCAGTTCTTATTTGTCTGCTTAACTCCCATGCTCACGTGGGGCCGGCATAGAAACTCGAGGACTGATTCCCACTCGTCAAATAGGATGCCGTGGCCGACCTCGGGGCTGTACTGGATCTCAGCGCCTGCGACACTCAACCCCTCGGGGGGAGAGGGGGAGTGGGTGATGAACCGGACCCGCTGGCGGGAGGATTTGTTGGTGGGGCGGCTGAACTGCGCCCTCCTCGACGACGGTAGGCCATCGAGATCAAGGTGCGTTGTGAAAAAGGCAGAAGCGCAAGGGCCGGTACGCCGAGAAGTACGATGCCTCCTAATCTGAGGAAAAGCAGCAGCGGCGAAAAGGCCCAAGCCAAATCCAAAACCAGGACCAGCGGGAAAAGGTAATGAAACAGGGGGCCGAGGTCTTCGTAGTCGAAGGCCACAGCCGCAAGAAGGTACAGATGGATTGTTGCCGCTGCACACAACGCGATTAGGGTAAATGTGACGACCGAAGACGCGTAAGGCAGCAGAAAAAGCGGCAAGCGGTGAGCCTTCTCGGGCAGATAGAAAAACGCCGCGGCGTACATCGCGAGATAACCGACCTGAACTGCGCAAAATTGAGCGAGGTACGGCCACCGCGGCGACGAGAGGATTACGGGGCCGTGATTTGGCGAAGAAATCGGAAGCTTGCTGAGGTCCGCGAGCAGTTCGCTCATCGATGGGTACCGTTCATCGGGCTGCTTCGAAAGGCATTTGCGCAGAATGCGGTCAAGTTCGACATACTGCGGTCCGTTGGTAGTTAGATTAGGCAAAGGGGGAGTGGGCATTTCCAGGACGCGCCTGCGTGAGGAATTGGAATCTTTCCCCGCAAACGGATTAAAACCGGCAGCCATTTCATACAAAACGAGCCCCAAGGAGTAGACGTCGGTGCGGAAATCCACCGGCTTGGGAAAGGCCTGCTCGGGAGACATGTAATCAGGTGTGCCAATAACCATCGCCGCCGACTTGGTGATGTCCGTGATCGTCGTTTCACCGCCCTCAACTTGGGCCGATTGGGAAACGACCTTGGCTTTCTTCGCCAAACCAAAATCCAGAATCTTCACGTGGCGGGATCCATCCGGTTGACTCACCAGCATCAGGTTCTTGGGTTTGAGGTCACGATGAATAAATCCCTTCGCATGCGCGGCCGCCAAGGCTTTCGCGGTTTGGATGCCGATGTCCAGAACCTGGTCAAGCGCAAACGCTTCCTCATCCAGCCGGGCGTTCAGGGTGTCTCCTTCCACAAACTCGTAAACGATAAAAACCATTTCATGGCCATCATCGTAGATGTCGATGGCTCGCACGATGGCAGGATGATTTATGACGTTCCCGGCTTGGACTTCAAGGGCGATACGCTTGCGGAATTGCGGGTTGCGGAGGAGCTCCGATTTGATCCTCTTGAGCGCCACCGTGCATTTCAATTTCAGGTCATGAGCACAGTAAACTTCCCCCATCCCGCCGCTGTCAATCAGGCGCTCGATCCGGTAACGGCCTACCAGCACCTCTCCGGGAGAGAGTTTGCTCCCTGTGCGCTTGTCACTGTGATCAAGGCCAAGCTCAGGATCAACGTCTAGGGGGGAGTCGTCAATGTCCACTATGCGGGCCTCCCGGCGGCTGGGTAGGTCGTACTCGGGGGCTGGTTTCTCTACCTTCGACCTGGATGTTAACTCTCGGAGAGCCGGCTGTAAAGGCGACCCTCAATTTGCTGCCTTTGCTTGAGCACGCCACCAGCCAAAACGGCACCGTTCAGCGGAGTCGTCCAGCTGACACTTAACTCCAGAGCACCTGTGGCGCAGCTCCGGCAGTCGATGGTTGGAGTAAACTGGAAGCCAGTCCGGGCAGCAAGTGCAGGGTTGTCCTGACACTTGGGGAATACGGGGCGGCGGCCCGTGTCGCTTCCCAACGCGCAGGAGGACGCGCTTCTTCATCAAATGAAGGGATTGCACACTCCCCACCCTCCCTCCTGAATGGACTGAGAATTGCTCAACCTGCAATAGCAACGTGAGCCGGGAGAATCGCCATGGTCCGTGCTCATTCCCGAATCAAAACAGAAGACCGAGGCCGACGCTGCCACCTTACGCTAAGGCGTCCATCCGGGTGGAGATAAATTGCCATGAAACACTTACCTCGCTTGCCTAAGGGGCTCGCCCCCTGCATATTCGCAATGATGTTGGTCATCCCGACTCCCCAACTGCTCGGCACGGATTTGAAACCGCAGACACTCGCAAGCTTCGCGCACTACGTCGAGCTCACCGAAACTCGCATCGACACAGAATTGAAGCGGCCCGGCCAGTTCCTCTACGTGGACGGCCTCCCCGAGGCGCGGCGTGGGCAGGTTCTGAACTTACTCCATAACGGCGAGATTTTCATCGAACCGCTCTCCACGCCCGAAGCCTCCGGCAAGGCGATTGTTCCACCCGGGGGAATGTTCCACCACTGGCTGGGCGCGGTGTTTGTCCCCGGCGCAAACCTGAGGCAAACCATGGAACTGGTGGAAGACTACAATCGCCATCAGGACATCTACAAACCGGAAGTGGTGGGCTCGAAACTGGTCAGCCGGAATGGGGATGACTTCAAGATTTTTTACCGCCTCAGGAAGAAGAAAGTGATCACCGTGACCCTGAACAGCGATCATGATGTGCACTACTTTCCGGTCGACTCCACACATTGTTACAGCCATTCCTACTCAACGCGGATCGCCGAAGTCGCAGATGCTGACACGCCCCAGGAGCACGAAAAGCCCATTGGCCATGACGGGGGATTCCTCTGGCGGATCAACTCCTATTGGCGCTTCGAAGAGAACGACGGAGGCATGTACATCGAGTGTGAGTCCATCTCCCTGACGCGCGGCTTGCCACCCTTCATCGGGATGATTATCAAGGGGTTTGTAACGGAAATTCCCCGTGAGTCGCTGATGATGACCATGGGTTCAACGCGCTCAGCGCTCCTGGAGAGAGTCCAAGCTATGGGGCAGCACTAAGAACTCACGCCTGGGTCAATACGAAGCATCCTTCCCTGCTATCGATCGCCTTTTGCGTTCCTCTGCGCTTTTCGTTGTTTAGCATTAATAAACACATGAACGTACGCTGTATTTAGAGCCGTGGAGTAGTGCTGAAATACGCACACCTCCGCGCTACCGGACTTGATGCGAAAGACCTCCGAGGTCAACGATGGGGGCTGCGCATGGATTGGGTAGGGTGAATCTGAGGAAGAGCCGCCGACCTCAACCCCGGAGGTCTGCGCTACGATTGGCAGGCCGGCGGGTCAAATTACTGCTGCTTGTCTTCGGGTTTCTTCTCTTCCTTCTTTGGCGGAGGTGGCTTTTGCGCCGGCGGCGGAGTTTGGTGTTGCGGCTGCGCCTGCGGTCGAACCGGCGGCGGAGCGCGTTCTTCTCTTACTGCCGGAGGAGCCTGGCGTACCGGAGGCTGAACCTGCTCACGGACCGGTGGCGCCGGGCGTACCGGGGGTTGAACCTGCTCACGGACTGGAGGCTCCGGGCGTACCGGAGGCTGAACCTGCTCACGGACCGGTGGCGCCGGGCGTACCGGGGGTTGAACCTGCTCACGGACCGGTGGTGCCGGGCGTACTGGGGGTTGAACCTGCTCACGGACTGGAGGCGCCGGGCGTACCGGGGGTTGAACCTGCTCACGGACCGGAGGCGCCGGGCGTCCCGGGGGTTGAACCTGCTCACGGATCGGAGGAATATTCTGCGGCCGGCCGGCCGGGACGGGTTGGGTATGAAGGTTCTGGTTAGGCAGCTTTTCCGGACCAGTTTGGGGCTCGAACCGGGCGCTGGGCAAAGGTGGGCGCGGGACCGGGGCGCACGGTCGGCGTGACCGGATGAACCTGTTGCGCGTTGATCGGCTGGACCTGGAAGCGTCCTGGCGCCGGGTTATGGCCGACGGACTGGGAACGCAAGGTCTGTATTTGCGCCGGCGCTACCGGGGTCCCGGGATGCTCCTGCAACATCTGTTGCTTGGCGGCGAACGGAACCGCACGCGGAGGGGGAGCGAGTTTGGCAACTGCGGGACGATTGGCAAGAGCCGCCGGAGGCGCAACCGCGGCACGGCCACTGCTACTCGCAAGCACGCTCTCCCGTTGCGGCGCTACTCTGGGCGCGGCTCCGATCACTTCCGCCTGGCGCATCTGGTTGGCGTCGACGCGAACCCCGGCGCGCTGGACAGGCTGAGCCGAGGCGAAAGAATTCTGAGGCATCGCCACGATAGCATTACGATTCACATAGTTGATGTTGGTGACGTTGATGTTGGTCACATTGATGTTTGTAATCCGCGTATTGGTGACGTTCACCCGGCGGACGTAATCCTCTGACACATGATACGAGGGGTAGTATGCTTCGCGGGGGCCGAGTGGGAACCAGCCGACGAGACCGCCGCCCCCACCGCCTCTCGACACACCTGCGCTGAATCCTCCCCCGCCGACGAAAGCCACCAGCGCCGGAGCATAATAGACGCGCGCTGAAACCGCGCCGGGGCACCAGCTCCAACTGTTATTGACATACGCCCAGCGTCCATAGTGAAACGGCGCGAAGCCCCAGGGTTCATTGTCCACCCAGGTCCAGCCCCAGGGTTCGACCCAAGCCCATTGCCCATCGTGATAGGGGGTCCAGCCCGCCGCCACGCGCGGAGTCCATACAGGTCCGTAGTCCGCCGTGTTGTGCCAATCGCCATGGGCATTCAGATCTTCATAGCCGACCATGTCGGGTGAGACGTAGCGGGACGGGGGACGTTTCCCAGGTGGTCCCGCGAAGAGACGAAAGAATCGAAATCGTCCGGCTGGTTTGCAGCCTGAACGTCAGGCGGGTTGCCGGAGTTGTCGAAGTATGCTGTCTGGCCGGAATGAACGGGAAAGCTCTGGTTGTTGGCGGTTACTTCAATGTCGCCCGCACGCACAGTAATCATCGTGGCGTTGCGAGAGGTATCGGTGTCGACGCGGTATTCGCCTGTGCGCAGGAGAGTGATGGCGCCGTTGGGAGTGTCGACCTCCCAGGATTCCCCATCAAAGAGGTGACGTACGTGCAGGCTCAGACTGCCGGCGTTTATGCTGGTCTGAACGACGTTATCGCTCAGGTTCACGAACTGGAAATTGGTGCCAGAGTCCAGGCGGATGGAATTCTGCCCGATCCGCAGCACGGCACGCGCGCCGTTATCGGTATAGAGATTGTCGCCGGTGGTCATCGGGTAATTCAGCGATGCGTCGGCCCATCCGTCCACGCTGGCGGGCTCGAACGATACGGGACCGTTGATATACGCGATGCGGGCTACGCGCGAGGGCGGATCCGCATCCTGCGCTGCCGCGATGCCGGAAACAGCGAGGAGTGCGGCTAGGACTGATACACACAAGAGCAAATTTTTCATTTCAGGACCTTTCCGGGTCGGCCGGCCAATAAATGCAGCGAAATCGCCAGAATGGAGTAAGTGGTCACCCGATCAGCATTTAAGCGGGACAAAATGCATCCTAATACCCTCGGGCGGAGACTGTCTGTTCGATATTGCTCACGTGAGGAGAACTAAGCGACCTTGGATGAGTGACGAGAAACGGGTGGGATGACACTAACATATGTTGCGCGGCCTGGGCTTCTTCGCATTCATCTGCCACGGTTTTCAAAGAAGTGCAACTCCCTGACTCCCCGGAAGCCCCTTCGAAGAAGTTGGTGATGGCGTAGCGCTCGCTTGGATTGATTGCGGGTCGTAGTGTAGACCACCACACCTCAAGTCCAGGATGGTCGGGTACTCAAAAACAAACCCAGTGCGGTGCGGCTCCTCATCTTGCTCTGGTGGTCACATGGACGTTCTAGTCGCCGAACCGTAGATGTGGCGCCCACGCTCGCCTGCGGATTCCTGACATACCCGGAAGCTGCCGGACAGGGGAAGTGCCGCATGGGTCGCCGGGAATAATCGAACTTCTGAAACCGCGGCCTGGCACCCAGCAGGTTGATGAAAAACGAAGTAGCGGCGGGTTTACCCCGCCATCCCAGCCCGCGATCGCTTGGCATAAAATGGCGGGGTAAACCCGCCGCTACGCCGCACCGGAAGGGTTTTTCAGCAGCCCCATGCCCCTATCCCCCAATCCCGAATCCTTCGTTTCCCCGCCCCCGCCGTGACACACTTCAAGAGCAGTGACCAGTGACTAGTGGCGAGTGGCGAGAGGAAACCCAAACCCAAGGCGGGAAGGAAATCAGTACCCAAATCCTAGCGGGAGACGCCCCACGCTGACAACTCGCAGCCGGCAGCTCACAATTTGTCCCCAGCCCCCCCTATTCCCTCGTTCCCCCATTCCCACCGTGAACACTCCCCCGCTTCGGTTATCGGTGGGATCGACGCCAAGGATGAGGCAAATTGAGTGGCCGGTAACAAGAAGCTTGCCCCCTCACCCGTCGCGCTCCGGCTGGTAAAAGCGCCGGCAGCGCGCCACCCTCTCCCCTCGGAGAGGGCTATGAATTCTTGCTTGGGCTGATGGAGCGATCACCCGACCACCGGATCACCCGAACTCCCGATTACCTACCTCCGCCGTGACACACTTCCCCGTATCGGTTATCGGCAGGTTGGTACCCAAACGTGAGCCAGAATTCGGCTCGAAGTTCGGCTCGAAGTTTGACAATCACCAATTCGTTCCATCGCAAAATCCATCAATGAACCGATGATCCAATGAATCAATGAATCAAAGATCCGATCGCCCAATGATTCAATGAATCAATGATTCAATGAACCAATGGCCCCATCGCCCGATCGCCAGCCCCTCACTTCTCCGACCTCCGCTCGTACAGCACGCACATCTTATCGCTATAAACTTTCTTCCATTCCGGCGAAGCTTCGAGGAAGGTCGCGAGCCCTTCCCCGGGGGGGATGAGGCAGGATCGCAAGTGATACTTTTGGAGCAGCCAGGGAGTATTCGGGTGGACATGCATCATCTGAAGATAGTCCGTGAAGACGCCGGCGTATTCATAGATGTCGATCCGGCAGTCCATGAATACCCGCTGCTCCGGGCCCAGCGCATAAAGCAGGTAACCACCCCAGGTGAGGTCGTTCAGCATCGGCCGGGGGGGTGGGTGTCTGCGCAGAAAGTCGACGGCCCCCTGCGGATTATGGTCAGCTATGATGCGCTCGAGTTTTTCCTGCGCGGGGAAACCTTGGATGATTCCCAACGCAAGGCAGGCGATGATCAGAGCATTCAGGGCGGGAAGATCTTTGCGGGGCTCGTAGTTGGGCACCCAACCGTCCAGCAGGCTCGCCAGGAGCGGCGCAAAAACAATTGCGAAGAGGGGAAGGGCCCGGGCATGGAAGGCGGTCATGGCCACTGCCAAACAAAAGAGCGTCAATTCCTCGATGCGGACGGGCGGCTGGAAAATCGCCACCGCCGCGATGAAGAGCAGCAGGAAGGCCAGAAAGAGTTGGCCATGCCAGACGTTCAGCGGGATCGACTGCCAACTCAACATGGTCGAGATCATCTCCGGCTGCAGGAAGAAGACTTGCCCGGGATAGGTGAGCAGGCGCGGGCCGTAGGGTGTGACACAGCAAGCCCCGAGCGACACTAGCGTCACCGCCGCCATTTGAATGCGTTCGTCGACCGCCCAGCGCTCCGCTCGCAGGCATCCCACGCGCAGGTCCACCAGCCCGCCCAGCCAGTAAATCCCCACGGCAATCAAACCGAATACAAAGGTGCCGTGCGTATTGACCCAAAAGAGAAACACCAACGGAAGCAACCAAAGCGCCGCGCGACGGCCCTGGCGGAAAAGTTCCAGCAAGATCAGCGTGATGACCAGAAATACGTAACCGAAAAGTTGGGGATGCAGAGTGAACCAGACTCCCTCGAGCGGCAGAATCAGCACCGTGGCCACAAAGGCCGCCTTGGAATTCCGGCAACGGAGATAGGCGTAATAATAAATTAACAGGGTCATGCAACCGGCCAGGCCGGCCAGAAGCCCCATCCAGCCCCGCAGCCCCCCGGCATGCCCCACCCGCGCCAGGACCACGTCCGCCAGCCATTCGTACGCCATCCATTCCGTGCCCGGGGCCGTGAAGGAATAGGTATCGAGAGTCGGCCAGGTGTGCGTGCGGAGGATGCGCTGACCTACCACGTCGTGGAACCAGGCGTCGGGATCTACCTGGAACATCAGCGACACCAGGAAAGCTCCGAGAACCAACAGGGCGCCTAAAAGAATCGGATAGGAAAACACTTTCCTCAGGAGCGCCCAGGATTGAGCGCGCTCGCCTGCCACCGGATTTTCACTTCTTTCGTGACTACTCATGCTCTCCAGGTTGGAGCTTCGGACCGCTAGTAATCTCCCTGCGTCTCAACGAGGGGCGAGGAGGCTGTACTCCGCGTCAGCCACTTCCCTGCCCTATTTTTGCAGGTGTCCCACTCTCTTTCGTCAATGTGGGACTGTCCCAGATGTTGCTCTCCGCGGGGCATAGCGAGCGAGGTCCCACATCTTTCCCCATCTTCCCCCGTTTTATACGGGAATTTTTCGCTACCCGCTCGAATCATACGAATGCATCGCAACAAATTTGAACGACGCCAGATTTCACCAGAACGCCGCGTTACGGTTCCTGGCGCACGAGCAAAACGCTCAGATCATCCTGATAAACTTGGCGCCATTCAGGGTTCCCATCAAGCAGGTTCGCAAGAGATCCGTTACGCTCAATCAGGCAGGAGCGCACGCCGTATTTTTTGAGAACCGCCAGCGCATCAGGTTCCGCTTGAATGATCCTGACGTAATCCGCGAGCACGCCGGAAGGCTCATAGGCGTCAGACCGCCCGTCGATGAAAACCTTATGCTGCCCTTGGAACGCCCAGATCAAATATCCTCCCCAGAAATTGTCGTTGAACATGGGCTCGGGGACAGAGTGTGTGCGCAGGTAGTTTACCGCACGGCTCGGCTGATTGCGGTCAATCAGGCGCTGCAACTTGACTGAGGATGGGAACCACACCACACCGCCCACTACGAATGCCAGAATCAGGATTGCGTTGAGCGCCGGCCGCTCCGCTTCGGGTTGGTGAGCAGGAGTCCACTCCGCCAGCAATTCAGCCAGCACCGGCGCCAGCGCGATGGCGAAGAAAACCGCAAATCGTTGATGGATGCAGGCCAGGACCGCGGCGAAAATCACCAAGACCACCGCTTCCGCGCGTTCGGCGCGGCGCCGAAAGAACCATCCGATCACCAAGACCGATAACAGGATCAAGAACCACACGCCGTAGAAATCATGGAATCCGAGCGGCTGCCAATCTTCGAAATACTTCAAGTTTACGGGTTGCGAAGCGATGCCCAGCTCGTAGCGGATTAGGTGCGGTCCGTAGGGATTCACTGTTAACGCGACCACGCACAAGAGAAATACCCAAGCGAGGTGCCACCGCTCGCGAGGGAGCCACGCCTTGCCCTCCAGCTTGCTTACGCGGAAACCTTTAAGTCCTGCCACCCAATAAATCGCCATGGCCGCAAGGCCCAGCGTGAACGTGCCGTGAGTGTTCACCCAAAGTACGAAAACCGGAGCGAGAACCCACAGGCTTTTCTGCAACCCTCGGCGGTAACGCTCAAGCAAGATCAGAGTGATGAGCAGAGCGGTATATCCCAGAAGCTGGGGGCGCAAGGTGAAGCAAAAACCCAGCAGTGGCAACGCGGCCACGCAAGCTATAAAGGCGCTCTTCGCGTCGCCGCTCACGAGGCTCGCGTAATAGTAGAGAAGCAGCATAATGGCCGAGACGAGGAGCGCAAGCAGCGCCATCAGCGCCCTGGGGCCGCCGCAATCCGAGGCGAGCGCCATCAACACCTCACCCAACCATTCATAGGCCAGCCATTCGCTGGTGGGGGTCGTGAACGAGTAAAAATTGGTGGTGGGCCACTGATGAGTTTCCAGGATGCGCTGGCCCGCGGCTATGTGCCAAAACGTGTCACCTTCCACGAAGGTGGCGTGCCAATGGCCCGCGGGGAGCTCCGCGGCTTGGCCCAGGCGCAGGTGCAAATTCATAAACATGCCGGCCACCAGCAATGCTCCCAGGAAAACAGGGAAGGAGAAAACTTTGCGGGCCAACGCTCCGAGCGTGGCGTCAGTGGCTGGACCCACGCGCACTCTCCCGATGACTGGAATCGACTTCTCTTGTGACGTTCTGAGGTTTGCCTGCGCTGGCTGGCTTCCTTACGAATAGAACACTCTGCTCGTCTGCATAGACTTTTTCCCAGGCGGGGGAAGAAGTCAGCAGAGTCTGGAGCGGCTCGCTTTGCTTGACAAGGCATGATTTAAGGTTATAAGCCTCTAATAGCAAGGGCGTGGGGCTCGCAAGCCTGCCGATGCTGAGGTAATCGCTCAAAACGCCTGTCCGCTCGTAGATATCCGCCCGACCATCTATAAACACCTTGTTCTGATCCGCCAGTTGCCAGATCAAATAGCCGCCAAACAGGTAGTCGTTGTACATGGGCTTGGGCACAGGATGCTGCCTTAAGTAGGCCACCGCTTTGACCGGCCATTTCTCTTCCACAACCTGTTCGAGGGCGGCGCGGGAGGGAAAGAACCATAGAGTGGCGGCGACGGCAAGCCCCATCAATCC
The DNA here is from genome assembly GCA_963804995.1 of uncultured Acidobacteriota bacterium. Taxonomy (GTDB): domain Bacteria; phylum Acidobacteriota; class Terriglobia; order UBA7540; family UBA7540; genus Bog-366. The sequence goes on from CAWDSK010000006.1 coordinate 969,479, forward strand.
GGCATTCAGAGCGTACTTGTCCTTGGCGGGCTCATAGGGATCAAACCAGCGCGAAATGATTACGGCGAACATGGGTGCGCTGAAGGGCACGAAAGCCAATACAAACCGTACGTGCAGGCAAGCCGCGGTGATCCCGGCAAGGAACAGCACGAACTCTTCCAGGCGCCAGCGCGGCCGGAGCGTTACTTGGGCCAGCAAGAACGCCAGGATGAGGGCTAAGAAGAGCTGGCCAAAAACCTTGTCAAACATCATGGGCGCCCATTCAATAATATTCTTCTGCATGATGGGCTGGGAAAGGGCCAGGTCCAAGGGGTAGAGCAATAGCTCTGAACCGTAAGGGGTGATGACGAGCGCCACCAGGCTCAGCAGCGCCACCATTTCCAACTGCAGGCGCTCACGGACTGTCCAAAGCCGGGATTCGAGGCCACGAATCTCGACGAGCCCGCATACCCAGTACACCCCCAGCGCAAAAAGGCCTAAAACAAAAAGGCCGTGCGTGTTGACCCAAACCAGGAAAAGTGGCGGCAGCAGCCACAGCGCGCGGGTGTGCCCCTGGCGAAAACGCTCAAGGATGATCAGGGTCAATACCAAAAAGAAATAGGCAAGCATCTGCGGGCGCAAACTACAGGAGGCATAAACCAGGGGAAGGAATAAAGTGCAGGTCGCAAAAGCCGCTTTGGAGTTCTGACAGCGAATGGTAATCAGCGCGAAGAGCGCACTCAGGATAGCGCCCGCCATGCCGATATCGAGTGCCAGGAGGCCGCGCAGCCCCCAACGCTGGGAGACCATCGCCAGCAGAACTTCGCCCAGCCATTGGTAAGCGATCCAGTGCGTGCCATAGGCGGTAAACGAATAGGGGTCGGTGGTGGGCCAGCGATGCGTGGAGAGTATGACGCTCCCCACTTTGATGTGCCACCAGACGTTGGGATCCACCCAGAACTGGCGCAGCGGCGCCTGCATCCCAGCCACCAGCAAGACTGCCAACATGGCAGGGAATGAAATCAGTTTCTTGATAATCGACTGCGGCGTAGAGTGCTCAAGGTGCGAGGGAGGTGCCATCGTCTCAGGGGTAGTCATCAAAATCCCGGAATAATTCTATCTTAATCTCCAATTTCCAACGATTCTTAATTGAGCGATTCTCCTCGATTGGCCGCGCGGCTCATTCCCCCGTGACAACAAAAAGCTGCGGACCTTGAGGACCGGTCGCGCTACACTGCGGGATGTACCTTGGCGCCCTGCGGAATCAACCAAGCTCCCTGCGAAAGGAATAGTGGCGATGATCGCTGCGCACTACACTAGTGCTAAAGAAGGTTGTGAAATATTTGCCACGGGAGGATTACCAAAATGGCGCTAAGAACGATCGTGAAGGGCGTGGAGGGTGATAGGGGCCGACGAACGACCCTGCTTCGAGTAGCTTGCTGCTTACTGTTGGCCTGGCTTCCCGCCGCGGTGTCAGCGGCTGGGGCGGAGGATGCGGAGGGGCCCATCTCTGTAAATCCCCGAAACCCGCACTATTACATCTTCAAAGGAAAACCTACGGTCCTGATTACCTCCGCCGAGCATTACGGAGCGGTGGTCAATAAGGACTTCGACTATGTCCAGTATCTGGACGCATTGCAATCCTATGGCCTCAACTATACGCGCATCTATCCGGGATTCCTGTTTGAGCCGATTGGGAAGTTCGGCAAGGGGAACACCCTGGGGGTCAAACCCGCGAGCCTCGTTGTGCCCTGGGGGCGCAGCAACGTACCCGGCTACGCCTTGTGTGGCAACAAGTTCGACCTTGACCGCTGGGACCCGGAATACTTCAAGCGGCTGAAAGATTTCGTGGCGAAGGCGGCCGAACGCGGCGTGGTAGTGGAAATCTGCTTCTTCAACGCTCAATATTCCGATACGTGGCCTATCTCGCCTTTATATTACGAGAACAATATACAGGGTGTGGGCAAGTGTGATTTCCAGGATGCCCAGACTCTCCGGCACGCTGACCTGGCCAAACGGGAAGCCGATTACGTCAGCAAGATCACCGAAGAAGTGAATACCTACGACAATGTGGTTCTGGAAGTTTGCGACGAAGCCCCGGACATTGGCAATCCTCCCACCCCGATGGGGGAAGCCGGCGAATGGGTCAGCCACATGATCCAGGTTGTGAAGAATACCGAGGGCCGCCTGCCGAAGAAGCATCTGATTGCGCAGCAGATGGAGGGCCCACTCGGCGGGCTTTTTAATTTTGCCGCCCACCCTGACGTTGCGATCATCGTGACCCAGTATGTTTGGGAAGCAGGATTTCAGATGGGTGGAATGAAGGCCCTCGATTATGAGTACGGGCGCAATAAACCGATTGAGTTCAATGAGACCGCCTACTATCCTTTCTGGTATAAGGGCGATAAGGTTGCGGATTCACGAGTGGAAGCCTGGGAGTTCATGGTGGGAGGCGGCGCCAGCTTTAACCACCTCAATGGGGTGTATACCGTCGAAAATCCTGCCGGCAAGACGCCCGACAATACGCAAGTCCTGACCGCCTTGAAGAACCTCGAAGAGTTCATCCACAGTTTCGATTTTCTAAAGATGCGCGCGGACATCACCTATGTCCAGAATGGAATTCCTCCCGGAACCTATTGCCGCGGCATGAGCGAAGAGGGCAAACAGTACGCTTTGTATCATCACCACAGCACGGGCGGAAGTGGCAGCTCGTATACGGTGACGCCTGGGCATTACACCGAGGATCTGGTGCTGCGTTTGCCCGCGGGACCGTACCAGGTGGACTGGGTTGACCCGGCCTCCGGCGCGGTCGTTCGCACCGAGAACCTCGACCACCCGGGAGGCAGCTTGAAGGTCACGACGCCTGAGCACGCGGTGGACATGGCCCTGCGAATCAAACGCCGGTAGGGGGGCTGAGTCAGAAGTTCGCTGATTATGAGAGAACCCCCTCACCCCCGGCCCCCCCCAAAGGGGCGATGGGAGAGTTGAACTTACTCCCTCGCCCCTTTGGGGGAGAGGGTGGACCGCTGCCGGCGTTCTCATCAGCCGGAGCGGGACGGGTGAGGGGGTCAATTCGCAACCGATTCATAGGGACTGTTGTAACCGCATACATGCCAAAATGCAGCACGTATGCGCCACCCGCGCCGCCACTGCGTAACCACCCCGGCGCTCGGCCCCGATGATCAATTTGGAAAGAACGCGCTATCGGGGCTCGGCGCGCCACCCCTCCTAAATTAGGAGGGGAGCTGTTAAAGAACTCCCCTCCTCAGATGAGTAGGGGTGGCGTGCCGAGCGCCGGGGTGGTGCTGATAGTGCAATATCGGGGTGACTTAGATAATTGCAGCGCCTGAAGGAGATGCCAGCATGACAGATCTACGATTCGCGGTCTTTGGAGCGGGCTTTTGGGCTCCATACCAAATTGCCGCGTGGCAAGAAGTGCCGGGAGCGAAATGCGTCGCCATCTATAACCGCACGGTTGCGAAGGCAGAGAAGATTGCGCAGGCCTTCGGCATCCCGGCAGTGTACGGTGACGCGGAGGAATTGCTCGAACGTGAGAAGCCCGATTTCCTCGATGTCATCACGGATTGCCTTACCCACTGCAAGTTCGTGTCCATGGCCGCCCGGCACAAGGTGCCAGTCATTTGTCAGAAACCGATGGCGAATACCCTGGCAGAAGCAGAAAGCATGGTGCGCGCCTGCCGGGAAGCGGGAGTCCCTTTCTTCGTGCATGAGAATTGGCGCTGGCAAACCCAAATCCGGGAACTCAAGAAGGTGCTGGACTCAGGCGAAATCGGAGTTCCGTTCCGCGCCCGCATTTTCCAGGTATCAGGTTACCCCGTGCTCATCAACGAGCCGGGCTTAAGGAACTTGGAAGAGTACGTCCTTAAAGATATGGGGCCGCATCTCCTGGACGTGGCACGCATGCTTTTCGGTGAGGCGGACAGGCTTTACTGCCAGACCCATCAGGTGCAAAAGGACATCAAGGGGGAGGACGCGGTCACCGTCATGATGCACATGGGCGGGAGGACCACGGTGACATGCTACCTCGGCTTCCCGGGGAATTTCCTGGAGAATGACGTCTTCACCCAAGCTTTGATTCTGGTGGAGGGTGACAAGGGATCGGCGGAGCTCAACCGGCACTACTGGGTTCGGGTGACCACCGAGAGCGGCACGCGTTCGAAGCGCTATCCGCCCACCCTCCGGCCCTGGATGCAGCCTGACTATGTGGCGTCGCATGCCAGCATTGCGCGCTGCAATGCGCACCTTCTCCAAGCTTTGCGCGGGGAGGTGAAGGGAGAGTCGAGGGGCGAAGATAACCTCGAAACCATGCGGCTTACCTTCGCTGCCTATGAATCCGCGCGCTCGGGCAACGTGATTCGGATCTGAAGCGAGTGTGGCGCGGAACTTTCTTCGCAGTTTGCGAACCGCGCCAATCATGTGGGGCCGAACGGCGTTCGGCCCGAGGGGCGAGCGCCGCCCCAGTGCCAGAAGCCGGCTGTGGGGCGCAGGGCGCTCGCCCCTACGCCGGCTACCCTCCGGCTCGTAATTAGCCGGAAATTAATTTTCCAAGTGGGTCAAAAAACCAGAGGTTGCCCCCGAGGATTACTCAAGTTCATTTTGTCCCCATCATTCGGTCCAGATCATACCAAATCTTGTGGCATGCCAGTTTGTCACATACCAACCCTCGCGCACGACAAAATGTCCCTTCCTTTCTATAAGATTGATTGAATTTGCCACAGTACTTTAGTACCCTTTCAATTCGAAAAGTACTTTAGTAGTCTCACGCCGTCATTAGAGAAATATCAGTTTGTGGCTATTCAAATTAGATTAGTTTTTAGGGTCGAGTCCAGGGATCTTCATTAACCACTATCGTGGGGGGCGGAGTTAATAGCGAGATGGTTTCATTTCACTTCTAGCTATTGCTCAGGAAGGGGAGCTCCCGTGAGAACGTCCTTCGTCGGCGCCGGCATTCTGACCCCAGATGAGTTGGAAGAATACTCCGCACGGGCTCGCCAGAGCAAGGAAGCTCTGTGGGAGATTTTGCTGCGGGAAGGCAAGATTACAGAAAGCTGGCTGGCGGACGCCTTTGCGCAACGGCAGCGAATTCCCCTCGTGGTTCCGTCCACGCTTTCCATCGACCCAGAAGCTGTGCATCGAATTCCGGAGAGCTTGGCCCGTATTCGTCAATGCATCCCCTATGCGCTGGCGGGCCGCGCCCTGAAAGTTGTCTTCGTTGACCCTTCGGATCTCAGTTCCATCCAGGCAATCGAGTTTTACACCGGATCAAGAGTCGAACCGGCGGTGGCGCTGCGCTCGCAGGTTCTGGAAGCCATCGACGCCAATTATTCCCGGACTCAGGCCGTCGACATCATCGATCAGGCCAGCGACCAGCCGGACTTCCAGATTTTCCCCGTAAGCAACGAGGTGGATTTGGACGAGATTTCGTCGCTACGCGCCGCCGAACTCCCGCCCATTGTCAAACTCGTGAACCTGGTGATCACCGAGGCTCTGCGCGTTAAGGCCAGCGATATCCATATTGAACCCAGCCAGCAAGACCTTCGGATCCGGCTGCGGGTGGACGGAGTTCTGCGGGATTTTCTTCAGGCTCCTGCCTGGCTGCATCCAGGACTGAGTTCGCGCCTGAAGGTACTCAGCAAGGTGGACATTACGGAAAAACGCGTACCCCAAGACGGCCGTTTCAAGGTGCGCTTTCAGTCCAGAGTAACCGACTTGCGACTCTCCACGCTGCCCACACAATTTGGCGAGAAGGTCGTGATGCGCGTTCTGGGGTCGAATGAAGGCATCCCACAGCCTGACCGCCTGGGAATTCCCGTTGCCGAGTTGCCGGCCATTCTGGAGGCCGTCCGGCAGCCGCAAGGCATGATCATCGTCACGGGGCCTACCGGCAGCGGCAAGACCACCACTCTCTACTCGCTGCTGAACTACAACCGTTCCCCCGGAGTTAACGTTGTAACCGTGGAAGATCCCATTGAATACCAACTGGAGGGCGCCAACCAGGTTCAGATTAACCCCAAGGCGGGCCTCACCTTCGCCGCCAGTTTGCGATCGATCCTTCGACAGGACCCTGAACGTCATCCTGGTGGGGGAGATCCGCGACCGCGAAACGGTGGAAACTGCGTTCCATGCCGCCATGACCGGGCATCTGGTTCTGACCACGCTGCACACCAACAATTCCATTGCCACTGTGCTGCGCTTGCTGGACCTGGGAGTCGATCCGTTCGTCATCACTTCTTCCGTGGCGCTGATTATTGCGCAGCGGCTGGTGCGCGTGGTTTGTGACCACTGCCGGGAAGTCTATGCGCCGACACCTCATCTGCTTGACCGTCTGGATTGGAAAGAGCGGGAATTTCCGTTCACTCACGGGAGTGGCTGCCAGGTGTGCCATGGGGTCGGATTCAAAGGCCGCATCGGAGTATACGAAATCCTGCGGATGACGCCGCCGGTCCGTAAAGCGATCAACGAAAGCGGCTCGGAAGCCACCATCCGCAAGGCTGCCGTGCAGAGCGGCATGGTGCCCTTACTTCAAGCCGCCAGAGAGAAGATTCGGCAATGCGTAACCACGCCGGAAGAAGTGATCCGGAGCATCCAGTTGATGGAGGAAGAATCCGCTTCCTGCCCGCAGTGCGGAAGAAGTCTATCGGGAGAAGGCGAGCAGTGCCGGTATTGCGAAAGCTTACTCACCCAACGTTGCCTGACCTGCGGACGAGCCCTGGAGTCCGAATGGCAAGTATGTCCCCACTGCAGCACTCCGGCGGCGCGCGTGGAAAGCCAGTCTGCCTCCGCTCTCAAGTGGGACGCGCGGCAACTGAAGCTCGCGCAGAAGAAGGCGGGAATAGTTCAATAAGCAACCGGCGCCACCGTCTAGATCTTACTCTCCCGATCTTTGGATTTCGAGTGGGGTGCCGTGGTCGCGGGGGGAGCGGAAAATTCCGGACGATCAATCCAGCGTGAAATCCTCGGTATAGATCAGCCCAGCTTCCGAGGAACCTTCATGCTTCTGTATCAGTGGACCTTGCAACCTTTCACCAAGATTCCCCACCACCAGAAGAACCGAAGCCGGCTGCCAGCGCTCCCCGAAATCTGCCTTGATTTGGGCTCGGTAGGTCCCGGCGTTGAACGGCTTGCCTCTCTGCAACAGATCGCGAGTCGCAAAGCTTCCTGCGGAGATCGTGACAGGATAGTCCACGGCAACCAGCACGTCGCCGGAGAAGATGCGAACCTCCAACTGGGTTCCCGTGGGAAGATTCGACCGGCCCGCCACCCGGAGGCTTCCTTCGGCACTCCTCGCAATCCGCAGTTGAAACACTGGCACGATTTGGCCCACCGGCAGGCGAAGATATTGGGCGACCTCCTGAGTTTCTGTGTCTCTGGCTTGGTTGCGCTCTTTCCAGGCAATCGAGAGCAGCAACCCCATGAGGGCCGCGACCGTGGCGATGACCAGAACGCCTTGCCGTGTAAACGTCTTCTGCGGCGGAGGAATCGGCCGGGGGGCGAGCGAAGAAAGATCGATGTCCTTGACTATGCTCCAGCGGCCGTCAGCCAGCTTGCGGTAAATCAGACCCGCCTGGTTCATGGGCGCGCCGCAGCGACGGCATTCCACCAAGGCGCGATCCTGGGGATGACCGCAGGAGGGGCAGACCAGCGAGTCCGCGGGAGTGGAAGTGTTTTCAGCCATGGACTCGAGAAAAGTGGTGTTTCAGAACTCCATCAGCCATTGGCTCGGCACCATTGTACGATTTTCAGGTTTATCCGACAACGCCGTTTGGGAACCTCGCCTCGAAAGGTCCAGGGCCGCAGGGCCCGTGCCGTAGGCGGGTTCACCCTGGTCGAGGCCCTGGTCGCTCTGAGTTTGCTCTCCTTTGCCTTGCTTTCACTCGCCATGCTATTCCCGCTGGAGACGCGGCTGGCCGAAGTGAGTGAAGTTTCGAACGAAACCGCCACGTTGGTGGAAAGAGAGCTGAGTCAGATTTGTAACCACGTGTTCGACAGCAGTGGGAGCTTTGTGGATTTGGCGGGCAACACCGTGGATGTGAGTTGCCCCGGGTCCCCAGGCGCCAGTTGCGGAAACCCTCTGACCCCTTCCGGGCTCATTGATTTCACGCAGCCTCCTCCGGTGGGATTCTCCGCGCAACTTTCCGTGGGAAGTGGCCGGCAATATTCGATTCGCTGGAATATTTCCGTGACGGCCAGCAGCGGGAGGAAAATCGTCGTCGCCGGGAAGGCTTTGAATCCGGCGGGTGGGTTTGCTCCAGTCGTTCAGTACCAGACCCTGAAAGCATCCTAGTGCAGTGCGTCTCAAATCGTGGTGCGTAGGGTGGTCAACCCCCCCCCGCTGACCTTGTTCGTGGAGCTGTTCAGGGATTTGAAACATGACCAGACGAAGACGGCCTTTCAGTGAACGTCCGCGATATTCCGTGGCCGAAGCCCGAGCGAGGGCAGCCGGAGTGCCTGATCGAGGAGGCTCCCTCATTGAACTCATCCTGGTGCTGGGGTTGTTTGGAGTTCTGACCGCTATAGCCCTCACTTTGATATTGCAAACTTACGGGGAAGTGAAAAGCCGCCTGGGGTCGGCGACGCTGTTTGATAGTGGGGTAACGGCCCTGAATCAAATGGGCCGGGAAATCCGCATGGCTGGATTTCCCTCGTCGAAGTCTTACAGTGCATCTGCCGTCGCTGCCTCACCCGGTCTCATAGCGACTTCTTTCGTGACCGTCACCTCCTACGACCTGGTCTTCCAGGCAGACACCGACGGTGACGGAACCGTAGAACAGATCGAATACGTGAACGCTCCGAACTCACAGAACCTTCTGCGTATGAGTACCGGGAAGAATCTGAATGGGTCGCTGGCGACGACTACGGTCACGACCCTGGCGCTCGACCACGTGCAGAATCGGGTTACAAACCAGCCTCTGTTTACCTGGGATGTGGACCCGTCGATCGCCCAACCCTTCCCTCTGAACGTGCGAGCCGTGTACATCAACCTGGTTCTTCAATCCGCTGGAAATGAAAGTGGGCCCCCGGCCGTGGTGACGTTGATGGCCACCTGCCCAAGGATGAATTTTTGAAATTTGAAACACCAGCCCGAGGGATGAACCCGTCCGCCAGGTTGCCCCACCCGGGGGCACAGCCGGCGCCGCCAATAGAGATGGACAAGAACCATCCCCCCGGAATTCGGCCGAGGGAGCGCGGCATGGCTCTCATGATTGTGCTTCTCGTCATCGTAACACTCAGCGGTCTGGCACTCTCCATCGTGCTACTGACTGACAGCCAAATCCGTCTGGCCCAGACCATCCAGGCCCGGGAGCGAGCTTATTACGCGGCCATGGCGGGGCTGGAGGAGGCCCGCGGACGGATGAAGGGGTCCGCGCCAGATACTGTCGCCGCGTCCTTACCCAGCACGATTCACCAGGTCCTCTACCTTCGGAACGCCAGCGCGACAGACCCCGTCCAGCCCACCAGCGCCCTATCCCCCTATTACGACTACGAATACGCGCGCGAGTTCAGTGGTGGATTGGGATCAGCGGCGGTCCTCCCCTATCTCAACAGCGACCAACCGGGAGCCTCAACCACGACATCGATCCCCTATAAGTGGGTGCGTATTACCCTTAAGACCAATGATGGGACGTCACCCCTTTACTGGGACGGAACGCATGAGAATTCGACGTCCACGACCGGCGCGTTGGTCTACGTCCTCACGGCGCTAGCTGTTGACTCCTCGAATGTGAGGAAACTCCTGCAAACCGAAGTCGCGGGAATCCCGGGGGTAGGAGGCACAAATTACACGCCCGTGGCGGCTGTGGCTGCTGCCGGCTCGGCTTCCCTCTCCGGGCAGCCGTTATGGTGGCTCATTAGTATGTTCCTCGGGGGCACAGGGTCCGCGAATGTGACCGTGACCGGGAATGACAACAACCCGGGCACGGCAGGATGCCCCACCCCGACCGGGGCATTGCCGGGCGTGGTGGCAGGGGGCACGGTCAATACTTCTGCTGCTTCGGTGGCTGGCAATCCCGCCACACAATCCGCCGTCACTCCCTTCCCCCAATCCGCTGCCACCCTGATTGCGCAATACCAGCCCGCCTCGAGCCCCATTACCTCAGTCGATCCCTCGCATGTGTCATCCTCTGGCCCGACCTACTTGGCGAGCGGCACGACTCTGGGAACACAACCCACGGCGGGATCGGCGGGGTCCGCGCGGATCGTCTACACCGACCGTCCTCTCTCCATCAGCGGGAACGGCAACAGCGGTTATGGACTGCTCCTGGTCAACGGCGATCTTACGGTCACAGGATCGTGGAACTACCAGGGGGTTACGATTGTCAATGGTGCAATCAATTTCACGGCGGCCAACAGTGCGAATATTCTAGTGAGAGGCACGCTGGTCGCGTCGGGGAATCTCTCTTTGAACGCCTCCACCAGCTTCAGTACTTCCACGATCAGCACGCTTTATGATTCCTGCATGGTGAGCCAGGTTTTGCAGGGGCTCAGCGGTGGCGCCTCTTCCGGTCTTACCTCCTCCACCACAAGCCCTCAGATTCTCTCCTACCGCGAACTTAGCTACTGATCTCGCGGCCGTGTTCACCGCGAGGCGGCGGGCACACGTCCAGTGACTGCAGCCGAGGGAGCGATCCTGGATAGCTGAGAAATTGACCTGCGCGAACTCTTCATGCGTGCCCGTATTAATGTGGGCCGAAGGGCCACCGGTCCGGGCCACGCTCGCTACTGTAATGACGACTCCAGATGTTTCCGAATTTCCTCCAGAAACTCCTGGTCATCGCTCGTCCCCTGCTTCTTGAGATTATTGAAGGTGGCAAGCGCCTGCTGAGACTTCACGCTTTCACCCAATAAACTATAGGCGCGGGAAAGCTGGTAATAAGCCTGGGCGAGATCAGGTTGGTCGTGCACCGCGGCTTCCAGTTCGTGGGTGGCGGCGGCAGGCTGGTTCTGCCTGACCAGCAGCTTTCCCAGTTGGTAGTGGGGAAGGCCGTAAGCGGGGTTTAGCGCCAGGGCCTGCTTGAATGCCTCCGGAGCTTCCTCCGCTCGGTTATCGCGAAGCAGCAGGACGCCCAGATGGTATTCAAAGCGGGCGTTACGTGGTTCGAGCGCGATGGCCTGACGCAAGTATTTCTCGCCTTCACGATTCTTCCCCTCGTTCACTAAGCTGGCAGCGTAAAGAAACAACGAACGCGCGGAATGGGGATCGCGCTGGACGGCCTGTTCTAGACTTTGCCGCGCCTCGGCATAGCGCCGCTCCAGATAATAACTGACCCCCGCGCTGTAATAAGGGTCCGCCCAATCCGGCGCCTCTTCGATGGCCTGGTGCAGTAATTCGAGCGCGGCGTCATGCTGACCCACGAACTGACGGATCTGCGCGCGTAGAAGTGTGTAGCGTGGCTCGCGCGGCGTCATCGCGAGGGCCTGACGGCAGGCATCGTCAGCTTCCACTGGGCGATGCAGGGCGTAATACGCGCTGGCACGTAAAAAGAAATCCTCAGCCGCGGTGGGGTTCGAGACGGTTTCCAGCACGCTGTCAGGATTGTGGGATTGCAACTCGGCCACGGCCAGTTGGCGGCGAATGTCGTCCCGAGAAGGCTGGGCCCGCAACGCCTCGGCAAGATAGGGTAGAGCGTCCTGTGCCTGGCGCTTCTCGAGGAAGAGCTTCCCCACGGCGGCCTGCCACTCCGGGTCGACAGGAAGATTCCTGGCGGCTGCTGCGGCTTCCTGTCGGGCCTCTTCGGGATGCTGTGCTTCGAGCTCCGCGCGGATGATGTTGAAGGCAACATCCAACCGCGGCGGTCCGAGTTCCTGGGCGCGGCGCAAGTCGGTCAAGGCCTCCTCAGGCCGCCCCATTTTTAACAAGACCACTCCAAGGTTATAGACAGCGTCAGAATGCTTCGGATTCAGCGCCACGGCCTGCTGGAGTTCGCGCCGCCCCAGCTCCATATTCGATTCGCGCAAATACGCCAAGGCAAGATAGTAATGGCCTGCGAAGGACTTAGGCTGGAGCTTCAGGGCCTGCTGATAGTGCGCGATGGCTTGGGTTGTCTCTCCACTTTCGACCTCGGCCAAGCCCAGCAACAAGTAGGCATCCACCAATTGGGGTTCGGCCTGCAAGACTTGCTTGAGAAGAGATTTGGTCTGCTCGAAATCATGCGCCTTATAGGCTTCGCGCGCTTTCTCGAACTGGGCGGCAGCCTCAGGATTGTTGCTGTGAGTCTGTTCGATCAAACCAGCCGAGAGTAAATTGCTGCCACGCACCGCTGCCGGCAACAGGAGGAGCGAAATGGCGACCAGCAGACCAGCGCGATGCCACGTGGGTGTGCTTCTTACTCCAAGCCCAGTCAGGCGTGATGTCGCGACGAGGTTCATGGGGCGATACCAGGGAGGCTATCTTACCTTACAACGCGACGCGCCGAGTCGGTTACGTGGAGACCGCACGTTCGGTTGGGACAATTCGACCTCGCCAGGTTCAGCGTGCATGGGGCAGGAATCCCCGTCATGCCTCGGTTGGTCCACAAGAACGGTTTCAGAGCGCCGGCTTCCCCACAACGACTCTCCAGAAAAGTAAAAATGTCCTCTTCTGGTCTTGAATAATATTGGATCAAAAATTGATGTAGGTCATTGTTGGCGGGTAGGTTTGGGTGTATAGCAGCCGTGCTGCGAGCACAATCGTAAATCCCGCTTTACCTTCATCCGGTTTGGTCGTCCGGCCGTAGGACCAATCTTTAGGATAGCCAAGTCGGATAATGTTACTATCTGTGGTATTATTTCAATGGTTTATCTCCCATGCGTCGGACGTAGAGGCTGGATACTTCACACAAGCACAGGAGGGCGATTCATGCAAGAGAAATTAAGGATGCTATTGTTCGTCGCCCTGGTGGCGGCGGTCCTGGAAACCGCCCAACCTTCGTGGGCTGACGTAACCGGATCTATTTTGGGAACTGTTACAGACCCTACCGGGGCCGTAGTTCCCAAGGCGCAGGTAACGCTTCGAAATGCTGATACCGGCGCGGTGCGAAATACCACCACGGACTCCTTGGGAAGCTATGAGTTCCTTTTGGTTCCCGTGGGTGAAAACTATGTCTTGGTGATCGAGGCGGCCGGCTTCCAAAAGGCCGAACAAACCGGGATCAAACTTCTGGTTAACCAGAAATTCCGTGCGGATGTCCATCTCATTGTTGGCTCCGTAACGCAACTAGTCAATGTTTCAGCGCAGGTGGTCCAGGCCGAGACGACGAGCACCCAGCTCGGTGATGTCATCGAGGACCGCAAGATGAACACCCTGCCTCTTAATGGGCGGAGTTACACCGACCTACTGGGCCTGCAAGCGGGCGTCGCTCCTGTTACCTCCAGCGTTCAAGACACCAGCCGACCTGTTTCCGGCAATCTCAACCCCGGCACAGTTTCGGTCAACGGGGAACGAGAGTCCGCCAATTCCTTCCTGGTTAACGGAGGAGACGTGCAAGAGGGCCTGACCCAGGGCGCTTCCATTGTACCCACCCTGGACTCCATTCAAGAGTTCCGCATCTTGACCAACTCTTTTGATGCGGAATATGGCAAATTCGCCGGAGCCATTGTGAACGTGATCACCAAATCCGGAACCAACGGCTTCCACGGCACGGTCTATGAGTATCTCCGCAATGAGAAACTGGACGCGCGCAACTTTTTCGATATGAACCAGACTAACCCTGTCACAAATAAAGAGCTGCCGGGGACGGCGCTGGGAGAATTCCGGCGCAATCAGTTCGGCGGGGCCGCGGGCGGGCCAATCCTTAAGAACCGTCTCTTCTTCTTCGCAGATTTCCAGGGAACACGGGAAGTGCGAGGTCAATCCACCGGCATCATCGATGTCCCCTCCGCGAGCGAGCGGCTAGGCGATTTCACGGATGTCAGCACCACCGGTTATGGCGTGTTAGGGGGGGGCGTCCACAGTGATAACGCTGTCGGGGACTTGGCTCAGACGCTGACCGCCCGGCTGGGATATGCAGTGACTGGCGGTGAGCCCTATTATTACTCGGGCTGCACCACGACCGCACAGTGTGTCTTCCCCGGCCAGGTGATCCCAGAAGCCGCTTGGGATCCGGCCGCCAAAGGAATGTTGAAGTACATTCCTTTGAGTACTGGCGTGGCGGCTGGGACGCCATTCTTTTCCAGCAGCGCCGAGAAGGCAACCTGGGGTAACAACAAAGGCGCCATCCGCATCGATCTCAACACCCAGCGGATGGGAGCCTTGTCCGGCTACTACCACCTCGATGATGCTACTATGGTTTACCCCTACCCGGGTTTGATTGGCAATGGCGCCAATGTGCCGGGCTTCCCGGCGACCACACCCTCGCGGGCTCAGCAGTTCAACCTGAGTAACACGCGCAATTTCGGCAGCGCGATGGTGAATGAAGCGCGCGTGAACTACACGCGTAGTGCGTTGATGTGGGACGCGCCGACTGGTGGGCTAACTAAGCTCTCCAGCCTAGGCTTCGTCACGGGGGAGGGGACACTGGGCCTGAATCCGGTTGTCGCCGCGTTTGAGGGGGCCCCCTCGACGTGTTTAAATATCATGGGCCCCTGTTGGGGCGTCTCCAATGGCAGTACAGGCCAGTACAACAACACTTTTCAAATCAGTGACAACTTTTCCAAGATTGTAGGCCGGCATACCCTCAAGTTCGGCGGTGACGGCCGCTACCTCCAGATCAATGAGCGCAATACGTATTCTGAGAATGGGTACATCCAATTCGGCGGCGAGGAAACCGGCAACGATTTTGCGGATTACCTGCTGGGCGCCCCCGATTTCTTCAACCAGGCGAGCCAGCAGTTTCTGGATAATCGCAGCAAGTATTACGGGTTTTATGCACAAGACACGTTCAAGTTCAGACCCAACCTGACACTCAATTACGGCCTGCGCTGGGAAGTCAGCGAACCTTACTACGATACTCAGAACAAGATCCAGACCTTCAAGTGGGACGCTGCGGGCCCCATCCAATCGCACGTTTACCCGCAGGCTCCCGCAGGTTGGGTGTTTCCGGGTGATGACGATATTCCTCCCTCCCTGGCCCACACCACCTACAACCACTGGGGTCCACGGGTGGGTCTGGCGTATTCCCCCGGGTCCTCCAGCGGAGCGCTCGGCAATATCTTTGGTGGGCCGGGCAAGACCAGCATCCGCGCTGCCTTCGGTATGTATTACACCTCGGTCGAAGACGAGACGCTGTTCGGGGTTCAAGGGAACCCGCCCTTCGGGTTTTGGTATGTAAGCCCAGCTCTCGTCTACCTGGACGAGCCTTACAAAGATCGCGTAAGCAACAACGATCCCGGGCAGCGTTTCCCATTCCATATGGCTACTCCTGGTTCAAACCCTAGTTTCGACGACTGGATTCCGGTAATCAGTGTCCAGATGACCCAGACCAATAACACGTTGCCCTATTCGGAGCACTTCAATTTCAACATCCAACGTGAGATCAAGAATTCGGCGGTATTGACCGTGGGCTACGTGGGCACCCGGGGCCATCACTTAGCCTCCCTCTATTCGTTTAATCCCGGCAATGCCGCCCTCTGCCTGCACATTGCGGCTCTATATACTGCCGCCGGCCTGTCAGGAGGGTGTGGCCCAAGTGGTGAGGATTCCATCTACAATGTCAACGGCCAAACCTTTTACGGGACTCGGCCGTATTCTGTGACCTCCGGGCGTGGCCTGCCTCTTGGCCGGTTGGATTTCGGGGAGAACGATTTCTTTGCCACCAAAGCGAACTCCAATTACAACGCCCTGCAAGTCAGCCTGGAAAAGAGAGTCGGCCACCTGCGCTTCCTTAGCGCCTACACCTGGTCAAAATCGCTCGATAACAGCTCAAACATCAACGAGTACATCAACACCTTTAACCCAGAAATCAGCAAGGCGCTTTCGGCGTTTGACATGACTCACAACTTCGTTACCAGCTACAGTTACGACATACCTACTCCACACCTGACCACTTCCAGCCCGGCCGTTGTCCGTAAGCTCCTCGATGGCTGGACCGTGACCGGCATCACACGCTTTGCAACCGGCCAGCCCGTCCGCATGCGTCAGAGTGGTGACTTGGCTCTTTGCAATTGCCACGCCGCGGTTGATTTTCCCAATTGGACTGGTGAGGCGATTCAGTTCTCTGATCCGCGAGCTTCCTCCAGCCACCGGTATTTCTCTACCACCCAATTCTACTCGCAGGTGTTGGGAGAGGTCGGCAATGCAAACCGGCGATTCTTCCACGGCCCCGGCCTCAACAACTGGGACGTTGCCCTTCACAAAACAACGGGCGTCTCGGAAAGGGTATCGCTAGAATTCCGAGCTGAGTTCTTTAACATTTTCAACCACGCTCAGTTTAATACCCCGGGCGGCACCTTTTCGGCGTCGTCATTTACAACACCAGACCCTTCGGTCGGTAGAGTAACGAGTGCTCGCGACCCTCGGATCGGCCAGTTTGCCCTGAAGCTCCATTTCTAAGCTTCTGGATTCGGCGCGCGAGGAGGTGTGATAGTTCCTACGGTTAGGTAGGTAAGAACCTGGCAGGCTGATGAAAGAGCAACGTAGCGGCGGGTTTACCCCGCCATTTTATGCCACGCGATCGCGGGCAGGATGGCGGAGTAAACCCGCCGCTAAGTCGCACGGGAAGGGTTATTCAACAGCCTGCTAGTTCGCTACGTCGCCGCTTTTCGACAAAGATGGCGACAACACTGGTCGGGCTGCTTTGGTTCGCAAGTCCAAACACGCAGAGGAATTTCCAAAGCGGCCCGACCCACCCACCTCATAAGGCTTCCGCTTTCAGCGTTAAGAGATGGCCTTCGGTGGCCATAAGAACCTAGACTGGGCGTCCTCCTCGTCAGGTTCAATGGGCAAAGGGGCAGAGATTCCCGTCGCGCCTCGGTTGGTCCGCAAGTACGGCTACCGAGCGCCGGCTTCCGCACTACGACTCTCCGGAAAAGTAAAAATGTCCCCTTCTAGGATTGAATAAAATCGGATCAAAAATTGATGCAGGTCATTGTTCGCGGGTAGGTTTGGGTGTAGACAAGTCGCCAGAATAGAAGAACTAAGCCAAGTCCTGGATCAACTTTACCCTCTGCGCGGGTCCGGGATGTGCGCTTATGTCAACGATAGCCAAATCGGTTTGGGTTGTAACTGCTGGTCTGTAAGCTTGGCAATAATATCCAATGCGTCGGGCGTGGGTGAAGAATCTTTCGTGCTAGCACAGGAGGGCCAATTCATGGAAAAGAAATTAAGGGCTTTATTCTTCGTCGCCCTCGTGGCAGCGGTCCTGGGGACCGCCCTATCTTCGTGGGCTGACGTAACCGGATCAATCTTGGGAACCGTAACAGATCCTACCGGAGCCGTGGTTCCTGGGGCGCAGGTGACGCTGCGTAATGCTGATACCGGCGCGATCCGAAAAACCACCACGGACCCTCAGGGAAGCTATCAATACCTTTCGGTTCCCGTGGGTGAAAACTACGCCGTGGAAGTTGAGGCAGCCGGCTTTCAAAAGGCCGAACAAACCGGAATCAAACTTCTGGTTAACCAGAATTTCCGTGCCGATTTCCATCTCCGCGTGGGCGCCGTAACGCAGGAGGTCAATGTTTCAGCGCAGGCGGTCCAGGCGGAGACAACGAGCACCCAGCTCGGCGATGTTATCGAGAATACCAAAATGAACAACCTGCCCCTCAACGGGCGGAGTTACACCGACCTGCTGGGCCTGCAAGCGGGCGTCGCCCCGGTCCAATCCAGCGCCCAAGAGGCCAACCGTTCTACTTCCGGGAATCTCAACCCCGGCACGGTTTCGGTCAATGGGGAACGTGAGTCCGCCAACTCCTTCCTGGTTAATGGGGGCGATGTGGAAGAAGGCCTCGACCAGGGCGCTTCCATTATTCCCACGCTGGATTCTATTCAAGAGTTCCGCCTCCTGACCAACTCTTTTGATGCGGAATATGGAAAATTCGCCGGGGCCATTGTTAACGTGCTCACGAAATCGGGAACGAACAGTTTCCATGGCACCGTCTTCAAGTTTCTCCGCAACGAAAAGTTGGATGCGCGTAACTTTTTCGATTTGAACCAGGCCAACATTGTCACGGGTCAGGAGATACCGGGATCGGCGCTGGGGGCCTTCCGGCGCAATCAGTTCGGCGGGGCCGGGGGCGGGCCAATCCTTAAGAACCGTCTCTTCTTCTTCCTGGACTTCCAG
Source organism: uncultured Acidobacteriota bacterium (assembly GCA_963804995.1). Lineage (GTDB taxonomy): Bacteria > Acidobacteriota > Terriglobia > UBA7540 > UBA7540 > Bog-366. Next base: position 987,670 of record CAWDSK010000006.1, read on the forward strand.
GGGACACGGGAAGTACGCGGGGTATCATCCGGCAATATTAATGTGGCCTCCCCTTTGGAGCGGGAGGGCAATTTTTCGGAACGTCGGCACTACAAATTTCAATCCCTTGACGGGCGTCGTCCGTGGCGATAACGCTCCCGGCGATTTCGCTCAGGCGCTGACCACCCGGCTGGGATATGCGGTGTCGGCGAATGAACCCTATTGGTTTTCCGGTTGCACCACAACCACCCAATGTGTCTTTCCGGGCCAGGTGATTCCACAAAGTGGTTGGTCTTCGGCCGCCAAAGGTCTGTTGCAATTCGTTCCGTTGCCCGTGGGCAATTTGGGTGGGACACCCTTCTTTTCCACCAGCGCCAACAAGTCAACCGTGGTCGACAACAAGGGCGCCGCACGCATCGACTTCAACACGCAGCGGATGGGAACCTGGTCCGCTTATTACCACATGGATAATGCCAATGTCCTTCTTCCTTACGCCTCCGCGGTGGGCAATGGCGCCAATGCGCCGGGATTCCCGGCCATCACACCCTCGCGGGCCCAGCAGTTCAACTTGAGCAACACTCGCAATTTCGGTGGCTCGATGGTGAATGAAGCGCGTATTAACTACACGCGTGAGGCATTGATCTGGGACAAGCCGAATGGAGGGCTCGGTAGCCTATCCAGCTATGGTTTCCTCAAGGGCGGACTGGGCATCAATCCTACGGTTCCGGCCTATGAGGGCTCCCCCACCGTCAGTTTAAATCTCATGGGGCTCACCTGGGGCGTGCCCGAGGGCACCACCGGCCAATACAACAACACTTTTCAAATCTCTGACAACTTTTCCAAGATCGTAGGCCGGCACACCCTCAAGTTCGGCGGCGACGGCCGCTACCTCCAGATCAACGAGCGCAATACTTATACCGAAAATGGTTACTATCAATTCAGCGGCGGGGAAACCGGCAACGATTTTGCGGATTACCTGCTGGGCGCGCCCGATTTCTTTAATCAGACGAGCCAGCAGTTCCTGGATTCCCGCACCCGGTATTACGGGTTCTATGCCCAAGACACGTATAAGATCAAGCCCAGCCTGACGCTCAATTACGGCCTGCGCTGGGAAGTCAGCGAACCTTTCTACGATTCCGAGAATAAGATCATGACGATTCAGCCGGGCGTGCAATCGCACGTTTACCCGGATGCCCCCACGGGCCTTGCGTATCCGACTGATGACAATCTCCCCCGCGGTATGGCCCCCACTGGGTACCACAACTGGGGTCCACGGGTGGGCCTGGCGTATTCCCCAACGTCCACCAGCGGACTGCTCGGCAAGCTCTTCGGGGGGCCGGGCAAGACCAGCATTCGCGCTGCCTTCGGGATTTACCACACGTCGGTCGAAGACGAGACTCTGTTCTGGGTGGTCGGAAACCCACCGTTCGGGCTCTGGTATGTAAGCCCCACTCTGGTGTACATGGAGGAGCCTTACAAAGACCGTCTGCGCAACAACGATCCCGGGCAGCGTTTCCCGTACGCTATCCCTGCCCCGGGATCAAACGTTAGTTTCAACGATTTGCTTCCCATCAGCTTTGTCCAATTTACCGCGCCCAATAACACCTTGCCCATCTCCGAACATTTCAATTTCAACATCCAGCGCGAAATCAAGAACTCCGCGGTTTTGACCGTGGGCTACGTGGGCACCCAAGGGCATCACTTACCCGCCCTCCATTCGATGAATCCCGGTAATCCCGCCCTCTGCCTGCATATTGCGGCTCTCTATGCTGGCGCCGGCCAGGCAGGACAAGGGTGTGGGCCCTATGGCGAGGATTCCATCTACCAAATCGACGGCCAAACTTTTAATGGGACCCGGCCCTTCTCGGTGACCTCCGGGCGTGCCCTGGATCTGGGCCGGTTGGATTTTGGGGAGGACGATTACTTTTCCACCCTATCGAACTCCGATTACAACGCCCTGCAAGTCACTCTGGAAAAGAAAGTCGGTCCCCTACGCTTCCTCACCGCCTACACCTGGTCAAAATCGCTCGATAACGGCTCAGGGACCACCGAGTTCATCAACCCCTACAACCCACATCTCAGTAGGGCCATTTCGGCATTTGACATGACCCAGAATTTCGTGACCAGTTATACCTACGACCTACCCTTTCAACGCATGACCAGTTCCTCCCCGGCCGTGGTCCGTAAGCTCCTGGAAGGTTGGGCACTGACCGGGATCACACGCTTTGCCACCGGCCAGCCGGTTAACATCATGCAGAGTGGGGACTTGTCTCTCTGTAATTGCTCAACCTCTGATTACCCCAATTGGACCGGTACGCCGGTGCAATTCTCCAATCCGCGATCTTCGTCCAGACACCAGTACTTCTCCTCGGACCCCTTCTTCTCGGAGGTCCTGGGAGTGGGAGGCGACGCAGGTCGGCGATTCTTCCACGGGCCAGGGCTCAACAACTGGGATATGGCCCTTCACAAGAGCACCCACATCTCGGAAAGGGTTTCGCTAGAATTCCGGGCTGAGTTCTTTAACATCTTCAACCATGCGCAATTCAACAATCCGGTGGGCGATTTTGCCTCGTCGTCTTTCGGTTTGGTCACCAGCGCTCGCGACCCTCGAATCGGGCAGATGGCCTTGAAGCTCCATTTCTAGGCTTCTCGATTCGGCAAGCGAGGAGGTGTGATAGTTCTTACGGTTAGTTAGGCAAGAACCTGGCAGGCTGATGAAAGACAACGTAGCGGCGGGGCTGCTTTGGTTTGCAAGTACAAGCAAGTGAGCTAGTCCCCAAAGCGGCCCGACCCACCTATCCCATCAGGCTTCCGCAATCAACGTTAAGGGATGAAAGGGCAGGGCTTCATAGTTCGCGCTTAATGCGTGGAGAATCTATAGACGGTGGTGGACTGATAGGTTTGGCCCGGCCGTAGAATCGTGGAGGGGAAACCTGGCAGGTTGGGTGAATTCGGATAATGCTGGGTTTCCAAACAGAAGGCAGGCCGTTGTTTGTACACATGCCCCCGTTTGCCGGTGACGGGCTCGTCCGTAAAATCGCCCGTATAAAACTGCACGCCCGGCTCCGTAGTATAAACTTCCATGACGCGGCCGGAAGTTGGCTCATAGACTCGCGCCGCGAGCGTCAAACCTGAACCCTGCCGGTTGATCACGAAATTGTGATCGTAGCCGCCCCCCAAAACCACTTGCTCATGCTTGGAATTGATCCGGGCCCCAATGGCGGTGGGCTGGGTGAAATCGAGCGGCGTCCCTTTTACGGTCGAGATGCCGCCGGTGGGGAGCAGCGTCTTGCTGATCGGTGTGAAGCGGTTGGCGTTGAGCATTAGCACGTGCCCCAGGATGTCTCCGTTTCCCTCTCCGGCCAGGTTGAAATAACTGTGATTCGTGAGGTTGAGGGGAGTGGCCTTGTCCGTCGTGGCGTGATAGTTGATGGCGAGTTCGTTCTTTTCGTCGAGCCTATAGGTGACGGTCACCTGCAGGGTGCCCGGGTAGCCCTCTTCGCCGTCGACGCTCGTGTACTTCAGGATCAGGCTGGCCTCGCCCGCATTCTCGACGGGTTCGGCGTGCCATACGACCTTGTCAAAACCCTTGATACCGCCGTGCAGGCTGTTGGGACCGTCGTTTTTCGCCAGCGCGTATTCCTTGCCGTCCAGGGTGAACTTGGCGTTGGCGATGAGGTTCACGTAACGCCCGACGGTCGCCCCAAAATAGGCATTGCTGCCGAGGTAGCCGCCCAGCTTGTCAAATCCCAACACCACATCAGCGCATTGGCCCTGCTTGTCGGGGACTCGCAAGGCAACGATGGTTCCACCATAGGTCATCACGCGAACTTCCATGCCCTGCTGGTTCTTCAAAGTGTAAAGCTCGACCGACTTCCCGTCGCGTGCGGTCCCAAAGGCTTGTTTGTTGATCAACTTTGTACTCGGTTGAGAGGATAAGACCGCAGAAGCGGTCCAGAAGAAAGAGAACACCAGGCACCAGGAAAGTGAAACACAAACGCGGCGAAGCATAGAGGCTCCGTTGATTCTTGATTCACCAGGAATCGGTTGGTGCGCATGCCTTGACATATCGCCGCGGGTTCTGAGAACACGTTCAGAGTGAGCCGGAATTCCCTCTTGGCTTTTCCGCCGTGCAGAGTATACACCGTTTGCTTCCCAGCGAACATTTAGAGCGGAGTCAGTAGCACAGCGCGGGGAAATCGCACGTAAAAAGTCATAGGAAGAAAACGCATGAAGGTGGGGAATTTGGTGGCGACTAGCCCGCGATACCTCGCTAATCGCAACTAGAGGGACATGTCCCACTTACGGCTCCAGGGGGGTCTGCCAAGCCTTGTCCCACTAACTTGCCCCGGCCTTCACGCGTTTTGCGCCCTCTGATTTTTCATTTTGGACTCCGCCACACTGCGCACCCCTGCTTCTGAGTTGTTGCCCAATCTGTGCCCTCTGCGGATCATCCCGTCAACTCCGCAGTTTATGCAAATTAAAACCAGCGGGTTAACTCTGATGGCCAGCGACGAGTTTACGAAATTCCGGCAGGACCGCGAAAGGGGTTTGGACGCTCGCGATGCTCTCACCGATTTGGCGGATTTTATCCAGCTTGTGGTGCCCGAGCAGCGCGCCGGCCTTGGCCAGATACTCGATTCGTTCCGGGGCCAAGCCCATCACGCGCGCGGCAGTGGAATCGACCGCCACCGGGTCATCGCCCAGAATAAGCACTCCACTCGGCTTGGGAGTTCCCTGGATGGGGCCGTTGCCCTCCATGCCGACGATGCCGTCCACGATGGCGAAATCCGGGCGCACGGTGCTGTTGATGTGGAGAATGGACGGAGTGATGCCGGCCCAGTGCAAAATGTTCTTGGGCCAACCGTAACAGCATCCCGGCACGATGCCGAACATGTTCTTCAGGGAAAGCGTGGCGCCCACCCAATGATGCGTCTTAAGTTTGGGCAGCGACACGATGAAATCCGCGTCCAGGACGGTCTGGGGAAGGTAAAGCTCCCGCAATTTAGAAGCGCGCGTCGGCAGGGTGACGGCGCAAACTTCATCCAGGTTCAAGTCGACGAATAGATTCGCCAGCGGACCCAGGTAATCGCGCAAGCGAATGGTTTCAACGATGGCCTCCGTATCGCGCTCATGCCCTGGTCCCTCACCCACCAGGACCGAGGCCGCCCCCATCTGCAAGAAGCATTCCCGCGCCGCACCCACCACAGCGGGATGAGTATTGATGACTCCATCCGCGTCCGGCTCAACAAAATTGGGCTTGAGAAGAACTTTCTTGCCGCGCACGGGCAGGTCAAATTCTCGGAGTGCCTCACCGAGAAGTTTAGCGAGGTCACGGTTGTAGCCCTCCGCGCGCAGGATCGCCACACGGGAGGGCGGTCGTTCAAAGGGGAGCACGAGGTTGCGGGTGGTAAGGCTCATAACGATACGTTCGCTCACATGACATACGAAGAACCGCAGACCTCAACGGCGGAGGTCTGCGCTACGCCGCTCGTGGGCCGGATGGCCTGTTTCGTAACGCGGTCCCCCGCTTTTGGGGTCCGCGGTTCTTCGTTTGCCTGACCCCGAAAACTCAAACAATTCTTCACCACGATACATTCGCTCACATGACGTACGAAGAGCCGCAGACCTCAACGGCGGAGGTCTGCGCTACGCCGCTCGTGGCCCGGATGGCCTGTTTCGTAACGCGGTCCCCCGCTTTTGGGGTGCCCGGTTCTTCGTTTGCCTAACCCCGAAAACTCAAACATCTCTTCACCACGATACATTCACTCACATGACTCAGGAAGAGCCGCAGACCTCAACGGCGGAGGTCTGCGCTACGCCGCTCGTGGGCCGGATGGCCTGTTTCGTAACGCGGTCCCCCGCTTTTGGGGTCCGCGGTTCTTCGTTTGCCTGACCCCGAAAACTCAAACAATTCTTCACCATGATACTTTCGCTCACATGACATACGAAGAGCCGCAGACCTCAACGGCGGAGGTCTGCGCTACGCCGCTTGTGGCCCGGACGGCCTGTTTCGTAGCGCGGTCCCCCGCTTTTGGGGTCCGCGGTTCTTCGTTTGCCTAACCCCGAAAACTCAAACAATTCTTCACCACGATATTTTCGCTCATATGACTCAGGAAGAGCCGCAGACCTCAACGGCGGAGGTCTGCGCTACGCCGCTCGTGGCCCGGATGGCCTGTTTTGTAGCGCGGTCCCCCGCTTTTGGGGTCCGCGGTTCTTCGTTTGCCTAACCCCGAAAACTCAAACAATTCTTCACCATGATACTTTCGTTCACATGACTCAGGAAGAGCCGCAGACCTCAACGACGGAGGTCTGCGCTACGAAACATTTTGTTTGCCGCCCCGGAGGGCAATAGTAATCCACGCAACCGTCAGCACACTTTCAAAGAACCGGTTCTGCGCGTAAAGTTCATTGAGAGCGGGCGCAAGGGGAGGCGCCTCGCGTCCATAAGCCGTCAAACAACGGTGCGCCAAGGCGAGCGACGCTGCCCCGCGAATCCGCCGGTATTCGCGCTCGAGCCAGTCAAGGCTCATTTGATTCTCCGCGCGCTCAGCCGCATCAATCAACGCCAGCAACGCCCAAGCCGTCGGGCCCACCCGAGGCACGCCAGCCACGCCATAGACCAGCGGGTTTCCGCTATTCCACCCGCCTCCGGGGCACATGCGATCATAAAGCATCCGCTCCGCCAGCCGCCGACGTTTTACCGCCACGGGAGGAAGCATCTCCGCCGGCAAGTTGCGCAGCAGCAGGAGAGCGTACGCAGTAGGTTCAACCCAGCTTGCCGTGCCGGGAGTCCAGCTCCAGCCACGCAGCGAAGTGTCCTGACGGACCACACTCGACCGCCCCAGCGCCTGGTGGAGTCGCCACCAAAGGCCACCTTCAGCCGGCCAGGCCTTCAGGACCCAACCGAGTCCGCGCCCCACTGCTTCTGGCAGACTGCCGTGAGAATGCAGCGCCAACGACGCGAGCGAAGTGGTCCAGCACCCTTGCCGCTGGCCGGGAAAGGCAGGCCAGGAGCCATCGGGCAGTTGGGCGCGTAGAAGCCAGTCACAGGCCCGGTCACAGGGTTCTTTAGCAGGTAACGAAGTAAGCGCCAGGAGGGCCCAGGACGTGGCTTCCACGCTGCTCGGAGAGGTAGGGTGATAGCCCCATCCGCCGTCGGGGTTTTGGTGGGTGATGAGGAAATGCTTCGAAGCGGTGTCCGTGATTGGGGCGGAAGTCAAACCTTCCTGACGCGCCTCCGACCCCCCATTTTCTGCGGACAACATACGGTCCAATCGTTAGGTCGGGTTCTACATGATAATGTTTTGCGCATGAAGTGCCGCGGACCTCAACAGCGGAGGTCCGCGCTACGCTCGCTGTCATCCGCAGGGTGTGCCTCGCCGCCGGCGCCCCGCCAGGTCCAGCCTTACTGCGCAATTACCATCGTTGAGGTGCTGTTAATGTTGAACGTCGATACGGGCAGAAAAGCGAACATAAATTTGAAAGCATAGGTCAACTGCACCTGGACCGGGCATCCGGGGCTCTTGGCTATGCACGTATTGCCGAAAGGCGACGTGGTAAGCCAAGTTGTATTCACCGTCAGGGAACTTGTATTGATTCCGGGCGGCGTAATGCTGTACACGTAGTTCTGAACGTCCCCTGCTGCGGCCTTGCAGTCGAAACTTGTCGCCCAGGGCGAGCTGCAAGTGGCCGTCCAAGTTGACCCTCTGACCGACGCCCAACGGGCCCCCTCACGCGCGGCGTTGGACAGGTGGTGATAGGTATAAAGAAAGCGCGAGAAATCCATAATCCCGAACAGGAAGGTCAGAAATAACACCAGCACGAAGGCAAACTCCACGAGCGTCGCGCCCTCGCGGCCGCGGGCGCCTCTCATCCCTCTCCTAAGCCAAGCCCATCGCCCTGTGGGCGGTCGTTCCATTACTTTCCTCCCCAACTATTGTGTCGCGCGCATCTTCGCACTGCCGGTCAGGGCAAAGCTTGAAGGAATACCCGGCCAGTGAAACATAGTATTGTAGGTGTACGAGGTCGTCACTTTCACGTAGCTCACCACGGTGGCGCCACCGGTGCAGGTCGGTTGGGTTGCACAACTCGCCGACGCTGTTCCGGAAAGATCAGAACATTCACACCCGTAAGTCGCCACGGGGCTCACCCCCGCGGATATGTCATGCGCATCATTGTTGGCCGCAGTGGTCATCCCGGTTGTGTCGCTGGGGTATTGCGTGCCGTACTCGGCGCCGGCATAGGCGGCGTTTGTGACCTCAATGCTCAGGTAATAAGCGCGACCAAAGTCGATGACCCCCAAGAGCAAAAATGAGAGGAGCGGCAGCAGGAAGGCCAACTCCACCAAGCTCGATCCGCGTTCCGTCCCGGTCAGGGCAATTAGCGGGGCCACAACCCGTCCGCCTAATCGAGACAGCAACCCACGTTTTAAGGGCATTTTCTCGGACATGCTCACTCCCCCAGCGAGACGATCTTCACGGGTGACGCTCCAGCGGAGGGGGCACCGTATGTACCATTTCCGGGCAAACTGACAGAGTCTGCGAGAAGAATGGTGTATGTAGCGCTCTTGTTATAGTTGACCGTTGTCCCACCTATCGTCAAGTTCGCGCCTGGAAAGTAGAGGGCCCCCGTGAAATAAGAGGCGTCCGCACCTCCGAATGTCGCATCATTGGTGTTACTTGAGGGCTGCCAGAACAAAATCCCATAAAGAGAATTACTTTTGTCCGTGGGGGCCGCGAACTGGACTGTGCCACTTGTGACTCCACCCTCAATACTAACCGTCCCTCCGGAAACGTAAAACGTAACACCCGTGCCGCTCGCGGTGGTGGATGCACCTGAAATCGTGATGCCATTCTTGAGATAATATGTGCCGGCCGCAAAATTCGCGGTTCCACTCGTGATCGAAAGTGTGCTGGAATAGAGGCCTGCCGTACACGAGGTGGTAGAACCAACGGTAGTACAGGCCCCGGCAGAGGGGAGTGATGGGGCCGTCAAATACGCCAACGGGTCGGGGACCGGCGGCGAATTGTCTACCTCCGAATCCGTGAAGAAACAAGAGCCCGTAGTGTGCGATGCACCAAATTTAATGGCTTCGAAAGTCACCACTTTGGGCCCTTTAGTACAATGCACGGCATTAGGGAAATTGGAGTTCACAATTACTGTACAATTAGGGAAGTCCACCTCACTGGCGCTGATATCCAATGTCTTATGGCCATTCAGAGAGAGAGCATATAGGCAGTCGGTAGTATTTGCTAATCCCGCTTCCCCGCGAGCGCTGATTGTGAGCGACTGGAAGCCGAGAACTTTGGCAAAATTTGTCGATACTTTTTGGGCAACGATGGCCTCGACATAGTTCGCGTCACCGTTGTGCGGATCGGTGAATCCCAGCGTTGCCCCGCAACTTGGCCCATTCTTGACGGTAAGGTTCGTCGCGCCCAAGGTCGGAGCAGGGGTGCAACTGGTGTCCGCGGTGGGACTGGTAATCCCATTCTCAACCAAAGCCTTGGTGGCGGCAGTGGTGAGAGTCGAACAATCTGCTGTACCCGCGCAGGCCTGGATCTCCTTCGCTCCCGCTATGGCCGCGGCATCCGCCAAAATCTGCATCTGTCGCTGCACGTAACGCATGTACCCGAGATCAATCCCCAGGCCCAAAAAACCCAAGAGAACAAACAGGCTGACAGCGACTAGTATCAGCGCCTGGCCCGTGTCACTTTTGCGCCTGTCCATTTTATTCACCCTCGTTGCTGCAATATATTCCCTGACCTTCCTCATATTATACAACAGGTCGAATTGTCTGCCAACAGGTTTGAGCGTTAGTGCTTGTGTGGTGTCCCGGTTAATATTTGACAAGGCTGTCCGACCCCCTCACCCCCCAGCCCCTCTGTCGCCGCGGCGACCGAGGGGAGAGTTGAACTTACTCCCTCGGTCGCCGCGGCGACAGAGGGTGGCCCGCCGCCGGCGTTTTCATCAGCCGGGGCGGGACGGGTGAGGGGGTTGCCCTGGAACCCATTGAGACTTTATCAGCGAACTTCTGACTCAGGACGATAACCAAAAGTGTACACTCTACGCAGTTTGATCGTTCGTTACGGGACTCGTGGGGCTTGAAATTCCTTATTTCACCGGTCGTCCTTCTCGTGCTCCGGTGCGCAGTCTGGACAGAAACGCCCCCCACTAAAGATTTGCTTTCCGCACGCCATGCAGACCCACGATCGCGCACCCTGCGTGGGCGTCAGTTTGCGGAGGCCGGCTTGTGCCTGCGGAGAATCAATCGGGACGATGCGCTTGCTCCCACAGCGCGCGCATCCTTGATAGCGGCCCGACAGTCTCCAGAGGGAATAGAAAGCACCCGGAAGGAGAAAGAGGAGCCATGCCCCAAGTTCCGTATGGAATGTTTCCGGCCTGAAGCGCTCCAAAAGGGTCGCGACGGAATAGTTACCTCCCAGAGACTGAACCGCCAGACTCCAAGCCAAAAAGATAACTACCGGAATGAGAAAAAGGAGCCATAGCGCAACTTCCATTCGGAATGTGCCCGGCATCTGCCCTTTTGGCGTCCCCGCCGAGTCACAATCAAGGCAGTAGTTCATAGGCCTTTGCCTCCTTGCTCCAACGGAAAAGACAGAGTTGCACTGCACAGACTCAAAGCGTAATACCAGAATACCAGAAAGTTCGAAGAAACGCTTGTTTTGTCTTGTCGTGGTAGTGACGCATTTTGAGGCGCCACGGGCGGGAGAAGCTGTGAAGAAATCCCTGAACGAACAAAAGCATCTCGCGCAGAGACGCAGAGGCGCAGAGAAAACAAATCAGTTATTTACTTAAAATCTCTGCGTCTCAGCGGCTCTGCGCGAGATTACCTATTTTTTCACAGCTTCGGACGCCTTTACGCACAGTGCTGAGCTAATGGTTTTTGAATTTATAAGTTGTAAATTGTTCCGACGCCCCGCGCGTGTGAGTAACCCCTCATCCGTCCTCCTACGTCGGCCACCTTCTCCCGCCACGGCGGATCTGCGACCCCTGGGAGAAGGCTGGGATTTACGGTGCCTAGCCCTCTCCGAGGGGAGAGGGTGGACCGCCGCCGGCGTTCTCACCAGCCGGGGCGGGACGGGTGAGGGGTCTCGTGGGCGCTTGAGAGTTCTCAATAGCTCCCCGGGACGAGGGCGGGAATACCCACCAGAATTTCCACGGCCACCGGCTTCCCCGACTGGAGAGCCGGACGAAATTTCCAGCGGGCAAAAGCCGCCATGGCTGCTTCGTTAAAGGTCGGCTCCACACTTTGGATAACCTCGAGATCACTTACCGTGCCATCCTCATGAATCATTCCATGCAGGACAACCATCGTATAGGCAGGGTCAGTGGTAAGGGGCGGGCGGTGAAAATCAAACTGGCCCACCGCGTCCGGGGGTGTGAGTGGCGGTTGCATATGAACATCAACCACCCGGGAAGCGGGCGCGGGCTTTGGGGTTTCGTCGTGAGCACAGAATTGTAAGATCCAGCTCTTGCCCGGCATGGTCAAGTAGACCGTATAAACCTTCCCCCCATGCAGCACGCCGTAGATTCGCAGTCCGCCACCACCCCCCGCCCCACTGCTCACTACAAAGCCAGTCGCCCGGGCCTTCAGAATCCGCGGGATTCACGGGATAGACTAAGGACTGGACGTCAAGAGGTGGAAGGGTTCCCCCCGCCGCGCCTCCTGGCCCGCCCGTAAGATTGGTAACGCTAAGCGACCCTGCGGGGGTGACCGAACCTGGGGCTCCTCCGCCCCCTGCCCCACCCTTACCGACGGCCACACTCTTATCGCCGCCCAAGCCCGGCCCACCTTTGCCGGCGCCCAGTTCGCCTCCTGGGACGCCACCCGGTGATCCCGGCCCGCCCCCTGCCGGTCCAATTGCGAACGCCCCCTCAGCATTGCCGGCCGGGATGGAGGGCATATCCTTCAAAGGAATCGGATCAATGCTCAGGGTGGTCAACTGCGCGGTTCCCGGATGCTTTTCGCCGTCCGGCGAGGCGGCGTTCGCAGTGTTGGTTTCAGGCGTGGGTGCGGCAGAGACAGGAACTTCCGGCCCAGGAGGCGTGGCATTCTTTGCGGGTGGAGGAGACGGACCGGCCTGGACCTCAAGATGCGGCGCAGGAATGGGAGGAAGCTTGGAAGCCAAATCGAGCTCCGTCAGTGGTACGAGGTCAGGCGGAAGCACCAGCTTGGGTTTCAGGGCCGCCGTGGGCGGTTCAGCGTGCGGAGCCGGCGGTGCGGGTTTGGGAAGCTTGGGAGGCGCCGGCGGGGGTTGCGGTAACGGCGTCAAGCTTCCTAAAATCAGATTGGGAACGCGCAGGTCCTTGGGAAGTTTCAAGGTCGGTGGGACAGCCGGATTATGAACGGTGAAGCGGAGATTGTCAGGATGCGCGGGATTGGAGATGATCGAGACGCGCGGATCGAAATGAGTGACGCCTAGCCTAGGCTTGGCCTCAGGCTTCTCTCCTTGCCCGGGAGCCCCTCCCAGATCGGGTGGACGCAGGTCGGGAAGGCGGGGCGGAAGGGACAACCCGTGAAATTCGATCGCGACCACGTTCATGTGTGTATTCTTGACTTCCTGAGGCGGCAGGAACCGGTGGAAAAGATCACTAAAAGGTACGCTGTAGCAGAAGTAGACAACGGAGATATGAAACAGGAGTGAGGTCAGGTGGGCAGGCGTCGAGCGGCGGGTCTTGGGCCAGGTGGCGCCTTCCCGCAGCAGGACGGGGCAGGCAGGTGGGTCAACTTCCCAGAACTCGGACCAAGCCTCCGCGAACGATCTGTGGCCGTACCTGCCAGAAAGAAGCCGGGAATGCTCCGGTAGCAAATCCACACTGATCGTGACGCCGTGGCGAGTGACCACAGCCGCAGGTTTGGCGGACCCGCCGTCACTTCCATCCGGCCTCGGGTTAGGCTTATCGATCCCCGTCGGGCTGGAAGGATCACTCACTTCTTCTTTCCCAGGCGCAGAACCAGGCCCGCCGAAAGGCGAATGTTATCCTGACGAGTGTTGCTGAAACGGGTCATGAGGTAATCCGCCTGGATCAAGCGCAAGGCCACGCGGTCATTGATCCGCAAATCCACCCCACCACCCGTGTACACCCCGAAGCGTTCTTCCGGCTTTGATATGTTGAGGTATTCAGGCCCTCCCCGCACGACTCCGAGCAAGACATGGCCGAACGGAACGATGCTCTTGTTCTTACGGTATGAGAACACCGGGCCGTACGTCAAGGTTTGCATGTTGGTTTTGAATCCAGCCTCAGTCCCGAAATGGTAGCTGAAATCGACCGCGCCGCCGAACCAGGAGTTGAGGTTCTCGGCGGCTGAAACAGCCACTCCGTTCAAGTTGAAGCTGGTGTTATTCAGATTCGCTGTCAGGTTCGAGTATCCGCCAAAAACTTCGACCCTGGGTGTCTCTTGCGCCCAAGCAGAAATCGTCAGCATCAACAGCGGCAACAAGATCAGAGCCCTTCGCATGTAGCCTCCCCCTCATGGGCGGAATTGAACGGGGCGCCAGTCTCTCCTAAAGACACTGGAACCCGTCGTGTGAAACCTCGGGGTGAACCCCACCTTCGAGCAGCCTAAGGTGGGACTGTCACTATCTCACCACTGGCCGCCAATTTTCGGCTCACCCTTGGAACCGTAGTGCCAAATTCGGTGCTGTCCTAATCTGAAATGTAGCGCCGGCTTCCAGCCGGCATTGAGCCCCGATGAATCGGGGCGCTACGTTCAAATTAGGACAGCACCCCAAATTCATTGGACGGTCACGCTCACGGTTGCCGAATGCGAGAAATTTCCAACCGACCCAACTACCATGACGTTATAAGTACCTGCAGGCGTGCCCGTCGGATTCACATAAGCCGTACCTCCACCTCCACAAGCCGCGAGGCCCGTCAAGAGGAGCAAGGTGAGAGCCAAAGCCACCGTGGCCCAGCGCAAGCGGTTCTTCCGCACCATGCTCCATAACCCCATTAAAGCCGCCAACATCAACCAGACCTCCAGGCGCAGGGCCAACCCCGGCCCCTGCGGCCAGGGATGGCCACCGGGCGGGACAGCGGTGCGTCGCGTGGTGCGGATCACCATAGTGGAAGTCGCCGGACTGACACCATTCAGCGTCGGTGCGGAGGGCGAGGCCGCGCAAGTCGCTGCCCCGGGTAGACCACTGCAACTGAGCGTCACCTGGGCGTTGTACCCGAACAGGGGGGTCAACGTCACGGTGAGGTTGGTGGAATTCCCGGCCACCACCGTGACCGTTGTGGGAGTCACCGCCAAGCTGAAATCAGAACCGGAACCGCCCAGAGAGACCACTTGCGGGCTGTTAGGGGCATTGTCCGTGATGGTTAAGGTCCCCGTCCGCGTACCGACCGCCGTGGGGGTGAACAAGACGCTAATCGTGCAGGTGTTTCCGGCTGCAAGGCTCTGCGGACAGGTGTTGGTCTGGGAAAAGTCGCCCGTGACGGCAATGTTGGAGATGGTCAAGGGAGACGCCCCGGTGCTCGTCAGGGTAACCGTTTGAGCAGCGCTCGTGGTGCCCGAGGATTGGGAACCAAATGTCAAACTGGAAGTCGAAACGGAAGCTCCAGGCTGGATGACTCCTGTGCCGGTTAGCAGCACGATCTGAGGGCTATTGGAAGCGTTGTCGGTAAGGGTGAGCGACCCCACACTCGTGCCCGGCGCACTGGGCGTGAAAATGACGGTGATCGTGCAATTCGACGGCGGTGAAGTAGGTTGGAGAGGCGCCCCACAGGCGTTGGTCTTAACCGCAAAATCACCGCTCGCAATCACGCTGGTTATGTTCAGCGCCGCCGTACCGGTGTTGGTCACCGTAAGGTACTGGGGCGCGCTGGCCACATTGACGGCTTGATTACCAAAAGGCAGGCTGGTGGCTGACAGGACGACCGTGGGCAATGTCCCGCCCGTGCCTGACAAATCCACTACCTGCGTGCTGTTGGGAGCGGGCAGGTTATCCGTAATCGTGATATGGGCCGTGCGGGTTCCCACCGCTTGAGGAGTGAAGGTCACAGTAATAGTACACTGACCCAAAGCGGGCACGGAACCGTCGCACGTATTATTCTGTGAAAAATCACTGGTGTCGGCGCCCGTGAGCACAATACTGGAGATCGTCAGTGCCGTGTTTCCGCCGTTGGTGAGGGTTACGGTCTGGGAGGGCACACTCGTCGTATTGACCGCCTGGATGGGGAAGGTCAGACCCGCCGGACTGAGCTCAACTCCGCCCGAAGGGACGATTTTCGATATAAAGGCATCGCAGTTACCTCCCGGGGTAGCCTGCAAGGGGTTCGCAAGGGGGAAGTCCAGGGAACACGTTTCCCCCGTAACGTACGCTCCGCCATTAACATCGATCGCAATGCCCGCGCCGGTATCCGTGTTGCTGCCGCCGAGGAAAGTGGAGTAAACCAACGAAGCGCCTGTCGGGTTCAGTTCGGTGACAAACGCATCGGCGTTCCCGCCGCCAAAGTTGGGCTGAAAGACCGCACCATGGATTGGGAAATTGGTGGAAACCGTCGAGCCGGTCACATAAGCGTTTCCACTGCTGTTGACAGCAATGCCCGCCGCCGAGTCAGCAAGGGAGCCACCCAGATAGGTGAAATAGACGAGCGAGGCCGCACCACTCAAGGTGGGATTGAACTTGGCCACCATGGCGTCGCCCTCGCAAACGCCCAAGGTGTCAAGCGCACAGTCGGCCTGAAACGCTCCTGCCGGCGCCGTAAACCCC
Organism: uncultured Acidobacteriota bacterium; assembly: GCA_963804995.1. GTDB lineage: Bacteria > Acidobacteriota > Terriglobia > UBA7540 > UBA7540 > Bog-366. The sequence goes on from CAWDSK010000006.1 coordinate 1,003,389, forward strand.
AGGCTGCTGGCGATGGAGGTCGTGCCCCCCGCGACATAGGCGTTGCCACTTGCGTCCACCGCGACACTGTTGCCTTGATCCAGCCCGCTGCCACCCAGGTAGGTTGAGTAAAGCAGGGAAGACTGCCCCGTGCCGTTCGTGTTGACTTTGCTCAGGAAGGCGTCACCTGCTCCGGCATACACGTTCTGCAAGGGTGCATGCGGTGAGGTGTAAGTTATCGTATCGGTGAGGGGAAAGTTGGATGAATAGGTAAGGCCGGTAGCATAGGCATTCGCGTGGGTATCAACCGCAATGCCATACCCGACGTCTTCGTTGCTACCGCCGAGATAGCTGGAATAGAGGATTCCGGAACCTGTGGCCGAAATTTTGGTGAGGAAAGCGTTCGTGCTTCCCCCCCGAACGTCGCTTGAAAACCCCCGACAATAGGAAAGGGGGGTGGAGGTAGAAGAGGCGCTACAATTGTAACCGTGGGAGTAATGTTTGCAGTGGTCGCGCCCGTTACATAGGCGTTCAAATCGCCATCTACGGCGATTCCCCGGCCCTCAACGTCCTCGTAATACCCGAGATAACTGGAATAGACCAAGGCCGACCCGGCGATGTTCAGCTTGGTGACGAAAGCGTTGGAGACAATCAAGCCCTGGGGATTCCACGTGGCGCCACATTTGCCGTCCCCACCGCACAGGGGGTCAAACGAACCTGCGGTTACGGGAAAATTAGTTGAGAGGGTCGTACCAGTCACAAAAGCTTCGCCCGCGGCATCCACCGCAATCGCGTTCGCCACATCCTGACTCGTGCCGCCCAGATAGGTCGAATACAACAACGTGGAACCGTCCGCGCTCAGCTTGGCAACAAACGCATCCTGAGGAAAATCGTAGGGTCCACCGACGTTGGGCTGCAAGGCGTGGGCCGTGGGGAAATCCGCTGAGAAGGTCCCCCCCGCAATGAACGCGGTACCATCCGGAGCTACTGCGATACCATTGGCATAATCGATGTTGCTTCCCCCGAGGTACGTTGAATACGCCAAGACAGGATCGATCACCAGAGGCTGGCGCGTGTCATACGGCGCCAGACGAAACGAGACCTGGTTCCGACCTTGCAAAACATAACGAACCGGAACGGGACGCTCAACTCCGCCTGCCTTTTGATAGGCCACCGGCTGGCGGAATTGCAGTTCTCCGCCTGCGACCTTCACCAGCAGGTCACCCTGAGCATCCGTGCGCACGCCCTGGATGCCCTCCAGTACAAACCGGATCTTGCGCGCATCGGCATGGGGAGCAAGCTCAAAGTCATATTCAAGCTGGCCCTGGTTCCCGTGGTAAACAAGATCAATCCCCGGATAGACGCCCGATGCGGCAACCCGTCCATAATTGGGAACCCCGGTGCGCCACTGGGAGGGGATCCTTTCCGATGAAGTAATTGCTCTTGCCAGGCTGCTCGTCCAGCGCCTTCAGGTTTGGAACTGAAGCGCCCTTCGCAAGGCGCATCGTCACCACGGCCGAGGATACCTTTCCGGCGTTGCTTTGCTTCCCGTCCCCTTGCCGCAAGACCAGCACAGCTTTCGTCGAGGTCAGGAAAAGAGTGTAGGCGCTTCCACGGGAAACAAACTTTACTTCCTGCCCTTCCGGACCTTTGACTTGGCCAACGTTCTTCTCAAAACTCAGTGGCCTCTTCGCGGATGCTGCCCGGACCCGCGCTTCGGCGGGCACGTCGGAACGAGGAAGGGCCGAAGCAGTGTCACCCTTGGCGTAGACAGCCGTGTTTCCAGCAGCCAGCCAAAGCAGAGTAAGACCCGCTAGTAGCGAGGCAACCCGTAACCTACCGGTTTTCTCAAATCTGTGCATAGGATCTACCCATACCAGCTTTAGTGTCTGAATTTGACCCCTGCCCTCTCCAGCTTATGATGCGCTGGAACCCAGGCCAGAATTGGCAATCCTGCGGCATCTTATTAGCAGGACTCCCGGCACTACAAATCTTTAACTTGTAAAACCAACTGCTCGGGTAACTCGAAGAACCTGGCCAACTGCGTACTTGTCAATGCTTATTGTATGTACGATTCCTGCCAAATTGAACCGCGCAACTTCCTGGTTCCAGTTCGCAGGTTCAAACAATATGTGTGTGCACAGAATACACGAACTAAAACCCGTGCGCAATCACCTTCTTCTTTCACCTTCTTCTTTCGGAACCATCATTCGGAAAGGGTCATGCAGTTTGTCATTGGTACCGATCGTTTCGAACTGCCGGGCGGTCGCGCCTTAAGTGTCGATACAAGGAAAGAGCATCATTGGCTTTCTGGTGAGGGAGGTCGGTTGGCGCAGAGCGAAGCTCTGCGTCTGGAGTTTCTACATTTATTATGCATCAGCGGCGTGGGTGAGGGCGCGGTCGGTGAGTTGGAAGCCCAGAGATTGGGGACATTCCGGGTGGTCGACCATTTCTTGGTGCAGCAGGGTGACGAGGTCGAGGCAGGAAGGGCGGTGGGCCTTGCGTCGCCACCGGGGCAGAGCCTGATAGGCCGTGCCACGCTCGGTGCCGAAGGCTTGGAGAGAAGCCAGGAGCAGCGCGCTGTAGGCGGCCACGACCAGGGCAGGTTGCTTGGGCACGGCGTTAACGTTCCATAACTGGGCTTGTCCGACACCCAGCGTCTCCTTCTCGTCGCGGTGGTTGACTTCGATCTGCCAGCGGTCGAAGTAGATTTGCAGCAACTGAGGGGCAGAGTGCCGCAGGTCGGTGGTCAGCAGGTAGGCCGGTTGACGGTAGTAGAGTCTGGAGCTCTTCCGTTTGCGATAGGGGGTAGGAGCCACGACGAAGAGCCGCAGGGGGATCTGGCCGGCGCCCCGACGCCAGTAGACTTGCGACACCTCTTTATAACGGAGGCGGCGGCGCTTGCCTCCGTAGAAGAGCTTGGTTTGCTGCCAGAGGTGGGACTCGTCCTGCCGGACCTGTTCGGGGGTAAAGGTGGAGAGGGCGTAAAAGCGGCGAGAAGGCTGGGGAGCGCGAAAGCCGAGGCGCGCATCCTTGCGGGCGCGGGCGATCAACTCGGTGCGATCGCGGGGGGCGCGCAGACAGGTGCGGTTGCAGAAGCTGCCATCCAGAGCCAGCACCAGCAGCTTGGCCCCACCCCCGGCCGCATCCAGCGCCTGGCGCAAGGGGGCCACGCTCTGCACAAAACGCTGCGAGAGGTTGTGGAGCTTGCGCATCCTTTTATATTCCTGCCAGGCTTCCTCTTTCGCCTTGCGGGAGGGCTTTTTCAGCGGCGCCGCCTCTTCAAAGCGCACGGGCAGAGCGCGGCAGCTGGCGGGGGCGTGCCGATGCAGGGGCAGCAGCAGGGAAGCTTGCAGAAAGCGCACGCCGCGCAGGAGGTTGACATGAAAGGGGGGCGAGAGGGGATCGCGGTGATAACGCGCCTGGGGAATGGCGCGGCCGGTCTTGCGCAGGCGGGTGTCGTCGACGGCCACGCCCACCAGGCGGCCGGGACAATAGGGCAAGGCGCGGCGCCAGACGCCGGCAAACAACGTCTGCGGTTCCCAGTGACAACGCGAGTGGAGAAAGTATTCGCTCGACCAACTGCGCTGCTGGCGGCCCTGGGTCCAGAGGATACGCGAAAGACAGCGTCGACCCACGCAGACCAAGGCGCCCAGGGCCTGGCGCACGGCGCGCTGCAGGGTGCGCTGCTGGGGAAAAGTGGGGGCCCAGTCCGCCACGATCTCCGACCAGGCGGCGAACAGAGTCATCGGGCCTCCGGACGTAAGCCGAAAGTGTTCTTCCCGGTACGCAGGAAGCGATCGCCGCGGGCGACTTTTTTGGTCAGCGAAGAGACCAGGCTCTCGCGATCGACGGTGACGTGGAAGGCGGCGCGGAGGTGCGCCAGGAGTTCGGAAATGTGCAAGGGGGTACGGGCCTTCTTGAGTATGTCGTACGCCATGTCCACTTGGGACAGACCTGTGCGGCGCGGCCTCGGGGCGGGGGCTGGGGAACCGCCGCGGAGACGGCGAACCGCCCGCAACTGGGCATCCAGTGAGGCCTCGAATATCGAAAGAATGGAATCCTTGAGATCGTCAGGCAAGTTAACCTCCGGAGCCAGGACTCAGGAGGAAGGTAACGGAAATCAGGTCGGTCTGTCAATAGAAATCTTACTTTGCCAGACCTAAATGTAGAAACTCCAGGCGCAGAGCGAAGCTCTGCGTTGTTGTGCGCAAGGTGGGGAGGCTCAGAGACGTGAGTCGCAGAGCTGTGCTCTGCGCCACCCGGCCAGCCGCATCCAATTTCATGAGCCCCAAAGGGGCGAAATAACAAAGCCCAGGCCAACGGCCGGGTTTAGATTATCCGCCGATTTTCCCCCAGCCCTGAAAGGGCGAGATACGCGTTTCCCCATGCCGCAATCGCTTTCCCCACTCTACGTAACACAACAAGAAACCCACCACCGCGTGGTCAGCGGAATTCCGGAAGCTGCTGGACGCGCACGGAATCGCCTACGACGAACGGTACGTGGGGGATTGAAAAGGATTGTTCCACCCCTTCAGGGCTCGGGTATCGGTTTGGGTCCCGCTGACCCAGGCCGTTGGCCGGGCTTCGTTAGTTCGCCCCTTTGGGGCTCAAAAACCTGGGCTTCGTTAGATCGGTTCCCTCCCCTCGGAGAGGGCGGTTACTCAAGGTAAGGTGCGGCGCCGTAGCCACCCTGAGATCATAGCCTTCTCCCCAGGGGAGTCCGATTGCTGGACCCCGATGGGGTCCATCGGAACCCAGACATCGGGGAAGGTGGCCGGCTGGCGCAGGGCGAGCGCAGCCCTGCGATTGTAGTGCGGTCTGATGACGTGAATCGCAGAGCTGCGCTCTGATGTTATGAAAGCGGCGATGCCTCCTCGGGTGCCGCTAAACTGGAGGTGGTCCAGTTTAGCGGGCCCTCGGGTTCAGACCGAGAGTTTTGCATCGAGGAGACAAAGCGATGAAGAAGAGTATAACGCCCATTGGAACGCCGGTGGGAGTGGATGTTCACAAGCGTCGTTGCAAGGTGGTGGAGCTTGATCACGGAGAGATTAAGGCACGGAAGTCGATGGCCAACACGCGGGAGGAGTGGCTGGAGATGTTGACGGAACTTCCTCCCGACGCCGAGATCGGCCTGGAGGTGAGCACGGCAGGCTACTTTGCCATGAGCGTGCTGGAAGAGGCGGGGTGGCGAGAGCGCGCGCACTGGGTGCACACGGCGGGGATCGACAGCAACCGCCGGCAGAAGAATGATCGTTTAGATGCCGAGCGGCTGGCGCGCAAGCTGGCCGCGCACCATCTGGATCCGCTGCCGGAGGCGTGGTTTCCGCCGCCGGAGATTCGCGCCCTGCGTCTGCGCGCACGCCAGCGCTGCTGGTTGGCCCTGCTGCGCACGCAAAGCCAAGAATCACCTGCAAAGCTTGCTGGGGATGCATGGCTTGCAGGCGCCGGGGACCGACCCGTTCGGAGCGGCCGGGGAGAAGTGGCTGGCGGAACAGACCTTGCCGATGCCCTTGGCCGAAAGTATCCCTCAGATCCAACGCCTGCTGCAGTTCCTGGAGGAGGAGATCGAAATCAGCGAGAAGTACTTGCAGGCGGTGGACGGACAATTCCCCGAGTTGGCGCTGCTGCGCACAATCCCCGGCATCGGCCCCATCCTGTCCCCGGTGATTTGGAGTGAGATCGGCACGATCGAGCGGTTTCGTTCCGCCAAGGCCTTGGCCAACGATACGGGGCTGGTCTCCAGCTTTTACGACAGCGGGGAAGTGAAGGTGTCGGGTCCCATCACCCGCCAGGGATCGCGCTGGCTGCGCTGGGCCTTCGTCACCGCCGCCAATGTCGCCATTCAATACCGCAATCCTTTCGCGCGGCGCTACCACCGCCTGCGCCGCAGCAAGAAACCCAACGTGGCCAAGGCCGCCATCGCGCACTCCTTGGCGCGTTGTGCGTATGGAGTTTTGAAGCACGGCTGCCCTTATCGGGAAGACCGTTGGGGCCGCCAAGTCGGCGTACTGGAGCAGGAAGCCCGTGCTGGCGCTAGGTACACCAAGACCGCGCTCTGATAGGGACCTGCTCCCGAACAACCTCATGGGGACCAGGGCAACCTGGCTAGCCCGTAGAGATGAAAGGGACCGAACCGACTCGGCAAACTCGCATGGCAAGAGCAAGAACCCAACGCCCACGGGGCCGTGCTTCATCCCCGGCAGGCGGCGGGGAGCCAACCCTTCCCGCCCCCCGGGCTCTACATAAAGGAGGAACGACTATAACTTGGAATAATCCTATGAGATAATACGTACAGAATGGCAGCCGACGGCGAAGTCGGCAACCCGCCACTTTGCCGAAGGGGTACGGCGCGTTTTTCAGGCATGGGGAAGCTGTGCCCAGAGCTTAGGAGGGGGGCGACCGCAGGCCGCCCCGGCATCGTTTCCATCAGCCTCCGACCGGCTATTCCTCAGCGGGTTGCTCGCCAGCAGAGCCCGCCTCCGCTTCACCGGCTGCAGGCCATTCTGAAGTCGAAGGGAGAAGTTTGTCAAAGGCGAATAAGAAATTCAAAAAATCGGCTTGACACGGCATCGCGGTTTCAGAGATGCGCCAGCCGGCCAAAAGAGAGGGCAGAGAACCACGGTCGGTAGGCTTCAAAAAAGAGTGGGTCAAGGAAGGGTCAAGGACAGGGTCAAGGAAGTCGCAAGCCATAAATGAGAGCTTGTGGTAATATGCGCCGGTCATGGGACTTAAAAGCATTCCCCAGGAAGTCCGCGACAGATTTCGCATTGAGGAACGCGGACACGCTTCTGCCATCCTCGCGAGCGATTACCCGAACGAGTTTAAGGACCTCGTGGAGTGTCTCGGTGCGTTCTCTTTGAAGCGCAGCCATATCATGAACCCAGGTGGGGGAAGATCACAGATTCCAGAGATGATTGACGGATTTCTTCGCGAGCGGGGGTGGGGAGAGAAATCGTTCGATATTGCGATCACCGTGGACGGCAGACCAGTTCCGATCCCGACTCACAAGATCGACAATTTCAAAAATGAGGTGGGGGTGGAAGTGGAGTGGAACAACAAGACAGAGTTTTACGACCGCGACCTTAATAACTTCCGGCTACTGAAAGAACTTCGGGTGCTTGCGGTTGGGGTCATCATCACCCGATTGAGCGAGTTGAGGACATTGTTTACGCAGCTTGGAGAGTGGCACAAATACGGAACGACATCGACGCATTGGGACAAACTCATACCGAAGGTAGATGGAGGCGGCGCTGGGGGCTGCCCGCTTCTACTGGTGGGGATTGGAGAGGCTTGTTACGATCCCCATTCGTAGCCCACGCATACGCCTTGTACGGAGGAGGCTCGTAACTATCCAATTCGTCACCCCATTGGGTCCAGCCGCGCACCCGGCAGCGACCGAAAAGCTCACAATACGGTCCAGGGCTGCAACGCTCGATGATGTCGTAAAGCGCTTCTGGTTTCTTGGAGTGCTCCTGCTTTCGAGTGACGATAACGTTGACCTGGCTTCTCCCTGGCGCGAGCGTCCGCATACGGCCCTTGATGCCGAATAGAACCAACTCGGTCACGTTGCGGAAGTAGAATCCGACGCCGCGGCCGTCCGGCCCTCCATCCTTACGGACTTTGTACCAAACGATGTTCGTCTTGTACGTGAATCCCCACGCCTTCATAATGCCAAGGGCCTCGGCCACAAGCGCGTTGGGGCACCACAGATAAAGGTGGCTCTTTTCAGCGGCGATTTTACCGACTGGCAGGGCAGCAATCTCCTCGAAAGAAAGCGTCTCGTAGCGATGAAGCCGCTTATGCTCCGGGGCCATCTTTCCCGTACGGTTGGCGAAACGCCAAGGAGGATCAATCAGGATCGTACCGTATTTGCCCTGCACAGCCTCTAAAAGGCTTTGCACTTCTTCTCCCCCTAAAAAGTTTCGCCGCTATCCCTAACTCGGCTGGAGAATATTCGATCTCGTTGAGTTCGTCAAGAAAAAAGCGCAACCTGTTGTGTTCAATCACTGTAATTCATACAACATCTAGGGCCTTAGGACGTTCAATTCAATACTGCGGGGGACTATCCCTTCCGCCTTAAACTGCTTGAAAGTGTGGGTAGCTAGAATCACGATTGCATCATAGCCTTTCGCAAGTGCCGCCTTTTTCATTCTTGCATCAAGCGCCAAGCGCATCTCTAGGGTGCGCGGATGCCCATCAGGAATCCTAACGGTCTTTCCGAATAGGACTCTATGGATGGAGAACTCATCGCCCACAATCGGATTCTGAACCTTCACGCGGCCGGGTGTATCTAGCGGACGGCCATAGAATTCGCATTCTGCAAAGCTTGATGCGTAGAATTTTCCGCGCTTGGAATAAGCCTCCGAGTCAAGAGGGGGACAATGCCACCAAGCCTTTCTATTGATGTGCGAGATCATTTTTTGGACAAACTCTTTCTTGATCCGTTTCATCAACAACCCTCAGAGTGTCTATCGGCGAAGAATGGTATCGGCATGAGCAAAAAATCGCAAGAGGGTCTTTCAAGTGATTTTAGGACACTACCACCTTCGGCATTTCGTTGACAGTTTTGGCTTGTGGTTCGTATAATGGTTGTTTTCGGGAAACAGGAGAAAGAGAATCTATGTACGCCATCTTCCGCTCCGGCGGGAAACAATACAAAGTCTCACCGGGTGACGTTGTGCGCGTGGAGCGCGTGGCGGGTGACCCGGGCTCGACCATCGAATTCAATCACGTGTTGGGCGTGCGCAAGGAGAAGCTCACCCTGGGCGCGCCGCTCGTTGAGAACGCCAAGGTGAAAGGGACGATCCTGCGCAACGATCGCGACGCCAAGGTGCGGGTGCTGAAATTCAAACGCAAGAAGCAATACCGGCGCACGCGGGGACATCGTCAATCTTTCAGCGAGATACTGATTCAAGACATCGTCGCAGGGTAGCATCGCCCTCGCATCCAAAGGAATTCTGTTATGGCACACAAGAAAGGTCAGGGAACTTCCCGCAACGGCCGCGATTCCAACGCCCAGCGCTTGGGTGTGAAGCGGTTTGACGGCCAGTTCGTGTCCGGAGGCTCCATCCTGGTTCGCCAGCGCGGCACGCCTTTGAAGGCCGGTAATAACGTGGGCCTCGCCAAAGACGATTCGCTGTACGCCAAAGTCTCGGGCGTAGTTCGCTTCGAAGATAAGGGCCGTTCGGGCCGCTTCGTCAGCATCCTAGTCCCATCAACGAATTGAAAGATCGGGTGACCCGGTGAACAAGCCGGTCCCGCCGAAACTCGAAAAGCGAAACTCGAAAAGCGGAGGAACTTAGGTCCGAGTCTTGAGATTCGAATTTCGATCGTCGTGTTTCTCTTGTTCACCCGATCACCCCATCTCCCGATTATCAGAAATGTTCATCGACGAAGCTAAAATTCACTTGGCCGCCGGGGCAGGAGGCAACGGTTGTGTAGCCTTCCGGCGCGAGAAATATGTTCCGCGCGGCGGACCGAGTGGCGGTGACGGCGGACGGGGCGGCGATGTAATCCTGGAAAGCAACGGAAACTTGAACACCCTGTTGAAGTTCCGCTATAACCGGGAATTCAAGGCCAAGCGCGGGGGCCACGGGGAGGGCTCAAACCGGCACGGGCAGGACGGCGCGGACACCACGGTGACACTCCCCGTGGGCACGGTGGTGTATGATGCCACGAGCGGCGAGAAGCTTTGGGATTTTGTCCAGTCGGGCCAGCAGGTCATCGCCGCCAAGGGCGGGCGCGGCGGGCGCGGCAACGCGCGTTTTGCCACCTCCACGCACCAGGCTCCACGCCATGCCGAACCCGGCAAGCCGGGCGTTGAGCGCGACCTGAAACTGGAACTGAAGCTCCTGGCTGACGTGGGATTGGTGGGCTTCCCGAACGTGGGCAAATCCACCTTGATTTCGCGGCTCAGTGCGGCGCGCCCACGCATCGCAGATTATCCTTTCACCACCCTCGAGCCTTGCCTGGGTGTGGTAGGACTGGACGAAGAGCGCTCCTTCGTGATGGCCGACATCCCCGGCCTCATCGCCGGCGCACATGAGGGCAAGGGGCTGGGCATACGCTTCTTGAAACACGTGGAGCGGACGCGCTTGCTGCTGCATCTGATCGATGTGGCGGAGCAGTCGGGTCGGGATCCGGTGGAGGACTACCACATCATTCTGAACGAGCTGCGAAGCTTCAGCCCGGTGGTGGCTGCTAAACCCATGCTGCTGGTGGCTTCGCGCATTGACGCCGCGGGCGAAGGCGAGCGGCTCACGAGGTTGCGTGAATTCTGCCGCGAGCAGGGCCACAGCCTGTATGAAATCTCCGGCGTGACGGGAGCAGGATTGGAAGAATTGAAGGAGGCCATCTGGACACGGTTGGAGCAACTGCCGAAAGCGGGTGATCTGGAGATCGGGCGATCCGATGAGCAATAAACAACTTCGACCTGGTTTGTTGCTTGTTCACCCGGTCACAAAATCACCCAATGACCCGATGGGTTTGCTCACCCGATCACTCGATTTTCCGATCATCCGATTCTCATGAACATCGCACTCTACGGTGGAACGTTTGATCCCTTGCACGCCGGGCATCTGGCGGCGGCGCGCGCGGCCCGGCGACGCTTCGGACTCGACAGAATCCTTTTCATTCCGACCGGGAACCCACCGCACAAGATTCACGATCACCTTACGGATTACGCGCAGCGTTTTGCGATGGTGGCACTGGCCTGCGCCGGGGAACCGGCCTTTATTCCTTCGACGATTGAAACGCCCACCCCCAACGGCTCACCGCGCTATTCCATTGATACCGTGCGGACCGTACGGCGCAGGCTGCGGGGGCACGACCGCCTCTATTTTTTGCTGGGTGTGGATGCTTTCCTGGATCTGCCCCTCTGGAAGGAATTCCGCCGCTTGCTCGACTCCGTGGAGTTTATCGTGGTATCGCGACCCGGCTTCGATGCCGGCGCGATTCGCAAGGTGGCGCCGCCTGACCTGCTGCCGGCGCGGCGGCTTCGGGAAAAAGCGGACACCCTCCGACTTCGCCACGGCGCCATCCACCTTCTGCGCGGCGTGGATGCGCCCGTCGCCTCGCGTGACATTCGCCAGGCCGTCCGGGCGCGACAGCCGATCACTGGCCTTGTTCCGCCGCTTGTGGAAGAATACATCTTGAAGGAAGGTTTGTACCGTCCCGGCCCAGCCGGGAGACGTTCAGAACGATGACCCCTTACCTACGCGAAGCGGTCCATGCCGCCCAGGATCGAAAAGCGCTGGACTTGCGCGTCTTGGACCTGGAAGGAAGCAACTCCTTCACCAGCTACTTCCTGATTTGTAGCGGCACCTCCACACGCCATACCCAGGCAATTTGTGACGGCATCCTGGAGAGGCTCAAGAAATCCGGGCACGCGCCCACTCACGTGGAAGGCTACGCGCAGGCTGAGTGGATTCTGATCGATTACCTCAATTTCATCGTTCATATTTTTTCCGAGCGCGCGCGGAACTTCTACGACCTGGAACGCCTCTGGAAGAATGCGCCGAGGCTGCAGGTGCCGGAAGGCTAAGGCAAGGAGAGGATCGGCCCATCGGTTCATCGGGTCATCGGGCCATCGGTTCATCGGGCCATTGAGCGATTTGGTGATTCTGAGGTTGATTGATTGAGTTACAACCAGAAATTCCTCTGGTCTTCAATCACTCCATCACTAAATCGCAAAATCACGAGATGACCCGATGAGCCGATGAACCGATGGCCCGATGACCCGATTCTAACCATGCGCATCAAAATTCTCTGGGAAGGTAAAACCAAAGACTCGCACTTGCGGGCGCTCCAGCAGGACCTGGCAGGCCGTATCGAACATTTCACAGGCTTGGTTTTGGAGGAACTTCCGCCCCTGCGCGGCTCAAGCAAGGCCCGGAAAGCAGGATTGACCTCCGCCGAGCGCGCGCTGCTCGAAAAGCTGCGCGGGGCAACCAAAGTCCTGCTCGACGAGCGGGGGCGCGAGCGGACCTCCGAGGAGTTTGCAGAGTGGCTTGGCGAGCAAGCTTTGCGGGGCACGCGCGAGCTGGTATTTTTGGTCGGAGGGCCGGACGGCTTCTCCGCGGCGTTTCGCCAGGAGGCCGATGTTCTGCTGGCGCTCTCGCGCATGACCCTGACACACGACTGGGCGCGGACCCTATTGTCGAGGAGATCTATCGCGGCTTCACAATATTGCGCGGTTACCCTTACCCCCGGTAGGAGAATCTGTCCATCGATTCATCGGCTCATCGGTCCATCGGTATTTGGGACATCATTACTCTTATATCAAGCTCGTCGGAAATGGGATGGAGAACAAGCATGAAGAATTGAGGCAGCGTACGAAGCAATTAGCGCTCCGTGTACTCCATCTATTCCGATCATTGCCCAAAAGCGAGGAAGGACGCATCATTGGAAGGCAACTACTCCGTGCTGGAACAGCGGTTGCAGCAAACTACCGTGCGGTGGGACGAGCACGATCGCGAGCTGAATTCATCGCGAAGATGGGTATCGTGGTGGAAGAAATCGACGAGGTCGTATTCTGGCTGGAATTGATTGCCGATGGGCAACTGATTCCTTCACCTCGCCTGGCGGATCTCCAGAAAGAGGCCAACGAACTCCTGGCCATTTTTGCAGCCTCGCAACACACTGCGAGACATCATTGAACCAAGATCGGGAACTTCGATGGACCGATGAAACGATGAGCCGATGAACCGATGAGCAAATGATTCAATAGGAGATCGCTTGCCAGAAGATCGAAAAGGGTTGATTATCGTAAACACGGGCCCCGGCAAAGGCAAAACGACGGCCGCTCTGGGGACGGCGCTTCGGGCTGTGGGACAAGGCCTGAAGGTCTTGATGGTACAGTTCATTAAGGGTTCATGGCACTATGGCGAGTTGGACGCCGCCAAGATGCTGGGTGACGATCACCTGAAGATCCTGCCTATGGGCCGCGGATTTGTGAAAGTCGGCGCCGAGAAACCTGATCTGGAGGATGTGCGGCTGGCCGAGGAAGCCTGGCAGTTCGCGAGCGGGGAGATCCAGAGCGGGCGCTACGACATGGTGATCCTTGACGAGATCAACTACGCGATCAGTTACAAGATGCTGGACCCGGAGCCGGTGGTGGAAACCCTGAAGAAAAAACCGGAGAAGGTGCACGTGATCCTGACCGGCCGCAACGCCCACCCAACGCTCGTCGAGATGGCTGACCTGGTGACGGAAATGCGCGAGGTCAAGCACCCGTACCAGAAAGGCATCCCCGCCCAACGGGGGATAGAATACTGAGGATCGGGCCATCGGGTGAACAAGCGAAACACGAAAATCGAAATTCGAAACTGAGTCATAATTTCCTCCGATTTTCGAGTTTCGAGTTTCGGATAAGTCAGTCCGATGGCCGGATGAACCGATAAATAGGATTCCATGACTTGGTTCCGCAAAGAGAGGCAGCCGCTTGAGACGCCCAAGGAGAAGCGCGTCCAGACCGAAGGGCTCTGGGTGAAGTGCGCCGGTTGCAAGCAGATCCTATGGAAAAAGGATCTGGAAACCCATTTGCAGTGCTGCCCCAAGTGTGGGCACCATTTCAAAATGGGCTCACACGCGCGGCTGGAAATGCTGTTTGATGACGGGCTCTACACGGAGCACGACGCCCGCCTTGCTTCCACGGACCCCCTGCATTTCAAGGACACGAAAGCATACCGCGACCGGCTGAAGCAAGCCGAAAGAGTAACCGGCATGAAGGACGCACTTCTGACCGGCGAGGGACTGATCGAAGGCAAGCCTGCCATCATCTGCGCCATGGAGTTTCAGTTCGTGGGCGGCAGCATGGGCGCCGTGGTGGGAGAAAAGGTAACCCGCGCCATCGATCGCTGCATCGAGAAGAAGCTGCCACTGGTGATCGTTTCCTGCTCCGGCGGGGCGCGCATGATGGAAGGCGCCATCAGCCTGATGCAGATGACCAAAATCTGTTCAGCGCTGGCCCGCCTGGATGAAGTGCGCAAGCCCTACATTTCAGTGCTCACTGATCCCACCACGGGAGGCGTCACCGCCAGCTACGCCATGCTGGGAGATTTGAACATTGCCGAGCCGGGGGCGCTGATTGGCTTCGCAGGCCCGCGCGTCATTGAACAGACCATCCGCCAAAAGTTGCCCGAAGGGTTCCAGCGCTCCGAATTTCTCCTGGAGCACGGCATGCTCGACGCCATCGTCCCTCGCAAAGAGTTGAAGAGTTTCATCGCGCGGGCCTTTGGCCTGATGCGGGCCTGGGACTCTTGAGAAATCGACTCATCGGCCCATCGGCTCATCAGTTCATCGAGTGATGGGGTCATTGAGTGATTTGGTGATTTCGCGATTAGTTGATGGAGCGACGAACAGGAATCACTGGGGCTTTAAATCACTAAATCACCCAATCGCCAGATGAACCGATGGCCAGATGATCCGATGGCTCGATGCCTCGATTCCCATGACTTACCCTGAATGCTTGGAATATCTTGCCGGCTTGGGCCATGAGCTGCACGGCCTGAAGTTCGGGCTGGCGGCCATTACCCAAATCCTGGCGGAGCTGGGCTATCCCCACGAACGCTACCCCACAGCCATTGTGGCGGGAACCAACGGCAAGGGTTCCACCTGTGCCATGCTGGCCAGCATCCTGGAACATGCTGGTTATCGCACGGGGCTCTACACTTCTCCCCACCTGGTCCGGGTGAACGAAAGGGTACGGGTAAACGGGGAGGAAATATCCGACCAGGATTTTGCCTCGGCCTTTTCACGAGTTGCCACGACCGTCGAAAGCTTGGTCCGGGAAGGCAAGCTGGAAGGGCCCCCCAGCCTTTTTGAATTCCTCACGGCGGTGGGGTTCTTGCACTTTGCGCAGGTTGAGGCGCAGTTTGTAGTGCTGGAAGTCGGCATGGGTGGGCGTTTGGACGCCACCAATGTGACGGATCCGCGCGTGGCGGTGATCACCAACGTCGACTTCGACCACATGGAGTTTCTGGGCTCCACTCTGGCCGCCATCGCCGCGGAAAAGGCCGGGGTCATCAAGCCCCATCGTCCCGTGATTTCGGGAGTTGAAGAACCGGAGGCTGCCGCCGTCATCCAGCGACGCTCGGAAGAATCCGCGGCTGATTTAGCGGTCATGGCCGAGTTCGCAACTATCACCAGACTTCGTACCAACCAGGGCCGCTACACTTTTGACATGCTGCTGGGCGAGGAATACTTTGCCGGGCTGACCGCGCCCCTCCTGGGAAAATTTCAGGTAAAGAACACTGCCCTCGCGGTGGCAGCGGCCCGGCGACTGAATGAGGAAGGGTTTCTGATCTCCCGCCGCGGCATTTTGTTGGGCCTGCGCAACGCCTCCTGGCCAGGCCGGCTGGAACCGATTCACCGGCAGCCGCTGGTGCTGCTCGACGGCGGGCATAATCCTGCTGCGGCGCGCGAGCTGGCCACTTTCATCCGCGAGGAATTGCCGGAACGCCGCCTGCGTCTGGTGTATGCTTCCATGCGCGATAAGGCGATGGGAGAGATTAGCGAAATCCTCTTCGCGCTGGCGGGAGAGGTCTACTTCACTCGCCCTGACCACCCACGCGCCGCCTCCCCTGAGGAAATTGTGGCCGCCCTACGTTTCCGGCCGGGCACGCTGCACTTGGAATCTGACCCCGTCCGCGCGATGGAAAAGGCCTGCGGCGCAAGCGCTCCGGACAACGTGGTGCTCGTCTTCGGATCGCTCTTCCTGGTGGGCGCCATCAAGAGTGCGCTAAGCGCAGGAACGCTGCAATTGCCGGGCCCCGCCGGCAGTGCCGTTGTGTAACTTGCCCGATGATGTCATGGAAACCGCCTCCCCAGCCGTGGCCAGGAAGACCCGTACCGAGCGGCGCGGCCGCTATCTCTTAAGCTACGCGCGTTCCCTGCTCTTCACCAACCTCCTCATTTATTCCTACACCGCCATCTGTGGAACGTTCTCGCTTCTGGGATCTCTTTTCGACGCGCGCGGGCGCTGGCAGCACGCCTGCGCCCGCGTCTGGTCGTGGCTGATCTTGAAGACCAGTGGAATCCGCGTGCGCGTGGAAGGCCTGGAGCACGTGCATCCCAGCCACACCACCATCTTCTGCGTGAATCATCAGAGCGCCATGGATATCCCCATTCTTTTTGTGAATCTGCCCGCCCAGTTTCGCTTCGTCGCCAAGCGCTCGCTCTTTCACCTGCCGTTCATGGGCTGGCACCTGAGCCGTTCCGGACACATCCCCGTGGATCGTGACCGGCCGCGCGAAGCCATGAAAAGCATGAAGAAGGTGGCGCAGGAAATTCGCGAGGGAAAATCTGTGCTGCTGTTTCCCGAAGGCCATCGCAGCCGCACCGGCCAACTGCTCCCTTTCAAGGCCGGAAGCTTTTACATCGCCATTCTGGCCGGCGTGCCGATTGTGCCCATTACTCTCAACGGAACGCGCCACGTGCTTGAGCCTGATACGTATCATGTGCGGGCAGGACAGACGGAAATGTTCGTGCACCCGGCCATCGAAACCAAAGATCTGACGCTGGAAGACGTCGAATCCCTTTCGCAGAAAGTGCGGCAAGCAATTGAGTCGAAGTTCGTTCCAGTGGAATAATCAGTCTCAGCAAAGGCCTCTCGACAGAGCTTGCGCCGCATCATATCCTTGTGAACTGTGTGGCGCCGGGATGGATCGGCACGGAAATGGCGGCGCCGGTGATGCGCAATCGGCGTGAGCACCGACAGGCGCTTTCGGTTATCCCGCTTCGGCGGTTTGGAAAACCTGAAGAGGTGGCCATGCCGATTCTCTTCCTGGCCTCGCCGCTCTCGACGTATATAACGGGGGAGGTTGTCAACATCAATGGAGGCAATGTTCTCTGTGGTTAAGCCGCTGATCTCCTGGTTCGGTTGCCTGGGGCGGGCGTTTGCCATGGTCGTTTTGGCAACTGCCACGCTCCCGGCACAAAAACCCCCGGCGCCAGTGCTGCCACGGCGCGTCGACCCCAAAGCGCAGGAGATTCTCAACCGCACGATTCAGGCGCTAGGAGGACAGGCATTTTTGAATTTCAAAACCCTGACCACCAAGGGGCGGACCTTCTCCATTCATGATGAAACCACGGCAGGCTTGGCGCCCTTTCAAAGCTATGTGCAGTACCCGGACAAGCGACGCTTTTCCTACGGGAAGACCCTGCCTGTTATCTTGATCAATAACGGCGACAAGGGCTGGGAACTCAACCGCTACGGGCTGATCAGCCAACCGGTTGAGCAGGTGCAGCGTTGGATCGCCTCCAACCGCTACTGCCTTGAAAACCTGTTGCGCTTGCGTATCAATGAGCCTGGCGTGCTGGTGCAAGTGGGCGGTGTTGACTTTGTGGATAATGCGGCCACGCAGGCCATCGAGATCATCGAGTCGGGGGGCGCCATCATTCGGCTGGATTTGAACCGCCAGACCTTCGTCCCCACCCGCATAACCTATCGGGTCCGCAACCCCAAGACCAACGACTATGATGATTACTCGGACGCGTACGCGGACTACAAGACGTTCGATGGAATCCAAACCCCCATGCACATCTCGCGCTATGTGAACGACGAACGGAGTGGGGAGATCTTTCGCAATACCGCGAAGTATGACGAGGAGTATCCCGCCAACTACTTCACGCCCGAGTGAGGCCAGGGACATCTGCTATAATGTTTTGATGGAGCCTCGGTGAAGAATTCCGCAAAAATACGAAGCACTACCATTCTATGCGTGCGCCGGGGCGGACACCTGGCCATGGGCGGCGACGGCCAGGTAACCATGGGCGAAAGCGTGGTAAAGCAAAAGGCCCGCAAAATCCGCCGCCTGTACAGCGAAAAGGTTGTGGCGGGATTCGCTGGAAGCACGGCCGACGCGCTCTCCCTGTTTTCCCGTTTCGAGCAAAAGCTCGATGAATACCACGGTAACCTCAGCCGGGCCGTAGTGGAATTGGCCAAGGATTGGCGCACCGACCGCGCCTTGCGCCACCTGGAAGCGCTGCTGCTGGTTGCGGATGAGAAGAACACCTATCTGGTCAGCGGCAATGGCGACGTGATTGAGCCGGATGACGGCATTGTTGCCATTGGTTCCGGCGGACCTTTCGCACTGGCGGCGGCGCGCGCGCTTGCCAAACACACGGAAATGAACGCCAAGGAAATTGTCCAGGAAGCCATGCTCCTGGCCAGCCAGATCTGCATCTTCACCAACGATCAGATTCATATTGAGGAGCTGTAGCTCAGACGCTTTTCCAGCTCCAGATTGAACGACTCAAAAATGGTTTTCTATTTGCCCGACAATCTCGAAGCCTCAACCGCGCTTGACGATCTGACGCCGCGACAGATCGTAGTCGAGCTCGACAAGTATGTAGTAGGCCAAGCCAACGCCAAGCGCTCGGTGGCCGTTGCGCTGCGTAACCGGATGCGCCGGCAGAAGCTTGCGCCGGAGATCGCCGAAGATATCCTCCCCAAGAACATCATTATGATTGGCCCCACGGGAGTCGGCAAAACGGAAATCGCCCGCCGGCTGGCGCGTCTGGCAAATTCACCTTTCCTGAAAGTGGAAGCCTCGCGCTTCACCGAAGTTGGCTATGTGGGGCGTGACGTGGAGTCGATGATACGCGACCTGGTGGAAGTTTCCATCGACATGGTGCGCGAAGAAAAGGTGGATGAGGTCGCCGAAAAAGCCGAGCAGAACGCCGAGGAGCGCCTGTTGGATCTCCTGCTGCCGCCTCCCCCCTCGGCGCGCAAACCCGAGAAAGCTCCCGCAGATAATGACGAGGGACGCGCCCAGGCCGCCCAGGAACAACTTCACCGCACGCGGGAGAAGATCCGCGCCCAGCTTCGGGAAGGCAAGCTGGACGACCGGGAAGTGGAAGTGGAGATGCGCGAGCGCAATATGCCCGCCTTCGAGGTCATCACCTCACAGGGCATCGAAGAGATGGATATCAATATCAAGGATATCCTCCCGGGACTCTTTGGCCAGCGCACCAAGAAACGCCGCATGCACGTCACCGAAGCCATGGAATACCTGATCCAGGAGGAGGAAAATCGGCTAATCGACATGGACCAGGTGACGCGAACCGCCGTCGAGCGCGCCGAGCAGTCAGGTATTATCTTTCTGGATGAGATCGACAAGATTGCGGGGCGCGAACGCGGAACCGGGCCCGACGTAAGCCGCGAGGGTGTGCAGCGCGACATCCTGCCCATCGTGGAAGGCACCACCGTGAATACCCGCTACGGGATGATCCGCACGGATCACATCCTGTTCATCGCCGCGGGCGCTTTCCACGTCTCCAAGCCGTCGGACCTGATCCCGGAACTGCAGGGCCGCTTTCCCATCCGCGTGGAGCTGCACTCGCTCTCAACCGACGATTTCATACGCATCCTGAAGGAACCGAAGAGCGCTCTGGTAAAGCAATATACGGCGCTGCTGGAGACGGAAGGCATCAAGATCACTTTCACCGACGACGCGCTGGAGGAGGTCGCCAAATTCGCGGCGGCCGTGAACGAGGCGACGGAAAACATCGGAGCGCGGCGGCTGCATACCATCATGGAAAAGCTGCTCGACGAAGTTTCCTTCGAGGGGCCGGACCTGAAAAAGAAAGTCGTACGCGTGGATGCCGCGTACGTCCAAAAGCAATTGGCGGACATCGTCAAGAATCAAGACCTCAGCCGATACATCCTGTGAAACTACATCCCCGACCTTTGCAACGCGTGGCCCGTAGGACGGTTGACGCCCAAGATCGCAGTCAGGGATCCTGGGCCGCAGGGCAATCTGTCACCCCCGGCACCGCCCACATTCTGAGGACGGCGGCCCTCCCTTCCTCCCGAGTGCCGTGGCTGGTGCGAATTCTGCAGATACTGCTCATAACCTCCGCTGCCGGGTGCCTGTATGGATGCGGCGTGCAAGGCCCCCCACACCCACCGCGCCTGGAGCGGCCAGCAAAGATCTCAAACCTCACCGTCGCTCAGGTCGGGCAAACCCTGGAATTCCACTTCACCATTCCGCAGGAGACGAACGACGGCGAGCGCTTGATAAAGCCGTTGGAAGTGCAGTTACTGCGGGGCGTGGCTCCCCAGGCCAAGGGCCTTTCCAAGCTGCCGGAACCCGAAGTCTGGGTGACCCTCACCCGCGATGAGTGGTTCCCTTACGCGCACGATCGGGACGTTGCCTACCCCGCCCATCTCACGGAGAAGGAATTCCAATCCTGGCGTGGTCAGACTCTGGTGCTGGCTGTGCGCACGCTCACGCGTGGGTTTCGGCATCGTCCCCTCGAAAGCGACCCCTCAAACTTTGTGGACGTTCCCGTTCTGGACGTTTCAGAACCGGTGGGAAGCTTGTCCTGTGTGACCACGGAAAAAGCGGTGGAAGTCAGGTTCGTTCCCTCCACCCAGATGCTCAGCGGCCAACCGCTCCAGGGCGTTACGGGCTATAGGATCTACCGCAGCAATACCGGCCAACCCGGCAGCTTTGTGGTGCTGGGGCAGACGGTCGCTCCTCCTTACCGCGACAGCCAATTCGAGTTCGGCCACACGTACTACTACACGGTGCGCGCACTATTCGGTGAGCCTGCTCATACAGCCATGAGCGACAACTCGCAAGCGGCAAAGGTCACGCCTCGTGATATTTTCCCGCCTGCCCCGCCCCAGGGATTGACCGGCATCTTCTCCGCAGGTGGAGTGGAATTGGTGTGGACGGCGAATACGGAGACCGATCTGGCGGGCTACCGTGTCTATCGCCTGGGGAACCAAACACCGCAACTCTTGAACAAGGATTTGCTGCGCACGCCCATCTTTCGGGACGCAAACGCCGAGCCGGGGAAAATTCTCACCTATTACGTGACTGCGGTCGACCTCGCGGGCAATGAAGGTAAGCCCTCCGAGAAAGTGGAAGTGGAGACGAAATAGAAGGTCGTGCCGAAGGTTCCCCAGGGAGAAGCCGGATTACAGTGACGCTATCGAAGGAACTCGGAATCGTAGTGGCGGGCACGAGCGTGGCAGCCGTCGCCGCCATGTGGACGTGGCGGACTCTGCGCCGGCGCCGCAAGGACCCTGCTGAAATCGAACGCCTTCGCCGCCTGGCCGTGAATGCGTGCGGACGCATCGTCCTGGGAAGAATTCTGGAACTAATGGAACTCGTCCCGGACGGACCTGCGGGACCCATCCTTCTTTATGAGTATGAGGTGTCGGGCGTCACCTACCAGGCGGCGCAGGACGTGAGCGCCCTGCCGGAAATCGTCGCCGCCGCGCCCTACCTTCCCGGCCAGACTACCAGCGTTAAGTTCGACCCCAAACAGCCGACGAATTCCATTCTGGTATGCGAGGTCTGGTGTGGGGTTCCAGACTTGGACCGCAGCAAGCGCACCCAAGACCAGCCGAGCGCCCCCCCCACCGAAGCTTTCGAAAATAGCTAAAGGGAATCCACCCCCCACAGGAGGGCAAGATTTGCCTCATTCCGCCAGCTCCACTAGGGAACTGCTGCCTAACGATTCCGAGCCCAAGTCCCCGTCAGAAACCTCTGCGCTGGAACCCTCTGTATTTATGGGGATTAGCGGCGACCCGGAAAAGTCACCTTCGGTATCTCGGTTGCTCATAGAGGAGACGGAGAGGAAGTCCAGATCGAAGCGGAATGCTTCCGCGTGATTCTGAGCCGCCGGACGAAGTACATTGCGCCGGGGCCGGCAAAAACCTGGATTCTTTCTCCAATCCAGTCAGTTGAGGTGGACGATGTCTCTTTCTGCCATAACGGCAAGCAGTTTCTTTGGTCTGACCCATGCTTTGCAAGGTCAGAGTGGACAAACTGGGAAAGTCCAAAGTGAATTCCAGCAATTAGGTAAGGACTTGCAGTCCGGCAACCTGACCCAGGCCAAATCCGACTTCAGTATCCTGAGCCAGAACTTCTCGAATTCGACGCAAAGCACCAACCCTCTGTCCCAAGCGTTCAGCGCCCTGGGGCAAGCACTGCAGGGTGGGAATCTTTCTGCCGCGCAGACAGCTTATTCCACCATTTCGCAGGACGTGCAACAGGCAGGCGCCTCCGGGCACCACCATCATCACCACCACGGGGGTGGCACCGAGAGCGGCAGTTCCAGTTCGAGTATGAACCTGGCACAAGCGTTTGGCACGCTTGGGCAAGCTCTTCAGTCTGGAAATCTGTCGTCGGCGCAGACCGCCTATTCGACGATTCAGCAGGATCTCACAGAGCTCGGCTGGAACGCCGCTTCGACGTCGCAATTGACAGCCGGCACCGTCAGCATGACTGCTTGATTCTTCCCAAGCTGGGGAATCGGCGAGTAGCCGAACTCATCGTGGCGGGTCGCAGGCCCCCCCTAAATCCTCCTCGGGGTATGCGACCCCCATGCTGAATCAATCCCGGCCGAGCGCGCAAGGTCGGTTTGTGGTGGGGGCGCTTGGGGAAGACCCCTCGCGGAAATGTGGATGAATCTTGACTTAGGTGTTTCCGGAACCGCCCTTGTAACAACCCACCGTTCCCACGCTTGACACTGCACGATGCCCCGCCCTACCATGACCGCCAACATAAATCATAAGGAGGCGCGATGAATACCCAATTTGATTTGACGGGCCAGGTAGCCTTGGTTACGGGCGCGGCCCGTGGACTGGGACACGCAATTTCGCTCGAACTGGCGCAAGCGGGAGCGGACGTAGCCCTGGGGCTGCGCGACGTGTCGACCGGCTCAGGGCTCGCCAGCGAAATCACTGCCTTGGGCCGCCAGGCTTTACCGCTGCAAATGGATGTGACACACCTCGATCAAATCTCGAGCGCCATCGCTGCCGTGGTCGCGCGCTTCGGCCGGCTCGATATTCTGGTCAACAACGCCGGCGGGGGATGGAGCAATCTTGCTGAGGATGTGAGCGAAAAAGAATTTGACGAAACCATCGACCTGAATGCCAAGTCCACGTTTTTTGCCTGCCAGGCCGCCCAGCGCGTCATGCGGCGCCAGATGAGCGGATCGATCATCAATATGAGCTCGCAGGCGGGGTTCGCAGCCTTGCCCACGGAATCGGTCTACTGCCTGAACAAGGCAGCGATCGCCCACCTCACCAAATGCCTCGCGGTCGAATGGGGCAAATACAACATCCGCGTAAACGCCGTTGCGCCCACCTTCATCGCCACGCCCGGAACCGAAGAGGCGCTCTCCGACCCCGCTTTCCGCGCCGACACGGTGGAGCGCATAGCCGCCTTGCATCGCATCGGCGAGCCGCGAGAAGTGGCGGGCGCCGTGGTGTTCCTGGCCTCGCCCGCGGCGTCGCTCATCACCGGCCACACTTTGCTGATTGACGGCGGTTGGACGGCACGCTGAGCCACGCACAAAACGCTGGGGGTTTGTTGCAGGGGCGGTTCGCGGCGCGGCAAGATTTTGTGCCACGGGCATCTTGCCCGTGCTCGGGCATGGCCAGGATGGCCATGGCACAGCTTTGGTTGCGGCTCTGCCGCGCCGACAAGGGCTCTGCCCTTCCGGGCCCATCCTCACTTTTTCCCCCTCTGGGCCTCCCGGAAGGCATTGCCTTCCGGGAGGCCCTGGGGTTTCTACATTTTGTATGCGAACTCCGCCCGCGCCAACCCCCCGATTCCCGCAGGGCGACAGAAGAGCGGTTTGGCGACTAGATTCAGCCCCAAAGGGGCGAAATAACGAAGCCCAGGCCAACGGCCTGGGTTAAGATCATCCCCCAATTTTACCGCGAGCCCTGAAGGGGCGAGATAGGTGTTCCCCCATGCCGCAATCGCTTTCGCAACTCTACGTTCACTTGATCTTCAGCACCAAACATCGCGAGCCGATGTTATTGTCGCCCGTGCGCGAAGACCTCCACGCCTACCTGGCGGCGGTTCTCAACAACCAGGACTCCCCGGCGCTGAAAGTCGGAGGCATGAGCGACCACGTTCATGCGCTGTTTCGATTGTCGAAGAACCTCGCGCTGGCAAAAATCGTGGAGGAAGTGAAGACCAGTTCCTCGAAATGGGTCAAGACGCAAGGGCGCGGCTTAGCGAACTTCTATTGGCAGAGCGGCTACGGCGCGTTTTCGGTGGGCTCGGCGGATGTGGAAGAAGTCGTGGAATACATCGCGCAACAAGAAAGCCACCACCGCGTGGCCAGCTTTCAAGAGGAATTCCGGAAGCTCTTACACGCGCACGGAATTGCCTACGACGAGCGGTACGTGTGGGATTGAAGAAGACTGTTCCGCCCCTGATTTAGCCCCAAAGGGGCGAAATAACGAAGCCCAGGCCAACGGCCGGGTCAATGGGCGGGCCGCCCCATTTTTGTGCCTGAGCCCCAAAGGGGCGAAATAACGAAGCCCAGGCCAACGGCCTGGGTCAATGGGCGGGCCGCCCCATTTTTGTGCCTGAGCCCCAAAGGGGCGAAATAACGAAGCCCAGGCCAACGGCCTGGGTTTAGATTACCCCCCAATTTTGCCCCCAGCCCTGAAGGGGCGAGATAGGTGTTCCCCCATTCCGCAATCGCCTTCGCAACTCTACGTACATCACAGAACAAGAAAGCCACCACCGCGTGGCCAGCTTTCAAGAGGAATTCCGGAAACTACTGGACGCGCACGCAATCGCCTACGACGACCGGTACGTGTGGGATTGAAAAGGATTGTTCCGCCCCTTCAGGGCTCGGGTATCGGTTTGGGTCCCGCTGACCCAGGCCGTTGGCCTGGGCTTCGTTATTTCGCCCCTTTGGGGCTCAAGGACGGTTGCCGAAATCGGAAATATGGTGCCCGGGTTTCTTGACACCGACACCTTTCTGACACCCGAGGAGGGGGGCGACGCCACGTGAAACTCAGAATGCTGAGGGATGGCGACAAGAAATCGGAAATATCGTGCCTGTCCGAGTTTCTCCTGGTACGCCGAGGAAACAGGCGCACGGTGATGAAGAAATATCGGTCCGAAAGAAAAGGACGACGGAGCTTCGACACGGCGCTACAATACAACGGTTTGTAACATTATGGCGAGAAAAGACGCGGTCCGCAAAGGCGGCGGTCCGCGCTACGAACTAATCCTCCAAATGCCAAGCGAAGGCAGGAGACAACAGTGGACAAATCGCTGACGAAGATGATTCGATTACTTTCGCCAAAATTCCCCGAATGGGACGAGACGCTGCAGCGGTTTGACCGGCAGAGCAAGGACCTTACCGAGAGAGAAAATTACGACGCAGAGGTACGCACGATTCAGGAGGTTTGGAAGATTCTGGAAACAGTATTAAAAGTCTGCACGAAGGTAGGCGGCTACAAAGACGATTGGGACTTCCCCGAAAAGCTCCACCTGATGATATGCGGCATTGACACGTGGGTGAAGTCCAAGAAGATGGGCGTACAGTTTGAAATCGGGCGCTATGACCGCGAGATTTTCCTTCAAACCTCGGTCCACGCGCCTCACTTTTTGAAAAAGATGGATGATGAATTCTGGGCCTGGTTCCTGGAATTGCGGACCCTCGGCAACTTTTGCTTTGAGGAAAATGCGTGCCCGAAGTCGCAAGAGGGCCGGAACGCAATTGAAGCCATGAAAAGCTCGAAGAGCCATCTTTTCGCCCTGATTCGAAACTATGTGGTCCTGGAAATCTATGAGGATACTTCAGAGGGGCTTGGCTCGCTTCGAATAGAGTGGCCGCAGGCCACGCCGTGGGCCGAAATCTTGACGAACGCAGCGAAGGCTTTCCGCTGTTTCTATAAAATGAATTACAAGCTCCATAAGCTCGGTGGACCTGCAATAGACATGACGCAATTTACTCCCGATTTGGCGGCACTTGGTATGACCGACGAACAGGCTGCCGAGTTGTTTGAACGTCGTCCCAGTACCTTTCGGCCTCCAAAACCATGATGGTGTGACACCTTTTCCTCCGCTACCATGAGAGATCCGGATCGTGCGTGTAGCCGTCCGGTAGCTGTCTCAGCAATGACTCGACGGATGGCACCTGATTCTTGTCCGTCTCCGGGCTAGTCGTGGAGATATTGGCGTTCCTTCCCAGTTGCTGCAACTGGCATGTCCGTTCGGTGACCGCCGTGTTGTCGCAAGTGATCCCAGAGATGTTGCAGGTGCGTTTGTCACGATCATAGTAGATTACGCGGAAGTATCTGGGTTTCCTAGCTGGCATCTTCATTGTCCCCTTCCTGGCCTAACAAGAAAACGGCACCTGAAGCCCTTTTTCTGCCCGACTGTCGAGTTCCATTCGTCACTCCCCCGAGGACTGCGGGCTGACGGGTGTCTGCCCTTTGTTATCCGTAGTCGATTGGACAATGCAATGCTTCTTGTGCTTGCCATCCGGCGGCCAGGGGCGATACTCCGAACGGAGAACTTCGCCACTGCCACGGACATGGAGACCAAAGAAATACGTGCCGTGGAGTTTCCCGAACAGCCCCGTGCCTTCTCGGTAGTCTGCAAAATGGGCGCGCACGAAGTGTGCGCAGGATTCCTTACCCTGCGCGGGGTCGAACGGCTCACCTACGGAATGCTTGGTCGATTTGTGAACCTCGATTATGTGGAAAGGTGGAGCCGAGAAGCCATGGACCCGCTTGAAACACTGAGGATGCTTACACGATCCCTCGACTTTCCTGATGGACACATTTTTGCAATGGAAAAAGGAAATAGAACATATCGCCGGTACAAATAGGGAGCCCATGGCATCGGCGAATTCCTCCCGATCCTCTGCCCGAACACAAGCGGGTATCCTGTAGGTGCGGTTAAGAATGCGGCCTTCATGTGAAATTTCAGCTATCCAGGCCATGTTTTCGTAAGCCTGCTGGTCCAAAGGGTTCCGTGTGAACAGCGTTCCCCGCACCCAGTCCTCAACACCACCTCGATTGGCGCATTCCTTTTCTTCATCGCTGAGGTCCCACTTCTCAAACAGGACGCCAGCCAGCGTCGGTCGAGGATCAGCCGTGCGAACATCGCACTCTACAAACATCGCAGGGAACGGCAGCTTAAATTTCGGGCTGACCTCTTTGAAGTCGAATTCCTCGGCGACTTCCGCAGAGACCCAGTCAGCAATGTTCTGGGCATGAACCACGAATGCTGACCGAAGAGTCGTGAGTTTATGTTCGTGCGAGTCGAATCGGGCGGTCCTTTCGTAGGGCCACCAATGCCAGCGCCCGTCAAGAAGCTGTGTATAAAGCGTGGGATTCATCATTCACCGTTGACAACTCATAATAGCTCTCTTCGTCCGGGACCATGCGACCCAAGTCATGCGGCTAATTCTACACGACGCCACGCGGGCTGGCGCAGATATGTTTTTGGGAAAACCGGGACTCGCACCATATTTCCCATTTACCGACATCACAGCTTCCGCCGCCGCCCAACCAGGGATTAGGGATTGGGAATTAGGGTCCTGTAACCACCCCCCGTCGGAAAGCCGCGACCCCTCCTGAATCTCGTAAACACCCCCCGGCGCGAACGCGCCGTCCCCTTCCTTCACTGCGTTCAGGACAGGCGCTGAATCAGGAGGGGAGTCCGCCCGTCCGTCCGCCCTGGCAGCCTGTGGCGCGGAGCATCCGCCGGTTTTCCTCTGGGGGAAAGTGTCAGTGGGGAAAAGGGGTCAAGTACCTTTTTCGTTCAGGAATGATGCGCTAGAAGGGAGAAAGGGAGGGAAACATGGAAACGGTGCCACGTACCGTTCCTCTTCTGAAAGAAGGCAGGAGGATGGCGTGTGTTACTTCAGCGCTTCGTTAATTTCGATGTCCCGCTTGAGCACATCGGTCAACAGTTCCGACAAGCCCACACCCTTCTGCTCGGCCTTGGCGGAAAAGTACTGCCATACACTTTGCTCGATGGAGGCAGGCAGAAAGACCTTCGCGTCCGGGGGAATGTGGTGCAATCCCCGGACTCCCTTGCGGAAATCGATTTCCTCGGGCATCTGATCGTCGTTGATGGTGCTCTCACTCATAGGTTTTCTTCGTAGAAGCGGATTTCGCTTCCTGTTGCCTGGCGAGCTGAAATCAGCCGGATCTTCGTTATCGCCTGTTCCATTTCATGCCAGACATAAACAACGCAGAGAATCGCACCGTTAACCGCACAGCCGACGGAAAACCAACGCTCCTCAGCTTCGCTATGCTCCAAATCGGCCACGCTGAGCAGCCGCGGATCAGCAAATACGGACGAGGCAAGCTCAAAACTCACACCGTGCTTACGGATGTTGGCGGCAGCCTTGCTCTCGTCCCATTCGAACTGAAATTGCCGGTCGCTCAATGCCGGATCCCAGAGGCCTTAACGGCACCCGTAAAGGATTTTAGCACAGTCCCTCTTCCCGTGTGCCTTCGTGCCTCTGTCGCCAGATCCGTCTACTGACGGATGGGGGAGGTTGGTCTGGGGGATTGGGTAGGTCGCGCCCTTCGCTTTGCTCAGGGCAGGCCCTTCAGGGCTCGGCGTTGATGCGGGTTCCGTTGACCCAGGCCGTTGGCCGGGCTTCGTTAGGTCGCCCCTTTGGGGCTCAAAGACCGCAGTGGCCTTGGCCAGGCTGGGCTTCGTCCGCGCCACATTTCATTTCCCATTGAAACGCGGCACGAAGGCCATTGTAGCCGGGAGCTAAACAATCCACTTGGCCTTATAACGGCCAAACCGTGCTTTTGGGGTGGGGCGTGATGGGGGCCGAGGCGGCGTAATGCACATCCGAAATGTAGAAACTCCAGGGCCTCCCGGAAGGCATTGCCTTCCGGGGGGCCAGGAGGGGATTGGGGGTCAAGTCTCACGACGGAAAGGCACAGCCATTGTCGCCGCGGCGACCGAAGCCGCAGGTCTTCCCTCAAGGGCCAGTTCGCAATTCGGACAAGCCTGGTTCGCGACGCGCCTTCGCGATAACAACGTATGGCCACGCATCTGGCAGAATGCGGCGCGTATGCGCCACCCGCGAGCATGGTCAGAATCGCGAACCTTCCCGTTAAGCACCCTTGCTGCGTGCGGATGGATAGACGCGAGCTTCCGGCTTGAACGTCACATTCTCATCCAACGGGAAAATGGGTCGCGGGCACACCTTGTGTCCAAGGGATTTGAGGTTTGCGCTTGTGGCCCCGGGAGCGTCCACGTTGATGACTAGCTCGGATCCCTCATTGAAAAACCGTGGCTGGCAGTGCGGCGACTTCACCACCACCGCATCGAAGCGCGCCGGATCCTGGCCGTGAGCCAGGAACAGCGAACGGTCGTACAGGCTTACGGGGCTGCTGGTCAGGACAATCGTATAGTTTCCAGATTCAAGCACTGCGGTTTTGCCGGAATACCACATGTCCCCATGGGATTCGCTGGGGAAGCGGCCGTCCGATAGCATCTTCACCCGGCCCTCCATGGGCAGCGGGCGAAACCGCACGGAGTCAAACGCGCCCCCCACGTTGACTTTGATTTTGGCATCCACCCCTGCTTCGAATGCCGCTTTGACGGCAGGAGGATCCACCACAGGAAGCAGGGTCCGGCGGCGGAAGCCCGCTTCCACTAGAGCCCTGAGAATCGCATTGCTGTCCCCTGATGCGCCGGAGCTGGTAGCGTCGGCAGCATCGGTCAGCGTCACACGGCCCTTGGCGGCCGCAGCCAGACGAACGGTTTCTGCCAGGCTGGTCAGCTTGGATTGCAACTTCTCATGTACATTCCAAAAGTCATTCGCCAGGCGGAGGGCCTCGCGCGTGGCGAGCCCGGCATCTCCGTCCGTAATCACCAAACTGTTCGTACCGAGTTCCGGCACGTCGGTGAAGGGATTGCCGATAAACATTCCGGCCGAAAGCCCGCCCGGACCTTTCTCCACAGCCTGCGCCTCACGCACCACCTTCCCGAACAGCCCGGTCACCGTAATCAATTCATCGCCGCGCACCAAGGCGGGAATATAGACACGCGCCATGACAGGACGGATTTCGCCGGCGAGTAGCCGGAGGAGGAGGCGCGCCGCACGCTGCCCGGTTTCAAAGAAGTCCACATGCGGGTAGGTGTGATAGAGCGTCAGCGCATCGCAGTTCTGGAGCATTTGTTCCGTCAAGATACCGTGCAGGTCGAGAGAAATCACCAGCGGGATCTTATCGCCCAGAATCTTGCGCGACTCTGCCAGGAGATAACCTTCCACATCGGGTACGCGCTCCGAAGCCAGCGCTCCGTGCAGTGAAAAATAGACCCCGTCCACCGGCCCCGCGCGGCGCACGCTATCCAGGAATCCGTCGGCAATGCGCCTGAAACCGGCGTCGTCCAGGGTGCCCGCAGAAGTGCTGGTGCGAGCGCTGTAGCCCGGGACGATTTCCACTCCCGCCTGCGCCTCGAGCACACTCAGCGCACCACCTGTCTCAGTTCCTATACCCCGATGGTAAGAGAGGATGTCCTTGCCAAGCGTTATGATGTAATCCTCGTAACGTCCCAGCACGGGATTAAAGGATGAAATCTCCTGCTTGCATTCGTTGACCAGAATTCTCTGCCCCATCTACCACCTCGTATCGTCAGATTTCAAACGGATTGAAATATTGTACCTTATAGCTGCCATTGTTTATGGTCAATTCCCTCGCGTTGTGACCAGATACATGCCAAAATGCGGCACGTATTCGCCACCCGCGAAACTCAAGGAGGCATTACATGGGAGAAGAAAATCGTCGGTCGTTTGTGAAAAAGATGGGGGCAGCTTCGACGCTTGCCGCCGGAGGGTTCTTGAATTGGAACCCGCGAGCCATGGGGGCCAATGAAAAGGTCGTGCTCGGGCTCATCGGAGGACGAAATCAAGGTCGAGGAGACACCCTACGCGCTATCAAAGTAGGAGCTGAAATCAAGACTTTCTGCGATCTCGATCAGGCCATCCTCGATAAGGTCAATCCGGATTTCGAAAAAGCCCAGAACAAAGCGCCCGGAACGACCAAAGAGTTCAGGCGGTTGCTGGACGATAAGGACATCGACGGCGTCATCATTGCGACCCCCGACCACTGGCACACCCACCTTACACTTCTGGCCTGCCAGGCGGGAAAGGATGTCTATATCGAGAAGCCGTTGACCCAGACGATTCACGAAGGACACTTGATGCGTGATGCCGCGCGCAAGTATAAACGAGTCGTCCAGGTGGGCACGATGGGCCGGAGCGCTGAACACTATCGCACCGCGGTGGAATATGTGAAGTCAGGGAAGCTGGGAAAAATCTGTGAGATCAATACGTGGACATGCCAGGTGCGCGAAAGCATCGGCAACCCACCCGACACCGCACCGCCCGACACCGTGGACTATGACGTTTGGCTGGGTCCGGCGCCCCTGCGGCCTTTCAACCCCAACCGTTTCCACTACACTTGGCGTTTCTTCTGGGACTACGGCAACAGTGAGCTGGGCAACATGGGCGTGCACATGCTGGACGTGGCCATGTGGGGTATCGAGTCGCTGCGCGGCCTGGAGAACAGCCTTCCCACCCGCATTTCCGGCGCCTCCGGAATCTACTGGCTGAAAGATGCGAAGGAGGTGCCCGACACGCAAGTCATGACCTACAACTTTGGCGATTTCCTGCTGACTTGGGAACTCCGCAGTTTTGCCCAGCAGAACCCCTTGAACGGAAAATCGGATGGCATCTCTTTCAACGGCTCCAACGCTTCGCTGGTCGCGAGCAACGATGGTTGGAAAGTCTACGACAAGGATGGGAAGATAGGACCGGTTTTTGAAGCCACCGACCCCTACACATTCAGCGGCTTACACGAGAAGAATTTTATCGATTGCATCCGCAGCCGCGACACGCCCCATGCAGACGTGGAGATCGGCAGGCTTTCCACCACGATCTGCCACCTGGGAAACATCTGCACGCATCTCGGTCGGGATCTCGTCTTCGACCCGAAAACCGAAACTTTTGGAAATGACAAGGCGGCCAATGCCTTGCTGAGGAAGGAGTATCGAAAATCCTATCCGTTGCCCAAGGTTTGAGGTGCACCAATTTGACGTAGAGGCGGCTGCATTCATCCCGATCTTATCGGGACGCCGCCATTTGGCGAGGTAAACTCGCCGCTACGAATCTAA
The DNA here is from genome assembly GCA_963804995.1 of uncultured Acidobacteriota bacterium. Lineage (GTDB taxonomy): Bacteria > Acidobacteriota > Terriglobia > UBA7540 > UBA7540 > Bog-366. Next base: position 1,035,308 of record CAWDSK010000006.1, read on the forward strand.
CTGACCGACAACTCACGATTTACCACTAAGGAGAACGATATGCGACAACGATTATCGAGGCGAGAATTCGTGCAAGTATCTTCCGCGGCCGCCTGGGCGTGCGCCGTTCCGCATTCCGCAGGCGCGGTGGCATCTCCCCCTGCCCCCGGGCCGTTCCGCGGGACCTTCTGCCTATTCTCGAAGGCAGTCCCTCAGTTGAATTGGCAAGAACTGGGGCAGAAAGCCAAGCGCTCGGGCTTCGGTGGTATCGACCTGACGGTTCGCGCCGAGGGCCATGTGTTACCGCCGCGAGTCGTGGAAGATCTGCCCAAAGCTGTCGCGGCCATCCGTGCGGAAGGTTTGGAAGTACCGATGATTACCACGGAGTTGACCTCCGCCGAGGATCCCGCCGCACGTCCCATCCTCAGCACCGCCGCCAAGCTCTCCATTCCCTTCTTCAAACCGGGGTATTACCAATACAAGTTCGTGGACGTTCGCAAAGAGCTGGAAGAAGCAGGGAAGCAATTTCGCGGCTTGGCACACTTGGCGCAGGAGGTGGGGATTCAAGTGGGGTTCCACAATCACTCGGGAAATCTGGGGGCCCCCATCTGGGACATCTCGCGTGTGATGGACACCCTGGACCCGAAGTGGGCAGGCTTTTACTTCGACCTGGAACACGCCACCATTGAGGGTGGCCTGGCAGGCTGGAAGATAGCCGCCAACCTGGTCATGCCGCGCATGAAGATGATGGCGGTCAAGGACTACTATTGGCAGAAATCAAGCACGGGAAAATGGGAGACGCGGAACGTTCACCTGGGCGAAGGGATGTGCCACTACAAGGAGTTCCTGAGGATGGCCGCGCAAGGGGGCTTTCACGGTCCCATCTCTCTTCATCTCGAATACCAGACCCCCGGCGTGACCGACAACGAGGGAAGGGCCCTTTCACGCGAGAAGGATGACGAGGTCATGGCCTCTGCCAAAGGGGATCTCGACCACCTGAAGTCGCTGGTTCACGAAGCGTACGGGGGCGTGTGACCGCGTACATGCAAAAATGCGGCACGTATGCGCCAGCAGCGAGCGCACAAGCTGACGCCGGCTCGTCTACCTATTTGACTTTGCCCAGTTTGAGGATTTAATATACGGTCATAACAGGTAGGCTGACCAAGGGAGGAGGGGCTGTCGATGTCAACGATTTCCTCCGTTATTCCCCGTCGGTGGGATCGCCAACCAGCGAATAGCCGAATCGGTCTCGTCTTGAAAGGCGGCCACGTCAAGACGGACGATTCAGCAATCACCGTCGACATTTCCGTGCGCGGCGCGAGCGTTCGGACCACGCTCATGCTGGTTCCAGGAAACTGGGTGGGAGTCGTCCCCAGCGGGGAATTCCCGCATGCCATCCCCAGTCGGGTGGTTTGGGTGCGGGAAGATGAGTACAGCCATTGGACCTTTGCGGGGCTTGAGTTCTTAGACACCTTGGAACATTAGAAAATGCCCTTCAGGGCTCGCCTTTCCGGTGTCTGATTGGAATTCCAAAACCCCAGCAACGCACCTTTGTGTCCCCACCAATTTAGTGGCAGGGCCCGAAGCCGTTTAGAACAACGTCCCATTCTTGTAGCCTCCGACGCGGACCCAGGCATACGCGCTGCCCTGCAACCGGACGGCCCAGAAATCAAAGTCGGCAGAAGCACGGTCCCCCACCCGCGCTTGCTGGGGACGCGGTGGTGTCGCGGCCGGGGATGCGGGGGGACACCCGCGCTGCAACCCGGCCGGCAGCTTGGCGCATCAGCCGGAGCCGCTACGAAGAAATCCTATTCGCGTATACAATAGGCGGGCCATAAAGGCGTAAGGGGTTAAAACCAGTTCCCAGGAGTCATCCACGATGTTGACCCGAACCATGTTGACGCTCGGCCTTCTGCTGGCGGGCCTTTGTTCTGCAGTACCCGGTGTTGCCCGGTCGCAGAAACCGGCCCTCGATTCTTCCTTCGATGCGCTTTTTGCCATGCAGGCGATTCGCGAGGTTACCATTTCGCCGGATGGCCAGCGCGTCGCCTGGGTCGAATCCCTTCACGGGGCCAAGGGTGCGCCCCTGCCTCATTCCGCCATCTACGTGAGGACCTTATCGACTCCTGAAGCCAAGCCCACCCGCATCACGGCGGACTGTGGCAATCAAGCCTGCGAAGAGCATGACATCGCGTGGTCGCCGGACAGTCACGAGCTGGCTTTCCTCTCCGACGCGCAATCTTCGGAGCAGCTTGAGCTGTACGTCGCCAGCGCCGGGGGCGGTGCGGCGCGAAGACTCACCCACCTGACGGGCGCCCTCGCCAAACCCGAGTGGTCCCCCGACGGCAAGACCGTGGCGATCCTCTTCACTGAGAACGCGCCCCGCACGCCGGGTCCCTTTGCCCCCATGACCCTTCCTTCCGGCGTTATCGGGGGGAAAGTTTACGAGCAACGTGTGGCCACAGTGGAGCTCGAACTCGGGCCGGGTGCGGCAGATTTCACCCCCCAACCTCTACGTTCACCAATACGAATGGTCGCCGGATGGAAAGAAGTTCGTGGCCACCGCGGCGCCGGGCGAAGGCGACTCCGGCTGGTACGTGGCGGAGATATACACCTTTGATGTGGCGTCGGGCGAAGCGCGCTCGATTTACAAGCCGCCGCATCAGGTGGCCTTCCCGCGCTGGTCGCCGGACGGCAAATCCATCGCCTTCATCATGGGCTTGATGAGCGACGAAGGCTCAAACGGCGGTGAGGTTTACCTCATTCCGGCCTCAGGCGGCGAGGCGCGGGACCTCACGCCGGGCATCAAGGCGTCACCCTGCTGGCTGGCGTGGCAGGCGGGAGGCAAGGAAATCCTCTTGCTTGAGAACCTCGACGGCGCGAGCGGCATTGCCACACTCAACGTTGCCATCGGCCAAGTCACACCCGTCTGGAGCGGCCCGGAAACGCTTTCCGCGGGCGGGTCGAACTTCTGGCTCTCCCTCGCGAGCGATGGCACAACCTGCGCCGTCGTCCGCGACTCCTACGCGAGGCCGCCGGAAGTTTGGGCTGGACCGATGGGCCATTGGGCACAGGTGACGAACCTCAACCACGGATTGCGTCCGGGCTGGGGAAAGGTGGAAAGCATCCACTGGCCGAACGAAGGTTTCACCATTCAAGGTTGGCTGGTCTACCCGAGCGACTACGATCCCGCGCGGCGGTATCCCATGGTGGTGATGGTGCACGGCGGGCCCAGCTCCATGGCGCGTCCGCGTTGGGCGAGGACATTTTACGATCTCACCCTGTTGTCACAGCAGGGCTACTTCATTCTGAACCCCAATCCGCGCGGGAGCTACGGGCAAGGTGAGGCCTTTACGCGCTCGAACGTCCGCGACTTCGGCTATGGCGATTTCCGTGACATCCTTGCCGGGGTTGACTATGTGGTGAAGAATTTTCCCGTGGACGACCACCGCGTGGGCATCACCGGATGGAGTTATGGCGGCTACATGACCATGTGGGCCGTCACCCAAACCACCCGTTTCCGTGCCGCCGTGACGGGGGCCGGCATGTCCGACTTGCTGAGCTATTACGGCGAGAATGACATCGACCAGTGGATCATTCCCTTCTTCGGCGCCCCGGTTTACGACGATCCGGAAATCTATGCCCGCAGCTCCCCCATCACCTTCATCAAGAAGGTGAAAACTCCCACTCTCATCCTGGTGGGCGACCGGGACGGCGAGTGCCCGGCGCCGCAGTCCTTCGAGTTCTGGCATGCGCTCCGGGACCTGGGGGTGGAAAACCAGTTCGTCGTTTACCCCAACGAGGGCCACAACATCGAAGACCCGGAACACCGGCGCGACATCTTTGACCGCACCGTCGAGTGGTTTAATCATTACCTGAAGTAGCGGTCGCCATCGCAGGTGGCGCAAACGTGCCGGTACTCCGGGTCGGGATGTATGCAGCCTTTGAAGGAAGCAAGATGACCGAGTACACCGGCAGAGACATTATTAAGGCCTCTCAGGCATCTGCATGATATCACCCGCCGCGGCGACAGAGGGCCCGCTGGCATAACTGGTAGCGCAGAGTCTCACGTCCTTCGAGACTCTGCGGCTTTTCGTTTATTGGGTGTGACTTCGGATCAGCACCTACGACCCCAGAGAAATCGGATTAGTACGGGACTTGTCATAGCCACAAGTTAATATGACAGTGAATGTTTATCATATTGAGAACCGCAGAGTCTGAAAGGCACAGACTCTGCGCTACCCGCTGGAGCAACAAATGTCTTCTCCAAGATGGGCGACGGTTGGCTTGACCGACCATATCGCCCGATCAAGTCCGCGCTTTCGCCTGACGGCTACGGCGGGCCACACAAATGGTGGGCACCAAACGACAATTCGACGTTTACGCCCGTTCCAGATGACGAGCTTTTCCTTTTTGAGGAGGCCATATTGAGGCCATATTTCGATATTGAGCTGTCAAAGTTCGCAATCACATGATACTTGATACTCTGACTAGCGGACTGTAGGTCACCATCGTGCGCTACGAGCATCTACCATGTGTCTTCCACGACAGAATGCATAGAATCGTCCTTTCCGACGCGGAAATGACGCCCTGCGGCATCTGAAAATTCACTGTTCACCGTGACCACAATCAATTGGCGGTCGAGCAAATCGTTGAAAAGAGCTTTAAGCTTCCGGCAGTTGGTTGGGTCCATGTGGCGCGTGGGCTCATCCAAAACCAAGAAATTGATTCCTCGGGCCGCGACACGAAGCAACCCATAGCGGAGCGACAACGCCAAGATGTCTTTCGCGGCACCGCTGAGGTTAAAGATGGGTACGTCTCTTCCGTGGAGCTGCACGGAGACATTCAAATCTCCGTCGATCACGACAGCCGCGTCGTTGTCGCCGTCGTGGAACCGCGCCAAGAAATCGTTCATGCCGAGCATCAATTGCGTCACCAGGCGCTTCCGTAGCGACCTGCGGAATTGCTGGATCACGTCTTCTAGCTCGGCAAGGAAAGAAATTTCTGACTTCGTTTCTTCAACTTGTTGCGGTTTCTTTCCAAAGGTCCTTGCCTGCTTGCGTAGCTTCTTCAGCCGTGATTCATCTGACTCGATTTGGCTCACCAGCGTTCGATGTGTGGCTTTTGATTCTCTCAGGTCCCCGAGCGTTTCGTACGAACTTGTGAAATCCTCCTCACTCAGCCTCGCTTCCTGCCTTCTTAAATCCTTCCGTATGTGGGATAGCTGCCTTTGTATCTCCCTAATGGATTTGCTTAATACCTCAAGCCGGGATCTTCTCAGTGCAGGCGAAATCGGTTGTGTACATGTTGGGCATCTCCCCTTCTTTACTGCTAGCAGGAGATCTTGCACGATGCGGAGCTTAGTGTCGGCCCCAAGCTCTTTGTGTTGGAGAATTGCAATTGCATTGTCAGATGAGCGCTCGTCCAGCCGGAGAGTGCTTAGATCCTTGGGTGCGATGCGCTCGAGGTTGCGGATCGAGCCTCCAAGCTCGTGCACCTCTTCTTTACGTGATTCGATGTCTTCTTCCAGCTCTTCCACGTGCGCCAGAAACGCCCCGAGTTGTCCGGAAGTCAGATCTTCGAGGAAGAGCGATAGGCTTTTCTTCGTCTGCCGCAGGGACTCAATGCGACTTTTCCATTCTTCCACCCCGAGCAAGCGTTCAATAAACACTCGCCGCTCCTCGGGCGAGAAGTCTAAACTTTTTCGAAGTTCGTCCTGGTCTGAAAAGAAAATATTCTGGAATAGCTTCACGTCCACCCCCGCAAGGGAGATCAGCTTTTCCGTGACAGTGCGGGTCCCTGATGCGACGAATTCGCCCTCTCTCCGCAGAGTGACTTCCCGCATAGGAAGCGATCTTTTGAGGCAGTACTCGTGCCCGTCCAACCCAAAGGACAGCTCCACGCTCGCTTGGCTCGATCCTTCGTTGATCAGATGTTCGATCTTGACCGGAGTTCCAGCAACTCGCTTAGGGAAGACATCGGCACCAAAAAGCGCGAACCCGATGGCATCGACAATGCTGCTCTTACCCTGCCAGTTTTGGCCGAAGATATAGTTCTGACCCGGCGAAAACTGGAGATGTGCTTGGGAGAAAGACCGGAAATTGTCGATCTTTAGGTTAGTGATGATCAGACGACAATATCCTTTCTCGAATGGCTTCGAAGAGCTCCTCGCCTTCGGTGTGCTCCAGGTAATGCTTCGCCTTTGCGAGTCTTCTTCCCTTAAATGCCCGATGCAGGAATTGCATGATGCTCGCCCCACGGCGTGTTTCTGCGGCAGTCTTCGCCTGTGTTGAATAACGCAGATCAATGAAGTAATCGAATAACTCCCTTTCTCGGAGTAGCGGTAGAATTTCTGCTTTGGATAGCCCATGTTTCGCCTTGAGAGTCCCGAAAATCCGGATGTACACAAACGCTCCGGCGCACGCCTTCTGCTTTTCAAGATCGCGGGCTATTGCCAAAAGGAGCTCCTGACTCGCGATGGGAGATGCGTCGTATTCTAAAACGATCACATGCCGAGTTTTGGTTAGCGCAAACCGGTCCACGCGTCCCGTCTTGGAGTCATACACGACAACGAACTTCTCCGACTGATCGAGCATGTTCTGCACTTCAGTTGAACCTGGCATCACGCAATTGCCGGTATGCTCATAGACGTGGTGGTGTCCGACAAAGGCCTTGGCAAATCCCTCGCCGATAGACCCGTCCACCTCCCATAACTGAGGCGGAATGGACCGTGCGCCTTTGATGAAGTTGTGGAGCAAGAGGATTTTGCATTGGGCCCGCGAAGTCTTCCGCAGGGCCTCAGCAATTCGCGGGACCTCCCCAGGATCTTGTTGCCACGGGACACCACAGATGGAGATGTCGCCAGTGTTGAACTCCGTCCCGCGAAGCACCTGCATGAAACCGAGGCTTTCCAATGCACTGAGCTCTCCCGCTTCGCGCCCCCTCCCGAATTCGTGGTTCCCCGGAATTGCTATTAACGGGACTCTTTCTTTCTTAAGTTGAATCAGAGTCGGGGAAATCTCTTTAAGGATTTCAGCGAATGCGTCTACGTTTCTCCGGGTCGCCGCTGAATCGAACACGTCTCCCAAGAGACAGATAACTTCTGCCCCGTTTTCCCGGCAAAGACTGACGGCCTTAGTGAATGCGGTGGAAAAGTCTGCACGGCGCTTGGTTGAGTAGTCAGTAGACCCCAGGTGGGTATCGCCAATCACCCCGAGTAGCATGTTCCGCCTCGATGAGAGGTTGCCTAAGGCACGGCACGCGTTGCCGCCCGTAATATAGCTCAAAATCAGGATAGCGCCCAGCGGTAAGCAACCTCGCCGTCCCCGGATGAAAGTGCACGCTGAAGAAATGCACTTGGCCGTATTACGGCCTTGTCGGAAACTGGCCGCTGCCGTGTATACGTGACTCCTCAATAAGGAATTGCACCTGCCTCGTCTTCTTGAGTTTACGAACGCCGCGTTGCGGTTCAAATTACACTGACACACGAAATCTGTAGAGCCTGCTCTAGAGTTTTTTGCCGCATCCCTGAGACTCTCAAGACCTGGCTCCCCTCAGACTGATGATTTCGGCGCCATTTTATCGCGGTGCTGACACACCCTCTGCTCACGGGCACCCGCTCCGCTGGGCGACGGAGGATTTCAAAATTCGGTGCTTGACTTTGTTTACTTGTGCGGTATAATCTTAATCGTACTGTGTGGTCCGGCTCGGCAGGAAGGCGCGGAGAGGGCGAGGCAGGGCCGGGCAATTGGGCAGGAAGGGAGTTATGTAGCCGCGGCGACACGAGGATTTCGCAGCGCCTTTATGTCCGACCATGACGTCTTTCTCCCAAAGCCGAGAACATACTGAAAACAAAGGGCGGGGAGAGACAAATTTCGTTTCCCAAAGCCGAGAACATCCAGAAAACAAACCCACTTAGAAGGCCTACCAAAAACGGGATATCGCCTTGACAAAATGTCCTACAGAAAAAGACCTCCTTCCTCGTCCCGGGCCCACCGTTAAGCCGCTTTCAACTATCTAACTGGGCTACATTGGTTCGCCCCGCCGCAGCGGGTTCTCCCATATCGGTTATCGGTAGGATCGACACCAAGAATGAAGCATATTGAGTGGCCCGTAACAAGCGGCTTAACCCCTCACCCGCCCCGGCTGGTGAAAACGCCGGCTGCGGTCCACCCTCTCCCCTCGGAGAGGGCTATGCGTTTTCGGCTTGGTCCGATGAGGCCTTGACCCGATGGCCCATGCCCCCCACCGACCCCCAAGCCCGGCGTGGCACACCTCCCCGTATCGGTTATCGGTAGGTTGACATCCAAACCTGAGCCAAAGTTCGGCTGGAAGTTTGACTATCACCAATTCACCCAATCGCGAAATCACTCAATGACCCGATGATCCGATGACTCAATGGCCCGATCACTCGATCGCCGGATCTCCCGAGCTCCCGATTATCTCCCCCGCCGCGACACACTTCCCCGTTTCGGTTATCGGTGGTGTCAGGTAAGAAGATGAATCAAATGTTCACTTCGGAAATCGGGAATCGCAAATCACAATTCGCAAATTCCAAATCCGCCGGACTGCCACACCAATCCAAAATCCGGAATCCAAAATTGCCGGACTGCCCCAGGCGCCAATTGCCCCCTCACCGACCTCCCCCCCGCCGTGACACACTTTCCCATATCGGTTATCGGTAGGTTGACATCCAAACCTGAGCCAAAATTCGGCTGGAAGTTTGACAATCACCAATTCACCCAATCGCGAAATCACTCAATGACCCGATGATCCGATCACCCGAAACACTTGGGGCGCCGCCGCTCTTCGCTACTTACTTGCTCAACCCCGCGGGATAGAAATTGAATTCCTAGCCCTCTCCGGGGGGAGAGGGTGGACCGCCGCCGGCGTATTCACCGGCCGGGGCGGGACGGGTGAGGGGTTGCTTCGCCACCCGATGAGCGGACTAGCACCCAGCTACGCAACCGGCGGTGCCCTTGCTCGTTTGGTTGCGGCTCCGCCGTGCTGGGCTGCCTTTCCCGATTAATTGGGACTCGCACCAAACGCTCGCTGCCTTCTGCTTACTGCTTTCTGCCTTCCGTCCTTCCGCGCCCTCCCCTTGCCTGACGCAGCTATTCTCGTCTATAGTGCGGGTTCACATGACCTTCCAACAAAAAGTCGAAGAATTGCGGCGGCGGCACGCCCAGGCGGAAGCCGGTGGCGGTGAGGAGCGCCGCGCCCGGGAGCACGCCGAGGGGAAACTATCGGCGCGTGAGCGGGTCGACCTACTCTTTGACGAAGGCAGCTTCGAAGAGCTCGACAAGCTGGTCGAGCATCGTTGCCAGGACTTCGGCATGGGTGAGCAGCGCATTCCGGGCGACGGAGTGGTCTCCGGTTACGGGCAAATCAACGGGCGCCTGGCCTACGCCTTCGCCCAGGACTTCACCGTGTTCGGCGGGTCGCTCAGTGAAGCTAACGCCGGCAAAATCTGCAAGGTGATGGACCTGGCCATGAAAGTCGGGGCGCCGATTGTGGGCTTGAACGATTCCGGCGGGGCGCGCATCCAGGAGGGCGTGGCGTCGCTCGCGGGCTACGCGGACATTTTCCTGCGCAATACGCTCGCCTCCGGCGTCATTCCGCAGATTTCCGCCGTCCTGGGCCCCTGCGCCGGGGGAGCGGTTTATTCTCCTGCCATTACCGATTTCACGATTATGGTGAAGGATCACAGCTACATGTTTGTGACGGGACCGGAAGTCATCAAGACCGTCATGCACGAAGATGTGACCATGGAGGACCTGGGCGGGCCCCTGACCCACAACGCCCGGAGCGGTGTGGCGCACTTCCTGGCGCGCGACGACGCGGACGCCCTGGCGCTCATCCGTGAGTTGCTCAGCTTCATACCGCAGAACAATCTGGAAGACCCGCCGCGCGTCGAAACCCAGGACCCCGCCGACCGGCGCGACGAGACGCTTGATAAGCTTGTGCCGGCGGAGCCTGATCAGCCCTACGACATCAAGGAAATCTTTACGCGCGTCGTGGACGACGGCTACTTTGTGGAGGTTCACGAGCACTTTGCCAAGAACCTGGTGGTGGGCTTCGCGCGACTGGGTGGACAAGCGGTGGGCATCGTCGCCAATCAGCCTGCGGTCCTCGCCGGCTGCCTGGACATCAACGCCTCCGTCAAGGGCGCGCGCTTTGTGCGCTTCTGCGACGCCTTCAATATTCCGCTCATCACCTTTGAAGACGTCCCCGGATTCCTACCCGGCGCCCAGCAGGAGTACGGCGGCATCATCCGCCACGGCGCCAAGCTGCTGTTCGCTTACGCGGAAGCGACCGTGCCCAAAATCACCGTCATCACCCGCAAAGCCTACGGCGGCGCCTATTGCGTCATGGCGTCCAAACACCTCCGCACCGACGTGAACCTGGCCTACCCCACGGCGGAGATCGCCGTTATGGGCCCCGAGGGTGCGGTGAATATCGTCTATCGGCGCGAATTGCAAAAAGCCGAAGACCCGGAAAAACTGCGCCGCGAAAAAGTGGAAGAATTTCGCGACTACTTCGCTAATCCCTACGTCGCGGCCGAACGTGGCTGGATCGACGCCGTCATCGAGCCGCGCGACACCCGTCCCAGATTGATTGCCGCCCTGCGTATGCTCGAAACCAAGCGTGACATTATGCCCGCCAAGAAGCACGGGAATGTCCCACTTTAACGCCGTAGCGGGGCGTAGCGGGCCTTGTCCCACCTAATTTCGCCAAGGGGCGAATCGGCGGTCGTCCCAGAATTTGGGTATAATCGGCAAAGCCGTAGCAGGGTAAAGACACTAAGTTTGAGGAGACCGGTGTTCCGCAAGATTCTGATCGCCAATCGCGGGGAGATCGCCGTGCGCGTGATGCGCGCCTGCCGCGAAATGAATATCCGCACCGTCGCGGTGTTTTCGAAAGTGGATCGCAAATCGCTGCACGTGCGCTACGCTGACGAAGCGTATGCGATTGGCCCGGCGCCTTCCACTGAAAGTTACCTGCGCATCGACCGCATTCTTGACGCGGCGCGGCGAAGTGGCGCGGAAGCTGTGCATCCCGGCTACGGTTTCTTGGCGGAGAACCCCGAGTTTGCGCGCGCCTGTGAGGACGCGGGCGTTGTTTTCATCGGGCCGCCCGTGAGCGCCATGGAGTTGATGGGATCAAAAACTGCCGCGCGCCACGCACTGATTAAAGCAGGGTTGCCGGTGGTCCCGGGCGCCGATCACAACCTCGAGAGCTTTGCGGAAGTCGCGCGGATTGCGGCTGAAATCGGGTTCCCCGTCATGTTGAAAGCCTCAGCAGGAGGAGGCGGCAAAGGACTGCGATTGGTGTGGAAGGAGTCGGACCTCAAATCCGCCTACGGCACGGCGCGGTCCGAAGCCCAGAACGCCTTCAACGAGGCGTCGGTCTACCTGGAGAAATACATCGAGCATCCACGCCACGTGGAAATCCAGATTCTCGGCGACCGGCAGGGCAACTTGATTCATCTGGGCGAGCGCGAGTGCTCACTGCAACGGCGCCACCAGAAAGTGGTGGAGGAATGCCCCTCCCCCGCTGTCGATGAAGACCTGCGCCGGCAGATGGGCGAGACGGCCGTGCGCATCGGCAAACTCGCAGGCTACTGGAACGCCGGAACGGTAGAGTTCCTGCTCGATGAAAACGGAAATTACTATTTCCTGGAGATGAACACCCGCCTGCAGGTGGAGCACCCGGTCACGGAGTTGGTGGTCGGGATTGACCTTGTGAAAGAACAAATCAAGATTGCAGCGGGCGGAGAACTGGCTTGGAAACAAGAAGACGTACGTCTGCGTGGAGTGGCAATCGAGTGCCGCATTTACGCCGAAGACCCCGCCAATAATTTCTTTCCATCGCCAGGACTCATCACGCGCTTGCAGGTACCGGCGGGACCGGGTGTGCGGCGCGACAGTGGGGTGTATGAAGGCTGGCGGGTCCCACTCGAATACGACCCCTTGCTCTCGAAGTTGGCCGTGTGGGCGCCCGATCGCGAGGCAGCCATCGCACGCTTGCGGCGGGCGTTGGGTGAGTACGAGATTCAGGGCATCTGCACGAATATTCCCTTCTTCCGCCGGATTATGGAGCATCCGGATTTCCTGGCGGCCCGGCTAGACACCCGATTCATCGATCGCGTACTGGCCGCCGGCTTGATGGAGGATGAGCCAGCGTCAGAGGCAGAAGAGCACGTGGCCATGCTCGCGGCGCTACTACATGTAGAGCAGCACGGCGAGGCACGGCCGCTGCGCGCGTCGGCGGGCCAGGGGTGGAAACAAGCGGGGCGGCGTAATCTGCTCAATCGCCAACCCCGGCGCGGGGCTAAGGGGAACTGATGAAATTCACGGTGCGCCTTCACCGCGGTTCCAAGGTCGTGGAGCATGAATTGGAACTGGCGGCACACCCAACGACGGTCGGCCTAAGGCATTTTCGAGTCGATGGCAAAAGTGTCGAGGCGCATTGCGAGGAAATCTCACCGGGGGCCTACTCACTGTTGGTGGACGGGCGGTCGTACGAAGCGCAGGTCTCTCAACAATCCGGGGATGGACCGGGACTTGCGAGCCCTTACGTCATCACAGTCGGGCTGCGGCGTTACCGTGTGGAACTACGCGACCCACGCCGCTGGCGCCGCGCGGGGTCCGCCGTCGAGGCGGAAGGTCCGCAAGAAATCATGGCGCCCATGCCAGGCAAAGTTGTGAAGTTGCTCGTCAGGGAAAACCAGGAGGTCAAGCGCGACCAGGGCCTGCTGGTGATCGAAGCGATGAAAATGCAGAACGAGCTGCGCGCACCTCGCACCGGGCGAGTAGAGCGAATTTACGTGGTGGAGGGTCGCGGCGTGGAAACAGGTGTGCGCTTACTGCGATTGGTGTGAGGTGCAAAGTGGTAAGCGCAGCGCCGTGGAACCGCAAACGAAAAGTCAGTGGACAAAAAAGGGCATGCGGGGAATTTGGTGGGACAACGCGTGCTGGGGTGTTCTCCGAGTGACAACTGGGACGGTTTTCACGATCACAAAATGTCGCTGGCCTGCGACCTTCAAGGAGGCCCCCAGGCGATGCCGAGCCCCACTCCCCATAGGCGTTAATATAGGCGCCGAATTGCTCTCGCGAGATTAGGGTGCATTTTTCGAAAACAAGCCCACGTTGCGGAAACTTCCCTGGGTAGGCGACTGCACGTCAAACTGAGCACGCGCATGGTTTCGGGTGCCAAGACTAACTTCCTCGAAGCGGCTTCGGGACCGGAATAACTTCCGAGCACCCCGTCATCCGCCCGGGACGGCTGCCGCAAGACCAACATCCACACATTGCTGATTAGAAACCGTTGAACTGACCGCCGCGACCTACTCTGTGGTTCCTTGGCTGTTCTCTTCCTCGAATGAGTAGAGGCGCTTCAGGGAAGCTAAAGGTACTGTTGCACCATTAGAAAATTGGGTGTACTATACATTTGTTTAGTATGCCGAGCGACCTAACAGATGCGCAGCGGGAAGTATGGCTTTTCCTTAACGAGCGAATGGAGGTAGGCGAACCATCCCCAACTTACCGCGAAATTTGTAAACGCTTTGGGTTTTCCAGTCCCAAGGCAGCTTTCGATCACGTTACAGCGCTAGAGAAGAAGGGGTATGTGATGAGGGGAAAGGGCGCTCGGAACCTGCGTTTGCTGCGCAGAATCGCGGGTATACCGTTGCTTGCCCGCATTCCTGCTGGATTTGCCGACGAAGCATTGACAACAGCCGATGTACGCCTTAATCTTGACCCGCAGTTTTGCGGCATTCGGGATCGCTCGCGGGCTTTCGCGCTACGCGTTGCAGGCGATTCGATGACTGGCCGTCGAATTTTCGATGGCGATATTGTGCTATTCGACAATCCGGCTGATGTCCGGGACGGCGATATCGTGGCCGCGCTGATCGACAACCAATCCACCCTGAAGACCTTGGTGCATAAAGGGGGGAAGGCTTGGCTCCGGGCCGAAAATCCCAATTACCCCGACTTGATTCCATTGCTGGACTTACAGGTCCAGGGTGTCGTTCGCGCCGTAATCCGGCTGATGAATCCATAAGCGGCAAGGCGTTCGATATCCATATCGTGGCCAGACGCAACCAGAGTGTGGGCTTGGAGAAAACAACATTTCTACCGTTCCGCTGACACCCAGTTCGATCCGTGATGCGCTCCGTGACTGCGGATATCGCACCGATTTACTTCGGAGCGACTTTTCCTTCGGAGATGGCCAGGTCGTACCACTGGTAGGTTTTGCCCAGGCTCCTGAGGACTCTCGCTCAGCGTGCGTGGCTGTGCTCTCAACGTCGAACGGCTCCCACTTGGCCGTACAGGAATGCAAACCTCTTGGGGCACCGCTCGTATTCGTGTGCTCACAGAATGCGCTCCAATGGTGGAAGCAAGGGGCCAATAAGCCAGAATTTTTGGAGACCGTCCCAGCAAACCAAATCGACGGATTTTTCCAGGGGCATCGGAAAGATTTCTCGCCCGAAGCTGTCTACCGGGCAAAGACGTGGGGACGGTTTCAGACGGCATACCAGCTCAGTTTCGTGGACCTTGGGCTGATGCCTCTCGTCGAGGAACAGGTTGGCAAGTCTCTCGACCGACTTATCGATCAAAACGTTACCGCCGCTAAGATACGCCTCAATTGGGGGAAGATCACTGAAGAACAAGGCCGTTGGTTGCTCCAAACTGTTTTCTGGCTCGTTTCGGGGAAGATCCTCCGGGACAAGAAAGTTCCAGGTTTTGAAGACCTGAACTTGAATGACGTGGAACAGGTGTTTCGTAAATTGGCGGGGCATTACGACACGAATCCGCTTAATGCTGGATCGGCGAAGGAGCTTGAGGCTCTATGTGAAGCGGCTCGTACCATTGACCAATTCAGCAGCTTGGTCCTCACTACGACCGAGTCACTCGCCTACGTCTACGAGAACACGCTCATTTCAAAGAAGACACGATCATCCCTTGGAACACACAGCACGCCATCGTTTCTCGTTGACTACGTCGTGGGCAATGTAGCCGAATGGGTGGCGGAGATTCCTCTGAGAAAAAGAAGCGTGTTTGAGCCAGCTTGCGGACACGCCGCATTCATGGTATCCGCAATGCGGTTGCTCACGGAATTGCTCCCGGTCGAGGAAGCGGTGCCGAGCCGGCGGCGCCAATATCTCCGAAGCCGTTTACATGGAAATGACATAGATGCATTTGCTCTTGAGCTGGCTCGCCTGTCGCTGACACTCACAGATATTCCAAATCCGGACGGATGGGATTTGAAACCGCAGGACATGTTTCTTGATAACCGCCTCGCCGAGCAGGCAAAGAGAAACACCATCTTGCTTGCTAACCCACCTTTTGACAACTTCACCCGGGAGGAGCAAGACTTCTATAGGGGGCGGAATTCACAGGTTCGCTTCTTCAATAAATCTGCCGAATTGGTGTGGCAGACAGTGCCGCAACTCCCTGAAGGGGGAGTCTTTGGTATCGTCCTCCCCCAAACCTTCTTGCACAGCAAGAATGCCAAAGACCTTCGCGAGTTTCTTGTTCGCGAGTGCGAGATCAAGCAAATCTGCCTTTTCCCTGACGAGGTCTTC
The DNA here is from genome assembly GCA_963804995.1 of uncultured Acidobacteriota bacterium. Classification (GTDB taxonomy): domain Bacteria; phylum Acidobacteriota; class Terriglobia; order UBA7540; family UBA7540; genus Bog-366. Next base: position 1,050,876 of record CAWDSK010000006.1, read on the forward strand.
CCCTTCTCGGACGCTGAGTCGGCAGTTCTAGTGGGCCGCCGCAAGAAAGTTACTGGCCAGAACCGGGTTCTGTACCGCCGTATCCGCGAACGTCAATTTCAATCGTTCCGGTCAGACTATGTCGCCTCCACGTCGCGAACCGTTTCACAATCACGGTTTTCGCGCGATAAGTCGTTTTCCCTGCGGGTTCCTGAGTTAGAGGAGGTGTGGAGTGTATTTACGGACAATCCGACGCTTGCGGACATCGCGGTGGTCGAACAAGGACTTATATATCACGGCGAACGCCAACGACACGGTAAGATTGCATACTCCCGGGACCGGTTTCCCCGTAGCCATCAAGGCTTTGCGCTGTTCGACCGCGATATTAACCTGCACCAGTTGCCTCAACGGTACTGGATGAACCTAGATTCGACAGTAATCCGCTGGGCAGGCACGCGAGCGGCCGGAGGAATTCCACAAGTCCTCCTTAACTATGCCCCTGTCAGCCGAGGCCCTTGGCGACTAAAGGCTCTGATTGATAAGCAGGGGCACCCCGTCACAAGCCGTTTCATCCCAGTACGACCAACGGCGTCTCCATATTCCCTCGAAACCCTTTGGGCGCTGCTTAACTCTCCGGTTGCGAATGCTTACGCGTTTTCGCATCTGGGAAAGCGCGACAACATCGTGGGTGATATCCGTAAGATACCGGTCCCCAAGCAGGGATCGTTTGAAGGGGTTACCCGTGCTGTGACTGCATATCTTGAAGTTGCCTCGTTGGAAACGGACCCGGCAGTGCTTCAGAAGCTTTTACTGCGGGTTGATTGCGAGGTTCTAAGGCTGTATTCACTGCCACTCGAACTGGAGCAATCACTCCTTGCGATTTTCACCGGTTGGGAGCGCGTTGGCGTGCCGTTCAAGCAGACCAGGTACTTACCCAAGGAACTCGAGAATTCGGTGAGGTTTTCCGATTTTCTTCAGTTTGAGGAGGATTGGCCAACGACAAATCGCGAACGCGGCATCCTCATCGACAAGGAAATTTCGGGGACGATCAGTGCAGAGGAGCAAATGCGTCTGGATGCATTGCAGGCCTACGCCGACTATCACGTCGACCAGGTTGCGCCAGAGCCTACATATGTGATAGATGAGCTCGAAAAGCGGCTATTTTCCGGCCTTCCAAAGAAAGACGGGGCTGCTTGATGGTCGGATTTGAATACCCAACTCAGCCCCACATCCGGCGGCACGGTCCTGCGGGGTACGAAGGCTACGAAAGCTATCGCGACTGGCTCCGCGATGAGTTTATGTTTCGATGCGTCTACTGCTTGCGCCGCGAACAGTGGTGCGAGCGTGACGCAACATTCCACATTGACCATTTCCTCCCGGTAAAGCATCACCCGGAGGAAGAATGTGAGTACTCGAATCTTCTTTATGCCTGTGCGACGTGCAATGAAGCAAAAAAGGCTGTGCTCAACGTTCCCAACCCATGCATAGTGGCGTTCCACGATTGCCTCCGCATCATAGCGGATGGTAGCGTTAAGGCCTTAAACGACAATGGGAAGAAGCTCGCAAAGGCGCTGGGGCTGAACAAGCCCAGTAGGGTCGCATTCCGCTCACGTTGGATGCGAATGCTTGCGACGCTAGAGGCGAGTAACCCCGACCTCTACCGGGAGTTCATGGGATTCCCCGAGGACCTGCCCGACCTTCGCAAGAAGCAGGTCCCGACCAACACTAAGCCAGATGGAGCGGAAAACTGCTACTTCGCCCTACGTGAGCGCGGTAAGCTGCCCCAGACATATTAGACAGCCATTCCGGGTTTTGAAGCTATCGCCTGTGCCTTGCCCCACCCGCCAAAGGCTTCTCTGGTGGGTGGGCGTTGTACGCAGCATTCGCTGTGACGATAAACTCCGCCATTCCTCGGCACAGGTCCTCTCGGCGGATGGGGCGGGCCAGATTGAACGTGACGAGCCTCTCTTCTTGTCCCGGCCACCCAAAGTGGATTCGATCTCGCCGCCCCACCATGCCATTCAGAAATGCCACCTCTGCCTTCAGTGGCTTCGAGTTATCACAGAGCACGTCAAGAACTTGGTGTTGTTCGGCCCACGCGCAGAGGAGCGTATACAAAGACGTAAATGTTAAGTCCAGAACCCAGTTCTGTATACCCTCCATACCCCGAATGGAGGTCACCTCCTCATCAGTATGGCGTCGATTTAAAAAAGCAAATGTCGTGATCATATTTATCACGTCGTCAGCTTCCACCAGGACGACTTCTTTGCGAGGAAGCGGACCCATCTTGGTTGGGTCTAGCTCACGCATCATTTGAGAGAACTCTACAAAAAGCTGCTCGGCGGACTGGGGCCTCGCCACGAACCAGACGTACAGAACCATGCTGATAAATCGGTGAAAGTTGATCTGGTAGTAGATTGAGTTGCAATCCGAAAAGCAGGGCTCGAAAATGTACTCAAAGAACTTAGAAGCCAGTGCGAATTTCTTCAAGTGAAAGACAATCTTCGCGTGAGGTCCTGCGGCCTTGATCAAAAATGAGACAGCGTTGCGCCCGCCAGGGGTCTTAAGAAGACGGCTTCCTTTGAGCTCATTTCCTTGGAGCCGAAAGTCGCGAATGGCCTTGTCCGCCAACGCCCGGGCTTCATCGGGCTCCATGGCGAGGGTAGCGAACACAAAGAACGCTTGCTCGCTGTCCAAAAGGTTGTTCCCACTGAATCCGGACTCGTCACAATAGATAGTAGCCATAACTGCCCATACGAAGTGACCGACGCGGAGTCGCTAGTGTTGCTTCGTGGGTGACAAAATACACCCAAGCCGTCCGCTCATGCAATCGGAAGCACGACGCCAAAGGACTTGAATTCAATTTGATGGGAACCGCCTTTTTGGCCGACGTGGCGCCCGGTGGTTCCGGGTGTATGGTCGGGCACTCGGAAACTATCCGGAAAGGGGGTTCTGGGAATTAGCTCCTGGGTTGTCGCCCCAGCGTTTACCGATCCACGCAACTCTGGAGGGTTGACGGGGGAAAACAAATCACCTGGCTGGTAACGGCGGGGGTCTGCGCCAGCAAATCCAAAATCGAAAATCTGAAATTTAAAACCCCCTACCCCACTTTTGGCGTAATCCCACCCGCTTTGACGACTTCTTCCGCCAGGTGATTGACTACCTTGGAGCGGTTGCGGAGCATCTCGATGTAGGCAGCTTTGAGCAGTTGCTCCTTTTCGTTGCGCAAAGTCTGCCGGATAGCGCTCTGCACGCGCAGGTCGGCAAGGGTATGCTGGCCCGCCTCTTCGACGCCCATGAGCTTGATGATGTGGAACCCGCCGCTCGAGTGAATGATGGGTGACATCTGGCCAACCTTGAGCGATGTGACCATTTGCTTCAACTGCGGCGAGGAGTTGAGCGCGGAAGCGGGAATAAAACCCATGTCGCCGCCGCCCGCCGCCGTACGCGGGTCCTCAGAGTACTCCTGAGCCACCGTACCGAAATCTTCTCCGGTCTGAAGGCGCGCATACAACGCCGCGATTTTGCGCTCGGCCGCCTGCGGCGTCTTGGCGTCGTCATTCTTCAGGTTGCGGATCTCCGCGTCCGGAACCGGCGTCACTTGGATTTGCGCAATGTGGTAGGTGGTCTCGGCCACATTGAAATTCGCTTTGTTCTTGTCGAAGTAAGTGCTGATTTCCGCGTCGGTGACATTGATGCGCGAGACAATTTCTTTGTTGAACAGCTTGGAAATGATAATGCCCTCGCGGACTTGCTGACGGAGAGCGTCGGCGTCCATTCCCTGCTCCTGGAGTTTCTTCTGGAACTCCTCCTTGGTATAGGGGCTCTTAAGCTCCGCCACCTTGGAATCGATCTCGGCCTCCGAAGCGGTAATTCGCGAGTGCGAGGCGTGCGTCACCAGAATCTGGTTATTGATAAGTTCGTTCAAGATATTCAGCTTGAAGCTCGCCGCCTCCTCGGGGCTGGCAGCATCCGTACCTTGGACCGTGCGACCGCGGTAAACGCGATCCACCTGCTCGCGGTAAATGGGCTGGGAGTCTACCTCAGCCCAGACTTCGTGGCCCGGCGCCACCTTGGGTGTGCAGCCCGGCAGCAGAGCGAGCCCGCCGAGGAGGGCCAACACGGGGGCTCTTACGATAGAATTACGATAACGGTTGAGATTGTTCATGCGCATATTGTAACTCGCGCAGCGGATTCCAGGTGGCAAAATCGCGGCAGTCTGGTAGAATGAAGGATTGTCGAAGTCCAGTCGTTTAGATCAAGAGAGGTGCGGCAATGGCTCGTACGTGTGACCTTTGCGGAAAAGGTCCCCAATATGGAAATCGAATCAGTCACGCGCACAACGTAACGAAACGCCGCTGGAACCCCAACCTGCGGCGCGTCCATGCACTGGTCAAGGGCACTCACAAAACCGTCAACGCCTGCACGGCGTGCATTCGCTCGGGAAAAGTCACCAAGATCAAGTAGCTCCGCATTCCCGGTCTTCAGGCAGTGCCAACGAAAAGCGCCGCCGGTGTTGGTGATCAGCCTTCCACTTCGGCTACCACATCAATTTCAATGGCCGCGTCGCGTGGCAGGCGCGCCGCTTGCAGCGTGGACCGCGCCGGCGGGCAGTCGCCAAAAAAGTGCGCGTACACCTCATTCATTTTTCCGAAATCCCCCAGATCCTTCAAGTAAACCGTGGTTTTCAGAACCTGCGCCAGGCTTGATCCCGCCGACTGGAGAACCGCCGCGAGATTCTGTAACACGCGCTCGGTTTGGACCGCGGTGTCGCCTACCACGACCTGGCCCGTAACGGGATCAAGAGGGATCTGCCCCGAGACGAAAAGCAGATTGCCGCACCGAATCGCTTGCGAGTAGGGGCCGATAGGGGCCGGCGCTTGGGTGGTGAAGATGGTTTGTTTACTCACATGGTCCTCCGAGGGTGGAATGAAACCCGAAGACATTCTAAGCGCTGGGGTTGAAGCCGCGCAAAAAGATTTGTGGGTTGGTTCCGTAGAGACTGGCTTTAGAAATGCTCATGGTTCTTCCTCCGGGATTATTTATTCCAGAAAATTAGTAGCAGCGCAGAGCAGCGAAGCCGCAACCAAACTAGAAAAGGCGCTGTTAGTTCCATAGTTTGGTGCAGGTCCGCTCAACGGGTGGTGAAGTAACCCCTCACCCGTCCCGCCCCGGCTGATGAAAACGCCGGCGGCGGTCCACCCTCTCCCCTCGGAGAGGGCGGTTTGACTTCCAACCTTCTCCCAGGGGTCGCAGATTCCGCCGTGGCGGGAGAAGGTGCTGAGGGACGAAGCGGATGAGGGGTTCCTTGGATGGAAGTCACGACTTTCAATGCGCACCCCAAAATGTTTGCTAAAAAAACAAGAATATACGGTATTGCGAGGCAGAGTCTGGTTATTCAGAGACCCTGCTAGCCCCTACACGCCCGGTGAGCAGGCGACCTGGGCTCAGGTATGCGGCGCACGCTCGACCTGAAAGACGCCATCAATTTTGCCCAAGGAGGAGAGAATCTTCTTCGAGGTGATCAACATCAACAATGTCGACGGTGACCTCAATGTTGGCGCGATTGTCGCCGGTGCGCGCCTCGATGTTCTGGATATTGGAATGTACCCCCGCAATGGCTGAGGTAACATCTGCCAGCAGGCCCTGGCGGTCTTCGGTAACCAGCATGAGCTTGACCGGATAGAGTGCATATTTGGGTCCCACCCACTCCACGTCGATGCGCCGGTCGGCGTCGTAAAGTAAATTCTGAACATTGGAGCAGTGCTTGGCGTGCACGGCGATACCTTTGCCGCGCGTAATGTAACCGATGATAGTCTCACCGCGCACGGGATTGCAGCACTTGGCGCGATAGACCATCAGGTCGTTGTGCCCATCGACCTGGATGGCGATTTCCGAGGCCATGCCAAAGACGCGTTTGAAGGAAGTGCTGAGGCGCGAGGCCTGGGCGGGTTCAAGCTTGGCCGTGGGCGCGAGCTTGGAAAGGACTTGGCGAGCTGCGAACTTTCCGTACCCGATGCCGGCGTAGAGGTTGTCAGCCGTGGTACAGCCGTAATCACGCGCCACGCGGGCATAGTCTTCGTCCGCAACCTTCTTCAGACCGATATCGAATTTGCGCGCCTCTCTTTCCAGCAAACGTCTGCCAATCTCAAGCGCCTGCTTGCGCTGCGCCACGTTGATCCAGTGCTTGATCTTGTTGCGCGCCCGCGAAGTCTTGGCCAGCCCCAGCCAGTCGCGGCTGGGAGCGTGGTTGGTCTGCGTGACAATCTCAACAATGTCGCCGTTGCGCATCCGGTATTTGAGCGGCACGATGCGGCCGTTCACCTTGGCGCCCACGCAATGATGTCCGACCTCGGTGTGGATGGCATAGGCGAAGTCGATGGGCGTGGCGTCACGCGGCAAGACAATGACTTTCCCTTTGGGCGTGAAGGTGTACACCTCTTCGGGGTAGAGGTCGATTTTTAGGGTGGAGAGAAACTCGCCGGGGTCACGAATCTCCTGCTGCCACTCCACCAGGTGGCGTAGCCAGGCGAAACGCTCTTCGTCCTGCTGGGTGGGGGGGCGCCCGTCCTTGTACTTCCAGTGCGCGGCGATGCCCTCCTCCGCGATGCGATGCATTTCCTCGGTGCGAATCTGCACCTCAAAGGGCTGGCCATGCGGGCCGATGACGGAGGTGTGTAGCGACTGGTAGAGGTTCGGGCGGGGAATGGCGATGAAATCCTTGATGCGGCCGGGGACTGGCCGCCAGGTGTTATGAATAATGCCCAACGCGGCGTAACAATTCTTGACGTTATCCGTGACGATGCGGATGGCAAGCAGGTCGTATACCTGTTCAATCGAAATATGCTGGCGGCGCAGTTTCTGCCAGATGCTGTAGAGGCGCTTGATGCGGCCCTCGACGTGGGCGGGAATATTCACCTCCTTCATCTTGGCCTCCACTTGCTCTCGCACTTCGGCCAGGAATTCATCGCTCACTTTACGCCGGCTTTCCACGGCGCTCTTGAGTTCCTCAAACGCATCGGGCTCCAGGTGGCGGAACGAAAGGTCTTCCAGCTCGCCGCGCACCTTTCCCATGCCCAGGCGGTGAGCGATGGGCGCGTAGATTTCCAGGGTCTCGCGCGCTATCCGTTCACGGCGGTCCGGCGGCAGGAATTCCAGCGTGCGCATGTTGTGCAGACGGTCCGCGAGCTTGACCAGGACGACGCGGATATCGTCCACCATAGCCAGAACCATCTTGCGGTAGTTTTCAGCCTGTTGTTCCTCCGGGCTCAGAAACTTGATCCTACTGATTTTGGTGACGCCTTCCACGATGCGCGCTACTTCCGCGCCGAAGTCCTGGCGCACGAGTTCGGGTGTAGTGCGCGTGTCTTCAATCACGTCGTGCAGCATGCCCGCGGTGAGACAAACCGGATCCATTTTCATGCCCGCCAGGATGTGCACGACTTCCAAGGGGTGCGAAATGAACGGCTCCCCGGAAAGGCGTTTCTGGTCAGCATGTTTGGAGGCGGTGAATTCGTAAGCCTTGCGGAGCACGGACAGGTCTTCACCCGGGCGGTAGGACTGCACTTGTCGCAGGATGTCCTCAAATTGGACCATGACCTTAACTGCCATTCTAACAGGTTGCAGGGGAACGGTGTAGCTGGGGTGGCGGGCGGTAGTGTCTTAGTTTGATGTAGCGGCGAGTTTACCTCGCCATATGGCGGCGTCCCGATCAGATCGGGATGAATGCCGCCGCCGCTACATCAAATTGAGACACTACCTGGCGGGTTACTGAAAGAACGAAGGCCGGATTCAACTCTTCCCCCCGGGGGTCGAGACGAATCCGGCCTGAAACTCACGTTGCCTGAAGTTCGGTCTACTGTGCCGCAGTGGCAGCGGCAGCGGTGGCTCCGGCCTTCTTAGCTGCGAGCGCCTTGTCCATCCAATCGTTGGCCGACTTCAAATCTTCCTGCCGGCCGTCCGAGTCGGGATCGATCTCCGCCTTTTGGCGATACATCAGGTTGAGATAAACCATCGTATCGGAATCATTAGGCTTGAGCTCGATAGCTTTCGACAGCGCCTTGATGCCCTCATCCACCAGCGGCCCATTCTTTTCCGACAGGCCGGCGAGCTCCTTCTTCGGAATAGGCTGCATGATATCCGGGTGATTGGGATCCTTAGGGAAGTCGATATGGAGATTCTTCCGCACCTCTTGCGCCCGGGGGAAGCAAGCGGCCCAATCCAGCACGCCGATCCAGTAATAGGGCTCGGGGTTGTTAGGTTCCAACTTCAATCTTTGCTGTTGGAAGTCCTTCGCCTTGTCGAAATCCTTCATGTTGTAATAGATCTGGGCGATGCTGGCGAGGGCCGTGGTGTTGGCCGGATCCATCTTCAGCACGTCCTGGAAAGCCTCGATCGCCTGTTGGGCGATCTTGGTATTGTCCGGCGAGTCTCCACCGGGGACGTACTGTTGGGCATAAGCTGTGGCGAGATAAAGCCGGGCGTTCAGAAGGGTCGGGTCAAGGGCCACAGCGTTCTTGAAATTCATGATAGCTTGCTGGAACTGCGCGTTGCGGTAAGCCGCGACTCCTTTATTAAGCTGGTCGCGAGCCTTCAATTTGCTGCACCCGCACGAAGCGACCACTAGCAGCAGCGCCCCGCAAAGCGGGACGAGCTTGTAAAGTTTCATCTGGGTTCCTCCGTCACCCCAGGCAGGTGAGGAACTACGAGCCTTCCTCGACCGCCTTGGTAATTAACCCAATCTTGTCGATCCCTGCCCCCTTGGCGACGTCAATAATCGCGGCGATCGCCCCAAAGGGCAAACTAGGATCACCCTTCACGAACATCACACGTTCGTTGCGGGTTTTGAAAATGTCCTCGAGCCTTGGACCGAGCGCGCTGATGGTAGTATCTTCCTGATTGATCTTAATTCGGCGTTCCGCGTCGATGCTGACCACCACGGTGCGGTTGATAACGTCCTCATTAACCGGCTTGTCCTTCGGGCTCGGTTGAGGGACGAGCGCGTCCAGTCCTTTAGGTGTCAATGGTGTGATCACCATAAAGATGATGATCAGCACCAGTAAGACATCGATAAGTGGGGTAATATTCATGTCCACAATCGGACCTTTCTTGCTACCCCCTACGGCCATAGCCATAGTACTACCCTCCTTCGGGTTTAGCGAACCGAGCCCAGCGTTCCAGGCGCGCGCCTACTGCACGGCTCCTGAAACCGCCCCCGGGCCTTTGTGTTCAACTTTCTCGGTGAGCAGACCCAGGGAGTCCACTCCCGCAGCGCGGACGGCATCCACCACGGAGACGACGTCGCCGTACTTTGCTTGCGAGTCGCTTTTGACGTAGACCGTCTTATCCAACTTGCTGGAAATCCGGTCCTTCACCGTGGGAGTAATCGAATCCAGGGTGACTTTGTCGGGACCCAGGTAGATCTTGCCGTCCCGTGTAATCGCCAGCAACACAGCGTCTTCCTTGTCGGCGTCCGCCATGGCGCGGGGATTCTGGACTTTTGCCAAGTCCACGCTGACGCCCTTCTGCAACAAGGGCGTGATCACCATGAAGATGATCAGCAGTACCAGCATCACATCCGCCATGGGGGTCACGTTAATATCCGAGACTGCCCCAAGCGACGAGGTTCTCTTGGCCATTTACTTCTTCCCCCGTGACGTCCGCTTGATGAAGTAGTCAATCAATTCGGACGAAGAGTTATCCATCTCGACGTCGAACGATTCGATCTTGCTGATGAAGTAGTTGTAAATCCACACGGCGGGGATGGCGACAAACAAGCCGACGGCGGTGGTAACCAGGGCTTCCGCGATACCGCCGGCGACGGCTGCCAAGCCCGTGGACTTCGCCGAGGAGATTCCTTCAAACGCGTGGATGATGCCCAGCACGGTGCCGAACAGGCCCACGAAAGGCGCGGTGGAACCGATGGTGGCGAGGCTGGAAACCCCGCGCTTCAATTCCGCGTGCACGATCGCTGAGGCCCGCTCCAGAGCGCGCTTGGAAGCCTCAATGGTCTCGCCGGGGATCTCCGCAGACACCTGATGTGCCTGGAATTCCTGCAGACCTGCGGTGACCACCTTCGCCAGGTGGCTCCGCTTGTTCTGCTCGGCGATGGAGATGGCTTCGTCAATTTTGCCGTCCTTCAGCGCGCCCGCTACCGCCGGGGCGAAAACCCGCGACTGCTTGCGAGCCGAACTGAAGGCAATCCAACGATCGATCATGACCCCGATCGACCAGGCCGACATGACGAACAGGACGATCACGACCGTGCGGGCCGGCCAACCCATCGATCGCCACATGGAAACGGGGTCGAACCCCACTGTTTCCTGTGCTTCCTGGAACAACCAAAGACCCAGAGCAAAAAGGTTTGCCGCTACCATAATGTTGTGTTCCCTCCTCGAAATTTTTCTAACATCTTCTGACTATTCCGCTAACGTGAAATTCACATCGATCTCGGTGACCACTTCCACCGGCTCACCGTTCAGCAGTGTCGGTTGATAGCGCCAGCGCTGCACGGCTTCGAGAGCCGATTTGACCAGCAACGGGTGGCCGTTCATCACTTTCAAATCCTGAATCGTACCGTCTTTACTGATGATGGCCTCCAGCCGCACCGTGCCCTGAATGCGTGCCATCTTCGCCAGGGGTGGATACTCCGGTTTAGGCTGGAAGATCAATTTCGCAGATTCCACCTGACCGCCTACCCGAATACGCTTGGGGGCTACGGCCTTGGGCGGGGGCGGGGGTGGGGGTGCAGCAGCCGAAAGGGCGCCACCAATCACGCCGCCTAGTACGCCGCCCAACTGTCCACCTGCCATGCCGCCCGGCACGCCGCCCACCACGCCAACCGCTCCGGAGGGGGCCTGCTCAGGCTCGTCCTTAATCTGGGCAATGGTCTTGGGGATAACCGTGGGAGCGCGCATGATGTCTTCGGCGCTGACATGATGAACAATCTTAACCGGTACCGCCGCAGCCGGTGGAGGCGGCGGGGGGGGAGGTGGAGGTGGGGCCGCCAGGAAGGTCATCAACTGTGCCTTGGGTAAAGCCTCCGTGTAAATCAAGGGGTAAAGCACAGTGAGACCGACAATGATGACTTCCACCATGTAGGCAACCGGAAGAGTCGCCCGCTTCCAATCTCCGGTCTTGGCCGCCGAGTAGACCAGGTAGATGATAAAGCCTACCAGGGGCAAAAGCAGGTTGACCACGAACCACAAGCCACGGTTGAAACCGTAGCGCCCTGCGTCGGCCACGACATAGCAAAGAATCAGGGAAAAACCGGTGAGCACGACACCCAGAATCGTAGCCTGCGCAATGACCACCTTGGCCTCAGCCCCGAACGAAACCACGGGCAGCAAGAAGTACAATGCCAGGAACACGGCCACGCCAACACCAATCGAGATGAGCCAATGCTTCGTCTTTAAGATGGGCGCAGCCTTAGGCGAAGACTCCAGCAAGCTGTCTTCAAACATGGATTATAGCCTCCTCAAAAACTCTCCACGTTCCGAATCAGCGCGAGGCCGCCCGGCCACTGGCAACGGGCCGCATTGGGCTCTCGCTTGAAACCTTGACCCTCTGACCTACTCCACCCTTACCGAAGCGCTGATAAAAATACACCACAACCGGGCTTGCGATAAAGATAGAAGAATAAGTGCCAATGATCACTCCCACCACCAGCGCGAAAGCGAAACCGTGGATGACTTCACCCCCGAACAGGTACAGGGAGAGAACGGCCAGGAAGGTCAGCCCTGAGGTCAGGATCGTCCGGCTCAGCGTTTGGTTAATGCTGTGGTTCACGAGGCTCGCGAACTCCTCGCGCTTGTTCAGGTGAACGTTCTCCCGAATTCGATCGAAAACTACGATCGTGTCATTCATGGAGTAGCCCACTAGCGTCAACAAGGCCGCGATGACCGTCAGGGTGATTTCCTTATTCAGCAGGGAGAAAAATCCGAGTGTAATAATAACGTCGTGGAATGTGGCGATCACCGCCGCCACCCCATAGATTAACTCAAAGCGAAACCAAATGTAAATCAACATGGCGCCCAGGCCCGCCAATGTTACATACACTGCCTGCCGGCGCAAGTCTTTTCCTACTTTGGGCCCCACAATTTCTGTGTTCTTTACAGCGTAGCTGGACAGGTAGAAATCGTTCGACATCGCCGAGATGACCCCGGGCGTTGCGCCGTTCACGTTGCGCAAGTCGCCCAGATCCCCAATCAGGCCGCTGCGGGGGGGTGAGTTGCGGTAGCTGACCATGGCCTCAGCAAGATCACGATACGTCTTGGTGGCCGTATCCATCCCTTTGGCCCCCAACCCCAAGGGATCGGCAGCGGTCAGGCGATCCGCCACCGTTTGCGGGCTGGCGTTGTTGAAGTCCACTTTCCCGGCTGGGCCGGCGCCATACAAACTGCCGAGACCGGTGATGATCGCCTGCTTGCCGGCGTCCAGCGCATTGTTGGAAGTAGTCGTTTGCAGGTCAAGCAAAATATTCACTTCGTGATCCGCCGGCGCCCCGTATCCTTGAATAGTAGCGTTGCGCAAATTCTGCTGATCCAGTTGGCGCCGGATGGCGTCAATATTCGGGGCCTTGGAGAACTTCACGTAAACCAGCGTGCCGCCACGGAAGTCAATTCCGTAAACCAACCCCCGGTGCGCCACCATCGAGATAATCCCTATTAGTGCCAGGGCCAAAGAGAGGCAGATGAAGTACCACTTTATTCCCATCCAGTCAATCTTTGGTTCGTGAAAAAACTCCATGGGTTCGTACCCGTCTCCGCCGTTAGAATTGACACCGCACCCGTGCTTCAAGTTCCCAAATTTTCTAAATGCTCAGCTCCGCACCCTTCTCACGCCGCGTGAGTCCGTAATCAAAAATCACTCTCGAGACAAAAACCGAGGTGAAAAGGTTGGCCAACAAACCGATCGTTAAGGTCACCGCGAAGCCGCGAATCGGCCCCGTCCCGAAGGTGAAGAGAATTGCAGCCGAAACCACGGTAGTAACGTGGGTATCAATAATCGTTTTGAAGGCTTGCTCGAATCCGCCCGCCACGGCCGCTCCGACGGCTTTCCCCAGCCGCAGTTCTTCGCGAATTCTCTCAAAGATGAGCACGTTCGAGTCCACACCCATACCAACCGTCAGAATTACCCCGGCAATGCCCGGCAACGTCAGAACCGCGCCAAAATATCCGAGTGCAGCGACCAGAATGAGCAAATTTAGTACCAGCGCCAAGTCCGCGTTGATGCCCGCACCGCGATAATAGACCAACATGAAGCCCATAACTGCGAGTAAGCCCACAATCGAGGCAATCACGCCGTGCCGAATGGAGTCAGCGCCCAAGGAGGGCCCCACGGTTGACTCCGATTCGTATTTGATGGAGGCGGGTAGCGCGCCGGACCGCAATACCAATGCTAGATCCTGCGCCTTCTGCGGGGTGAAACCACCCGTGATTTCCCCACGATCGTTGATCTGGCTCTGGATCACCGGAGCGTCGTAGACCCGATTATCCAGGACGATGGCCAGATACTTTCCGACGTTAGCGCCGGTGACGCGCCCGAAGCGCGTCGCCCCATCGCGGTTCAGGGTGAAATTCACGCTCGGCCGCCCACTCGCATCGTGTGACGGTTCTGCGCCACTCAGATCGCGCCCCGTAACCGCCGCGATGCGATTCAAAACGTACCACGTCTCGGTCCCGTTCTGGGCGGTGGGACCGGGCGTCAACTCAGTGTCCGGAGGAAGCACCCCGCCATGCGCCGCGAGGGCTGCTTCGCGGGAGGGAAAAGGCCCATCCGCCACCAACTTCAGTTCCAGCAGCGCCGTGGATTGAATAATGTCCTTGACCCGCGTCGGATCGTCTACACCCGGCAACTGCACCACGAGTTCGAAATCTGACTGCCCGTATTGGGCAATGGTGGGTTCAGTGACTCCCAGAGCGTCGATGCGCCGGCGGATGGTGTCCATCGCCTGGAGCAGGGCCTGATTGCGTATGGTCGCGGCTGAGCTGACTTTGAGCGAAAGCAACCGGGCCATCTGATCACCGGGAACCCTTGCCAAGTCCCAATCGGAAAATTGCTGGGTCGCCAGCGTACCCAGGTCCGAAGACTTTTCCTGGGGAATACCTTTGATGAGAATCCGGTGCACGGGAGGGTTCGTACCAGTGTCGTCATTCTTCTCGACGTTCTGAGTAGGGGATGTTTTTGGCTTTCAGCTCGTCCTTCAGCCTTTCCAGAGCCTGGTCTGCGGTAATGTTTACGGCATCTTCGACCTGGACCTGCAAAACCAGGTGTGTGCCGCCACTCAAGTCGAGCCCCAGGCGGATACGGTTGTGAATATTGTCGCGAAGTTCCTGAACATTCTTGGGTAGGCCGATTATTCCCACTACGCACAGGGCAATAACCACCACAATGAAAATGACTCGGGCGCGAAGCTTGGTTTCCATGACTGGACTTCCTTACCTTATCAACCGCAGACCCCGACTGAATTCGGGAACGCACTCGTCCCGCACCTGCTACTTCTTGCCCTTGGCACCAGAGTCCTGTTTAGCCGGTTCCTCCGCCCCTTCGGTAACCAATCCGGTGATGGCGGAGCGTGCGAGATCAACCTTTACCTGGCTCGAAATCTGCAACTGTACGATGCCGTCCCGGAACCCTACAATGGTCCCGTAAATCCCGCCGCTGGTCACTACCTTGTCTCCCGTTTTCAGGGTGCCCAGCATATCTTGGAGCTTCCGGCGTTGCTGCTGTTGGGGACGAATAACCAGAAAATACCAGATAGCAAAGAGCGGGGCAAATAGAACTAGAAACGAGGTGAGGCCACCCCCCGCACCAGGGTCCGCCGCTAGAACGATTGAGTTAAGCAATAGGCACTCGATCAAGGTTGAGCCGTGAGTCTCAGGGATTTAGATGAGAAACCCCGCCGCTGGGAGACGGGATTTACCAGGTTCGGGCTTTCCGGATTCGCTTCTAGATTAATGAGAGCGACTAAGGTCTCACGCGCACCCTAGAATGGAATTCCTCGAACACTCCAAACAGGAGAGACTGCCTGATTTTGCGCATAGTGTCAAGGTAAAAGTGGAGGTTATGGTGCGTGGCCAGGATCGCGCCAAGCATTTCGCCGGTCACAAAGAGATGGCGAAGGTAGCGGCGCGAATAGCGGAGGCAGACCGCGCAGCGGCAGGCGGGATCGAGCGGACCCTCATCGCGCGCATAGCGGGCGTTCTTGAGAATCACCTTGCCCTGGGAAGTAAAGGCACAGGCGTTGCGGGCGTTGCGCGTGGGCATGACGCAATCGAACATGTCGATGCCTCGCGCCACGCCCTCCACCAGATCCTCCGGCGTGCCCACACCCATCAGGTAGCGCGGGCGCTCGCGGGGCAGCAGGTCCGCCGTGAACTCCGCCACATCGTACATTTCCGATTTCGGCTCGCCCACTGAAAGCCCCCCCAAGGCGTAGCCGGGAAAGTCCAGATCCATCAAAGCCTCGGCGCTCTGGCGGCGCAGGTCCTTGTCCGTACCCCCCTGCACGATGGCGAAAAGCGCAGGAGACGGGAGACGGGACACGGGATACGGGATACGGGATGCGGGATACGGCGCTGGGGTTTCGGGATTTAGGATTCGGGATTCGGAATTCGAAATTTGGGATTGAGGGGCGCCTGCACTGTTGCACCCCGCCTCCCGTGCCCCGTTCTCGCATCTCCCGTGTCCCGTCTCCCGTGCTCCCAGCGAGCGCTCCCTTCGCCCGTGTGGCCCAGCGCGTCGTCAGCTCGACCGCCCGGTGGAGCGTCTCGTGAGAGGCCGGATATTCGACGCACTCGTCGAGCGTCATAATAATGTCCGAGCCGAGGGCCAACTGGATTTCGACGGCGCGCTCAGGTGAAAGAAAATGCTGGGAACCATCCAGGTGGGAGCGGAACCATACCCCATCTTCTGTCACGCGGCCCAGGGATTTCAGGCTCATCACCTGGAAGCCGCCGCTGTCGGTGAGGATGGGATGCGGCCACGCCATAAAGCGATGCAGCCCGCCGGCGTCGCGAATCAGTTCATGCCCGGGACGAAGATAAAGATGATAGGTGTTGGCCAGCAGGATTTGGACGCCCAGCGCTTCCAGTTCCTCCTGCCTCATGCCCTTGACGGTACCCCCCGTGCCCACGGGCATGAACACGGGCGTCTCCACCGTGCCGTGGGGGGTGTGCAGCAACCCGGCCCGCGCGCGCGTGACCTTGTCTTCAGCGATGATTTCAAACCGAATGGGCATGCGTTTTGAGCAGGGGCGCAAACGCCATCAGAGTGCAGATAATGCCGTGCACTGGCGTCCGCCCGCGGTGGGGAATGCAGCCTGCAAACAAACCCCTCTATCCGGTCAGCATGGTGAGCCCGGCAACGCCCAGCACCCAGATCATCCACATCCCCAAGTAGCATAGGAAAATCGGCGTCGGCCGCACTTTCTTCCCGGTCGCGATGGATAGGCCCAGGGACGTTAGGATGATAAGCCAGATCCGGAAAACATCGAAGGAACTGGCAATGGCGTACAGCGGCCTCGAGGTCTCGCGCAGATTCAGGAAGAATCCCACGGTAGTGGGCATAAAGTTCTGCGGGTTGAATTGCTCGGGATCACCATAGAGGATTACAACCAGGCCCAGCGCGGCGCCAACCAGTGTGACCAGGGAGGCATAGGAGACAATGGAAAAGCCCGTTTTCAAACTCACCGACCCACCCAGAATCGCGTTAACAATCAACAGGCCAAGCGCCGCGATCACCAGCATATAGATGGGAGGGCCGATGAATCCTGCGACTCGACCAAGAATGGCGGTGATCATGGCGCCCTGGTGGACCGCTTGCTCCATCTGCTCCGGGCTCAGCTTGGAGGCCCGGCCACTTATCTCCAGCGACTGCCGGACGATTCTTTCCGCCCCGATCTTGTAGAACATCACTTCCGTCACCACGACGGCAGATACGATAACGGTAATCAGGGGCGCTAGGAAATCGGGCCGCCACACGATCGATTCAAACGTGGTCCCCGGCGAGATGAAGACCCCCAAGGCGCGGCTTAGGAAGGAATCGGCCGGCGGCTCTTCCGGCCCAGGAGGTGCAATCATTGTTTCACCCATGACTTATCCCTCGACAAGTCCGACCGCTGCGCCCCCGAAAGGAACAGCGGGGCCAGGAAGCAAGTGCGCAACCGCCTTTTCGCTGCGGTCCGCCGACAATTCTCTGCAATGCAATACCGTAAATCCTTGTTTTTTTGACAAGAATATTTTGCACCGAACTGACCCCTCACCCGTCCCGCGCCAGCTCGTAAGAACGCTGGCCGCGGTCCACCCTCTCCCCTGCGGAGAGGGCTATGATTCTCTTTTGGTTGCGGCCTCGCCGCGCTGCGCTGCCCACTTCGTTGTTCTCCGCCAATTTCGAACCGGAATCTCGGGCGTGAAAATATCTGCTACTTCCCAGGCGAGCAAGATAATTGGAGGGTAAGGAACTCGGCGCGCCACGTGAAGCACCAGCCGGTTGCAGAGAAAATCAGATCCACCGCCCCAGCAGACCCAGGGTATAGACCCCCACGCCACCGTACAGCAACAGAGGTTCAAGCCAGGCGCGGATGGAAACGAGGATAGGAAAATCAATGGTAGGCCAGGGCCCGTAGCCGCCCCAATAGACCTTCATGAGAAGACCCAGGACGATCAGGGAGAGCGCCCGGTCGCGCATGTAGCGGCCGCGCCTGGGGCCAATCAAATAACGCCGGCCCCCATAAACGGTGCCGGACGGCGCCTCAAAGGAGTTGTCACACTTGCGGCACTCGGTGGCGTTGTCATAGTTGGAATAACCACAGTACGGGCACTGTTTCATGGGAGTGAACCGCCATCATCACGGGGAATTTTCGCTGCAACTGCCCGGAACTCGAGCGCACAACTTGTTCCCGTCCCGCAGAGCTTTACTCCCGCACCGTAGCGTCCAGGAAGGCCCGCAGCTTGCGGCTGCGCGAGGGGTGACGCAGTTTGCGCAGAGCCTTTGCCTCGATCTGGCGGATGCGTTCGCGGGTCACCGCGAAGCTCTGCCCGACCTCTTCCAAAGTATGCTCGCTGCCGTCGTCGAGGCCAAAGCGCATCTTGATGACCTTCTCCTCACGCGGCGTGAGCGTTTTCAGAACCGACTCCGTCTGCTCCTTCAGATTGATGTTGATGACCGCTTCCGCGGGTGAAATGACGCCGCGATCCTCGATAAAGTCGCCCAGATGCGAATCTTCCTCTTCTCCGATCGGGGTTTCAAGCGAAATCGGTTCCTGTGCAATCTTCAGCACCTTGCGAACCTTGACCACCGGAATTTCCATCCGCTTGGCGATCTCTTCTGACGTTGGCTCGCGCCCATACTCCTGCACGAGTTGGCGCGAGGTGCGAATCAACTTGTTGATGGTTTCGATCATGTGCACCGGAATGCGGATGGTGCGCGCCTGGTCGGCAATGGCACGGGTGATCGCCTGCCGGATCCACCACGTGGCATAAGTTGAAAACTTGTACCCGCGGCGATATTCGAACTTATCAACCGCTTTCATCAATCCAATATTGCCTTCTTGGATAAGATCAAGAAATTGCAGCCCGCGGTTCGTGTACTTCTTGGCGATTGATACCACCAGGCGCAGGTTCGCCTCGATCAACTCGCGCTTGGCGGCCTCCGCCCGTTCCTCACCCAGGATGATATTCTGGTAGCTGCGGCGCAACTCCACGGCCGAGGCCTGAATGCGCACCTCGAAGGCGCCCAGCTTCTCCCGCGCCTCACGCAACTCCTTGCGCAGTTCGCGCGTGCCGTTCGCGCGCGCCGCTTCCAGGCGCTTTTCCAGCCGGTTGGCCTCGCGCTCCAGCGGACGCATTTCGTCCACAGCCTGGCGGATCGAGCCGATCAGCGCCTTGCGCTCCGTGTGGGTGAACTGAATGGAGCGCACCAGCTTCGAAATCAGAATGCGATGCTCGCCCACCACCCAACTGTAGCGGCGGTAATCGCGCGGCCGTTTGCTGCGGGGGATGGCGTCACGCTTGACCCGCAACTGCCCGAGTTTCCGGTAGAGACGGTCCATCTCGCCAATCGTGCCGAGCACATCCTTCAGGCGGTCGGCTACCCGGTCTTCGGTCAGCTCGTCGTCATCAAACACCACCACTTCCTTGATGGACTTATGCCCCTCCTGGAGTTGTCGTCCAAGCTCAAGTAAGGTCTGGATTACTACGGGGGAACGCGAGAGGGCTTTCAAGACGTTTAATTGTCCCCGCTCGATGCGCTTGGCGATTTCGACTTCGCCCTCGCGGGTAAGCAGCGGGACTGTGCCCATTTCGCGCAGGTACATGCGCACGGGGTCGTTGGTCTTATCAAGTGCCCCCGGGGTCAGATCGAGGTCCAGGTCTTCGCCGGCTTCTTCGGGCTTGACCTCATCTGTCTTATCGAGTGCCAGGCCTTCCGCCGCCTTGCTGCGTGGGGAATCAACAACCTCAATCCCCTCGTTGTCGAACATCGAAAGAAGATCGTTCAGATCTTCCGCCGAGTGCACATCGGAGGGCAGAAGGTCATTTACCTCATCATAAAGCAGGTAACCCTTCTCTTTTCCCAGGGTAATCAGTTTATTAACTTGGTCGAACTTTTCGTCAAACGCCAAAGGTCATGCCCCCCATAGGCAAGAAGCCAGCACACTTATACATATTAAAATGAAATTTGGCAACACCGCATCCCCGCCCCCGCGGTGCCACCCTCGGCAACCTGAAGCATATTTAAGATAAGCCGTCAATCTCCTGCGGCTCCAATAGATTAGATGTAATATACCTCAATTCGGTCTGCCTGCGGAGGAGTTTTTTTGCTCGCGCGACATCTCAACCAACTCTTTCCTTATCTTGAGTTTATCGGTATTTAGTTGGACAAGATGGGCATCATCACCCGCGTGTTGAGTTCTTTCAATCTCCGCTTGAATCGCCGCAAGCTGGCGCTCAAGCTTGTCCATCCGTAAGGAGCGCAGCGCCCCAAATGCCACCTCGAGCTTGGGTGGATCACCCGGCCAGAAAAGTGCGTCGAGCGCCACCTTCCGCTCAGCGTCCGAAAGTTCCACCTCGGTGCTGGTCACATCCAACTTTTCGCCGCGCTGGTGCGCTTCCCACATGCGAGTGAAAACACTTTCCCCTGCCAACCCCTCCACGGCGCCGGTCCGCACCAATTCGGGGAGCACCGCCTCCGCAATTTCTGCGCTCTCCAGGCACAAGCGCAGTAACTGTTTGACGGCGTGGTTGGCCTGCGTGGCGCGCGCCTCCCCTGACACGCGAAATTCCCCGCGACCCTCGCCCGCAGCGCGCCGCAGTTCGTCGCGTAGCAAGCGCTCATCCAAACGCAGCCGCTCCGCCAAACGTCCGGACAGCTCTGCGCGCAGCATGGGGTTCGGTACTTTGACGAGGTAAGGCAGCACAGCGTTAGCCGCCGCCACCTTCCCTTCCGGCGTGCGCACGTCATGTTTCGTTGCCGCGCGCTCGGTCAGATAATCGAGATAGGTGGGCGCGCCAGCCAGCAGCTCGCGATACGCCGCCGCCCCCTTCTTGCGAATGAACGAGTCCGGGTCAAGTCCGCCGGGCAGCGCCAGCACTTTGGCCTCGAACCCTTCCTCAAGCAGCAGCGCCAGGGAGCGCTCCGTGGCAGCCATCCCCGCCGAGTCCGGGTCGTAATTCACTACCACGCGTTGCGAGTGGCGTTTCAGCAGCCGGATCTGCCCCTCCGTCAAGCTGGTCCCGCACGATGCAACCACGTTTTCGATGCCGCTTGAGGCCACCGCAATGCAATCCATATAGCCCTCGACCAGAATCGTGTAGTCGAGTTTGCGAATGGCTTGCCCGGCGCGGTCAAGATGATACAACAGCCGGCTCTTGGTGTAGATCGCCGTCTCAGGTGAGTTCAGGTACTTGGGCTGATCGTCGCCCAGCGCCCGGCCCGCAAACGCCACCACCTTGCCGCTCTCATTGGCGATGGGGAAAATGATGCGGCGGCGGAAGCGATCGTAATACCGTTGGCGCTCGGCATCGAAAATGATCAGGCCGCTCTTCTCCAAGACCTCTTTTTCAAAGTCCGCACCGGTTAGATGCCGGGTAAGCGCCTGGCCGTCCCCGGGAGCGTAGCCGAAGCGGAACCGCCCGACGATTTCGTCCGTAACGCCGCGGTCGGCAAGATAGGCGCGCGCCATGCGGCCCTCCGCCGACCCTCCAAGCTGGGCAGCAAAAAACTTGGAGGCAACCTCATGCACCTTTTGCAGCCCGGCGCGCAGCTTGGTGTTCGCGTCGTAGGTCTCATCGCCCGCCCGTTCTTCCAGGTGAACGCCCACCTTTTCCGCCACGCGCCGAAGCGCTTCGGGAAAGGTCAGGTTTTCAATCTGCATCACGAATTTAAAAACGTCGCCGCCCACTCCACACCCGAAGCAGTGGAAGATCTGCTTCACCGGATGCACCGCGAAGGAAGGCGTTTTTTCCTGGTGGAACGGGCAAAGGCCCATGTAATTCGCGCCCGCCTTGCGCAGCTTGACGTAGTCGCCCACAATCTTGACTATGTCCGCCGCCGTCCGAACTTGGTCGACTTGGCTCATGAGGAGAAGAAGTTAGGAGTTAGGAGTCAGGAGCCAGGAGCTCGAAGACAGGCGACAGGAGACGGGATGCGGGAAACGGCAGACAGGCGTCCAAAAATGGATGTGTAATCCCGTATTTCGGATGCCGCCACCCGGCTCCTGACTCCTAGCTCCTAACTCCTGGCTCCTGCTTTCTAAAGCATTACAATATTCGACGCGGGCTTCCGGAATTCCTCCGCCGGAAATTGTCCACGCAGCAGGTCGAGATAGGCGCGGCCCTTGGGCCGGCCATTCGCGTGGGCGGCGCAAAGTTGGGTGAGAAAAATCAGCGCATCCCGGAATTCGCCATCGCGCATCGTGGTCATGCCCGCGCGCTCGGTCTCGGCTTTCTTGAATTCTTCAATCGCACCCTTCAGCGCCTCGTACATGCCGCGCTGCAGCAGGTTGACCGGAGGCTGCTCGTAGTAAATGCCACTCGACAACGTGCGGTAGCTTTCCGCCAGCGTCTGGAGCATGGCCAGGACGTCCGTATCTACCACATCGCGATGGTTGACCGCAAATTCCAGGAGAGCATGATCAAGCGCCCCCAGCAGCGGCTCATGCGCCTCAATGAAACTGCGGGGGATTTTGACATCCGCGAAAGGGACTTTCGACCAATCGACTTTCCGGTGCTCGGCGTCATAGGCGCGGCTGGCGGCAAGGTAGACACAATCAGAAGGACAATCGATCGTTACCTCGCGCTCCGTGCCGCAACAAACGGAGCAAATGCTCTCCGCCCGCGCTGGGCACATCCGCTTGGCTTTATGCTTCTGGCAGATTGGACACGTCAAGGCTCACTCCCACTGCGGCCACAGCAGGTTTTCCGTGCATTAGCAGCGTCCTCACTGCCCTCAGGCTTCCGCACGCGAATTGTGGGGAACGGCAACTACTGGCTGCGGCCCGCAAGTTTGAAAACTACAATTATGCCACATTTCACCCCGACTATGCCGGACCGGCACAGGATTGTTTTTCCTGCATCCCAATCTGCAGTATCATCCGTCGCGTCAAACTCTACGTCAGCTTTCAGAAGGCGACCTCATGAAACCCCGCACTGCAATCGCTTTTTCCCTGCTCGTTCTTTCGATTGGAATCAGCCGCGCGCAGGCTGCCGGTCCCGTCATCGTGCGCGAGCAAGGCGCCGTGCTCACCCTTGCGAACGATTACCTGGAGCGCACCATCGAGGTCACCGGCGGCGGTGTACACACGCTGCGCCTCGTGAACAAGCTCTCCGGCCGAACCCATGAAGTACAGGGCGAAGAATTCGAGCTGAAGCTCATCTTCGAGCGCGTGGGCTACACCTTCGGCGGTGAGAACCCCCTGGTGCTGACTTCGCGCGACCTGCGGGTGACGGGTCACGAGGTCGAAGACGTCCCCAGCGGTGGCAAGCGCGCCGTTTATCATTTGGCGCTCCCGAACAGTCCGCAACTGAAAACCGGCCTGGAAGCCACGCTCACCTATGAGCTCAAGCCCGACGACTCCTACACGCGCCAATGGATTGGACTGAAGACTACCGGCCAGGGAACATTCTTCATCGATTCAGTCGCCCCGGGCAAGAACGATTGGCGGGCCGACAACTTTCGACTGGGCGGTTTTGGCCAGCCGCTTTTTTCTGACGACCTTTTCATGGGCCTCGAGTATCCCACCAGCCTCAACACTGCGCGCCAATCCTCGGTCTCCCTGGGGGGCATTGTGGGCCTCAACATTCCGCCGGAAGGCTACGAGAGCCAACCCGCCGTCATCGGGGTTGCCGCCCCGGGGCACGTTCACCAGGCGTTCCTCGAGTACGTCGGCCGCATCCGCGCCGTGCCGGTGCGCCCGTTCATCACTTACAACTCCTGGTACGACCTCCAGAGCACGGCCATGACCAACGAGCTGTTGCTCGAGCGCGTGAAGCAGCTTGACGAGCAGCTTGTGAATAAATACGGCATTCCCCTGCAATCATTCCTCCTCGATGACGCCTGGGACGACGACCAGAACAACATCTGGGTTCCCGATCCCCGCCGTTTTCCCTCGAGCTTCCGCGACCTCCAAGCCGCGCTCGGGGATATTCATAGCCACCTGGGCCTGTGGTTAGGGCCCATCGGCGGCTACAGTCTGCGGCATTTCCGCGTGGACGCCGGCCGCAAGATGGGTATGGAGGTCACCTCGAACGGCGAGTTCCTATGCCTGGCCGGCCGCAACTATAGCCGCTATTTCCGCGAAACCCTGGTGGGCCTGATGCGCAACTTCGGCGTCAACCAATTCAAGCTCGATGGTCTGCCCTTCGGCTGCAACGATCCGAATCACGGCCACCCCGTGGGCATCTATTCGCGCGAAGCCGACCTGCGTTCTTTCCTTGAAACGCTTGAAGCCCTGCGTGCTGAGAATCACGAGATTTTCCTCGACGTGACCACCAGCACCTGGCTCAGTCCCTGGTGGCTGCGCTGGGCCGACACCATCTGGGAGGGCGGCGCGGATTACGGCTACCTGGAAACCGTTCCCACCCTCACGGAGCGCCAGAGTTCCATGAACTATCGCGACCTCGTGCTTTACAACGATTTCGTTCGCCACGAAGTGCAGTTCCCCATGTCGTCGTTGTGGACGCAGAGTGTCATCAAGGGCACGTATCTCGAGCTGGGCGGCAAGAACGAGTCTCTGGAGGATTGGCAGGACCACCTGGTGAACTTTTTCGGGGTGGGCAGCCAGTTAAACGAGCTCTACATCACGCCCTCGCTCTTGAAGCCCGCCGAGTGGGAGGCGCTGGGGAGTTCGCTCCAATGGGCCGTGGCCAACGCGCACCCCCTGCTCGATAATGGCGCCTGGGTGCTGGGCGATCCCGCCCGGCGCGAGCCCTACGGCTACCTGCACTATTCGCCGCAGAAAACCATTCTGATGCTGCGCAATCCCTTCGTGCGCCCCGTCGTGGCCAATGTGAAGCTCAACGCGCCCGCCGGTTTTGAACCCAGCGACCAGACATTCCAGGCGGAAGTCAGCTATCCCTATCGCCAGGCCCTGCCGGGTGTGTTTCGCTCCGGCGACACGCTGTACCTGAAGCTGGATGGCTACGAACACCGGATTATTGAGCTGCGTCCGCTTGCCACGGGTGAAGTACGACTTGCCGGCGTGCGGTACACCGTTAACCCCGCAACCAACAGCGAAGTAAGTTTCAAGGTCTATGCGCCGGAGGGAGCGAACGTGGTGGCGGAGCTTTTCAATCCTTCCGCTTTCAACGAGGTGAGCGTCGATGGTGAAAAGGTGGAAATTAAGGTCGGCGCCGAGGCAGGCACGCTGGCGCTGCATTTCGGCAAAAAACTTGCCCGCGAAACGACGCCCAAGTTTTCCGCGCCCACCATTCGCACCGCCGTGGACAGCGTTGTAAGAGTTGCGATCACAGTTGAAGTCCCCGTCGATTTCCACGAAACCAAGGCTTCCCTGCTGCTCGAATCCGCCGCTCCCGGTGTGGAGGTGAAAGCCGAAGCGCGTGACAACTCGAAGCCCCTTTCCGTCGCCGTAGTCAAGAGTCCCAAGAGTGCATGGCAATGGTTCACGGTGGACCTCATACCAGGCAGCCATGCGCTGGAGTTTGATCTGCATATTCCTACGGGGTCGCTGCCAGGGACGCAACTCTCCGGCTGGCTGCGCGCAAAACGCGCCCTGGCCGCCAAGGATGTACGGCTGAAGCTTGGACCTGGCCGGCAACTGGCCCCACCTCCGCGGAACCTGCTTCCTGCCTCAACGGAAATCGAAAAGCTCACCTACGCGCTGTTTGAGGAAACGCCCTTGTAGTAGCAACCCTGTATCAGGCTAGTCGAAATTGCAGCGGCCGTACGGTAGTACAGGCACTCCTGCCTGTGCATATGGCTCGAGGTTCGAGCCTAACGTCACAGCCAGGAGTGGCCGTGCCACAGCCTCGCGGTAGGCTGGCGCAGCGCGAGCCAACCGTGATCGTGAATTCATAGCCCTCTCCGAGGGGAGAGGGTGGACCGCCGCCGGCGTTTTCATCAGCCGGGGCGGGACGGGTGAGGGGTTGCTTCGCAGCCGATGCATATGGACCGAATGTTGTGATCGCTCAAATGCGGCACGTCCGCTCCACCCGCGTGATTGTGAATTCATAGCCCTCTCCGAGGGGAGAGGGTGGACCGCAGCCGGCGTTTTCATCAGCCGGGGCGGGACGGGTGAGGGGTTACTTCGCAGCCGCCTCTACATCAGAATGCACCCCTACCCCCCCGTTGACTTGAGCGGATTCGAGGGGTACCCTGAGGGAAATCGAGCTCTCGCGCGGAAAGGAGGCACACCCATGAGTTACAAAGTGCGGCCTTTCGCCTGGGTAATTGGGACTGCCCTCATCCTCTCCCTGATGTTGGTCAACTCCCTGACGGCAGGGCAAGCGCCGATGTCCCTTGGCGACCTCGCTCGCAAGGAGCGAGCCAAGCTGGATAAAAACGCCAAAAATCCAGCGCGAGTCTTCACCAACGACGATTTCGCCCTTCATCCTCCCAGCCCGCCCCCTGCCCCCGGGTCGGAAAAGTCGGTGGATCAGAACCGCTTGGACTCCGCCGCTCTGCCTGCGGAGCTTCACAACGAAGCCTATTTCCGCGGCAAGACGAAGGAGTTACGACAAAAGTTGGCGGACGACAAGGAGTTCCTTGCAAGGATCCAACAGGAGGTCATTGAGCACGATGAGGATTTCCCGAGCAGTGACTACTTGCCCCCGCGGTGGGATGTAACCAGGACCGATTCCTATCAGATCTGGGCCTCCGAAGACGAGCGCTTGCGAAACTTGATACAGTCGCAGGAAAAAAGGATTGCCCGGGATGAGCAGGCCGCTGTGGACTTGCTCGAACAGTGCCGGCGCGACCTCTGCGAACCGGAATGGGTCCGACAGTCCCCCCTCCCATGACAACCAAAAGCCGCTGACCTACAGGACAGGTCAGCGCTACATGCTTCCATCCGCAATCCTATTGCGATGGCTTTCTACTTTTGCCTTTTGCATTTTGCCTTTCATTTGCGGCCCCGCCGCGCTGCGCTCTGCCCCAACCAGCGCTGATAGTGAATTCATAGCCCTCTCCCGTGGGGAGAGGGTGGACCGCCGCCGGCGTCTTCATCAGCCGGGGCGGGACGGGCCTACGCCCACCGAAGGGGCACCTGGGAGCAGTAAACAACTTTAGCTTCGGCCCGCAGGCGGGTGAGGGGTTACTTCGTAGCCGATGATAGCGACTGAATGTTGTGATCACCTAATGCGGCACTTAGGCGCCACCCGCGAGGTTCGAGCCTAACGACACAGCCAGGAGTGGCTGTGCTACCCCCCTTACGCGGCATTCTCTCGTGCCATCCGGAAGACTCTCCGGGCGTTGTCGCCATAAACTTTTCGCAGGATTTCGTCCGGCAAAGCCAGGCCATAAAGCGGCCAGTGGTAATCGAAGTTGCTTGTATATCCCTGAATTTCGGAATCCCACCACTGATAATCGTGGAAGTCGACCGTCATCCCCGGAACTACGGGATCCCACATATAGAAATGGTCATCGGACGACTCCAGTATCCGGAACGTCGTGCTGAACATGAGCTGGGTGTAGGGCATGTCCGTCCCATAGAGCACTCGGTCCTGGTATTGTTCGAAGAACCTCGCGGCGGACCTGGCCAGGGGCGAGATCTCCGCGAACCGGCCCGCGAGGTCAACATAAAGATTGGGATGGCGATCGAGGATCTGGCCCAGGCGCGCCAGGTCGTACTCCAGGTTGGCGAGGTGGCAGGCGATGAACGTCGTCCTGGGATGCTTCTTTACGGCGCGCTCCATGCTCTCAATCATTTCGTCGTGCCCCCGGACGCCCGGGCCCATTTTCATCCTCCAGGTGTAGCAATTCATCAGCCCGTCATTGGTATTGTCCATGGGCTCGTAGGCCCAGATCGGTTCCGCGACGTGCATATTGATGGGCATTCCCAGGCGCGCGCATTGGTCGTAAAGCGGGTCCATGCGCGCATCGTCCAGGTGCGGCCCGGTGGCGGATCGTCCGGCCGTTCCCGCAAAGATGCCGCTGCCCTTGTCAATCACTTCTCCCACGCCCCGCGCGCCCAGACGATGGCACTCTTCGAGCGCCTGGGCGGCGTTCGGCCCAAAGCCCGGCTGGTCGCTCCCCGAGAGGTCGAAGCCGCACCATAAATCAAAACGGTTGAGATAGCGGGAGTACAACTGGCGGGTTTCGGAGAATTTTTCCGGCCGGCCGGTGGTTACGAACATCACGCTCTTCTCCATGCCCACCGCATCCATCAGGTTGACGTACTTATCGAGTTGCGCCGGGGAGTTGGCGAGCGCCGCATGGTTGTGCGCATCGAAGATCGGATACTTGGCTTTCCGGATCTCCGTCCGGGGGATTCTGTAGAGGGAGCGGGGGCGGTAGTCTTTGAGGAGAAGCTTGTCCGGTGAGGTCTCAGACACGATCGCTGCGCTCGGCGCCTGATGGGCGCGCGCTGATCCCGGTCGCACCACGGCGGCCGCTCCTGAAAGCCTTAGCCATTGTCTGCGATTCATGGGCATTCCTTTGTCGGTTCTGCGTTGTCCGACAGCCCTTACGGGCTGCAGGGTTCGCATTTTAGCATCCGACCGGCTTCCGGACCGCCGTTTGACCGCACTGCGCTAACTGCTCAAATCGGCGGGATAGAAATTGAAATCATAGCCCTCTCCGTGGGGTCGCAGATCCGCCGTGGCGGAAGAGGGTGGCGCGCTGTCCCGATGCACTTGATCGGGAAGCGCGACGGGCCTACGCCCACCGAAGGGGCGCCTGGGAGCTGTGAACGAATCGAGCTTCGGCCCGCAGGCGGGTGAGGGGTTATTTCGTAGCCGATACATATAGACCGAATGTTGTGCCCTCATACATGCCAAAATGCTGCGCGTATGCGCCACCCGCGAAGGACGGGTTCACCACTGAGAGCACAGAGGTCACAGAGAAACGCAAGTCAGGAGTCAGAAGCAAGAAATAAGTTTGCCCTTCTCCAACCTCCTGGCTCTTTTTCTCTGTGTTCTCTGTGATCTCTGTGGTGAATAGGTTTTTGAGTTTCGGTGACAGGAAGCAGGATGCTTAGCGAAAGGACAGATTCACCACAGAGGACACAGAGGTCACAGAGAAAAGCTTAAAAAAAACAAGAATTTACGAATTTGCGCTGCAGAGTCCACGGCAACAGACGGGCCGGGTGTGAGGGGTGCCAGGGTCTAGCGGAGAACCGCCATGAGCAGGGACTTTTCACTTTTGCCTTTTGCACTTTGCATTTTGCATTTTGCCTTTCGCCTTGCCCTTCCGGATCCGCCGCGCTCAAATCCCCACTTGCAGAGACCACCCTCCACGGGCATATTTATAATTCTTTTGGATTGGACCAACAGAATGGGGTCCTCAACCGTTTAACAAGTTATGAACGAACAGTCCATGGCCCAAGCCCTTCCGGTCGTCGTAGCTAGTGACCCGAGCGAGCGCTTGGCCTCCTTGTTCGACGTGCATCACGATCGTCTCTACCGCCTGGCGAGGCGGCTTGCACCCAGCTCGGACGATGCTCTCGACCTCGTTCAGGAAACGTTTCTAAAGGCGGCGCGATTCCCGAAGTCCATACCCGTGGGCGCCACGCAGGAGGAGGCATGGCTCGTGCGGGTGCTCATCAACATCCGCCGTGACCAGTGGCGGAAAACCTCGGTTCGTGACCGTCGCGATAAAGCTGCGGTCGGTGGCGGCCCTGCAGCGAGTGGCGGCGGAAACCCGGAAGCGGCGCTCATAGCCAGAACTGCCGTATGGGAAGCACTCAACGTCCTGCCTCCCCGCCGTCGTGCCATCGTCGTCATGGTTGAACTGGAGGGATTGGCCGTTCCGGCGATTGCGTCCCTCCTGGGCATCAGCGCCATCACGGTCCGTTGGCACCTGTCGATGGGTAGGCGCGATTTGACCCGCGCCCTTAAGGCTTATCTGGGAGACACCCATGAAAAATCTTAATGAACTCTTGCGAGACAGCGACCCACTTCAGCACGAACCCACGTGGCCTTCGGCCCAGCGCGATATCAGCCGTCAGGCGGTCCTGGCGGCAACTTCCGGCGCCCGCGCGTCCGTAGGATCGCGGTCACGGATCGCGGTTTTCGTTACCGCGGCCTTGATGGTGATCGCCACCTCGCTGCTGGGGGCGCTCGTATGGTCGCAGTTCATTAACGACCTGCAGGCGGCAATCCGGTTTGAGGTACGGCTGGCCGAAGTCGGACCGGCTCCTGGCCTGCGTGCGGTGAAGATCCCCGGTTCCGGCCGATCGCTTTACCTTCACGATGAGGTTATCGTTACCAATAGCGATATCGCCGCGGCGCGGGTCATTCAGGTCGGTGGCCCGTCAGAATATGGCATTAGCGTCGAGTTCAATGCGGCAGGAGCTGCGAAAATGCGTGCCGCGACTGCAAACCACATTGGGAAGCTCATGGCAATCCTCCTGGATGGCCAGGTCGTGATGGCTCCTGTGATCCGGACACCTATTGGAGCAGCGGCAGAAATCACCGGCAGCTTCACCAGGACTCAGGCCGAAAGAATCGTGAGGGGAATTGAAATTAAATAGCGGGTAAACAGCCGAAGGTTGACAACTGAAAGTGGATAACTCGTACATGCCCGCTAATAGCCAGATCTGACCGCTCACAGCCACCCAGGTCGGGTACCCCACTCGGACATTATGCCCGCCTCGTTTTGTCCCAGAAGTTGCTCTCCGCGGGGCGTAGCGGGCGTAGTCCCACCATAAACTGCGCTAATGGGACAGGAAATTCTCAGCCCCGCGATGTCGGGACGCCGGCGCCGAAGAATCTCCTTGACCCCTCCTGCAGCTTGGCGAAAACTGAGAGTTCAGGAATCATTGCCTCATGGCGGAAGGCTCTTCACAAACGGCTGATGTTCTGATTATCGGCGGCGGCATTATCGGCTGTTCGATTGCCTTGCGTCTGGCGCAGGCGCGATTGAGTGTCATCGTTCTGGATCGCGGCGAACCTGGCGCGGAAGCAAGCTCGGCGGCGGCGGGCATGCTCGCGCCCGAAGGTGAGAGGGTTGAGCCGCGAGCTTTCTCCGACCTCTGCCTTACGAGCCGGAGTCTTTATCCACGCTTCGCGGCGGAGATCGAGGAACTGGGCGGCCACGCTGTGGGATATCGCAGTGACGGCTCGCTGCTCGTAGCGCTCGAACGAGAAGCAGGAGGAGGAACTCAGCGAGGTCCACGAACATCAAACCGCGCGGGGCTCAGCGCTGGAACTGCTGAGCGCCTCCCACGTTCACCACCGAGTCGCGGGCCTGTCACCAAGAATCCGCAGCGGCCTCTTCGTCCCCGGCGATCACTGGATTGATAACGAACGTCTGATGCGCGGCCTCGTCATCGCCTGTCGTCGCGCGGGCGCTCGCGTGGTGGCAGGGCAGGCGGTCCGCAAGTTCGATCTGAAGGGACACCGCATCGAAAGCCTTGAAGCCGCTGGCGACACGGCCGGCACAGCAGTGAGCTACGCAGCGAAGACTTACGTCCTGACCGCAGGTTGCTGGTCCGGGGGACTGGCCGCGTCACTCCGCATCGAAGCGCCGCTGGTCCCCTGCCGCGGGCAGATGGTGGAGTTTGAAGCTCCGCGCGAGTTGCCGCTGGTGGTGCGTGCGGGGATTCACTATCTGGTTCCCCGTCCCGAGCAACGTGTGCTGGTGGGGACAACCGCGGAATATGCGGGTTACGAAAAGGCTGTGACGGGTGAGGGGCTGCGCTCGATTCTGGAAGGCGCCGCGCGCCTGGCGCCGCTTGTGGGCGAACTGCGCTTCCGCCGCGCCTGGGCGGGTCTGCGACCCGACACACCCGACCACCTGCCGATTCTGGGTTATGGGGAAATTGAGAACCTGGTGGTCGCGA
Organism: uncultured Acidobacteriota bacterium; assembly: GCA_963804995.1. GTDB lineage: Bacteria > Acidobacteriota > Terriglobia > UBA7540 > UBA7540 > Bog-366. The sequence continues at coordinate 1,082,311 of CAWDSK010000006.1, forward strand.
CCGGCCACTTCCGCAACGGCATTCTTCTCGCGCCCGTTACGGCGGAAATCATCGCAGAGTTGATTCTGAAGGGTTCAGCTTCACAGCCGATTGAACTCTACCGCCCCACGCGTTTCGCCACGCCCCGATAGTGTGGTGTCCCGGTTAATATTTGACAAGGCTGTCCGACCCCCTCACCCCCCAGCCCCATAGGCGTTAAAATAGGCGCCGAATTGCTCTCGCGAGATTAAGGTGCATTTTTCGAAAACAAGCCCACGTTGCGGAAACTTCCCTGGGGAGGCGACTGCACGTCAAACTGAGCACGCGCATGGTTTCGGGTGCCCTGCCAAGACTAACTTCCTCGAAGCGGACTTTGAGCGCGACAGGGATACCGGCCGGGATATCAACCTGTGAAGGGCTATCGGGTTGACACCAACGTCCCGTCTGAACTGACCCGCGAAACCCCGGACGCGCGAGTGGCGGCTTTTCTCCGCAAGGCCGGGAAAGAGAGCCTCTTCCCGTTCGATAAAAGCTTTCCCGGCTGACCGTGATCGCGTCGTCACAGAGAGGCTCATGGCAGCGGCAGGGGAAGTTCTACTGCGAGCCCGCGGCCCGCACGACCTCCAGAAAAGCCGCCACTTTTATTATCTGCGTGCCTCCGAAGCTCTTGCGCTTGTGCGGATATGTAAATGTTGGAGTCCGCCGTGACCCGAATCACCTAGCGCCCTTGCGCATGTTCTCGGCGCGATTCCGCAATCAGTCGCAGCACGTCGCCTGCTTTGATGCCGCGTTCGCGGGCCTTCCGGCGGCCGTAGGACTTCAGGCTCTGCCACTGCTTTTCCCGGATATAGCGATCTACCGCCTCGGCGAGCACTTCATTGACCGTGCGCGCCTGAGCCCGCGCGACCTTTTCAATCGCGGCTTGAAGTACGTCCGGAAGACTCAGATTCTCTGTCTGTCCCGTGGCCATGCCCGTATTATCTCACGGTCCCGCCGCCGTAGTACACCCTTAACGGCTGTTCATTATCGCCAAGAACTCAGGTAGGCAGTAGGCGGTAGGCAGAAGGCGGTTTGTCTTAACAAACTGGCAACGTACACCCTGTACTCCCCCCCCCCGTATCCCGTGTCCCGCCTTCAGCACCTGACACCCGACACCTGACACCTGTCTCCTCTTTCTCGCCACTAGCCACTAACCACTGCCCTCATGACTTCGGACTGTCTTGTTTCCCCCAAGTCCCTTCGGGAAATCGCAGACCTCCAAAAGCAGGGTCTGCGCCAGCCCGCGAAAACGCGACATGGCGCATTCCATAGGCCCCGAACCCGCGGACGAACGCAAAGAACGCGTACGTCTGCTAACCAGCTTCTTTCCCAAAACAGGAAAAAGACGTTTGACGGTCGTCCCAATTTGGTCCCGGGTCGGTCGCGTGAGGCCGGGTGAAACGCACCCGCGCGGAATGTCAGCGGGCTGGCTGGTTCCGGGTGACCCGACGGGGCCACTCCCGCCGGGGTCATGGGGACTCGTGGCAGGGCGATTACGGCACGGACGGTGCGCGCGCGGCAAAGAAACTTTCCAACTGCGGTTGCGAAGGCAGAGGCTCGGCGGGACCCCGGGCCGGGAAAAGTGCGCCGATTCCCAGCAACGACAATCATCCCCCACGGAATGAATAACTTGACACAACCACCGGCCGGTGGACTATTCCCCTTTGCGGCTCAAACCTGAACAATTTCAAGCTCCGGCTGAGGTCCCCAAGCTCCAGTTTTATGGATGTGAGGAACCGGAGCGTGGAGGTCGTAAATCACCGGAATCTTCCGCCCACTGGCACGCCACCGCCGCCCAATTCCAATCCGAAGCCGACTGATCCTCATGGTTCCTGGCCCGCCGGCTGTTTACAGATCTGAACGCCGCGAGAAGGGTCAGCAACGTGCATTATGGGTAGGTGTTGAGGCGAGAAGGGAGAAGTTAATATGAGCGTCATCCATCAATTGGTTCCCCTGTTCTTCATGATTCAATTCGGAGTATCCCTGATTGGAATCGTAGTGGCGATGCTCTCCTCCAACGGCAACTATTAGACGCCTCCGACCGGCCGCCAGTCTTGAATGTTGAATCTGCAATCTTCTGTCCCCAGCTCCCAATGATCTAAACGATTCGTCCGTCTTGACCATGGACCGGCTGGCTTGAATCGCAGGGCTGCGGTCGCCCTGATGCGCCAGCCCGCCTGTCTCCTCTTTCTCGCCACTCGCCACTAACCGCTGTCCACTGTTCTTACCAGTTCGAAATGCCGCGGACCTCCCACCGCAGGGGTCTTTGCTGCACCTGCTCTCCAGCATCATGCCGTTGTGATATCACTGATGATATGATATTCTGATCCGCGTGAGGGTGGTATTGGACACCGATGTGGTGGTGGCGGCGATGCGCAGCCCGCGCGGAGCGTCGGCGGCAATTCTGCGGGCGGCGCGGCAGGGCCGGGCGACGCTGCTCGCGAGCATGCCTCTGGCTCTTGAATACGAAGCTGTCGCGACACGGGCAGAGCACCGTGTTGCCGCAGGGTTGTCGCAGCGTGAGGTTGAGGTCTTTCTCACGGGGCTCGTGGCCCTGGCCGAGCCGGTTACGACCCATTTTCTCTGGCGGCCGCAGCTTCGTGATCCGAGCGATGAAATGGTGTTGGAAGCGGCCGTCAACGGTTGAGCCGACGCCCTGGTGACGTTTAACGTGCGGGATTTCGGAACGGCTCCCGCCCAATTTGGAGTGGAGATCTTGCTCCCGCGCGAGGCGATTCGGAGGATCAAGCCATGAGTGCAACCAAAACCTATCCCCTGAGACTACCCCAGTCGCTCAAGGAAACCGTCGAGCGGCTGAGCCGGGAGGACGGAACCAGCATCAACCAGTTCGTGGCCACCGCGGTGGCGGAAAAGGTCTCGGCCTTGCGCACTGCCCGGTTTTTCGAGGATCGGAAAGCGCGGGCGGACTTCAAGGCCTTCGACAAAATCATGCGTCGCCGACGCGGAGTACCACCCCGCGAAGGGGATGAAATGCCTCGTAAGTAAGTGGGCCGGTACGGTCCGCCCCCAACCCCCAGTCCCCAATCCCTAGCCCCTGCTCTTCCGACCCCGGACCTCAGACTTCTTATTCCCCCAAGTCCCTTCGGGAAATCGCAGACCCCCAAGTACAGGGGTCTGCGCCAGCACGCCCTCTCGCTCTATCCAGTTGCGGTAATGGAGAAACGGTGTAAAATCCGAGGCAAAGATGCAACATGAAAGGAGCGGGGTAGCGCAGAGTCTGTGCCTTTCAGACTCTGCGGTTCTCAATATGATAAACATACGCTGTATTATTAACACATGTCTTAACCACCTAACGTGGTGATCCAGTTTCCCTGGGGGACACAAGCGGTGAACGGAAGCCGCGCCCAACAAACGAAGGGCCGCAGAGTCTCAAAAAGCACGAGACTCTGCGCTACCCCCTTCCATCCCCCGACAAATAAGTTCGCTAACTTCTGCAACCAAGCACTAGTTGATAGTCGGTCCGTCCTGATTCTGCCGGTGGCGTGGGTCACCGAGTGTCTTGAGCGACCGGACAAACGCCCGCACGATTTCAGGGTCAAACTGGGTACCGGAGCAGCGGTACAATTCCTCAATAGCTTCCTCCAAGGTGCGTCCGCGCTTATAGGCACGCTCAGAAACCATGGTATCGAAGCAATCCGCCACGGTGAGGATGCGCGCGCCCAGCGGAATTTTCTCACCCTTCAGCCGGTCGGGGTAACCCGTGCCATCGACCATCTCATGGTGGTGCCGCACCATGCCCCGAATGCTCTCAATCGCCTTCACCTTGAGTGGCTCCAGGATTTTCGCGCCCAGCGCAGCGTGGCTCTTCATCAGGTCAAACTCTTCCGGCGTCAGACGCGAGGGCTTGTTGAGGACCATTTCCGGCACGCCGATTTTGCCGATGTCGTGAAGGATGCCGGCCAGTCGAACTTCTTCAATCTGCGGACTAGCCAAGCCAATCTCTTGCGCGATCTGCGCTGCCAGGCGCGCCACCGCCTGCGAATGGCCTTGCGTATAGTGGTCCTTGGCGTCAATGGCAAACGCCAGGGCGGCGACGGTATCGAACAGCGAGGGCGCATCCCCATTGCCCTTCAGCGTTACCTGCTGGAAGTGTTCCAGGTAATGATTGAAAGCCTCAGGCCCGGTTGAGAACATGCGCTTCATGGTCACGCCGAGGTAGGCTTCCACCAACTGGTGCTCCCAATCAGCCTGTGGGGCTTCCACCGTCCGGGAGGCCACCCGCACCCGGTTTCCCTCCTGATGCTTGGCCAGGTACATACCGGAATCGGCCACGCGCAGGATCTCCTCCTGTGTCGGCCCGTGAACCGGGAAGGTGGCGATGCCGAAGCTCGCCGTCACTCCGTGTGCAGCCAGAAAACGGTCTGATTCCAGACGGCCGCGCAGACGCTCCGCCAGGATTTCCGCCTGGTCGGTGCGCGTCTCCGGCATAAGAATGGCAAACTCATCGCCGCCATAGCGCGCCACCACGTTCGCTTGCCGCACGTAGTCGTTAAGCAGTTGGGCAACGGCATTCAACACCTTGTCGCCTTGCAGGTGGCCGTATCGGTCGTTCACCCGCTTGAAGCCATCCAGATCCATCATGATGAGGGAGAGCAGATGGCCTGAACGCGTCGAACGCCGCCACTCGCGGTCGAGCGCCTCCATAAAGTAACGATGAGTTTTCAGCCCGGTCAGCCCGTCCGTGATGGCCTGTTCCAACGCCACCTGATAGGCACGCGCGTTGTGCAGCGCAATGGCGAGCTGGTCCGCCAGGGTGCGCAGGGTGAGCACGTCGTGCTGCGCGAAAGCGTATTCGCGGCGACTCTCCAGGCTGAGCACTCCCATCAATCCCTCGCGGTACTTCAGAGGCAGGCTGAGCGCCGCCCGAATGCCCGGATGGAGGGCCACATAACGCGGTTCCTTCACCACGGAGTTGGCCAGAACCACCTCGCCGCTTTCCGCCGCCACTCCCGCCAACCCTTCGCCCAGGCGAGTGCGGCGGCCCACCAAATCCGCGCCGTACCCGGCTTCGGCCTCGACCACCAATTCTTCGCGCCCCGGGTCCGGGATCTCGATGCGCACCATGTCATACCCGAAGGCGTCTCGAACCTGCCGGCAGATGGTAGGCAGCAGCTCAATGGGATCCAGCACTAAGCTGGCTTTGCGGCCCAGATCGTTGAGCAGGGCCAAGTGGCTGGCCCGCCGCTGTTCCCGCTTGAAAAGCCGGGCGTTCTCAATGGCGCCCGCCACTTCCTCGGCCAGCACTTGCACCAGGTCAAACTGCTGCTTGGTGATGGCAAGCTCGCGCTCGAAGTCGGCGAGCGACAGCACGCCCATGGAGCCATCGGAGAAATGCACCGGCACGCCGCACCAGGTGCGGATGCCCGGGCTCATCGGGGCCAGCCCCAGACGGCGTGTAGTTCCTGGAATGTCAACCGCCACCAGCAAAGGCACGCGCGTGCGTTGCACGTACTGGGCAAGCGAGCTGGCTGGCGATCCCGGCGCCGCAGACTGAGGTCCGGCGTCCTCAAACGGGACCACAACCTCCAGCGAGCCTTCCGCCGTGTCCTGCAAGGCCAGACTGAAGTTTGTGCCGCCCATCAGGCCGGTCAGTTCGCCGCGCAGGATTTCCATCTGGGCGTTCAGGTCAAAGGTGGCGCGCAGGGACTCGGCCACGCGGTGGAGGATTGCGAGTTCTTCTTCGCGCCGTTCTGCTGCGCGGTTAAGCGACCAGTTCTCAATCGCCACGCTCACCTGATTGCCAATCGCCAGCGCCACCCGCAACTCGCGCGGGTCGAATCTCCGCGTCTGGCGAAAACCCAGCAGCAGGGCGCCGTACGATTTGTCGCGAACCTGCAACCCCACCACCACCAGCATCCGCAATCCTTCCGCCCTCAGCACGTCGCGGAATTCCTGAAACAAGGTATCGCGTTGCCACGCTGTCACCACTTCCGTGCGGCGCAGGTCCGGAAAGACCATCAAACCACCCCAGCGGTCCCCGCTCTGGAGCAGATAGCGTTGCAAGGATTCACTCCGGAGGTGCTCCACCGCGCCTGCAGAAAGCCCTCGTGCACTGTCGTGGAGCTTCTCCTTACCCCCCTCGTCATGCCACAACACGTAGCCGTCCCGTGCGCCCAGCATTTCGAGCGCACCACCGAGCGCCAACTCCACCATCTGTTGGGGCTCACGACAGTCAGAGAGTTCTTTGCTGAAGAAATGCAGGCTGGAAAACCAGAAGACTTCGGTGTTTCGACGCAGCCTTTCGCCCCGCTCGCGCACGAGCCACCATGCCAGCGCGAGTGTAATCGCAGAGGCCGGAAGGATGTAACTTAATGTCGGACCGATAAGATAGCTTCCCATCGCAGTCACCCCGGGCGAGGGAATGAGAGATATCCCCACCCTCACGGCTCCAACCGTGCAGGCTATCCCCGTCGACTGGCGCTTACTCGCTCGATGGGCACAACAGGGAGGTCACTTGCTTTGTCGACGGCTTGGTTCTCCCTACCAAGCCGGTCTAATGGCCTCGACCCTAGCCGAAATATACCCCCGCTCTTCATCCTTGTCAACCACTGTGAGGTTACGCGAGAATTATTCAAGCATTAATACCCGTGTAACACTGAGGTCCTACGGCAAGAATTGGCTTTCTCCGCAAAACCCTCTTACCGGTTGACCGCTCTGCGATATACTGCGCGCTCTTCTAGTGTCCAGAGTCAGAAGTTCGCTGATTGTTAGAGAACCCCCTCACCCCCCGGCCCCTCTCCCCCAAGGGGGCGAGGGGAGAGTTGAACTTACTCCCTCGCCCCCTTGGGGGAGAGGGTGGCCCGCAACCGGCGTTCTCATCAGCCGGGGCGGGACGGGTGAGGGGGTCGCCCTGAACCCATTGAGACTTCGTCAGCGAACTTCTGACTCAGGACACTAATACAGGAGGTCTCTGATGCATCGATTCCCGGTAAAGCCAATCTTGTTTGGACTCGTCATTCTGACGGCAACACGGGCGCTCGAGCCTGTTCCCACGCCGGCACGTCCGGCCGGTGAGGCTGTCTCTGCGCTCCCCGTGGCTGCCGCGGCTGACTCCCCCGCCCCGCTTGACGGCTTCTCAGCAGATTCGGCGCGGGTGGAGCGCGACTGGGAAACGAGGTTCCGGGCCCTCCCCAGCCCCGACAATCTGCGCGCCTATATGCAGAGAATCGCCGCGCGCCCGCATCACGTCGGCTCGCCCTACGACCGAGAGAACGCGGAGTGGATTCTCTCCCTTTTCCAGCAGTGGGGCTGGGAAGCGCACATGGAAAACTTTGATGTCCTCTTCCCCACGCCCAAGGAACGCGCCGTCGAACTGGTCGCGCCCACGCATTTCAAGGCGGCGCTCGAGGAACCCACCCTGGATGTCGACCCCACCTCCAGTCAGCACGCCGAACAGCTCCCCACCTACAACGCCTACTCGGCGGATGGCGACGTCACGGCGACGCTCGTCTACGTGAACTTCGGCGTTCCTACGGATTACGAGCAGCTTGACCGCCTGGGCATTTCCGTAAAGGGCGCGATTGTGATTGCTCGCTATGGCGGGTCGTGGCGCGGCATCAAGCCCAAGGTGGCGGCGGAGCACGGCGCCATCGGCTGCCTGATCTACTCCGACCCGCGCGACGACGGGTATTACCTCGACGATGCATTCCCCCAGGGCCCCCGGCGTCCGCGTGACGGCGTGCAGCGCGGCAGCGTGATGGATATGGTGCTTTATCCCGGCGATCCCCTCACGCCCGGCGTAGGCGCCACCAAAGAGGCCAAGCGCTTGCCCCTGGCAGAGGCCAAGACCATCACCAAGATCCCTGTCCTGCCCCTCTCCTGGGGAGACGCCCAACCGCTGCTGGCGGCCTTAGAGGGTCCGGTGGCGCCGGAAGCCTGGCGCGGGGCGTTGCCCCTCACTTATCACGTCGGCCCTGGCCCCGCCAAAGTCCATCTGAAGGTGAAAGCCAATTGGGATCTCAAGACCCTCTACGAAGTCATCGCCAGGATTCCCGGCTCAACATCACCCGACGAATGGATCATCCGCGGCAATCACCACGATGCCTGGGTGAATGGCGCGCGGGATCCGGTGTCGGCCGCGGTGGCGGAATTGGAAGAGGCGTGGGGGATCGGCGAACTTGTGAAGCAAGGTTGGAAGCCGCGCCGCACGATTATTTATTGCGTCTGGGATGGCGAGGAGCCGGCGCTGCTGGGCTCCACCGAGTGGGGTGAAACGCACGCCGACGAACTCCTCCAACACGCCGCGGTTTACCTCAATACCGATAGCGTTGACCGCGGCTATTTGACGGTGGGAGGCTCACACACGCTGGAAAGATTCATGAATGGCGTGGCGCGGGATATCGAGGACCCGGAGACAAAGCTCACCGCCTGGAAGCGGCACCAGCTTGAACTGATTCGCTCCGGCTCCAGCGAGGAGCGCCGGGAGGCCCGCACGCGCCCCGACTGGCGCATCGGCGCCCTCGGCTCCGGTTCTGACTACACGGTGTTCCTCGATCATCTGGGTGTCGCCTCGCTCGACTTGACCTACACCGGCGAAAGCGGCGGGGGTAGTTACCATTCGATCTACGACGACTACTATTGGTATGCGCACTTCGATGATCCGGACTTTGTCTATGGACGTGCGCTGGCCCAGACCGTCGGCAGCGCGGTGCTGCGCCTGGCCGACGCCGAACTGCTCCCTTACAGCTTCACAGAACTGGCCGACACAGTCCAACACTACGCCGACCAATTGAAGAAGCTGCTGAAGGACGAACAGGAAGAGACCCGCGAGCGCAACCAGGAAATCAACGAAGGCGTCTTCACCGCTACCTCCGACCCCAGGAAGACTTTTATCCCACCCCCCAAGGAGGAAATGCCGCCTTACCTGAACTTTGCTCCGCTCGAAAACGGCACGGAAGCGCTCGAGCGCGCCGCGACGCGCTACCAGAAGGCTCTGGAGAAAGCCCAAGCTAACAGCGCGGCCGCCCTGGCCAGCGCCTCTCTCCACCAGGTGAATCTCACTCTGATGGAAAGTGAGCGCAAGCTGACGAGTGACGCGGGCCTTCCGGGACGCCCCTGGTTCAAGCACCAAATCTACGCGCCCGGCTTTTACACAGGCTATGGTGTGAAAACCATCCCCGCCGTTCGCGAGGCGATTGAGGAAAGAAAGTGGCGAGAAGCCGACACAGCCCTGCAAGAAGTCGGCCGGGTTCTGAACGGTGAGTCCACGTTGATTACCACTGCCGCGGAGCAATTGGAGAAAGCCATCCAGTAAGGTCGAGCCCCAGAAGTGCGACCCAACTTGCCTGGCAGGGCGTTGCCGGTAGGAAGTGTGGGGAAGCCTCCCTTTCAAATCCACAGGTGCGCGCCGAGTCCACTCTGGCCGATGCTACGCCAACACCTCTCGGCCGTTGGTCGTAATGCGATATACTTCGCCGTACTTTCCCATTGGAGGTCCTGGATGCGTCGTTTCGGCCTGATCACGTTCCTGTTTGCGGTTGTCGTCCTGTTCACGAGTCGGGCGCTGGAGCCTGTTCCCACCCAAGCCCGCCCCGCGAGTGAGGCTGTCTCCGCGCTCTCCGCACCCGCCGCCACTGATTCATCTGCCCCGCTCGATGGCTTCTCCGCACAATCCACGCAGGTCGAACGCGACTGGGAAACAAAATTCCGGGCCCTCCCCAGCCCCGACAATCTGCGCGCCTACATGCAGAGAATCGCCGCGCGCCCGCACCACGTCGGCACAGCTTATGACCGAGAAAACGCCGAATGGATTCTTTCCCTCTTCCTAAAATGGGGATGGGACGCGCACATCGAGAATTTTGATGTCCTCTTCCCCACGCCCAAGGAACGCGCCGTGGAACTGGTCGAGCCCACAAGTTTCAAAGCCGGGCTCGAGGAGCCGACGGTGGCCGTCGATCCCACCTCCAGCCAGCACGCCGAGCAACTCCCCACCTACAACGCCTACTCGGCGGATGGTGACGTCACGGCGCCGCTCGTCTACGCGAACTACGGGATTCCTGCGGACTACGAGGAACTGGCGCGCCTGGGCATCTCCGTAAAGGGCGCGATTGTGATTACGCGCTATGGCGCATCGTGGCGTGGCATCAAGCCCAAGGTGGCGGCGGAGCACGGCGCCATCGGCTGCCTGATTTACTCCGACCCGCGCAACGACGGCTACTTCGCCGGCGATGTATACCCCAAAGGGGCTTTCCGTCCGCCGGGTGGCGTGCAGCGTGGCAGCGTCATGGATTGGGCGCTTTATCCCGGCGATCCCCTCACGCCGGGTGTGGGCGCCACCAAAGAAGCCAAACGGCTGCCCATCTCCGAGGCCCAGACCATCACTAAGATTCCGGTTCTGCCCCTCTCTTACGGCGACGCGCAACCCCTGCTCGCGGCGCTGCAGGGCCCAGTGGCGCCGGAAGCCTGGCGCGGTGCGTTGCCCATCACCTATCACCTCGGCCCCGGCCCCGCCAAAGTCCATCTGAAGGTGAAGGCAAATTGGGATATCAAAACCCTTTACAACGTCATCGCCAAAATCCCCGGTTCCTCTTCCCCCGACGAATGGGTCATTCGCGGCAATCATCACGACGCCTGGGTGAACGGCGCTCAGGATCCGGTTTCAGCCGCAGTGGATGAACTGGAAGAGGCGCGCGGGCTGGGTGAACTTTTGAAACAAGGCTGGAAGCCCCGCCGCACCATCCTCTACTGTGTCTGGGATGGCGAAGAGGAGGGCTTGTTGGGATCGACCGAGTGGGCGGAAACGCATGCCGAGGAGCTTCGCCAGCATGCCGCCGTCTATCTGAACACGGATGCCAACAGCCGCGGCTATTTCCAACCCTCGGGATCGCACAGTCTGGAGAAGTTTGTAAATGACCTGGCACGCGATATCCAGGACCCGGAGACCGGCCTCTCCGCCTGGAAGCGCCACCAACTGCGCCTGCTTCGCGACAGCTCCCGGGAGGACCGCCAGGAGGCTCGGACCCGCTCCGACTGGCGCATCAGCGCGCTCGGCTCGGGCTCAGATTACACCGTGTTCCTTGACCACCTGGGGGTCGCTTCGCTCGATTTCAGTTACGGCGGTGAAGGCGGCGAGGGTATCTACCATTCTATCTACGACGACTATTACTGGTATACCCATTTCGATGGTACCGATTTTAAGTATGGGCGGGCCTTGGCCCAGACGACTGGCACCGCGGTGCTGCGCCTGGCGGACGCTGACCTCCTGCCCTTCGAATTCACGGCCCTGGCTGACACCGTGCGCCAATATGTGAACCAATTGAAGAAGCTCCTCCGGGACAAGCAAGACGAAATCCGCGAACGCAACCGCGAGATCGAGGAAGGTGTGTTCAGCGCCACCTCCGACCCCAGGGAAACCTTCCTTCCGCCAGCAAGAGAAGAGGCGCCGCCCTACTTGAACTTTGCGCCGCTCGATAACGCGGTTGAGGCGCTCACGCGCAGTGCGGCCCGCTACCACCTGGCGGTCGAAAAGGCTGAGGCTGACGGCGGTAAAGCGCTGGAGGTCGCCGCGCTCCGCCAGGTGAACATCAGCCTGATCGAAACTGAGCGCGAATTGACCAATGCCGAGGGCCTTCCCCGCCGCCCCTGGTTCAAGCACCAAATCTACGCCCCGGGCTTTTACACCGGCTACGAAGTGAAGACTATTCCCGCGGTTCGCGAAGCAATCGAACAGAACCGGTGGGATGAAGCGAACACGGCCTTGGTGGAGGTCGGCCGGATTCTTGACGGCGAGTCGGCGCTGATCATGACCACAGCCGAGCAACTGGAAAAAGTTGCTCAGTAGGGCCGAGCCACACGGGAGAGTATGAGCCCGCGGCCTAGTGCCCATTTGCATTAATAGCCGATTGTGCGGCGACCCCCACCAAGACCGCGCCCGATTGGCAGGCACGCAGCGGGACTCCCAATCCTCTTAGCGGATCTTTCCCCGCGCCGCGATCTTCCAACTGCCCACCGCCTCGCCCTTGCGCACCGTAAACATCTCATCGTGCATATTTACCGCGGTGCAGACGTGATTGGGAATCACGGTCACGATTTCGCCGACATGGAACTTGTGTTGGGAGTGGGTGATGTCGATATGGCCGTGCTCTTCGTTCAACTTGATGAGGGGAGCATCCGGCGCTTCGACCACCATGCCGTAGCCTGACTTGGGTCCGGAACCGAGCTGGTCAGAGGAAAGGGTCTTGGAGCCGGCGTCGATAATGGCGCGGCCGGGCACCGCCGTCGAAACCACGGTCGCCAGGATGCGCACGGCGCAATCCTCCAGGCGGCATGAGCCTTGATAGTAGGTGTTTAGATCATTGTAAACATAGGTGCCCGGGCGGATTTCCGTGAGGCCCCCGATCAGATGCGCGAACTCCGCGGAGGGGGTCGAGCCGCCGGAGACGATTTCAACCGGCATATTCACAGCGCGAAATGCAGCCAACGCTTTCCCCACGAGTCCGGAGACGCGTTCAGCTTCCGCCCGACGCTCCTCGGCGGTTCCCCAGACGTTGCCAAAGAAGCTCATCAGCCCGCGGAACTTCAGCCCCGGCAGCTTGTCGACAACTTTCGCCAGGGCCACCAAATCCGGTCCCGGATTAAGTCCGCAGCGGTGGGACCCAACGTCGAATTCCACCAGCACGCCGATGGTTGCTCCCTGCGCGGCGGCGGCATGGGAAAGTTCCTGGGCAGTGGCTTCGGAATCAAGTGAGACCAGCAGGCGCCGCGCGCGGGCGATATCCGCCAGGCGCCGCAGCTTCTCGCCGCCGAAAATCGGGAACGCCACCAGGATGTCGTCCAGCCCGCCGCCCACCATCACTTCCGCCTCGCCCACCTTGGCCACCGTCAATCCCACGGCGCCCCGCTCGAGCTGCATGCGCGCCACCTCAAGCGTTTTGTGGGTTTTGGTGTGCGGGCGCAATCCCACACCCTGACGCCGGCATAATTCGGCGATGCGGTCGAGATTCCGTTCCAGCACGTCCAGATCGACGGTCAAAGCCGGCGTGGAAAGCTCCTGGTATTTCATGAACACCTCGATTCAAGTGCCAGGTGCCGGCCGCCAGGCGCCAGGGAAAATCCCCAGCCCCTAGAACCCATCACCCAGTCCCTCTTTCAGCGTTTGCGCCGTTTGCTGACCCGCGCAACGCAGTCGATTTCAACCTTAATCTTGCGGATTTGCACGCCCACGGTGGTGCGCGCCGGCGGATCTTCCGCGAAGAACTCCTTGTACACCTCGTTCATCCCCGCGAAATCATCCATATTGGCAAGGAACACACCCACTCGCACCACATCCTTGAGCGAGCTCCCTGCCGCCTCCAGGATGGCGCGGATATTTTCGAGCGTCCGGCGGGTTTCCGATTTCACGTCGCCGAATTCGAACTGGCCGGTCTTGGGATTCAGGCACGCTTGGCCGGCCACAAAGACGAAGCCGTCGGCGACGATGGCCTGGGAATAGGGGGCTACGGGGGTGGGGGCCTTGGAGGTTCGAACCACTTTGCGCATATTATCTCCTTGGTGAAGAGTTGTTATCCGCTTAGAACCTTTTGCAGTCCGGGCGCGAGGTCATGCCAGTTGACCGCCATCCACGAACAGCAGCACGCCGTTCACGTAGTCGGCGTCGTGCGAGGCCAAAAACGTCGCGGGCCCGGCGATGTCCTCAGGATCGCCAATCCGCCCCGCCGGAATCAGGTTTTCGTACTTCTTCATAAACACCGGATTCTCTAGCGAGGGCTTGGTCAGGCGCGTCCGGATCAAGCCGGGGCCGATGGCGTTGGAATTGATCCCCTGCGATCCCAGCTCGCGAGCCAGCGTTTTGGCCAGGAGGAAGAGACCTGATTTGGAGGCGTTGTAGTGCGCCAGTTCCGCTTCCGCATCCCAGGCGTTCGTGGAAGCCATGAATACCATTTTGCCGCGCCGCTGCTTGACCATGTGGGGGGCCACGGCGCGCGCCGTCAGATATCCTCCGCGCAGATTAATGCCCAATGTCCGGTCCCACAACTTCTCATCCGACTTGAGGAAGGGCACACAATCCGCCACGCCCGCCACGTACATCAGCACGTCCAGGCGCTTATACCAGCGGATGATCTGGGCCACGGTGCGGTCCACCAAGCGTTTCTTCAGAACATCGCAGTAAAGGGTGCGAACCTTCCCGCCTGCTTTGCGGATTTCCTTTTCGGTTCGTGCCAGCATGGGGCGGTCGATATCCGCGATCACCAGGCGCGCGCCTTCGCGTGCCAGACGCACCGCAATCGCCTTGCCGATTCCCTGCGCCCCTCCCACCACGAGCGCCACTTGATCCTCAAACCGTCCCGGAATGAAATCCGCCATCGTTCCCCCCACCGGCTCGGCGCTGATGTTCCCTCAAAGGTACTGGTGCAGTTTGACGTAGCGGCGGGTTTACCCCGCCATCGATCGAGTTATCTCAACGTACGATGGCGGGGTAAACCCGCCGCTACGTCAAACTGCACCAGTACCCCCTCAAAAGTTGTGTGGCCGGCCACAGGACCACCCAGTATAATGGCACGTCCTCTTCCGGTAAAGTACTGCCCGGAGCAACTCCCCAAAGGTGCGAGGCCCCATGCCTTCCGCGGTGCAGAAGTGGATGGACCACCTGGTGATCGTGCGCCACGGCGAGTCGCAGCGCAACGTGCGACGGGCGGAGGCCCAACGCGCGGGCAGCCTGGATTACCACACCGACGTCCGCGACGTGGACGTGGAGCTTACCCCCCGGGGCATCCGGCAGGCGGAGGAAACCGGAAAGTATCTGGCCCGGGAGTTCCGTTTCGATCGCATCTTTGTTTCACCCTACGAGCGAACCCTTCAGACCACCGAAGCGATGCTCAGACAGTTCCCCTACACCGTGGACTTGACCCGCGAAGAGCGCATCCGCGAAAAAGAATTTGGCATTCTCGACGGCCTGACGGGTCAGGGCATCCGTGCAAAGTACCCCGAGGAGTGGCAGCGCCGTGCGCGGGAGGGCAAGTACTACTATCGTCCGGCCGGCGGCGAAAGTTATCCCGACGTGGCCTTGCGCCTTCAGAGCTTTCTGGGGACGTTGGTTCGGGATTGCCGCAAGCAATCGGTGCTGGTGGTTTGCCACTCCGTGGTGGTGCTCACTTTTCGCCGCCTGCTGGAACGGCTGACGGAACAGACCCTGCTGGCCATTGACCGCGACCCGGAGCAGGACGTGTGCAACTGCTCTGTCACCTGGTATGCCTACGACCGTAAAGCCGGCGACCGCGGGCGCCTGGTGCTGCGGCAGTTCAACGGCGTACATTACCCCGCCAAAGACGCGTCCACGGAAACCTGCCGGAAGAAGGCGGAGGGCGGGGAGTAGGAACTCGGGGTTCGGGATTCGGGACACGGGGTACGAGACACGGGGTACGGGGTTCGGGATACGGGACACGGGATACGGGCTTCGGAAAGCGGCATATAGAATTCAGCGTCCCGCCCTCAAATATAGAGCTGCGATTATTAGGTTAATAATCGCGTATTTCGGCAAGCGCTTTTCGAGTTTCGTGTTTCGTGTTTCGACTTTCGACTTTCGATTTTCGACTTTCGTGTTCCGATTTTCAAATTTCCAATTTCGATTTTCGAGTTTCGATCTTAAGTTCTTGATTCTCACTGAAATCTCAAACCAGGATCCCTATGCCCACACCTTCTTCGCCATCCGTCACAGGGCCTTCCGCCCCGCACGCACAATCAAACGCGACAGCGCAACTCCCCCGTGCCATCGGCTTCATGGGCGCAACGGCATTGGTCATCGGAACGGTCATCGGTTCCGGCATCTTTATAGTCCCGCACAACGTGGCCCGGCAGGTCGGGTCAGTCAGCATGGTCATGCTGGTGTGGATTGTGGGCGGCGCCCTGTCGCTTGCCGGCTCACTTTCTCTCGCGGAGCTGGGGGCCGCGGCTCCCGAAGCCGGCGGGGTCTACGTCTACCTGCGCGACGCCTACGGCAAGATGTTCGCCTTCCTCTACGGCTGGGGAGCGCTGCTGGTGATTGAGTCGGGCGGCATCGCGACCCTCGCCGTGGCCTTCAGCATTTACAGCTCCACCTTCCTTCCCCTTACTCCCTTCGAACGGAAGTGCCTGGCCAGCGCCGTGATTGCCCTGCTCACCCTGGTGAATATCGCCGGAGTGCGCAAAGCCGCGGTGGTACAAACCGTCTTCACCCTGGCCAAACTCGCGGGCGTGGCCATCATCGTAGGTTTCGCGCTGCTGGCGACCCACGTAGCACCCCCGGCCCTTACCCAGAACCTCTCCACCCCGCAAACCACGCTCAGCTCTTTCGGCGTGGCGCTGATTGCCGTGCTGTGGGCTTATCACGGATGGCATCACCTGGCGTATGCGGCGGGTGAAGTGAAGGATCCCTCGCGCGTCCTGCCGCGCAGTTTTCTGATTGGCGTGGTGGTAGTCATCCTGGCTTACCTCAGCGCGAACCTGGCCTACCTGCGCGTGCTGTCGCTGCCCGTCATGGCCCAGGACGCCTACCAGCGCGTGGCCGCGAAAACCATGGAAATCCTCTGGGGCCCGCAGGGCGCCGCGTTCGTTTCCGGATTGATTCTCTGCTCGATGTTCGGGGCGATCAACGGCAATGTGCTGGGCGGCGCGCGCGCCTACTTCGCCATGGCCCGCGACGGCGTGTTCTTTGCTTCCGTGGGAAAGGTTCACCCCACCTTTGAAACCCCCTACGTGGCCTTGTTGATTCAGGGAGTCTGGTCGATCGTGCTGGCGGCCTCGGGCAGTTTCGAGCAGCTCTTTACCTACGTGGTCTTTACCGGCTGGATCTTCTACGCGGCGGCCACTCTGGGCGTGGTTATTCTGCGCCGGAAGCGCCCGGATTTGCCTCGACCCTATCGCGTCTGGGGGTATCCGTACGTGCCCGTGGCTTTCACGGTGGGCGCGCTGATGATTATGGTGAACGCTTTGATCCGCAGCCCGCGCGAGTCCGGCATCGGTCTGGGTTTTGTGCTCCTGGGAATTCCCATCTACTTCGTCTGGATGCGCTTCGCCCGCACCCGGACGAACGCCTAAGACCTGCACGATGCTACTCCCCCAATTGGGCGAGGCCCATAAATTCGGACCACCCGTACTCTCTCCTCCGCGTAATTTCAAATCAACTCCCCCCTCTGTCGCCGCGGCGACAGAGGGGCCGGGGGTTCGGGGCACCACTGACGATGAATATGCCGGGGGTAGCTCCCCTCCTGATTTAGGAGGGGTGGCGCCGTAGGCGACGGGGTGGTTACTCGATCTGCCGGGCGGCGTTAGGCAGCCCTCAGCACCACCCCGGCGCTCGGCCCCGATGATCAATTTGGAAAGAACGCGCTATCGGGGCTCGGTGCGCCACCCCTCCTCATCTGAGGAGGGGAGCTTTTTCATGACTGACGGCCACGCTCTTTCGGAGCACACTGACGATGAATATGCGCGCAGCGCCTTGGAGTGCGGTAGCAGCAGCTACCGCTTTTTCCTCCGCGCCTCACCTATTTGGCGTATGGGCCGAAGGCGGAAAGCGGTAGCTGCTGCTACCGCACTCCAAGGTGCCTTCGGCACACCAATTTTCATGACAACAGCAGGAGGCAGAGCCATGGTGATCACTCGAAGGGTTCGCTAATTTGGACAGCCTAGCTGTCAAATCGATTTCTGCCCTACGCGGTTGAGGTCCGAGTGATGGCCGCCGGGTGCGTCCATATCTCAGGCTTGATCTCCATTCCCAAGCCCGGCAGTTCCGGAGCGCGGATTTTGCCGTTGCGGGGAACCAGCGGATTTACGAGCATGGTGGGCCAGGTCGTTTCGTAGAAAACCTGGCAACTCTCCTGGATGGCAAGGTTGGTAAGGGCCGTGGAAAGATGGGTGGAGGCGTAAAAAAGCAGCGGCCCGCCCGCGGTGTGCGGCGCTACGGGCAGCTCAAAGGCTTCCGCCATGGTGCAAATCTTCTTGGCCTCGCTCAGTCCGCCGCACCAGGTAACATCGTACATCACGTATTTGGCGCACCGAGCTTCCAGCATTTGCAGAAATTGCATGCGCCCCGCCAGGCGCTCGCTGATGGTGAGGGGGAGCGACGTGGATTCGGCCAATTGCCGGTACTGGGGGAAATTGCCGGGCAGCAGCATGTCCTCCAGCCACATGGGCCGATAGGGCTCCAGCGCCTTGGCTATCCGCACAGCGGAAGTCAGGTCCCAATTTGCGTGAAATTCCATGAGGATTTCAATGTCGTTGCCGAAGGTGTCGCGCAGCTTGCGCACCGGCGCCAGGCCTTCGTCGATGTCAGCCACGGTAATGTATTGGTGCTGGTTGCGATACGCCGCTCCATCAAAGGGCCAGATCTTGATGGCCTTGACGCCGTACCGGTCGATCAACTCATGCATGATCTTTTCCGGCTCCTTATTAAAGTCGTAACGGTTGCCGAAGCAGGTGTTGTAGAGGCGAATCTCAGGATTGGACTTTCCCCCCAGCAGGCGGTACACGGGAACATTCAAGGATTTCCCCAAAAGGTCCCATAGAGCCAGATCAATGGCGCTCAGTACGCGCATCTCCGTGCCGCCGGTCACCTCGAAAGCGAAGGTGCGATAGAAATCCGCCCAGATGCGGTCGATGTCGCGCGGGTCGCGGCCGAGCAGCATCTCGGCGACGCTCGAATGCACCAGGCTGGACTCCGCTTCATTCCGCGGGTAACACTCGCCCAGACCCACCAGGCCGTTGTTGGTGTGGACGCGTACCCACACCCAATTGGGTTCCCAGGGTAAATCGACCCCCGGGCGGAAGTAGGTGGTGTCAATCCGCGTAATCTTCATGGGCGGCGCAGAACTTGTCTGGGCAAAGGCGTGAGAGCCAATCTCTGCCAGCGCCGGCGTCAGCAGGAATGGAAGAAAATTTCGTCGTTTCATAAGTTGCCCCCTTTAACCTCAGTCTTGGACAGATCTTCTTTAGGGAAGCCCACAGACATCAATGACTAGCCTCAAGGCTGTTCACCTAAGCTCTTGTGCTTCCTGTTCGATGCTAAGACCCCCTCACCCGTCCCGCCCCGGCCGATGAAAACGCCGGCTGCGGTCCACCCTCTCCCCCAAAGGGGCGAGGGTTATAAACTCAAGTCAACCTCGTTCTCGCCTCCGCGTAAATTCCAATTAACTCCCCGCTCGGTCGCCGCGGCGACAGAGGGGCCGGGGGAGGGGGTCGCCCGGAAACAAAGTTCGAAGGAACAGACGAAAAGTATAATGACTAGCCCTCTCCGAGGGGAGAGGGTGGACCGCAGCCGGCGTTCTCATCAGCCGGGGCGGGACGGGTGAGGGGTCACTTTCGGGTTTTGGGCGTTTGAAAATTCTACAAGTTAGGAATTCAAAAACCATGAGCCCCGCCCTTCCAAAAAGAAATCCGGGCCGAGGGTTACGGGCGTGGAAGGCTATTTAAAGTTTTCGTCAATGAGGTATTCGACCACGACCACATCGTGCCAGCGGCTGTCCAGGAAGGTATGCTTTTGGTGCACGCCCACTTCCCGCCAACCGGTCAGGCGGCACAGCGTGCGGCCGGCATCGTTGTGGGCCAGGAATCTCCCTATCAGTTTGAAGTGTCCCTCGGCGCGCCCCGCGGATTGCACGGCCCGCATCAGTTCCTTGCCCACCCCGTGGCGGCGGTAGTCGCGGTCGATGTAGAGGAGCATTTCCGCAATGCCTTCAATGCGCGGCCGCACCTGATACGGACTGAGCGAGGACCAGCCCAGAACCCGCCCGTTCAATTCCGCCACCAGCAGCGGAAACCTCCCGGAATGTTCCGTCACCCAGCGCGTGCGTTCGTCCGGAGTGATCAGAAAATTCTCAAAGGTCGCCATGTGGTCCTGCGTAGCCTGCAAATAAATGCGCGCGATGTCCTGCGCGTCGCGCATCTCCGCAGGCCGCACCAGCAATTGGGAACGCGGCCTGTCCGAAAAGCCCACGGTAGAGGGTGGTGTCGACATGATTCAAGCCCCACTCATCATAACAAGTTCTGTGAAGTCCACCAAGCATTAGGGAACAGGGAATAGGGAACAGGCGGAAAGGGAACAGGGAACAGGTTACAGGGAACAGTAAAGGCAGGGAATAGGGAATTGGGAGTTGGGAATGATAAGTCAACGACCTTTTGCATTCTGTCTTGCCTTTACTGTTCCCTGTTCCCTGCCTTCTGTTCCCTTCTGCCTGTTCCCTGTTCCCTATTCCCTGTTCCCTTTCCGCCGGTGCCTCAACATTCGGTCAAAACCGTTTGGCATCAGCCCGCACGCGGTCGACGTACTTCCCCGTGGCCCAGTCCACCCGTACTGTCTCACCCGTCTTGATGAATTGCGGCACCATGATTTCGAGGCCGTTCTCCAGTGTCGCCTGCTTGAAAGTATTGTCTTGCTGCTGGTGGACAGGTTGCGCGGTCGTAGCAACCCTGGCCTCAACGATGGGCGGCAAGACGATGCTGACCGGCTGACCTTCATAAAACTCCACGGGAACTTTCATCTCGGCCTGGAGGAATGGCGTGGCTGCGCCAATCGCTTCCCGCGGGATCGAAACCTGCTCGTAGGTTTGGGGGTTCATGAAGGTGACGGAATCCGAATCCGCGTAAAGGAATTCCATATCCTGCCTCTGGAGCTGGGTATCCTCCAGCCGTTCTTCCGGCCGGAAACGGAACTCCTTCAGCGTGCCGCTTATCACGTGGTGGGCGCGAGCGTGCACGCTTCCCGGCATCTTGCCCTGCCCCAGGTGGTAAGTGGATTCGAACACCTTGTAAATATCCTTGCCAATTTTCAAAACCATTCCCGGCCGGATTTGCGATGCGATAACCATGGGGACCTCGTCGGCCCGCAGGGGCAGTTGGGGTACCGTCCGGCTTTGTGGACTTCGAGCGGCGGACGGATGAAGGACCCGCTACTTCTGGCTACGCTGCACATGCCGCGCCGGGGTGCACAATTAATCGCCCAGCGGTTCGCAGTCGCCGGAAGATCTCGGGGCAAAGGGATTATTCTACGCCCGCGCCGCCGAATCAAGTCTTGGTGTTGAAGAGAGCTGCGCCTGCCCGTCCCTCGCGGGGAGTTGATTTGAAGTTGAATAACCACCCCGGCGCTCGGTGCGCCACCCCTCTTGAATCAGGAGGGGAGCTATTACTTAAGAACTCCCCGCCTCAGATGAGGAGGGGTGGCGCGCTGAGCGCCGGGGTGGTGCTGATAATGAGCTATTGGGGTGGCGCTGATCGGGCCAATATGCGACGGTACTGACAAGGTGATAAAGGGGTGGCGTTGATAGTGGTAGCGCCAACGTATCTTTCCGCCGCCTCTGAAGCCCAGCATTGTGCAGTCAACAACTGCTCTCTGCCTACTGCTTTCTGCTTACCGCCTACTGCCTTCTGCCTACTGCCTTCTGCTCTCCCCCCCCCGCTGGGAGCCAAATTCTCCCTCACCCCTCACCTAGAATCCGTCGATAGGAAGTAGTGGAGGCATCGAGATTCCGATGCGCGAACAACCCTATGGGCAAAGCGGTTCTGAGCTAGGAACAAGCTGGATTGACTGGGCGGCCCGCCATCCCGGAATTGTTCTGCTGGGAACTCTGGTGATAGCGATTCTGGCGTTCTCCGGGGAACCCAAGCTCGAAGACACTGACTTGGATTCGAGCGGCGAGGAAGTCCCGCTGTTCATCTGAGCCGGAGTAAACGAGTTGATCACCTGCCGGCTCCGCGGGCGAGGAGACGCACAAGCGTTAACCTGACCCTCTGCCATGGAGCCCAGGTGATGACTCCGCTCGGGCTTTTGTAGAGCCCCCCCCTTAGGCGCGAGGATTTGATCTCCCATCGGAACATCTGCCGGGCTAACCCGTCGCGACGTGGTCGGGATATTCTGGGTCGGGAAACCGGCCTCTACAATAGTTGCGGGCCTGCGACTTTTTGTCATTGGTGGGACATGTCCCAGTTGTTGCTCTCCGCGCGGCATAGCGCGCGGTGTCCCACGAACTTTCCCCTCATCTTGCGTTTTTCACTAGAGCTTTTCAGCCCCCTGAATTTTCATGTTCGGCTCGCTCGCATGACGCAACATTTGTTCAGCATTGCGGAATCTTACTGCGCTGTCAAAATCACGGCGGAATGGAAATACCATCCGCTGCACCTAACAAAGAATCAGGCTGGGCGGCAGCAGATTTTAGATTGCCGGCCGTTTTTGTGTGAAGTAAACTTTCGCGAACCACAATCCACCCACAATAATTGCCGCGAGTGTCGCGAGTGAATTTATTCGTGCTGAGTGAGGAAGACTGAGCATGGCAACCAATATCAACGTCCAAACCAGCGCAGCGATCGCCAAAGCACGGGAGCGGTGAATTCCCTGATCCTTCGTGACAGCAGGCGCTCCGCTGATCTCGCGTGAAGGTTTGCGGCGCAGTGTAGCAGACAACACTACGGCATAAGTCAGGTAACCTGCGAGTGTGGCGATCCCGGTTATCACCACTTCCAATTTTGCCCACATCACAAACACCATGGAGAGCAGCGTGACGGACCAAAGCGCGCGCGCGGGAACCCGATGCACGCTGACGCGCGCGAGCCACGGGGACACGGGAAGTTGCCCGTCGCGAGCCATTGCCCAGACCATGCGCGTGAGCGTTGTCAGGTTGGCCAAGGCCGAGGCGAAGATCGAGATGAAGACCATGAACATCGTGGCGTGAGTCACGAGAGGCGGGAAGTAGTGGTCCATGATCAGCCGCAACGGAGTCTGATCCCCCGTGACGGTCTTCAAATCGTAAATGGCCAGCGTGAAGCCCGCGAGCACCAGGAATCCAACAATCACGGAGAAAACCTCCGAGCGCACAATCGCGCGGGGAACAATCCGCGTGGGGTCATGAGTCTCTTCCGAAAGATTGGCGGCGCTTTCGAACCCCGTCAGTGTCCACGCACTCATCAGGGATGAAAACGCGAACGCCCCGATGTACGACAAGCCTCCGGGCTGCGCGGGATGGGTCAGCAGGAATCCCAGCGGCTTCGTGTGCCGCCAGAGCGCGACGCAGAGAAGCAGCAGACCCACGAGCACCGTCCCCAAAATCTCCGTCACCACCGAAACGTTGTTTACCCAACTCGCCAGCAGGATTCCGAAATGATTAATCAGCGCGATCGCCCCCAGGATAACGACCGTGGCCACGATAACGTTGCGGTTCGAGGGGGCGAAACCGAGGTAAGGCACGAGATAATTGGCCAAGGCGTAACAGACTCCAGGCATCCCGGTAAGGAATTGAATAATCATCAGCCAACCCGCCCACCACGCAAGCTGCGGGCCGGCCAAGCGGCGCGTCCAATGGTAGGCGTAACCGGAAAGGGGGATTTCCGCGGCAAGGCGAGCAAAAACGAGTGCCACCAGAAACTGCCCCGCGCCCACCACCAGCCAGGTCCAGATAAAGGCGGGGCCGGCGATCCGCAAACCGTCGCCATAGTTTGCGAAGAGCCCGGTGGTGACGGAAATTACGGAGAAGCTCAGCGCAAAACTCAAGAAATAGCCGAGCGTCCGCTTCAGCTCCTGCCGATAGCCAAATTGCTCAAGCACTTTTTCATCTGGGAACGTGATGGGATCCATCCTTGAAAACCGGTGCACGATGCGGGTAGTGAAAAGGTTCACCCAGAGGAGCAATTTCCCCCTGGGGAATTCGCACGGCCCAATTAATCGCCGTCGCACTTTCGAGCCGCCCGCGGACTGGCACTTACTCACGCTCGGGCGGGGGAATCTGAACGATGACTCGGCACGGCGCGTGGTGGGCCACATATTGGACCACGGAGCCCAGCAGTATCTCACCCAGAGTATGGGAGTGAGGCCGATGATGGCCCATCACCAGCAAATCCACTCCCTGGTTTTTGGCCTCGCCCACAATGGCCTCACCCACTTCCCGAGCCCGCACTAGATTAGTGGAAATGGGCTTGGGAAA
Organism: uncultured Acidobacteriota bacterium; assembly: GCA_963804995.1. GTDB lineage: Bacteria > Acidobacteriota > Terriglobia > UBA7540 > UBA7540 > Bog-366. The sequence continues at coordinate 1,106,226 of CAWDSK010000006.1, forward strand.
TTTCTTCGCCACACTCTTCGCGTGACTGAGAAGTTCTTTGCCGGGATGGTCGAGGATTTCATCCGTGGCGTCAAGAGGAGTGGCAAGGGGCACCTCCGCCACGTGTAAAGCCGTCAGGTCCGCGTCCATACCACTCGCCAACTGACAAGCCAAGGTCACCAGGCTTTCTACCGAACCGGCGTCACAAATAGCCACCATCACCTTGGATTTGCCCATGTGTGCCTCCGCTGTTGAAGTTGGGGGCAGAATATTCGCTCCCTCGCAAATTTGCAAGTGGCAGCGGGAGGCGGCCCGCTGGCGGGGGAGCGTTGGATACAGGTTCAGTTAATCCCCCGGATTTCTGACACTTAGATAAAGAAGACGGCGGGTTGTTGAGAACAACTCAGGAGAAAGCGAAGGGGGTGTGCGACAAATCTGTGTGGGTCAGGCCGCGCGGGGGCGACGGTTCTCCCAGTAATCCTCGAATTTGCCGCTCAAGCGATGGCAGCGAAGGGCGATGATGGCATTGGCCCCGCGGACCCTCCAGAACATACCGGAGCGCTTCAGCCGAGTGCCGATGAGGGTTTTGCAGCCGGCTTCGACACCCCGGAACCTACGAACAGATGCTGACGCCGAAAGGTCGGATAGCGCATCCGTTGGGCGTTGACGGTAAAATAATCTGCCGCGTGGCGCAAGAGTTCGGCGGCTTCGGGCGTGGCTGGGAACAGCGAGCGCAAATCGCGCACTAGGGATTCGATCCGCCCGCTCTCCAACTTCTCCTCCCGTTTTCTGGTCCACCTTCGGCGGTGGCGCTCGTCGGTGGGCCAGAGCTGGCCCGACAGCTCCCCTAAGTGCTGTCGGGCATGATAAAGATCCACAATCTGAATGGCTCCCGGAAAGTGCTCGGCGGTGAGGTTCCAAATCCAAGGAGCACCATCGCCGATCACCACTTTCTTTTGGGCCCGGTTCCAGCCCCGACGATATGCTTCGAGGTAGATGCGTCGCCCAAAAACCTCGGCCGTTTCGATGCCTCCCGTGTAGGTGGTGGAGCCTTCTTCGCGCGCCGGTCGGCCCCGGGCATCCCGTGTCGTCTGGGCGAAGACACAACCTAATTTCACTTCCCGCGTGCGCGCTTGCTCGCTCTGTTTCCCCGCTCGACCCTCGGTTTCCGAACTCACCACCGGTACTCCCGTCCCATCCATCTCCACATAGAGTACCGGAATTTCCGGTCCCCTCACCTGCGGCAAGTTCCGTTGCAGGCCTTGCTGGATCGAGGCTTGTTCCTGGGCAGCAATCTCGGCGCCCAGAGCCTCTGCCTGCCGTTCCACGGCCTTGGTGGTCACCTCCAACCCGGCCAGCAGTTGCAGTTGTTCTCAACCGAGCGCAAAGGAGGTTTCGCTGCCCACCACCGCCATCATCCGTCGCACCCCAGGAGAATATTCCGTGCCCTCCACATCCAGTTCCTGATCGCGGGGACTCTGTCCCCGGTGACAGGCCGGACAAACGTAATAGGGACGCTCGGTCTCAACCCGCCCCAGCACGGTCAGCAGTTGCTTCCGACGCCTGCCGCGGTAGGGGGCCCCCCGACCACAGCCGCAGGGAACTTGGCGAGGGCACTCGTCCGGGGCGGCCAGCAACTCCTCCAGCACCGCCGCCCCCGCCCGGTGCATGGCCGCGCGTGTGGCCATCTCGACGGCTTCCAAATCCAGCGTCCCGGACTTGCGCCGCCCAGCAAAGATCACCGCCAGCAGGGACTCTACTTCTCGCGCCACTTCCCGCTGAATGGCTTCCGCCGTTTTTTTTCCTGCTCCGCCGCTTCGGCCTCCTGGGGGAGGGGGCGCTGACGGCAGATTTTTTCGTTCACCTCCACGAAGGCCCGGCGCAGTTGTTGAAACCTGCGGAACTCGGCAATCTGTCGTTCCGCCTGGTGCCGGGCGGCAGGGCTGGGGAAGGTTTCGCTGACGGTCCGGCCCTGCACCTTGTAAGTGAGCCGGAAGTTAGGGCCGTGGCCGGGATGATGGGGCTGATGACAGTGACAGTTGGACTTGCCGCAGCGGGCGGTAATGCTGGTGATCGAACCACTGCGGAGGTCACCCAGTTGGGCGATCTGGCGGATCAACTCCGCCCGTTGGTTCTCCAGGACGTCAAGGGATTGGGGCATGTTAAGGCCTCCTCTATCCTAACGTATCATATACGTTAGGATATAAGCGACAAAAAAAGAGCCAGCCCAGAGCGTTACATTTATGTCGCGCACCCAAGCGAAGGAAGGTGATGGCGTCTTCGAACATTTTCAAAGTATAATTGAATGTTTTATTCGAAGCCCACGCATCCAAGTGAAGATGTTCCATAACTCTCTCTGCCTCAGGACTGTCTGTTTAGCCCTGCTATCTGTCTTAGGCATACAACTCGCTGCCCGGGGGGCGCTTCCGGAGACTCAGGTCCTGCGAGGAGACGTCCGGGACGATAAGAACGCTCCCATTGAGGGCGCCGTGTGCACGCTGCTCGGCCCCACCCTGCCCGAACAGGGCCGGCCCATAACCACCAATGAACATGGGGAATTTGAGTTTACGGGATTGATCCCGGGCTCGTATCAATTGACCTGCGCGGCGGTGGGTTACGAGCCGGTGGCACAGAATGATATTCAAATCAGTGAAACGCAGGCGCCCACCCTGCAAGTCACGCTGCCCACTGAGGTGATTATCCGTCAGAGGGTTGAGGTTTCTGCCCAGGCCCCCAAAGCCACCACGCAAACGTCACTTCCACCTGCCATCATCCATAGCCAGGAACTGCGGACGCTTCCCTTGGTTGAACAAAGGTTCAAAGCAGCGCTTCCCCTCGTCCCCGGAGTAGTCCGCACCCCAGACGGAAGAATCGCCATCAAGGGAGCGATTGAAAACCAGGGCACGCTCCTGATTAATTCTGCCGAGACTGTCGATCCGGTGACCGGCAGTTTCTCCATTGAAGTTCCGATCGACGCGGTGGAGTCTGTCAATGTGTTCAAAAGCGCCTACCAGGCCGAGTACGGACGGTTTTCGGGCGGGCTCACGACCGTGGAGACTAAAGCCCCCCTGAACCACTGGAATTTTGAGCTGAATGATTTTCTGCCCACGCCGCGCATTCTGAATGGGCACGTATTAGGCATCCAGGACGACGAGCCACGACTTTCCTTCACGGGGCCTCTCTGGAAAGACAAGCTCACCTTCTCAGAGTCATTGACTTACATCTTCTCCCGCCAGCCCGTGAGGGGATTGCCCCACCCGAATAATGAGACCAAGAAGCAGGGAGTCAATTCGTATACGGATTTTTACATGGTCTTCTCACCGCAGCACCTGACAAGCATCAACCTTATTGTGTTCCCGCTGCGGCGGCAATATGACAACATCAATTCCCTCGTTCCCCAGACAGCTTCCGCCGACTACGGCCAGAGCGGCTATTCGTTGGGCGGCAACGACCGGTACCTCTTTAAAGCGGGCGGGATCCTGACCACGCTCGTGCAGTTGACGCAGTTTGACAGCTATTCGCACGGGCAGGGCCCCTTGGATATGCTGGTGACTCCCAATGGCTACGCGGGTAACTTTTTCAACGCCTGGACACGCACCAGCGCGCAGCAGGAAATTCAGCAGAGCTACCAATTCGCGCACAAGCAATGGCACGGCCGGCATGATGTGAAAGTGGGAGGTGATCTCGTCCACCGCTCCTACACCGGCATTAGCCGCTCGCGCCCGGTCGAACTGCTGCGGGCCGACGGCTCGCTGGCAGAGCAAATCGATTTTGCACCCGCTGGCCACCTCACCACGCAGGACACAGAAATCGGACCTTTCGCCGAAGATCACTGGGCGTTCAATGACCACTTGGCCCTGGATTACGGACTGCGCCTTTCCGGCCAGACACTCGGTGAGACAGCGGCCGTTTCGCCGCGCTCGGGATTGGTCTATACGCCGGGGAAGCAAGGCAAGACCATCTTCCGCGCCGGCGTGGGAGTCTTCTACGATCGCCTGCCGCTCCTTGCCGGGGATTTCACGCAGAACCCCACACGGGAGGTAACCCTCTTCAACCCTCAGGGGGTGGTGCTTGGCCCCCCAATTGTGTATCAAAACTTCTATGAAAGATTCAAAGAGAATGGCCAGGTAGTAGTCCCCTCGGGCGAGGAGCTTGGAAGTACGCCGTATAACACAACCTGGAACGTGGAGTTCGATCAGGAGCTGCGCCCCGGTGTGATCGCGCGTCTCAGCTACCTGAGCAGCCGAACCTTTAACCAGTTCACGGTCAATCCGGAAGCCCTCTCACCCACTAATGCCGTGCTGTTGCTCTCTAACCTGGGTGCCACTCGCTACCACGAGCTCGAAACCACCCTCCGCGTGCGGCACTCCGAGAAGGCGGATATCAACATCTCTTATGTCAACAGCCTGGCGCGCGGCGACCTGAATACGCTTTCTTCGGTCTACGTACCGTATGAGCAACCGGTGATTCGCCCGAACTTTTTTGGTACCCTGCCCACCAACGTTCCGCAGCGCGTGGTGACCTGGGGGCGCTTCAAGATTCCCCAGAAGATCACGCTCAGCCCCATAGTCGACGTGCACTCCGGCTTCCCCTATTCTGCTATCGACGAGCTTCAGAACTATGTGGGACCGCCCAACAGCCTCCGGTTTCCCACATTTTTTTCACTCGATGTACAGGGGACCAAGGATTTTCGGGTTCCTTACCTTCCCTGGCTCAAGAACCATACCGTCCGGGCGGAAATGCGGGTGTTCAACGTAACCAATCACGGTAATTTCCGGGATGTGTACAACAACGTCGCTTCTCCGTATTTCGGCAACTTCACGGGTTTCCTACACCGCTCCTACGAACTGTCCCTCGACATCGTCTACTGATAGCGAGCAATGCGGTCAGCGCCATCCGCTTTCTGATACAATCCTCGTGTAAGGGCATCAGCGGGAACATGGCGTCAAACTACAAGGCGGATTTGGTAAAGATCTATCATTCCCTGGGGCGTAAGAAGCGCCTGGGGACGGTGATCTTCTTCGTCACTTCCCTCTGCAACGCCCAGTGCCGGACCTGTTTTTACTGGGAAGAACTAAACCAGCGCGGCGATCTGACCTGGGATGAAATCCGTAAGCTCTCCCGGAGCATGCCGACCTTTACTGACCTGTGGCTCTCAGGGGGAGAGCCCATGCTGCGGCGCGAACTCCCTGATATCATCCATCTCTTCCACAGCAACAATGGGATTCGCTGGGTTAACCTGCCTACCAACGGTCTGCTGCCGGAGCGTACGGGGGAGTGGGTGGCACGTATTTGCGAGGAGAATCCTGGCCTGCAACTCGACTTGAACGTGGCGATGGATGGCCTCGACGAGATGCAAGACTCAATTCGCGCCGTCCCGGGAAATTTCCAGAAGACGCTCGATACACTGGAAGCGGTCCAGCCCTGCCGGCAGAGATTCCCCAAGCTGCGCGTGAACATCAACACGGTGATCTGCGCGGAGAACTTTGATCAGGTAATGACCATCGCAGAGTTCGTGAAGGGGAACTGCGCAGTGGATGGCCACTACTTCAACATTATTCGGGGCAACGCCAAGGATGCGACGCTAAAACAAATCCCGACCGATCACCTGGCAGGCCTCTACCAGGACCTGCAAGGGGTCTATGAATATTACTCGCATCGCGTCCTCGAGCGCCGCACCGGCGTGGCGCGGAAGATTGCCCAGGTCTATTACCACGGCACGCTGGCGCTCCATAACAAAATTCAGCTTGAGAATATTAATGCGCCGCATCCCTGGCCGATGCCCTGTACTGCCGGTGAGACTTCCATCGTCATCGATTACAACGGCGAAGTGCGCGCCTGCGAGCTGCGCGGTAAGCTCGCTAACTTGCGCGATTACGACTGTGATTTCGAAAAGTTCTGGCAGACTCAGAAACGTGCCGACGAAGTGGAGGCAATCGTGCACGATCAATGCTGGTGCACGCACGTCTGCTTTATCCACGACAGCCTGCGGCACTCCCCCAAAGTCCTGCTCTACGATATCCCCCTCACTTACCTCGAGTCGAAGTACTCGAACGCGCTCCGCGCCGGGCGAACCCGCCGGTATATCCACCCCGGACCTCCCCATCAAACCCTTACAAACGCCCCACACCTTGTGATAAGTTCTCCTTGCCCGACAGTGAGCTGGCCACCGGCGAGCGGCGCCCAGAAGTCCGCATCATTAACTTCACCTTTGGAGTCCTTCGGCATGATCAAGCAACGGAAGTTCGTCCTTATACTCATCCTCGCGGCAAGCGTTACGAGCTTCGTGGCGCTTGCTCCGCGCGGCCAGAATCCTCTGGACGTGAGCGAGATCTTTACCAAAATGGACGTGATGATTCCCATGCGTGACGGCGTGCGCCTGCACACGGAAGTCTACGTGCCAAAGATTGCCCCGATGCCGGTGCCGTTCATTATGGAGCGAACTCCTTACGGAGTGATGGATGATGAAAAGGGCATGGCCGTCAAATTCGGCCGCTATCGGGCACTCGTCCCTGAAGGCTACATCTTTGTCTTTCAAGATATCCGGGGGCGCTACAAGTCGGAAGGCCAGTTCGTAATGCTGCGCCGCCCACACGACCCGCACGACCCAAAGGCTATCGATGAAGGCACCGACACCTACGACACCATCGATTGGCTGCTCAAGAATGTTCACAACCACAACGGACGGGTGGGGCTTCTGGGAATTTCTTACGGGGGCTGGCTGACCGTGATGGGGATGCTGGAGCCGCACCCGGCACTCAAAGCCGTCTCCGAGCAGGCTTCGCCCGCCGATATGTATCTGGGCGACAACTTCCACCATAACGGCGCATTCCGGCTCAGTTACGGGTTTGAGTACGCCGCGATGATGGAAACGGGCAAGACCAGCTTCCATTTTCAGTTCGACCGCCCCGACACCTACGAGTGGTATCTCGGGCTGGGGCCCCTGTCACACATCAATGCGGATTACCTGCACGGCACAGTGCCGTCGTGGAACGATTTCGTAGAGCATCCGGACTACGACCAGTTCTGGCAGCAACAAGCCGTAACTCCCTATTTGAAGAAGGTGACGGTGCCGAACTTGAACGTGGCCGGCTGGTGGGACCAGGAAGATTTCTACGGGCCGCAGAGAATCTATGAAACGCTGGAAAAGAAGGATTCCCAACACTGGAATTACTTCGTGGCCGGGCCCTGGAATCACGGTGGGTGGTCCGGGGGGACGGGAAACGCGCTGGGCAAAATCCAGTTCGGCAGCGATACGGCCAAATATTTTCGCGAGAATATCGAAGCCGCGTGGTTTGCCTACTGGTTGAAAGACAAAGGGCAACTGCCGCTGACCGAGGCCATGACTTTTCAAACGGGAACCAACAAATGGGAAACCTATGACTCCTGGCCGCCACGCCATGGCACCCAGCCGCGCAAACTCTATTTCCAAGAGGGGGGCCGGCTTTCTTTCGATCGGCCGCGCGAGCCTGAGGGGAAGGGGTTTGACCAGTACGTTTCCGACCCTGCGAACCCTGTGCCCTACCGCCATCGGCCGGTCCAGCCCACTTATCCCGGCGGCGGTTGGCCCACCTGGCTGGTGGAAGATCAGCGCTTCGTCCAGGATCGCCCGAACGTCCTAACCTGGCAAACTGCCCCGCTCACGGAAGACCTGACTGTGGCGGGCGATATCGTGGCGCATGTGTTCGCCTCCACCACCGGCACGGATAGCGATTGGGTCGTGAAGCTGATCGAACGTCTATCCCCAGGAGTACCCCGCCGATCCTTCCCTAAGTGGATATGAATTGATGATTGCGGATGAGGTCTTTCGCGGCCGCTTCCGCAAGAGCTTTGAGAAGCCCGAGCCCGCCACCCCGAACCAGGCGGCAGAGTATGTTATCGATCTCCACACCAACGACCATTGCTTTCTGCGCGGGCACCGCATCATGGTGCAGGTGCAGAGTACATGGTTTCCGATCATCGACCGTAACCCACAGAAGTTTGTGCCCAACATCTTCAAGGCCACTAAGGCCGACTACCAAGTGGCCACGCAGCACGTTTACCGCTCGCGGGAATACCCCTCTTCCGTCGAACTTCCTGTGAAGGTGCAGTGAGGCGAGCCACAGGATCAAGATGCCGGTCCCGGCGTCCCGGCGGTCTGCTCCGAAGTGTCGGTTTGCTCACGCAGCTTGCGTTGCTCAACGTTGAGCAACGCGCCGAGCAGCACATCCAAGGAATCGAGCAGCCGCGCGTCAGCCGTCTGGATCAAGTAATTGGCCATGCGCAGCAACTGCAATTGGCGTGGGCTGTAGCTTTCTGCATGAGGGTCGGCAGCTTTGCCGCGGCTGGAGCGCAGCATGTCCATAACACAGTTGCCCGATGTGGTGATGACACACTGCAAAGTCCCCAATTGGGCGGAGCCTTCCTGGAAAAGTTCACTCATGGGCACGCCCAGAGCCGCTGCGATTTTTCGCAACGTTTGCGGGCGTGCGCTCGAGGTGACGGTTCTCGATGCGGGAAAGGTAGGAGCCCGCCAGACCCGTGCGGTCGCTCAAATCCCGCTGGGTCAAACCCTTTTGGTTGCGTAGCTGAATAAGACGGCTACCAATGCTCATCCCTCGGCCTCCTCATGACTTGTCAGCCGCAATCTTAACATATATGTAATAAAAAGGCAGCTAGACCCCTATGCGTCTTGACATAGCTGTAAAGGAGCGTATCTTTGCATAGGGACCCAGCAACATTAAGCGGAACGGTTCTCAGTCCACTGTAAGAGTTTGCCGGAATCCTGTCGGTCCCGTCGCCTGAGCGAGGCGTGAGGCAGCACGAGCAATAGCGAAAAGGCCACATGCGGTGGCCAGCTCGGAGCTCCAGCGTGAATGCACGGCGGGTGAGAGGTCGATAGAGGCGCCCCGTGGTCGGCCAGTGAGGAAGCGCCCGGCCCCAAGAAAGCCCGCATCCTGGCGGCAGGATTCCGTGATTTTCAAGTTTCGGTAGGAGGATAGACAGTAAAAAGCTAGCCTCAATAACTACCATACGAGCCCACCGACCCGTCCGGGATTTAATTCGCAACCCCACAATCCTGCCTGATAAGCCCTGAGCCGGACGGGTCTTCCCTTTTTCCGCCCAAAATCCAAGGTCAGACTGGCGCTAGAGAGTTTTCTGGCAGCTCCGCGCGAGGTAGAATCCTTCCGGTCAACCCATGGGTTCCACGGAGATTCAATTCGCTGCGGATCGAATGCTGGGGCGTTTGGCGAAGATGCTGCGCCTGCTGGGATATGACACACTGTATGCGTCCGACATGAGCACGGCCAGGCTCCTTGAAATCGCTCGGCAAGGTGAGCGTGTGCTGCTGACGCGCGGTGACATCCGGAAGCGTTTCCAGGGAATCGGGTGCGTGCATAGCCTGAGAAGTGAGTACCCGCCCGAACAACTGCGCGAGGTGGTGGAGCAATTTGGTTTGGACACGCGTTCCGGGCTCTGGACGCGCTGCACCCTCTGCAATTCGCCTATTACTGTTGTCGATAAACGTGATGTGGAATCGAGCCTGGATCCCAAGATCCTCCAAGTTTACGACCAGTTCTTTCGCTGCACGGGCTGCGGGCACCTTTATTGGCGCGGTTCGCACGTCGAGCGCATCCTGAAAAACCTGGACGGGCTTCTGCGACAATCCCAAAGCTAATCTGCAGGGTCGAGGTTACTGTTTCTGTTGGCGCGCACATCGCTCTCTTTCATCCCGAGTCACTTTGGCGATGGCAATTCGGGGTTGCAGAGTGCGGCGCTGACGCGATATGGTGCAAGGGAAGTTTCGGATAACCCATTCGAAAGTCTGTGGAGGATTCTATATGCGGGTTCTGGTAACGGGCGGGGCGGGCTATATTGGCAGTCACACGGCCCGAGCCTTGGCGGCATCAGGCCACGAACCCGTGGTTCTGGATAATCTCAGCACCGGCCATCGTTGGGCGGTGAAGTGGGGGCCCTTCGTCGAAGCGGACTTGGCCGACCGGGATTTACTTCCGCGAATCCTGAGGGAGCAGCAAGTCGAAGCGGTCATGCATTTTGCGGCAAGTCTGTTGGTGAATGAATCTGTTCGGGAGCCGAGAAAATACTTTTGGAACAACGTGGTCAATACGCTGCACTTGCTGGATGCCATGCTTGAGACGGGAGTAAAGCGGATCATTTTTTCCTCCTCGGCGGCCACCTACGGCGACCCCGAAAAAATCCCCATGCCGGAGGACCACCGCCAGCGCCCCGTGAATCCCTACGGTGAAACGAAGTTGATGATGGAACGAGCCCTGGAGTGGTATGGCCGCGCCTATGGCCTGAAATGGATCGCATTGCGATATTTCAACGCCGCTGGGGCGGACCCGGAGGGCGGGTTGGGCGAAGAACACGATCCGGAGACCCATCTGATTCCGTTGATTGTCCTGGCCGCGCTCGGCCGGCGGCCTTACGTGGAGATCTACGGCACGGACTACGAAACTCCAGACGGGACCGCCATCCGGGACTACATCCACGTCACCGATTTGGCGGAGGCGCATGTACGGGCGTTGGAGCATCTGGCTCGCGGCGGCGAAAGCAGAGCGTTGAACCTTGGCACGGGCCTGGGGCACTCCGTCCGCGAGGTCATCAGCGCCGTAGGGAAGCTCTCACCGCACCCTGTGCCGGTTCGCGAAGGGCCACGGCGAGAAGGGGATCCACCCGCGCTAGTTGCCGACGCAAGCCGGGCGGCCAAGGTTTTGGGCTGGAAACCGCACCATTCCGGATTGGATGCCATCGTTCAGAGTGCCTGGAACTGGCACTTGGCCCGGGGCTCGGGGTTAGGGATGGGAGGTCGGGCTAAGCCCGAATCCCGAGTCCCTAGGGGTTAAACATACCCCAATTCCCTTCCCAGCGAGCGGAGTTGAATTCCATCGATGAAAAGTTCGGCTTGCGTGGCATCGTAACCATGTTCTAAGGTGCGACGCAAGAAGCGGGCGGCAATTTCGGCGAGTTGTTGGTCGCTCAGGTATTTGTGGTCTTTCTCACGCAGTTCCGTGAGCGCCGGGCAGGAAATTGATACCGTGGCGTGTTGTCCATCGACGAGAAATACACAATCGATGGTATCGCTGTGCCGAGTGGCGATGGCGGCAAACAAGTGCACAAAACGAACCGTGACGGGTTCTGCCAAACCGCGAGAGCTGACCTCGAATGGCGTGACAATGTAGCTCATGGTGAGATATCCCTGCGGCCTCAGATGTCCCGATAGAATCTTGACGGCCGGGCAAGCATTATAAACCAGCTTGTGGGTATGGACGAAGTCAGAGGTGCGTGGGCGATAAGGTTCGACGAATCCCCAACGCGCAAATTATTGAAACCACTTGCAGGAGTCATCGAAGCGGAATTTATGCAACCTTTCAGCACCCCGACGCGTCTAATTCAGTAACTCTATTCTATTGACTACCTGGGGAAGTGGGTGATCCCGGGTCTTCCCGAATTATCCACTTCCTCCTTCCTCAAATCAGAAATGTTCAAAGACGAGTAAGGCGGGAGCTGCGGAATTGCAGACTCCCCGCTTCTGACAGATTCGGAAAAACGGTTTACACGTGGCGTGGGGAAGCTATATACTCCGCTGCATCAGCTTTACTGCCATCCTCTTAAGGACTCAACGTGTCTTAGAAACATCAGAAGACCGGCGGGTGGTCGGGAGCATCTTTGGAGCGATTGCACATGAACTTGGTCAAGGAAATTGACGAGCTGAATTGTGATTTCTGCGCCCCCCTCGAAGCCCGTGGAGTCATGGAGGCGCTGGTCAAACGCCTCGTAACTCATTATTCGGTTGCGGCAGCCGGAATATGGCGCCAGGATCCTGACCAATCGCATTTGACACTTGCCGCCTCGGCCGGGGCCCCGGCTTTCCCGGAAGATTTGGCTCAAGTGTCTGCCAGCCACAGCCACTCCCTGTTGGGACGAGCTTTGCAAGCAAAGCTGCCGCAGGTCTATCCGGGAGCCGCCAAGGCTGCTGACGATGAAGCCCAGTGGGCGGAACAGAACCATTTGCCTTTTTTGGCTGCCTACCCATTGGTGGACGAAACCAAGACCTTTGGCGTGCTGCTGGTGGCCTCAGAGCAAATTCCCGAAGACTCCCTGCAGGCGCTCTTCCGCCTCCATGCGCGGCTTGCGACCCTTGCCCTGCGGGATGCGGAGCTCTTCTCCAACGCTCAGCACACCCTGGACAAACTGCAGTTCATGGTTGAAGCCAGCAAAGTCTTCAACTCCACCCTGGACCTTTCTGAACTCCTGGGCCGGATTCTTGACGTGGCCAAAACCCTTACCAAGGCCGAACGTGGAACCCTCTTCCTGGTGGATGAAAAAACGGACGAAATCTGGTCGCTCATCGCCCATGGTCTTGAAAAGCAGGAAATCCGTCTGCCGCGGGGCCGGGGAATTGCCGGCCACGTCGCCAAATCCGGGGAGATCATCAACATCCCCGATGCCTACAGTGACCCCCGCTTCGACCCCGAGACGGACAAGCGCACGGGTTTTCGCACGCGAAATATCCTTACTCTGCCTATTCGCAACAAGGCGGGCAATATCATCGCCGCGCTGCAACTCCTTAACAAAGCCAAGGGTAGCTTCACCGACGAGGACACCAATGTACTGCTGACGTTGTCAGGACAAATGGCGATGAGCCTTGAGAACGCCCAACTGCATCGTGATCTCCTGGAGAAAGAGCGCCTGGAACGTGAGATGGCGCTAGCGCGGGGGATTCAGCGCAGCCTCCTCCCTGAGACGACCCCCGTCGTTAATGGTTTCGACATCGCCGTGCTTAACGAGCCCTGTTTCGAAGTGGGCGGCGACTACTACGATTTCCTGAGCTTGGGACCGAATACGCTGCTGGTGGTCATCGCGGACGTGGAAGGCAAGGGCATCAGTTCCGCCATGGTAATGTCGAACCTGCAAGCCACTTTGCGGGCGCTGGTGTTGCATCTGCATTCCCTGAACGACATCGCCGAATCTGTGAACCGCATGATTCTGAACGATACGCGTGGCGAGAAGTATATGACCATGTTCCTAGGCCTGATCGACATGCGCCGAAAAGCGATTCATTACATCAACTGCGGGCACGTTCCTCCGGTCATCGTACGACCGGGCCACCCGCCCATCCAGCTTACGGAAGGCGGCATGGTCATCGGCTTGTTCGATAACGCTCAATTCGACCGTGGCCACGTGAAGTTTCAGACCGGTAACGTCCTGGTACTTTGCACGGATGGCATTACCGAGGCCATGGACACGGAAAACGAGGAGTTTGGCCTGGAGCGTCTGGTGGCCAGCGTCAGCCGCGTCCCGGACCTCAAGGCCAAAGATATCGTGTCGAAGGTGTGCGACGATGTCACGGTATACTCTCGCGGAGGGACGCACATCGATGACAAGGTGATGTTGGCCATCAAGGTCATTGATGAGCCTGGAGATGCAGCGGGCAAGAAGAAGTAGACACAAGCCCTTTCGAGGCCTTGAAGTAGTCCTGATGGGCACGACGCGTGAGCGCCCATTACAAGTCGCGACGCAGCCGCGAAACGGACTAAGGACCAGGCTGTTAGCTGTTAGCTGTTAGCTGTAGTTTGACCGGCTTTCCCCCTCCGAATTTCCTGGCCAGCCAATCTTCCATATCGGCCCGTAGCGCCTCCGTATCCACCTGAAAACTTACTTCCAGTTGGCCGTCTGCCACGGGGAGAGTTTCATCGAAAGCGCCGCGCCCGGTGAAGCTCCGCATGCAGAAACTATCCAGCCAATCGAGGGGACACGGTCGGGGCCCGTCGGGATTGACTATTTCGACGCGAATCTTCCTCGCAAACACGCGTGCTCCACTAAAATTGGGTGTCGCCTTCCGGGTGCCGGCGAGAGGCACCTGCGGCGGTAGTGCCCGCGCTGCTCTCTCCGCGCCCCAGCAGGCCAAGTATCACTTTAACGGAAACGCCATCGTGGTCATCAACGTCATGGCTGGTTGGGTGCTATCGAGCCGAGTGTGCTGCACGACCACGGGCACATTACTTTCAACCTTCAAAGCCATGGGCTTGCCCACGGGGATTCCCTCGCCACGGCGGTTTTTTATGCGCTCCAGGCGAATATGTTGCGTTCGCAACGGAGGGCAGATTGCTTCAAAGCCCTTCAGCGGCTCGCGGTCCTCAAAATAAACTGTCAGCCTCACCTTCGCTTTACGGGTGGTCAGGTTGAGAACACAAGCTGATTCGTGACTCTTCATTTCGCCGGTGCTCTGCTCTGGCAGATAGCTGTCGGGAATGATCCACACTTTCGCACCAACGCGCTTCTTCGCCATGGGTACCTCCTCTGAGCGCCTTCCAATTTTTTACCACGGGTGGGCTGCCGATGGCGGCAACCTTACGGCTACAACAAAAATCATTGGACTTCTGTCCAGGTCTACGTCACCAACGTATCGATCTCCTCCGGGGCCCGGTCACACGGCAATCCGAACATTGGGTCACCAACTCTCCCTTACCGCTGCATGTCAATCGAGGGAGTTCTGAAAACTAGGACTCACGCGCCATCCGGTTTAGCACGTGCCGGCCGTTCATGCAAGTCACTCCGCGAATAGCGATATCCTACGACACGTGCTGATATTTCCCAAAGCCCAAAGAAGGCGAATTGTCCGAGGCTGACTTATTCTGCCATTCTCGGAAGGAATACCCTCGAATGTGTGGGCTCTTCTGTGTACAATGGCGCGCTTAGCGGTACTTAAACTCGATCTACTGAGGTGAGGCATGAATCGACGGGGGGTTCTGGCGGTAATGGTCCTGGGGCTGGTGCTTTTTCCAGGCCACGCTTTCGCCGACGAATGGAAACAGCTCTTCAACGGAAAGGACCTGACCGGCTGGAAGCACGTGGGCCCGGGCGGCGACACGGTAGAGGACGGGCTGATTCGCACGCACGGGGGCATGGGACTGCTTTATTGGACAGGCGGCAAGGTGGGCAATTGTGTGATCCACGTCGTCTATCGTTTTCGCGATAAGAACGATAATTCCGGCGTCTTTATCCGCATCCCTCTCGAGCCGCGGGAAGAGTGGATGCCGGTTCACTACGGGTATGAAGTGCAAATTGATAATGAGGCCGTTGGCGAAGATGAATACCATATCACGGGCACCCTCTACTCGCTGACCAAACCCCTCGCCAAGCCAGGAAAACCGGGGCCGGAGTGGAACACGATGGATATCACTTTGGATGGGCCCCACACCGTCGTTGTCGTGAACGGTGAGAAGGTGACGGATTACACCGAAGGCCAGCCCGTACCGCCGCGGAAGTTCAGTTTTGAGCCGCAACGCGGCCCGCGCCCCAACGAAGGCTGGATCGGTTTGCAGAACCACAGCGACAACGATATCGTCTTTTTCAAAGAAGTAGCAATCAAGCCACTGAAGAAGTAGCATCATGGCCTTCGCCTGCGGACGGGAATGCTACCGCAGTGCGTCGAAAGTAACAGTACTTGTAGCGTCCCGACCTGTCGGGACACATGCCGACCTAAAGGTCGGCGCACAACACCGACACTAGGTGCTCGCGCCCACAGGACGAACGTAGAATCTTTGTTTGGCATCTGACATAGCGGTAGAGGAGGGAACATCATGATCGACAGGTTACATCGCCGAGGGTTTCTGAAAGTGGCCGGGGCTGCCGCGGGCTCACTGTGTGTGAATATCCAGGGCGCCAACGGCCCGGAGGAGGGAGCTAACTCCAGCCACCCCCGATTTCTTACGAGTTGCTGTGCCTACTCCTACGGAGACTATTTGAAGTCCGGTAAAATGACCATGGAGGACTTTATCCGCAAGGCTGTGGAGCTTGATATCGACGGCGTCGACTTGACCACGTATTGGTTTAAATCCACTGAGCCCGATTACCTACTCAGCTTGCGTCATCTCGCCTTCAAACTGGGCGTGGTCTTTTCAGGAATCGCCATCCGCAACTCCCTCTGCTACGCCGAACCTGAGAAGCGCGCGCAGCAAGTGGAGGAAATCAAGAAATGGGTGGATGCCACCGACATCCTGGGCACTTCCCAAATCCGCGTATTCGGCGGCAAAGTGCCCAATGGTGCGTCGGATGCCCAGGGCATCGATTGGGTCGTGGAAACCCTGAAGCCCGCCTGTGATTATGCGGCCAAGAAAGGGGTGACCCTGGCCATCGAAACCCATCACGAAATCACCGAGAAAGCCGCCAACGTGGTGGAGATCCTCCGTCGCGTCGATTCACCTTACGCGGGCGTCACCCTGGATATCAGCAACTGGCTGGAAGAACCTTACGGTCAGATTGAGACCTTGGTGCCTTACGCGACCAACACCCACATCCGCGATTTCTACGGGCCTCCGCCCCGGCCGCTGGACCTCGACCGGGTCTGGCAAATTTTCGCGAAGGCCGGCTACAAAGGCTTCATGACCGTGGAATATGAAAGCCCAGAAGATCAAATGACTGGTGTCCCGAAACTCGTCGACAAGGTCAAGGCTCTCTGCAAGAAGTATTCGAGTGTTTAATTCGGAAACCGTTTTTGGTAACGACCAATTTCTCGCGCCCCAGGCGCTGGAGGAGATAGCATGAACGATTCTTTGCCTCGTCGAGGGTTTTTGAAAGCCGCTGGCCTCGCAGCGGCTGGCTCACTCGTTTCTGACATCCGGGTTGGCGCTCGGCCGGCGGAGGGAGCAACCCACCCCCAGCCGCGGCTCCTGACCGGGTGTTGCGCCTACTCTTACGGGACATACCTGGAAGCCGGCAAGATGACGATGGAGCAGTTTATCCTCAAGGCCGTGGAACTGGAGGTGGTGGGCGTTGACATGACCGCCTACTGGTTAAAATCCAAGGAACCGGCTTATCTCCATAGCTTGCGCCATCTCGCCCATAAGCACGGGATCCTCTTTTCCGGAGCCGCCTGCGGGACCGAGATGTGCGAGCCCAACGCTACCAAGCGCGCCGCGCTGGTCACGGAGATTGAGCAATGGATCGATGTCGCAGACCTGCTGGGCGCTTCCCACTTGCGCGTTTTCGGCGGCGAACTTCCCCCGGGCGCCACAGTGGCCCAAGGCAAGGACTGGGTTGTCGAAGTCCTGAAGCCAACTGCCGATTACGCCACCCAAAAAGGCGTGATGCTGGGCATCGAGAGCCATCACGGAATCACCTCCATGGCTGCTGACATTATCGAAATCATCCATCGCGTTGACTCACCCTACGTCGGCTGCAACCTCGATATCACGCACTTCCCCAAAGACCCCTACGCACAGATCGAGGCTCTGATCCCGTACGCCACGATGACCCATATTCGTGATCACTTCGACGAGCCGCGGCCCGACCCCATCGACCTCGAACGCGTCTGGCAGATGTTCGTAAAAGGCGGTTACCAGGGTTTCATGGCCGCAGAGTACGAATCGAAGGAAGACCCCATGACCGCCGTCCCCAAACTGGTCGATAAGATCAAGACACTCTGCAAAAAGTTTTCAAGTGTCTGACATCCTCGAAGAAGTGCCGACCTTTAGAGCCTGCCTGCCCTGAGCACCGCGAAGGGTCGGCACTTCTATTTCATCCCTATCGTGCTGACCTGAAGGTCAGCGCCACAACCAGTTCGCCACCTCTTTGTCGCGCCGGCCTTATGGTTTTTGAATTTAGTAACTTGTTTCGACGCCCCGCGCGTGGAAGTAACCCCTCATCCGTCCTCCTACGTCAGCCACCTTCTCCCCTGGGGAGAAGGCTGGGATTTACGGTGCCTAGCCCTCTCCGAGGGGAGAGGGTGGACCGCAACCGGCGTTTTCATCAGCCGGGGCAGGCCGGGTGAGGGGTCGGTTGGGGGTTCGGGCCCTTTGAGAGTTCACCAAGTTAAAAATTCAAAAATCATAAGGTCAGCGTTACTTGCGGCGGGAAAATCCGCATGCCTGTAAACCTCCGCATTTCCAATCCGTCTATTGAGGTAGACTTCGGTAAGGAGAACATGGAAAGCGCTCTCGCGACCATCGCGGATCTAGCCACGGGCCGGAACCTTGCGGACAGCCTTGCCGAGCGCGAATTTGACCACCTCGTCAGGTCTCATCAGCGGCGCATTTACCGGGTGTTGTTCTCCCTCCTTCGCGACCAGGACCTGGCCGATACGCTGACTCAGGAGTGTTTCCTGCGGGCCTTTCGGAAGCGGGCCACCTATCGTGGCGAGGCGAGTGTCGAGACCTGGCTGGTCCGAATCGCCATCAACCTGGCACGCGATCACGCCAGGAACCGCCGTCTGGCCTTTTGGCGCGGGTTGTTGCACTTGGGCCCTCGAGCTGAATCTGAGACTGCCATCCTGGAACCCTGTGACCCCGCTCCTTCCGCCGAGCGGGCACTCCTGGCACGCGAGCAAATGATGAGCGTGCGGTCGACTCTGGACAAACTCTCGCCGCAACAACGGACTGCCTTCACACTGCGCTTCTTTGAGGAAATGAGTTTGGAAGAAATCGCGCACGTTATGGAAGTGGAGGTCGGGACCGTAAAAGCGCACTTGTTCCGCGCCGTCAATGCGGTGAGGAAGAAACTGAAGGGGCAGAAATGAACAGCCATCTCAGCGATGAACAATGGGCGGCCGCCGTTCTCAGGGAGAGCGGAACCGTGAATATCGACCATCTGAGCGAATGCGCGCCCTGTCGTGAGGAAGTGCATTTGCTGGCGGAGGTAATAGGTGAAGGGCGGGCGGAAATCCACCGCGCTACGGAGCAGCCAGATTCATTCTGGAGGCAGCAGCGCGAGGGCATTTCGACTCGCTTGGCCACCCACGAATTCAATCCGCCCTGGAAACGCCTGGTCTGGGTCACGGCCACCTTCACCTTGATTTTACTGGCAACTTCTCTACTCTCGAGACACTCTGCGCCTTCGCTTCCAGAGACTGCCCGGACCGACCCGGATGACGCGCTGATGCTGAGTGTGCAGCAATCGATACGCAGCGATTTGCCCCAGGCGCTCCGGCCCGCCGCGCTGCTGACCCAGGAAATGGATCGCGCTGCGGCAGCGCGGCGAAATCCCTGAAAAGGTGTCAGGTGACAGGTATCAGGGGGTAGCTATCAAGCGGACGGTGCTAGTGCTGCGGCTTTTCCTGACACCAGATACCTGACACCTTGCTTTTTACAGACTTTTAAAAAGGAGCACAAACATGAAACCGCTTCGAACTCTGATGGGGATGGCTTTAATCTTCTTGCCCTCGGCAGCGTGGGCCCAAAACAATCCCTCGGCATCGCCCACACCCAACCCAGGCCCGGTGACTGCTGGTCCGGTCATTGCCGGGCAGTTCCCACCCGACGCTCCCCCGCCGCCACCGGGAGCGGTAATGATTCAGAGAAGGGTCGTGGGTCCCGGGGGGCCGGGGAACGCAACCTATATGACGGTGGGGGGGCCTGGACCGACCGAGGGTCTGGGCGCGTGGTGGAAAAACTCCGAGATTGTCTCTAAGCTGCAGCTTCCCGAAGACCGCGTAAAGAAAATCGAGCAGACATTCCTGGACCACAAATTGAAGCTCATCGATCTCCAGGCCGATCTGGAAAAGCAAGAATTGCGCTTGCAGCCGCTGATGGACGTTGACCACCCCGACGAGGGCAAAGTGGGCGCGCAAATTGACCTGATCACCGCGGCGCGGGGCAGGCTCGAAAAAGAAAATGCCATGATGATGTTGGCCATCCGTAGCGACCTGACGGTCGAGCAATGGAAGAAGCTCAAGGCGATCGAAGCTGCTGAACGCGGGAAGGAAAGAGTCCTTTTTTGGCGAGGAAACGGGCCGATGCCAGGGGGGCCCGGAGTTAACACGCTGGGCGGAGTTCCCTTACCGCCTCCTGGCGAAGGCCCGGTAACAGCACCGGTACCCCCCCAGTAATGGATGGGAAGCTGAAGCGGGGCAAATGAACATCGGGCTGCGAGCTCAATTGCTCGTAGCCCCCCTGCCCCGTTTTTGACCTGTTTTTTGCTCAAAAACCCCTCAAAACTACCTGAATACCCACCAGAGATATTTAGCCTCTCTGTTTGTTATCAATAACATTCCGGCTTCGTTCGTCATCTTTTTATATTTTTATCGCAGCGCCCCGAGACTATGAAAATATTCGTATAAGTGCTTTGTTTTCAAGCTAGTGATATTCGCCGAGATCATAGAATTCTCCCGGCCAGAACGATAAGTCGATTGTATTGAATAACTCATTGGCATAGGAGGTAGTTTCGGCGGGATCATAAGAATTCTCCCGGCTAAGAACGGTAAGTCGATTGTATTGAATAACTCATTGGCATAAGAGGTTGGTTCGGCGGGCTGCAAAGCAGAGGACATCGTCGGACCCACGATCGTCGCCAAGTCGCCCCAGCGACAACTTACGATTACTATAACATAGATAATGTGTTTGTCAACAACAAAAACCACCCCGCTAGCCTCGCCGCCGGGATTTTTCCTGGCGGGTGCTTCGCGCCTTCCTGAACGTCAGGCCAGGGCGGAGAAAGGAACAGGCTGCCCTCTGCAGGGCATCGCTACGAAGAAGAGGCCACAGGGCGGGTTTCAGTACACGAGCACATCGCCCTCGTTCAAACCTTCGGCGACTTCGATGTTCAGGCCGTCTTGGGCGCCTAACTGGACTTTGCGGATTTGGATGCCGGAGGGAGTCTTGACCCGCACCGTAGCAATGCCTTGTTGGTACTCCACGGCGTGCAAGGGCAGGACCAGCACGTTATCTTTGCGGGCGAGGTCGATATAAACGTCTACGCGCAGTCCCACCCTCAGCGGTGAACCCGAATCAACTTCGACGAAGCTTTCGAGGACGTCCGTATCGATTTTTTCGGTGGGATTATCGGTTTGAATTTTCTTCGGCCCCAGCCCGCCACTGATGCGCACCACGCGCCCATAGAAGGTCTGGCCGCGGAAAGCATCACAGCGAATGGAGGCACGCTGGCCAAGCCGGATCTTGCCAACATCCGTCTCGTCGATTTCCGCGCGCACCATCAAATGGGTGGTGTCGGAGACGGAGACGATGGGCTGGTAGAGCGACTCGTAGGAAATGGATTCACCGGGATTCATATAACGCTTGATGACCACGCCGTCCACAGGTGAGCGCACGAAGGTGTTGTCGTAGTTGTCCTGCGCCTGGGCGAGTTGGGCGCGAGCGAGTTCGAGTTCCGCCTGTGCGGAGTCCACGTCTTCGGAGCGCGGCGGCGCCATGATCAGTTTGTGATTCTGGCGCGCCGATTCGAGACGCGCTTCCGCCATCTTCCAGTCGCGCTCCGACTGGTCGAGGACCGATTGCGAGATGACGCCGCCTTCCTTGAAGAGGTTTTGGGAGCGCTCATAATTTTGGCGGGCATTGTCGGCCGCAGCCTGGGCCTCGTTCATGGCAGCGTGCGCCGCCGCGCGCTCCTCCGGCCGGGCGCCGTTCCGGAGCTTCTCAAGCGCGGCCTGGGCGCGCAGCACATTGGCATGCGCCTGCTCAACCTGCGCTTTCAAATCGTCATTCTCAAGCACCGCCACGACTTGCCCTTTGCGTAGCGGATCGCCGTCGTTGACGGTAACTTCCTTCAACCTCCCCACTACTCGCGATGCCAGCTTGATCTCCTGTGACGTGGCGCCTTCCACCCGTCCACGCGCCGCAATGTGAGAATCAATCCTCCCGCGATGGACCTGCACCTGGTTCTTGAATCCTGAGGAATTCCTTGTGACCGAGGTTAAAAACAAGATCAGCGGCACGAAAAGCACCAATCCCAGCAGCGTGAACATGTAGAGATTTTTGTGTGGCTTTGTCATAAAAGTAGGCAGAAGGCAGAAAGCAGTAGGCAGTAGTAAGTTCGTAGCCACGGTCAGGGCCTTTCTGACCGTGGTCCTTTCTCATGCCCGGTGTCCAAGCAAGAACCCGCGGTCAGAAAACCACTGACCGCGGTTACCAACTTACTGCCTGCTTCCCCACCAACACTCCATCTTCAATGTTAAAAATCTCATCGGCCAGCGCGGTGATTCTCGAATCGTGACTCACCATGAAGACCAGCCGGCCTTCCTCGTGCGCAAGTTTACGCAGGATTTCGGTAATCAAGCGGCCGGTCTTCGAATCCAACATCCCCGTCGGCTCGTCGGCTAGAATGATTGGCGGGTTGCCTGCCAGGGCGCGTGCCACAGCCACCCGCTGCTTCTCACCACCGCTCAGGTCTTCCGGCAGGTGATGCATTCTATTTTCGAGGCCGACGCGCGCCAGCAGCTTGCGAGCCTCGGCATGACCCTCAGTCCCCCTGAGCCCTTTCAGGTTAAGGGTGGCTTCTACATTCTCGAGCGCCGTGAGCGCGGGGAACAGATTGAATCCCTGAAAAATAAAGCCGATCCGGTCGCGGCGAACGCGAGGCAAGCGCGCTTCATCGAGTGAGCTCACCTCCTGATCAAAGACATGGACGGAACCTGAGGTCGGCCGCAGCAAGCATCCCATCAACATCAGTAAGGTGGTCTTACCGCTTCCTGACGGGCCCATCAAGAAAATGAACTTCCCCGCCTCGAGGTCCAGCGACACGTCACACACGGCTTCCACGGCCGACTCGCCTTCGCCATAAGTCTTGCTGACGTGGTCAAGTCGCAGAACGGTTTGGGTGGCCACGCACATAGGAACTCATCTACCAGGATGCGGACTAGGCCAACAGCTTACAGTAACTGCTGGCTGATAGCTGATAGCTGTGAGCTGACAGCTAGCTCTTAAACACCAGCGCCGGGTCGATTCTTGTTACCTTGTAAATCGACAGCACGGACGACCACAGGCACATCAGGGCGGTGACGATAAAGATTCCCACCAGCACCGGCACCGGAAGCAGAATCTGCAAGTGCCCATGCTTCATCATCTGGATCACACCGTAACTGACTGCCATCCCCATAGCAAAACCGATCACAGAATTGATCAGAGCCTGTTCAATGATGATCTTGTAAAGGTCCCAGTTGGAGGCGCCAATGGCCTTCAGCGTGCCGAATTCCTTTAAATGTTCCGTGGTGGAAGTGTAGATGGTGTTGGCCACAATCACTGTCCCGATCACCAATCCCATAACGGCCACGGAGAGCAGCGCCACACCGGTGCCGGTATTGATCATCCAATAGTCCTGCGACTTCTTGCTGAACTCGCGGGATGTATAAACGTCCACGTCCTCCACCGTCTCCTGGATGCGCCGTTTGACGGCCTGCACGGAATAACCGGGTGCGACTTTTACCAGCACGTAAACGGTGTTCCCCTTGCTCACGCGGGAGAGATTTACCGCGTTCTTGTAGGAAGTAAAAATGTAGGGGCTCTGGATGAACGACCGCGCCCCGCGCACAATGCCCGCCACGCGCACGCGGTGATCGTTGATTTCTGTTTCGCCTCCGATAGGCAGATTGCCGAGGCGGTTAGTCTCCGCTTCGTCATAGAAAATGGAGTTGAAATACTTTACGTCCTGAGGATTCCCTTTCACGATGTCCCAGGGCGCGCCGATCATGGTTTCGGGATCAAACCCCACCATCTGCACCGTTTCCTGGCTCCCACTTGGGGTCTTCCAATAACCGAAAGACAGCAGGTACTTGATCGCCGACGCTACGCCCGGGACCTCCTGAACCTGGTAGAGTTTCTTTTCGCTAAAGGGCCGGCCGAAATCGAAGTTCTCAAGAGCGCGCGCCGTAATCCAGATGTCCGCGTCGGTGTGATCGATGAGCACGCTGACGTTGGCGCGAAACGCCAGATAAACGCCCAACTGGACCGTGATAAGCACTACCGCGAAGGCAATGCCGGCCAGCGCGACGGCAAAACGGATCTTGTCGTGGAAGAGATTCTTGCGCGCAATCGAAACCATCGTCTGGGGCCTCAGCCACACGATTTTAGCACGTCAGGCGCAGCGCCGGTGGCAGTGCTACAAAACCCCTGGGCGCGGCCCGCAGTAATGGATTAAACTGCCAACCCATCGGAGGTGAGAGATGCGACGGGTGATGATGCTTGGGGGTCTGTGGGTTTTGACGGCCACCCTCGGAGTGGGGCTGTTGGCCCAGGGTGGGCCCAAGGAAGATCGGGTAGTTCGGCTGATGGAAGAGTACACGAATGCGCCGGCGCCGTCCGGGTATGAGGGAGCTGTCCGCGACTTGGTGATTCGCGATCTGCGTGCTGCGGGCGCGGAGATTTCCGTCGACGGCATGGGTTCAGTCATCGGCGTAGTTCGTGGCACGTCGGACCGCCCCCGCATCATGGTGGATACCCATATGGACGAGTTGGGTCTTATGGTTCAGTACATCCGACCGGATGGGTTCGTGGTGTTCAAGACGCTCGGTTATCCCGACCAGTGGCTAATCGATAAGCGTTGGGTCATCCTCACCAACAAAGGACCGGTCTTTGCACTGACGGGCGCTCGTGACATGCACGTTTGGCCGGCGGAAGAGCGGCCACGCGGCGTGCCTCGCGAGGACATTGTGCTCGATTTGGGCGCAACCTCGAGAGAGGAAGTCGAGCAGTTGGGTGTTCGCCCCGGGGATTTCATTGCTCCGGTAAGTCCCTTCACTGTGATGGCCCATAATCGTTACGCCGCGAAAGCCTGGGATGATCGCGTGGGGTGTGTGGTCATGCTGGAAGCGCTGCGCAAGCTGAAGGCCAGCGGCGCGAAGCTCCCCAACACGACTTATTTCGTGTTCACGGTGCAAGAGGAAAATGGTCTGCGCGGCGCGCACGTTGCGATCGAATCGGTCAAGCCGGACCTGGGCATCGCGCTCGAACCCGGCATCGGAGGCGACGTGCCGGGTGTGCATCCCGATCGAGCGCAGGAGCTGCTGGGAAACGGTCCTGCCATTTTCCTGTTGGATAGTTCGATGATTCCCAACCACAAGCTGGTGGAGTTCTTTCTACGCGTGGCCAAGGAAAAACAGATCCCCTTGCAAACCGAGGTCCTGTCCGGTGGCTATGGCGAAGATGGCAGCGAGATCCAACGCTATGGAACCGGCAGGCCGTCCATTCTGCTGACCGTGCCCACTCGTTACACTCATGCGCACACGAGCGTGATCGACCGCCACGACTTCGATGGCGCTGTGGATCTGCTGACGGAAATATTGGGCCGGCTCAACGCGAGCACCGTGGAGGAAATCTCGCGGTTTTGATGGGGTAGCGCTGCGGAACCCTTGATGAAATGTCCTGGTGAAAAACGTAGGAGGACGGGGAAATTGGTGGGACGTCGCGCGCTATAGCGCGGGGAGAGTAACTTCTGGGACAGTCCCGCTTAGTGACAAAATGTCGCGGCCCGGCATGTGTAGAGTAGGGGAGCGAGCCCGACCTCCCCACCCCTCGCCCGGCCGGACGCGCTGATTTTCCACCTCCGACTCTCACGCCAACTCTCGCGGAGCATCTAGCGCGGCGAAAGCACGTCCGTGCCACGGTGCATACCGATTCTACTTTTCAAGTTCCGCAAGGCTGTCAGAGGGAATTTGGAAGGATTCTGAGCGCAGGATCGTGCGCTTGAACGTGCGGGGCTTGTCGCCGGGCTGATAGAAAATCCCGATGGCGTTGGGATGGCTCGAAAGGTATTGGCGCGCCTTCTCCACACCCCCCACAAAGAAAATCTTGGTAAGCGCCTCCGTCTCGACGCCGGTGGGGACGGCCGCGACCGTCGAGAGCATATTCTGAACTGGCCAGCCCGTGTGCGGGTCCATGATATGGCAATAGGTTTTGCCATTGATCTTGAAAAACTTCTCATAGTTCCCGGAAGTTGAAAGCGCGAAATTCTTCAGGCGTAAAACATCTGCGGCTTTCCCTTCCTCGTAGGGATCGCGCACGGTGACCTTCCATCCGGGCTCGCCCGGCGGTGAGCCCAAAGCGTAAATGCTGCTGGTTCCACTTGAAACCAAGGCCGCGGTCACGCCATTGGAGCGCAAAATCTCCGCCACTTGATCCACCGCGTAACCTTTGGCAATGCCCCCCAGGTCAAGCTCAACTCCCGGCGTATCAAATCGAATGGTGCGGCGCTCCGGGTCAAGGTGCACGTGCTGGTATCCGATTGCATGGATGACCTGGGAAATTTCCGCCTGGCTCGGCAGCCTTCCCTGGCCACGGAAAAACCCCCAGCGTTTCATCAGCGGCCCCACGGTGATATCAAACGCGCCATCGGATTCCTGGCTGGCGCGGAGAGAATACTGAAGGAGCCCAAAGAGCTTCGGCTCCACGATCACCTCGTGCTGGGCGGCCTCGCGGTTGATGACGGAGAGCTCGCTCTGCGGCTGGTAGTTGCTCATCTGCGCATCAAGCTGGTCGATTTCTTCAAACACCTCATTGACCACTTCCGAAAGGAAGGTCTGGTCGCGTCCATAAGCGACGACGTTGTAAATCGTCCCCATGGCCTGGTGCGAAGCTTCATAGCGCACCTCCGGACCCTCCGCACGCAGCAGCGAGGCGCCTGCGGAGACCACCAACAGGGTGGCAAGCCACCCGCGCCACGATACGAATTTGGTTATCAAAGTGAAGCCCTCGCCCTGCGCTCTCATCCTGAAGCTCTGCGGGCCCGCTAGTATGACACAATTCGATTCTAAAGGTCTGCGCGCGGCACTTGGGAGTGGGTAGCAGCAGCTATCGCCTTCCCCCTCCGGTCCAGACGGCAAATTGGCAAGGCGCGGAGGAAGAACCGGGTAGCGCGGACCTTTTTTGTAGGTCCGCGGTTCTTCCCCCCTGACAACGAAAAGCCGTGGTCCTCAAAAACCGGTCGCTACCTTCCTGCGATGACTTGCGTTCTTCGCATGAAGTCCCGGAAAATAGAGTAGAATATTATCGTAGAATTGCTTTTATCATTACGAGCCAAAGACCCATGACGATCGCGATCCATCCCGAGCTCGAAATAAGACTCCGCGCCCGAGCGGAGGCCGAGGGAATTACCGTCGAGGCCTATGTCGAGCGTTTGGTCCGCGCTGAGCAGCAGGCAGAGGACGAACTCGAAGCTTTGGCCCTCGAAGGGCTCCATTCCGGCGAGCCCATCGAGCTGGGGCCGGGTTATTGGGAAGACAAACATCGCCGGTTGGATGAACGCCTCAACAAGACCGGCGCCCGGTGACTGCCCGCTACGTTATTCGCCCGAAGGCCGATCAAGACCTTAACGACCAAGCTTATTATCTTGCTACGCAAGCGAATCCCAGAGTTGGTCACAACTTTCTCGTCGCTGCCCACGAAACATTTTCTCTCCTCCCCACACAGCCCAACATGGGATGGCATTCTCGCCTGAAGAATCCTGCTCTTGCGTCTTTGCGAGTGTTTCGAGTATCGGGCTTCGAGAGGTTGCTCGTACTCTACCTCCCACGCCTGGATGGAGTAGAAATTCTTCGTGTCGTGCACGCCTCGCGAGACCTCGAAGCCTTCCTGCGTTGCGGTCGTCTGGAGTGAGCAGGGGTCAGCAACACCCCTTCGCCATGGGCGTAGCCTGTTTTTAAATCTTGAATCAGTGCTGTCCCATTACAAGTCGAACAGGCTCAATTGGATACCTGGATCGACATCGGTAGATTGCTCGTTGAAGTTGGAAAAACCCTCTAAAATCGGGGTTTTTTCGAAGATCGTGACACTGAGAATTTCGAGAATTTGATAGAGACTCATGTCCAGCCCGAGTTGCTTTTTGGCGATGGCTACCAGAACGTAAGCCGCCAGGGCGACCCACACTTGCGTCTTCACGGCGTTCTCGGAGGTACCGTAAAAAGCCTTGATGCGGAGGTGCTGTTTGATCCAGCGAAAGAACAGTTCCACCTGCCAGCGTACCCGATAGAGTTGGGCGATGAGCAAGGGAAGCAGGGAAAAGTTGTTGGTCAGGAAGGTCAGCCGCGAATCTTTTTCGGCATCGTAGAAGACGATGCGACGAAGTTGATCGGGATAGCGTTGCGCCGTGCGGATGCCGGTGAGGCGAATGATTTGGTCGCAGCGCAGGCCGCTGGAGCGATCGACCGGGCGCGAGGTGCGCAGGTAGAACTGCAAGTTCTTTTTGGCGCGCGTAACGAAAAAGGCGCAGGCTTGCGTGAACAGATAGAGACGCGCGAAGTCCACATAACCGCGGTCGAGCAAGTAAAGCGCTCCCGGTTCCAGGAACAGTTCGTCGAGAAGGTTGACATCGTGCACCTGCCCGCCGGTCACATAAACACTGGTCGGAATGCTGCCGCGCACGTCCAACAGGGTATGTAGTTTGACCGCACTTTTGTGCCGGCGGAACTTTCCCCAAGGGAAGAGCGACAAGCACAAATCGATGGTGGTCGAGTCGAAGGCATACACGGTCTCGGACAAGTCCACGCCGAAAGATTCCTCGCGGTAAAGATCGCGCGCGAGGTGAATCAACGCTTGCGCGAAGTCGCGGTAGATGCGCCAGTCGCGAACCTCGTTGGCGTGCGCCAGCGTGTTGCGCGAAACTTGTCCGCGAAAACCCATATGATAAAGTTTGGAGGGCTGGGCGCGCAGACAAGCTTCGATATCGCGCAAACTGCGGCGATAAGTGAGTTGAGCGAACAGCAAGCAAAGGAACTGGTCCCAACAAGAGAAGTCCTTCACGTAACGATTGCCCTGGTAGCGATCGACGCAAATCTCGAACTGGTAGGTCGGGAGAAAATCCAAAAGTTGCGAGAAAACACTGCGACCAACATTCATCTGCTGCCTCCGGCTTGGGCTGGGACACAACAGAATGATGCCAAAAGAGCCGCAGAAAATTGAAATCGAAAAGTAACATCCCGACCTCTTACTTCTTTTCGATCAAGCAGTTACGGCGATGCGCCCCAACTTTCTTGGGACAGCACTGATCTTGAATCTGCAATTTCCCATCTCCTCCGCGGCTCGTCATCCGGCCCCCTGTGCGGAGCGGCTTTCGCCTGGCCATCAAACGCCGGTGCTCTGATCGGTGGCGTCGCTTTCGGAGTGCGGAAACTCGTTCCCGCTTTTTGCAGGCGGTGACTCGTCACCGGTGCGAAGGTTCGCCGCGACGAGTCGCGGCGAGCAAAAGCGGCGACGAGTCGCCGCACTCCGAAAGACATGCCTTGCCCCCCTCGTCCCCAAACGGTCATTTCCCGATGTAGTGCCGTGGAGGAGGGCCAAGTACGCCCACCTCGGCTCTGCCTGCTGGGCTGAAAACCAAATCAATTTTTGACAGCAGGTAGCCATCAGAGTGTATGCCTTTCACACTCTGCGGTTCTTAATCTGATAAACATGCACTGTATTATTAACACACTAAAAGGCAGGGAACAGGGAATAGGGAACAGGGAACAGAAATTTAAGAATAGGGAATGGGGGCCAGTGACGAGTGATTAGCAGGAAAGACAAGCGGGGGGCGCGCCCAAGAAACGAAGATCCGCAGAGTCTCGGAAAGCGCGAGACTCTGCATTGCAACACTGTAAATTCTGGTTGTTTTGACAAGAATATTTTGCTCCGAACTGACCCCTCACCCGCCTGCGGGCCGAAGCTGAACTTGTTTACTGCTCCCAAGTGCCCCTTCGGAGGGCGTAGGCCCGTCCCGCGTCCCGATCAAGTGCATCGGGACCACGGTCCACCCTCTCCCCTGCGGAGAGGGCTATGATTTTCTTTTGGTTGCGGCGCTGCCGCCCTGCGCCAGCCGGCGGCACGAAGGGCCGCGGAGTAGTGTTGAGCTACACACAACTCCACGCTGCTTGCTTGCTGCCCGCACGCCCTGAAAACATCAGAAATCGCTCCTGTTTCACTACACTGCTTGCTCCTGCTGTGCTATTGTCTTGCCCGCAATCAAACGGTCGCTTCGCTATCAGTTGTGATGACGGGTGGCGCGAGGAGGCGGCGCATGCTCAAGAAAGCAAGGATGGTGCCAGTTCTGATTCTCAGGGTGGTCGTTGCGGCTTCCTTCGCACTTCACCCGCTCCCGGTTTCGGCGGGTCAGACGGCCCCCGAGGTCTCTTCGGAGGATGAGGCTACCCAAGCTGTCTCTTATGTTGAGATCGCGGGGCGTCAAGTGGCGATGTGGAAGCCCGCCGGTCCGGCGCCGGTAGAAGGTTACCCCCTCATCGTGTTCTCACATGGCTTCAGCCTTTGCGAAACGCATTCGAAGTTTCTGACTGAGGGTTGGGCGCGAGCGGGCTATTTCGTTCTAGCTCCTCATCATCACGATGGGGCCTGCGGTTCGAAGCATGAAGGGAAGCTGCTTGAAAAACTCTCCAAGCGTCCGGAGGAACCCTTCCGCAACCCAGACGGCTGGAGCGATGCTACGTATCGCGAGCGGCGCGATGATCTGGAAGCCGTCCTGGATGCCGTTCTCAAAGAAAAATCATTCGAGGGTGTTCCGATTGACGGCAGCCGGGTCGGCCTTGCCGGTCACTCGTTAGGCGGATACACCGTTCTGGCGCTGGCAGGGGCATGGCCTTCCTGGAAGGACCCTCGCGTCAAGGCCGTGCTCGCCGTGTCCCCGTTTTGCATCCCGTTTTTTAAGACCGGCGACTTGGGCCATCTCGGCGTGCCCGTCATGTACCAGGGAGGGACGAGCGACGTCGCGGTCACTCCGACGGTGGCGCGACCGGGAGGCGGCTACGAGCTCACCTCGGCGCCGAAGTCCTTCGTGGAGTTTGCCATGGCGGGGCACCTGGCGTGGACGAGCGCGGATCCCTTGCACCATGCCCTCATGGAGCGATACGCCCTCGCATTCTTCGATCGTTATCTGAAGGGAGTAACGAGCCCCGACCCCTTGGCCGCACTTGTTAATTCTCCCCGGCCCTCGTCCGTGAGACGTTTAGAGTATGCGGAGAAATGAAATGCCCTCAAACCAAGCAGGAGGGCCAAGCACGCCCACCTTCGCGCTCGGCCAATCCCCCGATAGACTCTGAGGTGCCCGGAGAGGTACAATGCCGATGGAGGCATTGGCGCGCGCTTGAGGAACAAATTATGATACGCACCTATAAAGCGATCTTGCACGGTGACCATGTGGAATGGATCGACAAGCGCCCCGAGCAGACGCACCCTGTGCCCGTACACATCACGCCGCTGGAAGACATCGCTCTGGGACCAGCACGCGAACGGGGGCAAGCTATGGCTGATGCACTCGCCGCGCTGGCCAGCCGAGGGGCCTTTGCCGCCATCACCGATCCTGTTGCCTGGCAGCGCGAGTTACGGCACGAGCGCTCGTTACCTACCCGTGAGCGGTAATGCTTCTGGATAGCAATATTATCATTTACGCCGCGCAAGCTGAGCACGCCACCCTTCGGCAGTTTATTGCCGAGCATACTCCTTCCGTCTCGGTGATCAGCTACATCGAGGCGCTGGGTTACCACCGTCTGAGCGCAGAAGAACGGCAGTTTCTGGAGCGATTCTTCCAGGCAACTGAGGTGCTGCCGGTGTCGAATGCTGTGGTGCAATGGGCGATCAGGCTGCGGCAGCGGCGCAGGATGACGCTGGGCGACGCGATTGTGGCCGGCACGGCGGTGGAACATGGGCGTGTCCTTGTCACCCATAATACGGAAGATTTTCTCTGGATTAGCGAGCTCAAGTTGCTCGATCCGCTTGCAAGGCGCCCCTGACAAGCGCGAAGGTGGACGTACTTTGGCCTCCTCTGCGGCTCGTCATCTGGCCCCGTGTACGGAGCGGCTTTCGCCGTCCCCCAGCGGTCATTTCCCGGTCTAGGAATTAAAGCGGGGGGCTCCGGTCGGGGTGCCGGAGACGAAGCCGGTACCCACGGACAGTGCATTTCTGTCCGTGGGCTTTTCTCAGGCGCGATATCCCAAAGGCAATCTTACGTAATCAATCTGAATGGGGCAGGCCGCCACGGTTGCCTTGTCCAAAGCGAAATTGTTGTAACTGGACCACCGCCTGAAGAACCCACGGTCAGAACTGGTCGCCGCGGCGACACCGTGGCTACGCCGCTCCGCCCCAGCGCCAGATTCTCACCAAGGGCAAACGATTAGTAATCGATGCCCTTGATATAATCTTGCGTTGGGACGTACTGGAAGCGGTCGGGATTGGATCTCACGAGGGCGTCGGCGTAATCATTGGAGATGGTACCGTGGGCGTTGCGCTCCGTGTCCCGGACAACAGACTGGCCAATGATGACGTTGTCGAATGCCTGAAAGGATCTGTCCCTCGCGTCCGAATTGGCGCGGTCGTGGGCCAGCTTGTCGTCAAACGCCGCCTGGCTGGAGCGGGCGCGGGCCAGAACGCTGGCGGTGAATTCGTTACTCATCCTGATCTGTTGTTGCACCTCGCCCTGCACCACCTGGCTGTTGACTTGGTAGCTTTTAGCAACGGCCACCAACGTGGGGGTTTCCTTTTCGAAAAGCGCCTTGGGTATGGTCGCCTGATAGACCGACATGCCCCAGTTTCCCGAGGCGTCCATGGGCGGCACGATGATAAGTTGCGCCGACACCGCCATGAATCCCTTCCCGTCGTGGGAGTCCACGTCAGCCTGGATGATTTTAGCGACGCTGCGGCCCTGCGCCGGCCCGTCCGTGACTTTCGTGATGTTGACGGTGGGGGCAGGCCGCCTCTGCTTTTGAGCGAGTTGGGCCGACGCCGACATGAACGCGCGCCCCGCATCCGTGGTGTAGGGTATGGCAACCCACAGTCCTGGCAGCGGCAAACGCCCGCCTTGCGTCTCCATGTTCATCATGTTACGGGTCTGCGGGTAGTTGGGGTCCATCACGGGTATGTAGACCCCGAAAACCAGTTTCTCGCCGTTCGGCCCATCCGCTTCCATGGCGCCCATCAGGGCCGACACGACCTTCCAACCGGGAGGCAGGCTGATGCTTCCACTGTTGTCGGGAAAGTTCACCGCAGTGAGATGCTCCGCCGCCCCGGTTGGCACGGGTCCGCTCGCCGTGGTCTTGGAGGACCCCGGGTTCGAGTTCCATTCCGCGCTCAAGCGTTGGAGCAGGGAGTTGACGGTCTTGGGGAATCGCTGCGCATCGTCGGTAATGATCGCCGCACTGGATTGCCCGCCCGGGAGCACTGAAACCATCACCAGCCCGGCGATGCGCTGGCCGCCGCCGTTTTTGGCCGCTACGTTGAAAAATGCGGCAAGCGCTTGACCGCTGCGATCCTGGAAGAACCTGCCCACTTGCGGCCGGTCACCGTATTGGCCGTGGATTTCGCGCAGCATTGCGCCCATCGCCGCTTGCACGGAGCGTTGCGGTCCCATCGGCCCGTAGGAGATCTGCCCGCCGCCCGGGTTGTTGATCGTCTTCAAAGCACCCTGGGCGCCGGCAAGAGAGGAACCCGCCATTCCCACCAAGCCGATGCACAAATACGCGAGCAACCTTGCGATGTTACAAATCATGTTGGTTCGTCTCCTTCCGAAGAGTCGCTGCCCTTAGCTTATCGGCGCGCGCCCGCAGAGCTTTAGCGCCGGCTTATGCGGGTCGAATCGATTGCTGCAACTTACTTCGATTTTGCATCATAGAAATTCAACTTCCCCTTGGGCTCGCGCGGATGAGTCGCATGAAGCTGGGCACTTGCTTGCCCGGAAGAAGCCAGGGTCTTCGGGCGCATCCTGCAACCAGAATGAGCATGGCGCCCTGCCGTCAATTATGTGATTTTGGGGCGCGCAAATTGACGTTATCACGAGTGAAAATGAAAACACAATCCCGCCCCGGTCGGACACAACCTCGCGGGCGGCGCCCCGATGCATCGGGGCGTCCCAAGCCTTGCGTTGCGACCTCTCGCGCTCAAGTGTTCACCGCAGCCGAGAAGAGCAGGGGTTAGCCGAACTTTCGCACTTCAGGGTGTTGAGTTGGGTTAACTCGCTTCTTTTCAGTACAGGCATTGCCAAGGTCTGGCCTACAAACGCAGCATTCCAGCAGGAAAGATTTCCGGCTGGACCGTGATCCTGGGCGGTGGCTGAGTGGGGAGCACGAGCTGCAGTTCGTGCAACAGGAGCTTTTGTTCGGGTGTCGGCTCGGTGTAGCGGGGCATCACTAATCGGCGCCCATCCGTGGTCGGGAAAGACACATCGAGCATCTGCATGCCCGCCAGCTTCTCCAGCACCGCTTTCGGCGTCAGGCCCGGAGCGTGGGCCTGCAGACGCTGTTTCAGCGTCACCCACAAGCCGTACGCCAGAAAGGCAATGAGGATGTGGGCCTCGACGCGATGTTCTATTTGATGATAAATCGGCCGAATTCCCAGCTCACTCTTCAAACACTTAAAGGCCGCTTCGATCTGCGCCAGTTGCATGTAGCGGTCCCACAACACCTCGGGATTTTCCCCCGTCAGATTGGTGCGCAACAGATAATGTCCATCGCGCCGCTCCGCTTCCTCCAACTTGCTGCGCTCGAGCCGGAACTGGAAGGTCTGGCGAGTCACTTCTTCCTGGGCCTTGGGCACGCTGATCTTCACGAAACCGAAGGCCCGTCCGGCTTCACTCTTGGCTGCTCCGATCTTCATCAGCAACGCATCACGCGTCGGACACACGCGCCGCAAGGCCCGCAGCCTCCACAACAGCCGTGCCAGCTTGCGTCGACGGATGGCCATCTCTTTCGCCTGGCGGCCTGCGCTCTTCGCCAGCACATACAACTCGCCTTCCTCCGCGAACAGTTTCACCTCTACCGACTCGCGCACCTTCCGCCACGGCAGTTCCGTCCACTTCGCTTCGTACTGCCGGATCTTGCCCCGTGGCGTCCCCACCAGGTAAAACATCTCCCGCCCCGGGGTGCGCATCTCCGCCAGCAGTTCTTCACTGGGAACTCCCCGATCCATCATCCACACCCGCCGTGCCTTGCCGTACACGCTCTCGATCTTGTCCAGAAAACCGCGCAAGCTGTTCCGGTCGGAAGTATTCCCCTCCATCACTTCGTAGGCCAGCGGGAAACCTTCCGGCGTCAGCACCAGGGCGATCACCACCTGCCGACAGTCGAACCGCCCGTCCCGGCTGTAACCGTGGCGGGCTTTGGGAATCGCTTCCGCCTCTCCTTCCACATAGGTGCTGGTGAGATCGTAGAGGAGCAGATCAAAGCGCGCCGCAAAGAGGTCTTGCCACCGCAGCCGCAGGTGCTGGAACAACTCCGCCTTGTGCGCCAGTATTCGATCCAGACAACGATAGAGCCGGTCCTTCTCGGCCACCGCGAAGTTCACTGCCAGCAACTCGGCCATGGCGGTCTGATCGAACCAGTGCCGATGCACACGGAATTCGCTGCCCGGCTCGATCAACCGGTTCACCACCAGCAGCCGTAGCACCTTCTCCCACGGAACTCCCTCGCGCCCTTCCGGCAACCTCGCCTGCCAGAACTCGTCCAGCTTCAACTGGCGCCACAGCTCGCAGCCCAACCAACAGCCACCGAAGGTGCGCGGCCGCTCAACGCGCATTTCACTCAACTTCACTTGTACGCCGTCCACAGCATCCGCAGGAAGTTCGCGGTCCTCCGGGAAGAGGCTCAGGGACGCGAGGACGCGACGGTCCTCGTCAAAAACCTCCAGCGTCTTGCGCCACGCGGATTGTTGGCTGTCGTTGATTTCGCCCAGATACAGCACCGTCCGATGCACGACCTTCGAGCGCGACACGCGCCGACTCTCGAACGATGCTGAAATAACGATGTTCCTTGCCGTCCTTTTTGCGTCGATGAATCTTCAGGTGCACGCCCCAGAATGCCAGACCTTCGCGCCCCAGAAAAGAGGGTAGGTCGGGCCTACAAGCACTCTTCAACCCGCGCCCATTGAAGGCAAAGACCTTGTGCACCGCAAGCTGCCAAAATCAGCCCGGTAGCGGGTGGAAGTGCGAAAGGCAGGTTAGGGAACAAAAGATAGGGAACAGGGAATAGGGAACAGGGAACAGAAATTAGGGAGTAGGGAGTGGGGGCCAGTGACGAGTGATTAGCAAGAAGGACAAGCAGGGGCGCGCCCAAGAAACGAAAAGCCGCAGAGTCTCGGAAAGCGCGAGACTTTGCGCTACCCTGCTGCTAGGCCTTGCACCTTTCGTAGCGGCGGGTTTACCCCGCCATTTTCGCGGCGGCATTACGCCGCCACATGGCGAGGTAAACTCGCCGCTACGTCTTCGTCATCAGGCCCCGTGTGCGGAGCAGCTTCCGCAGGGCCATCAAACGCCGGTGCTCTGAGCGGTGGCGTCGCTTTCGGAGTGCGGGAGCTCGCTCCCGCTTTTTGCCGCCGGTGACTCGGCACCGGTGCGGAGGTTCGCCGCGACGAGTCGCGGCGAGCAAAAGCGGCGACGAGTCGCCGCACTCCGAAAGACAAGCCTTGCACCTTTCGTAGCGGCGGGTTTACCCCGCCATTTTCGCGGCGGCCTTACGCCGCCACATGGCGAGGTAAACTCGCCGCTACATCATCAAACTGAGACCCTGCCGGCTAATGGGATAACCACCCCGTCGCCGAGGTGCCCGCGTAACCACCCCGTCGCCTACGGCGCCACCCCTCCTGAATCAGGCGGGGAGTTATTAAAAAACACGCTGCCTCTACACGCAGAAAATCGCAGACATGCCGGATTTCAGCATGTCTGCGATCTCTGGGAATTCACTTTCTGGTTTTCTGACAGGGCACACCACGGCGTGCCCCTACGTAACGGTTAGAACGTGATCTTCGCAGCAACTTGCATAATGCGAGGAGCTGCCGCACCGGTGACTCTCCCGAACGTGCCGGCGGTATATGACCCGTTGGGGTTCGAGAACTGCGCGTGGTTAAAGGTATTGAAGGCCTCGAACCGGATTTGCAGTTTCATGCTTTCCCGGAGCTGCGTGTCTTTGTGAAGGCCCAGGTTCCAGTTGTTGATTCCAGGTCCAAAGAAGAAGCGCGGGTCGGCATCGCCGAACTGCCCGAGGGATTCCGGGGCAAAAGCGCTCTTGCTAAACCAGGTATGGAGGGGCGAATTCCTGGGGTTGCCGGTGATGTTCAGAGGGCCGACGACATTGGGCATGTCGATGCCGGAGGTGCCTCTTAAAGCGTGATCACCGCTCTCAAACATGGAGACGGGGAATCCCGTTGCGAACCGGGTGATGCCGGCAACGCTCCATCCCTCGACAAGGCGTTTCGGAAGCGATGTGAATGCCCTGTCGAAAGGTATGGTGTATACGTAGCTGGCAACGAAATTGTGGGTAACGTCAAAATTCGAAAGGGATCTGCTGAGGCTGTGATTCTGGTAATTCAGACGGTTGTTGAAATAGGAACCGTTATCGATCCCCTTGGATAATGTGTACGCCACCAGGAAAGATGAATTGCCGGCTTTCCTTTCCAGGCTCGTCTGAAACGAGTTGTAGTCGGAATTGGCCCAGTCTCCTTCATAGAAGCTTGTCGAAAAGGCGCTGCCGAAGGGACTGCGCGTTCCGTAGACCAAGGAGCCGTCCGGGCGCGTGAAGGTCTGATCTTCCTGGCCGGGGCCGCATAGCGGCGTTGCTCCGGATGCTCTAAGACTCAGACAAAGGTTCGGATCGCCGGGGTTCGCTTCCTGGATGCCGATCAACTTCCGGCCCAGGGTCCCTACGTAACCGAGGCTCAGCACCATTGAGCCGCTGAGTTGACGCTGGATTGTCAGGTTGTAGTCAATGCCGTAGGGCAGTGCATTGTCCACCGCGTACCCCAGCGTGCTGTACAAGGGCAAGTAATAGGAAAAATCAAAGTTCTTCGCCGCAGCACTTCCCGGCGCCGGAATAAAGAAGGGAAACGGATGTCCCTGGGACTGTCCGGTTGACCGGGTGGTGAAAGGCGTCTCGAACATGGGCGGACCGGAGGATCCCCAGTATTCGCCGAAGGGTACGGTCCCGAGGATCCAATAGAGCGTTTGGTCCTGAATGGCAGTAAAGAATTCGCCACCCGCCAGCCGAATACTCGTCTTGCCCGGTCCTCCAAAGATCTTTCCAAGTATCCCGTCAGAATAGTTGGGGGAGTAGGCGATACCAAAGCGCGGGGCAAAGTTGTCGTACCGGGTGGGCGCCAAGGTTCTGGGGACTCCTGCGTCACCCGGATATACCAACCCTTTCGGAGCTGTGGGGTACTGGGTGGATTGTTCCCCGGGAACCAGCGCCACGATCTTGTCCTGAGAGTCATACCAGGGCTGGCTGAACTCCCAGCGCAGTCCAATGTTCATGGTCAGGTTGGTCCTCAGATGGATGGAATCCTGCACGAAGGCCGCGCCGTACTTGCTGCGCGAATCGAGAAGTTGCAGGCTGGACTGTGTGTAGTTGGCGGGGGCCCCCAGCAGATAGTCGGCGATGTCGGAGCCCGTTTCATTTCCATTGAACCCGAATTGGCCGACCGGAGCACCGGCATTCCGCTGGTTCATCTGGTAGTAACGGAAGTCTACGCCGAACTTAATCGTATGTCGCCCCGTGATCTTCGAGAAATTGTCCTGGATTTGATAAGTGTTCTGATTGGCGATGCCGGGAGACACCGTACCAAAACTGAACTCGTTTGTTCCGATAGTCGGGACACCGAGGTATCCCGTGGGACCGGAGTTGTTGATACCGTCCGTACCCGCGCCCGTCACAAAGCCCATGCTGGTCAAGGTGGGCGCAGTGCCAGACGGGACCGTCTGCACGGGCAGTCGGGTGAAGCTCATCCGAAACTCGTTGACCGCCGTGGGGCTGATAATCCGCGTGTTGCTGAGCGTCGCTTGCTGGTTCTTCACCTGGGTGACGTCTGCGAAGCCTGGCCAACTGGCGCCCGCGAGAGCATTGTTGGTATTCGTACTTTGGTGGAGATAGTACACCGACCAGTTTCCAGTCAGTTTGTTTAGGAAATCCACACGCTGCCCGAACATGTTATCGCCGATTCGGGTCGGGTAGGCTGCGGAGGCGTAGATGTCACTTCCCACGTTGGCGCCGGGAATGAACCCGATCGTCCCTTTCGATGCCGGAGACCACGCCGCCTGAGGGATGATACCGTTCGGGAAGACTTGAGAGTAGAGTTCACCGTCGGAAACCGTGGTCCCAAGGCGTTGCGAAAGCACCTGAGCCCAGGCAGACCCGTTCACCGCACCGGTTAGGTTGTCGACGCCAATGATGCCGCTGCGCTGGTCGGCGGAAAGGACTTGTACCTGGCTGGCCGATCCACCGTTAATCTCCCGGGTTCCTTGATAATCCGTGAACCAGAATAACTTATCCTTGATGGCCGGCCCGCCCACCGCGTACCCGAACTGATTTCTCTTCAAGGTCCCGATTTGGGTGTCGAAGAACCCGCGGGAATCCATCGCGTTATTTCGCAGAAATTCGAATGCCGAGCCGTGGATACGGTTCGTCCCGCCCTTGGTGATGGCGTTCGTAAGTGCGCCGCTGAACCGCCCATATTCGGCGTCAAAGCTGTTGGTGAGCAGCCGGAATTCCTGGATCGAGTCGAGGTTCGGTTGGATGCCGGCCTGGAAGTTTCCGACGTTGGACACATCACCGCCATTCACCAGGAAGCCGTTGTTGTTTTCCCGCTGGCCGTTCACGGAGATCGTTCCGGGGCCTTCACTGCGCGTGCCGGCGGGAGCCACACCGGATTGCAGGGAGAGCAAATCCAAGTAGCTGCGGCCGTTGAGCGGCAGTTGCAGGATTTGCTTTTCCTCGATGACCTGACCTAATTGCGTGTTCGTGGTTTCCACCTGTACCGCGCTCGCGGTCACGGTGATTTCCTGCAGGGTGCTGCCCACGTCCATGACAAAGTTCTGTTCCAGGGTATCCTGAACGTGCAGGACAAGGCCCACCTTGTTGATCTCTTTGAACCCCTCCTTTCGCACCACCAGCCGGTAGCGTCCGGGAGGGAGTTCGGGAATCACATAGATGCCGACACCATTTGTGGTCGAACGAGATTGCGCATTGGTATCGATATTGACCGCTGCTACTTCGACCCCAGGTATGATGCTTCCCTGTTGGTCCGAAACGCTTCCATTGATGGTGGCGGTCGTGGTTTGCGCCCACAATGGTGTCACAAGCGAGTATGGGACTAGACCCAAAATACCGGCCAAACAGACAATCACGTTCAGACAACGTCGGTTCATCAGTCTTTTCTCCTTTCGGCGCGGAGGACTATCCTCAACTACGTATGCCGCTGAGAAAGGCTGACAGTACCAAACACCAAAAAGTTGAAGAGTTGAAACGGCTCCGGGTACGGAGTTCGGTCCCCTAATCGCGAGGCACTAATCCCCAGGCCTGAGTTCCCAGCCCCTAGGGGTGATTGGCCTGTCCGCCGAGGAAGGCGAAAAGGATTTTCTGGCCGCGCGGTTTGTCGCCAGGGTCATGAGGTTCGAGTGTCACAAACACCGAGTCGATTTCTGCAAGCTGCTGCGGGTTGTCCACTTTAAGCGTCCATCTCTTCTGGTCTTTGTCATCGACATACAAAATGCCGAGGTTCCTGACCGAGGCAGGCTCACCGAGTTGCTCCCCCCACACATCAAGAGAGTAATTTGCCCTCGCCAACTTCCTCTCGTCCAGGTCGTAGGCATAGAAGATGAGGGACCTGCCTTCGGTATAGAAAATCCTCCCGAAGGCCCTCTTATTCTTGCCTTTGCCGTCCGCGTCATGGACATCGATGATGTGCAGGTTCCGCGCGCCCATAAGGTCCGTGATATCGCGACCTGCCGCCAGCAAATCCCGCTCGCGGCTAAGGGTTGCCGTCTGCGACTTGAGCTGCTGCGAGAGCGTGCCCGCCTCCGCCCTCGCGGCTCCGATCTCCGCTTCCATCTGCGTTCCACGCGCTCGTGCCTCTTCGAGTTCGGCTCTCGCTCGGAAGAGTAGCTGTGCATTGTGATCGTTCTGGCTCGCCATCTGCGCGTTCCGATCGCTTAGGCCGGCAAGGGATTGGCTTAGAGCCTGGTTTTCAGCCCGGCCGCCCGCCAGGTCCTTCTCCAAGCCACCGATGCGCAAGACCATCGCGGAGATTTCATCCTGCTGGCGGGAAATCGTCTCGTTCGAAGCCTCAAGCGCGGCCTGAAGTTCCGTGAGTTTCGCCTCCAGCTCGTGGGCGTCACGGTCTTGGTTCGCCCGGGTTCCGCTCAGCGGCGCTGGCATTCTTGTCTCCAGGGAGCGCTTCACGCTGTGGTGGGCAGCGCGGTAGCCGAGCCCGGCCACTACCATCCCAAGCAGCGCGACCGCCCCGACCCAGCGGTAGGGAAGCGCCAGGCGGTAACCATTCCAGCCTTTGTTGTCGTGCCGTTTCTTCAGGGCGGCGGAAAATTGAATGCCTTCGGCGCGGGCCCGCTCAATGAATCGCTCGCGCAGGCCCCCCTTTTCGATGTGGCGCCGGAGGGCGCCGTTCATCTTGTCGCGTTCCTCCGCCCGCAATTGCTGAAGTGAAGCTGAGAATTCCTCATGGGCCGTGTGGCAAGACGGACAGTGTTCCGCCTGCTCAATCATCTGTTCGTATTCGTCCGGCGAAAGCTGGTTCGTCCCGGCTGACGCGCACTCATCCTCAAATGACTTCCACTTCCACATCGATAGCCCCCTGACGAGCGACTTGGTTACTAGTCCGGCCGTTCCTGTTTGCTTCGCTGTGCAGCAGCAGCGAACGGAGACGGTGAAGCGCGCGATAATAGTGATGCCGCACGTTTCCCAGGGATTCCCCCGTTTTATTGGCGATCTCTTTGAGCGGCATGTCCTCAAAATACGCCATGTGGATTACACTCCGCTGGGAATGATTCAGGCTTTCCAAGCCTTCCCGCACCAGGCAGCGGGCTTCGGGAAGAGTAAGTAGTCCCGGCGCCACGTTCCCGGCGGAGATCTCTGCGGGATTGGGCGTACGGGGTTCCACCTGGCCTCGGTCGTAGAAACCCCTCAGCTTGAGATATTCACGGCGGTTCATGCTACGGTGATACGCGTACTGGAGCAGCCATACCTTCGCGGTGCCCCGTGAGGCGTCAAATTGACCAGCCACCTTATAGATTTCGAGGAAGACAGATTGCATCACATCTTCCGCCTCTGCTGGATTGCGGAGAATCTTGTGCGCCACGCTCAAAATGAGCCGATGATAGCGTTCAAAGAGCACGGCGAGCGCATCGTTGTGCCCCGCTCGCAGATGCGCCATCAAATCTGTGTCAGTCAATCGACTCAACTGCTCGAATGACTGCCCACACGGTTCGTTCGGAGGCCCTTCAACAGATCCCATAAAGTTATCCTTGCACCGTCCAGCAATCTTCACGAAAATTTATGAGACGCGCCATGGCTCAGAGCGGTTGAGAGAGCAAGATATAGCACACTTGCACAAGAATTGCGCATGCTTCAGAGGAACTTTATTTTTGCTGTGCCGTGGTACAGCATGGGGAAGTGGAGGGCATACTAAGAATTGGAAGCAAGGTGATGGCCTGTCCGCGTGCGTCAGGCCTTTTGGGCTTCCGCTCACGCCTTCTTGGTTTCTTTCCCAACATCCGTTGGGGGCTGAGCCTGCGGCCAGAAAATCTTCTGGCCAGTCTCCACCGCCCGGTTCCCGTAAATCACTCCCTGTGCATCTCCCACGCCGAGCTGGAACGGCACGATGACAGGTTTTCCATCCCGCACGCTGACCATGAAATTGTGCATCTCACTCCACCAGGGGTCGTGGGGCTCCTCATATTCGTAGATTCCCATCGACGCCAGCCAGTGTTTCGCGTAGCGCATTTCGCGGTCCACGAAGCCGAGATCCCCCATGGTCCCCCGCTCCGGGAAAATGGGAATGCCTGCTTGCGCGGCCTGTTCGCTGACCGTCGCCCCCGCCCACCAGTTCTCCTTGGCGCCGGGCTGGGAAACCTTGGCCACCGGCTCGCGAAAGTAAATGCCTTTGCCCAAGGTGATGATCAGCGTCCCCTGGTCACCCATGATTTCTTCCTGGAATTTGCCGTGGCCGTTGCAGAGAAGGTTGGTCCAGACCAGCTTCCTGCCGCCGGGATACTCGAAGATGGCCTGCACGTTGTCGTAAGTTTCGCGGCCATCTTTCCAGTAATCGATTCCCCCTGTAGCCATCACGGAAAGGGGATGCGCGTCGAACACCCAGTTGGCCACGTCGATCTGGTGCGCCGCCAACTCCGCCATAACTCCGCCGGAGTATTGCTTGTACATCCGCCAATTGAGCAGCCGTTCGAATTTGGGGTCGGGAACCGGCCGCCGCCAGTTGGTGTGCGAGTGCCATTGCGCGCGCACCATCATGACTTTGCCGAGCGCCCCTTTGCGAATCATCTCGATCGCCACTTGATAGAGCAGGCTTGACCGCCGCTGCAGACCCACCTGGAGTAACAGTTGGGGATGATCCGCCAGCGCCTTCTCGATCATTCCCTGCTCGTCTTCCTTGAAGTACATGGTCTTCTCGACGAAGACATGTTTGCCGGCAGCGAGAGCGTCCACCACCATTTGGGCATGGAGGTGTAGTGGCGTGGCAATCACCACAGCGTCCATGTCTTTCCGCTCCAGCATTTTATGGAAATTGTCGTAGGTTTGGGGATTGGAGCCGATCGTCTCAACCCCCTTTTTGAGGTTGGGCGGATAGATGTCGCAAGTGGCGATGCAGTTCCCCTCGGGGACGGTCGCCAAAAACTTAAGCAGCGTGCAACCCTCCGTGCCCGTGCCGACGATTCCGTAGCGCACGACGTTCGACGAACTCTGGGCGGAGAGAATAGCAGGTGCGCCCACACCGG
Source organism: uncultured Acidobacteriota bacterium (assembly GCA_963804995.1). Lineage (GTDB taxonomy): Bacteria > Acidobacteriota > Terriglobia > UBA7540 > UBA7540 > Bog-366. The sequence continues at coordinate 1,149,630 of CAWDSK010000006.1, forward strand.
GCAGGGCGGTAGCGGCTGCAACGCTGGCGGCGGTTTTTAAGAACTCACGTTGAGTAACCTCTGGCACTTGCTCCATCTAACAACTCCTGAAAGACACTTCATAATTGGCGGTTTGGCGTGGAATTTGCCTCAAACCACCATAACCGTTGAAAAGAACAGCACTTTAGTCACCAAATTTGACCTTCGACAATTCCGTAATCCGCCCAATATTACCCGGCCATTCAAAATTTCACTGCTCGAAGTATGATTTGAAAGACCTTCTGTCCCAGGGCGATATTGTTCTGCCTGAGTTGAAACCACTGGATCAAGCATCGCACCTTGTTTCCTTTGGGCTTCACGAAAGTGCTGCCCATTTAATGGCTCATCCTATTGAAATGATTTGGCATGCCGGCATTCCCTGCACAGCATTTTCGCACCTCCCTGGGGTATTTCGAGATCGGGGCCGCGACTTGAAGCCCGACCTAACTATTTTCAGCACTCCAGGGGACTTTCGACTCAAAAGTGGGGTACTCGGACGAGGGCCAATGCAGCAATTGCGCCATCCAACGCTTGCAGTTAGGGGTGTTGAAGGTCCTCCCGGTTCCCGCCAGACTCTCGCGTTGGGCCTGATTCACGCCGCCCCTCTTCCCCTCAACCACAACCTTCTCCCCCCCCATATCAGGCCGGGTTTCTCACCACGAGTCTGGAAGGGCGGGGCTTCAGACGCCGCTGACCAACAGGACTTCACCCATCCGAGCATTAGTGGGTCAATTTGATGCTGTAGTGGCGAGTTTACCTCGCGACACGGCAGCCGGTAGCGCGACCTGTTCATGAAGGTCCGCGGCTTTTCGTTGTCATGGGGGAAGAACCGCGGACCTACAAAACAGGTCCGCGCTACACGTCTTCCTCCGCGCCCTGCCAATTTACCGTCTGGACCGAAGGCGGAAGGCGGTAGCTGCTGCTACCGCACTCCAAGGCACCTACCCATTCAAATCCTGCATCTGGGTTATACTGGACCGAGAGGACATGGCAACGTCATTGAAGATCTTGGGTTCTATTCTGCGTCTTGCCCTTCTGGCCGCCCCGCTTATTCTCCAAGCGCCCTGGCTCTTTGCGCAGACACTCCCCGCGCCGCCGGACGATGTTGCCCGGCAGTCTCTGAAGTTCACGACCCTTTACGGCCTCATCGAACAGCATTATGTGGAGCCTGTGGATCCCGACCACCTCATTTTCGACGGGGGCATCCGCGGCATGCTGGCGACGCTTGACCCCTTCACCTCCTTCCTGGACCGCGACCAATTTGAGCTTCTGAAGCAGCAGGCGCGTGGCGAGGCACTGGGTTTCGGTTCGGTCCTCTATGTCACGGTGGGCAAGGTATTGATTTTGCAGACGACCCCCGGTTCCCCTTCCGGGCGGGCTGGCCTGGGCCCTGGGGACGAGATTGTCGCGATCAATGGGGAGCGACTCGGCCTCCTGGATATGCAATCCTTGATCGAACTCCTACAGCGCTCGCGCTCTCGTCCCGTACGCCTGGCGGTGATTCATCCCGGCAGGCTCGTGCCGGAGGACTTTGACCTGAACCCGGCACAGGTTGCCCTGCCCAGCGTGGATAAGAGCTTCCTTTGGTCGCCGGGAATCGCCTACGTGCACGCCACGAGCTTCGAGGAAAAGACTCCGCAGGAGGTGGCCGCCGCGCTCGATCGGATGGACGCCCCGCACTTGCAGGGCCTGCTTCTCGACCTGCGCGACAACCACGGAGGCATGGTGGACGCCGCGGTGGGTGTGGCAAGCCTTTTCCTCAAGCTGAATGACTTGGTTCTGACCACGCGCGGGCGCGCCACGCCGGAGAAGGTTTACCGCACCTCGAAACTGCCCCGCCACTATGACCTTCCGATCATCGTGCTCGTTAACGGCAATACGGCGAGCGCCGCTGAGGTGTTGGCCGCCGGGCTGCAAGAACACGATCGCGCCGTCATTGCGGGCGAGCCGACGTACGGCAAAGGCGTCGTGCAAGCGGTCACGGAACTCAGCGAGCACACGGGCCTGGCGCTCACCAGCGGCCAATACTTCACGCCCAGCGGACGGTCCATCCAACGGCCAATGCCCGGCACCGCGCTGACCTTTGCTTCGCTTGACCAGCCCGCCCTGCCCAAGCAGAAGACGCCGAATAACGCGGCAAGCGCGAGTCCCCCTGCCGCCGCTCCCACTTTTCATACCGGCGATGGCCGCCCCGTCACCCCCGGTGGCGGCATCACCCCGGACGTAGCCATCACCAAGCCCCCCCTCGACCCCTGGCTTGCCTTCGTCCTCCAGCGCGGCTACATGACGAGTTACGCCGAGTCGTATTTGACCACCCGCGGTAAAGTGGAGGAGTCTTTCGAGCTACCGCCCGAGATACTGGAGGACTTTCGCGAGAACCTCTTGCGCAACGGAGTCCGCGTCCCGGAAGAATACTGGAGCGCGGATCAGGACTACCTGAAGCTGCACCTCAAGGTTGAAATTATCAATCTGGTTTTTGGCCTGGCGCGCGGGGATGAAGTCGAGGCCAAGGGCGACCCGCAAGCCCAACAGGCCTCCCGCCTCTTTCCCCGCGTCCCGCAAATCCTGAAAGGGCAGTGACCCCGGTTTCTCGGGAGGGGAAGAACTAGGTTGACTTCATCGAAGACGTGATAGTCAGAGGCGCGCGGCAGGATTATGCCACGTGCCTGTCGAGATAGTCGGGATCATCAAAGGAGCTCGCCGGTTCGTGAGCCTTACGCCCGTAAACCTTTTCGTAGGCTTGGCAGAACGGACACACTCTGTTTTCGATTCGCTTCACAAAGTTGAAGGCCAGGCCCCGCTGCTTCCAGCGGGCATGTTTGCAGACTGGGCAATCCACGCAGCGCTGGGCCATGGCTCGGTCGCGGTCCGTAATCGTCTCACCCTTCATAATTTACGCCTCCCGCAACATCCTCAGCATTTCCCATAACTTGGCGCTGCTTGCCACCCAAAAGTCCTCCCGGATTCCCCTGCCGCCGCCCATAGGGGAAATCGCGTACCCCTACCGAATTTTTCTGTTGCACTATGGTTGCCAAATGTGTATACTAAAAACGCTTGATGAGCGTTTGTGACCGAACACCACGATGACGGAGGCCGCAAAATCGTTGATTTTGTGGCTTTTTCTGTTTATGGCGAGCGGTAATGACACGCCAACAAGTTAATCTCAAACAATCAAAGGAACACCGAAACAAATGGACAGAGAACAAGGTATCGTGAAGTGGTTCAACAATTCGAAGGGCTATGGATTCATCCAGCGCTCTTCCGGAGATGACGTCTTCGTGCATCACTCCGCTATTCAAGCCGAAGGCTACCGCTCGCTCAACGAAGGTGAAGCCGTGGAATTCGCCGTCACCAAGGGCCCCAAAGGCCTGCAAGCTGAGAACGTCAAAAAGCTCTAAGCCCAACCCAGATCCCTGCCCGCGCCTTGCACTCGGGCAACGGCGCGGGCGGAAATCCCGGAAAGGAAGCCACCATGCAAATCCAATATCTAGGATTTCGACTCAAGCAGCATGGCCGGGACTACACCTACCGGGTGGTCGTCAACCAAGCCGAAGACCGCGAGTTTATCTTCAGTATCTCTAACCGCTCCTTTGCCGAAACTCATTTGCCTTTTCAGGATGCTGCCGCCCTCTGCTATCAGAAACTTCAAAAGGCCCTGGACCTGGAAACGGCAGAGCATCCCCTACCCCGCTGTTCCACCCTATCGGCTCAGGAACTCGACGCCTACCGCGAAGCCCATCGCCCCGCCCGCAAGCGCTCCTGGTAGAGACTTTCCGGCGAACATCCTTGCAACCACCCAAAGTGTGGTCTACCATCCGCACTCCGGATTAATGCAGCACACACCCTGAGGCCACATTATGACCATGTCATCCAAGCAAAGATTCCTCGCCGCGTTGCAACGGCGCAAGCCTGACCGCCTGCCCGTAACCACCCACCACGTCATGCAGTATTATCTCGACAAGTACGAGGGGGGGATTTCCAGCCAGGAATTCTTTGCGCGCTATGGCCTGGACCCCATCACCTGGCACGTGCTGCACAGGCCGGCGGCCGGCAGCGGTGACTTCTTCGATCCTTTGCAGGGCGAGCCCGGGTTTTTGGAAGCGCGCCGCATTTCGTCCCCCGGATGGAGAATTGAGCCGGAAGAGATTCCTGATGAGACTTACAAAACTGTCCGCTATCGTTTCGTGACGCCCAAGGGCACGCTCACCATGATGACGCAATCCAACGCCCAGACCACCTGGGTCAGCGAGCACCTCGTCAAGAACCACCGCGATATCGACCTGATCGGGGAGTTCGTTACTTCTCCCCGGTGCGATGTCGAGGCGACGAACCAGGTCGTCGAGCAATACGGTGAGCGGGGCCTGGTGCGCAGCCACATTCCCTGCTTCGACGTGTACGGGCAACCGGGCACCTGGCAAGACGCTTGCTGCCTTTATCCCACCGAGCAGCTTATCCTCGCGACCTACGACGATCCCACCTGGGTACACGAATTCCTGGGAATCCTGCACCGGCGCAAAAAGACTTATATCCGCTCCATGGCGGGGGCGAAAATTGACCTGGTGGAACTCGGGGGCGGTTCGGCCTCGTCCACGGTTATTTCACCCAAGCTTTTCGACCAGTTCGTGGCGCCCTACGATACGGAGTTGATCGCCCTCGCTCACCAGGCCGGCCAGCGGATTGTCTATCACACCTGCGGCGGCATGATGCCCATCCTCGAAAGAATCGCCGCCATGCAGCCCGATGCCATGGAAACCTTCACGCCCGCCGCCATGGGGGGCGATATGATCCTGGCTGAAGCCAAACGGCGCATCGGCGACCGCGTCTGCTTTGTCGGCGGGTTCGATCAGTTTCACTGCCTGGTGGATTGCACTCCGGAAGCCACGCGCGCCGCCGTACGTCAGTGCTTCGAGGACGCAGGCGAAGGCGGTGGCTTCATTCTCTCCCCCTCAGACCACTTCTTCGATGCCGACCCACGTTTGGTTGCAGCTTACGCTGACGAAGGGCGCCAATGCGTCTACAGGGCGTGATAATCCATAGCGCAGCGCGGCGGAGTCGCAACCAACGCGTCTCGTAGGGGTGCCCCTCGGCATCGGGAGCGAAATTTCGGAGTGCGGGAGCTTGCTCCCGCTTTTGCCACCGCTGACTCGTCAGCGGTCGGCGTATCGCCGGATCGAGTTGCGGCGCGGGAAAGCGGCGACGAGTCGCCGCACTCCGAAATGAGAGCCTGCACCACCCCTGCCGCAAAGCGAAATTTCGGAGTGCGGGAGCTTGCTCCCGCTTTTGTCACCGCTGACTCGTCAGCGGTCGGTGCATCGCCGCATCGAGTTGCGGCGCGGGAAAGCGGCGACGAGTCGCCGCACTCCGAAACGAGAGCCTGCACCAGCCCTGCCGGAAACGCTTGGGATGGCACGCGCGCCTCGGCAACGCACAGCCAGTCCGTTGCTCCCAGGAGCAACCCCCTCCACTCGAAACGAATCCCACCTCCGATGATGTATCGTGCGCGGTTGGCAACCATCAACTTGGGCTGGCATACCATCGCGTTGGCTGTGGGGGCAGCGCTCCTTTGCGCACGCCTGGCGTGTGGCCAGAGTCCGAACTCCTCTCCCCGCCAAGCTGACACAGAAAATTACAAGCTCAGGGTGCACTCGAACCTGGTTTTTCTCCCCACCCGGGTTGAGACAAAGGAGGGCGAGACCATCTATGGACTCAAGGCGGAGCAATTCATCGTTGAAGACAATGGCATCCGCCAGGCCGTGGAGGTTGACGAAGACCCTGATTCCCGGGGCTTATCCCTGGTGGTGGCGGTGCAATGCAGCAGAGCGGCGCCGGCGGAATTCAGAAAGCTCAAGGGCCTCAGCGCCATGATCGATGAAATAGTCGGTGATGCCCCGCACGAGGTTGCGGTGCTCGCCTATGGCGAAAGGCCTTACGTGCTTGACGACTTCTCCCCCCATGCTGAAGCCGTTCCTTTGGCCTTGTCGAAGCTCAAACCCTGCGGCGACTACCATGCCGTTACAATCGATGCAGTCTTTTTCGCCATCAACATGCTGAGGCGCCGGCAGAATCATTACCGCCGCGCCATCCTACTGATCAGCGAAACACGCGACCACGGGAGCCGCGCCAAACTCGATGAAGTGGTTGCCGAACTCGGGGTCACTGACACCGTGATCTATTCGGTCGCATTTTCCCCAGCCCGAGATGATCTTATCCATGGTCTCCGCTATGGCATTGATCAGCCGCAAGCTCCCGTCTTCACCGCTCCGCCACCCTCCTCCGGCCCACCGCCCACTGTGGAATCGGACTCATCCTCGGCTGCCTTGACCGAACCCTTGTACACAGAGCATCCGCCTCTTTTGGAACTACCTCCGGAAGTGCAACTGATAGCTAATGCCCTGAAGCCGAACGCTGCGTCTGAACTCGCCGGTCTCTCCGGTGGCGAGTACATCAACTTCACGACGCAGAGGGGGTTTGAGCAAGGCTTACAGCGTGTCTCCGGCCAGATCCATGATTATTATGTGCTCAGCTTCAAGCCGTCAGCCGGCCCTGGCATGAGCCTTCATTCCCTCCGGGTTCGCGTTGCAGGTTATCCGGACGCCGTGATACAGAGTCGAAGATCCTATTGGTCGGGAATCTTCGAGTCTTCAACCGGGGACGGTCGATAGAGACATTCGCCCACAGGTACAAGCTGGCCGACGCAGGCTACCGTGCTTCGCGCCGCTGACGGGATTGTGATTCCCGCACAAACCCAAACTCGGTTCGTAACCAAAGGCCCCTTAAATGAAGAGGCTTATCTAAACCTAGTGACGAAAGTTAGACTCCTGGGATTGGACACAACCAGGCTGATCCGGATGGCTGGAAAGAAATAATCGGGCGCACCTCAGTGCGTCGTATTCTGCAAGGTAACGTTCGACCACAACGAACGAAACGGATTGTGGATACTCGATCCCCCGGTGGGTAGAGAGGAGGTTAAATGAAGAAGCCAAAAATGCAGCAGGTGTGGCAGGCGATCAGTTATATTCTGTGCTTTCTCTTGGCATTGCGAATCACAGACGGCCTCGACGGAACGGAGTTTAGTGGAGGGTGGCTTACGGGCCCGCTGCTCTCGATGGCCGATATGGGAATCCTTCTTTTCGTGCTCGCTTTTGTCGTGACATTCGCGTTTCCGAGGGTCGCTGCGGTGCTCGGACTGGCGTCATCGCTGCTCTGCTTACCACTTTATCTGTTCTTCATCGCACCAGTTCCATTCAATCAGGTCTTCGGATTTGGGCATCAGTTCAGTGTTCAGCCGGCTCCGGGCCTCCACTGGGGAAAATGGACAGTGACAGGCTTACTCACCCTCGTCCTTACATGTTTCTTGTGCGCTCGCCGAATCGCAGAATGGAATAGGCCCGAGAAACTGCCGGCCCAACCATAGGCCGAAGCGGTCCGCACCGTCGGCTCTCCCAAGTGCCGACCACCCCGATCCGCTCTTCATCCTAGTGATTTACCGAGCGCCGGCACTTCCGCTCGATGCCCCACCGACCGCGTTCTCATTTACGCAGGATTGCCGAAAGCACACGCTGATCGGGGTGGCTGGAGAGAAATAATCTGGATTTAGAGGCGTACGGCTGCGGCGTCGCAGACCCGGCGCCGCGCGAGCGTCCTCAGCACGGGCCTTCCCTCTGCGATGACCATTACAAAATGCAGCCCCTGCAGCTCAGCTAAGCCTGAGCCTGAACAGCGGCTTTCTTGCGGCGTCTGGCGGGGGAAGGTTTCGGTGGAAGGGTTTCGTCGGACAGCTCAACCACCATAATCTTGGTGACAAATTTCTTCGGTCCATGCAAGTGGAAATCAATCGAGGTACGTTCGGCGTCCGACTCGGTTACCACACCGAGTCCGTATTGAAAGTGCCTGACGCACCGGCCTTCCGGGAGTGATTGCATATTAGTCTCCTTTTTGGCGAGCGGATTATGGAATTAAGGGAACCCTGCCTATACCTACATGCCTGACTGCGAGCGCCGGCCGATCTTCGGAGCGGCGGAAATTCTGGCCCTGGTCAGGCGGTGGCGAACTGAGCCTGGCGCAAAGCCAGAACGCTCTCTACGGCGCTCTTCACCACCTGAGTCAACTCGTTGACGGTGAAGGGAGGCACAATGAAATCAAACGCCCCGCCCCCCATAGTATCCACATAGAGCCTGACATCGACCAGGCGCGAAACAATAATGACCTTCACGGCCTGCTCTGACTCGAGCGCGTGCTTGACGACGTCCGTCCAGGCGGCATCCGGCAACTGGGCCTCGGTAAACACCAGGTGGGGCGGATTCGCCGCTCTCAGCAGCGGCCAGGCTTCCTCGCCTGTTTCAAGCCAACGGACCTGGATCGATTGCAATTCCAGAGCCTGCTGAAGCAGACGTAAGGTATGGCCGGGTCGATGCAACAGGAGCGCCGTGATTTTCTCTTTCAAGGGATTTTTCCTCGGTTCCGAGAGCCCCTGCCAGGGCGCTGCCGGCGGCACGAGTGCCTGTGCGTCTGGAGGTTCCGGGGAAAACGGCTCTCTTTGCCCGAACGGCTTTTTTACGGGTGGGTAGTGCCGCGCCAGATACTCGCGGATGTCCTGCTCATTGATTTGCAACTCGAGCTGCGCGCCCGCCGACGGTGTCTCCCGGCCCAACTCCTGCTCCAATCGCTCAAAACAGATGCCGGGGCCATCCTGGAGTTTCAGGGAGGCCCAATGATTCGTGTCGGAGTGAATTCTGACCGTGAATTCGCGTGGCTCCCGGGCGGCCTCGAGCACGCGGAAGGTGTAGGTCCGTGAATTTGCCACTGCCTCAAACCCGCCGTACTGAATATGCATAACTCTTACCCGCTCGCTGCCCGCAAGCCTTGACCCCTAAAGTTTGGACTGAGGGCGGAGGTGGCGCCGCTGGATCTTGTCCCGTGCGCCGTGATCGGCTCAAGCTTGAGAAGCTGTGAAGAAATCCCATCAAACCTTTCACCGCGGAGACGCGGAGGCGCAGAGGTTTGAAAACAAAGGGTCATTTCTCAGCGTCTCAGCGGTGAAAATGGTATTTTTTCACACCTTCCGAACCGTGGGCCGCCGTCCTACTTGGCCACGGCAAGAACCGGCTCTGGTATTTTGCTCATCAGCGCCTTCCGCAATTCTCGCATTTGCTTGCGGAGAAGATTCCTGCGATTGTGCTGCCGCCCGAATCTGGCTTTGTCACCGTTTCTTTGAGACATCGTTCCCTCCTGGGTAGGCCCCAGAAACTTCTGAGTTCCGAGCAGAAGCCCCGCCCGCGTTCCCTTTCAGAGCGATTGGCTTCCCGGCGTCCGGCCGGTAATCGACGGCGTGGAAAACAGCGGTCCGGTCCTTAAGGCCACGAGCGAAATGAGAAACGCCACGATGCTGACCCATTCCACGCCCAGGAAAACCCTGTGTGGAAGCGTGACGGGCAGCGCCGGGTTAAAGAGTGCCGACATGGCGAGGAATACGATCCCCCAGATGTATTTGCGCATGCGCAAGGCCTGCACGAAAACCACAAGAGCGGCCACACAAACCACGATTTCGAGCCCAATCCGGTAGCCGGCAGAAGAACCGAACAACATTCCGAATAGCAAGGTAGTGGCAGAAAGCCCCTTCATAATGCTGGTGAACATTAAAAGCCCCGTTTCTTTTTCGCTTGGCCGGTGAAACTAGTGGAAGGCGTGGGCCAGCCGCGGACGACCCCTGAGAGTCTTCGCCCTCCGGCCGCTCGGCGCAGAGGTGGAAATCCCAGGGCGCTCGCCGATGCAGCGCGGTTGCAGATAATCTGAAGCGGTTCAGATGACCTGGAAGGTGAGGAAAGTGCGGCTCATCTTCTCCATTAGATTAAGTGAATTAACTTGTATTGTCAAGTGGAATCTGTCAATCTCGAAGCCGGATTCATCATCTTTGGTTAAGTCAAGGAGCAACCCTATGGATATGGCCCTGGTCCTCCGGCAACGCCTGGAACAACTGGACCTCGAACAGCGGAATCTCGCGTCGGCGGCGCAGGTCACGGAATCGTATATCTCTCAGTTGCTCGCCGGCAAGAAAGCGCCTCCTGCTCCCGGTCGCACGGATATCTACGACAAGCTGGAACAGGTGCTGGGGTTCCCCAAGGGTGAGCTGGCGCGGATCGCGGAACTCCAGCGCCAGGAAGTGGTGAAACGCAAATTGGGTGTCACCACTGCCCCGCTCTTCCAGGAGATTCGGGATCTGGTCCTGCGCAAATGCCATCCCGACAAACAGAAATCGGTGCGCGCCATCTTTGAGCAGCAACCCTTCGGCGAGCTCGAACGTTTGGTGACGCAGAAGCTTCTGGAAGTGGTGAAGGGCGTGGTCAGGAAGGAACTGGATAATGAAAAGTGGCTGCGCCGCGTGGCGCAACTCAGCCGCCACAGTTACGAACAGATACGCGTTACGATTCTGGATTTCCTGGATCAGGATGTCTTTAACGTGTCGCCGGAAAACTGTGTGACCTTCCTGCAGCCGCTGATTGAATCCTGGGATATCGATCTTGCCACGTTTGGCATGGATATCGTCCTGAACCACCGCGTGGCCCCGGGACACCCCAAGAAATTCGAGTATGTGGAAAGGGAGCCCGAATCCAATCCGAAGGATGAACCCGGTTTTACCGCCTTCCTCGAGACCACTTCCCTCAGCAAGGACGCCACCAAGGACGAGATCGAGTTTCTGCGAAAGCTGCGCTTCGACTCGCGGCGGCCCACTCCGCTTTATTATTATCGCGAACTCCAAAACCTGCGCGACCCCCTGCATTTCCGCCCTTCCTAGTGTGCGGTATTCTTAAAAGAAGAAAGGTTCGGTCGCTGGGTTGTGGCTGCACAGTACCGTGCACGCTGCGAGACTCTGAGGTGGGACACAAGTGTAAGAGCCGGAGGGGGTAAATCTGCCCGTCCAGCCGGGCGCGGGTTGAAGAGGCGGGCTCGGCCTCGCCTGCTGTCCCACTCCAATTTTGCAGGCCCCCCGACGTTTTGAAAGCAAGTGGGACTGTCCCACAAGTTGGGCTCCGCGGGGCATAGCGAGCGAGGTCCCACTTATTTCCCCACCCTCATGCGTTTTCTTCCTATGACTTTTCACGTGTGCCGCCGCCGCGCTAAGCTTCCATCTGGAGGCTTGTGCATCAGGCCTTCGCTCCGCCAGGCCCGCCAAGACTTTCTCTTCCCCTGGCGCTCACAAGTGTGGATAATGGCGCAGGCGGCGCGGGACATCTCAGACCTGCGGCGGCCCAAGGGATATCATCATGGCTACCGAAGTCCAGGTGCAATCATTCGCTGCTAACGAAGTTCCGGCGCAATCCTTCTTGAAGAAGCGCGTGGCCTGCATTGACGCCTTGCGCGGGTTCGACATGTTTTGGATCGCGGGTGGCGAAGGAATCATCCGCGCCATGTACAAGGTGTGGCCCAACTCGGTCACGGGCGGGCTCGATGTGCAATTTCAACACGTCTACTGGGAAGGCTTTCACTTTTATGATCTGATATTCCCGCTCTTCCTCTTCGTAGTCGGGCTGGTGCTGCCGTTTTCGCTCACCCGGCGCTTGGAGGAGGGCGCCAATCGCCGCCAGCTTTATGGCCACCTGGTGCGGCGCTTGCTGCTGCTCCTGCTGCTGGGCTACCTTTACAACGGGCTGCTTGATTTCAACCTTCACAACCTGCGCATTTCCGGCGTGCTGCAACGCATCGCGATATGCTATTTTCTGGCAGCGCTGGTGGTGATGAATACGCGCATCCGCGGCCAGGCCTGGGTAGCGGGTGGAATCCTAGTGGTCTACTGGCTGATATTGAAATTCGTGCCCGTGCCCGGAATCGGCGCCGGGGTATTAACGCCGGATGGCAACCTGGTGGCTTACCTCGATCGCCTCATCCTTCCGCGCCCCTATTGTTGTTACTACTTTGGTGACAACGAAGGCCTGCTGTCGAATCTCCCCGCGGTGGCGACGACGCTGCTCGGCGTGTTGGCGGGCCATTGGCTGCGCTCCAAAAACCCGCCGAATCGCAAGGCGCTGGGCCTGGCAGTTGCAGGCGTTGCCAGCCTGCTCCTCGCGCTGGTCTGGAGTTTTGACTTTCCCATCATCAAAAACATCTGGACAAGCACGTTCGTGCTCTGCGCCGGCGGCTGGAGCCTGCTGCTCCTCGCGCTGTTCTACTGGGTCATCGACGTGCGCGGCGTCGCGCGTTGGTCGTTCTTCTTCAAGGTGATTGGCATGAACGCCATCACCATTTACATTGTCGACCGGTTTTTCCGATTCAGCATCATCTCCAACATTTTCCTGCATGGCCTCAATAAGTATTTGGGCGCTTTGCAGCCACTCGTCGACGCCTGTGGCGTGGTCGCGGCCATGTGGCTGTTCCTGTATTTCCTCTATCGCCAGAAAATCTTCCTGAAGGTTTAGCCCGGATTTTTCAACAAGCGGTTGACTCGGAAGAGCGGAGCGAAGAACCGGGCAAAGCCCTTCCTGAGGGGAGTCCGACTTGGGAGGACTGCTGAGGGGTACTTCGCTACCACAGCACGAATGGTTCCAGCGTCACATTGACACTTTCATCAGGTAACCCGCGCCCAATCTTCGGCGAGCAGGCCGTAGATTTCGATATCGAGGTAATGTTCGTCGAAGGCTTGCGACTGGCGCAGCAGGCCTTCCTTCGAAAACCCCAAGCGTTTAGGGATGGCGCAGCTTTTGGGGTTACTGACGGCGCAGCGGATTTCCACACGTTTCAGTTTGAGGTCATTGAACAGGTAATCGAGCAGGGCGCGGCAGGCGCCGGTGACCAAACCTTTTCCCTGGTAGGCTTCGCCCAGCCAATAGCCGATGCTGGTCGAGCGGTTCTCCCAGTCAATGCGCCCCGCCCCGATGATTCCTGCCAGCCGGCCTTCCCACCAGATCCCCATCGTCACGCCCGAGTTCGACGCCAACTGCTCGAGCGAAGTGCGGATAAGCGTTTGGCAGTCCTCGGGGGTTTTCTGCACATCCCACTCCGGCAGCCACTGGCGCAGGAAAGTGCGGTTCTGGTCGATCAGCGCAAACAGTTCGTCGGCATGCTGATACCCGAGCAGCCGAAGCTCAGCGCCTTCCGCAAAGGAGTGGGAGAGCATGGTTGGTCGTTATCGTCTGTTTGAGTGCGTCCCGCCCAAGAGTGTGGGCGCACCACGCGGGGGCCGGGCGCTCAGGCCACCGCCTCCGCTTCGATTTCCACCAGCATCTCGGGATCGACGAGGCGCGCCACGCCGATCAAGGTGGTGGCGGGGTGGACATTGCCGAAGAACTCCACGTGGGCCTTCGCGACTTCCTCCCAACGCTCGATGTCGGTCACGTAGATGCGGGTGCGCACCACGTGTTCGAGGCCCAATCCTAGGCGCTGCAGGGCGCTTTCGATATTGCGAATCGTCTGCACTGACTGCGCATACATATCGCCGGGCGCCAGCACTTTGCCGGAGGGGTCGGTGCCCGTGGTGCCGGAAACATGCACGACATCACCCACCTGCACGGCGCGCGCGTATCCCACCTTGGGTTCCCACGGTGTGCCGGAAAATGTTTTATTTCGTTTAACCTTCATATGTGCACCTCCAATTCCCACGTTGCGATCTTGGTCGCGCAACTACGGGATGCGTGCGCTTGCTAAGCTTTCTCGAAATATCGTCGATGGGCACGGGCCGCGAGGGCCAACCGTTGCCGGCGTCTTTCCAGCGCCTCACGGTAGCGCCGCTTCTCTGCCGCGGTCCGAGGTATCAACGGAGGGACTTCCTGGGGTTTACCGGCGGGGTCGAGCGCCACGTAGGTGACGAAGGCCGAACTGGTCTGCCGCCGCTCGCCGGTCAGGTAATCCTCCAGGTAAACGCGCACTTCCGCTTCCATGGAGGTGCGGAAGGCACGCGTAATGTGGGCGCGCAGGACGATGAGCTCGCCCACGCGAATGGGGTAAAGAAAATCCAGGTTATCGACAGCCACGGTCACCACCTGGGAGCGGGCGTGCCGGTGCGCCGCCACGGCCCCGGCAATGTCAATCAAGTGCATCACCTTGCCACCCAGCATGTTGCCCAACGGATTGGCGTCATTGGGAAGCACCACTTCCACCATCTCCACGGCGGATTGAGCGACGCTTCTCCCTGCGGGTTTCGCCATGGCCTTCAATCTTCAGAACGAATAATTGCTGATCGACGCACACCCGCGAGATGTAACCTGCGGATGAGGAGCGCTCAGGCTCGGGGTTCTGCACCTTCCTGGGGCTGGTCCGCTTCGAATTTCCGAACCACCACGAGGTTGGGGCGGGATCGCTCAGGCTGAATTTCCGCCCGTGCGCAACCCCGCTGAAAGGTTTTGCCTTGCCTAGTTCGCCTGTCTATACTAAGCGAGCCGCTGGAACGATGCAACCGGTTTCAGGCGAGCCGGTCGGTTTGTTTCTTGGAGCGAAGGTCTACCGGTGCCGATGTCTTTGGGTTGAATTGAATTTACAACCCTCGCCCCTTTGGGGGAGAGGGTGGACCGCCGCCGGCGCGTTCATCAGCCGGGGCGGGACGGGTGAGGGGGTCAAAACCGGAACACAGCGCAACGACGCTGCCCCCGACACTCAGATGCATCGCGATTTGTGACTCACTACCCGCAAGCCCGGAGGGAAGAGCTTTGGAACCCGAAAAAACCCGCCGCGAATTCCTGGAAGAGGCCTTGCAGCAAGATCCGGGGAATACCTTCGCACGCTATGGCCTCGCGCTGGAACTCGCCAAAACTGAGCCGGCGGCCGCCTGGCTGCATTTCGAGCACCTGCTCCTCAATCATCCCGAATACGCCGCCACCTACTACCAGGCCGGCATGTTCCTCCTCGCGCAGGGACGGCCTGAGGACGCGCGCAAGGTGCTGGCCGCCGGAGTGGAAGTCACCGGCCGTCAAAACAAACAACACGCCCAGCGTGAGCTCCAGGCCGCCCTGGACGATTTGGAAAACAGCGTGTAATGTGGACCATTTTTGTATTTCCGCGGTTTGTTTACCGCAGAGGCGCAGAGACGCAGAGAAGAATGATTTGCTTCAAGTCTCTGTGCCTCCGTTTCTCTGCGGTGAGAAGGATCATAGGGAGACCGACCTACAAAACAGGTACGCACTCCACTTGCTTTAACGCGTCTCAACCCACGCCGCCCGCCGCGAAACGCCGGTTGCAAGTAAATTGATAAAAAGAAATGGGTTGACTTGGCAACTAAGGTGCGTTATCTAGACTGGTAACCTTTAGCCTGATACAAGTTGGACCCAAGCGACCTTGCCCATCAGATTCTGATCTTGCGGCGTTTGCCATATGGAACTAAGCTGCCTTCGCACCTACCCGCGAGTTGACGTTGATCTACCGGTCGAATACGAATTGCAGGGCGCAACGCATCTTACCCGAGCTATAAACCTCGGCGGCGGCGGCCTCGTCCTTGCCATCACCGAGCCGGTAGCTCCAGATACCAAACTGAGTATCGGATTTCAACCGGCCAAGCACCTTCCGCTGGTAAAGGCGACGGTGAGAGTCTGCTACCAAACCGCCGACCGGGGGGTTGCTGCCGAATTCACGGAAATTCAGCCTGAGGATCGCCAGATGATCCTGCGGCTGGTTCTCCACCGCATGGTCCAAAAGCGCCAGTATCCTCGCAAGCCACTCGTTACCCAGGTGGGGTATAACTCAGGAACCTTCCTCGGCTTCTCCCGAAGTGTCAGCGCGGGAGGCATGTTTATTGAGACCAAGGAACCCATTTTTGGGGGTTCCAAGCTCACCTTGGCGTTCAATTTGGAGGATGGCGGCCCCATCGTCCGGGTAATTGCGGAGGTCCTCTACGTGGTAACGAAGCTGGGCATCGGGGTGCGATTCATCGATCTATCGGCATCCGACCGAAGCCGCATCGACGCCTACGCATCCGAGGGGGAACCGGGTGACGCGGATTTACAGTCGAGGGCCGCGGGCCTGGCTTGATTGATCGGGGAAGTTTTTCACCGCAGAGGCGCAGAGACGCGGAGAGAAGCAGGTGTTGGGTGCCAGGTGACAGGTGACAGGGGCAAGTAAGAACCTGACACCTGGTACCTGATACCTGACCCCTGCTCTTCCGTGTCTGTGGTGAATCTTTTCCTGCATGGCACTCGAAGAAGTTGGCTCGAAGTACTACACTGTCCTTCATCCCGGGCACCAGCGCGCCCGTGCAGGAATCAGAGAACCTCCCGTGGTAGAATGCCCGCATTCCCGCGTTCGGGAGGTGCCGATGCGGCCCCGATTAGTCCCGCTTATTCTCCTCATACCCCTGATTCTGACGCCGCCCGTGAGGGCGCACCAGAAACTCGTAGCGCCGACCTTGAGGTCGGCATTCTGTAGCGGCGGTGTCCCCACCGCCGGTCGGCGGTCGGAGACCGCCGCTGCAGTAGCGAATGCGTCGGCATGTGCCGCCATGCTCCCGGCCCTGCCTGCGGGAGCGCCGCAAAATCCAAAACCCTTCACCCAAGAGCAGGTCGAAGGCCTGGTGCGAGACGGGTTGGGCGATGATTCGGGCGCCAAGCTGATCGAGCAGCGCGGGATTGATTTCGCCCCGGCGGAAGACTTTCTCCGAAGCCTCAAGGCCGCAGGCGCGAGCGAGGCGTTTCTTAACGCGCTCCGCGCCGCGGTAGCGCCGGGCTTGAGCCCGGCACATGCCGCCCTCAAGGGCGGCTCTACGGCTGCCGGCCCGCCCGCGAGCGCCAAGAAGCCGCTGAACCAAGTGCAGGTTTTCGCCTTGCTGGCTGGCCAAGTGCCGAGCCACCATGCTGGTGAGGGAGCGTGGCAACGAGCATGAGTAACGCCCACGGTCAGGACTGCACTGACCGCTCCCTGCTCGACCAGGGGTTAGTTTTTGGATTCGAACGCATCAATCTGAGGAAGAACCACAGACCGCAAGAACAGGGGATTGCCCTACGTTTACTTTGAAGTGTGTCGACGTTACCTATACACTTTAACGGATGATAAACGACAAGAAGGCAGCGCCTCCTACAGCGAGCGGAGGAGATATTGCCCACACCTTCGTCAGGGTTGGGTTGTCTGCTATTCCTTTTGTGGGTGGCCCGGCAGTAGAGCTCTTCTCTGCGCTTATTACACCACCTTTGGCCAAGAGACGCGATAACTGGATCCGATCAATTGCTGAGGGTCTTGAAGACCTTGAGAAAAAAGTCGATGGTTTCAAGATTGACTCGCTCCCAGGCAACGACGCATTTGTGACCGCAGTCATGCATGCCAGTCAAGCGGCGATTCGCAATCACCAGCAAGAAAAACTAGAGGCGCTTCGCAATGCAGTGCTGAACGTTGCGACAGGTAATGCTCCCGACGAAGACCTTCAGTTGATGTTTTTGAACTTCATTGACACATTGACTGCGTGGCATTTGCGGATTTTGCGTTTCTTTCAAGATCCTGCGGGCTATGGTGCGGCAAGGGGGGTGGGTTACCCCAACTGGTCCACAGGGGGACTATCTAATGTTATGGAGCACACTTTCTCGGAATTGCGAGGGCAGCGCGCTTTTTACGATCAAATCGTCAGCGACCTTTACTCACGTGGTCTCATGAGTTCGGATGCTAGCGGGTTACATACGATGATGACAGCCGCTGGCATGTTCGCAAAGAGGACGACGCCAATGGGTGAAGGATTCCTCGCATTCGTGTCTTCACCTGTAAAGTAATTTGATCCGAGAAATTGTTCCTAACGCGATATGTTTCCTTACTGCTGCCTCACTCGTGGTCATCCTAGGGGGACGGTAGTGTACCCGCTGCGGGAATGGGGACGGTTTGACCAAGAATCAAACGGATTACGCACGCAAAATGCGGAAGCTTGTCGAGATGGCGGTTGACCCTAGCCGTGAAGTACTCGAATCAACGCTTCTCATGCTCAAGAATGCCTTAAGAGAGCAGAGCGAACGGGAAGTTGTGATTTCCCATTCGGGGTCCAGATATGCATGCCCACAAGCCCACGACCTTACGCTCGCAACCAAGGCTGCAATCGACAGAGTGAATCTCAGGCTGGGAAGGCACGCTCTCGGAAGCGACGAGGTTGGACAATCCCGTGCGACGGGCGCGGTGTCGTCTCAAATTGTGATCAGCTTGCCCGCGCTGATAATTTCACAGGGATACTCGGCCGACCTTGTCGAAGGCCTCTCGGACGAAGCGCGCGCCGCCTTAAATCTAGTCTTAAGAAGATCATGCTTGGGCGGGCAGTCTGTGCAGGAAATCATCGCGCAGATCGGCAAGGCGATCGGGGAAGGCGAGTTGGGAACACCTTCGCGCCGGGCGCAAACCATATACCGCACGGAAGTGGGCCGCATGGCGCACATGGGGGAGCAGGCGCGGATGGAACTGGCCGCTCGCAACGTGCCTAAACTTGAGAAGCAATGGGTGGCATCCATCTGCCCGATTAGGTCCCATCAAGCAATCAACGGTGCACACGTTCCCATTCGAGGAAAATTCATGATTGACGGGGAAGAGTTGATGTTCCCGTATGACCCTGCAGCTTCTTCCCGTAATACCGTCGGCTGCACTTGTGTGATCATGTCGTGGACACAGGGATTCGAAAGAATCGCTCCGACGCGACGAAGGGGGTAGCGACGGTCAGTACTGTCTGACGGTGGCCTTTTGCTTCGATGACGGACCCACGGTCAATTCCCAAGACGAATTGGCCGTGGCTACCTTCGGGTCACACAACCTCGGGCGCCGTTCGAACGGCGGGCTGGCGGTTGCGGTAGGGATACCGGTTACCCGGTACCCCCCGCACGGATCCGTACGTGCGCTGGTTAGCGCATACGGCTCTTATCTCGGATGTGTGGCGGCGAACCGTTGGGATGGCCAAGGATGCACAACGTGCGGAGCAGGCAACCAGCAGGCCGCAAGCTTCCCCAGTCGGTCCCAGTTGAGGCGGTGGCGTTGACTGCGTTGACGCAGTTGCGTTCGCCACAGTCGGGTCAACCGTTCCCGAAAGATTCGCAGGCGGTCGAGGTTTCCCGGTACCGCGTGATAGTTGAAGTAGCCTTGCACGACCGACCGGAGCCATTTACCCGTATCCGCGATGGGATCGTGCCGACGCTGCCGGAGTTGTTGCTTGAGTTCCTGCAACTTCCCCCGCAGGCGCTTGCTGATCGTCTTCCGCTTCACGGTAAATTGCCCCCTCCGGTTCTTCCCGCTGATATGCGTGAAGCCCAGAAAGTCGAACGTCTCCGGCTTACCTTCTCCTCTCCGTTTCCGGTAAAGTTCGGCAAACGGCCCGAACTCGAATCCGGCGCGTTTTGTCAGGATGCAGTTCCAATCCAAACTTCCCCACCCGCTCCCGGAAATCCTCCAGAAAGCGGTCGGCTTCCGTCTGCGATTGGAATCCAAGGACCGTATCGTCGGCATACCGCACCACGACCACGTCTCCCCGGGCGTGCTTCTTGCGCCACGCCTGCACCCACAGGTCAAAGACGTAGTGCAGATAGATATTCGCCAGCAGGGGCGAGACCACCGCCCCTTGTGGCGTACCCATCTCCGTCTCCGACCATTCGCCTTCCTCCCTCACCCCGGCTTTCAGCCATTTCTGGATGAGCCGGAGAATCCGGGGGTCGGCGACGCGATGCTGCACGAACTTGAGCATCCATTCGTGGGATATCGAATCGAAAAATCCACGAATGTCCGCGTCAAGAACGTAGTTCACGTGCTTCACCGTGAGCGCGTACGAGAGCGCGTCCAGCGCTTGATGCTGGCTGCATCCCGGTCGAAAGCCATACGAGAAGCCCAGAAAGTCTTCCTCGTAAATCGCCTTGAGGATGGTGACCACGGCCTGTTGGACGATCTTGTCCTCCAGTGCCGCAACCCCCAACGGACGTTGCCGCCCGTCGCCTTTCGGGATATACGCCCTTCGCGAGGGCTTCGCTCGGAATGCTCCGCGGTGGACCCGGCTGTGCAGATCGACGAGTCGACCTTCCAGCCCGCTTTCATACTCCTGCCACGTCATGCCGTCTACTCCCGGTGCAGCTTTTCGCTTCAAGGCGTAAAAGCTTTCCCGCAGCAGATCGACCGTTAAGTGGTGGAGCAAGGCCGTGAACTTCATCTCCCTGTGTTCCTTCGCGGCTTTCCGCACACCCGCGAGTCCCTGGGACACGCGTGCCCCGCTCTGTGTCGGGTGCGTGTTAGGCCAACGGGTGTTCTCCTTGATCAGCGGCCTTCCCTCCTCATTCTCCGCCAACGGCTTCCCGTCTTTGTTCAAATGATTCATCGGTACTGTTCCGCTGTCCGACTCCTCGAAAGCGTGCAGGCGGGCTGTACGGCCATCGCCTTTTCCCGCCGTCCGGCCACGATCTACGGCGGCCGGCGCCTCCGAGGTCTCCCGGTTCTCATGCAGAAAGTGTCTAGGCGTGTCTGGGGTCTACGACTACGCAGGACTGTGCCGGAACTCGCGTTGGCGTCCCGGCCTCATGTTGCCTTCCGTTTAGTCTGAAAACGTCGGCGTCCTGATTGGACATTTTCGAAGCTCAATACCCAGCCCACCTATTCCCCTGTTTACGCTTCACCGTGCGCCTCACGACGCCCAGCGCAAAACTCGGGGCCGAGTGGATCGCTGCTCCTTCCTCGTGAGAAATTTTCATTCTCTGCTTTCTGCCGGTTTATCCCGGCGCACCAGACCTAGTTGTTGGGGGTCTGCGATTTCGCGAAGCGACTTGTAGGAGCTGACGGCTCATACGAATCGGCTGGGAGAAGGGCACGCTGCCGGAGAGCAGTCCCGCGCCAAAGCCATGCCCGAAGGGAGTCCCTTAGGGAGATCGCAGACCCCAAAGTGCGGGGGTCTGCGCCAGCCCCGGGTGCATTGTCCAGCGCAAAATCGTTGTAACCTGGCCACCGCCAGACGAACCCACAGTCAGGAAGGCGCTGACCGTGGCTACCCCCCCAAGTCCGCCGCCACCCTTCGTGGCACGTCGGTGTGTAGCCACGGGCACAGCTCTCCTGACCGTGGACTTTTCCTTCGATGACAAACGCAATTCCCAAGGCGAATTGAGTGGCTTACGTTTGTTCGGTGGCAGCAGGTAGGGGGTTGCAAGGTCTATGCGAGATCGGACGCCTTAATCTTGCGTCTTGCGCCGTGGCGGATGGTGAGCACTGACACCGCTTGGCGGCCTTCATCGACTTCATAAATGACCCGATAGACGTGAGGCTTCCTGCCATAAAGCAGGTTCCGTAACTCTCGCTTCATCCTCCGAGCCTCCGGGGCTACGGGGCAGCGTTGGGGGTACGATGCGAGGCCATAGACCGCCAGCTCCAACTCGTTATACCACCGCGCCGCAGCGTGTGACTCCGCAGCGTTCTTTTCCAGATAAAGGATTTCAAGATCGCGGACCGCGCGAGCGGCAAACTCAACGAGGTATGTCATGTTTGCGGCGAATCTCGTCAAATACCTCTCTCGCCGGGCGAGTGCGTCCGTGGGCGACGTCATCCAAGCCCTGACGAATGCCTTCCTCGGCATCGGCCTGGGCGGCAATATCGAGCAATCGCTGATAGGCTTCGGCGTCCTGTACGATGGCCGCTGCTTTCCCCCTCACGGTGAGCACCACGGGACGCTTGTTCCTTCTGAGCTGTTTCATGAAATCGCCGGACCGGCGGCGGAAGGTTGTCAGCGACTGGATGTCCTTGGTAATGTCAAGCATGGACCTGCTCCTTTAAAAGCACCTTTTTAGGTGCTACAAGAATACTCTATGACGAACCCACGGTCAATTCCCAAGACGAATTGGCCGTGGCCACCTCCGGGTCACACAACCTCAGGCGCCGATCGAACGGGTGAATGCAATCACGAGATGTAGGGGTAGGGCTCCCGACTTCGCCGGGACAGGTTGCCCTACCCGGCGTTCCGCAGGGTGAATGCGAAACCAGGGGGCGGGTCGCCGCGGCGACTCCCCCTACGGCGAAGGGCCTTGCGGACGTTGGGGGTAGCGCCGGGACGAGTTCAGGCAATTAGTTGCCCCCTCGTTTACGATTTGGGCTACCGGTTGCCCATTCTTACCTATTTTACATTGAATTACACCCAATATCAATGCTACTATGATGGTGAAGCTCCCAGTGCTAGTAGCTGGGGAGAAGCAATAGGCAGCGAGCGCTTTTTGCGAGTCCCGACTTGTCGGGGCGAGCGCTTTTTGTGAGTCCCGACAAGTCGGGATAGGCAGCGAGCGCGATTTGCGGGTCCTGGTGGGCCAGGGTGGACAGCACGCTGACTCCTGACTTCTGACTCCCCAACTCTGACTGCTGCACACAGTTAACTTTAAGCTGTCGGCTGTAAGCTGTCAGCTCTAAAAAGGAGATTCCGGGGAAGTCCGTCGCGTCACCAACCTGCTTCTGAAAATCATGCGCCGAGAGCTCAAAAAGGAGCCCGTGGGAGCAGGCAAAGAGGATCATCAAAGCCATGATGCGCGATTATTTACTTGACAAAAGTAATTCACTTTAGTACAATTTCTCGCATGAGAGATAAGGCTCATTTCTCGTTCGACTTAGAGGTTGAGGCGGTCTCCTTAATCTGCTGTTTCAAGTCCTTTTTGATAGACGCCAAGAGTTTGCGTGTCGGAACTCTTTTGAGTAGCGCCTTTCTACCTTTCTCCATGCGAGGCTCCTATGACGCTAGTTGATGTAAATACTCTCTTTCCGACGGAAGATAAATGCCGAGAGTTGCTGGTCCGACTTCGCTGGCCTAATGGCCCCGAGTGTCCACGTTGCAAGGCGAAGGTCGTAGAACTGGAAACTGAAAAGCAACTCTTCTACTGTAAAGACTGTGATTATCAATTCTCCGTAACCGCTGGCACGATCTTCAATGATTCTCACCTTCCGCTGGTCAAGTGGTTTATTGTAACTCTCCTGCTCTGCGAGGCAAAGAAAGGTATATCCGCCTGTCAGATTCAACGGACCCTCGGAATCAGTTACAAGACCGCATGGTATCTCTGTCATCGCATTCGCGCCGCGATGAAGGAAGTTGAGCAGCAGATGCTTGATGGAACCATTGAGATGGATGAAACCTTTATTGGCGGAAAGAAAAAGAACGTCTCGATGGCAGAAGCGAGAGAGTCCAAAGAGATCGTCATAGGGCTCCGCAAGCGCGCCGGGGAACTTCGATTCTTTCATTCCAAGGATGTGAAATCTGGGACGCTCGCGCAGTTCATCAAAGACAACATCTCTGAGGATTTCGATGTGTTGATGACGGACGATTTCGCGGCCTATCCTGCTGCGGTCAAAAAGGCTAAGATCGACCCCAGTCAGCATCACACCATCAACCACAGCAAGAAGGTGTATGCTGTCGGCGACACTCACACCAATACCATCGAGAATGCATTCTCTCTTTTGAAGCGCGGTATCCGAGGCGCTTGGCATCATCTCAGTGCAAAACATCTGCTTTCTTACCTCGATGAAATGGCCTTCCGATTCAACAGGCGTAACTCCGAGGTGCTCTTTCTCGATACGCTGCGCCACATGATTACTGCTCCGGTTCTGACTTTCAAGAAGTTGACGGTGGCGTAGGTTCGACAAGATTGACCCAACCCGGCTTGGCCAGACTTTGAATTTTAGAGACCTTGCCGATCACCTGATTTTCAGCGCCACAATCTACACATTTTAGTGTGGCTGGCTCCGTATCCTTGCCGGGATTGGCCAGCATGTATTCATAGAGGCCGTTGCAGTTTCGGCATCTAAGCATAAGCGGCTTCCCTAAGACGTATTGCCTTGCGTCCTCCAATCGATCCCTAAACTCCTTGACCCGCTCGGGATCGTGCTCGTACTTTCCGCTTCCGTCAGCGAAAATTGTTGTTATTCCAGGCGGACGACGCGGATACGGGTCATTAGTGCTGATGATCTCCTCCCATGTTAGCTTTTCCATCGTCCTGTCGATATGCTGCTTGTGCAGATTTTCCGCAGCCCTTGAAAAGTTATCCAACAACTCCTTTAGCTGGCTTGAATTAATGCTCGTGTCGGCACACGCCAAGAATACTTTGCTCACCCACTCTTCATACTCGGCAAGCCGGTCTCTCATCAATTGAATATACTTTTGCGGTTCAGTCCAGATGCCATTTCCACGGATGATGGCAATGTTGAATGGACTGCGGACATAATTGGACGTTGCCTCAGCCAAAGTCAAAAGATAGATTCCAGCGAGTATCCCCTGCTGGATTGTCATCCCAGGCGTCCAAAATCTGTTCATCGTTTCTTTGTACAGAGATTCTCCATGCCCAGTCAGTTCGTGGTCATCGAAGGGACAAAGCGTAGAATTCTGAGTGATCCAAGCGTTGTACTCGTTGCTTCTGGGGCAACATAAACCCACGATGAACTGCGACCTGTCTGCGCCTGGGTTGGCGTCGATATGCGCCTGTAGCTCTTCCTCAAAAATCCTCACGAAAGCCGCAAGCGAATCGGCAGATTCTCCGCTTAGTCTCCTCCGCAACTTTTCTATAAACGAGACAATGAATGGCGTATCACCAGAGCCAGCTAAAATCACCTTGTAGTTGCCCATTTGCTCTGGATCAACCTTAAGGACTGTCCTTCGATATTCAATGCCGTCATCGCCGGTTACTGTCTCCTGCGAGTCGGCATGGATCACAATGCTATCGGAAAGACGCCATGCGGCTATGAGGGTCACAGTTCGCCTTCTAGGCCGTCTCCATGGATTCTTTGGAAGCGGTCTCGGACCCGAAGTATATAGACTTCCTGAGCTTTTGTGAAGTAAATAATCGCGCCATGATGTATTAGAAAACACAGGTACTTAGCGTTAAAATGGCAGAAATGTCCTAACTGCTATGTTATTGAAATTTAATAAGATAGCTCGTGTCGACAGCGTGGGCGCAGTGAAAAAGGGGGAATTAAAAATGAAGGATGAACCCATCATGTTGTTGAAAACACATGTAGAAAAAATGTCACTTTTGCGCAAAGCCATTATGTTTATGAAAAATAAGCTAGTTATAATTGTAAAGCCATTATGTTGATGAAAAGAAATGGGGTTAGCAGTTTTCTTTCAACATGGAGGAGGTTGATCGTGGCAAGCAGAGATGTGAGCAAAGATGCTTTAGCAGTGCTCGGCCTTGAGGTAGATCTGGCCGTGGTCAAGACGCCAAACGGCCATCCCCCCACCTCAGAGCACTCGCTGATTCTTATCCGCCGGCCGCCCACACTCCCCCACATCGCTTATCGGCGGAAGGCGCCAGGGAAGTGAGCAAAAATGGTCCCGCGACGCCCGTGCTTGACGCAGTGCTGATCGCGGTCGCGACGCCAAAAGACCGGTCGCGCGATCTCCGAGGTCTCCCTGAATATCCTGCGCCGGCCGCCCACACTCCCCCGCATCGCATATCGGCGGAAGGAGGCAGCGAAGTGAGCAAAAATGGTCCCGCGACACCAGTTCTTAATACAGGTCCTGCGTGCGGCTCGCCGAGCAACTCGACAACCTGCAAGAATCTCGCCGCGCTGATGGCTCCCCAGGACGAAAAATCGCTGCTCATGCAAAGAATGGAAGATTCCAACCTGCGGCAATTGTGGCGGCTTACCAACGTGCTTTTTAAGGTCCGCAACGGGGCGCTGACCGTAGAGATGTTAAAAATGAAGGTCGATCCGGGGATGTGTATGAAAACAAAGGCAAGAATGACAAAATGTCTGGCAATCTAACGGTGTTTTTGCAAGAAAATGCAGAAATTTCACGGTAATTCACACCTTCGAACGGATTTTTGACAGAAAATGCACCGATTGCGCGGTAATTCGGGGTGATGAAGGGGCGAGAGATGGACGGAACTTCTCAACCAGCCGAGCCTGGAGCAGTCCGGAACTGCTTGCCCCCCCTGCCCGTGCCAGCAACCAAGCCCAGACCGAATGCCGCCTGCCTGTGACACACTTCGCCACATCGGTTATCGGTAGGTTTCTTACGGAACATGAGCTCGAATCGGTGGGAAGTTCGACGTTCGCCGAATCGCCCGATCACCAAATCACGCAAGGGGCCGATGGCCCGATGACCCAATCGCTCGAATGCCGGACGCCGCCGGCCCACACTCCCCTGCTTCGGTTATCGGCAGCGCCAGGTAGGAAGATGAATCAAATGTTGACTTCGAAAATCGCCCATCGCCATTCGCAAATCACCCCCTCACCCCCACCGGGCAAAACGTGGGGCCCCCTTCCCGCCCCGGCTGGTGAGAACGCCGGCGGCGGTCCACCCTCTTCCGCCGCGGCGGATCTACGACCCCCGAGAGAGGGCTATGAACTTTCGCCCTGGACCGATGATCCGATGAATCAATGGCCCGATGGCCCGAGGCCCCATGATTCAATCACCCGATTCTCTGACGCGGCCAGCCCACACTCCCCCACATCGGTTATCGGCAGTGTCAGGTAAGAAGATGAAACAGATGCTGGCTTCGAAAATCGCAAATCACCAATCGCCATTCGCAAATCAGCCGATCTCTTGCCCCGCTGTGTCACACTACCCCACTTCGGTTATCGGTGGGTTAGCACTGGGACATGAGGCCACATATCGGCAGGGAGTTTGGCATTCGCTCAACCACCAGATCGCAAAATCACCTAATGACTCAATGGTCGATGATCAAATCGCCCGGTTTCCTGATGCGGTCGGCGCTACAAAGAAGAGCCGCGGACCTACAGAACAGGTCAGCGCTACGATGGCTGCCTTTCCCGACTTTGTCGGGACTCGCGCAGTGCGCTCGCTGCCTACTGCTTTCTGCCTTCTGCCTACCACTCCGCCTGCCGCGCACTCCATTTCATGTATAATTCCACCAATGGCAG
The DNA here is from genome assembly GCA_963804995.1 of uncultured Acidobacteriota bacterium. Taxonomy (GTDB): domain Bacteria; phylum Acidobacteriota; class Terriglobia; order UBA7540; family UBA7540; genus Bog-366. Next base: position 1,176,399 of record CAWDSK010000006.1, read on the forward strand.
TGCATCAAAGCACTCTTACACTCGATTCCGCCTACAGCCGGGAGAAGCAGGCCGTGGCCTTGACCTCCGTGGCGGCGGCCGTCTTGCTCACCGGCATGAAATTGGTCGTAGGGATCCTCACTGGAAGCCTGGGAATTCTCTCCGAGGCGATGCACTCCGGCCTGGACCTGGTAGCGGCGGTGATCACTTACCTATCCGTGCGCGTATCTGACAAGCCCGCCGACCCCCAGCATCCTTTTGGGCACGGCAAAATCGAACACCTTTCCGCCTTCATGGAAACCGGTTTGCTTGTCATCACCTGCGCGTGGATCATCTGGGAAGCGATGCGGCGGCTCTTCTTCCGCGATGTGCACGTGGAGCCTTCGCTGTGGGCCTTCGGCGTGATGTTCATTTCCATTACGATTGACATCTTCCGGTCGCGCGCCCTGTTCCGCGTAGCACGAAAATACAACAGCCAGGCGCTCGAGGCCGACGCGCTGCACTTCTCCACCAACGTCTACAGCTCAACGGTGGTCATCCTGGGATTGATTCTGGTTTACGTGGCGGATCAGCAGAGCATTCACTGGCTGCGCAAAGCTGACCCGGTGGCGGCGCTGGTGGTGGCGGGGATCGTAACCTACATCACCCTGCGCCTGGGCAAGAAAACCGTGGATGCGCTGGTCGACGCTGCGCCTACCGGCTCGACTTCACGGATTGCCGAAGCGGTCAAGCGCGTCGCCGGCGTGCTCAGTCTCGACCGTATCCGCACGCGGGAGAGTGGCAGCCGGCTGTTCGTGGATTTGCGCTTGACCCTGGCCAGCAACATCTCACTTGAGCACGCCAAGTCCGTCGCCGACGTGGTGGAATCAGAGGTGCACCGCCTGTTTCCCACCGCCGATGTGGTGATTCATACCACTCCGCAGGAGCCCTCGGCGCAGGACATCGTGGCGAAAATCCGGGCCGCGGCGCACCGGCGCAACTTCCTGGTCCACGAGGTGACGGCTTACGAGGTGAACGGCCGCGTCAACGTCTACCTGGACCTGGAAGTTGAGCCCACGCTGCGCCTGGCAGAAGCCCATGACCGCGCGACGCAGCTCGAAAGCGAAATCAAGGAGAATCTGCCGGAAGTGAATGAAGTGAATGTGCACCTGGAGCCGCTGCTGGTGAAGGTCGAAACTGGGAACGCCGTGCCGCTGGATAACCAGGCGGTGGAACGGAAGCTTGAGGAGTTGGCGCGGGAGACTCCGGGCGTGCTGAATTGCCACTCCGTTGAAGCGCATCAGGTGGGCGGCAACGTCGTGGTGCGGATGCATTGCACCCTGGGTCCCGACCTCCCCATTGCCAAAGTGCACGACATCACGGAAATGCTGGAATTTAAATTCCGCCAGGCGTTCCCACAAATCTCCAAAATCAGCATCCACGCTGAGCCTCAGGATCGGGCGTGAGGACCCGGCCAGGGGGCCGGTTGAATTGTGGATACGGTGCAAATCGTCGATACTCCCAGGACTAGGCGCGAGTGGCGGGGGGGGTTCGGAGCGGACATAAAGTCCGCATGATTTGCTTCTGCGGGGGCTGGGCCTATACCGGGACAAGCTGACTTAAAGTCGGTGGGCAACGCCGCCTGGAGGGTGCGGGCTCGGTCGGGGGAAGGTGGGACAAAAACCCTAAAATTGCTCTCCGCGGGGCATAGAAGCCCAGGTCCCACATAAAAACAGGCCTTCGCTCACGCGTAGGCAAAAAATGTCAGGAGGAGAATCATGCTTCGGATCGCGCCCGCTGCTCTGGTGACAGGGATGATTATGCTCGGGCTGTGCCGCGCCAGCCTTCCCTGGCAAGAGCCCATGCCCCAGCCACTGACCCTGCCGCTTGCCTGTGTGGGCGGAGATTGTCCCCTGCTGCGAGGCGCGCCGCAGACGGCCGGAATGCGCTCGGGTTTCGTTCGCCTGAAGCCCGGCGAAACTGTGGGCTGGCATACGACCGGCAAGAATGAAGAGTCACTGATCGTGCTGCGCGGCCGCGGCGAAGCGCGCGTCGAAGGTCAACCGCCTCGCGCCTTCGTAGCCCCGGCGCTCGCCTACATTCCGCCCGCGACACGGCACAACGTTGCCAATACCGGCGACGCGCTTTTGGAATATGTGTACGTGGTTGCGCCCGCCAATCCACGGTGAGAAAACAAAATCAGGAAAGCGCCGGCGGGTTGCAAGCGGCGGCGAAACACACCACACCCCGCGTTTCCACGGGGCGGTGGTGTGAGACATCAAGTAGGGATTCAGGCGCGACGGGGACTATTAACTAAGGCTTTGTCGCCGGCTTCGGAGTGGTCGCGGCCGGTTTGGGAGGGGCTGGCCGAGTCGCGGCCGGAGGCGCAGCCACCTCGGGCGCCGGATTCGCGGCGTCGTAACGCTTTACGATCTCCTCCGTAATATCCAGATCCGTAGCAGCGTAATAAATCGGGATCTGGGCGCCATCGATCACCATCGAGAAGCCGCTTTGCTTGGCGTATTCTTGGATGACCTTAACCATTTTCTGACCAATCCGGCGGATGGCCTCGTCGCGGTCAGTGCCAAAATCAGCCTGGGCATCCTCACTGGAGCGCTTCAAGAGCTTCTGCTTTTCCTCGATATCCCGGCCCAAGCGGCGCTGTTCCTCTTCGCTCAGCGTGTTGACACCCTTGGTTAACTGGTCTTGGAGGGCCTGGATCTCCTGCTGAAGGCGCTGCAGTTCTTGCTGGCGAGGCTGATATTTTTTCGAGAGGTCATCGAAGGCTTTCTTGCCTTCGGCGCTGCGGGCAATCGCCTCCTGAATGTTAATCACCCCAATCTTACTACTGGCCGGGCTCTGCGCAGGCACGAGGAGAGGAAATGCCAGGAACGCCAGGAGCACGGTGAGTACAATCAATCGGTTCTTCATTCAAACTCCTTTACGAGGGTAAAGTCCAAAATCAAGATTCTATTCCAACTCACTCCCCAGTGTCTAGAACGTGCGCTCCACCGTAAATCCCACCCGTCCCTTGATGTCCCGTATCTGGAATTTTCGGAAGTTCTGCAGGGCATCCAGGTATGTGGCAGGGTTCGGGAAGAGGGACTCCGGCGGCAGATTCTGGGGCGGTGTAATCGTGTTCTCCATCCGCAGCCAATTGTAGCCGTAGTAAATATGAACCGGCATGTTGACCATGGGAAGGATGACCGCTAGATCGAGACCGGTAGAGCTGCGCGGGCGGAAACTGGTCAGGCCGATGGGCTTCAATTGTTTAGGAATGGGAAAATATGGAAACTGGCTCGAAATTGAGCTTAGGGCATTCGGCGTAAGTTTGAGTTGGTTCGGCCACAACACACCCGTAGCTCCAGCATCGAGGAAAGCAGCCAGGGTGACAGGTCCCATGATGGGAACTCGATACTCGAAGTTGGTGACAACTTCGGTATCACCGCCCGGGAAGATCGGCGCATTTATGGGGAAGCGGGTGGAGGACCCGCAGGCCCCGGTGGGCCTGCCATTGCTATCGGTCGCGATAATCGGGTTGCCGGCATTGTCACGGTTGCACACCGACGACATCGTGGGATAAAACGCCACGGGGCTCAAAGTGCGGATGTTAAAGCCGCGGATATCCTGCTCACCTCCGATATAGAATCGGGAAAAGGGTGGAATAACCCGGCCACTAAAACCTGTCGTGGAAGACACCAGAAGACGCATGCCGATCGCGGTCGGCTTATCGGAGCGCACGTGCCGCACAGGATGGAAATACTTGGCCTCAATCACTGGCCGGATTGTATCGACGTTGCCCCCAATGACACTTCCGGAGAAGGAAAGACCCCCATAAAGATACTTGCCGCTGGTGGGATTCCAGACACTGTTGACGGTGTTGTAGAGGTAGGTCAGCATGACGGAGCTGGAATTAATCCCCGTCAAGGCGCTAGGGCCTGTCAAGCCGTTAAAATTGATAGCCTCAAAATAAGCCTGGGAGGCCGCGCTGAAGGCCTGCATGCTGCTATGTGTGTAGCTGTAGGTCAGACCCACGCGCGCAAAAACACGATGCAACGGGTAGCTGGCAAAAACCGTGAAGCCGTCAGAATTCTGGGTAAAGTTTTGGCCATAGAGTTGGCCGTAGGACGATTGCGCGAGCGCGTTGGGATTGATCCCCGAGTAAACGGCGAGCTGCCGCAACTGGTTGTAATTGTAGTCGCTCTTGAAAAGCGTAAAGCCCGAGGATATCGGACGGTCAAAGAGATAAGGCTCCGTGAATCCGAAAGAATACATCTTCTGGAAAGTGCCCCACTGGAACTGCAGGCTGAGCGTTTCGCCGAGGCCCAGGAAGTTGTTGGTGGCGTAATTGAAACCCACAAAGTTGCCCGCCAGGCCGCTGACGCCACCCGAAAACCCGATGGAGTTTTTTCCCTTCTCCTTGACCTTCACCAGCACGTCGACGGTGCTGTCTTTAGCGTTCTGCTTGATTTCGTAATCGTCTTTCTTGACCTCGTCGAAAAAGCCCAACTGGTTCACACGCAGCACACTCAAATCCCAATACTGGGAGCTGAAGACGCTGCCTTCCGAGACGAGCAATTCCCGCCGGATAATCTTGTCGCGCGTTTTAGTGTTTCCCGAGAACTCAATGCGGTGAACCGTGAACTGTTTATCTTCCTCAAAATCCAGCGCCAGGTTGATGAGCTTGCGTTTGTTGTCAGGCTCAATATCCGGGGTCGCCGTGAAGTTAATATACCCGTAGTTGCCGTACAACTTGGTGTAATTTTCCGTGGCCTTACGCACTTTACCGAGCGCGAAGAGATCCCCGGGCTTGATGCCTAAGATGGGAGCCAAATTCTCCGTCTTGAAAAGCTTGTTGCCGCGTATCACGAACTTCCCCAAACGGTACTGAACCCCTTCCTCAACGGCAATTTTCAGGTCCACACGCTTGCCGCGGCCCCAGCTCCAGAAGAAGAACGGCCAACGTCGCCCGGTGTCGACCATCTTGGTCTCGGGTTCCTTGGGCAGAGCGTAAAAGTAGCCGTGGTCGCGGTAAAGGTCGCGAATGTTTTCGAGGTCGGCGCCAATGCGCTCCTTATCGTAGGTCTTGTGAAACCAGTAGAACCACGGCGGCGCACCCGCGGGGCGCGAATACTTCATGGCGCGCTCAGTTGGCGGTCTGTATATACCGTGTTGCCTTCAAACCGCACATTTCCGACTTTCACCTTGGGCCCTTCAACCACGATAAAAGTCAGCGCCACGGAATTGGGAGGAATGTTCCGGGTACGGTGGCGCACGGTGGCAAACATCTTGCCGTGCGCGGCCAGCAGCCCCTGCAATACCACTTCGGCATGCTTGATCGTCACGGGGTCATACTGGGATTGAATGGAGAGCCCAACTTTCTGCTTCTTAAACTCGTCCAGGACGTCGGATTGTTGGACGGTGCTCAGCCCCTTGTAGTCGATGCTGCGGACCAGTTTCTTCTCGCGCACGTAAAAAGTAATGATCTTATTGCCGTCGGGGGCGTCTGCGACTTCCAGGCGAATGTCATCGAAGAAGCCGGTGTTCCACAACGCCATGAAGTCGCGGTCCAGGGCGCTTTCATCATAGATGTCACCCGCGTGGGTGAAGATGCGCGCGCGCAAGGTGGCGGCAGGAATGCGCCGATTGCCACGAAAGATGGGAGCCCCTTCGATGGTCGGCTTGTGTTCCTCCGCCGGTGGCTGGGCAGGCGCCACGGGAGTTTCCAGCTTCTGGCCACCTGCGGGTTCGGTCTTGGGGGTTTCCAGTTCCAGTTTCTGGGGCGGCGTCTGAGGCTGACCAGCGGGTTTGGCCGGTGGAGCTTGGGGCGCTTCGGGGGATTCCAGCTTGAGCTGCCCTGGGGCGGGCGCGGGCTCCTCCGTTTTCTTTTCCGGCGGCTTTTGCGGAGTGGACTCCTTCTTCTCGGGGGGGGATGGAGGATTCGTCGTTTTCTGGTCCGCGGGAGGGTTCTGAGCGGCAATCAGAAGAGGCGACAACAAAATCAACGCCAGGGTGAGAAGACTCAGCCTGCACGGCTTCCATCGAAGTCGAGGCACACGCAAACTCGTATTTTTCAAGAGACCGCGTTCCCCCCCTCAAACCTGCGAAAACCAAGACAATCCGATGCTAAGATTCCGCCAGAAGTTGGCCGGAATGGTTTTTAAACCAGAAAGCCTTGTTTCGTCTCCCGAAGATTCCGGCTCGCAGGAGTCGAGCCTGTGGATTGTCCGCTTAACGGCCGGGGTAACCTTGGCGACTCGCCCTAGTGGGAGAGCGGTGTGGCACCGACCAGTTTGTCGTTTACTGAACGATAGTAAAGCGCCTCGTTCTCGACGATAACTTCCAAGACCGCCGGAGGGTGAATCTCACCCTGGATTAACGCCTCCGAGAGCGGATCTTCAACGTACTTCTGTAAAGCACGGCGCAAGGGCCGCGCGCCATAGGAGCGATCGGCGCAGGTCTTGTCCAGAATCCATCTGCCGGCTTCGGGCGACAGCGTCAGTGAGATGTTTTTCTGCGTAAGGTTCTGGTTCATCTGCCCGACCAACAACTCCAGGATCTGGATCAGATCACTCTCCGACAGGGCATTGAAGACGATGGTTTCATCCAGGCGGTTCAAGAACTCAGGATTGAACAGCCGCTTCACCTCGCTCATCACCAACTCTTCGGCTTTCTTTTCGCTGGTGCCTTCGACGCCCGACTGAAATCCCATGTGAGACTGACGCTCCAGGTAACGCGCGCCGATGTTGGAGGTCATGATGATGATGGCGTTCTTGAAATCCACAGTATTGCCGAGGCCGTCCGTTAGCTGGCCATCCTCAAAAACCTGGAGGAGAATATTAAATAGATCCGGGTGAGCTTTTTCAATCTCATCGAGCAGGATCACAGAGTAGGGGGCGCGACGCACCCGCTCGGTTAACTGGCCTCCCTCTTCGTAACCCACGTAACCCGGGGGCGAACCGATGAGTTTCGAGACCGAGTGCTTTTCCATGAACTCCGACATATCGAAGCGCACCAGGGCGCGCTCCGAGCCGAACAGGAAGGCGGCCAGCGAGCGGGCCATTTCCGTTTTGCCCACTCCCGTCGGCCCTAGAAACAGGAAAGAACCCACGGGCCGGCCCGGCAATTTCAAGCCCGCACGGGAGCGGCGAATGGCTCGCGCCAAGGCGGAAATCGCGCGGTCCTGGCTGATGATACGCTTGTGCAGTTCTTCTTCAATGCGCAGAAGCTTGGAGCCTTCTTCTTCCTTGATGGAGGTGACGGGCACGCCGGTCCAGCGCGCCACTATTTCCTCGATGTCTTCACGGGTTACCACACCCATCGCGGTCTCGTCAATGTTGTACTTTTCGCGGAGCAGGCGCAGGTTTTCGCGCTCCTTGCGCTCCTCGTCGGAGTAGAAACGCGCTTTTTCGAATTCGTGGTTGGCGATGGCGTTTTCCATGCGATGCACCACGAACTTGATGCGTTTCTGCACGTCGATCATTTCCTCGGGCAAGGAACTCTGCCGCAGCTTCACGCGCGCGCCCGCTTCGTCGACCAGGTCAACCGCCTTGTCGGGGAGGAAGCGATCCGGGATGTAGCGATTGGAATGGTACACGGCGGCATTCAAGGCCTCGTCAGTATACGTCACCGCATGGAATTTCTCGTAGCGGTCCTTGATGCCAAAGAGAATCTTGATGCCTTCGCCCTCCGAGGGTGGCGGAACCTTCACGGCCTGGAAGCGCCGCTCCAGCGAGCGATCCTTCTCGATGGACTTGCGATACTCGGCCGGTGTGGTGGCGCCGATGCACTGGATTTCCCCGCGCGAAAGCGCCGGCTTCAGAATGTTGGCGGCGTCCAGTGAGCCTTCCGCCGAGCCCGCACCCACCAGGGTGTGCAGCTCATCGATGAAGATGATGGCGTTCTGTGCCTCCATCAACTCCTTCATGATGGTCTTCAGGCGCTCTTCAAACTGGCCGCGATACTTGGTGCCGGCCACGATGAGCGAAAGATCGAGTGCCAGGATGCGCTTGTCGGCCAGGAAGGAAGGCACGTCACCATCCGCGATGCGTTGGGCCAGGCCTTCCACGATAGCGGTTTTACCCACGCCGGGTTCGCCGATGAGCACCGGATTGTTCTTGGTGCGCCGGCAAAGGATCTGGACCACACGCTCGAGTTCTGCTTCGCGGCCGATCAGCGGGTCAAGCTGGTTTTCCATGGCCGATTGCGTCAGGTCGCGGCTGAACTCGCCCAGCAAGGAAGTCTCTTTGGGACGGGCGGTGGTCGCCTTTTCGCTCTGCACGCGGCTCAACTCCTCGCGCAACGTGGAGAGGCGCAGACCCCGCTCGTGGAGGATTTCAGCCGCAAAGGATTTGTCCTCGCGCAGCAGGCCCAGCAGCAGGTGTTCCGTGCCAATGTGCTTGTGGGTAAGTCGCTCGGCCTCCTCGGCAGCATAAGCCAGCACGCGCTTGCACTCCTGGCTGAGCGGCAGGTCTACCGAAGTCGAGACCTTTTCGCGGATCGGCGTGCGTCCCTCGATCTGCTTGCGAATGGATTCAATGGAAGCGTGGGAGCGCAGGAAACGGTTGGTGAGGGCCTTGTCTTCACGCAGCAATCCCAAGAGCAGATGCTCGGTTTCAATATAGGGGCTGCCAAACTGGCTGGCCTCATAGCGAGCGAAGAAGATGACACGCCGAGCTTTTTCGGTGTACCTCTCGAACATAGCTCCTCAGTCCTTCTGGAACCCCACTCCCTCTCGCTCGCAGGGAGTGCAGGAGTTATGGAACTCTTGGAACTACCGTTTCCGTCAGCTTTCCATCCGCCAAACGCAAGGTCCGATTGGCGCGACGGGCCAATTCCAAATTGTGCGTAGCCAGCACAGAGGTCAAGTGATGCGAACGGTGCAAACTTTCCAGCAGGTCAATCACTCGCTGCGCCGTACGGTGGTCCAAACTTCCCGTGGGCTCATCTGCCAGTAACAGGGCTGGCTGATTGGCGAGCGCTCGGGCCAGCGCCACCCGCTGCTGTTCACCACCTGAAAGCTCTCCCACGCGGCGCCCCGCAGCGTTTTCCAGACCGACTTCGCCGAGCAACTCTTTGGCGCGTCCCCAGGCATCGCGATAAGAAAACCCGCGAATCAACTGCGGAATCACGACGTTCTCAAGCGCACTAAACTCCGGCAGCAGATAGTGCATCTGCCAGACAAAGCCTATCTTTACATTGCGATAGAACGCTCGGTGGTCTTCCTGAAACTCGCTCAATCGCCTGCCGTCAAAGTATACCTCACCCTTCGTCGGAGTGTCCAGAGCAGCCAGCAAGTGCAATAGCGTGGTCTTCCCGGAACCCGACTCTCCCACCAGCGCGATGAATTCACCCGCCCGGATTTCCAGGTTCAGGTCCTCGAAAACCGCCACTTCTTCGCTGCCTGAACGGAAGCTCTTGGTCAGATTCTCGGCGCGCAAGAGCGTCTGCGGAACGCCGTCCGTTGTCGGTTGCACAGAGCTAGTCAAATGTCGTCCTTGTCCCGCTAAACGAAGGTCGAAAATCGAAATTCGAAACTCGAAAATCGCCCAGCATGACGTCGTTTCCCTTAATCACCAGCAGTCCCCAACACGAAATTCGAAACTCGAAATTCGAAACTTGCCCAGCTTGAAGTCGTTTCCCTTGATTACCCGCAGTCCCAAACACGAAAATCGAAACTCGAAATTCGAAACTCGTCCAGCTTGATGAGCTCTTCCCTCATCCGCCCTCGGTCGCCGACTTCAACGCCAGCATTGAGCGCAGATATCCGTTCAGCAGTTGCGTTGCACGCTGGGCGATTCGGTCTACCTGGCGTCCCTCCGTAAGCGGGATATAACCCGCGTCGACACACGTTGTCAGATGATCCCTCAACTCATAAAGCGACCCTCTGGCCTGCCGGCAAAATTACGCATTCTCTTGATAGCCAAACCGCCCAAACCCTTCAGCAATATTTGCCGTGACAGAGATTGCAGCCCGCCGAAGCTGGCTGGCCAGTCCAAACTTTTCTGACTCCGGCAGACCCTTGGCCACCTTGTATATCTCCTGCCTAAGCTCGCGAGCAGCCATCCATACATCCAAGTCTTTGAAATCTCGGACTCGCCCCTTGACCCGCTGGCCCATCGTCACGGGCGAGTTTCGAGTTTCGATTTTCGAGTTTCGCTCTTCAATTCGCGATTTTCGGCTATCCATCGCAGTGATGCCTACCTACCAGACTCCCCCCTTGAACTGCGGACCATCGTCACAGGCGAGTTTCGATTTTCGATTTTCGAATTTCGATCTTCGATTTTCGATTTTCGATTTTCGAGTTTCGAGTTTCGGCTATCCATTGCCGTAATGCCCATCTACCAAACTCAGCCCTTGGACCGCCAGCCCATCGTCACGGGCGAGTTTCGATTTTCGATTTTCGATTTTCGATTTTCGGTTTTCCATTCTCATGGAGTCTATTCACTCATACCTCAGAATCTCCACCGGATTCAGTCTCGCCGCCGCCAGCGACGGGTACAGTGTGGCCAGGAAGCTGATGGTGAGGGCAGCGAGCGCGATCCACAAACCATCCAGGGGCCGGGCATGGAACGGCACCGACGACAGCGAGTAGACATCAGCTTCGAGGGGAATCAACTTGTAGGTATTGCCGAGCCACGACGCGCCATAGCCCAACAGCAATCCCAGCAGCGTGCCCAGCCCGCCGATGGCCACTCCGTGCAGTGTGAAGACCGCCCACACCTGGCGTTGGCGTGCTCCCATGGACATCAGCACGGCGATGTCACGATTCTTTTCCATCACCATCATGACCAGGGCGATGAAGATGTTGAGCGCCGCCACCACCACGATGAGACCGATGGTCAGGACGGTGACCAGCCGCTCCAGCCGCAACGCGCTGAAGAGCGAGTGGTTCTGCTCGATCCAAGTTGTGGTGTCGAAGCCGTGGCCGGCAGTGCGGCGAATCTCCTCCGCCACCTGGGGCGCTTGATAAATGTCGTCAATCTTGAACTCGATCACGGAAACAACGTCCGCAAGATCAAACAGACGCTGGGCGGCAAGGAGGCTGGTGAACGCCCAGGAGGCGTCAATGTCGTAGAACCCCGAATCGAAAACTCCCACAACGCGGAAGTGGCGGAACTTGGGCACCACCCCGGTCGGCGTCAAGTAGCCTTGGGGGCTGGTCACCAGGACCGAATCGCCCACAAAGACGCCCAGGGATTTGGCCAGTTCCTTGCCGATGATGATGGGGTCAGCGTTAGGAAAGGTCTCCCCCAGGCCCGCGAGCGAGCCTTCGCGCAGCCGCTTCAGCAAGTCGCCCACTTTCACTTCGCGCGCCGGGTCAACGCCCTTCAGCACGATGCCCGCAGCGCGCGAGCCGTGGGAGGCCAGGACTTCCCCATAGAGCGAGGGGGCGGTGGCCACCACGTGCGGCACGTGCGCCAGGCGGTCGGCGAGCTGATCGAAGTTCCTGATGCCGTCGCTCTCGGTGCGCAGCAGGTTGACGTTGGCGGTGGCGCCCAGCAGGCGGCTCTCCAGTTCTTCGCGAAAGCCGTTGTTGATGGCCAGCGCAATCACCAGCGCCGAGACCCCCGCCATCACCCCAATCACTGAAATCACGGTGATGATCGAGATGGCCGCCTGCCGCCGCTTGGCCTTGAGGTAGCGCAGCGCCACGAAGAATTCGAAGTTCATACGCGTCAACATTACCCCTGCTTTTCCGGCCGCAGCAGGGGGAACAAAATCACATCGCGGATGGAGCGCGAGTCAGTCAGCAGCATGGTAAGGCGGTCGATGCCGATGCCTTCCCCACCCGTCGGCGGCATGCCGTAGCTGAGCGCGCGAATGTAATCCTCGTCGATAGCGTGCGCCGTCAGGTCGCCCTTCTCCCGCAGGAACTGCTGGTAGCCAAAGCGGTCGCGCTGCTCGACAGGGTCGTTGAGCTCGCTGAAGGCGTTGGCGAGTTCCATGCCGCCCACGTAAAGTTCGAAGCGCTCGACCAGGTTGGGATCTTCGCGCTTCTGCTTGGAAAGGGGCGAAACCTCCAGCGGATAATCGACGATGAAGGTGGGCTGAATCAGTTGGCGTTCGGCCACGGCTTCAAACAACTCCGCCAGAGCCATGCCCGGCGCTTTCCCTTCGTCCCTTGGAAGGGGTTCAGCGCCACTCCCGGGCTGCGCGGCCCACTCGTTATAAGCCGCGACCCAGGCGAAGACCGCCTTGGGCTCCGCCAGATCGTCAACGGTTGGTCCCTTACCGGCCGCGGCGGGCCAGAACTTGACAACCGCTTCCTTCATCGTGAAGCGATCAAACTTCGCAAACGAGATGCGCTGGCCGCAATAATCGAACTCAACGCTGCCCAGTACCGCCTGCGCCACGTGTCGCAGCAGGCGCTCCGTAAGGGCAATCATATCGTGGTAATCCGCGTAGGCCTGGTAAAACTCCAGCATCGTGAATTCAGGATTATGCTGTGTGGAGATGCCCTCGTTGCGGAAGTTGCGGTTGATCTCGAAAACCCGGTCGAGGCCGCCCACGATCAGGCGCTTCAGGTAAAGCTCCGGGGCAATGCGCAGGTACAGATCCATGTCCAGCGCGTTGTGATGGGTGACGAAGGGACGGGCCATGGCGCCGCCTGCCAAGGGCTGCATCATGGGCGTCTCCACTTCCAGGTAGCCCTCGGCTTCCAGAAAATCTCTGACGGCCCGCACCAGGCGGCCGCGGCGTTCAAAGGCGATGCGGACTTCCTCATTTGCGATCAAGTCCACGTAACGCTGGCGGTAGCGGATTTCGACGTCGGTGAGGCCATGCCACTTTTCCGGCAACGGCAGCAACGCCTTGGCCAGGAATTGCAGGCGCTCCGCGTGCACGGTAAGCTCCCCCGTCCGGGTGCGGAAGAGATACCCCTCCACGCCGATCAGGTCGCCCAGATCGAGGAGCTTGTAGAGCTCGAAGTCACGTTCCCCGACGGCGTCCAGACGCACGTAAATCTGCAGCCGCTTGCCCCCGCCCGCCAGATGCGCAAAACCCGCCTTGCCGTGCGGGCGGATGGTCATCACGCGCCCCGCCACGCGGACGGAAATCTTGCGCGCCGCGAGTTCTTCCGCCGAAAGCGCGGAGTTTTCCGCCAGAATCTGCGGGATCGAGTGCGTGATGTCGTACTTGCGCGGGTAAGCCTCAAACCCCAGATCGACAATCGCCTGGAGCTTCTTCTTGCGTTGCTGGATCAGGTCTTGCGGTTCATTTTCTAACACGCGGATAACCCACAACTTGCAGAGAATTTTGGAACACAGGTGAACCGGCATTATAGGTGGCGCGCAAAAACAGTGTCAAGAAAGCCGGTGCGGGGGGAGGGGTGCAGTTTGACGTAGCGGCGGGTTTACCCCGCCATTTTATGCCACGCGATCGCGGGCAGGATGGCGGGGTAAACCCGCCGCTACGCCAGCAGACTGATCCGGTTCGGGCGGCGGCGTGACCGCCTAGCCTTACACAACTTGCTGGCGGCAATGGCGCCGATCGCGCCGCCGGAAGTACACCTTCGCGAAACAATTCAAGGTCCAATTCCCTCCGACGCGCTGAGGCAAGGTTGCCGCGTCGCATGATTCCACCTGCTTAGGAACAGACCGGGTGTGATCACCAGGCCGCCACCTCGTGCCAGAGAGTAGCGAATGTATCCGAGGAGCAATGGCACATAAGTTAGATTACAAATTTTACGCTATGAAAACTCTTTTAATTTACGACTTGAAGTTGAGGCTACAAATCCCTATAGTTGAGGAGTTATGCAGTGGCTCATGGGTGGCCTACTCTGGGGCGCGGTGGGAGTGGCGCTGCGCCGTGTCCTGCGTATGGACTCCCCGGCGCGTACCCGAGTGGGCGGATTGGTGCCCCTTAGTGTGGAGTTGCACGCCATTTATCATCCCGTGGCGCAAGAAGTCGAAGCGCATGCGGCCATTCTGGGCATCACCCTGAATGACGCCTTTGGCGAGCGCAGAGTGAATCAACCCGAAATGGCCTGGGGCATCGTTCACCTGGCGATGGGTGAGTGGGACCGGCTGACGGGATTGGTAGTGGGGCTGCAAAATACCCTTGTCAAGTATCTGCCGGCTACCCAAGTAGTGGTTCCGGTCCGCCGGGTTTCCGCCGGCAATTTCAAATCCCAGGCCCTGATTGATTACGTGGGCCTTTACGAGTTCCTGGATCAAGTTGTGTTCAGCTCCCGGCGACGGTTTTCACTCCAGTTGCGTGTGCTGAATCGCACTTCCATCCTGCTCAGCAAGGAATTCCGCCGAACCTGCCTGGAAGGCGCGCGCACTCACGACCTCTCCCCTGAGGTGTGGAACCGGTTGGATTTCTATTTCCACGATTTCGATTTGATTGCCAAGGAGACACTGCTGGCCTTTCGTTCGTTTCTGGCCTGCCAGTCTCCCGCCGGCCTTCGAGAGTTGTCCCGCGACCTGCAGGCCCTCACCGAGCGCGGCGTGTGCGTCTCCGTTCCAGTCTTGGATCAGTAAAGGCGCGCAGCGCCGGAATCCGAAAATCGAAACTCGTAACCCGACATTCGAAATCCGCAATCCGAAATCCCCAGTTCGAAATCTGAAATTCGAAATCCAGAATCCGGAATTCGAAATCCCAAATTCGAAAATCGAAATCCGAAACTCGGAATTCGCGGGTGGCGCCCCGATGCATCGGGGCGGCCCTTAAAGGTAGTAAGATGCCCTCGTTGTGATCGCCTCCATGCCAAAAGGCGGCACGCAGGCGCCACCCGCGCGTTTGGAGTGCGGCGACTCGTCGCCGCTTTCTGACGCCGCGACTAGTCGCGGCGTAACACCTGCCGCTGACAAGTCAGCGGTCAGAAAAAGCGGGAGCGAGCTCCCGCGCTCCAAAAATTGGGCGGGCGCCTCGACGAGTCGGGGCGATTTAGTTAAGCCAGCCGGTCCATGGTCAAGACGGACGAAGCGTTGCGGTCATCGCATCGGACGCCGTCCCGGGCCGAGCTCGTAATGGCGTCTCTAGGTCAGGACCATCGGGGGCAGGGTCAGACACGTGAAGCGCAGAGCTGAGCTCGCTCTGCGGCAGCCGGCCAAGCTTACTCCTCTTGAATCCGCTGGCAGGTGGCATTAGACTCTTGGCTCAAATCTGGTCAACTCCAGGAGTTACCCCTTGTCTGTGTCCATTGCCACGTTTCACTCTGAAGTAGAAAAGCTCATCCGAAAGTTTCAAGCCGACCACCAGTACTATTCCTCCAAGGACTATGTTGAGGCCCAGGCGCGCATGGACCTCATCACTCCGTTTTTCAAGGCGTTGGGATGGGATGTCGAGAACGAGGCTGGCCTGGTGCACCACGACCGGGAAGTACTGGTGGAAAAGGGCGACATGGAGGCCACCGGGCGACCCGACTATAACTTCCGTATCGGCGGGCAGACCAAGTTTTACGTGGAAGCCAAGTCGCCTTCCGAGCCGCTCGACACGCCGCGCCACATTTTGCAAGCCAAGGGTTATGTTTGGAACACCAAGAGCGTTTACTTCGTCATCCTCACGAACTTCGAGGAATTCCGTTTCTACGACGCCTCCGCCCAGCCCGACCCCAAGCGTCCTGACGAGGGCCTGCTGCTCAGCCTCCGCTATTCCGATTACCCAGTGAATGCGGAAAAGCTCTGGGAATTCTCACGCGAGCGTGTGGCGGCGGGTTCGCTGGAAGCATTGCTCCCCAAGATCCGCCGAGCGCCACGGCTGCGAAAGCAGGTTGATGACGTTTTCCTGGACGAGATGACGGGCTGGCGGGAAGACCTCGCCAAGAACATTCACAAGAACAATCCCGAACTCACCGCCCGGCAGCTTCAGTCTTCTATTTTGAGGAGATTCCTGATTTCGCGCACACCCGGCGCGGCCCAGGCAGCCCGCTCGGCGTCCTGATACTCCACCCAAGTGCGAACGGTCCCAGTCAGGATGACCTTACCACCTTCGGCCTTCACCGTGATCCTCCTCGCGTCAACAATCGCGCTGCGTTGGAAAGCTGCTTGGATCTTTTCCTTGACTTGGGTTGGCTCCACCTTCGGTTTGAGGACGATCTGGTTGTTGACATCCGTGACCCCCGCTAAGTGGAGCACGACTTGGAGTGCGATCTCCCTCTCGAATTGCTTCTCAACCTCGCCTTCCAGAGTGATCCGCCCTTTTTCTACGGTCACCTTAATGCAGTCTTGCGGCACGTGGGCATGCCATTTGAGTGCGTTCTCTGCCGCCCGGGCAAGATCCGCGTCGGTTAGCTCGCGGAAGCGAGCAGGTTCAACTCTTATCTCATCGGCCAACGCCTTGACGCCAGACACTCGCTTGGCGGCCCCGTCGGCCGCCCACTTCTCCGCGAAGGATTCAACACGACCGGCGAGCGTCACCATGCCGTCCTTCACTTCCACCCGAATCTGCGCGGCATTGACCGCTGGGTCCCACTTGAGTTCGTCCAAAACATCTCTTTGCAATTGGATGTCACTCTTCATAGGGCCGCTCCTTTCGCTATGCCCATCCTGTTCGATCAGTTAAATTCCCCCGCAGGTCACGATGCGCTTTTTGTTGATCGTGTCCGGTCCTGCCGTGGCAGATCGAGTTTATCCGGTGCTTCCAACCGGAACGGAACCAGTCCGGCTTGCACTTCCGCTTGTGCAATCCGGGTGGCGCGCTTCGATGGTGTTTGGATTAACGGCCTAGCGCCTTTTTGCAACTGTCGTGCGCGCGCGGCCACGACCAGAACGAAACGGAACTTGCTGTCAATTCCCTGCGGAAAATCCATCCAGCTTAGCCTCCAAACTGGAATTCCATTTTCGCCTTCCAGCGGCTCCGATTATACATCCACTTGTCTCCCCTTGAACGATGCGTTGGGAACGAAAAACGCCTTTTCCGGCGAGGTTGCCGTCGCATATCACCTCGGAGCATAGTGTGGGAAACCTGTCGATGTCCTTAGGCTGGCTGGCGGTTGCGGTAGGGATACCGGTTACCCGGTACCCCCCGCACGGATCCGTACGTGCGCTGGTTAGCGCATACGGCTCTTATCTCGGATGTGTGGCGGCGAACCGTTGGGATGGCCAAGGATGCACAACGTGCGGAGCAGGCAACCAGCAGGCCGCAAGCTTCCCCAGTCGGTCCCAGTTGAGGCGGTGGCGTTGACTGCGTTGACGCAGTTGTGTTCGCCACAGTCGGGTCAACCGTTCCCGAAAGATTCGCAGGCGGTCGAGGTTTCCCGGTACCGCGTGATAGTTGAAGTAGCCTTGCACGACCGACCGGAGCCATTTACCCGTATCCGCGATGGGATCGTGCCGACGCTGCCGGAGTTGTTGCTTGAGTTCCTGCAACTTCCCCCGCAGGCGCTTGCTGATCGTCTTCCGCTTCACGGTAAATTGCCCCCTCCGGTTCTTCCCGCTGATATGCGTGAAGCCCAGAAAGTCGAACGTCTCCGGCTTACCTTCTCCTCTCCGTTTCCGGTAAAGTTCGGCAAACGGCCCGAACTCGATCCGGCGCGTTTTGTCAGGATGCAGTTCCAATCCAAACTTCCCCACCCGCTCCCGGAAATCCTCCAGAAAGCGGTCGGCTTCCGTCTGCGATTGGAATCCAAGGACCGTATCGTCGGCATACCGCACCACGACCACGTCTCCCCGGGCGTGCTTCTTGCGCCACGCCTGCACCCACAGGTCAAAGACGTAGTGCAGATAGATATTCGCCAGCAGGGGCGAGACCACCGCCCCTTGTGGCGTACCCATCTCCGTCTCCGACCATTCGCCTTCCTCCCTCACCCCGGCTTTCAGCCATTTCTGGATGAGCCGGAGAATCCGGGGGTCGGCGACGCGATGCTGCACGAACTTGAGCATCCATTCGTGGGATATCGAATCGAAAAATCCACGAATGTCCGCGTCAAGAACGTAGTTCACGTGCTTCACCGTGAGCGCGTACGAGAGCGCGTCCAGCGCTTGATGCTGGCTGCATCCCGGTCGAAAGCCATACGAGAAGCCCAGAAAGTCTTCCTCGTAAATCGCCTTGAGGATGGTGACCACGGCCTGTTGGACGATCTTGTCCTCCAGTGCCGCAACCCCCAACGGACGTTGCCGCCCGTCGCCTTTCGGGATATACGCCCTTCGCGAGGGCTTCGCTCGGAATGCTCCGCGGTGGACCCGGCTGTGCAGATCGACGAGTCGACCTTCCAGCCCGCTTTCATACTCCTGCCACGTCATGCCGTCTACTCCCGGTGCAGCTTTTCGCTTCAAGGCGTAAAAGCTTTCCCGCAGCAGATCGACCGTTAAGTGGTGGAGCAAGGCCGTGAACTTCATCTCCCTGTGTTCCTTCGCGGCTTTCCGCACACCCGCGAGTCCCTGGGACACGCGTGCCCCGCTCTGTGTCGGGTGCGTGTTAGGCCAACGGGTGTTCTCCTTGATCAGCGGCCTTCCCTCCTCATTCTCCGCCAACGGCTTCCCGTCTTTGTTCAAATGATTCATCGGTACTGTTCCGCTGTCCGACTCCTCGAAAGCGTGCAGGCGGGCTGTACGGCCATCGCCTTTTCCCGCCGTCCGGCCACGATCTACGGCGGCCGGCGCCTCCGAGGTCTCCCGGTTCTCGTGCAGAAAGTGTCTAGGCGTGTCTGGGGTCTACGACTACGCAGGACTGTGCCGGAACTCGCGTTGGCGTCCCGGCCTCATGTTGCCTTCCGTTTAGTCTGAAAACGTCGGCGTCCTGATTGGACATTTTCGAAGCTCAATACCCAGCCCACCTATTCCCCTGTTTACGCTTCACCGTGCGCCTCACGACGCCCAGCGCAAAACTCGGGGCCGAGTGGATCGCTGCTCCTTCCTCGTGAGAAATTTTCATTCTCTGCTTTCTGCCGGTTTATCCCGGCGCACCAGACCCCTGATCTTGGGGGTCTGCGCCAGCCAAGCGGGATCGGCCGTTCGTGCAAAGGAGCGACAATCAGCATCCTTTCGCTCTGCCTCGATTGTGCTTCCTCCTCCCCCGAGGCAGAAAAATCGGCCAAGCGCGCGATGGCCACCGAGTTGCTGTAATTTGTGCCGTGAGCGTAAAGTACCTCCATCGGCATCCTGCCGCGCAAACACCTTCTAACAATACGCATAATATTGATTGGAAAGACTTTGTTCGGGGGCACAGTAAGAAGTCTACCCTTCCAAGATGCCGAGGGGATCGACCAAGATGGAACATCTAAGCAATCGCGTCCTTTTAGTAGACGACGATCCCCTTATCCGCAATGTCGTCTCACGATTCTTGGTGGCTGCGGGGTATGTTGTTCGGGTGGCGATTGACGGTCTGGATGCGATAAAAAAACTCCGCGCGGGACCTCCTGTCTTGATTATTTCCGATCTCAATATGCCCCGTATGTCAGGGATTGAGCTTCTTAACGTAGTTCGCAAACGCTTACCTCAAATACCGGTCATTGTTATCAGTGCAGTTGCGGCCGATAAAATGCCAGAAGGAGTGGCTGCCGACGCTTACTGCCATAAGAATGAATTCCTATCTGAGCAGCTCCTGCAAACCATATCGGACCTGACAAGCAAACCTCCTCTACGAAGTATTCCCCCGCACGTTGACAACAATCCCTTCCAGGCAATATGGGGGAGTGACGGACACTACATCATCTGTTGCGAAGATTGCTTGCGTGTATTCAGTGTCCTCCCCACCATTACCATGGGGCGAGGTGAAAAGTGGACCCTCTGCGTGCACTGTGAGAAAGTCGTTCGCTTCCTCGACGCGCAGGGAGAGCCGCAGGGCTCTACACGGACGTAGTTTCAAGTGGTCACAGCTTGCTTCTGAGGGGTCACGCGTCACTGCTTTTGTGAGCGGATGGCGTGATGCTTCCCGGCCTCCGATCAGGTCACCTCAAAGTTCTGTGCTACAGTTGGCGAGCAGAGTCTCGTGGGTGGCGCATACGTGCCGCATTTTGGCATGTATGCGGTCACAACCTTCTTGCATAGAGAGCATGGAGTCACCGTTCAGAAAATAACATCTCCAACTGGACCACGGCCAGTCGCCTAAAGGCCGCATACATCCCCACCAAGGGCACCGGGACGTATCCGCCACCCGCGAAACCTGGCCGCAAGGCCATGGCGGGTTAGTCGAGTCCGGATATTCTTCACTGCCAGGTCTGCTTGTCCGATGGCAACTCCATCGAGGGGGAACTCTAGTAGCCTTTTCAAAACCCCGAATTCGACTCGCTAACCCATGATTCCAAAACGCCCAAAATGGGTTTTGAAACCAGCGCTAATCATGAAGGACTATGTTGAGGAGTGAACTGTGAACCAGCATGCCGCCGTTGTAGCCGCTGTAATCGATGAACCCGAGCTTGCGGAACTTGTTCATGAAGTGGCTGACCCGCGACCGGGTTGTTCCGATCATTCCCGACAGTGTTTCTTGACTGATCTTTGGAATCACCGGCTCCAGCTTGCCTTCCTTGCCAAAGTGCACAAGCAAAAGCAGAATCCGAGCCAACCGCTTCTCACTCGAATTGAACAGTTGATCGACCAGGTCCTCTTCAATTCGAATATTGCGGGAGAGCAGGTGGGCCGTGAAGAACTCCGAGTATTTTGGGTCGGTGTGCAGCAGCCGCACCATGGCCTTTTTGCGGATGCGCAGAACGGTCGTGGCTTCGTCCGCCGTGGCCGTCGAGATGCGCAGGGGTTGCCCGGCCAAGCAGCCTTCACCGAAGAACTCATCAGCACCGAGAAGCGCCACGATAGCTTCCTTCCCCTGCTTGGAAACCACGGCCAGCTTTACTCGGCCATTCTGAACGTAGAACACCGCATCCGCCGGATCGCCTTGCGAAAAGATCACTTGCTTACGCCGGTAGGACGAGACACTTTTCCCCTCGCTCACTCTCGTGAGCAAGGTCTTTGGGCCAATACGTAAGATCCGTTTCGGTGCTCTGGCCGCGATCCTGAGGTTAGCGGACATTCCCATTATCGTCGTTCCGCCCAACCAACAATATACACCTGACCGCCACTGGGTGCAATCGTGCGGGCGGGTTGGCGGGTTGGCTCCATCCCCCCCGCGCCGCTGTCAGCTCTTCGTTCGTTAGGCGCGGCCTCCCGTTTTGGGGTTCTTCCTTTGGAAAACCCGCAAATCTCCAAAACGGCGTCTGCACCAGACTTGTTTCTTCGCAACGGAACATTCGCTCAAATTGCACAGGAAGAACCGCGGACCTTAACGACGGAGGTCCGCGCTACGTTTGCTGCCACCTCGACCACGTCGCTCGGGGGCGGCTAGTCGTCCGAGATCACTTAAAAGAATCCGTCCGGGCTGGGTCATGGTCAGTCAAGTAACAGCCCTTAAAATCTTTTGTGATGAAGCTATCATCAGAGAACTTGAGAGTAACTTTGTAGTCGAACGACCATTTGTTCCTTCTTTGCGGGTGGAGAGTCAGCGTGATGGTGCCGTTCGCGACTTCTCCTTTCGTTGGGTTGCCCTCCACCAGTAACGTGACGGTGTGGGTAGAATTCTTGTTCCAACGGCCTTCATTGCCTTCGGCCTTGGCGATTTCATGCCCGTCACTGGTCTTGACATAAACATCCAGTTTGGTTTGTTGATCCTTATTGTCGGTGGTCGTGTTAAACTTCACATCCGCGGAAGTGAGGGTTGGCTCCTGGGCGAACGCGGCTGACGTGAACACTGCCAAAGCGGCGAGCGCTAGGCAGGACATGATTTTTTTCATCTGAAATCTCCTTTTCTGATCTCAAGCTGGCTAACCGGTAATGAATCATCCCTCTTATACGGTCAAGCTAACGCGTTGTCTATGCCGTTCGGAACACTTGTTTGGTCAATAGTGCTCATCTCAGGTGAACCGCATCGGTGAGCGCCGGCGGGCGCGAAAAGCAGGTAGCGCATCAGAGTGTGGTCCTTTCACACTCTGCGGCTCTTATTTTGATAAACATGCGCGGTAGTAGTAATACGGTGTGATGACATGTGACGTGGTAACCCGATTTCTCAGGGGGTCGTAAGCGGTGATCGGCAGTCGCACGCAACAAATGAAGAGCCGCTCTTCGTTGTTTAGGCGGGCCGGCGCAGCGCGAGCGCAGCCCTGCGATTTGGTGTGGATTAAGCAGATAGCGCAGGACGGCAGAGCCCCCTATCGTAGGGGCACCCCTCGTAGGTGCTCTGAAGTGCCGAGGTAACCTCGCGGTTGCATTTCGTAGCGGCGGGTTTACCCCGCCATTTTCGGGCGGGTTTGCCCCGCCACATGGCAAGGTCACCTCGCGGTCCCTTTCGTAGCGGCGGGTTTACCCCGCCATTTTCCAGGCGGCTTTGCGCCGCCATATGGCGGGGTAAACCCGCCGCTACGTCGGAGTGCTGAGGTGAACTCGCGGGTACGGTGATACAATCGCGCCATGCCGGCCTCATACTTTGTCCGCAGGCGGAATCGCCTACCGCGGTCTTGCTACCTGGGCCACCAGTGGTACTTCATCACAGCGTGGACAGGATTGGGCCAGACGCACTTTTCGAGTGGCGAACTGGAGAGATTATTGCTGGACCTCTTACGAGCACAGTGCTCTTCCTGCTCCTTCAATGTCTACGCCTATTGCTTCATGCCTAACCATGTGCACCTCGAACTCGTTGGCCTTTCCGACCAATCGGATGCGATCTTACTCCTCCACGATTTCAAGGGAAACGCGACATCACACGCCCGCACCCTGGGCATTCGAAACCTCTGGGAGAAGGGTTTCTACGACCACATTATGAGAGACGACGACAGGCCCAACGCGGTGGCGTGGTACATTTTCAACAATCCGGTTAGAAAAGGTTTCGTGAAGGACCCGCGCGATTGGCCGCATTCAGGCTCGTGGATGTTCGATTGGAAGAAAGCGGTGGGGCCCATTGAACAGTACAACCCACCCTGGAAGTAGCGGCGGGTTTACCCCGCCATTTCCGAGGCGGCCTTACGCCGCCACATGGCGAGGTAAACTCGCCGCTACATCATCAAGCAATCTTTGCCGGGGAATGAAGGTGAATCATGAACCGATTAGGGGTGAACGTGCTCTGCGGATGGCTGAGCGTTTGTGCGCTCACCATGCCAGTTGCCTGGACACAGGAAAAGCCCGCGTCGAAGGCCTTTGATCTTATCGCCTGGAACGGCGGGAAATTCGTTTATGGCGCGGACTACTATCCGGAAGCCTGGGACGAAACCCAATGGGAAAAAGACGCGGTCATGATGCAGGAGGCCGGCATCAACTTCGTTCGCATGGGAGAATTTGCCTGGGTGAAGATGGAGCCCCAGGAGGGCCACTTCAACTTTGATTGGCTTGACCGGGCCTTGAAAGTCCTGAACGCGCATGGCATCAAGGCTGTACTGGGAACGCCCACCGCCTCTCCGCCTGCCTGGCTGTATGCGAAGTATCCTGAAATTGCCGCGATGGATCCGAACGGGGTGCGCTATCGATACGGCTCGCGCCGCAATTATTGCCTGCACAATTCTGATTTCCTTGCCGCCACGCGCCGGATCGTCACTGCCCTCGCGGAGCATTACAAGGATCACCCCGGCGTCATCGGCTGGCAGATTGACAACGAACTGGGTGATCCGAAATGCTTTGATCCCGCCAGCCGCGCGGCTTTCCAAAAGTGGTGCCAGCGCAAGTATCAAACCTTGGAGGCGCTGAATAAGGCCTGGGGCACGATCTTCTGGGGCCACACTTATCAAGCCTGGTCGGAAATTCCCTTGCCCTGGAACACCCTCTTTAACACCCACAATCCCAGCCTGGCGCTGGATTACGACCGCTTCCAGAGCGACTCTTCGCGCGACTATCTTAACTTTCAGGCCGCCCTCCTGCGCTCGATTGCCCCCCGCCAAGCCGTCACCCACAACGAAATGGGCCTGTTTACAGGGGTTGATTACTATGACTTCAATCGCTCGCTTGACTTCGTGGCCTGGGATAACTATCCCAACTTCGAGAAAGAGTACGCGGAGTACGCCGGGCCGGGCCTCGGTCACGACCTGATGCGCGGGTCGAAAAACAATCAGAACTTTATGGTCATGGAGCAGCGAGGCGGCCTGCCGGGGTGGGCTGAGTTCTGGGGACGCCAGGCGCCCGGCGCACTCTATCGCGTGTGGGCTTATCAATCGGTGGCGCACGGCGCGGATGGCGTCTGCTACTTTCGCTGGCGCACCTCCCGCTACGGGACGGAACAGTATTGGCAAGGGATTCTGGACCAGGACAGCTACCCCAATTCCCGCTACCGCGCGGTCGAGCAAACGGGAAAGGAATTGGGGCAATTGACAGAGCTGCTCCACGGTTCCGAGGTTGTCTCACCCGTCGCCATATTGGTTTCCCCGGATTCACGCTGGGCGTTTGAGATTCAGCCACTGGTCGCAGGCTTCGAATACGACCGCGAGCTCCATAACTATTACGACGCTTTCCGCCGGGCCGGCGTCAACGTGGACGTGGCCTTCCCCCAAAGCGATCTCACTGCCTATCGCATTGTCGTCGCGCCCTGCCTGTTCGTCGCGGATCAGGCCCTGGCCGATAAGCTCACGGCCTACGTCAAGAACGGCGGGACCCTCGTCCTCACGTTCCGCTCCGGGGTGAAAGATGAATACAACGTGGTGACTAATCGCACGCTCCCGGGAGTTTTCGCGGACCTGGCGGGGGTGGCCATCCATGAGTTCGATCCTCAGCTCAATGAAGAGCAAGAAGTGATGGGCCCCGGTGAGTTGAGCTTCCCCTCGCGCGTCTGGTCCGACATCTTGGAGCCCACCACGGCGAAGGGCGTGGCAAACTATGAAAAGGGTTATTACGCCGGCAAAGCGGCCGTCACGGAAAACAGCGTGGGGAAAGGCTCGGTGTACTACGTGGGCACCGAATCGACCTCTCCCTTGTTCTATGACCGCCTGATGGTCCGCGCTGCGAAGAAAAGTGCTGTGCCTCTCAACGCTAAACTGCCCCAAGGCGTGGAGGTGGCCGTCCGCCAAAAAGGCGGGAAGAAAATCCTCTTTGTGTTGAACTACACCAGCCAACCCCAAACCGTGCCGCTTGACCAGGCGTATCACAACGCCCTGACTGGTGGAACTGAACCGATGGATGTGCAGGTACCAGCTTTCGACGTGAAGGTGCTTACTGGCCCATAGCCGGAGGGGAAAAGAGCCCCCGGGTCCGCGACTTTTTGTCAATGTGGGACTGTCCCATTAGTTGCTCTCCGCGGGGCGTAGCGAGCGAGGTCCCACTACTTTCCCCAATCTGACGCGTTTTAGTCTATAACTTTGTCATGTGCTGTTTCGTCATGCTGCGCGGGAAATCCGGCTGAGAATCGCGCCGTCAAATGCAGGTTATGGGCCGGGCCCGAAGTCGATCCTGGAATTCAGGGCCAAGAGGCAAAAGCCATCGGCACCCAGCGCTGTTGTATTGAACAGCAATTCCGGATCAAGGTAAGATCCGGTGGTTTCAAATGGAGGTCTGTAATGCTACGCGCTCACAGGCTCATCGCAGTCGCGGTTCTGTGTGTCATTCCAGCGGTGGCTGCCGAGGACAAATTTTTCAACTCGAACGGAGTGAAGATTCGCTACACGGATCAGGGTTCCGGCGCGCCGGTGATCCTGATTCACGGATTCACCGTCAACTTGGAGCATGAATGGGTGGAAACGGGCGTGCTCCCCAAACTCGCTGAACACCATCGCGTGATCGCGATCGACGTGCGCGGGCACGGCAAGAGCGACAAGCCGCATGACCCAAGCGCCTACGGGCCTGAGATGGGAATGGACGTCATCCGCCTGATGAATTCCCTAGAAATCCCGCGTGCGCACATCATGGGTTACTCGATGGGTTCGATGATCACCGCCAAACTTCTCAGCGACCATCCGGAGCATTTCCTTACCGCCACGGTGGGAGGCGGCGCTGGATTCCGAACCCTAACACCGGAGTTCGCCAAGCTCCGCGCGGGATGGGAGGCGCAACTCGAGCGCGGTGAGATGACCGAGGGCTGGGCGGCTCTGCACAACGACCCACTGGCGTTGCTCGCCGTAGTGAAAAGCATGCCGAGCCTGCAATGGGATGAGGCAAAAATGCGGCGCGTGCAGGTGCCCGTACTGGCGGTGGTCGGAAGCAATGACCCCTGGCTGGAAGGGGCGAGGGATCTTAAATCCGTGCTGCCCTCCGTGAAGCTCGTCGTCATCGAGGGAGCTACCCACGCTGGCGCGACGGGCGCGCTTTACCGGCCGGAATTCATCGCGGCCATCCGGGCTTTTCTCGATTAGCTCAGCACTTGCTCTACTGCCCCAGGTAGGCGCGTACGAGGTAGGAGATTCCCATCACCAGCAGGAGGATGTTTGCGGCCAGGAAGAGGTGCTGCTTGAAGACTCTGTGCAACCCCGCGCCCCAGGCCATGAGGTAAGTCGAAACCACCGCCGCCCCATAATATCCCACCAGGCCGCCGACAAAGAACGGCACGATGTGTCCGTAGCCATGCACGCGACCTTCTGCCAGGATGGGCCCGGCGATGGTAACCCAATAAATCCAAGTCCCCGGCGCGGCGACCTCTGAGAGCAAGGCAACGGAAACGCCCGCGGCCGTGTAAGTGGCAGAATTCGCCACTTCCTCCTTTGTCTTGCGGCGCAATTCCCACAGGGCGTGGCTGGCAAATCCAATCAGGACCAGGCCCCCCAAGTAAGCAACGTAGTGGACGATGCCCATGGGGATGAAACGGAAGAAGAATAGGGTCACGAACAGGAAGGCGGCGTCAACAAACAAGGGCGGCACAGTCAGCACGAAGATGGCGCGCCCCCACCGGCCCATTGCTACTTGGGTCAGCGCGATCATATGCAGAGGGTTGGGCAGCATCCCGCCCACCACCCCCATTCCGGCGCCGAGGATCAGCAGGTCCATAAGAGCGACCCGCGATGTTATGCGGTTGAGCGTAGAATGTAAAGAGCCGCCATGCCGATTTGGCGGCAGAGAGGCTTGGAACCCGGACCGGGCTTTGCAAAAGTTACCGACACTTTAGCTCCCGCGCGGGGTTGTAGACCTTTGCTCGCGGATGGTGGTCCCTTTGCTGCATTGGAGAGAGTCAAAGCATTAGGTAAATCGGATCCGGGATTACGGGGACCACGGTGGGGGTTTGAAAAACCGGAGGATCACGTAACCCAGGCTGCCTCCTCAAACGTCTATGAGGAAAGTTGACATTGTCCCGGGGAGAAAGTGCGCCGGGGGAACCCTCATGCAAGCGAATTCCGGCAACATCTCCGGGGGTTGAGGCCAAGGAAAAAATCCCCGCACTGACGTGTAATTCTGGCATCATTAAGGTTCAGTTTTCCCCAAGAGCACTGGTTGTCACAAGAAGCGGTACTAATCGTCTAAGGTCAGGAGCCGTGATCGATGAATATTCTGGTGGTGGGCGGGGACGGTTATCTTGGTTGGCCGCAATCAATGTATTTGTCGAAGCAGGGACATCGCGTTGGAATTGTTGACAATCTTGCTCGGCGCGCCTGGGATCTGGACTGTGGAACCGATAGTTTGACGCCGATCCGCACATTGCCCGAGCGTGTCGCTTTGTGGAAAAGGCTAACTGGCCATCAGATTGAGATGTACGTCGGGGACACCCAGGATTACGACTTCCTTGCCGAAGTCATGCCCCGATTCTCCCCCGACGCCGTCGTGCATTTTGGCGAACAGCGTTCCGCCCCTTATTCCATGATCGACCGCGAGCACGCGGTTTTCACCCAAACCAACAACATCGTCGGCACTCTGAACCTACTTTATGCCTTGCGGGAGTTCTGCCCTGACGCGCATCTGGTGAAGCTCGGCACCATGGGAGAGTATGGGACCCCCAACATCGACATTGAAGAGGGGTTCATCGAGATTTCGCACAACGGCCGGAAGGACGTCCTCCCTTTCCCGAAGCAGCCGGGCTCCTTCTATCATTTGTCCAAGGCGCACGATTCTCACAACATCATGTTTGCCTGCAAGATTTGGGGGATTCGCTCTACGGACCTCAACCAAGGCGTCGTGTACGGTGTGAAGACAGAGGAAACGATCCTTGACGACGGCTTGGCCACGCGCTTCGACTATGACGGTATCTGGGGCACCGTCCTGAACCGGTACTGTGTGCAGGCCGCGATGGGAATGCCCCTCACGGTGTACGGCCGAGGCGGGCAAACCCGGGGCTTCCTGGATATTCGCGACACGCTGCGGTGTATCGAGCTCGCCATCCTGAAACCGCCGCAACCCGGTGAATATCGGGTCTTCAATCAATTCACTGAGCAATTCAGCGTCCTGGACCTGGCCAACTTGGTTCAACGAATCGGCTCGGGCAAAGGACTGCACGTTACCGTTGACCATCTGTCAGACCCCAGGGTCGAGTCCGAAAATCACTATTACAATGCCAAGCATACCAAGCTGCTCGATCTGGGCTTGGTCCCGCATAAACTCTCCGACGTTCTGCTCGATTCCATCATGGACGTCGTGATTCGGTACCGGGACCGAGTGAGAGAACACACCTTGTTGCCCCAAGTCAATTGGCGGAGCACGCGTAATCCTTCCTCTTACCAGCCGGCCAGGTTACCTTCGGCTGAATCCAAAGAGGCAGAAATGCAGCCGGTGCAGAATACGCGGGGGCGAGCCTAACCATTGTCATGGCTTAACTCACTGAAATAGAATGACACGGAATGACACTCGCGCATCAAGCACAGTGTCAAGATTGTCCGGGAAGTAACACTTTGCGGTTGGCAACCGTTAATAGATCAGATGTACAAATCCACCGATGGGCAGCACCCCCGGATCCTTATTTTGACCTTGCACCACGGGTCAACTCACGTGCGGATTTCCCGCGCCCTCGAAAAAGCTCTTCTCCATTTGCGGCCAAACCTAAAAGTTGAAGTTGTGGATGCGCTGGCGCATTGCGCGCCATGGTTCCGGGCCTATTACAATTCGTATGAGCTTCCGCTGAAATACTGGCCAGGACTTTGGGATTACATCGAAAGCCACCAGTTTAGCGGCGAGACCAGCGGGCCGTGGTGGCTTTATCGATGGGGCGCCCGCCCGCTGTTCCGGTACATCGAGGCTTTCAAGCCTGACGTGGTCGCCGCCACCGAAGTCGGCCTCGGAGAGATTGCCGTCATTCACAAGCGCCAAACGAAAGCTCGGTATTCTTTGGTGGGCATGGAGACTTTCGCCTATGAGCGCCCGTGGGCGCAGCCGGAGATTGACCTGTTCATATCCTACCCAGGGGAAGTCGCCGCGCAGATCAGAAGCCTGGGTGTGCGGCCGGAAAAGATCTTGGAATGCGGAGTCCCAGTGGATCCGGCGTTTGGCATGTGTTCCAATCGGTCCGCCCTGCGCGCGCGCCTCGGACTTCATGATGATCTACCCACGCTCCTGGTCAATTTTGGTGGGTCGGGAAAAGTCAAACCACGCGAAGTGGTATCCGAACTCCAGAAAGTTCAGCAGCCCATCCAGGTGGTCTTCATCTCGCGGCGTGATGAAAGCCTTCGAAAAGAGCTTCTGCGACTTTCCGAAGACATGGCCCACGCGCATGTTCTGAGCTGGGTGGATAACATGCACGAGTGGATGGCGGCGGCGGACTTGCTCGTCAGTCGTGCCGGGGGCGGTATCGTGGCGGAGTCGCTGAATTGCGGGTTGCCGATCCTGGTGTTCGACGCCCCTCCCGGCAACGAACGTCGCTTCTGCCAATTGATTGAAGAAAGTTGGCATACAGGTTACTGGGTGAAGCAGCCCGGTGAGCTAGCCGCGCGAATAGAGCATCTGCTTCGACGAACGGACGATCTTGAGCGGCTCCGCAGCAACGCGC
The DNA here is from genome assembly GCA_963804995.1 of uncultured Acidobacteriota bacterium. Lineage (GTDB taxonomy): Bacteria > Acidobacteriota > Terriglobia > UBA7540 > UBA7540 > Bog-366. The sequence goes on from CAWDSK010000006.1 coordinate 1,206,099, forward strand.
GCCAGCATGCTTACCCGGACGCCGCCCGCACCGCCGCGGAGGCCATTTTGCATCTGCGCAATGAGCCTGCGGACGAGGGCTCCAGCCCAAGCTGGACAAACCTTCCCACGATCGGCATAGAAAGCCGGTAGGGACCATTGCATTGCGGTTGGGTTGCGGGATGCGGCCCTGCCCCAGGGCTAGCCCGCAATTCTCACCACGGGCAAGCGAACCGAAGCTTGGAGTGCGGCGACTCGTCGCCGCTTTCCAACGCCGCGACTCGTCGCGGCGAATCACTCAGCGCTGACGAGTCAGCGGTAGAAAAAGCGGGAGCGAGCTCCCGCACTCCGAAATTTGCCTCCGCGCGCCCGGACAAGCTGTTCGATCGTGGCGGGCGCGGAAACCATCAGAAAGGGCCTTTAACGACGGGGGTTAAACCCCGCCCTTCCAAAGCCGTGATGAGAAATGCGGGCTAGGTGCACAAAATTTGCTCCTCGGCAACCCCCTCACCAGCCTGCGGGCCGAAAGCTGAATCTTTGTAGCGCGGGTGTCCCCACCCGCGTCCCCAGCAATCGCGGGTGGGGACACCCGCGCTACAACCCGGCCGCCACGCTGCCGCAGGGCCCAGGTCTGCGATTCACTTTCAGCAGAGGCCTTCAGGAACGCATTGACCCTGAACCCGAACAACGTTAGGATGCGGGCGTTGATTTTGTTGATTGCTTCCGTGATATGGGCCGTGGGACCTTGTGCCCGCAGCAGCCACCTCTAATCAGTAGTTATCATGACAGAGCCCGTCAGAGCTCAGCCACCCCGCACCCTCATCCTCACGGTGCGCCATGGATCAGCCCACGTGCGCATTTCCCAGGTCCTTCGACAGGCGCTTCTCGATTTGCGACCCGATCTCAAAGTTGACGTGGTGAATGTGCTCGCGCATTGCCGGGCGTGGTTCCGGGCTTACTACAATGCGTTTGAAATCCCCCTCAAGTATTGGCCCCGGCTCTGGGAGTACATCGAGAACCGGCAGCATCTCAGCGAATCCACAAGCCCCCAGTGGCTCTACCGGTGGGGAGCACAGCCACTCTTCCGGTTCATCGAATCGACCGACCCGGACGTTGTGGTTGCCACTGAGGTGGGCTTGTGCGAGATCGCCGTCCTGCACAAGCGCCAGGCGAAAGCCCGCTATTCCTTGGTCGGTGTGGGGGTCCTCGACTTCGATCGGGCCTGGGCGCAGCCAGAGGTTGATCTGTTCACGTCGTTCCCGGGAGAAATCGCCGCCCAATTGAAAGGTCTGGGGGTACCACAGGAAAAAATCCTCGAGTGCGGAATGCCCGTGGATCCGGCATTTGGGCGGTGTCCCGACCTACCGACCTTACGCGATCGCCTGGGCCTCGACCGGGATATTCCCCTCCTGCTGGTTAATTTCGGGGGTACAGGAAAAATGAATCCCCGGCAGGTGGTTCCTGAACTCCGCAGGATTCAGCGGCCAGTCCAATTGGTTTTCATTTCCCGGCGTGATGAGAAGCTTCGCAGAGAACTTCTGCGTCTCACCGCAGGCATGCCGCACGTGCAGGTTCTCGGATGGGTAGACAACCTGCCGGAGTGGATGGCTGCGGCCGATTTGCTGGTGGGCCGGGCGGGCGGCTGCACCGTGGCGGAGGCTCTCAACTCCGGCTTACCGCTGCTCGTGTTCGGCGCTCCCCCCGGTGACGAACAACGCGCCTGCGAGTTGATTGAGAACAAATGGCAGACGGGCTATTGGGCGAAGCGCCCCCAGGACATCGCACCTCTGATTAACCGCATGCTCGCCCAGCCGGAAGAACTTGGCCGTCTGCGCTGTAACGCCAGGCGCCATGCCCACCCTGACGCCGCGCGTGACGCCGCAGAAGCAATCCTGATGCTCTGTGGACCGCCCCATGGTTCTCCCCTCGCAAAACACTCGTGTGGATAGTAGGTGTTTTTTCCGGTAAACTGCGAATTCCTCACGGTAATCAATCTGGACAAGGAGACACCTCATGCGGCAGGTCATACCTCTAATGGCAGTCGTCCTGGTTTTTGGTGCAAACCTTTCCCTCCGGGCGCAGTCGACAGCGCCGCCAGCGCAATCAACCGCTGCCACTCCCCATCAACATGCGGGCATGGAGATGAGCGGGATGCAGCACGATCATATTTCCATGGGTAATGAGGAGAAAGGCGGCATTCCCCATTGGTCGGACGCTGAATGGTCGATATTCAATCATCGCGGGGCGGGCTGGTTCCTGTTATTCTGGGGTCTCACCGGTTTGATCGCGGGGCTGCAATGGCCGCGCCGGACGTGGTGGCGATTCGTACCGCCCCTCGTGCTCTTCGGTATGGTTGAGTTCCTTGTCCTCCGGAACGACCCCGAGGCCTGGCCGACCGGACCCATTGGCCTTTGGGCGAGCCTCAACGACCCCGAAGTCCTGCAACACCGCGTCTTTGTGCTGCTGCTTCTGGCCATGGCGATCGTCGAACTACTGCGCGCGGCCGACCGCTTGCCCCCGTTTTTCCAAAAGTATTCGCTGCCCGCGCTCGCCGTGTTCGGCGGGATCTACCTTTTCTTCCACAAACATGGCGGCGCCGAAATGGCCAACATGATGGAGCAGATGAAGGATCCTGCGATGGGTGCGAGCCCGGGCATGCAACGGATGATGGCCTCGATGGATATGATCCGTCACGAGCACCTGTGGTTTTCGCTGATTGGATTCGGCCTCGCGGCGGCCAAACTCCTGGGAGATACGGGACGCCTCAAAGGGCGGTGGGGAGCGGTGCTGTGGTCGTTGTTCGCGATCGTTCTGGGAATATATATGACCGGGTATACCGAGTGACTCCCGCTAGACAAGCACCAGATTGGGATGATAGACGCTGCCTGAGACATGTCGGGCCACGGCGATCAGACGGCGCTCAGGATTGAGGATTTTGAGGAGGGTTGCGGCCGGCGAGGACCCCGGCGCTTCGCCACGGCCCGGACGCAGGGCCTGGGCAAGTTCAAACGTGCATCCATGCCGCACAGCAGCCTCCTCGCGGCCACGCACCATCAACTCAGGACAATTCGGCAAAAGGGCTTCCAACCGCACCAGGCAGGAATCCAGCTTTCCCTCTCTTGCAGCTCCCTCGAGGCGTTCCAGGGTGACGGCCTGGCTCTCCGTAAATTCCGCTACGGCGGTGCGCCGCAGACACGCTAGGTGCCCTCCACAGACCAGTTTCCGGCCCAAGTCGTGGGCAAGGGAACGAACGTATGTCCCGCCGGAGCACTCCACCGCGAATCGCACCTGTCCACCGTCCACCCCCTGGAGTTCCAGCGCGTAGATCTCAACTTCGACCGGCGTCAGGCTGAAAGGCTTGTGCTGGCGAGCCAGCTCGTAGGCGCGCACTCCACCCACGCGCTTGGCGGAATAGGGCGGCGGGGTTTGCATCAACCGGCCCGTGAATCCCTGGAAGATTCTTTCCAGAGCCCCCGCGTTCGAGTGAGACCGGCACGGCCTCCGAGGAGGGCTTTCCGGTGGCATCGTAAGTGTCAGTCGAATAACCGAAGTGGATCTGGCCTTCGTACGCCTTGCGTGATTTCAGGTAAAACTGCGCGAACCGCGTGGCCTTCCCTACCGACACCGGCAGCACGCCCGTCGCGAAGGGGTCGAGGGTTCCGAAGTGACCAACCTGCCGCGTGCCCAGGATTCTGCGGACGTGCGCCACGACGTCATGCGAAGTGAGGCCCGCAGGCTTGTCCATGACGAGCACGCCGGAGATTTCGGGATGGGTCGAGGCCGGATCACTCATGGGTAAGGACGGGGACTGTTGCCTTTCACTCCGAAGGTGAGCTTTCCTTATGGATTTTCTGAAGGATCATTTCTATCTCTTCGCCCTCTTCGGTGCCGTGGTCCAGAACAAAAGTAAGCTCCGGAGCGCGCCGCAGCGCCAGCCGATGCCCGATTTCATGACGAATGAATGCCGCCGCTGAGGACAAACCTTCGATCGTCCCCTGTTGCTCCTCGGCGCTTCCGATCACGGAAACCAGCACTCGGGCATGATGAAGGTCCCCGCTCACTTCCACGCGCGTCACCGTGGCGAACCCGATGCGCGGATCCTTAAGTTCCCGGGTGAGCATTTCCGCCATCTCCACCCGAATCTGGTGACCCAGCCGCTCTGCCCGGCGTCCCGGTAAACTCATGGGGTTCCCCTGTTACAAGTGCCAAGCAACCGAAAGACGAAAAACGAAACTCGAAATTCGAAACTCGCCACGATTTTCGAGTTTCGATTTTCGAATTTCGGTCCTTGCAGGCCCGGTACCCGTCACTTCTAGAAAAACTCCAACGTGTGGTCAGCCACGTCGTCGCCCAGAACCTTTTCGGATTCCGCCAGCACCTGGCGAAAGACCGACTCGAGAAGAATCTGGCTATCGGAAATTGACACTACACCCAGCGTGGCGTGCTGCCAGACGTCCTCATGGTCAAGCTCCGCCACGGCCACGTTAAAACGCGCCCGAAGGCGGTCCCGCATTTTTCGCAGGACCGCACGCTTTTCTTTAAGTGAGTGCGCGTAGGGGAGCTGGATTTCCAGGGTCAATACGCCAACCGGCATCAGTTCAGCCCCTCCGTCTGGAGGCCCGGGGTAGGGCGTCAGGATAAAGATGCGATAATTGAAATTCGAAACTCGAAATCCGGTCCCTCACTCACGAGTTTCGAATTTCGATTTTCGTCCTTTCTCTGGCCCCCAGCCTCACGCCATGGCAGGCTCGGCCACCCTCTCCTTCACGTAGGACTCAATCACGTCACCAACCTTAACGTCATTGTAGTTCTCGAGCGAAATCCCGCATTCCATTCCGGATTTCACTTCTGACACATCTTCCTTGAAGCGTCGCAGCGATCGGATCTTGCCCTCGTGCACCACCACGTTGTCGCGCAGCAGGCGGATCTGGGATTCGCGCGTGATCTTGCCATCCAGAATATAACATCCGGCGACAGTTCCAACCTTGGTTATACGGAAAGTATCGCGAACGTCGGCACGCCCGAGCGAGATCTCTTTGTACGTGATGGCCAGCAAGCCCACCATGGCTTTCTTGATTTCCTCGGTCACGTTGTAAATGATGGTGTGCAGTCGGATATCGACACTTTCAAGCTGCGCTAGTTCCGTCGCTTTGCGTTCCGGCCGAACGTTGAAACCGATGATGACGGCATTGGAAGCCGAGGCCAACAGCACATCGGACTCCGTAATGGCTCCCGCCCCGGCATGGATCACCTTGATCTTCACTCTATCGGTACTCAGCTTGACCAAAGTCTCGGCGAGAACTTCCACCGAACCTTGCACATCAGCTTTGATGATAAGGGGTAGGTCTTTGACATCGCCGGCCGCCAGTTGCGCATGCAACTGTTCCAGCGTAAGGCGCGCGCTCTTGGCCATGGCCGCATCGCGCAGCTTCCCCTGCCGGTGCAAGGCGATCTGCCGCGCTTTGAAGGTATCCTCGATCACTTGCAGGCGATCGCCGGCCTGGGGCACATCCTCCAACCCCAGGACTTCTGCGGGGGTGGAAGGCGGAGCCTCCAGGATAGGCCGCCCGTGGTCGTCAAACAAGGCGCGCACCTTGCCGTAAATAGCCCCGACAATGAAGGAGTCTCCCACACGCAGGGTTCCATTTTGAATCAGCACGGTGGCGACCGGGCCGCGCCCACGGTCGAGTTTGGCTTCCAGCACCGTCCCAGAGGCCAGCCGCTGGGGATTCGCCTTGAGGGCTTGCATATCCGCCACCAACAAAATCATTTCGAGCAGCAGGTCCAGGTTCTTGCGTTGCTTGGCGGAAACCTCAACCGTCACGGTCTGCCCACCCCACTCTTCTGGCATCAGATTGTGGTCCGCCAACTGGCGCTTGACACGTTCCGGCTGGGCTTCGGGCTTGTCGATCTTGTTTACGGCGACGACAATGGGAACCTTTGCCGCCCGCGCGTGGTTGATGGCTTCGAGCGTTTGGGGCATGACGCCGTCATCCGCCGCCACCACCAGCACCACGACATCCGTGACCCGGGCGCCCCGCGCGCGCATCAAGGTAAAGGCCTCGTGACCGGGGGTGTCGATAAAAGTCACTTTGCGCCCCTGCCCTACGACCTGGTAAGCACCGATGCTCTGGGTAATGCCGCCCGCTTCGTGCGCAGCCACATTCGTTTCACGAAGCGCGTCCAGAAGGGAGGTCTTTCCGTGGTCAACGTGGCCCATGACGGTCACAACCGGGGCGCGCGGCTGAAGGTCCTCCGCCCGATCCGACTCCTCGACTTCCTGGAGGACTTCTTCCTCGTAAGTGACGATGGTGGCCTCTGCGCCAAAGCCCCGCGAGATTTCCACGGCCGTCTGGCCATCGAGCGTCTGGTTAATGGTAGCGAAAATACCCTTGTCCAGGAGGCGCTTGATGACGTCTTTGGCGCGCGCCTCGAGCTTTTCGGAAAGCTCTTTGATCGCGATTCCTTCGCTGATCTGGATTTTCCGCGTGATGGGGACTTCCTCCGGAACCACCGGCCGGGGTGGCGCATAAGAGGGCGTCGAAGGACTTCGCCGCATCAGGGGCGGCGCCGGTCTGCCGGAAGGCGGCCGCACGGCGGGAACCCCTCCCATCGCCACCACGCCAGGCGCACCCGTGGGGCGAGCTGAGGTGGGATGCATGGGCCGCGGCTCACCGGGGCGCCGCGATGGCAGAGGCCGCGCCGGAGCGGGTTTCGGCATCACCGCCTGAGGATAGATTGGCTGATTCGAAGTAGGATCGGCATGCCGCAGCGATCGCACCGGGCGCATCGACTTCAGATGAGGAGCCGCGGGAGTTATGGTAAGAGGCACCTCAGGAGCCTTGGCCAGCAGAGCGGGCTCAGCTCCGCCGCTTGCACGGGCAACAGGAGCAGTGGGCGCTACACCCCCGCCTTTCAACGGCATGCCTGGCACCAAAGGCCGTCCCGGCGTTGGCCGGACAGCCGGCGGTACGGCCAGGGGTGGCGCCATTCGTTTCACAACGGCGGGAGCAACCGCGGCCGGTGGCGGCGTGGCTACAACCGGTAGCGCCACGGGTTGGGGCTTTTCCACGGGCCGCTCCACAGGGGGCGCCTTCGGCGCCACTGGCGCACTCACAGGTCCAGTGGCAGCGGGTGGCGCGACAAGGGGACGCGGCGCAGGGGGCGGCGAGGGAGGTACAACCGCTTTGCGAGCCGCCGCCTTGATCTCAGCAATCGAACGGGTGAGCGGATGAAGGTCCGGCTTGAGCTCGTGCAGTTTCTTCAGATCCAATATAGGATGCACATCCGGAGTTTCCACTGGGTGGGCAGGAGGTTCAGAAGCGGCAGGTATCTCCGCAACTTTTTCGGCAGGCGCTCCGTCGGCGCGAAAATGTGCCCGGATCTTGTCGGCAAGATCGTCTTCAAGCGCGCTGGAATGCGACCGTTTTTCCTGGATGCCTATTTCCAATAGGTACTCCAGGACCACGTTGCTCTTCACTTCCAGCTCACGAGCCAGTTCGTTGATCCTAATCTTCCCCATGCTTGGTTCTTTTTCTCCCTTACGTCTGCCCAATCACTCGATGGCAAAAATCTGCGGGCCGGTTCTAGCAAAGCCTAGCAGCCTTATTTCATACTTCTTCACCTCCCCCTCCTGGCGCCGCCGGTTCCACCTTACTCTCCGGTTCCTGCGTGCCCGAAGGCCTATTTGATTCACATTCCTGGGAAGAAACGTCCGACTGGGAAGGCTCGGCCGGTGACGGGGCGCTCTCTAACTCCGCCTCTGACTCAGTTGCCGCAGCCTGCGCGGATGCAAGCTCCTCCTCTGCCGGAGCAGTCTCTGCCGGCACTTCTGCCTCTCCCGCTTCAGCGGTTTCAGAGGTCACAGTTTCCGCGGATTCTTGAGTGTCCGTCTCCTCCGCCGCCACTTCTGTTCCTTCCTCAGCGGAAGCCTCTTGGGACTGGTCGCGTTCAAAGTAGTCCGTCACGACGCGACGGATCCGGTCCACGGTCTTCTCTCCCACGCCTTGGATTTGCATCAAGTCTTCAGGAGTCATTTGCGCCAATTGCTCCACGCTCTCCAGGCCGTGGTCGCGCAGTTTCTGCAAGGTCTTATCGCCCAACCCCTTCAGTTCGGAGATGGGGGCCCCGCGCAAGGCCATGGCGGCCATCTGGGACTCGATCTCCTGCCGCTTCTCTTCCTCACTCTTGATGTCGATGTGCCACCCCAAGAGCTTGGCCGCCAGCCGCACGTTCTGGCCTTTCTTGCCGATGGCCAAAGACAACTGGGTGTCATCGACAATGACCTCGAGGTGCTTTTCCTGCATGTTGAGAACGGATACGTGATTGATTTTCGCCGGGCTCAAGGCATTGGCGGCGAAAACCAGCGGGTCGTCGTTGTACTCGATGATGTCAATCTTCTCCCCGCGCAATTCCCGGATAATCGACTGCACGCGCATTCCCTTCATGCCCACGCACGCGCCCACGCAATCCACATCCGGGTCCTTGGAGTAGACAGCGACTTTGGTTCGCTCCCCGGCCTCTCGCGCCATGGCTTTGATGACCACCGTGCTATCGTAAATTTCGGGGACTTCCATCTCGAAGAGCTTTTGAACCAGCAGCGCGTCCGCACGAGAGACGACCACCTGTGGCCCGCGGGCAGCGCGATCGACTTCCTTAATGACGGCGCGGATGCGGTCACCAATCTGATAAGTCTCCAGGCGCGATTGCTCCTTGCGGGGCATGCGCGCTTCCGTCCGGCCCAAATCTACGATGACGTCCGGCCCTTCCATGCGCTTCACGGTGCAGTTCACCAATTCGCCGACCCGCTGGTTATACTCCGCATAGACCGTGTCGCGCTCGGCTTCCCGCACCTTTTGAAAAATCACCTGCTTGGCAGCCTGGGCGGCAATGCGACCCAGCACATCAGTGGCCTTGGGAATTCTCACCTCACCCTCGACCGCCACCTCCGCGTCGTACTTCCGAGCATCCTTCAGGCTGATTTCATGATCGGGGTCCTGCACGTCCTCGACGACCTTCTTCACCGCGTGAACCTCAACCAGGCCGGTGTCTTTGTTGAAGTGCGATTGCAGGTCTTCGGAAGTCTTGTAGTACTTCCGTGTGGCCACCAGGATGGCGTCCTCTACCGCCGAGATGATAATCTGCGCATCGATACCCTTCTCGCGGCTCAACTGATCGATCGTCTGAAACAAAAGGCTTGTCGTCACTAGCTTGTCACCTCAGTAATACTTCCCGATACCGGCAACCAGATTCAGCGACCCGATCACGGAGGATTGGAGCGGGGTAATGGCTGCCTCTGGCCCCCAAACCCTGGCCCAGGATCCCCAGCGCAGTTGCGGTTAGAACTCCACCACCAACTGGGCTTTCTGGATGTTCGTGAGATCAAGTTCCCGGAGACCACGTTCACCCAGGTCCAATCGAACCCGGCCGTTATCAAAACCTGCCAATCGCCCCTCAAAAACCTTCTGCTCGTCAACCGCTTCCCGCACCACCAGGCGCGCCCGCCGCCCGACGAAATGAGTGAAGTCGCTCGGCTTGGAAAGCTTCCTGTCCAGGCCCGGAGATGAAACCTCCAGCAGGTACCTCCCCGGGAAGGGGTCCTCCACGTCCAGGATTGCACTCAACTGTTCACTCACCAATTGGCAATCAGCGTGTGAAACCCCCTCAGGTTTATCGATATAAACTCGCAGGAGGGGATTTGAGCGGCCCCCTTTGAGCTCCACATCTACAACGGTCAATCCTTCGGAAGTCGCCACACGCTCAACCATCTCCCGGATTTTGTCCACATCCACCATTGGTCCTGGCGCCTACGCACTCCCGTCCGCTGGCGAGTCTGCGACGAGGCGGACCCGACCGATTCCGGCCTAACAAAAAAGTGGGCTTTCGCCCACTATGTGCGTTCGCCAAGTAAAGTATAGCCCTTGCCAGCCGGGAATTGCAAGGTATTCGCGGCCGCAGCCTTCCTTGCTGCTCCGAGGATGGTCTCCTCTGATCCTCTTGCGACAGGGTGAGGAGCGCCATCCAGTGTTCCGTCAAAGTCCAATGGGATTGAATAAGCCCCCCACCTGCCTCCCTTCGCGGCTCGGTGCCACCGCACAGACCTTTCATGTTATATTAAAGATTCGTACGCAGACTGGTAATGCAGACGCCAAGCGATGCCCCTTGGTCGTCAGGGCAAGGGACCACCGAAAACTTTCAACCAACTTGTAATGCCAACCGAGGGTTCTTTCTTCGGATCGCTTGGGTCCCGGAAGACCGTATAAGCGCTGGACGGAGGGCAGCGACAACACGCATAATGCACTCGCTGCGACCCCACGACAATTCTCGAACCTAATACCTCGAGCAGATACTACAATCCTGAAGGAGTCAAAGTCTTGACCGAAAAAAAGCAAGCCGAAGCGGCAAGCGGCGATGACCGCCGACAGTATGTGAATTTTGGTTTTCATCGTGTCGATCCAGTCTGGCGGCGGCAACCCGCCGAAGACCGCAAGCGCGGCAAATGCCAATTTATCGATGTGGTCAAAAGCTACGAACAGGATGTGATGGTGATCCCTTACTCCCTGGTGGGAGTGCGAGGCGACTGTGACTTCATGCTGTGGCGCATCGGGTATGACCTGCTGAAATTTCAGGAGATGATGGCGAAGCTGCTCGAAACCGATCTGGGGAAATACCTGACCACGCCCTATTCGTATCTCTCCATGACCAAACGCTCCGTCTACGTAGACAAGCACCAACACCCTGGACAGGAAGGCGTGCGGCTAAAGTTGATCCCCGGCCAGTTCCGGTACCTCTTCGTTTACCCCTTCGTCAAAAGCAAGGCCTGGTACCGCCTGACCAAGCACGCGCGCCAAGGCATGATGGACGAGCACATTGAAATCGGCCATCGCTACCCCACCGTGCGGTTGAACACCACTTACTCCTTTGGCCTCGACGACCAGGAATTCGTTGTGGCGTTTGAAAGCGACAAACCTGAGCACTTTGTCGACCTGGTTATGGAACTTCGACACAGCGAGGCAACCAGCTACACCGTCCGCGACACCCCCACGTTTACATGTGTGCACCGTGAATTGAATGAAGTTCTGGATTTGCTCGGGGGCTGAGTTTCGGGAAACGGGACGCGGGATATGGGGTTAGGACAAGTTGCTAACTCCTCTAGTCCCGTGGTCTGAAACCAAGTCCTACTGAAAATTGAACCCGAAGTCCAAATTCTAAACCGGTATCCCGTGTCCAGAGCGAATCGCCATGCCCACCAAAACCAAACCTGCCAGGCAAACTTCGAAGGTCAAACCAAAAATCGATTACACCTCGCCCGCCCGCATGCAGAAGATCTTCGCAGGACTTGACGCGCTCTTCCCGCATGCCCAGTGCGCGCTGCGGCACGAAAACGCATTCCAGCTTCTCGTCGCAACGATCCTCTCCGCACAGTGTACCGATGAGCGGGTAAATAAGGTCACGCCGGAGCTTTTCCGCAAGCATCCCACCCCCCAGGATTTGGCGGTGTTGCCGCAACCTGAACTCGAAGCTGAGATCCGCTCCACCGGTTTCTTTCGCAACAAAGCAAAAAGCATTATTGGGGCGGCCGCGAAGATCATGAAGGATTTCGGTGGCAAGGTTCCAAGGACCATGGATGAACTGCTCACCCTGCCCGGCGTGGCACGGAAAACCGCCAACGTAGTGCTCGGAACCGCTTTTGGCATCGCCAGCGGCGTAGTGGTGGATACTCACGTCTTCCGGATCGCGCACCGCCTGAAGCTTTCCAATCAAAAAACGCCCGAAAAGGTGGAGCAGGACCTGATGACACTGGTACCGCAGAACCGTTGGATTTCGTTCAGTCACCAGGTTATCTGGTTTGGAAGGAAAATCTGCGAGGCGCGCAAACCCCTTTGCGCCGAATGCCCCCTAGCTTCCGTCTGCAACTCTCCGGACAAGACCATTTGAAAACTGGAGCGCCGGTCACTTGAGCTCAGGGCTCCACTGCAGGGTGGTTATTGAGAGGGGCCGCAAATCGACGCGCAAGTCACGGTCACGCCAGCCCAGATGGATGGTGGCGGGAACATGTTGGCTGTTCAGCACCTCGGCCACCAGCCGGCCCTCGGGGGTCTTGAAGGCGATGACCCTCACGTGCTCGTTCGCGCCCTGGGTATCAACCCGCACCGAGCCAGGCCGCACGAACTTGCTGAAATGCGCCAGGTAGCAGTAAAGGCCCGTGTAAGTGACTTGTTGCTTTTTGCGATCGATGATGACCACGGGATGCTGGATATTTTCCGGGTTGTCCTCGTGCGCCTCGGACACCAGCCACGGTCCTCCGTTCTGGTCCAGGATCATGTTCCAGTAGATCCAAGCGGAAGAACCCTCTTCGAGGTCGGTCACGATCAAATTCCCCCAGAAATCCCCATCCAGGAAATCATAGCGGGGCAAGGGCATGCTGGGCGGCTGACCCGACCCGTACGAGTAACAGACCTCCGTCTGCCAGATCTTGAGGTCGGGATAGCGCTTGTGCAGGCTCGTCATGGGCTCCGAACTCTTCCACCGGTAGCCATGAAACGGGAGCAGGGGGACATACTTGCGCGCTTCGGGGTCGTCTAGAATCATCGGGTAATTCTTGGCGGCGCTCTCACGGTCTTCGGCCTCGGCAAAACAGACTTTGGTCTTTACCCCCGCCTCCTGAAACAGTGGAGCCACGTGTTCCTTGTACAGAGTGCGGATGGACTCATAAGGAATCTTGGTGTAAATCCCCGGCTCGTTAAACAAGCTCAGGTAATCGATAAAGACTCCGTGCTTTTGGTATTCCTGGAGGTAGCGCAAGTAGTATTGGGCGAGCACTTTGTAATACTGGGGATTAACGTCCTGGTGCGCCCGGTCCTCGACCGTCGTGAGCATCCAATCCGGCGGATAATCCATGGGGGCTTCCAATTGAAACTGGCCATACTTGCGAGCGCGCTTGATGTAGGTAATGAGTCCGTTCGGCCCAAGATCCCGCTGGATTGAAAAGTGTGTGAGCTCTGTGTCTCCGGGCGTGTCGTCGTAAGAATAGAACGGTCCCGCCGACATGAAATCGGTCGCGGCAATCGCCGTCTTCATCGTCGTGAATCCGGCACCCGTTTTCGGGTCGAACAGGGAGCGCAGAACTTCTTCCTGCTTCGCAGGCGGAAGGCTGTTCAAGCAGACCAACCCCGCTTCCATGAACGATGCCCCAAAGCCGTCGATCTCCTGGTACGTGATACGGTCGTCAATTTGAAACGTGGAGGGGGACGTCGGCTTGCCCGGCTCAAAACGCAGCGAGGCTTTCGGAGCCAACCGGTCACCCGCCTTCGAGGAGGCGTAAACCTGCACTTGTTGAGCACGGCACGGGGTGAGACCCGCCAGCGCCAGGAAAATTGCGGCGAGCAGGGGGGTAATCCGGCCATTCGAATCTTTCTCTCGGACCATTTTGGAGGTAGCACGCATCGCGGACCTGGGGAGAGTGGGAGTAAGGGGAGAGCAGGCCTGCCAGCAGGAGGCCGGGTTGAGATCATCAACCCGGCTCCCAACGCAGCAAGCTTGCGCAACACCGTCTTACAGGAGAGCGGTCAGCACCTTCTGGAAGGCATGGATGACGTCGTCCTCATCCCGCTTAGTCAGACAGGACGGGACAGGAATCAGAATGGTGCGCTCGAACAAGCTATCCGCCGTCGGGCACGCACCCTTGGCGTAATTCCTTGGCAAGCCGGCATTCTCCGCAAGCTTCCAAGGAAAGCCATGGCCGTCAATGCTGGCCTGGGTCAACAAGCTGACATTATTGTAATACAGGTGTAGACCCCAACTGGTCATAACAACATCGGAAATACCTTGGGGATAGGTCACAATTCCCTCGGCACGCAGGGCAAGATTGACGCGCTGGGCCGTGTCCGCATCTTTGTAAGTCGTCAGCAGGAAGCACGACGTGTCACCCTTGGGGTCCAGAATGCGCCGTAACTGGACCTGTGGAAACTTGGCCAGGGCCTTGCGAACCCGGTACTTGCTCCGCTGCATGCTCTTGACAACCGTCGAAAGCTTTTTCAACTGCACCCGCAGGATCGCGGCACGCAGTTCGTCCAGCCGATAGCCCCGGCCCCACAGAACCAAATCGGGATCGTCAACAATCAGCCGGCCGTTCTCGTCCCGGGCGTAACCCAGATCATGAGAGGCGAAGGCTCGTCGATAGAGGCGCAGGTCATTCGTCACCACACAACCGCCCTCACCCGCCGTCATATTCTTGTTCATCTGGAAACTGAAGATTCCCATGTCGCCAAAGGTGCCGACCTTCTTGCCGTTGATGCTCCCGCCGTTGCACTGGGCGCAGTCTTCCAGCAGAAACAATCCATGGGCGCGGGCAATCTTTTGGATTGCAGGGGCGTTACCCGGTGCTCCGCTCATGTGGACCAGAACGATGCCACGTGTCTTGGGAGTAATTTTCTTTTCGACATCCGCAGGGTCCAGGCAAAAGGTGTCATCGATATCAGCCAGCACGGGGATGGCGCCCTGATTCACTATGGCTGCCAGCACCGCAACCCACATATAAGCCGGCACAATCACTTCCTGGCCGGGTCCAATGCCGAGCGCGGAAAGAGCGACGTGCAACGCACCCGTGCCGCTGCTGACCGCCAAGGCATACTTGGTACCTACGACTTTGGCAAACTCTGCTTCGAGCTTATCCACTTCTTTCTGCAACTTGATGCCATAAAAACGGAAGGGAGATCGGGCCTTGAGCAGGCGCAATCCTGCCTGCACCTCCTTGTTATCCATATGATGGATGCCAGGAAATTCCAACGGCAGGGGCTTGGTCCGAACCGGCTTCCCCCCGTCAATTGCAAGCTTCTCAGTCTTCATAAGCGCACCTCATTGAATTTAAAAGTCAAGATTCCACAACCTTCGCTACTAAAACTGGCTACGAGTGAACCTCACGGGTTTGCAGCATTCCTCCGGCTAAACAACTGGCCGTGCCAGGCGCACCCTTCGCTCGGACTCGAGATACCTCCAGAGAAACCATCCAGAAGGAGGTAAAACCAAGCGCACAACTGTAACACCTGTTTTCATGTCGCGCCAGAGGGTTGATGGGGAAGAAATCAGGGCAGTGCTAAGAAGGCACGAATCTCCTGCCGACCTTTTTTAGGCGAAAGGCACCTAATGTGGGGACTGAAACTCCCCATGCGGAGAACTGGCGGGAACTTCTTCAGCTTAGCCAGACAAACCGTGATTTGCCATTTCTCGGCTGAGTTCCGGCGGCAGGAGGAAGGTCACCTTCTCTTCCACGGCCGCGACCTCTTCCACCTGTTCCACCCCCATCATCCTGAAATACTCCAGAACTTGTTGGACGAGGTATTCAGGGGCGGATGCGCCCGCGGTGATGGCTACGCACTCGATGCCCTCAAGCCAAGCGGGATTAATCTCTGAGGCATCCTCAATCAGGTAGGCCTTAGCCCCAGCGCCCTCGGCAACCTCTCGCAGGCGGCGGGAGTTGGAACTGTTGTCCGAACCGAGCACCAGCACCAGGCCCGCTTCCTCGGCCAAGACCTTGACCGCGGTTTGACGGTTTTGCGTGGCGTAACAAATGTCGTCGCTGGCAGGGGTAATCAACTTTGGGAAGCGCCGCCGCAGGACCTCAATAATCAGGTTGGCGTCGTCCACTCCCAGGGTAGTCTGAGTGGTTACCGCCACACGCTCCGGGTCCGGAACCTGTATCTTCTCCGCTTCCTCAACGGTCCCCACAAGTTGAATCTGGCCCGGAACCTCCCCCATCGTCCCGATCACTTCGTCGTGACCTGCATGCCCGACCAGGATGATAGTGCACCCTTCCCGGGCATAGCGAACCGCCTCCAGGTGAACCTTCGTAACCAGCGGGCAAGTAGCATCGATAACTCTTAGGTTCTTTGCAGCCGCCCGGGCTCGGACCTCCGGCGAGACACCATGAGCGCTAAAGATGGCCACCGCCCCGGCGGGAATCCCCTCAAGCTCATCCACAAAGATTGCGCCCTTGGCTGCGAGGGAGCGGATGACATGTTTGTTGTGAACAATTTCTTTGCGGACATACACCGGAGCGCCATAAAGTTGCAAGGTCATGTTCACCACGTCGATGGCACGGTCGACGCCAGCACAGAATCCCCGAGGTTTCGCTAACAGGACCTTCTTCAATGGCATGTTATTCGCTCAGCTTGGCCCTAATTCAAGCGCGGCAATTGACTTGAAATTTGATTCTATAGGAATCGTGGAGATTCGTCAAAATCGCTTACCATCAACGTCGCGGGGCCACGCGTCCTCGTCGTAGCCAAGGATTAAGTTTAGACAGGGATTTCCAAAACCATGGGCGGGAGGGAACATCACGTCACGATATCTTCGCCACCATCCACGCGGATAACATTGCCCGTCACCCAATGCGTCTTCTCGCTCATCAAAGCCGCGATGGCGCTGGCGACGTCCTCCGGTGTGGTCAGCCGCCCCCCGGGATTGCGCAGGCGCGCGAATTCCGTCAGCTTTTCGATCCCTGGAATCTTGCTGGAACCGGGGGTAATGGTAACGCCGGCCTGAATCGCGTTGGCAGTGATTCCATGGGGCATGAGTTCATACGCGAGCTGGCGGATGTGCGATTCCATGACCGCCTTGGCGGCTGAGACCGCGCCGTAATTGGGAATCACGCTGTGCCCGCCCGCGCTGGTCATGGCATAAATGCGGCTGCCGTGGCCCAGCATTTTTCGGCGGAACAAATCCTGCACCCAGTAAACCAGGTTATTGCCCATCACGTCCACGGTCATGTCCATCTGTTGCTGGGTCAGTTCTTCGTCGAGCGTCTCCGCCAAATAGGCCTTCAGGGAGCCGAACGCAACTGAATGCATAAAGACTTTGACGAAGTGGCGGCCTCCGGTTTTCTTCCAATGCTCCTGCATCTGGTTCAACGCCTCAGCGCGCTTGGCCGGGTCGGCGGCGTTGAGGTTGAAGAACAGAGCCTCACGTCCGGTTTCGCGAATCCGCGCCACAACCTGCTCCACCTGAGGCATATTCGAGCGGCGATCAAAATGCACGCCAAAGATGTGCAGCCCGGAGCGTGCCAACTCCAGGCACGCAGCGGCGCCAAACCCGCTTGACGAACCAACAATCACGCCCCAGGGGTTGGGGCCCGTAGTTTCGGTCATATTCCGATATTCTCCGCTCAGTGGGTTTGCCCGGGACTGGCCTTGTAATCCTGTTCGACTTGCGCGATGAGGCCAGGGATCATCTCGCGCAGCAGTTGGGTACAAGAAGCATTCATGGTACTGGCCACGCCCTCCACACCACCACCCTGAAGCGGCGCTTCCACGCGTTGTTCGCTTGACCAGACCACCTTGTGATCCGCCATGCGCATCAGCGACAACTCCAAAGCCACACGTGCCTTGGCGCCCCCCTCGTCCACTTCCTCAAAGTTGAGGATTCTTCCCGCCAGCGTGTAATCCACTCGCTGGTGGGTGGGAAGCAGGCGGACCTGGGCGAAAGCGCCGGCGGAGTCCAGCCATTGGGCGGTAAACTCGGATAGCATCGTCGCCGGGTCTGCGCCCCAACGGTGGTATTGATAAAAGTTCACCTGGGTTGGCGATTGGTAATAGGCCACGCGGTCGTCGCGAAGCACTTGGGGTGAGCGGAAGTGCTCCACTCCCAGGACATAGTCTGTCTTGGGATCGCTTGGGGAGGGCGCGGCCGGGACTTGCAAAGTATAGTAGTGGGTCTTGGGGACACTACCGCATCCTGCCGAGAGAATAATCGACAGGAGCCCCAAGACTCCTCCCAGGCCCACCTTGAGACTAAGCTTCCACACGTTCGAAGAGGATTCGACGGTCGTCACGTCCACAATGCTCCATTTGGATTCTAACGCAAGGTATGGGGATATTATCTCCGAGCTTCTCGCCCCATTCAACAAAAACCGTAGTTACCTGACCAACTAATTCTTCCAAGCCCAGACTGGCCAGGTCGCGCGACCCTTCAATTCGGTATAAGTCCGCGTGATACACTTTCGAGTCCGTGCCGTATTCATGCACCAAGGTGAAGGAAGGACTGGTAACCGCGTCTTCTTCCGCCGCGCCTAAGCCTGCCACGAGCCCCTTCACAAGGGTAGTCTTACCAGCTCCCAGCTCTCCCTCCAACAGTACCAGACAGGGCGGCCGCACGAGGACCGCCAGTTCGCGGCCCAGGGCCACAGTTTCCTCAGCGGAGTGCGTGACGCGCTCAGCAAGCCTGGTCACCATGCCGCGGGAATCCCCTGCACCACTCTCCGGCACAGATCTTTCATAACTCCCAGTCACTTCGAATAACCCTCGGCCAGGAGTTTATAAGCTCGCGGGACCCTCTCAAGAAGGTCCCCTGCTACCATGGAAGGTTGCCCCAAATCTCCGGCGGCCAGGTCGCCCGCCAGACCATGCAAGTATACCGCAGCTATCGAAACTTCGCTTGCGGAATACGTGGGAAATTGTGCCAGAAGTCCGGCAATCAACCCTGTCAGGACGTCGCCAGTCCCGCCGGTAGCCATTCCCGGGTTGCCCGTGGGATTCACCCAAACTTGTCCATCCGGGCTGGCGACCAGGGTGCGAAATCCCTTGAGCACCAGGGTTATTCCAAAACGTGCGGAGAATTCGCGCGCCACTTGTACACGCTCAGCTTGGACCGCGGCTGTCGTGCCCCCGATAAGGCGGGCCATCTCACCGGGGTGCGGAGTGAACACCGTCGCACCGGTTGGCCGCGCCTCCTTACGAAAATCATCCATGTTGCCCGCAAAAGCGTTCAGACCATCCGCATCCAGAACAAGTGGCAGAGGGCAACGGTTGACGATCGACCGCACCAACTCAGCCGTCTCAGGATGCGAGCCCACCCCGGGCCCCACAGCCAACACGGTTTTCCCTGCCAGGAGTTTCTCCACGCGCCCATAATCCAACGCGCGAAGAGAGAGTGTGCCGTCTTCGGTTTCGGGAAGCGGCTCCGTCATGAATTCCACGCCCAGTCCTGCAATGATCGGCAGCGCACTTTTTGGAGTGGCGACCGTCACCAGCCCCGCACCCGCGCGCAGCGCAGCTCGCGCGGCCATGGCGGCTGCGCCGGTTTTGCCGATTGACCCCGCCATGATCAACACATGACCATAGTTCCCCTTATGCCCCGCAGGCTTCCGGGGCTGTCCAATCCACTGGACATCCTGCTGGCAGGCATAATTCAAGGTGAGTCCAGGATCACTCTCCAGGGCTTCGCGGGGTGTGCCGATTTGCTTCACTACCCACTCTCCCACCTGCTCGCAAGCCGGAGGGAATACATGGGCAATCTTGGGAGCGGTAAAAGTGACGGAGAAACCCGCGCGCACGTGCTCGCCGATCAGATCACCTGTGTCCGCCGAAATCCCCGAGGGAAGGTCAACGGCCAGCACGCGCGCGGCCGGGAATGCCGCATTGATGTCTCTCACGACTTCCAGCAGTAATCCTTCCAGCGGTTTCGCGAGTCCCGTTCCTAGCAATGCGTCCACAATCAGTGTCGCGTCGGCGAGTGATGCCTTCAGGGTGCGCCAAGCTTCCGGGCTGCCCACAACCTCCGGAGGAGCTGTGGCGCAAAGCCGTTCGTAATTCACGGCGGCGTCACCGCGCAATCCCTTGGGGTCGGTGAAAAGCAGAACGCGTGCCTCCACTCCTTTCTCCCGAAGCAGGCGCGCCACCACCATGCCATCACCGCCGTTGTTCCCCTTACCACAGAGGATCACGATGCGTTGTTGAGCGAGGGGGGCGAAACGCGTCTCAAGAACCTCCACCACGCCGCGTCCGGCGTTCTCCATCAGAGTGAGGCTGGGAACACCAAACCGTTCCGTCGTGATGCGATCAATCCGCTGCATTTCGGAGGCAGTCAAAATCTTCATAGCTGATTGTGTTGCCCGGAGAGGGCTCACCCGTTGAGGCGGTCAATCTAAGCCCGCGCTCCACTTACGTTGTCATTCTGAGCCCGCGCTGCACTTACGCTGTCATTGTGCGCCCACGCCACGCTTATGCTGTCATTCTGAGCATGCGCCACACTTACGTTGTCATTCTGAGCCCGCACTTTGGGCGAAGAACCTCCGCAGTTCACTTCGTTCATCAACCCAGCAAACTACCGAGGTCCTTCGCTGCGCTCAGGATGACAATTAATGGGCTTCGGATCCCTAACACTGAGTCGCCGACCCCGCGGACCGCCGAGGTCCTTCGCTCAAAAAACGGGCTCAGGATGACAACGAAGGGGCTTTTCCATACCAATCTTCGCTCAGGTCCCCCCACGCAGGATTACCAGCGATAATCAAGGCGACCTTTTTCGCACGCAGCCATCCCTTGATTTGCTTCTCACGCCGAATAGCGGCAAGCACGTCCCCGAAAACTTCGTAGTACGCCAGACGAGTAATGTTGTATTGGCTTGTGAATCCGGGGATCAGCTTGCCCTTGTGCTGGAGCACACGCCTCTTCAAATTGTTCGTCACACCCGTATAAAGCGTGCGGCTCTTATTGGTCATGATGTAGACGTAATAGGTTTTTGCCGCGACCTACCTCCCCGTGTTAGCCGACATTCCCGCAAATTACCTGTAATTTTGTAGCCGCTCCGCGCTTATGCTGTCAATCTGAGCCCGCTCTGAAATTACGCTGTCACTCTGAGCATGCACCACGCTTATGCTGTCATTCTGAGCCCGCATTTTGGGCGAAGAACCCCCGTAGTTCACTTCGTTCATCAACCCGGCAAACTACCGGGGTCCTTCGCTGCGCTCAGGATGACAATTAATGGGCTTCGGATCCCTGACGTTGGATCACCAACCCCAGCAAACTACCGGGGTCCTTCGCCCAAAATGCGGGCTCAGGATGACAATTAATGGGCTGCGGACCCCTAACGCCGAATCCCCAACCCCATCACCCGGATCCCGTGTCCCGAGCCCCGGTCCTTACAGCATCCATCCACCGCTGACATTAAGGACTTGGCCCGTAATGAAGGAGGCTTCCTCGGAGACAAAGAATTTTACGGCTTCCCCCACATCGCGACCAGTGGCAGGGCGGCCGACCGGGAAGCGCGCGTCGGTAAGCCGTTGGGCTTCCTCCAACGACAATTCCTTGTCGTCGATAACGGGCGGGTTTACCACGTTGGCGGTGATACCGTATCGCGCCTCTTCCAGAGCCACGGACCGGGTAAAGGCCACAATTCCGGCTTTGGCGGCAGAATAAGCGGAGATCTTCGCCTGGCCAAATGCCCGCTCAGCGCCAACGGATCCCAGGTTGACGATGCGGCCCCAGTGCTGGCGGCGCATGATGGGCAGGGCAAACTTGGTTGCGTAGAAAACACTGTGAAGATTGGACGCGATCACGGCGTTCCATTCTTCCACCGTGGATTCCACCACCGGCTTCCATTCGAAGTCGCCGACATTGTTCACCAGGACATCAAGCCTCCCGAAGTGCTTGGCGACAGCCTCGATCATTTCCTTGACGCGCACGTGGTCAGTCACTTCCGTGGCCAAGGCGAGCCCTTCGGAACCCAAAGCGCGAAGATTGGCGACCACTTTTTGCGCGCCCAATTTATTAGTGCGGTAAGTTAGCGCCACCCGCAGACCCGCACGACCCAGGGTTAAGGCAATCTCCTTGCCTATTCCGCGCGAAGCTCCGGTCACTAAAGCAACACGATTGCGGAGGGCCACTTGTCAGCTCCTCTATCAGGGGATTAATGCAAGAGTCTATCGAACTTCGCGCGAACGGGCAACGGCCTCCTGCAGGTTTAATCAACCGCCTGCGCCAGAACTAGCGTCATATCATCCTGAAGCTCCGGGCTGCCCGTCCATTCGTTCACGCTGCGGTAGATTTCTTCCGCCAGAGCCTCCGGGGAGGCGCGTAGTGCGCGTTGGGTCACCTCCAGAACTCGGGATTCCCCAAACTCTTCTCCGTAAATATTCTCGGGTTCGGTTATGCCGTCTGTGAAGGCCAGCAAGAGGTCCCCAGGTTCAAGCTGGACGGCTCCCTCCTGGTAGGAGACAGACGGAAAGAGCCCCACCACGGTCCCTCCCGCGCGAAGGCGTTCAATCCTGTTGCCGTGAAAAAGCACGGGGGGCAGATGGCCAGCGTTCGTGTAAGAGAGCTGGCGCGTCCGGGAATCATAAACGGCAAAGAAGAATGTGACGTATTTTTCTAAGGGCGTGTTCTCGTAAAGCTGGTGATTCAATCGGTCCACAACCTGAGCAGTCGATACCTGGGCGAGTTTGGAATCAGGGCCCGCCGCCCAGCCCTCATAAAACTGGGCCCGCAGAGCCGATTGAATGCCCGCCATTAACAGGGCAGCGGAGATTCCCTTCCCGCTCACATCCCCCAGAACCAATCCCACCCGGTTCTCGTCCAGCTTCAGGAAGTCATAATAATCGCCGCTGACTGAACGCGCCGCTTTACAAACTCCATGGAGTTTCAGACCTGGAATTTGCGGCGCCGCCTGGGGAAAGAGCCGTTCCTGCACTTCGCGCGCGATGTCCAATTCGCTCTGCAAGCGCATCCTTTCCTGAGATTCCTTGAGCAGCCGCTCAACTGAGGCCGTCATGCTGTCAAAGGCTTCGCCGAGGGCCGTCAACTGGTCACGGGGAGGAAAATGCGTCCGGTAGGAGAAATCCCCCGCCTTAACCCGCTCGGTTGCTTCGTAAAGCGTGTCCACGGTACGGGTCATGGACCGCGCCAGCCGCACGCCGATCAGCAGCGCCACACCGGCAATTACCAGGAAAATGATCAGCACCGCTTTGAATAAATACACCACCCTTTGGGACAGGTCCCCCAGTGTCGCCAATAGTTTGCCGTTGAGTGCCAAAATCCGGGAGAACACGTAGACAAGGGCTGGGGAAACAGCTTTCTCTTCTTTTTCCCCGCCCCAGAGGATCGGGTCCAATGAGGACATGCCGTAGACAGTAAAATCGAAGAAATTTTCAGGTTCAGGGAGCGCCACCGACTTGGATCTGACCGTGCCGGTCTGTACAAAGGTGCCATTGGACGTTCGGGTTCTGGGTCCCGGCAGGTTCGGCCCCGCAGGCCTCATCGTCCACACTGCCACCGGACCTATCCCCTCTCCCACCAGATCCAGCAATTCGGGCGTGAAGGGTTGCGACAGGACTACGGTCAACTTCCCCGCGGTCGTTTGGGTGCGTTCCATGGAGCGCAAAGCGATCTGGCCCTCGTCAACAACCACGCCCGCGAATTCCCCCCCCTCTAACCAATTGGGTATGGTCACGGGATCGTTAACCGGTTCTCCGCTCAAAAGGAAGGCGCGAGCGGTATTGCCCAGACGGAGCGTGATGGTCAAGCCCGGGTAGCTTTTCGCATGCTCGATCATCTCCGTAACGTAGAACTTCTGAATCCGCGCCAGCATGGCCTGCGGCGATTTTTCGCCCGTGAACCGTGCCTCCTCCAGCACCACACGGTTGACTTGTTCGATTTCATCAAAGTGGTCGCGCAGCTTAAGGACAACCAGGAAAGCAGCAAATTGCCCATTGACAATGAAGGCCGCCAGGAAGGCCAGGACAAGGATGAGGGAAATGGGGATAACACCGATGAAAATGTAGGCTACCAACAGGCGCCGGCGAAGTCGCCAGAGTACGCGATTCCGAACGAACCCAAAGAACCGGCCCAGGTAGTAGAAACCTGCGACGAGGGCGCAAACCCAGAAAAAGAACCACAGCAACCCCGGGACGCCGCCACTCGAGCGAGTAAGCCGGTCGGCAAGCCAGAGAGCGGCGCCGTACGCCAGGGCCCAGACTGTGAAGCGGGCCATGCGGCGCGTCCGGTACTCCTGAAGGAGACTTTCCAACATCAGGGTGAGCATACCAGCGTGCGGCGCTTTTCGCCACGCGGGAAAGGAGGAGCCGTTTGGACTCAACCCGTTGAAGAAGCGCCCGGGACCACAGATTTCGCGGCCTCGGCTGCCTGCACCCGGCTGTGCTTTCTCCCATAGCTGAAGTAGATGGCCATACCCACGATCAGCCAGATGATCAGGCGCATCCAGGTGCTGAAAGGCAGGCTCGCCATCAATCCCAAAGAAACCAACATCCCCAGAATGGGTACGAGTGGCACCAGAGGAGTCTTGAAAGCTCGCGGCAGGTCAGGACGTTTGACGCGCAAGACCCAGACCCCGGCGCAGACGATGACGAACGCCAGCAGCGTCCCGATACTCACCAGTTCACCTAGAATCCCAATCGGAATCAAGGCTGCAAAGACTGCAACGAACAAGCCGACCAGGATCGTGGAGATATAAGGGGTGCGGAAACGCGGGTGGATGGCGCTGGCCCACTGTGGCAACAGGCCATCGTGTGACATCGAATAGAACACCCTTGATTGACCCAGCAACATCACCAGCATGACCGTCCCCAACCCAAAGATCGCTCCTATTTTGACCATGAAACTTCCCCAACGCACACCCGGCACCGCGTCAATCCCGATCGCCACGGGGTCGGATACGTTGAGCGCGGTATAAGGGACTACGCCGGTAAGCAATCCGGAAACCGCGATGTACAGAACGGTGCAAATGATGAGAGAACCCAGGATGCCGATAGGCATATCCCGTTTGGGGTTCTTGGCTTCTTGCGCTGCCGTAGAGACCGCGTCAAAGCCAATGTAGGCAAAAAAGATTACCGCCGCACCACGCGCAATCCCCGACCAGCCGTAACTCCCATACTCTCCCAGGTTCGGGGGAATAAAGGGATGCCAGTTCTTCCAAAAGAGTGAGGGATTGTGGAGAAAGTAATAGCCCACGACGCAGATGAAAACGAGAACGATCGAAACCTTAACCATGACGATGGCACTGTTCAGGTTCGCCGATTCCTTGATGCCAATCACCAGCACGAGGGTAACGGCCAGGATGGCAAAGAAAGCCACCAGATCACAATAGGCGGTCCGGTGAGGCAAGGTATCGGGATTGACGCCTGCGGCGGTGAGAGAGGCTTGAATGCGGGACAGGTGTTCCCAGTGATTGTTGTAATTCACCAGTGCCTCACCGTGGGCGCTGGTGAATTGGGGCGGGATGCGAATCCCAAAATCCTGCAAAAAGCTGAGCACGTAACCACTCCAGCCGGAGGCCACGGTGGCCGCGCCAAAAGCGTACTCCAGGATCAAATCCCACCCGATAATCCAGGCAAAGATCTCGCCCAGAGTGGCGTATCCGTAAGTGTACGCCGAGCCCGCAATGGGAATCAGCGAGGCAAACTCCGCGTAGCACAACCCCGCGAAGGCGCAGGCCAGCCCCGCCAATACAAAGGACAGGACGATGGCCGGACCCGCATATTTCGCCGCCGCCGCCCCGGTCAGAACAAAGATGCCGGCTCCGATAATGGCCCCAATCCCCAAGGTCATAAGGTTGACGGGCCCCAGAACCCGCCGCAGGGTGCGCTCACCATGCTCGGCCGCTTCCACCTGAATCATTTCCAGCGTCTTCTTCGCCAGCAAGTTCGCCATGAGGTGTTCTTATCTCCTTATATTCAAGATGGCCCAGTAATCTATCGGCCCGGGCTCCCTACATGAGGGGGCTCGCGCCGGTCCCTCCCGGTTCCACTAACAGGGCCGGTTCGCCGTCGACCTGCGCCAAAGATAATAAACCGGAATGCCAATCGCTACGATACACAATCCGGCAACACACTGGAGCGCCGTGTGGGTCAGCAAAGCCCATTCCACAAACGACGCAACGATGATGTACAGCAGAGGCAAGACCGGGTAGCCCCAGGATCGATAGGGGCGCGCCGCATCCGGGCGGGTGCGCCGGAGCCGGAAGATCCCCGCGATGGTGAGAATATAGAACAGGACCACGGCGAAAATCACGTAGTCCAGCAATTCGCTATAGGTCCCCGTGAGGGTCAAGAGAGCGGCCCAAATTGCCTGCACCACCAGCGAAGCTGCCGGGGTATGGTACTTGGGATTGACCTTTCCCACCGAGGAAAAAAAGAGGCCGTCTTTCGCCATGGCATAGTACACTCGCGCGCCGGCGAGAATCATCCCATTCATACAGCCGAAGGTTGAGATCATGATGGCGGCCGCCATGAGCCCCACCCCCCTTCCGCCCAGCATGACTTGCATGGCGGCGGTGGCCACGCGGTCCTCCGCCGCGTACTGAATGCCTCGCTCCAGCACACCGCCCTGGGCTGACCCGAAAAACGGCAAGGCCCGATAGTAAACCCAATTGCAGGCGAGGTAGATTCCGCAAACCGTGGTGGTGCCTACCAAGAGCGCCAGGGGCAAGTTACGCTTGGCATTCTGGACCTCGCCCCCCGCAAAGGTAACGTTGTTCCAGGCGTCGGAAGCGAACAACGGGCCGACGAGTGCCGCGCAAAGCAGCGTGAGGGTTGCCAGGTCCCAATGCGCGCCTTGCCAAAAGCCTTGAGCGGAAGCTGCCGGGACGGGATGCCCAAACGCCCACCACACGCCCAGCGCCACCAATCCCAAAAGCGCTCCGACCTTGAGAACCGTAAAAATATTCTGGACCCACGCCCCCATTCGCAACCCGAATACATTCAGGGTGCTCAAGAAGATCAGAGCCAGGATGGCGATCAATTGCTGAGATGAGAAGGTGAGGGGGACCAGGTGGCCGAACACTGCCAAAGTTCCGAAGTTTATCAAGATATTGTGCGAAGAAACCCCGGGAACAAACACTCCCAGAAACTTTCCGAAGGCCACCGCGACCGCAGCCAGAGTCCCGGTTTGAATGACCAGGAAGAGCGTCCAGCCGTAGAGGAAGCCGAAGAGCGGGCCAAAAGCTTCGCGCAGGTACACGTACTGGCCGCCGGCCCGCGGCATCATGCCCGCCAGTTCACCGTAACTGACAGCGGCGACAATCGTCATCAACCCGCTGATCACCCAACTGAGAAGAAAAAGTCCAGGCGCATGCACTTGCCGGGCAACGTCAGCGGCGACAATGAAAATCCCCGAGCCGATCATCGAGCCCATCACGATGGTGGTGGCATCGATAAGCCCGAGCCCCTTCACGAGTTCGGAGGACTGTGCGCTGGCGGGAGTGGATGAAGTTGTGGCCATGGTGAAACGGGTGTGTCTGTCCGGGATTCAGGGTCAAGCCCCCAAGAGCTCCAGAAACTCTTCCGCACGCTGGCGGATATCCGGCGCACCCAGCAAGCCGCGGATGACCGCCACTGAATCCGCACCGGCCTCGAGCACCGCCTGGGCATTCTCCAGGGTGATGCCGCCGATGGCCACCAGCGGTTTGCGCGTGGCTTGGCGGGCCTGGCGCAAGCCTTCGAGGCCCACCACCGGGTCAGGATTCTGCTTGCTCGCCGTGGGGAACATCGGGCCAAAAGCAATGTAATCCGCCGAGGAGTGGTCCGCTTCCCTTACCTGCTCCAGCATGTGGGTCGAATAGCCCACCCATTTGCCGGGGGGGAGGATACTCCGCGCGGCTTCCACGGGCAGATCCTCCTGGCCCACATGCACGCCATCGGCATCCACGGCGGAGGCGATGTCAGCGCGATCGTTGACAATAAAAATGCCCTGAGATTGATGCACCAGCTCTTGGACCCGCCGGGCACCGGACCAGAGCTCGCGGGAGGACGCGCGCTTATCACGGAGTTGAATAAGCCTCACGCCCGCCGATAGCAACGCCGCCGCCACCTCGAGGGGGGACCGGTCCCCCGCCTGAGCGGGGTCAATTATGGCATAGAGGCGTGGGATTACAAGCTGCATGGCTCCGCCGTTGCCCGGTCTCAGGAGGGGTTTTCGCCATTGCGGGCGAAGCGCTCAAGGAAGTGCGTATCGAAGTTGCCCGCCTGGAAATCAGGGTCGGCCATGATTTTCTGATGAACAGGTACGGAAGTAGATATGCCCTCGATAATAAACATTTCGAGAGCCCGCGTCATGCGGTTAATGGCCTCCGGGCGGTCCTTGCCATGCACAATCAGCTTGGCGATGAGGGAGTCATAATAGGGCGGGATGACGGACTCCGCATAGGCCGCCGTATCGACCCGCACGCCGGTGCCGCCGGGTTCGTGGAAGACCGTTACCTTCCCGGCGGAGGGAGCGAACGTCTGGGGGTTTTCCGCGCAGATCCGGCACTCGATGGCGTGCCCGCGCAGGCCCAGGGTTTCACCCTCGAAGGGCAGTTTCCCGCCCGTGGCAATCAGGATCTGCAACTTCACCAGGTCCAACCCCGTCACCATTTCCGTGACCGGGTGTTCCACCTGAATGCGGGTATTCATTTCCAGGAAATAGAGTTTGCGATTCTCATCCATCAGCAACTCAACCGTGCCGGCGCTGGTGTAACCAATTTCCTGGAGGGCCGTGACAATTTGATGACCCACGCGCAGCCGGGTTTCCTTGTCGATCTGTGTGGAGGGTGACTCCTCCACCAGTTTCTGGTGGCGGCGTTGGATGGTGCATTCGCGCTCGCCTAAATGCACCACCTTGCCATGCTGGTCTCCCAGAACCTGAAATTCAATGTGCCGGGGGGAGGAAATGTATTTCTCCACATAAACGTCCGGAGTGCCGAAGGATGCCGCAGCCTCATTCTGCGCGGTCCGCAGGAGGTGCGGCAAATCTTCCGCCGAGTGGACAATGCGCATGCCGCGGCCGCCCCCGCCCGCCACGGCTTTTACCAGGACCGGATAGCCGATCCGCTTCGCCTCTTCCAGCGCCGCTTCTTCCGACGGGATCACCTCAGAGCCTGGCAGCACGGGTAGTCCCAGCTCCAGCATCCTGTTTCGGGCCCGGTTCTTGTCACCCATCAGGTGGATGACCTCCGGTTTGGGGCCGATAAAGGTTAGATTGGAAGCTTCGCAGACCTCCGCAAAGTAGGCGCTTTCCGCCAGGAAGCCATAACCCGGATGAATGGCTTCGGCGCCGGTAATCTCCGCAGCCGAAATAATGCTGGCCACGTTCAGATAGCTGTCGGAGCTGCGCGGTGGACCGATACACACGGCCTCATCCGCAAACCGCACGTGGAGGGAATAACGGTCAGCCTCTGAGTACACCGCGACGGTCCGAATTCCCAGCTCCTTGCAGGCGCAAATCACCCGTAGAGCAATTTCCCCGCGATTAGCAATCAGGATTTTGTTGAACATGTCTCGAAAAAGAAGGAGTCAGAAGCTAGAAGTCAGAAGTGAGGAGCCGCGTTGTTTTATTCTGACTCCTGACTTCTATCTCCTGACTCCTATTTTTTCCTCATGGGTTCAATCGCGAACAAGGTTTGCCCGTACTCGACCGGCTGGCCGCTTTCCACATAAACGCGCACGATATCCCCGGCCACTTCTGCTTCCAGTTCATTCATCAACTTCATAGCCTCAATGATGCAGAGAACCTGTCCCACCCGCACGTTATCACCGACTTTGACGAAGGGGGGCGCGTTCGGAGCCGGCGCTGCGTAGAAGGTTCCCACGATGGGCGACTTCATGACGAAGAGGCCCTCTGTCGATTCCACCGCAGAATCCGGAGCAGCCGGGGCCGGTGTCGAAACCGGAGGCGTCGGCGCCACAGTGGGCGCGGCTGCCGGCATGACTGATGTATATCCGTTCACATGGGGGGGGTTCTCATCGTGGCTATTTCCACGCCGGACGCGAATCTTAACGCCTTGCTGCTCCATCTCAAATTCGGTGATTTCCTTGGTAGCCAGGAGGTCGAGCAGGTCCTGGATGTCTTCCAGATTCCAAACCCGCCCGGGGGTTGGGGAGTTGCGATTCTTACCCGGCATGCTTTTGCTCCCGTACCGTTAGCTGATGATCCAGTGTTCCGTGGAGGCCGGTGTGAGGACCTCGGGGCCGCCCGGCCCGACGAGGACCGTATCCTCCACGCGGATTCCGCCCAGCCCTTCCAGGTAGACCCCAGGTTCCACCGTGACCACTGAGCCGGCTCGCAGGCAGGTCGTCTCACCCTTGCCCAGGCGCGGTCGTTCGTGAATCTCCAAGCCCACACCGTGGCCCGTACTATGGGTAAAGTACTGTGCCAGCCCCCGCCCCTCCAGAATCTGGCGGGCAGTAGAATCGACATCGCCCGCCTTGACTCCGTCCTGCACAGACCGGACAGCGCCGCGCTGGGCCTTGACGACCGCAGAGTATAGCGTACGGACCCGGCGACTCGGCTCACCCAGGAAGACAGTCCGCGTCATATCCGCGGCATAACCGCTAACTATAGCACCAAGGTCGAGGATTACCAACTCACTTTCTTGCAGTGGTTTAGAGGAGGGGTGTGCGTGGGGGTGGGCAGACCTGGGTCCCGAAGCGACGATCGTCTCAAACGCCACCCCCTCCGCCCCCTTCTTGCGCATGCGGTACTCGACTTCGGCGGCCAAGTCACACTCCGTCACCCCTGGTTTCACGCAGGGCAGGATGTCTTCGAGGACTTTCGCCGTCAGCTTTCCGGCGCTTCGCATCGTTTCAATCTCCCCCCTGTCTTTGACCACGCGAAGTTCCTCAACCAGGTCTCCCGCCGGCCTCAGGCGAAGGCTGCGACCGGCTTCGGTGCGGATCTTCTCGTATTGGCTACAGGTGAGATTCGACGCCTCGTAAGTGAGGTCCCGCGCCCGGGTCTTACCGAGCCAGACGACCGCCCCCGCCAGCGGGCCTTTCTTTTCTTCAATGACCTCCACCCCATGGACCTGCTCACGCGCCTGGAGCGTATAACGGGGGTCGACCCAGAGGAACCCCTGGCGTGGCCCGATCAGCGCCATGCCCGCGCTGCCCGTAAAGCCCGTAAGGTAGCGGATATTGACGAGGTTAGTGACCAGCAAGAGGGGGACCCGGCGAGCCTCCATCAGGGCCCGAAGCCGCTCCTGGCGAACCACAAATTCCGAAACAGAGTTTTCTGGGTGCATGGGCAGAAATGAGAAGGAGGAGACCCCGGTCTCCTCCTTCCCTCAGCAATCGACCCAGTCGAGATCGTGCTGTAAAGATACTAGATGGTCAGAATCTTCGGCGATACAAAGAAGAGCAGCTCCTGGTCACTGTCCTGGGCATTGCTGGTCTTAAACAGGTGCCCGATCACGGGGATGCTGCCCAACAGAGGTATATACGTGGCGGACTTGGTCCGGTTCGTCACAGTGACGCCGCCGAAGACCACCGTGCCGCCGTCTGGAACCAGTACTTGTGTGGTCGCAGATTGCGTATTGATGTCGGGCCCAGCCTGCGAGACCGTCGCGCCTACGGAGTTGTTGGTGACATTAATGATCATGAAGATGTTGCCATCGTCCGTGATCTGGGGGGTTACCGACAACTGCAAGGTCGCATTGACGTATTGCACGCTGATGGTATTGTTGATGGAAGTCTGAATGGGAACCTGCGCGCCTTGCATGACCGTCCCCAGGACATTGTTCTGGGTCACGATGGAGGGACGAGATATGGTTTTCGCCTGGTCACGCTCTTCGGCCGCGGACAGGACAGCATTGATAAAGTAATTGGCGCCCGCGTTGGTAATGGCAGCAACACCGAATCCGCCCGCTGTGGCGGAGGTCTGGGTAATGATAGGAGGCGGAGGAGTTAACGAGGTCGGAACCGGAATAGTGGCTTGGGTGCTCCCCCCTGTGCCGGCAGACGTTGTCGTGTGCGTGTTGAAGTAGCCTCCCGCCAGGGACGACGATAAAGTACGAGAAAAGTTTGCGGTGGCCAGCACAACCCGCGCCTCAATGGAAACCTGCCTTGCTTTCTTGTCCAATTTCGAAATGATGCTCTCGATGATGGGAATCTGGGATTGGACATCCGAAATGATCAGGGTGTTGGCGCGGGAGTCCACCAGGACTGTGCCCCGGCGGCTCAACGCGCCGCCCCCCGTCCAGGTCTTCAGCAAAGCCGCGATCTCCGGAGCCTTGGCGTAGTTAATAGGCCGGAAGATCGACACAAGTGGGGCAGCGTCCATACGGGCGGCCGCCAGTTTCGTTACCGACTCCTGCTCCGCAGTCAGAGTTGAGAGTTGGGCTATCCGCAGGACGTTACCTTCCAGGATCTTCCCCAATCGGTTGTTCTTCAAGACAATGTCCAGGGCTTGGTCCCAGGGCACAGAATCCAAGACCAAGGTGACACCGCCATTTACGTTCGGATCGACGATGATGTTCAAGCCGCTAATTTCATGGATCAACCTGAAAAAGTCTTTCAGGTCGACATCTTTCAAGTTCAGCGAGATAGGCTCACCCGTGTAGACAGGCGTCTCCTGGCCCGGAGTGGTTAGACTGCCGGGAGGAGTCGCCTGCGCCGCAAGCGGCTCAGCTTCTTTTCCGGGGGTCAGCGTGCGGGCAGCCCTTTCGGCCCGCAGGGCCTCCGGGGTCTCACTGGGAGTGGCGGGGAGTGCGGCCGCAGCCAATTGCCGGGCGCCCTTCTCCGTAGTGGGCAAGGTGCTCTGAATATCGGGTTTACCCGGATCTCTCGCCTCAACCTGCAGGGGGACCGTCACGGCGGGCTTGCGGTCGATGACTTCGGTCGCGGGGGCCGGGGGGAGGGTTGGGGTGACCGTTATCGGCACTGCCTTCACCGGAGTCACCGCGGCCACCACAGAGGGCGCGGGCTTTGCCTCCGGCGTACTTACCTCCGGAGCAGGGACGGGGGTCTTCACCACGGCGACGGCGGACGCGGCCATGCCACGCGGGCGCAACTCAATGCGGACTCCCTCCGGAGTAGCGTGAACGTCGAAGGCCGGATCGCCATTCAAATCCGCCACCACGCGTACCACCGGCGGAGTCTTCTCCTGGAACTGCGCGATGCGCACATCCCGCAGCACGAGGGTGTCGGCAGTGTAGGACTTCTGGCGGGAGGCGTTCTCGGCGCCTTCAATATCCACCACCAAACGCGCCGGGGTCTTCAGCGTCATCACATGATAGGTTACGGTTCGAGAGGTTGAGACGTCCACGAAAGTCTCGCCCGTCTGACGCTTGTCCAATGTCACCTTCGAGACCACCACAGGTCCGCTCGCGGACGCGGGGGAAGCCACGGGGGCGGTTGCAACTGCCGGAGGGGCTGCGGGTACGGGGCTGGGGGAGGCCGCCACAGCAGGAATGCCAGGCGTGGTCTTCCCGAAGAGTAGCCGCAGGGTCGTGCCATCCCTCTCCACCACGAACGGCTCAACTCGCTTCGTGTCCACCTGGACGCGGGTCAC
Organism: uncultured Acidobacteriota bacterium; assembly: GCA_963804995.1. GTDB lineage: Bacteria > Acidobacteriota > Terriglobia > UBA7540 > UBA7540 > Bog-366. The sequence goes on from CAWDSK010000006.1 coordinate 1,239,124, forward strand.
GGGCAGGCCGGAAGCGTCCTGGTATTGCAGGAGCTTGTAGCCAGACATCAGCGGGTTCGACCAGAATCCGCTGCGCGGAACCCCGCTGGCCTTGGCGCCCACAATATCAATGAAAATTGTATCGGGAGCAGCCTGGGCGGCCTTATAGATATAAGGTCCGTCCACGCGCAAGACCAGCTCTTGTCCCAAAGGACTCGAGGAGGGAGTGACCGCCTTTAAGGTCGATAGCTCCCCGGCCGCCCAGGCGCGACCTCCTGTGGCCAGGGTCATCCCCAACATCAGCCACCCCACGGTCAGCAATGCCATCGCTTGTCTTCTCATCTGCCTTCTCCCGGGGCCGAACCCAGTTTCTTAACCACTTCACGAGTCGACACTCGTCCCAAAGGGTCGAGGACGTTCTCTTTGAAGTAGACTGAGTCCGGCGTGATCTTACTGACTACGCCGTTGTAGACCGGCTCGTTCTCATGGAGGAAATAGGCCAATCTCCTCTCGTTCGTGACCACGGCAATCATCTTGTTCGTGGTATTCTCACGCACGACCCCCTCGAGTCTGAGCTGCGAAACTATCAGGCCACGCGTCCCTGGCGGCAGTGCCCCCAGGGCGGAATCCGGAATACCCTCGGCCGTCCCTTTGCCAGGAGGCGGGGGAAGTTTGAAAGGGTCGCGTTTTCCTGAAGCCGTCTCGGTAGGGCCGGCGCTGGGTTTTTCCCCTTTACGCGGGCGTGCTGCCAGTGCCTTGCCGCGCGGAGCCGGAGTCACCGCGGATTTTTTCCCCGGTCGAACCGCGCCCACCGGGGGCGGGGGGGGCGCCGGAGCAGGGGTTATCTGAGCGGGCGGCGTGCTGGGTTTCGTCTGCGGCGCCAGATTGTTCCTGATGCCCTGCAACGCCCCGGTCGCGGGTTCTTGTCCTGCCCAAACCTGGAAGGCTCCCCAACCCACGAGGATTGCTGCCACAAGCAGGAAACGGGTTCCTCTTCGCATGCTTTCCAACCTTTGCTTAGCCATTGTCCTCATCCTGCAAACTATTTCTTTTGGGGAGGTGTTGCCACTTCGGGCAGAGGCTTGTTGTAATAAGTCGTCAGCGTGCAGTTCGCCCCCACCGTCTCACTGGTAAGAACATTGTAAGCCCCCATGCCTCCACCCGCCGGGGTTCCCAATGAGAGACCCGAAACACTTACAATGCGTTGTTCATGCGCTAACCGTTCGAAGAAACTCAACAAACTGTAATAGGTTCCATCCAGCCGCAGGGCGAAGGGCATTTCCACATAGAAATCCTTGACCGCTTGGGGCTTGGGTATAAAAGTCCGGACATTGACGTTGGTGTTCATCCCGGCGGAGAACACCGTTTTCATGAATTCGTCGGTCGCCTGCTCATCCGGAACAATCGACCGGAGCGTATCCAACTGCTTTTCCAATTGGGCAATGCGGTTCAGATACTCCGTCTGCTGCTGGCGGAAGGCTTCGTCCCGGTCATTGTCCGCCTTAAGCTGTTTCACTTGCTTGTCCAGGCTCTCCCGCTTCGCGTTGAGGGGCAGGACGTAGTACCAGAAAGTGCCGCCCGCCAGGGCGAGAGCCACGACAACAAAAATAACTCCCTGAACCGGAGTGGGAAGGTCATTAAAGCTCTTAGCCATCTTCGTTACCCTTTCCTAACTACGTTCTGCCCTACGTACGGGGAGCAGGAGGTGGCGCACCATGCGGGCCTCCGGGCGTTGCACCAGGCGCGGGAGGCGTGGTTCCACCCGCGGTCGGCGTGGCCGTTGCCGTGGGCGATTTGAAATGAACACTCACCGTGAACTTGTACGTCAGTCGGTTGTATTGATCGTCTTGATAGAACTGCACCAACTGGACGTTGTCGAAGGCGCCGGAGTTCTTCAAGTAGGCCAGAAAATTCGCCATGGAATCCACGGTCCCGGACTGCCCTTTCAGCTCCAGGCGCTCACCGCTGGGAGAGGCGGTGTACAGGTATACTTCGCTGACGCGGTTCGCCACATTTCCCAAGGAGGTCATCAGCTCCACCGGCCCCACCCGGCTGTTCTGCAAGGCCTGGATAGTGTTAATCCGTGTCTTGAGGTCTTTGAGACGCTGCTGATATTTCAGGTTCTGGGCTTTTACCACTTCCAGTTCGGTCTGCCGGATTTTTTCCTTCTTCAGGGATTGTTCGAGTTCCGCGATTTGGTTGGTCCAGATTTTGTAGATGAAGCCGACGATCGCGAAGCTGACGATCAGGGCACCGACGAACGTCACCACCTGGAAGGCTGTGGACGCCGGCGGGCCCGGCGCAGCCTTGGTCGGAGGTGGCGCGACTCCCAGTAGGTTGATCTTAATCATGGCTAGTCAAAGCTCCTTAAAGCCAGCCCCACCGCAACACTCATACGGGGAGCGATTTCTTCCACGTAGCCGACGTCAAATTTCTTGGGATCAATGTTAATCCTTTGAAAGGGGTTGATGGTCTCCACGGGGATGTTGAACTCCGCTTTGAGCTGATCGACCAGACCTTCGATCTTGGCCGTCCCCCCCGCCACATAGATATGTTGGATGTTATCGGTCGAGGTGGTTTGCCGGAAGAAGTCGAAGGTCTTCTGGATTTCCAGCATCAGGATTTCCGTCACCGACCGCAGGTGGGGAAGCTTTTGCTCCTGCGTTACGTTGGAAACCTCCAGACCCTGCTTCAGCCTCTCGGCGTCCTCAAAGCTCAAATCCAGTTCCTTCTGCAAAGTGTCCGTGTACTGATTGCCCCCTACGGAAACGTCGCGGGTGAACAGCGGATTGCCGGACCGGCCGATCACAATGTTCATGATGCTGGCGCCGATATTGAGGAGCGCCGCCATCTGGTCGTGGGGAATCACGTAGTTCATCTCAAACGCATTGAAGACCGCAAACCCGTCGTAGTCCACCACGTAAGGAATCTTGCCGGCCTGGCTCAACACATTGGTGTGGTTCAGAATCTTCTCGCGTTTAACGGCCACCAGCATTACGTCGGTGCCGTTTCCCCCGGGCGCGGGCCCCAACGATTGATAGCTCAGGTTCACGTCCGTCATGTCAAAGGGGATGTGCTGCTGCGCCTCGTAAGGGATCGCACTGTAAAGCTCCTCATCGCTGGTGGCGCCCACGGTGACTCGCTTGACGATGACCGAGTGGCCGGAAACGGAAGTTGCCACGTTCCTGGTCTTGATCCGGTTCTCATTGAAGATTTTTTCAATGGCCGAGGAAACCGAGAGGGCGTCCATGATGGCGCCGTCGACCACCGTATCCTGCCCCAGGGGTTCAATCCCCAGGTTCAGGAGTTCATAGGTGTCGCCTTTTTTCCGTAACTCCACGGCCTTGACGGCGCTCGATCCGATGTCCAACCCGACCAGATTTTTCGTTTTTCCTAACCCAAACATTGGCAATGCTCCCTACCGAGCGGTGGCGCGCAGCCTGCGGGACGCGCGCTGTTCAAACTGCGCACTCTGTTTCTCCATCCAACGGTCCAGGACGGTCTTCTTGAATTTCCAACGATTACCAAGTTTGAACGCGGGGATTTTCTCTTCGTATACATACTTATAAAGAGTCTCCCGCGAGATTCCGAGGTATTCGGAGGCTTCTCTGATATCCATGACCTCTCTGGTTTCTACCATAGCTCTTAACCTTCCGTCGATTTCGCGTCCCAGCACGCTTTCAAAATCTGTCAGATGAAAAATGCTCAACTACCGTCATTGGTCCGCTTATACGCTCTTGACATTTCGGCTGTCAAGATAATTTTTGTTAGTTATAGGGGTTTCTTAGTATTTTCAGGGGGATTTATCATGGTATCTTAGGGAATTTACCGAAGATATTGTATAGTTGGGCGGTCGAGCCACAACATATGTGCCCACGAATTATTTTGTCCCTGGAGGGTGTTTTGGGCCGTTTTGACCGGTTTTTAGGGGATGATGTTAGTCCTGCCAAGGAGGAAATGGGCGTTTCTTAGGGGTTCCTCGGAATACCGAATTGCCGGTGATTTCTCATCGCAAACTCACTCCCAAAACGCGAACCTGCGGGGCGCTGAACTGAGAGTCGCCCCGGCGCTCCCGACATCACCCGCATACGCCACAAAACTGCCAGAACCGTCCCTCACTCCGCCCTCGATGACTCTCAGTCCGCCCGGACAGCGTCGCGTGCGTCGTAGCGGACAGTCACGGCCAGTAGAGGCTTTTTACTTTTGCACTTTGCCTTTTGACTTTTGCATTTTGACTTTTGCCTTTCCTCTGCCTCTCCACCGCGCAGCCCTATCTGCTAAACCTCGTGGGCCAGAAATTGAAATCATATCCCTCTCCGAGGGGAAGTCCGGAGGCAAAAAACCTGCCCGTCCGGCTCGACGACGGGTGGGGAGTCAGGCTCGGTGAGGGGTGAGGAAAACCGGCTCGGCATGGCACGCTCTCCTCCCCGGTTCTTGCGGGCAAGCGACTTTTTGTCATCACTGGGACATGTCCCACTTGTTGCTCTCCGCGGGGCATAGCGGGCGAGGTCCCACTTATTTTCCAAACTCCCTACGTTTTTCACCATGCCTTTTCATCAAGGGCTCCGCCGCGCTGCGCTTCTCGAGTTTCAACGAAGTCCCCCCAAGTTCGATCCCCGCCACTATCTCACCAGGTGCCAAGCCAAGATCGAACTTCGGCGGCCTTCAAAACAGACACGCGTCTATATATAGAGGATAGCGATAGGCAGTTCCCGGCCGAACCCTACCGGTCACCGCCGGTCAGTTGGAGGGCGCTCCGACCCCGCGGGCGAGTTGAAGATCCATATACCCCATCGCCAATTGCACGCCAATCTGCTTTCCATTCAGGCTGACGGTCATCTGCTCGTAGGGGTTCGCGTGGCCGGGGTTCTGAACCTGCCAGGCGAGTTGCTGGGCCATCTTCAGTCCATCCAGAACCTGCCGCAGCGTAACCGCATCTTCCGGGGTCGCGCAGTTGAGCTTCAGGTCCGTAGTGACCTTGTCCGCGGCGTCGATGCTGTAAGTCAGGGACTCCACCTTTTCGAAGACCTTTGTCCAATCCAGCTTCAGGTTGTTTTGCGTCGAAAGCCAGCTCCCGAACCAATCCGCGACGGATGTGCCCAGGGCAATCCCCCAGATCGGCGCATCCTTGCGGGTATCCGCTAAGAGTTGCGTAAAGCGCACGTCGGAGCTCAGTCCGGGTGCCTGCCCGGCATGCGCTTCCAGGATCGAGGTCAAGTCCGCGAGCGGCCCGAAAGCCCCGAGGGAACTCTCCAGAACCACGACGCAGGTTCCCGCCAGGCCCGCCTGCAAGCAATAGGCCTGCTGACTTCCAATCGGCGTGGGCGTAAGGTTTTGCGCTGCCGCGCGGCTGGCCACCCGCGCCTTATCAAAACGCCCAGAGGCAAAACCGTAGAGGTCCATTTGTTTGTCGCCCAGCTTCCAGCCCGTCATCAGTTCGTCAATGTTGTCTTCGCGGATTCCGATCTCAGTCAAAGTCGATTCAAGCTGTTGGAGCCGAGGCCCCACGAAGCGTTGGTGCAAGCTCTGGTAGTTGGTAAGCTTGCGAAGCTTGGCCAGGCTCGAGTATTCCACGCGCAAAGTCTGGGTAGGGAAACCCGCCACGGCCGTATTGACGAAATCCTGACCGGCGCTATTCTGCACAACACTTGCCAGCGCTATCACGGCCAAAAGCCAAAAAAAGGGGCGTCGCATGTATGCCTCGTGACCAGGTGTGTCGGAATCGCTCGATGTTTCTGGGCGACACACCCCGTTAGGGAAAGAGCACATAAGCCTTCGGCTGACCTTAAACATCAATTTCGCCAGCCGCGCGCAATTCCTTCATCACCTCTTCAATCGGCCGGCGGGGCTCAGATTTGCTTGCCCGGGCGGCACGGCCCATCGCTAAGTCATCCATCAGATCTTCATACTCTTCGATAGGAAGAATGACAGCAGTCTTGCGCCCTTCAGCATCGGTCACGAATTGAACGTTCTTCTGCATCAACAATTCCCTCACTTGATTTTATCACGTCTGCTGCGGAACAGCGGCCATACCTTTGGCGTCGGTAGTGTCTCAGTTTGCTTGTCTTGTAGCGGCGGTCTCTGACCGCCGGCTTTTGATTCAATAGATTCCGGCGGTCGGAGACCGCCGCTACAGCAAACTGAGACACCACCTTGGCGTCAGAGGCAGCGCTGGAAAAGTTGATTCAGAAGCTCGAGGCCCAGGTCCATTTCTTCGCGCGTGATGGTAAATGAGGGCGCGATGGTGAACACGTTCTTATAGTAGCCGCCCACGTCGAGCACCAGCCCGTACTTCTTGCCGCCCACCGGGATTTCACCAGCCATCCCTTCTGCAAAGATGCGGTCGGTAAGGTCACGGTCAGGCGTGATACCATCTTCCTTGCAAACCTCCAAGCGCAGAGCCAGGCCCAGCCCGTCCACGTCACCGATGACGCCGGGATAGCGGCTCTGGAGCTTGCGGAGCCCCGCGAGGAAGTATGCACCTTTCTCGTTCACAAGTTTCTCGTAGTCCCCCTCCTCCAGCATCTTGAGCGTCTCAAGCGCCACGGCGGTGCCCAGCGTGTTGGAGGAAAAAGTTGAGTGCGTGGAGCCGGGCGGGAAGAGCTCCGGCGTAATCAATTCCTCCCGCGCCCAGATGCCGGAGATCGGGTTCAAGCCATTGGTGAGCGCTTTGCCGAACACAATAATGTCCGGCGTGATGCCGAAATTCTCAATCGCCCAGAACTTCCCGGTGCGGTAGAAACCCATTTGAATTTCGTCATCGACGATCAGGATCTTGCGCTCGCGGCAGGTCTGCTGGAGGCGCTGGAAATAATCCCGTGGCGGGATAACGTAGCCCCCGGTTCCCTGCACCGCTTCGATGTAGAAGGCGCCGAACTCCGCGGTCTTCGCCTTGGCGTCCCAAACGGCGTGATACTCATTATCGAAGAGCGTCGCGAACTGATCGTGGCAATAAAGATTGCAAGTCTCGGGCTTAAGGTTATAGATACAGCGGAAACAATAAGGATAGAAGATGAACTGCGCCCGGTCACCGAAGTGCCCGTAACGCCGCCGGTAGCGATAACTCGAGGTGATGGCGGATGCCCCCAGCGTGCGCCCGTGGTAGCCGCCCATGAACGCGAACATCAGGTTCTTACCGGTGTAGTTGCGAACCAGCTTAAGGGAATCCTCGATGGCCTGTGCGCCGCCCACGTTGAAATGTACGCGCCCTTTGACGCCGAAACGCTTTTCACAATACTGCGCAATGCGCGCCGCCACTTCCACTTTCTCCGCGTGCAGGTACTGGCAGGCAAGCTGGGGCAGACGATCGATCTGCCGCTTGAGCGCCTCGTTCAGGCGGGGATTCTTGTAACCAAAGCTCGCGGCGGAATACCACATCTGGAGGTCGAGATAAGGCGTGCGCTGCTCGTCGTAGAGGTAGCTGCCCTCGCAATCCACAAAGATCTTCGGCGGGTCAAGATAATGCACCGTGTCGCCGAACGAGCAGTACTTCCGCTCCAGAGCCAGCAGTTCTGCGGTACGCGTCGTGGAATCAGAAATGGCCAAAGGGCCTCCGTATTAATTGTCGATTTTCGATTGCCGATTTGCGATCGCCAAATCACTGTCTCAGACGTAGCATGCGGAACGTTTTCGGGCCAACTTCCAATTAAACGATCTACTCCTCGGCGTCGTCGTACTTTTCTGGATACTATTCCAGAAAGCGGCGTTGGCTCGCGTGAAAGACACCCCGGATGCTCACATAATCGGCGAGGACTCGATAGAATACGACGTAAGGAGTGTCGGAAACCACAAGTTTGCGGAGTCCGGTCTCATCGACCTTTGCTCCCATGTTGGGGAATTCCCCAAGCCGGAGGACAGCCCTTTGAATGCGGTCGACCGTATGCTCGGCCGCTTCATCCGACAGGCCGGAGAGATAATTGCCAATCCCGTCGAGATCGCCATAGGCCTTCTTGGCCCAAAGGACGGTCATTTGGACAACGGATTTCTGCGGCTGGGGCGAAAGGAGTCCAGCTTCGCGAAGGCTTCCTCATTGCTGGAGATCTCGCCCGTGTCTGTCGCGTCCCTCCGCCGCACCTCAGCGATTTGCGCCTCTTCGATACTGAGCAACGAATCGATAGCAGAGGAAAGCAGGGTGGCTGGCTCTTCCTCGCGTTCCTTCGCCACCCGCTCAATCCTTCGCTTCAGTTCAGTCGGCAATTCGAGATTCGAAGTTGTGCTCATGGCTGAACCTCCCAATCCTTGCTCATTCCTTCAAAGGCCGCAATCTCCTGACCCAATTCCGCCATGAACTTAATTATAACCCCGCCCTTTCAAGGTGACACCGCTTAAGATGCGGTTTGGGTCAAGACATCGCTACGACGGCCTGCCGGTATCGCCGGGCGGGCGCCGTAGCAAACCACTTCTCGAGCTCACCTTGAACATCCTGGAAAGTTTCGAACGGATGGCAGGCTATCTCCTTCTCCCGGCAATGAGCCAACAATTGACGTTTGGCAAAGACGACGTTTGCGGCTTCCACGGCGAAGCGGTCCGACATGCCATCTCCTACAAAGACTACGGGGCGCCGCCCTTCCGCGACCGCGCGTATCACGGCGGGCTTGCAGGTCGCGCAGCCGTGCTCGCAACCCTCACCCGAATGAGGGAAGGAGGGAAGCAAGCGGTGGCCTTCCACTCGCAAAGCACTCGCGTAAAGACGCGAACTGTCTCGGAACTGCCTGCCCACACCGGTGCGTTTGAGAATGCGGCGAATAACGTAATCAAAGCCGTCGCTCACGATGTAAAGCGGCAGGCTCCGCCGGCGGGTGAACCGGCAGAAGTCTGAGAAGTGCGGGTCGATGGCAATCGAGTCAATCAGTGCGTGGAGTTCCTTCGGAGGAGCATCCACCAAGGCGATCTGGCGCTCCAGACATTCCCGCGAGCCGATCAGGCCCATCACCCACTCTCGCTCAACTTCGCGCCAGGCAGGGTCTGCAAGCTGATCCAGGATCTGGTCGGTCACGTTGAGCTGCGAGATCGTCCCATCGAAATCGCAGAATACGATGGGGGCAAAATCACGCTTCGCAACTTTACTGGCAAGGGATGAGTTCTTCATCGTCGGGTTATAAATCCTTTCAAATATAATTCTGAATTATGAAGGACCAAACTTTGGCCTTGTGGACTTCTTATAGTTTGCCCTTTTTCCAAATTTAGCATTCACGCCGCGCGCTCGTCCACCAAACGCCGCGGCTTCCTGCCTTGCTCGATGCTCCCCGGAGGAAGAAACCGGAAAGCCAAGCGGTACATGCCACAAACATGATTAGCCCAGACATCAGGATAAAGGCCCTTCAAGCTCTCCTGGATGGCCGCTTCCACCGCAATAGCGCTAGTCCCATTGTTGAGCTCCAAGCGAAACTCCAGGATATCGTGCAGGCCTTCCTGGCGGACGACCACCTGCCAGTTCTCGCGGAGGCCTGCCACATCGTGCAGGACACGTTCGAATATCTCCGGATACATATTCCCCGCGCCCATCACGACCATCTCGTCGCGGCGGCCCTTGATGCGCTCAATACGCCGTAAGGGAGCTCCGCAGGGACAAGGCGCGTCTATGAATCGTGTTACATCCTGAACCCGATAGCGAATGAATGGCATCGTCCGGCGGGCCAGGGTAGTGGCTACCAGCTCGCCGTAACCCTCTTTGTCCGGGTTGAGGATCTCAAAGTAAATATTGAATTCATCCACGTGGTAGCCGTCCTGGCGCAGGCATTCCATGCCCGCCCCCCCCTGCTCGGTGGAGCCATAAGCGAGAACCACGGGGCACTTCCAGACGCTCTCCACGTAGTGCCGGTACACGTCGGTCATGCGGTCACCCGCCGCCAGAATCAGCCGGAGGGGAAACGTGCCCTCTTTCTCGGCGATTTCGCTGAGGCTGACCAGCCACGTAGGGTCCGCAGCTATCACGTTGTATTTATATTGACCGAGGCGCGAGTAGACCTCGCGTGGATGGGGCTTGCCCACCGCCGAGCAGAAAACGCCCAGGTACTTGCAGGCCAGGAAGGTAACCCAACTGCTGATCCAGTAACCTGCGTCAAACGTGCATACCACGCGGGAGCCGGGGCGCACCCCGTTTTCATGCAACGCCGCGGCTTCATATCGAGCGGCGAAGTCCAACTCCTGCCAGGAGTAATAAACCTGCTTGGGGCCCCCGGAGGTTCCGGTGGTTTCGAAGACCAGTTCGGGCTCCTGGCACAAAAATTCCTCGGCGGGCAGCGCGCGCAAATCTTCGGGCGTGGTGAAGATGTCTCCCAAATCCTCAGGGCGACGGACACGCTGGGGGTCAATCCCGTGCTCTCGTAATTTTTGCGCGAAGAATTTCTGGTGCTGTGCGGTGTAACGAACGACCTCGCGAAAGGAATCCGCCTGGATACTCCGAATCACGGAGTGGGGAACACGCTTACCCCAACGCACCAGCGCCGGCACCGAATTGCCAACCAAAGCGCGCTCCACGAGTTTGCGAACTTGACTGAGCATAGGAATTGTCAGTTGTCCGTGGTCCGTCGTCAGTTGTCAAATACCATCATGTCCGTGCTCCCGGAGGACAGCAAAGTCGCTGCAAGAATTGGATCCATTCAGTGGGAACAGACCACGGACTACGGACAACGGACTACGGACGTCTATTTACATCAAATACGCCGACTCACCCGATCGCGGCGGTGGCGTGGCCAGCAGATCAATATAGGTAGCCTTCTTCGAGCAGCGCCACCGCCACCTGCGCAATGGCATGAGCGGCGTCCGGACGCGACCACTCGCGCGCGCGGCGCCGCATTCCTTGCAGTTCCGGTGCAGACAAGAGCAGTTGGGACACCAGGCGCGGAAGATCCGCCAGCCTGTCAGCGTGCAGCGCCACGCCCTTCTGCTCCAGGAAGCGAACGTGCCGCTCCTCCGGCCCGGGAATGGGGTGCGTAAGGATCATCGGCAATCCTGCTGCCAGCGCTTCTGCCGCCGTAAGCCCGCCGGGCTTGGTGATCAACAGATCGGCAACCGCCATCAGTTCCGGAATGGTTTCGGTCCAGCCAAAAAGATGCAGGTCCATAGCCAGTCGCCCGCGCAGAGCTTCCAGCCGCTTGCGAACCTTGTGGTCGTGGCCGGCCACTGCCAGCACTTGCATGGGGACACCGCAGAGCTCAAGGCTCGCAATGACTTTGTCGAGCGGCACAGGGCCCATTCCCCCACCCATCACCAGAACCACGGGCCGGTGCGCATCCAAGCCCAGCGCCCGCTTCAGGTCCGACTTGTCAAAGGGCAAGGCAAAAGCCGGATCCACCGGAATGCCACTGAGCAGCACCCGGTTGGGCAACACTCCCCAACCAATCAGTTGGCCGCGTGCCTCCTCGCTCGCCACGCAGTACATATCGATGCCGGATTGCACCCAGGGCGGCTCCGTCTGAAAATCGGTTTGCACCGCCAGGATGGGCGAGTTGAACCAGCCTTCGCGCCGGCCTAGGGCCGCGATTTCCGCCGCCCCGATTTCCGTGACAATCACCAGGTGCGGCGCAAAGTTCTTGATCTGGCGCAGCACCTCGCGGCAGCCGCGACGAAACATCCAGTGGGGCGCCGTGGATTGATGGAACCTGCGTTGCCGGCGCTCAAACACTGCCCGCCAAAGCCAGGGCGCGTGCCGCAACATCCACCAATACGGGTCCACGTAAAGCCAGTGGAACCAGGCCTTGGCCGAATCGAGAGCGTCCACCACTTTTACCTCGATGGGGTCCCGGCTGTCTGAGAGAGCGCGCTGCACAACTTCAGAAGCGCGCAGGTGGCCCGAGCCGACACCGAGGGTCAGAATGCAGACGCGCTTGTGAATCATCAAAAAACTCCGAGAAGAACTGAGAAGCGAAAAGCTAGAAGTTAGGAGCTAGAAGTTAGGAGTTAGAAGCGAGGGGTTAGGAGGATGCCCCCCCTTCTTCTAGCTCCTAGCTTCTAACTTCTGCCTTTATTCAAACCGCCGGACCAGCAAAACCGCATTCAGCCCGCCAAAGGCGAAGGAATTGGAGACCGCCACCCGCACCGATTTTTCCCGCGCCTGGTTGGGCACATAGTCCAGGTCGCACTCCGGGTCAGGCAGCGTGTAATTGGCGGTAGGAGGAATGATCCCCCGGTCAATGGCCTGAACCGTGGCCGCCATTTCGATTGCCCCCGTTGCCCCCATGGCGTGTCCGTGCATCGACTTGGTGGAGCTGATGGCCAGGCGCCGAGCGTGATCCTTGAACACTTCCTTGATCACCTGCGTCTCCGTGACATCGTTTAAGCGCGTGCCCGTTCCGTGGGCGTTGATATAGTCCACTTCTTCAGGATTGATTTGCGCCTCAGCCAGCGCCATACGCACCGCCCGCGCCGGCCCGTCAATGGAGGGCTGCGTGATGTGGCCGGCGTCGGAACTCATCCCGAAACCGGAAATCTCGGCATAAATCCTGGCCCCACGCTTTTGGGCATGCTTCGAGTTCCTCGAGCATCAGTATGGCGGAGCCTTCCCCCATCACAAAGCCTTCGCGGTCCAGCGAAAACGGCCGGCAAGCGCGGCTGGGATTGCCATTACCTGTGGCCAGTACCCGCACCGATTCCCAGGATCGGATCATCCCGAAGGTAATCGGCGATTCACTTCCCCCGGTGAGCATGAGGTCCGCCATGCCAAATTTAATCAAGTGAAACGCTTCCCCAATGGCGTGCCCGGAAGAGGAACAGGCCGTGGCGGTAGTAAGCGAAGGCCCTTGCGCGCCAAACTCCATGCACACTTGCGAGGTGGCGGCGTTGTGCATGATCTTGGGGATGGTAAAGGGGTGCAAGCGTGTCGCATGGTTGACGAAAAGGTTGAAGTACCCCGATTCAAAAGTCTGGGCGCCGCCCATACCGGTGCCCATCACCACGCCGAAACGCGGCCGCTCCTCATCGCGAACCTGCACGCCGCTGGATTCCACGGCTTCCTTGGCCGCCAGCAGAGCAAATTGACTGAAGCGGTCGAGCAGATCAAGCCGCTTGGCAGGAAAAAAGTCGAGGGGATCGTAATCCGGAATTTCGGCGGCAATCTGCACGCTCAGCGGGGTAGGATCAAACTGCGCAATGCGCCGGATGGCCGAGCGGCCCTCGACCAAGTTCTCGAAGAAACTGCCAGCATTCTTGCCGGGGGATGCAAAGACTCCAATCCCGGTGATGACTACTCTCCGCACGATGGGCCCCTTGGATGTCGAGGATTAGCTGGTGGTGGCGGGAGTCTCGCTCTTCGCCATGGCCACCAAATCAGATACGTCTTTGCCTTCCAGAACGCGAGTGAGGGCGTCTACAACCTGGCGGACTCCCCGCATGTTTTGGGCTACGCTGTCGGGGATATCAAGTTTGAACTCCTCCTCTAGGGCGAAGAGGATATTCACGCCGTCGAGCGAATCGATGCCGAGCTCAGCAAACGTGGAGTCCACGGTGATTTTACTCGAGTCCAGGTGTTGCTCTCGGGCGATAATCTCAATAACTTTTGACGTAACGTCCATCATTACTCCTCATCCTGCAGATTTAGATGCGAGCTTTGGCCGGAACCTTCCTCACGAAGAAATGCCAATGGGATCTTGCGCGCTTAGCTCCTGAACTGTCTTAATCAATTCCGAGAGCTGAAAAGGTTTGTCGAGCAAGGCATGCGCGCCCAGGGCTTGCGCTGCTTTTCTTTCTGGTCCACTGATAAACGAAGACATGAGGATGATGTCGTGCTTGGAATTCTGCTGGCGTAACTTGCGAAGAAGTTCCAGGCCGGACTCGTTGGGCATCTGGAGGTCAGCGATGACAATGCGGTACTCGCCGTCTTGGCTCAGCACTTCGCGGGCGGCGCGACCGTCAGCCACCGTACACACGGAGTAGCCATTGGCTTCCAAAACCTCACAGAGCAGGTCTCGGCTTTCCTGATCGTCATCGACTACCAGTATCTTGTTCATCGCGAAAGGTATACCCCGCACGTTCCACGTTGCATGTATGCACGGGCAGTGCCAAGCCTCGCGTAAGCTTGTAACCATTTGGTTTCATTATGACTTTTTAATTTCATAGGGTCAAAGTGTCTTAGGATTACAACTTGAGCCTCTTTCTAATGTGGCAATTTGCCTCACAATCCGACATTCGACCCCACAAACCTGCTTTTGCTCCCATGGAAGGGACGTTTGTAGATGTAGAGTCAATTTGCCGGGGATTCCCAGTAACCCTAGAATCTCCCCTTAAATTTGTTCTAGGGTGACCCCCTTACCCGTCCCGCCCCGGCTGGTGAAAGCGCCGGTTGCGGTCCACCCTCTCCCCCAAGGGGGCGAGGGAGTAAGTTCAACTCTCCCCTCGCCCCCTTGGGGAGAGGGGCCGGGGGTGAGGGGGTCGCCTTTGAACCCAGTGAGACTTTGTCAGCGAACTTATGACTGAGGACATTAGCTCTTATTCGCGAATTTGCACCTTGGCGTCGTAGTGCGAGGTCTTCTTCCGCTTTTTGTACCTTCGGGAACCCCGCACTTTCAATTATCATAGGGGTGTCGCAATTTGCCACACTTGTCGGGATCAGGCAATAGGGAGGAACTCTTCGAGAGGAGCAAAGGAGTACCCCTGCTGGCGGGCGCCTTCAATGATGGCTGGCAGGGCTTGGACGGTGGGGGATCGGTCAACCTCCGCCACAGGCCGTGTCTCTCAACCATCGTGCAGGAGGATTACAGCCCCAGGTTTTAACCCCTTGAGGGTGGCTTCCACGATGCCCGTCGCGTCCTTTTTCCAGTCGTAGCCCGCCGCGGACCAAAGAATAAGGTGCATGCCACGTTCGAGGAGCGTAGGCACCAAACCGAACCAGCGCACCCCGTAAGGAGGCCGGAAGACTTTGGGGCGATAACCTGCCACGCTTTCGAGGGTCTCCTGGGCGCGGTCAATCTCCTCGGCGAGTCTTTGCCTTCCCTTGAAGCAGATTAGCAAGTGGGAGTAAGTATGATTGCCGAGCGTGTGGCCCTCGGCGACAATCCGCCGAACCAATTCCGGATTTCTTTCCGCATTCTTACCGCAAACGAAAAAGGTTGCAGGTACGCGGTGCTCGCGGAGGATTTCGAGGATGCGTTCCGTAAACGGCGGCGCCGGGCCGTCATCGAACGTCAGGCAGAGGCGCTTGCCTTCCATAGAACCGCGGGTGATCGCCGGCCCGAAGAAAGTGGAAGTGGGAACGTAGCAGGCCCAATAGAACCACGCGCCGAACGCCAAGCCGATCCCGGCAATGATCCCCACTGTCAGCATGAGCAAGTTCGGTTTCCCATCAATGTCCGAAGGCTCGGAATCGAAACTCAAAATAGCGGTTCGGAGGTTTACCAGGCGATTTTCGAATTTCGATTTTCGAATTTCGGCCCCGGACTTCGGACCGCAGACCTTTGCGCTAAATAATCCGCAGGAAGTTCAGCCCGGATTCCAGCGCCAACATCGGGCTGTTGGTATAGGCGCTCACCTCGTACGGGCAGCCGATCTTACACCCCTTGCAAAAGTCCCACAAAGTTGCTTCTTGCGAGATGATTTTCCGCGCCTCTTCCGACGCAAAGATTTCCGCCAGGGGCGCCTGCGACTTGTGCAGGGTGGCGAAGGCGCAAGGCAAGTGGATGGCGCCATCCGGCTTCATCGAAATGAGCTTGGAAGGATGCCGGCAGGGGAACTGGGGCCCGAATCCGCCCTGGCGATAGAAACTATAGTAATGAGTATAGAAGCGGACGTTCTTCGGGTAGGCCATGCGGAGCTCGCGCAGGAACATTTCCACAGTATCGAGCTCCTTGCCATGCAGCTCCGAGTCAGGCAGCAGTTCGCCGCTGCGCATCACGTTATGGACCGCCTCCGGATGCAGCACCAAGTGGCGTTGCTTGCAGAATTCCGCCAGGTCCGTCAAATCGTAAAGGTTCTCCAGATTCACCGCGGCATTGATTTGCGTGGTATAGGGCCGGCGTTTCGCCAGCACAAAATCGAGATTCTCCCGAATCCGGGGCAGCCCGTCCACCCCGCGGCGTTTGGCAAAACGCTGGACATTGAGGGAGTCGATCGAGACCTCCAACATATCCAGGCGCGCCACGCCGTCCGCGTATTTCTTGATCAGCAGGCCGTTCGTAGGCATCGAGGTCCACATGCCCTTGTCCGCGGCGCGGGCAATGTAGTCACAGGTATTGGGATTGAGCAACGGCTCGCCGCCGGAGAAGCTGAGCGCAAAGATCCCCATCTCGCAGAATTCATCGATGCGCGTGAAGATGCGGTCGCGAGTGGCGCGGGTCTGCAGATCGTTGAACTTGCCCTCTTCGCCGAAGATGCAATACTCGCAAAACATATTGCACATCAGGGTAGTTTCAAACATCACCATATAGGGCAGTTTGAAACCTGACCAGAGGTGCTTCGCCGCCGATTTGACAATATGTGAATACTTCAAATGCTCCTCACTTCATACCGGAAGGGCCGAAACCTCCCCATTTGAGCATAGCACCTGATGAACATATTCCGTGAGATTATGAACATCGCCGTGGCGCGTGACCTTCGATGCCGTGAGTTTTCGTTCGCCCTGATCGGAAGGGTCAAGAATAGTCGAACTTCCGGTTCCCTGCCCGATTAATTTTGGATTTTCGATTTTGGATTTTAGATTACGGACCAGGTGCGGCCGCTCCCCCTCTTTTTTCATCCAGAATTGAAAATCCAAAACGGGTGGGCCACTGGTGAGCCCCAAAGGGGCGACCTACCCAATCCCCCCCCAACCAGCCTTCGCCGCGGAGGCACAGCGCGGCAGAGCCGCAACCAAAGCTGTGCCATGGCCGACCCGCCCCGATGCATCGGGGTCCTGGCCATGCCCGAGCAAGAGAAGCTGTGAAAAAATCCCATCAAACCTTTCACCGCGGAGACGCTGAGGCGCAGAGGCTTGAAAACAAAGGGTCATTTCTCTGCGTCTCAGCGTCTCAGCGGTGAAAATGGTATTCTTTCACACCTTCAGATGCCCGTGGCACAAAATCTTCGCGCGCCGCGAAGATTCGGGGGTTAGTAATACAGAGGAAACCCGGCGGATGCTCCGCGCCACAGGCTGCCAGGGCGGACGGACGGGCTCCCCTCCTGATTCAGAGCTTGTCCCTTCACTTCGTTCAGGGCAAGCTCTGAACGCAGTGAAGGAAGGGGGACGGCGCGCTTAGCGCCGGGGGTGGTTACGGGCCGGGGCCTTGCCAACGGAGCAATCTTACGGTCACAAGGACGAAGCGGCCGATGGGGAGTCAGGGTTTCACCCCCACATCGTCGGCCCAATTGACCGTCTGCCTCACGTCGATATGCTTCGAGCACTCTCGCAGGGTGTAGTCGTTCGTCACCAGCACGGCTCCCACCGCGGCAGCATGGGCGGCAATCAGCAGGTCCATGTTCGCCAGCGGCTTGCCGATTCGTTCCAGCGTGGCGCGGGCCTTCGCGTAGGCCCGCGCCGCGGCGGAGTCCCAGGGCAGGATGTCAATCTTGGATAGGAACAGCTCAACGGCAGCCTCCGTTGCCGCCGAGAGCTTCCCGCGGGCGAGGCCGAAGCGGATCTCCGCCTCGGTCAGCACCGAGATGCAGACGTCGTGATCGACGCTCACCCGTGCGAGCTTGCGGCGGGCGTGCCGGGACTGGCCCTTGACGATGTAGCTCACGGTGTTCGTATCGAGCAGGTAAATCATACCGTCTCTCGCTCCTGGGGCAGGCTCCGGTCGCGGTCGGCGAGAAAGTCCTCGGGCACGCCGGCACGGTCGAGCGCGGCGAACACTTCGCTCCAGTTCGCAGGCTTGCGGGACAGAATCACGTCTCCGGTGCGCGGGTTACGGTCGATGAAAACTTCCTTGGTGTCGAAGCGAAACGCGGCCGGCAGGCGCACCGCCTGGCTGCGGCCATTGGTAAAAACTTTGGCTTTTTGTCGCACGATCAATCCCTCCTCTCCGGTGATATATACCATGATATACAGCAAGGCTCTGAACGTCAAGTTCGTTGCGCGGACCGCCCCGATCTGATCGGGGTCCGCGTCCATTCTCGCCATGATTTAACAAACGGTTGTAGTCAACGGGACCCCCATCAACCCCGAGCCCTGAAGGGGCGGGACAGTCCTCTTCAATCCCACACGTACCGCTCATCGTAGGCGATTCCGTGCGCGTCCAGCAGTATCCCGCCCTTTCAGGGCTGGGGGCAAAATTGGGGAATAATCTAAACCCAGGCCGTTGGCCACCATTAAGATCGGCGGGCCTTCGGCCTGGGCTTCGTTATTTCGCCCCTTTCGGGCTCAAGCGAGTAGCCACGGTCACCGCTTTTGTGACCGTGGGTTCTTCCCTTGATGGCGAAGCCACAGCCTGCTTGAATAGTCGAACCCGGCACGGAAAGGGCGGGTCGGGCGGTGGGAAGTTGGGGGGTGGGCGAGAAAAGCCCACGGTCACGAGAGGTTGTCCACCATTAAGATTGGCGGACTTTCAGCCGCGGCGACACCGTGGCTACCCCCGACCACCTTGACCGGCTGGTGCCCAGCTCTGCGACTCATCCGAGTCGCTCACCATATCGCAGAGCGGACCTTGCTTTTCTCGTGGCACGGGCGTCCGACGCTGTGGAAAAATAGATAATCTCGCGCAGAGCCGCTGAGACGCAGAGATTTTAAGTAAATAACTGATTTGCTTTCTCTGCGCCTCTGCGTCTCTGCGCGAGATGCTTTTGTTCGTTCAGGGATTTCTTCACAACTTCTCCCGCCCGTGATCGCACATGGGCAAGACCCCGATGAATCGGGGCAGGTCGTACATGTTACAAGTGGCGAGCGGGTAGCCACGGTCACCGCTTTTGTGACCGTGGGTTCTTCCCTCGATGCCGAACGACCGTTGGATTGTCTTCGCGACTGCGGCCAGTAACGGGGTTGACACCGGGCGTGAGAAAAACCCACGGTCAAAACTACATTGACCGTGGCTACCCCCGACCACCTTGACCGGCTGGTGCACAGCTCTGCGACTCATCCGAGTCGCTCACCCTATCGTAGAGTTTCACTCTGCGCCTGGAGTTTGTACATTTCCTGCTCAGCACCACCCCCGCCGCTAGCGCGTCGCCCCTCCTCATCTGAGGAGGGGAGCCTTGCGGAACTCCCCTCCTGAATCAGGAGGGGAGGCGCGATAGCGCCGGGGTGGTTTCCGGCACGTAATTCACAGCGTAGGTAAATGTAGAAACTCCACTCGCAGAGTTTCACTCTGCGCCAGCCTGCCTGCCGTGTCCCGTACCCCGTGTCCCGAATCCCGTATCCCGGCTCTTTCAAACCAGCAGCTTGTACTTCTCCGCCTTGCGGTACAGCGTGCGCCGGTTGATCCCCAGGATGGCTGAGGTCCTCACCTTATTGCCGCCGGTCACTTTCAGCACGTGCTCAAGGTAGCGCTTCTCCACCTCATCCAGCGAGGGCAGATCCGTGTAGAAATCTTCCAGCCGCTTGACCTCAAGGGTTTCAGCACGAACCTTGACGGGCAAATCCTCCAGCGGAATCACCCCCGTGCGGTTTAGCGCCGCGGCGGATTCCAGCGCATTCTCAAGCTCGCGCACATTGCCGGGCCAGGCGTAACTCATCAGGGTGGAAAGTGCCTGTGGAGAGACGGAGAACGCCTGTCCGCGCTCGCCGCCGATCTTCTTCAGAAAGTGTTCGACCAGCAGCGGAATATCTTCCAGGCGATCGCGCAGGGGCGGGATATCGATCTCGATGACCCGCAGGCGGTAGTAGAGGTCCTGACGAAATTTCCCTTCCTGGACGCAGTCCGCAAGATTGCGGTTGCTGGCGGCGATAATCCGCACGTCCACCTTGACGACTTCGTTGCTCCCGATGCGGCGGACTTCCTGTTCCTCGAGGGTCCGCAACACTTTCACTTGCAGCCCCGGGCTCATTTCGCTGACTTCATCCAGAAAAACCGTGCCGCCACTAGCGGCCTCAAAGATCCCGCGCTTGTTCTCCGTGGCGCCGGTAAAGGACCCGCGCACGTGCCCGAAGAGTTCCGTCTCCAGCAGGGTCTCAGTCAGCGCCCCGCAGTTCACGGCGTAGTAGTATTGCTCGGCCCGGGGGCCGTTGTAGTGGATTGCCTTGGCCACCAATTCCTTGCCGGTCCCACTCTCGCCGCAGATCAGGACGGTAGAACGCGCATCGGCCACCATGGCGATCTTCTTGTAGATTTCCAGCATCTTGGGACTGTTGCCGACCAGGCTGGAAAGCTGCACCTGGCTTCCCAGTTGCCGCTTCAGGCTGCGGTTCTCGCGCAGCAGTTTGCGATTACCCAGCGCCCGCTGTACGTGCAAGACAACTTCATCGATTTTGAAAGGTTTCGAGATGTAGTCGAAGGCGCCGGCCTTCACCGCCTCGATAGCGGTCTCCATGGTGCCAAAGGCCGTGATGAGGATAACCTCCGATTCCGGCTGAATCGCCTTGTAAGCGCGCAGCACATCCAATCCGTTCAGGTTCGGTCCCAAGCGCATATCGCTGATGATGACGTCGACAATCTCCTGCTTGCCGATTTCCAAGGCTTCTTCGCCGCTGCCGGAAGTGAGAACGCGGTAACCTTCCTCACTCAGGACTTCGCGCAGCAACTCGCGCGTGTCTTCATCGTCGTCCACCACCAATACGCTGACCGTGCTTTCGGTTTCCATGGTTAAAGTCCAGTGACGAGTGACCCGTGACCAGTGACGAGCAAAAAGCTCCATTGCGCCCGCGCCGGCTCGTCACTTATCCTTGTCCCGGTCCGTTCTTGGTCGTTACTCACCATTCGTAATCGAATCCTCGCTCTTCCTTGTCACTCGTCACTTGTCACTTGTCACTGAACTTAGGATCGGCGCTTCCACCTTTTCGCGGCAATCCAGCGGCAGGCGAATCGTGAAAGTGGTTCCACGCTCCGGCGCGCTCTCCACCTGAATCGTGCCCGCGTGTTGGCGAACAATCTGGTCGCAAATGGCCAGGCCCAGGCCCGCACCCGTCCCGATGCGCTTGGTTGTGAACATGGGGTCGAAGATGTGCGCCAGGGTTTCCTGCGACATTCCGGTGCCCGTGTCCGCCACCTCCAGGGTTACTTCCGGCGGCTCACCGGGCAGCGGCGCGCGGAGTCCGATGCTGAGCTGGCCCCCCTGAGGCATGGCGTCGGTGCTGTTATTGATCAAGTTCAGCAGGACCTGGTGCAGATAACCGGAGTCGCCGTAAATCTTGGGGCAGTCTTTGGCCACATTCAGTTGCACGCGAATCTTGCGCAGCGCCAGCGCCGGCGAGGAAAGCAACACGGCGTCATCCAGCACCCGCCCCAGGTCCAGGAGATCCAGGTGCAGCTCATACTTCCGCGTCCAGGAGAGCAGTTGCCGCACCGTGCGCACAATGTTCTCCACCTGCTTTTCGATAACCTGTAGGCGCCGGGCGGTGGAGGGGTCATTGGTTAAACGCCGCGCCAGCAATTGCACGTGTCCGGAAATGGAATTGAGCGGTGTGCCGATTTCGTGGGCCAGGCTGGCGGCAAGCTGTCCCGCCACGGCCAGACGTTCCGAGCGCGCCAAGGTCTTCTGCGTCTCGAAGAGCTCCTCATTGATGCCCCGTAACTCCTCGTTCCGCTGCGCCAATTCCACCGTGGCTTCTTCCACTTTGTGGCCCAACTCGCGGTTGAAATTCTCGATGCGGCGCAGCATGCGGTTCAGGTGGGCGGCCAGCAGTCCAATCTCATCCCAGCTCTGCAAGCGCGCCCGCACGTTCAATTGCCCTTGCTCCGCCGACTCCATCACGCGAATCATTTCTTTCACCGGGTGCCGCACGGCGCGCAGAAAGAACACGTGAATCACCAGGATAAGAAAAGCCAGACTGGCCAGCATCACCCGGCCGTTCTGCGTTACCAAGTTGCGCGTCACCACGCTCGTCTGTGACTTGGAAACCTTCAGGTCCAGGCATCCGACCGAAACGCCCTGGTCACGCACGGTCACACCCATAATCCAGTACTTGCCGTCATTGGTTTCGATCGTGATCTCGTCATCATCGGGCCGCTCGAATTCGTTGTAGGTGTCAATGCGGGGGGTGTTATCCAATTCGAGGTGTGCCGCCTGCGTCTGAGTGGTGGCGGCCAGGTGATGATCGGGCGCGTGCAGGTACACGTCAGCCTGTCGCACTCCCGGCAGGTCACGCAACACTTGTCCCAGGATGCGCCCCAGCCGGTCGGGGTTGCTGAGTGCATCCTCGTTCACTAACTGGTGAGCCGCGACCCGGGCTTGGGCCAGCGCCTTGCGGTAAATCTCTTCCTCAACAAGTTGCTGGGTGAGAACCATGGCGATGACGGTGGAAACAGCCGTCACCGTAACGACTGCCAACGCCGTAATCACAATGATTTTGCCTTGCAGACCAAAGCGTGAAGCTCTCATAACCCCGCCAAATACCATTCTAACATTAGGTGTGGCAAAAAGATACACCCGCTCAATCGCGCTAACCTATTCATAAACAGTGGGTTACACTTACGACGCTGGAACTGTTGGTGGTGGAGGGCCGGAACAGGCTAGAACGGGGTATTATGGGCATTTGCGGATTAGTCATCTTCGCAAAACCGCCCCGGAGGCCCAAATGGAAAACCGCGAGATCGCCGCCGTCTTTGAGGAAATTTCCAACCTGATGAAAATTCTTCAGGACGATCCCAAGTGGACCTTCAAAGCAGCCGCCTATGATCGCGCCGAAGCGGTCCATCGAAAGTTACCCCGAGCGCCTCGAAGACGTGGCTCGCGACCCGAATCGCAAACTTACGGACATCCCTGGAATTGGCGCGGACCTCGCCAAGAAAATCGCGGAGCTGGTTGAAACCGGCCAATCAAGTTATCACCAGGAGCAACTCGCGAAAGTTCCCCGCAGTCTGCTGGACTTGCTACAACTTCAGACCGTCGGCCCGCAGAAGGTGCGCTTGTTTCATCAAGGAGCTGAACGTCCAGAGCGTGGATGATCTGGAAGCCGCTGCCAAAGCCGGCCGCCTGCGCGATCTCGCCGGCATGAGCGAGAAGTCTGAGGAAAACATCCTGAAGGCTATCGAGGTCTTCCGCCGCGCCGCGGGCCGTTTTCGACTCGAACACAGCGTACGAGACCGCTGAAGTGCTTACCGCCTGGTTGCGCGATTTGAAAGCCGTTGAGGAGGTCACCCCTGCCGGCTCGTTGCGGCGCGGACGCGAAACGGTGGGCGATCTCGATCTCCTGGTCACCGGCCGCGATCATGCGCGCATTGCCGAGCACTTCGTGAAGTTCCCTGGCATAGCCGCCATCCTGGCCAAAGGCGAAGACAAGGTCAGCGTGAAGCTCAAGAACGACCTGCAGGTTGACGTCCGGCTGCTGGAGCGTTCCGCCTACGGCGCCGCGATGCAATACTTTACCGGCTCGAAGGAGCACAACGTGGCGCTCCGTGACCGCGCCAAACGCCGCGGGTGGAAGCTGAATGAATATGGCCTGTTAGAAGGTGACAAAGTTCTGGCCAGCCGCACGGAAGAGGAGATTTACGCCAAACTGGGCCTCGCGTGGATTCCGCCGGAACTGCGCGAGAACCTGGGCGAAATCGAAGCGGCGGAGAAAGGCGAGTTGCCGAAACTCGTCGAGCTGGGCGATATCAAGGGCGATCTGCAGATGCACACCACCGCCTCCGACGGTCACGCCAGCATCGAGGAGTATGGCCGAGCGCCGCAAAGCACCTCGGCTACCAATACATCCTCATCACCGACCACTCGAAAGCCGTCACCGTCGCCAATGGCCTCGATGAGCAGCGCGCCGCGGAGCACATCCAGCGCATTCACGCCGCGCGCAAAAAAGTGAAGGGGATTGAAATCTGGGCTGGCTCCGAAGTCGATATCATGGGCGACGGGCGGCTGGATTATCCCGACGAACTCTTGAAGCAATTTGATATCGTGCTGGTGAGCGTGCACTCACGCATGACCATGCCCGCCGATGAAATGACCGCGCGCCTGCTGCGCGCCTTCGAAAACCCTTACGTGCGTATTCTCGGACATCCCACGGGCCGGCAGATTCTGCGCCGCGACCCGTTCCTGTTCGATCTTGAGAAGGTCTTCGCCGCCGCCAAGCAACGCGGGGTAATCCTGGAACTCAACGGCAATCCCGAACGGCTTAGACCTCTGTGACCGGCACGTCAAGCTGGCGCGCGACCGCGGCATGAAGATCATCATCTCGACCGACGCGCACGATCCCGAGCACTTCAAGCTGATGCGCTATGGGGTCGTGACCGCGCGCCGCGGCTGGATGGAAAAATCCGGCGTGCTCAATACCCTGCCCCCGGAAAAACTTCTTGCCAGCCTGCGACCCCTGCCGCGCTGACGGCCGCGCGCTCCCCTCGTGGATCAGGAGGGGGTCAGGGGGGCGAGCCGCAGCCGAAAGACTCTTAGGGAAAGTCCATTTGCCCGGAAGGAATCACGTCTAGTGGTGGTGTCGCACCAGAAAGCGACGAACGTCGGGCCAAAATTCTTTCATCTCGTAATTGAGGGCATCCCAACCAATTTGTGTTCCCCAAATAGTGATATTGCTACCGAGCGTCCGCGGGCCGGGATGATACGCATTGGAGATTGCTGCGGCCATGCCATTACCGAGAATTTCAGAGAAGTTGAACTGAGCCTGTCCCCAATCCGAGCGTGTAACCAAAACCCTTGTGGCGGCATACGCGGCACGGTAGAGGAACCCTCCTTTTCCCATCTGGTAGAAGCGCGGCTCTTGGTGCAGCGCAGCGGGTAACGCCGCGCTGGTCAAAAAGTTTCCCAAGGTGTTGTCGGCAAACGCTAATCCGTAACGTTTGGTGTAGCCCCTAAGCCCCTGCCCAAACGTGGGATTCGAATTGCCGGCCTGGTTGATGGCAGCTTCTACGCCGATGAAAGCAAATACCACAGGGTCGAAGGTGTCCCTAGCCATCAACTTGAATTTTTGTTCCGCCGTGAGTGGAGGGAGCGATGAGGCATTTTCAATGGTCAAGTAGTTGGGCAGCGTCCAGAGGATTCGGTCGTTTTGTGGAACTTGGGGATCCGGATCGGGCGGGCCTTGGGCGGCGCCGGAGTCATTCGCGAACTTGGTTGTGGCCGGAGCGAGTGCTTGCCCCGCCTCCTGTGCCCACAGTTCAGGAGACAGCCCCAGCATGCAAACGAAAAGGATGACCAGGACGGCGCCGCGCGGCCCAAGGGTTCGTTTAATCATCAGTCCAGCCATCTCCACTTCTACGCATCGGCGCACAAAGCCCCACTCCCTGGCTGATTCGTAATCATCTGGGTATACCCAAGCTCTCCGGACACAAACTAGCAACAGCATCTCGGCTAGTCTGTATAAAATTGAACAATGCGCAGCCATGGTGTCGCCACGGCTGAAAGTCCGCTGATCTCAATGGCCGGCGACCAACCCTGAGCGTGACATTCTCTCATGCGCAATACCCCGGCCGCAAGTTCATGTCTTCAATCTGGATGGAGCACGCCACGAACCGTCCGGTACGTGACACACTACTACCGTCCCGGGTGGCACGCCGATGCATCGGGGTGTCCAAGGCTGACGCCTTCACACAGGCAGGAGTGCCTGTGCTACCGAAGCCAGAACCGGCCACGGATAGGACGCGGTGACAGAGATGTTGCCCGTGTTCGTGGGGCGGACCCGATGCATCGGGTCGCCACCCGCGCCACGTTTGCTATGGGTTCTCGGGTGGAGGCACCAGTGGCGCGATGGACTGTATTAAGGCGGGGAGATGGTTTTGGACGGTGTCCCATACCACGGCGAGATCCACGTGGTCATACTCATGGATCATCAGATTCCGCATGTTGATCATCGCCGCCCAGGGAAGGGCAGGCAGACTGGCTCGCGTTTCACGCGAGATTCGGCGGGCCGCCTCGCCAATGATTTCCAGTCGCCGGATCACCGCGTCCTGGCACTGAGTGTCCAGAATGAATTCTTCGTTGGTTTTGTAAGCGGCAGCCAGTTTGGCTGCTTCCAGGATGTCCAGCAGATAGGCAACGTCACGCGGCATAGAAAACCCGTGCCGAATCCAATATGGCCTTTCGACGGATGTAATTCCGGCTGCTTTCAAGGCCTCGCCGGCTTACCAGATCTACTTGGCGAGCAAAGATTTCCTGGAGTTCTTCCTCCATCTGGACCAGGTCAAACAGGCTGGGGTGGGAGTCCGGTGCAAAGGTCACGAGCACGTCCACGTCGCTCGCGGGGCCAAAGTCCGGCCGCAAGACCGAGCCGAAAAGGGCGAGTTCCGCAATTTTCCACTTCCGGCAGAATTCGCCCATTCGTGTCGGGTTTACCTCACTGAGAACGCTCATCCTCGCACCCTCCAATTGCCCTACCCCAATAATATCACGCTACGCTCGCTTCTTAACGTTGTCAGCCAGGGGAGTTTGCCTGTTTCTTGTCACTGGTCCAGTTCCTAACCTCGTTCGTCAATCGGCAATCGAAAATCGTCAATCGAAAATTACTTGCGCGCCTACTTGACGGGAGAAACCCGGAAGCGGTGGAAAAAGCCCCCATGAACAAGTTGTGAGGTGGTAGCACAGGCACTCATGCCTGTGGGCTCTGCATTACCCTTGGACACCCCGATACATCGGGGTGCTACGGAAGCCAGAACCGGCCACGGATGGGACGCGGTAGCGGAGCGGTAGCGGAGATGTTACCCGGGTCCGTGGGGCGCCACTCGCGGGCTTCACCCCCCCGCCTCACCTTCAAGAAGGCGTTTAACATCGCGCTTGCCATGCAGAATCCGAATGATGCGGAGGGTATCTTCGTCCAGAAGGTAATAAATCCGGATGGCCTCAAATCCCGCAACCGCCCACGTGCGAAGATTTTGAAGCTGCGGGTTGCTGGAGCGATAGCGCGGACCCACCAAGGGGTGCTGCTGCAATGATTGGACAGTTCGCCGGACTGCGGTTCGGAAACGAACGGCAACTTCGGGAAGATTCAGGGTAACGAGGTAATAGCGAAACTGGCGCACTACATCGTCGCTGGCGGCTTGCCGATACGAAACCTTCACGAACGCGCGCCCGTCTTATGCTCGGCAAGCAGGGCGTTCGTTTGCGCGTTCACCGAACCCCAGAATTCGTCCTCCGCCAGTTCCTTCGATGCCAGCCCTTCCGCCAGCAGCGCGTCCAGTTCTTCCTCTGTCCCCGCAAAGCCCGGTACGGTGCGCTGTTCGACGGCGGCCAAGGCTGCATCCACGACTTCCTCAACCGACTCGTAGGCGCCCCGGCTTATGACGTCGTGCACCCGCCGCTCTTGCTCGGGTGTGAGCTGAATTGCCATGCTGTCCCGCCTTTCACATTCGTCACCCTCAGGATACGGCAAAAGACCCGGCGGGGCAACGACGTTGAGCACGACGTGGGTGGCAACGTTTGAGAAGCCCGAACCGGCCACCGGCAGGACGCGGCGACAGAGATGTTGTCCATGTCCGTGGGGCGCCCCGATGCATCGGGGCGCCACCCACGATTGCACCGACCGTGCCTGCCCACATTCATTTTGAGCGGCACCACTCCCACTGTCATCCTGAGCCCGTAATTTGGGCGAAGGACCCCTGTAGTTCGCTCTTCCCAGTGCGCCGCGATAAACTGCCGAGGTCCTTCGGCCCGAAAGAACCGGGCCTCAGGATGACAGTGGGTTACGTGCGTGCTTTCCTTTTCGGGGGGTGGCGCCGATATCGCATTTTATGTTGGCGACCGTTAAGAAGCCAGAACCGGCCACGGATGGGACGCGGCAACAGAGATGTTGCCCGCGTTCGTGGGGCGCCGCGAGCTCACCTCTCACGCCTGAATGTCAGTATGTTGTGGAGGTTCGACGCTCAATGGCCGTCACCGCAACGCGGTGCTCTTCGGGATAGACAAAAATACGCCAGTCGCCGACGCGGCGGCGGAATCCCTCCCGGCCTCCCTGGAGTTTGCGCGCGTCGCTGATTCTCTTCCATGGCATCGACCGCAAGGCGGATGCGGGCCTGGTCGTTGGACGGGGTGCGTTTAAGAGATCTTTGCGCGGGCCCGGCGAGAACTACCAGCCACGGCTATTTCCCTTCTGCGGAGTTCATCAAGGGTCACGTAATCACCGCGTGCGTACGCGGCTCTGCCGCGCCGGATAGCTCGCAGTTCGGCCGGCGTGGGAGTCTCCTCCGGGAATTGCCGAATGGCGATATAGGTGCGGAGCGCTTCCCGGACGAGCTCCGACCGGGTCCGATTCTCCGCCTGCATGGTTCGCTCGACCTGCTCCGCCATCGCGGGGGGAAGCGAAATGGTAAAGGTCTGCCGTGTTCTCATGGTTGTTACCTTGTAACACCTTGTCTTAGCAGCATAACAGAGGAAATGACCGTGTCAACGCCTATCTCACTGCGCGGGCTCCCTGAGGCATCGGGCCGCTATGCCGTAAGCCCGCGCTCGCTCCAGGAATGGGAACAAGGGCGTCGGCGTCCGGAAAGCGCTGTGCGCGCCTATTTGACGGTGATTGATCGAAACCCGGAAGCGGTGGAAAAAGCCCTCATGAACAAGGCGTGAGATGCGAGGGCACCAGCCGTAAGAAAATGCCACGGTTAGGACTGCGCTGACTGCGGCTGCCCGCTTGCTATTTCGGGGAAAAGTGGTAGGGTGCAAGAATGATGTATTCGTGGCTCGATGTTGTTGGCCATGTCGCTGATGTTGTGACGATTCTCGGCGTACCTCTTCTTGCGGCGGGCACTTGGCAGCTTGTTAGAGAAACTCGGCGAGAACGGGCAGAGCGCAAAGCATTGAAGATTGTGAGCCAAGACTGTCTTGAATTCTACGATCCTCGCCAGAAGGTGGGAGTGAACCTTGTGCCGTTAGAGAGAGTACTTGCCTTTCCTAGGCCCGGGGATCGCGTCTTGCTGCCCGGAGAAACCCGCGAAGGCAAGAATCTTGGTGGGGGCCAATACGAAGTAGAGAGCATCACCTTCACCTTTTTCGAAGCCCCGGAAGTGGATCAACCTTGTCCTGCGGTCCCTTCCAAGGTCATCGCTCGCGTCCGCAAGGTGAGTTGAACGAGCACAGGTACCGGCGGGCCGCAATATGAGAAGCTCCTATCTAGTTGATAGCATTCTCGAGGAGATCACAAAGGTCATCAATACCGGTGCCTCCCGCGTTCTCGTGTGCGCCCTTTACCGGGTGAGCTGTGAGGGTTGGTTAAAGGTTGAGCTACTGAAGGCGCTCACCGGGACGTTTGTAGGAAAATCGGACGTAGAGTTATTGCCAGAGATCGACGACATCGACCTGACTGTGAAGGCTGCTGAACAGCAAGTCTATATTGAACTGAAAACCTTTCCGACGAATTATGGCGGCGGGGGCAAGCCCATCACGAACTTTATCGACGGCGTGATCCACGATCTGTCCAAATTGGAATTGCGCTCCGGCGCGAATAGCGTTGGTCTGGTTGTCTGGCTCGCCTATCCTATTCCCGAACCCCCACCGCCGCCTTGGTTGAAGCATCTCGAAAGGGTTGAAGCCGCATCTGCAGGCACTTTGCGCATCGAGAGGCTCTTACTATACGAGAACAAGTTCGCTCACATGTACATCATGCGAAGCAAACCGCACGACGGGGAGCCACGGTCAGCGCAGTCCTGACCGTGGGCTTTTCTCTCTCCGAGCCGGATCCATATGAAGCAATTCCAGCAGGCCATGCCATTGCCAACAATGCAAGAATCCACGGTCAGCAACCCACTGACCTTGACTACCCGCTGAAAAGGGGGAGGACGCTCATGTCCAAGAAAGCCAAAGGAAAACCGTGGTACTCGAAAGATGGAACGGTGCATCACGACAATTCTATGTGCGCCGAGGGAAAGAAGGTTTCACCTTCACAGCGACTTGAAGGAACCGGCCAAAAACCCCACTGCCCGGAGTGCGGAAAGCTGAATAACTTGCCTAGTTCGTTCCAATGACGGAGTGAGCGACGATGAGTACCGACGTGCTGGTCGTGCTGCAAAGACCAGCGAAGGAGTTGTGGACTAAAACGATGACCGCTTGCCTCCGCAAAGTTCCACCGCCTTCTTGAACGCCTTTTTGAACTTCGGGGCAAACAATTCGTTCGTAAAAACGGTGTAGTCTGACGTGGGAATCGGCTCGTTGAGCTGCGATGAAGTGTGGATTATCTTCTTAGCATAGTTCGTTGTGTGGAATCGTACGGAATATTGTCCAGCTACGGCCTCCTTCGAGGCACCCGTTCCAAGGTTTTCAACCTGAATATCCTCGGGGTCTATGTCTGTAAGAGAGAAGGATTCACGAATCCAGAAGCCCGGAGATGCTTTAGCACGGGTCTCAGTAATAGTCACAGCGCAACTATCACCGCCATTGCTCTCAAATGTGATGTTGGTTGTTCCGTTGCCTGACTCCTCTTCGGAAGCTCCCTTGAGCCATTGCAGTGTCTCGCTCAGTTTTGCGGGCACCGGAGGCTTTTCGTTGGGACCAAGCTCCGCCAGCGGTGCCTCGACCCTGGGCTTTTGTGCAGCGGACGCGATAGCGGCCGGGGGAGACTTCACTTGTTCTTGTGCAGGACTCAATCCAGACCCTGTCCGAATTAGCTCGTCGTTGGTAATGTCTAAGAAATCTGCTGTTTGCACCGTGTTTATTCCTCTCCAAGGTGAAAACACGAGTTGATTCTGCTCTTGCCGCATAAGGTCATCTCCTATGCTCTTTCCTACCCTGTCGACCATATACGTGCAATCATGGTCAGTCATCGGTCGGCCAGGTTTGTACGGGCCGTCAAAAAAGGTTAAAGACTCACGGCACTTTGCGGTCATGCGGTGACCCTTGTGTTCAATAATGTAAGCGCCGTTTCTGAAGGCGGTGACGTAGTAGGCATCGGCAAGTGTCGTTTCATTAGAATTGGTAAAATCAGGGCGCTGGCTGTGGTGCGAAAAATACCAGACCCCGACAACGATAACGATCAGCGCAGCCCCCGCGATGATGAAAAACTTGACCTTCTTGTGCGGCCTTGAAATCGTCTGGAACTGCAGAGGCTGGGCCGCCTCGGGCGGGCGCCTAAACCAACGCACAAGAAAGAGGACCAGATAGATAAATCCCCACGCCAGAGATACGGGGACGAATGCGACAATTGCTGCCTCCATTCGCTCGCTGGGAAGCCTTCCGTCAAGAATGGCTTGTTTTAGTTGTTCACATTCGTTTTCACCCACCTGCTTTTCAAGGCAAGCCTGCCACATCACAAAGGCAAACCGCATATCGGCGTCGTTTGTGACCTTGAGAGTATAAATACCTGCACCGAGAATCCAGATGATTGAAGCGATAACGCCTATTTTTTTCCAACGAGACCAAAGCCATTTTCGTCGCGAGGGGTGAGCTGTTTCGGGGACGGCTTTAGCGGCAACTGTGTCGCCCACCGCGGTGGGAACAATTGTACTGGGCGCGGGCGTGACGGCGGTCTGTGGCTGTGACTTGGCGGCTTCCCGTTGCGCCTCGGGATGCGCAGCAAGCTGAGTACCGGCTTCGGTTGCCTGCGCGAACTCACGTGCGAATTCCAACACCGAGCCGTAACGCTGATTACGGTCTTTAGTGAGGGCTTTCATCACCGCGATTTCGAATTGGGGCAGGGCGGCGAAGTTCGATTTGACGGTGCGGAATGACGGCGGGTCTTCCTGCATGTGCATGCGCAGGTATCCGACCGGAGTATCGGAATGAAACGGCGTGCGGCCGGTGAGCATCTCGTACACCACCACGCCCAGCGAGTAGATGTCGGAGCGCGCGTCCAGTTCATCGCTCCTCATGCCCGACGCCTGCTCGAATGACATGTACGCGGGCGTGCCGAGCACCATTCCGGTCTGCGTGTGGGCGCCGGATTCGCGCAGCTTGGCAATGCCGAAATCGACGATTTTCACCTGAACGTTCGCCGGTGGGGATGTGGGCGCTAGAGCCTTCCAACTGTGCCGGCGGGGACGCCGGCGCTACGGTCTGCGCGGGTGGGGACACCCGCGCTACAGACTCGTCGTCGGGGTACGTAAGGAAAATGTTATCGGGTTTGAGGTCGCGATGAATGATGCCCAGCTTGTGCGCGGCGTTCAGTCCACGCGCCGCTTGCTGGAGAATTTCCGCAACCTCCGGCACGGGAAGCGCGCCACGCCGCGTGAGGGCCTGACGGAGAGATTCGCCTTCGAGATACTCCATGGCGATATAGGGCGTGCCGTCATCGGCCTGGCCGGATTCGTGAATGGTGACGACATTCGCGTGATGAATGCGCCCCGTGGAAGCAGCTTCACTCTGAAAGCGCAGCAGAAATTCAGGGTCATCCAGCAGCTTGCGGCTCAGGACCTTGAGCGCTACGGGACGTTTGCCGACTGCGATCTGCTCAGCGAGGAGGACCGCAAAGTTGAACCACCAAGTCACCAAGACACAAAGCAGGAGCTAGACAGGAGAAGTCCTCTAGCTAGGATTGTTAACCGAGAGTTGGCTACTCGATGCTCAGCTTTCTTGGTGTCTTGGTGGTGGAAAGAAACCATGATCTGAGGCGCTTTCACCGACGGCAAAATGAACCACCAAGACACCAAGCCACAAAGAAGGAGTTACAAGGTGGAAGTCGGCAGGCCAGGACTGTTAGCCGGGAGTTGGCTACTCCACCCTCAGCTTTCTTGGTGTCTTGGTGCCTTGGTGGTGGGGGCTTGAAAAACTGGTCAGCGGTATTTCAAGGGGTGATTTGTCCGATTTATTTCATATTTGGGCTACCGGTAGCCCAAACGCATACATTGCCTATTGACATAGGCCAGTCGATGAAGCGCACAATAGAGGTGAGGAAGCGTAGCGCCATGATGCGTCCAGGCAGCCCTCGAAGAACCACGGACCCCAAACACGGGGGTCTGCCATGCCCTACCGTGAAGGCTTGTAAACATTTCTCTGTGTCCTCTGCGTCCCGAAGAGCAGAGGTCACGGAGAAGCTCTGGGAGGAGCGCAGCGCCGTGCCAAGGCGCGGCTGAAGTTCTTCTGTTTTTCGGAACACAGCGCCCGAGGTTTGTGAAGATGTTCATGAAAATAAAGGGGGTTAGGCGTGAGAAGGGATTTTTTAGCAAAAACCTATCTAGTTGAAATAAAATGAGTTGCATTTACTGCGGGTAAGAAAAATAGCGCAAATAATTTCGATCAGGATAGTCTGACGATGTGTATGAAAACAAAGGAAAACAAAAGCGACAATTTGGCAAGTCTAGCGATGTTGATGAAAACACGTAAGTTATGGCTGTTTTGCCACGATGTTTATGAAAAGAAAGGTAGTTAGTGAAGAAAATGGGAAGAAAAATGGACCAAGCCGTCGCCATTCGCACCAAGCGTCTGCATCCAGCCGGGAACCACCAAGCTCGCGGCGCTGCGTCCAAATGGGGAGACGAAAGAACCCCCATCGAGTAGAGGGCTGAAAGAATCGGGTGACGCGATGATCGGGGCGAAGCTGGAAGGTAGGAAGAGCGTTGGACTGGAGATAAAAAGCGGTGAGGCCCGCTCCCTAACCGACCCGCCGCAGCCCCTACCTCGGCCACCGGTTGTCACCGCGAGGACAAGCAACCGCGACGGCCCGGCAGACTCGCGGCGAGCGACCAACCCTACCGACCGAATGCCCCCCGCCCGTGACGCACTTCCCCAAATCGGTAATCGGTGGGTTGGCAACTCGGGATGAGGGAAATTGGGTGGCCTGCGGGACAACTCGTGCCGCATTTCGGCTCGTCGGCGATCACAAGATTAGGTCCATATGCATCGGTGGCTAAGAGACCCCTCACCCGTCGCGCTCCGGCTGGTGAAAACGCCGGCAGCGCGCCACCCTCTCCCCCTCGGAGAGGGCTATGAATTTTCACCTTGCGCTGATGACCGCTGGCCCGATGGCGCGATCTCCACCCCCCCCCCGCCGTGACGCACTGCCCCGCTTCGGTTATCGGCGGTGCCAGTTAAGAAAATGAATCAAATGCTGACTTTGAAAATCGCCAATCACAAGTCGGAAAGCAGAAATGAGCGGATCACCGGATCGCCCGATCAACCGATCTCCCGATTGCCCGCCCCGCCCGTGACACACCTCCCCGCTTCGGTCATCGGCAGGCTGGCGTCAGAGGATGAGGTCACAAAGACTGGCCGAGGGCGCGACGCAATGAGGATCAAATAGTGACACCCAGCCTGACCGACTCCGCCCCCGCCGTGACGCACTCCCCCGCTTCGGTTATCGGCAAGTTTATGACGGAACCTGAGCCCAATTCCGCCGATCGGAGGCGGGCAGCAAATCGCTGGCCTGGCAATTCGACCGCCCGATTGCCGCCACAGGGGCCGTTACCCCGCAAATCAAACTGCTCAAACATCCCACCGCAGGCAGATTCCAAAATCGCGCCTGGGGGTGTTACACTCGCGACCGGCTGCGACGATCTGCGGGGATTCTAACTTCCACCGTCGCGGTACCGCAGGGCGCAGTAGCAAATGGTCGGCGTTGTGCGAATGGGAACGCGGCGTGGGCAGCAGGAGAGAGGGAGAGTAGACATGAGAAAAGATGGTTCAGGATTGTTCGGCCGCCGCGAGGTGGCCAAGAGTGCATTTCTCGGCGGAGCGTCAATTCTGCTCGGAACGTCGGCGCGGGCAGAAGGAGTTGCGGTGGGCGGTGAGTTCATCAACGTCCGGCAGTTGGGCGCCACTGGAGATGGGAAGACGGATGACACCAAGGCCTTCCAGCGCGCGCTCGATGCGGCCGGGGAAACGCGTGGCGCGGTGTTTGTGCCCGCCGGTGTGTATCTTTGCGCGGAACTCCAGATGCATCCCAACACGGCGCTGGTGGGCGTTCCCACCTGGGATTATCGCAGCACGGGCGGAACCGTCATTCGGCTGTTGAACCCTGACGCGAGTTGCCTGCTCAACATTACCGGTGCTTGGGGCTCCACGGTGGACGGCCTGGCACTCGACGGCAGGAACTTGGGCAAAGGCATAAATGGGATCTTTCTCAACAAACCGACCTATGGAAAACGCGAAGACGCCTTCCGCATTGAGCGCTGCCAGGTACGAAACTTCTCGGGCGACGGGCTGAACCTGACGCGC
This sequence comes from uncultured Acidobacteriota bacterium, assembly GCA_963804995.1. Classification (GTDB taxonomy): domain Bacteria; phylum Acidobacteriota; class Terriglobia; order UBA7540; family UBA7540; genus Bog-366. The sequence continues at coordinate 1,274,113 of CAWDSK010000006.1, forward strand.
GCCTGGTGCTTCTCCGTCCGGCACTCGATGTTGGCAAGTAACCAGGGAGATGGCTTGAGGCTCAGGGGTTGGGATGGATTTCTCGTCGACAACTGGTTTTCCGGAAATCGCGGAGCGGGCTATGGGGCGCGGGAGGAGAACGCTTCGGTTACCTTCACCGATAATCGTATCGAGTGGAATCGCCAGGAGAATATGGTTATCACCGGCTGCGATGGGTACCAGATCACCGGGAATTTCTTTGATCGCGCCGGAACCTGTGGCCTCGCTCTGCGCAACGGCAAGCAACCGTGCGCGCAGATCACCATCACAGGGAATTATTTCAAGCGCAGCGGTAAGGAGGCGGATCCCGAAAGCTATGATTCGTCGCAGATCATGATGGAAGGGGCGAGCGGTGTCACTTGCGTGGGAAATAACATCTGGGCAGGGCGGGATGATGATGGCCGGGGCGACTGGAGCCCATCCTACGGTATCGTTTACAAGGGCCTTGAGAACTGCGTCATCTCCCAGAACGTTCTGCACGACGGCGCCCTCCGGCAAGTGCTGACGGATTTGGGGGGCCACGGCGAAGGTGTGATCATCAAGGATAATCCCGGCCGGCTGTTTAAGGTGCCGCAATAGACGTGGCGAACCGCCCATGCGGGCCAGATCATGGCGCGCCACAAAGCGTAGCGGCAACTGTCGGTAGGTCCGCGGCTTTGCTTTGTCAATAGCAAACGAACCGCGGACCTTCAAAACATCGGCTTCAGGCCTAGCATTCAGAGGCTCCTGAGTTGCGTTCTGCGGCCAGGCGGCCAACTTTCATCGAAAGAGAAAAGACTTCGCCGATTTTCACCAGTCCCGCCAACTTGTATTTTCCGAAGGAGGCAAGCCCTGCCGATGCCATGCAACCGCACTCCGTGCAAACCGGACGCCCACCAAACTGGCACGGCGTGATGGCAGTAGTGAGGTCCGCCGAAATACAAGTCGTCGCCTGGGCGAACATGCACTCCTCCGGCGAGGTGGGAGGATCGAGGAAGCCTTTTAAAACGCGGTCGCCTAATTCGATGAGCGGGAAAATCCGACGCAAGCGGGAGAGTTCTTCGAGCGCCCGGGCGCGATCCTGCGAGGTCAGCCGTTCTTCACTCTGCTCTCCCTCTTGCGGCGTGTACAGGCTGAACCAAATCTTTCTCACTTCCTTTCGCTGCGACCAGAAGCTCGCGAAATCATGCAGATAGTTTGGCCGCTGTACTATCTGCCGGGTGATCGTACAGTGAACGTTAATTCTGTGGCCGACAATGTGTTTCAGGATGCGCTCGTACGTGGCTGGGGCTCGGCGCAAATCATGTTCGGGCTGCAGGCCGTCTATCGAGATGGCAAGATAAAGATTGGACAAGTCAGCGAAGGAAGCAGGGATGGGCCGCACGGCGCTAGTGACCAGCAACACCTCCACGCCCATGTCCTCGAGCTTGGGAAGCAGGACTTCCAATTCGCGGTAGCGAACCAGGGGTTCACCTCCCACGATGGAAACGTGCAGCGGCCGGAAGCGGCGGACCACCCCTAGAACTCCCGCCACTAACGCGTCTCCCTGAAGGTCGCGAAGTTGACGGAGGGGGCCCGCGTTGCCCAAATGGCCTGGCTCGTAAGCGTAACAGCCGGGGCACCGTAGGGGACATTCGCGGGTGATCTCAATCGATAGGAAGGGCTTCTGTCCACGCAAAATTCGACCCCAGGCTGGGATCAGATCTCTAGTCTTCATTACTGCTCCCTTTTCGACCCTTTAGGTCCAGTTTCCGGGCTGAAAAGTCCATCGCTCGATTTCGCTGCGATCAGTCCCACCTGGGCGAAAAGTAGTGGGACCTCGCGCGCTATGCCGCTGGATGCGCAACTTCTGGGACAAATCCAACTGACATTTAGTCCGTTAGATTAACATATCCGCAGTGGAGTTGCAGGGTCCGCCGATTTTGTCTCCGCCACTGGGCCGCACCAGAAAAGCGGACAAAATTACCGACACGCTTTAGCCCCGGCAGGCTCATTATTAAAGCTTGCCTGGAGCCCCGCCTAGCTCCCCAAGGTGCCCTGGCTGGCTGATTAGGGAGCTTCAGTCGGTTTCGCGAATGGCCATAGAGGAAAAGAATTCTCAACCCAGGATGAACCCCTTGACAGAGGCCATTTGGCTGGATATTCTATATCCGACAAGATTAGTCGGATATCCATATGCTGAAGCTCTCGAAAAAGGCGGATTACGGATTGATAGCGGTAAGACATTTGGCAGAGCAGCCTCCTGCAACGGCCAGCAGCGCCAAGGAGATTGCCCGCACCTACGGGATTCCGACCGAATTGCTCGCCAAGATACTTCAGAAGCTGGTCAAGAACGGCGTTCTGGTCTCCCAGCATGGGATGAACGGGGGTTACGCCTTGGCCCGGCGGCCAGCGGAAATCTCTGCCTTTGAGGTGATTCGCGCCATAGAAGGCCCATTGTTCATCACCAGTTGTGTGACCGACCGCCGCGAGTGTGGCCAGATGACGCGCTGCACGGTCCGCGAGCCTCTGCAAAAGGTGAATGAGACGCTGGTCAAAGCGCTGAGCGCCGTATCGATTTCCAGCCTCTCCGAAGGCGACCAGGATCTGGTGCAAATCGGAGGCGGGCGATGAACCTTCCTCTTTATCTCGACAATCACGCCACCACGGCGGTTGACCGGCGCGTAGCGGCGGCCATGCTGCCCTATTTCACCGAAGCCTTTGGCAACCCGGCGAGCCGGAGCCACAAATTCGGATGGGCGGCGGCGAATGCGGTTGAGACCGCGCGCAAGCAAGTGGCGCGGCTGATTAACGCCAGCGTAAAGGAAATCGTCTTCACCTCAGGTGCGACAGAGTCCGACAACCTGGCCCTCAAGGGAGTGGCGCACCATTACCGCGGGCGCGGCAACCACCTGATCACCCTGCCCACGGAGCACAAGGCGGTGGTCGACTCCGCCAAGCGCCTGGAGCAGGAAGGTTTTCGCGTAACCTACGCGCGCCTGCATCCGGACGGTCTGGTGGACCTGGACGATTTGAAGCAAGCCATCACCTCCGACACCCTGCTGGTCAGCATCATGGCGGCGAATAACGAAATCGGAGTGCTCCAGCCGCTCACGGAAATCGGCCGCATGTGCCGCGAGCATGGCGTGTTGTTTCACACGGACGCCGCGCAGGCTGCCGGCAAGATTCCGCTCAACGTTGAGGCGATGCAAATCGATCTGCTCTCCATTGCCGGTCACAAGATGTACGGACCGAAAGGGGTCGGAGCTCTCTACGTGCGGCAGTGCGGCACTCCGGTAGAGCTTACGCCTCTGTTGGACGGTGGCGGCCACGAGGGTGGTTGGCGCTCCGGAACCCTGAATGTGCCGGGAATCGTGGGCCTGGGCAAAGCCTGCGAAATCTGCCGCGAGGTGATGCCGGAAGAATCAAGGCGCCTGGCCTCCCTGCGCGACCGGCTGAAGGATGGCTTGCTGGCGGGGCTTGAGGGCATTCACATCAACGGCAGTCTCGAGCACCGTCTGCCGAACAATTTGAATGTCAGCTTCCCGGGCGTCGAGGTCGCGACGCTGATGATGGAATTGAACGATATCGCGCTTTCCTCGGGATCGGCCTGCACCTCGGCGACTCCCGAGCCCTCTTATGTGCTGAAGGCTTTGGGCGTGCCCGAGGAGTTGGCCCAAACGCCGCTGCGCTTCGGCCTCGGCCGGTTCAACACGGAAGAGGAAATCGATTACACCATCCGCCGCGTGGTGGATAGCGTAAAGAGGCTAAGGGAAATGGCGGGAACGACGGCGGCGTGAGGCCAAAGAACAAGGCAAAAGGCAAAACGCAAAAGTCAAAAGGCAAAAGTAAGAAACAAGGCAAGAGTGAAGGACAAGGCAGGAGTGAGAAGCAAGTGAAAAGGCAAATACAGACAGCAAGGCAAATGGCAAAGCCGCGGGTTGGATCGCAGGCCCTTATGGGATTTTCACTTTTGCCTTTTGACTTTTGCGTTTTGCCTTTTGCCTTCGCTCTTCCTGCTTTGCCTTGAAGGAGGATAAATGGCAACACCTCAAACTGACCTCGAAATTCTGGCGACACAGGAATACAAGTACGGTTTCGTTACCGACATTGAACAGGAAACCGTTGCGCCGGGGTTAAACGAGGACGTCATTCGCTTGATCTCCGCCAAGAAGGGTGAGCCCGCGTGGCTGCTCGAGTGGCGCTTGAAGGCTTATCGGCACTGGCTGACCATGCAGGAGCCCACGTGGGCGAACGTCAAGTTTCCTCCCATCGACTATCAGGCGATCCGCTACTACTCCGCGCCTAAGCAGGCGGGGTCCGGCCCCAAGAGCCTGGATGAGATCGATCCCGAGTTGCTGAAGACTTACGAGAAGCTGGGCATTCCGCTCAAGGAGCGTGAGCTGCTGGCGGGCGTGGCGGTGGACGCGGTGTTTGACAGCGTTTCCGTCGGCACCACCTTCAAGGCGAAGCTTGCCGAGCTGGGCATCATTTTCTGTTCCTTCTCGGACGCGGTGCGCGAGCATCCCGAGCTGGTCCGCAAGTACCTGGGCTCGGTCGTACCTTACACGGACAACTTCTATGCCACGCTCAACTCCGCGGTGTTCAGTGACGGCTCCTTCGCCTACGTCCCCAAGGGTGTGCGCTGTCCCATGGAGCTTTCCACCTACTTCCGCATCAACGCCAAGGACACCGGGCAATTTGAGCGCACCCTGATTGTGGCGGACGAGGGCGCCTATGTGAGCTATCTCGAAGGTTGCACGGCCCCCATGCGGGATGAGAATCAGCTCCACGCCGCCGTGGTTGAGCTCGTCGCTCTCGACAACGCCACGGTTAAATATTCCACCGTGCAGAACTGGTATCCCGGCGACAAAAACGGTAAGGGCGGCATTTACAACTTTGTGACCAAGCGCGGCAAGTGCGCGGGCGTGAATTCCAAAATCTCCTGGACGCAGGTGGAGACGGGTTCTGCCATCACCTGGAAATATCCGAGCTGCATCCTCCAGGGAGCCAATTCCGTAGGCGAGTTCTACTCCGTCGCGGTGGTCAACAACTACCAGCAGGCCGACACCGGCACCAAGATGATCCACATCGGCAAGAACACCAAGAGCACTATCGTGTCGAAAGGCATCAGCGCTGGGCGCGGCCAGAATAGCTATCGCGGCGCGGTGCGCATCCTGAAGGGCGCCAAGAACGCGCGCAACTACTCACAGTGCGATTCGCTGTTGATTGGCGACAAGTGCGGCGCGCACACGTTCCCGTACCTCGAAGTGAAGAATTCCACCGCCACCGTCGAGCACGAAGCCTCAACCTCCAAGATCGGCGAAGACCAGATTTTCTACTGCCGCCAGCGCGGGATTTCGACGGAAGACGCCGTCGGGATCATCGTCAACGGTTTCTGCAAGCAGGTCTTCCGCGAGCTGCCCATGGAATTCGCCGTCGAGGCGCAGAAGCTGCTGGGCGTGAGCCTTGAGGGGAGCGTGGGGTAATTTTGAATTATGAATTCTGAATTCTGAATTGGGAGTTATCAGTTATCAGTTCTGAGTTATGAGTTTTGAAGAATTGCTTTTTTCACCGCAGAGGCGCTGAGACGCAGAGGTTTGAAAACAAACAGTCCCTTCTCTGCGTCTCAGCGCCTCTGCGGTGAAAAAACAGCAATAAAGAAACGGCAACATCCATGTCCAAACTTTCAGACATCGTCCTGGCTTTGACGCGCATTGTTTTTGCCTTCCTGTTCGCCTGTCACGGCGCTCAGAAGCTGTTTGGCCTCTTTGGGGGGAATCCGGCGCTGAACAATCCCTGGACCCTCACGGCGGGAATCCTGGAGTTGGCCGGCGGGCTGTTCATCGCCTTGGGACTCTTCACTCGAGCCGTGGCTTTCGTACTGAGTGGCGAGATGGCCGTGGCCTACTTCAAGGCGCATTTTCCGGCGGGCTTCTGGCCCATCCAGAACCACGGCGAACTGGCCGTGCTGTACTGCCTCTTCTATCTCTATCTGTCGGTGCGCGGGGCAGGCGCCCTAAGCATTGACGGGATGCGAGGGAAAACATAAGCAATTTTGGATTTTGGATTTTCGATTTTGGATTGAGGTGCGGGAGCCGACGGAAGCGGGATCGAAGGGGATAATCCAAAATCCAAAATCTAAAATCCAAAATGAAAAAACGGAGCAATGAATGCTAACTATCAAGAATCTACAAGCCAAGGCAGGCGACAAAGACATCCTGCGCGGAATTGATTTCCAGGTGAACGCGGGCGAAGTGCACGCCATCATGGGGCCAAACGGCTCCGGCAAATCCACGCTCGCCCAGGTGCTGGCGGGCCGCGAGCTTTACGAGGTTACAGGCGGCACTGTGACCTTCGAGGGCAAGGATCTGCTCGAGATGTCTCCCGAAGACCGCGCGCGCGAGGGCATATTCCTTGCCTTCCAATACCCGGTGGAAATCCCCGGCGTCTCCAACACCTATTTTCTGCGCGCCGCGCTCAACGCCGTGCGCAAACATCGGGGCCTCGAGGAGTACGACGCCATGGATTTCCTCGCCCTCATCCGCGACAAGGCCAAGTTGCTGGAGATGGATGAGCCCCTGCTCTGCCGCTCCGTCAACGAAGGATTTTCCGGGGGCGAAAAGAAGCGCAATGAGATTTTCCAGATGGCCGTGCTGGAACCGAAGCTGGCCATTCTGGACGAGACCGACTCCGGCCTCGATATCGACGCCCTGCGCATCGTGGCCAATGGCGTCAACGCCCTGCGCGCGCCCGAACGCGCCATTATTGTGGTGACGCACTATCAACGCCTGCTTGACTACATCGTTCCGGATTTCGTGCACGTGCTCTCCGGCGGCCGCATCGTCAAGTCCGGCGGCAAAGAACTGGCCCTGGAACTCGAAGACAAGGGGTATGGATGGCTGGAGGAGACGGTACAGTCCGGTGTGGGCCTGCAATGAGGGAAGAACAAGTCAAAAGGCAAAATGCAAAAGGCAAAAGTCAAAGCCAACGTTGCAGCGCTCGCCCCTTTGGGGGAGAGGGGCCGGGTGGGGGTCAATCAATCGCGGGCTGGAACTCCCTGACCGGGTCTTAAGAAAAGCCGCGGACCTACAAAACAGGTCCGCGCAACAACTGCCCGGTTTTGGAGTGCGGCAGCTCGCTGCCGCTTTCCTCCCCGCGAGCTCGCTCGCGGGAATCACCACCTCGGGCCTTATCCGGCCAAGGCACGGCCAGCAAGCTGGCCTGATTGAAAGCGGCAGCGAGCTGCCGCACTCCAAAGCGGGCTGTGCCCGCATCAGAGGAAGGAAAACAGGAACTTCATGACTGCTGTTAAGGAACAAGAAGGACATTACCTCGAAAGCTTCACCCGCCGGGAGGGTGCTCTCAATGAGCATGGACCGGCGTGGCTTCCCAAACTCCGCCGCGGCGCCATTGACAGCTTTGCGGAGCTGGGCTTTCCCACCACGCATGACGAGGATTGGTTGTACACCAACATCGCGCCCCTCGCCTCCCTGCCGCTCCAGCGCCCGCACGCCAAACTGACAGCGGAAATCCGCGAGAAGATTGAGCGCCTGCCGCTGGCCAATCTCGACTGCAGCCGGCTGACTTTTTTTAATGGCCACTACGTTCCGGAACTCTCGAAACTTCGCGAGATTCCGCAGGGCTTGAAGGCCGGCAGCCTGGCTTCCGCGCTCAAGAATCATGGCCCGGTGCTGGAGCGTCATCTGGCGCGCTACGCGGAAGCCCGGACGCACGCTTTCGTGGCGCTCAACACCGCGTTCTTTGAAGACGGTGTTTTCATCGAAGTTCCCAAGGGCGCCGTGGTCCAGAAGCCCCTGCACATCCTTCACGTTTCAGATGGCGGAGGCAGGACTACCGTTTCGCATCCCCGCAACCTGATCCTGGTGGGCGATACGGCCCAGGCGACCATCATCGAAACCTTCTTCAGCCTGACGGAAGACACCACGTTTACGAATTCGGTGGTTGAAATCGTCGCGGGCGAAGGCGCGCTGGTGGACTATTGCAAAGTGCAGCAGGAAAGTGACGAGGCATTCCACTACGCGCGGATTCAGGTGCACCAGGCGCGCTCCTCGAGCGTGACCACTCATTCCATCCAGCTCGGCGCCGCCCTGATGCGCGAAGAGGTCCAAACCGTGCTGGCTGGCGAAGGCGCTGAATCCATGCTGGACGGCCTCTACGTCCTGACCGGACGGCAACACGCGGACAACCACACCACCATCGACCACGCCAAGGCGCATTGCGCCAGCCGCGAGGTTTATAAGGGCGTGCTGGAGGGCAAATCGCAGGGCGTGTTCAACGGCAAGATTATCGTCCGGCCCGACGCGCAGAAAACCGATTCCAAGCAGAGCAACAAAAACCTGCTGCTTTCTGAAGACGCCATCATCAACACCAAGCCGCAGCTTGAAATCTTCGCCGACGATGTCCGGTGCACGCACGGCGCCACGGTGGGCCAGACCAATCCCGAGGCGATTTTTTATCTGCGCTCGCGCGGCATCGCGGCCGACGAGGCGAAGAGCCTGCTGACTTACGCTTTCGCCAACGATGTGATGGAACGGATCAAGTATCAGCCTCTGCGCGAACGGCTCGCAGACCGGCTGTTTGCAAGGCTGGCCAAGAGAGTTGGGAACTGATTATTGGTGATTTGTGATTGAAAGAATTGATCATTGGTGATTTGCGATTGATGAATGGTGATTGAAAACATTGGCGATTTGTGATTCGTGAATGGTGATTGATGGATTGGGCGATTGGCGATTGAGGGGATTGAAAGGTTGGGCGATGAAAGAAGCTGACGATTGGAATTGGTCAATCACCAATCGCAAATCACCAATGCCTTCAATCACCAATGTAAGGAGTTGTGATGGCAACCACTCGTAATTTAGTCCAGGCGCCGCCCCGCGAAACGCCGGCGGCGGGTTTTGATGTTCGCAAAATCCGCGAGGACTTTCCCTTTCTCAAACAGAAGGTTTACGGCAAGCCGCTGGTCTATCTTGACAACGCCGCCACCAGTCAGAAGCCGCAGGTGGTGCTGGACGCCATGCTGCGCTTCTACACCCAGGATTGCGCTAACGTGCATCGCGGCGTGCACATCATCAGCGAGCGCGCTACGCAGTCCTATGAGCACGCCCGCGTCAAAATCCAACGCTTCATCAATGCCGCCGACCCCCGCGAAATCGTCTACGTGCGCGGCTCGACGGAAGGCATTAACCTGGTGGCGCAGACTTACGGCCGGCAGCACGTCCAGGCGGGCGACGAAATCCTGATCAGCGCGCTCGAACACCACTCCAACATCGTGCCGTGGCAGATGTTGTGCGAAGAAAAAGGCGCGCATCTGCGCGTGGCGCCCATCAACGATCGCGGCGAATTGATCCTCGATGAATTCGAGAAGCTCTTGAGCGACCGCACGCGCCTGGTCGGCATTGCCCACGTTTCAAACGCGCTCGGGACGGTCAATCCCATTAAGCAGATTGTGCAGATGGCCCACGCGCGGAACATTCCGGTGCTGGTGGATGGCGCGCAGGCCGCTCCGCACACGAAGCTTGACATGCAGGCGCTGGGGTGCGACTTCTATGTGGTGTCGGGCCACAAGCTTTTCGGGCCTACGGGGATCGGCGCGCTTTACGGCAAGGCGAGCCTGCTTGAATCCATGCCGCCTTACCAGGGCGGCGGCGACATGATCCTCTCCGTCACTTTCGAGAAGACGATTTACAATCATCTTCCCTATAAGTTCGAAGCGGGCACTCCCAATATCGCCGGAGCGATTGGACTGGGCGCTGCTATAGACTATGTTACGAATGTCGGGATGGAGAATATCTCCTCCTACGAGCACGCCCTGCTCGCTTACGCCACTGAAGCCATCGGGCAGATTCCCGGCGTGCGCCTGATCGGCACGGCGCGCGAGAAGGCCGGCGTCCTCTCCTTCGTGCTGGAAGGCGTGCACCCGCACAACGTCGGCACCGTGCTTGACCGCGAGGGCATCGCCGTGCGCACGGGCCACCATTGCGCGCAGCCCGTTATGGAACGCTTCGGCGTGCCCGCCACGGCCCGCGCCTCCCTGGCGTTTTACAACACCAAGCAGGAGATTAACGCCCTGGCGGCAGGCCTGGAGCGGGTGAAGACGATGTTTGCTTGAAGGAAGCTGTCAGCTGTCAGCTCTCAGCTTTCAGCCAAGGCTCCAGCGCCAAGCTGTAGAAGTGAGCGACGCTTTTTGGAGCGGGGCGGAAGGACGGGGCTTTAGCTGAACGCTGAGAGCTGATAGCTGAAAGCCAATCTCTGAAAGCTTGATTCCTATGTCTGAACTTGACTCGCTTTACCAGGAAGTCATTCTCGATCACAGCAAGCGGCCGCGGAATTTCAAGGCGCTTCCGGATGCTGACCACCACGCCGAGGGATACAATCCTCTGTGCGGCGATAAAGTGACGATTTACCTGCACCTCGTCGACGATCGCATTGCGGATATCAGCTTTCAGGGTTCCGGCTGCGCGATTTCTACCGCTTCCGCTTCCATCCTGACGGAAACGCTGAAGGGCAAGACCCGTGCCGAGGCCGAAGCCCTTTTCGAAGTCTTTCACAACCTGGTGACCGGGCAGCCGGTAAAATCCGCTGGTGCGCCCGCTCTCGGAAAGCTGGCGGTCTTCTCCGGTGTCTCGGAATTCCCCGTGCGCGTCAAGTGCGCTTCGCTTGCCTGGCACACCCTGCATAGCGCGCTCGCGGGAGATAAAGCCGTCACCAGCACCGAGGAATGAAGGCCGAAATTCGAAAATCGAAACTCGAAAATCGCTCGAGTTACGAGTTCCTGCTTTTGAATTTACGAGTTTCGAATTTCGATTTTCGGTTTTTGATTTTGCGAGTTTCGATTTTCGGCTTTCGATTTTGTTCTATAAGGATAAGGACTATGGCTGACCAAATCCCACCCCCGGCTTCGCAGCCCACCCTGAATGTGTCCGAGGTCGTGGCGCTCCAGGACAAGATTGTGGAGAAAATGCGCACCGTCTACGATCCGGAAATCCCCGTAAACATCTACGACCTCGGCTTGATCTACGAAGTGAAGGTGGAACCTACTGGCGACGTTTATGTGAGAATGACCTTGACTTCGCCCGGCTGCCCTGCCGCCGGCACGCTTCCCGGCGAGGTGGAAGATAAGATCGTCGTGATCCCGGGAGTTCAGAAAGTCAAAGTCGATGTGGTGTGGGAACCAACCTGGGATAAAAACATGATGACGGAGGCCGCCAAGCTGCAACTGGGATTCTTCTGATTTTGGATTTCGGATTTTAGATTTTGGATTGAAGAAGGACGGTAGTTACCCGCGTTTCCTAATCCAAAATCCAAAATCTAAAATCCAAAATGGACATGCCCGACACCCTCAAATCTCCTTTAGCCGATTACCATGCATCACAGGGCGCTACGCTCGCGGAATATCACGGTGCGATAGTTCCCGCGCGCTTCACGGACCCCGCCGCCGAGCATCGCGCGGTGCGTGACGCCTCCGGACTATTCGATTTTTCCTTCCGCGCCAAGTTCCGCATGAAAGGCCGCGACCATGCGCGCTTTCTGCAGCGCCTGGTCTCAAACAACGTCAAGAAGCTGACCCCGGGCCAGGGCACTTACGCCACGCTCTTGAACGCTCAGGGACACATCCTGGTTGACCTGCGCCTGCATTGCGCCGAAGACAGTTTCCTGGTCGACACCGACGCCGACTTGCGCGATAAGGCCATCCAAATTTTCCGGCGTTACATCGTTGCCGATCAAGTCGAGATTGAGCCGCTCAACCTCTTCACCCTGGCGTTTCAGGGGCCAAGCGCGCTGCACCTGCTCGAGAAGACCCTGCACATCGACCTGCCCGCGATGCAGGAGTTCGACCACTTTGCAGCGAACTACGCGGGCTTCCCCATCCGCGTCGTGCGTGCCTCGAGCACCGGCGAAGAAGGCTATGAAGTTTGGGTGGGCGCTCAAGGGATGGAAGCCGTGTGGGGCGCGGCGTGTGGACAGGCGCCGACCTATGGGACGCTGCCTTGCGGGTGGGAGGCGCTGGAGAGTCTGCGCATCGAGGCCGGCATTCCCCGCTACGGACAGGAGTTGGGCGAGGACGTGATTCCGCTCGAAGCCGGGCTGCTGAATGCTCTTAGCTTCAACAAGGGTTGCTACATCGGGCAGGAAATCGTGGAGCGCGCGCGCAGCCGCGGCCACGTGAATTGGAAACTAATGGGATTGGTCATGGAATCCGGGCCGCCTCCCCAGCCTGGCGAGAAGGTCGTGGTGGAAGGAAGAGAAGTGGCGGAGATCACCAGTTCCTGCGTTTCACCTACGCTCGGTAAGGCGATTGCCCTCGCTTACGTGCGCCGCGAAGTATCAGAACCCGGCGCGAAGATTACCTTTGCGTCAGGCGTGGAGGCGGAAGTCGCCGCGCTGCCCTTCGCTAGGGGCTAGGCCTCTGGAAAGACCGAAAATCGAAACTCGAAAATCGAAACTCGCGAGTTCCCTTACTTCCCGAGCTGGGGACGAGGGAGTAGTGGCGATTTTCGAATTTCGATTTTCGATTCCCGGCCCTGACGCCTGCAATCTACTGGACTGGTCGCCCCAACTGCAGGGCCATCAGCACAAACGATCCGGCGATGATCAGCACGGACAGCACCGCGAGCGCGTTCCACAGGTTCTCGCTGGGGCGCGTGGCGGGCTCACCTTCCGGAATCAGATAACCCAGCACCAGCCCGGCAATCAGCCCGCCGAAGTGTGCAGCATTGTCAGCCGCGAAGAAGATTCCAAACACCGCGATGTACATCACCCATCGCCAAAGTTGGCTGCGGTATTCCTTGCCGAGGTGCCCGTGATGGAAGCTCGCGCCGATCAGGATGCCGATGAGCCCCAGGATGGCGCCCGACGCTCCCACCGAAACTCCGAAGGGGGACCACCAAAGGCTCAGCAAAAATCCTGCGACACCTGTCACCAGATAGAACACCGTGAATTTGGTGGCCGAGAAAAGGGATTCCACCGCCGGGCCCAGGTCCACCAGGCACCACATGTTCATTCCAATGTGGAGCAAGCCCGCGTGCAGGAAAATGGCCGTCACCAGCCGCCACCATTGGCCGGCCCAGATGTAAGGGGACTTGGCGCCGAGGCGCATCAGCACTTCGCCGCTGATGCCGCCCATTGCCGGCGCGCCGTACAACTGCGCGGCCTCGGTGTTCTGCGTCATGTACCAGGAGACGGCGTAAAGCGCGATGCAGGCCGCGACCATGACGGAGGTCGCCGTGGTGGGAACCGGGATCACGCCCAGAACGCGTCCGGGTGTACTGCTGCTGCCTCGGGCGCGAACGGGGCCGGTGCGCTCACCGCACAGAGGACACACGGACGCGTCACGGTCAATCAGCGCGCGGCAATGCGGGCACATGCGGACGGCGCTGACCGGCGCAGTTTCCTCGGCGCCCCAGGATATTCCCATGGACTTCTTCAAGCGTTGCAACTGAAACCAGATTTTAGGAGGTATTTTCATTCCCACCTTTCACCTGCTCCTACCAACTCAAATTATATCTGACCTGCTGAGCTGCCAGGAACTTGATTTGTCGATCGCGGGGGGCCCTGCTGCTGTAGCGGCGAGTTTACCTCGCCATAGGGCGGCGTCCCGATCAGATCGGGATGAATGCCGCCGTCGCTACGTCAGATCGAACCACCACCCCGGCGCGGGACCGCTTCACTTTTTTCCGTACCCTGCTAGAATAGCGATTATTGGGGTGGAGCGGGGTTATGACATTTGAGGATGCTGGGCGCGCCGTGGATCGCGAACTTGAAAAATTGCGGAAGTACCTTGATGAGGAAGTCCGTCCGGAGACCCGTAAGGAGATGGCGGATTTTTTGCGCCGCGCCTCGGACCGTCTGACAAAACTGGCCGAACGGCTGGAAAAAACGAAGCGCTGACCCGGTGCTGAGTCGCTCAATGGAAGGATCTAAGAGAAGACCACTTCGCCGCGCTCGCAGGCTCAGCTTGGCGATGGCGCTATTTCTCTCTGCGACGGGCTGCCTGCACCGGCACAATGCGCCTCCACCCGTGGCGCGCACAACACCGCCACCCGCGCCCTCTCCTACCCCCACCACACCAACTCCCGAGCCCGCGCCACCGACCACGACTCCGCCGGGCCCGCACCCTGCCCCCGCGCCGGCGCCGATCATCCAGGGCGAAGAGGGCATCGCCTCCTGGTACGGCCATCCCTACCATGGCCGCGCCACCGCAAGCGGCGAGATCTACAACATGTATGCCATCAGCGCCGCGCATCGGACCCTGCCCTTCGGTACCGAGGTGCGCGTCCATGACCTCGAGAACGGCCGCGACGTGACCGTGCGCATCAATGACCGCGGCCCGTTCATCGAGGGGCGCATCATCGATCTCTCCTACGCCGCGGCCCAGGCCATGGGGATGACCGGCATCGCGCGCGTGCGCCTCGAGATTCTAGGCTACGACTCGAGTCCCGAGCCCGGCATCTTCGCGGTCCAGGTCGGGGCTTTCCGCGAGCGCGCCAACGCCGACCGTTTAAAGGCCCTGATCGAAGCAAGCTATGCACCTGTGGTCATCCAGGGATTCGATCGCGGCGACGGCACCTTCTATCGCGTGCGAGTGGGAAGTGAGAAAACGGAAGGCGCCGCCCGTGACCTGGCCCAGAAGCTCCGCAGCGCGAATCTGGCCACGGCGACCTTCGTGGTCAGGATGAACTAATGCCGGATTGCCTCTTCTGCCGCATCATCGAGCGCAAAGCTCCCGCCAAGATCGTTTACGAGGACGAATTCACCATGGCGGTTGAGGACATTCATCCGCAGGCCCCGGTCCATCTCCTGGTGCTTCCCCGCAAGCATCTTCCCTCACTCAAGGAGGCTCTGGCTGAAGACGAGTCTCTGCTGGGCCATCTATTCCTGGTAGCGGCGCAACTAGCGCGCGAGCGGGGACTGGACTCGAAGGGTTATCGTACGGTCATCAACAACGGCACGTGGGCCGGGCAATCGGTGTTCCACCTGCATATCCATGTGCTGGGCGGCCGGGTCTTTCATTGGCCTCCAGGATAAGTTTTAGCTTTCGCATGGAAGGGGGCCGGCGGGGTCTTCCGTGTTCCGCTCAATGCACCACGGCCAGCAGGTTTTCCTCATCGATAGCCACGCGAGAGGGTTTCCGCGTAACGGTGAATTTAAAGCGGCCGCCATTCTGGTTGACCGCCACGCTTCCCAGCCTGATCCGTTTGTTCGCATAAACGGCCACGACCGGCACCAGCATCTCAAAATCTTCGGGAGCATCGCTTTGTGCAATCGACCCTTCGACAACGTATTTGTCGCTAGCGAGGGGACGGACGTCGGACTGGATCCGATAAGTTGGGACCCCAGTTTCATAAACCCACTCCTCAAAGAACCAATCCAGATTGTGCGCCTTTTCCAGATCGCTCTCAGCCACCATGTATTTCTCAGCATGATGGATGAAGTCTGCGGTGGAGACAGACTGGCCTTGGTACTTGCTAGTGAAGTCGCGGAGCATCCGGAAAAACCGTTCGTCAGAACCAGTTTTAGGATCAGTCATGATCACTCTTAGCATATGGAGAACCCAGCAGGCCTTCTTGTAAACGATGCTCGCGTATCCCTGGGGATCCACCGAACTCGAAAGCCTTTGCCCGAGCCACATGGGGCCACCGGATTCAACAGTCTTCCCTTCCGCAGTCTTGGCCAGAAGATCAGACTTGTAGGAACGCATGAGGTCGCGGAATTGCCGGTCGCCATCCTTTTGTCGAGCCAGGAAAAGCGCCGCCGCGTAGCTGGCGAGCCCTTCTGAAAGCCATTGGTCGTGATATGTCTGCCATCCCAGGAGGTTCCCCCACCACTGATGAGCCACCTCATGCGCGATAACAACCGGTCCCAAAGGGTCGCTTCCTCCCTTCTGGGGAACCAACTCGTCACGCTCCGCCTTGGGAAGAAAGGTGAGCGTAGGCAAGTACACAAGCTCCGGCCATCCTTGGCCAAAGTTCCCCGGGGCTTGCGCCAGGGCCACATGGGGATAAGGAAAAGGACCGAATACCGTGGAAAGGTAACTCACCGCATCAGCAGCGGTTTGCGCCACGTTGCCAAGAAGTGCTGAGGGTGTGAGGGGCAA
Source organism: uncultured Acidobacteriota bacterium (assembly GCA_963804995.1). Lineage (GTDB taxonomy): Bacteria > Acidobacteriota > Terriglobia > UBA7540 > UBA7540 > Bog-366. The sequence continues at coordinate 1,290,227 of CAWDSK010000006.1, forward strand.
GGGAATTTGGGGAACGTCAGAGAGCGTGCCGGTGCTGCCACCGCGTCTTCCGAGAGGGGCCGCCGGTGGAACCTCCTCCGCTGCTTCCCGCCGTTTTTCGAGCGAAGTTTCGGCTTCGCGCGCGGCATATACCGTCACCTGCGTCTTTCCCGCCTGCCGGGCAACGGAAAAATAGGGGCCGAGGTTGAATCCCGCCACCCGAAAGATACCGTCGGAGCGCCAGCGGCTCTCCTGCCAACCTTCCGACGATTTCTCCTCAACGCGCGTGCCGGTCGCCACCAACGTCAGTTTTTCCGGGTAATGAAAGGTGAGATCGTAGAGTGATGAATCGCCCACATCCAGATTGGGGTACCAGCTTCCCCGCGCGCCCACGTAAAGCACGCCATTACCAACGTCCATTATGACGTTGCCGTGATATTTGAAGTTCAGGCGAAAACGTTCGCCCGCCGGATGGGCCTCAGGCAGAACAATCTCAACGTGGTTGTAAGCTCGGGCCTCGGGCGGCGGTTCTCCCCCCGCGGGGTTTTCGACAACCAGAATGTTTCGTCCGCGGTCGTCCTCGACCTCTGAGACCGCAAGCCAGCGTGAGAGCTCAAACGAAAGGACGCGGTCGGTCGAGGAAAGCGACTCGAGTTGAACCTCAGCGCGACCTTCCAGACTGTGATCCGGATGAATGCGTATATCCAGCGTATAAGAGACTGGCCTGGCGGGGCCCCGCTCGAGCGTTGCCGCCCTCGCCTGAGAAGTCTGAGTCGGGAAGGAGCACCAGACATCTGTGAACACATGGGATCCCACCGTTCGATTCGCGATCACACTGAGTGCTTCGGTCTGGCGCTCATCATCCATGACCTCAAACACTCCCAGATTTTCTCCGTGCACACGCGCGTAGAAGTAAGGGTGGCTGCGATCACCGAGCAAATCCATGAGGATGCGCGCGGAGATTGAGATATCCGTCTGCTTCACGGCAGCGGCCCACTGTTCCACAAACTCGTCGGGCTGGTCTGGATCATCCGGGTCAGGCTTGTTCGACGCCGCCAGAAGCTCCCGGGCAGTCTGATCGGTAAAGCTCATGTAAACAAATTCAAAAGCCTCCTCCAGAATGGAGGCGTGGGTGAATTGCGCGAGGTTCCGCTTCTCCGCCGGGGTGGGCGGTATCAATAAGATTTCTCCCTCCCCCGAAAAAACCGCCCCCGTAATCTCCCCACCCGTTTTGGTTAGAAAAGCTATGAAACCGCGGTTGAAATAGAGACTCATCCTGTCCCGGGTAATTCGGCAGTTGCGGATGGCATATACCTGGGTGCGATCGAGGGTGGAACTGTTCAACTGTTTCAGAAGTTCGCGCGGGTCAGGGGGCTGCTGCGCTCGGCTCGGGAGCGGGCAGAGGGAGCACGCAAGCAGGAGGAACGCGGGAAGTGCGAAGTTCCAATGTTTCCAACGGTGCTGCTGAGATTCTGTTGCCGGATCTTCCATGCTACAACCCTCCCAATTCCTTCTCCTACTGTAACGCGGAACTGGAAATCCCCTCAACTCGACGGGGCCCGCAGCACTGTTGTATGATGCCAGGAGGATGCCAGGGCGCCAAACGAATCGAGTTCGCGTCGCCGGCTGTAAGGCGGCCCGGGGGGCATGGATATTCCTGCCCCTTCTGTTCCTCCTTTTCCCTTCCCTCCTCCGGGCGGATATTATCTATCTAAAGAACGGCCGGAAGATTGTTGCTCGCGTCACCAAAGAAGATGAGAAACAGGTCTTTTACGAGTTGGGCAGCGGGGAATTCGCGCTGTCGAAAACCCTGGTGGACCACGTCGAAAAATCGGATGTCCCGGCCGCTTCGCTCCAGCAGGATATACCTCGGGCCGGCCGCGATCTGGCGTTGCCGCTTTCCGCGCTGGCCGACACACCTGTGGAGGAAGGATCGAAGCTCATCCACGACGGCCGCGTCGATGAGGCCTATCTCACGGAACTGGCCGACAACGCAGGCCGCAACCCCTCACCCGAAAACCTTCACCAGCTCAAGCTAGCGTACCAGCAGACAGCGGTTTTTCTGACCCGCAAAGGTAACCCGGAAGCTGCCATTCAAAAATATCGTGAGGCGCTCCAGCACTTCCCTCACGACCAGGCCTTGCTGCTCGCCCTGGGCTACCTTTTGACGAAGCAGGACCACGATCTGGAAGCCGTTGACCTGCTTTTGCCGGAAGCCGACGCGCACCCAAGAGCGCCAGACTTCCATGTGCTGTTGGGCTCCGCCTTCTATGGAATGGAAAACCTTGACCAAGCCATCGCGGAATGGAACAAGGCTCTCGCATTGGTGAATAATCCCCCCCTGCGCGAAGTCGTCGAGAGGGTTGAACACGAGCGGGAGGTTTCAGGTTCCTACTCCGAACTGCGCAGCGAACACTTCCTGCTTCGCTATGAGGGCCAAACCGCCGAAAGGCTGAGCGGCGACATTCTGAACAGCCTGGATGGCTCCTTTCAAAACCTGGTGCTTGACCTCGACTATTCTCCTTCGGAAATCATCATCGCCATTCTCTACCCTCGGCAGGCCTTCAGCGACATTACCCGGTCGCCCGCCTGGGTGGGGGCGTTGAACGATGGCAAGATTCGTATTCCCATCTCCGGCCTCTCCGTGATGACGGCGGACCTCGCCCGCGTCCTGAAACATGAGCTGACCCACTCCTTCGTTCGCCAGATTACTTTGGGGCATTGTCCGACCTGGTTCAATGAGGGCCTGGCCCAACTCGAGGAAGGCTCCACCACCGCAGCGCTGGGAAGCCAGTTGGCCCGGGCGATGGCCGCCGGAAAAATCCCTGCCTTCACATCACTCGAAGGGTCCTTTGTGAACCTGCCACCAGACCAGGTGGTCCTGGCTTATGCCAAATCTCTTGCCGCGCTCGAATACCTTCGCGACACTTTCGGCATGGGAGAGGTTCGCCGCATGTTAACCCTCATGCCCTCCACGGGCGACTTCAATATCATCCTGCAAAACGAGATTCGCATGAGTTATCCCGCCTTCGAAGAGGAAGTCGCAAACTACATCGTGAAGAAGTATGGGTCGTAGGGGAGGCGCGAAGGGTGGACGGTTGACAACCTCTCAGGCAGGCCCTAGACTTCAACCATGGAAGTACCCCTTAACCCCGCAGTGCAAGCCAAGCTCGCACGCCTAGCTGCTGAGTGCGGCCGCGACGCCCAAGCGCTGGCAAGAGAAGCCATTGAGCGTTTCGTGGACTACGACGAGTGGTTTGTCAAAGAGGTAGAAAAGGGCTTGGCGCAAATCGCCCGGGGCGAAGTGCTGACCCATGAGGAAGTGGGAGTGCGCCTCGAAAAGTCGCTGACTGAAAAGCAGTCCCGCGCATGAAAAGGGAGCTTCGCTGGGCAGAGGAAGCTGCCGCTGACCTGGAACACATCACTGATTATCTGTTTCAGAACGCGCCGGAACGGGCCGCCGAACTGGTACGTGGAATTTACAATGCGCCCGCTGAGTTGCTGACGTTCCCCTATCGCGGGCGTGTGGGTAGAAAAGAAGGCACGCGCGAGCTCGTGCTTTCCTCGCTTCCCTATGTGGTAGTCTACCAACTCACCCGCGAGGTCGTGCACGTTGTACGCATCCTGCATGGCGCCCAGAAATGGCCTTAAGAAACCTGCCGCAGATTAGCGGGTTATTTTGTGGAGCCCCCAACCCTCCATCCCGGGGACGCGCGGGAGTCTAGGTGTCATCGACCATCGTCACGGGAAGGTTCAGCAAGGCGAAGGCGACGGTCAGGACTGCGCCAACCGTGGATCCCCCCTGAGTTCATTCCAGAAGACCCTTCTCCTTCACATCCTGAGCGGCTTGCAGCACATGCTCCGGTCTGCCGAGATCACGCCAATAGTATTCATCGGCCCGAAAGGCGAGGATTTTCCCTTCGTGGGCTGCAAGCCGCAGATAAGTAGTAATGATCGAGAAGGCGCCTTCTTCAGTCATCATCGCCAGCAGACGCGGAGAAATAACGTGGATGCCGCCAAAACCCAGAGCTTGCAACTGGGGTGAGGGGCGCACGAGTTCAGGGTTTTCGTCACGCCCGACCCGGCGGCCACAAAGCTGGAGATGCTCGTCAAAGAGAAGGTATCGCGAAGCCTCCCGGTCTTTCACCGCCAGAGTGGCGAGGGCCTGTTTTTCGGTATGAAATTGCACCATGCGCCCGAGATCGATCGTGCTGATCACATCGACATTGTGCAGAATGAACGGCTCTGCCACGCGCTTAGAATCCTCGAGGAAAAACCAGGCGGCCTTCTTCAACCCGCCGCCGGTGTCGAGCAAGACTTCCTCGCGAGAGACCTCGATGCGCATGCCGAAGTTGTGGTTCGTTTCGAGATATCTCGAGAATCATTCCGGCGAAGTGATGCACATTGATGATCACCTCGCGAATCCCGAAGTCGCGCAACCGGGAAAGGGTGATCTCCAGCAGCGTGCGGCCGGCGATTTCCACCAGCGCCTTGGGGCGATCATCGGTAAGTGGCCGCAAGCGCGTCCCCAGGCCGGCGGCCAGAATCATCGCTTTCATTTGCCCAGGTTCTCCAACTCCAGATGCCGCACCACCACCTCTACGCCAGTCCTGCCGCGCAAATGGGCCGCCAATTGCTCAGCCAGATATACTGAGCGATGCTGGCCGCCGGTGCAGCCAAACGACACCATCAGGTTCTGGAAGCCGCGACGCTGATAACTGCTCACGCTCGAATCCACCAGCGACAGGACGATCGAGAGGAATTGGCGCACGCTCTCTTCCTGGTTGAGGTAATCGATCACCGGCGCGTCCTTTCCGGTGAGAGGCTTGAAGCGCTCTTCCCGTCCGGGATTGGGAAGGCTACGGGCATCAAAAACAAACCCGCCACCGTGCCCGGTCCCGTCCTTCGGCAGGTCGTGGTGAAATGAAAAACTGAAAATCCGCACCGTGAGATTTCCTGTTCCGGAGGCCAGACCCTGCAACTTCTCCGAGCCCAGCATGCTTTGGAAGGCGCCCACGAGCGTCGGCAGCGGGATCGGCAACTGGACGTGGTGCAACAACCAGCGCAGGGATTTCAGCGCGTACGGCACGCTTTCGAGGAAATGTGCTTTGCGCTCGTAGAAGCCGCGGAATCCATAAGCGCCCAACGCCTGCATGATGCGGACGTAAACGTAGGCATAGTAGTGCTGCATGAACACTTCGCGCTCCAGCTTGATGAAACCGGCAAGCTGGTCAAGATAGTAATCGAGCAATTGCTGGCGCAGTTCCGGAGGCAAGTCGGCCTTGCCGTCATACAAAAGTGAGGCGATGTCATATTGCAGGGCGCCGCGGCGGCCGCCCTGGTAGTCCACAAAAAAGGGCTGGCCGGTGCGCCACATAACATTGCGGGATTGGAAATCGCGGTAGAGAAAATAGTTGCGGTCGGCGCTCAACAAGAACTTTGTCAAATGGCCGAAATCGACTTCCAGAGCTTGTTCGTTGAAGGGAATGCCGGCGAGCCTGAGAAAGTAGTACTTGAAGTAATTCAGATCCCAAGCGATGGATTGGCGATCGAAGCTCGAACGCGGATAGCACACCTTGTAATTCAAATCGCGGCCGGCTTCGATTTGAAAGCGTGGCAAGACGGCAACAACCTGGCGATAGGCTTCGACCGCCTCGGGAGCGATATTCTCGCCGGCCCGATGTTTCGAGAGAAACTCAAAGAGCGTTGTGTCCCCAAGGTCCTCTTCGAGGTAAGCCCCGTGACTTAAATCTTCAGCATAAATTTCCGGCACGGGCAGGCCGTGGCGGCGAAAATGCCGGGAAAACTCGAGGAAGGCAACGTTCTCCTCGCGTACGTTGTACAGAATGCCGATAGCGCTGAAGGTTTCACTGGTCAGGCGGATGATCTTGCGCCCCGAACCGCCCAGTTGGCCCTGCAGCGACTGCACCCGTTCCACGGGTGTGTGGAAATGCTGCTCAAAAAGTTGGGTGAGAGCGTTCATGAAGATGATTTCCAGCGATTCAGTTTCCAGCTAGCCAGGGATCGAGAATCCCCAAGGCAAAGTCCGTAATCAACCCTGCTAAAGCGTCGCCAACAGCGCGGCCAGCAGGGCGGCGCGGGGGGGCAACTCGCGAATGATGATGTGCTCGTGGCGGGCGTGGGCCCCGTCTCCGGTTGCTCCCAGGCCGTCGAGGGTGGGGATCCCCAGGGCGGCGGTAAAGTTGCCATCAGAGCCTCCTCCGGTCGAGGCTTCCTTCAGGTCCAGGCCCATCTGACGCCCCAACTCGCGGGCCTTGCGAAACAGGGCAATCGCCATCTTCCGTTCCATGGGCGGGCGATTGACGCCGCCCGTGATTTCCAATTTGGCTTCACGGTTGACGGGTCGCAAGGCCCGCATTTGCCTCTCGATCAATTCTCGGTCACGCGCCGTGGGCACGCGCACATCAACCCACGCCGTGGCAAGCTCCGGAATCACATTCGAGCGTGTTCCGCCCTCAACCACATCCACATTGACGGTCAGCCCGCGTCCGGGGCGCGCCAACTTTTCAATCCGCAAGATCTGCCGGGCCAGTTCCGAAATCGCATTGACCCCGGCCGAGGGATTAATCCCGGCATGGGCGGAGCGGCCATGCGCTGTGACCTTGAAATCTCCCACCCCTTTGCGGGCCGTCTTGATTGCACCCTGCGCTGCGGCGGGCTCAAGCACCAGCACGGCGCGGGCCCGACGAGCTTCAGCGAGCAATTCTTCGCGAAAGGCAAAGCTTGACACTTCCTCATCGGCGTTCAGGAAGAATCGCACCGGGCTTGACGGAGTTATTCTCAACGCGGTAAGGGCCTGGACCGCCCAGAGGCCTGCGATCATGCCGGCTTTCATGTCGAGGATGCCCGGCCCGTACGCGCGTCCGGCCTTGACTCGAAACGGCATTCTAGCCAGCGTGCCGATCTCCCAAACGGTATCGAGGTGGCCGAGCACGAGGATCGGCTTCTGCCCGCGCGCCTGCCCCCAGAACTCCGCCACCACGGCTGAGCCCGCCGTGGCGTGGTCTAGCAATTTCACTTTCGCGCCGCGCCTTTCGAACTCCTTGGCAAAGAAGTCGGCCATGCGGTCGATGGCAGCCTTGTTCTGGCTCGGTGATTCAATCTCCACCGCCCGCCGCAAGCACTCCAGAAGCACGTCAGTTTCCGACTTGCAGTACGCAAGCAATCCTTTGGGGTCGGCCACGATTCCTCCCAGGTCAAGCCGCGTTACGAACCCAGCCCTTCCGCGCAGCAGATTCTATCACGCTCTGCCGTGGGCGCGTCTTCAGGCCTCGCCGTCATGTTCCTGTAACCTTCCGTGGCCCAAAGTGAGCCCTATATGATCGGGATAATATATTTCTCACTAGCAATAACCAAGGTTCCATCTTATTCTAGGTTCTCCGGAATTTCCCTCAATTGTCAGGAGAGACCGCCAAATTGAGCAAAGTCTCCTTCGCGCTCGTCATTCATTCACATCAGCCGGTAGGAAACTTTGACCACGTGATCGAAGACGCCTACCAGAAGGCCTATGCGCCTTTCGTGCGTGCCCTCCTCAAGCACCCACGCATCCGCATGAGCCTGCATTTCTCGGGCATTCTGCTGGCGTGGCTGGAAAAGCATCATCCGGAATACTTCCGGCAACTCCGCGAACTCGTGGATCGCAGCCAGATTGAGATGGTGGGCGGCGGCTTCTACGAGCCTATCCTGCCCATGATTCCCGACGTGGATAAAGTCGCGCAGCTTCGCAGGCTGGCCAGCTACATCCAAGGTCACTTTGGCGCGGCGCCCTCTGGGGCGTGGATTGCCGAGCGCGTTTGGGAGCCCACGCTCGCGCGCCCCCTGGCCGAGGCCGGGGTGGAATACGTGGTGCTGGACGACACTCACTTCCTGGCCGCGGGCTTGCAGCCCTGGCAACTGCGCGGCAGTTACATAACTGAAGAAGATGGTCACCCCTTGCGTTTGGTGCCCAGCCTGAAATCTCTGCGCTACACGATTCCCTTTCAGGAACCGGCGGAGACGGTGCGCATCCTGCGTGAGGGAGTGGCCCAGGCCGACGCTCTTTTTGCCATGGGCGACGATTGCGAAAAATTCGGCGTGTGGCCGGGAACCTACGAGCACGTTTACACGCAGGGCTGGCTGGAGCGATTCCTCACGACGATTGAAAGTAGCCAGGATTGGCTTGAGACCACGACGGTTTCTGATTATCTCCGCTCGCACCCTCCCCTGGGGCGCATCTATCTCCCCACCGCCTCCTATGCGGAGATGATGGAGTGGGCGCTCCCCCCCACGGCTTCGTCAGATTTCAAAGCCTGCATGGAAGAAGTTGAACACTTGCCCCATGGCGAGCGGTTCCAGCGCTTCCTGCGGGGAGGTTTGTGGCGCAACTTCTTAAGCAAGTACCCCGAGGCCAATCAGATTCAGAAACAAGTGCTGGGCGTGAGTCATCGCCTGCAAAAGCTGCGGGGGTCCGCGGCCGGTGGGAATGAGAAAGCCGATTTGCTGGCGGAGGCCGAGACGCACCTTCTGGCCGCGCAGTGTAATGACCCGTATTGGCACGGCGTATTTGGCGGCCTCTACGCACCCCACCTGCGCAGCGCGAATCTGCGCCAACTCATCCAGGCCGAGTCCCGGCTCGATCGTGCCGAAGGCCGCGGCGCCGATTCCAAACCTGAGATCGTGACCACGGACTTCGACATGGACGGCCAGGATGAGATTCTCATTAATCAGAATCCTGCCGGTATGACTCTGCGCCCGGCGGACGGCGGCACCGTTTCAAGCCTGCGCTTCAAGCCTGCGGATGTTGAGCTGGTTAATTCCCTGATGCGGCGTCCGGAACCCTACCACGCGCTGGTCAGGAAGCAGGTGGCCTCCAAGGAATCGCCCCGCGAGGGCCCGGCTTCCATCCATGACCAGGTGCTCAGCAAGGAAGCGCACCTGGATGCCTTGCTTCGCTACGACCGTTACGCGCGGCACAATTTCCGCACCTACCTTTTCCCCAGCGCCAGGAATTGGAAGGATTTTGAATTCCTTCGCCTGGAGGAGAATGAGAGCCTGGCGCGGGACGCCTGGAACGCGACCACTATCAAATCCTCTGCGGCCATCATCGAGCTGCGTAACAGCGCTCAAGTCCGCGTAAACGGCTGCGAGATGCGGGTCGAGGCGCTCAAGACCCTGACTTCCAAAACCTCTGGTTCGACCTGGCAGCTCGAATGCCGCTCTTCGCTTTCCACCGACCGTTCCTGCCCGGGGGGATTGGCCACGGGGCTGGAGTTGGTCCTGAACCTTCTGGCGCCCGATGCCACGGACAGATATTTCCAGGCCAATGAAGTTCGGCGCCCACTGGAATTCCGGGGGGAAATCGATTCTGCCAAACTGCTGCTGGTGGACGAGTGGCAACGCGTCCAGATCACCCTGCAAGCGCGGCCCCAAGCCCGCTGGTGGATCGTGCCAATTGAAACCATTTCGCAATCTGAACTGGGATTCGAGCGCGTGTATCAGGGTTCGGCGATCCTCGTGGTTTGGAAAATCGATCCTCCCTCCTGGCGTAACATGACTTGTGCGCTGCAAATGGAAATCACGCCCTGGGAGAAGACAATCACCGACACGGAGTGAGGTATGAGGCAGCTTGAATTCACTCCAGGCGTTTGCTAGATTCCTGGGATTGGCCCCGATCACCAATTTGAAATGAACGCGCTATCGGGGCGAGGGAGGTTTTGGGATGGCGGTATCTCAAGAATTGCTCGATATCCTGGTCTGCCCGGCCTGTAAGGTGGCGGTCAAGCTCACCCCGGATGGCCAGGGGCTGAAGTGCAGCCAGTGCCGGCGCGTTTACCCTATCAACGACGATATCCCCGTCATGCTCATTGACGAAGCCAAAGTTGAACCGGAGTGAGGTCCAGGATACGGGGTACGGGAAACGGGATACGGGAATCGTGACCCTGGCTTGGCCCCGAAACGTAGCATTTGACAGATGGCGTGCCCCGTATCCCGGACCGCGAGTGGCTAATTCGGAATCCCTAACCGTATGAACCCGGCTTCCCTCCTTCCCGACCTCCCACCCGGGGCCCGCATCCTCATCATTCGCCTTAGATCCATCGGCGACATCGTATTGTTGACGCCGGCGCTGCGTTTGGTGAAGGAGTGGCGTCCTGACTTGCGCCTCTCCGTAGTGGTGGAATCCCGGTTTAATGAGCTCTTGGAGGGCAATCCTGCAGTGGAGGAAATCCTCACGCCCGGCCAGGGTTCCGGCTGGGGAAAGTTTACCTCGCGATTTGACCTCATCCGATCCCTGCGCCGGCGCGCTTTTGCAATCTGCGTGAACTTGCACGGCGGCCCCACCAGCCGCCTGCTTACTCGCTGGAGCGGCGCCCGCTGGCGCGTGGGCTTTGCTCATTACCGGGGGTCGGGCCTCTACCACGTCCTGGTTCCGGACGCCCGGACGATACTGAATCAGCCTTCGATTCACACGGCCGAACATCAGGCGGCCGCGTTTTTCTACTTGGGATTGCCTCGGCAGGAAATCCCGCGCGCCCAACTCTTTTCGGGACTGGCCCAGGCTACTTGGTGGGACGCCAAACGCCAGAGTCTGGGAATCGCTCCTGAAAAACCTTACGCCATCGTTCATCCCACCGCACTTTACAAAACCAAGGAATGGGCTCCCGAAAGATTCGCGCGCCTCGCCGAACACCTGGAAAAGGATGCGGGCCTGGCATCCGTCTTTACTTGTGGGCCGGGAGAATCTGCTGTCCTTGACGCCGTGGAGAAGGCCGCTGGCGCGCCGATCCAGCGGCTGGAAGGGATGGGCCTGGCTCAATTCGCAGCCGCTTTGGCCCGAGCGCGTCTGTTCGTGGGAAATGACAGTGGGCCTGCCCACATGGCCGCGGCGCTGGCTCGGCCCGTGGTGGTTATTTTCGGGTCTTCGAGCTCTCCCATCTGGGGCCCCTGGCCGCGGCAGAGCGCAAGGCCGGCAGCGCGCGTGGTACAGAATCCCTATGATTGCAATCCCTGCCCCGGCGATCACTGCTATCGATTCGACAAGCCCGAGTGTATTCTGTCTGTGACCTTCGATCAGGTAAAAGACGCGGTAGACTCCGTACTGGCACAAGCTGATTAGCGGTTTCAAAACGGGGAATAGGCAAGGCCCTTGGTCTTGCGATCGACCAGGAGTTCAAGAGGTGGCTGACGATCGTTGATAGTAAGCGTGACGATGACCGTCCCCGAACCCTTGGAGCGTGAACCCAGAATCTCAAAGGTGCGAATCTTGCCATAATCACCCTTATCGCCCCAGTCGTGAAGGAAATCCGGGTAGGAGTAAGACTGGCTGGGCTGCCACAGGCGGTAAGCTTCCTGAAAATTGCTTTGCTCCAGAGTCTTGAGAAACTGTGAGACGGCGCGTTCCTCCGGAAAGTTGCGGAAGAACATGTAAGCCGCCCCGCTCAGGATGATGATCACCAGGGCAAGGGTAACGTAGCGCCCTATCTTACGCGGCGGTTTGGGAGGTGTGGCATCCAGTAAAGTCATCGGCGATTCTCCGTGGGAGTATAAACGAACCCCCGAGCCCCGTCATTATATTAGATGCGCCGGCAAGTTGTGAGGAGGGCTGTAGCACAGCCACTCCTGGCTGTGTTGTTGGGCTCGAACCTCGCGCCGCAGTCACAGGCAGGAGTGCCTGTGCTACCGTGCGGGGGTGGCGCGCCGAGCGCCGGGGTGGTGCTGATAGTGGGGTCAAGCCACTCGCGGTAGATTCTCAGAGGGAACGCTTGAAAAGGGCGGTTTCAGCAACCACCATCACCACAGTGAACACCGCCAGAAAAGCCAGGTCTCCGGCAATGGCCATGATTCCCGTGTTTTTAAGCAGCAGCGCTTTGAACGCATGCACGGCGTAGGTAAAGGGATCACATTTGGAAATGACTTGCATCCAGGGTGGAAATCCGTAGATGGGATAGACGGCGCCGCTGGGGAAGTAAAGCAGCGTGTTCAGCACACCGAAAGTGGCGCGGGGCACCAGGGGGTCATTGACGCGGACCATCAGGAAAAACATCATGCTGATCAGCGCCAGGGAGGTCAAGACGATGACCAGCAGAAGTTTCAGCAGGCGGATGGGTTCAAGCGGATTGGGTATTCCGGCGATGAAGGATCCCACCGTGGTCAGCACGAGCCCGGCCAAAACCGCCTTGGCCGCTCCGGAGAGATTGAAGCCGAGGATCAGTTCAAGTTTGGTAATCGGCGTGACCAGATAACCTTCATGCAGGCCGCGCGCTTTATCATCGATATAGATAATCCCTCCGCCAATCATCGCGGAAACGAAGATCGCCATGACGATCGAGCCCGACAGGAGGTATTGGATATAGGGAACGTAGGGATAGAGTTCCACGACCGAGAGCGTGACCCCAGTGGGGACGCGCGGCGTGGCGCCACCTTGATTGTAGGTTCCCACAATATCGCTGAACCCAGCCTCGAGCGCGCCGACCGCGAAGTTGTCGGTGTTGTCTTCAATCAGCGCCACTTGCGGCGCATCCTTGGCCAGAACCCGGCGTGAGTAATCGGGCGGAAAATTCAGGACCCCATTGACTCGCCCATCCCGCAAGTCCTGCATGGCCTTCTGGAGATCGGAGTAGTCAACCGTTTCAAAGGTCCGCGCGTTGGCGGCGATGGCCCCACACATTTCCCGCAGCTTGACGGTGGGCAGGCCATGATCCTGATTGACCACCGCGACGCGCAGGTCCCGGATTTTCCCGCCAAAGGCGTATCCCAGGACGACCAATTGCACGATCGGCATCACCATCGACACCAGGATCAGCGTGGGGCTGTGTATAAACTTGCGCAGATCGCGTTCGACAAGTGCCAGGATTCGATTCATGACCTTCTACCTTTGCGCCAATCCCGGGAAGAGAGTGGGAGCCGCATCTTGCAAAGAGTCGCGCAATTGCCGGCCCGTGTAATGCATAAACACATCGTCGAGCGAAGTGCTTTGCACGGAAAGCGAAGTCACCTCAATTTGCGCGTCGCGGGCCGCCTCCAGCAGCGCCACCGTGGTCTTGGGACCGTTATCGGAGCCGATGCGGAACACGTGGTCGTCAGACTTCACGTCTTGCACGTCCGGGAGGCTTTGCACGGTTTTGAGCCATCCTTCCGGGATGCGCGAAAAACCGACTTCCAGGATATTGTTTCCGGGGATAGAAGCCTTGAGCTTGAGCGGCGAATCCAGCGCCATCAGCTTCCCATGGTCGACGATGGCAATGCGATCGCAGAGCTTGTCAGCCTCGTCCATATAATGGGTGGTCAGCAGGATGGTTAATTCCCGTTCATGCTTGAGCCGCATGAGCATTTCCCACACGCCCACGCGGGAAGCCGGGTCAAGTCCGGTGGTGGGCTCGTCCAGAAAAAAGATGCGCGGCTCATGCACCAGGCCGCGCGCGATCTCCAAACGCCGCCGCATGCCACCGGAGAAATTCTTCACCGGCTTATCCGCCCAAGCCAGCAGATCGACCGCTTCCAGGAGTTCTTTGGCGATCTTGATGCGGCGCTCCCGCGGAACCCCGTAAAGCTTGGCAAAGATCTGCATGTTCTCCATGGCGGTCAAATCCAGGTCGGAGGTCATGGCTTGGGGAATAACCCCGATGCATTTGCGGACCTGGTCGGCATAACGAACCACGTCGAAACCCAGAATGCGCGCCACGCCGGAAGTGGGGGGGAGAAGTGTGGTCAGCACGCGGATCAGGGTGGATTTCCCCGCCCCGTTCGGTCCCAGCAAGCCGAACACTTCGCCGTACGCCACCGTAAAATTCAAATCATCGACGGCGCAAAAGGTGCCGAAACATTTGCGCAGGTGCTCGACTTCCACCGCGATGATCGTTTTGGGCTGCGTCGGCAATGTTTCCATAGTTAGGATCCCGGCCACCCGGAGGGGGTTTAGAGGCCGTCTTGCGCGGGCAACGTCACGAAAGCGGTCAGGCCGGGCCACAACCGGCGGTCCTGGTTGTCAACGCGCAAACGGAGTTCGAAGGTCTTGATGTCCCGCTTGCTTTGGCTCACATCGCGCTGGGTGGCATAGTCAGCGTCGACACCACGATAGAAAACCGATCCCTCGCGCTCCATCCCATCGGGAAATCGGACGTGCATGCGGTCGCCCAGGCGGATGCGATCCAGGAACGTTTCCGGCACGTCCGCGCGCACCCAAAGGTCATCCGGATTAATAATGGAGACAATCGGTTGGCCGATGTTCACCACTTCACCCTGGCGGGCAGCCAGCACGGAGATGATGCCGGAAATGGGCGCGTGAATCTCCGTGTAGTCCAGGCGGACTTGCGCCTTGGAGCTTTGCGCGCCGGCGGCGGCCAGTTGCCCCTGCATGGCTAGAAGTTGACTCCGCCGCACCGCAATCTGATCCTGGTTCGATTGGGCGAGGGCGACCGCGGCGCGCTGGGCATCCACCTGCTTGCGGAGAGATTCCACGTGCGCCTGCTGCGCCTCAAAAGTGGCGCGCGCCTGATCCAGCGCTTGCTGCGATTCAATCTTCTGGTCGTAAAGGCCCTTGGTGCGCTGATAGGTCAAGCGGTCAAGTTCCAGGTTCGCTTTGGCTTCATTTTCCTGGGCCACGGCCGCGGCCAGCCCTGCCTCAGCCTGGTTGATCTGGTCACGCGTCTGGGCTTCCTGGAATTTCAGCGCCGCCTCGGCTTCTGTCACCTGCGCGGCCGTTCCCCGCTGGGTGTGAAGGTAAAAGGACTCGTCCGCCCGCAGCTCCTGGGGTTCGATGACCGCCAGCAACTGCCCGGGCTTTACCACATCACCTTCCTTCACCAGTACCTGGGCAAGCTGACCCTGGATTTGTGAGCTCGCAATCACATCGTTGGTCGTGACGATGCCGGTCAGGATAATGGGTTGTGGTCTGGTGACGGCCTTATAATAAACCACTCCACCCCCCAGGAGGACCAACGCCAGGATGGGTATAATAATCTTGCGCTTCATGGTTCCCGAGCCTCCGGATTTCGAAAAAGAGCGTAGCGGATGAACTTCAGTACCTCCGCTTTCCTCGTGGCTAAGTTCGACTTGCTGTAGGGGTCTTGCCCCGTGATCATCCGAAACGCCGGAGCGATATTGAAATAATGCGCCGTCATGCCGGCAATCGAAACGATCGTGTGCCCCTTGTCCAGGCGCCGGAATTCCCCGGCTTTCATTCCCCGCTCGAGCAAGGCCACCAACAGCTTCTTGAGGGGAATCGAATACTCGCGCACCATCCGCTCCAAGGTGCGATCACCTTCCATCATCATGCGCTGGAAGATGCGCGGGTAATGCGGATGAGTTCCGATGAAGTCAAAATGATAACTCACATAACGGAGGAGAGTTGGACCCGCAGACCCCGGGGCCGAAAGTATCTCCTCCGCTTTCCGCTGGAATTCCCGAACTTGCGAGCCCACCACCGCCTGGTAAAGGCCTTCCTTGCTCTTGAAGTAGTAATATAACAAGGCCTTGTTCACACCGGCGCTCGCGGCGATGGCCTCCGTGCGCGCGCCCGCCAAGCCGCCTTCCGCATAGATGCGCTCGGCGGCCCTCAGGATGGCGGCGCGGGTCTCCACACTGTCGTGGTGCCGCGCGTGATTTGGAATTGCTTTCTTTTTGCTCGCCCTTGCCATTTAACTAACCAGATAGTTAAATACCATATTTCGCATGGCGGCGTCAAGCACTCCCGCGCGCGTTGCTCTGCGCCACTAAAGGTCAACATGTTTGCGGCTCGCCCAGATTTTCCAGGTCTGTTTGGTTGCCGCTCGGCCGCGCTGTGATCTCAGCGTTAAAGATCGAGAGGCACAACGCGGCAGAGCCGCGACGAGAATGTGCCACGGCCGACTTGCCCCGATGCATCGGGGTCCTGGCCGTGCCGGTCACGGGCGGGACACCCGTGGCACAGAGGACATGGCGAGTTTCGTTTTGGTGGCGGCTCAACGGCGCGGCGCTACTCGCTTGCTCAACCACGAAGGATAAGAACTGAAATCATAGCCCTCTCCGAGGGGAGAGGGTGGACCGCCGCCGGCGTTTTCATCAGCCGGGGCGGGATGGGTGAGGGGTTACTTTACCACCCGGCGAGCGGACCCGTCCCCAACTATGGAACTGTTAGTGCCTCTTCTAGTTTGGCTGCATATCGTTTGCGTCGCATTGCTTCGAGACGCGGCACTTATCATCGCGAGATTTGGGGTGTGAGATGGAGGTGGGAAATCTACACATACGGGCGGGCGAATGGCGAAAAGATCGGGCTCAGTGTCCCGCGCTGGCCTACTTTACGGTTGCAGGCCGGCGAATATTTGTCATGTGGGACATGTCCCAGTTGTTGCTCTCCGCGCGCCATAGCGCGCGAGGTCCCACCAACTTTCCCAACTTCATGACGTTTTTTCCCCCTGACTTTTTAGTTGCAGTTCGGCTGCTCTGCGCCGCTCACTTTACAGCGGCACCAGAAGCCCTCGAGTTCCGCTTACGGACCTTTTCCCGTGGTGGGTGGAAATGGCCGGACGGGAAACGTGTAATAGAATCGCTTCCCTTCCGGCAGGGTAATAAGAACGGTGACGGTATCTTCCGCCTGAGCGTCAGCGGGCACTTGCACGTCGAACCCGCGGCCGTCCGCCGTCGGTTTGACGACGCCCCGGCCGTCTTGCACGGTGACGGTGCAATTGGCGGTGGTCAGGTTCAGGTCCAGGAAGCGGAGGGGCATCACGCCACCCGGACGCACGTCGAGCTTGGCGGCAATGAACATGTTTGAGAACTTGCAGGGCAGGAAAGACTGCGATGCGAGGGTGGGAGTAGTGACAACACCTCCGTCTTTCAACCAGTCGTCAATGATCGCCACATCTTTCTCGTCAATTTCACCGTTCAAGCTGAGGTCCGCAGCGGCCGGGCACGGGGCTGAGTCAGTGATAGCCGGCTTGGTGCGAAATTGCGCCAACATCCTGATCAATGCCCGGTCGGCCTCGTCTACACGCCCGTCCTCGTTCACGTCCCCCACGATGTAGAGCGGTACCACGCTGACTTCAAGGTGCTGAAGCACGGCCACCCGTTGATCGTGGTTGGTAGGCCGATTGGGAGGAGCGGGCGCCTGGCCGTGCGCCAGCCGCACGTCAAGTCCGGTGGCTAGGAGAATCACGAGTGAGGCAACACGCGCCCAGTATTGGAGGCATCGAAATACATCGCCATGGTAGCCGCAACCTTTTTGCCGCATGTGGTCCTCCCTCGTTAGTAACCTGTCCGCGTGTGGGCCGGTGGGTTGTCCTTGGCGTAGCCGTGGTCGGAATATCCGCCTTTACACTGGTCCGCATTCTTGAGCAGTTTCCCCGCCAGTCGTTGATAGTTGATCGAGCCCCACCAGAAGTTCTCCCGGACCCAGGTACTGACTTCCTCGCTCAGAACGCTCTCGATATAGGAGGCGTTATCTGAGGCATCGCCATTTGTGGAGCGTGCGTCGGCGGTGGAGTCCGTAAGCGCCATATCCGCTTCCCACCCGGCGTGAAGAGGGCAGTCGATCGTGGAGGACATCGAGCAGGTTGCGGTGGCGCGGTTCTCCAGTTCGTCAATCGCCTTGGCAGTCAGACCCGCATAACAGCTAAAATCCACCACCACCCAGTCACACACATTCTTATTGGCGGCCTTGTAGTTGTTCTGGTGGAAGTCGCAGCGGTCGATGTAATCACCGGAATCATGGTGTGTCGCCAGGATGCCGCAGGCATGGAATCGGTCGTCCTCATAGGCGCATTTGTTTGACTCCACGTCGGAGCACGAACCGTGTCCTCTGAACATCTCGATGCCGAGTTCCAAACCGCCGCGCAGTTTCGCCCGATGCTCACCTATAGCTTTCCATACTTTCGCCCACTCCGAGCGGTTGTGATCCCGGGCAGCCTTGACTTCATCTTTGTCAGGGTAAACCTTCTTCCCGATTTCCTTGCCCAGCACAGTCACACCAATCAAATACGCTTCAGGGACCACCTTGAAATCCGGCGTGACGTAATCCACATCACACTGCAACTGGCGGAGTTTCCGGCTGATGGCTTGAAAATCCGGTTCGTACCAAACCGCTTTGCTGAAATCAAGAATAAGGGCCGCACAGGGTTTGTCGCGCTGGGGGCAGTCCGACACCTCCGTCGTGTGCGTGGGCATAGGATTGGAGGGCGGCGTGACAGGTGGAGTGACCGGAGGGGGATTCTCCGGGGGCGTTACCGGTGTCGGATTCTCGGGCGGCTTCGTGACCGTGGTGGGCGGCGTCACAGGCGGCGACACGGTGGTCGGCGTCTGGGGTATGGGAGTTACCGGCGTGGGATTCTCCACCGGAGGAGTCGTCGGAGTCTCGGGCAGCGGAGGGTTCGCGGGGATTGTGCCAGGAGGCAGAACCGGGTGCCCCAAGAGATGTCCCGCTGCTTCCTCACGCCGGCGCGCGTTGGCTTCATCCCATTTGGCCTCATCTTCCCACGTTTTCCTGGTCTTCGGGTCGGTCGCTTCCCGCGCGTACCGACGCGCCTTCTCGGCTTCCTCGTGCCAGAAGCGGGCGCTGTCGATCAGGTCTTGAGCCAACTTCCGGTCGGCTTCGGTCGGCCCCGGCGGCGACACGGGAGCAACTACCGGCCCCGCTGGCACTGATTCCTTGAAACCCTCCAAATCCTTCGCCGCTTGATCGCAGGCCTCCGCTTGTTGCTGACGCTGCCGGGCAGTCTCCTCCCACATTAGCCGGTTGGTAGGATCGGAGGTATTCTTGGCGGTCTCCAGAGCTTCCCGAGCCAGCCTGCGAAACTCCTCGGCGTTCTTTCGCATTGCCTGGGCATGGCCACTAATTTCCTCCGACTCTCGCGGTCCCACCTGTGGCGCCGGAGGGCTTGGGGGAGTTGGTGCGGCAGGCGTAACCGTAGTCTCCGGGGGCGCAAAAATCGTCAGGTGAACCGGCAGGACGGATCGGTCCTGGTGGCAAGTAGGCTCCTTGCGGCAAGTTTCGCATTTCACCAGGACTGTCCCTTGGTATTGGCCAAGGGCCATTCCGGTGGTGTCAAAACGGACCGGCAAGGCTTGACTGCTGTGGCCGGGAACGGTGGCTTGCGGTTTCGCCAACAACTGAAGAAAAGGAACATCCACTGGCGTGATGTTGAAGGTGTGCGTACGCTTGCACTCGTTGTGGATGTCGAGGTTGCTGGTTGCCTGGAAGTCAGGTTTCAGGGTCACATTCCAGGCTGCCTTCTCTTCAGACCCCTGCTGAGCCCGCAACGGGGCGCACAGGGTACACACTCCCAGCCATCCTGAGAGCAATAGAAAAACAATGCGCGCGCGCTGGTCCATGTCGACGTGTTCCCCCATTCGCCGTGACGCGGTTTCTCGAACTCAATTACCGGGTTTACCCTTTGGATTACGGATACCGTTAAGTATACACCAGATTTTTTCCGAAGGAGTGTCCCAATAACTCCGACGCAAGGGTGGATAGGTGCGGTGAGTTGTGAACGACTGGGTAACAGGAATCTACACTTTCGGCGAGTAGGTAAATCGCGTGCGGGATTTTTCCTGGTGGCGCTCCAGGGCCAGCGCGACCAGGCGGTCCAGTAGCTCGGAGTAAGGAACGCCGCTCGCTTCCCAAAGCTTGGGATACATGCTGATGGAAGTGAAACCCGGGATGGTATTGATCTCGTTCAAGTAGACCCTTCCGGTCTTGCGGTCAAGGAGAAAGTCCACGCGTCCCATGCCGGCCCCGTCGATGGCTTGAAAGGCGCGCACGGCAACATCCTGAACGCGTTTAGTCTGCTGAGGTGTAAGAGAGGCTGGAATGATAAGGTCAGAGCCCTCCTTGATATACTTCGCCTCGTAATCATAGAACTCATTGACAGGGACAACTTCCCCCGGCACGGAGGCTTGCGGAGCGTCGTTACCGAGCACCGAGCACTCGATCTCGCGAGCGTCGATTCCCTTTTCGACCAGTATCTTGCGGTCATACTGCGCGGCCAGATCCATCGCGGCGGGGAGTTCGCGCCGCGTGTGGACCTTGCTGATTCCCACCGATGAGCCAAGATTCACGGGTTTGACGAAGAGCGGATAGCGCAGCTTCTTTTCGATGCGCTTGCGCACGGTATCGGGATTCTTCTCCCAATCGGCGCGCAGCACCAGTTCCCAGGGCACGACGGGCAGACCCGCGTCGCGAAACAGGCGCTTCATCACATCCTTATCCATCCCCGCCGCGGACGCAAGCACGCCCGCCCCCACATACGGGATGTCAGCCAGCTCCAGCAATCCCTGCACAGTGCCATCCTCGCCGAAAGTCCCGTGCAGGACGGGAAAGATGACATCGACCTCCGGGCGCAGTTTTGTGGCGGAGACTGAGCCCGCCAGGGGCAGGAGTTTGGGCCCGGTGGGATCCACCGAAGGCGTTACAGGGTCGCCACTTTCAAGAACTTCGGGGAGAAGCGCGATGGCCCCGGAGCCCACCCGCCAGTGTCCCTCGCGCGTAATGCCGATGGGCACAATTTCATACTTGGACGGATCGAGCGCCTTCAGGATGGAGGCCGCGGAAATGAGCGAAACGTCGTGCTCGCCCGAGCGTCCGCCAAATAGAATCCCCAAGCGGATTTTCTTGGTCACAGAATTTGTTTCCCCAGTGCGGAGGCAGCAAGTCCCACGCCGAGAATTGCGGTTTTGTTCATAACGTCGACAATCGGATTGATCTCCACCAATTCAAAAGCGATCATCTTCTGACTGTCGGCGACCATTTCCATCGCCAGATGAGCTTCCCGGAACGTGATGCCTCCGCGGACAGGTGTGCCCACGCCCGGCGCTTCCTCAGGATCGACAACGTCCATATCGAAGGATACCACGAACCCTGCGGTGCCTTGCGTGGCGAGCGCGATGGATTTGTCCATCACCGTGCGCATCCCCTGTTCGTCGATTTCACGCATGGTGAAGACGTTGACGCCCAACGTCTTGACGATCCCACGCTCGCGAATGTCGAGGTCGCGGGCCCCCACCAGCACGCAATTCTCCGGCAGCATCTTGGGCGCGAACCCATAGATATGAGTCAGCGATTCCGGTCCATGACCCAGAGTGGCAGCGAATGGCATGCCATGCACGTTGCCGCTGGGGCTCAACTCCGGTGTGTTCATATCGGCGTGGGCGTCAATCCAAAGGCATCCCACGGATTGTTGGCGGTCACGAAAGAACTTGGCGACTCCGGCTTGGGTGCCGATCGCCACGGAGTGATCGCCCCCCAGCGAAAGGGGGAAGCAACCTGCCTCCAGCGTCTGGTAAATGTGGTGCGCGACTTCCTGACAGGTCTCGGCAATCTCCTTGAGGTACTTGGCGCGCTGGTCACCGAAGTGTTGCTCCTCTGGCAGCCGGACGTGAATGTTGCCAGCGTCCTCCACCTGGTGCCCCAAACTTTTCAAGGCCTGATTCAGGCCCGCCGCGCGCACGGCGGAGGGGCCCATGTCCACGCCACGCCGCGCTTGGCCGAGGTCCAACGGGACACCGAGGATTCTGATTTTCAGCATGCTGCCCTCTACGGCGTCAAGCGATACAACATGCGCGGGAAAGGAATAGTCTCGCGAACGTGTTCGAGCCCGCAAATCCAGGCCACCACGCGCTCGATGCCCATGCCGAAGCCAGAATGGGGGACGGTGCCGTAGCGGCGCAGGTCGAGATACCATTCGAAAGCCTGTCGCGGCAGGTTGTGTTCCTTGAGGCGTTGCTCAAGCAGCGCGAGGTCGGCCAACCGCTCACCGCCGCCGATGATTTCGCCGTAGCCTTCGGGGGCGAGCATGTCGACGCACAGCGCCACTTCCGGGCGCGCAGGATCGGGGGCCATGTAAAAGGCCTTGACCTTGCTGGGATAGCGGTGCACGAGGAGGGGTTTCTCAGCGGCCGTGGAGAGCAGCGTTTCATCCGTGCCGCCGAAGTCGCCGCCCCACTGGATTTCACTTCCCTTCGCTTGCAGATCCTTCACAGCGTCGTCGTAGCTGAGGCGCGGGAATGGGAGTTTGATTCTTTCCAGATTCTCGATCTTCCGTTCCAGCGTGGTAAGTTCCGGCCGGCGCTTTTCCAGAACACGCTCCACGACCGATGCCACCAATTGCTCCGCAAGCTCCATGGTGTCTTCGAGGTGGGCAAAGGCAACTTCCGGCTCAACCATCCAAAATTCCGTCAGGTGGCGGCGGGTTTTGGATTTCTCGGCGCGAAAGGTTGGCCCAAAGCAATAGGTTTTGCCCACTGCCATGGCAGCCGCTTCGTTATAGAGTTGCCCGGATTGGGTAAGATATGCCTTCTCCTCGAAATAGTTAACTTCGAAAAGCGTGGTTGTACCCTCGCAGGCGGCGGGCGTAAAGATAGGCGTATCAACCAAGGTGAAGCCGCGGTCGTCGAAGAAATCCCGCACTGCCTTGATGATCTCGTGACGGACGCCCAGAATGGCCCGTTGACGCGTGGAACGCAGCCAGAGGTGGCGGTGGTCCATCAGGAATTCCACCCCATGCTCCTTGGGGGTGATGGGATAGGGCGTGTCTGTGGGAATGTGCTGCACGACCTCCACATTCGAGACATCCATTTCGAAGCCGCCGGGCGCCCGCTTGTCCGCCCGCACCTTGCCGGTGACGCGGAGTGAAGATTCCTGCGTCAGGCCGCGCAAGTTTTCAAATACCTCGGGCGGCACAGCGCTCTTCACCACCACGCCCTGGATGATTCCCGTGCCATCGCGGAAAAGCGGGAACAGTAACTTGCCGCTTTCGCGCAAGTTGTAGAGCCAGCCCTGTAGCGTTACTTCCTGGCCAGCGTGTTCTGCGACTCGGCGAATCTCAACGACGGGTGGCAAGGGTTCATTCCTCCTTAGGAAGGCTTTCCATGCGCTCCATGACTTCCGCCAGGCGCGGCAGGCCCGAAACCTCCGCCCCGTAATCGCGCACTTCGAAAAGGACGGGGAATTGGCCCTCCCCGCTGCGGAGGTCGCGGACTGTCTGGGTCCAATCGATCTCGCCGTCGAAGGGCATCAAATGGTCATCCTTCTCGCGGCGATTGTCGTGCACATGGGTGGAAGCGATGTGCGTGCGAAGGGTCTCAAACGCGGGGTGCACGCCACCCGCCATATGAGCGTGGCCGGTATCAAAACAGATCTTCACGTTCAGGCGGCTGTACTGAAGGAACTCGACCAGCCGCTCAGGGGTCCCGAGTTCATTGGGCACATTCTCGAGCAGCAATTGCACACCGCGGTCCTTGGCCGCCACTTTCAGGTGCTCGAGGGAAGTCAGGACGGCGTCGAACTTACTCAAGTCGTAATCCTCCTCCGGCAATCCCATGTGTACGATGAGATAGCGGAAAGGCAGGAGGTCAGCGATGTTGAGGGAACGCTTGATTTCGTCCATGGAATCGACGCGCAGGCGGCGCTCGAGGTAAGCGAGGGAAACAGCCAGCCCACCCAGGCGTCCCCAGTCCGTGTCGCCGTAAAGCGGTGCGTGGACGGAATGCAGGCTCACCTCATGATCTTTGAACCACTGAGCCACGTCGCGCACGTGGTTGCGGTCCGTGTAGTCCAGGTGCTGGCGGGCCGCGAAAAGTTCCAGGGTTCGAATGCCCGTTCCCAGAATCTTATCCAGGATGTGTGAACTCAACCGCTCGTTGACATAAAGGTATGTGGAAAGTCCGTATTCCATCAGTAGCCGACCGCCTTTCCATCCGCACGGGGATCGGAAGCGCCCCATCGCCATCCGGACTCAGGATCAATCTCGATGGCCTCACAGTCGCCAATACTGTCGCGAAAACTGAGCGGATAGCCCGCCTGCTGCAGCTTTTCGAGCGTGTCAGAGGAAAAGCCTACGCGCTCCAGTGTCAAGCGGTCCGGCAGCCATTGATCGTGAAAGCGCGGCGAGGTCACAGCTTGAAGGATATCCATTTTATAGACAAGAACGTCGAGCAATACCTGCAAAACGGTATTGGTTATAGTACCACCGCCCGGCGAACCGAGCACCAGCCGCAACTTGCCGTCACGTGTCACGATGGTCGGGGTCATGGAGGAGAGCGGACGTTTATGCGGGGCAATGGCATTGGCTTCGCCTTGCACCAGCCCGAAGGTGTTGGGCTGGCCGGGCTTGGCCGCAAAGTTGTCCATCTCGTTGTTCAGCAGGAAGCCCGCGTCCTCCACCGTCACCCCAGAGCCAAACCATCCGTTGAGCGTATAGGTGTTCGAGACGGCATTCCCCTCCGCGTCCACTACGGAGAAATGCGTTGTCGCGCCGGATTCAAAGGCCTGGGGCTCACCGGGACGCACCGGCGCATCCGGACTCGACTGGAGAATCTCGTCACGCAGCTTAGCCGCATAGCGAGGCGAGGTAAGACCGGCGACCGGCACGGAGACGAAATCCGCGTCGCCAAAGTAGGTGGCACGGTCGGCATAACCACGGCGCATGGCTTCGACGATCAGGTGCATCGAGGCGTAGGAATTCGGTGTGCCCAGGTCAAGGGGATCGAGCACGTTAAGCATCTCGATGAGTATCGCCCCGCCGGCGCTGGGTGGCGGCACGCTCAGGATATCAAATCCCCGAAAGTGACCGACCAAAGGCGTACGCAATTTGGCTTCGTATTGCTCGAGGTCTTTACGCGAGATCAGGCCATGCTCTTTCTCCATGGTGGCCAGAATCGCCTCAGCCACCGGGCCGCGGTAAAAACCCTGGGGACCGTGGGCAGCAATCTCCGCCAGCGTGCGCGCCAGCTCAGGCTGCGTGAAGGTTGCCCCCGGCTCGTAGAGATGACCGTTGTTAAGGAAGATGCGGCGCGATCCGTCGAACTTTTCGAGCAACCCACGCTCTGAGCGGAGCGCTTGCGCAAGTGAATAGCTGACCGGGAAACCTTCCTTCGCGAGACGCAGTGCCGGTTCGAGGACTCGCTGGAGACCCAGCTTGCCATAGGTCTTCTCGGCTAGTGCCAGGCCCATCACCGTTCCGGGGATACCTGCGGCGTGCGCACCCACGGTACTCAAGGCAGGAATGGGATTCCCCTCCGAGTCCTGGTACATGGTGCGTGAGGCCACTGCGGGCGCCCATTCACGGTAATCCACCACCCTGGCATGGCCGTCTGCCAGGCGGACCAGCATGAAGCCGCCGCCGCCCAGGTTCCCCGCCTGCGGGTAGGTCACAGCGAGGACAAACCCCACCGCCACAGCAGCATCCACGGCGTTCCCGCCTGCCTGCAGGATTTCCACCCCGGCCTGGGAAGCCAAGGGTTCGCTGGACGCAACCATGCCTTGTCGTGCGGCCACAGGACTGAGGGCGTAAGCCGGCATCCCCGCCAGCAGCAAAGCCCCCAAGAGCACAGACACAGATCGTGAGAGTTTAAGGGACACCAGTATCACCTGCTCGCGATGTGAAACTCCACCGCAGCGAGACAAGAAAACGGGTTAACCAAAGAAGCACTGTAGGGGAAAAGGCAGAGGGCGTCAAGGCGGCCGGAAGCCGGGTAGTGACGCATGTTGAGGTGCCACGGGCGTCCGAAGGTGTGAAGAAATAGTATTTTTACCGCGGAGGCGCTGAGGCGCAGAGAAAAGGACCTTTATTTTCATTCCTCTGCGCCTCAGCGTCTCTGCGGTAAGAAGGTTTTAGACGATTTTTTCACAGCTTCTCCCGCCCGTGTCCGGTCACGGCCAAGACCCCGATGGATCGGGGCAGGTAGGCCGTGGCACCTCAAAATGCACCACTACCGGAAGCCGGGGGCTTGGGTGAGGGGCCTCGGCAGGTTGCACCGCAGGGTCGTGCTAGAATGGGCGCGTGAAGACCTACACCCTTCCCGTCGTCATCGAACGGGAAGGGCGCAATTACTACGCCTACTCGGACGACTATCCCACCGTGTACGGAATGGGCAGGTCGATACAAGAGGCTAAGGCTAGCTTGGTTTGGGCCCTGCAAATTCACCTCCGCCGGCATCGGGCCAAGCCTGAGCCCGGCCCCGGCGACGAGGACACCGTCACGGATGGGAATCCCGAATGAAGGTCTACTTTGGCTTCACGAATAGGGGGTAGTGGGAAATTTTGAGATAGAGGCGGCGGCATTCATCCCGATCTGATCGGGACGCCACCAAATGGCGAGGTAAACTCGCCGCTACAACATCAAACCGTACCACTACGCATTAGGGGGATCACTCGCCTCGAGACATCGAGACCTTCCGCACCACGAGTCTCCGATGAGGACACTGATGGACTGGGAATTTCTTGAGCCACTCCGCGAAGATTGGTCACCGGTCTCGAAGCCCGTGCGTCTGGGCTGGCTGGCATTTTACGCCCTCTTTCTTCTCTACGCGCTCAAGGACCGCAGCGGGTACCTGCTGATTGATTACGTTTTCGTGCCCATCCATGAGGGCGGGCACCTGCTCTTCAGTTACTTTGGCCATACCCTGATGGTGGCCGGTGGAACGATCCTGCAGCTTGGTGTGCCGGTGCTCCTGGCCGTTTATTTTGCGTTTCAGCGCCAGCTTACCGGCGTAGCTTTCTCCTCCTTCTTCTTTTTTGAGAACTTCCTGAACGTCGCCACCTACATGGCAGATTCGCGCCGGATGGAATTGCAATACGTTACAGTCGGCGATCCGGATTTCGCCGAACACGATTGGTTGACGATGTTTTCGCAATGGGGCGTGTTGCAATACGACACCAAGATCGCCGCCTTTGTCCGGGCGCTGGGCTGGCTGGGCATGGTAGGAGTGCCCGTCTGGCTTTGGTGGATGACGAGAGCCCCGGCTCGCCCTGCGGGTCCTCACTCCCTTCGACCCTATTCGCGAGTCTGAAGGGCCACTGGATTCGCCGCCCGCGAAGGCTGTAGCGCGTGGCCCCCACAACGGGTTATCATGCCGGCTTGACACACTCAGCTTCGGGAGTCGTTCATTATGAGACCTGCCGTTGTGGCATTTGACGCCTATGGCACACTCTTCGACGTGCATTCCCCCGTCCGAAATTACCTCTCGAAGTTGGGGCGCACTTCGGCGGGCTTTTCGCAACTGTGGCGGACCAAGCAGTTGGAGTACACGTGGTTGCGCAGTCTGATGCAGACCCACGCGGATTTCTGGCAGGTGACCCGCGAGGCCTTGGAATATGCCTGCGACGTGTTCGAGGTACGGGACTCGAAGCTACAACAGGCTCTGCTGGATGCGTATCTGCATCTGGAATGCTATGCGGATGTCAAAGTCACGCTGGCGGCTCTTCGCCAGAGAAGAATCCGGTGTGTCATTCTTTCCAATGGAACTCCGGAAATGCTGGCGGCTGCGGTGGAGAGTGCAGGATTGGCCGGAGACATTGAAAGAGTGATATCGGTGGAAGATGTGCAGACCTTCAAGCCTGTCCCTGCCGTATATCAGTTGATCGAAGAACACCTGGGAGTTGAGCGCGAGAAGATTTGCTTCGTCTCCTCGAATTCGTTTGACGTGATCGGGGCGGGGCGATTTGGCTTGCGAGTCGTTTGGGTGAATCGGACTCGGCAAAAACGCGAGCGTTTGCCCTATGATGTGGAGCATGAAATTAGGACCTTGGCAGAACTGCCGGGTTTCCTGGATATGGGCGGCGCTTATAAACCGGGACGGGACTAGCGCTGCTCACGTGTATCGCGGGAATGCTGTCCCCCTCACCCGGCCGGCAGTTTCAGATCGAAATCATGCTGGTTTCCTTTTCCCCTTCGTCCGCCCAACCGACTGTTGAGCACCAGGGGGAACGGCCCCCGGTAGCCACAGCAAAATGTTCACTAAAAGAACAGGAAACTACAACCTTGTAATGCAGGGCCCGCGGTCGTGGTTCCGCCAATCGTGATAGAGGTCGGCGCTACTCAGGCTGGGGTCCCGGAACCCCGAAACCAATCGCTCCAAAACTCACGTTGTGTGTTGTATACTACTGTCATCAGAAGTGTAAAAAAGGAAATCCCCGGATGAACTGCGTAGGCAGCATCCCACTGGGGTCGCAACCAGCTATGGGGGGTGTAACGTGGGTTTAATGGAATCAAGGTTGTTCCGACTTCATCGCAAGTGCAAAACCATTGAAGAGATGAACGAGCAGGTTGACGATCTGCGCTACATCTTGAGGAGCGCTGTGCAGGACATTGCCGTGTTGATCAGCGCCATGCAGGAGAAGGGCGTGATGGACAACGCGACTTACAAGCGGCTCCGGGTCGCCCAGATGCTCCGCGATCACTCCAGCTCAGGAACCTCACCGTGGAGATATCACTCGCTCTACCCCTACACCTTGGACGAGCAAAATTTTCTGCGTCAACGCTTCGGAGCAGGTGAAGCCGAGGTAAGAGAGTTCTCAGAGCGTGCCAAACGTTCCGAAACCATGCTTTGACGCGCGCCCCATCATTCCCAACGGGGGGCGCGGCACTCGGCGCGTGTCATTCCCTGCCCTTCAATTCGAGAAGGGTGATTTCTAACGATCAACATTAATAATTGGCTGGCGCAGAGCGAGACCAGCTCTGCGATTCACGTCTCTACTCATGCCCGCCGATATTCCTATGATCCCGATCTATGGAACATGGTTCCGAATTTTTTGTCTGAACGATTCGTCCGTCTTGACCATGGACCGGTTGACTTGATCCGCACTAAATCGCAGAACTGAGCTCTTTCTGCGCCAGCCCGCCAGGGACGGAGGAGTGTCTGACAAAAGCGGATGGGAAGGCCGCAGTCAGCAGTTTCGGGACTCGCGATGGGGTAGACAGGGGCCTCTCCCGAGCCCCTGGATCCCGCCAAAGAAGAATAGTGCGCTGGAACCCCTCGAAGGGGTGTATAGTGCGGGGCTATTGGGAGTTAAAAGGGAAATTCCCGGTGAAATCAGCTTCGTACCTTCCTCTCCCTAATCTAGGCACCATTGGAGGACGATATGAAACCACGATGGAGCATCCCGCAGGAGGCACATAAGCAAGCCTATTCAGTTGCTCGCCTCCATTTGGCACGCTTTCGGAACAGGCCCAATTTCACGGGCGTAAGTATTCGTAATATTTATCCACTTTTAGATCATAAGGGAGAACAAGGAACATTCTTCGAAGTCGTTTTTTGTTCAGAAGGCCATAATAATCACGGATTTGCAATTATATCTATTTCTCGTGACTATCCACCCATCGGCGTTTTTTCTTTTGAAGGCATCGCACCTCGAGACTACTTCACCTCTCGGCTTGGCCACCGGAAATTCGATGTCGCGCTCTACGGGACGTTCTATCTAGTCGCAGAGGATGACAACGGCCGGCCCATCGCGACACTCGGCGATCGCCCTCCCGTTCTGTGCACCAAAGAACATATAAATTCAGAGCATCTGAAAGGCCTGAGCCCACACCAGATCTTCAAGAAATGCTACGGCGTACATCACCGCGCCTTCCTCGAGCGAACAAAAGGGACTTTTGACGGCGCATGGAAGTTGGCGGATAGGGCGCGTCAAGGAGGCGAAAGTTCCGGGGAGCCGAGTGACTATCCTTCAACAGAAACGGACCTCCCACCGCACAACTATCAAGAAATCCTCGCAAAGCACTGGGAATCGATGCCTCACTACAGGCAGCTTGCCCCGAATGAAGGCGCCAATCGAGATCACGATTTTAGCTCCGGTTGCGGCGCGACGGCATGGATGAACCTAATCGGGTACTACGACAACACTATCACCCCAGACTTCCTGCGAGGCAACTACGATGGCCTCTCAGGTGACGTGACCGGAGGCGCATCGGCCTACCAAGATAATGTACTGGTAGCCCTAAGTGAATACATTGGCGTTCACGCGGATGGGGATGAGGGTAAAGAAGACTGGGACGATATGGGCAAGGGCTTCGATTTCATCAAGACACGACTCCACCATGACTGTGAGGCGAATTTCAGTGGACCGGGTTTAAGCAAGGAGCAAATTCTCGAAACTGTTTACAGTTACCTGTGTTTGCCAGGGGTTCCTTCCATCGTGGCGCTTCCGGACCACTACGTCGTTGCCTACGGGGTGATGATGAACCAAGACGATGCAAGTGACGGCGAGCTCTCAACCTCGGATCATTACCTCAGGGTTAACTGGGGAGCGGGTTCTTCCTCCCTCGGCGATGTTTTCATCCCCTACGATTTGGCGGACAAAGGGGTCTGGACTCTGAGCCGAATCGACACCTCATCAGAGATAACCGTTGAAGGAGAATTCTCACGGGTCCCTACTTTTGTGGACCTGGGGCATTCCCTGATGATGGGTTCGCGAAGCCAGCGTTACATCAACTTCCATCAGAGTCAGGACGGTCGCTTCTTCAACTATAGATTCTGCATTGAATCTATCGGTACAAGTAATCCCTCGTTTGCGGTTGAACCAAGCAGGAAATACCTGTATGTGGCATGGTCGGACGGTGACGGATCACTGGGACTGGCAAAGATGGACATCCACGGTGCCTCGGCGGGTTCCTTGAAAATGCTGCAGGCACCGCCTGACCAAAGCGCACATAGTGGACCAGCCATCGCAGTTCAAAAAGGGAGGCTCTACTACGTCTGGGGTGGAAATATCGCCTCGATTCCGCTGGATTGGCTTGATCGGTATGCCGGCAATATTTGGCCGTCGGGTCCGGGCGAGACCCATGAAACAGAAGGTGGGCAGAGCGAATGGCGAATCTGGGACATCTACGGAAGTATCGGCTCTCCTGGGTCGTTTGACCAGCCGACGTTGGTAAGTCATTTCGACCGCCTGTATTTAGGCACATCTGGGGTTCTGGACAACCAGTTTGTAAGCATGGTGAGTCTCTTGGACGATCACGGAAACGTGATGCTCAACAACTCTGGAATACCGGTAGAAACCAAGTGTGGTCATCATCTCTGCTCGTTTGGGGGGTCACTCTATGGCAGCAATGATTCAACCGTTTTTGCGATTCAGTCTTACCCTGTGCCCAGGTTGGGACCACCCCCGAACCCATGGTTAAAATCAAATGCGTTTCTCTGGCCCTATGACATCCATGCAAAGAGTGTCATGCTTGGCAGCTTCGGAACAGTGAAGCTCCATGAAGTGCAACACGAGATGGTCAACATGGGTCCATGTCTATTTTCGAGTTGGCTGGACTCTAATCGAGTGGTCCACATTAGATATCACAGCGTAAACACTTGGCCCGCACTGGACATGACTGGTTGGATCTTGTAAGAGCGAGAGCAGTCCCATTTGGAGCCTTCTGAATTGGCTCTGATCTCGTCATCACCTGCTCCGTGCCTCATGCCTAACGTTCCCGCAGTTCCTCCTGCGGCAATTTCTGCATTCCCATCTACACCCTTCGGGGAAATTCCCTCTTACTACCTTTGAAGGCCGCATACATCCCGACCAAGAGCGCGGGACGTATGCGCCACCCGCGTATTCTATTGTCTGAACGATTTGTCCGTCTTGACCATGACCGGTAGTTCCTGGAACCATCGCGTGTGCCCCCACCGGCCGTTGTAGCGCGGGTGTCCCCACCCGCGTATGCGCAAGAACCATCGCGGGTGGGGACACCCGCGCTACAAAAGCCCTGCGCCAGCCGGCCGTCGGCGAGCAGGTTTATGTTGCAGACTTTCCTCGCCCCTGATACAAAATGCCGGGCAGGTCAGGGTCATTTCCGTTCGCGGACACAAGCCACATCCACGTTGACGAAAGGAGTTCTATGCTGACGAAAATAAGCCTCGCGATTCTCACGCTTGCTGCCGGCCGTGGTGTAGCCGCGCCAGGGAACGCGCGCCCGCTGGCACTGGAAGATTACTACCGTCTCGTCGCCGTCATGTCACCGGCGATGTCGCCGGACGGGCGCTGGGTCGCTTTCATCAAATCGACCATTGTCGTGGCTGAGAACCGCCGCCAAAATGAATTGTGGCTGGTGGCAAGTGACGGGAGCACGCCACCCCGCCGCTTGTCCGATCCCTCGCTCAACGTCGCAAGTCCGCGTTGGAGCCCGAACGGAAAACTGCTCGCCTTTGCCGGCAGGCCCCGCTTTCGGCCGGCTTCAGGTGACGAGGGCGCTGCCATCTGGTTCTTGCGCATGGACCAGCCGGAGGCTGTGCCGTTCCACGTGCGGGGGGTTGGCGGCGTGCCGATCTTCAGCCCGGACAATCGCTGGATCGCCTTCACGCGCCGCGCCGCCCAACCCAAACCGCCGCAATACGCAAATGACCGGGAGCGCGTCATCCGCGAGCGTTTCCAGGGGCACGCCTATGATTGGATGAATGCCCGAGCGGACCAAATCGGCTATCTTCCCGACCCGCGCGATCCTGAGGCTTCGCCCGCCGAGGAGCTGTTCATCGTCTCGAGCGAAGGTGGCGAGCCGCGGCAACTGACGCATCTCGATGTCAACGTGCGGGGCGTAGCGTGGCGGCCTGACTCCGGAGCGCTCGCTTTCAGCGCCGACACCCACCAGCGCGATGAGTACAGCTATGAGCGCGCCGATCTGTTTGTAGTCGCGCTCGATGGCAAGGTCGAGCGGCTGACGGACGATGGTTACAACAACGAGTCACCCGCCTGGTGGCCCGATGGGCGAACCCTCTGCTTCCGCCGCCAACTGGGATTGAGTGCCGTGATTGCCGCAAAGCAAAACCACGGGGCGCCGGTGGATATCTACACAATCCCCGCAAATGGCGGGACAATGCAGAACCTTACGGCCGATTGGGATCTCCTGCCCGGCCCGCCGAACTTGAGTCCTGACGGCAGCTTCGTTTATTTCAGCGGGGGGATCGAAGGGAATGAGCATCTGTTTCGAGTGCCGTCCGGCAGATAACCCACGGTGACCGGCGGCTTACGGGGTTCAGCCCTTCCGGGAATTACGGGACGATGGCCTTTGTCGCGACGGACAGCGCGCATTCGGATGAGCTGTTCGTGTCGGCGCTGGATGGCGGCAACGAAAAGCAAGTCACGACGTTCAACCGGGCGCTGATGCAGGAGGTCCAACTCGCTTCCGCCGAGCGCATTCTCTTCCCGAGTAAGGATGGCACGCAGATTGAAGGATGGGTACTCAAGCCTCGCGGGTACGATCCGGCGCGAAGTTGGCCACTGATCGTGACCATTCATGGCGGGCCGCACGGCGCCTTCGGTAACGACTTCTCCTTTGAGCATCAGTTGTTGGCCGCGCACGGTTACCTGGTGGTCTACACGAATCCGCGCGGCTCGGCGACTTACGGAGAGAAGTTCCTTTGGGCCACGTGGGGCGACTGGGGAAATCTCGACTATGCAGTGGTTCCACCGTTATCTGGAAAGTGCGGCGAGCGGAACGACGCAGTGAAGGGTTGGACAGAGAAATTCGCATCATGACGATTTAGGGGGTGACCCTCGGGTTTTAGTGGGACGTCGCGCGCTATACCGCGCGGAGCGCAACTTCTGGGACACGGCGCGCCTGGAAGCTCCTGCGCAGCAGAGGGACAAAATGTCGCAGCCAGGCGTCTCGGAGGTTCAGGGGAGTATCTCTGCCCATCACGCCTCATCTCGCCTCATGAACCCCCACACCTATCTTGTAAAGCGCACGTCATGAGGCTAACGGCAGAGGCCAAACGCCGGGTGCCACTCAACACCACCTTCTGCTACAATGCCGCCGAGCTTCCTGACTGCTTCGCTGGCCGGGGAATTACGCCGCGCCGGCGACTCGTGACAATCGGTTGAGGTGCGGCTTAGTGGAACAAGACTTAGAGCTGCTCAAGCGCTGCCTGGCCGGCGAAAACTCAGCCTGGGAAGCACTGCTCAGAGTTTACACACGAAAAATTTATAATGTCTGCTACCGCTTTACGGGCAGAAGCGAAGAAGCCGAAGACCTGACTCAAGAGGTCTTCATCAAGGTCTTCCAGACGCTCGCGAGTTACGATGCCGCGCAGGGATCGTTTTCCACGTGGCTGCACCGTGTGGCGCGCAATCATCTGGTGGACCATTACCGGCGCACCAAGAAGGATCGCGTCACCTCCTCCATCGAAGACGATCTCGGAACCATTGAACAGAAGCCTGGTCCGGGAGTGGGGCCGGCCGCGCACGTAGAGGCTCGGGAGCGTAAAGAGCTGCTTCAGGGGGCGCTCGAAAAGTTGTCGCCTGACATGCGGGAGGCGGTCATTCTCCGCGACCTGCACGACCTTGACTACGATGAGATTGCCCAGGTCCTGGGGGTTCCGGCGGGCACGGTAAAATCTCGAATTAATCGGGGAAGATTGGAACTTGCGCGGGTCCTAAAGCGTATGGAAGGGTTGTAGGGCCGGACAGGTTCCGGCCTTAATGCAAGGCCCCGCAAGAACGGGACGTGAGCCATGACGCACCTGGAAATTGAAAACCTCGCGAGCGAATACCTGGAAGGGCTCCTGGACCCAGCCAGCCGGACAGCCGTCGAGGCGCATTTGGCGCAATGTGCGGCCTGCCGGGAGCTGGTGGCGGACGTCCAGCACGTCGTGGAGTTGTGCCGGGTGGCCGAGCAATTGGAGCCCGCGCCCTGGCTGGTTTCGAAAATCCTGCTGGCCACGGTGGGGACGCGGAAGCCCACCTGGCGCGAGCAGATCGCCGCCTTGTTCCGGCCGGTGCTTCTACCCCGGGTTGCGTATCCCGTGGCCATGACGGTTTTCGCGTTTTCGGTGATCGTCAACGCGGCCGGAATCAATCTGCGAAACCTGCAAATGGAAGACCTGAATCCCCGCACCTGGGTTTTCCGGGCCGATCGCACCCGGCACCTGATGACTGCGCATGTAGAGAAATTCATAGCCGACCTGCGGGTGGTCATAGAAGTTGAGTCGCGCTTCCGCCAGTTGCGCGACCAAACCCAGGGCCAGCAGGAGGAAGCAACCCCCAAGCCGGAGTCGCCTGCGGGTGGATCTTCCGAAGGTGCGCCCTCCGGTCAGAATCAAGTAGCGTCGGTGGATGGACTGCGGGTCGATCCAGTCTCCCGGACAATCGGGAACCAAGCGGGATTCGTCGGGCCCGGAAGGAGAGTAATGCCATGAAATGCGCCAATCACCCTCTCAACGATGCTTCAGCTTACTGCGGACAATGCGGGCGCTCGCTGTGCACCGATTGCAAACGCGAAGTCGGCGGAATGATCTATTGCGAGAGTTGCATTGCCGCGCGCTTGCAGTCTGGATACTCAGCGCCGTGGGGGCCCGGTACGGGTCCTAGCCCCGGTGTGGCGCTGGGCCTGGGATTCATTCCCGGCGTGGGCGCTATTTACAACGGTCAGGTTCTGAAGGGCATGGTGCAGGTCCTGATCTTCGGATCACTGATTGCCCTGAATGACCGCGTCCATGGCCCCCTGGATACCATCTTCGGGCTGGGCGCTGCGGCTTTTTACTTCTACATGGTGATTGACTCTTTCCATACCGCCAAGGCCATGCGTCTCGGCAAGCCCACGCCGGAGTGGTTTGGGCTGGGCGACCTGAAGATGAACGCGCCGATCGGCGCTGCCTTGCTGATTGGCCTCGGCGCGATGTTCCTGCTCGATAATCTCGGTATCCCGGTTTTCAGGGAGATCGGCAAGTTCTGGCCGGTGCTTCTGATCCTGGCAGGGGTTCTACTTTTGCAGCGGCGGCTCGGTGGGCCTAAGCCGGAAGCACCCGCCGCTCCAGTCAGTACAGTTGCTCTGGCCGCTCCTGAGAAGCCCTCTGATGGGCCCAGCAATATTCCAGGGCCGACGGGGATGTGAGGAGCAGAAGGCAGCGAGCGCTTGGCACGAGTCCCGACAGAGTCGGGATAGGCAGCGAGCGCTGTGTGCGAGTCCCGACGGAGTCGGGATAGGCAGCGAGCGCTTGGCACGAGTCCCGACGGAGTCGGGAAAGGCAGAAGGCAGCGAGCGCTTGGCACGAGTCCCGACGGAGTCGGGAAAGGCAGAAGGCAGCGAGCGCTTGGCACGAGTCCCGACAGAGTCGGGATTGGCAGCCGGCAAGGGGTCCGTTACCCGGGTCGAAACACGATACTTGACGAACAATTTGCGAGTTTCGAATTTCGAGTTTCGAATTTCGGCCCTTACAGGCTGTGGGAGAACGCTCCACCGCGGACAAGCACCCGGCGCCCAGGGCGCTACCGTAACCACCCCGGCGCTCGGAGCGCCACCCCTCCTGAATCAGGAGGGGAGCTTTTACGGAACTCCCCTCCTCAGATGAGGAGGGGTGGCGCGCTGAGCGACGGGGTGGTGCTGAAAAGTTGAAAGGAGTGGTGCTGAAGAGTTTGAAGGCTGGTGCCGGCAAGGGTCTGCTAGCCGG
Organism: uncultured Acidobacteriota bacterium; assembly: GCA_963804995.1. Lineage (GTDB taxonomy): Bacteria > Acidobacteriota > Terriglobia > UBA7540 > UBA7540 > Bog-366. Next base: position 1,326,320 of record CAWDSK010000006.1, read on the forward strand.
GTCGAAACACGATACTTGACGCACACTTTGCAAGTTTCGAATTTCGAGTTTCGAGTTTCGGTTTTCGATATTCGAATTTCGGCCTTTACCGGCAGCCGGCAAGGAGAACCACCATGTTAGGAATCGGCATTCTAATCGGTCTCATCGGCGCGGCCATGGGCGCCGCAATCGGCCTCCTGGGAGGGCTGTTCGGCCTCGGCATGGGACTGGTGGGTGCAGCCCTCGGCTTCATATTTCATCCTATCCGTTTGCTCCTGCTGGTAGCTGGAATCATCTGGATTTTGGCGGGAAGAAGCCGGGGGAATGTGCCGGCGGCGAAAACTTATCGTGACAACGCGGCCCACTTACCCCGCGGCTCCCATTGAGGATTCGGCTGGTGTTGCGCTGGGAAGATGCATTTAGCTGTAGCGTGCCGATGTGTCGTGACACATGCCAGGCTTAACAAGCTGCGGAAAAACTCCGCAAACTGTCATCCTGAGGAGGCGAAGCCAACGAAGGACCTCTGTATTTGCTTGAAAGTTCAAATACCGGGGTCCTTCGCTGCGCTCAGGATGACAGCATTGGAGCGTTTTTCCGCAGCCTGTTAAGCCCGGTGCTACGAAGGCTGGAGGAAAATCATGCACCTTGGTCCATTTATTGTCCCCCTGGGGCTTTTTGCGATGATCGTAATCATCGTGGCCATCGCTTCGATGCGAAAGATGCGCGAGAAGGAGTTGGAAGCTCATCAAACGCTCCGCATGCAGGAGATGGAACACGAACGTAAGTTGAAAGAAATGGATATCGAGAAGACCAAGCTGGAGCTGGAAAAGGCACGCATCGCCAAGCCCAGCTAAAGATGGCGCAAGGCGCTGTCCGGAGTCTGGGTTGGCAACCTTAGGAGGTTTGGCAACATGGACGTCAATCCCCTATTAATTCCCCTCGTGGGAACAATCGCCAGCGCGGCGATGATCGTGGCCATCGTGGGAATCGTTTTTTGGTTCAAGGCGCGCGCGAAGGAGCTGCAATTCCATCAGGACCTGCGCATCCGCGAGATGGAACACCAGGTCAAGATGAAGCAGCTCGAAATCGAGCTCGAGAAAGCCAAGGGCGGCGGCGCTGGAACTAAGGCCGCGTGACGGCGAAACCTTTGTGGTCAAGCTTGCACGGGAGGTGACTCCGCATGTCTCCGTTCATGATTCCACTGGCCGTCTTCGCGATGGTCGTGCTGATCGTGGCCATCGTCCAGGTTGCCAGGATTCGCGACCGGGAACTGGAAGTCCATCAAAAGCTCCACGGCCTGGAGATGGAGCACCAACGCCAGATGCGGGAACTGGAGCTGGAGTTTGAGCGTATCAAGCATCAGAAGTAAGATCGCTCGCGGAGCAAGGGCGGGGGGGCCAGAAGCCCCGGGGAAGAGACGATGGGAGCGACACCACAACCGCCGATCCACCGCCACGGAGGACAAATGTTTCCCGTCCTCCTCATCATCCTGGGGGTCATGTTCTTGCTGGACCAGTTCGTACCCGGTTGGGGAATCGGCAAGACATGGCCAGTGCTGTTGATTGTAATTGGCGTCTTTAAGTTGTTGGACACAGGCCGGCCACCGCGTCCGCCGGAAGGGCCGAGGGTCTAAGTACAGGGAACAGGGAATAGGGAACAAGCGGCAGGGAACAGGGAACAGGTGGAAAGCGGAAGGCAGCGAGCGCTTTGTGCGAGTCCCGACAGAGTCGGGAAAGGCAGAAAGCAGAAGGCAGCGAGCGCTTGGCGCGAGTCCCGACAGAGTCGGGATAGGCGGAAGGTAGAAGACGGTAACCACCCCGTCGCTCGGCGCGCCACCCCTCCTAAATTAGGAGGGGAGTGGTTACAGAACTCCCCTCCTCAGATGAGGAGGGGTGGCGCGCTGAGCGACGGGGTGGTGCTGAACCGGAAAAGTGCTGAACCCGTACGGCGCTGACGAGTCAAAACTCGAAACCTGTTGCAGAAGCGGCGAGTTTCGAGTTTCGAGTTTCGGATTTCGCTTTTCGAGTTTCGATTTTCCGTAATTCCTGGCAAGAGGCTAACATGAGCGTCTATACCTACCGTCGCGGTTCAATCTTCTGGGCGCTGACTTTGATCGCCGTGGGCACGATCTTCCTTTGGCAGAATTTCAATCCCGCCATTCATCCCTGGCAGATCATCGCCAAGTTCTGGCCCCTGCTTATCATCTTCTGGGGCGCCTCCAAGCTGATCGATTTCCTACGGGCGCAGGCCCACCCGGAGGCCGCTCCGGCGCCGCTTTTCTCAGGCAGCGAAGTGGTTCTACTCATTCTGATTCTGGCGCTGGGCACGCTGGTTTCCAAGATCGTGTTGCGCTCCTCGCACCCGTGGGGATGGAACATCGATAACGATGAAATTGCCGGACTCTTCATGAATTCCTATACCTTCGACCAGACGTTTTCGCAGCCCGTCAAGAGCGGGTCGCGCCTGGTGTTGGATGACCAGCGTGGCGATGTGGAGATACGCGGCGCTGACCAGGCCGCCCTCGACGTGATAGCCAAGAAGAACATCCGCGCCGAAAATGGGGACGATGCCAAGAAACTGTCGGACCGCCTGAAATTCGAAGTCGTGGAGGAGGCCGGGCACTACGTGCTGCGCTCGAACCGCCACTCGCTCGAAGGAGTTTTGCCCCCTCTTGAAAACGGCCGGCTGGTTTCGACTGACTTCGACCTGCGCGCTCCCAAGGCCCTGAGCAGCGAAGTCACTTCGGAGCGTGGCGACGTCCAGGTGGATGGCTTGAAAGGGGACCAGACCCTGTCCACCCAACACGGAGACGTGCGCGCCACCAACATCGAAGGTCTGGTAAAGATCCACAAGTCCGGGGGCTTGACGGAAGCCCGTGACGTGAAAGGCAGCGTGGAACTGGAGGGCCGCGGTGACAACGTGGAGATCGCCAACGTCTCCGGCACGGTCAGCGTCAACGGCGAATTCAGCGGTGACCTGGAGTTTCGCAATGTGGCGCAAACCCTGCGTTACCATTCCAACCGCACCGATATGACCGCGCAAAAACTCACTGGCCGCCTGTATATGGAGGCGGGGTCGCTGGAGGTGAACGGCATCGACGGGCCTCTGGATGTGTCGACCAAGCAGAAGGACATCACAGTCGATGACTTCAAACACAGCCTGCGGATTGTCGACAGCAATGGCCAGGTTTCGCTCCAAACTTTCGTGCCGCCTGCGCACGACATTCAGGTGGATTCGAAAAACGGCGCCATCGAGCTGCGGCTCCCGGCAGGATCGAATTTTCAAATTGAGGCCAACTCGCGCCATGGCGAGGTGGAAAGCGACTTTGAGGGGCCCGGCTTGAAAGTAGTCAAGGAAGGGGAGGCAGCGTCCATCTCCGGAACTTACGGCAAGGGCGGACCCATGATCCGCTTGAACACCGAATACGGCGCGATCCGCTTGCTCCATGCGGGCCCCCACCCGCCGGCGCCTCCGGCCCCACCGGCGCCGCCGAAGCCACCAACCCCGCCCACGCCACCCACGCCTCCGGCGCGCCCCACTAAGACCGTAGCCACGTGGCGGCTGGATTCCCCCCTCCACCCTGCGCCCGCCGTCCATGGCCTGCGAGCGGTTTGCCCCATGGCTGAGGCCCGCGTGGCGCGAATTGCCGAGTTCGTTCAACACCTGGAAACACACCTCGAGAAATTTCGAGTTTCGGATTTTAGATTTCAGGTATTTTAGGTTTTGGATTTTGGCAGTCGGTGCGGGGTCGCTATTTGTTCCTCAACTCTGAAGTGGCTCACCATGGTAGCCACGGTGTCGCCGCGGCGACTTTTTCTGACCGTGGGCTTTTCTCTAGCGAAACACCCCAGCAGAATTGGCCCATCCCGCTAACTCCTCAAGTTTGATTTCTTATTCAAACGCAAAGTCGTATATAAATACGGGGACACCATCTGTGTATTCTTTTGAGCAGTGAATCACAGGAGACAGGAAGCATCGGTGTTATGGCCGAACGTCCGCCACTCAAATTGCTAATTTCAGACCTCGCCAAGCTACTGGACTGGTTTGAAAAGAATTTGTGCAATCCGTGCCTTAAAGACCCGCGTGGGCATCAGGTCAAGTTTGATTGCAGTCGCTTCGCCTACATGATCAAGCTGGTAAGCTCCACTGGAGGCAAGGTTGCCAAGCCTTTAAAGATAGCGGACAAAATCAGAGCCGGGAAAAGGAGCAATGCAGATTTTGGGGGGTTCGATGCGGAACGGGCGCAGACGCTTTCTTGGATACCTTCGATAATCCTCCGTCCGACGATCATTGCGCGAAATAAGTCCTTGTTGGTCCCAGGCGACGAGCTTTATGTAAAAGAATTTGACAAGGCAGGCTACAAATACAAGGTTCTTTATTGTAAGAGAATGTCGCCGAACCTACTTATTCCAATTTCGTCGTTCCCAAGGGAAAAGTTAGGAGCCCTTAACTCAGACATTATATGGCCATGAAAACAAAAAGGTTGCCGACTTTTGATCGACAACCTCTTTGGTTCCTTATTATACCCAGGAACAACGGGGGAAGCCGAGTGCGACTCGGCAAGATCTTTCAATCGGCACTTACATAACTATCTTAAGACTAAGCCGGTTGGTTTGTCAACAATACTCCTGACAATTAAACTTGGTTAGTCATATGCACCAAATTCGCGGCGCGGGGGAACTAGCACCTTGATCGGGTCAACGCTCGGGTAAATCCTTTTGAGACCGATGCCAGAATGCCCCAAGTTTCTTTTGCTTGAGGATTTAGGTGAAAATGGCCAAAACTTTTCTATCTGCCGCCGCAATCGTATGCCTGCTTCTGACGGCGCTGTGCGATGCGCCGGTCTTCCCTGCTCGCCTTCCCGGCTCCGGCGCTGGCGTGGACGCTGCCGCCGACGCCGCGGCCCTGATCCATGCCGGCCACTGGAAGCGAGCGCGGGCGGCTCTCGAACCTGAAGTCCAAGCCCATCCCCAGGACGCTCCACGCTTGTACTTGCTCGCGCAAGTGAAAATGGCGTTCCAGCAGTTCGACGCGGCCCTGCCGCTTGCGCAGCATGCCGTCGAGCTCGAACGGCAAGGATTCCAACTACCACCTGAAATTGGGCCAGGTCTACGGGCAAATGGCGGCGCGGGCCAACATCTTCGCGGCCGGACCGCTGGCGGTGAAATTCCGCAAAGAGGTGGAAATTGCGCTCGAGCTCGAACCCGCAAAACCTGGAAGCACTGGACTCCATGATGCAGTTCAAGTTTCAGGCCCCCGGCTTGATGGGCGGAGACAAGAATCAGGCGCGCGCGCTCGCCGATACGATTACGCGTCTCAATCCCAGTGAGGGCTATCTCTCCCGAGCGAAATTGGCGGAACTTGAAAAAAACCCGGCAGAGGTCGAAGGCGATTATCTAAAGGCAGTCGAAGCCGGCCCCAGGAACTACGGCGCGCTCACCGCGCTCGCGAAGTTTTACAGTCACGCTCCCCCTGCCAAGTATGAATTGGCGGTGAAGAACGCCCAGCAGGCCGTGGAGATTGATCCCCTGCGCGTCGAAGCGTACTGGATTCTGGCGCGCTTGTTTGCCTTGCAGGAACGCTGGAACGATCTCGATTCGTTGCTCGGCGCGGCTGAAGAAAAGGTTCCGGATGACCTGCGACCCTACTACGAAGCTGCGAACGCCCAGCTTGAAACCGGCAAGGATCTTCCCCGGGCGGAGAAATACGCGAAGAAATATCTTGCCCAGGAGTCGGAGGGCGATGGGCCCGGCGCCGCCGATGCGCACCGCCTGCTGGGACTGGTTTCCGAGAAGCAGGGCCGCGTGGCCGAGGCCCGCGCCGAACTGGAAACTGCGCTGCGACTCAGGCCAAACTTCAAAGCTGCCAAGGAAGATTTGGCGAGGATCAACAAAAGGTAGGCCGGACAACTCACCATGCCGGAACGCGGATTTGAATTTACAGCCCTCGCCCCTTTGGGGGAGAGGGTGGACCGCAACCGGCGTTTTCATCAGCCGGGGCGGGACGGGTGAGGGGGTCATTCAGGAACGAATTAAGAACCGGAACCTCAAAAATGAACACTATCTGGGCTCGTCAGGCAAGCCTCAACCCGTTTTCTTCCGCCGCAACAGTTGGACCAGCAGCACGCCCACCACGACTACCGCAACGATCACCAGCGTAATCCGATTGATTCGCACCAGGAATCTGACTAATCGCTCCCAGCTACTGCCGAATATATAGCCGGCGCAACCGATGGCCAGGGCCCACGCCACCGCTCCGGTGAAAGTAAAAAAGAGGAAGCGCCGGTAGGGCATCTGCAACACTCCGGCCAGGATTCCCGCAAACACGCGCAGGCCGGTGATGAAACGCGCCGTGAAGACGGCCCACGCACCATACTTCAGGAATTGCTGTTGGGCCTGGTCATACCGTTTCTCCACCCAATGCAAGCGCCTCAGGGTGCGATTGACGAAGGCAGCGCCGCCGTAACGGCCGAGCCAGAAACCGAGACTGCTGCCAATCGTGCCCCCGGCAATCGCGGTGAGGATGGCCGGCGCCAACTCCATCTTGCCGTCGTAGGCCAGAAACCCGGCAAACAGCAGGACCGTCTCACCCGGGATGGGCAGACCAATGTTTTCCAGCATCACGCCGAAGAAGACCACCCCGTACCCGTAACGGGCAAAGAACTCAGACAAGAGTTGGAAGATGGTATTGGCCACGACTTCCGCGATTATGCACGAAGTCGGGTTCGCGGCCGAGAGGATTCTGGGTATGCTAAACTAGTCAAGAGATGCGTGAACCTTTTCTGGACAGGATCGAGAAGCAGGCGCTGGTCTGTGACGGGGCCATGGGGACGATGCTCTATTCGCGGGGCATCTCACTCAACCGTTGCTACGACGAGCTGAATTTGACCCTGCCTCAGGCGGTTAAAGAGGTTCACTTGGCCTACGTCAAGGCCGGGGCGGAAGTCATTGAGACCAACACCTTCGGAGCCAGCCGGATACGCCTCGAAAAGTTCGACCTGGGCGAAAAGGTTCGGGAAATCAACCTGGCGGGCGCCCGCCTGGCTAGAGAAGTAGCGGGCGAAGACCTCTACGTGGCAGGAGCCGTGGGCCCGCTGGGTGTGCGCTTGGAGCCCCTGGGCCCCACCTCTCTGGCAGAGGCGCGCGCGGCCTTTCGCGAACAGATTGCCGCGCTCGTGGAAGGCGGCGTCGACCTGATCATCATCGAGACCATGATGGATTTGGGCGAAGCCCAGCAGGCGTTACTCGCCCTGCGCGAAGTGGGCCGGGTTCCGGTCATCGTGCAAATGACCGTGCAAGACGACGGCAGCACGCCTACGGGAACCCTGCCGGAGGACTTTGCGCGCGCGCTCGAACGCAGGGGGGGCGGACCTCATCGGCGTCAATTGCAGCGTGGGTCCCGCCGCCGTCGAGGAGACACTCGAAAGAATTGCGGCGGTCACGGCGAAGAAACTTTCGGCGCAACCCAACGCCGGAATGCCGCGCACCGTGGAAGGCCGCAACCTCTATCTGTGCTCACCCGAATATATGGCGGGCTATGCCACGCAATTCATCCAGACCGGGGCGCGCCTGGTGGGGGGATGTTGCGGTACGACTCCCGAACACATCAAAGCCATCAAAGCTGCGGTGCGTTCCCTGCGCCCCCAGCGCTCGCGCGCGGCCGTGGAGGTGGCGGCGCGGCCCGGCCGTACGCTTGAACCGGTTCCCGTCGCCACGCGCTCACGCCTGGCGGAGAAGCTGGCGCAACGGGAATTTCCTGTCCTGGTGGAGGTGGTGCCGCCCAAGGGATGCGACGCGAATAAGGAAGTCGAAGGCGCGCATTACCTGCTCGAGCAAGGCATTGATGCGGTTAATATCCCCGATGGGTCCGGCTCGAACCGCCCGCATGAGCGCGCTGACCGTTGCGGCCCTGCTCGAGCAGCGCGCGGGCATCGAGGTCCTGCTGCACTACAGCTCGCGCGATCGCAACGTGTTGACCATCCAGTCCGACCTGCTGGGGGCCCACGCCCTGGGCTTGCGCAACGTTCTGGCCCTGACGCGCGATACCGCGCAATATTCAACGGTACTGGAAACGGCCGTTTCGGAAGTGGATGCTATCGGACTTGTTAATATCCTGAACAACCTGAATCGCGGCCTCAACATGGGCGGCAACCCGCTGGGCGCGCAGACGGCCTTCCTGGTCGGCGTCAGCGTCAACCCCTATGCCCTGAACCTGGAGGAGGAACTTCGCCGCTTCCAGTTCAAGACCCAGGCAGGAGCGGACTTCGCCGTCACCCAACCCGTCTTCGATGCCGGGCAACTGGCGAAGTTTCTGGAGCGGGCGCGCAGTTTCGCACCGCACTTACCCGTGATCGCCGGAATCTGGCCGCTGACCAGTTTCCGGAATGCGGAATTCATGAATAACGAAGTTCCTGGAATCTCCGTTCCGCCTGCGGTGATGGAGCGCATGCGCAAGGCCGATGCGGGCGAACGGGCTCGCCAGGAAGGCCTGAAAATCGCCCAGGAGACCTTGCTGGAAATCCGTTCGCTGGTCCAGGGCGTGCAGATTGCCGCGCCCTTCGGCCGTTACGCCATGGCTGTCGAGGTCGCCCAAGCTCTGGGCGTGCGCCGGGCGCAGCCGTCCGTCAGCCGCCCGTGATACAATTCTTGTAATCGGCCCCACCGGGAAAGGCTGTATGGCTAAGCCTGGGAAGGGACGAATTTGCGCCCGCATTCGGAAAGCGCCAAACGGCAGGAGATTGTAGGATCGAGAAAGGACGCTGCCATGTCTCAATCCGCGAAAAGCGACAAGCCAGAGCCTTTCGAAAAGAACCTGGCACGCCTGGATGCCATTGTGCAGGAGTTGGAAGACGTGGAACTTTCCCTCAACAAGGCCCTGCTGCTCTACGAGGAAGGGATGAAACTTTCCGAAACCTGCCACCAACAATTGCAGGAAGCCGAAGGGCGCGTCGAGATTCTGACCAAGAAAGCCGGCGGGAAGATCGTGGCGGAACCCTTTGAATCGGAGGGGACGGAATCAAGTTAGGCCATTTGATAGACGATGAAAACTGCGAACCCGCTATCGACGGAGGTAATTCGCCAGCATCTGGAACAGTCCCGCACCTTGGTCGATGCGGAACTTGACCGGCTGCTCCCACCCGCAGAGGAGTTTCCACCGAACATCCATAAGGCCATGCGCTACTCGGTTTTTGCGGGCGGAAAACGTCTGCGGCCCACCCTGTGCCTGGAAGCGGGGCGCTTGTTCGGCGGTGACGAGAAGAGTCTGCTTCGAGTGGGAAGCGCGCTGGAGCTGATTCACACCTATTCACTGATTCACGACGATCTGCCGGCGCTGGACAACGACAACCTGCGGCGCGGCAAGCCCACTTCCCACGTGGTTTTTGGCGAGGCCACGGCCATCCTTGCCGGCGACGCTCTGCTGACCCTGGCCTTTGAAGTCATCTCCGGCGCGGACGGGGCAGCGGCGCCTGCGAAGCTACGCATCATCCACGAATTGGCTCATGCCATCGGCACGCAATGCGGTATGGTGGGCGGCCAGGTCATCGATTTGGAGACGACTGACCGGACCTGCGAAGCGCGCACTCTTGAGTACATCCATTCGGCCAAAACCGGCGCCTTTATTCGCGCCGCGGTGCGCTCCGGCGTGCTACTGACGACGGCAGGCGCAGACGACCTGGCGCGCCTCGCGGCGTACGGTGAAAAGGTGGGGCTGGCCTTTCAGATCGCGGATGATTTGCTTGATGTGCTGGGCTCCGAGGCGGAACTGGGCAAGACCATCGGCAAGGATGAACAACAGCACAAGGCGACGTACCCCGCGCTCCACGGGATCGAGATGTCGAAGCAGATTGCCTCCCGGCTGGTTGAGGAGGCCTGCGCGACGCTCGAACCCTACGGCCAGCGCGCCCACGTTCTCCAAGGCATCGCGCACTACCTTATTGTGAGGACCTCCTGATGGAATATCAGTACCTGACACAGATCGAATCTCCGGCCGACTTGAAGAAAGTACCGCGCCAGGATTTGCCCATCGTCGCTGATGAGTTGCGGGATTATATGGTCTCAGTTATTGCCAAGATCGGGGGCCATCTGGCGTCGAGTCTGGGAGCCGTGGAGCTCACTATCGCGCTGCACTACCTTTTTGACACGCCGCGCGACAAGATCGTTTGGGATGTCGGGCATCAGGCTTATGGCCACAAGATTCTGACCGGCCGCCGCGACCGCTTCCCCACCATCCGGCAGTACGGCGGAATCTCCGGCTTCCCGGTGCGCGACGAAAGTCCTTACGACACGTTTAACGTGGCACACGCCGGGACCGCGATTTCCGGGGCGCTGGGTATGGCGGTGGCGCGGGATCTCAAAGGCGAGAACTTTCATGTGGTGGCGGTGGTGGGCGACGCAGGACTGACCTCCGGCGTGGAACTGGAAGGCATCAACAACCTGGGGACACTGAAGAAAAAGGTGCTGGTTATCCTGAACGACAACAAGATGTCGATTTCACCGAACGTCGGCGCCTTCGCGGGGTATCTGAACCGCATCGTGCACGGGCAGGCGTATCACCGACTGCGGGAAGAAGTGGAGAAGTTGATTCTGACCGTACCGCGCCTGGGCCCGCGCCTGGTCAAGCTTTCCAAGGACCTGGTGGAATCCGCCAAAAGCGTGCTGATTCCGGGGTTGGTATTCGAGGAGTTGGGGTTTGAATACCTCGGGCCCATTAACGGCCACAATCTGGAAGAACTGCTCGGCGTGCTGGCCAAGGCCAAAGAGCGGCCGGGACCGGTGCTGGTCCACATCGTCACCCAGAAGGGCAAGGGTTACCCGCAAGCCGAATTGCTGCCCGTGAAATATCACGGTGTGACCCAATTCGATGTTTCGACCGGGGCTTTTCACAAAACGCCCGCCCAGGCTCCGAGTTACACCGCCGTGTTCGGCAAAGCCATCTGCGAGGTGGCGGAAAAGGATCCGCGCGTGGTGGCGATTACTGCCGCCATGAGTGAAGGCACCGGCCTCGACGAATTCTCCAAGCGCTTTCCCGACCGATTTTTCGACGTGGGAATCGCTGAACAGCATGCCGTCACATTCGCCACAGGACTTGCCTGCGAAGGCATGCGGCCCGTGGTGGCGATATATTCCACCTTCCTGCAACGCGCCTTCGACGAGGTGATGCATGACACGTGCCTGATGCGCGCCCCAGTTGCTTTCGTCCTCGACCGCGGCGGCCTGGTGGGCGCCGACGGGCCTACGCACCACGGGCTGTACGACCTGGTTTATCTTTCCGCGCTGCCAGGGATCGTGGTGATGGCGCCCAAGGACGAGAATGAATTGCGCCGCATGCTTTACACCGCGATCAATGCGAACTGCCCCGCCGCCTTGCGCTATCCACGCGGCAATGGCGTGGGTGTCCCTATGGACGCGGAATTCAAAGCTCTGGAGATTGGCAAGGGTGAGATTCTGCGCGAAGGCTCCGATATCGGCATCCTGGCCCTGGGGACCATGGTGAATCCGTGTCTCGAAGCGGCAACGCGGCTCGAGGCTCTGGGCATTCACTCAACGGTCATCAATGCGCGCTTCATGAAACCTCTGGACGAGGAGTTGATCTGCTGCCTGGCGGCTGAAAAACATTTCCTGGTTACTGCAGAGGAAGGCACGGAAGCCGGCGGGTTTGGCGCCCAGGTCGCGACTTTATTGCAGGATCGGAAAATCCCCGCCAGCGTATTGCGCATCGCCGTCCCTGACCGCATTATTCCCCACGGCGCGCCGAATCTGTTGCACGCCAAGTACGGCCTGGACGCCGACGGAATCTTCGAAAAGATCCAGAAGTTCGCCCACGAATTCCCTGTGCGGTCGGAACTCCGTTATCGCTCGCTGCTAAGATCGTAGGGGCGAGCCCACACACGTCGAAGAAAACCAACTCCCCATTCATTCACCGTGGTAGTCTCTCCCAGAAATCCGAGCAGTAGGGGGGTATGAGTCATGAAATCCCGAGAGCGCGTGGGGCGAGCCGTCAATTTCCAGGAAGCCGATCGCGTGCCGATTGACTTGGGGGGGCTCAAGGCCTCCGGTATTTCGGTCGAAACCTATGACCGACTGACGCGCCAACTTGGCCTCCAGGTCACGCCGCGCGTGGCCGATTCGCCGGGCATGATTGCGGTAGTGGAAGAGGCGGTGCGGAAGCGCTTCAGCGTTGACGTGGCGTCGGTGGATTTATCCATGGTGTCCAGCCTCATGACCCCTCGCGACCAATGGGTACCTCGCCGATTATTCTCCGGCACCGATGTGCTATTTTCCCCCCACACACGCATCCAGGAAGAGCCGGACGGAAGCTGGGTGCTGCTGGATGCCAACGGCGCGCCCACCTCCTTCCGCATGCCCAAGGACGGCTACTACTTCGACGATGTCTCGATCAATCGCGGCAAGGGGATTGACCCCGCCAAGTTCCACCCCGTGGATGACATCGCAGACGAAGTCCTAAAACAGATGGAGGAATACTCCGCCCAGCTTTATAACGGCACGGACTACGCGCTGCTGGGATGGGGTGGCGGCGTCTGCTTCCTGGGGCTCAGCGTGATCACGGACCCGCGCTCAAACGTCACCATGGGCATGCCGGACCAGTGGATGATGATGCTCCTGACGGAGAAGGAGACCTGCCACGAAATGATGAACCGGTCGGTGGAAGCGAGCATCAAGTGCATGACGCTTCTGCATCAGGCGGTGGGCGACCGCTGCTTTGCCTGGGGCATTGCCTCGGATGACAGCGGCACTCAGCGCGGCGAGTTCATCAACCCCAAGCTTTGGGCGGAAATGATGAAACCCCACTACCAGAAACTCTGCGACTGGGTCCACCGCAACACACGCTGGAAGACGTTCCTGCATTGTTGCGGTTCGATCTACAACCTTATCCCGCATTTCATTGCGGCCGGCATCGATATTCTGAATCCCGTGCAGACTTCAGCAGCCAACATGGACCCCGCCCGGTTGAAGAAAGAGTTCGGCCGCAAGATCGTATTCTGGGGCGGCGGCTGCGATACCCAGAGCGTCCTGGGCGGGGCGACGCCCGCTGAGGTCCGCGAGCATGTCCGGGAGCGCCTCGGAATCTTTGCCCCCGGCGGTGGCTACGTGTTCAACCAGGTGCACAACATCCAGCGCAACGTGCCCACTGAAAACGTCATCGCCATGCTCAACGCCGCACTGGAGTTTGGGGGGTACGAAGAGAGAGGGAATAGGGAATAGCTGGTAGCCATCTCTGAAACCGCGATGCCGTGTCAAGCGGATTTTAGGTGCCGATTGACAGAAGTCTGCACCTAGTTTCAGAATGGCAGTCAGCCGGCGAAGCGGAAGCGGGCTCTGCTGGCGAGCAACCCGCCGAGGAATAGCCGGTGGGAGGCTCATCGTAACGACGAGCAGGGGGGCGATGGGATGATCGCTCCTCCTCCTGGTGGTTACGATAGCTTCCCCATGCCTGAGAAAACGCCCGGCCGATTACGATCCTCGCCGAGTTCGCCACTCCGAAACTTGCACGGCTAAGTTAAAACACCTCCCTGGGGTAGGGCCAGGTTCTCACCCTGGCCTGCCGGTGGTGCGGTGGCCCAAGAGAAATCCCCAGGCCACGCACCCCCGACCGCGGCCGAGGAGAAGAATTCTCGCTCGGCCCTTTCTGAAACTCGGAGCCCAGGACGTGGGCGCTTGTCGCTTGCCACGATGTCGCCGGCGGATGCGCCGATTCCAGTCATCTCTACAGGATCACTGCGGGGGTCTCCCGCAGGCCTCAGTCTGTTGTTCGAGGGGCAGTTCCTCATCACGGTTCGGGTTTGGTTTCCCCATGGCTACCTCAGGCTTACTGCCCCAGCTTGCCGGCTCTCCGGCCCCAACGTTCGGCCTGGAAAGGTGCTCCGTGTTTCAAAACTCCGTAAACGCAGCGGGCGACCGAACCCGCCACCGCCGTCTTGGCCACATTGGGGTGCTTGTGGCAGCGCCGCAGGTGCCAGTAACGCTGGCCGAGCGGGCTCTTGCTGCGCGTCAGGGCGTTGGCGGCGGTGATCAAGGCCCAGCGCAACCAGACCGGACCTTGGCGGGTGATCGGACCATGAATCGAAACCTCGCCACTATCGTAGGAACTGGGCACCAAGCCGGTATAGTTCAACAGCGCGTCGGCGGAGTCGAAACGCGCCAGGTCTCCGATCTCGCTCCAGATGACCGCCGCCAGCATGTGCCCGAGGCCGGGGATGGTCTGCAGGAGCGCCACCTGGGGGAAAGCCGCGGCGGCCGCCAGCAGTTCCGCCTCGCTGGTTTCGCGCTCGGCGCTGAGAAAATCGTACAGGCGAAACATCCGCTCGAAACACAACTGCGCCGCCGACGAGAGCGCTTGCTGCTGGATCCAGGCTCGCCCCTTGGCGGTGAAGACGCACCGCTGCGGTCGCAGCCCGTGCATCTCCAGCAGGCTATTGACGCGGTTCTTCGTCTGGGCCCGCAGCCGCGCCAGGCCGCACCGCTGCCGCGCCAGCAGGCGTAATTCCCGGATGGAAGGGGGCGGAAACCAAGCCTCCGGTAGCGGCTCCACGTCGTGCACCGCCAGTTTCTTCACCAAGCGCCGAGTGTCCAGCCGGTCCGACTTCTGCTTGCGCAAGCTGTCGATCCCCGCCGTGTGCACCCAGTGCGCCCGATCCCGCCACCCCGCCTCTTCCAGCACACTCATCACAAAATAACCGCTGGTGGAAACTTCCAGAGCGATCTCCGCATCCGGCGGCAGCTCCGCCAAGCGCTGCCGCCACGCTTCCCGCGTGCACTCGATCGGCTCCAGCATTTTTACGTCTTCCCCGGGCGGAATCATCGCCATCCAACAACGTCCCTTGTGAACGTCCGACGCAACCGGTATCATCGTCTTGCCTCCTCGTTGAATTTCTTTCCCAGGTCCAGTCTACCTGGACCCGAGGAGGCATCGCCGTTTCATAACATCACGGTCAGCGTTCTTTTGACCGTGGGCTTTTCCCGCGTTGCCATACCCCCAGCGCGTAGCCCAGAGGTTTTCGGCTCCGAGACGAATTTCTCTGCGGCACTTTCTCATGGCCTGGCAATGAACCGGTCGGGTTCGGGATTTAAAGTGCCGCAGAGGAAAGCCAACTGCGCTTACCTCTGCGCTACCCCGCTTTGGAGGTCAAATCATTTACCATATCCTGCACATCCTGTGAGCACTTGCTGTTTATATCCTGGGCATGGTTCTGTGTCAGTTCAGTAACGCTCAGGTGTTTGGTTACAGTTGCTCAAGCAGATTACATACCCAATCCTCTTCCCAATTAACAACAAGCGTGGCGCCATTGCCGCGAAAAGGAGGTCCTGTGTTCGTTGAACTCATGCCGCTTCTCGCTGGCCGCACTGTGCTCATCACGGTGGCCAGGGTGGATGACAAGACGCTTCGTGTCAATGTTATGTTTCGAGCAATGGACCAGGCTCCTTGATGCCGGGGAGGACCTACGAGCTTTCCTGGAAGCAAACAAGAGCCGCCTGAAGCTCAAGGCATGAGACTTGAAGCTGTCGATCTTGCTTGTTAAGAGTTTTTCTGGCTGAAATGGCATAGGGCGAGCCACACCTCTGAAGAAGAGGTCCTCACCGCTGGCTCGCCTGCTGGTTCGCGTAGTCGACTGGCTCTCCCGGGTGTGCTGGATAAAATCATTAGAACAGGTTGAGTGTAAGGCGGAAGCCGGGATGCCTCACGTTGAACAAATAATAGACGCCATCAATGTATTCGACATAAAAGTCGTCGTTGTAATCCCAGCCCATTGGCCACCCTTCAGTGTACCCGAACGAGTAGCCGCCGTATTGGAAGCGGTTATACCCGCCGATCATCCGGGGACGCCCCATGTGGAACGAGTGGTCATGACCGAAATGGGCACGGTAATTGGTGTCAGAAATGCGGCCATAATGGCCGGCGTTGCCGCCACGGTTGTTAGCAACGGCCTGTGGCTGCTGCCCTCTGGACTGCTGAGCGCGTTGTGGCTGTGCTTTCTCGGCACGTTGTGGCTGCGCTTTCTCGGCACGTTGTGGCTGTGCTTTCTCGGCACGTTGTGGCTGTGCTTTCTCGGCACGTTGTGGCTGTGCTTTCTCGGCACGTTGTGGCTGTGCTTTCTCGGCACGTTGTGGCTGTGCTTTCTCGGCACGCTGTGGCTGTGCTTTCTCGGCACGCTGTGGCTGTGCTTTCTCGGCACGCTGTGGCTGCGCTTTCTGTGCGTGCTGAGGTTGTTGCTCGTGTTGCGGCGCCGCCTGAGGTTTTCCTCCGCCTCCGCCCTTTTCCTCCTCGCCTTTTTGTGCGAATGCAGGAAGGGTGGTTCCGAGAAGTAAAAGCAGAACTGCTGTACTGATAACTCGCTTGTGGTTCATAGGTGTTGCCTCCAACTCAATTCACATCTGGCTTTCATCCTAATACTCAAGTTACACCTCTTATACCGTTTGCGCGCATGGGTGTCAGTTCAATACGGCTCGCCCATTAGGTCAAAAATGCTCATCCCAGTTCATGGGGGCTACAGTTTGGAGCCGGTGGGGAACGGTATTGAGCTTGATGCCTATCGCGCTGAGCAAGCCAAGCAGCGGATTCCCACAATGCCGCAACTGAGCAAATCTATACACGAGACTGTTCCTAAGTGGGCAGCCAACTGTCTTCGGCTTCTGTCATGCTGCGTAGCGGGGAAGTGAGTCCGGAGGAGGGAACTCTTGCGCTGGGCACATTCTCCTCCCGGCGGCACCTGCAACCCAGCAGAAAGCGCAGTTATAGGCGGTGGTTTAATGTAAGGCTGAAAAGCGTGATAGGCGTTTATCGGGACAGGTTATTTGTGAAAAAGAGGTACGGAGGTAACGACCATGACTCGGAACGAGCATCAATTGTCCCAGGACGCACAAGAACCACTTCATGAGAAAATCGCTCTCCGTGCACACCGTCTCTGGGAGGAACGTGGGTCCCCCATCGGATCATCGGAAGAAGATTGGTTCCGTGCCGAACGGGAAATGCGCACTGTGAAGAGCGACATGCAATTGCAAAGAGACGTTTCAGAGGAACTCAAGTGGGACCCAGCTGTCAACGCCGTGCAGATTCGGGTCGAAGTGACGGACGGCATGGTGACGCTCGCCGGCCGTGTCGAATACCTCGCCGAGAAGTGGGCTGCCGAATGGGCCGCCAAGCGAGTGTCTGGCGTCAAGGAGTTGGCTGTTGAGATAGAAGTCAAACCTATTCGCTCCCGCGAGCTGAGAGACGCGGATATTGCGCGGGCGGCAGCGAACGCACTCAAATGGCATGCCTTCGTGCCGCAAGACCGCATCAAGGTGACCGTAAAAGATGGGTGGATCACTCTGGAAGGAGAGGTTGAGAAGCAATTCGAGAAGGAGACCGCCCGCCAAGTCGTGCTCTACTTAACGGGGGTCAAAGGTGTCAGCAACCAGATCGTCCTCAAGCCGAAGGTGGAGCCAACCGAGGTCAAGGATAAGATCGAAGCAGCTTTCAAACGCAGCGCGATTCTTGACTTGGCGAGGATCGCGGTGAAGACCGACGGCGGTCAGGTCATTCTGACTGGGATTGTTCGCTCTTGGACGGAGTATGTGGACGCCGAGCGGGCTGCCTGGGCCGCGCCGGGTGTGCACGAAATCAAGAATCTCCTGAAAATTGTGGATTGAAGATGGGTAATTGCAGTTGCTTCTCGGGGGCCGGTCCACCTCGGAAGCGGAGGTTAGGGAGAACGGCTTACCAAACGGCGCAGTGGCTCATTTGGGCTGCGACTCCGCAGGAGGACAGTCATAAGACTCTTGAAACTCGCAATTCTTTGGGCTTTGCTGGCACCAATTGCTCGGGCCGATCCCGCAAGGTACTTCACGTTTGCGGCCTAGGTGACATCTGTCGGTTCACTTGGGAGATTCAGCGAAGGGCGTTGGAGAAATTTATTTAAGTGTCGCGGGTTAGGGGCGTGGGCGACAACTTGGCCCTGTGCCCAGTACCCCCCGGACATAGTGTCGCTTTAGCTAGGAAATCTGCGATATGTCATTTATAAATTGCCTTTAGTAGTTATCTGAATACTTATTTAACTTGACAATAGTTTCGCCCGACGGCTACAATACTCGGGTAATGATCGCCGTACGCTACACCGGCCGTGCAATCCTTTTCCCCTACCATTACTGACGGTTCGACTGCAAGCGCCGCGGCGCCGGCAGCCCAGCCGCTGCCCAAGTGAAGGAGACAAATGAGTCTTATCAAAAGAGAAGCCAGCCCGGCGCAGTCCAGCGCCAGCCGAGCCAACAGCCTGCACTCCACCGGGCCACGCAGCGAGCGGGGCAAGGCGATATCAAGTCGCAATTTACGGAAGGTGCGCCCTTTTTCCCGGACCGTGGCGCGGAGCCTGGCGGCGATTGGCGAAACTCCCCGGGATTTTGAACAAATGCACCAGGCTTTGGCGGACGCCATGGCGCCGCGCGATGGTTGGGAGGCTGCATGGGTGCAAGACATCGCCATTTTGCGCTGGAGGCTGGAGCGCCTGCAACGCGCGGAGGCGGGAGTGGTGGCCTTGCGACGGCGCAAGCTGGTGCACCAGCGCCGGCGCGCCACCGCCCCTCCCACCGGGTCAGCCGCCCTCGAACTTAACAGTTTGGTGGGTTTTTGTGGTTTTACCGGCCTGCCTGATTCGACGACGAAATTCCAGCAGGTGATTGCCATCCTCACCCAACTGCGCGACCTCGTCAGGATCGAAGAGCTGGAGGAAGATGCCTCCCTGTACTTCTCCCTTCTCTACGGAAAGGCGGTCGGGCCTCACGCCGCAATCCTGAAGTCCCACTTTGAGAGCACGGCCGAGAAGTGGAAACAAGGGGATTCCGAGGCCGCGGCGGCGGCGCGCAAATCAATGGCGGCTGAGCTGAACAGGGAAATCGCCGACTGGGAGCAGCTCCAATCGCTCTACGCGGTGGAACACCTGGAAGCGGACCCGCTCCGGGAGGATGCCGAGTTGCTGCTGCCCCCTCAGGAATTGGACGAAATCATCCGCTATGAAACGCACTTGGAGGATCAGATCGAACGCAAGCTGCGCCAGTTCTACGCCCGGCGACGGGAGCCCGTCCCGCGCCAGGCACAAGCGCTGCCCGCCGCAAGTGAGGGACTCGAGGCGGAGGAGTTGACCTGCCAGACCAGATCGGCGGGGGCGTAGCCTATGGCGTTCACGGACCACGAACGGATGATCCCAGAGGCTGAAAAGCACACGAATTTCATGATGACACGATGTCCATTCGGCGTGAAAAAGCCCAAAGCTGAGAACTTATTGAAAACAAAGGATCAGAAGAAGGGATTTTCTTGCGCCAAAGCTGAGAACATACTGAAAATAAGTGACTTACAAGACATCCAAAAAATGGAATTTGGTGCGGGCAAATTGTCATGAGCGATGGGATTGTAAAAGCGCTGCGACCGAGGATCGATGGGCTCCGGGAATTCGACCCCCGGCATCGGGAGATGCTGGTGGAAGGCACGCATTATCTGATCAACCCCGCGGCTGGGGTGGGGAGATCGTCGCCGGGGCGGCAGCCAAACTTCTCGAAGGCGGAGCACCCATTGCTTACTACGGTTATTCATCAAGAAATATTATATCAATGTGTAATACTGAGTTTTGACCGCTTGTCCGGTCCCGCTGGGGCAACGGAGGGCGCAGGACGAGGCCCATGCGCAAATCGCCCATCACCCGCTACGAATTCTGGTCCTCCACCAATTGCTTGGCGCGTTGGGCAGCGCGGACCACAGCCTTAATCAGGGTGACGCGCAGGCCGCCTTCCTCGAGTTCGAGCAGCCCATCGATGGTACAGCCCGCCGGCGTGGTGACCACGTCCTTCAACTTGGCCGGATGCTCTCCCGTGTGCAGGACCAGGGCGGAAGCGCCCAATAAAGTTTGAGAAACCAGTTCGGTGGAAAGGTCGCGCGGCAGGCCCAGCTTCACACCTGCCTCGGCCAGGGATTCGATAATGAGGTAAACATAGGCGGGGCCGGAAGCCGAAAGGCCGGTGATGGCGTCCATGTGTTTCTCTTCCACTTCCACGGTACGGCCCATGGCCCGGAAGATTTCCTGCGCCAGCATCACGTCGTCGGGCGTCGCATGGACACCGGCGGCAATGGCCGTCATGCCCTGGCGAATCAGGCAGGGCGTGTTGGGCATGGCGCGAACCACGTGCGCCGGGCGCCCGAGTTCGCGCTCGATGAGCGCCGTGGTGACGGAAGCCGCGGCGGAGATGATCACCACGTCCCTGCGCAGCGCTTGCTTTATCTCGTGCAGAACGCCCTTCACCTGCTGGGGTTTTAAAACAATCAACACCAAGTCGGCGCCCCTCACGGCCTGTATGTTGTGGGTGTGAGCTCTCACCCCGTATTTTCCGGCAAGAAACTCAGCTTGCGGGGGCTCTGCAACGGTCACTTCCACGTCCTCAACGGGAATGAGCTGCGAACCCAGGATACCGGAAAGCAGCGCCTCCCCCAACTTCCCGCAGCCAATCAGCGCCAGCTTTTTGACGCGGCTTTGAAAGTCACGCACGCCTCGAACGTGCTTGGATTCGGTGGTTTTCATTGTAGGCCTCTTGGGATTGTCGATTTACCATTGCCGATTGACGATGGCCGATTGACGATTGCGAACGATCATCAACTGACCATCGAGAATCGGCGATTATAGGTGATCAAGGCATGGAGGCATTGCCGATTTCGTTCAATCGACAATCGACCATCGGCAATCGGCAATTTCTCATTCCCTCGCCGCCGCTTGCGCCGCGGTAACTTCTTGCTTGGAGGTGGAAATCCACGGCATCATCTTGCGCAGCTCGCTTCCCACTTTCTCGATGAGGTGGGCGGAAGCTTTGGCGCGCATTTCCAGGAAGTGCTGGCGGCCTTTGGCGTTTTCATCCATCCACTCTTTGGCGAAGGAGCCGTCCTGCACGCTGGCCAGGACTTGCTTCATGGTTTCGCGCACGTGGGCGTCAATCACCTCAGGCCCGCGAGTGTAGTCGCCGTATTCCGCGGTGTCGCTTACCGAGTAGCGCATGTACTTGATGCCACCCTGGTAGATGAGGTCGACAATCAGCTTCAGCTCATGCAGGCATTCGAAGTAAGCAATCTCCGGTTGGTAGCCGGCTTCGACCAGCGTTTCAAACGCGGTGGTGATAAGGGCTGAGACTCCACCGCACAGCACCGTCTGCTCGCCGAAGAGGTCGGTTTCTGTCTCTTCCTTGAATGTGGTGCGAATCACGCCCGCTTTGAGCGAACCGAGGGCCTTGGCGTAAGCCAAGCCGGTGGCCTCAGCGTGGCCGGAAGCGTCCTGCTCAATCGCGAGCAGCGCAGGCACGCCGACGCCCTCGGTAAAGAGTTCGCGCAGGCGATGCCCGGGGCACTTGGGCGCAATCATGATCACGTCCACCGAGGGGGGAGGAACGATGAACTTGTAGTGAATGTTGAACCCGTGGGCAAACACCAGGGTTTTACCAGGTCCAAGGTGCGGAGCGATCGCCTCCTGGTAAATCTTCGCCTGGATGGGATCAGGGATGAGGATGACGAGCAGGTCGGCGCGCTTGGCGGCTTCTGACGCATCATAGACCTCGAAGCCTGCGTCTTTTGCCTTGGTGCGGGGCGGGTCGCCCATGCGCTCGGCAACGATCACCTTCACGCCGCTGTCGCGCAGATTCAATGCGTGGGCATGCCCCTGACTGCCATAGCCGATAATGGCCACTGTCTTTCCCGCCAGATTCTTCAGATCACCGTCTTTCTCATAGTAGACTTTAGCCATAGTTCTCTAATCCTTTTTCGATAATGGAATTTGGAATCCTGAATTATACACCAAGAGCAGGAGTCAGGAGTTAGGAGTCAGAAGTTACGCATCAGGAGGGGAGAGATTATTCTGACTCCTAGCTTCCAGCTCCTGACTCCTTCTTTGTCATGCCTGCGCGGCAACCAGCACCGGGCGCGGCACGTTTCGGGTGGTCTTCACACAGGCGAAAGGCAGGGCCTCCGGCATGCCGAAGACCGGCGCGGCGGTTTGCCGGCGGCTTTCCGCAGGAACCTCGAGGAGGTATTTTCCGTGACTGGCAAAAATCAGTGTGGAGCCTGGAAAAGTCTTGAGGATGTCGGCCACGCGCGAAGTGTCCTCCTGGGCGTCAATAAAAACGAACGCGGCGTTGAGAGAGGTGTTGTGGCGGTAACAACTGACGCGCTGCACGCCTTCGACGCGGCGCAGAAAATTGAAGAGGTGATCAACGTCCGGCTCCAACGATTCCAGCACGGCCATCATGGAAAAGCCGTTGGGCCGCGTGGCCAGGGCGAGAGTCACAATCTTCATACCCTTGCGGCGAAAAACATTCATCAGCCGGCAAGTCACAATCAAGTCCTGTTCGGTTTCAAGCGTGATGAGCCACTGCATGGTGAACTCCAAGTACCAGGTGTCGGGTGTCAGGTGCTGGGTTCTAGAAACCGGGTTGGGTAATTTACGAAGGTTAAAGGATAAAGGGTAAAGTATGAAGCCATCTGTCCTTTATCCTTTACCCTTTACATTTTACACTTATTTTATCCACCAACCCCCAGTACCTAGCACCCAGTCACACCGCCCACAAATCATCCAACGCTTCTTCTTCCACCTGAACTCGCGGTGGTTCGACCACCATCTCCGCCAGCGCTGCGCCGGGGGGAACGATGGGATAAACGTTTTCCGCCGGGTCCACCCAGAAATCGATCAGGCGCGGCTCACGGTCGGCGAGGAAATCCTCCACTGCGTCCGCCACGTCGGAGCGGTGCTCGACGCGCGCGCCGCGAATGCCATAAGCATCCGCCAGCTTGACGAAGTCCGGCGCGAAGTTGAGATCGATGTCGCAATAGCGTTTCTCAAAGAAAATCTCCTGCCACTGGCGCACCATGCCAAGCGCGCGGTTATTGATGATGGCGATTTTGACCGGCACCCGGTATTGCACCACGGTAGCGAGATCGTTCAGCGTCATCTGAAAGCCGCCGTCACCCACGATGGCCACCACCTGGCGATCCGGGAAGGCCATCTGCGCGCCCATAGCGGCTGGGAAGCCGTAACCCATCGACCCCAGGCCGCTCGAGGAGAGCCAGGTGCGCGGCTGCGTGAAGTTATAGAACTGCGCGGTCCACATCTGATGCTGCCCCACGTCCACGGATATGATGGCGTCTTCCGCGGCGCGCTGGGCAATGGACTCAATTACAAACTGGGGCTTCACCGTATTCGCATACTTGTCATAGGTCAGCGGATGCTCGCCGCGCCAGGATTCGATGCGTTGCAGCCACTGCTGACGCGCCGGGGTGGGAGCCGCCTTCCGCCGCTTCAAAACATCCACCAGCGCCCGCAGCGCTTCCCGCGCGTCGCCGACCACAGAGAGGTCAACCGCCACGTTCTTGTTGACCTCGGAAGGGTCAACATCAAAGTGGATTTTCTTCGAGTGCGTGGCGAAACCGTTCAGGCGCCCCGTCACGCGGTCATCAAATCGCGCTCCAATGGCCACCAGCAGGTCGCAATTGCAGATCGCCATGTTGGTGGAATACGAGCCGTGCATGC
Source organism: uncultured Acidobacteriota bacterium (assembly GCA_963804995.1). Lineage (GTDB taxonomy): Bacteria > Acidobacteriota > Terriglobia > UBA7540 > UBA7540 > Bog-366. Next base: position 1,349,844 of record CAWDSK010000006.1, read on the forward strand.
CCAGCATCCCGAGCGACAGGGGATGGCGGGAAGGAAACGCGCCCAACCCCATCAGGGTTGTGGTGACCGGGATATGCGTCAACTCCGCCAACTCGCGAAGCTCCAGCCAGGCGTCGGAGGCAATCGCTCCGCCGCCTACGTAAAGGACCGCCCGGCGGGATTCGAGAATCATATCCGCGGCGCGTTCAAGGTCGGCGTCCGTAAACTCGCGCAACCGCTCAGGCGGCGTCACACCCAGCGTGGACGGGTAGTTGGGCTCCGCTGTTTCCATGAGCACGTTCTTGGGGAGATCAATCAGCACCGGCCCCGGCCGTCCGGAGACCGACGTGCGGAAAGCCCGATCGATAATGCGGGGAATGTCCGCGGCAGAGCGAATCGAGAATGACTGCTTGGTGCAAGGGAGGCTGATGCCGACGATATCAGCTTCCTGAAAACCGTCCTTCCCAATCAACGCCATCGGGACCTGGCCCGCCAAGGCAACGACGGGGATGGAATCCATCATGGCCGAGGTCAATCCGGTGATCAGGTTGGTGGCGCCCGGGCCGGAAGTTCCCAAACACACCCCCGGCTTGCCGGTCACGCGCGCGTAGCCGTCGGCGGCGAAAGCCGCGGCCTGCTCGTGCCGCACCAGCAGGTGGCGAATGCCCGCACTGTAAAGGGCGTCGTAAAGAGGAAGGACCGTGCCGCCCGGGAGGCCAAAGAAGACATCGACATTTTGGCGCTTCAAACTTTCGAGCAGGATTTCGGAACCGGAAATAGACTTTCCCATATTTGCACTCTCAACGCCTGGCCGCACCAAACAACCGACCAGTCGGTAGGTAAATTAGCACGGCGGCCCTCCGGCGTCAACTCCTAATTCGACAGAAATTCAGATCCGCATGAGTCGGGATTTTTGGGGGGGAGCCAAACCGCCGTCCGCGTCCTAGAACCCCCTCACCCGTCCCGCCCCGGCTGGTGAAAGCGCCGGCTGCGGTCCATCCTCTCCCCCAAAGGGGCGAGGGTAGTAAATTCAAATCTCCACTCTCCATCGGTCGCCGCGGCGAGAGAGGGGCCGGGTGGGGTCGCCCATGAACGAATTGATCACAAATTTCCTCAAATCCCTTATGTGAACACTATTCGGGCTACCGCAGCCACTCCTCCAGGCGCACAGCCTGATCGGTTTTCTCATCCCGGTACTTGATGATGACCGGTGTGTAGAGGGAAATGCCCAACTCCTTGCCGCGGCCTTTGGTGACGGCGCGTGCGCCGGGGACAACCACTGCGCCCTCGGGAATCCGCAACGGCATCTCTCCGTCGCGGCGATGCACGGTATCACGCACCAGGTCGTAGACGGGCGTCGAACCTGTGAGGATGGCGCCGGCGGCAAGCACGGCTCCCTTCCCCACTATCGTGCCTTCATACACGCCGCAGTTGCCGCCCACCAGCACCTCATCCTCGATGATCACCGGCAAGGCGCCAATGGGCTCCAGCACTCCGCCGATTTGCGCCGCGGCGCTGATGTGGACGCGCTTGCCCACTTGCGCGCAGGAACCCACCAGGGCGTGTGAGTCAATCATGGTGCCGTCGTCCACGTAAGCGCCCGCGTTCACGAACATGGGCGGCATGCAGGTCACGTTCTTGCCGATGTAGCAGCCATCGCGAATCGAGGAGCCACCCGGCACGACGCGGATGTTCTGGCCGTCCGGAAGCTGCTTCAAGGGATAGGTGTGCTTGTCGCGGAATTGCAGATCGCTCGGCGGCATCGCTGCCACACGCCCGATGCGGAACCCCAGCAGGATGCCTTTCTTGACCCAGCCATTCACCTTCCATCCCGTGGGCGAGGAGGCGTCGGGTTCAGCGGCGCGAATGCGGCCCTCATTCAGCGCAGCCTTGAATTCGTCGAAAACGCTGAAATACTCCTCACCAAATTCTTTTGTTTCTCGCGCGTACAGTTCTTCAATTTTGGTTTGCAGTTCCATTTTACCTTTCTGTTCTGATCTACAGGCCTAGCACCAGGCGCATTCCGGCATCGACTTGATAAGTCAGAAGTGATGCGCGCCAAATTTCACCGCACCGAATCACCAGTCCTCCCGACCCAGCGCCGTCGCCTGCAACTGAGCGATCACGGGATCTAGTTCCGATGACTCTGTCTTGTAAACCTCGTCCAGCGCTTCCTTAATTCCTTTTGACCTGTGGCGCTTGACGTAATCTTCCAAGGCTCTTACATAGAGCTGACTGCGCGGAATATGCAGCCGCTTCGAGAGCCGCTCAACCTCATGGAAGAGAGGGTCGGGTATGGAGACGGACGTTCTTCATGGCTGTAGTATAACCGGGGACGTAACGGAACTCGATTTGATAATCCTCCGACTCCCTTTCTCTTCCCTGCTTCCGGCATACCGTGCTTCCCGGGCGTGAAGTGAGGCTTGTGGGTACGAGAAAAGCGATAACATTTGGCCCTAATACCGATAAGCGGCTCATCGCTATCGTCTCGCGTATAGTCGATAACTCCATTTCTTTTCATCAACATAATGGCTTTACAATTATAACTAGCTTATTTTTCATAAACATCATGGGTTAGCGCAAAACTGACATTTTTTCTACATGTGTTTTCAACAACATGATGGGTTCATCCTTCATTTTTAATTCCCCCTTTTTTGCTGCACCCACTCCGGCGGATCGAACTAAGTTACTTAATTTCAAATACATAGGAGTTATGACATTTTTGCCATTTTACCGCTAAGTACTTTTGTTTTCTAATACATCATGGGTTAGAAGGTTCTTTTCGCTCGCTTCCCAGGGTTCCATTTTGCGCTCTCGGCGAAAAAGAGATTCACCACTGAGGTCACAGAGAACACAGAGAAACAGCCTCCTGTTTCGCCCCATTTCACCAGGGCGCTTCCGTCCCCTACAATGGTAACATTTCTCGAATGGGTAATGTCAAGACAAGAACTTACGATTTGGGCTACCGGTAGCCCAAAAATGCGAGCCAGGCAGCTAATTGTCCGAGAATTTTACTGTGGTGGAAAGCCCACAGAAAGCAAAATGTATGCCCCGCCCTACGACCCCCTCCTGCCCCCAAGCAGGCGTTCGAAGTCTGTCTTTAGCCCGCTTACCAATTCTTCATTCACCGAGCCGCACAGGGGCACAGGATCACCCGAATTCCTCTGGAGGTAGAGCACATACTGCGGATAGCTGACCCTCCCGGTGGGGTAAGATTCCACTTTTACGTTGAAGCCTTGAATTTCCGACCAGGGAATGACGAATTCCGGTCCGCCGCCGCGATACTTGAAGAATTGAACCTCCCCAGCGCCCTTGGGCACTTCGATGCGCGGCATGCCTCGCAAGTAGCGAATCAGGATGTACCAAAGCAGCACCGCGAAGATCCCAGTGGCATATTTGGCGTAGGTGTAGAACAGTCCTCCGTGCGGGTTGGGAAACCCATACCAGGCAAGAAAGGACAGGCCGCCGCCACCGACCACCAGGATAAAGAGCGACGAAGAAGTACTCGCCGGGATCGAGCCGGATGACCATGCGATCCTCCAGCCGCCGCACCTGAAGGCTATTGTCGCTGCCCATCAGCCCGACATACGGTTTGGGAAGGGTTGTGATCACGGGCATGGATCTGCCAGGAACTTCAAGTTTCGAGCGGGCAGGATACCACACCCCCCAAGTCAGGTGTATGGCTTGGATTGTCCTTCAGGCAGGAGTCGCCAATGCTGGGAGCGTGCACGCGAAGAGCCCCGACCTGCGCGCCTCTTCCGGCAGTCCGTTCACGAGGCGGGCGGGGGCCACCTGGGAGTTCTGACCTTTACGTTTTGCGTTTGGCGATTTGACCTGTGCGTGAGGCCGAGCGCCGCTCGGCCCTACGCCACGATCGCAATGTGAGCCTAGAGGGCAGCGCTCTTTGACAGCAGCCCCAAACCGGCCATCACCTTTTCCAGCTTGGCGCGGTTTTCAGGTCTCATAGGGACCATGGGCAGGCGGTAAACTTCCTCGATCATGCCCAGCATGGCAAGCGCGGCCTTGACGGGAATGGGGTTGGTCTCGATAAAGTTCACCTGCATCAGGGGGAGCAGTTGCGCGTTCAGCTTGCGGGCTTCGTCGTATTTGCCATCCAGCGCCAGGTGGGTGAGCCGCACCATGGGCCCGGGGATTTCGTTCGAGACGACGGAGATGATGCCCGCACCGCCTACGGCTACGAGCGGCAAAGTGAAAGCGTCATCACCCGAAAGCACCAGGAATCCCGGCTCGAACGGCGTTCAGCACTTCCATCTGCTGCACGATGCTTCCGGAGGCTTCTTTGATTCCGATGATATTGGGAATTTTCGAAAGCCGCCCGACCGTGGCCGGTTCAATGTTCGACGCCGTGCGCCCCGGCACGTTGTAAAGAATCACAGGCAGGGAAGTCAATTCCGCGATGGCCTTGAAATGCTGGTAGAGACCTTCCTGCGTCGGTTTGTTGTAATAAGGCGCAACGGAAAGGAGAGCCTGCACGCCCAATCCTTTGACTTCGCGCGCCAAATCGCAAACCTTCTTCGTGTTGTTGCCACCCACTCCAGGAATGATGGGGACTTTCCCGCCGGCTTCTTCCAGCACGACGCGGATCACACCCAGGTATTCACCGTCCTCGAGCGTGGGGGTTTCGCCGGTCGTGCCGCAGGGGACCAGGAAATCGATTCCTTCGCGAAGCTGAAACTGTACGAGCCGCCGCAGCGCCGGTTCATCCACGGAACCGTCTTTGCGAAAAGGCGTGACGAGTGCCGTACCACATCCACGAATTGCGAGACTCATGAGATGACCTCCAAGACCTAGCTGCCTGCTCCTAGCTCCAAGATTTCCGCGAAACTGTAGAACCCCTTCTTGCCCACCACCCAGCGTGCTGCGTAAAGCGCGCCCTCGGCAAAACCCTGGCGGCCACGCGCCGTGTGGCGAAGAACGACCGTATCCGCCTCCGAGTCAAAACCCAGCTCATGGGTGCCGGGAATGTAACCGGCGCGCACACTGGCCACAGGGATATCGCGGTCCGCAAAGTAAGGCTGGATCTGCCGAGCAACTTCGAGCGCCGTGCCCGACGGGGCGTCCTTCTTCATCTTGTGATGAGACTCGGTGAGGAAGGGATCGTACATGGGGAAGGGCGCGAAGATTTGCGCGGCCGCGCGCGCCAGGCGGTAGAACAAGTTCACACCGATGGAAAAATTGGGGGCATACACCATGCCGACGCCCGCCTGCTCAATCACCTTGCGGACCTCCGCCTGGTGCTTGTGCCAGCCGGTGGTGCCGACCACCAGGTTCACACCCAAGGCGGCGACGCGGTGAACGTTCTCAACCACGGCGTCAGACACGGTGAAATCCACGCACACGTCGATGCCTTTGAACTTTTCGCGCGTGATGCCATGGCCTTTGGCGTTGACATCAATATCCATCACGAGACGCACTTCGAAGCCGCGCTGCGGCGCAAGTTGCGCCAGCGCCTTGCCCATTTTCCCGTAACCGAGGATGGCGAGGTTTATCATCATTCACCGCCGGGGCGGATTCACCGCAGAGGCGCGGAGGCGCTGAGAAATGCTCTTACAGGAATTCCCTGTTGCATTGGCTATTTCCCATGAGCTTCATCGCTACTATCGTCTCCGCCTCGTTCCGAGCCCTCATCAAAGTGATTCACAATTCTTTTGATCCCGCGTCGCAGCACGGGAACATTGAAATTGATCAACAGGCCCACCGTTAAACCCGAAAGCTTCAAATACGTCAAGAGTTGGGCCTCATGGATGGGCGCCAACGCCTCAACAGATTTGAGTTCTACGACCAGCTTGTTCTCAACCACAACGTCCAAGCGATAGCCACAGTCCAGTCGGACACCCTTGTAGGCAACTGGAAGCGACCTCTGGCGCTCAAATCCCAGACCCGCCAAACGCAACTCGTGGCACAAACATTCTTCGTAAGCTGATTCGAGCAACCCTGGACCGAGGGTTTTGTGGATCTCTATGCAGGCCCCGATGACCCGCTCGGTCAGTTGGTTGATCTGCATGGCATCCGTTCATCTTACTTCTCAGCGCCTCAGCGCCTCTGCGGTGAATCAGCCCAAGTACCCTTCCGACTTCATCAGTTCCGCATTGAGCAGGGCTGCACCCGCGGCGCCGCGGATGGTATTGTGGCTGAGCGCGATATATTTGAACTGCAGCACCGGGCACTCACGCACCCGGCCCACCACGGTTGCCATGCCATGCTCAGCGTTCACATCGAATTTCGGCTGGGGCCGGTCCCGCTCCTCGCGCACAATAATGGGATGCTTCGGCGCGGAAGGCAAGGCCCGTTCCTGCGGCAGGGAGCGATAGGCGCGCCAAGCCTCCAGGAGGTCCGGGATAGTGGCTTTGGTCTTGAGCGACACGGAGATGGTCTCCGTGTGACCGTCTTCCACCGGCACGCGGTTGCAATGCGCGCTGACCGCAAAGTCACCCATCTTCACCTGGCCATCCACCAACTTGCCCAGAAGCCGGCGGGTTTCGCGCTCAACCTTTTCTTCTTCGCCGCCAATATAGGGAATGACGTTGCCCAGGATGTCGAGCGTCGGCACGCCGGGATAGCCGGCGCCAGAAACCGCCTGCATGCTGGTCATCAAAACCTTCTCGAGCCCAAAGGTATGTTCAAGCGGCGCAAGCGACATCACCAGCCCCACGGTAGTGCAATTGGGGTTGGTGACAATCATGCCCTTCCAGCCGCGCTGCTTCCGCTGCTCTCGGACCAGCGCCAGGTGGTCCGGGTTAACGTCGGAAACCAGGAGCGGCACATCCTTCTCCATGCGGTAGTTCGAGGAATTTGAGACCACCACATGGCCGGCCTGTGCGAATTCCTTCTCCACTTCCCCCGCCACCTTGGAATCAAGCGAAGAAAAGATCAAGGGCGGGGCGCCCGCGGGCTTGCACTCGTGCACGGAGAGCTCCCGCGCGTATTTGGGCAAAGCCTCGCGCAGGCGCCAATTGCATGCATCCGCGTAAGTTTTGCCCGCCGACCTTTCTGAGGCGGCGAGCCATTTGAGTTCGAACCAGGGATGATGCTCGAGCAGGCTCACAAACCGCTGCCCGACCATTCCCGTAGCTCCCAAAATGCCAACTTCAAGCTTCTTCATGACCCTCACTAGGGCGGATTGAATCCGCCTTTACCTTTCTGCCCCCGGATTATTTTAGCAGGCTGATGAAAAACGACGTAGCGGCGGGTTTACCCCGCCATCCGCGGTTGAAATCGTTGGCGATATGGCGGGGTAAACCCGCCGCTTCGTCGCACCGTAAGGGTTTTTCAACAGCCTGCTAGATGTTGGATTCCAGTCAGCGATGCCGCGTTTAAGCGGTGGGCCATAAGAACGGATAATCAGAGAGGAAAAACCAGCTTTCCTGGATCCAAAATCAATTCATGACTTCAAGTCACGGACCAAACGGCAATAGAGCTCGACCGCCGCCAGCAGGTCGGCCTTGCGCACGCACTCGCGCTCCGTATGCGCCACAGAAATCGAGCCCGGCCCCAGCAACAGCGGCCGCCCCCAATTCCCGAGCGAGGGCAAGTCAGTGGTAAACGCCACCACGTCCGTTTCGTACCCCTCGAGCTTTTCCATCAGGAGCAACGGCGTGTCGCGCACGAACTCAAATTCGCAGCGGCCTCCAATAATTTCCGTAATCCTCCGGCGCAGCGGCTCGGATTCCTCAACCATGCGGATCAGGATCTGCACGTGGGCTTCATCGGGCACGACATTGGCAGCGCGTCCTCCGGCGATCACTCCGATGTTCATCGTCGAAGGACCCAGCACCGGGCTGACCGGCAAGGTGAGCTTGCGCAAGTCTGCCAGCACATCCAGCAGCTTTTCGATGGCATTCACACCCAGATGCGGATAGGCGGAATGCGCCATCTTCCCACGCGCCCGCAGATCCAGCCGCAGGATGCCCTTGGTTCCGATGACCAACTTGTTCTCGGTGGGCTCGCCATTGATGATGTATCGCGCGCCCTGCGGATGCAGGTTGGCCTCGCGTGCGCCGTCGCTGACGGTCTCTTCCCCCACCAGGAAAAGCAGGGCGAAATCCGTCACGCCCTCCTGTTTCAGACGCTCTGCGGCCACTAACTGCGCAGCCACGATCCCCTTGGCATCGCACGACCCACGACCGTAAATGCATTCCGCGTCCTCGTGCGCAGGCGCGAAAGGAGGCACGGTATCCAGGTGCGTGCTCAGCACCACGTCCGGCTTCCCCCAACAGGCGAACACATTCGACCGGTCGCGCGAAACGGGCATCAATTCTGCCTGAAAACCCAGTTGCGCAAGGTAGTCCTTAACGAACCCGGCGCAAACTTTCTCGTGACCGGTGACCGATGCCATGTTGACCAGGCACTTTGTCAGTTCGAAAAGATCCATGGGAAAGCCCAATTTAGACCGTCACCGAAGGGGGCGTGCGCTCACCGTTCGGGAACAATTCTGGGATCATGACCAACCGTAAGACGTTAGCCTACTACTGAAAACAGCGTCAAGCCCAAATCACGCGTCAAGCCCTGAGCGTGGCAGGTGGACCGTGTCCCACTTAGAACCATCTCGCTATTGCTCAATACTTAAACCAAAGCCCTGTGGAAGTGCAACCAACCCCCGCGTCGAAGCATCCCCTTAATGCTCGCATTTGGACTTGGAGAGTGCTAGAATTAGGGCTAGTGCGAGGCAATTGGGTTCCGTTGCAGGAGACCACATGCGCCGCCGGTGCCTTGTCATCCTTCTTCTCAGTCTTTCGTTCCTTCTTGTGTCTGCTCCCGTCTTCGCCCAGCGGGGGGGGACTGGTAGCGCTGCCCGGTCTCTTAGCGCTGGTCGCTCGTATGGAGGCTACGGCGGCTATGGCGGTTACGGGTATGGTGGCTACTCTTTCTACCCCACGTACAACTCGCCCCTGTCAGTCCCGCCCAACTACTGGTGGGTCAGCCCCTATCCCAGTGAAAACCCGTGCCAAGCCGGCTGCAATCCCAATTCTGGATACGAATGGGATAGCGTCGGGGCGCTAATCCTCGACACAAACCCACCTCAGGCGCGCGTTTCTCTGGATGGCACCTATGCGGGCACCACCGACAAGCTTGGTCCCTTCCAACTTCCCGTCGGCGAGCACACCCTGCACATCGAAGCGCCGGGTTTCGAACCCTCCGACGTCATCGTCAAGTTCGACAAACCGGGCGTCCAAAGCCTGAAGGTCGAACTGAAGCGTCTGACCGCTTTTGCCAAGCCCGCCCCACGCCAGTAGCTTGCCCTCACTTCTTTTGCACTGAACCCACCAGCTAAAATCGAGGTGTACTTCCGGGTTAGCGGCTTGCCCGCTTGCGGTAGAATGGCAGGCGGAAGATTCGGGCTGCAATTCAAGCAGAGTCAATCGTTAGCCAAAGTCGTCGCGTTGGAGGTCCTATGCCACCCAAAGCCAACCCCGCGAACCGGCGGGGATTCTTGAAACTTGCCGGAGCGGCAGCGCTCACGGACCCGGCGCTCGCCAAAGGCCGGGCTCCGGGATCGGCATCACTCCCTGCACCCACACTGGGCCTGCCGCCACTTAAGATTACTGACGTGCGCGTCATCGTCACCTGCCCCGGCCGCAATTACGTGCTGGTCAAGATTCTGACGAGCGAGCCGGGGCTTTACGGCGTGGGCGACGCCACGCTCAATGGGCGAGAATTGGCCGTGGCGACGACGCTCGAAAAACATCTGGCGCCGCTGCTCATCGGGCGCGACCCCGAAGCCATCGAGGACATTTGGCAGTACCTCTATCGTGGCCCCTACTGGCGCGGCGGCCCGGTGCAGATGACGGCGCTCGCCGGGATCGATCTGGCCCTCTGGGACATCAAGGGCAAGCGCGCGGGGATGCCCGTCTATCAGTTGCTGGGCGGACGCACTCGCCACGGAGCGCTAGCTTACACGCACACCAACGGCAAAGATTTTTCGGAGGTTGAAGACGCGGCGCGGCACGCCATGGAACGCGGCTTCAAGGCGGTGCGCGCGCAGGTGGCCATTCCGGGCCTGGAAGGAACCTATGGCATCGCCGCCATGGGCGGAATCCTGCACCAATCCGACTTGCCGGAGACTGAAACTTTTGAGCCCGGACCCTACCTGCGCACCGTGCCCCGGCTCTTCGAGCACCTGCGCAAAGCCTTGGGAGATGAAGTCGAGCTGCTGCACGACGTCCACGAAAAACTCGGACCGGTGGAGGCAGCGCGCCTGGCGAAAGAACTTGAACCCTCCCACCTGTTCTTTCTCGAAGACCCGCTGCGCCCCGAATACAAGGAGAGCTTCCGCCTGATCCGCCAGCACTCCACCACACCCATCGCCATGGGAGAGCTCTTCAATACGCTGTGGGATTGCGTGGACCTGATCAAAGAACAGTTGATTGATTTCATCCGCTGCGACCTGGGGCACATCGGAGGCATTACCAATGCGCGCAAAGTGGCCGCGCTGGCCGAAGCTTTTCAGGTGAAAACCGCGTGGCACGGCCCCGGCGATATCGCTCCACCGACGCACGCCGCGAATGTCCATGTGGATGTTTCCATTCCTAATTTCGGCATCCAGGAGATGGTGTTCTTCTCCGACCCGGCGAGCGAGGTCATGCCCGGCGCCCCGGAATTCAAAGATGGCTACATGATGGTCAGCGACAAGCCCGGCCTTGGAACCGATGTGAATGAGGAATTGGCCAAGAGGTATCCGTACAAGCGCGCGTATCTGCCCACGGCGCGGCGAAGAGATGGGAGCGTGCAGGATTGGTAGGGTGGATTAGTCCGCGAGTGTCGTACGATGCTGCTGGAAGACACCTACAAACCAAAAGGCAAAGGGCAAATGTCAAAAGGCAAATGTAGATAGTACAGTGCGTATGGTCCGTAAAGGTATGGAGGTTAAGTGGCAGAACAACGGAAGATCGGTGAGCGGTTGCTCGATTACAGCGCGCGAGTGATAAAGCTAGTAGATACTCTGCCAAAGACCCTGGTGGGAAGACGCATCGCGGACCAGTTACTTCGTAGCGCTATGTCCGCCGGCGCTAACTATGAAGAAGCTCAGGGTGCGGAATCCAAGGACGATTTCACTCATAAACTGCAGATTGCGCTCAAGGAGCTTCGCGAGTCGGGCTATTGGCTGCAATTACTTGTGCGATCCGGTAAAATCCCCATCAAAAAAATGCATCCACTCCTTGATGAATCGGATCAGTTGCGCTCGATGATATCCAAAGCGGTTGCCACGGCTAAAGGAAAGGCCAAGGCCCCGAATGAGAATCCCTAGAATGGCTCGCCCGAGACCCTTGCCCCCCGCGCAAATCGGTACCTTTTGCCTTTTGCCATTTGCCCTTTGCCTTTTGGTTTGCTTTTCACCCTCCTTCGCCGTTCCGCTTTCCCAAACGGAGAAACTAAAGCCTCCCCCGCAAGACGACCGCGTTTTACAAGCGGTCGTGCAGCTTGTGTCTGTCGGTCCTGCAAACCAGCAGCAGAATCGCGCCTGCTCGGCCACGGCCTTCCTGATTGATGAACAGGGCTATCTGATTACCAATGCGCACGTGGTGGAAGACGCCAAGCGGTGCCTGGAAAAAGCGCCAGGGGCGAAGATTCTCGCCAAGCTGGCCATTACTGACTCACGAACTGCGAAGGCGGTTCCGTGCGAGGTGATCGGAATCGACGCCGCCAACGATTTGGCTCTGCTCAAGACCGAGCGGCCACTGGTTGTGAACCCGGGTGGCAAGCCAGTTTATGCCTTGCTTGATAGGCGCGAAGTGGCCGTAGGAATTGCAGTGAGGGTCAGCGGCTATCCGGCATTTTCATGGCAAGCGGTTACGCAGGCAGGCCACGTCAGATGGCGAGGCAGAACGCGGCTCGATGAAAACAATTCCTCTCTCCGCAACTCCAGCGATGCTTTGGATATCGATATCCACCTGCGCCCGGGAAACAGTGGCAGCCCCGTGTATCGTCCCGGGGGCGGGGTGGTCGCAGTGGTTGACATGAGGAATTCCCTGCAGCCCTCACACTCTGTGGCCGTGGCGATTCACTACGCCATTGAGCTTGCGGAACGCTTCGGTGCGCCGTGGCAAGGCATAGATTAAGACCCACCGCTACTTAGGATGGGGCCGAATGTCGTGTAAGAGATACTCCTCACCTTCAAGGGTGAAGTAGAAGCGCCAATTGCGATTCACGCGCGCCTGCCAGAGGCCGAGCACCTCGTCGTATTTCTTGGCTCGTAATGATGGATGGCTGAGGTTTTCAAGCAGGAACCCGCATTGCTTCTCAAAGGCTTTCCGGACTTCCGCAGGTGCGGACGCATATTGGCGTAGGAACCGTTGCGAGTATCGGGCCCTCAAGTTTGCGAGACTTTGCGACCGGACTTCTTCGAACGCAATTTTGCCACTTCCTTGCGAAGCGACACCACAAGTTCCGCTTGGGTATCAAAGGGCCCGTAGGCACGGCCCTCTTTGAAGTCCGCCAGGCTCTCCGCGATACCCCGATCCACCACCGATTTCGGAGTGAACGTGATCTTTCCCCGTTCCACCCTGGCCTCCAGGAGGTCTCCGACGTTGAGGCCAATCTTCTTGCGGACGTTCCGGGGAATGACGACTTGGTATTTATTCTTTACAGAGACGAGGGCCATAGTTGATTAGTTGAACAGTTCAACTCTCCACCTAAAGAATAGCAGGCCAGAATACTCTGTCAAGGGTGAACGTGCAGAATCTCATTGCTACTACTCAGTCGCAAAAACGTTCGTTCCAATCCCCTGAAGTCTGCATGGGCAAATGCTCCACGCGCTCGCCTCGTGAGCCTTTTGTCCATCCACCTCCCGCCCATGCGACCATCATATTGACGCGGCATTGGCTTAGAAGTACAGTTGGTATTCTCATCAATTGCGAGGTATCCGCAAGTAACCCTGAACAGTCCCGCAACTCGGAGAGAAGAGAAAGGCGAGGAGATGGGATTTCCTGCCGTCATTAACTTGAGAAGCCGCAACGGACTTTGCTCGGCTGCCCAGGCGGTATGCGCCGGCGTGCTCCTTTCGAGTCTGCTGACGCTCGGAGGCTGCGCCTCCAAATCCGCCGAGTCCCCGGCGATGAAGGGCGCCTTCCGCGCTCCCGTGACTGTCGCCAAGGCCGTGGCAAAAACCATGCCGGTCGAAGTAGCGGTCATCGGCAACGTGGAAGCCTATTCGAACGTCTCGGTGCGCACCCAGATGGCGGGAGAAATCGAACGCGCCTATTTCACCCAGGGCCAGGACGTAAAAAAGGGGCAACTGCTGTTCACCCTGGACCGCCGCCCCTTCGAAGCCACCTTGCACCAGTACGAGGCGAACCTGGCTCGCGATGAAGCGCAACTGGCCAACGCCCAGGCCCAGGCGGAACGCAACCGCAAGCTGTTCGAGGCCGGCATTACCTCCAAGGACCAGTACGAGACCATTCGCACCAGCGCGCAGGCACTCGCGGCCACGGTGCGCGCTGACCAGGCGGCCATTGAAAACGCCAAGGTGGACTTAAGCTACTGCTCGATTTATTCCCCCATCGACGGACGCACGGGAAGCTACCAAGTTTATCCCGGCAATATTGCAAAGGTAAGTGATACGGTCCTGGTGGTCATCAATCAGATTCATCCCATCTACGTGACCTTCGCCGTGCCGGAGCTCCATCTCGCGGACGTCAAGAAGTACCAGGCGCTGGGCCCGGTGACGGTCGAGGCCCACATTCCCAACGACGCGCGGCCGCCGGCGGTCGGCCAACTCACCTTCATTGACAATGCCGTGGATATGACCACCGGCACCATCAAGATGCGCGCCACGTTCGAGAATCCCGACAATCGCCTCTGGCCGGGGCAGTTCGTGAACGTGATCATGCGCCTGACCACGCAGCCCAACTCGACCGTGGTGCCGTCACAGTGCGTGCAGACCGGCCCGGCGGGAAAATACCTTTTCGTGGTGAAACCCGACGAAACGGCGGACCTGCGTGTGGTGGTGGCGGGCGAAACGGTAGATGGCGAAACGGTGATTGAGAAAGGCGTCGAGCCCGGCGAAATGGTAGTGACCGACGGTCAGTTGCTGCTCGCCCCCGGATCGAAAGTCGAAATCAAAAAGGGAAGCTAGAAGAAAAAGTCAAAAGGCAAAGGTCAAAAGGCAAAACCTCAGGGCGGACATCAATGATTGTAGATAAGCGCGATCTGGGGGAACGCCTTTTGAAGTATAGCGCGATTCTCTCAAAATCCGTGGCCACCGCCAAAGGAAAGGCCAAGGAAAACGCCCATGATTCGCCTTAGTTTTCCAGAGTTGCAGGGTCTGACCGCAGGTCGCCAGCGGGTTTTTACTTTTGAGTTTTGCGCTTTGCGTTTTGACTTTTGACTTGTATTTCGCTTTGTGCGGCACAGGGAATTATGAATTTAGCGGAAATCTTCATCCGCCGGCCGATCATGACCACGCTCGCGATGGCGGCCATTCTGCTTTTCGGCATCATTGCGTACCGTGTCCTACCGGTCAGCGACCTGCCCAACGTGGATTACCCCACGATTCAGGTGCAAGCCTCCCTGCCCGGTGCGAGCCCGGAGACAATGGCCGCCGCCGTGGCCACCGTGCTCGAGCGCGAGTTCTCAACCATTGCCGGCCTTGAGGCCATGAGCTCCATGAGCACGCAAGGTGGCACGCAAATCACCTTGCAATTCAGCCTGAGCCGCAACATTGACGCCGCCTCACAGGACGTGCAGGCCGCCATCGCGCGCGCGCAGGGCAGGCTTCCCTCCGACATGCCGGCGCCACCCTCCTACCAGAAAGTGAACCCCGCGGACCAGCCCATCCTCTACATGGCAGTCTATTCCGACACGCTTCCGCTCTCCACCGTCAACGAATACGCCGACACCCTGATGGCGCAGCGCATCTCGATGATCAGCGGCGTGGCGCAAGTACAGGTGTACGGCTCGCAGAAGTATGCAGTGCGCGTCCAGCTCGATCCCCGAGCCCTGGCCGCGCGCGGCATCGGCATTGACGAGGTGATGGATTCGGTCAAGAACGCCAACGTCAACCTGCCCACGGGAACGCTTTTCGGGACGCACAAATCCTATGTGGTCGAGGCCAACGGGCAGCTCAAGAACGCCGCTGCCTACCGGCCGCTGATCGTGGCTTATCGCAACGGCGCGCCGGTGCGCTTGGAAGCCCTGGGCCAGGTGATCGACGACGTACAGAACAATAAGCTTGCCAACTGGTACAACGGCCAGCGCGCCGAGGTGCTCGCCATTTCGCGGCAACCCGGCACCAACACCGTGGAAGTGGTGGACAACATCCTGCGCCTGCTTCCCACCTTCCGCAAGGAGATCCCTCAGTCCGTTCGCCTGACCACCCTCTACGACCGCTCGATTTCTATTCGCGACTCGGTGGACGACGTCAAGTTTACGCTCTACCTGACGCTCGCCCTGGTGGTGATGGTCATCTTCCTGTTCCTGCGCAACGTGTCGGCCACGATTATCCCCAGCCTGGCGCTTCCCATGTCCATCGTGGGCACGTTCTCGGTGATGTACCTTCTGGGCTACACCGTGGACAACCTTTCGCTGATGGCCCTGGTGCTGGCGGTGGGCTTTGTCGTGGACGACGCCATCGTCATGCTTGAAAACATCGTGCGGCACCTGGAGATGGGCGAGGACATTCTGGAAGCAGCCCTCAATGGCTCGAAAGAAATCAGCTTCACGATCTTTTCCATGACGCTGTCGCTGGCCGCCGTCTTCATTCCCGTGCTTTTCCTGGGGGGGATTATGGGGCGGCTGCTGCACGAGTTCTCAGTAACCATCATTTCCGCCGTGCTGGTGTCAGGAGTGGTCTCGCTGACCCTGACGCCCATGCTGTGCAGCCGATTCCTGCGCCATGCCAAGCCCGAGGAACATGGTTTCCTGTTCAACCTTTTCGAGCGCGGCTTCCAGGCGATGCTCCATGCCTACGATTGGAGCCTCCAGAAGGTTTTGCGGTTCCGCTTTGCCACCCTGATGTTTTCCTTCGCCATCATGGCGGTCACGATCTATCTCTTCGTGAAGATTCCCAAGGGATTCCTCCCCAGCGAAGACAGCGGTTTGATCTTCGGGATCACCATGGCGCAGCAGGGCATCTCCTTCGACTCCATGAAGGAGCACCAGAAGGCCGTGGCCGACCTCATGGTGACGGACCCCTACGTCGAGAACGTCACGTCCTTTGCGGGCGCCGGTGGACCGGGGGGCGGGGGAAACTCTGGCTTCTTCTTCATGAGCTTAAAATCCCGCCCCAGCGGCCGCGCCCAGATGCTCAACTGGTTTAAGGGCCTGCTGCATATCCCCTACCCGCGCGATCCGAACCTGCGCTACATCGACACCGATCAGGTCATTCAGGAACTGCGGGGAAGACTGTTCCCGGTTCCCGGCATCATGACCTTTATGCAAAACCCTCCGCCGATTGAAATCGGAGGACGCCTGACCAAGAGCCAGTACCAGTTCACGCTGCAAGGGCCGGATACCAAAGAACTCTATCGTGAAGGGCTTAATCTGGAAGGGGCGTTGCGGACGGTTCCGGGACTGCTGGACGTGACCACCGATATCCAGATGAACAACCCGCAAGTGAATGTGGATATCGACCGCGACAAGGCGAACGCCTTGGGCGTGTCGGCGTTCCAAGTGGAAAACGCTCTGGAAACAGCTTACAGCTCGCGCCAGGTTTCCACCATCTACACGCCCAACAACGAGTACTGGGTCATCGCCGAACTCCTGCCGCAGTACCAACTGGATCCGCAAGCGCTCAGCATGCTTTACATTCGCTCGAGCGGCGGGCAGCTTGTACCCCTGAGCGCGGTCTCGAAGCTAAGCCAGTCGCTGGGCCCGCTGGTGGTGAATCACACCGGGCAGTTGCCGTCCGTCACGGTATCGTTCAATCTGAAGCCCGGCACGGCGCTGGGCGATGCCGTCGATAACGTGGGGCAGATCGCCCGGCAGACTTTGCCCTCCGATATCAGCGCCAACTTTGAGGGCACCGCGCAGCAGTTTGAGTCCTCCCTGGTCGGCCTCAGCCTTTTGCTGGTCATCACTATCCTGGTGATTTACATCGTGCTGGGGATTTTGTACGAAAGCTTCATTCACCCCCTGACCATTCTCTCCGGCCTTCCCTCGGCGGCGCTGGGAGCGCTGCTCACGCTGATGTACTTCGGGTATCAGCTCGACCTTTACGGTTTTGTGGGCATCATCATGCTGATCGGCATCGTGAAGAAGAACGCCATCATGATGATTGATTTTGCCCTGGATGCGGAGAGGAATGCCGGCAAAAGTACGCAGGATGCCATCTACTACGGAGCGCTGGTGCGCTTCCGTCCCATTATGATGACCACCATGGCGGCACTCATGGGGACGCTGCCCATCGCGGTAGGCTTAGGCGCGGGCGCGGATTCTCGCCGCCCGCTGGGCTTGTGCGTGGTGGGCGGGCTGGTGTTCTCCCAGTTCATCACCCTTTACATCACCCCTGTCTACTACACCTACCTCGATTCGTTCCAGAAATGGCTGCAAAGATTAGGGAACAGGGAACAGGGAATAGGGAACAGGCGGAGGGAACAGGTTGTAGAGAATAGGCTCTAGGGAACAGGGAACAGGAAAGAAAAAAGATGGCTCAGTCGCACCGGGATCTTATTGTTTGGCAAAAGGCGATGGACCTTGCCGTGGCCGTTTACGGGTTAGCCGGGAAATTTCCGCCAAAGGAGACATATCGCCTCGGCTCGCAGATTACCCGGGCTGCTGCTTCGGTCCCCGCCAACATTGCGGAAGGAAATGCGCGAGGTACAAGGCGGGACTATGCCAATTTCTTGTCGACGGCAAAGGGCTCGCTGATGGAAACCGAAACGTTCCTTATGCTGGCGGTCCGCCTGAAATTCCTGACCCAGGGTGAGACAACACTGGCATTGAGCCTCGTGACCGAGATCAGTAAGATGCTTACCGCCCTACGCAGCCGCCTGCTTGCCAATACCGAGTAAGCCTGTTTCCTGTTCTTTACCCTGTTCTTTACCCTGTTCTTTACCCTGTTCTTTACCCTGTTCTCTTCCCGCCGTCCTGTTCCCTGTTCCCTATTCCCTGTTCCCTCTTTTGTTCCCTATTCCCTAGTCCGTTCTTTCGCTCTGTTCCCTATTCCCTATTCCCTGTTCCCTTCCGCCCTGTTCCCTAGTACTTACGTTCCACCCATCGACCGAAACAACCGCCCCCCCTGTGCCCAAATCTTTGTGGGAATAGGTCGCCGTCACTTCCCGGGTTTCCCCTGGCATCAACTCAATGAAGTTATCGGTCCAGAAGGTGGGGATCAATTCCGGTCCACCCTTGCCCTTCAGGACACGCAGATGGACGGAAAAAGCTAGCGCCGGACTCGGGTTCACCAGGGTGACGCGGACCGTATCCTTGTCATCGTGGGATTCGGTTTTGGTTTGGAGATTCAGGGTGGCCATGGGAAGGCGGCTCAATCCTGTCACGTCGGAATAGGCGGTAATCGGCGTGGAGTGCTCACGGAAAGTTTCCCAATCATATTGATCGGGCTTGGTGGAGAGCCAGTAGAAGTTCGAACTCTCCACTTCACCCTGCGCGTCGCGGAGCGTGAGCTTAAGAAAGTAGGTGGTAGTCAGTCCCTCAAGCTTGGGAATGACGAGAATCCGCGTACTGCTATCCGCGGGAACGTTCGCCTCGGCCGACTTTGAAAATCTGGGCTTGAGGTCCAGATCGAAGAGATGAGCTTCCACGCGCAGGCCATCAAAGTTGCGATAAAGCGAGTTCACAACCACCACCGAATCGTCATCGTAGGAGTACTGAACGTGGAGGGGCTCGCAGGCTTTCTTGGTTCCGTAATAGGCGCCGCCCGTCCGCAAGTAGTAGTCGTAAAGATTCCACACGATGGTGGGCCAGGCGTTATTCAGCATCCATTGGATCACGCCGGTCGCAACGTATTTATTGCGCCCATAGGCCTCAAACATGGCGCGTTCGCTTTCGTAATCCATCACCTGAGCCTTGCGCAGGAAGTCATGAAGGTCGGCAGCGGGGCCGTAGCGCGCGTTCATCCCGTCGCGGTAAGCTCCCAGCATCTTCCGCCGGCATTCTTCGCCATCCGCATGGAGCAGCCAAACCTCGTTAATCGGCCACAGCTTATCATCCGGCAGGAACTCCTTGAGGCTTTCGAGCACCGGTATGGTTACTCCCGGACTCGTCTCCGTATTGAATCCCCAACCGCCGCCGCGCTTGTTGGGGTCAAGCAGCCAATAGCTCGGTGGGATGTAGTCGTAGGGGCCCCAGTGTCCGTTCGTCTGCCCTTTGAATCCCGGCAGTCCAGTCAGGGATGACCGGGTTGCGTCAGAGGTATTTTCATACGGGTTAGGCCAGTGGGTATCGTGAAGCACCTGGAGGTAGATATTCTCAACCCGCGGTGGCGGCGCCTTGTCGCTTCCGTACATCCAGTCCAGCACACAAGGATGGTTTTGCAGCCGGTGGAGTTCGTCGCGCAGGGAGGCGCCGGCCACCGCAAAATTTTCAGGCTTCCAACTTTCCCACATCTCCCACTGGTCGCAGCAGCACCAGCCCGCCATCACCAGGATTCCATAGCGGTCGCACAGATCGAAAAAGTGGTCGGTTTCAATTTTCCCTTCCAGACGCAGGGCGTTCAAATGCATGTCGCGCACATACTGAATCTCAAGCTCGGTCTTTTCCGGATTTTCCCGCAGCATCATGTCCGGCGCCCAGCCCCCGCCGCGAATAAGAAGCCTCTTGCCATTAACCGCGAATTCGATGTCGCCATGCGCGTTGATGCGGGAAGTGACCTGCCGCACGCCGAATTGAACTTCCTTGCGATCGGAGACTTGGTTTCCCGCCTCAAATTCCAGATCCAGCTTGTACAAGTTCTGTGGCCCAAGGTCGATCGGCCACCACAGGCGCGGATTGTGCAGATTGAGCTGCGAGAATTGGGTGGGAGCAAAGGTAATCTCGCGAGTCTCCCCGGCGTTGAGGTGAACCGGCTGGTGGAACTCCACCTCGCCGATCCGCCCTTTAAGCGTGCCGTCGATGGGCTCGCGCGCGGCGTTTTCCAAGCTCGTGCGGACGGTCAAGTGTGCCACCTCGAGCGCGGGCAAATCGAAATGGGTAACCACTTGCGGATCACGCAGAGCCACCGGCCCCGTCGAAGTAAGGTAGGCCGGCCGCCACAGCCCCATGTCCTTATCCGGAGGGGCAGGGTTCCAATCGACCCAGGTAATCCCCAGCTCATCGGCTTCGGGCGGCGTCACTTCGACGGCCAACACGTTCTCACCGCCGGCGTGAACCAGGCTGGTTACATCAAAACGGTAGAGCCGCCACGCCCCGGCCACCTGGTCCGCGCCCGCTACCTTGTGGCCATTCAGCCAGATTTCGGCGCGATAGTTGATCCCATCAAAGTGCAGCCAAATGCGCCTGTTTTGCCATTCCGGTGAGAGTTGGAATTCCTTGCGGTACCACCAGGCAGGCTTGAAGGGACTGTCGGTAGGCATGGGAAGATTCGAAAAATTCTCCCCTTCAGAGGGGCTCGGCGCCTTCGCGTCGCGCTTGGGGTTTTCGTTCAGCCACGATGCCAGGTAGTTTGACCCAGGAAGGGAGGCAAGATTCTTCCCAAAGTAGGGATCGGGATACACGCCGTGGTGTACCAAAGCCGCGAGCACGGTGGATGGAACCTTGGTGGGTATCCAACTCCCAGGTTTGAAAGAGGGCGTGGAAACAACTTCTCCGGTTTCGTGAACCAGCGCCGAGGATTGAATCAACCAACCCTCTTCCAGCGCCCAGCGCGTCCCGCCCGATTCATTTGCCGGCGTTGATTGACACTGGCCGAAACCCGCCAGGGCCAGAATAAGTACGATCGAAGCAAACGTGCATCGAGTTCTCATGACTTTTGACCCCAATATGATTCCCCTTTAGAGCTTGGTAAAGAATTTGGACGCGTTGTTCACAACCCTTGCTTGCTCAACCTAGCGGGATAGAAATTGAAATCATAGCCCTCTCCGAGGGGAGAGGGTGGACCGCCGCCGGCGTTTTCATCAGCCGGGGCGGGACGGGCCTACGCCCACCGAAGGGCCACCTCGGATACGTAACCCACTTCGGCTCCGGCCCGCAGGCGGGTGAGGGGTCACTTCACCACCCTATGAGTGGACCCGCACTCACCTTCGGAACAGGCAGCGTCATTTCTGGTTTGATTGCCGCCACGCCGCCCTACGGAACAAGCCTGCCCAATTCTCGCCAACCGATGACGGTAATGTGCCGGCTGCGCAGCGCCTCTTTGAAGACGGGATTACCCACCAGATCGAAATCCCGTTGCCGCCACTTGGCGTCCCAGCCGGTATTAACCACGGTGATGGCTTGGAGTTCCTGGTCGTCGTAACCGAGGTGCACAATCATCTGGTTGAGGCCCGGCACCACCCGATCGAGCATGCGCACGTATGAGTCGACCCATTGGTCGGGGGGGACATGATAGTTGGGCTCAAGAAACCGATCCAGAATAATGTCCTGGGGCGACACCAGGGAAAGCCATCCCTTTTTGTCGAGGTCAGGGCGGCCGCAGCGGAAGGGCAGATGAAATTCATGCGCCACTCTGACCATGGCCGCGAAAAAATCCATGCGGTCCTCGATGGTTGCCTCGTGGCTGTCCACGTGGGTGGGCTGCAAACCCATCCGCAGGGCCTGCTCGATCTGTGCGCGAATCTCTCGTTCAACGTCCTCAGCCTCCCCGTGCTGGACGGTTAAGGTCGAATCCCACCACAAATAGCGGTCCGGGTCCAGCAGGCTCTTCACTTGATCGCGCGGCGACTGCGGACCCCAACGAAAAGGCTTCCACTCACTGTTGAGCGTCAGATGGAGGCCAATGTCCGCCTCCGGATGCTGATGAGCATACTCGACAACTTCGGGGAACCATGGGCAAGGCACCATCACGCTAGCCGAGCTCACATTATGCTCCTCAAGCGCACGGAAACTCGCCAGGTCAACGGAATGCGCCACCGCAAGATCGTCAGCGTGAATAATCAGCAGCTTCGCATCCCGAGGATAGCCCAGCCGCTCTGCGATGGTCGGGGACTGAGCATGAGTCGTGGAGCCAGCCCAGAACACGCTGAGCAACAACCCCATCAAAGCCATGAAGGAAAAATTCAGTTTCATTCTCACACCCAATCTCCCTGTTGAGCCCGGGATTCTCACCAAGGCATTGGAAGCAAGCAGCGCTGCCGCTATATGCTTGCTCAACCTCACGAAATGGATATTGAAATCATAGCCCTCTCCAAGGGGTCGTAGATCCGCCGTGGCGGAAGAGGGTGGCCCGCCGCCGGCGTTTTCATCAGCCGGGGCGGGACGGGCCTACGCCCACCGAAGGGGCACCCGGGAACAGTAAACAACCTCAGCTTCGGCCCGCAGGCGGGTGAGGGGTTACTTCGCCACCTGCCGGATAACCAGTCGCCGGTCCACCGTAACCTCGCATCCGCTCAAGTCCGCATTCCCGCGGCGGCGGCATTTTCCTCGAAATGTTTCACTTCCTCCTCGCTTGCCCGCAGCGCGTGACGCAAGAAATCCTTTTCCTCCAGCGTGTACGGATAGATCGCGTAGTTCACCCAGGGGTCGGCGCCGGCGCTCGAATGGTCGCTCAGCATTCGGGTAATGCGCAGCCGCTTGTACAAGGCTTCATCCATCAAGCCCTTCTCCTCCAGCACGCCTTTCATGATGACGAGATCCTGCACGGCGCTGTTCAGCGTATAGCGCAGGTCCTGGATCTGCTGGCTCAATTCCTCCAGCGACTTGGGTGTCAAGAACAGCCGGAATAATCTTTCTTGAAAGAAGCTCACAATTTCCTCCTCCCAAACGCAAAGCGGGGTGGGATTGCCGTCGCCATAGTCTACAACGAGCCGCGGCTGAAAACATTTGTGGCGTGAACCGCAGACTCAAAGAGCCGATCCGCGCTACACTTGCCCTGGGAGGAAAACATGGAACGGCAGGAAATGATCGCCATCGACACGACCACGATGCCGTGGGAAGAAAAGTATCAGCCGGCCCTCGGCAAAAGCAACTACCTCAAGCGCTTGCTCCAGGACCCGGACACGGGCATGGAGGTCAGGCTGGTTCGCTACCCCGCCGGCTTCGTGACCACGTGGCACACCCACTCCTGCGCCCACGGCATGTACGTGCTGGAAGGCACTCTGGTCACTCACGCGGGCAGCTATGGTCCGGGCGCCTTCGTCTGGTTTCCGGAAGGCATGCTGATGGAGCATGGCGCCACCGCGGACAAGGAAGTGGTGGCCGTGTTCATCACCAATAAGAAGTTCGATATTCACTTCGTGGAAAAGAAATAGATGTTGAGGAGAACTATCCGCCGCCAGGTATGGCGGGGGCCAAGGGCAGTCGCGGAAATCAGCTAACAGCTCACAGCCGACAGCTTACAGTTTGTTCCGAGGGCCGACCTCCGTTCGGCCATGGGGTGAACACCTGGCTCGTCACTTGTCACTGAGCCTGCCCTGAGCCCGTCGAAGGGTCACACGTCACTGCTCTTAGCTTTCGCGGTCATAAAGAAACCGACGCCGCAAAGTCCCACGGCCGACCTGCCCCGATGCATCGGGGTCTTGGCCGTGCCCATTCACGGGCGGGACCCCGATGCATCGGGGCAGGTCGGCCGTGGCACAAGCTACGCGCGGGGCCAAGGATGAACCGAGCGGGACGGGGCTTTAGGGACTGTGTGAAAACGCAGTGTGAAAGGCCCGGGACGCTATGCCTTCGGCATGATAGGCTGAGCCCAAAGTCAGAACTGCGCTGACTGTGGGCCGTTACGAGTCGCGAGACCGGGCGTGGACCGCGCACCACTCCACAGTCGCCCGGGTAGAATCCACCGGGAGGCAGATAACGCCGTTCGTCTCGCAACGAACAATTGCGGCCGGGCCCCTGGGGTTCCCGGCCCCCTTCCTTTAACGCTTGAAATCCTTACCCCATGTATGGACTCTGTAGTGCTGGCGAAAGTGGCCATTGTTGTCATGTACCCAAACGTCCCCAGAGCGGGTATCGAAGAACGCGTGTTCACCCCCGCTATACGAGAATTGGATACTGGCGAAGTTTCCCGCCGCATCGGCGGCCGGGGGTTGAAAGTATGGTCTCAATGCGATCATCCCAAGGAACAAAAGGATGAGCGTGAGGATTGTCTTCGTGTAAAGGTCAATACGCATGTGAGCGCCTCCAAGTAGGGATTTCGATTTTTCTCCCGAGTTCGAATGAGCCCACACCCGATTGCCTCAGGAGCTGCCAATAACATCGGGCGTGTTTGATCAAACCTGGGCCGGTTTTCAGGAGCCGCGGCTGCGAGCTGCTCAGCGGCCGAAGAGCCCAAGCAGCCCAACCAGGATGAGGTAACAGCCCACGATATATCTGAGGAGCTTGGGGAAAATCAAAATCATGATGCCTGCGGCCAGAGAAACCAACGGCGAAAACGAAGTGTAGTGCAGCGTAAAGGAGCCGCCCCTGGTCTGCGCGAGAGCCGTGGTGGTCAACAAACTGAATAGGACTATAGAGGTAACCCCTGCTTTGAGTTTCAATCCACACCTCCTGTTACAAACCAAGCGTTGCGCAGGCCTGTTCGGTAGGTCCGCGGCTTTCTGGTATCAAGGGGGGACGAACCGCAGACCTTCAAGACAGGTCCGCGCTACACCTGCTCCTCGGCGGGGCGGGCGCCCAGGTAGCATCGCATAACGGCGGCAACTGTCTGTTCAATTTTGCTCACGATGAGCAGATCTGTAACTGCTAGCCTGGATTTCTCACTGCGGCTTTGGAAGGGGGCGTTGATGTAGTGCCACGGGGCGGGTAGCCACGGTCAGCGCATTTCTGACCGTGGGCTTTTCCCTCGATGACAAACCGGAGTGCATGCACCTGTTGGCAAGGGGCCGACGAAGCGGGATTCGGGAAACGGGGCTCGGGATTTGGGATTCGGGGTTCACAACTCAGAACTAACTGTTAGCTGTCGGCTTACTTGACGACGTGCTATTTTCGCCGGGGTACCGTGCACGAGAAGAGCCCACGGTCAGAACTGCACTGACCGTGGCTACGCGCTTGCTTCGAAGTTGATCGCCGCCCTGATCAAACTTGTGGGGCACGAAGCTTTAGCTCTGGCGGATAGCCGGCCGGCGGCAGGAATGGGGCCCCGGGCGAAAAGCCGAGGCAATCCCTAACTAATTGTGCAGGACAACGCTCATGAGGCCGCTGTTTACCGTCAACCCGCCGTTGCCCGCGTAATCGATAAAGCCCATGGTGCGGAACTTGTTCATGAAATGACTGACCCGCGACCGGGTGGTGCCCACCATTTGGGCCAGGTGTTCCTGATTGATTCCGGGATGGACGGTTTCGGTTCTGCTTTCCTTGCCAAAATGCGCCAGCAATAAGAGAATCCGGGCCAGGCGCTTCTCGCTGGAGTTGAAAAGCTGGTCGACCAGATCCTCTTCAAATCGAATGTTGCGGGTAAGCAGGTGCGTCATGAACAATTCCGAGACACCCTGCTGCTCGTGAAGCAGACGCACCATCAGCGACTTCTCGATCCTGTAAAGGGTGCAATCCGTCACCGCGGTCGCCCTTGCGATGCGCAACGGCTGGCCGGCCAGGCATCCCTCACCAAAGAACTCGTTGTCACCCAGAACCGTGACGATCGCTTCCTTGCCTTCTTGGGATGTCACCGCGAGTTTCACCTCGCCATGCTGAAGATAGAACACGGAATCCGCAAGGTCTCCCTGCGCAAAGATCGTGCGGTTCGCGCCATATTCTAGAACCGATTTCCCGCGCGTGATTCCTGCGAGGAATGCCTGCCAATCGACAGGCTGAGTCATCCCGTTTGCTGTAGCCGGTGCAGGCTTGCCTTTGCCCATGGCCCTGACAATCTTAGACTGGCTCTTCTGTGGCTTCATAACAGCCTTTCCTTTCTCCGTACTGACGGCGAATCCGTGGACTTCAGCATGGAAAATGCACGCAATAACACCGATTTGGATCTTCGATCCTGAACTCTAGTTATCCACTGGCTGAGATGGTAGCCTTCGCAGAAGGCCCTGTCGGTAGGCTGCCGAACACTGGCAGGGAATATTAAAGGATCTCATCGATCGTCGTCTTTCCGGCAGTATTCACGCGTCCGGCTTGAAAGTCTTTCCTTGACGCAGTGGTCCTTCGCCAAACCTGTCCTCCCGGATAGCTGCGTAACACTCGCAGGCGCTCTCTTCAAGCTTCGCGCGGCTCAGAATCTGTACTCCGCCACGAGTCCACTTGATAACTCCCTTTTTCTGCAATATTCCGGCTGCCAAGCTCACCGTAGGTCGGTCTGTCCCTAGCATCGTGGCCAGGAAATCCTGCGTGATGGCGAACGTCGGGGAATCCACCCTGTCCTGAGTGATCAGTAGCCAGCGTGAAAAGCGCTGTTCGATATTGTGAAGTCGATTGCACGCGGCGGTTTGAGCCATTTGCATCCAGTGAGTTACTGCATACCGAGTCAGAATCTGTTGAAGTTGTGGACTTGACCGCAAGACTCTTTGCAATTCGTCGACTCTCACCCTGAACCCATCTCCGCCGATTTGTACGACCTCACGCACTTGGCTCTTCCTCATGCCCACCGCCGCCGGTATCCCTGCAAACCCTTCCTTTCCTACTTCACCTACTTCCACCGTCCTTCCGTCTTCCGTCTCAATGACCAGAGACACCATGCCTGCATTCGGAAAATACACAAACTCCAGTGGATCGTTCGGTTCGTAAAGGCTGAGCTGGTGAGGCATGCTGAGGAACTCTAAGTGAGGACGGATGGCGCGGTATTCTTTGTCGGAAACCGACAGAAGGACCCGGTTGTTTATCGGCTTCCCAATAGGATTTGTCCGTTCGCCTGCCTTCGCTGTTTGATAGTCTTTTTTTGCCACAGAAGTCCTTTGCCATGCTGGATTTGTTTGCCCGAAAGGGTTCGGCTTTCTTGGGACCGCCTAATGCGCTTAAATTATGAGCTACCGCATCTGCGGGGGGCTGGCTCCTCTTTACAAACGAAGCCGGGAAAACGTCATGCGCTTCCCCACCAAAGCCTGACGGGCAGCTAGAAGCACACACTTTATACCCAAAGGTGTTTAGCGCGTCGGTTTGATACCAAACACACGTTAGGTCAAGATTATACAGTCATGTGTGCGTAATGGAGCAGACACGCGTCTCCGCCGCTTCTATCATGATGTTTAGGGGAAGAATAAGAAGTAATTCCTCTCACCATTAAAGAGTGTATATGGGAAGCATAAGGAAACCTAGGAACGAATCTGACAAAGCGACGCTCGCCCGCATCACGAAAGAAATGGCGCAGCCCCGCATCGCCAAGTCCGCGAAAAAGGGGAGCTTGAGCCCGACAAGACTCGCAGTGGCCGCGTCATAACCGTTAGTCGGCGCAGTTCCCTCCCGAGCTATATTGCTCGGCATCCTGCCGAGCGGGTCAGTGCAGTTCTGCGTGGGATTTTCTCATGCCCGACACCTCAGCGGCAAACGCATGTGGTCAATCGGGATGGGGCATGGTGCTGAGGAAAAGCTTTCAGCTTTCAGCTCTCAGCTAT
The DNA here is from genome assembly GCA_963804995.1 of uncultured Acidobacteriota bacterium. Classification (GTDB taxonomy): domain Bacteria; phylum Acidobacteriota; class Terriglobia; order UBA7540; family UBA7540; genus Bog-366. The sequence goes on from CAWDSK010000006.1 coordinate 1,377,380, forward strand.
CAGATCGCTTGTAGCGCGGGTGTCCTCACCCGCGTCTTCGAGGTAACGAGACACGTAAAGCGCGGGTGGGGACACCCGCGCTACAAGCTCACAGCCGACAGCCCACAGTCAGTTCCGAGTCCCGATTCCAGATTCGGGATCGCCGAACCCCGTATCCCGACGCGCGTATCCCGAACCCCGTGTCCCGTTTCCCGTATCCCGCCCCCCGAGACCTTGCTTTCAGACAATTAGACGCCCCTATTTACGATTTGGGCTACCGGAAGCCCATCTGCATATATCTTTCTTGACAATGGCCGGGTCCCTGCTAGCCTATTAAATGGAGAATTGTGTCGTGGTGAAGTCGAGCACCCTAAAGGCACCCGGAACGCGCCGCGGAAATCGCGCCCTGCCATGCCGACGCCTTGCTGATGCGTCAAATGCAAGATGGCAACCGGCGGGAAGTCCACCCACTCACCAACCCGCTGCTGAAAATCTAATGCTCAGAGCGCAAAATGGAATCCTGGGAAGCGAGCGACGGGGACCTCCTAACCCACGATATACTAGAAAACAAAGCTACTTAGGGGCGGAATGGTAGAAATGTCAAAACACCTATGTATTTGAAATCAAATAACATAGCGCGTGACGACGGCGTGGGGGCAGCGAGAAGGGGGAATTAAAAATGAAGGTTAAACCCACGATGTTGTTGAAAACAAAGAAAGAAGGAAGTGACATTTTGACTAATGCCACGATGTTTATGGAAAATAAGCTAGTTAGTGTTGCTAACCCACGATGTTGTTGAAAATAAAGGATTAAGTCATCTGACGCGAAGTCGATGCGGTGTTGTCTGGAGGCTCGTGGCGTGCCGCTGCCGGTACCGGACCTCAGATTGAGGCTTCCCCAAAACTCGACGAGGGCCTTCAGAAAATCATTGACGCGCTGGTGGACTAAATGTAGTTTGGGCTCCTCAGCGCAATTAAGGCAGCAGGCAGCGAGCGCTCTAGCCTTTTGCGCGTGGGCATTCAGGGCAAATCAGGGGGTCCGAATCTATGCTCCAAATCATTCGCTCCGCGAAGGTTTTTGATGTGTGCGTGATCGGCTCCGGGGCGGCGGGTGGCGCCGCTGCAAAGGTGCTGACCGAGGGCGGCCTGAACGTCGTATTGCTCGAAGCCGGGCCTCCGCTGAATCCAGGGACCGATTACCCGGAACACGTGTGGCCGTACGAATTGGCGCATCGCGGGGCGGGCATCGGCGGGGCAGGCTTCGAGGATTTCGGGCGCACAGAGTTGATGGCCCCCAACGGTTCCTGGACGATCGAGGGTGAGCCGTACACCAGCGCCCCCGGGACCGAATTCCGCTGGTTTCGCTCGCGTATTGTGGGCGGGCGCACGAACCATTGGGGACGCATCGCGCTGCGTTTTGCCGAGGTGGATTTTCGTTCGCGCTCGACGGACGGCCGCGGCGACGATTGGCCGGTCAGCTATCAGGATATTGCCCCGTACTACGACAAGGTGGAAGCCTCTGTGGGAGTCTACGGCAGCCGCGAGGGAATCCCCAGCGCTCCCGATGGAGTGTTCCAGCAGCCGCCCAAACCCCGGTGCACGGAAGTGATGGTCAAGCGCGCCTGCGACCAGCTAAAAATCCTCTGCGTGCCGGCGCGCATGGCAATCCTGACCCAGCCTCTGAACGGGCGCCCGGCGTGCCATTACTGCGATCAGTGCGGACGGGGCTGCAAGACGGCGTCAAACTTCAGCTCAAGCCAGGTCTTGATTCCTCCCGCCCAAGCTACAGGACGCCTGACGCTCAAGACCAACGCCATGGCGCGTGAAATCCTGGTGAACGACGAAGGGAAGGCGACGGGCGTTTCCTACATCGACCGCACCACCCGCCAGGAGCAGCAGGTCCGCGCCAAGGCCGTGGTGGTGGGAGCGAGCACGGGCGAATCCACTCGGCTGCTGCTGAATTCCAAATCCCGGCGCTTTCCGAATGGCCTCGCGAACTCTTCCGGCGTGGTGGGGCGCTACCTGATGGATTCGGTGGGCAGCGACGGCCATGGGCATGTGCCCTTGCTTGAAAAGATGCCGCCCCACAATCACGATGGCACGGGCGGCATGCACCTCTACATCCCCTGGTGGAAATTCGACCGGAAGAATGAGTTTCTGCGCGGCTATCACATTGAGTTTGGCGGCGGCCGCCACATGCCCGGCGTGGGCCAATTCCACGGCGTCTGCCACAGTTATGAAGGTTACGGTCTGGGGCTGAAGCAGCAGTGCCACAAGATGTATGGCACATCGATTGGACTGTCGGGCCGCGGGGAGATGATCCCCAACCAGGACACCTACTGCGAGATCGACCCCAGCGTCGTGGATGAGTGGGGGATTCCCGTGCTGCGCTTCCATTTCAAGTGGGGAGAAAATGAAATCAAGATGGCGCGCGATATGCAGGAAACTTTTCGCGCCATCGTGGAAGCGGCGGGCGGTACCTATCAGGCGCACGCAGAACCCACTGGAGATTTTCCATACGGCATCAGTAAGGGTGGCGAGATTATCCATGAGGTGGGAACCGTGCGCATGGGGAAGGATCCCAAAACCTCAGCGCTGAATGGATTCTGCCAGTCGCACGACGTGAAAAACCTTTTCGTGACCGACGGCGCGTGCTTTGTGACCATGCCGGATAAGAATCCCACGCTAACGATTCTGGCGCTTTCCTGGCGAGCGTCGGAGTATTTGCTGGAAGAGGCGAGGAAGGGGAATCTGTGATGTCCACTCACATCTCCCGTCGCGATGTCTTGAGAGGCTTGACGATGGGCGTGTCGGCGGGGTCGGTGCTGCGCATGATCCCCGTCCAGGCCGCGGAGCACGTGCACAATCTGCTCAAGGAGGAGCGCGCCAAAACACCGGGCGGTGCTTACACGCCGAAGTTTTTTCCGCCACATCAGTACCAGACGCTTCAGGCGCTGTGTCAGATGATTATTCCTCCTGACGCGCAGGCGGGTGGGGCACTGGAAGCAGGCACGCCTGAATTCATCGATCTGTTGACGAGTGAAAATCGGGATTACCAACTCAAGCTGGGGGGCGGAATCGCCTGGCTTGATTCCACCTGCGACGACCGATACGGGAAGGCGTTTCTCGATTGTGCGGCCCCACAACAGAAAGAAATTTTGGATCTGATCGCTTACCGCGCCAGTGCCAGAAAGGATCCGGCGCTCGGCCCGGGCGTTGAGTTCTTCGCTTTCCTGCGTGATCTTACCGCCGACGGCTTTTTCACCAGTGAAATCGGCATCAACTATTTGCAGTACATCGGCAACACCTACCTTGCCGAATTCCCCGGCTGCCCACCGTTGCCGGAGGGCTGACGTCCGCCGCTTGGAGGAGAAACAGAAGAACTCCAGTCGGCCAACGGAAAGTTATGGCGTGTGGGAGCATGCCCATTTAGAATTCCAAGCATGATGCGGACAAAGGGCATTTTTCTTTTCACTCTCATCTGGGGATTCTCTACTTTGATGATGGCACAGGATAATCCTACTTTCCCAGCGACCAGCCAAGCCACGCGCCCAACCGCGACAATCAAGAAACCCGAAGCGCCGCATCGCTTTTGGGACCGTGAGAACGACTGGCTCTTCGCCGGAGTCACGGGCGCACGGATGCTCGACTACGCTTCCACGCGGCACTTCCGCGACCAGGGTAATAATGAAGTATTGCTGAGCAACTCTGTCGTGGATAACAAACCGCTTTTTGTGGGAATTGAGCTGGCGGGCGCGGCGGTGTCAGTGGGCGTGTCTTACCTCTGCCACCGCACGGGCCACCATCGCGCCGAGCGCTGGGTTTCCATCGCACACATCGGGGTGGCGGTAGGCGGCTCAATTCACAACTACACCCTCAAACCACCTGCCCCGCAAGCCCAGCCCGCGCTGGCGATTCAATCTGGCGCGAATTAGTATCGGGCGGTATTTGATGATTCCGAACGGAGTACTCATCCAGACCATGAAATAACCCGCATATCTTTCAAGTTCTCGCGCATTCTGCCGAAAAGATAGAGGAGGGCCCTAACCGAACTTTCGCACTTCAGGGTGTTGAGTTGGGTTAACTCGCTTCTTTTCAGTACAGGCATTGCCAAGGTCTGGCCTACAAACGCAGCATTCCAGCAGGAAAGATTTCCGGCTGGACCGTGATCCTGGGCGGTGGCTGAGTGGGGAGCACGAGCTGCAGTTCGTGCAACAGGAGCTTTTGTTCGGGTGTCGGCTCGGTGTAGCGGGGCATCACTAATCGGCGCCCATCCGTGGTCGGGAAAGACACATCGAGCATCTGCATGCCCGCCAGCTTCTCCAGCACCGCTTTCGGCGTCAGGCCCGGAGCGTGGGCCTGCAGACGCTGTTTCAGCGTCACCCACAAGCCGTACGCCAGAAAGGCAATGAGGATGTGGGCCTCGACGCGATGTTCTATTTGATGATAAATCGGCCGAATTCCCAGCTCACTCTTCAAACACTTAAAGGCCGCTTCGATCTGCGCCAGTTGCATGTAGCGGTCCCACAACACCTCGGGATTTTCCCCCGTCAGATTGGTGCGCAACAGATAATGTCCATCGCGCCGCTCCGCTTCCTCCAACTTGCTGCGCTCGAGCCGGAACTGGAAGGTCTGGCGAGTCACTTCTTCCTGGGCCTTGGGCACGCTGATCTTCACGAAACCGAAGGCCCGTCCGGCTTCACTCTTGGCTGCTCCGATCTTCATCAGCAACGCATCACGCGTCGGACACACGCGCCGCAAGGCCCGCAGCCTCCACAACAGCCGTGCCAGCTTGCGTCGACGGATGGCCATCTCTTTCGCCTGGCGGCCTGCGCTCTTCGCCAGCACATACAACTCGCCTTCCTCCGCGAACAGTTTCACCTCTACCGACTCGCGCACCTTCCGCCACGGCAGTTCCGTCCACTTCGCTTCGTACTGCCGGATCTTGCCCCGTGGCGTCCCCACCAGGTAAAACATCTCCCGCCCCGGGGTGCGCATCTCCGCCAGCAGTTCTTCACTGGGAACTCCCCGATCCATCATCCACACCCGCCGTGCCTTGCCGTACACGCTCTCGATCTTGTCCAGAAAACCGCGCAAGCTGTTCCGGTCGGAAGTATTCCCCTCCATCACTTCGTAGGCCAGCGGGAAACCTTCCGGCGTCAGCACCAGGGCGATCACCACCTGCCGACAGTCGAACCGCCCGTCCCGGCTGTAACCGTGGCGGGCTTTGGGAATCGCTTCCGCCTCTCCTTCCACATAGGTGCTGGTGAGATCGTAGAGGAGCAGATCAAAGCGCGCCGCAAAGAGGTCTTGCCACCGCAGCCGCAGGTGCTGGAACAACTCCGCCTTGTGCGCCAGTATTCGATCCAGACAACGATAGAGCCGGTCCTTCTCGGCCACCGCGAAGTTCACTGCCAGCAACTCGGCCATGGCGGTCTGATCGAACCAGTGCCGATGCACACGGAATTCGCTGCCCGGCTCGATCAACCGGTTCACCACCAGCAGCCGTAGCACCTTCTCCCACGGAACTCCCTCGCGCCCTTCCGGCAACCTCGCCTGCCAGAACTCGTCCAGCTTCAACTGGCGCCACAGCTCGCAGCCCAACCAACAGCCACCGAAGGTGCGCGGCCGCTCAACGCGCATTTCACTCAACTTCACTTGTACGCCGTCCACAGCATCCGCAGGAAGTTCGCGGTCCTCCGGGAAGAGGCTCAGGGACGCGAGGACGCGACGGTCCTCGTCAAAAACCTCCAGCGTCTTGCGCCACGCGGATTGTTGGCTGTCGTTGATTTCGCCCAGATACAGCACCGTCCGATGCACGACCTTCGAGCGCGACACGCGCCGACTCTCGACGATGCTGAAATAACGATGTTCCTTGCCGTCCTTTTTGCGTCGATGAATCTTCAGGTGCACGCCCCAGAATGCCAGACCTTCGCGCCCCAGAAAAGAGGGTAGGTCGGGCCTACAAGCACTCTTCAACCCGCGCCCATTGAAGGCAAAGACCTTGTGCACCGCAAGCTGCCAAAATCAGCCCGGTAGCGGGTGGAAGTGCGAAAGGCAGGCTAAGGGCCGGACCGCGGAACCTCAGAACTCCATCCGCGACCTTGGGTGCCCTCACTTCAGCCCAGTGGCCACAAGGTGTACCGGGTGTGAAGCATGGGAATAAATGAGAAGGTCCTGAAACGGCGGAGCCAAGGTACCGCCCTTCCCCTGACTGGGGATGAATCCGGACTACACGATTCGGCGGGTTGGCGACAAGTATGAAGAAAGCCTAGCTGCTACCATGCAAATCGGGTCGGCTGCAAGACTCCTGGCTCTTTACCTCCCCTCGCATTTCCGTGGGTGGAGCTCGCTTGTTTGGGGGGCCAGCAAGCCACGCTTCCGGCGGGCGCACCTTCGCTGCCGGTTCTAGGACAGGTCAGTGACACCGGAGCGTTTCCTGCCCTGCTGCCGAGGAAAAGTCATGCTTTATTCGCTACCAATAATTTCGAGGTCCTATGGGATTTAAGTGGGACCTCGCGCGCTATGCCCCGCTTAGAGCGAATTTCCGCGGGGGTGGTACCGGGCATAGCAAGCGCCTTGTGGGACGTGGGACGCGCCCCCTGGGTGCTGGGATTCGTGGGCCTGCTGATGCTCGGCGCCGCGGCGTGGGTGTGGATCTTGCAGCGTCAGGTGCGAGCGAAGACGGAGCTGATGCGGGAGTGGCTGCGGCGCGAGGCGGCCTTGAAGGAGCAGTACCGCGACCTGCTGGAGAATGCCATCGACATCGTCTACACGCGCGACCTTGAGGGGCGCATCACCTCCTGGAACAACACGGCGGAAAGGGTCTTGGGCTACGGGCGCGTCGAAGCCCTGGGCATGAATGTCAGACAAATCGTCGCCCCCGAATTCCTGGATCTTCTCAATCGAGGAATTCTCAGCGCTGCGGAAGGAAGGCCTGTTGACAACGTCGAAATGGACATTATCACCAAACCCGGAGCCCGGATTACCGTGGAGGTGCGCACGCGGTTGCTCTACGATAACGGCAAACCCGTGGGGGTCCAGGGAATCGCCCGCAATGTAACAGCACGAAAGCACGTAGAGCAGCAGGCTTGCCTGCAGGCAGCGGCTTTGGAGGCGACCGCCGTTGGCATCGTTATCACCAACCCGGAGGGAGCAATCCTTTGGGTCAACCCCGCGTTCACGGCCTTGTCGGGCTACGCGCTGGCGGACGTAGTGGGCAAGAATCTCCGCCTGCTGAAGTCCGGCAAGCATGACGTGGAGTACTACCGCGACCTGTGGGGCACGCTCAAATCGGGCCGGGTCTGGCATGGGGAGATTGTCAACCGTCGCAAGGACGGCACCCTCTACACCGAAGAGTTGACGATTACGCCCGTGCGGGGCACAGGCGGAGAGGTCACACATTTCGTGGCCATCGCGCAGGACATCACCCTGCACCAGCAGGCCGAGGAGGCGCTCCGTCAAAGTGAGGAGAAATACCGCTCCATCGTCTTGAATATTCCCGAGGTTGTCTGGACGGTCGATTCCCGAGGCCGTTGCGTCTTCATCAGCCCCAATATCGAAAGGCTTTCTGGATATACCGCCGAGGAGGTCTATCAGGCAGGCTTGAATCTGCTCTTCCAGAGCGTTCATCCTGACGAGGGGCAAGCGATCACGGAGGCATTGCAAGCAGCCTTCGGGGACCAGCAACCGCGGGATGTGGAGTTCCGGACGCGACACAAAGACGGCAAATGGATTTGGGTACGCGCCCGGACCATGGGCTCTTATGAAAAGGAAGGTGTTCGACACCTGCAAGGCCTCCTTGCGGACATCACCGAGCGCCACCGGGCGGAAGAAGCCATACGGCGCTCGGAGACAAAGTTCCGCACGCTGTATGAATCCATCACCGATGCGGTGCTGCTTTTTGGCGAGAACGGTTTTCTCGACTGCAACAAGGCGGCCCTGGCAATCTACGGCTGCGCTACCTGGGAGGACATCTGCGCGCTACACCCCGCCGATCTGTCGCCGCCCCTGCAGCCTTGCGGAACAGATTCCTCAACGCTGGCCAACCAGCACCTCGCTACGGCGATGGAAAAGGGCGTCAATCACTTTGAATGGGTCCACAAGAGAGTCGACACGGGTGCGATCTTTCCCGCCGATGTGCTGCTCAATGCCACGGAACTGGATGGCAAACGGGTTATCCAGGCCGTTATCCGCGACATCACCGAACGCAAGCGGGCGGAGCGTTTCCAAAATCTTTCCGCTGAAATCCTGGGTACCCTGAATGAACCTCTGGGTGTAACGGATGTGGTCGACCAGATTCTCGCCGCCATCAAGCGGGAAACCGGTGTCGACGCTGTGGGGATTCGACTACGAAGCGGCGATGACTTCCCCTACTTTGTCCAGAGCGGCTTTTCCCAGGGGTTCTTGCTTACGGAAAATACGCTAATCGCCCGGGATAAGAACGGTGGCCCTTGCCGGGATAAGAACGGCAACATCAGCTTGGAGTGCACCTGCGGCCTGGTCATTTCCGGGCAGACAGACCCGGCAAACCCCCTCTTCACCACGGGTGGAAGTTACTGGACAAATAACTCGCTGCCCTTGCTGGATCTTCCTGCCCACCAGGACAAGAGGCTTCATCCGCGCAACATTTGTGTCCATCAAGGGTACAGCTCTGTGGCGCTTATTCCCATTCGCGCCCATGGCGACATCGTTGGCCTGATGCAGCTCAATGACCGAAAGAAGAACTGTTTCACGTTGGAGATGATCCAGTTCTTTGAGGGGATAAGTGCCAGCATTGGTGTAGCCCTGATGCGCAAGCAGCAGGAGGAGGCTCTGCGCCGGAGCGAAGCCCAGCTAAAAGAAGCCCTGCTGGCCGCCCAGATGGGCGTCTGGGAGTGGGCACTCGAGACTGGCACCGTCACCTGGGACGGAAACCTCTACCGCATCTCGGGTCGAGACCCGAAACTGCCCGCGCCCAGCTACGCGGAGCAGCAACAAATCTATGCTCCGGAGAGTTGGGAACGACTGGAGGGGGCGGTAAACAAAGCCCTCGCTGCCGGAACTCCTTACGAGCTCAACCTGGAGTTAGTCCGCCCGGACGGCTCCAAGCGGTGGGTGATTGCCCGTGGAGAGGCGTCGCGGGATGCGAGTGGCCACATCACGCAGCTCCGCGGCACCGTGCAGGACATTACCGAGCGGAAGGCGGCAGAGGAAGCAGCCGCGATAGCTGAGAACGAATACCACAAGATATTCGAGGGGGCGCTGGAAGGAATCTATCGAACCTCACCGGAAGGGAGAAATTTGGCTGCGAACCCCGCTCTGGCCAGAATGCTCGGTTACGATTCACCGCAGGAGGTCGTATCGACGGTCAATGACTCGGGGCATCAGGTATGGCGGGATCCTCAGGACCGCCTGGCCTTCTCCCGGCTGCTGGAGGAGCAAGAGATCGTCCGCGGATTTGAGTGTCAGTACCTGCGCAAGGATGGAACCGTCATCTGGGTGTCACTTAATAGCCGCAGAGTTCGTGGGCCGGACGGGCAAACGCTCTACTATGAAGGTTTCATAGAAGATATCACCGAGCGCAAGCGCACGGAGGAAGCATTGCGCGAGAGCGAACAGGGCTTGGCGGCGGCCCAACGCATCGCTCACGTCGGGTCCTGGCAATGGAACGTCCAAACCAACGCCGCGCATTGGTCCGCTGAAACTTTCCGGATCTTTGGCCTGGCTCCCGGGCAACTGGAAGAGCATCGTAAAGCCTTCCTGGAAATGATTCATCCCGCTGACAAGCTGCGGGTGGATCAAGCCCTGACCGACGCGCTCCTCGGAACCAGCGAGTACAACCTTGACTATCGCCTGCAACTGCCGGATGGAACCGAGAAGGTGATTCACTCCCAAGCCGAAGTTTTGCTCGACCAGGCCGGCAAACCCCTCGCGTTGCAGGGGATCGTGCATGACATCACGGAGCAGAAGCAGGCCGAGGAAGCGCTCCGGCAGAGTGAAGACCAGTATCGTTCGATGGTTCTGAACATTCCCGAAGTGGTGTGGACGGTAGATTCCGAAGGCCGGATCGCCTTTATCAGCCCCAACCTCAAAAAGTTAAGCGGGTTTACCCCCGAGGAGGCTTATCAAACTGGGCTTTCTCTGTTCTTCCAGTCCATTCATCCCGACGACGCGCCGAGAATTAAAGCAGCCTTTATAGCCCTCTTCCGAGGGGGCCACCCCTACGACGTGGAATGCCGTGTCCGCCGTAAGGACGGGGAATGGATTTGGGTGCACGACCGGGCCGTGGGCACTTATGAAAAGGATGGTGTCGTGTACGCGCAAGGCTTGCTCTCAGACATTACCGAACGCAAGCGCGCGGAAAAGGCTCTGCAAGATAGTGAGGAGCGCTTCCGGAGCCTGGTTGAGAACGCCACCGTCGGCATCTACCGCACCACTCCTGAGGGTCACATCCTGATGGCGAATCCCACCCTGGTGCGGATGTTAGGGTGTGAGAACGCCGGAGAAGTGGTGGCGCGCAACCTCGAGGAACAAGGGTTCGAGCCCAGTTACCCGCGCCGCGCCTTTCGAGAGCGCATCGAGCGGGATGGCGAAGTCTACGGTTTGGAATCCACATGGACAAAACGGGATGGGTCAATAATCTTCGTCCGTGAAAGCGCGCGAGCCATCCGGGCAGAATCCGGCCAGTTGTTGTACTACGACGGAATCGTCGAGGACATCACGGAGGTCCGGCGCGCCGTCGAGGCGGTCCAGGAAAGTGAAGAACGCTTTCGTCAATTAGCGGAGAACATTCGCGAGGTCTTCTTTGTCATGACCCCGGAACCGGTCCGGGCCACTTACCTGAGTCCGGCCTACGACGAAATCTGGGGCAGGCCGCGCCAGGAAGTCCTGGACTCTCCCGTCGCCTGGATTAACTCGATTCATTCGGAAGACCGCGAAGGGGCGATCCAGACCTTTGCCCAACAACTGCGGGGCGAGGCGACCGATATGGAGTATCGGATCGTGCGCCCGGACGCCTCTCTGCGCTGGATCAGGAACCGCACCTTTCCGGTATGCGATGCGGAAGGGAGGTTCTATCGAGTCGTGGGCATTGCGGAAGACATCACGGAGCGCAAGCAAGTGGAGGCGGCGATGCAGAGCGCCATGCAAGCCTCCGAGGAAGCCAGCCGCTCGAAGAGTGAGTTCCTGGCGAATATGAGCCATGAACTTCGCACGCCCATGAATGCGGTGATTGGCATGACGGAACTTGCCCTGGCCACAAACTTGAATCCTGAGCAGCGCCGCTACCTGGAGCTCGCCGAGTCGTCAGCCGGGTCCCTGCTGGCAATGATTGAAACAATTCTGGACTTTTCCAAAATCGAGGCGCGCAAATTCCAGCTCAACTGCGTTCCCTTTCGCTTGCGCTCCCTGGTGGATGAGGCCCTGCGGCCCCTGGCGATCGAAGCGTACCGCAAGGGGCTGGAGATCGCCTACGGGGTGTCACCCACCATCCCCTCCTCCCTGCGCGGGGACCCGGTCCGTTTGAAGCAAATCCTGGTGAACCTGGTGGGAAACGCCATCAAGTTCAGCGAGCGGGGAGAAGTCGTGGTCCGCGCCCAGGTGGAATCACACGAGCTGGATGCCGTTTGGCTGAAGTTTCAGGTGAGCGACACGGGGGTGGGCATTCCTGCGGACAAGTTGGAGATGATCTTTGAGGCTTTTACGCAGGTGGATGGCTCCCTGACGCGAGACTTTGAAGGCACGGGTTTGGGGCTGACGATTTGCGCGGAGCTGGTGCGGATGATGGGAGGGCGCATCCGGGTGGAAAGCCAGGTAGGGAGAGGAAGCACCTTCCACTTCAACGTACGTCTGGGCGTGGAGAAAGACCCTGCCCCACCCGGAGCCGAGCCCGCCCATCCGTCCCTCCGCGGGCTGCCCGTGCTGGTGGTGGATGACCATGCGGCCAGCCGCGAGGTGGTGGCGGAAATCCTGCTCCATCACGGAATGATCCCCACCCTCGCCGAGGGCATGGAAGCTGCGCTCGAAGCCATTCTTAACAATCAGGAGTCCCAGGCGCCTTTCCGTGTGGCGCTGGTCGACGCGCACCTGCCGTCGGGGGATGGCTTTTCCCTGGCGGAGCGGACGCGCCGCATCCCGGGATTTTCCGCCGCGATTCTGCTGATGGTTCCTCCCGACGATGCGTGGCACGATACGGCCCGTTGCCGGGAGCTGGGAATTGTGAATTATCTCCACAAGCCGGTGCGGGAAAAAGAGCTGCTAGGGACGATTGCCACCGCCATCGAAAAATCCGCCACGGCGGGAAAGGGGGCTTCCCGGATGCGAGGTTCAGCGGAGGAGCTCGGACGTGTAATGCGTGTGTTGCTGGTAGAAAACAACGAAGTCAGCCAGGTGCTGGTGACGCACCTCCTGGAGAAACGAGGCCACGAAGTCGTGGTGGCCCGCGACGGCGAGGAGGCATTGACCGCGCTCGCCCGGGTCAAAGCGGGCGGTTTTAATTTGGCCCTTCTGGATGTCGAGATGCCCGGTCTGAGCGGGCCAGAAACCGTCCAGGCAATCCGGAAAATGGAGGCTAAAACCGGTGGCCGCCTGCCCATTATCGCCACGTCAGCCCACCCCACCGAGAGCGAGGAGCAGCACTGTCGCGCCGCCGGGATGGATGGCTACATCGCGAAGCCCCTCCGTACCCATGAGCTCTTTGAAATCATCGAAGGCGTGGTCGACCGCAAGGGGCCGGTTTTTGATAGGGCACGCTTCCTGGCCCGGCTGGAGGGAGACGAACTGCTGATTACAGAAATCGTGGGAATGTTTTTACAGGAGTGCCCCAAGCTGATGAAGGGTGTGTGCCAAGCCATCACCCAAAGTGACCCCCACGCCTTGGAGCGCGCCGCCCACACGCTGAAAGGTTCCGTGGCGGATATGGCGGCCCCGCAAGCTGTCGAAGCCGCCCAAAACCTGGAAAAGATGGGACGGGAGGGAGACCTTGGACAGGCCGGGCCCGCCCTCGAAGTCCTGGAAGGCGCCATCGACCGACTGACTCCAGAACTGCGTAAATTGGAGAAGCGTACGGCCTAAAACCATGGCTGTTCACTTAAACTTTGTTGTTCCCGGTTCGACCGTAGTACATCGTTCCGTTTGTTCTTTGTATTATAGGGAACTCAAATTCATTGCGGGAAAACGTCCAGGCTTTTGATCAGCAAGACCCGGATTGATCCGCTGGTAATATAAAGCCCTGTGTGTACGACGGACTAGCCCTTCCCCGAGGGGAGAGGGCGGAGCTATTTGAATTCATAACCCTCTCCGAAGGGAGAGGGTGGACCGCAGCCGGCGTTTTCATCAGCCGGGGCGGGACGGGTGAGGGGTCAGTCCTCCATGCAAGTACCAGGTCCCAGAGTTCGCGATCTGCGGCGGCAAGAAACGCCAGCAGAAAAGCTTGCGTGGCACCTTTTGCGCGACCGCCGCGCGGGACTCAAGTTTCGTCGCCAGTTTCCCATCGGAACCTACGTCGTCGATTTTTACTGTTTTGAAGTTCGTTTGGCAGTAGAGCTTGACGGTAGCGCGCATTCCCAACCGAGCCAAGTGAAGAAGGATCGTGCCAAGGACGCGTACCTGACCGGCATGGGAATTCGGGTGCTGCGCTTGCCGAACGGACAGGTGAGGGAAGATCCGGAGGGGTTCGTGAAGAAGATCCGCGAGTCTCGACTGAGTCGGATACCGCCTGAAAGACCCCTCACCCGGCCCGCTGCGGCTTGAGAAATTGCGGGAAAACGTCCAGGCTTTTGATCAGCAAGACCCGGCAGCGGCGCACACGACGTTCACTTAACAATATTTTACGACCCGCCAGATAACCTCTACTGCCTTTTCTTACTCCAACCCATGGCGAACATTTTGGCGTGGTAATTCCGATGGGGACTGGGGAACCAGGCGTGGATTTCTTACCACCCTGGGGTTAATCTGGGGTAAGGGCGGTAAACTCGCCACTGCCGCGCTAGACTGACTCTCGACAGTCCCCCATGGCCAGAGGCGGAATTCCAGTCTATGATGCTGATTAAACCTTTTTCACCAGGGGCCATACGCCTAATTGATAAGGTCAACAGCAAAAGACGGAAAAAGCGTAAGGATGGGAGAATATGAAAACCATATTGGGAGTATTACTGATTCTGATTCTGGGCGCCGCGCCAGCGTGGGCGGTCCTGGGTGAATATGAGTCGTCGGTGAGCTTGGATCAACAGGTTTTTGGCGGTGCGCATCGCGAAGAGGCCCGCCAGGGCTATAAACTTCACGAAATTACTACTCCGGATGGCACGGTGGTGAAGGAATTCGTGTCGCCAGCGGGTTTGGTTTTTGGGATTAGATGGCAGGCGTCGCACATGCCGAACCTGCAACAGTTAATGGGCTCCAGTATGACGGAGCTGCAGGCGGCCATGCAATCCAAGACGCGCCGACACACGGGGGGACCCTTGATCGTGCGCACCGACAAGCTGGTGTTTGTCAGTGGCGGTCATATGCGCTCCTTCCACGGGTATGCCTATGTACCCAGCCTGGTGCCAGGCAACGTCTCGCCGGAGGTGGTGCAATGACGCGCAGATTGACTTCGGCGGCCGCAGGGGGCCGTCTGCTTGCTGTGGTAATGGGCTTGATTGCTTTGGCGAGTTGCGGAAGCGGTGGTGGCACTCCCCCTGCTTCCCCACCCCCACCGACGCCGGTCGGCAACACCGCATCCGTTACGGTGGGCTTTGGGGCCTTGGGAGCCGCGGGTGGGTACACGAATGGGATCTGGACGACGGTGACGGTTTGCGCTCCGGGCAGTACCACCAATTGCGTCGCCGTCCCGGACGTCCTGGTCGATACCGGCTCCGTGGGATTGCGTGTCCTTTCTTCGGCGCTGGGCAGCCTCCAACTGCCGCCGATCACTGATGGCAGTAACCCCGCTAATCCGCTGCAGGAGTGCATCCAGTTCGCCGACTTCTCCTACATCTGGGGGCCAGTGGTGGTGGGCAACGTTCAGATTGCCGGAGAAACGGCTGCGCAGGTCCCGGGTCAAGCCGCGAACTCAGGAATTCCCATCCATGTTATTGGTTCTTCGCCCTACGTCGTGCCCGCGAGTTGCATTACGAACCCCCCCGGCGGTGGTGTGGCGACCCCTCTCGACACGCTGCAGGCACTCGGCGGTAACGGTATTCTGGGCATAGGCAACTTCCCCCAGGATTGTGGCAGTAGCTGCGCTTCGGGTTCACAGCCCTATTACTTTCTCTGCCCCGGCGGCGTCTGCTCCATTGCCTCCGTACCCGAGCAGCTCCAGGTCTTTAATCCCGTTTCGGCGTTTACCTCAGACAACAACGGGGTGTTAATAACTTTACCGTCTGTCGCTGCCGGCGGCGCCCCCTCCGTCACAGGAACGCTGATTTTCGGTATCGGGACGCAATCCAATAACGCCCTGGGCAGCGCCAAAGTCTACGAGATCGACGGGTACGGTAATTTCCCCCAGGTTACACTCAATGGCGTTAACTACATGTCAGGACAGAACACCTTCGGCGGCTTCATTGACAGCGGCTCGAATGCCCTCTACATCTCTGATGCCACCACCTTGGCCTCGACTGGCATCGTCGAGTGTGCGGGCAACCTCCAGGGTTACTACTGTCCCGCCTCCACGGTCCAACTTACCCCCACCGTTTTTGGAGCGAATAGTGTCTCGGCCCCAGTTCAGCTCAGCGTCGCAAATGCTGCCACGTTGATTAACAGCGGTAACGCAGTGTTTAACAACGTGGGTGGGGATAGCGGCATTGGCTTGTCAACAGACTACGTCGATCTGGGAATACCGTTCTTCCTCGGTAAGTCAGTGTTCGTGGGGATTGAGGGTACCAACGCTACCTACCCGAACGGCTATTGGGCGTTTTAGGGTGAAGTCTGAAAGCAGATTGTCGTGCTGAGTTCTTGGTAGGGGCGCATCTCAGTTAAGCGGGATGCGCCCCTGAATTTTTCTGTAGCCGCGACTTCCTTTTCAAGCTGTAGCGGCGGGTTTACCCCGCCATTTGGCGCCATAGGCGCAACAGACAATGGCGGGGTAAACCCGCCGCCACGTCAAACTGAACCAGCACCGGAGTCCGACAGGACTGGATAGCTTCAAAAATTATGTGGTATCTTGAAAGGTTAAACGCAATACTGACAACCTTTCGTAGCGGAATGGTGTCCGAGCATAAGAAGCAAATGGAAAGCCCTGGCGAAGGGCAGCGTGGCATTATATGAAAACCACTTTGAATCCAAGACGCGCCGGCACAGTGGGGGACCTTTGATCGTGAGGACCGATAAGCTGGTGTTTGTCAGCGGCGGTCACATGCGGTCTTTCCACGGGTACGCCTACGTGCCCAGCCTGGTACCCAAGAACATCACCACGGAGGTGGTGCAGTGACCCTTAGGAATGGTTTCGCGGCCTCATGGGGCCGTCTGGTCGCCTTGGCGGTGAGCCTGATGGTTTTGGCAGGGTGTCGCAACAACAGCCCAACCACCACGCCTACCCCCCCGACCGTGAACAACACAGCGACCGTCCAGGTGGGGCCGCTCAACGCTTCCACTCCCAATTTGCCTTACCCGAATGGGGTCTATACCACGGTAACCGTTTGTTTGCCCGGCACGCTGATTTGCCAGACAATCCCCAACGTTCTGGTGGATACGGGTTCCGTGGGGCTGCGCGTCCTGTATTCGGCGCTGGGCAACCTCGCCCCGGAGATGCAGGTGGTGACTGAAGCTGGAAGCAAAAATATTTTGCAAGAGTGCGTCGAGTTCGCAGACTTCTCCTATACCTGGGGGCCGGTGGCACTGGCCAACATTCAAATTGCCGGAGAATCAGCCACCCAGGTCCCAGGCCAAACTGCGAATTTTGGGGTTCCCATGCAGATTATCCCCACCAATGCGCAGTTCCCCGTGCCCTCGACGGGTGCTTTGAGCTGCCTCCATTCCCCTCCGGACAACGACACTGTCATCGACGACAATACCGTCGAGACGCTTGGAGCCAACGGCATTCTGGGAGTTGGCCTTTTTCCCCAGGATTGCGGCAACAACTGTGGCCCGGCCTCCGGCAACCTTCCTAACCAGTACTATTACTGCACGCCCGGCGCCTCCTGCCGCATCGCTGCCGTACCCTTGCAATACCAGGTCTGGAACCCCGTCGCGGCATTCACCTCGACCGACAACAATGGAGTGCTGCTATCTCTGCCGTCGGTGGCTGCGGGCGGCGCCACCTCCGTCACCGGGTCGCTGATCTTCGGCATCGGAACTCAATCCAACAATGCCCTCGCGAGCGCCACCCTTTACGCTACCGACGAGTACGGCAACTTTCCCATGGTTGTTTACAACGGCGTCCAATACAACTCTCCCGCCAATGGAAGCTATCTCAACAGTGGCTCGAACGCCTACTACTTCGTCGATACGACCACCCTGGGCATCGCGGAGTGTCTCGACCAGTCCGGCAATGCCACGGGGTATTACTGCCCCAGCGCGCCGACCCCATTCACGGTCACCCCGCACGGAGCAAATGGCACATCGAGCGCTGTCATGTTCAGCATCTTAAACGCCGCCACCTTGTTTGCGAGCGGCAACGCGGCACTCCCCAACCTGGGTGGCGATAGCGGGGTGGGAGCCTCAACGGACTACATCGATCTTGGAATCCCGTTCTTCTATGGCCGCCCCGTGTTCGTGGGAATTGCGGGTTCGACAGTGCCCAACAATGTAAGCGCCCCATTTGGATACTGGGCGTTTTAGGCCGCACGCAAAGTAACAGGACTTCACCCCATAACCCAGTGCCCACCCGGCAGTCACTGCCAGCTTATAAGGCAATTCCCTTTTCCGTCTTTCTCCGTGGGCTCGGCGGTAAATTCCGTTTGGATTATTGGAAGGCCTGGGCACTGGAGAATCTACCCTGCCTTTCGCACTTCCACCCGCTACCGGGCTGATTTTGGCAGCTTGCGGTGCACAAGGTCTTTGCCTTCAATGGGCGCGGGTTGAAGAGTGCTTGTAGGCCCGACCTACCCTCTTTTCTGGGGCGCGAAGGTCTGGCATTCTGGGGCGTGCACCTGAAGATTCATCGACGCAAAAAGGACGGCAAGGAACATCGTTATTTCAGCATCGTCGAGAGTCGGCGCGTGTCGCGCTCGAAGGTCGTGCATCGGACGGTGCTGTATCTGGGCGAAATCAACGACAGCCAACAATCCGCGTGGCGCAAGACGCTGGAGGTTTTTGACGAGGACCGTCGCGTCCTCGCGTCCCTGAGCCTCTTCCCGGAGGACCGCGAACTTCCTGCGGATGCTGTGGACGGCGTACAAGTGAAGTTGAGTGAAATGCGCGTTGAGCGGCCGCGCACCTTCGGTGGCTGTTGGTTGGGCTGCGAGCTGTGGCGCCAGTTGAAGCTGGACGAGTTCTGGCAGGCGAGGTTGCCGGAAGGGCGCGAGGGAGTTCCGTGGGAGAAGGTGCTACGGCTGCTGGTGGTGAACCGGTTGATCGAGCCGGGCAGCGAATTCCGTGTGCATCGGCACTGGTTCGATCAGACCGCCATGGCCGAGTTGCTGGCAGTGAACTTCGCGGTGGCCGAGAAGGACCGGCTCTATCGTTGTCTGGATCGAATACTGGCGCACAAGGCGGAGTTGTTCCAGCACCTGCGGCTGCGGTGGCAAGACCTCTTTGCGGCGCGCTTTGATCTGCTCCTCTACGATCTCACCAGCACCTATGTGGAAGGAGAGGCGGAAGCGATTCCCAAAGCCCGCCACGGTTACAGCCGGGACGGGCGGTTCGACTGTCGGCAGGTGGTGATCGCCCTGGTGCTGACGCCGGAAGGTTTCCCGCTGGCCTACGAAGTGATGGAGGGGAATACTTCCGACCGGAACAGCTTGCGCGGTTTTCTGGACAAGATCGAGAGCGTGTACGGCAAGGCACGGCGGGTGTGGATGATGGATCGGGGAGTTCCCAGTGAAGAACTGCTGGCGGAGATGCGCACCCCGGGGCGGGAGATGTTTTACCTGGTGGGGACGCCACGGGGCAAGATCCGGCAGTACGAAGCGAAGTGGACGGAACTGCCGTGGCGGAAGGTGCGCGAGTCGGTAGAGGTGAAACTGTTCGCGGAGGAAGGCGAGTTGTATGTGCTGGCGAAGAGCGCAGGCCGCCAGGCGAAAGAGATGGCCATCCGTCGACGCAAGCTGGCACGGCTGTTGTGGAGGCTGCGGGCCTTGCGGCGCGTGTGTCCGACGCGTGATGCGTTGCTGATGAAGATCGGAGCAGCCAAGAGTGAAGCCGGACGGGCCTTCGGTTTCGTGAAGATCAGCGTGCCCAAGGCCCAGGAAGAAGTGACTCGCCAGACCTTCCAGTTCCGGCTCGAGCGCAGCAAGTTGGAGGAAGCGGAGCGGCGCGATGGACATTATCTGTTGCGCACCAATCTGACGGGGGAAAATCCCGAGGTGTTGTGGGACCGCTACATGCAACTGGCGCAGATCGAAGCGGCCTTTAAGTGTTTGAAGAGTGAGCTGGGAATTCGGCCGATTTATCATCAAATAGAACATCGCGTCGAGGCCCACATCCTCATTGCCTTTCTGGCGTACGGCTTGTGGGTGACGCTGAAACAGCGTCTGCAGGCCCACGCTCCGGGCCTGACGCCGAAAGCGGTGCTGGAGAAGCTGGCGGGCATGCAGATGCTCGATGTGTCTTTCCCGACCACGGATGGGCGCCGATTAGTGATGCCCCGCTACACCGAGCCGACACCCGAACAAAAGCTCCTGTTGCACGAACTGCAGCTCGTGCTCCCCACTCAGCCACCGCCCACGATCACGGTCCAGCCGGAAATCTTTCCTGCTGGAATGCTGCGTTTGTAGGCCAGACCTTGGCAATGCCTGTACTGAAAAGAAGCGAGTTAACCCAACTCAACACCCTGAAGTGCGAAAGTTCGGCTACCAAAAGGCCCGTAGCACTGGGCCCGCAAGGTAGCACAGGCACTCCTGCCTGTGAATGCGGCTCGATGTTCGAGCATATCGACACAGCCAGGAGTGGCTGTCCCACTTTACTCGGACAATTCGTTGCCCGCCTTGCATTTTTGGGCTACCGGTAGCCCTAACGTGCACATTGCCTATTGACATAGCCTAGTGGATGAAGCGCACAATGGAGGTAGGGAAGCGTAGCGCCCTGATGTGTCCAGGTACCCCTTTCTACCGAACAACCACGGGGCCCAAAATGGGGGGTCTGCAATGCTTCACGAACACGCCGACAAACGTCCGGGAAGGGGGGTTCTGTCAAAAGTTTTATGAAAGGTAATGAAGGGTCGGGAGGTGGGTAGAGCTGGGGGATTTGCCCCCAGACCCCCAGGATTTATCGCTTTGGTGCCAAGATGGGTCTGGACTGGGGGAGCGAGTGGGGCTCGCTCCCGACCGATCTCGGCCCCGGGGTCGGCGCTCAGGTCGCATCCCTGCGGAGCCCTATCCTCCGCCCCGGCCACCGCGAAGTTTACTCCCACCGGGCTCAGGCCGCCAGGGCGAGAGCGAGGATCTTGTTCCACTGGCCTTGCAAGGTGGTGAGGGAACTCAACTCCGGCAAGGGGATGGGTACGCGGTAGCCCAGGGCCAGATGGGGGCGAAGGAAGTTGTAGTGGGTGACGAACAGGGTGGTGAGGGCCACGGCGCCGTTGCGCGTGGCAAAGCCGCAAGCCGGGCGGACGTGGTATTTGTAGGTGCGATTGAGACGTTCGATGAGTTGCTTGAAGGGGCGGAATTCCTTGGAGACCGCGTCGAGGTTTTCCAGGCCGATGACCTGCCGCAAGGTATGGGGAGGTTGGGAAGCGGTGCGGTGAGCGTTGAGGAAGTGTACGCCGGCCTGATAAGCGGGGTTGCCGTCGGTGATGAAACGCAGGGCCTGATCTTCGGGCAAGGTGCGCGCGGCCTCGCCCAGGGCCACGGTGGCGGCCAAGGCATCGCGCTCCGGCGCCACGTGATAGGACGTGATGCGATGTCCTTGGGGATCGAGAAAGAAGAACGTGTATGGGTGCTTCCCCGCGACGCGAATATAAGTCTCGTCGCCGGTGGCGGTGGCGCTGAGCGGGGCTTTGTAGCGGAGGTTGAAGGCGTGGCAGTAGTAAGCGGCGGCCTGGGCATAGTTGAGAACGGACTGGTAGCTGAGAGGCACGCCGAAGACTTGCCGCAGGACCTGGGCGGTCTTGCGGGCGGAGAGGGCGAAAGAGATGTGGAAGGCCAACACCAGGCCCAAGACATCGGAAGAACGATGCAGACGGGTGAGGTCGACGGTGGGCGGATCGGGAGCGGTGGGGGCCAGTTGGGCGGGTTGAAAGTGGTATTCGCGATACTGGTAACGCAGCTTGAACTGCGTGCGGCGCAGCTTCTGGAGCAACTTCTCGTTCCAGTGCAGGGCTTGCTGCTTCTGGAGATAGTGAGGACAACGCTCGCCAGGACATTTGTAGATGGTGCAATCGGCACGCTGCTTCCAGCGGAAGAGGGAGCTGCCGCAGTAGGGGCACCAGTAAGGAGTTTTCGTCGGGCGATGACAACGAGCGATTTGCGACAGCCGGCCACAGACTTTGCAGCGCAGTTGGCGGGCGTGACGGCCATCGTTGAGGTAGAGGAAGTCGCGCGGTGCGCCGCAGTGGGCACAACGACAAGTGGGAGGCAGGGGGTGGGCGCCAGAACGCTGAATCGGAGCCAACGGTCGGCGGTGCTGGCGCTGGTACTGAGCCAGCAACTGCCGCCAGTTCCAGGTGCGAGGTGCCGGAGGCGGCTGGGTCAAGGGAGCCAGAGGGTCAACGTAGAAGTCGCGATAGTGTGGATGCTGCTGGCGAAAGTCGTCGCGGGGTTGAGGCTCGGGCTGGCGCCCGGCGAGAATCTCTTGCAGTTGCTCAACCAGTTCCTGCAAATCCTGGCGGGTAAATTTCCTACAGAGCCAAAGCACCAATCGTGGTATCTTGCCCATGGCGGTGAGTCTCTCGGGAACCTGGCGGGTTCCCTACAAGGTGGATTGGGAAAGAGAGACTTCACCGCCCTTTTTGTTTGCCGTCAAGCCCCACGACGCAGTTACGTCCAGGAACTTAAGCGCGGCAACCCGACCGCACCTCACGCCAACGTCCTAGGAGCCTGTCGGAGATAGATTTTGGCCGCAGGAGGGATCCAGTCGCAAGATTTTCGGGGGGGGCATTGGATTGATTATTGATAGTTTTAGAAGATGTTGTAAGATGGAGTTATGGGCAAACAGTTTCGGAGTTGCGATTTAAATCAGGCGTACTTGCTCCCGCCCTCGTTGCAGGATTGGCTGCCGGAGGGTCACCTGGCGCGGTTCGTGGCGGAGGTGGTGGAAGCCTTAGACCTGTCGGCGATTTACGCGAAGTACGAAGCGGGAGATGGGCGGGGGCTGGCGGCGTACGATCCGCGGATGATGGTCCGGGTGCTGATTTACGGTTACTGCCGAGGGGTGGCGAGTTCGCGACGGATCGAGCGGGCGACGTACGAGGACGTGGCGTTCCGGTATTTGGCGGCCGACCAGCATCCGGATCACGACACGATCGCGACCTTCCGGCAGGAGCACTTGGTGCCCTTGGCGCAATTGTTCGTGCAGGTGTTGCAGTTGTGCCAGCGGGCGGGCCTGGTGAAGCTGGGGCACGTGGCGCTGGACGGGACGAAGATCAAGGCCAACGCCTCGAAGCACAAGGCGATGAGCTACGAGCGGATGGAGAAGGCGGAGAAGGAATTAGCCGCGGAAGTGCAGGCGCTGCTGGCCGAGGCGGCACGGGTAGACGCCGAGGAAGATGGAAAATATGGGAAGGGTAAGCGCGGCGACGAACTGCCGAAGGAACTGGCGCGGCGCGAGAGCCGGTTAGAGAAGATTCGGGAGGCGAAGGCGGCACTGGAGCAAGAGGCAAAAGAGGCGGCGGAAAAGAAGCAGGCGGAGGTGGCGGCGCAATTAAAGGAGCGGGCGAAGCAGGAACGGGAACGGGGGCGGAAGTTCGGGGGCCGACCGCCGCAGGCGCCGGACGCGGAAGCGGCGAAACCGGAGCCCCAAGCGCAACGGAATTTTACCGACCCGGATTCGCGCATCATGAAGGACGGAGCGACGAAAGAGTTTGTGCAAGCCTATAACGCCCAGGCGGCGGTGGACAGTCACGCGCAAGTGATCGTGGGGGCGGCGGTGACGCAGGAAGCCAACGACAAGAAGCAGTTGGTACCGATGCTGAAGGAAGTGAAAGCGCAGATGGGGCGACCGCCGCGGCAAGCGACGGCGGACAACGGGTATTTCAGCGAGCCCAACGTCACCGATGCGCAGGTGCGGGAGATCGATCTGTTCGTAGCGCCGGACGCTCAGAAGCACAGCGAGAAACCGCCCGTCACGACCGGGCCTCCGCCCTCCGGGGCCAGCGTGGCCGAGCAGATGCGGCACAAGCTGCGCACGGCGGAAGGACAGGCGGTTTATAAACTGCGCAAGGCGGTGGTGGAACCGGTCTTTGGACAGATCAAAGAGGCGCGCGGGTTTCGGAGATTCCTGCTGCGAGGACTGAGGAAAGTGCAGGCGGAATGGCAGATGATCTGTGCCACGCACAACCTGTTGAAACTCTTCCGCTCGGGATGGAGCCCCCAAAGGGCCTGAAAGCGCTGGCCCAACCGACCCCGTTGCTCGCGTGGACGGCCTGGCCAGCGTCAAATGCCTAACATTCGGTTCGCGGAGAACGAGAGTCGGTAAAAAGTAAGATTGTGGGGCCGTATCTCCGACGGGCTCCTAGTCAAGCGCACCCGGAGGGGGGAGAAAGCAGAAAATCCAGTTTCTCCCAGCAATTCAATGGGTTATCGCCTTAGGGGACAAAAATTCTTGACACAACCCACTGATCCGTAGAGATGTTAAAAATGAAGGTCGATCCGGGGATGTGTATGAAAACACAGGAGAGGGGACGATTTGTCAGGCTATTTTTCGATCTTTTTGCAGAAAATTCCGGAGTTTTGTGACAATGGACGGCAAACGATCGGGATTGTGGGCCGACAATGCACAGGTTATACGGAAATTCGGGGCGAATCAGCGCCGACCTTTAGAGCCCTCCCCGAACACTTCCGGTTATCGGCGGGTTGGGGCACGAACCTGAGCTCACCAATCGGCCTGGAGCTGGGCAATCCCGCACCCTCGATGGGGCATCGCAGACGGGCGGAAGGTGGTGGGTCAAATGGAGGACGTAGCGGCGAGTTTACCTTGCCCAAGGGGGGCGTCCCGATAGGATCGAGATCGATTCCGCCCCGTGGGCATCATGTTGGCTCACGACCCTATCCCACGATGTTTCAGATAACAAAAGGAGTTAGCGAAGAGGAGCAAAAACTCGCAAAATGCAACTCATTGAAACCACAACAGTAATGAAATTGGCTGAAGTTTACGCACGCCGGTATCCCACGATGTTATAGAAAGCAAAGGGGGTTAGTGATGGGGAGAAGAAACCCGGCAAATATCTATCTAATTGAAAAAAGGGGAGTTAATTGATTTGCTGCCAATGGGGCGACGGAAAAAGGGGGAATTATTATTTGCGCCTTTCTTCCGGCGCCTTTAGATGTAACTACTTTTATTTCAACTAGATAGATTTTTGCTAAAAACCCCATTTCTACCCCTAACCCCCTTTATTTTCATTAACATCTTCACAAGCAGCGGGCGCTTCTGAACCTTCTGCACGCGAAGCCTGCCGTTTAATCTTCATAAGCAGGTTCGTCAAGCGCCAGATTTGGCGAAAGTAGGAGTCTTCCATTCTCTGCATGACCATTGCAGAGAGATGGGTAGGCGCGATTTCTGCGGCACGTTCATAAGGCGAGGGACCTTTCACGCACTCCCGCAGATTGGCAAGGCGCTCCATCTCGCACAACTCCACCTGACGCGTCAGGATGTGCTGCAGAAGTTGGCGCACCCGCTCCCGAGATTCCCATTCCTCCTCCGTAATCTGGGGATAATCGGCCTGCCTTGTATCGGCGGCCTGCAAATCGGCACTTGCCTCTGTAGCGCCGACCTTGAGGTCGGCACTTACCGGATCGAAGTCCGCCGGCACGTCGCCTTCCTCGTCCGGCGGGGTTTCCGGCTCCAACCCGAAGCCCCGTTGCCTTTCTTCCTCCCGGGTGAAGGGGGGCAAATTAAAGATGGCTCGGGCCTGAGTCACGACTCGGCGGGCGTTCTCAAGCTCATCCTCCACTTCACCCGCTTCTTCCGATTCCACAGCCCCCGGCGCCTGAAGCTGGCAGAAGAGTGCGAGAGCGATTTCGCCCAATTCCTTCATGGCTCCCTCGCGGCGCAAGTTCTTCATTTGCTCGAGGTCTTCGGGCGTGGTGACGTAATATTCCTGTGCCACCGATTGGGCGAGCATCTGCAAAACGGCGGAATTCATTTTCAGATTCATCATGTGCGCGTGCAGGCGGGCCTCCCGGCCGCGGTTTGCCTCCTGCGCCTGCCGCACGGCCATGCCCTCCTGCATGCGGTCAAAACGCTTCATCCGCCACAGGGCCCGCGCCAGACGCTCCACCAATTCTTCCTCCGAACCGCTGCGGGGGCGCCACTCGCACTGGAGTTTTTCCCGCAGTTCCCGAAGGTCGGCTGAATCCTCACCCAGGTCGAGCAAGGCGGTTTCTTCCCACTGCGCGTAACGTCCATGGCGCAAGTGCGCGGCGCGGATGCGCTCCACGCCCTCCGCCGTCTTCGGGCCGTGCGAATGCTTTCGGTTGCGCCGAAGGGCGGCCAGTTTCTTGGCCGTCAGGCGCGGCTTCTTGACCAGTGACATAAAACCTCCAAGGGCGGATACGGGATACAGGATTCGCAAAGGGCGCTCGCTGCCTATCCCGACTTGTCGGGACTCGCAAAAGGCGCTCGCTGCCTAGACCTTACTGCTTCTCCCCAACCCCCCAGTACCCAGTTTAACATTTACTTTAGGGGTATCTGCAAGTGGAAGATTTACGAGTTGGGCTACCGGTAGCCCAAACGGGCAAAAATCTTTTGGCGAGGGCGTCTAATTGCCCGAAATCGTTCTTGCGCTCGCTGGTAAGGGTCACAGAACCCCAGCACCCCGGGGCATATCGGCGTTAAACTGTCGCTCATGAAAAAACGCAAAACGAACAGCGCAGACGGCGAGTGCTCCTCGCGAAGAACTTTTTTGAAGAAGGCAGCGGGGTGGGGCTTGACCCTCGCGGCCAAGCCGGCTTCTGCCACTACCCTATTCCGCCCACAGGCAGCGACGAGACGGGGCAGGGTCAATTGGCGGACCCACGAGGTCGCGAAGGTCCCATCGGGCTACCAGGTGGCAGTGGCAGATGTGAATGGCGACGGCCGGCCGGACATCCTGGGATTGAGTGCGGGTAAGAACATCGTCGAGTGGTACGAGAATCCGACATGGAAGGCCCGACCTGTGACCACCGCGACGCAAAACAACATCAGCCTGGCGCCACTGTTTCACCCCGGGTATCCGGTGCGGGGCATGGCGCTGGCAACTGACTTCGCGCTCGATGACAGCACGCACGGCGGCAGCTTGTGGTGGGCCGAGCCGGGAACTGACTGGGCGGCGGAGTGGCGGATCGAGTTGCTGGGGAAAATTCCCACCTCGCACCGGCTGCGCTGGGCAAACCTGGATGGCACGGGGCGGTTGGCGCTGGTGGACGCAGTTCTACTGGGCTTCGGCGCAGTGGCTCCGGATTACAAAGTGCCGGCGCCGCTGACTTGGTTCGAAATGCCGGAACAGCTTTTGCGTGGGCACGTCTCAGCCGGAGGGCCGCCACCGGCCGCCTGGACTTCGCACGTGATCGACGCTTCCACTACCGTCGTGCATGGAATCAACGTGCTGGATTGGGATGGCGATGGACGCGATGAAATCCTGACGGCGAGTTTTGAAGGTGTGCATCTGTATCACGCCGCTGGACGCGGCGCTGAAATTACCTGGACCAAGACACACCTCGCCGCGGGGGATCAACAGTCAACGCCTAAGCGCGGTTCGAGCGAAATCGGATTGGGGAAGGTGGGCGGGAAGCGCTACCTTGCCACCATCGAACCTTGGCACGGCGACCAGGTGGTGGTCTATCTGGAAGGCAAACCGGGTGAGTTGTGGAACCGTCACGTGATCGATACGAGTTTCAACGATGGGCACGCCCTCGCCTGCGCAGATTTGGATGGCGACGGTAACGATGAAATCGTGGCGGGCTACCGCGGACCGGGCACCAGCCTCTGCGTTTATTACGCTGCGGACGCTTCCGGGATGAATTGGGAGAGACAACTGCTGGATGCAGAGATGGGCACGTCCTGCGTGGTTATCTGGGATCTGAATGGCGACGGCCGCAAAGATGTCGTGGCCATTGGCTCCTCAACCGGAAATGTGAGGTGGTACGAGAACGGGGGACTGATGTAGGGCTCAGAAGGCAGAAGGCAGAAGGCTTTGACACCTCAATGGTGCAGCGGCATGCAAGAAACGAATGGTCGAGGGCAAAGGAAAGAATTGAGACATCTTTTGGGCCAAGCCGCAGGCTGGCGGGCTGCTCGGCGGTTAAGCTTGCGGGTTCGCGGAGAGCATCAGAATTACCATGCCGGTCAGAACGAGTACAAACTGGATCATGAAGAACATCGGAACTATTTGGTGTAGGACGCTCATTTTAACCTCCCGCCGTCTTCCTTAGCTTTCACAACTTCTGGGTCTATCTCGGCGTTCACCTACCTAATCGGCGGGGGGCAAGAACTTCATGAATGTTTTTTAATGTTATGGGAGAGACAAGATGTACCTAGGCAAAAATGTCGCCAATCCGCATTTCTTACCGCAGTGGGGTGGGGCTGCCGGAAGGGCGGGGCATCAGGATCTGTATGAAATCCCTGATCTGTAGGGGCGGTCGGCGCCAGCCCCCAGTGGTGGGGACCGCCAACTTTTAGAATCAACGACTTCGGCGATCAGAGTTCGCCGCTACGAGAAAGCCAAAGTGAACTGCCACCTTAGAAGCGATAAATCGGCGTAGACAGTTTGGATGTGACTAAGTGCGCCAAGCGGGCGGCTGACCCATAGGTTCGCCGCGGCAGGCCACCCACAAAGGCCAAGCTTCTGAGGATGGCCGCGGTGCCGGTTTCGCGCCCCAGGAGGGGAACATCTGGCCGCGCCACGAGCAGCGCCACGACCATGATCGTTAATACCACCAGAAACTGGATCAGGAAGAATGCGAGAGCAATCCGAAGAATGACGCCCATGCTGACCTCCCGCCGGCCAACGGCACGCGCTTCCATTCGTCTTGCCAATCGCGCCGGGGCTCGGCGTACAGGTATCTAATCGGTTGGAAGTCAGGGCCACATGAATCATTCTTAACGTGGCGGAAAGGACGAGCGGTAGCAGGATTGGCGCGGCGTGAGGGTCACGGATGCGGAAAACTTCCGTGGCCGATCAGGATTCCCCCCAATCCAACAGTATGGGCAGCAACCCCATACGCGGCGAGGCAGTCGGTTCTGGTGCAGTTTGATGTAAAGGCGGCGGCATACATCCCGATCTGATCGAGACGCCGCCATATGGCGAGGTAAACTCGCCGCTACACAATCAAACTGCACCACTACCAGGCAGTCGTACACGTTGACACACCTCGCCGCGCAGGGGGAAAATCCTAGTTATGCATCAGTTGAGGAAAACCATGTGGGCCGTCGCTCTCGGACTTCTTCTG
The DNA here is from genome assembly GCA_963804995.1 of uncultured Acidobacteriota bacterium. Lineage (GTDB taxonomy): Bacteria > Acidobacteriota > Terriglobia > UBA7540 > UBA7540 > Bog-366. The sequence continues at coordinate 1,405,995 of CAWDSK010000006.1, forward strand.
GCCGGGCCGGCGGTTCGCGCGCAGGTCCCTGAGAAAATACCGCTTCCCTCGGGCAATGACGATTGGGAGTATACGAACCCGGGGCCGGCAAAATCCGTGGAAATCGGAAACTTTTATTTGCACAAAGGCAATTTGAAGGGGGCCCTCAGCCGCTTTCAAGAGGCGATCAAGACGAACCCGCATTACGCGCCGGCATTCCTGGGCTTGGGCAAGGTGTATGAAAAGATGGGCCAGAAGCAGAAGGCGCTAGAGTCTTACGAGCGTTATTTGGACGAGCTTCCCTCCGCTAGGGATGCCGACAACGCCAAGGCGGCGCAGAGGGCCATAGCACGCTTGCAGAAGGAAGTGGGGACAGGCAAGCCCAACCCTACTCCTCCCCGTTAGGTTCCTCCTCCTCCGTACCCGTGGGCGTCACCGTATCGAGATAGTCCCGCAACACATGCCCGGCGCGCACGGCGTCTTCTTCGCGCACGAGCAATTGGACATCCAGCACTGGGATGATTTCCGCCGACCCTCCCCCGGACAGCGTGCAAGGAATTCTCTGCGATTGCAGGATGCTTTGCGCCACTTCGGCATCCATTTGCGCGGTGCCGCTGGTGAAGACTCGCACTGGAACCAGCTTTACGTTTTTTTCATCACTGAGCTCGAGGGTCGGAGGGGCCTCGGGCGGCGGGCCGGGGAGCAAAAGAGCTCCGCAGTCTTCGCACTGGGTGGTGCCATCCACGTACTCGATGAAACACGAAGGACAGTACGGCATAACGCACCTCGCCTTCCACTCCTTAGTATAAACCTGGGGGAGCCCGAGAGCGCTGATTCGTTGCGCAGGATTTCTATGATTGCACCGTCTGGCGCGCTATAATGCCGTCGCATCTTGGGGCTTAGCAGCCGGGGCAGGCACGATGAACGTCCGGCTGAAGCTCCACCCTATTCAGGAGGTATTTATGTCGTGGCTTCCACGCGTGCTCGTGATCCTCGCTACTCTAGGGCTACTGGTGGGCCTCGCGGATCGCATCGTGAAAAGTGGGTTCCTCGGAGATCCGGTTTTCTTCTGGCGCGGTTCAGTGGCCTTGTTGATACTGTCGATCGCCATTAGCGTCAATCAGAATCGCAGCAAGTGAAGGGTATCGGGTCATCGATTCATCGGGCCATCGGGTCATGGGGAAAACTATGTCCCGGTGGCCCGAGGGCTCACTTGCCCATACCTGGGGGTTTGTCGTGACTTCACGGACTGACATTTGCCGGCGAACAGTGAGGCTGGCACTGCCCAGCGTTCTAGTGGCGGTCATGGCAATCGCTGGTTTTATGGTCCGCCAACCACGGGCGGAAGAAGCGCAATACGACCTGCTGATCATTAACGGCCATATCGTGGATGGCAGTGGAAGCCCATGGTTTGAGGGCAGCGTGGCCGTGAAGGACGGCAAGATCGCGGACATAGGGAGATTGATCAATGCCACGGCACGCCGCGTGATCGACGCGAAGGGACTGGTCGTCGCGCCAGGATTCATCGACCTGCACAGCCATTCTGATCGCACCCTGCTGGTTGACGGCAAGGCGGAAAGCAAGATCCGTCAAGGCGTGACCACGGAGATTCTGGGCGAAGACCACTCGGCCGGACCGGTTCCGCCCGGCGCGTCGAAAAATCTGACAGAGTACGGATTGACCCGTGACTGGACGACGCTCGGCGAGTACCTGGCGCGCCTCGAACGCCAAGGTATGTCTGTGAACATCGCTTCTTACGTGGGCGCGGGGCAAGTGCGCGAGGTGGTACTGGGCAACGCCAATCGGGCTCCGACGCCGGCGGAGCTTGAAAAGATGAAAGCGCTGGTGGACCAGGCGATGCGCGAGGGTGCGATCGGGCTTTCCTCCGGTTTGATCTACCTCCCCAACCTTTATGCCCAGACCGATGAGCTGATTGAGTTGGCCAAAGTGGCGGCGAAGTATGGCGGGATTTACACCAGCCACATGCGCGGTGAGGGCGCCCACTGGAAAAAGTCCGTCGACGAAGTGATCGAGATCAGCGAGAAAGCGGGCCTGCCGGCTCACATCCTGCACTTCAAGATCGATGGCAAGGCAAACTGGGGACAGATGGCGGAGCAGGTTAAAGAGGTTCAGGCGGCGCGCGACCGTGGCGTGGACATCACGGCGAATCAGTATCCTTACATCGCCTCCATGACCGATCTCGAGACGTGCATTCCACCTAAGTACCTGGCGGGGACTTCGGCGGATGAAGTGAAACGGCTCCAAGACCCCAAGGTGCGCGCGGAGATTCGCCAGGCCATCGCGACGGGATTGCCCGGCTGGGAAGCAAACCAGGTGCAGAGCGTGGGGGGATGGCACGGGGTCATGGTGGCGTCGCTTCAAAAGCCGGAGAACAAGAAATACGAAGGTAAGCGCATGGATGAAATCGCGAAGCTGATGGGCAAAGACCCCGTGGACGCGCTGTGCGATCTATTGGTTTCGGAAGGCGGGGCAGCGGAAGCCATCTACTTCAACATGAGTGACCAGGACGTGGAATTGGCCATGAAGGAATCCTGGGTCGGAATCGGCTCCGACGGTGGAGCGGTCTCACCGGAGATGACCTTCGTGGGCAGGCCCCATCCGCGCTTCTACGGAACTTTTCCGCGTGTCCTGGGAGTCTATGTGCGCGAGAAACATGTGCTGACGCTCCCCGACGCGGTGCGCAAGATGACGTCACTTTCAGCGGCGATCACCGGCCTCACGGACCGCGGCATGCTCCGGCCGGGGATGGCGGCGGATATCACCCTCTTCAATCCCGAAACGGTGATCGATAAGGCTACCTTCGAAGATCCTATGCAGTACCCCGTGGGCATTCCGTATGTCATCGTGAACGGCACCGTGGTGATCGACCAGGGCCAGCATACTGGCGCGAAGCCGGGACGCGTGCTGCGCGGTCGGGGTAAGAGCAGCGGTTAGGGACGCGTTGCCGGGAACGAACGGGTCGCCTCACTTGGCGGGCGTGAAGATCACCGCCGCCCCGCCGCCCGGCGCGAGGTGCAGTGTGAGCTTGTCACCTGCCTTCACACGCTGGGTCGAAATCGCGAGACTCTTGGCATCCTTATCCGCATCCGCTCCGTCAGCGAAAATCTGAGTTGCAAAATCTCCCGAGCCCAAGAAGCTGAGCGGGATTTCAAGATCCCGTGCGTCCCAATTTGTCATCGCACCCAGATACCAGGTGTCGCCGTGACGGCGGGCAATAGTGAGGTAGCGCGCCGGTTCGCCGTTCAAAACTTTCGTTTCATCCCAAACCGTGGGAACCTTATCGAGGAACTCCATCCCGGGGTTGTGGTCATAAGCTTCGGGGTAATCGGAGAGCATCACGAGCGGGCTTTCGAACACCACATACATAGCCAACTGATGGCCCCGGGTGCCCTGGCACATGGGCTCAACATTGCGGGGTTTGAACTGGTCGCGCGTGGCGTTGTTGAAGCAGCCCGGCGTGTAGTCCATGGGCCCGGCAAGCATGCGCGTGAAGGGAATAGTGACGTCGTGTTCGGGGGTCACGCGGTCGCTCCACTTGCTGTACTCCATGCCCATCACACCTTCGCGGGTAAGGAGATTGGGGTAAGCCCGGCGCAGGCCCGTGGGCTTGTACGCTCCATGCAGGTCCACGACCATATGATGCTGCGCCGCCTTGCGGACCAGGCGCTCGTAAAAGTTCACCATCTCCTGATCATCGTGGTCCATGAAATCCACTTTGATGCCCGCCGCCCCCCACTTTGAATAGAGGTCGAGGGCTTCGTCCATCTGTTTATCGATCGCTCCCCAGTAAACCCACAGCAGCACTTTGACGCCCTTCTGCTTCCCATAAGCAATGATTCCCGGCACATCCACTTCCGGAACGTGTCGCAGGATATCTTCCGGATGCGTGTAATCCTTGGCCGGGTACCAGCCCGCATCCACCAGCATGTACTCGAGACGGTGCTCAGCCGCGAAATCAATGTAATGCTCCATGGTGGCGGTGTTCATACCCGGCTTGAAGCTGACGCCGCGCGCGAAGCTTCCTGACCACCAATCCCACGCCGCTTTGCCGGGCTGGATCCAGGAAGTGTCCGCGAGTGCGGAAGGCGCGCTGAGGTCGAGAATAAGGTAACTGGATTCGATGAGGCCGCCCGGTCGGTCGTTGATCAGGAGCACACGCCAGGGCGAAGTCTTGGGCGTCGCGCCCACGACAACTTCATCCATGCGCTTGGAACCCTGCGAAAGTTTGCTTACCAGGGCGTTGTCGAATCCGGGGACGCCGCCGACGTACATGCCGGCGTAATCCGTCAGGTCGGCTTCCAAAAGCGCCACCCAGGGTCCGCCGGGAGTCTCCACCAGCAGCGGCAGGTTGATGATCGAAGCCGGCTTGATTTCATGCAAGCTGATGGGACGGTACTCGCCTTCGTTGCTGGTGTTGAAGCGCCCCTGGTTCAAGGCAAAAGCCGAGGCATCGCGCGCAAAATAAAAGCCCGTGTTCTCCGCCATCAGGGTGAATTTTTCAAGGCCCGCCTGTTGGGGCAGGAAGTAGCGAAAGGCCGCGCCCTCATTGTAGGCGCGGAAAATCAGGTCGACGCGGCGTCGGGGCGTTTGCTCCTCCTCGAGCGACACGCACAGTTGGTTGTAATGGTCGGGGACGTTCCGCTGGGCGCCGAAGGGATTCGTCCAGGCGTCGTCGTGCGAGTGCCGGTCCGTGGCGACAATCTTGAAGTCGTGATCGAGCGTCGAGGCGCCTTCGAAGTCAAGGCCCAGGGGAGAGTCCGCCAAGACAGGCACGCCCTGGTAGCTGATCCGGTAATAAGCCCGTTCCCCGGGCAAGTAGGGTTGAAGATTGGATTTGAGAGCGAAGGAAATCTCCAGTTTGCCATCGGGTGAAGCAACCGTCAGCGCTTCCGCCGCGAAGACAATTCGAGGGGGAATCAGGGTAAGCAGGATGCACGTCAACGCGAATAGAAGGTGAGATGATTTGCGTGTCATGGATGGTCCCTCCTTGCGGGACACTTCATCGTGCGCAGAATTTCTTGAGCTGGCGGCAGGCTAGTTCATATTTGGGAAACTTCTTCTCAGCCTCGCGAAATTCCCGCGAGTGTATGACCCGACGATGACCGTGCCGCTCGACGGGGAAACGCATGTGCAGCATTTCGTGGTAGACAACATACTCCACCAGGTAAGGCGGGACAAGGGGCGCATCAAGCAGGCGGCTGACGATAATCGCCCCGTGCCCGGAGTCATAGTGCCCCAGAAGGGAGCGCGCGTTCTGGTGGCTCCAGCCGAGGCGAGGCATGGGAAGCTGGTCGTGGAAGAAGCGATGATTCAGGTGGCGGAATATCTCTTCCAGGTCATAGACCAGGCCACGGGCGGGCAACAGGCGTTTGGTCCCGCGCTCCCGCCGCACCGCGTCAATGCGGCTGCGCACCGTGGACCGGAACGTGTAGGCCAAGTAGCATTCGCGAGCCTCGCGCGAGGGACGCCGCCGGAAAATTCGCGCCAGCAGGATTTCCGCCAGCGCTTCCAGGATGATGGGCGAAGCCTCCGCCAGAACATCGGAGACGCGGGCTACCACCTTACCATTTCGCAAGGAGATAGTACTGCGCAACCCAGGAAAGGGATGGAAGTCAGCGCAGATACCCGCGACCGGCGACTTGATTCGCAGACGGTGAAAGACCCGATGGAATAATTCGTTGAGATCGGGCGGCCCCGCCAAGGGCAAGACGAGCTGTTCGGCTGGTTTCATAAGGGCAGTGGCGAATGATTGGTGGATTTTGGTTCGCCGCTCTCTGAAGGGCGGGGCTTTAGACCCGCCCTAGAGTTTCTACATTTCCAGCTCAGCACCACCCCCGCCGCTAGCGCGTCGCCCCTCCTCATCTGAGGAGGGGAGCCTCGCGGAACTCCCCTCCTGAATCAGGAGGGGTGGCGCGATAGCGCCGGGGTGGTTTCCGGCATGTAATTCAAGGCGTAGGTAAATGTAGAAACTCCAGCGGCGGGGCTAAAGCCCCGCCCTTCCATCCCCCGGCAAATAAGGTTGCTATTTCCTACAACTAGCCACTAACCACTGCCTTTTCTAATTCTCGTCCGCGTCGGCAGGGACACCTTTCTGGTGCTCCTTCTTCCTCAGTTTCTTCTCTTCCTTGGCGCGCTTCTTCTCATCCTTCTCACGCTCCTGAACGGCGTGAGCGTCGGCCTTTTCTTCGCGTTTAATTTCCCCAAACAACTTCACTTGCTCGGTGAAAGCCTTCGAGGCCCCGTCGAGCGCATCATCGAAATCGTCAATCGCGTCGCCAAGGTTCTTGCGGTAGGCGTCCACATAAGGATCGGATGATTGCTGAATATGCCGGAGCTGCTCCTCCTGTTTGGGTCCAGTCTCGATGAACTTCTTCAGCCCGGTGCGCATATCGCTGTGGCGGTCGTACTGAACCTGGATCCAGTTCTTCAACTCATCGGTTATGCGAATATACTGGTCAAACTGTTGCTCAAGGTAAGCCGCGACATCGACCGTGGGATCAGGCGGGCGGTTGCGATAATCCTCAATCCGCTCGAGCCGGGTTTGGGCAAATTCCAAATACACCCCAATTCGCTCTGAAGGGTCCTGTTCTTCCCGGATCTTGTCCGCTTCCTCCTCACTCAGGTAATCCTCCTTGCGGTCAGCGCGTGTCAACCCCGGCACAGCCACGAGGAGCAGGAGTGAAGCCAATAGGGCACGCATGCGGCATTCACCACACTTCTGAAAAGCTGCCGGGACCCGCAAATCGCTGGGGCGTGGCAGGAGGATTGGTGGTATGAGGTTTCGAGGCGGGGAACAGCGCCTGAAGTACCTCAGTCCGAATCCGATCCATTTCCTTGGCAGCCTTCTCGATGGGAGGGCGTTCGAAATAACCCACTTTCCGGGCCATGTCTTCCAGCGTACGAGCTCGTTCGCGAAGCGCAATATCCAGCTCCTTGAATCCCTGCGGTTGTTTCGCCGCTTTCCGCCCCGATCCTTCGAAGATCTTTCCAGGAAGCCTGCATGTGCGTAACAAAGGTTTCTACCAGCTTAGCGCCCGATTCCGTGTCGCCCTTGGCATAAGCGTCCTGGGCCTGCTCGAGCTTGATTTCCGCGAGCTTCATTTCATCCTTGGCCCTGTTTACTGGATTCTGTTCGTTTTGGATGCGTTGTACGAGTTGCTCCTCGGTCTCGCGCCCTGGGGCAGGCGAGCCAGGCAAGACCAGGATGCCGGAAACTAACCAGCCAACCAGAATGAAGGTACAACGTCGCCACTGCATACGTATGATTATAGCTATTTCCCAAGCATTCGTCGGAGGAGCTTTGCGCGTTGTTGAGCTTGCCACTCCTGATCAGGCGCCTGGCCCTTCGAAAGTTCGAGGAAGTGCTCGTAATTCGCCAGAGCTTCTTTTCGTACGCGCAGGTGATCATAGGACGTCGCCAAGAAGAAAAACAGGGCGGGAGGTGGGTCGGGCGCGTGCGCCAACTGCTCCAGAAGCGGAATGGCCTCCGGGTAGCGCTCTTCAAAATAGACGCAGGTCGCAAGGCCGTAGGCAGCCTCACGGTTGTGCGGGTCCAGTTTCAGGGTGGTGCGGAACTCCGCTTCGGCTTCGGGGTATTTCTGTTGCTCCCATAGGGTCTGCCCAAGGGCGCGGTGGATATCGGCGCTATTGGACGTAGCAGCGAGGGCAAGGCGATAGTACTTCTCAGCCTCGGGGAATTTCTTCAGGGCGGAGTTGACATCACCCAGCGCCGCAGCCAGACCAGGCATATCCGGTTTGGCGTGGTAGACCGCCTCCAGATAGTCGCGAGCTTTCTCATTCTGGTTCTGCTGCAGGTACAGCCGCGCCAGGTGGAAGCGCGTCTCTAAATCATCCGGCTTCAGCGCCAGATATTTTTCAAAGTGACCGATGGCCTGGGGAGTGTCCTTCAGGTCTTCGGCGGCCAGCGCCGACCCCAGCTCCGCCTGCACAAGTTGCGGGTCCAAAGCCAAGGCTTTCCCGAACGCTGCCAGCGCCTCCGCCGGATGTTTCTCGTGGAGCTCCAGCTGGCCGAGATCAAATGGGGCCATGGCATTACGTGGGTCGAGGCGAATGACTTCCTGGAACTGCTTCGCCGCAGCGTCTGCCTGGCCGGACTGGGCGAGCGCCCGTGCATAGTAGAGGTGCGCGCGGACATGGTCAGGCTTCAAAGTCGTGGCTTTCTCAAGGTGTTCAAGCGCTGCTTGCGATTGCTTCCCCTCAAGAAGCAGGATTCCCAGATTCAGGCGCGCTTCGAAGAGATCGGGCGCGAGTTCCAGCGTCTTTTGGTAAGCCTTGATTGCGTCAGCGTCCTGGTGAAGCCCCGTGTACGCATAGCCCAGGTTGAACCAGGCGGGGACCGAATCAGGTTGCAGTTCGATGAGGGCCTTCAGCGATTTCACGGCTTCGGCAAAATCTTTACGATTGAGAGCCTGCTGGGCGGCATCGAGAAGCGCAGCCTCCTTCGTGGCCTGCGAGGCAGCGGGCGTCGGCTTCGGGGTCTGGGCAGCGGAAGTCGACTTGCGGGTTTGCGCACCGGCCGCCCAAGCAGCAGCCAGAAGCCAGAGGGCGAGGAGGGCACTGGCGACAACGTGTGCCGGTCGCACGCCGGGTATCGAAGGTTGATCAATTTCGCGGTCGTATCGGGTCACGCGCCACCTTGGAATTCGGAAGATACTTCGCCAGGAACTTTCCAGTGAAAGAGAGGGAATTCTTCTTCAGGCTCTCGGGCGGTCCCGCCGCCACCACATACCCACCGGAATCACCGCCTTCCGGGCCGAGGTCGATGATCCAGTCGGCCGTTTTCAAAACGTCCATGTTGTGTTCGATGACGAGAACCGAGGCGCCGGCGTCAATCAAGCGGCGAAAAGCTGCCAGTAGCTTGCTGATGTCGTCAAAGTGCAGCCCCGTCGTGGGCTCGTCGAAGATGAAGAGCGTATTCTCGCTGGCACGATGAGCCAGGTGGGCGGCCAGGCGGACCCGCTGCGCCTCGCCTCCGGAAAGCGTGGTGGCCGATTGCCCCAGCCGCAGGTACCCCAATCCAACTTCTTCGAGCACGCGGAGTTTGCCGGTCAGCTTGGGAACATTGGAAAAGAACGCCAACGCCTCTTTGACAGTCAATTGTAAGACATCGTAGATGTTCTTCCCTTTGTAAAGAATCTCAAGAATGCTGGGCTTGAAGCGGCGTCCGCGGCACTCCTCGCACACCAGGTCAACGTCTGCGAGGAATTGCATTTCCATGGTCACCGTGCCGTCACCCTGACAGGTCTCGCAGCGTCCCCCCGGGATGTTGAAGGAGAAGTATCCGGGGGTGTAACCGCGCTTGCGAGCCGCGGGGGTGGAAGCGAAAACGTCGCGAATGGTGTCAAAGGCCTTGATGTAAGTGATGGGATTGGAGCGCGGGGTACGTCCCAGGGGCGATTGATCCACCAGCACGATATCCGAAAGCTGCTGGTCCCCCTCGATGCGGTCGTACTCGGCGCGGGGCGCGGGCATGCCACGGCGCGAAATCAATCCGTTGTAAAGCACATCGTGGACGAGCGTGGATTTGCCGGAGCCTGAAACCCCACTGACGCACACCATGAGCCCCAAAGGAACGTCCACGTCAATCGACTTCAAATTGTGCTGACGCGCCCCCCGGATGCGGAGCCACGCCTTGGCGGGTTTGCGCCGCTCTTCCGGTACGGGAATCTGCAACTCTCCGGAAAGATAGCGTCCGGTGAGCGAATGCGGATCGGCGAGCAGCCCCGCCAAATCCCCCTCGTAAATGATGCGGCCGCCGTGCTCACCTGCGCCTGGCCCCAGGTCCAGGATTTTGTCGGCTTCGCGCATCATCTCCGGATCGTGCTCAACCACCAGGACGGTGTTTCCCAGATCTCGCAGGGTCTTCAAGATTTCGATCAATCGCCCGGTATCGCGCGCGTGCAGGCCAATGGAAGGCTCATCGAGAACGTAGAGCGCCCCCACCAGATTTGAACCAAGCGCCGTGGCCAACTGAATCCGCTGGGACTCGCCACCGGAGAGGGTGGAGGCCAACCTGTCAAGCGTCAAGTATTCCAGGCCCACCCGGAAAAGGAACTTCAAGCGCGAGCGAATCTCGTCGAGAATCTTGTCCGCAATCGTCTGCTGCTGGGGAGAGAGACGAAGCTGGTTAAAGAAGTGATAAGCCTCCTGGATCGCCATGCGGCAAACGTCGGTGATATTTTTCTCGTTGATGCGGATGTGCAGGGTCTCGCGCCGCAGACGCCCGCCCTGACAATCCGGGCAGAGGGTATAGCCGCGGTATCGAGCCAGGAAAACGCGGACGTGCAACTTGTATTTCTTGCGCTCCAAATACTCGAAGAAACCACGAATGCCCTGGAAATCGTCGTCGCCTTCCACCACCCAGCGGCGCTGCTCAGCCGTGAGTTTGTAATAGGGGGTATCAAGGGGAATCCCCTTGGCCCGTGCCACGCGACGCATTTCGTTTTGAGGCATGCGATAGCGGGGCTTGGTCCAGGGCTCAACCGCGCCTTCCGCCAGCGTCTTGTTCTTGTCAGGAATCACCAGGTCAAGATCAAAATCGATAGTGTTTCCGAAACCCTGGCAGCGCGGGCAGGCGCCATAGGGATTATTGAAGGAAAACAAACTCGGCTCAGGTTCCTGAAAAACAATCTTGCAATGCTTGCACTCAAAGCGCTCATTGAAAACCCAGCGTTCGGAGGGCGCGGTGGGATCAGGTGCAACGAATTCAAGAATCGCTTCACCGGATTCGCGATAGCAGAGTTCCACGGAATCGATCAGGCGCTGGCGGATTTCCGGGGCGGCAGCGAGCCGGTCCACCAGGATGTAGACGGGCCGCGAAAAATCCACGTCCAACAAGGATTCGGGCGTCGAGAATTCAAACACTCGCCCGTCCTGGTAAAGCCGATTGAAGCCGCGCTGGCGGAGAGCGAAGAGCCGGGGCTTCAAGTCCTCGCCGGGTGGGGTGGGGAGCTGCGGGGTGAGGGCTGCGACCTCAGTTGCCGCAGCCTGCTTCGGCCTTCTGGATTTGCCACGGGCTTTTGGAGACGGGAGCTCGCCTGCGCCGGGTTCGGGACTTGGGGACGCAATTGAAACCGCAGGGTTGACCTGAAACAGAACGTAGAAACGGCGGCCTGGTTCCAGGGCCAGAACGCGTCCGGCTATCTCATCGACGTTATCCTTCTTCACGATGAGCCCGCAACGGTAACACTCCGTGACGCCGATGCGCGCGAAGAGTAAGCGCAGATAATCATAGATTTCCGTTGCCGTCGCCACGGTCGAGCGCGGATTGCGCGTGGTGTTTTTCTGGCGAATGGCCACCGGCGGCGCGATGCCGGCAATCTCATCGACATCCGGCTTCTCCATGCGCTCCAGAAACTGGCGAGCATATGCCGACAGGGATTCCACGTAGCGGCGCTGGCCTTCGGCATATAGCGTGTCAAAGGCCAAACTGGATTTGCCCGAGCCCGAAGGCCCGGTCACCACGGTGATGCGGTTGTGGGGGATCGTGCAGTCGATGTTCTTCAGATTATGGACGCGCGCGCCGCGGACGACAATCGCCTCGTCGGGCGAATCCGGCGGGACCGCACCGGAAACCTCGGGCGCCTCGGGTGGCGTCAGCAGGCTGCTCCCTACGGACGGAACCGATCCCGGCGCGTCAACTCCGGCAGGTTCTCTCGTGAATTGTTGATTGCCTTCGCTCAAGGATTCCCCACTCCGTTACCGGGAAGCATCGCAGCCATACGTCTGCCCATTTTCGGGGCGGACACAGCGAGCCGCGGAACAGTCAGCCCAAACTCCTAATTATATGTCGGAGGGAATCCGTGTGTAAAACGGAACAGGTTCAGCGCGGCGGAGCGCTTGATGAAAAGTCCTGGTGAAAAACGTAGGTAGTTGGGAAAGTTGGTGGGACCTGGCGCGCTATGCCCCTCGGAGAGCAACATCTGGGACAGTCCCACATTGACAAAAGTCGGGGGAGGTTATGACAGGACCGCCCGGAAGCAGGCGGCGGGGTGCGCGCGATTCATCCCCACCGCCTGCCCAGGTATTTATCTTACTGATTGGGGGGATTGGTGGTATGTGCCGGGGAAGTCGCCGGCGCGCCAGGGCCGGCGCCGGGTCGGCCGGGGGGGCGGCCTTGACCTCCACGGTGTTCCATCATGTGTTCGCGCTCCGGACCTCCCGGCCCGCCGCGACCGCCGAAGCCCCGATTCTCCATCAGGGAGTGCATTTTCTTAAGCTGCTCAGGCGTGAGGACGCTCCGGGCGGTGAGCATCGTTTCCATATGTTGCTTCGCCATCTGACCGCGCAGGTCGGAGATCGCCTGAACCTTGTTCATAATGGCGTCATGGTCCGGATTGTCAGCCCGCAGCAATTCGCGGAGCTCGATGCCGTGCAATTCCAGATCGGCGCGAGTCTTTATGGAGGATTTCTCCGACTCCACGGCGAGCGCATGCAAGCGGCCCACCTGCGCATCCGTCAGATTCAGCTCCGCGCGCATGCGGGGATTATCTGCCAGGCGAAGCAGCGCAAATCCGTGACGGCCGCGCTGCCCACCCATTCTCTCGCGCTCAAAGCCACCCTCGCGGCCCTCCATCCCAAATTGGTGGTGACCGCCCTCACCAAATTGGTGATGGCCGCCCTCACCGAATTGATGCTGCCCTGCGGGTGGTCCCTGCCAACGCTCGGGCCCACCCGGCGCATCCTGCGCCCGAGCGACCATGGCCGCCGCGAGCGCCACCATCAGACCCATCACACCCAACGCAAATAGTTTTCGCATGTTCAAACCCCCTGGTGTTTCTCTTGCCTACACCTCCATCATACGATGGGGAGGCTGCCGGCGTTACATCGGATTTCACAAAGGAAGCATATTTAACATAGTTAACAACGCGCCCGTTCCTGGAGGGGCGGAAGGGGGTAAAGCCGCCCGGCGGATAGAATAACCACCCCGTCGCCTACGGCGCCACGAAAATCAGGAGGGGAGTTACGCGGAGCGTTTTCATTCCTTGTGGCGCGCCGGAGGCACCTTGGAGTGCGGTCGCAGCAGCTACCGCTTTCCTCTTTCGGTCCAGACGGCAAGTAGGCGAGGTGCGGAGGAAGAAAAGCGGTAGCTGCTGCTACCGCACTCCAAGACGCTGCGCGCATTTTCATCGTCAGGGGTGCAAAGGAGGAACAAATTCTTATTTGGAATCGTGCAAACCTTCCTCAATCAGCTTATCAACATCTGCCAGTGTCGGCGATCCCACTACGATGCGTCCGTTGATGAAGCTGGTAGGGGTCTGGGAAACGCCCAGAGTCTGCCCTTCTCGCATGCTGGCCTCGACACGGGGGAGTGAGGCCTGCGAGTCAATGCAGGAGGCCAATTTCATATTATCCACTCCCACCTTCGCGGCCAAGTGGAGAAGCAGGTCGCGGATATGGTCAGCGTTCAGGGTGACCTGATTTTTAAAAATCACAGAACGGAAGGCGACGTACTTGGAGGGATCAATTTGATAGGTGCATTGGGCCGCGACGGCGGCGGTAAGCGACCAGTCGTGCACATTCACCAGAGGGAACTCCTTGAAAACCACCCGCAGCTTATCGCCGTATTTAGGGATGATCTGCGTTTCCAAGGTTCCATGGAACTCCGCGCAAGAGGGGCATTGCAGGTCAGAGTATTCCACCAGGGTGACCGGGGCAGTGGCCGGTCCCTGCGTAGCCTGGTCCGCGGTTGACATGAGGCGCACGATGTCTTTCCGTGGATCTCCATTCAGTGTGAAGATGTCCCCTTCCACCAAATAGCGTCCATCCCTCGATAGAAAAAAGGACTGCGTGCGCTTGCCCTTGCCGTCGTCAAGCGTCAGTATGGTCTCGTAGAAATCCGGGTAGATGGACTCCCGGAATTCGCTGACCGTGAGCTTGACCGTGTCGGGAACGTTAAAGCGCTGGCGGATGTACTTGATGATCTTCTCACCCGTCGCCGCCTGGTTCAGGGCTTGCGCGGCGGAGGCGAGGTTCGGTGCGGAAAGTGCGAGACCACTGAACACAAGAAACAGGACCACAGGCCTGCGAAGTGTGGAAACAAGGCGGCTCAACAAGTCAGGCTCCTTTCGTTCGAGCAGCAACGGGAAGTGGCACAGATTGAAAAGGTGATTCTAACATCCCTCAACAAAATCGTGCCAGAGACGCGTAGGGTCGGTCGTGGTGCAGTTGGATGTTGTAGCGGCGGCATTTGTCCCGATCCGATCGGGACGCCGCCATATAGCGAGGTAAACTCGCCGCTACAACATCAAACGGCACCACTACCGTCGGGTCCTTACTTTGTTCGCGGCAAGCGATCCGCCCGCGTGCTCATACGGGCCTTGTGCCGGCGCGAGATGTCCATGGTCATGGAAGGGCGTTTCGTTCCTAATCAGCCTTAGGTGGTGGGAAGGGCTGTTATCAACACCTATTCGGTTCTTGTCCGGGCTTCACCTACCCTCCATTTCACTCGATATGACTGTCGACGACCTCCTCGCGCTCCTGTCGAACCCGAAAAAATGACACAGCCGCCCTCGGAACGTCTGTCCCGGCAAGGTGCCTGTCCGGAATCAGCCTGAATCGAGCGGGGCTTTGACGCTTTACGAGAGGCGAGATCTTACTGAATGACCCTGTTGGGGGGTGTTGTGATAGGGCCCGGAAGCGTGCGTTGGCCTACGCTATCTTGAGATAAGTGGCGCTGACCTTGCTGACACCGCCTTCTTTTGCCCAGAACGGTTCGATTTCTCGCGCCAGATCCAAGAGCAGGCAGATGAAAGAGCCGCGCCTTTTAATCGGGATTATAATCCAGGCTCCCCAGTTTGACCCGTTAACGTTCATTAAGGAGCCGCACCATGGTCATGGGTTCATTCAAACAAATTTCGCCTCGCAAGGTTCTGTGTATGGCCGTCGCCGCCGCGCTCGGCGTTGTACTGGTGTACAGCGGAAATCTTTTCCAGGTTCGCGCGCAAACGGCTCCGCAGGCGGCCACGGTCGATCCGGGAGCCACCGTCCATGTTGACGTGACCCCGGAGCACATCCTGAACACAGTCTATCCCGACACCGCCACGGGGGCGTGGATGGATGACTTGACCAAGGCCCAGGTGGACAATCTCAGCAAACCCGAGACGATCCAAGGGATCAAAAACCTGGGCTGGGGTTCCATCACCATGCGTAACAATAGCGAGTTGCGCCTGTCCGCATGGCACTGGAACGAAAACGGGACATGGAGCGATGCGGCCAGCAAGAGCGGATACTTTACAGGGAGCACCGAACTGGGGGAACCGATCCACTACGGCTATTCCTATTCGCTGCCCCATCGCGATTTCATGACCAGCGGCGATCCACCGTTAGTGGCGGGTTTTCAAAGCTACTGGAAGAGCAATCCTTACCTGACCAGCCGTTTCACGGGCGAAAGCGACGCCCTGCACCCGCAATGGGTCGTGATCGATATGGGTATGGCGCGGCCCCTCAATGCGATTCACATCCAATGGGTGAATCCCTACGCCGTCGTTTATGTCGTGCAATATTGGATCGGCGATAACTACGCTCTGGACTGGGACATGGGCCCGAATGGCGTGTGGAAGGCTTTCCCGTCAGGCACGGTGACCAAGGGCACGGGTGGGGATGTGCGTCTTAAGCTTTCGGAGAAGCCGATTACCGCCCGATTCGTCCGCGTTTTGATGTCAAAATCCTCCGGCACGTGCGACACGCATGGTGCGCAGGACATTCGGAACTGCGTGGGTTACGCGCTCCAGACACTGTCAGTTGGGAGGATGGATGCGGGAGGAACCTACTCGATCGTCTATCCAGCGAATGGTGTGGAACCGGGGCCTTCCAGGGGAGGCCAGGGCCGGGAAGTTGGCGGCGGGGGAGCGGGCGGGGCCTTTCCCGGATCGGCGGCAGATACCGCGGGTCCTTCTGCGCTTCTTCGATCGACCCCTGGCACCAAGCCGGTAATCTGATCACCGGCGGCCGCGACCAATACAACGGCATGGACAATTTCTTTACCAGTGGATTGACCATGGGGCACCCGGCGCTGGTGGCCTGCGCGGCGATTTATGACACGCCCGAGGATTGCGCCAACGAGGTTGCGTATATCCACAAGCGCGGTTATCCAGTGGTGGGAATTGAGATCGGGGAGGAGTGCGACGGCAAGCACACCATGCCGGAAGACTACGGCGCGCTCTACTGTCAGTGGGCAGAGGCCATTCACAAGCTGACTCCCGACGCTAAGCTGGGCGGTCCGGTTTTCGAAGGCGTCGATAAAGACATCACCCTCTGGACGGACGACCAGGGACGCACTTCCTGGTTAGGCCGATTCATCGACTACCTTAAGGCCCACGGACACCTTCAGGACCTCTCGTTCATGTCTTTCGAACACTACCCGTTCATGGTTAACGGCTTCAGTCCACCGAACGACTGGGACACGCTTTACCTGGAACCGGGAATCATGAAGCACGTCTTGCACATGTGGCGTGAGGACGGTGTTCCCAAGGACGTGCCGCTGGTTATTTCCGAGAGCGGAATCGCGGCGGGCCGAAGCGGGCGGGGCTACCTGGGCGTGACGGGCCGCGCTATCTGGGAATGCGACGCGTTCGGCACGTTCTTTGAACAGGGAGGCACGGCGTTCTACCGGCCGGCGATCAATGATGGCGCCAGCGATCGCTGGAATTATGGCGGCAGGCCTGACGGCGGCGGGGCCTACGGCACGCCGGAATACACTCCCTTCACTTCTGCGCACCTTATCAACTTCGAGTGGCTGCAGCACGGCTCGGGAGCGAATCAGATTTCCCCCGCCTCGACCGACTTTAGGGACGCCCTCGGGCGCACGGTGATTACCTCTTACGCGGTGCACCGCCCGGATGGAAACTGGTCGTTAATGCTGATCAATCACGACTTGTATGCCGCTCACCGGATTCACATTGTCATAGACGATGCGAATCACGTGCAGCATTCTTTCGCAGGGCCTGTCGCCCTCGTGCAATACTGCAATACTCCCAGTGAGAACAAGAACACGACCCTAACCCCAAGCCCCGACGGCATGTATACCCTGCCGATCGGGTCGATCACCGTGATACGTGGAAAGGTGAAGTGAATTCCAGACAGGCGTTGGCTCGCGGTCGATTTCCTACAAATGCTTGGGTCCGAAGTGCCAAAGGGAATTGGTCCAGCCAGAAAACGACTATGTCTAGGAGCCCTGAGCGGCAAGATTTGTTTTTGTAGACGTTGAAATCCGCCTTCCGCATAACCGAAGCGGTCTAGTGCCTGAAAGGCGCCCGCTGCGGCCTCCATCGGGGGGCTACTGCGCCCAACTATTGGGAAATCCCCTTCCCACCAATGATTTCGGGGGAACTGGTAGCGCACAGGTACGCGTAGTTTGCGTTCCTCCGCGGTTCTTCCCAAATACGTGCGGTGTTCAGGTTTTTATTAACGCCAACGGGAGATGAAACGCCGCACAAGAACGCAAAGTATGCGTACCCGTGCGCTACCCGCTGTTGGAGGCAGAATTCCCCTAGCCACGAGGTCAAAAAGGAAATTCGGGTTTGCGGGCTAATTGTCGATGCGTCACCATACAATTATATTTAGGTAACGCAACATCCATGTAAGTGCTAAAATGGCTGCAAGTCCAGGAAGTTGGTGTAGGGTTCGCAGCACACCAATTCCCGCCGCGTAGAATCCTCCGTTCCGGGGGTGAGTATGGTCATGCCTCGTACGTTTTCTTCCAGACAAGCTTCAGTCTTGGGGGTGGCCGCCACTGCCCTCCTCAGCGTTTCTCTGGCTTTGCCCGAATGTGCACGCGCACAGGAGAGCGTGGCCCAGCCGGGGATTCAGGAGCAGGTCAACATCAAGGTCCAGGCGCCGTCAGTGGTTGTGGACGTGATCGTGACCGACAAGAAAGGCCGGCACGTCAGTGGTCTGACCGCGCAGGACTTCAGGGTTTCCGAAGGCGGCGCACCACAAAAGATCGTGGCTTTCGCGCCACCTACAGAGCAAGGCACAGGACTACGCGCGGAAGCGGCGGCTGAAACTCCAACCGCACGGCAGGGCGTGGATCTCACCAAAGTGCGATTCATCACCTTGGTGATGGACCTCGGGGACCTTCAACCTGAAAATGTGAAAAGGTCCGCGGACGCGGCCGTCCAGTATCTCGAAAAGTACGTAGCGCCCGAAGATTACGTGGCCGTCCTCTGGATCGACGAAAGCCTGCATATCGCTGTCCCCTTCAGTCGCGACCGGCAGCAACTCGTGGAGGGACTGCGAAGGCTCGGCAACCATGTACCGATGGGGAATCTCACGGTCCAGGCGCGGTTGGAAACGCAGAGGGAAATCGACGAAATCTCGAAGTCGGTTTATGGCATGGGGGGATTCCTGCCCTATGACCCCAGCAGGCTCGCGGAACCGGGTTCCAATACGGTGAACGTGCGCCTTTTGGACACGCTCAGGACCTTTCTCTGGACGCAGTCAAATCTCCAGGCCCGTGCGGTTTTTGTGGCTTTGCGAGCCATCGCCCAGTCTTATACCAACATTCCCGGGCGCAAAAACGTGGTGGTGTTTTCAGAAGGATTCGTACAAGCGCCGGAGGGAAAGCCTCTGATGGATGCGGTGATTGACGCCGCCAACCGCGCTAACGTGGCGTTTTATGTCATCGACGCGGCAGGATTGCAGGCAGGCTTCAGCGCAGCGACCAGCGTTGCCGACCAGACTGAAAACGCCCGGATAGCCCAGTTATCCGAGGAAGGCCCGATGAGGAATTACGGGGGCTACAACAAATTCGATTGGATCCAGAGCATGGGATTTTACAGCCAGTACGACTACCTTACCCAGGTCGCGTCTGCCACCGGCGGGTTCTTGTTGAAGAACCAGAACGACCTCTTGCGGGAACTGGGCACGGTCGATCGCGATTTGCGCGAGTTCTACACCCTCGTCTATCAACCCACCAACAAAACCTACGACGGCGCTTTCCGCCCGATCAAAGTCGAGCCCCTCCAGTCCGGCTTGCGCTTGCGCTACCGGAGTGGGTATTGGGCAATCCCCGCTGGCCAGGAGTTTGTTCTGACGCCGGCCGCCGCCCAGTTGCTGGCCGGGGTTGAAAGCGGCGCCCTGAAACCCTCCCTCACTCCCAAGGTAAACTCAGCTTTGTTACTTGCCTCGAACGGGCAACTGGCTGCACCCGTGTGCGTGAGCATACCGACCAAGGTTCTCAGGTTCGATAAAGACCCGCACAAGGAAATTTATCGTGCCGGGGTAACCATGGTACTCGTGGGGCGCGACAACTCACACGGGCTCGTCAGCGCCTACCAGCGCTTTCTCACCTTCCAGTTCGGCAAGAAAGAGTGGAAGGAATTCATAAAGCACGACTCAGTTGAAATCACCGGCCGCCTGGCGGTCAACAGGCTGGAACCGCTCACGGTTGAGGCCATTCTCCAGTTCGCCGATGGGAGCGTGGGGCGGGGCGAAAAGCAGCTCTCGATCCCGCCCAGCGACGCAAAGGGACTGCAACTGACAGGCATCCTGCTCTCAAATCACATCGAGCCCGCGGCCGGCGCGGTCGACCCCTCCGACCCCCTGGCCGGGGAGGGCTTCCGGCTCGTGCTCCCCTCCCAGCCATCCTTCTCGCCCTCCGACAAAATGATTGCGTACTTCATGGCGCTGAACCTGTGGCCCGATCCCGCCGCTCACCGAGCACAGATCACGCTGTCCTATGCTCTCAAGCAAGGCGAGAAAGTCCTCCGGTCGTTCCCAGCAGAATCGGTAGAGGGGGCGACAGGCGAGAGTGCCATGGTCGCATCGAAGCGGTTCGACTTGAACCAGCTCAAACCCGGAACCTATACCATGGAAGTGACCGTGGAGGACCAAATCGCGCACGTTGTGGCGGTGCGAGATACAGGGTTCACCATTGAGGGCGGCGCCTAAAGTCGCGCTGGGGATCTGCAAACCAGTCAGGCAGCGGGTAGCACACAGGTACACGTTCTTTGCGTTCCTGTGCGCTACCCGCTCGGATCGAAACACCTGATGAGAATATTGCATCCGCTGGAGGCAATTATCCGGCGAAGAGTCTTTCCACCGTCTTCATGGGGATATACATCCGGTTCTGTGCGTCAGGGAAGGACAGAAACCCATACTTGGAGTAGAACCGCCGGGCGTTGTCGTCTTTGACATCAACCATGACCGCCAGCGACGCGACGGTCCCAATGTTGTCAAACGCCCGCCGTAGCGCATCCAGCAGCAGCAAGTCTCCCATGCGTTGTCCGCGGAACCTGGTGTCGCGGGCGAGGCGCCCGATCAGCGTCGCGGGCAATTGAGGATAGCGCGGCCACTTCAGCTTCTTGAGGTCTTCCTCGGGGAGGTTGTCCGCCAGGATAACGGTTGAGGAGAGCGTGTAATAGCCCGCGATACGATTTTCCGGGGTCAACAAGACAAAGGGCGCGGCGGCATGTTTGCGTGCGTCCTGGCCTGCCTGCTCGCGCAGGTAGCGATCCAGCGGTTCGACGCCACACGTAAAATCCGCCCGGTCGTGGTCGCCCAGCGGCTCGATCCGAAAGACGGGTTGGGAAGGACTCACGGTTTTCCTATCACCTGCTGATAGTACCGGGCGGCGTCTCGCAGGCGCCGGTTGGGCAGAGGAGGATTCAACAGCGAAGCAACGAAGGCTTTGCGGTCACGCCGACTCAAATCGATCAGTTCCCGTTCGCGAATCACCCGCCGGGCAGATTCGACGGCACTGGCCACGATAAAATCCGTCAGACTTCGCCCTTCGAGGTTTGCGGCTTCCTGGCACAAGGCTTTCGTTTCAGCATTGACCCGTGCCTCGATCCGCTCCACCTTGCGCATGGCGGTTGTTGCCATAATTAGTATCTCCCCGTTCAAAAACTACTTTCCTGTTGTACGGCAATTGGCCGCACATTGCAAGGAGATTTTCGGCATTGTTTACAAAGACTTGAGGGACTGGCGTTTCCGGGAGCGGCTAGCGCCCTCCCCGATTTCGTCTTAGCAAGCGGGGTAGCGCAAAGTCTCGTGCTCTTCGAGACTCTGCGGCTTTTCGTTTGCGGGGTGCAACTCCGGATCACCGCGCATGACACCCCGGAAAACGGGATTAGCATGTTACGTGTCAAGGTCATATGTTAATAAGACAGTTTATGTTTATCAGATTAAGAACCGCAAAGTGTGAAAGGCATACACTCTGCGCTACCTACTAATTTTAGTGAGTCACTCAGGTGGATATAAGGAAGATATAAAGAAAAGGTAAATTTTGTCAACGCCTGTCGATTTTTCTTGACAGGCTCGAAGGCCCTGGCTTAGTTTGCCATGGGACGCTGGATCCGCAGGCTTTGATACGATTCGGCGTCTGGATCCTCGGTAGGCGAGGCGTCCGCGCGACACACAAGCCACTGCCCAGTCAGTGTCCAAAGATGCTGATGGAATCGGTAGAACAGGCACTCCCGGATTAAGGGTTTGTCTAATGTGGCTGAGGTTCGAAAGCCTCTCACGGCGTGCGGTGCTGAAGCTTGGGCGAGTGAGGACAACCAGCTCGACAAAGGCTGCACGTCCGGGCCTTGCGGTCAGCCCTCGGCATTAGCCCCTTCTCCGTCTCCTGGGGAGGGGTAATTTTGTTTCCCTCCCTGGTTTCACGTCTCACCTGCAGAAAGGAATATGAGAAACACCGGCAACAAGCCTTGGGGTCAAGGCGCGCCTGGCGTTGCTTGTTAGAAACGGCAGTGACTGGGTAGCGGACCTGCGTTTCTTGCAGGTCTGCGGCTTTCAAAAGTTCACGGCGGGAAAAGCCGCAGACTTCGAAAAGCACAAAGTCTGCGCTACCCGCCGTTCCTGCCGGATCACACCTTTTCTCCCACTGCCATCGCGCCTCAAATCCGAACCGAGAGCCAGCGGGATGCGTCCATGAACGTTTTTTCCAAGCTCTATTACCGGTACAAGAAGATCCTGAAGGTCATCAGGCTATTCCTCATCATCGCCGGCCCCGGCATCATCGTCATGGTTGCCGACAACGATGCCGGAGGCATCACGACGTATACCGCCACGGGGGCGAAGTTCGGTTTCAGCCTCATCTGGTTCCTGATCCTGCTGGGGCCGGTCGCTTACTACGTGCAGGAGATGACCGTACGACTTGGGGCGGTGACCAAACGGGGTCATGCGGAGGCTATTTTTCACGCCTTCGGATCTTTTTGGGGATGGTTTTCCCTTTTGGACCTGGTGCTGTTGAATTGGCTCACCATGATCACGGAGTTTATCGGCATGACGGCGGCGCTCGGTATTTTCGGTGTGCCGCGAATCGTCACGGTGATCCTAGCTTCGGTCATGATGGGGACCATGGTCATCCAGGGGCGCTACTGGACATGGGAGAAGGCGGCCATGGTCTTTTGTGTACTCAATCTCATTTACATCCCCGCCGCGTTCATGATCCATCCTCCGGTCAGCCAAGTTCTTCAGGGATGCTTGATTCCACAGCTTCCACCCGGAGGCTTTACGAACGAGCTGTTCTTCTTCCTCATGGCGAATATCGGTACCACGATTGCGCCGTGGATGATTTTCTTCCAACAGAGTGCCGTGGTGGACAAGAGCCTGCAGGAGAAAGACATTACCGGCGGCAAGGTGGACACGGCGATCGGCGCCTTTTTCACCGTGCTGGTAGCCGCCTTTTGCGTGATCCTCACCGGCACGCTTCTCCCCGGTCAGAACATTTACGATGCCGCCTCGGCAGCCGCCAAATTTATGGGCATCAGCAAGCAACTCGGCACCTTCCTGGCCATCGGGTTATTCGACGCGGGATTTCTGGGAGCCATCTGCATCTCGCTCGCCAGCTCGTGGGCTTTCGGTGAGGTGTTCGGTTGGGCCCACTCTCTGAACAACAAAGTGAAAGAGGCGCCCTGGTTCTACGCGTATTACTTTTTCGGCATCTTTTTGGCGGGGGCGGTGGTTCTGATTCCGCACGCACCTCTGGTGCTGATCACCCTTTTTGTGCAGGTGATCGCGGTGACCTTACTGCCTGCGGCCTTGGTCTTTCTGATCCTGCTCCTTAACAACGAGGAAACCATGGGCCGGTACAAGAATTCAATGTTCCAAAATATCGCCAACATCACGATCGTGACGATGATCATCCTCGTTTCCACCTTGTACGGAATCAGCGCGCTGTTTCCAAACATTCTGAAGTGAACGATTGGGTCGAGGCTCAACATGATTCTTGAATTCTTTAAGAACACGATCGGCACCGTGAGGTCCATCAACCAGAAGTACGCTAAACCCCAGATCAAAATGACCCGAATGGTGAAGTTCTCTCTCTTGTTGCTCCGGCTTTATTTGATATTTCTGGTCGGGATATTGGTCTACAAGTTCATTACGATGCTCCGTTAAGCAGAGGTAACTCATGAGCGAAACGAAAACGGCCCGGAACGGGGTAGAGAAGCGCTATTTCTTAACCGAACTCATCGGGGCACGCGCCTATCTGCAGGGGAAGAAGATCGGCAAGCTAACCGACGTCATCGTCGTAGACCAGGGCAAGCTGGCCGAGGTCACCCATTTCGAGATTAGTCGGCCCTTCGGTGACCCCGCGTTGCTGATACCGCAGCAAAAGGCCCGATCGCTTGGCCCTCGGGAAATCACCATCGACATCGAGGATCCACAGAGCTATGTACGGGGGCTTTTGCCCGGAGAAATCCCGCTGAGGGACTATCTCTTGGACAAAAAAGTTTTGGACATCGAGGGCCGAGAGGTCGAAGTTGTCTACGACATTCGTTTGGCGGTAACTAGTGACAAGGTCTACGTGAGCGATGTCGACATCAGCCGTTACGGGTTGCTCCGCCAACTGGGACTGCGGGCTCTTGCCAACCGCTTATCCAAACGAAGCGGCGACGGCGAAAAAAACCTCATCCCTTGGTCCTATATCCAGCCCTTGCCGCCCCAACTGGGCGCACTACAAGGGGATCTCAGGCTCAGCATCCTGAAAGAAAGGCTCGCCGAGATTCATCCCGTGGACTTGGCCGATATCCTGGAAGAACTCGACAGTTCCCAAAGGGCCACCATCATGGAGGGTCTGGATACCGAACACGCCTCCGACACGCTGGAGGAGGTTGAGCCGGCGGTGCAGCGTGATATTGTCCGCTCGCTGCGGAAAGATCGAGTGGCCGAACTGATCAGAGAAATGACACCCGGCCAGGCGGCCGATATTCTGTCGGTTCTTCCCTCCGATGACAAGAAAGCCATCCTAAGACTGCTCGAGCCATCCCAAGTCACGAAGATCGAAAAAATATTAGAAGAACAGGACCTCAACATTATCAGTTTCGCCTCGACTCGCTTTTTCAAGTTTCCCCCGGAAATCACCGTCGAGGAAGCCCAGGTAAAATGCCGTGAAATGGCCAAACGAATCGACGTTGTGATGTACCTCTACATCGTGGATCCCAGCGACAAACTCCTGGGGGTGGCGGATATCAAAGACCTGTTCATGGCTGGGGACAACGAACTGCTGCGGGACCTGATGGTTGATAACGTCATCACCCTCAACCCCACGAGCACGATGAAAGAGGCCTTGAATCTGTTCACGCGATACAACTTTAAGGCTCTCCCCGTGGTCGGTGTGAACAACGCCATTCTGGGGGCTGTACCTTGCCGTGATGTGATGAACGTTAGGCACCGGGTTTTAGAGTAGACAACCCCAGGGCCTGCCCGCGCCTACTCCAGCGTGCTGGAAGTGTGGAGGAGGCAATCATGGGAACGCTTGCAAAGATTGTTTACCTCGGGTTTGGAGTGAGCTACATCTTGGGCTTGGCGTTGTACTTTTTAGCGCCGAGATTGCGCAAGCTTGTAAGGCGTAGTTTGACAAACCAGGATCGACACAAAGCCAACTATAACGAATGAAGGGAGGGAGCGACAAGGCTCACCCTGAAATGGACGACGGCCTGCCGGCGCAGGGCGAGCGCAGCCCTGCGATCCTAATACGGTCTGATGACGTGAATCGCCCCGACTGGTCGGGGCGCCAACCGGATAACCGCTGGGCTCCGGAGACACCATTGATTCTTCCTCATAACGAGAGGAATAGGCAATAATGCAGGAGGATCAGGCTACCGCTCCGACGGCTCCTGACTCTAAGCTGGAGATGAGAGAAACGGTTTCGAAGGAGAAACAATGCAGAAGCGCAATCTTGGAAAAAGTAACTTGGAAGTTTCAGCCCTGGGGCTCGGCTGCATGGGAATGAGCTTTTCTTACGGTCCGCCCAAAGACAAGCAAGAGATGACCACGCTTCTCCGGGCGGCTGTGGAACGCGGCATCACATTCTTCGACACTGCCGAGGTCTACGGCCCGTTCTTGAACGAAGAGCTGGTGGGCGAAGCCCTCGCTCCCTTCCGCAAGCAAGTGGTGATCGCCACCAAATTCGGGTTCGACCTCAGTGGCAGCGATAATCGGCCGGGAGCGGCAGGTGTGAATAGCCGGCCCGAGCACATCAAGCAGGCCGTGGAGGGCTCACTTAAGCGGCTCAAGGTTGATGTCATCGACTTGCTCTATCAGCATCGGGTTGACCCGAACGTGCCGATCGAAGACGTGGCGGGAACGGTGAAGGACCTGATTCAGGAGGGCAAGGTCAAGCACTTCGGCCTTTCCGAAGCTGGCGTGCAGACGATTCGACGCGCTCACGCTGTCCAGCCGGTCACTGCTCTCCAGAGCGAATACTCGCTGTGGACGAGGACTCCTGAAAAGGAAGTGATACCGACCCTGGAGGAACTCGGAATCGGGCTTGTCCCGTACAGCCCCCTGGGCAAGGGCTTTCTCACGGGGAAGATTGACGAAAATGCGAAGTTCGACAGCTCCGACTTCCGCAGCACCCTACCTCGCTTCACTCCAGACGCTCTCAAGGCGAATCAGGCCCTCATTAATCTGCTCGCCAGCATCGGGGAACAGAAGAAGGCGACACCTGCTCAGATCGCGCTCGCGTGGCTGTTGGCCCAGAAGCCTTGGATGGTCCCCATCCCAGGCACCACAAAGCTGCATCGTTTGGACGAGAATATCGGGGCGGTCTCAGTAGAACTCACGCCCGACGATCTGCGAAACATCGATGTCGCCGCCGCCAAGATCACGGTGCAAGGGGCACGCTACCCCGAAAAGCTGGAGCGGATGACCGGGCGCTGATGTTTAATCACGATCCGTAGAGGTTGAGGACAATGGAAATCAAACGAAGCGGTTCACAGCCTTCCGTCAAGGGTCCGTCAGAGTGGTTCACTGGCACGGTACGGATCGATCCGCTTTTTCAGGCGCCCGATCCGGCACTCGTTCAAGGCGCCAGCGTGACTTTTGAGCCGGGCGCGAGGACTGCGTGGCATACGCATCCACTCGGTCAGACTCTCATCGTTACGGCTGGCTGCGGCTGGGTCCAGCGCTGGGGAGGCCCGATTGAGGAAATTCGGCCCGGCGATGTGGTCTGGTTCCCGCCCGGAGAGAAGCACTGGCATGGGGCCACGCCGACCACGGCTATGACGCACATCGCCATTCAGGAAAAGCTCGACGGAAAGGTTGTCGACTGGATGGAACAGGTCAGTGACGAGCAATACCGGAAGTGATCGGTTCCCGCCGGCTGGCGCGTAGGGTCGGTCGTGGTGCAGTTTGATGTAGCGGCGAGTTTACCTCGCCATGTGGCGGCGTCATGCCGCCTCGATAATGGCGGGGTAAACCCGCCGCTACGAAACAGGGGCGGGACCGGAAGTTCCACGCCGCTGCTCACTTCGCGTTGCGCAGGGCTTCGTCCACAGCTTGGTAATAGCTTTCGGGGGAGTCCAGGCCCAGGACCTTCTTCCCATTGATAAAGCTGGTGGGTGTCCTGTCCACGTCCACGCGCTTGCCTTCGGCGCTATCGGCGTTTACGCGCGGCAGCGACGCCTTGGCATCAATGCACGCGGCCAGTTTCACGCGGTCGACCCCCGACTGCTCGCCGTAAGCAAGCAGCAAATCCCGGAGGTTGGTGATATTGATGGCCTGCTGGCTGCGGAAGATCGCCGAGCGCAGGGGCACATAGGAGGAGGGGTTCATCTGGTAGGCACACTGGCAGGCAATGGCAGCCGTCAAAGACCAGTCGTGAAAACCCACGAGGGGGAATTCCTTGAAGACCACGCGCACCTTGTTTCCGTATCGGGGCAACAATTGGGTTAACAGGAACTCGTGCAGCCGGGCGCACATGGGGCATTGCAGATCGCCGAACTCAACGATCGTCACGGGAGCGTTCTCCGGCCCTAGCGAGGGCGCGTTGTGAAGCGAAAGGGTGTGCAAGGCTTGCTGCTGCGGATCTACTTGTAAATTGAAGATCTCGCTCATGATCAGGTGCTTGCCATCCCGGGCGAGAAGCAGGGGCTTGGTCTGCTTAACCTTTCCGTCGTCGGCGAGAAGGGACCCTTCCCTGAAGTCAGGCGCGGGAGAGGGGTGGAAGGCTGTCACCGCAAGCTTTGTCGCGTCCGGAACCTTGAAGGCCTCCTTGACTCGTCGAACCATCTCAGAGTCTGAATTCTGATCGAGACTCAGGACGGGGCCCACAACCACAATGAGATAATGCGAGTCCTTGGAGATGAACACCAACTGATTGCCCTTGTTCTTGCCGTCGTCCACAGCGACGTCGGCTTCATAGAAACCCGCGGTAAATGAATTGCGCGGCGGACCCAGGGTGAGCTTCGTACTATCGTGAACCCCAAAGCGTTCACGGATGTAGTGCAACACCTTGTCACGTGTGGCGTTGTCGAACGCCGGTGGGGCAGCGGATTGCCCCGCTCCGCCTACCAGCCGCGGGACTCCACCCCCCAGCGCCAGGAATAACGCCACCCACAGGACCTTCGAAGGTTTGCCTTTCAAGCGGGTCTTATCCTCCCTTGGGAACGAGTTCGCCTGCAGCCCATAGATGATTCTAGTGAATCTGGCGCGTTCATGGCAAACGCGATTTTTCCGGGCAGACCTATACCAAGCCCGGATTTCTCGCGGCGGGCCTTGTAGCAGCGGTCTATGAGGTTTTCACACAGACTCTTCAGCCCCGCCTTACGACAGCTCGAAGAAAATGGTATGGCCTGGTGAGAAATCCCAGCTAGCGTCCGATTTTCATTTGCCCTTGGGTGTTTCCAAAGCCACTTTAGCGTTGGAAAATCCTGTCTCAATATCCCTGCCGCGGTGGTACAGGAAAACGTGCACAAGAAACATTAAGGTAAGAACACCCCCGAAGGTGCAGACGATAGTCGCGCCAGTAGGCAAATCCAGCACGACTGAGAGATAAACGCCCAGTGCTGAAACCAGCGTTCCCATCGTCCACCCGATGGCCAGGCGCCGCCCAATCCGATCCGCAAACAGCATGGCGCCCACAGAGGGCACGATCAAGTAACAGAAAACCAGCAGGACGCCGGCGATGGCGACCGAAGACGTGACCACGAATCCGAACGATGCGTAGAAGAGGAAGTCCCAGAATCGTACCGAGATGCCCTGGGCCTCGGCCCCCTTGGGATCGATGGAAATGAGCAGGAACTTCTTGCGGAAGATGAAGTGGAATAAGCCAATGGCGGCATAGAGCGCCGCGGTCTTGGCCACTTCCGGCCCGGAGACGGCCAGGATGTTGCCCACCAGCATATCCTTCAGGTGCTCAGTTTCGCCGGTGGCTTTGCTCATGGCCAGAATCGCCGCGGCGGAGGCAACGGCATAGGCAATGCCGATGATGGCTTCCTGCGGAATGTGCGCGCGTCGCACGCGGAGGAGAGAAAAGATCGCCGCCCCCAGAAAAGTGAAAGCCAAGCTGACCCAGTAAGTTCTGCCGCCGTGCGGGTCCATGCCGAAAAGGATCGCCACCGTGGCGCCGAGCGCCGCGATCTGCGCCAGGGCGAGATCGACGAAGATAACCCCGCGCTCGACCACGTGCACGCCCAGGTAGGCGTGGATACCCGTGAGGATCAGACTGGCCAGGAACGGCATCAGCAAGAACGGAAGAATTTCCATTCAACCTCCTTCGTCTCCCTAATGTATGGCAGCGACCGCTTTACTAAGCAACGCAATATCGTAATCGAAAAGTTTGAAATAATCCGTCACTTCTTTTTCCCCGCCCACCGAGGGCAGCATGACCAGAACCTGTGCTCCCGTCTGGCTGCCAATGCTGTTCGGGGTCTTCAGGTCAAAGTAGGGCTCAACCATGATCAGCTTCACATTGTCACGCCGCATCATCCCGATCAGTTCCAGGGTGTGGCTGGGAGAGGGGGGGATGCCCGGGCGGGGTTCGACATAGCCCACCACATTCAAATCGAAGCGTTTGGCGAAGTTCGGCCAGGACTTATGATAGGAAACTACCTTCAACCCGTGGAACGGCTTCATGGCTTCGTCCCAGACTTTTTCCTGAGTGGTAAGCCGCTGGCTGAACGCCTGGAAGCGTTGTTCGAAATAGGCAGTATCTTCGGGCCGCATCTCCGCAAGTTTCATCTGAATCCCATGCGCGATGCGGCGACCGTTCTCCGGGTCAAGCCAGTAGTGCGGGTTGCCCAACGGGTGCACATCACCCATGGCCCGAGTGACCACCCCGGTGGGCTTCTCAAGTATTTCCGCGAAATCCGAGGCGTCCAGGTAGCCGGCCGCTCCCACCTGAATGCGCGGGTTGCCGGACTGGGTAATAAGAGGCGGCAGCCAGCCGATTTCCAGTTGCAGGCCGACCACGATCAGCAAGTCCGCCTTTCGCAGCTTCAGCAGGAAGCTGGGCTTCGCCTCCACAAAGTGGGGGTCTTGATAGCCGCGGGCAATGGATTCCACCTCAATGTGGTCGCCGCCGATCTCCGACGCGAGCGCGGCCAGGTCGCTGGTGGCCGTGACCACCTTGATCTTCGCGGCAGCTCGCGCCCGGACGGGGCAAAGCACGCCGAGCGCGATGGCCAAGCTCGAAAACAGCGCGAAACGCAAGAGCACGTATTGTTGGTTCATCGGACCTCCTTAGAAGGGATGGGCGCCATGGGCTCCCAGGGAGAATTGGAATTGGAAAAGCAGTTCATTGGCGTCCCGGCCGTCCGCGTAGTGGCCGAAACGATACTGTCCCCGAATCTGGCTGAACTCGCTGGGCCAGTACGTGAGGATCGTGGAAAAGCCCGAGTCCGTGAGGCTGGCATTGGTTGCCCGGTCGGAGCGGTCGAATCGCCCCCCCACAAACCACCTCCTGCCGAGTTGGTAGTCCCCGGACGTATAAAACCCGAAGGCTTGCTGAACGGATCCGAGCTGGTCGCGCTCGCTCCAGATAAGCTCGCTGCGGCCAATAAAAGAGTGGTAGATGGCGCGCCGCAGCGGCTTCCAGTGTAGCGTGGCATCCATCCCATAGAGTTGCGTCCGAAACGCGCTGCCCAGGTCGTTATGGCCCCGCGCAAAAGAGAAGCCGAGATCGAGATTGGTGTTGTCAGTGATGTCCTTATAGCTGCGCAGGTGCCCGACCAGGCTGACATTGCCCCGTTGGCTCGACTTGAAAACATCCCCGGAGTCTCCCCGGAAGACCTGTGCCGTCCCCTCCAGGAAGATGTTCTTGGGCGCAGGCAGAATGCGGGTTATGGACAGACCCGCATCGTCAATTCCATCCTCGCCACCTACCAGGTTTTCAGTTACCAGGGGTCGGTCAGTCCAGGGTAGCACATGATTGTGAAGCGTGTTGACCTTACCAAAAGCGGCGCGCATCTTGCCCACCCTGGCGACAAACCCTCCGGGGAGCGAAGTAAAGGTGAGGTAGCCTTCTTCCAGATTCACGCCTTCCTCACCAAAGGATAGGAAGAAGTCAGCGCGCGCGTACGGATTGACGATTGCCTGAAGGCCGACTTCAGACTCGTGCATTTCCAGGGCAGGCCCCCCGTGCATGGGGTTCTTGCCGACGGCACCAAGAAAATCGCCAATCACACTGATATCAGGGTTGAGGGCTTTCGCAGCAGCGCTCGCTCCCCCATAGACGGGTAATTGGCCGGGGGTTTCACCCGGTAAGAGGGGAGCCGCCGCGACGGTTTGGGGAGCTCGGGCAGGCGCTTGCGGCTCGGGGGGCGGCTGCGTGGCTGCCTCTGGCGCGGGCGGCGGAGGGGCCGCCGCAACCTCGGGGGTTGCATTAGGAATCTGCCCCACGGCCACGGGCGCTGCCGAGGTTACGGCCGCGAGGGCAGTCTTGAGCGCCTTGATTTCTTCCTCCAAAGCCCGGATGCGATCTTCATCGGCCTTCAGCCGTTCCTCTACCTTATCATTCGTCTGCGCCCCGAGGATTCCGGGCGCGAGAACTAACAACCAGACCAGAACCACAAGTTGTCGCATGGTAAGAATCCTCCTGGCCCCTTCGATTTAGGATGATCGAGAAAGGCGAGATTCGGTGGGGCGGCGTGGAATCAGTGCCTTTCGGGCCCTGTGCATCACTCACTTTCTGATGCCTGCAAGCTAGCACGAGCCCGGCGTTTCGTTTAAACAATTTTCGCGAGCTGGAGCAGTCGCATGATTTCAGATCGAGAGCGTCAATTGATTCCTTATGGCAAGTTCCTTGTCCCTACGGCTTCCTTCAATTGCACGAGAGAGAGCAGGTAGTTCGCCAGCGCCTGGCGATAGGCAAGCTGGATGGCGCGGAAGCTGCGCTCCGCATCAAGAAAGTCGAGCAGGCTGGCCGCGCCGCGCTGGTAGGCGTATTCGCTGATGTCGCGCGAGTCTTTGGCCTGTTGCAGGTATCCCGAAGTGTAAAGCTGAACGATCTGGTCGTTGGTCTTCAGCCCCTGATAGGCGTTTTCAACATCCGTCAGCACAATTTCGGAAGCGGCGGTCTGGAGCTCCTGCGCCCCCGTAATGGCGTAATGGGTGCGGGCAATCTCGCCCTGGTTACGATCGAAAATGGGAATCTCGATATTCATGGCGAAGCTGGCGCTATTCATGGCAGTAACATGAGAATAGTCAACGGTGGTGGTCAGGTTCCGCTTGCCGTTGGCCTTCGCCAAATCGTACTGGCTTTTAGCCGCCGTTACACCCTGCTGAGCGGCTAGAAGGTCAGGGCGCTGTTTGAGCGCCAAGGATTGCAGGTCTTCCTGATTGCCGTGCACGGGAGTGTAGGTGAGTTCGCCGATGACTTCAAAATCGGCCGGAACCGATTCGAAGCCCAGGAGCTGCCGGAGGCCGGCGCGTGCCTGCACCAGGGCAATTTGCGCCGCGGAAACGTCGGTTTGAAATTGCAACAACTGCAACTTGATTTTCAGCAGGTCGGCTTCACTGATCGCCCCGGCTTTGTACCGCGTGTCACTCAGTTTGACTGTCTGCACAAAGCTTGCCAGGTCCTGTTTAGCAAACTCCAGGTTCGACATAGCCAGAAGAATGGTGACAAACTGCTGCGCCACGTTGAAGGTCAAGCCCCGCTCCGTGTCCTTCACCTGGGAGCGGGTGACGGCGGTTGCGTCGTGCGCAGCCTGGATGCGGGCTTGACGCTTGTGACCGCGTTCAAAGGTATAGCTGAGGCCCAGGTCAAACTCCGAGATGTTGTCGAGCGTGGAGCCGGTAAGCTGGCTGGGGCTGAAGAGGGGGATGAATAAGTCGTCGTAGGTGAACACCGGGTTGGGGCGAATGGCCGCCGTGATCTCCTCCGCCTCGCTCTGCTGAATCTGGTTCTCCGCCGCCTTCAAAGCGTGATTATGCTTGATGGCAAGCTGGATGGCCTGCTCGATATCGATGCGGGACACCGGCGGAGCCTTTTGCGCGCTTGCTGCGCCGATCCCGGTAGCCAACAAAAGGACCACGGGCATCAAGAATCCCAAACGCTTCAGAGTGGAGAAAATGCCATTGACGTTCATCATTACGGAGCCACCACAGTCAAGGTTTTGGTAGGCAAAGCCAACCAGCTACAGGTCTCTAGGGAACCTAGGATTCATTCGTGGAAATAGGGAAGGAAGTCTTAGATGAGGGGTGGAGCTCGACCGAATCTGATGGCCGGCTGCAACGAGCGGTAGAATCGGTGGTTCAGGCTGGGAGGCAGGGGAACCGAAGCCGCCGGCTGAAAAACCACCACGTCCGTGGCGGGTTGAACGGCGCTCTGGCGAACAATCTGGCACGCCGTGCAGGGTAGGCCGTTCTCCCCCGTGGGCAACTGCTGAACCTGCGCCTGCACCGACGGGGTGTGCCCCAGCGTCAGCATCTCACCATGGTGATGCAGCATGGTCACGCCAAAGAGGTGAACCTGCAACAGCACCAGCGCGTAAGGCGTGACAATCCGATTGACTCGGTGAATCAGACCACTTGCCACAATAATTATTCTACTGGAATCCTAATCCCAGCGTGGGCAAATCTTCCCCGGCCCAGCGGCCGAAGAAGTTCAAATTTGCTCCAGCGATCCTCGACCCGACGAGCGGGTTCATTTGCTATATGTAGTTATACATCTTATGTGGACGTTTTTTCAACCACTTAAGTTACAACCGGGCGTCCGCTCGACGGGGGCCGTGGTCGCCCGTGGCCTGCCGAGCCGGAGTTCTGGCCAGGGACTACTCCCCTCATTTATCAATCCGCCGTGACAGCGCCTTCACCTTTTCTGCCAAATCGTCGAGCCTCGCCAGGCGGGCAATGGTTTTCTTGAATTCGCTCATGGGCCGGCTGGGTGTTCCCCATATGACCGAGCCACTGCGCACGATTTTGCCGGGAAGAATCCCGGCTTGGCCCCCCACCGTCACCCGATCCTCAACGCGCACGTGATCGCCAATGCCAACCTGCCCGGCCATGACCACGTAGTCGCCGATCTCAACGCTGCCGGAGATTCCCACCTGCGCGGCAATGACGCAGTGGCGGCCAATCCTTACGTTGTGGGCGATTTGCACCAGGTTGTCGATCTTGGTGCCTTGCCCGATGACCGTGGTGCCCAGGGAGCCGCGGTCGAGCGTGGTGTTGCTGCCGATCTCAACATCGTCCTCGATCACTATATTTCCCAACTGCGGAAACTTCACGTGCTTCCCTTCGGCGAAGACGTAGCCGAAACCGTCGGAGCCCACCACCACGCCCGCGTGCAGTATCACGCGGTCGCCAATCCTCGCACCCGGATAAACGGTGACGTGCGGATGCAATACACAACGCGCGCCAACCTGCACACCCTTGCCGAGAAAAACCCCCGGGCTCAACCGGGTACCCTGCCCGACCTTGACGCTGGCCTCAATCACCACATGGGCGGCCACCGAAACGTCCGGGGCCAGTTGAGCGTCCGGCGCAACGACGGCCGTGGGATCGATCCCCGGCTTCGGGAGCGAAGAAGGCCAGAGAGCCTCGGCGGCGCGGATCAGGGCTAGCTTGGGATTACGCACCGCAATGGTGGTTCGCCCCGGCAAAGAAGTTCCCTGCGGCACCAGAAGGCATCCGGCGCGCGAGTCTGCAGCCTTCTCCAGGGCCCGCGGGCCGTCAGCGTAGGCGAGTTCGGCGGGTCCGGCAGTATCGAGTGCGGCCACCGCGAGAATTTTGCGCTCACCCTCGCCGGCAAGCGTTCCTTGCACCAACTCGGAAATCTCCCGTGCTCTCATGATGGGCCTCTCAAAGCAGTGGCTAGCGGCAACTGACGAGCCAAACGCTCCCAACCGTCAGCGATAAGCTTTCAGCCAGGATGTTAACTGAAAGCTGACCGCTGAAAGCTGACAGCTAGAGAGGATATAGCGGTGGCTCGCCGGGCGGGCGGGTCTTCCAACGCCGATGCACCCAAAGCCATTGCTCCGGATAGCGGCGCGCGTACTCCTCGATGAGGCGAGTGAAGTTGGCCGTGTTGGCCAGAATCTCCTCCTCGGGGTCGTCACGCTTGATCCATTCCACGGCGTCGAATCGCAGGCGGTACTTTTTCAGCTTAACGTCCCAGATCACCAAGCCCAGGACGATGGGCACGCCGGTCTTCCGGGCCACTCGCGCCGGCCCCGTCGTGGTGCAAGCCGGCCGGCCGAAGAAATCGACAAAAACTCCCTCGCTTAACGACATGTTCTGGTCGCTCAGCACACCTACCGCCTGGCCTTGCGCAAAGGCCCGCAGAACCTCTCGAGCGAACTCCGTCTTGTCAATTGGCTTACCCCCGCTTAGGCAGCGGTAGTAATTGATAAGATGGTCTACTAAGGGGTTGTCAAGCTCGCGGACTACAAACCGGCAGGGGTAACCATAAACCCCGTGGGCAAAGGAACCCAATTCCCAATTGCCGAAGTGCGCCGTCAAGAAAAACATGCCACGGCCCTGGCCCTGCGCTCGCGCGTAATTCTCAAACCCGTCGTAAATGATCAGGCTCTCGATATTCTCGCGGTTCCAGCGGGGAAAATGGGCGAAGTCCGCCAGCATGCGCCCGAAATTCTGGAAGAGGCCGAAGATCACGTGGCGCCGCTGCGACTCGGACCATTCCGGGAAGGCCAGACGGAGATTGAACATACCCACGCGCCGCAGTCGTGGCCATAACCAGTAACATAAAGTTGCCAGGACGGCGCACAGGGCGCGCGCCAGCTTGTGGGGAAGCCAGCCGAGCGGTTTCAGTAGCGCGAGCACGGCCCAGTATTGCAGCCGGTGGCTGAGTGTCACGCGCCGTGGGCTTTCGGTCTCCCCTCGCGATGCCGGAATTTGTGAATTATTTTCACCCACGGCTGGTTTCATTCCTTGCCTGGCCGCCCAGGAAATACCCCGCGGCTTTGTCGAGCCGCTCTACCTCTACATCCACGCGTTCTGTTTCTCGAAGTCCTAATCGGCGCGGAGAGAAAGATTCTGTAGGAAAAAATTGAGGACCTGATTCTCGTACTCTGATTTCTCCGCCTCGGAAGCCAAGCCTTCCACGGAGTGCTCCATCACCAGCGGTTGTTTGGGCGGGGGGGCCTGGTTGTAGATTTCCTCGGTCATGGCCGCGAGGGAGGGATGGTCTCTCCCCCAAATAAATAGCTTGGGCACCCCCTGGAGCTTGGATAATCCCGCCATCATCTGATAGGAGACCATGCCCGTTGTGCCTACGCGGAACTCCGTCTCGGTAATATTACGGAAAAGCTGGCTAGAGCCCCCCAGGAGGCGATCGATCTGCGTATCATACATCTGCAGGGGAGTGGTATACGTCGTATCGACAATCAGCGCCTTCACTTTGGGGTTTATTTCCGCGGCCACCAGCGAGGCGTAGCCGCCCATGGAAGGCCCGAACAATCCCACGCGGTTGGGGTTCACCCCCACCTGCTTGGTAACAGTTTCAATGGCGGATATCAAATCGGAGGCTTGGCGATCTCCCAAATTCGAGTAGGCCTCCTTGGCCCTGGGCCCATGAAAATTGAAGAGGAACACATTGAAGTGGTTGTCACGCAGGATGGCTCCCAACGATAAGAAATCGGATCGATTTGAGTCATACCCATGCGAGAGAATAATGACCGGGGCGCCGCGCAGCCCCAGTAACAGCCAGCCCTCATGCTCGCCGCCGGAGCGGTCGGAAAAGTTCACGGGAATATAATTACTCAAAAGATAGCTTTGCGGCGTGACGGCTTCCTGGGCAGTGCGGCGCGTCAGGATGTAGTAAGTCATGCAGGCGCCCACCGCAACTATGGTCAGGAAGAGAGCCACGATCAGGACCAGGATTCCGCCGGCAAGCCGAAGGAAAAACTGGCCCCACAGTGAGGGTGCCGCAACCGCAAAACCTTTTCGACGCGCCATGCCGCTGACTCTTCTCTTGTTCTGATCCTCCGTGCCCGGAGGCCGAAAGGGCTCAACAAGCAAAATGCTACCACAACCGCTTTTCCTCACCACAATAACTTTTAAGGGAAGAACCTTGTACCCTCCCCCTGGCCCCTCCGAAACCCAAAATCGACAGCCCCGATTTCCCCTTTCTCCCTTTACTTTTTCCGCTCAACCAAGGGTATAATGCCCGCATCTTTGAAAGGAGTCTGCATTCATGGCTAAAGAGTCGGAACTGAATCGCCGCGATTTCCTGAGGACCAGCGTGCGCACCGGCGCGGGACTTGCCGCGCTCGGCGGCCTGAGCTTTTTTCCAAATCCCCAACGGATCTTTGGAGCGAACGACCGTGTACGCGTGGCCGTGATCGGCCTGCACGGGCAAGGCTGGGCGCATGTGCATGAGTATTCCAAGATGTCCAACGTAGAAATCGCTGCCGTTTGCGATATCGATGACAGTGTGACGCGCCAGCGCCTGGGCGAGATGGAAAAGATGGGGCTCAAGAAGCCCGCAACCTTCGTCGATATCCGCAAACTGCTGGAAGATAAATCCATCGATGCAATTTCCATTGCCACGCCCAACCACTGGCACTCGCTCATGGCCATCTGGGGCTGCCAGGCCGGCAAGGATGTTTACGTTGAGAAACCCATGTGCCACAACTGGTGGGAAGGCCGCCAATTGCTGCGCGCCGTGGAGAAATATGGCCGCATAGTGCAGCACGGCACCAACAGCCGCTCCGGCACCGCCATCATCGAGGGCATGCAGAAAATGCGCGAGGGTTTGATTGGCGACGTTTATCTCTCACGCGGTCTCTGCTTCAAATGGCGCGACACGATTGGCCATGCGGCGGAAGAATCCGTGCCCACGGGCGTCAACTACGACCTCTGGACCGGCCCCGCCCCCCTCAAGCCTTTTACCAAGAACCGGTTTCACTACAACTGGCATTGGATCTGGGATACGGGCAACGGCGACTTCGGCAACCAGGGCATCCATGAACTCAACGTGGCACGCTGGGGATTGGACGTGAAGTTCCCCAATCGCGTCTCGGCCATCGGGGCGCATGTCATGTTTGACGACAACCAGCAAACGCCCAACGTCCTGAACGTCGCCTACGAGTTTGACATGCCCGGTGGAAAAAAGCGGCTCATGGAATTTGAAGTGCGCCACTGGATCACCAACCATGAAGCGGAAATTGGCACGTCCGCTTTCGGTGAAGAGGGAGTCGCGCCCGCGCTCGGAAACCCCCAGGAGAAAAAGAGGTCCAAAGGACCCCAGAACACGGTGGGGAATATCTTTTACGGCTCCAAGGGCTATTTGGCCTTTAACGGTTACGACAGTTACAAGTCGTGGATCGGCGAAAACCAGGAGCCCGGACCGTGTTCCACCGCCCGCGGGAACAATTGGGCCAATTTCATTGACTGCGTGGTGAGCCGTAAGAAGGAACAGTTGAATGCGCCCATCCAGGAGGGCTACATCTCCTGCACCCTGTTGCACCTGGGCAACGCGGCTTATCGAGTGGGTCGCACCCTGCAGTTTGATCCCGAAAAGCAGGAAGTGATCGGCGACGAGGAAGCCAGCAAAATCCTGCGCGATGCCGACCGCGGCTATCGGAAACCCTACGTGGTGCCGGAAAAAGTTTAGGCCGGATTTCTTACTACGGATTGCGAGGGCGGCGCCCACACAAGCCGTCGTGGCGAGTGGCGCTGCCCTTATCAAGACCATCCCTAAATCCCCCGTTCAACACCACCCCGGCGCTCCGTGCGCCACCCCTCCTCATCTGAGGCTGTCTCAAAACTAGGTATTTCTGACTTTTGCACAGCGTAAGTTATTGATTATTCGTCGTAAAAACCGTGAATTTGCCAGTTTTGAGACAGCCTCATCTGAGGAGGGGAGTGCTTTAAAGAACTCCCCTCCTAATTTAGGAGGGGTGGCGCTCAGAGCGCCGGGGTGGTTACGGTGGCGCCTTGAGCGCCGGGGGGGCCGCAGCCTCTGAAACTCGGCACGGGGCAGTCAACAACTGCTTTCTGCATTCTGCTTTCTGCATTCTGCATTCTGCTTTCTGCCTTCTGCTTTCTGCTTTCTGCTTTCTGCCTTCTGCATTCCGCTTTCTGCCTTCTGCATTCCGCTTTCTGCCTTCTGGCTACTGCTCCACCGCCCCGCCCCTCCTGCCTTGACTTCTTTCCCTCTCCGTCTTACTCTGACATTTCGGGCTTGCTCGAAATTAGTCCATCTCAAATTCTAAATCCATTCTGATCGAGGGCCGCAATGAGTCTCCTCAAGATTGCCAGTGTACCTCCCGCCGCGGTCTCACCCGACGCAACCGTGCTGGAGGCCGTGGAAGTAATGGCGGAGCACGGTGTGGGTGCTGTGGCCGTGGTTGACAACGGCCAGTTGCGCGGCATCTTTACGGAACGCGACGTGATGATGCGTGTCGTCCTGCGCCACCGCAGCCCCAAGGACACGCATGTGGGTGAGGTGATGACTTCTCCCGCCGAAACCATCACCGACGAGACCACTGAGGAAGACGCGCTCGTGCACATGGTGGAGCGTCACGTGCGGCACCTGCCCATCGTCAGCGCGGAGGGCAAGGTTAACGGCATGCTCTCCGTCCGCAACCTGCTGGAGCATCGCGTGGACGAGCTCGCGCGCGAGCTCCATTCCCTCGATCAATACCTCTCCAACGACGGTCCGGGCGGCTGAATTCGCCCGGCCCTCTCTGCCCGGCGATACAGAAAGGGACTAAAGGGGGTCGTGCGGACCGACACCATATGCACCCAAAACATTGCGCAGCGTTACGATGCCTTCTAGCTTGTGCACATCAGCACGATTAACTACCGGCAAGAGTTCGAGTCGGGCTGTGCCCATGCGCGCAAGTGCCAGGTCAAACGACTGGTCGGTGTGGACGTGCGGAAAAGCACGTGCATCCACAAGCTCACCCAGTTGCTTAGCGGCCGCGCCTTCTGCGAGTTCCCGCTCAAGCGTCGCTAGGCTGATAACGCCCACCACGCCTCGCCGATCAGTCACCGGCCAGGCGCGGAATTGACTGGCGTGCGCCTGCTCGAAGGCCGCGCGGACTGTCATCTGCGCCGACAGTACCTCCGTCGCGGCTTGCATCACCTGGATTACCCGGCGTCTCCCATGCCGCTGGCGTGTCTCGGCGCTGGGCAGGTGGATGCCATCCTGCAATGCCAGAGCTTCGTAGATCGGCTGCCGCTGGAGCCGCGCGGAGATGAAAAAACTCACGAGGTTGGAAATCATCAGCGGGACGATAACCGCATAATCTCGAGTCGTCTCAAAGATCATCATCACCGATGTCATAGGTGCACGCACGATGCCGGCAAACAGAGTGCCCATGCCGACTAGAGCGTATGCACCGGGTGTTGCGGTGTAGCCCGGCATCAAGTGGTGCGCGATGCTGCCTAGAGTGCCTCCGAGCATAGCCCCGATAAACAGGCTGGGGCCAAAAATGCCGCCAGCGTTTCCCGAACCGTAGCTCGTGGTCACTGCCAGAAGTTTCAGGACCACTAGCAATGCCATCAATTGGAGGGCCATCCTCCCATTCAGGGCCTCGCCGACATACCCATAGCCAACGCCCAATACCTGGGGCACAAACCAGCCGATCAGGCCGACCAATAACCCTCCCGCCACGGGTTGGAACCAGAGGGTCTTCTTCGGGAGCCACAGGAAGCATTCCCGCGTTCTGAGCAAGAGCTTTGTGAACGCGACGGACACCAGACCGCCTACCACACCGAGCACTGCATAGACAGCA
Source organism: uncultured Acidobacteriota bacterium (assembly GCA_963804995.1). Lineage (GTDB taxonomy): Bacteria > Acidobacteriota > Terriglobia > UBA7540 > UBA7540 > Bog-366. The sequence goes on from CAWDSK010000006.1 coordinate 1,446,392, forward strand.
AATTCCACCGGGTGGACGAGCTTGTATTGTGGCACCTGGAAGAGAGGGTTATTGCCGAGGAGTAACCGCAGCACCATCCAGGAAGTCGCCGACGCTAGCACGACTGAGCCCAGCACTGGTGCGTGTAGGTCCCCCGTAACTTCCTCAAGCGAAAACAGAACTGCTGCCAGGGGGGTATTAAACGCTGCGGCAATTGCGGCCGCTGCCCCCACTGGGATGAGCGCCTTCACTTTCTCGGGAGGCAATCCCAGGCGACGGCCCAACACCGAAGCGATACCCCCGCCAACTTGGACGGAGGGTCCCTCGCGCCCCAGCGGGATTCCACTGGCGAGCGTAGCTGCAGTGCAAAAGAATTTTCCGAACATCGTAGCTGCGGTAATTACGCCTTCGTGGGCGAAGAGCGCAGCTTTCGTCTGCGGCACGCCGCTGCCCCGCGCATCCGGAAAAAAGCGGAACAGCAGATACCCCATGCCCAGCGAGCCCAACACCGGGATTAGCAGCCGTCGCCAAGCAGCACTGCCTATGGGATAGAGATGCATCCCCAGCCGTTCGGTCAGCAAAATGAAAGCAACAACCGCCAGGCCGGTCAGGGCACCGATAACTAGCGTTAGGACCAGGAATATCTGGTCCTCACGTTGCTGTAGGCGGGCTATCCACCGCGACAGCGGGGTTCTCCACCAGATCCCTTTCGGTTTCTCGCGGGCTCCGCTCATTTCTGTACGCCCTCCTTGCCATAACATATCTCACCGGAATTGTTTTTGGCCACTGGGAACCACGTTTCTTATTGCCAATCGCATCATCCAACGTGGTCGATTTCGCTGGAAATGGACGCGTCGTCGTACCCGCCAGCTTTCACGAGCAGCGCGCCGACCTGTTCTGGAGGTCTGCGGTTCGTCCGTGATTGACAATAAAAGCCGCGGACCTCAACGACCGGCCGCGCTACACTGGCTCGGCGAACTAATCGAATGCATAGCCCTCTCCGAGGGGAGAGGGCTATGGATTCAAATCAACTTCACTCTCTCATCCGAGCGAACTAACTTCACCCTCACCCCTGGGGAGAATGCGAGCGCAAACTTTAGAAATATCACGATGTGAGCTAATTCGGAAAGGGAATTGAAGCAATCGTAGCGCCCCGATGCATCGGGGCGGTTCTTCATTAGATTCACACTGCCGAATCCGAGGGCGGCCCCCATTATTGACATCTGAGATGTTTCGCATGAAGGGCCGCGGACCTCAACAGCGGAGGTCCGCGCTGCACAATCTTGCGCCTTTCCCGTACCAACCATCCCGACACGAGCACCGGGACACGTTCGTAGCGCGGTCCCCCGCCTTTGGGGTCCGCGGTTTTTCGTTTGAAAATTCTTCAAATGCCGAGCCCGGGCGGGTGTTTCACCACGATACGTTCGCCCAATTGGCACACGAAAAACCGCAGACCTCAACGGCGGAGGTCTGCGCTACGATTGCTTGCCGCGAACCCTGGCCGGCTGCGAGCAGGGAGCAGGTGACAGGGAACAGGGAACAGCAGGTTGCGCAGAGTCTCGGAGAGCATGAGACTCTGCGCTGCCTGCTCGGCCCATTACATTAGCGCATCGGCGTTGTCCCAAGCCCGCGTAGCGGGCGACATCTGGAAGAGGCGGCCGAAAAATCTGCGCAGCGTTCTTATGGGACGCGTTCGCCGGATACTCCCCTACGGGGCTCACACGCCGCCTTGCGTTGCGCGGTCCCATGGCTGCGCCAGCCCGGTCGGAGAGGGGACGGCTGGGGTCAAGACTCGCCGACTTTAGCTTTGGCAGCAGACATCTTCGGACCCAACATGATCCGGAGCACTTCCTTATTGATGACATAGTTGCCATGCGCGGCCGCGGGGTTGGCGAAAATCCAATGCCACCACCTGTTCCGAACATAGAGGTTGGTGATCAACAGACCCTTCTGCGCGGGAAGGCGCCAACTCAGCAAATCGCTGGGATCGCTCCACGCCACTACCTGAGCTGGCTTGGCCACGGACTCTTCTGCACCGCTGCGTCGCTTGGCAAAGGCCTGGCGCAGATTCTCCCACCTCGTCATCAGCGTGTTGAGAACCCCCCAGGTCGCCGCCGGCACCACTCCCGGCACAGGTTCAGGTGCGGCCGGCTTGGGTCCTGCCAGGTTCGCCAATTCCAGGAGGGGAATCTGATTGGCAAAGAAATACACCAACGAGGTGCGCTCCAGGATGTATTGGGCGGCGGCGTCCTCGGCGGCCATCCCGCTCTCCCACGGGGTCAGCCCCCTCTGCGGCAGGGCTTCCTGCTGGCCCATATTGAGGGTTGAGAAGACCAGATAGCTTCCCAAGCTGTGCGAGACCACGATGAACTCGCGATCAATTCCATGCGGATCCTTCAACTGTTGCTCCCAGTCGTTGGTTTTGGACCCATCCGCCTTGAATATCACCGCTCTAAGAAATAGCTGCCGCATCCCCTCGCGAATAAGGTATTGCAGGGAACCCACGGACAGCATGGCATCTGCGAATCCCCAATCGAGAAGGTTGGTCTTGATGTGGCGATTGATGAGCGCACCTTTGGGCCGGATGGCTTCCAGAGTCTTTGCCTCCTGGGGGCTAATCCAGGTGTAGGCTCGAAACCGGCCCGGGTGGGACGAGTCCATTTCCTCGGCCTGCGAACAGAAATTAAGCATGGAGGCGTCGGGCCCTGCCAAGCGCGCATCACCGGCCATGATAGCGCGGCACTTGACCGGAATCATCAGCGGCCACCAGTTGATCTCATCCACGACGAGAGGGCCGCCGTCGCTGCGCCGCAATACATAATGATCGACAAACGGATCGGAGGCGCTCCACTCCTGCTTGTTCCCCCAAACCGCATTTCCCATGTAGGCGAAGGCCGGAGGCTCCGCGCCGTTCTCAAACTCACCGCGGTCGGCGTAGTCTCTTCCCACCGGGGCCGCCGGAACCGTGCAATCTTTCAGAAAGGCGCAGATTGCCTTCTGAAATGTCCGCGAACCGCCGGCGCCGGTCGCGCCAATCCCATGCACATAAAGAATGTGCAGTGGGCGCTGCCCCGCATGGCGCAAGGATTCCCCAATCGAGGAAACCTGGCTTAGACTCTGAGGCCCATCGTCGATGACCTTGCCCTCTGCCCGGCCATTGCCCAAGGCTCCGGCAATGAGTGATAGAATGAGAAGCATGTTGTAAGGACGGGTTGTCATCATACCTCCTGAATTCATTCGCACAATTTATGTCCCCCGCCAGAAGGGGGAGGTTTAGATTAAACCTCTTTCTCCGAATTATGATTATGGCGTGGGAATGATACCTTGTTAACACGTCATGGCCGCTGAAATTTAGCCAGCAAGTATTGCCGGGGCTGGAAGGGGGCGCCCCGTTTTGCGCTGTGGGGGTGAGGGGTCTTTGCACAGCCGATGCAAATGGACCGAAGGTTGTGCCCGCATACATTCCCAAACGCGGCACGTATGCACGACCCGCGGAGCACGGAACTACAGGGAATAGGAAACAGAAGTACAGGTGACAACAGGCGTAGCGCGGTCCCCCGTCTTTGGGGTCCGCGGTTCTTCGTTAGATTCACACACCCGATTCTGAGAGGAGATCCCTGTGGTTGAATTTTGCGTTTTTTCGCGGGAAGAGCCGCAGACCTCAACAGTGGAGGTCTGCGCTACGGTTACTCATAACATTCCATCGTGTGGTGCACAGAATGATCCCCCGCCGGGCATGTTGTAGGAGCGCTTCCCGATCAAATCGGGACAGGTCGCGAAGCGCCCTCGCGGAAATGCGGCTGGATCCTGACCCTGGTGTTGCGGAACCGGTCCTACTCTTCCCCTGGCGCTATGGGGAAAATGGTGACGCTCGCTGCACTGGCTTTCGGACACACCTGAAAATAACGCATCCAATCAATCATTCCAGCAGGTGCACCATCATGCATATGCACAACAAGTAAACAGCACACATTTTGACATACATCAAAGTCTCAAAAAATAGTTTTTCTAATAGCGCGCTGCGACAAAAAGTGGTAAGGTCTACCCGCAGTTTGTTGTTGTAATTCCCTCAAGTCTCGCAGAAGCGAATTACGTGCGTCGTGCGGCTCCACGATTTTGCGAAACCAGGTATTACAGTGTGCCGTTGGAGGCATTCCCGCCGGTGGCATTGCTACAAATTGCCAAATCACACACACTAAGGTGCTAGCAAAATGAAGGAACAAGGGACAGTCAAGTGGTTCAACGCGGCTAAAGGTTACGGGTTCATTCAACGCGAAAGCGGCGAAGATGTATTCGTACACTTCTCAGCCATCTCGGGCGATGGTTATCGCTCACTCGAAGAGGGCGCCCGGGTAAGTTTTGAAGTGAAGAACGGTCCAAAGGGATTGCAGGCGGCGAACGTTCGAGCGGATCTAATCTCCGCAAGAGTGGCTAGCTCAACTTCTGGTGGAACGGCAATAAACCTCCTCCGAGACTAATCGAAGGCGGAGGGGGGACGCCTGTCGGTAAGTGAGTTATTTTCTGGGGCCAAGCGGATCCTATCGCGCCGGGCAGGTGGAGAAGTTTGCAGTCCGCGCCCTACCTGTCTCCGAATCATCAGGGCATTCAACCATCCATAGGGTATAATTGTCAGCCCGGGTCCCGCCCGAGCCGATATTTTTGGGAGTCATATGTCTAACCTGAGCGCTGTACTGCCCTCTACTGCACCGAACGTTCCCGTTCGCGATCACTTCGTTCCTGTCAAGGCCGCTTTCATCATCGCCATGCACCTGGGCGTCATCGCGGTTTTCTGGCAAACCACGTGGGCAGCCGTTGGCCTCTGCATCCTCATGCACGCCCTGTTCGGAGGACTGGGAATCTGCGTCGGCTATCATCGCCTGCTCACGCACCGCTCCTTCAAATGTCCAAAAGCCGTGGAATACACCCTGGCTCTGCTGGGCACGCTGACGCTCGAAGGCGGTCCTGTCGATTGGGTCGCGCACCATCGGCAACACCACCAATACTCCGATGCAGAGGGTGACCCGCATAGCGCGCGCGACGGCTTCTTCTGGAGTCATGTCCTGTGGATGATGTGGGTGCCCAATAAAAAAGACTGGCAGGACCTCACGGAGCGCTACACCCCGGACTTGCTCCGCCAGCCCTTTTACGGGTTCTTGGGGCGCTTCTACTTGGAGCTCTCCATCCTGCTGGCCATCGGGTTGTACCTCCTCGGCGGCTGGCCGTTTGTCGTCTGGGGAATGTGCGTGCGGCTCGTCGTCACCTATCACAGCACCTGGTTTGTGAATTCCGCCAGCCACACCTTCGGATACAGGAATTTTGAACTTTCAGACCTCTCCACCAACTGCTGGTGGGTGGCCCTGATCACTTACGGCGAAGGCTGGCACAATAACCACCATGCATTTCCCACTTCCGCACGCCACGGGCTTCGACCCTGGGAAATCGACCTTTCATACGCTTTTATCCGCATGCTTAAGACCGTGGGACTGGCTTGGGATGTGCGTACGCCGCCGGCGGAGAAACTCAAGTTTGATACTCCCCGCGCGGCCTAGTGTGGTGTCCCGTGCTAGAGTTGACAATGGGTAGAACCCCCTCACCCGTCTGGCCTCGGCTGATGAGAACGCCTCGGCCAGCCACCCTCTCCCCCAAAGGGGCGAGGGCAAGAGAATTAACTCTCCCCTCGCCCCTTTGGGGGAGAGGGGCTGGGGGGAGGGGGTCGGACAGTCTTGTCAAATATTAACCGGGACACCACACTAGACTTGGCAGGCAGTCGTAAATTGCCTGCCCGGGACCAATCCTGCAAGGAGCCAATCCATGATGCGAAAGTGTCTGCTGATGCTCGTGGTGCTTTCTGCTCTGACCACTTTTGCCGATGTAGGAGTGGGCAAGCGTTGGTGGTCCTACGTCGAGTACCTGGCAAGCGACAAGTTGGAGGGACGCCGTACAGGTAGCGAGGCACATCGTATCGCCGCGGAATACGTGGCTGCGCACTTCAAGCAGGAAGGCCTCACCCCGGCCGGGACACAGGGTTACATCCAGCCCGTGAAGTTTTACTCCCGCACCATCGAGGAGAAGGGGTCAAGCCTGGCTCTGATCAGAGGAGGCAAGCGTGAACCCCTCCGCCTCGGTGATGACGCCATCATCCGCGCCTCCGTGGCTCCGGCGCCGTCGATCAACGCACCGTTGGCATTTGTCGGCTATGGCCTGAGTGTCCCGGAGCTGAAGTACGACGATTTGGCCGGCCAGGATCTGCACGGCAAGGTCGCTGTGTACGTCACCGGTGGACCGACCTCGCTTCCCATTGTGTTGCGTGCCCATGCACAGTCCATCGAAGAACGCTGGCGTGCGCTGCACCGCGCGGGCGTCATCGGCATCATTTCAGTCTACAACCCACACCATATGGATATCCCCTGGTCGCGCGCCATGGTGCTGCGGTCTCAGCCTGCCATGCAGTTGGCCGATCGGGAGATGGACGAAACGCCGGGCGATCAACTGGGGATTGGCTTCAATCCCGCGGAGGCGGAGAAGCTGTTTGCGGGCTCCGGACACACCTTCGAGGAAATGGTGGAGATCGCGGACCGTGGCACCCAGTTGCCGCGCTTTCCCCTGGCGGTATCACTCGAAGCGCACGCGAAGTACGCCCAACAGGAAGTCACTTCACAGAATATTGTGGGGATTCTCCCAGGGTCCGACCCGGCGCTCAAAAATGAATACGTGGTCCTCTCCGCACACGTGGACCATCTGGGCGTTGGTGAGCCCATCAATGGCGACCGGATTTACAACGGGGCCATGGATAACGCGTCGGGCGTGGCGACACTTCTCGAAGTTGCCGACGTACTGCATGAGTCCGGCGTCAAACCGCGCCGGTCGTTGCTCTTCCTGGTGCCGACGGGTGAAGAGGCGGGCCTTCTGGGCTCGCGATATTACGCCGCGCATCCCACCGTTCCCATCACGCAAATCATCGGAGACTTGAACATCGACATGTTCCTCCCGATCTTCCCCTTGAAACGACTGACCGTCTATGGCCTCGAGGAGTCTGACCTGGGGGCGCTTCTGAAGAACGTGGCGGCAGCGGAGGGAGTTGAGGTGCAGCCTGACCCCGCTCCGGAGCGCAATGTCTTGATCCGCAGCGATCAGTACAGCTTCATCAAGAAGGGTATTCCTTCCATCTTCTTTTCGTTCGGGTACGTCAAGGGCTCACCGGAGGAGGCAACTGCCAAGCAGTGGCTTACGAATCGCTATCACGCGCCTTCGGATGACACCCATCAGCCCGTAGATCTGGCCGCAGCCGCCAAATACAATAAGATCGTGTTGCGGCTTGCCGAGGCAATGGCCGACGGCGCCAATCGCCCTCAGTGGAATCCCAATTCCTTCTTCCGGCGGTATGCGAAATAGCGGGCTGTCGACGAGAACGCGCTGCCGAAACCGGCCTCCACACGCCTCGCCCGGCGGGTGTTTGGAAAGAACGCGCTATCGGGGCACGGCGCGCCACCCCTCATCATCTGAGGCGGGGAGTGTTTTTAAGAACTCCCCTCCTGATTTCCGTGGCGCGTCGAGCGACGGGGTGGTTATAAGTTTCAGCGCCGAGCGGTCGCCCTCCATTAGGATCGGCGGACTTTCAGCCGCGGCGACCCCTACGGATTCCCCTCCGAAACACTAGGTCACTGTAAAAGCGGTTGTGCGGCTGGCACACGACATGCTATAGTAGGCATCGCGAAATATGTAACTCGTTCGACCCAGCACCAGTAGCCCCTGCGTTTTGGACAACCATCCCGGAGGTCACGCCACTACCCCCTGAATCGGCCTCCTGCGGGCCTAAACTATGCTCAACAGGAATTCACTCGCACTAAGTTGCTTTCAGCCTGGATTCCCGGGTGAGGGGTACCCCGGTCGATTCCAAATCAAATATTTGTCCCGAGAGTAGAGATTGCCGGTCATGCCAAAATATGTTTCAAGGGTTGCAGCCAGGTGGGCTTTGGCGTCCATGTGTCTGGGCGCGGTGCTTGGCGCCTGTGAAGGGATTTTCCTTCTCCAGCAAGGCAACGCCAGCTTTCCTCACGCTGCGGCTGGACCCGCCATCTTGGTTCTTGCTCCTTTGGCCGATGCCTTGTTCTTTGGCTTCGTAGGCCTGATTCTGGGTACGGTTCGGGGACTCTGTAACCGGAACAATTGCCGGATCACCGAGTATCTGGTGGCAATTTTGTGTTTCACCGTTGGCGCCTATATTTCGACGGTGGCAATCTACGTGTTGTCCCGGAAATCGCCCGAGCCTGCTACGATTTTGTCTGTCGTGAGTTTCTCACTGTCCGTGGGGTTCATAGTAGGCATCGCGTCAATGTGGGTCAGGCCGGTCCTCCAACAGTATTCGGGCGCCGTGCTGGCCTTCCCAACCCGCCGCCAACTGAAACTCTTCCTGGCAGGCGCGTTCCTTATCGCGGTCGTTCTTTTAAATTCTGTGAGCTCCAAGATCGGCGCACCTGCTGCAATCCAGGACTCAAGCCCGGGTGCAGGACGGGCAACGGCCAATAAACCAAACATCATCATGATTGCGCTTGATACCGCAAGGGCGGACCACTTTTCCAGCTATGGTTACTCCCGCCCGACCACTGGCAATCTGGACAATCTGGCGAAACAAGGAGTCCTGTTTGAGACGGCTGTGGCTCCCGCTCCCTGGACTTTGCCATCCTTCGCGTCGATATTTACAGGCCTCTTGCCCCATGAGCACGCCGCCAATGCCACTTCACCCTTGCCCAATGGCTTGTTGACGCTTGCCTCCATCCTGAAACTCCGTGGATATACGACCGTGGGCTTCAACGCAAATTTCATAATGGGGAACAAACGAACCGGCCTCGCACAGGGATTTGATTTCTATGAAGATGGCGACGACTCGCTGCGCTCGGACCTGGACAGCATCGGCGCGGTAAAGCTGTTTTTGTATTTCTTCTACCATCCTTTCTTCCGTGTGGACCCCCTGCGGCGCCGCAATGCTCACCAGGTCAGCCAGTCCGTTACGCATTGGTTCAGGAATCGCTCCCCGCAGCCCTTCTTTCTCTTTATTAATTTCTATGATGCTCATGAACCTTATAGCCCTATCTCTGAAATAGGGGATGAGTTCGGGAACGCACACACCACCTTGGCCCACCGGGTCGATGGAGAGATTCACGGGTTCTCGCGCCTCGTCGCCGATCCGAAATCCGCGGCGGAGCTGGCAACGGTGGTTGCTGGGTATGACAGTGGGATTGCCTATGAAGACAGGCAGATTGGTAACCTTCTGCGGGTGTTGGGAGCATCTCCTGAGTGGTCGAATACTTACATTGTCGTTTTCGCCGACCATGGCCAAAGCTTGGGCGACCATGGCCACTATGGTCACCTCTGGGGAAACGGTTGGGAGTTGCTGCATGTCCCCCTGATCATCGCCGGGCCTGGAATCCCTGCCGGACGACGGGTCACCAATCTGGTAAGTCTTCAACAACTGTTCGCTACGGTCCTGGATTTTTCCGCGGGCGCAAGTCCAGCGCCGGAACCGAAGAGTTTGCGCTGCTATTGGACTTTGCCTCCGGCCTCTTGCAATTCGCAGCCTCAGGTGATCTCCGAATTGGCCTTTGCTGAGTCCATCAGTTTGGTAACCCCCGAGTGGCATTTCATAAGGGATCATGACGGCAACAGAGAGCTTTACCACCGGCCCAGCGACCCCCTGGAAAATGCGAATATTGCCCTGTCTCCCGGTTACCAAAATGAAGTCGATGCCTTGCAAAACCGTCTGTTTGAACAGTTAGAGGCTACTTCTCGTCCGCGGGAGGGGGAGAATTACTTGCGAGGCGTGGGGGAACACGACTTTTCCCTACTCACCAGGACGAACCTTCCCAGGCCCAGCTCTGGCAACGAGCAACCCTCTACACTATCCAAAGGGTTGCTGTACAGCCTTCCCTATCAATAGCAGGTAGCCGGCAGCGCGCGGGTAGCCGCCGTTTGGCTTCCTCCGCGGCGCGGCCGAAAATAGGGACGCATTACGCTAGGATGAATGTCTTTCGGATGCAACCCCCCGCCGGGAGGCAGGCATCCATTCATTGCAAAACGCACAGGGGCATTGAGAACTCCCCAAATTGAAAATTTCTTGGTATGATGTGGACAGGCTAGGGCTAAAGGGACCCCCCGGGTCCGGGTTGTAAAAGTGCGGAACGAATAACTTGCGACGGTTAGGAAAATCTCGACACCGATACTGGGTGCATGCACTCATTGCCTGCCTTGCCCTGGCCGGTGAATTTCAGCTTCTCTCGGTCGAAGTCTTCCATCACCACGAATCTTCTGCGAGTGTCTGCCGTGCTGGACACGGCACGACACACCTGCATGCGAGTCAGGAAGTCAGCCCGTTCTGCCCGCTTTGCCAAGTGGCTCGCAGCAGCTCGGTTCGGCCCGCGGCCCGGGCCCTCCTCTCGAAGCCGCATCTCGGAACACCCTACCACCTGACAGCTTGGGAACCGAGGTACTCTCTTAACCTCGCCCAAGCGTTAGGCGCCCGCTCCCCTCCCCTCTCCTGAAAATTTTCCCATCTCGCTTCACCTCAAAATTCTCAGGAGCAAAAGGAGCAGGGCCATGGTCGAAAGGCGACCCCTTTTATTTTTCTCTATTGTTTTCTTGTGGGCAGTGACCCTTCCCGCGGTGATACTCGGGCAGAACCTGGGGAGCGCCGGGACGGTCCACGGCACGGTGGCGGATCCCTCCGGCGCAGTGATCCCCGGCGCCACAGCGACAATTCACAACCCCATCACCGGTTTTGAACGCACCGCCTCAACGGACAGCTCGGGCGGGTTCAGCTTCACCAACGTCCCCTTCAATCCGTATCACCTGAGCGTTACCGCCACGGGCTTCGCCCCCCAGGCGCAAGAGGTGGACCTTAACTCCATGGTTCCCGTCAGTCTAAAAATCACGCTGCAATTGGCCGGCGCGAAAACCACGGTAACGGTCACGGGCGAAGCGGCGGATATCATCGAGACGGATCCCACGACCCATACGGATGTGGACCGGGCACTCTTCGATAAGCTGCCGCTCGAAAGTCAATCCTCCTCCATCAGCTCATTGATCACCCTTTCCACACCGGGAGTCACCGCGGATTCCAACGGCCTCTTCCACGGAATGGGCGATCACGCAGAAAATTCGTTCTCGGTGGACGGCCAGCCCATCACCGACCAGCAAAGCAAGATCTTCTCGAATCAGATTTCTCTCAACTCCATCCAGTCGTTGGAGGTGATACCGGGGGCGCCACCGGCGGAATTCGGAGACAAAACCAGTGTGGTCATCGTCGCCACCACACGGTCGGGGCTTGGGGTCAGCAAGCCGACCGGAAGCATCACCGCTTCCTATGGCACATTTGGTTCGGCAAATGGCGGCTTCAATCTCGCCTATGGCAAGGACAAGTGGGGCAACTTCATTTCTGCCAATGGTCTGAACACCAGCCGGTTTTTGGATCCACCGGAATTCAACGTGATGCACGCCCGGGGGAATCAGCAGAATCTGTTTGACCGGTTCGACTTCAAACCCTCGGACAGGGATACCTTCAATTTGAACTTCGGTTTCACGCGGTCCTGGTTCCAGACGCCCAATTCGTTCGACGCCCAAAACGCCACAGCATGGTCCGGACTCGTGGTCGACAATGGAGGATTCGGGCCCGACGGCCGTCTGGTGGGTTCCGAGGACCAGCGTTCCCAAATTAAGACAATCAACGTTGCCCCCAGTTGGTCGCGTCTGGTCAATGGCAACACTGTGGTCTCACTCGGTGGTTGGGTCCGGCACGATCAAGCGAACTACTACCCGAGCGCCAACCCCTTCGCCGACCTTACGCCAGGTCTTCAGACACAGACCCTCAGCCAAAATCGCACGCTTACCAACGCAGGCGCGAGGGCGAATATCTCTTACGCGAAAGGCATCCACAACCTGAAGGCGGGAGTCAACTTCCAGCACACCTTTCTGACAGAAAACGACTCCTTCGGGATCGTCGATCCCACCTTTAACCCAGTCTGTTTTAACCCTGACGGGAGTCCTGACACCAACCCGGCGCTGACGAATCCGGCGAATTGCAGCGGCCTGGTGCAGGCAAATCCCGGATTTGTACCGCTGCTGGGTTGCTACGATCTAACCCGTACGGGGTCACTCCCAGCGTCCGACGGTTGCCCGAATCCGACCAGTGGGTTGTACGCTTTCCGCGGTCACTCGGATATTAAAGAGGTGGCCCTGTACATTCAGGACACCATCAAAGCGAAGAATTGGATGTTTAACCTCGGGCTGCGCGGCGATTTCTACAATGGCATAACGATTGCCCGTCTGGTGGAACCTCGCGTCGGCGTTTCCTATAACATCAAGCATACGAACACCGTGCTGCGGGCGTCTTACGCTCGCGCCATGGAAACGCCGTTCAATGAGAACTTGGTCCTGGCCAGCAAGGGGTGCGACGACCCCGTGGTCAATGATCTCATGTCTATCAGCCAGGGCTATCCCTGCCTCACCGTTCCCCTGAGCCCCGGTACGCGTAATGAGTTTCATGCCGGCCTCGAGCAAGCCTTCGGAAAATACCTGGTTGTGGACGGCGAATACATTTGGAAGTATACGCATGGGGCTTACGACTTCAGTATCTTCGGCGCCACGCCGCTCACTTTTCCCATAGTGTGGGACCACTCGAAAATCCCCGGATATGCCGTCCGCCTAAGTGTCCCGAATACCCACGGATTTACCGCATTTGTGGTCTTCTCCAGTGTGGCGGCACGCTTCTTCACACCCCAGATCAGCGGAATTGGAACTACGCCGACGAGCGCGGGCGCGGGTGGAGTTTTTCGCATTGACCACGACGAGGTGTTCAATTCAACCGCTCACCTGCAATACCAGCCGTTTAAACGCGGCCCCTGGGTTGGCTTCAACTGGCGCTACGATAGCGGCCTCGTGGCAGGTCCCACACCGTGCGCGGGCGGCAATTGCAATAACGGGCCGAACGGGACGGACACGGTCGTGGACTTTTCCGGGTTGACTCCCGACCAGCAATTCCAAGCAGGACTCTCCTGCGGGGGCGTTTTTGCGACCCCCACGACTCCGATCAATTCAAGTGGCCTGTGCCCGGCGAATGACTACTCTTCCAAATACATAAAGATTCCAGCGGCAGGCACCGAAAACGACGATCACAACCCACCCCGTATCGCCCCGCGCAACCTCTTCGATATATCGGTGGGCCACGACAATCTGTTTAACGGTGACAAACACAAATGGAGCGTCCGCTTTACGGTCATCAACCTGACCAATAAAGAGGCGCTCTATAACTTCCTTTCGACCTTCAGTGGAACCCATTACGTTACGCCGCGAACCTTTACGGCGGAACTGGGCTTTCACTTCTAACCTCACTCCATCAGCAGGCAGGCCCCGGCGGACAGAATTCCTTTCCGCCAGGGCCGGCCTTGATCTTCACCGCATCTACCCGTGAAAGGGGGGGCGGCTCGTGAAGGCAAGTGGCTGAAGCGCCGTTTCTAAGGAGGACATCGTGAAATTCCGATCCCTAATTCTATGCTGCGCGTTCGTCGCCCTGTGCGGTTTGGGCCTGGCGCAGAAGACTAACGTCGTGACCGTTCCCGCCCCCCACACTGCGGCGACCTCGGGCAAGCAGATGTATCAGGCATACTGCGCTACCTGCCACGGGATCGGAGGGAAGGGGGACGGGCCTGTCGCCAGCGCGTTAAAAGTTCCCCCGGCGGACCTGACGGCACTTTCGAATAGGAATAATGGCAAATTCCCGTCGGTGCAGGTCGTCAATATCATCACCGGCCCCTCCGGCGCAGCAGCTCACGGCACTAAAGAAATGCCGGTCTGGGGTCCAATTTTCAGAACGATGGAACACCAACACGAGTCAGAGGTACGCCTGCGCGTGGCTAATCTCACGGATTATATTAAGTCGTTGCAGCAGAAGTGAAAAGCCCTCGTGCCTTGGAGTGCGGTAGCAGCAGCTACCGCCTTCGGCCTTCGGTCCAGACGGCAAATAGGCGAGGGCCGGAGGAAGAAAGGCGGTAGCTGCTGCTACCGCACTCCAAGCTGCCTTCGGGGCACCAAGTTTTCATGACAGGGCAGCGAGCAGCAGGCTTCGACCCTCAAACGCTTGCCTGGAGCTGGCAGAATTATTTACTGACAACAAATATTTTCTTCTTGTATAAAATCTTCATAAATTGTCAAATGTGTTACGGTACTAGTTGAAACCTCGCACCTCAACTCAGACTGGGGGTTTCAGGATAGGGCTTGATCAACCATTGACGGATTCCAGGTTGGGGACTTGGAACTTTTCGTCACGGCACGTCTTGTCGTTGTTCAATATCGGGGAAAAGGGGCTATGGCTGCCATGAAGACAACGAGTAGAGCGACACATAAGATGGCCAGGAAAGCCTTCGGATTATTGCTCGATTTGCGAACGCGTGACAACGCCCAGCATCTCCTGAGTCAGGCCATCGCGTTTCTTGAAATGCTGGCGCAGGAGAAGGACATGAATGCCGCCCCCATGATGATTTCAATTCGGGCGATGCAGCTTCGAAAAAACTAGGTGCAGGGAGTTACTATCCCTCGCAGACGGTCCTCGGCAATCGACCTTCAGGGTTCTTCCTAACCACTCTTCGCGCTGCCTATACCTTATTCCGCCGGGCTCGAAATGGTGCGCCCGCCCTCGCAGAATTGTCCCTTGCGCAGTCGACACTTCCGCCTGCGATCTGGTCAGCCCCTAACTTTAAACCAAGAACGGGGCGCCTCACGCCTGGGGCCTACTCGCCGGCGGCCGCGGCGCCACTTGACGGAGAGCTGGGCAAAGCCTCATGGCCCGCTTTGAGTTTGGCAATCTCGCGTTGCAGTTCGGTTGCCAGGTCCTCAAGGATGCGGAGCTGCTCAGTGCGGCGCTGGACCAACGATTCCAGACGTGTCACTTGACGTTGCAGCTTGTGATTCTCGCGGCGAAGGTAGATGAAGCTGCCTCCCGGGACCACGGCGGAGCCCCCCGCCATGATCTCGCCTGGCTTGGCAGTCTCACCGGTTTTGACGGTGGGGAACGGCGCGACCCGGGCTTGGGTTTGCTTGATGAGCGCGTCCAGCTCCTTCCGCTCCGCTCCCGGCGGACAAAGCTGGCGTAAGGCATTGAGTCTGGCCAGGTCAGGATTGTTTCGGCCGCGCTCCCAGTGCTGGACGGCTCCTTTGGTCGCGTTCAACAATCGCGACAAGCCTTCCTGGCTCACTTCCAAGCGCTTTCTGACCTTTCGAATAACCTTTGCTGGCGTTCCTGTTTCCATACCCGCGCACCTCACTTTCAGGAAAATCCATCCCGCTCCGAACTTCTAGCCTAGATTCATGCTTTCGAATCGTGGCGCCCGAGCCCAACGCTCATCATCTCCCACCAGCAATCCCGGTGTGGGGGGTTGGTTTCATTATACTGGCCTACTGACAACCGGACATCTCTCGGCTAGGTTACTCGCCAACCTTGGGTTCCAAGCGCCGCGTATCATACCACTTTCCAAGTGTCGAAGGGATAAACAAATCGGCGATTTTTTTGCTATCAAAGGGTCATCGGCTTTCGGCGCAAAGGACATCGACAAAATAGCCTAGATTGGCCCCCACGGGCACCTTTGCCCTCTCTCAGCCCTTGACCTGCATGTGCTATCGATGTCAGACTGACGGCGACCGTCGTCCCATAGCTCGCTTGCCACCTGTGCGACTTTGCGTTGCTGGCACCCTTGGCATAAACCGACAAAATGTCTTAAAATGGGCTAAAGGGTTCCAGGGTGTAGTACGTTGATACGTGGTGCAGTACAGGGGCTTGTTGGGGGTTTGTCGGGGATTTGCTGGGTATCCAGCATTGTAAAGCGTCGTAATGGCCGGCCTCCAGGGAAAGCTCAGGATGAGGCCGGAAAGGGCGAAGTCACTAATTCTCGTCCGGCCCGAACCGCGGCACAGATGGATGCCTTCATTAAACCAAACCTGCCCACTGACCTGTCTGCATGGACCAGCTACCTCTAAAGGCATGGCCAAAGGTCCACGGCAAAGACGGGCAACTACGGACGTGAATTCAGCCATCACACGTCCTTTTAGGGTACCAAGAGAAACAAAAAGGAGACTCAATGGCAGACATGCAATCCATTCCAGAGCCAGGCGGAATTACTCCGGAGTTCCGCTTGGACGTCCAACTTCACGAACTGCTGACAAAACCACCCTCGTCCATGCTGCTGCCCCCAGCTCCCACCGGGGAGCGGCAGGTGCTGCCGGAACCCGTATTTCCCCGGCACCCGGGGCTTCTGGTTGAACACCATCCGGCTGATTGGGACCCTCGGGCCCACCCTGAGAACCCTTACCGGCGCCGCTGGTCCACCCCCCTGATCTACCGTGCCATGCGGGGGTGGATGTTTCCGTACATCAAGTCCCGCCTGCTGCCAGGAGATTTTCACCCCATCATTGCCTACCTCTTCACAGAGTGGAAATGCAATCTCGATTGCCACTACTGCTGGGCGTTCGACAACAGCGTAAAGGGCATGAGCGAGGACACGGCCAAACGTTCCATCGACTGGCTGCACTCCACCACCTGCCGGGTGCTGGCGCTGATGGGCGGTGAGCCGCTGCTGCGTCCGCAGTTCGTCCACAAGGTGGTGGATTACGCCGCGCAGAAAGGCTTCTGGGTCTATCTGCCCACCAACGCACGCCTGCTGCGGCCGGAGGTCATCGACCGCCTCGCCGATGCAGGAGTGGCCGTCGTGAATTTCGCCGTGGATGCCGTGGAGGAAAAACCAGGGCTGCCCAAGGCGTTGGCTCCGGTGCGCAAGCATTTCGACTACCTCATCCAGCGGCAATACCGCTACGGCACCATTGTGTTCTTCAACATCAACATCTGCCGGAATAACATGGAGGATGTAAAGCGCTTGACCGAGATCGCACACGACAATGGCATCGTCACCGACTATCACATCAACGAGTCCCCCATGCTCCAACAGGAACACTTCCAGCACTACGATGAGAATGACACCTTCATCCGCCAAGAAGATTGGTCGCGCGTGGATGACCTCGTCGAGTGGCTGATCGAAAAGAACCGCTCCGGCTACAAGATGGTGAACTCCGTCAAGCGCCTGCGCGACATGTGCGAGTTCATGCGGGGGAAGGTTGAGCCCTGGAACTGCCGCGCGGGTCAGAACAACGTCATCATCCGCGTGGACGGCACCCTCGCGCCCTGCTTCCCCATGTATTCCGCCAAGTACGATTGGGGCACCATCGAAAACCATAAGTTCGAAGTCAAGCAACTGGACGAGATGAAGACGGTGTGCCAGACGCACTGCTTCTCGACCCTCAACCATAACCTCGGCTACTGCTACAACGACGCTCGCGTCATCAAGTGGATCCTGCGACAGGCCGCGCGCGGCTTCCAGGGCGTCACCGGGAGCTTCGAGGATTAGACAGTCAAGTCGGGAGTCCAGGGTCCTAAGTCCGGGGCCCAAGAACGTGGTTTTGGATGATCCGACCATCGGACCACAGAGTGATCTCGCGATTGAGTGATGAGGTGATGGCCGGTCCCCCTCTCGATTTGTGGGCTCATGGACTAGTGCCAACCCGCCGATAACCGATATGGGGTAGTGCGTCACGGCGGGGGGAGAAGGGATTCGGGGTTCGGGTCTCGCTATACGAGGCCGGGGACTAACTGTGAGCTGTCGATTGTGAGCTGTCTGCACGGGGAAGTGCGTGGCGGCGGGGACGAGCGATCGGGAGATCGGTTGATCCGGAGATCGGGCGATCGGGTCATTTGTGAATGGCAATTTGTGATTTGCGATTTTCGAAGCCAGCATTTGATTCATCTTCTCACCTGGCACCGCCGATAACCGAAGCGGGGGAGTGTGGGCCGGCGGGGGCTGGCGATCAGGAGATCAGGTCATTTGTGAATGGCGATTGGTGATTGGCGATTTTCGAAGTCAGCATTTGATTCATCTTCTTACCTGGCGCCGCCGATAACCGAAGCGGGGGAGTGTGGGCCAGCGGGGGCTAGTGATCGGGAGATCGGGTGATCCGGCGATCGCGTGATCGAATGATTGGAGCAGCACGTTACTGCCAGGCTCCGGTCGGCCGAATTGGGCTCATGTTCCTGTGCCATCCATCCGATTACCGATGTGGGGAAGTGCGTCACGGGCGGGCGGGGTTCGGCCGGAGCGGTTAGCTGCTCGCCGCGAGTCTTCCGGGCCGTCGCGCTGCCCTGTCCTTGCAGTGACAGCCGGTAGCTGAGACAGGGGGCTGCGGCGGGTCGGTTAGGGCAGCGGGCCTCACCGCCTTTGACCTCCCGTCCAACGCCTGTCGCGCCTTCCGGCTTCGCCCCAATCATCGCGTCGCCTGCTCTTGCCAGCCCCGTCTCCGATGGAGGGTCCCTCTTTTCTCTTTCCTCCGCACTTTCAATAACCCCCTTTATTTTCATAAACATCGTGGGTTAGCGACTATAACTAGGGCGACAAATCACATGACAAACAATGGCAGTAGAAGTTGGGTGTTCCGGTCCGCATTAACTAACTGGCCTTCCGGTTGGCACGTCTCTGCTCACGGCCCTGCTTGAGTTGAGCATCAAGCTCTTCTTTGCCCACCGAAAGCAAGCGCCTGAGCCCCGCCTTAAACTTACGCGGCGATATTTTGACTTTTTCTTCGACGCCAGTTTGTCCCGTGTCTTTATACATCCTCACCTTCTTTTCCGGTCAATTCGTTGTACGTCACTCTCCGACCGTCTGCCTGTTTTAAGGCCGTCTGGAATCTCTCTCCGTCTGTCATCGTGCGAGTATTGAATCGGAAGGTAGCACTATCGAGATAGCGGTCAAGGTGAAAAGCGTCAACGGAATGATGCGTCCCGTAAATTGTCCGCTTGAACAGGCTCCAGAAGTTCTCAAGGCCGTTCGTGTGAACACGGCCCCGGACAAATTCTTCGGCGTGATTGATGACTTCGTGAATGTAATTCTGCTCTTCGATTCCGTCATAGGACTTCAATGCGTCAGAGTAGATGACGGAGCCGGGAGCAACGTTGCGGCTGATTTGTGCTTGAAGCTCTCCCTTGCGCACAGTCCGTACCTTTTTGGCGCGAATCGTACCATGCCGCTTGAGAAGTCCCATGACCGCGCACTTGCCGATTGACCCACGGCCAAGATGCTGCCTTTTGCTCGCGTGCTTGAAGCGCTCTTTTCCGCCGATGAAAGTTTCGTCAACTTCGACTTCGCCAGACAGCGGGTCGCGATCTCCGTTTTCGCGCATCGTGAGCCGGATTCGGTGAAGCATGAACCATGCGGTCCTTTGCGTCACATTGAGCGCCCGGCCAAGCTGATAGGAACTCACATCTTTTTTCGATGACATCTCAAGCCAGAAGGCGGGAAGCCATTTATCCAAGCCAAGCGGGGAGTCCTCGAAAATCGTTCCGACCTTGACCGTGAACTGCTTTCGGCAAGTCTTGCAGCGCCAGATGATTCCACGTGTCTTGCTATTGATCGTCCAGACCTCTGTCCCGCCGCAATCCGCACGCGGGCAAGTGACCTTACCATTGGGCCACCGGACATCTGCAAGAGCCTGATGGCATACTTCCGGGTCGGAGTAGTATCGAACTGCTTCAAGCAACGTTTCTGGTATGTTGTTAATCATGAGTACAGTTTACGCCACTAATAGTTGTTTGTCAAGTACAAAATGAAATTATTTTTAGGGCGCTCCTATGCTTGGGTCTTGAAGGAATTCTTCAAGTTTTTGCTGGTCGCTCATCAATAACTTCCAAGTTTCATAGTATTCGGGTGTCATCCCTCCACCAAGGTAGGACTCATTACCTCTCGATTGACTGCGAAATCTCGCGAGGTACACATTCCCCCTGGGAATCGTTTTAAGATAATTCTCGATGGCTTTATGCCAGCTTTGAACAGACAATGCCCACTCATGCTGGTCCTTGTCTGGATAGACACTTCCCGGAAAAAATCTCGTACGTAGCGAGTTCCCCGTATCTATGTATCGGCTGATTTTCCCCTGTATGGAGCGTCGCGCCTTCTCAGTAGCTTCATCCGCAGATGACTTGCTACTATTAATCACGGTCGGAGGTGGCATATTGTTTGTAACTTGAACGGTCGGAGGCTGCTTGGTGTTATGCTCAATCTCAGCCAGTTGCCTACGTATTGCGGATTGGGTCTGCGCGTTCTTAGCTGCCTGAAATGCGATCAAGAGCACAGCCACGGCTCCGCAGGCTAAGAACTTGATTTTATAATGCTTCCGCGTGATCGGATCGTCTGTGGGGTGCAAAGTCACATGCACCCCCTGATAGGCCATATAAATCGTGAGGAGAGCAGACGCGACTGCCAATAACACGGTAATTGTCGTATCCATCGCATAAAACTACTGCCTGTACATTTGTTTGTCAAGTGATTCATCGCCATAACTAGCTTATTTTTCATAAACATCGTGGCATTAGTCAAAATTTCACTTCCTTCTTTCTTTGTTTTCAACAACATCGTGGGTTTAACCTTCATTTTTAGTTCCCCATTTTTCCCTCACCCCATTTGCAACAGAATCGATTAACTCTCCTCATTTCAATGAGATAGAATTTTGCCAAGTTTCTTCTCCTCTTCGCTAACCCCTTTTGCTTTCTATAACATCGTGGCTTAGGGGCCTGAGTAAATTTCCGCAGATTGAATTAGTCTTGTTGTTTCAATGAGTTACATTTTGAGAGTTTTTGCTCCTCTTCGCTAACTCCTTTTGTTATCTGAAACATCGTGGCATAGGGCCGTTAGTCAACTTGACGCGGTCGGGGCGAATTCTATCCTGATCCTATCGGGACACCCACCTTTGGCGAGGTAAACTCGCCGCTACGTCCTCCATTTGACCCACGACCTGACGCCTCTCTGCGGAGCCTGATCGGGGGGTCGGGAATTGCCCAACTCCAGGTCGATCGGTGATCTCAGGTTCGTGTTCCAGCCCGCCGATAACCGGAAGTGTTCGGGGAGGGCTCTGAAGGTCGGCGCTGGTTCGCCCCGAATTTCCGTATAACCTGTGCATTTTCGGCCCACAATCCCGATCGATTGCCATTTATCATCGCAAAATCCCGAAATTTTCTGCAAAAAGGTCGAACAATAGCCTGACAAATTGTCGTCCTCTCCTGTGTTTTCATACACATCGCCGGAGGTTCCTTCATTTTTAACATCTCTACGGATCTGTGCCCCTTCCCGGACGTTCGTCGGCGTGTTCGTGAAGCATGGCAGACCCCCGATTTGGGGGCCCGTGGTTCTTCGAGTGCTGCCTGGATACATTATGGCGCTCCGCTTCCTCACCTCTATTGTGCTCTTGGTAGACTGGGCTATGTCAATAGGCAATGTATAGGTTTGGGCTACCGGTAGCCTAAGAATGCAAGGCGGGCAGCAAATTGGCCGAAAAAAGTGGCGCGGCTGACTTGCACCGATGAATTGGGTCGCTACCTCGGGCCGTTAGACTATGTGGAAACATAAATTCGCTATCCGGTCCAGGGGCAATTCAGCGTGATCGTCCCGTGGGCCGTGCCGGTGGAAGGCCCCGTTAGGGCGATGATGGTGCCCTTGTCAAAAGGTGAACGAGTTGATCGCCTGCTGGCACTGGCCCCACAGCCGGGGCGGCCCCCTCTTGCTTTTCTTGCTGGTCACTCCCCACTGTCCTTTATGGCATCCTCTTTTCCCTGTTCCCTGTTACCTATCTTTCGCCTTTCCGCTTGTTGCTGGTGATTGTCCTGCTGTTCCCTGTTACCTGTTCCCTATTCCCTGTACTTCCGTTCCCTGTTCCCTGATGCGCTGGGCCGGGCTAAACTCCGAAACTCAGAAAGATGGTTCTTCATGGCCTTCTCCTCGGGACTGCTGTTACGGTTGCCGCGCGTGCGGCCCGCGTTCCTTCGACTGCGCTCAGGACAGGCTCCGCTGAAACCAGAATTCTCCGATGCCCAGTAGGCAGTCAGAGTCGGTAGCGCAGAGTCTCGGGCTTTTGGAGACTCTGCGGCTTTTCGTTTGTTGGGCGCGGCTTCCGATCACCACTTATTTCCCCCAGGGAAACTGGATCACCACGTTAGGTGGTTCAGCCTTGTGTTAATAATACCGTGCATGTTTATCATATTAAGAACTACCTGCTGCGTGTTAATAATACAGTGGATGTTTATCATATTAAGAACCGCAGAGTCTGAAAGGCACAGACTCTGCGCTGCTTGTGTCCCCCAGGGAAACTGGACCGCCACGTTAGGTGGTTCAGCCGCGTGTTAATAATGCAGTGGATGTTTATCATATTGAGAACCGCAGAGTCTGAAAGGGCCAGACTCTGCGCTACCCAGTCTGCGCTACCTGCTACGCAGTCCGACGTTTACCAATATCTATCACGAACCACATCGACTCGGACTAGTTTTGACCTGCGGAACCGAAGGTCAATCTTTTCGTAAACACTGATTAAAGCCGGGGGTGTAGAAAAACCGTCTATGAAGCGCGTAACTTCTTCAGGTGTAGGGGGGCGATCGTAGGAGGACTCGTACGTGAGGCGATCTTCCTGCATCTTAGTTGGGGGACCAAGAAGGGCCACGACCTCGCTGCGACCCATCCCCAGCTTTAGTCCACTCGCTGTCGACAGCGAGCTCGAAACGAGCCTTGACTGCGCGCACCGGCTGATTGATTGGGTCGATCCCTGGTAGAACCGAAATTCCACTACACCTGTAAGCCAATTATCGAACTCTAAAATGGTCCCGCCATTTTCCGGCGAAGCGTAGCACCGGGAGGCTTCTTCGATGTGTCTGGCTTGTTTCACCGGTGCGGTACCAAGAATACGCTCAACATCTGCAACTTCACTACTCCCTAGCCTGATCCCGAGGACCTCGAAGTTCTTGGGATCCAGCTTTTGTCCTTCGGCCAGAGCGCCTGTGAGAACAAAGAAGAGTATCGAAACCAGACCGCCAACCAAAAGCATCATGTTTGCACGAGAAGACAGGTGTGTTGTCATGGGATAACCTCTAGCGTCCCACCGTCACATTGAGCAAGTTTCTGCCTGCTTTCTTTCGAGGGGAGAACGATGCAGCCGGCGGACGCCTTACCTGTTGGATCAGTGTCGCCATGGATCATGAATGAACGCGTCGCGCCGCTACGACCGGGTGGGATGAGAACGTCGCCGGTTGCTGTTAAGTCAAATTGAGGATTCCCCGCGTGTCCGTGATAGCCTTTTCCAAAGATCCATGTCCCCATCGGGATGGGACCGCCTTGAATAGCGGCGCCGTTGGGTGCCACTTTCCCGGGGAGGTCGGTTTCGGCCAGATTGTTCATTGCATAACCATACCCAGAGTATCCATACGTATCGATGAAGTAGTAGTCGCCACCTGAGCTAGGCCCGAAGCACTGGATATGTCCAGTCGAGATCGAAAATGTACATCCGCACGATAGACCGAAGGGATCAAGAAAGAGAACAGGGTTGTTGAATACATACGCATAGAAATTGACATCTCCACTGCGCCATCTGGCTGGATCCTCGCTGAGGAAGCGGCCTGTAGCTGGACCGTAGTATCTGGCGCGGTAGTAGTAGAGGCCGGTTTCGGAGTCGAATTCGCGGCCGGTGTACTGGAAGGGATTAGTGACCGTCCCGGTTGAGGCCGTGAGGTTGCCGAAGGAATCGTACACGTAGCTGGCGGCGAGTTGGCCCGAGCCATCCGTCAGGGAGGTTATAGAGCCCAGGCCGTCCGCGTGGATAGTAAGATGTGCGTAAGTCCCTGATATATGGCCAGCGGCTCGTCGATGCCTGCGCCTTGCGTGTAGTGGGCCAGCAGGTTGCCTCCTCCGCCCAGTTCCTCAATCATGTTGGCGCCGTCATAGGCGTAAATCGTGGTGGCGCTGCCGTAAACCTTGCGAATCCTTCGTCCCAAAGGGTCATAGTTGAAATTCACGGTCCCACCGGTTCCCGGCAGGGTCACGCTGGTGAGGCGGTTCTCGAAATCCCAGGTGTAGTAGGTCGTCCCGGTCGTGTCGGTTTTGCTCAGCGTGTTTCCGTTATTGTCGTACGTGTACGTGGCGGCGGAGGTGGAGGTGAGCTCGTTCGAAGCGTTGTAGTTGTACGACGTGGGTCCGGCCGAGGTCAGCCGATTGCCCACCGCGTCGTAGGTGTAGCCCTCCGCCAAGTTGCCTCCCACCACCGCCTGCGTCAACTCGTAGATGTAGTCATAGCTGTAATTGGAGGTCACCGAAACGGGATTGGGGTTCGCCTGCTGGACGGCCGTCTTGCTGGTGCGGTTCCCCGCCGCGTCGTAAGTGTAGCCGGCGCTCCCCGGCAGGTAGCCTCCGAGGACGCCGAGCCGGCGCGAAAAGGAGCGTAGCGCGGACCTCCGATTTTGAGGTCCGCGGCTCTTCCTGCGAAAAATCTCAGACCTCTGCTCCCCTCCGATTCGGTAGCGTGAACTTAACGAAGAACCGCAGACCTCAAAAGCGGAGGTCTGCGCTACCACACCATTCGGCCGCGTCAGGGAAGTCCGGCGCCCCAGATTGTCGTAACTGAAGGTGTATGTGCCGGAGGGGGCCGTGACCTGCGTCAGGCGGCTCAGCAGGTCGTAACTGTAATTGACTGCCCGGGAATTCGGAAGGGTCTTGCTGGTCAGGCGATAGAGGGCGTTCCTTCGACTGCGCTCAGGACAGGCTCCGCCATAGCTGATCGTTTGCAGCTTGCGGTCCGTCTTGGTCAGCAGATTGTTCATCGCGTCATAAGTGTAACTCTCGCTGAGCGTCGAGGGGAAGGTGATAACCCGCCCCAGAGCGTCTCCGTGACCTCTGTGTGAAAGCTCTTCGGGACGCAGAGGACACAGAGAAATGTTTGCTAAAGAAACAAGCATTCACGGTATGGCATGGCAGACCCCCGATTTGGGGGCCCGTGGAACTTCGGTAGAAAGTGCTGCCTGGACGCATCATGGCGCTACGCTTCCTCACCTCTATTGTGCTCCCAACTGACTGGGCTATGTCAATAGGCAATGTACGCTTTTGGGCTACCGGTAGCCCAAAAATGAAATAGATCGGACAACTCGCCCGTTTGATGCAGCGCTGACCAGTTTTTCACGCCCCTTCCTGGTGGCTAGTGTATGCTTCGCGGCATCGGGCAGCTAGTGTGGTGTCCCGTGCTAGAGTTGACAATGGGTAGAACCCCCTCACCCGTCTGGCATCGGCTGATGAGAACGCCTCGGCCAGCCACCCTCTCCCCCAAAGGGGCGAGGGCAAGAAAATTAACTCTCCCCTCGCCCCTTTGGGGGAGAGGGGCTGGGGGGTGAGGGGGTCGGACAGCCTTGTCAAATATTAACCGGGACACCACACTAGAATGACGCGCCGTTCGAGGAGCCCGTTCTGATGCGTCTGGTTTACACTGCGGACCTGCACGGTGATCTCACCCTCTACCGCGCCGCGGGTGAGGCGGCGGTCCGGCTGCGGGCCGACGCACTGATTTTCGGTGGTGACCTTTGCCCCGGCACGCCTTCGGGTGCCTCTCTGCGCCTGCCGATCAACCAGCCGGAGTTCATCCTGTACCAGCTTTCGCCGCTCATTTACGAGTGGAAGGAGGCACATCCTACCCTGCGCGTGTTCGCGATCCCGGGCAACGACGACTGCCAGACCGTTCTGCCCGCGCTCGAAGAGCTCGAAATGAATGAGCTGATTGAAAACCTGCATCAGGAATCAAGGAAGCTGGGCGCCTACACGCTGGTGGGCCTTTCCTTCGTGCCGCCCACGCCCTTTCAGTTGAAGGATTTTGAGCGCTGGGACGGAAAGCAAGAGCATGGCGCCGACTTGTATTCCTATCGTTGCATAATGGGAACGCCGCGCGGCTTCGAAGTGATCGAGGATTTTGAATCGTATCTGGATTCCTTGCCCAGCCTTGAGGAAGAGCTCCGGCGGCTTCCCGTGGCCGACCCTGCGCACACCCTCGCCGTGATCCACGCGCCACCCTTTGACACTCGATGCGATGTGCTATTCGACGGCCGCCACATTGGGAGCAAGGCGGTCCGCCGTTGGATTGAGAAACACCAGCCAGTCTTGAGCCTGCACGGTCATATCCACGAGAGCCCGAAGCTTTCCAAAAGCTTCTTCGACCGGATTGGGACAACGACCGTCATTAATCCAGGCTGCGACCACCGCACGCCACATCTGGTTTTCATCGACCTCAACAACCTCACCGAACTGGAACATACCGTATACGGCAAGGAAGCTGTGCAATAAGGGTCTCCGCCTTCTCTGCAAAGGAGTAGGGAATCTGCGGCGAGGGTACGTTGGCGCTCCTCACACCGCAGCCTGGACATCCGTCTTCTTGAAATCCTGCCCCTTGAATAACAGGGGTTCTCCCGTGACCTTGGCGAGCGCGTAGGCGAAGCAATCTCCAAAATTCAGCGCGGCCGGGTGACGCCCCTTCCCGAAATCTGAGTAGGCTTGCCTGGCGACATGCGCCTGCTCTTCCGTGACCGGCTCGATGACGATCCCGGCGCGCCGGAAGAAGGCGTCGAATTGGCGGCTGCCTCCCTCTCGCGTTTGAGCTTCGACCACGATCGCGGCTTCCACGAAGCTGACGGCCGAAATCCGGCGCGATTCCGCCTCGCTAATGGCGCGTGCGTACGCCTTGGCGTCGTCTTCTTGGAACAGGATCGCGAGAACCGCGGAAGTGTCCAAAATCATCGCGGTAACCCCCGATCATCGTAGAGTAGGGTCGCGTGGTCAACGGTGGGGCCTTTCAGGGCGTTCGCGCAACGCCGCCCAATGGCTAGAAGCTCCGCCATTGTCGCCTCCGGCTTGTGGCGTTTCCTAACTCGTTCCAAGCGTTCACGCAGGGACTCGGTGACGGCACGCGTCATCGTCTCGCCGGTCTCCTGTGCGAGGGCTTTGGCCAGTTTGTGGGCTTCCCGGTCCTTGATGTTCAGGGGCACCTTTGATATCCTCCTAGGTAGAAAAATATCTACCACTCTTTACTATACATCCACCGCACATCCCTGGAAAGCAGTTTCTTCGGAACGTTGGCTCAACTTACTATTCCGTGTTTTACGGAAAACATTCTCAAGCCAAAGGAGACAAGTGTCGCTCAAGCCCTGGCTCTCCCGCGATGATCGCCCATTGCGTCATAAACCCCAACCCTCCCCTGCCCATGAGGCGCGATGCCATGCCCTAGAAGGCATGTAACCATCTGAAACAAAGATAGTTAAGGCAACATCGACCGTTGGCCGTTTAGCTGCTGGTCCAGGTTACCGGCGAGGTGTCAGCTCTTCAGCCATGACCCAGCAAAAGCTTCCCAAGCTCCGCAGGCTGTCGCAGATTCTGTTTCTGCTCTTCTTTCTCTTTCTGCTTCTCAAAACGGAATACCGCGGCTCGCTGCGCGCCGTGCCGGGCGATATACGGCTTCCTTACCCGGTGAGTTTCTTCCTCGAACTCGACCCATTGGCGGCAGTCACGAGTGCGCTCGCGAGTCACACGCTTTACCGCGGCCTTCTCTGGAGTCTCGCCATTCTCATTCCTACTCTATTCCTGGGCCGCTTCTTCTGCGGTTGGATTTGCCCGCTGGGGACTCTCCATCACTTCCTGGGCAGTTGGAAGTCGGAGCGCAAGCGCGGTCCTCAGCGCCTCGATCGAAACCGCTACAAGAAATGGCAAACCTGGAAGTATTACCTGCTGATTGCAGGGCTCGTCGCGGCGCTCTTCGGCAGCGGTGTGGTGGGAATCCTGGATCCCCTTTCGTTCCTCGTGCGGTCGCTGGGGGAGGCGATATTTCCCGGTTTGAATTACGGGTTGACGGCGGCGCTGGCAGCGGTTCATCACTCATCGGTCGCGCCCCTGCGAACCGCCGGGAACATCGCGCAACTCATCCTGAATGAAACCCTACTCAGTTTCCGGCAGGCGCATTTTCGCCAGGAGTTCTTCCTCGCCGCGATTTTCATTGCCATTCTCGTGCTCAACCTGCGCATCACGCGTTTCTGGTGCCGCGCCCTGTGCCCCTTGGGAGCTTTGCTGGGCATCGTCTCGCGCTGGTCGATTCTGGGCCTCGAGAAACACCCCAGCCATTGCGACGACTGCAACCTCTGTTTGCTGCATTGCCAGGGCGGCGACGACCCGCTTCCCAACTCGAAGTGGCGGAAGGCGGAATGCCACCTCTGCTTCAACTGCGTGGGCGAATGTCCGGAAAGTGGACTCCGCTTCAAGTTCTTCCCGATGACGCCTACCACGACCGATGGTCCCAACTTGCAGCGGCGGCGTGCCCTCACAGGTGTTGCGGCCGGCGCCGCCTTGTTGCCCATTCTGCGCAGCACGCCGGGATTCGCGGTGGCCAACGACCCGCGCTTGATCCGCCCGCCCGGGGCCCTCGACGAGAAAAGCTTCCTGGCGCGCTGCATTCACTGCGGGGAGTGCATGAAGGTGTGCCCGAACAACGCCCTCCAGCCGGCGGGGCTCGAAGCGGGGCTGGAAGGCTTGTGGACGCCCGTGCTCACGCCGCGCATCGGCTACTGCGAACCCAGTTGTGTGCTGTGCGGGCAGGTGTGCCCGACGGGCGCTATCTGGGAAATTACCCAAGCCGAAAAGGCCTGGCTGCCCGCGAGCGCCGCTCGGGATTCCAAGCCTGTTCGGGTGGGTACGGCTTTCTACGACCGCGGCCACTGCCTGCCCTGGGCGATGGCGACGGAATGCATCGTGTGCGAAGAGTGGTGCCCCACCTCTCCTAAAGCGATTTACCTTCGCCCGGCGGATGTGACCGACGCCGCGGGGATCGCCAGGCAGGTCCGCCAGCCCTACGTCGATCCCGACCGCTGCGTGGGGTGCGGAGCCTGCGAGTTTGCCTGCCCTGTCAAGGACCAGCCGGCCGTCTACGTCACCAGCATTGGCGAGACCCGGTCGAAAACCAACCAGATTCTGCTGAACCGAGATGCCGCCGGCCCGTCGCAAAGGAGTGACAAACCATGAGAAAGCGAAACTCGAAACTCGAAATTCGAAATTGGCGCCAATTTTCGAATTTCGATTTTCGAATTTCAGCCGTCATCCTTGTTCTGGCCAGTGCCGTCGTAAGCTGCCGTTCCAAGGCCCCTGGGGGTGCATCCGATTTCTTTCCGGCCAGCAACGCGGTGACGGGTTGGGTGAAATCCAGCGAAACGCGAACCTTCGAGGCCAGCCGCCTCTGGGAATACATCGACGGCGATGCTGACAAGTACATTCAAGCCGGCGTTGTGAAGACGCTCACCAGCGACTACCGATTCAACAACAAGGTTGATGCCACCGCCGACGTCTACGTGATGGCCAAACCCGAAGGCGCGAAGAAGATCTACGATTCCCTGTCGGCTCCGGAAAGCCAACCGCTCGAAGTTGGCGATGCCGGCAGGATTAACAGGGGCGCCTTGACGTTCCACGAGGGACCATACTTTGTTCGCGTCGTCGCGTTCGAGGATTCGCCGGAGGTTGCGAAGGGTCTGACCGAATTGGCTCGCGTGGTTAGCAGCGCGCTCAAGGGGAAGTAAAACTCAAAACGCCCTGGCCCTCCTGTTTGGCAGGGGGCTAGGGATCCGCAAAGGAGGCCTCATGAGTCGGAAAAGCAGAATTGGCCGTCGTGAATTTATCGTCACCTCCGCAGGAGCACTGGCAGCAGGTCTGGGCGCCGCCCGCGGCCGCGTGCCGGCGAGTGAAATCGAGCAAGCCGCCGCCAAAGTGGGCCGCCTTCCCCAACGCACCCTGGACCGCTCCGGCCGCAAGGTCAGCGTGCTGATCGGGGCGGGCGACTGGGCGCCCGAAGCACAGGAAGCCGGTGTCTTGTGCGGGATCAATTACTGGCACAAGAGCGATGCGTGGGACCGCCAGTCAGTCCCGCCAGCGATTCTGAAGAATCGCGAGGCCTTCTACTGCGAGGTGTGCATCGATCGCGCGCGCGGCAACCACGAAACCGGAGTGCTCGATGAGGAAGCCCACTACCAGTACGTCAAGCAAGCTCTCGAGCGCAGCGGGCTTCGCTACTTCGACGACATGATGTTTCACTTCGGCTACCACTCGACCGCGGAGCTGAAGGGCAATCGGGCGTTCATTCGGGCCTACGACCGGCTGAAGAAAGAGGGCCTGGTGCGTCACCTGTGCCTTTCACAGCACAGCTACAACGGCAATGCCAAGGTGCCGGGGGGAGAGGATCGGGCCGTGATCCTGACCGCCGTCGTAGAAGATGACTTGTATGAGCACGCCCAATTTCCCTTTACCTTCGGCGAGGGAGAAGCCCTTAACAAATTCGTCAGCTTCGCCAAGACCAAAGGGTTCGGCACCACCGCCATGAAAACCGCGGCAGGCACGGCGCGCATGCAGGCCGATAGTGAGTTCATGAGCAAATTCCCGCCGGGAACCACGCCCCACCACGCGCTGGCTCGCTGGCTGACCACCAGCACAGACCTCAGCGCTGCGGTAATTCGGATCCACAACCTTGAGCAATTCGTCGATACCTACTCGGGGGCCGGCAAGCCGCTGCGGGCCGCCGACGCTCACGCTATCGAGATGATGACGGCATACGCCAATCGTGAAGTCTGCCGGCTGTGCAACGAGTGCATGAGCCATTGCGCCGAAGGCGTGGCTGTGGCCGACATTCTGCGCTACGAGCGCTATGCCGTCGACTACGGTGATCGCGAGGGTGCGCGCCGGCTATACGCGCAGCTCGATAAACAGGCTGACGCCTGCCAGGTCTGCGGCACTTGCCTGCCGCATTGCCCGCAAGGAATGAAGATCCCAGCCAAGCTCCGAGACACTCATCGCCTGCTTAGCTAGTGTGGTGTCCCGCGTAATATTTGACGATGGCATATTGCACGGACCCCCTCACCCCCGGGCCCCTCTCCCCCAAGGGGGCGAGGGGAGGGTTGACTTTACTGCCCTCGCCCCCTTGGGGGAGAGGGTGGCTCGGCGAGGCGTTTCCATCAGCCGAGGCGAGACGGGTGAGGGGGTCTCGCCTATTGTCAACTCTAATATGGGACACCACACTAGAAGTAAGCTCTCACAACCCAGGGGGCGAGCAGAATCCTACCTGCCCCACCGCTCCCGCCGAATCAGACCTGCATCAGACTGAATTGACTTCTCCCCATGCCTCGGCTAGGCTGGAAATCTGGGCGAATCTCTGAATGATGCGCTGGCCGCAGTGGCGAAATCGGACAACTGTAGACCCAAAGAGAAGATGAAAAGAGTTTACCTCGACAACAACGCCACCACCCCCCTCGCGCCGGAAGTGTTTGAGGCGATGCGGCCATATTGGCTTGAGGACTACGGCAACGCCTCGTCGATTCACTGGTACGGGCAGCGCGCCAAGGCCGCCCTGGAGAAAGCGCGTGAGCAGGTAGCGCGATTGCTCAAGGCGCGGCCGAGTGAGATCGTTTTCACCAGCGGCGGGACGGAATCCGACAACGCTGCCCTTTTCGGCATCGTTGAGGCAGCGCGCGGCGAGCACAAGCATGTGGTCACGACAGCTATCGAGCACCACGCAGTGCTGAACGCAGCGAAGGCGATTGAGAAGCGCGGCGTGAGCGTGACCTACGTGCGAGTGGGCGCGGGCGGTGTCGTTGATCCTGCCGAGGTCGAACGTGCGCTGCGGCCGGAAACTGTGTTGATCAGCGTGATGCACGCGAACAACGAGCTTGGAACAATTCAGCCGCTCGAGGAAATCGGCCGCCTGGCGCGCGAGCGCGACATCTACTTTCACACCGACGCGGTGCAGAGCGTGGGCAAGATTCCCGTGGACGTGGAGCGGCTGGGCGTGGACCTGCTCTCACTCTCCGCGCACAAGCTGTACGGGCCGAAAGGCGTGGGCGCGTTGTACATTCGCAAGGGAACGATCCTGCGGCCCCTGATGCACGGCGGCCATCACGAGCGCGACCGGCGGCCGGGCACGGAGAACGTGGCGGGCATCGTTGGGCTGGGCGCGGCCGCAGAACTGGCCCTCGCAGATCTGCCGGAAGAATCCGAACACGTAGCGGCGTTGCGCGATTGCCTGGAAGCGGGGATTCTTGAGAGTGTGCCGCTGGGTGACCGTGAACGGCGATCGCACGCGGCGTCTGCCCACCACCACCAACCTGGCATTTGACTACATCGAGGGCGAAGGGTTTGTGATCGCCATGGACCTGCGGGGCATCGCTTGCTCGACGGGCGCGGCGTGCTCGTCGGGATCGCTCGAGCCCTCACATGTGCTTTCGGCCATCGGCCTTAAGCCCGAGCAGGCGCGTGCCAGCATCCGCTTCAGCCTGGGACGCTTCACCACGTCAGAAGACATCAAAACCACGCTCCACATCTTGCCTGCCATGGTGGAACAACTGCGCTCCGTCTCGCCACATTATCGAAGTGCAGTGACGAGTGACAAGCCATGAAAGGCCGAAATTCGAAAATCGAAACTCTGAAGATCGGGGCGAGTTTCGAATTTCGAGTTTCGATTTTCGTCTTTGGGTTGGTTGTCACACATCTCTTATCACATAGGGAAAGCCTGAGGGGCATCAAAAGCAATGACCATCGCTGTTGCCATGAGTGGCGGGGTTGATAGCTCGACCGCTGCTGCTCTGCTTACAGAAAACCATTCGGCCGACCCGGCGGGTGCGTCGCCGGCAGTAGTGGGGCTGACCATGCAGCTCTGGAATCAGCGCCGTCTGCCGCAATTGCTGGGTCTCGAAGCGGGCGAGGGCGGCCACGCGAGCGGACGCTGCTGCTCGCTCGACGACGTGTACGACGCCCGCGCCGTAGCCAACTTTCTGGGCATTCCTTACTATGTCATCAACCTCGAGCAGCAGTTTGAATCGACCGTGGTGCAGCCTTTCGTCCGGCAGTACCTCGCCGGCGAAACACCCATCCCGTGCAGTCGGTGCAATACGGAAATCAAGTTCGAGCAGTTCATCACGACGGCGCGGCAGATCGGCGCGGACCGCATCGCCACCGGCCACTACGCGCGCATCCGCCAGGACCAGAGCACCGGCCGCTACCAGCTTTTGCGTGGGGCGGATCGCACCAAGGACCAGGCTTACTTCCTCTTTGGATTGACACAGACGCAACTGGCGCGCTCGGTGTTTCCGCTGGGTGAATTGAGCAAGCAGGAGGTGCGAGCCATCGCCCGTTCGCGGCGCCTGCCCGTGGCCGAAAAGCCGGAGAGCCAGGAAATCTGCTTTGTGCCCACGGGCAGTTACCGCGAGTTCATCGACGCCTATCTGGCCGAGCAGCATCGCCAGCCGGAAGCGCAGCCGGGCGAAGTGGTCTCAACCGATGGCCAGGTGCTGGCCGAGCACCAGGGTGTTCACAACTTTACGGTGGGCCAGCGCAAGGGTCTGGGCGTGGCGGTGGGCGCTCCACTCTACGTGATTGCGCTCGACCCGGCAAAGAATCGCGTCGTGGTGGGCGAAGACCGCGAACTGTTCCACAACCGCTTCCGGGTCCGTGAGGTGAACTGGATTCGGCCGCTCGCGCCGGGTGACGCCGTGGAAGCGCACGTGAAGATCCGTCACAACCACCCTGGCTCTGCGGCGAGGGTCGAAGCGCAGGCAGGTTCAGAGGCTTCGGTCGAGTTCATCGAGCCGCAGCGCGCCATCACTCCAGGCCAAGCTGCAGTTTTCTATGATGGGGATGAAGTGCTGGGCGGCGGGTGGATTTCACACGTCCCTTAAACTCGCAGGCTTGCGCTGTCGACTCGCCTACTCTTGGCGACAAATGAGCGACAACTCCCCACCTGCCGCACGGCCAAGCGCCGCTGAGAGCGTCAAATAAAGAGTTGCTCGTCCTGGGTTGCTTCGCTCACGTTGCTCACACGGCGACGCGAGAAAAGGAACTCCAGGCCGGAGCGCACCCCTTTGACGACCGCGGAGATTTCGCCGATGGGGCCAAGCACCCCGCGCTGGACCGCGTCCGCAGTGGTCTCAACCTTCTCGACCAAATCAGTAACCATCTGGTCCACGCGGACGACCTGCATCCGGCTCTTCTCCACCAGCTCGGCGGCCACCGCGTCCACGTTGCTGGTGCGGTCGCGCAACATCTGGCTGATCTCGGCAAGATTGTTGGTAATAATCCGCAACGGCTCGCGCGAGTTGTTGACGATCTCCAGGGCCGAGGCCGTCAGGGGATCGAGACGCTGCTTAACGTCGGAGCGCACGCTTTCAATCTGCTCGGGAATTTTGCGGATGGCCAGCCAAATCCCCAGCATGGCTCCGGCCTGCATTAAGACCGCGATCGACACCAGAATGACAGCCACGGTCAGCGCAGTATTTTGCTCCATGGTTCGCTCACATGAGGCTCAGCCGCCTCAGGCACCCGCCTTGGTTTTGACCTTCTCGTCCTGGTAGGCTTGCTTGCCCGCTTCGAGCGCTGCGGAAAGCAGTTCCTTTTGCTTGGTCACCAGGTCCTTGCCTTTTTCTACAGCCCCTTCGGCCTGCTTGCGAAGTTCATCCGTTTTGGATCGGACAAAATCCCGGCCCTCTTCCGCCTTCTCCGCAATCATGTCCCGGGTTTCTTGCCCCGAACGCGGTGCGAAAAGCAGAGCGAGAATTGCGCCGATCCCCAAACCCGCCAGGAAAAATCCTATCGTTGATGCATGGTGCTCTTCACTCATTGGAATCCTCCCTCGGTTAGCGCGCGAAGGTTTCACGCGCCGCTTGCTTGCCCGCTTCCAAAACATCCGCCAGCCGGTCTTTCTGCTTGCTCACCAATTCCTTCCCTTGGCCGACCATCTCTTCTGCCTGGTGGCGAAAGTCGCGGCCCTTGGAAGCGACATATTCCTTGCCTTCTTCCGCCTTTTCGACAATCCGCTTGCGTGTTTCCTCACCCGACAGGGGCGCAAAAAGCAAGGCCACTATGGCCCCGATCCCTAGCCCCGCCAGAAAATATCCAACCTTCGTTCCGACACTGCAATTTGCCATGAGACACCTCCGTCAATCGGAGTCTCTAATCTACCACTCTGCAGAAGCAGCGGCAAAGAAAAATTCATTAATTTCTTTGTATTAATATTAGTCCGGCTAGACGGTGTATGAATTACTTCCCTCCCCCTGAGCCCGAGAGATACTCAAAAACCTTCTTGGCCTGAGCGGGCTTTACCACCTGGCCAAGCTCCTCCTGGGAGAGGCCGCGCAGCTTGCTCAGGCTCCCAAACTGGGTGAGGAGCTTGCGGGCGGTCTTTTCCCCCACGCCAGGAATATTTACGAGTTCCGTACCGACCTCGCGCTTGGCGCGCCGCGCCCGGTGGAAGGTGACGGCGAAGCGGTGGGCCTCATCCCGAATTAGCTGGACCAGATGCAGCGCTGGCGAGTGGTGATCCAGAACCACCGGCTCATTTTCGCGACCCTGTACGTAGAGGATTTCCTCTCGCTTGGCGATGCTCGCCAGCGGCTGGTTGATGATTCCCAGTTCCTCCAGCGCCGCCGCGGCCGCGTGAAGCTGACCGACGCCGCCATCAATGAGCACCAGATCCGGCATCGGCTTTTTCTCTTCTTGCAAGCGCCGATAGCGCCGCCCCACCACTTCCTTCATGCTGGCGAAATCATCATTCTGGGGCACGCTCTTGATGATGAATTTCCGGTAGTCGGATTTTTTCATCTTGCCGGCTTCCCAGACCACCAGGGAAGCAACGATGTCAGTCCCCTGGATGTGGGAAACGTCGAAGGCCTCGATGCGCTGGGGCGGATGGGGAAGGTCAAGCGCCTCCCGTAGGCTTTCCAGAACTTCGCGCGCTTGCGGCTTCATGATCCGGAATCGCCGTTCGAAGGAGTGGCGGGCATTGCGCGCCACGAGTTCAAGCAGCGCCCGCTTGCGGCCGGCCCGGGGCGTGAGGATGTGCACCGGGTGACCACGCTTTTCGGAAAGCAATTCTTCCAGAATCTCCCGGTCCTCGAAATCCACGGGCACATGAATCTCGCCCGGCAGATACTGCTGGTCCAAATAGATTTGCTTGAGCAGCGACGAGAAAAATTCGCGGGCGTTGAAATCTTGCAAGTCCTCCCAGAAAAACTCGCGCCGGTCGAGGACCCGTCCACCGCGCAGGTGAAACAAGTTGACGGCGGCCAGCGGTCCTTCCTGGTGGAATCCCAGAATATCGGCTTCTTCCCCGGAATGCGCCGCCATCTTCTGGCGCTCGCGAAGTTCTTCCACGGTCTGAATCTGGTCGCGGTAGTGCGCCGCATCCTCGAACTCCAGCCTGCCGGAAGCCTCCGCCATACGGTCGTGCAGGCTGCGCACCAAATCGCTCTCCCGGCCCTCCAGCAACAGACGCGTGTCGCGGGCCGCTTCCGCGTAACGCTCGGGCGTGGTCAAGTTTTCGACACACGGTCCCAGACAGCGTTTGATGTAGAACTGCAAGCACGGCCGGGGGTGATAGCGCGTAAGGTCCACGTAGCAGGACGGAACCAGAAAGCGGCGGTGAATAAAGTCGACAATCCGATAGGCCAGATTCGCCGGGAAGTACGGCCCATAATAGACCGAGCCATCCTTCTTCACGCGGCGGGTCACATAAACGCGCGGGAATCGTTCGTAAGCGGTCAATTTGATGTAGGGGTAACTTTTGTCGTCGCGCAGCAGAATGTTGTAGCGCGGCTTGTACTGCTTGATCAGGTTGTTCTCAAGCGCGATCGCCTCGTGTTCGTTGTCCACGAGGATGGTTTCGAGATCGTACGCGGCCTCGAGCATGCGGTCGCGCTTCTCGTCTCCCACCCGCGAGTCCTGAAAGTAGGAGCGCACGCGGTGGCTAAGCGATTTGGCCTTCCCCACGTAAATGGGTTGCCCCGCCTCGTCTTTGAAAACGTACACACCCGGTTGCGCGGGCAGACCTTCCGCCTTTTCCTGAAGTGTGGGGTTCACAGACGCCTCAACATTCCATTATCACTGAGCGGCTGCAGTTCGGAAAGGGGCGAGCGGATGGTCGGCTGATTTGCGAATGGCGATTTGTGATTGGCGATTTTCGAAGTCAGCATTTGATTCATCTTCTCACCTGGCACCGCCGATAACCGAAGCGAGGGAGTGTGTGCCGGCGGGGGCAGAGGATCGGGAGATCGGGTGATCCGGTGATCGGGCGATCGGGAGATTTGCGAATGGCGATGGGTGATTGGCGATTTTCGAAGTCAGCATTTGATTCATCCTCTCACCTGGCACCGCCGATAACCGAAGCGAGGGAGTGTGGGCCGGCGGGGGCTGAGGATCGGGAGATCGGGTGATCTGGCGATCGGGCGATCGGGAGATTTGCGAATGGCGATTGGTGATTTTCAAAGTCGGCATTTGATTCATCCTCTCACCTGGCACCGCCGATAACCGAAGCGGGGGAGTGTGGGCCGGCGGGGGCAGAGGATCGAGAGATCGGGTGATCCGGTGATCGGGCGATCGGGAGATTTGCGAATGGCGATTGGTGATTTTCGAAGTCAGCATTTGATTCATCTTCTCACCTGGCACCGCCGATAACCGAAGCGGGGGAGTGTGGGCCGGCGGGGGCAGAGGATTGGGAGATCGGTTGATCTGACGATCGGGCGATCGAATCGTCGGACAGGCGAATTGCTGCCAATTTCCGGTCGGCCGAATTGGGCTCAGGTTCCGTCATAAACTTACCGATAACCGAAGCGGGGGAGTGTTCACGCTGGGGTTGGGGCGTGGGCGCCGCCCATTTCTCTGCCCTGGACCTTGGCTTTTTCTCGTCACTCATCACTCGTCACTCGTCACTGCTCTTTGAGTGCGTCACGGGCGGGCGGCATTCGGCCGGAGCGGTTAGCGGCTCGCCGCGGGGCTTCCGGGCCGTGGGGGTCTTTTGTCTCAGCCGTGACAACCGGTGGCCGAAGTAGGAGGCGGCAGGTCGGTTAGGGCAGCGGGCCTCAGCGCTTTTGACCTCCTGCCCCACCCTTTTCGTAACTTCCAGCTTCGCCCCGATCATCGCGTCACCCGTTTCTTTAACCCTGTTCTCGATGGGGGTTCTTTCGTCTCCCAACTTGAACGCAGCGCCCCCAGCTTGGCGGCTCAATGCCGGCTGGAAGCAGACGCTGGTGCGAATGGCGACGGCTTGGTCCTTTTTTCTTCCCATTTTCTTAACTAACTACCTTTCTTTTCATAAACATCGTGGCAAAACAACCATAACTTACTTGTTTTCATAAACATCGCTAGACTTGCCAAATTGTCGCTTTTGTTTTCCTTTGTTTTCATACACATCGTTAGACTATCCTGATTGAAATTATTTGCGCTTTTCTTCTTACCCGCAGTAAATGCAACTCATTTTATTTCAACTAGATAGGTTTTTGCTAAAAAATCCCTTTTCACGCCTAACCCCCTTTATTTTCATGAACATCTTCACAAACAGCGGGCGCTGTGTTCCGAAAAAAGGAAGAACTTCAGCCACGTCTTGGCACGGCGCTCCGCTCCCCCAGAGCCTCTCCGTGACCTCTGCTCTTCGGGACGCAGAGGACACAGAGCGGCGGAGCCGCAACCAAAATGGAAAAGGCGCTGCTAGTTCCGTAGTTGGGTGCGGGTCTGCTCATCGGGTGTTGAAGTAACCCCTCACCCGTCCCGCCCCGGCTGATGAAAACGCCGGCGGCGGTCCACCCTCTCCCCTCGGAGAGGGTGGTTTGATTTCCAACCTTCTCCCAGGGGAGAAGGTGCTGAGGTACGAAGCGGATGAGGGGTTGCTTCGACGGAAGTCGCGACTTTCAATCCTTGCCCCAAAAGGTTTGCTAAAGAAACCGGCCTTCACGGTAGGGCATGGCAGATCCCCGATCTTGGGGCCCGCGGTTCTTCGAGGACTGCCTGGACACATCATGGCGCAACTCTTTCTCATCTCTATTGTGCGCTTAATCGACTGGGCTATGTCAATAGGCAATACACGCGTGCGGGCTACCGGTAGCCCAAAAATGAAATAAATCAATCAAATTGCCCGAACGAAGGGCGAGGGGAGGAGCCAAGGATGCAGAAGATGGAGTTAGAAGGCGGAAAGCAGAAGGCAGCGAGTGCCATTCGCACCACAGATGCAGCATCAGGGATTTGCGGCGCAAATTCGTTGGTTTCCTTTGGGCCTCCCCTTTTGCCATTTGGTTTTCTTTTGCGGTTCGGCCGAGTTGCCCTACCTGGCAGGAGCCACCATTCCGAGCCCAAAAATGTTCTTCCGAATGTGAGCAATATTGAACAGACAATTTACGTCCCCGGAGTGGAAAATACAGAATGCCTCCTAAGATGCTGAGGAGGCGACTCTGGTGGGACCTTGACGAATCGGCTCTTGTTGGTGGAGGACGAACCTCTTGTCCGAAAGTCCATCTCCGGACACTTGGTGGCGGAGGGGTATGTCGTTCGGGCGGCGGTGGACGGCCTGGACGCGATCGAGAAACTCCGCGGGGGGCTCCCGGACTTAATTATTTCTGACCTCAACATGCCCCGCATGTCCGGCTTTGAGCTTCTGGGCATCGTGCGCAAACGCTTTCCCCAAATCCCCGTCATTGTCATGAGTGCCCTAGCGGCCGATGAAATGCCGGAAGGAGTTGCGGCCGACGCATACTTACACAAGAGTGGATTCGGAATAGACCAACTCCTCGAAGCCATATCAAACCTGACCAGGAACCCTCCCCTGCGATCTGCTGCGCCGCCCCTTTCGATCAAACCCGTCCAGGCAAAATGGGATGGGGACGGGCACTTCCTCCTCGCTTGCGAAGACTGCTTGCGTGTTTTCAGTGTCCCCCGCGCTCCCAACCTGGGGCGGAATCAAAAGTGGACGATTTGCGTTCACTGCGGGCAAGTCGTCCGGTTCCTGGTCGCTGACGCGGATCTGCCGGGCCCGCCACGTCCGTAATTTCGAGCGGCCAACCCCTTCGCCACCCGGCACCCACCCGCCATAATAATCCAGTCATCTCTTGTCACCCAGGCGCTGCCGCCTCGCGGTACAATAGCGCACGCCGGTCAAGGAGGGGGACATGTCCGAAATGATTATTCGTCCGACTATGAAGTTCATATACCTCGGCTACGTATTGGTGACTTTGATTGCGGTGGCTCTGGTCATGGCGATGCTGCATATCGAAGGCCCGCCCTGGATTGGGACACCTTGGCAACATTGGATACCCTTGCTGCCCGTGCTCCTCCTACTGTGGCCCGTGAAACGCCATCTCCGCAACCGGCTGACCAAGATGACAATCCTGGAGGACCGGCTGCGCTATGAAACGGGGCTTCTGGGGAGGACCACGCGCACCATCCTAATCTCGCGCGTACAGGATGTGACGGTTCATCAGCGCGTCGGCCAAAGAATTTTTGGAACGGGCGATCTTTCGATTGAGACAGCGGGCGAGTCGAGCCGGGAGACCATTTTTAATATCGACCGGCCGCAGGAAATCGCGGACCACATCAACGAACTCTCCCAGAGGGGACGTTCAAAAGAGCAACTGACCTGATGGCGCGGGGAGGCGGGGCCGCAACCAAAACGTGCCACGGCCGACCTGCCCCGATTCATCGGGGTCCTGGCCGTGCCGGTCACGGGCGGGAGAAGCTGTGAAAAAATCCCATCAAACCTTTCACCGCGGAGACGCTGAGGCGCAGAGGCTTGAAAACAAAGGGTCATTTCTCTGCGTCTCAGCGTCTCAGCGGTGAAAATGGTATTTTTTCACACCTTCGGACGCCCGTGCCACAACGTAGGGGCCAGCGGCGCTGGCCCGGACCGAACGGTCGCCCACCATTAAAATCTGCAGACTTCCAGCCGCGGCGACCCCTACAACGTTTGCGAAAATACTTGCTAAAAAGATTAGCGGTATTGCAATGCAGAGCGAGGGATCTGCCGGGGCACGGTGAGTCGTGCCCCGGGAACTTCGATCCGACTCAGGCCTAGCGCATGCCCGTCTTTAGTGAATACGAGCTCAGCACCTTCACGTAGTTAGCCCGCTGGAAGGCGGAGGGATCAGCCACAGAGCGCTGGCTCATGCTGCCTTGCATCTGCTGGATGGATTCGTACTCATGCTCTTCCATCCATTTCAAAAGCTCCGACCGCACGGTGGCCAGGTGCCCGATCCCGTGTTTGTAGAGAGCGGAAGTCATCATGGCCACACGCGCTCCGGCCATCATGGACTTCACCACATCCACGCCGGTGTGCACGCCGCCCGTGATTGCCAAATCGGCATGGATTTTCCCGAAGAGCACGGCCACCCAGGTGAGGCGCAGCAGCAGCTCATGCGGCGTACTGAGGATGAGGTTGGGGACGACTTCCAGGTTCTCCAGATCAAAATCCGGCTGATAGAAGCGGTTGAACAGCACGAGGCCGGAAGCGCCCGCTTCAGCCAGCCGCTGCGCCGTGTGGGGCAGCGAGCTAAAATAGGCGCCGATCTTTACGGCTACAGGAATCCGCAGGCTGGCTTTTACTTTAGAAAGCAGGTCAACATACAATTGCTCGACTTGCTCGCCGGAGGTCGCGGGGTCGGTTGAGATGAGGTAAATGTTTAGTTCCAGCGCGTCGGCGCCGGCCTCCTGAATTTTCTTCGCGTAGTCGAGCCAGCCGCCCGTGGAGCTGCCATTCAGGCTGCCGATGACAGGGATGCCGACGGCGCGCTTGGCAAGCCGCAGTTGTTCGAGATACCCCTCCGGGCCCATGTTATATCCCGTCAGATCGGGAAAATAGGTTAACGATTCCGCAAAACTCTCCGTGCCTTGATGCAGGAACTGGTCCAGCGTGTTACTTTCCACGTGGATTTGCTCCTCAAACAGGGAGGGCATCACGATGGCGGCGGCGCCGGAATCTTCCATGCGCCGGAGACTGCCGAGGTCTTCCGACAGGGGTGAAGCGGAGACCACCAGAGGGTTTTTGAGCTTCATGCCCAGATACTTTGTAGTCAGGTCGATCATCTACTTCACCTCCTTCGCGTCGCCATTCATCGGCATGGCGGCCATATTTTGATAGATCCTCCAGCGCTTGTGCACATCCTCTTCCGCCAACTTCAGAAGTTTCTTGGCAGCTTCGGGATCACTGTGCGCCAGCATGGTGTAACGGGTTTCGTTGTAAATATATTTGTCGAGCGGCAACGAAGGCGCGCGCGAATCCAACTGCATGGGATTCTTGCCCAGCTTCGCCAGGTCCGGGTTGTAACGGTAGAGCGGCCAGTAGCCGGACTGCACGGCGGCCTTCTGCTGGTCGCAGCCGTGCACCAGGTCGTAGCCATGCGCTATGCAGTGGCTGTAGGCGATGATGAGCGACGGCCCATCGTAGGCGTCGGCTTCGAGGAACGCTTTCAGGGTTTGCATGTCGCTCGAACCCATGGCGACCTCAGCCACGTAAACGTTGCCGTAACTCATGGCCATCATGCCCAGGTCTTTCTTGGGCCGCGGCTTTCCGCCCGCCGCGAACTTGGCGACGGCGCCACGTGGCGTGGATTTTGACATCTGCCCGCCGGTGTTGGAGTAGACCTCGGTGTCAAGCACCAGGACGTTCACATTGTGGCCGCTGGCCAGCACGTGATCCAGTCCGCCGTACCCGATGTCGTAGGCCCAGCCATCGCCGCCGAAGGCCCACACACTCTTTTTGACGAGCGTGTCGGCAATGTTCAAGAGGTCGCGCGCTTCGAAGGTTTTGAGCCCCGCGAGCTTGGCCTTGAGAGCCTTCACCCGCTCGCGTTGCTCGCGCTTCCCGGCTTCGGTGGATTGATCGGCGTTGAGCAAGCCTTCCACGAGTTCGCCGCCCAGGTTCTCCTGGAGCCTCTTGACCAGTTCCCGCGCGTACCGATTTTGCTGGTCAACCGCCAGGCGCATGCCCAGAGCGAATTCCGCATTGTCCTCAAACAGGGAGTTGGACCACGAGGGGCCGCGGCCGTCGTGATTGACGGCATACGGCGTGGTGGGCAGGTTGGCGCCATAAATCGACGAACAGCCTGTGGCGTTGCCAATCATGGCGCGGTCACCGAACAGTTGGGTGACCAGCTTGATGTAGGGCGTCTCACCGCAGCCGGCGCAGGCGCCAGAGAATTCGAACAGGGGCTGCAGCAACTGCACGTCCTTGACTTGACCCAGGCTGAGGGTGCGCCGGTCGGCTTCCGGAATTCCCAGGAAGAAATCCCAGTTGGCGCTCTCGGGCTCGCGCAGGGGCAACTGGGGCGCCATGTTGATGGCCTTATGCTTCACCTCACTCTTGGATTTGGCCGGGCAAATTTCCACGCACAGCGCGCAGCCCGTGCAATCCTCCGGCGCCACCTGGAGGGTGTACTTCATTTCCTTGAACTCTTTCCAGCGCGCCGCCGCCGACTTGAAAGTGGGCGGAGCCTTTTCGAGCAGCGCCGGTTCGTAAATCTTGGCGCGAATCACCGCGTGCGGGCAAACCAGTACGCACTTGCCGCACTGGATGCAGAGGTCCTCATCCCATACGGGGATATCGAGAGCAATGTTGCGCTTTTCCCACTGGGCCGTGGCGCTGGGGAAGGTGCCATCGCTGGGCATGGCGCTGACCGGCAAGGAATCGCCTTCGCCCTCGATGATCCTGGCCAGCACATCGCGCACGAAAGCAGGAGCCTGTTTCGGCACCGGCGGGCGCAGGTCAAAGGTGCTGGTGGCAGCGCCCGGAACCTTGACTTCGTGCAGGTGGCTGAGCGAGGCGTCTACGGCGGCGAAATTCTTCTGCACCACCTTTTCACCCCGCTTGCCATAGGTTTTCTCGATGGCGTGCTTGATGGCGCCAATCGCCTCGTCGCGTGGCAGGACGCCGCTGATGGCAAAGAAGCAGGTCTGCATCACGGTGTTGATGCGCCTGCCCATGCCAGTCTCGGCGGCCACCGCGTAGCCATCGATGACATAGAAGCGTAATTTCTTCTTGATGATCTGCTCTTGCGTGGAGCGGGGAATGTGATCCCAGACCTCCTCTGGGCCGAAAGAACTGTTCAGCAGGAACGTGGCGCCGGGAACGGCCGCTTTCAGCACGTCCCGCTGCTCGAGGAAACTGAATTGGTGGCAGGCCACGAAATTGGCGTGGGTGATGAGATAAGTGGAGTGGATCGGCTGGGGGCCAAAGCGCAGGTGCGAAATGGTGACCGAG
This sequence comes from uncultured Acidobacteriota bacterium, assembly GCA_963804995.1. GTDB lineage: Bacteria > Acidobacteriota > Terriglobia > UBA7540 > UBA7540 > Bog-366. The sequence goes on from CAWDSK010000006.1 coordinate 1,490,321, forward strand.
CCGGCCTTCTTGGAGTCGTAAACGAAATAGCCCTGCGCGTAGTTATCAGTGTCCTCGCCGATGATCTTGATGGAGTTCTTGTTGGCGCCCACCGTGCCATCGGAACCGAGGCCGTAAAAGATAGCGCGGACCGTCTTGGGGTCTTCCGTGGAGAAGGCGGGATCATACTCGAGACTGGTGTTTGTGACGTCATCGAGAATACCCACGGTAAAGTGGTTCTGCGGGGCCGGCTTGGCCATTTCGTCAAAAACTCCCTTGACCATGGCCGGTGAAAATTCCTTCGAGGAAAGGCCATAGCGCCCGCCGATAACGCGCGGAGCACTCTTAAAGGGCGCCTTGCCACTGGCCACACCTTCACTCAAGGCGGTTATCACGTCGATGTACAGCGGCTCTCCGGGACTCCCGGGCTCTTTGGTGCGGTCGAGAGTAGCCAGGGTTTTGACGGTGGGAGGCAGCGCAGATAAGAAGTGTTCGATCGAGAAGGGCCGGTACAAGTGAACTTTCAGCGCGCCCACTTTCTCGCCTCGCGCGTTGAGATAGTCCACGGTCTCCTGCGCAGCCTCGGCGCCGGATCCCATCAGGATGATAACCCGCTCCGCATCCGGGGCGCCGATGTAGTCGAACAGGTGATACTGGCGACCGACCTGGCTCGCGAATTTGTCCATGGCGTTTTGGACCAGGCCCGGGCACGCGGTGTACATCGAATTCACGGTCTCGCGAGCCTGGAAGAATACGTCCGGGTTTTGGGCGGTGCCGCGAATGAAGGGATGGTCCGGCGAAAGCGCTCGCTCGCGATGCGCCTTAACCAGATCGGGACTTATCAGGGCGCGCATGTCGTCATCGGTCAACTGCTCAACCTTGCCGACCTCATGGGAGGTGCGGAAGCCATCGAAGAAATGAATAAAGGGAATACGCGATTCAAGCGCGGCCGCGTGGGCGATGAGCGCGAAGTCCATCGCTTCCTGGACGGAATTGGAAGCCAGCAGGGCGACGCCGGTGGTCCTCGTGGCCATCACGTCACCGTGGTCCCCGAAGATCGAGAGCGCGTGGGTGGCTACGGTGCGGGCCGTAACGTGCAGCACCGTCGCCGTCAATTCGCCCGCGATCTTGAAAAGGTTGGGGATCATCAGCAGCAGACCTTGCGAGGCAGTGAAGGTGGTTCCCAGCGATCCGCCTTGCAGGGCGCCGTGCAGGGCCCCGGCAGCCCCGCCTTCGCTTTGCATCTCGATCACGTGGGGAATGGTGCCCCAGATGTTGGGCACGCCCTCGGAGGACCATTGATCGGACCACTCTCCCATGGGAGAAGAGGGCGTAATAGGATAAATGGCAATCACTTCGCTGACGCGATAGGCCACATATGCCGCAGCCTCATTCCCGTCAATCGTTACCTTGCTTCTAGTCATCGTTTCACTCCGTTGTACGAAAGGTATTTTTGCAAATATCGATCCACTAAAACTTATTCCGACTGCGCGGATTGCGCCAGCCGTGCGCGCCTCCGCGTCATGACGATGCGACCCCTTCCCGGGCCAGGCGCCGTCCAATCTCAAGCGTTGCCGCCCATTCCCCCCGGCGCTCGGCGGGTTCTGCGGTGAGCACGGCCTCCCAGGCTTCCCAAGGCAAAACTGAGTTTTTCTTGAGCCAAGCGGCGATCGCCGCCAGAGCGGCCTGTTTGGGGTTGCCTTGCTGCCGCAATGGGAGCCTCACCAACCGGCCCGCCGGCGGGGTTCCCTCGATCTGAGAGTCCACGATCAGAAGAGTTTCCTTCCGGCAGGCCGCCAGCGTGCCGTTAGCTTCCAGTTCTTTCCATCCATCCTGGCTGGCCACCAAAACCACGTCCGGGCTTTCCATGCCGGTGTAGTCGATGGAGTTGGGGCTCAAGCAGATCTCTGAAAGTGAGAATCCCGAACCCTGCGTCACGGGATTATCGTTCTTCTGCGTACAGTAAAGTCCCGTCGCCAGCGCCACGCGGCAAAACAAGGATGCTGCTGACTGAACTCTTTCGCCCGCCGTGCCCGCTACAACCACCCGCACTTCGCCGGCCAAATCAGACGTTGCGTTGATTCGTGGGGGCGTGGGTTTGGGACTCTTGGGGCGGAGGGATTGTAATTCGTGGCGGTACAATTCCCGGAAGGTCGGCCTTTCCATCTCGCATTGCATCTCGCCCAGGGCATACCCCTGGCGCATCGAGGATCTCCTGTAACGACCCACCCTTGACCTGGTTCCAGCGGGTTCCGTAGGCGGTGCAGAGTTCGACAATCTCCACCAGAGAGAACCCCGGAAAATCGATGGCGTCAGCAATCGTCGTGGCTAAATCAGGGCTGGTGGCAAATTGCCGTGCCAGGAAGCTGGCGTGGGCGGTCCGCAGCAGTGCCAGCAAATCGAGGGGCGGAATCCAATTGCCGTCGGGCGTGGTGGAGGTTACCCAGTTAAGAGGGCTCAAGGCGGAGTGCTGGCCCCCCGTCATGCCGAACATGAAATTGTTGTGGACCAGCACCGTGACATCCACGTTGAGTTGCGCCGCATGCACCAGGTGCAGCAGGCCGATCATCGCCCCGCCATCGCCAATCATCACGATGGGTTTGAGGCCAGAGGACTCCTCGGTCGCGTCCGCCAGGGCCATTCCTGTGCCAAAAGCTGTGGAGCGGCCGTGCGTGGTATGAACCGTGTGCAGGTAGGGAAACAGCGAGTCGGCCAGACCCACGCAGCCGATATCCGTGGTCAGCACCACCGAGCGGGGCGGAAGTTTCAAGCGCTCGAGCGCATTGCTCAGTTGGCGCACCACCAGCGCATGACCGCAGCCACGGCAGTAAGGGAGCTTGGCGTTGGGGGCGAGGTACTGGGCATCCGCCATCACGCTATCGCCCCCCGCACAGCATCAGCGATTTCACCGGGGGAAATCAGCTTGCCGATTTTGTTGATTCCGTAAACCCGCTTTCCGGAAAGGAACGGAGCCAGGGCGGCGCGATACTGGCCGGTCAGGTTCTCCTCGGCGACGAATACGGTGTCCACGCTTGCCGCCGCCCAATCGAGCCAACTCCGCGGGATGGGGAAAAGCGTTTGGATCTGCAAGAAGGAGATTCGCGAACCCTCGCTGCGCAATTTGCTCACGGCCTGGCGAGCGGCACGCGCGGTTACACCATAACTAATGAGCAGGCAGCGCGCCTCCGGATCCAGGTCAGGTTTGACCAGGGCCATCTCCTCAGCGTGCGCTTCCAGCTTGCGTTGCAAGTGCTGGAGCACTTTGAGGACCTGCGGAGAATTCTTGAGCAGCCGCCCGCGATGGTCGTGGGCTGAGCCCGTTACCGTAACCTTGATTTCTCCACCTACCGCCGCGAAACCGGGAACGTCGGCGGGATCGTCGAAACCATAGGGAGCGTAATCGGCGTTGGCCGTGGCTTTCTTCCGGTTCACCAGGCTCGGGACCTCAAAGGCATCATCGTCGACAACCTCCGTGGTCATGCCAACTTCCTTGTCCGACAAGAGCACCACGGGAGTGCGCAGCCTTTCCGACCAGTTGAAAGCATGAACCGCGAGTTCATAGCACTCCGCCGCGTTGCTGGGGGAGAACATCGGCAAGGTGTAGCCTCCGGAATTGGAGAACTCCGTAAGCCAAATGTCGCCTTGCGCGCCTTGGGTGGCGCCGCCCGTGCTCGGCCCCAGACGTTGCACCATGGCCACCACCACCGGCGTCTCGGTCATGAGGGCGTATTGGACGGTCTCAATCATCAACGCCCATCCCGGCCCGGAGGTGGCAGTCATCGCTTTCAAGCCACGCAGGCTCGCCCCAACGCAATAGCAAAGTGAGGAAATTTCATCGGGAGCAGAGAGGGCAAGACCCCCGCAGGCCAGCAACTCACGCATCATCACTTCGTAGATTTCTGAAGCAGGAGTTATGGGATAACCGGCGAAGAATCGGCACCCAGCAGCAAGCGCTCCTTCGGCGAGCATTCTATTTCCAGAAGAAAACGTCGTGTCATCGTGGCTCACGCCTTGATGAAGCAACAGGAGGGCCAAGAAGGGGGTTGCTGGTGTCAATCTAACTTATTGATATGGATTGGGTTGTATGTTCAGTGTTGAAATCTTTAACTGGAATCAGGGACATAAGGGGCCAGAAGACACGGCCATGGCGCGAAATCCACCACGCTGTATGGGCAAATCTCTGACATAATGACCCAATTCGGCGGATTTGGCAGTGGGTCGGTTTGAGGTAGGGGCAAGCCTCGTGCCTGCTCTCCCCGTCGGCATGGCCGACTTCCGGGTACCCACGGGGTACCCCTACGACACGTGCCATGGGCATCTTGCCCATGCCGGGTCACGGGCAGGAGAAGGTGTGAAAAAATCGTCTAAAACCTTCTCACCGCAGAGACGCTGAGGCGCAGAGGAATGAAAATAAAGGTCCTTTTCTCTGCGCCTCAGCGCCTCCGCGGTAAGGATACTATTTCTTCACACCTTCGGATGCCCGTGGCACAACGCAGGGACCAGCGGCGCTCGGCCCCCGCGAAAGAATGTCAAAGGGCAAGCCCCTCGATGCGGTGCTCATGGCGGTGGTGGATCTGCTCGCCACCGACGCGACGTTGCCGCACCGCAACTTCGATCATCCGCTTTCAGGAGCATGGGGCGATTTTCGCGATTGTCATCTCAAGCCCGACCTTATTCTTATCTACCGAAGGCCGGATGCCGCCAGTCTGGAACTGGTCCGCCTCGGCTCGCACAGCGAGCTTGGCCTGTAGGCTAAGCGAGCGTTTATACCTCATGAACAAACACCCCAGATCAATCAGGTGGGTGGCCACGGTGTCGCCGCGGCCGAAAGTCCGCCAATCTTAATGGCGGGCGGCCTTTCGTGACCGTGGGCTTTACCTTCGATCACGAACCCACGGTCAATTCTAAAGACGAATTGGCCGTAGCCAATCTCAGGGCTGGCTGGCGCAGAACCGGGTTTCAAGCTCTGCGACTTTCGGATCGGCCGGCTGGCGTAGAGCCGCCTTTCAAGCTCTGCGGCTATTAGGGGCACACCTGAGTGCCGCGGACATACACAACAGCGGGGTAGCCACGGTCACTGCTTTTGTGACCGTGGGCTTTTCCTTCGATGACGAGCCCACGGCGGGCTGGCGCAGAGCCGGGTTTCAAGCTCTGCGGCTCTTTCCGCGCCAATCGCTTCGACAGGATTGCCTCAGCGCTAGAGCTGGAGGGCGCGAAGCAATTCCAGATCGGACAGTATTTGAATCCCGCGCGCGGCGCTGAAACGTCGCACTTCTTCCGTGAAAAAATCCGCATCTCGGGTACAGATGATGTCGGCGTTTCCTGCCAGTGCGGTACCGAGCACGGGTTCGTCCGCTGGATCTCTCAGCAACTTCTCCGGCACGGGCAGAGGATGGACGAGGGTGGAAACGCGGGCCAGATAATCCAAATACTCGGAAATATCCAGGGAGGTCAGGCCAGAACTCTTCAGAACCCTTGGGTAGGCCAGAATCCGCCGCAGTTCTTGCAGCAAATACTGTGAAAGGATGAGAACATCAGAGCCTGTGGCCACGGAAAGTAATCCACGGCGGGCAGGACCGTGGGCCAATTGGTGGGCGCGGGCAAGGACATTGGTGTCGAAAACAATTCTCACTCGCGTTCCCGGTATCCGGGGCGCACGTTGCGAATGGCCTCGTCGAGGGACTCTTCCATTTCCTCAGGAGATGCGCCCTTTAGTTTTTGGTCAATCCGATGGAAGTGGTCCTCCAAATTGCGCCCCGCTTCCGTGTGAGCTTCTCCTGTGGGGGCGGCGTGGGGGACAAATGTCATGATACTTACTTCCTCATCGTCTTGCAGGGAGCGTCCCAACTCCGCCTCCAAAGCGGCGCGAGTCTCGGTTTTAAGCTCACTGGCCCTATGGATCAAAAGGCTCGGCATGATTTCAACCTCCCTCCGGAGTCCGTCACTAAAGTTTAGCATGTCTTAAGGCCCGCAAGTAGCACTGACCTGCTGTTCAAGCTTCGGTCCGGCCGTAATGAGGATGAGATAATTCAGGGGGGGAAGTGTCCGCGATAACAATCATTGGCTGCTGAACTCGCGGCTCGTTTCGGTGTCGCGATCCAGGTCCTCGAGGGTGGAGTTCAGGTACACACCGTGCTCCTTGAGGAACCCGTCGACCTGCATTCTCGTTCCGTAACCCAGGATTTTCCTGACCTGCTCCTCGGTGAGTTTGCCGGAGCGATAGCCTTCCAGCGCGAAGCTCTCCAGGAGGGCGCGCGGCAAGTCCTTAAGTTCTCCGGCAATTTCGTCGGGCAGTTCCAAAGTGATTTGCATAGGCTGTGGTTACCTCCTTAGCTTCACAACCCTTGCTTCAGAACACCATTTTAGCATCTCGATTGCTCCTGCCCGCACAAAATTACTTGCGCGGGTAGCGATCATGGTCACTGCTATCGTGACCGTCGGTTTTCCCTTCGATCACAAACCCACGGTCAATTCCCAAGACGAATTGACCGTGGCTACCTCCGGGTCACACAACCTCAGGCGCCGATCGAAGGGGTGAATGCAATCAAAGGATGTAGGGGTAGGGCTCCCGACTTCGTCGGGACAGGTTGCCCTACCCGGCGTTCCGCAGGGTGAATGCGGAACCAGGGGGCGGCAAGCCGTCCCCCTACACCTTGCGCAACTCGATCACCAGCTGCGCTTACTGGGGCGTGTCATCGCTTTCTTTTTCGAGGATGTTATTGATGTCGCGTTTTCCGTGCAGTACCCGGACCACCCGAACCCCGCCCTCGTGAGCCAGGTAATAGACGCGCACATCCTCAAATCCCTTGACGGGCCAGGATCTCAGACCCCGCAGAGCTTCCCGGGAGAAGCGCTTGGGCGCGCCGCCCTGCGGCGTCCGGATGATCGCCTCCATCGTTCTCCGCACGGCGCTTAGGAAGCGTTCGGCCACTTTCGCCTTGTCCTGCTCAACCAGGTAGTAGCGGAACTGGCGCAGGATGTCATCCCTCGCCGCTGGGAGGATAATCGGTTTCAATGCTTTTTCCGCGCGCGGTGTTTACGTGCAATCACGGTGGCCTCGTTCTTAAGTTCCCTCCAGAACTCTTTGGTCAGCGGAATTTCTTCGCCGGATGTCAAGCCTTCAACCAGCAACGCTTCCAGCCTGGCATCCTCCTCCCTGGCCCGAGCTTCGCGCAACAGGGTGCGGAAGTACTCGCTGACGTTGCCGTAATCCTTGGTGGCAATCTGGCGCTCCACAAAGCCTTTAAGCGACTCGGGGAGGGAGATGGTCACGGTTTTCATCGGCGCGCCTCCAATCTTATCCTCTTGGTGCATCGTATCCTACCTCTTAACTATTCCCAATAGATAAGATAGCACCGGGTCTGGTCGTTGTAAAGCCGTATCCATAGTTAGTGCATTCGTGACCGTAGGCTTTCCCTTCGATGGCGAACGCAATTCCCAAGACGAATTGAGAAGGGCAGTGGCGAGTGACAAGTGACGAGTGACGAGTCGAACCGCAAAGATTCTTGTGTGAGGCGCCGATCGAAGGGTGAATGCAATCACGAGATGTAGGGGTAGGGCTCCCGACTTCGTCGGGACAGGTTGCCCTACCCGGCGGTCCGCAGGGTGAATGCGGAACCAGGGACGGTCCGTCGGTTGACGGATTCCCGTACAACCGCCCGCTGCCGCTTACGAGGTACAGCCGAGAGAGAAGCCCATGGCGGCGCAGATTTCTTTCATTCGCTCCGGGCTGAGCAGCGCCACACGACGGCCCAGATGGGCCTTTGACACGGTGACGACGTTGTGCAGATTAACGGCGCACGCGCCCTTCATTCCATCCGCTTCGGTCAAGCGGACCTCCGACGGAACACCCCGGATGGTGGAAGTGATGGGGGCCACCGTGACGCCGGACAAGTACGCGATCGCGCTCTCCCGCGTGAGCACGACCACGGGTCTCTGCTTGTCCGGACGGGGGAATTGATAGAGGCGAACTTCTCCGCGTGCTATCGCTCCGGCCATGCTGCCACCTGTTCCCAATCCGTCGACTCGGCGGAGACATCGGGATGCTCCGCGTAGCCCGTGCGGTCGCGGGCCTCAAGTTCTTGCGACTCGAGACGTTTCAGGTACAGGCGCAGCGCCTCGCGAACCAGCGCCGAACGGTTCACCCTCGCCCGCCGGGCGGCTCCGTCGGTAGCGCGGAGGAGTGTCGAACCCAGGACAACTTGGATGGTTTCCATACTGTGGAGTATACTCCACACTGGACTCAACAGTCTACAGGCGCGTGGGCGGTAGGGGGCTTTGCCACGCAGCGCTTGACCTTATATTCGCCTCCCTGTCGTCGTGACCGTGGGCTTTTCCTATGATGACAAACGCAATTCCAGCCGCTTGAGTTTGATGCGGTCGGCGTGAACCTGGGCAAGGTCGTAGTGCGCCTGCTGCGTAAGGTGGTAGCCACAGTCAGCGAATTTCTGACTGTGGGCTTTTCTCACACGTGCCTCCCCAATCCGAAGCGGCTGGCCCTCGCCGGAAGTTCATGTTTTTGGAAAGAAGAACCCGCGGTCAGGAAAGGTCGCCGCGGCGACACCGCGGCTACCAGCTATATCCGGGTCACACAATCTCAGCCGCCGTTCGAACGGGTGAATGCAATCCGCGTCAACCGACAGGTCCACTGTCATGCGGGGTGATAGAGCTTGACTCCTGCAGCTAACGCAGCCCGGGCAAGTCTTCCGTCCAGTGTCCATAACTGGCAGTTCGAAAGCAGCGCGGAAGCCAGGAGGTGCGCATCGATCCAACCGATGCCGAGGCCCCAAAGCTTGCGGGCTTCAACCAGCCGCACTACCTCCTCATGGGTTGCGGAAACAGCGGAGGGGAGAGCTTCGAGATCGCTCAGAATGCGCGCCCGGGCCTTCAAATTGCCACATGCCAGTTCACCCCTGACAAACGGATGCACCATGACGAGGGCCTGGCTGAGCAAATCGCCAAGCTTCGAACCACTTTTACGGAAGTGGGCAATCCAAACTGAAGTATCAACAAGAATCATCGCTTCGCCCCGGTCCTCCGCCTCGGCACGGAGCGCAACCCGGGCTCGGAGCCACCCAGCGCGGCCAAACGTCGAGCGGCTTCGCGCGCAATCAAAGCCTCTAACCCGGCCCGCACCAATGCGGTCTTTTTCCGGATCCCGGTCAATTGACTGGCGTGCTCCAACAGATTCTGATCGATAATAAGTGTTGTCCTCATATGCCTGAGTATGCATGATTGATGCATATTGGTCAAACCCTATCGCGAGTTCGGCGGGCTGGCGTACCTGAGGCACTCCGGGTTGGGGACCATCAGAACCGGTCGGCGCTACTTGCTGGACGCCGCCAATTGGCGAGGCAGATTCGCCCCCTGAAGATCAAGGTGAACCGCTGTCGGGGATTTCGCTGCCGGGCTTTCAGGGACCGTCTTTGGAGATGACAAATACCGGCCTGCGCATCCGGGAGTCCGCCACGCGCGGGAAAGGTATCCAGTTGAAGGATGGAATCAAACGGTGATACGGGCCAAATAACTTTACGACCAGCATGGCATACGAGAGAAGGATCTGAAAGCGCATGGTGAGCCAGAGCAGGCGCCAGCTCGCCATGGAGTCGACCCCCGCCACCTCATCGGGCGCAAGCTCTGGCGACCGGATCAATTCACTGAACGATTCCTGCAAAGCTTTCAGCCAATGGAGTGCCAGTTGTTTGCGGGCGCGAGCCAAGGAATCCGCCAGCTTGGGGAAGGCGAGATCCTGGCGCAACCAGCGATCATCAGAGGGATCGAAGATGCGTTCCGAAAGATCCAGCCAGCGGGCATTCCCGAAATGCGGGGCGCAGTTCTTTTCGGGCACCCCCTCATCCCTTTTTTCAGTCCGGGTCCTGGTGAGTAACGCCAAGATCAGGACGAGGAAGGCAATCGCAACGGTGACGTAGATTAGAGTTATCATTTGTGTAGAAACCTGGACAGAGCGTTATTGAAACGTTCAAGTTCAAGACCCAAGGTTTCAGAGTTGCCTTCGGCCACTGCCGGCGCCGGGCGCGATCCCGGCATGGGCGCAAATTCCCAAAGTCCAACCATCCAGACCAGCAAACAGAGCGTGTAGGCCATGGGAGACATAACCCAAAGAATGCTGGTGTACAAATTCCCAAAGTACTCGACGCAGGCGAAATTGGCGATGTTCACCCCTAGGTAAATGGAAAATCCTAACATCAGGCCCGCCACGTTTTTGCCTAGCTTAAGACCAAAGTGGCGGGCTGCGTAGAAAAGAACGGCGAGAATTATAGCCTTTGTCAGCGAAGCCCGGAGAGCAAAATCGAGCAATGCCATTTGCATGCTGGGAGAATGCAAAATCGTCGGGAGAATGTAAACGGCGCCGAAGCCAATGGAAATCGCGATCGTTAGAGCGCGCCCCAAGTTTCGTATGGCCGGGAAGGGTTGGAAGATGTGGTCCGAGATTTCCGCCAGCACCGCGAACTCCACCACGATGCTAAGCACATAAGAAAACCAGTAAACCGACGCGTGTAAATCCGGCCGCGTCCAATAAACTACGTACCCTGCAACTGTGCTACAGAACAGGAAAATCAGATACGAGTAAAAAAGCGGAAACAGCTTGGCGTGCCGGTCCCCAACCCCTCTCACGAGGAGAAGAGTTACAAGCACCAGTGCGCCGAAGCTAGTTACGAATCCAAGAGAAACCATACGCCTATCCGGGATGGGCGGACCGCGAGTCCCGCTTCTGCCCATCCTCGAATAGAAGCAAAGTTAAGCCAAAGGGGGCATGGGCATCGGTCCGACACCTTCCGGATTCCTACGTGAGCATAGCATAGTCGTTACCTCCTTTCCAGCGCGATTATCTGCACTAAAGTACTGGGTGCCAACTGCCCTGTGGATATTTCAAGGATGTTTGATAGGGGCAGGGTTCAGGACCATGTGGGACACGGCCGCTTTCCTGTTTACTAATCCGACAAATTCGTCTCCAGAATCTCAGGGTCGGAAGGCCTCAACTTTACGGCCCAGTGGAAACCCCCGGAAGGCTGTCGGGATCGGCGCAGCCATCTTAGATGTAATAGGTTAGGAGGGACACGGATTTTCAGACGTCAGCCTGCCATTATGTCGGAAATTGGGCGGCCTCCCGTACCTATAAGTTTTCGGTAAGGGATTGTATTAAAAAATATTAATCGAGAACTGATTACCTTATGGTCAATATCCCAGAATTAGATAAAGGAAGTTTAACGTCCTGCGGATCACCACGTGGGACTGCCCTGCAAAATAGTATCACAATTGACAACTATCAATTTTCGGTTATTTCGGGAGATTCTTAGTGAGGTCGGTCTTCATGGCAGACTTTTTGGCGCTTCCTGCGGCGGTCAGGAAACTCTGGATACTTACTATCCTAAATCTAACCCTATCAACACTTTTCAACTTCTTTCTCCCTTTAACGACCCCTATAAACCTTTGTCAAGCTGTAGCGTCGATGTCTGAATTAGCAATGTTGGGGTACTAGTCAGATTCAGAGACCCGCTTGATTTTGGCCCCCACCTTGGTGAGCTTCTCCTCGATGCGCTCGTAGCCCCGATCAATGTGGTAGACGCGGTCGATCAGCGTCTCGCCTTCGGCGGCCAATCCAGCCAGAACCAATGAGGCGCTGGCCCGCAGGTCCGAAGCTTGAATCATCGCCCCACTCAGGTGGGTTTTGCCGCGCACCACCGCCCGGCGGCCGGTGACCGTGATCTCCGCACCCATGCGGGCCAATTCCAACGCATGCAGAAAGCGGTTTTCAAAAATAGTTTCGGTGATCACCGCAGACCCTTCCACCTGAGTCATGAGCGCCATGTACTGGGCCTGCATGTCGGTGGCGAAGCCAGGGTATTCCTGCGTTGTCATGTCAACGGCGCCTAATGGTCGCGGGCAACTAACCTGCATCATGTTCCATAGGGCGCCACCGATACGGTGGACCATGACGTCGACTTCGACTCCCACATCCCTGAGCTTGGCGATCACCGCACTGAGGTGGTCCACCCTACAAGCGCTGATGGAGAGTGACCCGCCGGTAATCGCCGCAGCAACCAGGAAGGTTCCTGCCTCAATGCGGTCGGGGATGATGGTGTGCTCGGCGCCATGCAACTGGCCCACCCCCCGGATGCGGATCGCATCTGTACCCGCGCCTTCAATCTTTGCCCCCATCTTATTGAGCAGGTCGGCAAGGTCCTGAATTTCCGGTTCCCGAGCCGCGTTTTCAAGGACGGTTTCCCCTGCGGCCAGCGTGGCGGCCATCATCAGGTTCTCAGTTCCCGTCACGGAAATCGTATCGAAGTAAAACTCCGCGCCACGCAAGCCATTGGCCTGCGCCTCAATATAGCCGTGTTCGAATTTGATCGTGGCGCCGAGCTTTTCGAGTCCCTTGAGGTGCAGATTGATGGGCCGGACGCCGATCGCACAGCCGCCCGGCAACGAGACCCGCGCGTGGCCAAAGCGTGCCAAGAGCGGTCCCAGCACCAGCACCGACGCACGCATTTGCTTGACCAGTTCGTAGGGGGCCACCGGGTTGAGCAACCGGCGGGCCTCAATTTCCACGCGGTTCCCCCGCTGTTCGTGGGTGACGGACGAATCGACGCCCAGCTCTTCCAGCAAGCTGCGCAGGGTACTGATGTCCCGCACGCGCGGCACATTTCTCAGAATCACGCGCTGATCAGTAAGCAGCGCCGCGGTCATGGCGGGTAGCGCCGCGTTCTTAGCGCCACTAATAGTCACACGCCCTTCCAGAGGCCGTCCGCCGGTAATTTGAAATTTGTCCATAGTTCACCGGATCACCCGATGATTTACTTCCATTGCCTCTCTCAGCACTTGCGCAAGGCTCTTTCCTTGCTGATGTAACTCTAGAACCGCTTCCTGTCGCGTAATTTTCTTTACAACCATCAAGAGCGCTACAGGCAGGCTGCGACCCGAGTCCTTTAGGGCACTGGCGGCCGCGGCCGGGCTCGCACCGGTGAGTTGCACCAGAATTCCCTGGGCGCGTTCCCGCAGTTTCTGGTTGGTCAGTTGAACGTTGATCATACGATTGGAAAGTACGCACCCCAGCCGCACCATGGTGGCAGTAGAGAGCATGTTCAATGCGAGTTTCTGTGCTGTCCCTGACTTCATGCGGCTGGACCCCGCAATGACCTCAGGTCCCACCACGGTCAGGATAGTGACATCCGCGAGCGCTTCGAGCGGGGCATCGGGGTTCGAGGTAAGAGCGGCAACCTTCGCACCGAGTCGTCGCGCATATCGCATCCCGCCCAGCACGTAGGGTGCACTGCCGCTGGCGGAGATTCCTACCAGAAGGTCGTGACGAGTGAAATGGATTTTCTTCAGGTCACGAACGGCCTGCTCAGGGTCGTCCTCAAAGTCCTCCGCCGAGCGGAGCAGAGAAACCGGGGCCCCTGCCAGGATAGCCACGATCTGATCCGACCCGAAAGTCGGCAGACACTCCGCGGCGTCGAGAGCCCCCAGGCGGCCACTGGTGCCGGCACCCAGGTAAACCACTCGCCCACCGTTTTTCAGGGCGTCCACCGCCAGGTCGACGGTGCGCGCGATCTGGGGGAGCGCCTTGCGAACTGCTGGCGCAACCCGGTGATCCTCGCGATTAATGATGCGCAGAATTTCCCGCGTAGGCTTCGTATCCAAGGCGGCCGAAGCCGGGTTCCTTCGTTCGGTAATGCGCTCACGCGGTTTTGATTTCATCGGGGTTGATTTCGTCTCACTGCAGAGGCGCGGAGGCGCAGAGGAGTGAAGGTCAAGAGGCAAAACGCAAAATACAATGGCTAGAAGTCAAAGCCGATTTTGCATTTAGACTTTTGCGTCTTCCCTTTTGACCTTGTTCTACTCAGCTTCTCCGCGCCTCTGCGGTGAAATCCGTTTATTACTGCTTTCCCGAAAGGGTCTCCCACCCGCGCCGCGACAAATCCCAATAGATTGCATATCCGGAGAGGCCGGCAATGGTCAGGAACAAGACGCCTATGCCGCTCGAGCCCAACAGGAGTTTGCCAATGCCGAACAGTGTCATGTAGACCATGATGCAGCCGAGCGCCCAATCCATCAAATTATACCAGCCATCCTCCGTGGGAGCGACTTCCGGGGCGAGCTTGGCGATGTGCTTCCAGCCGGCCACGCCCGGCCGCACGCGGCGGTAAAACTGCAGGAGTTTCGTTTCGGGCTCCGGCTCCGTCAGGAACGTCGCCCCCAGCCACACGAGCGTCGTGACGGCCACGGTCAAGACCAGGTTTTTGCCAAACAGGTTCGGGTCGGAGGCGGCAAAGGGGCTCACAAACCTGAGGGTGATGGAGGTCACGGCCGCCGTCGTCATCGCGGAAATTTCCGACCAGGCGTTGATTCGCCACCAGTACCAGCGCAGTAGGTATACGGCTCCGGTGCCCGCGCCAATGTTCACCACCATGTCCCAGCCACCCGCCACCGTCTGCATGATATAGGAAACCGCCGCGCCCAAAACCATAAGGCCCATGGTGGCAACTTTAGAAATCGTCACGTAATGACCTTCGGAACGTTGGCGTACCAGGAAGCGGCGGTAGAAGTCGTTCACGATATAAGACGAGCTCCAGTTCAATTGCGTCGCAATGGTGGACATGTAGGCAGCCGCAAAGGCGGCGAGCATCAGGCCGCGAAAAGCCGGCGGCATATAATCCACCCAGACTCGAATGAAGCCGCCCTCGGCGTCTGCGCCCGGCCGGCTCAGTTCCGGGTAAAGGACTACCACAGCCAGGGCCGTCAAAATCCAGGCCCAGGGCCGCAAAGCGTAGTGGGCGATATTGAACCAGAGAGTGGCCAACAACGAGTTCTTCTCATCCTTGGCGCAGAAGATGCGCTGCGCTACGTAGCCGCCACCGCCTGGCTCCGCTCCGGGGTACCAGACTGACCACCAGTACACCCCGATGTAGACGAGGAAGGTCATGAGGGGCATCCAGGGCGAATGCAAATCGGGAATGAAGGAGAGGATGGATCCGGAGCCTCCTACCGCCGCGCCCCGGGCGGCATCGACGGCGGCAAGCTTGGTCTTCAGCATGGTCATGCCGCCCACGGCATGGACCGCGTAGAACGCCAGGACAATCAACATGGCCATCTTCAGGATGAACTGCACCAGGTCCGTCCACAGCACACCCCATAGACCGGATATGGAGGTGTAAATGGCTGTGATGGTCATGCAGATGACCACGGCCCAGAATTTGGGAACGTTCAGTGATATCCCCAGGATTTTTTCCATGGCCAGATTGACCCAGCCCAGAATGATGCAATTAATAAGGAGGCCGAAATAGAGCGCGCGAAAACCCCGCAGGAATGCAGCAGGCTTGCCGGCGTATCGCAACTCAACCAGTTCCACGTCGGTAATGATTTCGGCCCGGCGCCACATGCGCGCGAAAAAGAAGACCGTCATCATGCCGCTAAACAGAAAACTCCACCAGAACCAATTCGCGGCAACGCCGTGCCGCACCACCTGCCCGGTCACCCAAAGGGGCGTGTCGGCGGCGAAAGTTGTGGCCACCATGGAAGTGCCTGCCAGCCACCAGGTCACTTCGCGCCCTGAAACAAAGAAATCGCTCGTGCTGGCGCTTGCCTTCTTCCGGTAATAGAGCCCGATGAGCAGGTTGATCAGAAAATAGCCGGCTACCACAATCCAATCCGCTAATGTGAGTTTCATAAGTACAGGTTCCTTTGATAATTTTCCAATCCTTGCATTGCTACGCGGAGCCCGCGAGTATATAGCAAAAGAGGTTCGGGCCGAAGGACAACTGCTGGCACTTCAACACAGAGGTCGCCGGGAGGCTCCGTGCCCTCTGTGCCCTTTACTGGTGAAATCCTTCTTGGGTTGCGGCCCACAGGCGCGCTAGGGTACCTTGTTGGTGAGGGAAACCGTGATTCACAAACGAGGGTTCTTGCTTTGTATCTTGATCTCCGGCCTCTTGGCCAAATCCTGGATTGCCCCCTCGGCACCTTGGGCGGCCTCTGCCGAAGCCTCCGCGGGAATGGATGAGCAGCGGCTGGCGGGAATTGCCGCTCTGGCCGAGGCCTCGATTCAGGCCAAGCGCATTCCCGGCGCCGTCGTCCTGGTCGGCCATGAGGGCAAGGTGGTTTATCGTCAGGCTTTTGGTGATCGCTCGATTTTGCCCGAGCGGCGGCCGATGACTGTGGACACGATCTTCGATATGGCCTCCCTGACCAAGGTAATTGCCACCACGACGGCGGTGATGCAGCTTGTTGAGCAGGGGAAAATCGAGCTCAGCGCTCAAGTCGGCGATTACTGGCCGGAATTCAAGGAAAACGGCAAAGACCTGATTACCATCCGCGAACTGATGACGCACTATTCCGGCTTGCCTCCGGACCTGGAACTGAAACCCGCCTGGACGGGCTACGACACGGCAATGCAGATGATAGTCGCGACCAAGCCAAACACGCCGCCGGGCACGCGTTTCATTTACAGCGACATCAATTTTGAAACGCTGGGTGAAATCGTCCACCGCGTTTCCGGCGAACCGCTGGAGGAGTACTGCGCGGAACACATTTTCAAACCGCTGGGTATGAAGGACACGCAGTTCAGGCCTCCGACTTCCTTGCGGCATCGTATCGCGCCCACGCAATACGAGCATGGCAACAGCGGACCGATTCTTTGGGGCACCGTGCACGATCCCACCTCACGTTTCATGGGTGGAGTGGCCGGGCACGCGGGTCTGTTTTCGACCGCCGACGATCTTTCCATCTTCGCGCAAATGCTACTGAACGGCGGCACATACAATGGCGTGCGCATCTTGAGCCCACTCTCCGTGGAAAAGATGAGCACTCCGCAAACACCTCCAAACAAGATGGTGTTGCGCGGCCTGGGGTGGGACCTCGATTCTCCCATCGCTTCGAACCGCGGCGACCGCGTGGGCCCGATCTTCATTACCAACCGGGGGGATTTGTTCGATGTCGGCTCATACGGGCACACAGGGTATACGGGCACCTCCCTCTGGATTGACCCGGTGACCAACACGTATGTGATCATACTAACCAACCGAGTGCATCCCGACGGCAAAGGCGAAGTCGTGCCGCTGCGCACGGGGGTCACGACGCTGGTGGCGGCGGCGCTGGGGCCGCTTTCCGCGCAGCAAGTTCTGGACAGCCGGCGGTCGCTGACCAGCTACTTTGAGCTGATGAAGAGTTACCGCGTACAGGGCCTGCGCAATGGCAGCGTGAAGACGGGCATCAACGTCCTGGCGGCGGAACACTTTGCCCCCCTGGCGGGGAAGCGCGTGGGGCTGATCACCAATCAGTCTGGCCTGGCAAGCGATGGGAGCCGCACCATCGATTTGCTGGCGCACGCGCCGGACGTGAAGTTGGTAGCGCTGTTCAGCCCCGAGCACGGACTGGCGGGCGCCGCGGAGGCAGGCGCCATGGTCGCTTCCACGCGCGACGCCTCGACCGGCGTGCCTGTCCACAGTCTGTACGGGGAGGTCCAGCGCCCCACCGACCAAATGCTGGAGGGCATCGATTCACTGGTCTTTGACATCCAGGATGTTGGCGTGCGCTTCTACACTTACATCACCACCCTCGGATATTGCCTGGAAACGGCGGGGAAGAAGGGTATTGACTTCTATGTGCTTGACCGGCCGAATCCAATCAACGGCGTGGACGTCGACGGGCCGGTGCTTGACCCGGACCTGCGCTCGTTCACCGCGTATTTCCCCATGCCCATTCGCCACGGCATGACTGTGGGCGAGCTTGCGGAAATGTTCAACCGCGAAAATCACCTGAACGCCAAGCTGCATGTGGTGAAGATGCGCGGCTGGGAGCGGACGGATTGGTTTGACGAGACGGGCCAAGCCTGGATTAATCCATCCCCGAACCTGCGAAACCTGACGGAAGAAACCCTATATCCGGGTGTCTGCCTGGTGGAAGGCTCAAACGTCAGCGTGGGCCGCGGCACCGATACCCCCTTTGAAATCGTCGGCGCCCCCTGGATCAACGGTCGGGAACTGGCCGCGCATTTGAACGGCAAGAAAATTCAGGGAGTGCGCTTCTTGCCTATGGATTTCAAGCCGCTCTCGGACACTTTCGCAGGAGAGTTGTGCCATGGCGTACAGATCGTGCTGCTCGATCGTCAAGCCTTCGAGCCGACCGAAATGGGAGTAGAAATGGTTGCGGCGCTCAATAAGCTTTTTCCGAACGACTACAAATTGGGTGAGGCGCTGCGCCTGATCGGCAGCCAGGCAGCCGTGGAATCGATTCGCGCCGGCGAAAGCCCCTCCCGTATTTGGTACGATTGGCAAGAAGGCTTGGAGAGATTTAAGAAGCTTCGCGCCCAGTACCTGCTTTATCCCTGAGGCAGGACCCCTTTCACGCTGCGCCCTGGATTGTTCCCATCTGCCAATTTTGGAATTGTCTTGTTCTCACCCGGAGGAGTAGTATCATGCCGGTGGAGTTCAAGACAGGGCCTGAGCAAGTGGCCGTTTCGCTGGCAGGCTGAAGTTTCCAGGGAGGGGTCATGAGAATCAATTCGCGTGCTCTCCGAATCATCAGCGGGATTATTCTGACGCTCCTGATCTTTGGGGGCAGCCGTACCATCCGTTTGGGAGCGAAGGATAAGACGCCTCCGGTCAGTTCAGACGACCCAACCCTCCGGCTTTTCGATCTTCTCGATTCAAAACTTGGCGGCAAGCTCGATAACTTCTACGTGCTGGCAGATGTTTTTAACGACCCCCAAAACCCCGAGCATGCGCTGCAGCACATTCTGCGCCTTGATTACGACAAGGGGCGGGCCTTTGGCAAACTCCGTATTTATGTGCGGACGGTTGACAAGCTCTCCCCTGAACAGTTGAAGACTTACACCTCCAAGGAAATATTTGAGTTTGCCGAATCGGACAGCGAGAAGTATTCCAAGATTGAACCGGGCCCTTTTGGCCGTCCAGGGGATGTCTATTTTCAGCCCACGTCGCCGGGCGGGCCGCTGGGATCTTCTCCCATAACCGATGAGGTGCAGGCTCGCTACGACCGCTATGTGACGCAGTACATCAGGCCAGCCCTGGAGAAAAAAGCGGGTGGCGGCTCGGCTTCCTGAGCCTATCTGCCTTGCTTTCTACCCCGCGAGAATTTTTGGCCTTACAAGCAAATCCGCTCGCCTAGACCTGACCTGACGGTTTGTTCAGCGCCTCGAATTTGCGGCTCGCCATATAGCAGAACTGCTTGACCGCCAATCACCATATAGGGCACTCGGCGCTCTTCAAGGGCGATCGCGATTTGTTCCAGGAGGCGGGCCAGCATGCAGTTTTCTCACCCATTCAATCTTGTGTTCGATGCCCTCCAGGGGGTTAGAGGGAGGAAAGACTCCCATTGAGCGGGCATACTCCCGAAAGTCGTCCATGAGTTGCAGAGCATGCTCGAAATCCGGGGGCTCACGGAGTGGACCCCTCAACTCCCAAGCTTCCCAGTAGGCACGGTCTTTGATCATTCTTCTTGGCTCCCGTAGAAATCCCTATGCCGTGCAGAACAAACGGGCCAGCTCTACGAGTATATCCCGGCACGCCAGCACCTGGTCTACGTAAACATACTCTTCTATGCTGTGCAGCCCTGCTCCACCGGGACCGAAGATGACAGTGGGGATTCCCGCGCGTGCCAGGATGGCGGCGTCCGTCCAAAAAGACACGCCCCCCTCCTGCACCTTCCGTCCCACGCGTGTCACAGCTTCACAGAGCGTCTCCGGCAGGCAATGATCGCTGGATATTTCGAAGGGTGACTGTTCGAGCAGCAGTTCCGCAGAGGCCTCAAATTCCGCATCTTCCTGCTTCAAGGTTTCCAGGATATCGCGGATCTCACGGAGCGCGATGCCATCAGCCTCTGCACTCGTGGTACGGCGCTCGAACTGAAGAGTGCAGTTATCCGGGTAGCTGCTCAGTTCCCGGCCACCACTGATTAACGAGGCGTGCAGGGAGGCGGTTCCCTGGTGCGGGCGCAGGGGCTGCGCCTGTAACTGGCGATCCAAATCTGCCAGGCGATTCAGCACCTTTCCCATTCTGAAGATCGCATCCCGGCCGTCGCGAGGGCGGCTGCCGTGAGCCGCAACCCCCTTGGTGCTGATTTCGATCCAGGAAAAGCCCCGATGAGCGAGTGCCACTTGCAAATCCGTGGGCTCCGTGATGACCGCGCCATCGGCCTGCCAGCGCTTTACGATCTCGCGTGTTCCAAGACTGGCATGTTCCTCATCCGCGACTGCTGCAACCAGCAACTTCCCTGCCCGGAGCCCTCCGGAGGAGGCAATCTGCCGCGCCGCGCCGAGCATGGCCGCCACCCCACCCTTCATGTCTTGCGACCCGCGGCCATAGATTCGGCCCTCACGCTCCACAGGAGTAAACGGCGCCTGCATGCCTGCCACACCCACCGTATCCATGTGGCCGCAAAACATCAGGGAGCGTCCAGGCGCTCGCCCTTCGAGCACCCCGACCACATTCGGGCGATGGGGTGCGACGTCGGTTAATTCCACATCCATGCCGATTGAACGCATTTCGGCGGCAATGAGGTGAGCGATATTCTCCTCGCCCGCCCCCCCCGGGACCAACGCGGGGTTGACGGAATCAGTGGCTATGAGGTCACAAAGGAATTTCAGTGTTGGATCCGGCATATGCGTAACAATATGAATAATACGTTAGGGGGTTGAACTACTCTTAATTATATAACTTTACTTGATAGGCCTACTATAATCGGTTAACACCTGGACCCCCTCACCCGTCCCGCCCCGGCTGATAAAAATGCCGGTTGCGGTCCACCCTCTCCCCCAAAGGGGCGAGGGTTATGAATTCAGGTCAACCTCCCTCACTCATCCGCGTAAATTCAAATTAACTCCCCCCTCGGTCGCCGCGGCGACAGAGGGGCTGGGGGGAGGGGGTAGCATCACCCAATTCCACCACGCACATTGAATCTCCCCTACGGCTTGGCCTCCCTCAACACCAAGCGCGGGAAACTGGAAGGGTTCTTGGTGCTGACGCGGAACAAGGGATCCTTCTTGGACTGCAACACGATCCGTTGCAGATCTTCGACGTCCGTCGGCTTCGCGGGGCGAATGACCTTTCGGACGCTGAAGTCGAGGCCAATCTCGTATCCCAGAGTGAGCTTGCCGCCTTCGAAGTAGATATTCGGGATGGCGATGTCTCCCGAGTAGCCATGGGCGGTTTTCTTCCAGGCGGTAAAAATCTCCTGCATGTAGTTGTGAGGCTGGGCGCGCGGCGGCAGGTAATCCTCATCAGAGAAAATGCTGGGCTGGACATCGGCGAAGTTTCCGGGGCTGAAGTAGAACATATACTCATCGCCGGTGGGCTCCTTGGCAAAGTAGTTCTTGCGGAAGCCGGTCTCGAGGGTCAGCACGAAAGTGTCACCATTCTGAATCCCGCGCCCAAAGAAGGGCTGATAGAGGTAGGCGTCGGTCGCGTCCACGCCCACATAAAGAAAGCTCTCGTCCCAACCGAAGGCAACACGGGCTGACAGATCCTGCGGGCCCTGCCAGAGCTTGGCTCCGGTCATAACCTGCGCGGGTGCGTCAAGCCGGTAAACGGGGCCGCTTTGCCACTTGGCAAAATCGCCGTCCAAATTGGGGCAATTATTTACTTGACACACAAGCAATAATGAGGTAGAATTCTCAACATGGTGAACACAAACACAAGACCTGAAACACTCCAAGAAGCGATTGCCTACTTTGCCGACGCCGAGAAGTGCTTCGCCTTCGCGGTGAACCTTCGCTGGCCTCATGGCAAGATTTCTTGTCCCCGGTGCGGCTCCAGGGAACACTCTTTTATTTCGACTCGCCGCATTTGGTACTGCAAGGGCTGCAAGAAGCAATTCACCGTGAAGGTTGGAACAATCTTTGAGGATAGTCCACTTGGAATGGACAAGTGGATGACCGCAATGTGGCTGATCGTCAACTGCAAGAATGGAATCAGTAGTTGCGAAGTCGCCCGTGACCTCGGCATTACTCAGAAGTCCGCTTGGTTCATGGTTCACCGCCTTCGCCTTGCATTGCAGAATAAGGACGGTGGAAAGTTGGGCGGGGAAGTCGAAGTTGATGAAACATTCATCGGCGGACTCTCCCGCAACATGCACGTCAGCAAGCGGCGTCAAAAGATCATGGGTACTGGGGGCCGGGATAAGGTTGCAGTCCTCGGCATCCTGAAACGGCAAGGGAAAGTCCGCACCTCGGTTGTCCCTGACGTGACCCTCCAAACCCTTCGCAACAACGTCACCGAGAACGTGTTGGCTGGCTCGCAGGTTTTCACCGATGCTTGGGTTGGCTACAACGGGTTGAACGCTGAGTATGTCCATAACGTCATCGATCATGCCAAAGCCTACGCGGTCGAGAACGTCCACACCAACGGCCTCGAAAACTACTGGAGCCTTTTGAAGCGTACCATCAAGGGGACTTACGTAAGTGTCGAACCTTTCCATCTTTTTCGTTACCTAGATGAGCAGGCATTTCGTTATAATACCCGCCAAGATTTGACAGAATCCGAGCGGTTTGAGGAAGCCATGAAGCAAGTAGTTGGACGCCGCGTTACATGGAACTCTCTCACTGGCAAGCAGGTCACTCCGAGGCCGAACTAAGAAAGAAATGAAGCGCCAAGGGCGGGGCAAGCGGAAACGCTAACTCTTCTTGCGCTTACGTTTTGCCTTATCCTTCTTCTCTGCTTTTGTTATTTCTGTCTTCGAGACACTGAAAGCAGTTTTCATGGCGCTCTCGAAATTTCGGTGGGCCTGCTGACCTTCAATCATTTCTGGTTTCACATTTATCTCTCTAGGGATTCTTTTTTGTCATCGCATAGACCGAGCGGCTTTGCTTATCGAGCATCCTTCCAACCACTAAATGCATGAATTCTGAGAATAATTGAGCGCAGCCGACGCTTCTGATTCATCGTATTTAACTCCTCTCCTTGCATGAGAGATTTCACGCCTCCATAGATGATTCATG
The DNA here is from genome assembly GCA_963804995.1 of uncultured Acidobacteriota bacterium. GTDB lineage: Bacteria > Acidobacteriota > Terriglobia > UBA7540 > UBA7540 > Bog-366. Next base: position 1,513,272 of record CAWDSK010000006.1, read on the forward strand.
CGCTCGCACCTATCAGCCGCTTTAGAATAAAACTCCAATCTCTCTTGTCTCTTTTGGGCTCTTGGCTTGTTGCGCTCCGACTTCAGCTTATCGTTAATAGCATTGATCAATTCCATCCAATCTGAATATTCTATAGGGTGTTTAACCTTGACGCGAAACTCTTTCGCAAGGATTCTTAGTCCACGCTCAGCCACCCGCATGGAATGAAATATACATGCATCGTTACGCCCAAGCACATAAGAATAGACAGCCTCTTCGCTGTCAGCCCGGGCGTCTCCAATGTATTCCCAGACCAAGGACCATTCCTGCCCCATTCTGTCCAACACCTTGGCCCTTTCGGTGGGGACAAAAGCAAAGCGTTTGTGCTTAAGGTCTCCCTGTATCGCTTCTCTTAGCACTTTTGCCTGCTGACCAACTTCCTCAATAGTTGGATTTCCTTGCAGGCAAGCGCTGAAAAGACTACACCTTTCGAGTGAAGCTTCAAGTTCTATTGCCTCACATTGGCGTTGAATGTAAAGCAATTTAGATATAGAAGTCGCCTTAAGTTCATCGGGCAACTGAAGTTTTTGTAGTTCTTCAACGGAAACCGCATTCGCCCCAAAGCGAGCTGTCACTGCGGCGCCGGTTTTCACTTGGAGTCCAGCGCTCTCCATTTCATGGAGAAATTCGATAGCCGTAACAAACTGCCAGCATAGGAAATCGTTCATAATCTGCCACAGGTTAACCAGCCCGTGAGGGTTCCAAGGCAATGGTAATCTATCCTTGGGCAGGCTACAGGAGTTCATTCTGCACCTCCGGTAGCCTGTGCGTCAAGTAAGTAATCGCCCAAATTGGGAGACTGGGGCACGCGAGAGGCGGCAAGCGACTCATCGTTCTCATCCCACTCGAGCCGGCCGTCAGGGAGATGCCGAAACGCCGAGTCTGCCATCACCTCGGGAAGTCGGTCGCTGGCCTGCTTGACCGCCGGGGCGATTTCTGTCAGAAGCGGCGCCATTCGTCGCTGGTTGGCAAGACGCGCCAGCGCTGAGTTCATGTCCGCCAGTTGCGACCGCATCTTTTCCACGTCGATGGGCCCATGCCGCTCCTGGAAGAGCGCCGTGAAATTCCCGTCATCCCAGTAATACGTTCCGTAGGTTTCGAGGAACGGGGCGAGGAGGCGGGGCGCTTCCTGGCCGTACTGGCTCACCACCGCGTGCTGTTCCGATTGGACCGGGTCGTAGGCACTGGCGTTCCAAAGATAATCGGCGACGGTCTGGAGCGGAATCAGGGAGGCGTGGGCTTCGCTCATGGGATTGGAAAACAGACCGCGCAGCGTGGAGGGCAAAGCGGCATCACGCCCGGTCATGGGGCCCAGGTAGCGGCACCAGCGCGTGGCGTCGTTCACCGGAAAATTATCCCAAACCAGCGGCGGTCGATGAATCAAGCTGCCCCACTCTCGCGCCTGCTGGGCCGTGATCGTTGGCGAAAACGTTTTCGGGCCGGTCCACACGATCGACACGCCGGGATCAACGCCCGCGCCCAGCTCCTGGATGTAGTCGCGGCTGCCCCATTCGTTGGTGTAGGTCGTGGGCGTCAGCGCCAGGCGATTTTTCGGAGATTGCTCTTTCAAGTACTTGAAAAGTTTGTTGGTCAAAAAAATATGGGCCTGCGCCAACGTCTTGAACTGGGCCTTATCCTGCGGGTCCTGCATGTCCTGCGGCACGTCGTCAAGGAAAAGTGCGAAGCAGGAAACGCCTAGCTTACTGACGCTTGCCAGCTTATTGGTCAGCACGTGGAAATCCGGCTCGCTCAAGTAGGCCATGGTGAGGCTGGGACTGATGGCGAAGCAAAAATCCACAAAGTTGTGGTGGGCTGCATCCACCAGTTCGCCCAGGCGATGTAAGTCTTCGGGGGGGTAGTCTTGGCGCCAAAGCTTACGATGGTAGGGGTCGTCCTTGGGCGCATAGTAGTAAACATTCATGCTGTGCGCGCCTTCAAAACGCAGGACCTCGAGGCGGTCTTGCTGCGTCCAGGGCGTGCCGTAGAACCCTTCCACCACACCGCGCTCTGCAAAGGAAGGGAAATCCGCGATGACCACGGAGAGGCCGTTCCTCTCCACCCGCACAGTCTGCGGACGGGGGATGAGGGTACTCGCAAGACTCAAGGGTCCGGCGGCCAGGACATCCGGGATGCGCAGCAAGGCGTTGTGGAACCCTTGTGCTGTTGCGGCAGTGATGCGGAAGCGGCTGGGCGCAGAGGCGCGGGGATAGGTGGCCTGAAGCAGATAACCCTCCCGCGCAAGTTCTGCGGTGGGCTCGACGGCGGTGGAACCAGCCTCGCGCTTTAAGGTGTCGAGGAAGGTCTCAATATTCTTCTCCTCGATCAGATCAATTGCGAGGCCGCCGGTGGGCGCGACAGCGTGTGGCCGGCTTGGTGTGCTGGGTCGGAAAACGATCGCTGCCTGGTCCTGCACTGCCATTTGTTCGAGCTGGCGTTGGAGGCGAGGGTCGAGATCCCCTGGCGCGACCACCACCCAGGCATTCACCGCAGGACGAGCATCGACGACCGAAGTGATGAGAGCGAGAGCCGCCAGACTGAAAACTGCAAGGGTTCGCATCGTGTCTCCGTGGGAACGACCTCCCCTCGTGGAACGTGCCGAGTGTATCAGTAAGCCGAGAACCATTCAAAGGGTAGGGAGAAAACCGGGCAGCCGTGTGCCGCGGCAGGCCGTTACAGTTTCACCTGGCCCGCAGAGCCTTCTCGTCACGGGTCATTTTTTCAACTTCTTTTCTCTCCTCCAGCGTCCAGAACGCCGGGTCCTCCACTCCCAGGCGCCAGGCAGCGAATCCCCGCAGGTGATAGCTCCGTACAAGTTCGAGCTTTTCGCCGAGACTGCGGGCGTCGTCGAACCACGCCGTATGCCGGGTTTCGCCGTCGCTGACTTGGAACCAGGTGGTCCGTGCGTTCTCATCCCATTGCGGCTCGCTGCCGGGACTCTCAAGAAAACGCCTCAGGTCTTTGTATGTCAAGCTGTGAGACGTAATCCCTTGCGAGGTTTCCACCCAATCGCGGCCATAGAACGGCACACCCAGCAGGAGCTTCGCGGGGGGCACGCAGCGGATGGCGTAGTCGAGCGCTGCCTTCACCCAGTCGTAGCCGGCCACGGGGCCGGGCGGGGTCACCGAAGAGTGTTGATCGTAAGTCATCAGTGTAAGGAAATCAGCGGCGCGCCCCAAGGCTCGGTAATCATATCCCGAGCCCCACTCGCCGGTTTGAAATTCTCCCGGCGGATCGTCAGGAAAGGAGTCAGAGAAGCGCGGCACGACGGCGACGCTCAACAAGCGACGATCGCGATGGAGGCGCGCCGCCACACGCTCCACGAAATTCGCATAGGCGAGCTTGTCGGCCGGGTCGAGGTTCTCCAAATCAAGTTGCCAGCCGAGATACTGGTCGCGCTTGGCCAGATACGCCAGATACATCGCCGCGTGTTGCTGCGCCTTGCGATTGTGCAAAAGAGCGTGAGCCGTCGCCCGGTCAAAGCTGGGATTGGCAACCAGTGGCATGAGGGCCAGGCCGGTGCGCCCCCTGACCTTCAGAATCTCGGGCCGAATCTGGCCGTGCACGAAGCCCTCGTGATCGAGCCAAAAGCTCTGTGGAGCCAGCAAGGTTATGGCGCCGGCATGGGTTTCGAGCGATTCGCGCCCCCGCGAGTCGTTTGCGTAATAGAACATGGCGAGTGGGTGCTCACCCAGCACGTGCCAGCGCATCCGCTCCAGGGGCAGATCTGCTGCCGGCGCAGCTTTAGCGGGGTCAGGTTTGGAGGGACTCTTTTGCGCTGCGGTCGCGCTGGCGGCAGCCACCCAGAAAGCGAGCAGCGTCCACGCCACAACCCGCGCGAGTTGCCTATATGGACGTTTCAAGAAGATCGACGTTGCCATGCCTTCCAAAGGAAATAAGCGGGGATGCCGCTGCCCACCATCACCAGTCCCCACATCGAATCCGCGCGTTGCTCCCGGAACGTATTCACCAGCAGAAAAGCCGACAGGATAACAAAAAGCGCGGGAACCACGGGATACCCCCAGGTGCGATAGGGGCGTGGCAGGTCAGGCCGGCGGCGGCGCAGGATGAAAATTCCAGTGGTCACGAGCGCGTAAAAAAGGAATTCCGCGAAAATTACCTTGGTGTAAAGCGATTGATACTGCCCGGTCAAAGCGAACAGTCCGGCAATGACAGCTTGCCACTTGAGCGCAACGGCGGGGGTGTGAAAACGCGGATGCACAGCGGCGAGCGCCTGGGGGAACAAGCCTTCGCGCGCCGTGGCGTAAGGAATGCGTGAGCCCGCCAGAATCGATCCATTGAGGGTGGCGAAGGTTGAAACCAGCACCCCGACAGCAATGAAAGCCCCGCCAGCGTTGCCCAGAAAGCGGCGCGCGGCGTCGGAGGCCACGGTGCTTGTCCCCAGAATCTGGGAGGTGGGAAGCACGTAAAAATACGTGAGGTTGACCAATACATAGACCCCCAGCACCAGGAGCGACCCGCCGATCAGAGCGATGGGCAGATTGCGCTGCGGGTTTTCAACTTCCCCAGCCACCATGCTGACATTGTTCCAGCCGTCATAAGCCCAGAGCGCTGAAACCGTAGCGACCCCGAAAGCCGCGAGCAGACCGCCATGACCCGCGGTCGCCATGATGGGCCGGAAATTTTCCCAGGAGCCGTGACCGAGCGCGAGACCGAGGATGATCAGAATCGCCAGGACCAGCAGTTTCGAGACGGTGAAAACCGTCTGCACAGCGCCGCTACGGCGTACGCCCAGAATATTGAGGCCGGAGAGCAACAGCACCATCAGCGTCGCGGTAAGCTGCATGCCGGTGATGCGCAGCGAGAGGAGATGGCCGCCGATGCCGAGCGCGCCTTCCCACAGGGTCGCCCGCAGGCTCGGGAAAAAGTAGGTGAGGTAAAGGGCCCAGCCGGTGGCGATAGCAGCAATCGAGGCTGTCTTGGCGACGATGGATTGTGTCCAGCCGTAAAGAAAACTCGCGAGCGGCCCATAAGCGCGGTTGAGGTAGACGAACTCGCCCCCCGCTTCCGGTATCGACGCGCCGAGCTCAGCGTAACCCAGCGCCCCGAACAGGCTCAGGACCCCGGCCGCCACCCACACCAGCAGGACCAGGGCCGGCGTGCCCATCTGCTGCAACATGATGCTGGGAACCACGAAAATCGCAGTTCCAATCATGGTGCCGGCCACGACAGACGTGGCGCCAAAAACCCCCAGGCCCTTCACTAACCCCGGCTTTTCTTGGTTCGGCATGGCCATTGCTTCTGAATTTACCACTTACTATCCACTCTTGACGATATCCTTGTCTCTAATACCTGTGCGTGGCCCCAATAGACTTATCAACAGCCCGACCCCGAACGTCACCATGGTCCCGATGGCGACATACCAGGTCCAGGCGATGCTGGTGCAGCGAATAACATAGCCCAGCGTGGCGAGGGCGCACAACGCTCCCACCAGAGCCCCGCGGCTGGTGGCGCGGCGGGTCAGCACTCCCAGCAGGAAAATTCCCAGCATGCTGCCATAGGGGACGCTGGCGATGGTGAGGGCAGACTCCAGGGCGCTGCGTCGCAGGTACTGTGCCGCAAGCGCTACGGTGATGATCACCACGCCCCACAGAAATGTCATCAGGCGCGAGACCCGCAGGTAGTGCCGGTCGTCGGCGCCGGGATGCAGGTAGGGTTTATAGAAATCCATCACCGAACTCGACGCCAGGGAGTTCAGCGCAGCACTTAAATTGGCCATGCCGGCGGCAAGGATCGCGGCGGTCAGTAAGCCCGCGAGTCCTATGGGAAGCCGGGTGACGACGAAGGTGGGGTAGATCTGGTCCGGCCGGGCAAAGGGCGTGGTGGGCGGAAAGCGCTGGTAGAAGGCGTAGAGCACCACCCCCACAATCAGGAAAAGGCTGAATTGCAGGAGCACTACGACGCCGCTCGCCAGCAGCGCGCCCTGGCTTTGGCGGCGGCTGCGCGCGGCAAGCAACTGCTGCACAATCAACTGATCGGTCCCGTGGCTCGCGGTATTCAGGAACATGCCGCCCACCAGGCCCGTCCAGAAAAGGTAGGGCTGGGTCCAATCGAAGTGGAAGTTGAAAATCGTGAATTTGCCGCCCGCCGCCGCGGCGACGCGCACCACCTCGCCCCAACCGCCGGGAAGGCCGTGCAGAGCCACGAAGAGCGCCACCACCGTTCCTGCCAGATAAATACTTAATTGGATGACATCTGTCCAGATAACGGCGGTCAGTCCACCCTCGACGGTGTAAAGCAGGGTGAGGACGCTGATGATGACAAGCGAAGCCGCGATCCCGGTTTTGAAAATGATGGCGATGACGATGGAGATGGCGAAGACACGCACCCCCTCCGCCAACGCGCGCATCAGCAGAAACAGGCTGGCGGTGAAGACGCGCAGGCCGTGCCCGAAGCGGCGCTCAATGAGCTGATAGGCGGTGTAAAGCTCTCCCGCGAAATACCTGGGGATGAGGAGGAAGCTCACCACCACACGCGCTACCAGATACCCAAAGACCAGTTGCAGAAATCCCAGGTTCGAGCCGTAGGCGATGCCGGGGGTGCTGATGATGGTGAGGATGCTGGTTTCAGCGCAGACAATCGAAAAAGTAATCGCCCACCAGGGCAGCCGGTTGCCGCCCAGAAAGTAATCGCGCAGGGTGTGCTGGCCTTTGCGAAAACGCGCCCCGAAGGCAGTGATGGCGAGGAGGTAGGCAATGACAATCGCGAGATCAATCCAACTGAAGGCCACTCCCGCTCCTCGAGGTACGTTGCTGCCGGCATGCCGCTGGCTCTCGCCGCGGCTTTGAGCAAGCATACCGCATTTCCTTAAAATCGCGACCGGGGAATCAGCGGCAGCTTAGTTTGAATGCTGTTCACGCAAGCTTTGTCAGGGAGATTCTTCCCCCTCGACAAGAGGACCCCCTCACCCGCCTGCGGGCCGGAGCCGAAGTGGGTTACGTATCCGAGGTGCCCCTTCGGTGGGCGTAGGCCCGTCCCGCCCCGGCTGGTGAAAGCGCCGGCGGCGGTCCACCCTCTCCCCCACGGGGGCGAGGGCTATAAGTCTTCAGTGCTGGAATCACGCCGCCGATGAAGAGCGGGAGGGTCGCCGTGGAGCGCCGCGCCAAAGCTTCATTCCAGATAACAGCTACTGTGTGGGCGCGGGGCGCGCGGGCCAGCGGCTATTCACCGGCGGCGGCCCGCTCGGGCGCACCTGCGTGAGCATCTTTTGGATGGCGTGCCCGAGGTCGGTGGCAGATTGGATCTGGTAGACGGAGCCGTTCAAGTGCCTGGTCAGGCTATGAAACGTATCCGGATAGGGATAGTGCCGTAAATCGCCGGGGAGGTATTCGAAGTAGCAGAAGCGGGGATTGGGAGTCTCCCGCACCTTGAGCATCTCGCGCGGAACCGGCTGATTATAGCGCGAGTACGGCCCCAGAATGACGACGGCGTCCGCGGGGTTCGGCGCCACCAGTTCCTGGTTGGCAAAATCCACCAGCATATCGAGCCAGCCCCGCCATTGTTGCAATACCTGGTAAGAAACCGTTCCCAGCTCCAGGGTCCGGAGAGCGTCGGCCAGCTTTTTGAAATCCCCATCCTCAAACTGGTCTTGGCGAAACACTTCGCGCTGCTGGTCGAGATTGAGGGCCACGACGCGCACCGAGGCACAAGGAATCTGGTCAAGCAGCGTGGAAAGCGAGCCAAGCAGAAAGATGCGATCCCACACCCGCAACTTCTGTTCGCGGGAATTGGTAGGCGCGGCGTTGAGCAGGATGGTGAGCCGCAAACCTTTCCCGCTGGTATCCAGTTTGAACGGTCGCGGGCGAACTCCCAGCGGCAGGACCGTGTGGGCCGGAACGGGCGCTTCCATACCCCGTTGCCCGTGACCCAAAGCGGTATGGACACTCCAGGCTTTTCGAGAGGTCCGCCGCGATTCCTGATCGATCACCAGGACTTCAACATTGTACTGTCCTTCTCCAACGGCAAATCCTCCGCTCACCTCAGTCTGCTGTTTCAGCTTCGCGGTGTTTTTAGTATCCTGCATCTCCGGCGGCAGGGCGGGTAGCGAGAAAGTTTCGCCTAAGAGTATCGGCTCTCGACCTTCCGGGGTGACTCGCGTGAAGGCCAACATCATGCTCTCGTGTCCTCCAAAACTGCCCAGAGGACAACTGACGATGTAACCCACATCAAAACGGAAGGCAAAATCCAGGAAGGGTTTTTGCGGCTGGATTTGACAATTCAGGAGGTCCACGGTGTGATCACCGTCGAAAAGGCGCGACACCTTCTCGCGGTCGGCGGCGTTTACAGGCCCTTGCCCTCTGCCCGGCGGCGTGACCACAACCCAGACCAGCAGGCTTACGATCAGGAGACGGCCTTTCGGAGGTAAGCGATCCCTACCAGCGCCCATGCAGTTGATCCCAACCTCCTTCAGCGCTCTGACCGCCATATTAAGGGAGATGGCCCACTCCTGCAATACCGGGAAGAATTGATAAGCACTAGCTCCGGCCCCCCGAAATTTTCGATTTGCGATTTTGGACTGGAGAGGCGGGCGAAGGTGAAGGGTTGCATTCGGAGCGACTAATTTCAGAGTGGGCAGGGCTCCCGGCGAAGGTGGAGGCCCTACTTCCCTCAGTTCATCCCCCGCAACAATAAAGCTTGACACTAAGCGTTACTGATTGGTATAATCCGGCTGCGCCGACTGTCGGAAGGACTTGGCGTGGAGCCACCGTAGGGAGGTCCCGCGGCGAAGCGTAAATATGAGACCGAAAACGCACCGTCTGAGCTGTTCATTCTTAGTCGACAATGTGTCGCTGGATGCCCAAAATGCCCAAAGCTGAGAACATGTTGAAAACAAAGCGCGTCAACTCGCGATTTCTGTTTGCCAAAGCTGAGAGGTTATTGAAAAAAAATACGGTTAGCAGCATTATGATAAATGGTAGAACAGGATGACAATGTGTCAGTGTCCAGGAAATGGCTGGACAAATGTGTTGGCCGTAGCGCCAGCATCCTGCCGGCAAATGCCCCGACGGATCGGGGCGCTACGATATCCAGTTAATTACCTGACACTACACTAGGTTCTATCGAAGCGAGACTACAGCCGCGCCTTGACTTCGGGCAACAGAGAAGCATAAGATTCGCCGGAGTAGGTCTCATTCCTCATTGGCCAAAGGATATTTTGCCATGATGTTCGCTAAATTTTCCTTCTTGAAAACTTGTTGTGTAGCCCAGCTTGCTCTGTGCGCAGTGGTTGGGTGTGCCATGGCGTTCGGAGCACCACAAGCGGACGTTACTGTTGCACCCGACGAAATTCCGCAGGTTCAGCAAATCAGTCCCAATCAGGCCGCTCCGGGCGCCCAGGTGATGGTGGCCATTCAGGGGAGCAAGTTCGCCGTGGGGGTGTATGTCGCATCGGTTTCGCCCGCCATTCACGTCGATTCCTCCAAGCGGATCAGCGCCACCGAGATTGTGGCCCAACTGAGCATCAGTGCGACCGCCCAACCGATGACGGCGAGCCTGCTGGTCAGCAATCCCGCCAGCCGCGCAGCAGAGGCGGCATTCATGATCGTGGCCGGAGCGGCTCCCTCCGCTCCCCCGGCGCCTCCCGCCCCGCCGGCGGAAATCAAGCCTTCACGGCCTGCCACACCCGCAACTCCTCCCGCACCGGTCGCACCCGTCGCACCTGCTCTTCCCGCGGCGCCTGCCACACCTCCCGGACCGGAAGTGACCACGATCGAACCCGCGCGCGTGGCGCCAGGCTTTGAGATTGATTTGAAGGTCACCGGCAACAACTTTGTGAAGGGCGTAAAGGTGAGCTTCGCAAATCCGGGCATCCTGGTCAAAGGGGTCACCTTCAATTCAGCTTCGCAGCTTACGGTGTTCATTAAGGTGGAGCGTGACGCGGCGCGGGGCGCTACCAGTATGTATGTAATCAACGGGGGCGATCAGGAAGTGGAGGCTCCCTTCGAGGTGACGGGCAAGGTTTCAGCGCCCGTCGCCCCGGCTGCCCCGACGACGCCTGCGACACCGCCACAACCCGGTGCCCCTCCGGCTCCGGGGGCAACTCCAGTGCAGAGTTATCCTGCTTTCCATTTGGGAAACCCCACCGAGGTCTTTGAAACTCACGGCAAGGTAAAGGGCGCGTTGGTGGTTACAGCCGATACCCTGCAGTACCAAGAGGGAGGGAAAATCCTCATTAACATTATGTTGAAGGATATCAAAGAGATTAAGGTTTCCACCATCGCCAACGCCACCTTCCACATCACAACGAATTACGGAAAGACTTTCCATTTTGCGCCAACCTCTTTGCGCCCTGCTGACGCTCGAAACATTGCGGATGGGCTGCGCAAGGCGCTGCCGCAATAAGGGATGGGTTGTGGGGGCTTCAGGAAACGCCCTCGCTGAAATGTCAATGAAATTTGACTCAGGCGGTTCCCTGCTCGATCAGACCGTCATCCAGGACAACAACATGTACGGCAATGGTACGGTCGGGCACGGCACGGCGTGGAACTCCGCCGCCGATGCGTTGGTGAAATCCAATCCCAGCCGCTTCGAAATTGTGGACACCCCCAATTTCTGGAGGGGCGTGGATTACTGAACCCGGGCCGAGGGCCTAGAATTCAGGTGCCTATGAAGCGGATCGCTACGATTATTTTCATTGTCGCTTGCCTGGCAATGGTGGGTTATTGGGCATGGACCGGCCACCGGAAAGTGAACCCCGTGGAAACGCCGGCTAAGGTTGAAGCGAACCTGCCGCCACTCACTCTGGAGCAAATTGCCTCTTTAGACCAGCAGACCTTCGAACATTCTTTGCCGCAATTGCGGCAGGCGATCAGACCACCAGGCCCCCCATCTGGTGCGGACCAGGAAACGTTGGCAGCGATAGCTGGTAAATTGCGCCAAACCGGCGAGTCAACCCCGGATTATTGGCCAACGGTTCTGCGATTTATTGAATTCGAAAGTTCCAGGATGGCGCCGAACGCACCCCCGCCGGGGCAACCACCCAGGGTTTTAAGCAACATTCTATCGAGAGGCTTGATGCGAGGCATACGAGTAAAAGGTATCACCATGCTGTTCGACGGGGGAAACCTGGGAAATGGCGAGCTTACAAATTGCCGGGTAATCTTCACGCAGGATCCGCTCCGGCTGAGAAATACTTTTTTCAAAAACTGTGTCTTTGAGTTTCCGGTTACCGATACGCCCAGCCCCTTCCTAAAAAAGTTCTGCCAGTTAGTGCTATCTTCAAACCTTGGCCTGGTTTCAATTGAATCACTCTGATTGGACCTGCCCCCGAAAACTGTCCCCGTGGGTGGAGTGAGATGAAGTTTGCCTTAGTCTGTACAGTTTGATGTAGAGGCGGCGGCATTCATCCCGATCTTATCGGTACGCCGCCCTATGGCGAGGTAATCTCGCCGCTACATCATCAAACTGAGGCACTTCCAACCTGGCTGGCCACTTGCGCACGGAAGTGGTCTGGTCTAAGCTATAGACAGGGCAGTAGATTAAACAAATAAATCTTGCATCAGCGGTCCGAATTCGGGAATTCGGATACCTTTTGCTACCCGCGTGAAGACCGCGAGAGGAGAAGCAATGCCGACGAGTGCACAGAGGTTTGAATCGAGGAGCTTGAATTCACCGGACGAGGTGCGGAAGTTCGACAAGGGCAAGGTGGAGCTTGTGAAAGTGGCCGGAGCCACCATCGGTCGCGCTACGTTTGAGCCCGGCTGGAAGTGGTCTACTTGCCTTAAACTGCTCGCCCAGACGAACAGTTGCCAGGCCGCGCATTTTGGCTACCAGGTCTCGGGGACAATGACCACACGGATGGATGACGGCACCGAAAGGATTTCGAAGGCAGGGGACGTCCTCAGCATTCCCCCCGGACACGACGCCTGGGTGGTCGGAAGCGAGCCGGTAGTGGTCGTCGACTTCCAGGGCATGGTCGATTACGCCAGACAGAGTAAATAAGCGGGTCGCGGTGGCGCTGCGCTACCTGATGTGAGGGCTAAGCACGGGGTCACCGTGACGCCTATTTTTCTGGCGGCTTTTCCTTTTCGTATGCGGCCAGGGCTAGTATCGCCAACCGCCGGGCATCCTCATCATCGGGATCGAGTTTGCTCGCCTTTTGCGCAAACAGCAGGGCCTTTCCGCGCGCCGCCCAGTTCATCTTCCCCCAGTCGATCCCCAGGTAAACGAGCGCGAGACAATAGTTGACCATGAAGTTGTCGGGAATAAGTTCGACCGCCGCCAGCAAGTGTTTCTCGGCCTTGTCCCACTCTTTCGCATCTGTGTAGATTGTCCCCAGGCGTGAATGCGCTCCCACCGCTTGCTGCGAACCCAGTTGGCCCGCCAGAGCCTTCTCATAATGGGCGGCGGCCTCCGTCCAGCGGCCCTGCTCCCAGTAGCTACCGGCCAGGTTGAAGTGAGCCTCCGGCCGCTCGGGGTCTGCTTCGATGGCTTGCTGGTATTCAGTTATCGCTTCATCCTCACGGCCCATCTTGGATAGCAGATTGCCCAGGCTGAAGTGAGAGTGATAATCGCGGGGATTCAAGCGCAGGGCTTCATGGTATTCACCGAGCGCTTCCTCGTGCTCTCCTTTCATCGCCAGAGCAATCGCCAGGTTGCAGTGGAACATCTCATCCGAAGGTTTCAACCGGATGGCTTCATGATACTCAGCAATAGCCGCATCGAGCTTGCCCTGCTCCCGATAGGCGTTTCCCAGATTGTTGTGATAGTCCGGCTCGCCTGGCTTGCCATATTTTCTCGCCAGATCTTCAAATACGCTCCCGGCAGATTCCTCTTGCGGCATTTCTTCCTACCTCCCTCATGGAATGGCGCTACCGGCTCAAACGGGAGTTGGACGCGGTTGGCGCCCCGATGCATCGGGGCGCCGCCCCTGCCTTATAGCAACTGCACGCTGAGCCCGGGTATTTTTGGGAAGCTGCGTTCGTCGCGGGTGGCCACGGTGGATTGCTTCGCCGTCAGGCGCTCCACGAGGGCCAGATACTCCTTATCCGGCTGGGGGAGTGAACGGAGCAGGTCAGCCAGCTCTCTGCCACTGAACTTCGCCAGCCGGGCCGGTAGAATTTCGCAGATGGGCTTTCCTCCGCGTTCCACCACAAAACTCTCGCCCCGGTAGTGGACCCTGTTCATCAACTCGGAAAATCTGCGAGCGGTTTCCGTCGCGGGAATACGTATTTTCATAAAATCTGATTTACATATTTCCCCCGAGGCTGTCAAGTCCCCGGGGTGGGCAAGGGACGCGCAATTTCCTTTTCCGGGTTCCTACCCATCGCCGAAAATGAGGCGCGCCCGGTGCTTCCTGGACGCCTGCGCCCGCCAGCCGTCTCAGCGATACTTGCGGGTTTGGAGTAGTGCTTTGACCTCATCGTGATTTCCGAGGAAGGAGACGAACAAGTCCAAGGGCCGGAGAGCCTTTATACAGTCTCTAGAGAGCCTCGTTAATTCCCTCCCACCCCCAGGGCAGTCCCGCCGGCAATATTTCTGTCACCGCGACCGGGATCAGTGGGTTTGCCTCTTGCCCACCCAGAGGAGGTCGATGGGCTCGTGTTTTGAGAGTTGCCACAGCTCGGGGTCGCCCGTCACCAGGATGGCGTTCTGTTCCCGGGCTGTTTCCACAGCAAAGGCGTCCGCGTAAGAAATGGGGTAACGGCTCTTCAAACGCGCCGCCCCCAGAATCAATCTTCGGTCGGGGAGGAGCGCTTGAATCGGCATCATGGCGAGGTCGGCAAGGAAACGCTCCGCGGGTGCGGCGCCGTGGCGCTTCGCGATCAGGTAGAAGACTTCGCCGACGTTGATCAGCGAGATGCTGACCCTGGATTCGCCGCGCGCCGCCTGCTCCAGAAGATCGCGCACTTTGGCGCGGGCCGGCTCTTCGCCCTGGAGCCAACCCATCAGCGCCCAGGAATCAAGAACGCTTGCGGTCACGCGTCAACTCCTTTCGCCGGTTTCGTGCCAGATCCCCCAGGAGATCGGAACCTCTAAAGCGCCCCTCCCACGCCCGCCAGTCCCCCGTTTCCACTTTCCGCAAGATCACCTCATCGCCTTCAACTCTCACCGTCAGGGAAGCGCCCTCATCCAGACCCAATTGCTTTCGGACCTGTTTGGGAAGAGCGAGTTGTCCTCTCGAGGATAAACGGGCTTTCAGCATGGCCTCTGCCTCCTGTCTTATTTTATTGTAAGACGGAAAATAATTCAAGATCTCTACGGAGTGTAGCGTGGGTACCTCATCAGAGGAGCGCAGCGCGACGGGGCCGCAACCAAACTAGAAAAGGTGCTGCTAGTTCCATAGTTTGGTGCAGGTCCGCTCATTGGGAGGTGAAGTAACCCCTCACCCGTCCCGCCTCCCGATAGAATGCATCGGGACGGCGGTCCACCCCTCGGAGAGGGCGGTTTGACTTCCAACCTTCTCCCAGGGGAGAAGGTGCTGAGGTACGAAGCGGATGAGGGGTTCCTTGGATCGAAGTCGCGACTTTCAATGCGCCCCCCAAAATGTTTGCCAAGACAACAAGAATCTACGACCTTGCAATGCAGAGTACGCGTAACCCTGGGATGCCCGAGACGGCCACACCCCAAGGCGAATCACCATAGGTGATAATAGCCGTCGCGGCGCGCCACTTGTACGGGAAGACCAAACAGTTCGGTAAGGCGCTCCGTGGTCAAATGCTCGCTTTTGGGGCCATCGGCAAAAACGCGACCCTGGCGCAGCAGAATCACGCGATCAATTTCCGGAAGGATGTCCGGAAGATGATGCGTCACCATCACGATTCCCGTCCCGGCCTGCGCCAGTTTTCGCAAAATGTCCCGGAGTTCCAGGGCCGCGCGAAAATCCAGGCTATTGCTGGGCTCATCCAGCAACAGCGCCAGCGGATCATGCACCAAGGCGCGGCCGATGAGCAGTCGATGCGCCTCGCCCGACGACATCCCGGTCATCTCACGCTCGGCAAGATGCTGAGCCTCCAAAAGCTCCAGCACCTGCTGGGTTTTATCCAGCATCGCCGCGGTGACTTCGTGATAAGGCTGAGTCCCGATGCTGCCGAAGAACCCCGAGAGCACTATCTCCCGCCCGGTGATCTCTCGCGTGCAGCGCCACATTAATTCGTTCGAAACCACTCCCAACAAGGGGCGCAACTCGAAGATGTCCCAGGTATCGCGTCCCAGGATGGTCAGTGACGATTCGGGCTCTGCCAGCGGGTAGCACTCGCGCGTAATGGTCTTGATCAGCGTCGATTTTCCGCATCCGTTCGGTCCCAGGATCGCGACATGCTCCCCCGCCCCGATCGTGAGGGTAATGTCGTCAAGCACGCGTTGGCCACCCAGCATGACGGAGACGTGATGAAAAGCGAGCAGCGCGGGAACTGGGGTGGGAATCACAGGTTTTGTACTCGGTGTCAGGACCATCCGAAAGTATACACGACGCGAAGCGCGAGACGGAAGCGCGTAGCGCGGGTGGTGCACCTACTGCCTTTTCGGTTTGCGACCCACTAACCCGGGAAATATTTCTGTCACCGCGTCCTGTCTGTAACCTTTTGTTGGCTTTTTAATCGTCGCCGACATGATATGTCCACCGCGGCGGGTCGGCGCCAGGCTGTGGTCAGATGTACCGTATTTGGTTCTCGATCTCGTCCGCGGTCAGGGAGTCGAGGAGAATCAGAATGCGTTGAGATAATTCCTTGGGGGGCCGCCGAACCGCGATGATGATTCCGGCGTGAGGCTTCTTCTCCTCAAAGTATCTTTGCGCCAGAGCTTCGAAGTGCACCCGATTGTGCGTCAGAATCGCTTTCCCTTGGCTCGTGGCAAAAGCCAACTGATTTGCATCAGTTGTCCCTTTTTGTCCAGCCGCTTGCGTGGTCGTCACCTGAAAGCCCCGGGCGCGTAGCAAGTCCGCAATCAACACGTTCACGTCTTCGTCAAGGTACAAGTCGATGAAGAGCCGACTCAAAGATTGGGCACCAGCGGATCAATTTGGTGGGGCGGAATCCGGTTCCGTTCGATGTGGGCGTTGATTTCTTCCTTATGGTCGCTATAGTAACAGAGGGCATCGAAAACCTGTGCCAGAGTCAGATGGGGCAAGGCGCTGGGGATCTCTTCTGCGGCCACGCCCAACCGCCAAGTTTCGACAATCGCCCGGACCGGCGTGCGAGTGCCAAGGATGATCGGCTCGCCGCCCAGGATCTGAGGGTCATTAACGATGTATCGGTGCCCCGTTGCAGTCGTCATTTTGTGCCTCGACAAATTATAACCTACCTGCGTATTGAGGAGAAATTGCTTTTCATTGTTCAGAATGGCACACAAAAGTCACAAGTCCCGAAGAGAACGCAGCGCGGACGTGTGCTGCCGCCTCATGCCGGGTAGCATGGAGTTTGTGTATCTTCAGAAGTAGCTGGGGAAGTAAGTCCTCGGAGTTTCGGTGTAGAATCCCCGCATGGATTCCCCGCCGGCGGTGTGGAGTCGGATCAGAAATGGGATTTGGGAGACGGGGCTGCTCCTGGTCCTGCCTCTGGCATTCCATCGGGGATTTGCCGAGCAGTTTTCCACTCCTAAATTCTTCCTCGCGAAGTGCCTGCTCATTACCGGCCTGGCGGTTTGGGCCATCGGGTTGATTTGGCGGCCACGGACCCGGCCCAGAAGATTCCCTCTCGGATTGCCGCTGCTGGCCTTCAGTGTTGCGGCGCTGGTTTCTTGCCTGAACAGCCCCTCACCCCGTTTCAGTATTCTCGAAGTTGAATTTGCGCTTTGCGGTCCTGCCTGGGTTCTGCTGCTGGTTTCCTGGGAGAGGGGCGAATCAGCCGTGCGCAGAATTGCCATCCTGACCGCATCGGCCGGGGCACTGGTGGCGGCGATTACGTTGCTGCAACGATGGGGATACGACCCCGTGCTCCTCGGCGGCTATCAGGTCGAGTGGGGCACGATGGTCGCGCGCATGCGTCTGTACTCAACCTTCGGGAATCCCAACTTTGTGGGCGGCTACCTGATTGGAGCCGTCTTCCCCGCCCTGGCTCTGGGCACAGTCGCGAGAGCGCGTCGGGCTAAAGTCATTTGGTTCGGCCTCGCCTTGGTCATGGGGATTGCCGTACTCCTCACGGGATCGCGCGGCGCGTGGCTCGGGCTGGTCGCGGGCTTGTTGGTCGCGTCGCTGCTGCTGATTGCAAGGAGCGGATTATCGCGATTGCGGCCGCCCGTCAAACAGGCGTCCACGGGAATGTGTCTTTGGCCCTGGCCGACTGCGCTGCTGGCTCTCACCCTGGTGGAGCGCTTGGCGGCGCAGCTCCACGGCAGGGTCTACCTGTGGCGCTTCAGTTGGCCTCTGTTTTGGGAACACCCGATTCTGGGTTCGGGTTGGGGCGCTTACCAACTTCTCTATCTGGACCTTCAGGCAAAGTTTCTGGCTGCGCACCCTGAAGACGTTGGCTTTTGGACGAACAATCGGCTACTCCACAACGACCCGCTGCAATTGCTGCTGGAGGCGGGATTGGCCGGTTTCGCGGCGTTCCTCTGGATTCTTTGGAATTACGCGCGGGAGGCAAAACGCTTGCTGGTGCAATCCGATGAGCCTTGGACACGATACGCGATGGCCGCGAGTGCGGGTGGGGTGACGGCCATCCTGATGGACTCGCTCTTTAACTACCAGTTCGCGGTTCCACCCACCTTCATTCTGTTGTTCACGCTGCTGGCGTTTCCCGCTTTGCTTCGAGAGGTCAGCATGGGAAGCGCAGACCCGCCTGCAACGACCCTGGTTCTCAACCTTGGGTCTTGGCCATCGATAGTGAAGGCGGTGGTCTCGATGCTGATTTTGGCGGCGGCGGTGGGGCTCCTACAACATGAGACTCGCTGGCTGCTTTCGGAACGCGAATACGAGACGGCCACAGTCCTTGAAGATCGAAATGATTTGAGGAGTGCGGAAGAAGCCTATCGACACAGTATCGCGCTTAACGTATTAAACGGGCGGGCGCACTTTGGCTTGAGTAGAGTGCTTTACCAGACCAATCATTTTCCGGAAGCGCTGCGCGAAGTCGTGCTGGGCGAGCAGACTTATGCCGACTTACATCAGGAGGTGCTGCGCGCTCGAATCCTGGACCAGATGAATAACCGCGTGGAGGCGCTCGCTGCTTACCGCCACGCCCTGTGGCTTGACCCTACCTTGACAACCCCCCAAGAGGGTATCCAAAGGCTTAGTAAGGAGCAATAAGGTGCCCTGGAGGGGGGTTCCGCGCATGGACATTATGTCCGCGAGGGACAAGATATCCTGTCCCAGAAGTGCGCCTCCGCGGGGCATAGCGCGCGTTGTCCCACCACAAATCTGGGGTTCAGGTGAACATTGCGTCCCACCGCATTTCGCGAAACCACGGCCCCCAATTTTCAGAAGGCATCACTTCTGAGCACTCAAAATCTTCCACATCGTACCAAAGAAGATATTGTCCTGCGAGGCCTTGGGCACGCCGCAGGCATCCAGCATTTTGTGGTAGCGCTCGAGTTCCCGATCGAACTCCTCGAGCTCGCCATTGAAGACGTCGGAGCCGAAGACCAATCGCTCAAAAGCATTCGCGCCACCGGCTGGAGTGTGAGGACTCACCACGCCCGACCACCAGAAGATTGTCTTCCAGAAAGTAGGATCATCCTGTTTCTTGATCAGCGAGGAACCGGAGAGGTCGAAGTAGAGATTGAAATTCCAGCGCGAGATCTTCCGCCGCCCAGGCGTAGTCGGGATTCCCCAAATGCGCGCCGATAATGGTCAGCTTCGGAAAGCGCCGGGCGATACCGTCGAGCGTTGTGGGTCGAATGCGGTCCACGCTGATGTCCGAGGGGATTTCGGGAGTGGGCCGGGCCAGGATTCCGGTATGAAAGAGAAGGATCATCCCGTATTTTTCCGCGCGCTCGTAAATGGGCCAGTAACTGCGGTCGTCATAATTTTTAAGCGTGCCGGATAGCTCGCCCAAGCCCCGGAAGCCCGCCTCGTGAAAGACATCCACCAGTTGCACGGCGAGGGGATCATCAAGCTGGATCTCTCCCATTCCCACCAGCCGTTTGGGATGCTTGGCGATGAAAGATTTGGTCATCTCGAGGTCTCTGGGCTGCGTCAAGAGAAGCGCCATCCCATCCACGGAATCGAGTTTGGCGACGACTTTTTCGAGGAATGCGGGATCACCATTATTATGGAAATGGGCGTCAATCAGACGAGGCGGACTACTCTGCGCCAGCAACGATCCAAGGCTGGCCAGGAAGATCGTCAGAACAAACGAAAGGCGACAACGTAGATTCATAGGGCACCTATTTCAAAGTTGTATTTGTGTTCACGTCCATTACCCGGCGCGAAGCCACCTATTGTGGTCACGACACGTAGCGATTGCAAGCTCGAAGTGACGGAAGATTTTCCACGCCGCCCCCCTGACCTCGTCAACCCCGAAGTGTTGAGCCAGGGCGAGTAGGCAGTAACGACTCCCGGGTAGCATCGGCGCGCTGGTTGGAACATTGGGGCAGTTTGATTTGCGGGGTCTTCTTCGGGCCGGGGAGGGGCGCCGGGATCCGCTGCCCGGACTTGGGGTAGTTGGCTCCCGACTGGCATTCTCTTCATTCCAATTGCCAGCCACCGTCTTCCGAATTCTCCTTCGTCGCGAAGCGGCTGTTCTGGGCTTTTCGGCCCTTACCAACTGGACACATTGTCATCCTGTTTTACCATTTTTCATATCGTTGCTAACCGTATTTGTTTTCAATAACCTCTCAGCTTTGGCAAACAGAAATCGCGAGTTGACGCGCTTTGTTTTCAATATGTTCTCAGCTTTGGGCGTTTTGGGCATCCAGCGACACATTGTCGACTAAGAATGAACAGCTCAGACGGTGCGTTTTCGGTCTCATATTTACGCTTCACTGCGGGGCCTCCCCACGGTGCGTTCCACGCCCAGTCCTTCCGACAGTCGGCGCAGCCGGATTATACCAATCAGTAACGCTTAGTGTCAAGCTTGATTGTAGCGGGGGTGAACTGAGGGAAGCAGGGCCTCCACCTTCGCCGGGATCCCTGAAATCAGTCGCTCCGGCGGCAAACTGCACCACTACCTCGCCGGGGGTAGTGGTGTCATTTGGTGTGGCATGGCCGACCTGCCCCGATCCATCGGGGTCTTGGCCGTGACCCTTCACGGGCGGGACGCCCGTGGCACTTCCAAATGACACCACTACCCTCGCCGGGCCCTCCCTTCCGCTCTCGCTGAGCCTGTGATAGACTTTCATATTTCCGACATGGAAGCTTAACCTTTGGAGTACCTTCATGAAACGGTACGGTGAGCATCGCTTTCCCGGCAAGCTCTTTGTGGTTGAGGGAATCGATGGCTCAGGAAAATCCACCCAGCTCATGCTTTTACACCAGTGGCTGCAAGGGGAAGGCTACGGAGTGGTGTTTAGCGAATGGAACTCCTCACCGCTGGTCCGCGAGACGACCAAGCGGGGCAAGAAGAAGCAAATGCTTACCCCCGCGACCTTCTCCTTGATTCACGCCACCGATTTCGCCGACCGCATGGAGCACAACATCCTTCCCTTGCTGAAGGCGGGCGCTGTGGTGTTGTGTGACCGATACATTTACACCGCCTTTGCGCGTGATGTGGTGCGCGGCATGGACCCCCTGTGGGTGCGCGAGCTTTATAGCTTCGCCGTCAAACCCACCGCGGCCTTTTACTTCCGCGTGCCGCTGGATGTGGCCATGAAGCGGATTCTGGATGGGCGCAGCAGCGGCGTCAAGTTCTACGAGGCCGGATTGGATCTGGGCCTGAGCGGAGATTCTGAAGAGAGTTTCCGCATCTTTCAGGGCCGCATCCTCGACGAATACGAAAAAATGGTTCCGGAGTACGACCTGACCACCATCGACGCCACCCTTCCCATCGAAGAACAGCAGGTGGAGATGCGTGGGATCGTGAAGGCCAAACTGGCGCAAGCGAAGAGACTGAGGGTAGCGCCGTGAGAGAAACGTATGGGGTCGCCCTGCCCGGCATGAACCTGGCGGAAATGACCGGTAAGTTGATCGTTGTCGAGGGCACCGACGGGGTAGGCCGCTCGACGCAGATCCGCCTCCTGCGGCCATGGCTCGAGCAGCAGGGCCGCGCCGTGCTGGATACCGCCATCAAACGGTCCGAGCTGGCTGGAAGGGGGATCCAGCAGGCGAAGGAAGGACACACCCTGGGGCGCCTCACCTTGAGCCTGTTCTACGCCACGGATTTTGCCGACCGGCTCGAACACGAAATCATTCCCGCGCTGCGGGCGGGATTCGTCGTGTTGACGGACCGCTACATCTATTCCCTGATGGCACGCGCCATCGTGCGGGGGGCCGACCCCGCCTGGATTCGCAGCGCCTACAGCTTTGCACTGAAGCCGGACGCGACCTTCTATCTGCGCATCGGCGTGGACGACCTGATTCCGCGGGTCGTGTTTTCGCGCGGCTTCGACTTCTGGGAATCCGGCATGGACATTCATCCCAGCGAGGACATGTACGACAGTTTCCGGAAGTACCAGACGGAGCTGCTGGGTGAATTTGAGAATCTGGCAAAGGAATACAACTTCGAAGTGATTGACGCTTCAGCCGACGTGCGCATCGTGTTTGAGCGCCTGCGCGCCGGAATCGCCCGGGTGTTGAGCGGAGAGCCTCGTGAGCCGCTGTTCTCCGTGCCGTCCCCAACCGTGGAAGCAAGTGCGGAGGCGCCCTTGAAGAAAGTGCTGGAAATGCCCGCCCCGGCAAAGCCCGTGATTTCTGCTGAAGAGGAAACTCCGCCCGTGGCTCAGGCTTTGGCGAAGAGCGCGGAAGGCGATTCAAGCAGGTAGGAAACCCACTCCTTCAATTTGCGCATTTCGTGGGATTCCTGCGACATGCGGAAGTACTTTTCTTCGAACCCCACCTTGTTGACCCGATTGCGCAAAATCAGCTTTTCGATTTCCATGGCGAGGGGCACGTGCGCGCGCAGGAATTCCGGCCGGGCGAGCATTTCGATCATCATCTGCTCCAGCACTTCCAGGTCGTGCCATTCCCCCAACTGCCGCTGAAGCTGGCGGAGCCACGCCAGGGCATCGGCGCTGCCGGCCACTTTGAAGTCGTAGAGGACCTCCAGTAAATAGCGCAGCCGCTTGGTGGCAAGGCGCGCGCCATGGATCACGGCCGGGCGCGTGTCGCGATGCGAGAGCATGACCTGATCTTCAAAAGCGTCCCATAGGGGATGGAGCGCCTGCCGGAGCTGCTTTTGGAATACGGGGCGGTCCGCGAGCGTAGCCTGGTGATGGCGCTCGGCGACGTATTCGTGTGTCTTCTCGCGGGCCAGGAATTCCTTCAGGTTCACATAGAAGATGGCGAGGTTCATCTTGCTGATTTTTCGCGTGGCGCGGTGGAAGCAATCAGACCGGCGAGCCTGCAAGTATTGCTGCACGCCCGTCCAGGCCTCGCGGCGCGCGGCGCGTTTCCGGGCGAGCGAGCGGTCCACATGTTCCAGCAAAACGTCGCAGTTGCGGATGTCTCCCAGGAGTTGGCGGCAGCCGCGAATCTGGCGGCGCAGCTTGCGAAGTTCTTGCGGCCGGGGCTTGGGATAGAGGAGATCGAGCACCTGCTGCAACCGGCGGCTGGCCACGCGCATGTCGTGGATGGCGTCGGGATCGTCGCCTCTTAATACCTTGGGCTCGTAGGCCATGAAGCGATTGAGTTGGCGCAGAGCCAGTTCTCGAACTTTTTTCCAAGCCAGGGGGTCGGGGATAATTGCTGGGGCCGCGGGGACCGGCCGCAGGGGGCGCGGGTCCGGCTCGACCACTACGGGTATACGAATTTCTCTCGCTTCGTTGTCCATCGCAGACGCCTTACGCCATCTGGGCGCGGGGAATACCTTACCCGCTCAGCGCGCTTCGAGGCGCCTCGCTGGGGGTACAAGCTCCCCAGAAGAAAGCTCAGATTTA
This sequence comes from uncultured Acidobacteriota bacterium, assembly GCA_963804995.1. Taxonomy (GTDB): domain Bacteria; phylum Acidobacteriota; class Terriglobia; order UBA7540; family UBA7540; genus Bog-366. Next base: position 1,536,234 of record CAWDSK010000006.1, read on the forward strand.
AGAAGACCATAGTGTACCGCGCGAGCGGCTGACTTACAACTGCTTGTAGGGGGTGTTGCCAGAGTGTAGCCGCCCGTGATTGGGGTTTGTGGGTTTTGCAAAGGAAGAACCGCGGACCCCAAATGCGGGGGACCGCGCTACGAACATGTCCCGGCGCTCGTGTCAGGATGGTTTAGTACGGGAAGGGCGCAAGATTGTGTAGCGCAGACCTCCGCCGTTGAGGTCTGCGGCTCTTCGTGTGCCATTTGAGCGAAGGCGGCGTGGCGAAGAACCGAGAGTGGCGCAGATTTTCAAACGAAGTACCGCGGACCCCAAAACCGGGGGACCGCGCTACACTTGATGCTAACGATGCGGAGGAAGCAAACGTCGTAGCGGTTGCGGTAGGGATACCGGTTACCCGGTACCCCCCGCACGGATCCGTACGTGCGCTGGTTAGCGCATACGGCTCTTATCTCGGATGTGTGGCGGCGAACCGTTGGGCTGGCCAAGGATGCACAACGTGCGGAGCAGGCAACCAGCAGGCCGCAAGCTTCCCCAGTCGGTCCCAGTTGAGGCGGTGGCGTTGACTGCGTTGACGCAGTTGTGTTCGCCACAGTCGGGTCAACCGTTCCCGAAAGATTCGCAGGCGGTCGAGGTTTCCCGGTACCGCGTGATAGTTGAAGTAGCCTTGCACGACCGACCGGAGCCATTTACCCGTATCCGCGATGGGATCGTGCCGACGCTGCCGGAGTTGTTGCTTGAGTTCCTGCAACTTCCCCCGCAGGCGCTTGCTGATCGTCTTCCGCTTCACGGTAAATTGCCCCCTCCGGTTCTTCCCGCTGATATGCGTGAAGCCCAGAAAGTCGAACGTCTCCGGCTTACCTTCTCCTCTCCGTTTCCGGTAAAGTTCGGCAAACGGCCCGAACTCGATCCGGCGCGTTTTGTCAGGATGCAGTTCCAATCCAAACTTCCCCACCCGCTCCCGGAAATCCTCCAGAAAGCGGTCGGCTTCCGTCTGCGATTGGAATCCAAGGACCGTATCGTCGGCATACCGCACCACGACCACGTCTCCCCGGGCGTGCTTCTTGCGCCACGCCTGCACCCACAGGTCAAAGACGTAGTGCAGATAGATATTCGCCAGCAGGGGCGAGACCACCGCCCCTTGTGGCGTACCCATCTCCGTCTCCGACCATTCGCCTTCCTCCCTCACCCCGGCTTTCAGCCATTTCTGGATGAGCCGGAGAATCCGGGGGTCGGCGACGCGATGCTGCACGAACTTGAGCATCCATTCGTGGGATATCGAATCGAAAAATCCACGAATGTCCGCGTCAAGAACGTAGTTCACGTGCTTCACCGTGAGCGCGTACGAGAGCGCGTCCAGCGCTTGATGCTGGCTGCATCCCGGTCGAAAGCCATACGAGAAGCCCAGAAAGTCTTCCTCGTAAATCGCCTTGAGGATGGTGACCACGGCCTGTTGGACGATCTTGTCCTCCAGTGCCGCAACCCCCAACGGACGTTGCCGCCCGTCGCCTTTCGGGATATACGCCCTTCGCGAGGGCTTCGCTCGGAATGCTCCGCGGTGGACCCGGCTGTGCAGATCGACGAGTCGACCTTCCAGCCCGCTTTCATACTCCTGCCACGTCATGCCGTCTACTCCCGGTGCAGCTTTTCGCTTCAAGGCGTAAAAGCTTTCCCGCAGCAGATCGACCGTTAAGTGGTGGAGCAAGGCCGTGAACTTCATCTCCCTGTGTTCCTTCGCGGCTTTCCGCACACCCGCGAGTCCCTGGGACACGCGTGCCCCGCTCTGTGTCGGGTGCGTGTTAGGCCAACGGGTGTTCTCCTTGATCAGCGGCCTTCCCTCCTCATTCTCCGCCAACGGCTTCCCGTCTTTGTTCAAATGATTCATCGGTACTGTTCCGCTGTCCGACTCCTCGAAAGCGTGCAGGCGGGCTGTACGGCCATCGCCTTTTCCCGCCGTCCGGCCACGATCTACGGCGGCCGGCGCCTCCGAGGTCTCCCGGTTCTCGTGCAGAAAGTGTCTAGGCGTGTCTGGGGTCTACGACTACGCAGGACTGTGCCGGAACTCGCGTTGGCGTCCCGGCCTCATGTTGCCTTCCGTTTAGTCTGAAAACGTCGGCGTCCTGATTGGACATTTTCGAAGCTCAATACCCAGCCCACCTATTCCCCTGTTTACGCTTCACCGTGCGCCTCACGACGCCCAGCGCAAAACTCGGGGCCGAGTGGATCGCTACTCCTTCCTCGTGAGAAATTTTCATTCTCTGCTTTCTGCCGGTTTATCCCGGCGCACCAGACCTCCGCCGTTGAGGTCTGCGGTTTTTCGTGTGCCAATTGAGCGAACGTATCGTGGCGAAGCAGGCCGCCAGGGTTCGGAATTTGAAGAATTTTTAAAACGAAGAACCGCGGACCCCAAAACCGGGGGTCCGCGCTACGAAACATGCCTACGCTTGCTGCTCGCAATGGGTCAAGAACGGTAATACCATACTCATGTGACGTCCCCGGGGGCTCCTAGCATGAAGGTCTGCCCGAAGTGCAAAAATACCTATAGGGATGGCTTTGGTTACTGCTTGCGCGACGGTTCTGCCCTCCAGAAGGTGATCGAGGAGATCACAGCCGCCGAAGAAACTACTTCGCAAGACCTCCGACCGATCCAGCTTGCCTTGCTCGACACCGCTCCCTCCAAATCCAGTGCGCTGCTTCCTACCCAGCGCGCCGGTGCGGATGTGCAGCTTGCCAGGCAGCACTTCGAGCGTGGGAAGCAACTAGACCAGCAACATGATTGGGAGGACGCCGAGGCCGAATACCACGAAGCGATCCGGCTGGATCCCGATTGCTTTGAGGCACACTATGAACTTGCCGAGCGGTTCCGTGGGATGGAGCTTTGGGACGACGCGATTCCGGAGTTTCGCGAGGCAATCCGGCTGAAACCCAATGACGCGCAGATCCTCAACGAGTTCGCCGATATGGTTTTAGAGAACGGCTTGCGCGGCCAAGTCGACGTTTTTCGCGCGTTTGCACGGCTGAAACCCGATGACCCCGATGCGCATTTCTACCTTGCCGGGGCGCTTTCCATCGAACATGACTTGGATGGGGCCATAGCCCAGTATCGCGAGGCGATCCGGCTGAAGCCTGACAACATCGGTTTGCACTTCATTCTGGCTCGCACCTTGAAAAACAAAGGAGATTTGGACGGTGCGATAGGTGCCTACCGCGAAATGGTTCGGCTGAAGCCTGATATGGAATTTACCCACTCCGAACTCGCGAGGGCGCTCCGCGACAAGAGAGACCGGGACGGTGCGATTGCCGAGTATCGCGAGGCCATCCGGCTGAAGCCTGATGCGCAGGAGAACCACATCATCCTCGGAGACCTACTTTGCGAGAGGGGGGACCTGGCCGATGCGACTGCCGCGTATCGTGAGGCGGTTCGTCTGAAACCCATTGACGCCCAGGCGCGCATGGCACTCGCCTCAAACCTGGCGGCCAGATTGTACTATGACGAGGCGACTGCTGAGTACCTGGAAGCGATCCGGCTGAAACCCGATGACGCGCAGGTCCACTACGCGTTCGCCTCCATGCTGCGCGATGAACATATGGACGGCGCGGCTGCCGAGTTTCGCGAGGTGGTCCGCCTGAAACCCGGAGAGGCTGACGCCCATAAGGACCTTGCGTGGGCGCTTTTAGAAGAGATGGACTTGGACGGCGCGATTGCCGAGTTACGCGAGGCGATTCGGCTGATGCCGGGTGAGGCATGGCTACACCACTCCTTGGGAAAGGTGCTTTGCGACAAAGGCAACTTGGACGGTGCGATAGCCGAATATCGCGAGGTGATCCGATTGGAGCCTGATAACGGTGAGACGCACTCTGAACTTGCCAAGCTTCTGGCGAGGAATTGGCAGGTGTTTGCCGCGATTGCCGAGTATCTCAAAGCGATCTGGCGGAAGCGGCGGCGGAAAAACGCCTAGAAATTGTTGTCTTGAGAGTAGCGCAGACCTCCGCCGTTGAGGTCTGCGGCTCTTCGTGTGCCATTTGAGCGAAGGCGGCGTGGCGAAGAACCGAGAGTGACGCAGATTTTCAAACGAAGTACCGCGGACCCCAAAAACGGGGGACCGCGCTACGAACCGTGTCTACGCTTGCTTTTGTGTATCATGACCAAAGTCGAATTTACGTCATTTGTAGAACGAACATTGGAAGACGGGACCCCGATAATTGTGGCGATCGTCGCCGGGTATAGTCCCCGTCCATTTCAGAAGAACTGGACTGGGAGGGATGGACCCTTCGTGTTCATTATTGGCCAACCGTTTTTGGATAAGCTCAGGGGGAAGTAGAGGCGGCGGCATTCATCCCGATCAGATCGGGACGCCGCCATATGGCGAGGTAAACTCGCCGCTACAACATCAGATCGACCCCCTCCACCACCTTCACCTTCCTTGTCAACTCCCGCACAGGGCCGTACAATAGTAAGGTTGGAGTATTGGGCCAGAAGAAATATATAGACTATGGGTAACTTCTTTCAATACGCGTTAGGCAAAGTGGTAGGGACGAAGAACGAGCGCGAGCTTAAGCGGCTAAGCGCACGAGTTGCGGATATCAGCGCTCTCGAACCCGAGATGCAGAAGCTGCCGGACTCCGAGTTTCCGTTGCGCTCCCAACAACTTAAGGAACGGCTCGCTGCCGGGGCCACACTCAACGACATCCTTCCGGAAGCCTTTGCGCTTTGCCGTGAAGCCGGGCGCCGCACGCTCAACATGCGGCACTTTGATGTCCAGCTCATCGGCGGCATGGTGCTTCATGAAGGCAAGATTGCCGAAATGAAGACCGGCGAAGGCAAAACGCTCGTCGCCACGCTGCCCTGCTACCTGAATGCGCTTGAGGGCAAGGGAGTGCACGTGGTGACGGTGAACGACTACCTGGCGAAGCGCGACGCCGCCTGGATGGGCCCCATTTACCGGTTGCTGGGCCTGAGCGTGGGCGTGATAGTCCACGACCTGAACGACGATGAGCGCCGCGCCGCTTACGGCTGCAACGTCACTTACGGCACCAACAACGAGTTCGGGTTCGACTACCTGCGCGACAACATGAAGTTTGACCTCAAGGACTACGTCCAGCGCCCCCACCATTACGCGATTGTGGACGAGGTGGACTCCATCCTGATCGACGAAGCGCGCACCCCCCTTATCATTTCCGGCTCCTCCGATGAATCAACCGACAAGTACTACCGCGTGGACAAGGTCATCCCCCATCTCGCCTCCGGGACCGATTTCGAAGTAGATGAGAAGCGCCGGCAGGCGACGCTGACCGAAACTGGAATTGCCAAGGCGGAGAAAGCCCTGGGGCTCGAAAACCTGTACGACCCCGCCAACATGGATTTCATCCACCACATCTACCAGGCGCTGAAGGCCCACACGCTCTTCAAGCTGGACCGTGATTACGTGGTGAAGGACGGCGAAGTCATCATCGTGGACGAATTCACCGGGCGCCTGATGCCCGGCCGGCGCTGGAGCGACGGGCTGCACCAGGCGGTGGAGGCCAAGGAAGGCGTCAAGATCGAAAGCGAGAACCAGACGCTCGCCACCGTAACCTTCCAGAACTACTTCCGCATGTACAAAAAGCTGGCCGGTATGACCGGTACGGCGGAGACGGAAGCGGCGGAGTTCGAAAAGATTTACAACCTGGAAATCGTCATCGTGCCCACCAACCGGCACCTGATCCGGCACGAATTCCGCGACGTGGTTTACCGCACCGAACGCGAGAAGTTCAACGCGGTTATCGAGGAGATCAAGGAGTATCACCTGCGCGGCGAGCCTGTGCTGGTGGGCAGTATCGCCATCGAAAAATCCGAACGCTTGAGCACGGCGCTCCGGAAAGCCGGCGCCGTTCCAGTGCGCTTGCTGGAGCTGGCGAAGGCCGCGGGCCTGGATGGGCCGAAGCTGAAGATGTGGGCGGAACGCCTGGCAATGGCCAAAAGCCCGGGCCTGGAGTGGCTGACCCGCGCGGGAGTGACTGCTTCGACAGTCAAGGAAATGCTCGGCCAGGGCCGCTACGAAGCTGTTGAGACCGGCGCTAATGGCACGCGCCGGGTATTTCTTGAAGCCTTGCTGAAACGCGCACCCAGTGGCTATCCCTACGCGGCGCAACCCCCGGCGGACGAATCGATTCTTCCTGACCTTGTGGCGCTCGCCAAGAACACGGATGAAAAACAACTGCCGCTCCTCGACTACTTGATTGAAATCCGCTGCCCCCCAGCGCGTCTCGTACAGATTCTGGGCATGAAGGAAGTCCGGCACAACGTGCTGAACGCCAAGCAGCACGAAAGCGAAGCCTTGGTGGTGGCGCAGGCCGGGCGCGTGGGAGCCGTCACCGTTTCCACCAACATGGCGGGCCGCGGCACCGACATCCTGCTGGGCGGCAATCCGGAAACCATGGCGCGGGAGGAATTCCGCAAGTCGCCGGAAAAGTATCGCGAGCAGGGCATCAGTCCTGAGCCGCCGGAGCGGCCACCGGAAGGTTCGGCGCAAGACATCTTCAACGCTTACGTCGAAGCCTACTCAGCCTGGCGGAAACAGTGGGCGGGATTTGTGGAGCGCTTCAAGACGGTTACTGACAACGAGCACGGCAGCGTGGTCGATCTGGGCGGCCTGCACATTCTGGGAACGGAGCGGCATGAGGCCCGGCGCATCGACAACCAGTTGCGCGGGCGCGCGGGCCGCCAGGGCGATCCCGGCTCCTCGCGCTTCTATCTTTCCCTCGAAGACAACCTGTTGCGCATTTTCGCCGGCGAGCGGATCTCCAGCATCATGCACAAACTGGGCATGGAAGAAGGCGTGCCCATTGAATCACGCATGATCTCCAAGCGCATTGAGGCCGCGCAGAAGGCTGTGGAGGCGCAGAACTTCGAGTCGCGCAAACACCTGCTGGAATACGACGATGTCATGAACAAGCAGCGCGAGACCGTCTACGGCCTGCGCCGCCAATTGCTGGAAGGCACCGACCAGAGGGAATTCATTCTGGACGCCGCCAACCGCGTGGTGGAATGGCTGGTGGAAAGTTCCTGCCCCAAGGATCAACACGCCGACCAGTGGAATGTGAACAACCTGCGCACGGAAATGTGGGGGCGCTTCGGAATCGACCTGAAGAAATACGATCTGCCCTTTGAGCCCAAGCAGCTTGACGTGCTGATCGACGAGTTGAAGCGACTGGTGCGCGAGCGCTATGAAGAACGCGAGCAGGTTTGGACGCCGGAACGCATGCGCCTGCATGAGCGCATGATCATGCTCCAGGTGGTGGACGGGCAGTGGAAAGATCACCTGCTCACCATGGACCACCTGAAGGAGGGCATCGGACTGCGCGGCTACGGGCAGCGGGATCCGCTGGTCGAGTATAAGCGCGAATCCTTCACCATCTTCGAAGCCATGATGGACCGCGTCGAAGATGAAACTTTGCGCTATCTGTTCCTGATGCGCACGCCGGAGGAAGAGGAAGTGATGATCCGGCAGTATCAGCAGCGCAAACGGCGCGAGCAGAAGGAAATGCAAATGATCGGCGCGGGGGCGGCGGAGAAACCCCAGCAGGTCATCCGCCGCGAGAAGATCGGCCGTAACGATCCTTGCCCCTGCGGCAGCGGCAAGAAATACAAGAAGTGCCATGGTGCGGGGGGGCCGCCAGCGGCACCTCCCTCGGGAGGGCGTCCCACGGCAACCGCCAAAGCTGGTGGCAGCTCGTCTTCACCGGAGAAGCGGCCGTCCTAGCCTTACGCCCTGCGCTTCGGGTTCGCTCGAAACATAGGCGCGAAACCCAGGCCAGGGTTACAATTCTAACCACTAACTGAAATAGAATCCTCTGTCACACTCGGAGAAACCCGCGATGAGCATCGAGGAACTGCACGAAATGGAAGAGAACGCCGAGCACGGCGCGCACGACCCATCGCTTGTGCCTGTGACCTTTACCATGGCCCTGCTGGCGGTCGTACTGGCGGCAACTTCATTGCTGGGCCACCGCGCCCACACGGAAGAATTGCTATTTCAAAACAAGGCGACAGACCAGTGGGCGTATTACCAGGCGAAGAATATCCGCCAGCATACCTATGAGCTGTTTCTCGATCTTCTTACCGTTACTCCGGTGAAGGATGCGACGCAGGCCGATCAGTTGAAGGAGAAGTACTCGAAGCAAGTGGGGCGTTACCAGGAAGACCTGAAGGAGATTCAAACGGAAGCGCGCGGGCTCGAAACCGAAGTTCAAATGGAACAACGCAGGGCGAATCGCTTCGACCTGGGTGAAGTCTGCTTGGAAGCCGCGATCGTGATAGCCTCGCTCACCCTCCTAACCAAGCGGCGGATGTTCTGGCAGTTGGGAATCGGGATGGGAGTACTCGGCCTGGGGGTAGCTCTGACCGGATTCCTGGTTCACTGAAATCACAGCAGTGCCTCGGCGTATCCTGAGGTTCGAATCCCGCTACGGCCCCGCGGACCCGTCGACAAAATCCTTGAGACAAGCCAGATAACTTTTGCCACCCATGTCGAGGACATCGTTGTGGCCGGCGCCTTCGATGGAATAGAAACGCTTGGGCTCGGGCGCGGCAGCGAATAAGCTCCGGCCCATTGCGAAGGGCACCACTTCATCCCGCGTGCCGTGGGCGATCAGGATAGGGGCGCGCACCTTGCGAATTTGCTCGAGCGAATCGAAACGCGACTTCGGCACGTATTCAATGAGCGGAATCCCGAACATGCGCCGGGTCATGGCGCGCGCGTTCGAGAACGAGCTCTGGACGATCAGGCCTCCACAGGGCCGGCGAGCCGCCAGGTTGATGGCCACGGCGCCACCGAGCGAAACTCCATAAATGAAAATATCCTGAGCACGGATTTGCCGCTGCTTCACCAGGTAGTCATGGGCGGCATCGGCGTCGTGGTACACCCCTGCTTCATTCGGCGTGCCTTCGCTCTTACCGTAACCCCGGTAATCAACGGCCAGGATGTTCACTCCGATCTGCGAAAGCATTTTCATTTGGGGAAGGCCGTAGCCAATGTTTTCTGCGTTCCCATGAAACCAGAGCAGAACTTTTGGGGAGGATGAATTTGCGTAGTAGAAGGCGTTGATCCGCACGCCATCCTCCGTGGTCAGCCAAACGTCCTCCACGGGGATGGCATGATTCGCGAGTGCCGCAAATCCGTCGGGGTAGCGCGGGGGAAAATAGATGAGCCGATTCTCAACGACTCGGATGGTGACGACAACCAGCAGGATTCCGGCTGCGGCTGCGATCAGGACCAGCATCAGAAGTCTCTTCACCTTGGTGCCGCTCGGCATTCCTAGGAAGGCGCTGGGGACTGGGCTACGGTTCTGGGGGCGGGGATTCGAGGTTTGGCGATTCCCTAAACCCTAGCTCCCAACCCCCAGTCCCTGAGGTTATTGATTGTCACCACCGTCATCATTCGGTGAGATGACCACATAGGCGCCCGAGCCTTGCCGATTGACGCGCAGCAGCACTTGGCCCTTCGCTCCCGCAGCTAGTTGGTTAAAGTCCGTAACGTTGCGCACGGGCTTGCGATTGATGCCCTCGATCACGTCACCCTCCTGGAGGCCGAAATGTGCCGCCGGGCTATTCGGATCAAGTTCGACGATCACCACCCCAGTGGCGTTGGCGGGCAAGCCCAACTGGTCGCGGAGCGCGGGCGTGAGATTCTGCACGGACATGCCACGCAGCGTCCCTTCCTGAACCATTCCCCCACCGCCCCGCGCGCTGAGGTTTGAGGGACGCTCACCCAACGTCACCTTGAGGGTCATGGGCTGGCCGTCACGGAGGATATCCAGCGTGACTTCGGAGCCCGGACTCGTGCTCGTAATCAGCGCGGTGAACTGGCCCGAGTCCTCAATTTCCTGACCATTGAGTTTGCGAATCACATCACCGTTTTTGATTCCAGCCTTATCCGCCGGGCCGCCGGCGCTCACATCCTCCACAAGTGCGCCCCCGGTATCCGGCACCTTGAATTGCTTGGCCAGATCCTGGTCCAGGCTTTTGATCCCGACTCCCATATAGCCCCGGCTGACCTTGCCTGTCTTGATCAAGTCTTCCATGACGTGCTTGGCCATATTGGAGGGGATGGCGAAACCGATCCCTACGAACCCACCTTCTCCGCCGGGTCCGGAATTCCCGCTCAAGATAGCCGTGTTAATACCAATGACCTGACCGTGCACGTTCACCAGCGCCCCGCCGGAGTTTCCGGGGTTGATGGCGGCATCGGTCTGGATGAAATTCTGAAACTCTTCAATCCCCCCGCCGGAGCGGCTCAAGGCGCTCACGATACCGCGCGTCACGGTAAAATACTGCCCGAAGGGGTTCCCGAACGCCATAACCGTATCCCCAACCTTAAGTTGGTTGGAATCTCCAAAGGGGGCGGAAACCAGACTCGTCCCTTCAATCTTGATGACGGCGACATCGGTTTGGGGATCAGCTCCTACAACTTTTCCCTTGAACGTCCGCTTGTCGGACAGCGTCACCTGGATTTCCGTGGCCTTGGCGATGACGTGATTGTTGGTCACAATGTATCCGTCGGGCGAAACGATGACGCCGCTTCCCAGCGCATGCTCACGCTGCTCGCGGGGAACTTGGGGAAACATATTCCCAAAGAACTGGCGGAAGAAGGGATCCATTAAAAGCGGTGATTGTTGTTGCTTAATCACCTGGGTAGACTGAATCGCCACAATCGCCGGAGTCACCGTTTTGGCAATGCGCTCGTAGGCTTGATTCTGCCGTTCCAGGGAGTCGATATCCGGGCCATCCAATCCCTTTCCCTGGGCTAGCGCTAAGTTCGGAAACAGTTGATGCCCTTGATACATCATGACTGACATACCCAGGACGAGAACCCCTATCAAGGTGAGACTCAATCCCCCGAGATTCTCACGCAGGAATTGCTTGTCAAATCGCATGAAGTCTTCCTCCTTCAAATCTGGTCACCATGGCGCTTGCAATGCTGGCGGCGCTGTAATTTTCCCAATCTCGGCTCAGCCGGAGACGATAGCCATGAACAACGCCTCGGCAGTACGGCGCTGGCTCACCACGCGACGGTAGCAGCTCCTCCGGGGGCACTGCCTATATGAGTTAGACGTATCCTTCCTCTTTCGGTCATCGCGGCAGGTGCCCGGACAATCCATCCCAATGTGATATTTCTCTATCGCGCCTTTCGGAAGCCCGATCATAACCGTCAGATTAATGCTACTACGTTTGATGCGTCGGCGTGAAGGAGGGTTTCACCCACCCGCTGGGGGGGAGATTCGGAATCTATGACCAGCGCGGGAAACCTTCCCCTCGCCTGCAACCAGGTGCGGCCGCCCCCAGGAAACCAAGGAGAGAGTCAGAGCGGAGAGTTATGGCGCAATGTGAAGAGTGTCGGCGAAGGCCCGCACGACTTTCGGGTCGTAGCGGCCTCTATCCATACCTTTGAAAATTTCACTCATTGACACGCGCGAATCCCATGCGTCGTGATAAGGCCGCCAGGAAGTCAGAGCACTGTAAGCCTCCGCCACCGAAGTGATCCGCGCTCCCAGGGGAATGGCTTCGCCCCGCAAGCCGTCAGGAAACCCGCTACCGTCCCAGGCTTCGTGGTGATGGAGAACGATTTCGAGAAGACCGGGATCGACGTAACCCATTCGCCGGCAGGTGGCAACGCTTTCTACCACATACTTTTCGAGCAACTTGGATTCCTGATCGGTCAGGCTGCCCCGGCGATTCAGGACGTGATGAGGGACTGCCTCCTTGCCGAGATCCTGAAGATATCCGGCCAGCAGGATGGTTTTCTTCAATTCGTCATTCAGCTTCAACCGGTCCGCTATGGCGTAGGAGAGCAGCGCCACAACGCGGCAATGGCCAATGGCCCCGTCCAGGGCTTCGACCGCCAGGACCACGTCCTCCGGAATCTCAATGTGCGACTGGGCCTTCCCGTAAGCCACCGCCACGGCGGGAGGTATTACGGCGGGGTCGCTCCAGCGGTCCCGAATCTCGTTCACCTCATAGACGGTGATCTTCTGCACTTTGCCCTTCAACTGGATCTTTTCAAATTCATCCCGTTTGATATTGGCATCAGCATAGGCCAGTTTGATTTGCGTGGAGTCGGGGTCCAGGGCGAGAGCGCGCTCAAAGTAGCGAATTGCCGAGGTGGCATCGTGGAGCTCGAAATTGATTTTTCCCAGTTGATAAAGAAGTTCCGGGGTCTCATTTTCCCGGCTGAGTTTTTCCTCTAGTGCTGTCATGCGATCGACCAGGTCATGATCGGACTGGCGGCCGTACCCCATGTTGCGAAGCCGCGTGGCGGTCACAAAAGGCTCGACCGCGCGGAAGGTCGGTTCGTCGATGTACACTTTGCCGGCTTCGCAAATCTCCTCGAGCCGCTTGGCCACGTTGACGCGATCGCCCACGGCGCTATAAGCCTGCCGCCGCACCCCCAACATACCCACTACCGTGTTCCCGGTCGCAATGCCCACGCGCAGACGCCACGGCAGATCGAGCGTCTTCATCCTCTGTTGCATGCGGAGCCCGGCCAGGACCGCCAACAGCGCGTGCCGGTCGAAATCCACAGGGGCGCCAAATTCCACCATCACCCCGTCACCCATGTACTTGTCGATATGCCCACGAAAGAGTTCCACGACGGGTTCGATCTGGCCCAGGAAGCGATTCAGTTCCTCTAACACTAACTCCGCCCGGTTCTTGTCCGAGTAGCCCGTGAAGTCGGTGAGATCCGTGAACATGATGCTGATTTCACGCTTTTCGATGCGGAGCTTTCCCTCTGTAGCCAGCTTCGCCACCACCGGGTCCATCGTGGCGTACAGAGCCTTTTCCACTTTCTCCTTCATCTCTTCGGTTACGCGGCTGCGCTTCAGTTCCTCATAAAGTTGGCGGGTCTCCGCGAAACCCTTCGCGAGTCTCTCCTGAAGCGAGCCAATGGCAGCACTGGCGAGGATCAGGAACCCACCCCAGGTTGCCAGCACCAGAAGAGCATTCAGCCGCGTTCCCGTCACCGCAAACCAGCCGGGGCGGTAGTACGCAAACAGGACCCCTGAAAGGAAACAGAGGACGGCACTCATCACTGCCTGACGCTTGCCCAGGAAGTACGCAGCCGTCAAGACCGGCAGGTAAAAGAAATTGAGGAAGGCGATCTTGTAGGGAAAAAGGTAGAAGACGCTGACCACGATGCTCAAGAGCAGGAGGATGAATAATCCCTCCAGATGCCGAATGATAAAATTCCGAAATCGCAGCGGCCAGGTCCCTCCCAGACCAATGGGAAAGGCGTTTTCATCCACCAAGGACACGTGATATTTGTCTTCTGCCATGGGTCGCCCCAGACATGCATGAATATGAAGTCACTTAGATCTCGTCGCGTACTATAACTTCGGATTTCCCAAAGGGCAAGTGAAGTCTTGTAGAACAGTCTGATATTAGTTACTTAGCATTTTAGTTATATCGTGTGCACCTCTAACCCCGGGGCATGTGTCCCTCCTCGCCTGCCTGAGCAGGCTTTCGAGCACCCCCCCGCAGCCAGGTTAACGCGGTGCCACGGGTTGGGCCAGACCGTTCCGCGAGGGGGGGAAACGTCCGCCCTCAACGGCACCGCTGTTGAGAAGCCGCCTCTGTTGTAGAATCAAGGTCTGCCGCCTGGGCTCCAGGGTGCCTTCCTGACCACATCGGAAAATACACCCGGCTATCGGCGCGGAGTTTCGACTTCCGGCTGACTCTGAACCCATGAAACGATTTCTCAAGCGTCTGGCCCTCCTCCTCGTTAGCATCCTTCTGGTGGCGCTGGTAGGCGGCATGTGGCTCTACCGGCGCAGTCGCGCCTGCCTTCCCCAGCTCGACGGCACAATCCCAATGCCGGGGCTTTCCGCTCGAGTGGAGGTTCGGCGCGACGCCCACGGCGTGCCGCACCTCCGCGCCCAAACGCTTCCCGACGTTCTCTTTGCGCAGGGTTACGTCACGGCCCAGGACCGCCTCTGGCAAATGGACCTCAATCGCCTGCACGCGGAAGGGCGGCTGTCAGAAATCTTTGGCGATCGCACCTTGCGCCTGGACATTGAGAGCCGCACCTTGGGCCTGCCCCGCCTGGCCGAGCAGGGTCTCGCCGACCTCGATCCGGGCGCTCGTGCCCTGCTTGCTTCGTACACCCGGGGTGTGAATGCATTTATCGAAAGCCACCGCGACCGTCTTCCCCTCGAATTCCTGCTCCTTCGTTACCAGCCCCAACCCTGGAGAGATATCGATTCTGTGGCCGCGGTTTTAAATCTCTCCAGTGCCCTCAGCCAGACCTGGCGAGATGACTTGATGCGTGAGCACATCACGGCCAAGTTGGGCAAGGATCTCGCCTCCGACGTTTTGCCTGACCATTCTGCTCTCGATGTGCCGGTGGCAGAGGTCGCAGCCACAGCTCCGGCCAAGGCTGGCGCCAAAAGGGCCAGCGCCTGGCTTGAGGAGAGCCCGCTCGACGATCAGTTGCTCGCGACCGTGCTGGCTCCCTCGAACCTTGATTCGCAGGGTGGAGGTGGAAGCAATAACTGGGTCTTGCAGGGCTCCCACACCAAATCGGGCAAGCCTCTGCTGGCCAACGATCCGCATCTCGGCCACAGCATCCCGAGCGTCTGGTACATGATTCATCTTAAGGCGCCCGGACTGAACGTAAGCGGAGTCAGCCTGGCAGGCTTGCCGCTCGTGGTCATTGGCCATAACGAACATATCGCCTGGGGCATGACCAACACCGGTCCCGATGTTCAAGACCTTTACATGGAGAGCTTCAACCTTGCCAACCCCAAGAAGTATCTCCACAACGGCCAATGGGTGGACGCGGAAGTGCGCGACGAAATCATCAAGGTCCGTGACCAGCGCGATTACCACCTCACCGTCAAGGTCACACGGCACGGGCCGGTGGTTTCCCACGACGGCAACCGCGACCTGGCCTTGCGCTGGACTGCGCTCGAACCCCACGCCATCCGCCTTCCCCTGCTCGCCATCGATCAGGCGACCAATTGGCAGGAGTTCACAACCGCCCTCTGGGACTTCACGGTCCCGATGCAGAATTTTGTTTATGCGGATGTGGAAGGAAACATCGGGTATTATGCGGCGGGACTTGTGCCCATCCGCAAGCAAGGTGATGGCTCCGTTCCGGTGCCGGGGAGTACGGACGACTACGATTGGACGGGCTTCATCCCGTTTAAGGATCTTCCTCATGCTTACAATCCCGCCAGCGGGATGATCGCAACCGCCAATGGGCGCATTGTTCCTGACAACTATCCCTACGTGATCACCCGGAAGTGGGATGCTCCCTACCGCACCGCGAGAATATTCGAGCTCATCCGCGAAAGAAATTCCTTCGTTCCCTCCGACATGCTGCGGATCGAGACTGACATCAACGCGCTCGACGACCAGTGGCTGGCCAAGCAACTTCTTTCGGCTGCCGCACAACGTGCTCCGGATGGACCCGAGGCCCAGTACGCCCTCAGTGTTCTAAAGGACTGGGACGGCCAGGCCCGCGCTGACTCCGCCGCCACCCTCATCTGCGAAGTCACACGCCGCGCCCTGCTGGAACGCATCCTCAAACCGAAACTGGGCGATAATCTTTCCGGGTATCATTGGCCCATGAGCACCATTTTTCTTCAGAATGTTCTGGAGCAGAATCTTGCCCGTTGGCTGCCTCCGGGGGATGCGGATTTCAACCTGACCCTGATGAAGAGCTTGGAGGAAGGTATCAAACGAATCCCTTCCTTGGTTCACAATCAGAGTCACTCCGCCTGGAGATGGGGCGACACCATTCCGTTGACCTTC
Organism: uncultured Acidobacteriota bacterium; assembly: GCA_963804995.1. Taxonomy (GTDB): domain Bacteria; phylum Acidobacteriota; class Terriglobia; order UBA7540; family UBA7540; genus Bog-366. The sequence continues at coordinate 1,552,024 of CAWDSK010000006.1, forward strand.
CACCATCCGCTGAGCGTTGGGTTGCCGCTCCTGGGGCGCCTGCTGGATGTCGGACCTTTCCCGCAGGCAGGGACTGGCACCACCGTGAAACAGACAACTCCTCAGCTTGGACCTTCCATGCGCATGGTGGTGGATTTCTCAAACTTTGACGAGTCGATGCAAAATATCACCTTGGGGGAATCGGGCGAAGTCTTCAGCCCCTATTATCAGGACCAATTCGAAGCGTGGTACACCGGGCGGAGCTTCCCTATGCTGTTCAATGACACCGCCGTGGAGAAGGGCACAGTTCACAAGCTGGTGTTGGCGCCGGGGCGTGTCCCAGTTGGGGAATCCGGCGGTTACAGCGCGCCACTCCAATGAAGATCGATAATGAAGTCAGCCTGGGTAGTAGGCGGAAGGAATAAGCTGTTGGCTATCAGCTTCCGGTTTACAGCCCTCGCCCCCTTGGGGGAGAGGGTGGACCGCTGCCGGCGTTTTCATCAGCCGGAGCGGGACGGGTGAGGGGGTCATCCTGTAACCGATCTGGGATTCTGTAGCGCCGCGATCGACGCTGCGATTCAAGAGTCGATAGGATCAAATGGAAATGAACCCATTGCCGCGACAACGTGATTCATCAGACCCGAGAAGAATAAGCTCGCTGGTGAAGTTAACCCGCTATTCCTATGTTCCTGCGATCTTGCTGCTCATTTACGTGACCCTGGGCCTTGCCACCGGGTCGCTCGCCGCACAGTCGCCCACCTTGCCGCCCTTGGAACTCGAGTACACGTTGCGCGTGTCCCGTCCGACAACACATCTGGTGGGCGTGGAAATCTTGGCGCGCAAGGTGGGAACCACTGACTTGGATTTCGTCCTGCCGGCCTGGGCGCCCGGCCGCTACGCAATTTATGATTTCTCGAAGAACGTCCAGGAATTCTCCGCGCTCGGTACGAACAACCAACCTCTGGCCTGGAGAAAACTTGACAAGCAGACATGGCGAGTGGAGGCGCGCGCCGGCGGCGGGACGGTCAAAGCGAGTTACCAGGTCTTTGCCAATGACCTGACCGGATCGTTCTCGCAGGTTGACAGCATGCACGCCAACCTGAATGGACCTTCCATTTTCATGTATGTCGATGGGCACAAGCCGGACCCCATCACTTTGAAGATCGAAGCCCCCACCCCCTGGCAAGTGATCAGCGGGTTTTCGACCTCCACCACCGACCGGACACTCCAGGCCCCCAATTACGATAGGTTGGTGGACACGCCGCTCGAAATCTCCGCCGAGTGTACGGTCGATCAGTTTCAGGAACAGGGAAAAACCATCCGGATGGCCGTGCACACTTTCAGTGAGGGGGACACGGATCGGTCGGAGCTCCTCGAGGGGCTCAAGAGAATTGTGCATGCGGAAATGGCGGCCATGCCTCCGCCGGATTTCCCCCATTACCTTTTCATCTTTCACTTTGCTCCCGACATCGCGATGGGCGATGGCATGGAGCATTTGAACTCGACCCAGATCATTACGTCGGGCAGTCTGCGCGGATCGACCCGCGAGGCGCTGGAGACTGCCGCGCACGAATTCTTCCACGTCTGGAACGTGAAACGCCTCCGTCCCTTGGCCTTGGGACCGTTCGATTACACACGGGAGAACTATTCGCCGTCGCTCTGGTTCGCGGAAGGGGTTACGACCTATTACGGTTATCTTTTCCTGCTCCGCTCCGGATTGTGGTCGCGCGGCGAGTTCCTGAATCATCTGGGGAGCGAGATCTTCTCCCTGGAGAGAGAACCCGGGCGTAAACTTATGTCGGCTGAATCTTCCAGCTTCGGCGCCTGGTTCTTTGACCGCTCACCGCAAATGCAGGAGACAAATTTCGCAAACTCAACTATCTCCTATTACAACAAGGGGGCGCTTCTGGGGATGTTGCTGGATTTGCAAGTCCGCTCCCGCACGGAGGGACGCAAATCCCTGCTGGATGTTATGCAGGCTATGTACCACAAGTTTTATGAAGCTGACCCCACGACCTACTACGGACTAGGCCGAGGTTACGAGGAAAGGGATGTGGTGGAAGCGCTGAACGCCGTGACCGGGTCCGATTTTGCGCCGTTCTTTGAGTATTATGTTCGCGGCACGGAAGATCTCGCGTATGCCGAAACCCTCAAGTGGGCGGGCTTGGAGGTGCGGACGGAGGTTGCCCCCGAGGCAGCGCCCTCCCTCGGAGTGCTCGTGCAGCCTGAGAATATTGGCGCGCGGATCTTTGCCGTCATTCCAGGAGGCGCAGGGGACCGCGCCGGGCTCAGCCGCGACGACTTGCTAATCGACGTTGATGATCAATCGCTCGCGACTGAGGATCTTTCCTCGCGCCTGCGACCTTACCCGGTCGGCGCTACAGTTCCCCTCACCGTGGAGCGTCACGGGCGCCGTGAACGTGAAAGGGTTACGGTAACCCTTGACCCGCCGGTCCGAACCCTGTACTCGATCGTGCCTTTACCCGGCGCAACCCCGGAACAGGAAGCCTTCCGTAACGCCTGGCTCGCTACGCAGTAGCAACCGCATACTGGTTTGGGAAGTTTGCGGCTCGCCTCGTCTTAACAGTGAAAAGCCACAAGCCAAATGAGATCCTAAGCCAGATTTCGGTCTTTTTGGCCGACCTCTTCACACAAAGCGCTGACATTAAGTCACTATTTGAAGGAAAGTCGAATTTTTCTGTCACTTTTCCCCACAAATTGCATTCATGTAGGTGAGGTGAGTGAAATGCACACCCGAGGCACATGGAAGATTTACTCCCCACCTCCGCGGCAAATTGTGGTGTGCAGAGCACTGACGAAAACTGGGGTGATTCATGATTGAAGGCAAATTGCGTTTAACCACTGCGGAAGGCACAGGGCGCCAGTTCGTGGCCACGTCGGGCACCGGCCACGCGTTTGTGATGGACGACGCGGACGGGCACAGCGGCCCCAAGCCCATCGAATTCGCGCTCCTGGCACTCGGGGGGTGCGCGGCTTTCGACGTGATCAGCATCCTGCGTAAAAAGCGCCAGAATGTGACCGGCTACGAAATTGAAGTGCGCGCCGACCAGAACCCGGAGCCGCCGGCCTATTTCACCCGCGTGGAGATCAAACACCGATTGCGCGGCCAGATCGATCCCGAAGCTGTCGAAGCCGCCATTCACCTGTCGGAAACCAAGTACTGCTCGGTCGGCGCCATGATTTCGAAGACGGCCAAACTCGAAACCACCTTCGAAATCCTCCCGGAGGAATCCCCGGAAATCCACCGCAAGGCAGCCTGAGGGCACAATTCTCTTGTGACAATCCCCTCCACTGAGAATAGAATCCCGAGTTCAGGTTTCGTGGGTGGCTGACTTCGTCTTTCCCATCCGTTCAGCCTGGGTCTCAGCCACTCGACTCCGAGGATTCGCATGAAAGTTCCCTATTCTGATTTGAAAGCCCAGTATGCCACGTTGCGCGAGGAGATTCTGGCGGCCCTCGACCGCGTGGGCAACCAGGCAGCATTTATCCTGGGTAAAGAGGTCGAAGGGCTAGAGTGGGAATTTGCGGCCTACTGTGGTGCGAAGCATTGCGTGGGCGTAAATTCCGGGACCAGCGCCTTGCATCTCGCCCTGCTCGCCGCGGGCGTAAAAGCCGGCGACGAAGTCATCACCACACCCAACAGCTTTATCGCCACCGCAGAAGCCATTTCCTATACGGGCGCGAAACCCGTGTTCGTAGATATCGACCCCCGGACGGCCAATATCGACCCCGGAAGATCGCGCAAGCTCTCACCCCTCGCACGCGGGCCATCCTGCCGGTACACCTTTATGGTCTGCCTGCCGAGATGGACCCGATCCTGGAGATCGCTTCGCGACACGGCTTGGCCGTTATTGAGGACGCTTGCCAGGCGCACGGTGCACGTTACCACGGCAAGCGCGTGGGGAGTATCGGAACGGCTGCGGCGTTCAGTTTTTATCCCAGCAAGAATATGGGCGCGTATGGAGAAGGCGGAGCGCTTACAACGAACGATGATGCGGTGGCCGCCCTGGCTCGCACGCTCCGCTCGCACGGTGAGGTGCGCCGCTACGCGCACGACCACATCGGATACAACTATCGGATGGAGGGCTTCCAGGGGGCGATTCTGCGCCTCAAGCTGGAACGGCTTGACCGGTGGAATGCGCGTCGCAAGCAGCTTGCTGAGATCTATCGGCGCGTCCTGGCCGGGGCGCGGGTTGAGGTGCAGGAAGATGATCCCCGCCACGAGAGGGTTTATCACCTGTGGGTGGTATATGTTGAGGGCCGTGACGCCGTCCGCGCGAAGCTGGAGGAACGCGGTGTCGAAACCGCGATCCATTATCCGGTCCCGATTCATCTGCAGCAGGCCTACCAGTTTCTTGGCTATTCCAAACGAAGCTTCCCGCACGCCGAGCAAGCTTGCGAACGAGCCATCAGCATGCCGCTTTATCCGGAGCTGACCGACGAGCAGGTGACCTACGCGGCAGAGAGTCTGCGCGAAATTGTGGGAGCGAACTAGCCGAACTTTCGCACTTCAGGGTGTTGAGTTGGGTTAACTCGCTTCTTTTCAGTACAGGCATTGCCAAGGTCTGGCCTACAAACGCAGCATTCCAGCAGGAAAGATTTCCGGCTGGACCGTGATCCTGGGCGGTGGCTGAGTGGGGAGCACGAGCTGCAGTTCGTGCAACAGGAGCTTTTGTTCGGGTGTCGGCTCGGTGTAGCGGGGCATCACTAATCGGCGCCCATCCGTGGTCGGGAAAGACACATCGAGCATCTGCATGCCCGCCAGCTTCTCCAGCACCGCTTTCGGCGTCAGGCCCGGAGCGTGGGCCTGCAGACGCTGTTTCAGCGTCACCCACAAGCCGTACGCCAGAAAGGCAATGAGGATGTGGGCCTCGACGCGATGTTCTATTTGATGATAAATCGGCCGAATTCCCAGCTCACTCTTCAAACACTTAAAGGCCGCTTCGATCTGCGCCAGTTGCATGTAGCGGTCCCACAACACCTCGGGATTTTCCCCCGTCAGATTGGTGCGCAACAGATAATGTCCATCGCGCCGCTCCGCTTCCTCCAACTTGCTGCGCTCGAGCCGGAACTGGAAGGTCTGGCGAGTCACTTCTTCCTGGGCCTTGGGCACGCTGATCTTCACGAAACCGAAGGCCCGTCCGGCTTCACTCTTGGCTGCTCCGATCTTCATCAGCAACGCATCACGCGTCGGACACACGCGCCGCAAGGCCCGCAGCCTCCACAACAGCCGTGCCAGCTTGCGTCGACGGATGGCCATCTCTTTCGCCTGGCGGCCTGCGCTCTTCGCCAGCACATACAACTCGCCTTCCTCCGCGAACAGTTTCACCTCTACCGACTCGCGCACCTTCCGCCACGGCAGTTCCGTCCACTTCGCTTCGTACTGCCGGATCTTGCCCCGTGGCGTCCCCACCAGGTAAAACATCTCCCGCCCCGGGGTGCGCATCTCCGCCAGCAGTTCTTCACTGGGAACTCCCCGATCCATCATCCACACCCGCCGTGCCTTGCCGTACACGCTCTCGATCTTGTCCAGAAAACCGCGCAAGCTGTTCCGGTCGGAAGTATTCCCCTCCATCACTTCGTAGGCCAGCGGGAAACCTTCCGGCGTCAGCACCAGGGCGATCACCACCTGCCGACAGTCGAACCGCCCGTCCCGGCTGTAACCGTGGCGGGCTTTGGGAATCGCTTCCGCCTCTCCTTCCACATAGGTGCTGGTGAGATCGTAGAGGAGCAGATCAAAGCGCGCCGCAAAGAGGTCTTGCCACCGCAGCCGCAGGTGCTGGAACAACTCCGCCTTGTGCGCCAGTATTCGATCCAGACAACGATAGAGCCGGTCCTTCTCGGCCACCGCGAAGTTCACTGCCAGCAACTCGGCCATGGCGGTCTGATCGAACCAGTGCCGATGCACACGGAATTCGCTGCCCGGCTCGATCAACCGGTTCACCACCAGCAGCCGTAGCACCTTCTCCCACGGAACTCCCTCGCGCCCTTCCGGCAACCTCGCCTGCCAGAACTCGTCCAGCTTCAACTGGCGCCACAGCTCGCAGCCCAACCAACAGCCACCGAAGGTGCGCGGCCGCTCAACGCGCATTTCACTCAACTTCACTTGTACGCCGTCCACAGCATCCGCAGGAAGTTCGCGGTCCTCCGGGAAGAGGCTCAGGGACGCGAGGACGCGACGGTCCTCGTCAAAAACCTCCAGCGTCTTGCGCCACGCGGATTGTTGGCTGTCGTTGATTTCGCCCAGATACAGCACCGTCCGATGCACGACCTTCAAGCGCGACACGCGCCGACTCTCGACGATGCTGAAATAACGATGTTCCTTGCCGTCCTTTTTGCGTCGATGAATCTTCAGGTGCACGCCCCAGAATGCCAGACCTTCGCGCCCCAGAAAAGAGGGTAGGTCGGGCCTACAAGCACTCTTCAACCCGCGCCCATTGAAGGCAAAGACCTTGTGCACCGCAAGCTGCCAAAATCAGCCCGGTAGCGGGTGGAAGTGCGAAAGGCAGGCTAGGTGGCCGCAAACGAGGAGATGAAAGGATTTCACCACAGAGTGCCAGCCCGCCGGATGGCGGGTCCATAGTGCCGGAAATGAAGTTTCTGGAGAGGCCACAGAGGTCACGGAGGACAGACGCGGATAAAAACTGACGGTCAACAAATCAGGGAACCTTAATTCCAAATCATTCCAGCAGAAGTACTTTTCTCTGTGGTCTCTGTGCGCTCTGTGGTGAAGCTCTTCTTACTGCGGAAAACGCTTTTGACCCTTTCTTCCCGGCATGGTACTTTCAGGAACGAAACCCGAGGTCGCCGGGTTCACGAGTAAAATTGCACAGGCTCCAAGGATGATTTCAGTCGTCATTCCGACGTACCACGAGGCGGCGGTAATCGAGGAGACCCTTCGCCGCGCGGCAGCAGCTTTACGCGCCGCATCCGTGGATTTCGAGCTGGTGGTCGTCGACGATTGCAGTATGGATGGAACAGCAGGGTTGGCCCAATTGTTAGCCAAGGAAATGCCGGTGCAGGTGTTGATGCGCCCGGGGCGACTGGGGCTGGCCACGGCAGTGCTGGATGGGTGGAAGCTCGCGAGTGGCGACGTGTTAGGGGTCATGGACGCGGATCTCCAACACCCTCCGGAGGCGCTGACGGCGCTCGCGAAAGCAATTCAGCAGAAGGACGTGGACCTCGCCATCGGCAGTCGTTACGTGCCCGGCGGCGGCACTTCTGATTGGACCTGGGTGCGTCGCTTCATCTCCCGCACCGCGACGCACATGGCAGCGACTGTGCTGCCGCTTAAGCTCTCGACGGTGGGCGACCCCATGTCGGGATTGTTCCTGGTTCGAAGGTCGGCTCTTAAGGATGCTTACCTGAATCCGTTAGGTTACAAGATTCTGTTGGAGGTAATCGCCAAAGCTCACTACCGGAAGCTGGTGGAAGTGCCTTATGTTTTCCAGGAACGTAAGCGGGGTGGCTCAAAGCTCGGCGCGCGCCAGTATTTGGAATATCTGCTCCACCTGGTCCGGCTGGCCGTGGGGACCGGGCAACTCATGGGCTGGATCCGCTACGGCACCGTGGCGCTGGTGGGTGCGTTGGTGGACGTTGGCCTGTTCATCAAGCTGGTTGAGCAAAAGGCCTGGCCGCCCGTGGGCGCTTTAGCCGTGGCAATTGAAGCGGCCTTGCTCAGCAATTTCTTTTGGAGTGAAGTCTTCACTTTTCGGTCGGCTGAAGCCTCCAAGTTTCGACGCGGAGTTTTGGGCCGCTTGCTGCGCTACGAAGGGATCTGTATTCCCGGCGTGATCCTCAATATCCTCGTGACTCTCCTCTGGCTCTCGCAGGGTGGAGGATTGCTGACTGCTGCGACGGCGGGCGTTGTGGCGGGGGGTGTATTTAACTTTATAGTCAGTGTTCCCGCTATCTGGAGGACATGGGGAAGGCGACTTCCGGGGCGGCCGACCTCCTAGCGGGTTTGACCCGGAAGGCAGTTGAGTAGAACGGGCACAACAATGACACACAAAAGCATACCGCTCAGCAGCATCAGGCTGTCTGTTGTGGTCACGGTGTTTTCAGAGACCTTCTCCATTGACGAGACTCTGAACATTCTGCTCGGCCGCGATCGCAACTACATTAAGGAAATCATTCTGCTGATATCACCGCGCGCCTCGCAGGAAACCTTTGACATCTGCAACCGATGGGTTTCGAAAGAACCTCGTGTCAGGTTGGAGGTTCAGAAAAACAATCCGGGAATCGGCTGGGCGTACCGCGAAGGCATGCAGGCCGCCACGGGGAATTACGTGGTGTTGATGGCCGGTGATCTGGAAACCGAACCCGCCGCCGTGGACCGTATGGTAGAAAAGATCGCGGAAACGGGCTGCGACGAAGTGATTGCCAATCGCTGGCTGCCGGGTGGCGGTTTTACCAACTACGACCCCTTGAAATACGTCCTCAATTGGATTTTCCAGAAGATCTTTAGGGTATTGTTCTGGACCCGCATTGGGGACTTCACTTTCGGATTTAAGATTCTCAGCAAAGAGCTCACCCAAGCCGTGGCCTGGGAGGGCACGCTGCACGAGATCTGTATCGAGACCACCTTGAAACCTCTTAAGAACGGCTACTATCTGGAACAGGTTCCTACTGTTTGGGTGGGCCGAAAAGAAGGCCGCAGCGTCAACCCCTTACTCCGAAATTTCCGCTACGTGAAGATGGGATTCAAGATTTTTCTGACGCCGGTCCGGGCTGCGAATCCGAAATCTGAGGAGAGGGCGTGAAAGAAATTTGCCCCATGGGGTTCACCAAAATTCATCAGCGGAACCCGACCTTGCCCCTCCCCGGTTGTCGCCCTATACTGTGGTGGCGGAAGCAGGCGAGCGGCAATGAACATTTACCGGGTTCTGGAGATACCCCTGGTCTATCAAATGGCCCAGGCCGTCTTGGCCCCCGGTATGGCCCGCATCGTTACCGAGCGTCTTTCCGGGACTTTTGCGCAGATACCGACCCCGGCGACAGTTCTCAACGTCGGATGCGGACCATCCTCCTGGCTTTGGAAGTTCGGCATGAAGCCGGTGGGGCTTGATCTCTGCCATGCCTACACCAAGAAATTTCGCGACGCCGGCAACCTGTCCGTCACAGCTTCGGCCGCCATCTTGCCGTTTCCGGCTGATTCTTTTGACCTGGTGTTCAGTTATGGCCTGCTTCATCATCTCCCGGACGCCATGGCACGCGAGACCATAGGGGAGATGGTCAGAACCACGCGGGCCGGTGGGCGCGTAGTCCTGTTTGACCCCGTGCTGCCCAAAGCGGCCTGGCGGCGTCCGCAGGCATGGGCGCTCTGCAAGCTCGATCGAGGCAGATTCATTCGATCTCAGGGCGATTACGAAACCTGCATTTTGGGGGCAAGGGAATGGAAGACCATTCGGTTCACCCATTCCTACCTGGGCACAGAAGGTGTGCTGACCCTTCTGCAAAAGGGCCATTGAGGACAATATTCAAGCGGCCAGCCCGGTAGTCAACTGGTCTGAGGGAGTGAGATGAATCTTTTGGACGAGCGATTCTTCGTGACGGGGGCGACGGGGTTCGTGGGTGCGTCCCTGGTGCGGAAGCTAGCCGGAATGGGATGCGAAGTGCATGCGCTGGTGCGCGAAGGCGCGGACCTGTGGCGGCTGCGGGGCCTCGAGCAGAAAGTGCACTTGCACACGGGCGACCTGACCGGGGCCGAGCACCTGCGCGATTTGGTGTCGGCCATCCAGCCCAGCGTCGTCTACCATCTCGCCGTGCATGGAGCGTATCCCGACCAGACCAACGCCGACCAGATCATCCTCACCGACATTTTCGGAACCTGGAACCTGCTGAAGGCCTGCGCCGAGGTGGACTACAAAGTGTTCGTGAACACAGGTAGCTCGTCCGAATACGGCGCTAAATTGCACGCCATGCGCGAGACCGACCTGCCGGAGCCCAACAGCTACTACGCCGTGGCGAAATGCGCGCAAACCCTGGTGTGCCAACACATGGCGAGGGCTGACCGGCGCCCCGTCAACACTTTCCGGTTATTCTCGGTCTACGGCCCGTATGAGGCCCCCTCGCGCCTGATTCCCACCGTCATCCGACGATGTCTGGAAGGGAAGGACCTGGAGATGGTCTCACCCGACACCGCGCGCGATTTCATCCATGTGGACGACGTTGTGGAAGCCTTCTTGCAACTCGGCCAGTTGAGCCTGCAATGCGGGGAGACCTTCAACATCGGGACCGGGGTACAATCGACCTTGCGGGATGTGGTGAAGGCGGTCGTGGGTGCGACCGGGGCCAAAGTCAAAGTGCATTGGGGAAGCATGCCAGCGCGAGTCTGGGATACGGAAACGTGGCTGGCAGATCCCAGCAAGGTGAGGCGAGTATTGAAGTGGGCGCCCAAGATCAGCCTGACCGAAGGAATCGAGAGGACCACGGAATGGTTTCGGCGCAACTTGGCCGGGGCGCAATGATTCACACGCAGTGCGCCATCTGCGAGAGCGACGCCTGGGACGCCGAATTGTATGGCGATCAGTTGGGGGAGGATGCGGCCACTTGTGAACGGTTTTCGGCGCAACGGCAGCCAGACAGGGTGCACTACCGCATGGTCCGTTGCCGGAAATGCGGGCTGATCCGCTCCGACCCGGTACTGCCGGAAGCAGAACTGGCGCGCTTATACCAAGGGAGCTCCTTCGACTATGCGGAGGAATCCGGGTGTGCAGGTCGCACTTATGCCCGGTATGTGCGGGATAGCTTGCCGCTGTTTAAGGGAAGAGGCAGGTTGTTGGAGATAGGCTGCGGGAACGGGTTCTTCCTCGAAAAGGCGCGTCGAGCTCGGGTTTGCCGAAGTGCAGGGGGTCGAGCCCAGTCGGCAGGCGGTCGAGGCAGCGCGCCCGGCAGTGCGAGACCGCATTAAAAACGACCTGTTTCAGGAAGGTTTGTACCCCCCGGGATGGTTCAGCTTGATTTGCGGGTTCCAGGTTTTGGATCACCTGACGCGACCGAACGAAGTACTGCGAGCCTGCCGGGTGATGTTGCAGCCCGGTGGAGTGGCGCTGTTCATCAACCATGACGCGGGAGCCTGGACAAACCGCATTCTGGGCGAACGCAGCCCGATCATCGATATCGAGCACACCTATCTGTACGACAAGAAGACCATGGCGGAGATCTTTCGCAAGAACGGCTTTGAGGTCCTGCGGGTTTTTCCGGTGCGGAACGAATATCCGCTCGCGTACTGGTGTAAGATGGCGCCATTGCCGTCGTGGTTGAAAACTAGACTGCTGCCTGCCGTGAAGCGGTCCCCATGCGGGCAGTGGATCGTGCCGATGAGAGCGGGCAACTTGGGGATTTTGGCCCGGGCGGGAGGGTGAGAGCGGGTGCGTCGTGAGAACGTGGAGGTATTCAATCGCGACGCGGCGGCTAATGCCGGCTACGGGTATACGACCGGCGAGCGGCTGAGCAGCCGGATGGCTACCCAGCGCTCGACGGATGTGGTCACGCAGACTGAGGAGTTCGCGGGCCGCCTGGTTCTGGATCTGGGTTGCGGCGACGGCTTCTATACGGCCCGGATTTGGGACATCGGGCGGCCGCGGGGCTTGGTGGCGCTCGACGCGGCGGTGGCGGCCGTGCGGGTAGCGGCAAGCAAATTGGGTGAGCGTCCAGTGCGGTTCCTGGCTGCGGACGGCCATCGACTTCCTTTCCGGGACGATACGTTCGATGTGGTTTTGCTGCAGAGCATCCTGCATCACGACGACACGCCAGAGGATATGGTGAAGGAAGCGCTGCGGGTGGCTCCGCGGATGGTCGTGCACGAGCCGAACGGGAACAACCTGGGGTTGAAGGTCATCGAGCGGGTATCGAAGTATCACATCGAGCACGGGGAGAAATCATACACACCGCGGCGGGTGGGCAAGTGGGTCCGAGCCGCGGGAGGAGCCGTGGTGTCCTGCCGCTTCGCGGGCTTCGTGCCGATGTTCTGCCCGGACGTCCTGGCGCGGTTGACGAAATTTCTGGAGCCCTTGGTGGAGCGCCTGCCGCTGGTGAATGCGCTGGGGTGCGCGGTATACGTGATCGTGGTGGAGAGACATGGCCGGGGCTAACTCCGTCGAAGAGCGAGCGCGTGCCATCCGTGCGAGGATCGTCCGCATGGCGCACGCCGGCAGGACGCCGCACGTGGCTTCAGCCCTCTCCTGCGCCGATGTGCTGGCAGCCTTGTATTTCGAGGTGTTGCGCATTGATCCCGCGGCGCCGGAGGACGAGGGGCGCGACCGATTCATCCTCAGCAAAGGGCACGGGTGCATGGCTCTGTACGCGGCGCTCGCCGAGCGCGGGTTCTTTTCCGAGGAAGTGCTCGAACGAGTACGCGAGGGAGGGAGGGCGACTGGCCGAGCATCCGACCCCACGCTGCGTGCCGGGCATGGAGGTGGCCACCGGCTCGCTGGGCCATGGGCTTTCGCTGGGAGCCGGTCTGGCGCTGGCGGCCAAGATCCGCCAGCAGAGCCACCGGGTTTTCGTGCTGCTGAGTGACGCCGAGTGCGCGGAGGGCAGCGTCTGGGAGGCCGCTCTTTTCGCCCACGCGCGCGGGCTGGACAATCTGATAGCGATTGTAGACTACAACCAATGGTCAGCGATGGGCCGGACGAGCCCTTACCTGGAGCCGCTGGTGGAGAAGTGGAAGTCCTTCGGGTGGTCGTCGGTGGAGATCGACGGGCACGACGCGGGGGTGATTGCTGCCACGCTCTCACGGGCGCCGTTCGAGCCTTCCCGGCCGGCCGCGGTGGTTGCGCATACCGTCAAGGGCAAGGGCGTATCGTTCATGGAGAACGATCTGGAATGGCATTATCGCCCGCCCAACGACAACGACCTGAAGCGCGCGCTCGAGGAAATCAAGGGGTCCCGGCCATGAGGGACGCGTTCATCCGCGGGATGATGACGCTGGCCGAGCAGGACCGGCGAGTCGTGCTGCTGACCGGCGACCTCGGCTTCAAACTTTTCGACAACTTCGCGGCGCGGTTTCGAGGACGTTTTTACAATGCCGGTGTGGCGGAAGCCAACATGATGGGCGTTGCCGGCGGGCTGGCCCTGGGCGGACTCAGGCCCTTCGCATACTCCATCGTGCCGTTCGCAACCTTGCGTTGCCTGGAACAGATTCGGAACGATATCTGCTATCAGGAGGCGGCGGTAACCGTGGTGGGCGTGGGCGGCGGGTACAGCTATGGCGCCAACGGCCCGACCCACCACTCCCTCGAAGATATTGCGGTTATGCGCTGCTTGCCGAACATGACCGTGGTGTGTCCGGGCGATCCCGTGGAAGCGGAGTTGGCTACGCGGGCGGCGGGCGCGCACGCGGGTCCGCTTTATCTGCGGCTGGGGCGTGCGAGGGATGCCGTGGTGCATGGAAGTGTACCGCCGTTCTCAATCGGTCGGGCGATTGTGGTGCGGGAAGGCGGCGACTGCGTGCTGATTGCGACCGGCGGGATCCTGCCGGTGGCGGTGGCCGCGGCCGCGCAGTTGGCGGGTGAGGGCATCGGCTGCCGGGTGGTCAGCATGCACACGGTGAAGCCGCTCGATGAGGCTTTGCTCGAACCGGTGCGCGGCGGAATTCGGGGCCCTGTTCACGATCGAAGAACACGGCCTGATCGGCGGACTCGGCTCGGCGGTGGGAGAATGGCTGGCTGCGAGCGCCGTTCGCTGCCGGTTGCAGAGTTTCGGGGTGAGGGACGGGTTCGCGCACCTGTGCGGCAGCCAGGAGTATTTCCGCCGGATGCAGGGCCTCACCGCGGAACAGATTGCCGGGCGCATTCGCGAAGCGCTGAGGGAGCGGGTCTAGTGTGGTGTCCCGCGTTAGAGTTGACAATGGGTAGAACCCCCTCACCCGTCTGGCATCGGCTGATGAGAACGCCTCGGCCAGCCACCCTCTCCCCCAAAGGGGCGAGGGCAAGAAAATTTACTCTCCCCTCGCCCCTTTGGGGGAGAGGGGCTGGGGGGTGAGGGGGTCCGACAGCCTTGTCAAATATTAACCGGGACACCACACTAGTGCTAACCGGGAAGGCGATTTCCGTCGTGGTGGCATGCTATCGCGACGGGGGCAACGTCCGCGAAATGTACCGCCGGCTTACCGAAGTGCTGGCTCAGGTGACGTCGCGCTACGAAATCATTTTTGTGAATGACAACAGCCCCGATAACGCGGAAGAACTGCTCGCGGAACTGGCGGCTCAAGACGCGCGCGTGACCGTGATCTCGCACAGCCGGAATTTTGGGTCGCAGATGGCCTTCACCAGCGGCATGCGGGCGACCGTGGGCGACGCGGTTATCTTGATGGACGGCGACCTGCAAGACCCTCCTGAGTTGATTCCCGCGTTGGTGCGCGAATGGCTGGCGGGCTACGACGTGGTTTACGGAGTGCGCGAGCGGCGGCGCGAAGGCCGCCTGATGCAGGCGACGCGGAAGATTTTCTATCGCATTTACCGGCGGCTCTCCTACCTGGAGATGCCGCTGGACGCTGGCGACTTCTCCATCATGAGCCGGCGTGTGGTCGAGGCGTTGTTGTCGATGCCGGAGCGCGATCGCTTCCTGCGCGGGCTGCGGACCTGGGTGGGATTCCGCCAAACGGGTGTTCCCTATACGCGCGCCGAGCGCTTCGCCGGGCATTCCACCAACTCGCTTCTCAACAACATCCGGTGGGCGAAACGCGGGATTTTCTCGTTCTCCTACCAGCCGCTGGAGATGATTTCGATGCTGTCATTCCTGATGACGCTGGTGACCGCAGTGGGTATTGTAGTTTACATCGTGCTTTACTTCATCCTCCCCAGCGCCCCGCGTGGTTTCCTGACGCTGCTGGTGGCAATTCTGTTCCTGGGAAGCCTGCAGTTATTCTGCCTGAGTATTCTGGCGGAATACATGGGACGCATCTTTGAGGAAGTCAAGCAGCGCCCGGCCTTCATCGTGCGCAGTATCCTGAACGACCACCGGGAGGCGTCAGGAACGGCAGCCGCAAGCGGCCTCACGGCCGGCGTGAACCAGGGCAACGCACAACCGCCCCGCTAATTCATTCAGTCCCCATCGAAAAGCCTACAAATTAATTATTTTCAAGGTACTGCTGGGGCGGGCGTGGTGGGCCGCTGGTCCGTCGCAACGGGATAGGGTGACAGCCTGGGAGGCGCTAGATCCGGTTCCGCAAGCCACACGCGCCGATCCGGGAAATAGCGGATTAACTCGGCGTTTTCGGCATCGTGCATTTCACGCCCCCAAACCACTTTGGATTTATCTATGTCCGCCCGGTTATAAACCCATTCATTGCTCGTATCATGGTACCGATTGTAACGGACAATAACGAGATGTTTTCCCGGCAATCCCTCTATTTCGGCCGCTGCCCTGGCACGGTCCAGGTTCTGGAAGTGCTCTGACTCCCAGTTATAGTGCCATTCGACGGGTGTAGGAATGTGCAGTTGAGGCGCGAAGGAACGCAGCAGGAGCATCAGGACGCAGATGGCTGGTATGGCCCGTACCAACCCCAGCCCGACACGTTTTCCGCGCCAACTCCACAAGCGCAAGTGCCGCATGGTTTGGAGCAACAGCACATAGATCGCAGCGGTCATGGGCGCCGCGTAATGCGGGGCGAAAGGGAAGGGCAGCGACAATCCGACGCAGGTAATACCGCAGACCGCCACCATAAAGCCCGTCTTGCCCACCAACGCTTTGCGAAGAAACTGTCGGGGATGGAAGGCCAACAACACGACAAAGGGCAGCGCCAGCACCGGCCCGAGGAAGAAACGGTAGAGGTCCGAGACCTTGCCCGCCAACACTTCCAAGGGGTGCTGGCGGGCGTGAAGGTAATCAAAGTACGACCAGTCATGTTTAAAGAATTTAGCCATCACCGGGTGGTTATAGTGGTGAGTGAGATTGAGAGGTTGCCAGGCGAAATGCGGCACCGCCTGATAGGTATTCATGTACACCACGTAGGGTGGAAGGAAGGGGTTGCCGGTGGTGCGCCAGTTGTAATAGGCCATCCATCCACCCGTTGCCGCCAGCAGAAGACCGAGCGGCAACACGATCCGCAGAAATGAATACGGGAGCGGTGGGCCCTTCTTTCCCAGCATCCAGGCGAAGAGTGCAAAAGCCACGGGCAAACACAAAAATACACTCTCGTAGGGACGGGTATTGGCCAAAATAGCCAGACCCCCGCCCATGATGAGGGCGTACTTCGTTTGCCGGTACCGCTTGAGCCGGGGCAGGCTGCCCAGAACCAAGGCCCCCCCGATTGCCGCCAGAGCGCCCAGGCAGTAAGAGTTTGCCCAATAGCTGAAAGTGCCAAGGCGTATAACGGCTAGCAACCCACCCAGCAGAGCCCAACCCGCCGGCAACCAGCCTTGCAACATCCAGCAAATCGCTGCGCACATCACGCCTGCGCAAAGCCACACACCCACATAGGGGTGCCCGAGCACCTGCCCCAACGCCAGAACCAGGCCCTGGGCAGGATAGAACAACCCCCCATACGTGGGCTTTTGGTTAATGTGGAAGGTCTCAAAGTGCATCCACATCGGGTGAGTCGGATTCGCCAGGCGGCCGTGTGCGTACGTGTCACCCATCAACAGGTAGGTAAACTCATCGTGGATGCCGGGTTGCGGAACTGGCAGGTTGGGCAGCACGGCGGCGCGAATTGCCAGACATAGAACGCCCACCACGACAACCGAAAGGGCGCGCCTCCGTGCCAAGCGGCCAAATTGATTTTCCGTCGCTTGGAGCCACCCGGAGGGGAAGCTGGGGAGGAAATGCGAGTGCCAGGATCAATAACGCGACCAACCCATACTCGATGAAAAAGAACATACTTGTCGTGCCCAGACTTAAGCCACCCGGGGAAAAGTGCCTGCTTCTCCTTCCAAATCTTCCCGAACGGCCACGTTGGGTTGACTCCCTCGAATTTAAGCTCTGACGGCAATCACGCCGCTAATAGGGAGCAGTTTAGCACGAAGTCTCAGCCGTCACCAATTTGCGCACCCACGCTGGTTCCCCCTGTGCCATGCGGCCGGCCGCGGGGCATTAAAGGCAGAGATTGAGTGTCCCGTCGCACCGCTCCGGGCAAGCACTTACCTGTGCGCAGGGCAAGTTGGTGCACGGCAAGATGGCTGTGTGCTGATGATTTCTGTGATAACATCCTGCAACTGCCTCCGGCCTCAGCATGTAGTTTGTACAGGACGCGAATTACGCGCCTGTCCTTCAGGCGCGCCGCCCGGTCGCAGGATTGCGGCCCTGCTGTCTCGAACGGGGGAGGCAAGCCAACCACTGGAGAGGGGTACAAATGGAACAGACGACGGAACCCACAGGACTGCGGGGAAAAACTGAAAACTCACGGATAATAACCATCCTCCTGGTTGCCCTCTATCTGATGGTTGGAGTGTTGATCGGATGGACCGTTACCAGCGAGCTGAGGAAGCCCGCACCGTTTCCAATCGACCAGGTCGAAGCGTATGCAGGGTGGTACTACCGGAATCAAAAAACCACTTTCGAAAACACCTATTGGCGTGGCGTCCGAATTGACAAGTGTCCCTTGGATGCCTGGGTCTACCAGGAATTGATTTACGAGATCAAGCCCGATGTGCTGGTCGAAACCGGAACCTTGTTTGGCGGCAGCGCCTACTTTTATGCCACCCTGTTTGACTTGCTGAACCACGGCAGGGTTATCACTGTTGATATCCTTGAGCAACCCGGCAGGCCGCAGCATCCCAGAATTACATATCTGCTGGGATCTTCGACCTCCGAGGAAATCTTACAGCAGATCAAACAGTCGATTCGGCCGGGCGAGAAAGTTATGGTCTCGCTCGACTCTGATCACCACAAGGCCCACGTGCTCAAGGAATTGGCGCTCTACCACGATCTGGTGACGGTGGGGAGTTACCTGGTGGTCGAAGACACGCGGCCAGATCCGAACTACCCAGCCGCTTGGGATGCCTTGCGCGAGTTCCTGAGGACAAACTCCGATTTCGTTCCTGATAAGAGCCGCGAAAAGTTTGGCTTTACCGTGTTTCCAAATGGATGGCTCAAGCGAATACGGTAATGACTACGGACCTCCCAATTTCGGGACAGCAGGAAACGCACCGGCCTGAGATCTCCGCGGAAAATGTGCGCTCCACACTCACCCGGCGCTCGCGTTGGTGGTTTTGGGGGGCAATGGCGTTGGCCTTTCTGCGAGTGCTACCGGCGCTGCGCTTTCCGATTGGGCGTGACGAGGCTACCTACGCCGTTATCGGTCAGGGCTTGCTGCGCGGTCAACTCCTCTACCGCGACCTTTGGGACAATAAACCACCCGGCATCTTCTATATCTACGCGGTCATCGTGAAGATTTTCGGCCCGGTGATGTGGTCAATCGGAGTTGTCGACATTCTCTGGGTAATCGCGATCTCCCTCTGCATCTTCTTCTTTGCCAAGCGGTACTTGGGCGCGCCGGCCGCTGCTGTTTCCGTGGTCTTCAACGTGGTTTGGCACTCATCGTGGGGTTACATTCACGCCGCGCAGCCGGACGATTTCCTGACCTTGTTCGTGTTCCTCGCATACTTCATCTTGATGTCGGAAAAAGCGCGGACCTGGACGGTCAACTTTGCCGCGGGCCTGGTGTGCGGTGCGGCATTCTGGGTAAAGTACAACGGTGCGCCGTTCTTCCCGGTATTGACCTTCCTGCCTTATCTCGACTTCAGCCGCTTTGACGAGCTGCCGCGGCGGGTGCGCTTGACCATTCCCTGGCCGCTATGGTTCAAACGTACGCTGGCCGTCGTGGCCGGCTTCGTGCTCGTGCTCCTCGCCGTCATTGTTTACTTCTGGGCCGTGGGCGCGTTGCCTGCCCTGATGGAGGTGCAATTCGAAGTTCTGCCGCGCTATGGGTCAATCTTCCTCGAACATATGCCGCGCTACTATTACTTTGCCATCGCCTTGACTCGCCTGCATCTGGGAGCGTGGACCGAGGCTGCCTTCGGAGCAACTTTGCTGGTTGCCTGGTGGCGGCGGCAACTGCGTGTCGTCGCGCCCGTGCTGCTGATGGCCATCGCGGGGTTTATCTGCACGGCCTCGCAGATTCGATTCAGCTCCTACGCTTTTGAATCGGCCTTCCCTTTCTTCGCCATGCTCTGGGGGTACTTGACCGTTCAACTTTACGAGGGCTTTGTCTACCTGCGTGGTTTCTTCAACCGCCGGGGGTGGCGTTTGGCGAGTATCCTTTTGTGGCTGGTGGCGGCGGAGGTGGTCTACTACCCGCTTCCGGAGTACGCGTTTAGCATCGGGGAAGATTACCGGGCCCTGGCGGACTGGGTGCATAACCCGCAACTATCATACGAAAATTATCTTTTCCCCCATCCCCTTGAGAAGCTGCATGACCAGTTGGCAATTATCAACTATGTGGAAAAGAATTCGGCGCCGGGGGAGGGAGTCTTTGTGTGGGGCACGGCTCCGCTGATTAATTTTCTGACGCAGCGTCCAAACCCCAGCCGTTTTGTCTCCAACTTTGCGCTGATTTCTCCCTGGGGACCGGCGCGCTGGCGACAGGAATTGATCGGAGAATTGCACCGGAAGCCGCCACGATTCATCGTCGTAGCGCGTCACGATAACATCCCCGTGGTGACGCTTACGAATGATGATTCCGAGCAATGCCTGAAAAAGTACCCCGCCCTGGCTGCGTTGATTGCGGAGGGTTACGAAACGGCCGAAGACCTGCAGGATTTTGAGGTTTACCAAGTTAAATGACGGTTGCTTCCATACCCAAGCCCCAGCCCGGACGCGCCTGGTTACTTGCCGGGCTGGTGGTGGTTTTCCTGCGAGCGCTTCCCAACCTGCGCTTCCCTATCGGACGTGACCAAGCCACCTACTGCGTAATCGGGCAGGGTCTGCTGCACGGGCAACTGCTTTATCGTGACCTTTGGGATAACAAACCTCCCGGAATTTTTTATATTTACGCGCTGATCGTAAAGATTTTCGGGCCGGTGATGTGGTGCGTGGGAGCCGTGGATATCCTTTGGCTGCTGGTCATCTCCTGCTGCATTTTCTATTTCGCCCGCCGTTATATGGGCGCCCCGGCCGCGGCCCTGGCGATGGTCTTCAATGCTGTGCGGCACTGCCGGCAAGGGTACATCCACGCTGCGCAGCCCGAGACGTTCTTGATGCTCTGTGTGTTCGCGGCCTATTTTCTGTTGCAGGAAAGAGAACCCTCACCGGCCCTTGCGCCCCGGGCGCTCTCCCCCCAAGAGGGAGAAGTAGGGGCAAGCCATGGCGTGCCCTTACGACCATCCTCTCATCAAGAGTACGGGCAAGTTTGGACCCTGCGAATGGCGCGATGCTTTGCGGCGGGGATGATCCTGGGCGCGGGGTTTTGGCTGAAATACAACGCCGTGGCGTTTTTCCCTTTCGTCGCCCTGGTGCCGTTTTTGGATGTCCGGGAGTTGGATGAGGGCCTGGGCCGCGTCCGCCTGGCAATCCCCTGGGGGGACTGGTTCAGGCGCATGCTGGTGGTGGGCGCGGGCTTCGTTTTCGCGGTCGCCGGGGTCCTGGCCTATTTCCGGGTTTCGGGCGCCTGGCCGGCTTTGATGGAAGTGCAGTTTGAAGTGCTGCCGCGCTACGGCGCCATGGTCTTTCATTGGGACCTCGCCTTCCTCCTTTGGGCTATCCGGCAAAGCCAATTCCACCTGGGATTCTTTGCCGAAATCATGGCGGCGCTCACTTTGTTGATCGGCTGGAGGCGCCGCGAGATGACCTGGGTCGCGCCCGCATTATTGCTGGGGTTCGCCGGATATGTTGCCGCCGCCATGCAGGGGCGTTTCCATGCCTATTATTTCGAAACGTGCTATCCCTTCTTTTCGATGTTCTGGGGATATGTGTGCGTCAAGACATACGAAGGCTTCAAATACCTTCGGCAGGTATTCGCTCGAAGGCAATGGGGCATGGCCCGCGCCCTGTTGTGGGTACTGCTGGCCTGCCTCGGCTCATCCTTGTTTCCGGAAGAGAGCATCCGGGTCGCCCAGCAATATCATTTCCTGGCGGACTGGTGGCGAAACCCGGAGATGTCCTACATCGTTTACTGGTGGCAACTCCCGCTTGATAAGCTCTCGGGGCAACTGCGGGTCATCCACTATCTCAAAGAAAACTCCAGCCCCGAGGATGAGGTTTACGTGTGGGGAACTGCTCCGCTCATTAATTTCTTGTCGCAGCGGAGGAATCCCAGCCGTTTCGTTTCCAACCTGGCGCTGATCTCCACCTGGGGGCCCCCCCGCTGGCGCCAGGAACTGGTTCGTACTCTGGAAACGAAGCGCCCGCGCTATATCGTGGTGGCGCGCAACGACTCCATCCCCAGCGTTTCCTATACCCTCATGGACTCGGAACAATACCTCCAGGTCTATCCCGCCTTGCGTGACCTTTTGGATCGCCAATACCAGGTGGGCGTTAACTTCTGGGAATTCGAGGTTTATCAACGGAAATAGGGAAGAGCTTACAGATCACCACCAAGACACCAAGGCACCAAGAAAACCCATTCCCAAGGAAAAGGAAAGAAAAGGGAAAGAAGAATGAACCACCAAGACACCAAGGCACCGAGAGAGCCCATTCCCAGGGAAACGGATGAGGTTGCTACGAAAGTCGTCGATGCGGCATTTGCGGTGCATTCGGCGCTCGGCCCGGGCCTGCTGGAGAGCGTCTACGAGATCTGCCTGGTGCACGAACTGCAAAAGCGTGGGCTGAAAGTGGAACGGCAAGTCTTACTTCCCGTCGTCTACGACAACCTTCACCTCGATGCCGGATTGCGGCTGGACCTGGTCGTGGAAAAGCAGGTGATTATGGAACTGAAAGCTGTCGAGACACTGTTGCCGGTTCACACAGCTCAATTGCTCACCTATCTCAAACTTTCCGGCCATCGGCTAGGTTTGCTAATAAATTTCAATAGCAGCCTCCTCAAGCAAGGGATCCACCGACTAGAGCGGTTTCGATTTAAGTGCTTACATATCCGCAAGAGGCGAAGAAGTTTGTGCACTCGCTTGGGGAGACCGTATTGAGCAACTCCCCGATTTCCTTCCAGAGGGCCTCGATATCTCGTTTGGCGGCTTTGCGGAGCCGCGCCTTGAGTTTGGCAAAGAACTTTTCTATCGGGTTCAGATCGGGAGAGTAGGGTGGCAGAAAGAGTACGATGGCTCCGATCGCGGTGATCGCTTCCTGGACTCCCGCCACCTTGTGACTGCTGAGGTTGTCGAGGATCACGGTGTCTCCGGGTTGGAGCGTTGGGCACAGGAATTGACGCACATAAGCCAGAAACATCTCGCCGTCCATCGGCCCGTCGGTGACCATGGGCGCGGTCAATCGGCGGCGGCGCAGGGCGCCCACAAAGGTCGTCGTCTCCCAATGCCCGTGCGGCGCCGAGTCGAGGCAACGCGTCCCTCTGGGCGCACGCCCGTAGCGGCGCGTCATGCTGGTCGATGTCCACGTTTCATCGATAAACACGAGTTTTTCGACTTCCATCGTGGGCAGTGCTTGCCGCCACGCTCGGCGCGCCTGCTGCACGTCCTCGCGTTCTTGCTCGCTGGCGTGCAGCGTTTTTTTTGAAGGTAAGATTCCATTTGTTCAACTGATGCCACAAGGCGCCGATCTTGATCGATACGCCTTGCTCGACCAGCCGTGCGCATAACTGGGCCAAGCTCAGACCCGGCTCCTGTTCGATCCAGGCGCGCAGCACGGCCTCCATCTCCGCGACCCGCGAACGGCGATGCCCGCCGATCTGAAAACTGGTGCGGTTGCCCGTTTTCTGCTCCCGTCCCCGAACCTGGTAAACCCAGACGCGACTGACTTCCAGCCGCCGCGCAATCGCCGTCGGACGTTCACCGCGATCCAATGCCCATAACACCCGATCCCGCAAGTCCTGTGAATAAGATTGCATCCTTGCCTCCCCTCTACCGGCAGAGGCATCATAGCACATAATGTATACACTTAAATTAAAAACGCTCTAGCCTTGTGATTCTCTTGGTATCTTGGTGGTTGATTTTTCTATTTTTTCCCGAGTGAATTGATTTTCTTGGTGCCTTGGTGTCTTGGTGGTTGCTTTTTCTTTCCCTTTTCTTTCCTTCGCCTTGGGAATAGGTTTTCGTGGTGCTTTGGTGTCTTGGTGGTTATATTTCCACCTTGCTGAAAGCGAGAACCACCATTGTGGCCAGGGTGAGCAGCGAAATAACCAGTCCGGCGCGCAGGCCGCGCTGGTGGTAGTCATAGCGGATCTCGTGACGGCCGGCGTCCGCGTAAACGGCGCGGAAGATTTGGTTGGCGCGCCAGACGGTGGCAGGGTGACCGTCGATCGTGGCTTCCCAACTGGGATCGTACCGGTCCAGCAGGACGACATAGCCGGGGCGGGAGAGTTGGGCCTGAAGGGTAACCGAGTAGGGATCGCGATGCACAATTTCGACCTGGCCGGCTGAGCCCTCGCCGCGCACCGTGGGCGCTGAGCCTTCCGGAGCAGCAAGAATCACGGTGTTGAGCACGTCAAAATCCCGCGAGGCCAAGTGGTCGAGGGTCGCCGCGGAGTCCGTAGAGAACAACGAAGTGCCTGCCACGTAAGTCCGGGGAACAAAGCACAGGTCCTCATACAAACGGCTCGGCACGGAGGAGCCATTGAAGACGTTGCCCAGGGGCCGAGTGGCAGCCGTGTCTGCGGGCAGGGGCCGGATGATGTACTTCACATTCGTGCGCCCCAGCAGGCAATCGACGCGCAAGGGATTCTCGGCCTGTTGGCTCTGGTAAATTTCGATGTCGTAGAGATAAGGCGGCAGCGAGCGCTCCAGGTCCAGGTTGATGCTGCCCTCGACTTGGTTAATCATGGAACCGGCGGCGAGCTGGGTCCGGGTCTGGAACGCCCCTTGCGCCATGGGTGGAAGGTCCGCAGCTTCCGGAACAGAGTCAAAATTGACAAAGGTTTGCAGGTTCTTGGTATCCGGCGTCAGAGTAATGGGCCAGAAGGAAGTGACGCGATAGCTTCCGGGTGGGTCCTTGAACTCAGCCAGCACCGGAGGCCGATAGGTGAAAAAGCTTTTGGGTACGGTAGGGTTGGCGTCAGAGTTTACCATGACCAGTTGGGCCATCGCCAGTAACGCAAACCCATAGAGTCCTGGACGCGCCCACCTTGCCCTTTGCTCAAACCCGACGGCCAGAACAATTCCCCCCAAGCAGAATCCGGCCAGGCCAGGCAGTTGGACCTGGAGCGTGGAGACAAGAAATTCCGGCATATGAAGAAGGTTAAATGGGGTTTCCCCGAGGGTGTTCAGCACGTGGCGGGTGGGCGACTCAATCAGCGTCGGCGCCAGCCAGGCGATGGCCAGGACGAAGACAATGGCGCCCAAGAGGACCTCGAGGGGCACGACCAGCCGCTGTCGGCGGGCCTTCCAGAGAGTTGTGGGCGAGAGCAGCGCGTCCAGCCCCCAGCCCGCCAGAATCGCCAGAAGGAACGTGACCATGACCAGCAGCTTGACGGGATAGCGCACCACCGTCAGGGGCGGTATCAGCAGATACGCCAGGGAGAAGAAAGGTGTGAAGTGGCCAAAGGAAAGCAGCAGGAAAATACCGGCCGCGCCCACCAGGAAGTTGCGCCGGCGGTCAGAGCCCAAAGCCCACCCGGCCAGCGCCAGGAAGAGCGGTATGAAGCCCAGGAAGACTGAAAGAAAGTAGGGAACGTTGCGGTCGGACATCAGCCACAGCCAGCCCGTGGGACCGGCAACGCCGGAGCCGAAGAAGTCCGGTATGATCATTTCCGGCAAGGAAAAGGGATTCACGGCCCAGTTGGCGGTCTCGCGAAAACGCAAGCCCTGCACGCCTCGACGCGAATGGCTGAGCAGGTCGGAGGCGGGCAGGAACTGGACTGCACAGAGCAATAACATTCCAGTGCCCACCAGAAAGAAGATAGTGGCCAACCGGAAATTCGGTTTGGACCAAAGTTTGTTCCAGGCGCCGCAGCGATACATGGCGTAGGCGAACGACAGCCCAAACGTCGCCAGCATGGTCAGCGGTTCCCCTGCCAGCCATTGGCAGGAAAAAATGCCAATCAGCAGCACCCACGGCCGGAACCGCCGGCTTTCCAAAGCCCGGTCGGTGGCGAGCAAGGCCCACGGAATCCAAGCTGCGCAGGCCGATTGATTGTAGAGGTCGCCGAGGGAAAGCACAGGCCCACTGAAGGTAAAAAAGAAAGCCGCAAAGAAGGCTGCCAGGTAAGTCTGTCCCCACCGGCGCGCCAGCACGTAGACTCCGATACCGGCCAGAGCAAAATGCACGATGAAGTGCAGCGTGTAGGCGATATCGGCCGGCAGCAGAACAATCAGGAGTGTAAAGGGATAGAAGAAGAGCAGGTTGGGATTGGCCAGCACCGCTTGCCCGTAGTTTAAATAAGGATTCCAGTAGGGAAGAAACCCCTGGTGGCAAATGTCATGAATGAACCGGGCGCTCGGGTAGGTGTAATTGTAAACGTCGCGATAAAAGAACATCACGGAGGTGAAGATCACCCTCCAGAACATGCCGATGAGGCTCAAGACCAGCAGCGCCATCGCGGCCAAGTCACGGCGATTTAGTCGCAAAGGTTGCGGCGTCGCGTCAGGGGCTTCCGTTGCAGGGTGGGAATTGAGTGTCGCCATCGAGCCTTTAGATGATCGAGTCTAATATAGCACTCCTGACCGCACAATCCTGCATGGGCAATTTGTTGGGGGGGTAAACAACTAGTGTGGTGTCCCGTGTTAGAGTTGACAATGGGTAGAACCCCCTCACCCGTCTGGCCTCGGCTGATGAGAACGCCTCGGCCAGCCACCCTCTCCCCCAAAGGGGCGAGGGCAAGGGAATTTACTCTCCCCTCGCCCCTTTGGGGGAGAGGGGATGGGGGGTGAGGGGGTCGGACAGCCTTGTCAAATATTAACCGGGACACCACACTAGCGCGCGGTGTAAGGCAAACTTTTGAGTTCCTCTTCTTCGGGAATCTGTTGCTGGTGTATAGAGGTTTCCGGGTCCGAACCGAAAAGAGCTTGCACTGAACCGGGAGGGGTAGTGCCGTCCGTGCGCGCCAGGCGAGGCTTTTTCGCTTCGAGGTCAGGCGAAAAATCTCGTCCGGCGAAGGCCAGCAAGTACCGCGTCTCACGCCAGGGACGGTAGGACCGTTTGATGTAGATTACCAGGCGCTCCTTGAGCTCTGCGCACACTTTCTGTCCTTCCGGCGTAGAGGCGAGGTTTATTTGCTCTGAGGGGTCCGTCCTCCAGTGATAGAGTCGCGTGCGATTCTCACTGGGCGTGTAGATGAAGTGCCAATCGTCTGTCGTCAAACTGATCATTCCGTGGGGGCCGGAGGCAGGGAAAGGATCAAGGACCTCTGAAATCATTGCGTGGTCCCGATTCTCACCCTGGTACCCAGCAGGCGTCCAGAACCGGCGCAAGCTTGTCCGATCAAAAAGGGGACCGTGTAAACCCGCCATTTCCATCACTGTCGCAAAGAGCTGCCGGGTTTGAACCACGTTGGAAATGCGCACCCCCTCTGGAATTCCCGGACCTGCGATGATGAGCGGGACGTGAAGCTCCTCGCGATAAAGGTCGAATCCGTGGCCGTAGCTATCGTGTTCGCCAAACGCCTCGCCGTGATCCGAGGTGAGAATAACGTAGGTGTTGGACCATTCCGGGGTGCTGGAAAGAGTATGCAGAAGGTCCTCCAACTGAGCGTCCATGTAATTCAGGCAATTGTCATAGGCGGCGATAACGCCCTCCCGCTCGCGCGGAGGAAAATACAGCCGTCCGAGTTTGGCCCTTTCTATCATATCGTTCGTTTGCTTATCGGTTTGCTCAGAAAAAAGGTGATTGTAGGGGGCAGGGACCTGGTAGGGCCTGTGCCCATCAATGTAGTTGACGTAGAGAAAGTAAGGGCGGTTATAGCGTTGCTCAAGCCAGCCCTTAATCTCTTGATTAATATATCGCGCACTGGCCTTATTGGGGCTACGGACACCGA
This sequence comes from uncultured Acidobacteriota bacterium, assembly GCA_963804995.1. GTDB lineage: Bacteria > Acidobacteriota > Terriglobia > UBA7540 > UBA7540 > Bog-366. Next base: position 1,578,998 of record CAWDSK010000006.1, read on the forward strand.
ACCACGAAGGGCCATATTCGTCGGATAAAGTGCGGCCGAGAACGGAGGCACCCAAGTTGTAACCAAACGTCTCCGTGCTGTCCACATAGGTTTCGAAGCCTTGTGCCAGACCCCAGGTAGGTAGCCCATAATAAACGTTGCCACTAAAACCCGCCGTCTCGTAGCCGCGTGACGCAAGGATTTCCGCCAGCGTTCTCGGTCCACCTCCTAAGGGTATATCGGAGCTCGCCCCGTGTTGGTGGGGCAGGAGACTGGTAAATATGGAGGCTATCGAGGGCAGCGTCCAGGACGAGGCCGAGTTAGCGTTCTCAAATAGCACGCCGCGCCGGGCAAGCTGGTCCAAATAAGGCGTGGTCTGGCGACGATAGCCATAGGAAGACAAATGGTCAGCGCGAGTTGTGTCCCACACAATCAGAATAATGTTGGGACCCGTCACGCTGCTGGCAGCATTCGCTTTGGCGCCTCCCCTAGGGTGGTAGAACCTATTGAGGGTCACTCCGGCTACGAGAATGACTAAGCTTAGAGACACTCCCCAAGCCCACGACCGTAGCGGTATCTTCTCCAGAGCCCCGAACTCGGAACCCTGTTTTCTCGTTGCCCAGAGCATGAGCAAATTCCACGTAAAGATTGTTCCAAAGCAGATTTCTGGCGTCATGTAGGGATGCAGGACAATAAACCAGGGGCTTCCTTGCTGCGAAAACTGGAGCGCCCACCCAAAATAGGCGCCCGAGAGACCAAGAAGGGTTGCGACCAGAAACTTGACGATGAAGGGGTGCCGAAACCATGCGCCAAGAAGGCCTATGATCAGGCCGAGTACCCCAAATGCCAGACAGGTCAGGAGAGGCGCTAAGAACCAAAAGAGCGGGGTTACAGCAGGCTTGTGAAAAAGTAAAGGTGCGTCTGTGAAATGCAAGAATGCAGCTTCAATGAGCCCGACGACAATCCCCACACTTGCACCCAGCAGGGTAGTTCTGCATATGACTCTTCTGAGACGGGCAAGTATGGTTTCCATACTCTAACGTTTTCCGGACGGGGAAACCTTTCCTTCAAGTGACCCAATTCACCGTTCGGATTTCGGAATCTTCAGTAGTCCCCTCAGCCCAAACCGCTAGTGTCGTGTCTCAGAAGTTCGCCGACAAAGTCTCACTGGGTTCAAAGGCGACCCCCTCACCCCCGGCCCCTCTCCCCCAAAGGGGCGAGGGGAGAGTTAATCTGAATTTGTCGCCCTCGCCCCTTTGGGGGAGAGGGTGGCCCGCCACCGGCGTTTTCATCAGCCGGGGCGGGACGGGTGAGGGGGTTCTCTAATAATCAGCGAACTTCTGAGACACGACACTAGCTGCGGGAGGAGCCCTCGAGACGAAACTTATAAAGGCAACCTCCGGCAGGCCCCAACAGACTGTGCAAACCTTGTACCAATCGGTACATTATTGGTTTCTCAAAGAGCCCCTCGGGAATCACACCGCCAAGAAGCATTGTAACTCCGCAGAATCAAGGAGATAGACGTTGTTTTCCCCCCGTAGCACAGCCCTGTAAATATCCTACGTCACGACCTGGGAAGAGGCCACGGGGAACAATTTTTGTCGCTCATAGGTCAAACGAGTGTCAACGAGTTCTGGTTTCCCGGTGATTACCCAACTTCCTCAAACCCCCGGGTAGATAAATCCGGGTTAGTGTGGTGTCCCGGTTAATATTTGCCAAGGCTGTCCGACCCCCTCACCCCCCAGCCCCTCTCCCCCAAAGGGGCGAGGGGAGAGTTAATTCTCTTGCCCTCGCCCCTTTGGGGGAGAGGGTGGCTGGGCGAGGCGTTCTCATCAGCCGAGGCCAGAAGGGGGCCCCACGTTCTGCTTGTCGTGGGGGTGAGGGGGTTCTACCCATTGTCAACTCTAACTCGGGACACCACACTAGGGCCCAGCTTCGCCATAAGGAAGGCTTCTGAGCAAATCTTCGTCAGGTTTCTCAGCCTTTGGAGTTTCCGGGTCTTGCGGAAAAAGGAGTTGCACGGCTCCGGCCCCCGGGGATAGCAGCGGAGCGCCCGGAGTTGCTTGACGCGGATGATGGGCCCCGATAAGGCTCAGGATACCGGGTTGGGAGAGCGCCAGCAGGTAGCGGGGATCGCGCCATGGCCCGTTCGACCTCTCGACGGTGGAGATCAAGGCGCTCTTCAGGTGGTCCACGATGGCCTGGTTTCCCGGTTGTTCCGCAACATCCTGTTGCTCCACGGGGTCCGTGGGCCAATGGTAAAGCTGGCTGCGCTGTTGGCCGGCGCGGTAAATCAACTGCCACTCGCGGGTGGTAACACTTATCATGCCCTGCGGTGACGGCCCTTCCGTGGCATCGATGACCTCTGACAGCGTGGGCTCATCCGGATTGTCCACTTGGTATCCGGGGATCCAGAAGCGGCTCAAGCTTGTCCGTTCAAAGAGGGGACCGCGTAAACCTGCCATCTCCAGCACCGTCGAAAAGAGCCGCCGTGTTTGAACCACGTCGGAAACGCGCACCCCCGTGGGAACTCCCGGGCCGGCAATGATCAGCGGGACGCGCAACGCCTCGCGATGCAGGTCCCATCCGTGGCCGTAGATGCCGTGTTCGCCAAACGCCTCGCCGTGATCCGAGGTGAAGATAACGTAGGTGTTGGACCATTCCGGGGTGCCGGAAAGGAAACGCAGGAGGTCCCCCAACTGTGCGTCCATGTAATGAAGACAATTGTCATAGCCGGAGATGAGGCCCTCCCGCTGTGCCGGGGGAATGCGCACCCGCCCGAGTTTCGCCGTTTCCACCCTGTCGCTCGCGCGCTTGTCGGATTGCCCGTAGAGCTGATTGTAGGGGGCGGGAACCTGGTAGGGCCCGTGCGCATCCATGTAGTTGACAAACAGGAAGTAGGGCCGGTTGGAGCGATGCCCCAGCCAGCCATAGACCTGCTGGTTAATATACTCGGCGCTGACCATATTAGAGCGAATAATACCGAACCACTGATTACCGTAATGTTGGACAATATCGCGCCCCAGGACGGAGGCATCCAGGTTGTAACCGAAGGTCCCCCGGCCGTCCACATAGGTCTGGAAGCCTTGCGCCAATCCCCACTCGGAGAGCCCAAAATAAGTGTTGGCGTTGAAGCCCGCAGTCTCGTACCCGCGGGATGCCAGGATTTCCGCCAGGGTTCGCGGTCCCCCTCCCAACGGTATATCCGCGCTCGCCCCATGTTGATGGGGCAGGAGGCTGGTGAACATTGAGGCCATCGAGGGCAGCGTCCAGGACGAGGCCGAGGTGGCGTTCTCAAACAGCACACCGCGCCGGGCAAGCTGGTCTGCGTAAGGCGTGGTTTGGCGATGATAGCCGTAGGAAGACACATGGTCGGCGCGGGTCGTGTCCCACACGATCAGGATGATATTCGGACCGGGCACGGCGGTGGCGGCATCCGCTTTAGAAGTTTCCGCAGGGTGGTACAAGGTGCCCACGGCGGTCCCGGTCACCAGAATTGCCAGGACTGCGGACGCCACGCGAGCCCAGGAGCGCAAGGGAATCCGCTCGAGCGCCCCGAACTGAAACCCCTGTTTCCTGGTTGCCACGAAGGCGAGCAGAGTCCACGCCAGAAGCGCGCAAAGCTGTATTTCCGGCGTGAGGTAACGCTTCATCACAATAAACCAGGGGCTGGCTTGCTGCGAAAATTCCAGTACCGATCCCAGATAAGCCCCCGCCAAACCGACCACCATAACGTTCAGAACCATCCCGATATAACGGTTTGGAATCCAACCGGCAAGAAAGGAGGTGAGTAAACCAAGCGTTCCGAAAGCCACCAGGGTCAGAAGAGGTGCAAGGAACCAAAAAACTGCTGTTACGTGCGGTTTCTGAAGGAATAGAGGTATGTCCGTAAGCCGCATGCAGGCAGCTTCCACGAGCCCAACCAGAAAGCCCACACTTGCCCCCAGCAGCGTAGTTCTGCACATGACCCTTCTGAAATGGGCAAGTCTGGTTACCATATTCGACGTTTGCGGGATGAGCGAACCTTCCCTCCGAGTGATCCTAGCCACCCATCCGATTTCGGAATCTCCCTAAGCATCCCTTCTGTAAGTCCCTCAGCCCAAATCACTAGCTGCGGGAGGAGCTCTCAAGACAACACTTTTGGGCACCGTCGCCGACAGGCCCCAGCATCGCAAGCAGACCCAGTGCCAAGGGTTAAATCATAAGTTTCTTAAAGAATCTCTTGAGGATCGCACCGACCGAGGGCATTATAACTCTCCAAGCGCATGGAGGATAAATTTTTTTTACCCTCAGCAAAAGCGGTAGATACCTCACGCCAAGACTTAGTTAGAAACTCCTAAGAACAATTTTTGCCGCTCTTTTATCATACGAGTGTCAATGGATCCAGGTTTCACCGTGATGACCCCAACCCCTTTATCTTGTCAGCACCACCCCGTCGCTCGGCGCGCCACCCCTCCTCATCTGAGGCAGGGAGCCTTAAAGCGGAACTCCCCTCCTGATTTAGGAGGGGTGGCGCGCCGAGCGACGGGGTGGTTACCGGCAGCGCTCCGAGCGCCAGGGTGGTTACCGGCGGTACCCCGGGGGCCGGGGGGGTTGTGCGACCCTGCCCGGCCCTGAATCCACAAGTATTGGGCACGCCTCGGTGTCACCGCTGGTTAGCCGGCAAGTGCCATGTCAACAATTACATATGAAGTTTCTTGAAGAGTCTTTCGGGAATCGCACCGACCAGGAGCATTATCACTCCCCAAAACCAGGGAAGATAAACAGTGTTCTTTCCCCGCAGCACGGCCCCGTAGATACCCCGCGCCACGGCCTGGGGAGAGGCGACTAAGAACAATTTTTGCCGCCCATATATCATTCGAGTGTCGACGAATCCAGGTTTCACGGTGATCACTTTAACTCCGGCGTGGTAAAGCCGGTTACGCAGGCCCTGAAGATAAGTCGTCAGGCCGCCCTTGGCCGAGCCATACAGGTAATTGCTCTGGCGGCCGCGGTCGCCGGCCACGGAAGAAATTGCGCAGATAAATCCCTGGCGCTTCTGCTCAAAGTGATTGGCAAGCACGTTGAGGGCGAGGACGGAGCCGGTAAAGTTTGTGTCCAGAATTCGGCGCGCTTCGGCGAGATTGTCTTGCGCCTGCGCCTGATCGCCCAAATAGCCGACGCACAGCACCGCTCCCCCGAGTGCACCTCCGGCTTGTGCCAGGCAGGCCTTCAGCGTAGATTCCATCCCGTCGAAGTCCAGCACATCGAAACTTTGGGCGTGGGCGCTCACCCCGTGGCGCAGGTTCAGATCCGCCGCGAGGGCTTGCAGTTCTTCAAGGTCGCGGCCGGCCAGGATAAGATCGTAGCGGTGCGAGGCGAACTCCGCCGCCAGGGCCCGGCCAATGCCCGAAGTCGCACCCAGGATCAGAACAGTAGGCATAAGAGTACCTTTTGGATTGCCGATTTTCGATTGTCGATTTTCGATTGTCGATTGATGTAGAGGCGGCGGCATTCATCCCGATCTGATCGGGACGCCGCCATATGGCGAGGTAAACTCGCCGCTACGTCAATCGGAAATCGTCAATCGAAAATCGACAATCAAACAATCCCCACCCTCCGCGCCTGCGAGGACGACATCAGCCTTTGCGGGTCCAATTTGCGCTGCATGCTTCGAAACTCCTCGAGTTTGGGATACATGACCGCAAAATCCGCAGCGCGCACGACGGCGTCTTTTGCCAGGTAAATCCTGCCCCCGTGATCCAAAGTCATGCGGTTGAGCTCGTGCAGGAAGGGGCGAAGTCCCGAGGCCACGGGAATATCCAGGGCCAGGGTGTAACCGCGCAGTGGAAACGAAAGCAGGCCGGGGTCGCCATCGCCAAACCGTTTCAGGACCGCCAGGAACGAGGCGCGGCCGGAGCGGGCCAGCCGGTTGAGGATGGTGCGCAGGCCTTCCCTCCCACTCGCCTGGGGCAGCGCGATCTGGTACTGCACAAAGCCGCGCTTGCCGTACATCCGGTTCCACTGCAGGATCGCATCGAGGGGATAGAAAAATTTCTCAAAGCTCACAAGCTGCTTCGCGACACTGCGGTGCAGAGCGTAGTAGGTGGCGTTAAATGCCTTCACGCTGAGGCTGTTCAAAGCCATCGCAGGAAAATCAAAAGGAAGGTTCCAGCGGGGCCCGGCGGGGAAGGCAAGTGGAGCCCGAACGCGCTTCGGAAGCTCAGCCGCCGGGGCATGATTGCCGCGCATCAGAACGCTGCGGCCCATGGCTTGGCCAGTGGTGAGGCCGTCAATCCACGCCACGGAGTATTGGTAGCGCTCGTCAGACTCCTCCATCGTGACCAGGGCGTCCTCGAGGTTCCGGGCCCGGTGATAGTCCACCCACACGAAGGCGGAATCAACTCGCCGCAGGTCGAGCCGGGCCGTCAGGATGGCGCCCGTCAGACCCATGCCGCCCACCGTGGCCCAGAAGATTTCGGCATGGGAGGTGGGAGAGCAGAGCAGAACTTCGCCCGTGGGAACCAGGAGTTGGAAATCCCGCACAAAATTCGAAAAGGATCCATCCTTGTGGTGATTCTTGCCATGGATGTCGGCGGCGATGGCTCCGCCTACGGTCACGAACTTGGTCCCCGGCGTGACCGGCAGAAACCAGCCGCGCGGCAAAAAATACTGAATGATTTCCGCCAGGCTTACTCCGCTTTCACATTCAAGCACACCGGTGGAAGCGTCAAAGGCGAGAAATCGGTTCAGTTGCCCATGCCCGATCACGCCCGTATTTTCATTGAGCGCCGCATCGCCATAACTGCGCCCCAGGCCGCGCGAAATGTAGGAGGGCTCAAGACCTGACCCGAGCGTAGCGGCCACCTCACTGCGCTTCTCCGGCCGAAAGACGTGGCACGACTCCACCGGATATCGGCCCCAGCCGGAAAGCGCTTTGGTTTCGAATGTAGGGGACATGGGCAGTCAGCTATCAGCTTTCAGCTATCAGCTTTCAGCGGTCAGCGGTCAGCGGTCAGCTTTCAGCTCTCAGCTATCAGCTCTCAGCTCTCAGCGTGTTACACAGAGTCTCGTGCTTTCCGAGAAGTTGAAATCATAGCCCTCTCCGAGGGGAGAGGGTGGACCGCCGCCGGCGTTCTCATCAGCCGGGGCGGGACGGGTGAGGGGTTACTTCACCACCCGATGCGCGGACCCGCACCCAAACAAGAACCATAGCCCTCTCCGAGGGGAGAGGGTGGACCGCCGCCGGCGTTTTCATCAGCCGGGGCGGGACGGGTGAGGGGTTACTTCACCACCCGATGAACGGACCCGCACCTATCCCTCAGCTCTCAGCGGTCGCGCGCCGGCTTTCACTTTTCCCAGGAGGGTGGCGAGCATGCGCTTCACTTCGACAACGTCCTCTGTAAGTTGATGGAACACCTCATCATTAAGATAGCGCAGGTCATGTGACAGGAGCAGATGGTATTCCAATTCGCTCGCTGAACCCATCGCCATCTGAAGGAATCGACCGAACTCCGGGTCGCCACCTCTGCCACAGCCTTCCGAAATGTTCGCAGGCACGGAACCAGCCGCGCGGCGCAACTGGCTCGTCAGGGTAAAGAGCTCCTCCTTTGGGAATTTCCGTGTCTCCTTGTATACGGCCAAGACCAAGGCGTGACTCTTCTCCCAGACCTTGAGGTTCTTGAAATCCTGTATCGCGATCCCCCAATGCATTGACCTCGAACGGACAATGTAACCAAGCTGAAAGCTGAGAGCTTATAGCTGAAAGCTGAAAGCTGATAGCTGAAAGCTGATAGCTGATAGCTGATAGCTGAAAGCTGATAGCTGATAGCTAAAGATAAATGATCAAAATCACCGATGCCGCCCATATCAGCACGACGGAAAGCAATACTGGGTCTGTAAATAGAGCCCGCGTGGGATTTCCGCCCTCCTCCTGGTTGTGAACAAGATGGAGATAGCGGAAGATCCCAAACAGCACAAAGGGGATGGTGATTTCCAGGCGCTTACCCGGAAACTTGGCTTGCACGTCGGGCGACAGCGTGTAGAGCGCATACGATACGACCGTTGAGGCCGTGACAATGCCAATCAACTGATCCAGGAAGTAGGGGGTATAGGTCGCCAGAATGGCACGATGGTCGGAGGCACGATCGCCCAGTAACACCAGTTCATGCCGGCGTTTGCTGAGGGCAATGAACAGCGCCAGCAGAGTCGTGCACACAATCAACCAGGGAGAGATGGCCACGCGAATAACCAGGCCCCCGGCAATCACTCGAAACAAAAAGCCGGCCGCCACGATGAACACATCCAGAAGCGCAATTCTCTTGAGGAAAGTGGAATAGAGGGCATTGATGGCGAGGTAAGCCACCGCCACGGCGAAGAAGCTGTGATTCAGCCGCCAGGCCTCGGCCAGACCGCCGGCTGCCAGTAAGACTCCCACCACGCCTGCCGTTCTGGCGCTGATGCGGCCTGAGGCAATGGGCCGGAGCTTCTTTGTAGGATGGTGACGGTCCTCGGGGGCGTCGAGAATGTCGTTCAGAACGTAGGCGGCGCTCGAGATCGCGCAGAAAACCAGCGCGGCCAGCATCACCTGCCGGCAGCGGTCCCAACGCGTAAGGCTTTGCGAAAAAATAAGGGCGGCAAAGATGAATCCGTTTTTGACCCACTGCTGCGGGCGCAAGGTTTCGATCAGCGCCTTAAGCGTGGCATTCTGGCTGCGGGCCACGGTCTCGGCAGGCAGCGAAGTTGTGGGTGAATCCATCCAGACTCCCCAAGTCACAACTTAGATTGAAGTACAAGCCGGAGCGTCCTCGCGGCCCATGCAAATTCAGGTTAGCTGAACGATGCGGGATATTCAACGCGAATCGGTTCGCAGATGGATTTCACCACAGAGTTTACGGAGCAATCGTAGCGCGGTCCTCCGCCGTTGAGGTCCGCGGCTCTTGATGCGCATGAACCCCAAATCTCCACGCCCGCAACCGTAGCGCGGTCCTCCGCCGTTGGGGTCCGCGGTTCTTCCTTTGGCGAGATTTGGGGTGAGACCCGCAAGCGGGAAATCTGCAAATCCGGCTCAACGAGGGGGAAGGAAATCGGGCCCGGCATCCGGGTCCGCTGCGACTAAAATTTCATAGTCCCACGATTTTTTGTCAATGTGGGACATGTCCCACTTGTTGCTCTCCGCGGGGCATAGCGAGCGAGGTCCCACTTATTTCCCCAACTCCCTACGTTTTTCACCATGCCTTTTCGTCAACGGCTCCACCGCGCTGCTACCTGCTTCTCTCAGTGGTCTCTGTGCGCTCTGTGGTGAAGCTCTTCTTGGTTAGCCCAGGACGATCAGGGGATCATCCAGGTCAGCCAGTAAGCTTGCGCGAAGGCAATCAAGCTGAGCAGAAGTGCCAGCAGCAGGCTGTGGAAGAACGTGGAGCGCAGCACCTCTCCTTCATGCCCCACCAAGCCCACGGTGGTCACACCCACTGCAATGTTCTGCGGAGAGATCATCTTTCCGGCTACAGCTCCGGAAGAATTGGTGGCGGCCAACAGGATCGGGTTCACACCGATCTGGTGAGCCGCGGCCACCTGAAGATTCCCGAAGAGGAGGTTGGCGGAAGTATCGCTGCCGCTCAGGAAGCAGGCAACCCAGCCCAGAAATCCGCTAACCAGCGGGAAGAGTCTTCCCAACCCCGCCAAGGACGCGCCCAGGGTGAAGGCCATGCCGGAGTAGTTGTACAAGTAGGCGAGCGCGACGATCAGCCCCACCGTCAACCCTGGCTTCTGGAGTTGCCGCAGAGTCTTCCACCCTGAATTCACAACGACGCTGAAAGGGGTTCGAAAAAGCAAGGCGGTAAGGATCATCGCCGTAAGTGCGCCGGTCCCCGCCGCCAGAAGCTGAAACGAGTAGATGGCGGCGTAGGGCTTCTGGTAAAGCGTGATAAAAATCTCATTGTGCAGATGAGGAATCGGAATGGCGGTTTGGGCAACGGAAAAGAGTTTGAAATAACTCCAGACAATCATCACGCCCGCCAGCAGCACCCAGGGCGCCCACGCGGCCAGCGATTCCCGGCGGGTGAGAAGGCTATCTGAAGCGGGAGCCGGGCTTGCGGACCCCGGCGCCGTGGCGGGTTTCCAGACGTGGAGAAGCCCCACCACGCAGACGATCGAGGCCATGGCGGCGACGATGTCGGTCGCATACGGCCCCCAGAAATTCGAAGAGGCGTATTGCGCCAAGGCGAAGCTCCCGCCACCCACCAGCGCGGCAGGCCATGCCCTCTTCAATCCCTGGCGCCCCGCGACGATCCAAACCAGGTACCCTGGCAGGACCAAGGAGATGAACGGAAGTTGCCGCCCCACCATGGCGGAGAGCTTCAGGGTGTTGAGGCCCGTCACTCCGGCCAGGGCCACGATGGGAATTCCCAATCCTCCAAAGGCTACCGGCGCAGTGTTGGCGATCAGGGCAAGGGTCACCGCTTTCCGGGGAGTGAAGCCCAGTCCGAGCAAGAGAAACCCTGCCACGGCCACGGGCGAGCCAAATCCGGCCGTCCCTTCCAGCAACGCGCCGAAGCAGAAAGCCACCAGGACGGCCTGGATGCAAGGGTCACCGGAGGCATGTTCGCTCATCCAACGCCGCAGCAAATCGAAGTTGTGGGTATCAACCGAAAGATTGTAAAGCCAAAGCGCTGCGAAGACAATCCACAGAATCGGCCAAAGCCCGTAAACAAAGCCAAAGGCTCCGCTCAGACACGCCATCTCGGCAGGCATGCCCCAAACGAGAATGGCGAGAAGGAAAGCCGTGGCCAGGCCCGCCGCGGCGGACAGAGCTCCGCTTCGGCGCAGGCCGCCCATGAGGACGAGGACAACCGCCAGGGGAATTGTGGCTAAGAGTGCGGAGAAGGGGAGATTTACGACCGGCGCCAGCGGCTGAGGCCACACGAAAGCGAGACTCGATATCCCCACCGGCGAAAGCGCTGAGATCCAAGAGAATTGGAGAGACATGAATGGGTGCATATCCGGTGCATTCCCCTTCCAGCCGCATCAGGACGCGGTCCAATCGGTAAGCGAACAAGTAAGCGTAGCGCGGACCTCCGGTGTTGAGGTCCGCGGTTCTTTTTTCGATTCACGCTACCGAATCCTAGGGCAATTCCCATCGTTGAGACCTACGGTTTTTCGCGTGAAGGGCCGCGCACCTCAACCCGGAGGTCCGCGCTACGATCCCCGAACTCGGCAATTTCCTGTTCAGTAAACCCCACCAATTCCGGTTCAATCGCGAGGGTCATGCCCGTACGCGCGTAAACAGTGTGCCGGACGTGTTTTGCCAGCGCCATCACATCCTGTGCTGTGGCGCCACCTTGATTGAGCAAAACCAGCGGCTGGTTCGCGTTCACCTCGGCGCCCCCCACAAGCTGCCCCTTGAGGCCGCAAATCTCGATCAAGAACGCGGTGGGAATCTTGATTCTCGTGGAAGACGCAAATCGTTTCCGGATCTCGTCCAATCGCGCCAGCTCTTGCGCCGAGAAGTTGCGCTGGAGATTCGTGCGCAACCCTGCGAACTCCGGTTCGGTGAGCGATAGATTCTTGAAGAAGGAGCCTGCATTCCCACCCCGCTCCTCGCGGGGAAAAGGAAATTTCCGGTCGCGAATTGCGATAATAGCACGCCGGATTTCCAGGAGCGGTGGCTCGCTCGCGCCGCGCTCTGCGAAATAGGCTTTGACGTCAGGGTAATCGAGATGTGGCCGCGTGTGTTTCGCCAGCCGGAGCGTCAACCGCAAGATAATGAATTTCCCCCGCGCGCCGGTGTTGAAAATACTCCGCCGATAGCCAAAGCCACATCCACTTGCGCTCAAAACCTGCACGCCACCGGTAGCGATCTCCATCACCGCGACGGACTCCAATACATCGCTGACCTGTTGGCCGTAAGCCCCGATATTTTGAACGAGCGCGGCTCCGGCCTGCCCGGGGATGTGAGAGAGGTTCTCAACTCCCCGCCAATCACGCTCCACGGCGAAGGCCGCGACCTCATCCCAGGTTTCGGCGGCCTCCACTTCCACGGTGGCGCTCGTAGCATCCTCGTGCGTAACCCGGATGCCGCGGCCGACGGGATGCACGACCACTCCTTCATAGCCGTGGTCGCTCACCAGGATGTTGCTGCCGCCGCCGAGGATAAAGAGCGGCAGACTTTTCTGTGTGGCCAGGGCCAGCGCCGCGCGGAAATCCTCCTCGGTTTTTGCGCACACGAAATACCGCGCCGGGCCACCAATCTTGAAAGTGGTGTAAGGTTTGAGCGGTTCCTGATGCTTGATTACAGGCTCTGCAAAGCCTGGGTCGGGCGACATAGAGCGTGATTGTAGCAGCTTACTGGACACGCCGCTCGCGGCCCGCCCAGTATTTTTCACGGAGGATTTTCTTCAGAATTTTCCCGGTCCCGCCCTTGGGCAGGTTCACCATAAACTCCACGGATTTGGGAACTTTGAATCCCGCCAGATGCTCGCGGCAGTGATCCATGACCTCCGTTTCGGTGGCTTGGCATCCGGGCTTGAGAGTGATGACAGCTTTCGCTACTTCTCCCCATTTGTCGTCGGGGATGGCGATAACCGCGCACTCCAGAACGGCGGGGTGCTGGTAGAGGATGCGTTCGATTTCGGCGGACGCCACATTCTCGCCACCGCTCAGAATCATGTCCTTGGAGCGATCGACGATGAGGATGTAGCCCTCCGCATCGATGGTGGCGAGGTCGCCGGTGTGGAACCAGCCGTCGCGAATGGCCGCAGCCGTGGCTTCGGGCTGTCGCCAGTAGCCTTCCATCACCACGTCGCCGCGCACCACCACTTCGCCCACCTCGCGACCGTCCCAGGCTACGTCGTGGCCATCCACATCGAAAACTCGAATTTCACTTCCCGCCAGGGCGTAACCTGCCGTTGCCTTGCGGTAGAGATTCAGGTCTTCGGGATCGCCCGCCAGGTGCTCCTTGATGCGAGCCATGGAGATGACCGGCGAGGTTTCCGTCAGCCCGTAGCCTGTCATGGCAACGCACCCGGGGATCTTCTTTTCCACTTCGCGCAAGAGCGTGGTACTGGAGGGCGCGCCGCCCGTCATGAGTTCGCGCACCGAGCTCAGGTCGCATTGGGAAAATCCCGGATGATTCAGCAGCGCGATGACCATGGCGGGAACCATGTGCAGGTGCGTGACACGCTCGCGTTCAACCAGAGCCAGAACCGTGGCCGGGTCGAATCTCCTGATCATCACGTGCCGCGCGCCTTGCAAGGTCATGATGTGCGGGGCGCCCCAACTGTTTACATGGAAGAGCGGCACGGTGTAGAGGTGCACATCGTGGTCAGAGCCCCGCAGCGCCACGGCAGTGTAAAAGGCGTGCAGGTAAAGGTTGCGGTGCGTCAGCATCACGCCCTTGGGATAGGCGGTCGTGCCGCTGGTGTAGAAGAGTTCGGCGAGGGAGTTCTCGTCAATCTCGCGGTAATCAAGCTTCGCGGGTTGGGCTTCAGCCAGCAACTCGTCATAGAACCTGGGGTGCGCCCAGGCCGGCTTGGTGTCTCGCAGTGCGATGTAATGCTCAACGGAATTGACCCGGGGCCGCATCGCTTCCACCAAGGGAATGAATTCGGGATCGAAGCAGAGGACTCGCGGTTGAGCGTCATTCAGGATGTAGGTCAGTTCCTCAGGGCTCAGGCGGATATTCATTGCCAGCAGGACGGCGCTGATTTGCGGTACCCCGAAATAGGCTTCCAGCAGCCGATGGCAGTTGAAGCTGAGGTAGGCGACGCGCTCGCCCTGCTGTATTCCCAAGTGCAAAAGCGCGGCGGAGAGCCGGTCGGCGCGGTTGTCGAACTGGCGATAGGTGAAGCGCTCTTCACCGCACACCACGCCGATCTTGCGGCCAAAAATCTCCGCCGCGTGCCGCTTCAACCGGACAGGAGTCAGGGGGAGAAGCATGGGCACCTCATTTGTGATCGGGTGATCGGGTGATCGGGTGAGCAAAGACCGAAACTTGAGACCCGGATCGCGGATGGCGTCCAGATTCTCAGTTGCTCATGCTATCACCCCGTCACCCTACCACTCGATCATTCACTTCGCCACGCGAGCGATATTGGAGTACGCAGACTCGCCTGCGCCGTTGAGCGTCCGCACCCGGTAACAGAGGGTCTCACCCGAGTGTGCGGCGGAATCACGATAGGATTTTGCATCGGCGGAAAGTTTCGCAACGCGCTCCCACGCTCCGCGATTGCCCTGGCGGCGTTCGACTGCGACGCCGGTAGTCCCGCTGCCATGCACTTCCCAGGAAAGCTCCACGGAGCCGCCGGAGGCCCGCGCGCCGAGCGCACTCGGCGCCTCAGGGAGTTGCTCCCAATCGAAAAAGTTCTCATCCGTGATGGCCATTACGCTGTCGCGGACGGGAAGGCTTTCGAGCGTATCGGTCGTGCCGCTCTTCCAATTAAGCGGTCGGATTTCACCGGAAACCACGTCAATCAGCACAGGGTGCTTGATCCCGGAATTCTTAAGAGTGAGCGTGGCCGCGAGGGGCGGGAAGACGTTCCCAGGATTGCTGTGCGCGGCCATCCAGTAAGCGATGATGGCCTTGCCGGAGGTGGTGCGGAAGCCGTGCGCCAGGAAAGACGCGCTCGCCTGGCGGTGCAGGGCGGGAATATCGCTCGAATCGATCTCGATCCCCCGGTCAAGCGTGGTGTCAGAGAACAAGGCGTTGGCATTCTGAAAGGCCGAAAGCACCGGCCGCGGCGTGAAATCATCGGGCAGATTCCGCAGGCCGTGGACCAGCCCGAAGTCGTCGTACTCATTGCCGTCCGTGCCGGCGGTAAGCAGCCACACAAACGTCTTGACCCCCTCCGCCCAGTTGTAGAGCAGGCCCCGCACCACGTACTTGGATTGCACGGATTCGTCCATGCCAATCCAGCTCGGAATAGCATTGAATTCATCGTCCCAGAAGGGAATGTCCTGGCGAATGCCCGGGTAGTGGCGGACCATATCGCGCAGCTTGGACGGTGATTCCAATCCGTACGCCCCGCCGTCCATGGATTCCGGATTCAGGTTCTGCCCGTAGCCGGGATAGGTGTGGTAGGCGAATACATCAATGCCCGAAGCGCACTGGCAGGCATCGAGAGAGCGCCGCGCGAAGTCGCGGATGGGGTCAGCCAGGCCTCCATAAATCACCTTCGCTTCCGGATCAGTCTCGTGCACGGCGGGAATGAAAGCTTTCAGCAAGCGCCCGTACTCCTCGGGGTTTCCCCACGAATTCCAATAGCCAATGTCCTGCTCGTTCCAGAGCGCGTAATAATGAATGCGCCCGCGGAAGTGTGCCACCGTCCAGCGGACGTAGTTGGAGAAGGCTTCGATCTGCTCGGGCGTGGTGGGCGGCCAGAAAATCGAATAGAGGCTGCGATCGTTGTTGTGGAAATTGCCCGGCTCCGGCGTGATCTGGTCCGGCCTTTTTCCCGACGGGGATGTGTACATGGGGTTCCCGTACATGAGTTGGACTTGAACATCGACGCCGTTGTCGACCAGCGAATCCACGTAGTCGTCAGCCTCCGGCGAAATCGAGTAGACGCCGCGCTTCTGCTCAACCCAGTCCCAACTGGTGGGCTCAGAGCTGTTCTCATACTGACCGATGCGAATCCACTTCACACCCGTGTCGAACATGCGAGTCCACCACCAGCGATTCCAGGGCAGATAGGGCTCGCGCGGCAGGTTGGAGTTGACGCCGAAGCCGTCATGAATTTGCGACGAGCGTTTGGGCGGAACATGGTCCGGCAGGCGCCGCTGGCCTTGGGCGAAAGCGGAAGCTCCGGGGAGGGCAAGACAAAAGGCTGCCACGGCTACGGCGAGCCACAATCGACGCATTGGAAAGCGGGTATCAGGGACGCGCATCTGGGTTCTCCTATGAGGGAATTTGTTCGATCAGACATTATGAACCGCGGAATATACCACAGGAGGGGAGGTAAGAAGGAAGGGTTTACGAACCCCGTGGGTTTGTGCTTGACAAAGCAAGGCCGTGCGCAGAGTATCTGTAGCCGCGGGCGGACTGAAAACTGGAATTCCGCTCCAACTCACCTGACAACGTAGCCGGTCGTTTGTAATCTTTGCCTCAGGCTCAAGACATCATCATGGCTTCCCGAACTTTGGTACAGCCCTGTTTCCTGAAAGGAGAAGTGTAATGCTACAGACCCATAAGATAACTTTATTTAAGCTGGCCCTACTCTTCGGATTGATAATTCCGGTTGCCTATGCCGGAATTACAGCGAGCATTTCAGGCACGGTGACCGACCCCACGGGGGCGGTTATTCCCGGGGCTTCGGTGACTGCCCATAACACCGAAACGGGAATTAACACCTCGAACTCAGACCAATGCCCAGGGCTTCTATTCTTTTCCCGTCCTCACTGCGGGCAAATATGAAGTACGCATCAAGGCCCCCGGATTCCAGGAATACCGGGAGACGGGGTTGGTGTTGGATGTCAACACCGCCTTGCGCCTTGATGCCGCGATGAAGGTGGGCGCCGTGACTCAGGAAGTCAGCGTCTCCTCCACCGCCATGCACGTTGAAACCAGCAATACCCAGATGGGCGAGGTGATCGGAACCACCAAGATGACCACGCTACCTCTGAATGGCCGCAGCTACACGGACCTGCTCGCTCTGCAACCCGGCGTGGCTCCTACCTCCAGTGGCGAGGGTGGGGGTCAGCCCGTTTCGGGAAACCTGAACCCGGGCGCGCTTTCGGTAAGTGGACAGGGGGAATCCGCCAACGGGTTCATGGTCAACGGCGGCAGCGCCGAGGAAAAGCTTTACAATACCAGCGGCATCATTCCCAATCTGGATTCCATCGCGGAGTTTCGCATTCTGACCAACAATGCGGACGCGGAGTATGGGAACTATTCCGGTGGGTTCATCAACGTACTCACCAAATCAGGCACCAACCAGTTCCATGGAAGCGCCTTCGAATTCATGCGCAATCCCCATCTCGATGCGCGTTCCTTCTACTCTCCCGAACGCGGCTCCCTGCACCAAAACCAGTTCGGAGGCACGGGAGGCGGGCCGATCAAGCATGACAAAGTTTTCTTCTTCGCCGACTACCAGGGTACGCGTCTGGTGAATGGCGTGGACACCGGGCTTATCACCGTGCCGTCGGTCGCCGACAAGACCGGCAATCTGGCGGACCTGGCGAGTTCACTGAGTCAGACTTGTCTTACGAATGATAATCCTCCCAAAACCATTCCTTGCTACACGGTGAACGGCGGGGCCTGGGCCAATATCCTGGCGACGAGGCTGGGCTACGGGGTCACGGCCGGCGAGCCCTACTACACAACTGGTTGTACAACCAGCGCCCAATGCGTGTTTCCCGGAGCAGTTATCCCTCAGTCCGCACTTTCTGCACCCGCCAAGGCACTGACAAAGTACATTCCAGATCCAAACTCGGGTGCGTACTTCACCACCTCAGCCTATAAGGCAACGTTAGGGGACAACAAAGGCAGCTCGCGGCTCGATGCCAACACCCGCCTGGGCATGATTTCAGGCTACTATTTCATGGACGATTACGCGGACATTAATCCTTATGGCGGAGCATCCGTTCCCGGGTTTGACTCCAGTGACCATGGCCGGGCGCAGATGTTCAACTTAGGCATCACCAAATCGTTCGGCGCGAGCTCCGTTAACGAACTCCGGCTTCACTACATGCGGAGTGTGCGATTTGGCGGCGCCCCGCATGGCGGCCTGGGCGTTTCACTGGCCTCCCAGGGTTTTACGGGCATCTTCCCGATGAATCCCGCCTTCGAGGGCGTTGAATCCATCGGCTTCAATAACTTCAACATCGGCGCCGCCAATGGCTTCCTGCGAACCTACGACAACACTTACCACGTATCGGACAACTTCTCCAAGGTGATTGGAACCCACACGGTGAAATTCGGCGGGTCCTTCAGTTACGACCAGGTCGAATACCGATTCGCCCTGAACCTCAATGGATCGTTCGGATTTAATGGCAACGAGACGGGCAGTGATTTTGCCGATTTCCTGATTGGGGCGCCCAACGGTTATTCTCAGGGCCTCCAATTACCCGTGTATAGTCGTGGCCGGTCTTACGGCCTATATGCCCAGGATAGCTGGCGAGCCACCCAGAACCTTACCGTGAATTACGGATTGCGCTGGGAAGTCAGCACTCCCTGGTGGGAGGCCCACAACGAATTCGAAGCGCTCGTTCTCGGCTGTCAGTCGAAGACGTTTCCGGGAGCGCCCGTCGGCTGGTGCTTCCCGGGTGATCCGGGGATTCCCTCCACGCTGGCCCCGACTCGTTATAACAACTTCGCCCCACGCCTGGGTCTAGCCTATTCTCCCCATGTCGACGGAGGCTTCCTCCACAAGTTGTTGGGTGGGACGGGCCAGACGAGCATCCGGGCGGGGTTTGGCATCTATTATACGTCTCTTGAAAATCGCATCCTCGAGCAGGAGAGCGGGGATGCCCCGTACGGGTACTGGTGGTCGAATCCTGCACCCCCCATGTTTGAGACCCCCTTTGTGGATCGTCCCAGTGGGCTGGACAGGGGCCAGCGCTTCCCCGTGCCCGTACCCCCTCTCACCGTGTCACCCTCTAATCCTGACAACTCCATCAACTGGGCACAGTTCGAGCCCATCACCAGTTCCCCGGGCTTCTCCCTGACCAACCGGCTTCCCTACGCCGAGCATTACAACCTCTCCCTGCAACGGCAATTCGGACCGGCCACCATACTTTCGGTGAGCTACGTCGGGACAGAAGGGCACCGGCTTCTCGCTACCATGGAAGCCAATACGGGGAATCCGGCTCTGTGCATGAGCCTAAGCCAGATAAGCCAAGTGACGGATGGGGTCACCTGCGGCCCTTATGGAGAAAACGGCGTCTACCACCCCATCGGCGGCGGAACCATCACTACCACGCGCGGGCCCTTCAGTGATGCTTTCGGCAGCAACGGCTACATGTCGACCATGGCCAACTCCAACTACAATGCGCTGGAGGTCACGCTGCGCCGCACCATGGGCCGAGTGGAATTTCTTACCGGCTACACCTGGAGCAAGTCGATCGACAACGCTTCCGGCAATGGATTGGGCCAGGGCGACAACATCAACCCCCTCAACCCCAAAATCACCCGGGGGTTGTCCGCCTTCGATGTCACCCACAACTTCGTCATGAGTTACAGCTACCGGATACCCTTTGACAAACTGGGGCACTCCAACCGCTTGACCAATGGCTGGGTCCTCAACGGAATTACGCGCTTCGCCACGGGCTTTCCGGTGTATCTCACGGAAGGTGACGATAATTCGCTCCTGGGGACTTTCGGTACAGGTCAGGGCAATATGATCGATGTGCCGAACCGCCTCCCGGGCTCGCTCAACATCACCGATCCCCGCAAGGGAGATCCGGCCAGCGGGACGAATCCCTACTTCAACACTTCTTTGTTCGTAAGAGAGTCCCTTGGCCAGCTCGGCAATTCCAATCGCCGGTTTTTCCACGGACCGGGTTTCAACAACTTTGACCTGTCCGTGACCAAAGACCTCAAACTGACGGAATCAAAATCCCTGCAATTCCGGGGCGAGTTCTTCAACACCTTCAATCATGCCCAATTCTGGGGCCCCACGGGGGAAATCGTAAACGCCAATTTCGGCTTTGTGACCAGCGCGCACGATCCTCGCATCGGCCAGGTTGGCATGAAGTTCATCTTCTAGTGAGTCTCGATGGTCTGGGGCGGGAGCCGATCCCGCCCCGGGCCGCGGGGCATAGGACAAACAAAGAGTAGGGGCTGCAATTACGGCGTGGCTAATGAGTTTACGTCCCACGCCGTGCCCTTCCAACTGCCCTCAGAGCATCCCAGCGTGGTGAGAAACCCGATCTAACAACAATTAACACGCAGGTAATGGCCGAGGTGATTGGCTTGTTGTATACTTGCCGCTTGTCACACCGCTTGTGCGGTGGTGCATATCCCATAATTTCTCCATAGGGGCGCCACGTGGAAGTTGTCGACAAACGTCGCAGCGATCGCGTTCATGTTGAGTTGCGTATTCAATTGAGTGGAGTAGACGCCGCGGGGAAGATCTTCACGGAGCAGACTCGCACGCTGGTGGTCAACCGGCACGGCGCGAAGGTTGTCTCCCAGAACGTCCTCCTCCCGCAACAGGCCATAAGCCTCCGTTGCATCAGGACCGGCCAGGAAACGCTTGCCCGGGTGACGGGTCAAATCGATCACCACGGCAACGAGATTCACTACGGTCTGGAGATATCGGACCTGAGTGCGAATATTTGGGGCATTGAGTTCCCCGAGCTGGCGGAATCAGACCTTGCTGCCGGACGGGTGCTGCTCGAGTGCCTGGGGTGCCATGTCCAGCAGATCATTCACCTGGACGCGTTTGCCCTGGAAGTTCTGGTGGCCAATCAGTGCCTGGTGCGGCCCTGCTCGCGATGCACCGACCGGCGGGTCAGTGTGTGGAAGCGGCCCTCCCTGGAGGAGATCGACGTGCCCCCCGCCCGCGCAAATCCTCTACCTCCCCGCATCAGCGACAACCGAAAACAAATGCGTCTAAGTTTAAAGACGGAAGTCTGCCTTCGTCATCCCGAATTAGGCGACGAGGTGGCCATTACCGACAACGTTTCCGGTGGGGGGATTCGTTTCAAGAGTCATCGTCGCTACAATGTGGGCACGGTCCTGAGCGCCGCGTTGCCCTATACGCCGGGCACGCCTTTTGTTTTTTCCCCTGTCTGCGTCGTGTACGCCGAGGAGCTGCCCGCGGAAGGGGCCTTCGCGTATGGTGTTACCTTCGTGCAAGCCGATAAGCCCGATAAAGCCCGCGCTCAGGGAGCCGGCTAGGTCCGCACTTTCACGCCGGCCAGCTCTTCCAAAAACGTAACGATGGCGGCGTAATCCAACTCGCCTTTGCCCTGCGCCTTGGCGGCCATATAAACCTCTTTCACGGCCGCGAGAGTGGGCATGGGAACGCCTTGCGCGTAGCCGGCTTCAGCCGCCAGTTCCAAATCCTTGTGCATGAGCTTGAGCGGGAAATAAGGGGTAAAGTCGCCCTTGAAGATGAAGGGAGCCTTGAAGTCAGTCAGCGCTCCGCGCGCCAGGCTGGACTGAATAATTTCCATCATGGTCTCCGGCCGCACCCCGGCTTTGGTAGCCAGCACAAAGCCTTCGCAGAAGACCTCGAGCACCGTGGCCTGGATGGTGTTTTGCGCGAGCTTGGCAGACAGACCAAGCCCATGCGATCCGCAATAGATGTGCTTCTTGCCGAGCACCTGGAGGGTGGGCAGAGCGCGGTCGAAAGCCTCGCGGTCGCCGCCGATCATGAACGTCAGTTCCCCTTTTTCCGCGCCGTGCTTGGAGCCGGTCACCGGCGCGTCTAGCCAGGTGGCGCCTTTGCCCGCCACCAGGCAAGCCATCTTGCGGCTGACGACGGGGCTGATGGTGCTGGAATCGATCACCAGCGTGCCGGGCCTGACCGATTCCAGAATCCCTCCCGTGCCGGTCACCACCGCTTCCACCGCCGGAGGGTCGCTGACAATCATCATGACGACTTCGGCATCGCGCGCGGCATCGGCGGGCGAAGTGGCCACGCGCGCGCCCGCTGCCTCGAGCGCCGCGGTCTTCCCCGCCGTACGGTTATAGACCGCAAGCTTGTGACCCGCCTTAATTAAGTTCAGCGCCATGGGCTGCCCCATGATTCCGAGTCCAATGAATCCGATCGATTGCGCCATGTGTTTCCTCCTGGAGTTTGTAAGGGCGGGGCTTATGGTTTTGAATTCCTAGAATTCTCAAACGCCCCGCGCGGGGAAGTAACCCCTCATCCGTCCTCCTACGTCGGCCACCTTCTCCCCCTAGGAGAAGGCTGGGATTCACGATGCCTAGCCCTCTCCGAGGGGAGAGGGTGGACCGCCGCCGGCGTTTTCATCAGCCGGGGCGGGACGGGTGAGGGGTCACTTGGGCCTTTGAGAATTCTACAAGTTAGGAATTCAAAAACCATAAGCCCCGCCAGTACAAGCCCTCCCTGATTATTCCCACGCCCCGCGGCCAGCTAAGTCTCAAGCTGAAACCTGATAGCTGATCGCTGACCGCTTATAGCTGAGGGCTGATAGCTGAAAGCTGATAGCTTTACGTCATATACCACCCGCCATCCACGTTGATCGTCTGCCCGGTGATGTAACCGTTGCCCGCCAGCAGCACGGCCACGTCCGCGACTTCCTCGACTTTGCCGAATCGCCCCACGGGGACAAGGTCCTGACGCGCGCGCGGATTCGCCGCCACCATCTGGGTGTAGACAAGCGCCGGCGCGATGGCATTCACGGTAATGCCCTCACCCGCCAGGAGCCCGGCATAGGAATGTGTCAACCCCAGCATGCCAGCCTTGGACGCGGCGTAGTGCGGTCCCACCACTCCGCCCGTATGTGCCGCCACCGAGGAGATATTGATAATGCGGCCCCAGCGGCGCGCCCGCATTCCCGGCACTACTCGCTGCGTGACCAGGAAGGCGGACTTAAGATTCACCGCCAGGAGTTCGTCCCAGTCTTCTTCACGAATCTCTTCGAGCGCCTGGGGTCGCGTAATCCCGGCATTATTGACCAGGATTTCGATGGGCCCTAATCCCTGTTCGACGGCGTTCACCAGGCGCGCCACCTCCACGGATTTCGAAACATCACCCTGCACAGCCAACGCCCGCCGTCCCGTGTACCGGAGGAGATCGCAGACGTCCTCGGCCTCCGTCTGATGCCGAAAGTAATTGACGGCCACGTCCACGCCGGCTTTGCCCAGGGCTGCGGCAATGGCCCGGCCGATCCCCAGACTCGCGCCGGTCACCAGAGCAACTTTGCCTGTAAGGTCATCCATGATGGTGGCGGGACCAACGTCCCGAAGTAGCGCCTGCTCAAATCACGGTGCAGATAATTGATTTTGTAACGCTGACCGGAACCTGTCCCGACCTCGGTCGGGAGGTCGGCACTGCATGACATGGCGATCATGCCGACCTAAAGGTTCTTGAATCCCTGGAATCCTCAAACGCCCACGTAACCCCTCACCCGTCCCGCCCCGGCTGATGAGAACGCCGGTTGCGGTCCACCCTCTCCCCCCGGAGAGGGCTGTTAATCAAGGTGGGTGCTCATTCGGCATACGAAGAGCAAGTGTAGCGGTTGCGGTAGGGATACCGGTTACCCGGTACCCCCCGCACGGATCCGTACGTGCGCTGGTTAGCGCATACGGCTCTTATCTCGGATGTGTGGCGGCGAACCGTTGGGATGGCCAAGGATGCACAACGTGCGGAGCAGGCAACCAGCAGGCCGCAAGCTTCCCCAGTCGGTCCCAGTTGAGGCGGTGGCGTTGACTGCGTTGACGCAGTTGTGTTCGCCACAGTCGGGTCAACCGTTCCCGAAAGATTCGCAGGCGGTTGAGGTTTCCCGGTACCGCGTGATAGTTGAAGTAGCCTTGCACGACCGACCGGAGCCATTTACCCGTATCCGCGATGGGATCGTGCCGACGCTGCCGGAGTTGTTGCTTGAGTTCCTGCAACTTCCCCCGCAGGCGCTTGCTGATCGTCTTCCGCTTCACGGTAAATTGCCCCCTCCGGTTCTTCCCGCTGATATGCGTGAAGCCCAGAAAGTCGAACGTCTCCGGCTTACCTTCTCCTCTCCGTTTCCGGTAAAGTTCGGCAAACGGCCCGAACTCGATCCGGCGCGTTTTGTCAGGATGCAGTTCCAATCCAAACTTCCCCACCCGCTCCCGGAAATCCTCCAGAAAGCGGTCGGCTTCCGTCTGCGATTGGAATCCAAGGACCGTATCGTCGGCATACCGCACCACGACCACGTCTCCCCGGGCGTGCTTCTTGCGCCACGCCTGCACCCACAGGTCAAAGACGTAGTGCAGATAGATATTCGCCAGCAGGGGCGAGACCACCGCCCCTTGTGGCGTACCCATCTCCGTCTCCGACCATTCGCCTTCCTCCCTCACCCCGGCTTTCAGCCATTTCTGGATGAGCCGGAGAATCCGGGGGTCGGCGACGCGATGCTGCACGAACTTGAGCATCCATTCGTGGGATATCGAATCGAAAAATCCACGAATGTCCGCGTCAAGAACGTAGTTCACGTGCTTCACCGTGAGCGCGTACGAGAGCGCGTCCAGCGCTTGATGCTGGCTGCATCCCGGTCGAAAGCCATACGAGAAGCCCAGAAAGTCTTCCTCGTAAATCGCATTGAGGATGGTGACCACGGCCTGTTGGACGATCTTGTCCTCCAGTGCCGCAACCCCCAACGGACGTTGCCGCCCGTCGCCTTTCGGGATATACGCCCTTCGCGAGGGCTTCGCTCGGAATGCTCCGCGGTGGACCCGGCTGTGCAGATCGACGAGTCGACCTTCCAGCCCGCTTTCATACTCCTGCCACGTCATGCCGTCTACTCCCGGTGCAGCTTTTCGCTTCAAGGCGTAAAAGCTTTCCCGCAGCAGATCGACCGTTAAGTGGTGGAGCAAGGCCGTGAACTTCATCTCCCTGTGTTCCTTCGCGGCTTTCCGCACACCCGCGAGTCCCTGGGACACGCGTGCCCCGCTCTGTGTCGGGTGCGTGTTAGGCCAACGGGTGTTCTCCTTGATCAGCGGCCTTCCCTCCTCATTCTCCGCCAACGGCTTCCCGTCTTTGTTCAAATGATTCATCGGTACTGTTCCGCTGTCCGACTCCTCGAGAGCGTGCAGGCGGGCTGTACGGCCATCGCCTTTTCCCGCCGTCCGGCCACGATCTACGGCGGCCGGCGCCTCCGAGGTCTCCCGGTTCTCGTGCAGAAAGTGTCTAGGCGTGTCTGGGGTCTACGACTACGCAGGACTGTGCCGGAACTCGCGTTGGCGTCCCGGCCTCATGTTGCCTTCCGTTTAGTCTGAAAACGTCGGCGTCCTGATTGGACATTTTCGAAGCTCAATACCCAGCCCACCTATTCCCCTGTTTACGCTTCACCGTGCGCCTCACGACGCCCAGCGCAAAACTCGGGGCCGAGTGGATCGCTGCTCCTTCCTCGTGAGAAATTTTCATTCTCTGCTTTCTGCCGGTTTATCCCGGCGCACCAGACCTCCGCTTTTGAGGTCTGCAGTTCTTCATTAGACTCGCGCCACTGAATCCGAGGCCAGCTCCGCACGTTGAGATTTCGCGTGAAGAGCCGCGGACCTCAACAGCGGAGGTCCACGCTACAAGTCCTCTACAAATTCTCAAGCCCCGAAGTTGAGCCACAACCGCACGTCGCGAACATTGTTATCCGTGAATCCGGTATCCAGCGTGTCGCCCAAGGTGCGGAAAAACGAATAGGAATCGCTTGCGGCATGGTAGGCGGCAGCGTCGAGACCCAGAGCCTGCGCGCGCGAGGTGGTGTTGCCGTCGGCCACCGCGCCGCTGGTGGGACTGTTGCCGTCGCGCCCGTCGGTGCCAGCGCTCAGGACGACGCGATGCTGTCCCGCAATTCTTTGCGCAGCGTAAAGCACAAAAGCCTGGTTGCGCCCCCCCACCCCCAGGCCCGTCACCGGGCAGGTAACCTCTCCGCCGATCACCAGGCACACGGGCTGGCCCCGTTGCGCCTTGGAAAGCGTGTCAAGTGCGGCCAGGTTTGAGTGCACCACCTGCTGGTAGTCGGCGTCCCAAATACCTCGGTCGAGCTCCGCGGTAAACCCGAGCTTTTCCGCAGCCGTCAGGGCGGCGCCCACCGCATCGTGGTTCGATAGCAGGCAGAAGTATTGCGAGTTCTCAAAGCGCGCCTCGCCGGGCTTGGGAGTCTCCAGCAGTTCCCGGCGCTCAAAGAATTTGCGAACGCTTGTGGGGAATTGCCGCACCAGGTTGTTGTCAACTGCCAATTCGTACGTCTCTTCCGCCGTGGATTCATCGGGCATAGTGGGGCCGGAAGCGACCATCGACGGCAGGTCGTCGGGGACGTTGGAAATATAGATGGTGAGTTGCTGCGCCGGATGCGCCCGCGCGCCCAGCCTTCCGCCCTTGACCGCCGATAGGTGCTTGCGCAGCACATTGATCTTCTCGATGGGGAGGTGCGAGGTCACCAGCACGCGGTTGAATTCGATAAGGTCGGCAAGCGTGATGCTGGCGTCAATGGGTTGCGCAAAAAGCGCGGAGCCTCCACCAGAGACGAGGAAGATGACCGCATCGTCGCGGGTCAGATTGGTGACCAGATCGAGCGCCGCCTGCGCGCCATCCAGGCTGCTGTGGGTGGGATAGGGATGGCCGCCCACGAAATAATGGAAGCTATCGAGCTTCGTCGCTTTTTCCGCCGGCCCTACTGCCACGCCCGCCTGGATGCGTCCGTCCAGAATTTCGTCCAGCACGGCAGCCATGCGGTTGGCGGCCTTGCCAAACGCCACCACGCGCGGAGGCCGCGGCAGGGGAAGCGAAATTCCATTGGCCAGCAGCGTGTTGCCCTCGAACTTCAGCTTCGCCAGCATGGCGTTGCGCACGTCGATGGTCGCCATGGTCTCATGGAAAATCTGGCGCGCCAGTTGCTTCCCCTGGGCATAGGGAAGCTTCATGAGGGCTGCGGATTGGGCGGGGTTGGTCATCAGGACATCCTCTGCAGCGCGTCTACACCAGCTTGCGCCACCAGAACGTCTTCATCCTCAGTGCCGGCGCTGACTCCGATGCCACCCACGCATTGGCCGTCCACAACGAGCGGCAATCCACCGCGAATGCAGGTCAGCTTGCCGTCGGTGGCTAGCGCCAGGCCCAGTGAGAGCATCACGCTGGGTTCACCTTTGGCGGGCGAAGGACCCGTGGCCGCGCGGCGCAGCGCCGCAGCCCGAGCCTTGGTAAGCGCCACCTCGGAAGAGGAAAGCTTGGCGCCGTCCATGCGGGCAAAGGCCAGCAGGTAGGCTCCCTCATCCACAATGGCAATGTTTTGCGGGACTTTGATTTCGCGCGCCTTCGCCTCCGCCGCGGCAAGGATGGCGCGCGCGCCTTCAAGCGTCAGACGAATGTTGTTCCGGGTCAGCATGCCTCCATTATTGGGAACCCGGCGGGGAAACGCAAGGGAGTTCGGGTAGTGGTGCAGTTTGATGTTGTAGCGGCGAGTTTACCTCGCCATAGGGCGGCGGAGCCGCAACCAAAACGTGACACGGGCGGGAGAAGCTGTGAAATAATTCAGGAAAGAGCAAAATCATTTCACGCAAAGGCGCAAAGTCGATGAGGCGCAAAGAAAACAAAGCAGTTGTTCATTCACAGTCTTTGCGTCTTGGCGCCTTTGCGTGAAATTGTTTATTTTTTCACAGCTTCGGACGCCCGTGGCACAACGTAGGGCCCAGCGGCGAAAGAATCGAGTCCAGATCATGGTGTTCTCAGCTTTCAGCTATCAGGTCTTAGCTATCAGCTCTCAGCTATCAGCGATCAGCCACGGCCTCCTGGCCCACCGGGTCTTTAGCTGGGAGCTGAGAGCTGATCGCTTCATTCATACCTCAGCGCCATCATGGGATCGACCTTCGCGGGTGGCGCATACGTGCCGCCTTTTGGCATGTATGCGATCACAACATTCAGTCCATAGAGAGCATGGAGTCATCCTTCAGAAAATAAAATCTCCAACGGGACCACGGCCAGTCGCCGGGTTTCTCAACCAATTTGCGGGTAACCAGAGGCAGGTGATTGAGACCGTAGAAATGTTTCTGCCGGGGCACCCGGTCATCTTACTACCTTTGAAGGCCGCATACGAACGCAAAGAACGCGTACGTCTGCGCTACCGCTACGCATACGGGCCGACCGCTGGGGCCCTGAGAGTTCACGCGGGAGTGGGAAGGACGCACCCAGCGCCGCTTGACGCCCGGACCTCACCTCGCGCCCTTTGCGCTTCATTCTGGTACGTGAATACTTGATTGCCTACGCGCCCGAGGAAAAACCTTTGTGGGTTGTCGCCGTCATGCACGGACGGCGCAGCCCGCGCATCATGGCCGCAATTCTCAGAGGCAGAGATTAACTCCCACCCCCCTGTGTTTTTCTTGACAGAAGAATTCTGCTTGTATAGTGTAACGATACGCCATACACTTGAAAGGACGGAGCGTGATCGAGAGCATAAAACACAAAGGTCTTAAACGGCTCTATGAGAAAAACGACCGCAGCGGCATCCGGCCCGATCTGGTGGACAAGGTGCAGAAAATTCTCTCCGCTTTGGAAGCGGCGGAAGGCCCCGGCGATATGGTCCTGCCCCTGTTCCGGTTTCATCCGCTAACAGGAAACCGGCGCGGCACGTACTCAGTCACGGTTAAGGCCAATTGGCGCGTTACGTTCAGCTTTCGGCAAGGAGCCGCTTGCGACGTGGATTTAGAGGATTATCACTAACGGAGGACAGAACATGCCGATGAAAAAACCCAACCATCCCGGCGATCTTATCCGGGATTGTCTTGATGAGCTGAAGATCAATGTTACGGACGGTGCCAAGGCGCTCGGCGTGACGCGTGCGACGCTTTCCCGCATTCTGAATGGCAAGGCCAGCGTATCCCCGGAAATGGCCGTGCGTCTCGAAAAGGCACTCGGGAGTTCGGCGGGCTTTTGGCTTCGGCTCCAACTCAACTACGATCTGGCGCAGATACAGGCGCGAAGCGCAAAAATTCAGGTGCGCCGCCTTGCTGCGCCGTTGCAAGTGGCGCTTTGACCGTTTTAGAGAGAGTGAACTCTGCCCCCGCCGTGTTTCTAGCCCCGGAAGAAAAGTCTCTGTGGGTTGTCGCAGTCAGAGGGGTAAAATAGTTGCTGACCTCACCTCGCGCCCGTTGCGCTTCATTCTGGTACGTGAATACTTGATTGCCTACGCGCCCGATGGCCGCAATTCTCAGAGGCAGAGAGTAACCCCGCTCCTTCATTTCGCGTGTTTCGCAAACACTCCTTTGCGCAACGCAGGCTGTGGATTGTTGAAGGGGAAACGGTGTCGGGAAACGGGGGTGGCCCTGGAAACGGTACCTGGAAGCTGTGAAAAAATTGACAATCTCGCGCAGAGACGCAGAGGCGCAGAGATACGAAATAAATAACTACTTTATTTTCTTTGTCGCCTCTGCGCCTCCGCGTCTCTGCGCGAGATGCTTTTGCTCGTTCCGGAATTTCTTCACACGTTCCTGACACCGTTTCCCCCACCGTTTCCCCCTTAGGATTGAGGAATGAAGGCCCCGGCTGGACGACGTTTAAGGCTTCCGCGTCGGTATAACCTTTCTCTCTCCAAAGTATACTGCGGAAACTTCCGAACGGCGGATGAACAGTGCCTCGCGATCACCCAAGGAGGACAGGATCACGTAATACCCCTCTCCAGTCTGATCCAGAACCTTGACATTAACGACTGTCGAGTCGGTCCACTGAGGCTGCTTATCCAGATAGAGTACGGCGGGCATTGGGGCACCACCACCGAATTTCTGCTGCATCTCGCCGTAAATAAAAAACGTGTAGTACGAAATCAGAAGAACCGTAACGAGCCAGTTTCCCCAATGCAATGCTTTGCGGACGGGGTCCCTGGCCCGGGTCACGATTGACGCCACAACCCCCGCTGCAAAGTACCACAGGGCTAGGTGCTTCGTCTGCCATGAGGCCTCGCTCGTGTCAAGCAGCATCGCGAAGAAAAGAAGTGCCCAGCTTGAAATGATAAGCAATACACAACCTCCTGGCCTCCTATCGATGTAACGAATGATTGGCACAAACGACGCGTAATACAACATGAGCGCCGCCGCCTGCAGAAGCTCCACCCACTCAGGCATGTCACCCCCGATCGCCGCTGGGCTTATGAGCAGAAATCGCGAAATAAATCCCGTAACTATCGTGGTGAGTATGAATGCAGACAAGCGGGCCAGTTTTGGGCAAATGCCACCTCAGGGCTTCGAGGCACCGCCCAGGTAGGAAGTTCCACGAACCGCGTGAACCCAAAATGGAAAGCGGCTGCGGGTAGGGTGCTCAGGATAGCGAACATGAAGCCCGTGAAGAAGAGTCTCCCGCGAATCGGGTTGAACTCCATGAAACCGAACTGCGCCTCGTACGCAGATACGATTATGAACCCCACTCCGTACGTCAAGGCCAGGGCCGTGGCCGTCGCACGGGAGATGGCCTCGATTCCCCACTTTGGAGCGGGGGCCTGAGCATCGAGATTGTCACTATTTTCGGCCACGCATTTAGATTGCGCCGGTGCGGCTAACGCCGGGCGGAAGCATCCTCGATCTTGACAGTACCATGAAGCGGGGCACGTTGCTATTGCCGGTAGCGTAGACATCGCCCCTTATGTGCGCGCGCTTTGCGCTCCTCTGCGACCAACGTGGCCGCAAACAATCAAATCCATTTGGCCGTAAAACGGCCGAACCGTGCTTCTGGAGCGGGTAGCGCATCAGAGTCTCTGAGAGGCGAGACTCTGATGGCGCTACCTGCTTAAGATCCAGCAAGGAGGTATCTAGCAATCGTGCCGCGAGGTCGTAGTCTAATTGTCTGCTGCTGCGAACTTAATCGGACATGTCAATTTCTTCTTGCAGCTGCTCATGGAGCCGACTTTCCGGCATCTTTAAATCTTCCGATTCCGGATCTTTCTGTCTCTCAATTTCACGTACTGTTTCACTGAGCTTCTGGAAATTGCTCCACACGGTGCCGGTCTCGGTCTGTTTTGAACCGATGTAGTGCTTCCCGGCTATCCAATAGAGATTTATCCAATGGAAAAATACGCTGTATGCAAGCTCATCACTCAATGCGTCGAGCTTCACGGAGAGTCCTACCGTATCGAAGAAATCAAATACGTCCTCTGCCTCCTCTTCGTACGTCCTAGAAAGGAGTGCCTTTGCAGCATTCGACCGAGTGGCCCTGAAATTTGGCTCGTTGAAGCGCGCATCGAACTTAAGCACGATGTCAACTTCCCCAAATGGCTTTTGCTATGTCGCGAAGATCGTGGGACCTGTTCAATGGCGCGAGATTGCTGGCGACCATTACTACTGCAGATCGGTAAAGTGGGTGGGGAAACGGCTGAAAACGGACCTTTCAGAGACTCTTCAGAAGAAGATTGGCACAAGGCAAACATTTCGGGAGATCGAGGACGAGGGATGCAAGAAAGAGATTGCAAAGCTTGTTGGAATGGTGGACGAGGGCACTGGCGAACCGCCAGATCATGGCCAGGGCAAACGTAATTCTCGAAAACCTGCCGACCTTAGGGGGCAGCTCAGCAGCTATGAGTACGTGATTAAGGGTGGCAAGCGCAAAGCCTTTCGCCCCCACAAAGATTTCCAACTTCGTTTGGAGCGCTATTTGGTCAAAGTCGGCGTTTCTGATTTTACGGCGGAACTAAACTACGTCGACGTGTCCTTCTCACGTGGAGGACAACCGTTTATCGGGGAAGTGAAGGTTACAAATGGATATATCAACTCGCGGCAGGCCTTTCGAGCAGCATTAGGCCAGGTCCTAGAGTACCGCTTCACTCGAGATTGGAAAGCCGCACCACACATGATCATCTTTTTGGATCAGGAAGTTGACGCCGCGAGATTGGCGCTCGCTGCACAACTGAAAATTTCAGTCGTCGTGGAAGCAGAGAATGGAGCATTCCAGCTTGCCAATTCTTATCAGAGCAATGTGATAAATTCAATTTTTCCACCGCTACCTTAGCAAAGCGCCGCGGGAAACGGTGTCAGGAACGTGTGAAAAAATGCCAGGCCACGGATTAGCACGGATTCGCTCGGATGAAAAGAGAGGACTTATCCGTGCTGATCTGTGTTAATCCGTGGCTCCGACCGATTTTTTCACAGCTTCCAGGTACCCTTTCCTCTTGGTCGCGTGTGTCGTGGGGCACCCATTGGCTTTTCAGATCTCCCCAAGACTTTTTTTAGGGCCACGTGCTCTTCCCTCAGCGGGGTAGCGCATCAGAGGAAGCCGCAGTTTGGCCTCCTCTGCGGTTCTTAACATGGAAACAGCAACCATGATATTAACATCCAAACATGAAATCCCATCGACGGACGAAGAGCCGCAGACGAACGCAAGGAACGCGTACGTCTGCGCTACCCCGCTCAACCTGCTTGTCGGCGCGCGGCGCCGGTCCGAAGGCCGCCGCCCCGTTCTCAAAGAACTGTTTGAGCCAGCGATAGAAAACTGGAGTTGATGTTCCAAAGTGGAAACCGGAACCCGATCAAGCAAGTGCCGACGCAGAATGGTAACCTTTTCCTCGGGGGTGTGATGCTTACGTTCGTTGCTCATGAGTCCTCTCCGTTGTAGCTATCTTAACGGGAGAACTCTCCATTTTCACCTGACCCTCAGTTCATCCCCCGTAATAATAAAGCTTGACACTAAGCGTTACTGATTGGTATAATCCGGCTGCGCCGACTGTCGGAAGGACTGGGCGTGGAACGCACCGTGGGGAGGCCCCGCAGTGAAGCGTAAATATGAGACCGAAAACGCACCGTCTGAGCTGTTCATTCTTAGTCGACAATGTGTCGCTGGATGCCCAAAACGCCCAAAGCTGAGAACATATTGAAAACAAAGCGCGTCAATTCGCGATTTCTGTTTGCCAAAGCTGAGAGGTTATTGAAAACAAATACGGTTAGCAACGATATGAAAAATGGTAAAACAGGATGACAATGTGTCCAGTTGGTAAGGGCCGAAAAGCCCAGAACAGCCGCTTCGCGACGAAGGAGAATTCGGAAGACGGTGGCTGGCAATTGGAATGAAGAGAATGCCAGTCGGGAGCCAACTACCCCAAGTCCGGGCAGCGGATCCCGGCGCCCCTCCCCGGCCCGAAGAAGACCCCGCAAATCAAACTGCCCCAATGTTCCAACCAGCGCGCCGATGCTACCCGGGAGTCGTTACTGCCTACTCGCCCTGGCTCAACACTTGGGGATTGACCAGGTTCGGGGGGCGGTGGCCATCAAAAAAGGCGAGCAGGTTGTCGGCGGCCAGGGAGGCCATGGCGAAACGAGTTTGCGAAGTGGCCGTGCCCATATGCGGCGTCAGGACAACGTTGGAGAGAGTCGGGAGCGTGGCGTGAAGTTGCGGCTCGCGCTCGTAGACATCGAGCCCCGCGCCTGCGATCTGCTTCGATTCAAGCGCCGCGACCAAGGCGGCTTCATCCACAACTTTACCGCGTGAGGTGTTGATGAGGAAGGCGGTGGGTTTCATCATCGTCAATTCACGCGCGCCGATCAAGTGCATCGTCTCAGGAGAAAGTGGAACGTGCAGGGTCAGGAAATCCGCTTCGCGGAGCAGGGTCTCAGGATCCACGAACTGCGCGCCGAACTCCTTTTCCTGCGCCTCCGTAAGGCGATCGATCGCATAGTAGAGGATGCGCATGGAGAATCCGCGGGCGCGACGGGCGACGGCTTGGCCGATGCGTCCAAATCCGTAGAGGCCCAAGGTCTTGCCGTAGAGATCGGTGCCCCACATCAAACCCCATTGCCAGCGGCGCCAATGGCCCTCGCGAACGAAGCGGTCGGCCTCCACCAGCCGGCGCGCCACGCCCATGAGCAGTGCGAAAGCCAGGTCGGCCGTCGCTTCCGTAACCACGCCGGGCGTGTTCGTGACCACAATGTGGCGGCGTGTGCAGGCCTCTACATCAATGTTGTCGTAACCTACCCCCACGGTTGAGATGACTTGCAAGCGTAAAGCCTGCGCCAGCAGTTCTTCGCTGACTCGCCCGCCGGACAGCAGCAGACCTTCGGCCTGGCGGCAACCCTCGGCGAGTTGGGCGGGCGGGAGCGGCTCATCCTCCGGATGCATGGTCAAGTCACATCGCGCCGCGACGCGTTCGACAACTGGAGCGGGCAGCGGGCGGGTCATAAACACTTTGGGTCGGCTCAAGAGATTCCTCCCTGTGAGAATTGAAGCCCGGTTGATATCACAAGGCCGGAAGGAACGTCAATGAGGGAAGAATAGAACCCAGCGCGGAGAAGGCATCGGCCGGTTAGTTCGTTGCCCGAAGGGGCGCGAGGGAATTAGCCCGTCAGTATCCGCTGCTCGCCTGACGTCATTCGCCCTTGCGGCGGGGAACCCCGGCCAGGAATTCTTCCACCGCAGCAGCAGTGGGCGCGGAATCAGCTCCACCCATGCCGAGCGTGGAAAGCGCTCCGGCGGCGTTGGCGTAACGAGCGGCCTCCGTAAGGCTGCGGTCGCGGCAGAGCGCGGCTAGAAAGGCGGCGGCGAAGCAATCACCAGCGCCGGTCGTATCCACCGGATGCACGGCGAAACCTGGAGAGGTGAAGGCACCCTGTGGGGACTCCACATAGCAACCCGCAGCCCCCAATTTAACGATGACGGTTTTTACGCCCAGGCTCCGCAAGCGACGGGCGATGGCCATGGGCTCGGATTCCCCCGTCAATTGTTGACCCTCTTCCCGGTTCGGAAAAATCAAGTCGGTGTGCCGAAGAGCGGGTTCAATAAGCGGCAGCCAGCGCCCTTGCACGTCCCAACAGACATTCAAGGAAGTAATGCAACCCATTTTATGAGCGCGCTGAATTGTGCGTTCGAGCGGCGAACCATCGAAGGCCGGCAGCGCGAAGGCGCTCGCGTAATGAAAAATCCTGGCCCCCACAGCGAGCCTCCAATCGAGCATCTGCTCCGTGAAGAACGCGCTCACGCCCCGCAGGTGCAGAAAGTGGCGCTCCCCGTTTCCCCGCACCAGCACGATGGAAGTAGAGGTCTTCGCGCCTGCGAGCGTGACCAGACCGGAATCGTTGATGCCCTCGGCAAGCACTCGCTCGCGAATGAAAGTGCCGAAGCGGTCCTCACCAATTGCAGCCGCGATATGAACTTTTACGCCTAGCCGAGCAAGTGCGATCCCGGTGTTGATGGTATTGCCGCCGGCAGCAAGAACGACATCTTCCAGCCGCTGACTTGTTCCTGGGGGCGCGAGATGATCGACCGGCCGAGCCAGGACATCAGCGACCGCATTGCCGGCGCAATAAATTTCACACTGACCCTTCATATCAGCAAATCTCGTGGGACAGGGGTCGCTACGGGCCCCGTGGCGTCACATCTGGGACAAGACCGACCCGGGCCGGGGGGTGATTATAAGGGTTAGTCAAGGAATGACAAGGTTGATTTTTCCGGGCAATAGGGCACAAAATTGCTTTAGGATTCCGGTTAGACCCAATTTGGCGAGTGGGACGCAGACCAGAATCGAAAGTGGGACAATTTTTCGACTGGTTAGACTAGAAGTCGCTCATCCTATGAGTCTTTACTGGGTCTTTTCTTGACGCCCTTTTTTGAGGCGTGATATTATGCCGCACTTTCTTAGAATATCCGTAAGCCCTCCTAATGGAAGTTCTCCCGGTGACTGATTTTTGGAGAAGCCAGCCAGGCCCAACTTGGGAGTGCGAAGAGAAAGTTCGGTCGGAGGAATATCAATGCTCGTTTCCGCTATTTTTGCCCTCAGTGTGTTCACACTGATATCGGTTCTTTCCCTTTCCAGTTTCTGGAAATGGGTCGCGAGTCTTTGGGGGCCGCGCTGCCGGGCTGCCAAAATGGTAGCTTGGGGTGCAGGCCTGATGTTGGCCGCGACCGCCACAGGTTTCGCCGCCGTTCCCAATGAGGCGGCCGGCGAAGCCAATCTGAAGGTTCCGGACCTGTCGCAAGTTCAATTTCTGGGTATCGATGGTCACAAGCTGTTGATGATCGGTATCCTCTTTTGTATTCTGGGGCTGATTTTCGGCCTGGTCATTTACACCCATCTGAAGAATCTGCCTGTCCATCGCGCCATGGCGGAGATCTCCCAGTTGATTTGGGAAACCTGCAAAACCTACCTCGTGACGCAGGGCAAATTCCTGGCGATGCTCTGGGTGTTCATTGCCGCCGTCATTCTGCTGTACTTTGCCGTGCTGCTGAAGTATGAGGCGGTACGCGTGATGATGATCCTGTTCTTCAGCGTCGTGGGAATCGCCGGCAGTTACGGAGTGGCGTGGTTCGGGATTCGCGTGAACACTTTTGCGAACTCGCGCACGGCCTTTGCCAGTCTGCGCGGTAAGGCCTTCCCCGTCTTCCAGATTCCTCTTCAGGCGGGCATGAGCATCGGCATGATGCTGATCAGCGTGGAACTCCTGATGATGCTGATCATCCTCCTCTTTATTCCGGGCGATTATGCCGGCCCCTGCTTTATCGGATTCGCCATCGGCGAGTCGCTAGGGGCAGCCGTGTTGCGTATTGCGGGGGGCATTTTCACCAAGATTGCTGACATCGGTTCCGACCTCATGAAGATCGTCTTCAAGATCAAGGAAGACGACGCGCGCAACCCGGGCGTGATTGCGGACTGCACGGGCGACAACGCGGGCGATTCCGTGGGGCCGACGGCAGACGGTTTCGAAACTTACGGCGTAACGGGCGTAGCGCTGATCACCTTCATCCTGCTGGGCGTCAAGGACCCGCAGGTACAGGTGCAATTGCTGGTCTGGATCTTCGTGATGCGCGTCATCATGCTGGTGGCAAGCGCTCTGGCCTATTTCATCAACGGAGCGATTGCCAAGGCCCGGTTTGCCAATGCCGACAAGATGGACTTTGAAGCGCCGCTGACCTCTCTAGTCTGGATCACTTCCATCGTTTCGATTTCTCTTACCTACGTGGTTTCAGCGCTCATCATTCCCACCCTGGGCGGCGACTCCTCGCAATGGTGGAAGCTGGCGACCATCATCTCTTGTGGAACCCTGGCCGGCGCCCTCATTCCGGAGCTCGTCAAGGTATTCACCTCCACCAATTCCCGGCACGTCCGGGAGGTGGTGACCTCGGCCAAGGAAGGCGGGGCATCGCTTGGAATTCTCTCCGGCTTCGTGGCCGGCAATTTCTCGGCCTACTACTTAGGCCTGGCCATGGTGCTGTTGATGTCCATCGGCTCGCTGGTCAGCAATATGGGGCTGGCGAACCTCATGGTGGCGGCGCCGGTATTTGCTTTCGGCCTGGTCGCCTTCGGCTTCCTGGGGATGGGTCCGGTAACCATCGCTGTCGATTCCTACGGCCCGGTGACGGACAATGCCCAATCGATTTATGAGCTCTCGTTGATTGAGCAGGTTCCCAACGTCCGGCAGGAAATCAAAAAGGACTTTAACTTCGACGTGAATTTCGACCGCGCCAAGGACATGCTGGAAGAGGGCGACGGCGCGGGCAACACCTTCAAGGCCACGGCCAAGCCGGTGCTGATCGGCACGGCCGTCGTGGGCGCCACCACCATGATCTTTTCGATCATCATGGCGCTTACCAACGGCATCACGGAGAACGTGGACAAGCTCTCCCTGCTGCACGCGCCCTTTGTGCTGGGCTTGATTACCGGCGGAGCCATGATCTACTGGTTCGCCGGCGCCTCCACCCAGGCGGTGAGCACGGGCGCCTACCGCGCGGTCGAGTTCATCAAGGCGAACATCAAGTTGGAAGGGTCGGAGAAGGCGTCCGTCAGTGACAGCAAAAAAGTGGTGGCCATCTGCACCCAGTACGCGCAGAAGGGCATGTTGAACATCTTCATTGCGGTGTTCTTCGCCACGCTCGCCTTCGCGTTTGTGGAGCCCTTCTTCTTTATCGGCTACCTGATTTCGATTGCGACCTTTGGCCTCTATGAAGCCATCTTCATGGCGAACGCGGGCGCGGCCTGGGACAACGCGAAGAAGATTGTGGAAGTCGAATTGAAGCAGAAAGGCACGGCTCTCCACGACGCTACCGTCATTTGCGACACGGTGGGCGATCCCTTCAAGGACACTTCTTCGGTGGCGCTGAACCCGGTCATCAAATTCACCACGCTGTTTGGTTTGCTGGCGGTGGAGCTGGCGGTTAAGTTGACCTCGACCAGCGGCTCCATCTTGACGCACATCCTGGCCTTGGGGTTCTTCGCCGTGTCCATGTTCTTCGTGCACCGGTCGTTCTACGGAATGCGCATTCGCGTCAATGAGACGGCGCAGGTGGAAACGACCAGCAAGGCAGCTTAAGCATTTCGCGGGCCGCCTGTTTCGAGGCGTGCTCGCACAACCCAAGACGGTTTGGATGTTCACAAGGGCCGCTAAGAAAGCGGGAAGCCACAAAGCTTCCCGTTCTCAAAGCGGCCCTGTTTTTTCTTGGAGTGCGGCGACTCGTCGCCGCTTTCTCACGCCGCGACTGGTCGTGGCGTTCCCCTGCCACGACTTGTCGTGGCATAACACCAACCGCTGACGAGTCAGCGGTAGAAAGAGCGGGAGCGAGCTCCCGCACTCCGAAAGGTCCAAAATGAGAGATTGGCCACACAGTCCGGCGCATCGTTTTACGCCCGGGGGAACCTGCATGGTGACGGCGGGAACGTACCTCAAAGCGCCTTTCTTCCGAGGCGCGGACCGATTGGAATACCTTAGCGGGATGCTCCTGGATCTTGCCGAAAAATACTTATGGCAGCTACAGGCCTGGGCGGTCTTTCCCAACCATTATCACTTCGTCGCCGTATCCCCGCCGCAGGGCGCGTCGCTCGTACAACTTACCCGGCATCTTCACGGACTTACCGCGATCGAAACCAATCGCCGGGACAACGCGGTGGGGCGTCACGTTTGGTATCAATATTGGGATAAGGAATTGACCTTTCAGCGGTCCTACCTTGCACGCCTGAGTTACGTGCATAAGAACGCGGTTCATCACGGCCTGGTGCGGGAACCGTCTCTCTATCCCTGGTGCTCGGCGGGTTGGTTCCAGCGCGAGGCGGCAACGTCCTTTTACAAAACCGTGGTGGGGATGAAGACTGATCAAGTTCAGGTGACGGATGATTACACGGTCGACATCTCAGATATCTGAGTTTTGAGCAATTTTGGAGTGCGGCGACTCGTCGCCGCTTTCTCACGTCGCGACTCGTCGCGACGTTCCAACCCCGCGAGCTTGCTCGCAGCGTAACACCGACCGCTGACCAGTCAGCGGTAGAAGAAGCGGGAGCGAGCTCCCGCACTCCAAAACTGCTTTCGGCGATTTGCAGGCTGCTGCGCCTAACTCCGCGCTACCTCGCTGCTTCTTTCAGTGCTAAATTCTAACCTCCACGGCGGGAGGTTCGTCGAACGACGGGCAAAGTGAGACTCTCCCTACCGCTTACAGGAAGGTAGAATGAAGAACCAGCCATTCAACCGACGGAGATTCTTGAAGACAGCAGGGGCAAGTGCGCTGCTGGCTGGGTCCGGCGCAGTATCCGCTTTATCCGCGCCGTCGGAATCTGGCGCGCCACCAGCGCGAGGAATGGAGTCTATGGGAGATCCTGCCATCGCCAAACTTATTATCCTGGATCCTGCGCACTTTCACGGGGCCGTCCTGCAAGAACAAATGACACCGGGAATTGACAAGCGTGTTGCCATTTACGCTCCGCTCGGCCCCGGCCTGCTGATTCACTTGCAGATCCTCGAACAATACAATCGCCGAGCGGATAATCCCACGAGCTGGGAATTGGATATTCACTGCAGCCCCCGGTCGCTCGAGGAAATGATCGCCACACGTCCGGGCAACGTCGTGGTGCTGGCGGGCCATAACGGCGCCAAGATCGGAAAAATCAAGTCCTCTCTGGAGGCAGGATTGAATGTGTTTGTGGACAAGCCTTGGATTATTCGCGCTGAGGACTTTCCTGCCCTGGAGTCAGCGCTGGCCCTGGCTGACCAGAAGCGCTTGATCGCCTACGACATGATGACGGAGCGGCACGAGATCACCCGAATCATCCAAAGAGAACTGGTCAATGACCCCGAGGTTTTTGGCAAGGTGGTTCCTGCTGACCCGGAGCACCCGGCGGTGTTCATGGAGAACGTCCACACCATCCTAAATACTGTCAACGGCGTTCCCAACCCGCGCCCGCCATTCTTCTTCGATATCCATGACCAGGGGGTAGGGCTCACCGATGTCGGCACACATCTGGTGGACTTGGTGCAGTGGACGCTGTTTCCCAACCAGGCGATCAGTTATCGGGACAACATCCAGGTCCAGCGGGGCAAGCGCTGGTCGACACCGATCACGGCAGCGCAGTTCCGGCAGGTTACCGGGGCGGCCGCTTTCCCCCCCGAGCTTGCCCCCTACGTCGAAGGTGACCGGTTCAACTATTACTGCAACAATGAGGTGGATTACACGATTCGTGGCGTGCAGGTGCGATTGAAGACTGTGTGGGTTTGGGAACCGCGGGCCGGTGATGATTCTCCTGGCGCCATCTTCCGAGGCACTAACTCGAAGCGTCGAGCTGCGTCAGACCGCCAAAGCGAATTACCGGCCGGAGGTGTTCGTGGTCCCGAACCGCCCAGCGGACTTCCCCGCCCTCACCCAGGCTGTACGCCGCCGCATCGCGAGCCTAAAGGGAACCTATCCGGGAATCGAAGCTGAGGCCACAGGAAGCAAGGTGCACATCTCGGTTCCGGCTCTCACCCGCCAGGGCCTCGGAGCGCACTTATCCCAAGTGGCGGCAGAGTTTCTCACTTACATGAAGTCGCCCGAATCGATGCCCGCCTGGGAGCGGCCGAATATGCTGGCGAAATACTTCGTTACGACAACGGGCGTCCAAATGAGTCAGCCCGCGGGTCGTGAAGCCTTCGCCTAAACACTGGCCGGGAGAGTATCGCTGCGGAACATTGACCCCCAAGAACCGGGGGCGCGTCACTCGGCGACCATAATGAATCCATAGCCCTCTCCCGTGGGGGGAGGGTGGACCGCTGCCGGCGCCTTAACCAGCCGGAGCGGGACGGGCCTACGCCCACCGAAGGGCCACCTGGGAGCTGTAAACGACTTCGGCTTCGGCCCGCAGGCGGGTGAGGGGTTTCCTCGTAGCCGATGTATTATGCGCCACCAGGTGGAAGCACCAGGGTTTCCCGAATGTATCGGCGCAAAGAAGGAGTCGTGACGCAGCCGCCCGTGTGGGAGATTTGGGCATTTACCACATGAAGAACCGCGGACCCCAAAAACGGGGGACCGCGCTACAACGTATTTGCACGCTGGTCAGCCTGCTGATTTTTTGGGGGTGGGGTTGCGACGCCACGCAGGCGATCACAGCCTAATCCGTCGACAACGGGTCAGTACCCCTTGGCCTCTTCCTTGATCTTCTTTGCCAGCTTCTCAATCTTCTCAGCTCGGTGAATGACGTCGACGGAAAGGATATTGATGTTCGTCTTGTTGAGTTCATCGCGCAGCCCGGTGGCCATGTCGGCAAGCTCCGAGGCATCGTCTTTCGTTTTCTCGAAGTTGGTCTTCATCATGGCGGCCTTCTGCTTGGCGGTCAGCGGTGTCCCCGCGTTCTTATCCGACGGGTTGACATCCGGCGCCTGGGAACGCCCTCCGTGGCGCCCAGTTCCAGAATCCTGGGGTACTGCCAGGCCAGAGCCAAGCTGGGAGGGCCCAGCGCCGAGAGCGATCACGAGGGCCGCAACCAGCCAAGCCAGGCGGACGAGGGATCCACGGAACCAATGAAACCGATGGGTTCGAGCCATGCTGATATCCTTTACTGAGCCCCACGAAGCTCCTGCGGAGTCAAAGCTTACGCTTTTTGATTCTAACCTTGTGCCCTCTGGACTGCAATTGCCGGCCGGCCAAGGTCAGTCTGCCGAAGAGAGGCGGGGACCAGGCCCGAATCGGTCGCACGCCAGCGAGCGAGGTAAACTCGCTGCTTCGCCACAAAACTGACCTGATTTTCTCTCGAGACTTAAACCACTACCATAGAACTGCCGTAAGGGCGGGGCTAATAAGCTTGCGGAGGAACCCGTTGGCGCTGCCATTATCAACACCACCGCTTTATGCCCTTTTCAGCACCACCCCGGCGCCCGGCGCGCCACCCCTCCTGATTCAGGAGGGGTGGCGCGCCAAGCCCCCATAGCGCGTTCTTTCCAAATTGATCATCGGGGCCAGGCGCCGGGGTGGTTATTGTGCAATCAACAACTGCTTCCCACCTATCCCGACCCTGTCAGGACTCGCAAAAGGCGTTCGTTGCCTACTGCCCCAGCGTGAAGTTCACACTGATTTCCGTCAGCACATCCACCGGCTCGCCATTCAGCAGCGTGGGTTGGTAGCGCCAGGTCTTGACAGCATCCGTCGCCGCCTGGACCAGTAGCGGGTGGCCACTCATGACCTTCAGGTCCTGCACCGACCCATCTTTGCCGATGATCGCTTGCAGCACGACGATTCCTTGGATGCGCGCCATGAGAGCCAATTGGGGATAGGGCGGCTTCGGCTGAAACAGCGCCTGGGCCTGCATGACGGTGCCGCCCCGGCGGATCATCTGCTGTTTGGGAGCAACATGAGTGGGCGGTGGAGCAGGCGTCTCCCTGCCCCACGGCACGCTGCCGATGACCGCCGTCAACGTTCCGTCAGGTATTCCGCCCGAAGGTGCGCCAGGCACCCACTGTCCCGTGTCCGCACCCACTTCAGGCGGTGCCGGGTTCTCCACTATAAGCACCACATGTTCAGGCATAACGATGCGTGAGTGCAGCAAGTCCACGGTGTGATGGGGAGTTCCCTTGATGGGTTGCGCCACGGGCGCGGCAGGCCGGCCCCGCGGAGGCGCGATGTGCCACTCGGTGATCAACATCTGCCTCGGCAATGCCTGAGTGTAGATGAGTGGCGCGAGGACCAGAACGCCCACCAGCAGCGCTTCGGCGACATAGGCGAGAGAGACCGCCGCGCGCTTCCAATCACCACTCTTCGCCGCGGCGTAAACCAGGTAGCCGAGAAAACCCAGGAGATTGAGCAGCAAGGTTGCGGTGAGCCACGGCCAGGTGGGCAAGTGCTGCTGCTTGGAATCCGCCCAAACATAGCAGAGCAGCAGCGTGTAGGCTGCGGCGACATTTCCCACCATCGCCGCCGTGATAAAAAGCGCCCGCATTTCCACCAACACCAGCACCGCCGGAAGCAGGTACAAGCCTTGAACGAAAACCAGCGTGCCAACCAGGGCCGATAGCAGGTAGTGAATGCGGCGCAAAACGGGCATCCGCCCGGGAGCAGATTCAAGTAGCGCATCCTCGAACATGGCTGTGCCTCCTCGATTGACGATTCCGTCTCGTCTTCCAGGTGACAGCCGCGGAGCGCTCCATCGACTGCTTGCCTTCTCTTTCCACCCTATTCGACACCGCACCAACTCCGGAAGTTCCGCTATTTTGGGATTGGTTAACACGTGCAGACTAGAAGGGTGGCCACTTCTCCGCTTCGGCGCGTGTTACGTTACGCGAGCCACCCAGGTCCGCCGCCCTGACCACACCCGATTCATCGCAGGCAAAAGTGCGGCGCGCATAGGGCACGGAGGGTAGCAGGGCCCGCACCAGGGAAATGGGAATGGGGGGTCTCCCGTAATGCACGGGAACGGCGTAGGCAAAATACTGCTTCTCATCCCGGGCGGCGTCGCCGCTCAGGACCACCTCGTAACGATAGACGGGCCGGTGGAGTCGCTCCCAGAGCATGTCATCCAATAATCCCGCCTTGTGCAGTTGCTCCAAACTGCCGTATTCGCCCAAGCCGTTCTTGTTCACATCCAGCGTGGCGTTGCTCTGAAATTGCTGCTCGGCGACGTGGATGGTCCGCAAATTCGCAAAAGCGGCGTGCTCAACCAAGGAACCTTGGAAGGGATAGTTCAGAGACGCCATATAATTCGCCACTCCGAAAAGCGCGAACAGAATGACGACACCCCCCCAAGCTAGGCGCTTTTTTCCTTGGCCACGCGCTATCGCCTGAACGCCGCGTCTTATTCCGTAACCAAGAATGATCAGGAGCGGAATCATCGCGATCTCTGTGCCACCCATAGTCAGAAGCGTGCAAAGAGCCAGCAGCAGGCCCGTCAGCAAGCGCCACTTGCGTTGCTGCTGCGTCACCTGAGCCCCGGCCAACCGGTACCCCAGTATCGCGACGGGGAAGATCAAAATCAGTGTGAGGAGACCGTCAGGTTGTGGCGGGTTGTTGGCATAAGCCGGAATTGCGCCCGCGACCATGCACCAGAAGAGCCAGAGAAGCACCTGATATCGCGATTTCAAGGAACACCTCCTAGGCGGCGGGCGGAAGCCGATTGCCCCTCCTGCCAGGAGAATCTCCAGTCCTGGTCAGGAAAGAAGTCGGTCTTTGAAAACGTAAAAGCGCTCGACCGGCCTGCGCCCGGGATTTCGACTACGGGGTAGTTCGAAGAGTCCAGATGATAATCTGCGGGCAACTGCAACCGGAAAGACGCGTGTGTAATCGGGCGTCCCCAGGCGCGCGTCGTAGTTAGCAGGTAACGCCCTTCGTGGCTTCGGGTGGCTT
This sequence comes from uncultured Acidobacteriota bacterium, assembly GCA_963804995.1. Taxonomy (GTDB): domain Bacteria; phylum Acidobacteriota; class Terriglobia; order UBA7540; family UBA7540; genus Bog-366. The sequence goes on from CAWDSK010000006.1 coordinate 1,623,079, forward strand.
GCCAGTAATCGAGTTGAATCCACTTGGCCGCGCGCGGGAGGAAGAGCAGGCGAACGGTTGGCGCCGCATGCGACCCGCGCAGGTCCAATTCCTTCACGACGCGCCGGGCTTCGTCCACCTCGACAAGCGTAAAGGTTTCCGGCACGGGATGATCCTGGTCCACAGGAAAGGGAGTGGCCAAGGTCAGCAAGGCCGGCAAGTGAGAAGCGTTCTGGTAATGGTAAAGACCCTGGACGTGAATCAACCCCTCCGCCACTTCAACGTCAATGCTTTCGCGGTCGAATCGGACTGTCGTGAATCGGCCGCTTAGGAAATAGAAGGCCAATGCCGAGAGCAGGCAGGCGCCTGCCACATCACTCCAGCCCGCCCAAAGAATCTTACCGGCCTTTAGCCATCGCCTCATCTAACGGTCCACCCGGGCAGGATTGTAAACCAGGAATGGAGTTCCTGCTCCTTTTCGAGACGCACTTCTCCAGGCGACCTTTTAGTCTCGGGGGCCGCTGGCGGTCCAGGCTGCGGCAGAGGCGCGCGGACAACGCTCAACAACACCATTCTGGCAATTGGCAGAAGAGATCTTAGGCGGCTTGGGGTTGCGCACTTGCGAACGGGGACAGATCGAGCTTCATCTCAACTTCATCTCCGCAACTGCTGAGAGTGCAGAAGCCTAATTTGCGGAACAATCGCAGAGCGCGGAAGTTGGAGAGTTCAGTGGTAAGGTAGGCTTGGGAGTAACCCATGCACAGCGCCCAACTGAGCGTCAGGCGGCTAAGCGCAGTGCCCAATCCTTCCTCGCGATAATCTTGATGCACGAAAATGGTGAATTCCACCGAACCCGCCGGCATCGGGCAGAGGATCGTATGGCCAACGACCCGATCGCCGTCCACGGCCAGCAACGCTTGCGACTTTTGTTGCAATTGGTCGAGCCAGTGGGCGATACGAGGAACGTCAGGAGGTGGCAGGCCCTGGGCTACCCTTTTGGGCTCGAAGACCTTATACATTTGAACGAGGGCGCCAAAGTCCCCGGGTCCATAGGCGCGGACTTCGAGTTTTCGACCCTTGCGGGTTTCGATCACTGACGAATTGAACTCAACTTCCGAAACGTCCGTCATCACCCTCCTCAGAGCAAACGGAGTACCAGTCTTCCCTTCCCCACAGACCGACCCATCCGGCGACCAACTCCAAGACACCCTGTCACGGAACGACGGCCACAAAGGTCCTCCCGGGTTGAACCACCGGTAAACCGGAGGGTGCAATCGTTTCGGCGCCTAGGCCATATGTCGTATTGCCGTTCGAGCGATGATGTGTGGCAGACTGCTACGCGCGGTGTCGCAAACCTCAACAACACTTCTACTGATCCCCTGAAACGCCCTTTTGGTCACTGCCGCCTCGTGGCGCTTCCCCCCCCCACGGTTGAGTCAAAATCCACACACGGGTTCGGGTCAAACCCGGCGGATTGCTGCGCGACCTCCCCCCTGAGTTCATGAAGCCACACACCTTGAGACCCAATGCACAAGGGTGCTAAGCTCAATCGGATGGCTGGCCCTGCCCCTCTCGAACCCACGAACCTCGCGGCAGTCGAGCGTTACCGCGCCCTGCTTGAGATTTCTGAATCCATTGCTTCGCATCGCGACCTGGCGGAGCTTTTCCGTTCGCTTGCAGCATTGCTGCATCGCCTGGTGACGTTCGATTTCATCTGCCTCACGCTTCCTGACTTGGCGCGCGGCATCGTGCGGCTGCACGTTCTGGAGAGTTCACTGCCGACCCGTATCCAGCCCGGACTGGAAATCCCCATGGCGGAAAACGTGCGCCAGTTGGTTTGGGAGAACCAGCAGCCGTTGGTCATTTCCCATCTCGAGCGCGACGCGCGTTTTCCGATTGTTAGCGACCTGCTGCGCCAGGATGGTGTGCAGTCACTCTGCGTGCTGCCGCTTACCACAGCCCAACGACGAGTAGGCGCCATGGCCCTTGGTTCAGTCGAAGCGAGCGCTTACGACGCCGCCGATCTCGAATTCCTCCAGCAGGTGGCGGCGCAAGTGGCCGTGGCCGTCGACAATGCCCTGAACTTCCAGAACGCCCAGATCTACCAACAGGAACTCGCCCGTGAGCGCGATCGCCTGCGCTTGCTGCTGGAAGTAAACAATGCCCTCGTTTCCACGCTCGATCTTCGTCAGTTGCTTGCCGCCATTTCTGCCTGTTTGCGGCGCGTGATGAATCACGACTACGCCAGCCTGGCGCTTTATGAACCCACCGCCCAGCAACTCCGCCTGCAAGCGCTAGATTTCCCGCGGGGCAAGGGGCTGCTCCAGGAAGAAATGGTGATCCCCCTTGAGGGCACGCCTTCCGGTGAGGTCATCGCCACGCGCAAACCCGTGATCATTTCCGGCGCCAACCTCAATCACTTCGAGCCGGGCATCAGCCGCCTCTTCATCGCGGAAGGTCTCCACTCCGGTTGCCTGGTGCCGCTGATCACCGCCAACCGCATCCTCGGCACGCTCAGCCTCGCCAGCCTCCGCCCCAGCGCTTTCACCCAAGAGGACGTTGATTTGCTGATGCGAGTGGCGACCCAGGTGGCCATCGCGATTGAAAACGCCCTTGCCTATCGCGAGATTGCCGAGCTTAAAAACAAGCTTGCCGACGAAAAACTCTACCTGGAAGAGGAAATCCGCACCGAATACACCTTCGAAGAAATTGTGGGCGAAAGTCCCGCCCTGAAGCGCGTGTTGAGCCAGGTGGAAACCGTGGCCGCGACGGATTCCAGCGTGCTCATTCTCGGCGAGACCGGCACCGGCAAAGAAGTGATTGCACGCGCCATCCACAATTTAAGCTTGCGGGCCGAGCGCACGTTTGTAAAAGTCAATTGCGCCGCCATCCCCACGGGTTTGCTGGAAAGTGAGCTCTTTGGCCACGAGAAGGGTGCCTTTACCGGGGCCATCGCGCAGAAGGTTGGGCGCTTCGAGCTCGCGCATCATGGCACGCTCTTCCTCGACGAGGTCGGCGACATTCCGCTGGAGCTTCAGCCCAAACTGTTGCGCGTCCTTCAGGAAAAGGAATTTGAGCGCCTCGGCGGTACCCGCACGCTGCACGTCGATGTGCGGGTGGTTGCCGCCACCAACCGCGACTTGACCCAGATGGTGGAAGACCGCCTCTTCCGCAGCGACCTTTACTATCGCTTGAATGTATTCCCCATCGTTGTGCCTCCTTTGCGCGAGCGCGCCGAAGACATTCCGAGGCTGGTCCGCTATTTCACGCAGAAGTACGCCCGGCGCATGGATCGCCGCATCGAGACCATTCCGGCGGAAGAGATGGAAGCGCTTACCCGCTATCATTGGCCCGGCAACGTACGCGAACTCGAGAACCTCATTGAACGCGCCGTCATCCTGTCGCGCGGCCCCGCCTTGCACGTGCCCTTGCCGGAGGACCGCCTTTCGGGCGACGCGCCTTCCCTTTCTCCCGTGACCCTGGCCGCCGCGGAACGCGATCACATCCTGCGCGCTTTGGAAGAAACGGATTGGGTCATCGCCGGACCGCACGGCGCCGCGGCACGCCTGGGAATGAAACGCACGACCCTCCAGTCGCGCATGGCAAAGCTGGGTATATCCCGTCCTGGCCGCTCCCGCAACGGGCACTGAAGGTCTCACGGCAGGACGACATTCCATAGGGCGGTGCGCTGCAACTTGACCGCGTTCGGGTCATTCGCCATAATGCCATCCTCTTCTATAAGCCACGTCGGTGGGGGGCCAAGCATGCGTGACATCCGCAAAGTGGCCGTGCTGGGCGCGGGGACGATGGGGGCTCGTATTGCGGCCCATTTGGCCAATGCCTCCGTTCCGTGCCTGCTGCTCGACATAGTTCCTAAAGAGTTAACACGGCAGGAACAAGCCAAGGGGCTGACGCTGGCCGCCCCCCAAGTGCGGAATCGCTTCGCGCAGGGGGGCCTGGATGCAGCGCTGAAATCACGACCCGCGGCCTTCTTCGTTCCGGAAGCGGCTCGGATGATCACGGTCGGGAATTTGGAAGACCATCTCAGCGAGCTTGAAGATTGCGATTGGATCATCGAGGCGGTAACGGAAGATCGCGTCTTGAAGCGGGCATTGCTGGAAAGGGTCCAGGCGGTTCGTGCTATCCATGCGATCGTAAGCTCAAACACTTCCGGCATTGCCATTTCATCCTTGGGGGAGGGTTTCAGCCTGGACTTCCGGCAGCACTTCCTGGGCACACACCTTTTCAATCCCCCGCGCTACCTGCGACTGCTGGAGATCACCCCTACTCCCGAAACACTCCCGGAAGTCGTCCGGGCGATCTCGCGTTTTGGCGATGTTGTGCTCGGTAAAGGCGTGGTGGTCGCCAAGGACACCCCGAATTTCATTGCCAATCGCATTGGAACTTTCACGACACTGAATGTTCTCCGCCTCATGCAGAAGGACGGTTATACGATCGAGGAGATTGACCTGCTGACGGGTCCCGCGCTGGGCATGCCCAAGTCCGCCACCTTCCGCACCCTCGACATCGTCGGTCTGGATGTGCTGGCCCATGTAGTAAAGAACCTGCGCGAGTCGTTGCCGCAGGATGAGCGGCGTGACCTTTTCGAAATCCCGGACTTTGTGGAGCAAATGCTCCAGCGTAACCTGCTGGGCGATAAGACCGCGCAGGGGTTTTACAAGAAGGTCAAGGGTCAGGACGAAGAATCGAGTGAGATCCTGACGCTCAACCTCCGCACCTTCGAATACCGGGCGAGAAAACATCCGGGTTTCCCAACCCTGGAGCTGGCACGCAACGTCGAGGACTTGCGTGAGCGCCTGAAGATCCTTTTCCAAGCGACGGATCGATCCGGCCAGTTCTATCGCACCATCCTTTCCGACACTTTTCACTATGCGGCCATGCGAGTGCCGGAAATCTCCGATGACATCAACTCCATCGATAATGCGATGAAGTGGGGGTTCAATTGGGATTGCGGCATTTTTGAGATGTGGGATGCGATAGGTGTCGGACGCATTGTGGAAGATTGGGTCAAGGAAAAACGTACTCTGCCGCCGTTGGTGGAGAGCCTTCAGTCGGCGGGAGGCAAATCCTTCTACACGGAGACCCAGGGAGTCACCCGGTACTTTGATCTAGCTTCGGCAAGCTATCACACGCTCGAGGATACGCCTGGAATCATCCTGCTTCCCGCGCTCAAGGCCCGCCAGAAGGAAATTAGAAAGAACGCTGGGGCAAGCCTGATCGACCTGGGCGACGGCGTGTTGTGCCTGGAGTTCCATTCAAAGATGAACACGGTCGGCGCAGACACTGTGCAAATGGTGCATGCCGGGCTGAAAGCCCTCAACGAGGGATTTGAAGCCATGATCATTGGCAACCAGGCGCCAAACTTTTGCGTGGGCGCGAATCTGATGCTCGTCCTGATGGCCATTCAAGAAGGTGAGTGGGAAGAGATTCACCAGGCCGTCCGCGCCTTTCAGAATGCCAACCTGGCTTTGAAGTACGCCGCCAAACCCGTGGTGGCAGCGCCTTTTGGCATGACGCTGGGTGGAGGAACAGAAATGTGCCTGCACGCCGCGCGAGTGCGCGCGGCGGCGGAGACTTACATGGGCTTGGTCGAAGCCGGCGTAGGACTGATTCCTGCCGGCGGCGGTACCAAGGAGATGCTTTTGCGGGCCCTCGACGCGGTGCCACCTGATCCTGAAGCAGACCCCTTCACCTATGTGAAGGAGGTATTCCTAAACATTGGCATGGCCAAGGTTTCCACCAGCGCGGCGGAGGCACGCCGGCTGCGGTACCTCTCACCGCAGGATTCGATCAGCATGAACCACGACCGGCAGATCGCGGACGCAAAGCAACTGGCGCTCGACCTGGTTCGACTTGGATATCGCCCCGGGAAACCGAGGGGTGATATTCGCGCCCTAGGCCAACCCGCTTTCACGAAGATGAAGTTGGGCCTTCACCTGATGCGCCGTGCTGAATACATATCGGACTACGATGTAGTCGTGGCGACCGCGCTCGCCAAGGTGCTCTCCGGCGGCGGTGAATTCACGTCACCGCAATCGGTCTCAGAACAATACCTGCTGGACCTGGAACGTGAAGCCTTTGTCAGCCTTTGCGGGCAGAAGAAGACTGTCGAGCGCATCCAGCACACGCTTAAAAAGGGTAAACCGCTGAGGAATTAAGCCGCCCCCAGGACCCAAGGGTGCATGCCTTGGGTCGGCGTCGAGGGAAAGTACCATCGCATCATATCTATAGGGGTTGTGGGAGCAAGGCAGGAGGAAGGTATGAAAGAAGCAGTAATCGTTTCCATTGCGCGCACGGCGGTGGGCAAAGCGCCGCGCGGCACGTTGCGTTCCACCCGGCCGGATGACATGGCGGCGGTGGTGATCCAGGAGGCCCTGCGGCGCGCGGCGGGGCTCGACGTGGCCGAAGTGGAGGACGTGATCCTGGGGTGCGCCATGCCGGAGGCCGAGCAAGGAAGTAACGTAGCCCGGGTGGCAATGCTGCGCGCCGGCCTTCCCGTAACGTGCTCAGCCATGACCATCAACCGTTTTTGCTCGTCAGGACTGCAGGCCATTGCAATCGCGTCCGAGCGGATCCTGGCGGGTTTCGCAGAGGTCGTGGTGGCGGGCGGCACAGAGACGATGAGTATGATCCCCAGAGGTGGATACCATTTCTCTCCGAACCCTTACCTGATGGAGCATTATCCGGACGCCTATCTGAGCATGGGGCTTACCGCTGAGAACCTGGCAGTGAAGTATCACATCACGAGGGAAGAACAGGACCGGTTTGCATTGCGCAGCAACCAACGGGCGATTGCGGCCATCGAGCAAGGCAAATTCAAGGAAGAGATCGCGCCCCTAGAAGTCGTGGAGGTGAGTCTCAACGGGGGGAACAAGCCGCAGACGCGGAAGCTGATTTTCGATACGGACGAAGGGCCGCGGCGCGACACCTCCCGGGAGGCGCTCGAGAAACTCAAACCAGCGTTCCACGCGCACGGGACCGTGACGGCAGGGAACGCGTCGCAGATGAGCGACGGTGCGGCTGCCGCGGTGGTGATGTCAAGCGAGAAGGCGCAGGCTCTGGGCCTGAGGCCGCTTGCACGCTTCGTGAGTTATGCCACGGCTGGATGTCCTCCGGAGGAAATGGGCTTAGGCCCGGTTTACGCCATCCCCAAAGCCTTGAAGCTTGCTGGACTGACCTTGGCGGAGATGGAAGTCATCGAACTGAACGAGGCCTTCGCGGCGCAAGCACTTTCGGTCATCAAGCTGGCAGACCTCGATTTGAAAAAGACTAACGTGAACGGCGGAGCGATTGCGCTGGGGCATCCGCTGGGGTGCACGGGCGCGAAGTTGACAGCGAGCTTGTTAGCCGAACTGGCACGCCGGAAAGCGCGCTACGGCATGGTAACCATGTGCGTGGGCGGGGGTATGGGCGCGGCGGGGATTTTTGAGAACTTGCAGGAGCCCGGTAACGGAGCTGAGCTTAGCGCCCCCAGGCGCGGAGGAGTCTCGTGGAGAGAGTAACGGGATTCGGCGGATTGTTTTTCAAGGCGGAGGATCCAGAGGCATTGTACGCGTGGTACGAAAAACATCTTGGCCTGAAGCGGGGCCCGGAGGGTGGGGTCACTATCAGATGGCATCCACCCGGTGAAGAAGGTAAAGAGGGCGTGACGGTGTGGGGAATCTTTCCGAAGACCACGTCTTACTTCAACCCCAGCCGGGCGAGTTTCATGATGAACTTCCGCGTGGCGGACCTGGACACACTCCTCGAAGTCCTCAAAGAAGAAGGCGTGGAGATTGACCCACGCCGCGAAGATTACGACTACGGACGCTTTGCCTGGATCATGGACCCCGAGGGGAACCGAATCGAGTTCTGGGAACCGCGCGCGGGAATTTGAGGGCTGCACTTGCGAGCTGTTCAGCCGACGGGTGGAAAAAGGCGGAGCCGGAAAACGCCGGGGAAACAATGGAAAATACTTCTCTGAATAACGCCAAGCGAATTAAAGGCGGCAGCTTTCTTATTGAATCGCGAGCGCCCGCGGAGATCTTCACGCCAGAGGACATCACAGATGAGCACCGGCTGATTGCTGAGACGGCGGAGGAATTCGTCAATCGGGAAATTGTGCCGCGTGCCAAGGACATCGAGGAGAAGAAACCGGGACTGCTGCGCGAGCTTTTGAAAAAGGCGGCGGAAGTGGGCCTGTGCGCTACGGATGTGCCGCAAAAGTTCGGCGGTCTTGAGCTTGACAAGATTTCGTCCATTCTGGTGGCCGAGAAAATGGCGCGCAATGGATCCTGGGCGGCAACGGCAGGCGCACAATCGGGAATCGGAACGCTGCCCATAGCCTTTTTTGGCACAGAAGATCAGAAAGCGAGATACGTGCCCAAGCTGGCAAGCGCGGAGTGGGTGGGCTCCTATTGCCTGAGTGAGGCGTCTTCGGCTTCCGACGCGCTTCATTGCAAGTCCCATGCTGCGCTCAGTTCCGATGGAAAATACTACACCCTGAATGGGACCAAAATGTGGGTCACGAGCGGGGGCATCGCAGATGTTTACGTGGTCTTCGCCAAAGTGGACGGAGAGAAATTCACGGCCTTTATAGTGGAGCGCAATTTCCCCGGAGTCTCCCCCGGCGCCGAGGAGCACAAGATGGGTATCCGCGGCTCCTCCACCACGCCCCTGAACCTTCGAGAACGTCCCCGTGCCCGTAGAGAACGTCTTGGGAGAGATCGGGAAGGGGCATTTGATCGCCTTCAACATTTTGAACGTGGGCCGGTTCAAGTTGGGTGCAGGGTGCGTAGGAGGATGTAAATACCTGCTGAGTGACGCCTTGAGATGGGCCAAGGAGCGGGAGGCGTTTGGCCGCAAGATCGCGGACTTCGGGCTGATCAAGGAGAAACTCGGGGAGATTGTAGGACGAACCTATGCGATCGAAAGCATCTCCTACCGCACGGCTGGGATGATTGATGCGATGCTGGAGGGAATTGACCAGGCGACGCCCACCGCACCGAAGCAGATCATGGAGGTTTTGCAGGAATACGCGGTGGAATGCTCGATCTTGAAAGTCCTGGGCACCGAAACCCTGCACTTTGTTGCTGACGAGGCGGTGCAAATATTCGGGGGCTACGGATTCTCCAGCGACTATGAAGTTGAGCGCGGCTATCGTGACCAACGCGTGAATCGAATTTTTGAGGGCACGAACGAGATTAATCGTCTGCTGATTACCGACATGCTGATGAAGCGTTCCATGAAGGGGCAACTGGCTTTGATCCCTGCCGCGCAAAAACTTACAGACGAAGTCCTGGGGATGGCGCCAGCCGAGGAGGCACTTGACGACCACCCGCTGGCCGAAGAGGCGCGGCTGGTGGAGGGAGCGAAGAAGGTAGTGTTGTTGGTAGCAGGAAGCGCCGTGCAGCGATTTATGCTGGCGCTGGAGCAGGAGCAGGAGGTGATCGGCGTGATCAGTAACCTCGTCATGGCGGTCTATGCCATGGAAAGCGTCCTGCTCCGCACCAGGAAAAAGTTGGAGCGACTATCGCCTGAAAACTGCGAATCGGAAATCGCAGTGACGCGCGCCTACCTGCATGAAGCTGCTGATGAGGCTGAAATTCAAGCGCGGAGGGCTCTCACCCGCATTGCAGAAGGCGACACTCTGCGCGCACAGTTGTCACTTCTGCGTCGCTTCCTGAAACGGACTCCGCCGGATACGATTGGCTTGAAACGCAAGCTAGCAGACCGCGCGCTGGAATTGACCCGCTATCCTTTCTCTTAACGCACGAGCAGAGGCGGACTTTCCCCGATAGCTATAGCCATGGTCCGCATTAAAGGCCGCGTAGCGCCTTGGCAGCTCCGGCCAAATCCGAAACCGACAACACAAGGTCTGCTTTCTTGCCCCCTGTCGCGACACTGGCGTAAGCGTACTCGATGTTGATATTCGCAGCCCCCAGACGAGCCCCCACCGTGCCCAGCACTCCAGGCTTGTCAGGCAGGGTGACGCGCAGGACTTCTTCCTCCGTAACTCGCACTCCGAGGTCCTGAAGGACCTTCTTCGCTTTGGCGGGACTGCTGACCTGAAAACGCAGAGGGCTCTCGCCGCCGGTGTCCCAGCAGGTAAAAGCCGAAATATTAATTTTCGCTTTGCCCAGACCCTCGGCAATTCGTCCAAGGTCGCTGGGTTTGTTTTCAACCCAGGCTGTGATCTGTTTTACTTTAGCCATGATTTGTTCCTCCCAGAAAATACCATATACTTCCAGGAATTGTCCGACCATGAAAGGAATCGAGGGGGAAATAGTCTCCAGGGCTGCACAAGCGTGGTAAGGAAAATGCCTTCTCAGAGGATTGAGCCCGCCCCTGGGACGTTACTGGCGGGGCCGCAGGATGACATTGCCAAGCCAGCCTTGATTCTCGCCGTCGGCGTCACGCAAGCTCACGCTGACGCGGAAGGCATTGGCGGGGGCGGGGATGGATTTCTCCAGTCTGACCACTTCGCGCGGGTCGACGGCTTGCAATGCTTCGTGGCCCAGTTCCTCACCCACTACTGTGTAGAAATCAGCCTGCAATGTCCCCGGAACAAAGACTCCGAAAGTACCCTTCAGAGTAACGCTCGCCCCTTGGAGTTTTCCCGTGAGCGGCTCACTGACGACCCCGGCCCAAAGAGCTTCTCGAATTGGATTAGTCACCCGCGTAGGGGACCAATAAATCGGGAAAGCGTACTCCTCACCGGGGTTGAGCGTCGCATATGGGCTCAGGACTTCGGATTCTAGGAAGTAAGGGGTTTTCGCCGGATCATTTTCGAGGGTCTGATCGAAGGGGCCGCGCGAGAAAGTTCCAGGCCCATCGTTCCAGGATTCAACGGAGGCGCCATCAGGATAATCCTGCTCCGGAAAATACTTGAAATTCTCCACTAGTCCGGTGTTCTTTTGACCGTTCACGACGGCGTACCATCCCGCGTTAGAGTCTGCTGCGACCTTCCCCACGCGGTAGAGATAATGAATGCGCAGCATCTGCCCGCCCGGTAATACCTCGTAACTGGGGTGCCGTGCTTCACCATAAGGGTTATAGTACCCGTCGGGGTACTTGCTGCGCGGATGGAGCGGGAGGTACATGTAGAGATCGGGATTGGGCTTGGAAGGATCGTGCGCGTCAGAGGCGTCATTCTGAATCAAGTGCCAAACGCCCCAGCGAATTTGTCGCCGGCTGATGTTTCGCATCACCTGGTCGACGCGGATGCGCGTGGTACCGGCGTAAACATGATAGGTTCGCACGAACTGGACGCCGCTGCGGGGATCCTCCGGGCTGGTCACACGGACCGCCACCTCCGCGGGGGTTTCGACAAGAACTTCTGCCTTGAAATGGCTACCGTCCAGGATGTAGTAGGGTATGCTGGGCCAATCTTTATCGCTCATCCACCCTTCCGGGCCCGGCCACACCTTGTCTCCACCATAGTTCGCCCAGCCCGCCTTCACGTTGTTCTCAGACTCAGGCAGCACTTTGCCCTCGAGAATTCTTGTTCACGAAAAAGTAGTCGTGGCCCGCAAGCTGGAGCTGGATGGCGCGCCCGCCGATGTCCGGCGCAACAATTAATGTCGCCAAATCATTACTTAGTTTATAAACGTTCCATCCCTTGTATTGAGTTCGCTCGAGCTTCGCTGCATAGGTTGGATTTGGGGCTGCCATGGCTGACCTCAAGGAGAAGGGGGATATTAAGGATTCGAGAGCGCCGGCATTGGAAGAACTGCGCGGCGGTCGGTGTAAAGACAAACTCACAAGGAGGAGAATGAAGCTGAATACAGCGAACAAAGGCATCGGTTGTCTCATAGCGTAGACCTCAACCGGTGGATCTTCACTCAAAAACCCGTTGGAATAATCCAATAGGTCGCCTGAAATGTCTTGCCGGGATCGAGCAAAATCATACCCTTGAATTTACCTTCATGCTCCAGATTAAAAGCGTTGGGCGGCCCGGTTTGTGGCTCAATACAGATCACCGTCTCGTCTAGCGGCGCGTAAACGATGGCATAATCAAATTCTTTTCCGTACACAACTTCTATCCTCTCCGTTTTCCCCTTCGTCCAGTTGTGACCCAGGCCTTGGGTGTCGCGGCGGAATTCGGAGAACACACTGTCAATGAACTGTTTACCGAGCGTGAGCGTCTTTGTTGCTCCAGGCAGGTAGTTATCCGTCGGTTCCGTATCTCCGGTGGGGATAAGCCTTTCATTTGTGGGCCAGTGCTTTTGGGCGCCAATTCCCAGCGTCCATTCTTCGCGAGGCCCATCCGGACGAAAGTAAGGGTGGTAACCGAAGTGTACGGGCATTACGGACTTGCCCACATTCGAAACCTTCGTGGTGCACTCCAACTTTCCGTCCTTGAGCCGATAGGTCACTTCATAGACGTGCGCAAAGGGAAACTGCGCCATGAGGGCAGGATACCTATAGAACTCCAAACGACAGGTGATAAAGGCGCCTTCCACCTCACTGCCGCCGGTCTTCATCACCTCCCAATGGGGCTCAAAGACGAGCAACCCATGCAAAACAAAGTTGCCGTTAGGTGTTCGAAGTAGATTACCCAAGTCATCATTCAGAAGGTATTTCTTGCCTTGGAAATAATAATTATCGTGGTCAATGCGACTTGAGAAGGGAGCAAGAAACGGAATGCCCCACCCAAACCAGTGCTTGTCGACGTAAGCCTGCAGCGAATCCGGAGTAACCAGAACATCCTTGCCGTTCACTTTGAATTCGTAGGCGAAGTTGCCGATATCGGGAACAATCCCCAAATCCATTTTGCGATGTGTATCCAGCAGGTGGTAGGTTGTGTGACCCTCCACAACCTTTCGCGATACGGAGTAATTTTCAGTGGCCGCACCCCTGGCCGTGAGCAGCAGGAGCACGACGACCAGGCCACAAATGGATGTCAGGGTCCTCATTCTGAATTCCTCCCCAGGTAAGAACGAAAAATCGGAGCAGGCTGGTTCCCTACCCCGCGTCAAGACTCGCCGCCTCCCAACCTTGCGAGCGTGTGGGAAAACTCTTTCACCGCGGGGTAGAGGTTCCGATAAACGTGATAGTAGCGCTCGTAAACTGCGGCACGACCCGGTTTCGGCGCCATCCGCTCCTTCACTTGGATGGCCTCCTCCGCGGATTCTTCGACGGAAGTGTAAATCCTGGCCCCGACCCCGGCCAGCAGGGCAGCACCCAGCGCCGACCCCTCAGAGGTGCGAAGCGTGACTAGTTCCTTGCCGTAGATGTCCGCCTGGATTTCCCGCCACAAGAAACTGCGCGAGCCGCCGCCCGAGGCGCGAATCTGCTCAACGGGAATGTCCAATTCTTTGAAGATCTCCAGGGAATCCCGCAGGCTGAAGGCCACGCCTTCCAGGATGGACCGGATCAGATGCGCGCGGGTGTGCGACGCCGTCAAGCCAAACCACAGGCCGCGCGCCTGAGGATCCAAGTGAGGAGTCCGCTCGCCCATGAGATAAGGCAGCCACAAAAGACCCTCACTGCCCGGAGGCGCCTTTTCCGCCTCACGAATGATCAACTCGTAGGGGTCCACCTCAGTGTGCCGCGCATACCAGGACTCTGCCGCGCCGAATTGATCGCGAAACCAGCGCAGTGAAAGACCCGCGCCCTGGGTGACGCCCATGACGTGCCACTTGCCTGGAACGGCGTGGCAGAACGTGTGGATGCGCCCTTGGGGGTTCGAGCTTCGGCACGGCCGTATAAGAAAAGATAACGCCTGAAGTGCCGAGCGTGGCGGAGGTGAGCCCCGGCAAAACGATACCATTGCCGACAGCGCTCGCCGCCTGGTCACCGCCACCGGCCACAACCGGCGTTCCGGCGCTGAGGCCCGTTAAGACCGCCGCTTCGCGTGTGATCTCGCCGGTAACCTGGGGCGATTCGTAGGCTTGGGGCAGAATGTGCGGATCGATCTCCAAGGCCTCGAGCATCTCTCGCGACCAGCGCCGATGGGCGACATCGAAGAGCAGAGTCCCGGAAGCGTCCGAAACATCGGTGGCAAACTCCCCTGTCAACCGGAAGCGCACGAAATCCTTGGGCAGCAGGAAGTGGGCCGCACGCTCATAAATGTTTGGCTCATTATCGCGAACCCACAGGATTTTGGGGGCACTGAAACCTGTCAGTGCGGGGTTGGAAACATATTGGATAAGCCGCTCGGCCCCGACCTTGGACGTAATCCAATCGCATTGGGCCTGGCTGCGCTGGTCACACCAAATCAGAGAAGGTCGAAGGGTCGCGAAGGCCCGGTTGAGGAGAACAACCCCATGCATCTGCCCGGAGAAGCCCACGGCAGCAATGTCGGACCCTTTCAAGCTCGCCTGCTCAAGAGCCGCGCGGATCGCCACCAAAGCCGCTTGCCACCAATCTTCGGGGTCCTGCTCCGCCCAGCCGGGCTTGGGCATCCGCATCGGTTGGTGGTCACCGGTTGCGGCGCCTGCCACATGGCCATCCGGGCGAACAATCACGGCTCGCGTGCCCGTGGTTCCAACATCGATTCCCATCATGTAAGGCATGGAAAGATCCTGACCAGTTGATGAGAAGCTTGCACCCAGAGAAGCAGGGGCAGCCCTTTGTAGTTCCAAGGCCAGTCCGGTTGAGGCAGGCGCGGCAATCCCCTCACAGCAGGACCGCCGCACTTTGCTCAATACTCAACTTCGAGCGCCATCACGCTCGTGGAACCGTGCCCGGCCTGCGCGACTACTAGTGGCCCGGCTTTTCCCAGCGGCCCGATTTGGCGGAGCGTTCGACCGCGTTGAGCACCGCTTGATTCCTGACGCCATGGCGGAAGTTCGGTTCCGGCAGGCGATCCTTTTCGATGCAGGTAAGGAAATCGTGGATGGCATGAACGAAGGTGTGTTCGTAGCCAATGATGTGTCCGGGCGGCCACCAGGCCCCGGTATAGGGATGGTTGGCTTCCGTCACCAGGATGGTTTTGAAGGCCTGCAATTCATTGGGTTCGGTGCGATCAAAGAATTCCAGTTCGTTCATGCGCTCCTGGTTATAGGCGATGCTTCCCTTGCTGCCGTAAATCTGGAAGGTGTTAAAGTTCCGCCGGCCGCCGGCAAATCGGGAAGATTCGAAAACGCCTACGCTGCCATTCTTGAAGCGCGCCAGGAAATTGGCATCGTCATCCACCGTGACTTTACCTTTGCCCTTTTGACCCTTGGCTCCCCAGGCGCCTTCGCCTTCTGTGGCAAAGGGCCTCTCCTTGATGAAGGTGGTCAGATGTCCGGTCAAGGACTGAATCTCGCTGTTCAAATATTCCGCAAGGTCCGTGGCGTGCGCACCGATATCTCCCAGCGCACCACTGCCCGCGTATTTCTTTTCGAGACGCCAAACGAGAGGAAATTCCGGGTCCATGATCCAGTCCTGCAAGTAAGCGCCGTGATAACGGTAGACGTCACCGATCCGCCCATCCTCAATCAATTTCTTCGCGTAGCTGACGGCCGGCACACGTCGATAGTTGAAATTGACCATGTGGATGACCCCGGCCTTCTCGACGGCCTTCAACATTTCCTTGGCCTCGGCCAGCGTGTTCGCCAGGGGTTTTTCGCAGAAGATATGTTTACCCGCCTGCGCCGCCGCGATAACCATGGGATGATGCAGATAACCAGGGGTCGAAACATCGATCACGTCGATGTCCTTGCGTTCGACCACACGCTCCCATTCGCAATCGAATTCCTCCCACCCAAACTGGCGCGCGGTCGCATCCAACTCCTCGTTGCAAGCCTTGCCGCAGAGAACTTTCATCCTCGGCATCAATCCTCCCGGGAAAAAGCTCCGCACTTGGCGATAGGCATTCGAATGCGCTTTGCCCATGAAGCGGTGACCTATTAGTGCAACATTAATTTCTGGCATTTATGAATCTCCTCCGGCTCGAAACGTTTGGAACAGACGGTAAACGGAATACAACGTCTACTGTCTACTTCCCCTTCACGCCCACCACATTTCCTTGAGTCTTTCCTTGATCACGATTTGGTTGAGGAAGGCTGCAGCCTTGCTCAGACCCTCATCCACAGACATCAGGCTGTCCTCGTGCTCAATGGAGAGCACATCATCGTAACCCACCATTTGCAAGGTTGATACGAAATCGCACCAAAAATCCGCGTCATGCCCGTAACCAACGGTACGGAAAATCCAGGCGCGGTTTTTCTCGTCGCTGTAAGGCTTGGTATCGAGGACGCCGTTGACCTTGATGTTCGCGTCATACAGGCGTGTGTCCTTGGCGTGGACGTGAAACACCGCTTCTCCCAATCTCCGCACCGCCAGGCAGGGATCGATCCCCTGCCAGAACATGTGGCTGGGGTCGAAGTTGCACCCGATGGCCGGCCCCGCCGCCTCGCGCAATCGCAACATGGTTTCAGGGTTGTAGACGACGAAGCCCGGGTGCATTTCGATAGCGACGCGCACGCCGTGGTCTTCCGCAAACTTGGCGCGCTTCGTCCAATAGGGGATGACCTTCTTCTCCCATTGCCATTTCAAGATCTCGAGGTAATCAGGAGGCCAGGGCGTGGGTGACCAGTTGGGAAAATGGGAATCATCGGAATCTCCTGGACAGCCCGAGAAATCGATGACGCGAGTGACCCCCAACTTCTCCGCCAGCAGAATGGTCTTTCGACTGGTTTCCGCGAAGGATTCAGCAAGTTTCTGGTTGGGGTGCAGTGGGTTGCCATGGCAGCTCAAGGCGCTGATATTGATCCCCTGGTCCTCCAGTTTGCGCTTAAACTCCTTGATCTTCGAAGGCTGGGCCAGCAGGTCAAGCTTGATGTGCGGGTCGCCAGGATAATTCCCTGTCCCCAACTCCACGGTTCGGATGCCCAGAGGCTTTATCTTTTGGATAACCTCATCCAGACTCAGCCTGGGCAATAGAGCTGTCAGTAGTCCCACTTTCATCGTCTCCCTCCCTCCCGGCGCCTGGGGCTACAGGGGTCGAATGCCTGCACCCACCCCAAGCCCGCTTGGCGGCCTTTCAATCATCGAGATCCACCTGGAAAAACGCTAAATCTATAGTCCGGCCGCGCCTGCGTCAACTGGAAATTTAGCGGGTGGCCAATCCGCCCAGGCCGCGACTTCCGGCCTTCCCCCTGGATCAAAACTACTTCAAATGCTGGTCATACCACTCCAGGGTGCGCCGCATGATGTCACGGCGGTGGTCGGGATCTAGGATCGCGTGGCCCTCGTTGGGGTAGACCACGAAGCGGTTTTCGATGCCCAGTGTCTGGAGGGCGTGCCAAAACTCGAATGATTGTGGGGTCGGGCATTCTCCGTCGCGGTCCCCCACCAGGATGAGCGTTGGCGTTTTCACGTTCTTGATGAAGTTAATGGGCGAACTCTTCCGATAAACCGCGGGGTCATCGTAGACGGACGCACCAAAGAATGGGATCAACCACAAGTCGATATCGTTCTCGCCGTAGTAGCTCTCCCAGTTCGCAATCCCCGCCCCAGCCACGGCGGCATGAAAGCGGTGCGTCTGGGTCACCGTCCACATGGTCATAAACCCGCCGTAACTCCAGCCGCCAATTCCAACCCGATCCTTATCCACAGGGTAATTTTTGACGACAAAGTCCACACCCGCGAGGATATCGCGCAAATCCCCATGGCCGAAATCCCGCACGTTGGCGCGCGTGAAGGCCTCGCCCTGACCAAAGCTGCCACGAGGATTCGGGCGCAACACAAAATATCCCTCGGGGGAAAAAACCGTAAAGTCGAATAGTGTACCTGGCCAAGTGGGACGGGCCATGGAACCCGGCCCTCCGTGAACTTCCACAACCAAGGGATAGCGCCGCGTGGGATCGTAGTCGTGGGGATAAGTAAGCCAACCCTGGATGTTGAAGCCCTCGTTCGACCAGTGAACGCTCTCGACTTTCCCCCAGCTAGCGCGAGCGGCGCGGTTGGAATTTGTCACTTTCTGCCACGCCCCGATGGGTCCAGCCCAAACCTCCGGGGGCGTCGCGAAAGACTCACGAACCATCGCGCTTATCTGGCCGTCACGCGCCAGGGAAAGGGCAGCATCATGCCAACCCAGGGAAAGCGTCTCCGGCCCGCTCCAAAGCGGGGTAGTCTGGCCATTCGCAACACGCAGCGTCGCGATTCCACTGGCGCCGTCCAAATCCTCCAGCAGCAGGATTTCATCACCTCCAGGCCGCCAAGCCAGCCAGTTTGCGGAAGCCTTGAGGCCTGGGGTGAGATTGCGTGCCTTGCCACCTGCGGCGGGAAGAAGAAAAACATCGCCACCGATCGAGCCTTCGTCGCTCATCAACCCACCGATGAAGGCGATGCTGTTTCCGTCTGGAGACCAGCGCGGAACAGCAATCTGTTGCGGAGGCGTGTAGAGGGATTCCGTCTCGCCGAAGGCAGCATCGATGGAATAGATTTCCGCGACGTACCAGTTGGCATCACCCGCCCCGTGCGCCGCTGTCGCCACGAACTTCCTTCCGTCGGGGGACCAATCGTATTCATAAACGTACAGGTCGGTGGGCGAGAGCTGGCGAACCCCTCCGGTGGACACTTCGACGGTGGTCAAGCGCTGTTCGTAGATTTTCCCGCCGATGACACCGGCGGGAGGAGTCATGGGTTCGAGGGGGCCCGGCGCGCGCGGAGCGTTTTCTGTAAATAGCAGCGCCAGGGTCTTGCCGTCAGGTGACCAGCCCGGCATGTCCAGTGATCCCGTCAGGTTCGTGAGCTTTCGGGGCTTGCCGCCCGCGGGGTTCACAACGTACACCTGCAACTGGTCCGGGGTTTCCGCATTGGATAGAAAGGCGAGTGTGTGGCTATCCGGCGACCAGGCAATTTCGTGTTCCTCTAACGCTTCCCCGCTACTCCCGGCCGTAATTCTCCGAGGCGCGGCTCCCGGGGTTGACATTGTTGTGACATAGATGGCGGAGTTGATAGAGGGGGCGCCGTTGGCCTCGTGCAGAGCCTCGACCCATGCAACCCGTTGGCCGTCGGGGGAAATCGCGACTTGGCGGAAACTGTTTAAGGCGAAGAGAGAATCGAGGACTGCATCGAGCGAAGACTTTTCCGCAGCGGCGGGGCAGACGAGAATCGAGGAGAGGATGACTCCTACTATTATGAGCATTCGTATTGCTCGCCTCACCATAATGCAACTCCTGGCGGACAAGGACCGAGACGCGTGCTTCGGAACGTCGGCGGCCACAGCCCGGCAAATAAATCCAGAGGCGCCATCCTAACGGAACCGGCGACTAACAGCAAGGGAAGCGGCAGCGGTGACTAATTACATGTCAGGGAATGCTAGCCCGTGGGCTCATAAATCTAGTAGACTACACTTCCTGAAACTTATGTCTAAAAAACACAGAGAAGCCGTCCAGAAGCAATTCACCAAGACCGCGGAAGCCTTTACGACATTTGCAATCCGGGATACGCCGGAGATCCTGGCAGAGAAAGTCGAGTTCGCGAAGGCCCAGGCCACCGACTTGGTGCTTGATGTGGCCTGCGGACCCGGCGCTTTTGCGCTGGCGCTTGCGCCGCGCGTAGGCTTTGTGCGAGGCGTAGACCTGACGCCCGAAATGCTGCGCAGGGCGCGCGCCCTCCAGGCCGAGAAGCAGATTTTGAATGCCGCCTTCGTGCGCGGAGACGCTGAGCAACTTCCCTTCCCCGACGGCGCGTTTGATCTGGTCTCATGCCAGTGCTCTTTCCACCACATGCCCAAACCCCAACTCGTGCTGCAGGAAATGGTCCGGGTGGCAAAGCTAGGCGGCCGTCTGTTGATCATCGACCCGCTGGCGCCCGAGAGCGACTCAAAATACGAGTTATACAATCGCATTGAACAAATTCGTGACCCTTCCCACGCGCTCAGCCTGCGGTTAACGACTTTCCTCAGTTTGTTCGACGAAGCAGGGCTGGAAGTGTTGCGGCAATCGCTCCGCCGCCGCCAACGCTCGTTCAATCAGTGGATGCTGCGGGCCGGCCAAAAGCCAGGAACCAAGCGTTATGAGGAAACCCGCAGGCTGCTGGAGGATTCCATAGCGGGCGACCGCGCCGGCTTCTCCGCCCAGCCCCAGGGAGATGACATTCAGATTGTTCATAATGAGGGAAGCTTCTTGGTGAGGCGAAAGACGGTAGACGATATCGAGTAGACGGCGTCCTAACAACAGGTATGGCAATTTCTGTTTAGTGTTCTTGAAACGGCCACTCTCTACGTACGCGAGCGCGTGCCATGTAAGCAACCGTACCTACCGCAAACACTCCGAAAGCAAACAGCAGGGAATTCCTGGCAGCGGTTCCCAGCACGTAAACCCATCCACATAGAGAAATGATTCCGGGCAGCGGATAGAGCCACATGCGGAAGGGACGTGGCAGACCCGGTGCGCGGAATCGCAACAGGAAAAACCCGATGGTCTGGGGAAGGTATTGGATGAGCACGCGCGTGGCGATGAGGCTGCCGATGACTTCGCTCAAGCGGCCCAGGCTGAAGATGGCTGCAATCAATCCGAGCGTGATAAGGGAAACGTAGGGAAATCCGCCCTTCGGGTGCAGGCGTGCGAAGGCCGGAAAGAAATTCCCATCGACGGCTGCAGCGTAAGGAACGCGCGAGTACCCCAGCAGCAACGAAAAGACTGAAGAGAATGCGATCCAGAGCAGCAGCACGGTCATGACCTTACCCGCCGCGGACCCAAACAGAGTTTCAACGTAGACCGAAGCAATAAAGCGGCTCTGGATGGCCTCGCGCCAGGGGATGACACTGAGGAACGAAGCGGTCATCATGATGTAAAGCACCGCTACAGTCAGGATTGAAAACATGATGGCGCGCGGAATGACCCGGCCGGGGTTGCGAATCTCCCCTGCCAAATAGCAGACGTTATAGTAACCAAAGTAATCGTAGAGGGCATAAAGCGTGGCGTGCCCCAGCCCCGCCCAAAAAATCCAGTTGAGGTGAAATGCTCCAGGAGGGAAATCGAAGAGGCGCGAGGCGCTGAGGTGCGGCAGGCCAGAGAGGGCAATCCACAGGCACCCAATGAGCACACCCGTAACCAGCACCACGGAAAGATTCCCGATAGCTCCGATGCGGCGGTAGAGCAGCCCCACGAGGAGCAATGGAAAAACCGCCGCCACCACTCGCACTTCTCCGGACGTAAGCTGCGGCACGAGGTACTGCAAGTAGTTCGCGAACCCAATACTGCCGCTGGCGATGGAGAGGGGGGCAGAAAAAATGATCTGCCACACCATCAGAAATGAAAGCCAGCGGCCCATACGCTGGGGACCATACGCTTCGCGCAGATAATTGTAGCTACCGCCTGCCTGGGGCAGCGCGGCGCCAAGTTCCGCCCACACCAGCCCATCGCAAAAGGCCAGAACCGCACCCACCAGCCAGCCGAGCATCGCTTGGGGGCCGCCCATGGTGGCAAGGAAAAGTGGGATCGTAATGTAGGGGCCGATTCCCACCATGTCAGTAATGGCGAGGGCCGTGGCCTGAATCAGACCCAATTCCCGCCGCAGACCCGGATTGGTTGTGGTGTTAGCCAATTGTCGCCTGCTGAGCGTCGCGTGGCGCTTTCACCCGGTCCGCAATATGCGGAAGGCTCGCAGAATCACTCAGTTTAATGCTGACCGCTTATTTCACAATGGCAGGATGAAGTCAAGACTGGCGACCATGACTCTATTGCACCCTTACACCCAAGAAAGGGCAATCGTAACCCCTGCGCAAGGTGGCCTATTTCTTTTGAAACGCGTGGAGCAGCTCCGCTTTGACACGCGGAGCGGGACGAACAGGTTTGCATGTGAGGCCCAGAATATATACGGTTTCCACCGCTTCGCGTATTCGTGTGAGGCAATGCGGGCACTCGCGCGCCAGGTGCTCGCGGAGCTCGACCGCGCCCTGGTCAGAGAGCGCGCCAAGCAAAAACAGCTCGTAGAGATCTTCTAAAGGTTGGCAGCCCATGTTCCCAATATGGCCCGGCGTCGGTGCTTTACAAAGGTAACCGCAGCCCGCAGGCCCGACCGGACTTTACCCAAAGGCTCACCCAGCTCCGCAGCGATTTCGGCTTCTCCCAGGCCTCGGAACACCGCGAATTCCAAAGCTTGGCGCTGGGATTGCGGCAATTGATTCACAACCTTATGGAGAAGCTCCAAGCGGTCATCAATCACCGCAATCTCCGCCGGTCGTGGCAACCAGGCAGGAAGGATTTGGATCGTAGCCGCGGCTTTTGTGGGAGGAGCAGCGTTGGTTTTCCCCGGCGGGGTGCGGGGATCAGATAACTTTGACGTGGCCTTTCCGGAGATCGCAGCAGAAGCAGAGGTCTTTGCGCCGCGAGGAATCCTCTCAACTCCTTTTCCCGCGCCTGTACTTGCGCTTGGGGCGGCGGCGTGCAACTTGCCATGGCGCTGGGAGCGGAGCCTTTCCAGAGCCGCCTGGCGCGAGGTGACCACCAGCCAAGCAGCCACACTGCCACCCGTCCCGGCGAGGTTTCGGCCATCAGTCCACAGGCGCTCGAACACTTCCCGGAGGATCTCCTCCGCTTCATCCCGAGAAGGAAGAATATGGGTCAGCAGGCCAAAGACTCGCGGCGCGAACCGGTCATAGAGCTCGCCGAGCGCGGCCGGGTCGTTCCTGCTAAGGCGTTCCATCAACTCTGCATCGGAAGTTTCTTCAATCATTAGACCATTCAGGCGCGGACAACTTCCCCGGACCCCGGCATTAATCCCTTGTACTCATTCCCCATCGGCAACACCTGCGACGAGCAGTTGTCCTCGCCACATGAAGCAGAAGGCCGCAGCTTGCTCACTAATTGTATCGCAACGTGATTTATCAGGCCGTGAGAATCTCGGAGACGCCTTCCCGTCCGATTCCCTGATAGTACCCATAAACATAATCGATTGGACTTCCGGGCGCCCTGGGCCTAGAAATATAAGCTGTCCCGCTGGAGTATTGGGTCCGCGTCGAGTAGACCTTGCCCCCAGGGCTTCGCGACGCGGGCCAGTGCGGGACGTTTTCCTCCTCTATCTACCTTTAAGGCCCTCAACGGCGCACTGCCGAGGGCCTTTTCTTTTGAGGAGGGTGATCCGTTCGAACCTCAAGGCAATTTCCGCCATCTATAGACCTACCGCATCATCGAAAACCCCGGGAAACTAAACGCGAACGCTTTTGGAGGCTCCATCCCACACGGCGATGTTCTTCTTGAAGTACGAGGCGTTGGCCATGTGGCAGGCGATGGCCGTGCTGTTTCCGAAGACGGCATCCTCGACGACGGGCTTGCGCGTCCGCACCGCGTCAAAAAAGTTCCGCAGATGTGGCTTGCCGTCGTCGTAACCCGCGGTAGAGCGATAAGTGACCGTTTCGTCACTGAGCTTGGCCAGTCTTGCGTCGTTCTCAATGTGCCATTGCTTTTCGTACTCTTCCCGGAGGGTTTTCGGGAAGCTGCGGACGTTCCAACCCGGGGAATGAGCGGTTCCATCTTGCGACGTGAAGGTCAGTTCCGTACTCCGAACCTCCAGGGCCCCGTGGGTCCCCAAAAATCGGGTGACCTCCGGCGTGTCGCAAGCAAGAGTAAGCCGGATGAGGACGGGAAACTTCGGATAGTCGTACAGCACGCAATGCACGTCCGGAACGTCGCGCCCATCTCGAAAATGGAACAATCCACCGGTCGCCAGGGCCCGCTGGGGAGGCTGATTGATTTCGCCGGCAAAGTGGATGCCGCTCAGCAGGTGAACCATCAGATCCCCCGCCACGCCTGACCCGTAGGCTTGCCAGCAACGCCAACGCACATAATGCAGGGGATTGAACGGGACCTTGGGGGCGGTGCCGAGCCAGGTGTCCCAATCCAACGTCTGCGGCGAGAGGTCCTGCGGGTAGGGATACACCCAGGCGCCGCCCGGTTCATTGCGGCCCATCATGGATTCCACCGTATAGACCTCGCCGATCGCCCCGCTGTCAATCAGTTCCTTGGCCTTCCCGAAGATGACGGAACTGACGCGCTGGCTTCCCACTTGAACGATGCGGCCGTTTTTTTGCGCGGCCGCGATGATGTCGAAGCCCTCGCCCGGGGTGTGGGTCATGGGCTTTTCACAATAGACGTCCTTGCCGGCGTTGCAGCAATCCACCACGATCTGCCGGTGCCAATGGTCAGGAGTGGCATTGATGATGGCATCGATTTCCTTGTTATCCAACAAGTCCTGGTAGCGGCGCGTGGTGGGAATCGGTTTGCCGACGATTTCCTTGGCCACGTCGTGCCGGCCGTCATAGAGGTCGCAAGCCGCTACGCACTCAACGCCGGGCAGGGATATCGCGTTGCGCAGCAGACCTGAACCCTGCATACCGATGCCGATGATGCCGAAGCGCACGGTGTCGCTGGGTGGAACAGGCGCATCCGCAGCGTAGGATGTGCCAGGATCGAGCAGGATGGTTCTGGCCGCGAGCGTGGCTCCCGCTGCGCCGGCCGATCGCCGCATGAAATCACGGCGTGAGAATTTTTCGCGGGTCATAAGTAATGCCTCCAAAAAAGAGAGAATGAGGACGGACGGCAATCCTAATCCTCAAGGGCAGGAAGAGCAAGGGAGAAGCGGGGAGTGGATCCGGGTTCTACGCCGTCCGTGGGCGACTTTGCGCTTTGACTTTCCTTTGCGGCCCCGACGGGATGCACTACGTGCTCATCAATTTGCTCCAGACAGACCCCTCACCCGCCTGCGGGCCGAAGCTGAAGTCGTTTACTGCTCCCAGGTGCCCCTCCGGTGGGCGTAGGCCCGTCCCGCCCCGGCTGGTGAAAACGCCGGCGGCGGTCCACCCTCTCCCCTCGGAGAGGGCCATGAATTCAAGCTCCCCTCTCATTCGAATAAATACAAAGAACCGATGGAACGATGCACCAGCAGGTTCTAGGCCCCCTGAATCCTGTGCGCGCCCTCATTCCACACGGCGATGGTCTTGTTGAAGTAAGAGTAATTCGCCATGTGGCAAGCGATGGCTGTGTGGTTGCCGAACACTGCATCTTCCACGGGCAGCCGCCGCGAGCGCACCGATTCCATAAAATTGTTCAGATGATCGACGTGGTAATTGTAGCTGTGCGGGGCCTGGAAGAACTCAGCGGATTCGGTTACCGTAGACATCCCCGGCAACGCCGCAGGGTGATCCTTGCGCCATTGTTCCAGATATTCTCTCCGCAGGTTGAGCGGCCACCCCAGAATCGAATAGCCTTCGGGCGTCGGTTCGGTGTTCTGCGGCGTAAAGGAGAGCACGTCGTCTTTGATCTCCAACGTCCCTTTGGTGCCACAGAAGCGGGTCACGGCAGGCGATTCATTATTCAGGTTGCAGCGCAGCGACAGACGAAAGCTGGGATAGTCGAAAAGCGTCCAGATCAGGTCCGGGACGTCCCGGTTCTCAGTCCAGCGGAAGATGCCCCCGGTGCTGGCGGCGCGCAGCGGAGGCGCATTGGTCCCGGTGATGAAGTGCACACCCGTCAGCATGTGAACGAAAAGGTCCCCGGGCAATCCCTCACCGTAATCCCGGAAGCAGCGCCAGCGGAAGAAACGGATGGGATCGTAAGGCCGCTTGGGGGCATCCCCCAGGAACCTGTCCCAATCGATGGTTTTCTCGCTGGCGTCGGGTGGAATGGGGTAGACCCACGCCCCGCTGGCATCATTGCGGTCGATACAAGCTTCAACCGCGGTCACCTGCCCCAGCGCGCCGCTCTCATATATCTGTTTGGCCTTGGCAAAGACGATCGAACTGCAATACTGGCTGCCCACCATAACCATGCGATGGGTCTTCTGCATGGCCTCCACCATCGCGAAGCCATTCTCCACGGTGTGCGACATGGGCTTTTCGCAGTAAACGTCCTTCCCCGCGGCACACGCATCCTGAGTAATCTTGGCATGCCAGTGGTCGGGCGTGGCCACCATAACGGCATCCACGTCATTGCGATCCAGAATGGCGCGGTAATCCTTGGTAGTGAAGATCTCTTTCTTCGCATACTCCTGGGCGGCGGTCAGGCGGCCATCGTACAGGTCGCACGCCGCCACCACCTCCGTATTGGGGCAGGCGAGCGCGGCCTGCATCACGGTGCAACCCTCCACGCCCGTGCCGATGGACGCGAAGCGCACACGGTCACTGGCCGCAGCCGGGCGCGGCGCAGCTTGGAGCGCGAGCCCGGGAGTCAACAGATTGACTTTCCCCACAGCACCCATACCGGCGATTCCGGCAGTCGTACGCATAAAATCTCAACGGGTTAAATTATCGTCACGCATAACAGGATGACCTCCTTTAAAGGACCTGCACAGTCTGCCAGAAATACCGGCGCGGTGAAAGGATTACCTGTGGGCATGAGACCAGAGGCCGTTGGAGAGAGTTCTCTCAACCGTGCGTCGCGACAGATGATATTGCAATATGGCTGTTCGCCAGGTTTTTCTGGGGGGAGAGGCTTCAATTCGTAAAAGCAACAGTTTTCAGGACGGCGGGCATCAAAGTAATAGACGGGCGCTTCAATCTAACGCAAGTGTGGAGGGAACGAGTGGTGCTGTTTCAGCTAGTAAGGTGTTGTCCGAAGTGCCAAAGCAAGGAGGTACGCAGATCACACCGGAGGGGGGTTCTTGAACATGCCCTTCTTCCTATTCTCCTGTTGCGCCCCTTCCGTTGCGAAGTATGTGATTTTCGATACATCGGGCCGTTCTTTGCCAGGCGGGCGAAGGCAGAGGAATCTCCGCAGGGCTTTCCCGGCAATCTAGTTCAACTCTGACAGCCCCGACAGGAGTTGTGGGAGTAGCGCCGAATGGCATTCGGCGCGGCAAGTGTAGCGCCCCGAGGCATCGGGGTGGTTCTACCTGTGCCATTTGAGCGAACGTACCGTCGTGAAGAAGCAGGCGTGGCACGGCCACCCGAATTTGAGGTTTGTGGTTTTTCCAAATGAAGAGCCGCGGACCCCAAAAACGGGGGTCCGCGCTACGGTCGCTGTTCCGCAAGTTTACGGAGGGCATCGCCCGCCACCCGCATGGTGAGCCACTCCTTCATCACTTTCGCACCCAGCGATTCGTAAAACTCAATGGCTGGCGTGTTCCAGTCGAGCACCTGCCACTGATAGCGCCCGCAACCTTTCTCGGCCGCCAGCCTCGCCAGGTGTACAAGCAGCGCCTTGCCAATCCCTTTCTTCCGATACTGCGGCCGCACGAACAGGTCTTCCAGATAGAGTCCCGCCTTCCCCTGCCACGTGGAATAGTTGAAGAACCACAACGCAAAGCCCGCCGGCTGGCCGTCCCACTCAGCAATCTCCACGTAAAAGCGTGGCTCTCCGGAAAACCCATCGCGCCTTAGATCCGCCGGTGTCGCCACGGCTGCTTCGGGCGCGCGCTCGTACTCGGCCAGCTCGCGGATAAATTCCAGGATCAGGGGAATATCGTCAGGGGTTGCTTTGCGGATGTTCAGCATGCCGCCATTGTAACCTAGCACGCGTAGACCTGTTCAGGAGGTCTGCGGTTGTGGCACAGCCACTCCTGGCTGTGTCGGTTGGCTCGAACCTCACGCCGCATTCACAGGCAGGAGTGCCTGTGCTACCGAGGGGGGCGCACACGTATCGCATTTTGGCATGTATGCGAGCACAACATTCGGTCCATACGCATCGGTTGGGAAGAAACCCCTCACCCGGCCCGCCCCGGCTGATGAGAACGCCGGCTGCGGTCCACCCTCTCCCCCCGGAGAGGGCTATGGATTCAAATCAGCGTTCCTATCTCATCGGTGGGCTTAATCCACTGGGGCAAGCTTCAAGACAAATGCCTCGGAGGTTTGCATCTCCTGGCTGGTCAGGACAGGCAATTCGATGTGCAGCCTTCCGCCCTCGCTGCGCCACTTGAGCGGCGTATCGGCGCCCAGCAACGTAATCATGGTCCGGGGAGTGGTTTTAGGCGCGGTGAGGACCAGTTCGTGCCCCGGCCACGACTTGGCAAGTGCGTAGACCACGCCGCCTTTCGTCGTATAGCGCACGTCGCCGTCCGTGGTCTCACGCCAGGGGTGAGTGCCGTAGATGGCTTCGCCATTCACCTTAAGCCACGCGCCCAGGGCCAGCAGCCGTTGCTGCATGATGACCGGGACCAGTCCATCCGCCGTGGGACCGATATCCAGCAGCAGGTTGCCGCCGCTTGCCACGGTATCAATCAAGAGATCAACCAGCGTCTTCGGAGTCTTGTAGTCGTCGGCTGTTTCAACGCGGTTGTAGCCGAAGGATTTCCCAATGCCCTGGCATTCCTCCCACTTGTGCTGAGGTCCCAGCGTGACCCCCTTCTTCACAAAGGAGGCATATTCGGAAGTGAAGTATCCGCCGTCGGTTGAGCGCGTCTCCTCGCCCCAGCGGTCGTTTACAGCGATTGTATCCTTCACGGATGATTCGTTGTAGAGCCATGCCAGGAATTCCGTGGAGTGCCAGAAGGAACTGGGATGATCCCACTCACCGTCAGTCCACAGGAGCGAGGGCTTGTAGCGCTCCACCAAATCTTTCATCTGCGGAATCATGTGTTCAGTTACATAGCGCTCAGACTGGTTATGGTAGTCTGGGTTATACCATTCATAGAGTGAGTAGTAGAATCCCATCTTGAGCCCGCGCGCGACCCCCGCTTTCACAAGGTCTCCCGCCAGATCGCGGTGCGGACCTACATCCACAGAGTTCCAGTTCCAGCTTGCCGGACACGGCCAAAGGCAGAACCCCTCATGGTGCTTGGAGGTCAAGACCACGTAACGCGCCCCCGCGCGCTCAAAAAGTTCCACCCATTGGTCAGGGTCATAAAGCTGCGCTTTGAAGTCGGGGGCAAAGTCCTGATATTGGAAATTCGCGCCATAGTTGCGGAGGTGAAAGGCCCAGGTGGGACTCTGCTTGTCCTCCAGGTGTTGCCAGTACCACTCGGCGTAAGCCTGGCCTCCGTTGGAATGCGGGTCGGCATAGGCCGGCACGGAGTACACACCCCAATGGATAAAGATTCCGAACTTGGCTTCGTCAAACCAGGAGGGAGTGGCTCGCTGGTTGAGTGATTCCCAGGTGGGTTGGTAATGCGTCGTCTGTGCCCATACCCCAAGCGGCGCCAGAAGGAGGAGTGCAAGAAAAATTGTTCGTCGTTTCATGCAGCGGATTGTAGCACCGGTGCAGGCGCTCGGGCAGAGAGATTCAACTCACACGCCGCCGACAATCCATTGACATCTCGAACCCATTGCGCTTAAATGGCGCCGCAACTGAGGAGGCTACACATGCTGACACGAAGGGATTTCGTGGGAAAGATTTTAGGAGGAACTGCGGCAGGCGTCGCGGCGGCGCATTTGTCGGCGGCGGAGCGACCCGCCTGGACGGGGCCCATTGGCCTGGAACTCTACACGGTCCGTCATCTGTTTGCCAAGGACCCGGCCGGAACCCTGAAGCAAGTCGCCGCTGCGGGTTACAAGGAAATCGAAACCGGGCCGGGATTGAAGGCGGAGGAGTTGGTCAAGGACCTGCGCGCCGCCGGGCTCACCGCTCCCAGTGGCTACTTTGATTCGCCCAAAACCGTTGACGAGTGGAAGAAGACTCTCAACCTGGCCCACGCCTATGGCATGCACTTCGTGGTCGTGGGAGATAATCCCAAGCTGGATGCCGAGGCCTGGGAGCGCCGGACCGACCTGTACAATCAATGCGGAAAGCTGGCCCAGGACGCGGGGATGCAGTTCTGCTATCACGCGCATTTTCGTGAGTTCGCGCGCACTGACAATACCTGCGGCTATGACCTGATGCTCACGCGTTGCGAGGCGCGGCTGCTGAAGATGGAAATGGACGTTTTCTGGGGCGTCTACGCGGGCATCGATCCGGTGTCGTACTTCGAGCGCTATCCCGGGCGCTTCCCGCTGCTCCATATCAAGGACCTGAAGAAAGGCTTTAAGGGCAGCACCACGGACTCGCCTTCCGACGCCGGCCCCAACCCGTTCTTCCCCGTCGGCCAGGGCAGCATCGATTGGAAGAAAATCTTTGCCCACGCGGGGCAAGCGGGCACGCAGCATATCTTCGTCGAACAGGACCGCTGCGACGTGCCGCCCCTCGAGGCTATAAAGATCAGCTATGATTTCCTGAAGAACTTGCGCTTGAGTTGAGCCGACGCGAGGGGCCTCCCCACGCCGGCGTCGTTTCGCGCCTTGCCCAACTACGGTCAAGCCATCGCCATTTCCCTCGGATTGGTGCGCGCCACTTTAATCGCCCTCAATCCCCCAGCCAGGAGCGACGAGGGCCCACAGGGACAAGTTGCCCGAATTTATCCTTGCAAATTGCCGCTTCGGGAGCGACCATAGGGCTTTCCTCGAAAAAATTTCTAAGGGGGGCGCCCCTTGTGGCTCAAGTCGGAGGGTCGCCAAACGACGTGAGAATGTGTCCCACTTGTACACGCACGCGGGGCGTAGCGGGCCTTGTCCCACATATAATGAAGGCTCTGGGACATTTTCAGGCAACTAAAATGGGACGACTCGACGGTCAAATGACGGAAGATTCTGACGGGATTGTGGAGAAGAAGATCCTGGATCTGACCGGAGGAGGTTGGAGATTATATGAGGCGCACGATTGGCTTGTGGGTCATCACATTCGCCGTGTTGCAATTCGGATTTACGCTTTCCACTTCGGCCCAGAGCGGCCAGGACCTGTTGCATAGCGCTCAGGGCAAAGTGATGATTCCCAATTCCAGCAACCAATCACCTTTGGCCGCGGGTATCCGCGCCCATACCAACATGCGAATTTTTGTGCCCGACGCGGCCCGGCCAACTCCCGACGAGTTGCCGCCGTTTTCCGGATATGGTTATGAGACGCCGGCCTCACTTGCCTGTATCTATGGCCTGGTCACTCCCTGGACCGGCTGCAATCCCAACGATCCTTCCGCCACTAATCCCAGCGGAGGAAGCAACGCCATTGCGGTCGTCGTGGCGTATGACGACCCCACGGCCGCCGCCGACCTTGCCTATTTCTCGGAGCAATTCAACCTTCCTGCGGCCGACTTCTCGGTTGTCAACGCCGGCGGTTCTGCGCCGCCGGTAGACCCCACGGGTGGCTGGGAACTGGAAGCCTCACTGGACATCGAATACTCCCACGCCATGGCGCCCAACGCGCAAATCTATCTGGTGGAGGCCAATTCCAATCTCGATACCGATCTGTTTAATGCCGTGGATGTCGCTTCCAATTTGGTGATTTGCGGAGAGACCACTTGCCGTCACGGCGGAAAAGGAAAAGGAGAAGTCAGCATGGGTTGGGGAGGTGATGAGTTCAACCACGAGTCGTCCCTTGACTATCACTTCAACAACAGCGGGGTGGTTTACTTCGCAGCCGCCGGAGACTCGCCAGGAGTTGAATATCCTTGCGTATCTCCGAATGTGGTGTGCGTGGGTGGAACCAGCACAGCTCGTAACCCTTACACCGGTAACTTTCTTTATGAAATTGCGTGGGAAGAAACCGGCGGGGGGTCCAGCGCCTATGAATCCCGTCCCTCTTATCAGTCTACGATTAGCGGGATCGTGGGGCCAACCCGAGGCGTTCCCGACATATCCTTTGACGGCAACCCCAACACCGGAGTCTGGGTTTTCGACAGCAACGAAGTCGACTCCCTTCCAGGTGGGTGGTTCATTGTCGGGGGGACAAGCGTTGGCGCACCCTCGCTGGCCGGCATCGTGAACGTCGCGGGCCACTTTTACGGCTCGTCGGGGGCCGAACTCAGCGCCATTTACAGTAATCGGTCCAATCATTCCGAGTTCACCGATTTGATGAAGGGTTACTGCGGCCCTTACGTAGGATTCGCAACCACGCCTGGCTGGGATTTCTGCACAGGCGTGGGAAGTCCGGTCGGCTACAACGGGAAGTAGCGCTCGGTCGCTGGCGGCTGGCAAGGCGGGGGATCCGCTCCGCAACATGGGCCTGGGAGATTGGCTTCGCCGGACGCTCAAAGCTTTTGAAGCTTGTCGAGCGTGCGCTGATTGCGGACGTTGCCGGTGTTGAGGGTCGATTTAGGTTCGAAGAGCAGCACCTGGACTTCCTCGTCGGCGACGGGCTTGTGCTCTACACCCGCCGGTACGATTACGAACTCGCCAGCCTCGATTTCCTCCCGCCGGTCGCGATAATGCATGGTGAATTTCCCCTTCACCACGAGGAATAGCTCGTCTTCCACTTCGTGGTGGTGCCACACAAACTCGCCCTGGAATTTTGCCAGCTTCACATATTGACCGTTGAGTCCCCCCACGATCTTGGGGCTCCACTGCTCACTGAACATCGCGAATTTGTCGGCGAGGTTAACCTTTTGCATCACGCCTCCCAGGTTGGCTCTTTGTTCGGTAAGAATGAGTAAGTCTTTTGCTGGGTTACCACCAGCTCCGCAATTTGTTACATGCATGCAGCGGATGCCCCTCAGAACTATAAGCCCGGTCTGGTGAGCCGTTTACCCATTTCTTCCCCAATGTTGCAGGTAAATATCACTTACCAACTTTGAAACTTTGCTCAGGTCAGCCATTTCCGGCAAACTTGATGACCCCGCGGATTCTTGCAGGTTCTTCATCAGACGATTAGCGTGCCGAATTACACGCTCCTCCGACCATTCCCCTCGAACGGACCGCCAGCAGAAGGTCGCGTTCTATCGAGGCGCGCGGCAAGGTCACCCAATGCTCCTTCATGAGCTCGATGCCTTCATAGAGCAACCGCAGCGTATGCATCGCGGCCTTGGTGTCGTAACCGAATTTCCCGATGACCTCTGGCCGTTGCCCGTGCTTCCCCGTACCGCGCTGGCCGCACATGCGCTTGAGCTGCGCGTCGGCATATCCGAGATATTTCTTCGCATGAGTTCGGGCCAGAAAGATCTCGCGGCGGTCTAGGATACTGGCCCATTCGGATTCGCCTGCATCCGCCGGCGTGAAAAGCGAGTGCAAAATAGTGGGATTTCCCTTGGCAGCCAGGGAGGCCCACCGGCGCAGCGAGTAGCACATCACATCCACGTCGCTCGCCACATTGCGGCGCGTCTGCGATGAGGTGGAGGCCGTGAAATGTTCCATACTCTCCATGCCCAGCGCCAGCCACGGCTTCTCAATGTAGACTCCGTAAACGTCGGTGTCATCGGTGCCCTGCAACTTGACGCCGTGCAGCGCGGAACCACCCACGAAGGCGTGGATAATGTCCGCCCGGTCAGACGGGAAACCTAACGTGAGGATCAGCTTTTTCGGTTCAGCGGACTTCTTCATGGGAAACCCAATTCTAACCCACCTTATGTAAATCTGTGGCCTCTGCGGCTTGCACCGGAAAGCCAGTGCGGTGGCCCCCATGGTTCTTCCGATAGCGCAAGAAAATTCCACGGCAGAAATAAGGAAGGCCGCGAGGGCGGTTTCCGCAGCCCGCAAAAAGGTCTGTCAGACATCCAGGCCGATTGACCGCATCAGATTGAGGGCGTTGCTGGTTTCGACGATTCCCGGTTGGAGCCGGTAATCAAAAAACAGTTTCCCATCCTCGAGGCGATCCTGGAAATGGGCGTTGGCGGCGCGCGGGCCCAGTCCCGTCGCGATCTCGGCCAGCGCCAGGTCGTGGGTCGTCACCAGACCAATCGCTCCGCGTTCAACCAGGCTGCGCACCATTGCCTCCGCGCCCAGACGCCGGTCGTGGGAGTTCGTTCCTTGCAGGAACTCGTCGAATAGAAAGAGCACCGCCACCAGCCCCTGGGTGAGGTCGGTGATTTGTTTCAGGCGCCTGATTTCAGCGTAAAACCGCGAGATGCCACCCTGAAGCGAATCGAGCACGCAGATGGACGCGCCCACGGCGAGGGGTGACAGGCGCAGCCGCCGCGCGCGCACAGGAGCGCCGCATTGCGCAAGCACCGCGTTAATCCCCACCGCCCGCACGAAGGTGCTTTTCCCCGCCATGTTCGGTCCGCTGATGATGAGGACCCGCAAGTCAACTCCCAACCGCAAATCGTTCCGCACGGCATCGCGGTCTGACAGCAAGGGATGGGCAAGGCCTTCGGCTTCAAAGCAGGGTGAAGTCTCGGTGAATTCCGGGAAGACATCCGTGGGATGCTCGTAAGCATAGCAGCCCAGTGACGAGAGCGCCTCAAACTCGCCGACGGTGGTTAGCCATCGACGGACTGCTGGCCCCGTCCGCGTCCGCCACGCTTCCACCGCGCAGGCGCACTGCAACGTCCAAAGCACGAACGGGTCGAGGGATTTAACGATCAGGTTGCGTCTGGAATCAAGATACTCCATCAGCCGATCAAGCCGGCCAATCCAGCGCGAGGGAGGCAGCCCCTGCAACTCAAGAGCCGACCGCAGCTCCATGAGCCGGGGCGCCGCGAACTGTTCCGCCTCCAGCCGAGCCAGCACGCCCGCCAGCAACCCCAGGTCGCGGGCAGCCGCTTCGACGGCGCTGACAACTGTTCCCACCCGCTGGCGATAAGCCAGGTTGAAGCAAACGTTAACCGAACTTTCGCACTTCAGGGTGTTGAGTTGGGTTAACTCGCTTCTTTTCAGTACAGGCATTGCCAAGGTCTGGCCTACAAACGCAGCATTCCAGCAGGAAAGATTTCCGGCTGGACCGTGATCCTGGGCGGTGGCTGAGTGGGGAGCACGAGCTGCAGTTCGTGCAACAGGAGCTTTTGTTCGGGTGTCGGCTCGGTGTAGCGGGGCATCACTAATCGGCGCCCATCCGTGGTCGGGAAAGACACATCGAGCATCTGCATGCCCGCCAGCTTCTCCAGCACCGCTTTCGGCGTCAGGCCCGGAGCGTGGGCCTGCAGACGCTGTTTCAGCGTCACCCACAAGCCGTACGCCAGAAAGGCAATGAGGATGTGGGCCTCGACGCGATGTTCTATTTGATGATAAATCGGCCGAATTCCCAGCTCACTCTTCAAACACTTAAAGGCCGCTTCGATCTGCGCCAGTTGCATGTAGCGGTCCCACAACACCTCGGGATTTTCCCCCGTCAGATTGGTGCGCAACAGATAATGTCCATCGCGCCGCTCCGCTTCCTCCAACTTGCTGCGCTCGAGCCGGAACTGGAAGGTCTGGCGAGTCACTTCTTCCTGGGCCTTGGGCACGCTGATCTTCACGAAACCGAAGGCCCGTCCGGCTTCACTCTTGGCTGCTCCGATCTTCATCAGCAACGCATCACGCGTCGGACACACGCGCCGCAAGGCCCGCAGCCTCCACAACAGCCGTGCCAGCTTGCGTCGACGGATGGCCATCTCTTTCGCCTGGCGGCCTGCGCTCTTCGCCAGCACATACAACTCGCCTTCCTCCGCGAACAGTTTCACCTCTACCGACTCGCGCACCTTCCGCCACGGCAGTTCCGTCCACTTCGCTTCGTACTGCCGGATCTTGCCCCGTGGCGTCCCCACCAGGTAAAACATCTCCCGCCCCGGGGTGCGCATCTCCGCCAGCAGTTCTTCACTGGGAACTCCCCGATCCATCATCCACACCCGCCGTGCCTTGCCGTACACGCTCTCGATCTTGTCCAGAAAACCGCGCAAGCTGTTCCGGTCGGAAGTATTCCCCTCCATCACTTCGTAGGCCAGCGGGAAACCTTCCGGCGTCAGCACCAGGGCGATCACCACCTGCCGACAGTCGAACCGCCCGTCCCGGCTGTAACCGTGGCGGGCTTTGGGAATCGCTTCCGCCTCTCCTTCCACATAGGTGCTGGTGAGATCGTAGAGGAGCAGATCAAAGCGCGCCGCAAAGAGGTCTTGCCACCGCAGCCGCAGGTGCTGGAACAACTCCGCCTTGTGCGCCAGTATTCGATCCAGACAACGATAGAGCCGGTCCTTCTCGGCCACCGCGAAGTTCACTGCCAGCAACTCGGCCATGGCGGTCTGATCGAACCAGTGCCGATGCACACGGAATTCGCTGCCCGGCTCGATCAACCGGTTCACCACCAGCAGCCGTAGCACCTTCTCCCACGGAACTCCCTCGCGCCCTTCCGGCAACCTCGCCTGCCAGAACTCGTCCAGCTTCAACTGGCGCCACAGCTCGCAGCCCAACCAACAGCCACCGAAGGTGCGCGGCCGCTCAACGCGCATTTCACTCAACTTCACTTGTACGCCGTCCACAGCATCCGCAGGAAGTTCGCGGTCCTCCGGGAAGAGGCTCAGGGACGCGAGGACGCGACGGTCCTCGTCAAAAACCTCCAGCGTCTTGCGCCACGCGGATTGTTGGCTGTCGTTGATTTCGCCCAGATACAGCACCGTCCGATGCACGACCTTCGAGCGCGACACGCGCCGACTCTCAACGATGCTGAAATAACGATGTTCCTTGCCGTCCTTTTTGCGTCGATGAATCTTCAGGTGCACGCCCCAGAATGCCAGACCTTCGCGCCCCAGAAAAGAGGGTAGGTCGGGCCTACAAGCACTCTTCAACCCGCGCCCATTGAAGGCAAAGACCTTGTGCACCGCAAGCTGCCAAAATCAGCCCGGTAGCGGGTGGAAGTGCGAAAGGCAGGTTAACCGCGCTCATGAGGAGGGCCGGATACCCGAGGCCCCAGATCGACCAGGCAGCCAGACTGATCAGCCACAAGCCCGCCAGCAGGGCGCTCACGAACCGCAAGAGCTTCGACGCCAGTAGCGGCGGACCTTCACCCCAGGTGGCCAGGACTTCTGCCGGCTCGAGCGAGCGCGCTTCCTCCGCCAGTACCGCCAGGTCTTCGCGCAAATCCAACCGGCTACGCAAATGGACGACGGCCGCTTGTCGGGCTCGGACCTGGTCAGGGGAGGCGGGCGCCAGGATCCAATTGGCAAGCGTCTCCTGGCCCACCCGGGTGCGTGCGGTCGAGAGCAATTCGAATAGCGAACCCACCCCGAACAGATCGAGGTCGCGGGAATAGGGGTGCGCGACGTTCAGGAACCTCTCACCCGTTTCCCCGGTTCCCATCCAGCGATGGTCCAGGCGCGCCAATCCACCTTCGTAAAAAGCCACGGCGCGTGAGCCGCGGCTGAGTTGCTTGATCACGCGCTCATGGATGACAGCCAGAACAATCAAGGCGAACAGTGGCGC
>CAWDSK010000006.1:1665000-2172697 GCA_963804995.1 uncultured Acidobacteriota bacterium
AGGGCGGTACCGGGAACATGTCCGACCGCGTGTCGCAAGGTTTTTCCGTCAACGCCTTCCATGATCATCGCCGCAAGGCCGATGGAATTGATCTCAATTCGTCCCAACGGAGAGCCTGCGAGTCCATCGATTCCAAAACTCACCGCGCGCGCACGGTCCGCTTCCGTTTTGGTGGGACTAGGGCCTCGCAGGGCCTCCCCGGTGCTCAAGTGGGACATCTGCGCGGCCTTCAAGGCACGTTCGAATTGCCAGGTTTGGTAGGCCTGAAAGAGCCACCTATCGAGCAGCACGGTGGCGCAATAACTCAGCGCCAGGACGCCCACCCCAAAGAAGACATATTGTCCCCAACGGAGTATCAAGGCGGTTCGCGTCGGATGGTCCCTTGGCCGCTTAATTCTGAAGTTCATGGATGACTTGTCTGACTGCCGGCAATGGCGGGCAACGCTTGAGGTTTCGAGGGTGCATAGTACCCGGCGCGGGTGCGGACGGTCAAGCGTCCGTGCCCCGTTGTCTTAACTTGGATGGTCCGATAGGCGCCGTCTGACTTGGTATTGGCGGGTGTATAGGCGAGGGTGTACTGGCTTCGGATATCCTGCGCGATTCGTTCGCAAATCGGGGCAACCTCCTCCAGTGTTTCCGGCGAGAAGGCCTCGCCACCCGTGACCTTGGCGAGCCGCCGCAGGGCATTGGGGTTCCGGTCAGGGTCTTCGGGAACGGAGATATCAATCGTGTAGATAATAGCGTCCGACTGTCCTGCCAGGGTCGCGACCTGGTCCAAGGTGTGGTGGCTGGCGTTATCGCCCCCATCGCTCACCACGATCAGCACTTTCTTGTCGCGATTACCCTGCTTCAGGTGCTCGACGCCACCGCCACAGCGTCGTAGAGCGCCGTCTCGCCGATGGCGGTAATTCTCGACAGGGCCGATTGCAATTGCCCTGCTTGGTCCGTGAAGGGCATGCCGTCGGGAAGGCCAAACGACACATGCGCGTTGAAATTGACGACGAACATCTGGTCTTGCGGATTGCTGGAGCGGGCAAACGCCAAGGCGGCGGCTATGACGTTCCGGGCGCTTGGTTCGCATGCTTCCACTGTTATCTACAACTAAACCGACCGTAACCGGGATATCATCATGGCCATAATACTCAATCTGTTGCAGTGCTCCGTCCTCGTAGACCTGGAAGTTCTCCTTGCTGAGGCCCGAAACCGGAGTGCCATTGTGGTTCCGCACGGTGGCTTGCAAGACCACCGAATCAGCGTTCACCCGGATCGTGTAGTCGCCACTCGGGCGGCCCGTGGGTGGCGCGGAGGCTTGCGGCCGGGCCAGACTGGGGAAAGTCAGCAGGAAGACGAGCGCGACCAGACAACGGCCAGTGGCGACCCCTTCCTTGCCGGTGCGTAATCTCATCACGGGTTGTTGCCGGGACTGCAACCTGCGCCTCCCCTTGAGAATGGCCAACCTGACTAGGGCTGGCGAGGTTCCAGCGCCCATCTTCCCACCAACCAAGCGGCGCGAGGGGTTATTTCTCGCAACCTTCGCGCTCCCTGACTGCTTAGCTCTTTGAGCACGATGAGGATTCCCCCGACCGTGAACACCAGCGCCGCGCCAATCACCGCCGCGATTAAACAGGCGGCATATTCATAGATGATGAACATTCAAGTCCTCATTCGCAGGTTACCCATCGCCTGCCCGTCGAATCCAGTCCGTTGCCAGAAGGGTGAGCTTCTTGAGGTTAACCCTTCGACCGTGATGGGGAGGGGTACTCGCGTACCGCCCCCCCCTTCATGACCCGACGCTCAGTCAGCTTCGCCCGGGCCGCAAATTGGCGCCCGAAGCGTCCTACTTAGACCCTCTCTGTGGCTGGTCCACCGAGAGGCTTACACTTTCTGGGCTCAGGCAGTGCGCTTCGAAAAAGCCCAAAATGCAGCGCCTGCGCCTAGCGACAGAAGCCCGATCAATCCCACCAGCGGCAACGGGCTGGCCGTTTGAGCCATGGTCGCTGGGGCGGCGGTGTTGGCGGCTACCTCTGTCGGCGGCAGGGGCTCAACCACTTCGGTAATTGCCACCTCATCGCCGGTAGGTTTAACGGCTATGACCGGCGCGGTCTTCAAAACCTCAACGTCCGCAGGCAGTTCGACGGGAGTAGCGAGAACGGGCTCATTGACGATCTTGGCGAGTTCCAAAGCCCGGCGCTTGGGGTAAACAAATTCCTCGCCCCAGTTGCGTCCCGGATAGAACCACGCCCGGATGGCTTCCGGCTGTCCTTCGCCTCTTTCCTTAAAGGTCAGGACCGTTTTGCCCGTCGCCTTCAAACGATAATTGGGGATGGCGAGGATGGTGGTGAAAACGTGGTCTTCGGCTTCGTTGAAGATTTGGACCACGTGCCGATCAGTCAAATCCATGACCTTGAAAACATACGTTCCCGCCGGCAGGACCTGAGCGTCCACACCCGGAACCTCGAAGGGCGCGCTGAAGGTCATGACGGTTTTCCGGTTCCACTCGTCTGCCTTGGCACTGGATAGAAACGTTAGCACTCCCAGGCACAAGCAGATAATCATTCCTACTACTTTGAATCGGTCTAGCTTTTTCATCGGAGTTACCTCATTACTTTCTGGGGGCGCTCTTTTCTGCCCCGGCGTTCTTGGGTCGGATCTAAAATCGTTAAAAGATGTTGAGTGCAATCTGAATGCCCGGATGCCTCAGGTCGAACATGTAGTAGGCGCCATCGATGTATTCGACATAAACGTCGTCGTCGTAGTCCCAGCCGATGGGCCACCCGGAATTGAACCCGAACCAATAGCCGCCGTACTGGAAGCGGTTATAGCCGCCGATCATCCAGGGACGCCCCATGTGGAACGAGTGTTCATGCCCGAAATGGGCGCCGTAATTGGCATTGGAAATACGCCCGTATTGGCCCCCGCCCCCGCCACCACGGTTGGCAGCCACGGTCTGTGTTTGCTGCCTTCCGGACTGCCCGCGCTGTGATTGCTGGGCCTGCACCTGTCGCGTGCGTTGCGGCTGCTGCGTTTTCACCTGCTGGGTGCGTTGCGGCTGCTGCTGGCGTTGCACTTGTTGGGTGCGCTGCGGCTGCTGCTGGCGCTGCACTTGTTGAGTGCGCTGCGGCTGCTCGGTTTTCACCTGCTGCGTGCGCTGCGGTTGCTGCTGGCGTTGCACCTGTTGGGTGCGCTGCGGCTGCTGTTGTGCCCTCTGCGGTTGTTGTTGGGCACGTTGCGGCTGCTGCTGGGCACGCTGAGGTTGCGCCTGGTGCTGGGCCGGCTGCGCTTTTCCTCCGCCCTTTTCCTCTTCGCCTTTTTGTGCGAAGGCAGGAAGGGTGCACCCGAGAAGTAAGAACATCACTGCGGTGCTGATAATGCGATTGTATTTCATTGGTATTGCCTCCCACTCTGGTTAACTCTGCCTCTCACTGGATAATCGAGGCACACTGGTTATACCGTCTGTGGGCATACGTGTCAGTTCCGTACGGCTCACGCCGTAGGTCAAGATTGCTCAGCGCGGTGGTGGTGGGGTATGCGGTTGGTCGTGTTAAGAAGTACTCGTGCTGAAAGACCCCTCACCCGTCCCGCGCCGGCTGGTGAAAACGCCGGCCGCGGTCCACCCTCTCCCCTCGGAGAGGGCTAGGAGCTTTCGACTGGTTTGCTGGTTAGCGGGCTGTGGTGGTTGGAGGGCCACCGCCAACGGCTGGCGCAGACCCCGGTTCTTGGGAGGGTCTGCGATGTCCCGCACTAGTCATGCAGCACGACGCTCAAGAGGCCGCTGTTAACCGTCAACGCGCCGCTGCCCGCGTAATCGATAAAGCCCAGCGTCCGGAACTTGTTCATGAAATGACTGACCCGCGACCGGGTGGTGCCGACCATCTGCGCCAGGTGTTCCTGATTGATTCCGGGAAGGATGCTTTCAGCTTTGGCTTCCTTGCCATAATGGGAAAGCAGCAAGAGAACCCGGGCCAGGCGCTTCTCACTGGAGTTGAAAAGCTGATCGACCAGATCCTCCTGATATCGCATGTTGCGCATCAGCAGATGGGTGACGAACAATTCCGAGATGCCGTGCTGCTCGTGGAGCATGCGCATCATCAACTGCTTGTCGATCCTGTAAAGCGTGCAATCGCTCATGGTGGTAGCCGTGGCCATACGCACCGGCCGGCCGGCCATGCAGCCCTCGCCGAAGAACTCACCGGGGCCCAACACGGCGACGATCGCCTCCTTGCCTTGTTGGGAGGTCACCGCGTGTTTCACCTTGCCTTGGTGGAGGTACCACACGGCGTCCGCTGGGTCTCCCTGCATGAAGATGGTGCGGCCCTCGCCGTATTCCAGAACGGTTTTCCCGCGCGACATTCCGGCCAGGAATGCCGCCCAATCGATGGGCGGAGTAATGGTGTTTACCGGGCCAGGCGTGGGCTTGCCTTGGCCGTTGCCCTTGACATCCTTAGGCTGGTTCTTCTGTCTCTGTGGTGTCATAAAAGTCTCTCTCTTCTTCTCGCGTCAAAACAACTTCTCATCACTGAGCTTCCTGCTCTTTCCAGGGGCCGGTGGGTTAGAAGCTTGCTCGTAAAGTTTCATCAATCTCTCTCGAGGTTGGTCTTGATTTAAGTGTCCCCTCACGCCATCCGTGAGAGGGGTGTTATAGGACATTCGCCGGGGCTCGTCCCCGAGGCGGAAATACAACTCACTTTCTTGCCGGAGGTTCAAAGGTCACGTCGGTTCCGTTCGTTTCGTCGTCCGGAGTATCTTCCTCCGCAATCTTTTTGACGATCTCCAGCGGGACCTGCTCGAAGTATGTTTTCGCTTTTTTCGTTTTGAGCATTTAGATTTATCCTTCCTACCGCGTAAAGCCTAGCAGGCCACGATCGATACGGGTTAACTCTTTTTGAACTCTTTTATTGCCCTATTAGCGTGACGTGTTCGTTCAATTAGAGACACTTTGCAGTCCCGCCCGGTAGCGGTCTGCGCCGGTAACGGGAGCACGGGCCGGATACGTTAGCCGTCCGATTATTTACTTGCAGTCTATCGTAAGGGTGAGATACGATAGCGTAACGTATGCTTAACGTTATCGACTCGCGGAGGCGGGTATGAGTCCTCAAGCAGTGAAAGAACTGGCGCATTTCAAGACGATGGAGCAAGCCAGCGTCCCGCAAGGGCGCAAGGGAAAGCACCAGCAGATCGTATCCATCATCCTCAAAGATCTCGACAAGCTGAAGGACGGCGCTGCTATTAAAGTCCCCTTGGCGGATTTGGCGGAGAGTAAAGAGAAGGTACGTTCCGCCCTGAATCGGGCCACCCGCAAAGCCGGACGGACGGTTGCCACCGCCAGCGACGCCAGCTTCCTGTACGTGTGGAACGTCAGCGAATCCCGCGAGACCCCGTAAAGCTCAAACCCCACAAGATAGTGCCGCCAGCATTGATGTAAACCGTGTGCCCCTGCGCGCCGGAAATCAGGATAATCCCGTCCGCCCGCTGCAGTGATTCCTTCCCCCCAACGCCGTCGCGGGCGGAGTTGTTCTACTCCGTGGCGGTTGGCGCGCGTGTGGGTCGGACGCCAAGGGCTTTCGCCAACCTCCGGCCAGGCAAGCCACCCTGCCCAAGCCGCACCATCGGCCAGGATTCCAGGCCTGCGATCTTCGCAGCGCGCCGGCTCGACAAAGCGCTGACGAAGTACTCGCCGCACCGCGGGAGGCGGTTCGGCAAAGCTTGAGCAGCAGGGCCGGGCACACATCCCCGGAGCGTTTGGCATCATCCAACCTAAGGATCTGCAAGTGACGGAACAGGAGAGGAACAAGCATGCGAAAGCTGATGAGTATCGTTCTCGGGTTGACCTTCGCCGGGACAGCGCTGGCGGCCGGACAAAGCAAAGAAGCCGAGCGGCTGGAATCCGCGGCCTTTGCCGTGAATGAGATTATGCAAGCGCCCGAGCAGGGCATCCCCCGGAATCTGCTCAATAGGGCCGTCTGTGTGGGCGTGATCCCTTCTGAGCTTCGGTTTGCGTTTGGTTTTGGCGGCGCCTATGGACGTGGCGCGCTGGCCTGCCGAAAGGGCGGTGACGGTCCCTGGGGCGCACCGTC
Organism: uncultured Acidobacteriota bacterium; assembly: GCA_963804995.1. Lineage (GTDB taxonomy): Bacteria > Acidobacteriota > Terriglobia > UBA7540 > UBA7540 > Bog-366. Next base: position 1,671,075 of record CAWDSK010000006.1, read on the forward strand.
GATGTTCACCCTGTACGGAGCGAATTTCGGTTTCCAAATCGGCGGCAAGTCGAGCGATATCGTCTTCATTGTGATGAATACGGGCGGCGTGCGGAAGTTGTTGCAGAGCAGGGTCAAGCTGGGCGTGGACGCCTCGGCGGCGGCGGGCCCCGTGGGGCGTACCGCGGAGGGTGCAACGGACCTTCAACTGCATGCCGAGATTCTCAGTTACTCACGTTCACGCGGGCTTTTCGCCGGGGTTTCACTGGCCGGGGCAGTGCTCAAGACCGACTACGGCGCCAACTTCCAGCTCTACCATCACGTCTATGAGCCCAAGGAAATCCTGATCGACGGTCTTGCCACCCCTCCCGCCGAGGCGAAGCAACTCGACGACATCCTGGCGCAGTATTCACCCCGGGGTGGCGAACCCTTCCCCAAGGCGTAGCCTTTAGATTCTCTCTGGGATGGCAGGGGAGATTTCGGGCAGGGTGGCGCCGGCGCAGACTTCTTGCCTGCGTCTGCCCCTTCTTGTTCACTGGGTCGCCTAGCCCCGCTCTGTATCCACCTCGACTTGACCGGTCAGCTTCCGGCGCACGATGGCCCAACTCATCCCGATGGCCAGGAGCAGACTGAGCGCCACAAGTCCCAAGTGCGAAAAGGCCGTCGCGCTGTGCGGTTGGAAGACGCCCCCCTTGGCGATGAGCAGCCAGACGAGTGCGCCGAATATGGCCGCGATCAGGATCGAGCCGCCGAGTCCGAGCGACCGCCACGTCGCCTGGAGCACGACAACCCAGCCCGCGAGCAGGAGCAGGGCTACCACGACCTTCACCGGCCCGATGGCCGGCGTTCCCGAGAAAAAGGGCGCGATGGCCCAGTGATAAAACGACCGGCCCGACGGATTCCAGGTCCCGTAGACCAGAACGAAGGGGAGCACGATTCGACCTACGAAGCCGAGGGGGCTGAAGCGTTCATGTCCCATGAGGCACCCGTGAATTCTCCCTTCCCGCCACTACGACGACCGGGGGATTTCCTGAAGTCCCGAGTCATTGCAGAAGCTAACAGGTCGAGCCCTGAATTGTCTGTTCAAAAAGAACCACACGAGTCACGGCCTCGACATGGGTGAGATTCACATTCGGTGGGCCTGGCAGATTCGTTTTGGGCGAGACTTTCCGAATAGCGCTCTGGCACCCACATCCGGCATGTCCATGTCCCGGACGGACCGGGAACGGCAAACGCCCTTCCACACCTCAATTCAGCCGCTCAGTGACTGAATGCTGGAGTCATTTTGTATGCGAACTCCCCCCGCGCCAGGCCCCCAATTCCCGCAGGGTGACAGAAGAGCGGTTTGGCGACTATACGTCCAGGTGCTTGTTGGTTGCGGAGAAACCCGCCAATATTTTAAGCCCCAAAGGGCCGTTGATTTAGCCCCAAAGGGGCGAAATAACGAAGCCCAGGCCAACGGCCTGGGTTTGGATGAGCCCCCAATTTTGCCGCCAGCCCTGAAAGGGCGAGATACGTGTTTCCCCATGCCGCAATCTCCTTCCCCACTCTACGTAACACAACAAGAAACCCACCACCGCGTGGCCAGCGGAATTCCAGAACCTGCTGGACGCGCACGGAATTGCTTACGATGAGCGGTACGTTTGGGATTGAAGAGGATTGTTCCGCCCCTTCAGGGCTCGGGTATCGGTTTGGGTCCCGTTGACCCAGGCCGTTGGCCTGGGCTTTGTTATTTCGCCCCTTTGGGGCTCAAAACATTGGCATGTTCAGGAAAAAGGGGTGGGCTTCATGCCCGCCCTTATTGTTTCCCGCTTCGAATTCAACAAGAAAGGACTTGGCCGTTGGCCTGCCAGATTTCTCTAGCTCCAGTCACTGTTCTTAGCTAACGACAGTATTCAGTGCTCGCGTTGACGTATGGCCCACTAGGTGCTAAAAGGGGGCTATAACTTCGTTCTTTGACTTTTGGTTTTTATACATTAAGGAGGCACTTTATGGATAGGCGCAACTTTATTAGGAAGGGGGCCACAGCCGCTGGGGGCATGGCGGCCTCGAACAAGATCTTCGAATCGCTCGCCAAAGCGGATGAAGCCGCGGTAAATCCGAAGCCCGTTCCAAACCTAAAGGGCCAAATGCCGTACGGGAACATCGGCAAGATGAAACTGAGCCGGATGATACTGGGCGGCAACCTGATCGGCGGCTGGTCGCATTCTCGCGATCTGATCTACGTTGAGGCGCTATTCAAGGCCTACAACAATCGCAGTAAGACTTTCGAGACTTTGGAGTTAGCGGAGGCGTGCGGAATCAATGCCTTCCTCACCAATCCGGGTCTTTGCGACATCATCGACAACTACCATCGAAACGGCGGGAAAATCCAGTTCATTTCTGATTGCGGCCAAGATCCCGTAATGGAAGCGGTCCAGAAGTCTATCGACCACGGAGCCGCCGCCTGCTATATCCAGGGACTCATCGCCGAACAACTCGTTCAGGACAAGCAGTTTGACACGATTGCGAAAGCGCTGGAACTCATTCGCCGGAACGGTCTGCCGGCAGGAGTGGGCGCGCACCACCTGGAAACCATCAAAGGGTGCGTTGACAAGGGGCTGCGGCCCGATTTCTGGATGAAGACATTCCACCAACTAAATTATTGGTCGGCCCGCCCGGGCGAGCCCGAACATGACAATATTTGGTGCGACTCCCCGGAGGCAACCACCGCCTACATGCACAACTTGCAGGAGCCCTGGATCGCTTTCAAGACCCTGGCAGCGGGCGCATTAGTACCGGAGAGCGGCTTCCGCTACGCATTTGAAAACGGGGCGGATTTCATTTGCGTCGGCATGTTCGATTTTCAGATCGTGGATGATGTGAATACTGGGCTTGCTGTGCTGAACAGCGGCCTCAAGCGCTCGCGCCCGTGGCGTGCGTAGCGAAGGCTGGCATTCATCTGCTGGATGAACCTGAGATCGCCGGGGCTTACACACCGGAAGATTCGGGCTGGCTGGCGCAGAGCGAGCCCAGCTCTGCGATTTAGCGGGGTAGCGCAGACGTAGCCGCTGTTTGGCTTCGTCTGCGGCGTTTCCCTTGGGCATTAACCGATATATGTATGTCCGAGAACGCTGTTGCCATGTTAAGAACCGCGGAGGAAGCTGAACTACGCCACCTCCGCGCTACCCGCTAATGGTGGGCCGAAGGTCCGCCGATCACGATGGCGGACTGAAGGCCTGGGTTTAGATTACCCCCAAATTTTGCCCCCAGCCCTGAAAGGGCGGGATACTGCTGGACGCGCACGGAATTGCCCACGACGAGCGGTACGTGTGGTATTGATTGTTTCGCCCCTTCAGGGCTCGGGTATCGGTTTGGGTCCCGTTGACCCAGGCCCTTGGCCCACCATTAAGATCGGCGGACCTTCGGCCTGGGCTTCGTTAGATCGCCCCTTAGGGGCTCACCTGCCCGCACCTTGAGACTGGGCCTTACCGGCTTTTGGAGTGCGGCCGCGAAGCTGCCGCTTTGCCTTTCGCCAGCTTGCTGGCACGGCTGACGCTAACCGCTCGGAAAAACCCCATGACAGGTTGTTTACGCCTCGCACACCAGATATACTGGCGCCATGGGATCACGGGTCGTAGAGGCTGAATACGAGAAGGGCATGCTCAAGCCGAGCACGCCGTTGACGCTTCGTCCGGGAGAGCGTGTGCATCTGATCGTGATGCGGCAGCCGGATCCGAAGCGATGGGACCTGTCCCGTCTGGCGCAGAGCCCCGCGGCCGATGAAGCGGTTCTCGCCGAGCAGGGCCTGGAGGGCTGGGCGGCGAACCTCGAGGCAGAGGATCGCCAGTCAGTTACGTGCAATTCCCCAGTCGGCTCTCCAGAAAAAAATCCGGGACTTAACCGAAGAGGAAACGGCTGAACCCGAACTGGCCACCGACGAGGCTCTCGGTAGGGTCGAGCCGCCACCCAAGTAGCAGCACCTAAACCCCGGGGAGGAGAAAGGGTACCTGGAGGAGAAAGGGTACCTGGAACGTGTGAAGAAATGTGTTTTGAGAATCGCGGGATAGGGATAAGTCGGGATGCACGATGATTTCACTTTCGTGGTGCGGGTAATCGCGGCTGGGGGTGAGGTTGCCAGGTGAGCACCGGCGGCAGCATGATTTCTTCCTCATCCTCGTGTGGCGCTTTGGCGCTCTTCACTTACGCCGGCGCCAGGGCGGCATCGGTCAGGGTGGGCCGTCGCTGCAGGGCGAACCATCGGGTCAGGTTATAACTCAGCGCCGCCCACGTTGCCTCCAGGGTTGCTTTCAGGCGGCCGCGACAGCGGAACTGGCGCAGGCCGCAGCGTTCTTTAATCCAGGCGTGGGGGAACTCGGCGATACGCGACCGTTGACCGTAAATCCGCTGCGCTTCTTCCGTGGCCATCTTGGCCTTGAAGGCCAGGGTCGCCGCGGGTTCCTCCAGGCGCGTAATCGATCGGACCCATTGGGAGCGCGCTTTTTGCGGGGCGCACTGGCTGCGTAACGTACACGTACGACAAGCCTCCCGCGGCGCGCGATAGACGTGGACGCGGACCCCGTGCCCGCGATTCTGTATCGCACGGTGAGTCAGGATTTCTCCCGCCGGGCAAGTGAAGCTGTCGTGCTCGGCACGATAGTGGAAGGCGCTGGCCAGAAACGCGGCGCGGCGGCCTTGGGCGTCGCGTTCGCCGGGCTTCCAACTCGCCTGCCACGATCCATAAAAATCCACTCCGCAGTTCGCCGCCGCCGCGACCGAGGCGTGATTGGTGTAGTCGCCATCGGCAACGATCTGCCGGGGATGGCGTCCCAGCGTTTGCGCGCAGCGGTCGAGGGCCGGTTCCAGTTGGCGATGATCGATGGCATCGGTGGTCGCCTCCACATTCACGATCAGCCCGTGCGTGGTGTCCGTCAGCAGTTGCACGTTGTAGCTCGGAACCGTGCCGCCCTCGCCATTTCTCATGACGTGGGCTTCCGGGTCGGTGCTGGAGGCGCGGGCCACAAAACTGTCGCGATCGTCCTTTTTCTCGCGCTGTAAGCGCTCGACCTCGCGTACGGCAGCCTCCAAACGGCTCCGGCGTTGCCGTGCGGCCCGCTGCCGCGCCGCCACCTGCCGCCTGGCCATCTGCTCTTCTTCCGCCGCTTGTTCCTCCATCAGCCGCACTTGTTCGCGGGCCAATTGCAGGTGAGCTTCGAGCGTCGGCTGGCGCCGGAACGTATTGCCGCCGGCATTGGCCTTGATCTTCGTGCCGTCCAGCGTCACGCGCTCCAGAGTGATCAGACCCTCGGCGCTCAGCATCCCCAGCACCTGCACGAAGAGATCGTCCAGCGCCGCCTTTTGACTGGAACGAAACCCGGACAGCGTGCGGTGACTGATCGGCTCCAGCCCGCACAGCCACTGAAAGGCCGGTTCATATTCGCACCGCCGCGCCATCTCGCGCGCCGAACTGATCCCGCGGCTGTAGGCATACAGCCAGAGACTGATCAAAACCTGCGGATCGGTGTGCTCCCTCCCCGCCCGCCCCTCCACGGCGGCGATGCCGGCATAATACCGACTCAGATCCAGCCGCCCTACCAACTCCCAAATCGAGCGCGCGGGGTGATCTTCCTCAATCAGTCGCTCCACATCAATCGCCCGCATCACCATCTGGCACCGATTCACCGCAGTCAAACGAGGTCGAGTAACCGGAGGCTTGGTCGTCATGCCCGCAGTGTACCCGACCTACCACTTTCCACCTAGGCATTCTTGTTGGTTTTCAGGCTAATTTCTTCACACGTTCCTGACACCGTTTCCCTCCTGGGGCACACCCTGGCCCATCCCACACCAAGCCCCGAGCTTGCATTGCGCATCGGCAACGCCCTGCTCCGCCGCCTTGCGCCGCCAAAACGCTGCGCGGATGCCAGTCATATCATGTCACGGAAAGGAATCCATAAGAATGATTTAGAGATCCAAACGGTGCCAGTCTACGGCTAAAATCACCAAAACTCCGTGGATCAAGTGGCTTTGTGATAGGACCGATTGTTCCTTCCGGCTGGGGCCAAAGCCTCAGAACGGTTCCACTAGAAAAAGGACTCTCTTTCCAAGGAAACCCCTTGATCCTCAACGTGAACATCTGGAACGCTATCTTACCGATAGCGAGGGTAGACGCGTGGGCATAGATTGGCTTCCGAACGGAATCCCTCGGGTAAAGCGGACTCAATCTTCCGTCTGCCTGCCAAATCATACAGTAAGAATCAAGAAGACAAGACGCAATCCATACGTATAGGTCATTTTCTATCGCACCGATTGCTTCAATTGGAACTGTGACTACACGCTTCCGGTCTTCCGGTGAAAAGTACGGTTCAGTTCTAATCGGCTTAATTAAGTCGCAGGCAATTACGGTCTTGTAAAACCAAGCCGTTAAGATTCGGGCTTGCTCGGCGGCGATGGCCGTCTGCATGCCGTTTAAGATTAAGGGCTCGAGAATGTCATGCGCGACCGTCTCGATTTTACCAAGGGTCGTATTGCAGCAACTGCAAACATCGTTGATCCTGTAGGCGTTCTTTTTGCCTATTTCCCAGGAACGCTTAAAGTTGTCACCGTGACGTAGAACAGCTCGGGAATGAGACGGAAACAGCTCTTGAATCCATTGAGCTATCGCATGCTCTGTAGTGATTTGCCGATCACCGCGTCGGCAAAACGCACAAACCTTCGGTTTTGTTGGCATGCGGGGGATTGTAGCACGTAGCACATTTGGTCAGCCAAGTATTGTTACCCCCTTTTGCTCAAGCCTAATTTCGCGGGGTGGCGCATACGTGCCGACGTTTTTTGTCGGCATGTATGCGCCCTTTGGATTTGTGGGGGCGTAGCCACGCCACGATTCGCACGCCGTGGGCTTCATGCCGACATTGCAGCAGGTCGCCCGATAATAGGCGCATACATCGCGACAAAAGGCGTTGCGACGTATGCGCCACCCGCGAAAACTGTGTCTGGCATTTGTCACCTCGATGTGCCCGTCTGGAAAGGGCCGGGGCACAATTGAGGAGATAATACATACTCCTGTGACGCATGCGCCAGTTTTATTGCTCGGCGGTGTGCGGATTTCTATTTCCCGACCGCCCGAGGCGGGTGGATAATATCGGAACAATGCTCGACGCTCTCATCCGAGAAATGGCGGTGGCGCTACAGCACGAAGCTGAGGCTGCAAAAGAACAGGGCGCGAATAGGACCAATATACTCCGCAATGGCCGCTTGCAAGTCTCAAGAAGGCAAGGTTATCTATACCTCTTTGACATTGACAGGCCCCTTCCCAGTGCCTTAGGAAATGACTTTCCCGGTAAAATCGAAATCCATGGGAGCGTATTCGAGGCAACAATCGCGGAATCCCGCGACACGGAAATTCTCGTATTGCTGCCCCGTGATTTCGGAATATCCATAGCTATCGCCTATCTGCATACCGACCTTACATACCTTCTAACTCTTCTTGCTGAGCGATTGCCGTCAGTATTAGATAATTCGCACTATTCGGCACAGGCAGCGAAAGTGCTCAATCAGATACAGCCTGTCCTTGGTCGCGGCTCCGCGAAACTTAGCTGGCTGGTTGGCAAGGATGGGAATCCGCCGAACGAAGAGCAACTCAAGGCGGTGGACCAGAGTTTAGGAAGTGAGGTGTGCTTTGTTTTCGGACCACCTGGCACGGGGAAGACCAAGACCATCGCGGCTATCGTGAAGGAACTCCTGAGTGAGAGCCACGCAAAGATTCTCGTTGCATCACACACTAATGTGGCGGCTGACAACGCCTTGCAAGCACTTCTTGGGTACGAAGATGACCCGACAATAGCAGAGATCATGCGTCAGGGCCTGGTGGTCCGAGTGGGTACCATTGTGGTGCAGGACCGTAACCTTGGATTGTTCCACATCGACAAGGTGACTGAGGAGACTGAAAAACGACTCCAGGATGACCGTAGGCTCCTTGTTGATCAACTCGAAGGAATGGAACAGGAGCGCAACCGGCTGAGAGAGGTTATGGCCAAGGGGGGCCTCCTCCAGGACCTCCACCGACGCCAAATAGCGAATCAGAAGGCTCAAGTCGAACTTCAGAATGAGATTCAATGCGCTCGTCAGGAGCTGGAAGTCGTTCGTCAAGCCCTGGAGGGAAACCGCTTACAATATGAGGAGGCATCACGAAACAATTTTTTAGTAAACCTATGGAAGGGGCTGAGCAAAAAGAAGCTCATTGGGGAAAAGGCTGGACTCCAGACAGAGGATGGTCGGCTCACTGCCGCAATCGCGGCTGCAACCCGTCGCACCGCCTTCCTTTCTGAGGAGGCAAAGAGAACCGATGCTCAGATTCACGACCTCGCAGGCCTGATTCCAGCCGGATATGATGACGGACTGACTCGGTCAAAGTTGGCGAAGCTCGAAAGCGAGATCTTACAACTTCGTGCCCAAGTTGATTTGATCGACGGGCAGATTGGCGACCTTCAAGGGAATGTACTAGAGCGCGCAAGAGTAGTGGTCTCATCGCTTACACAGACGTATGTCAATCGGGCCCTCCTGCCGCAGCGGTTCACTACGGTTATTATTGATGAAGCAAGCACCGCGCCGATTCCTGCCGTAATCTATGCGAGCGCGCTGGCCTCAAAGAGCATTGTACTTGTGGGTGATCCAAAGCAACTTCCCCCGATCTGCATCTCAGAGAGCGACGAAGCAAAGAGGTGGCTAGGTCGGGACATCTATACGGTTGCAGGAGTCAGCTACAAGACGATGGATCAGGATGCGCGTGTTGCATTTCTCCGGAGGCAATACCGGATGCACAAATCCATCTGTGAGGTCGTCAACGAGCATTTTTATGATAATCGACTCGTGAACGAACGCTACGAAACTGATGATGCTCGCTATTGCTCGCTTTGGCCCGGTGGCGTCTCTCGATTAGTACTTATAGATACGCAAAAGGCCATGCCATTTATGGGGGTGGAACGTCGAAAGCGGTCACAGTCACGTTTCAACCTGTATCATGTCGAGGTAGTGGGCGCCATTCTCCGGGACTGGATTGAGGAGAAGCACATCGATCCAGACTGCATCGGTGTTATCTCGCCCTACCGTGCGCAGGTCAATTTCCTAACGGGGCGCATCCACGAAATCTTTAAGGATATCCGAATAGAGGTCGGGACAGTCCATACTTTCCAGGGCCGCGAGAAGGACTGCATCATCTTCGACACTGTTGAGTCACTTGGGCCGACGCGGAATGTCGGTCTTCTTTTGAATGACACGGTTGCTGTAAGGGTCGAGCCTGGGACCCAGTCTGACAAGGTAAGCCGCCTGCTCACCGTGGCTAGCTCACGAGCGAAAGAGAAGTTCCTATGCGTCGCGAATCTCGCGCATCTGCGAAAGTCCCTTCCGACCTCATCGAAAACCCGGAAGTGGGTTTGCGATATCGCGTCCAGAGCGACGTTTGATGCGACAACCCTCGTTCCATACTACATTCCTCGGGAAGACCCAGTTGGTCAATCCGTGCCGACGCTCTTTCCCGTCGCAAGGGATACTGGCACAGGCAGAGATTTCCAGACGGCCCGCGATTTCTATTCGAGCTTCCACCGTGATCTGAAGGAGGCGAAGGAGAAGGTCATAATCTTCAGTGCGTTCGTTTGGCCAAACGCGGTCTCGCGGGAGGCCCCTTACCTGCAGGACTTAGTGCGGCGAGGCGTCAAAACCCTTGTGTTCACCAAATCTGAGAGAGAGCGATTCACTCAGCAAGCGGAGGTCGGCGCCCTTCACAGGCTGCTCAGGGAGATAGGGGTGAGACTCTTCCCGTTCGAGGGAACACATCACAAGATCGCGATTATTGACAACCGCATCCTCTACTTCGGACACCTGAATGTTCTGTCTTGGAACGGTGAGGCCAAAGAGCTGATGTCCCGCAGTGAGAGTCCGGCGGAGATTGCCCAACTTATTTCTGTCCTCGTGCGTGAGAACCCTAAGCTGCGGAGCATTCTTGTTGATGGAGCTGATGAAGACCCTGCTGATGTATTGGGTCAAAGCCAGCCGATTGATGTGAATGAGCTTATCACGCGGTTACGTCCGAAGAAAAAGCCTGTTGGAAATTCGAAGAAACAAATCGAGGAGTACTACCGTCAGATGTTGAGGAAACTCCGCTGGGTTATTGCATCCGACAAGCGGATACCGCAATTCGCGGTACTTTACAACAAGACTATAGATTCTTTGCTTCGAAACCCGCCTTCGAGCGAGCAAGAGCTCCTTGCTCTTAGCGAGTTCCAGAGAAATCCAACAAACATTGCCGGGTACGAAGAAGTTGTCCTTGCTATCGCAAAAGAAGTGGGCCACGGTCAATCGTGTTCTAGTTGACCGGAGGCCTTTAGGCAAGCCAAAGCAACCCATGGCGAAGATATGTGAGCGGATGCAAGCCGCGGTGCGGCGGCACAATGCGGCCGATGGCTTCCCCACGGCTGTCGCCGGAGAAAACCGGGACAGGCACCATATTTCCGATTTACCGACGTTATAGCTTCCGCCGCGTCCCACTAAGGATTAGGAATTGGGAATTAGGGCCCTGTAACCATCCCCGGCGCGAACGCGCCGTCCCCCTCCTAAATCAGGAGGGGAGCCCGTCCGCCCGTCCGTCCGCCCTGGCAGCCTGTGGCGCGGAGAATCCGCCGGTTTTCCTCGGTGCCTCCGTGCCTCCGTGGTGAAGGTTGGTCTGGGGGACTGGGTAGATCGCCCCTTCAGGGCTCGCGGGTTGATGGGGGTTCCGTTGACCCAGGCCGTTGGCCTGGGCTTCGTTATTTCGCCCCTTTGGGGCTCAAAAACCTAGGCCTCGTTGGACCACCCCTTTGGGGCTCAAGAACCTGGGCTTCGTTATTTCGCCCCTTTGGGGCTCAAAGACCGCGGCGGACTATGCCAGACTTGGGTTCGTCCGCGCTACATTTCATTTCCCATTGAAACGCGGCACGAAACCCATTGCAACCAGGAGCTAAGCAATTCACCTTGCCGATAAACGCCCGAACCGCGCTTCTGGGGTGGGCCGTGATGGGGGCCGAGGCGGCGTAATGCACATCCGAAATGTAGAAACTCCAGAATTCAGCAGGTAGCGCATCAGAGGTACGCGGTCGCCGTGGCGACCGTTCCTCCGCGGTTCTTCCCAAACACGACGGGCGTTCACAGGTTATTAATGCGAAACCGAGATGAAGAGCCGCAGAGTCTCGGAGAGCGTGAGACTCTGATGCGCTACCCCGCTCGTGGAATTTGCTAATTTGGACAAGCTTGAGCGTCGGTCGCACCTGCGATTCCTATCAAGGCGCCGAGGGCGGGGTGGGGGCAAGCGGGCGCGAACTGATGCTCGGGCCGGGGGGAGAGCAGGGTTCCAGCATTGATGTAAACTTTGTGTCCTTGTGCGTCGGAAATGAGGACAATCCCGTCCGGCCGCTGCTGTGATTCCATCCCAGCCCGCGCCGTCGAGGGGTGGCTCTGCGGCCCCAGAGCTATGTCCGCTGGTTCTTGCTGACCGGGTGGGAACGGCTCCGTACCTGCAATGAACACCTCGCTGTGCGTCAAGGCCGGATCGGCGAGCGCTACAAGGTTGGTGAGATTGTCAATCTCGGCCGTCTCGATTCCGTCGGGCTGAGTAAACGGCTGAGGTGTTTTGTAGACAGGTAAGTCGGAGGTCCGCTTCATGAATTCGGCCCAGACGGGCAGAGCGGACTGCGCGCCGGTCATATTCAGGTCGCGGTCGTCGTCGTAGCCAACCCAAACCACGGCGAGGAGGTTCGAGGTGAATCCGGCAAACCAGCCGTCATGTGAAGTGCCGGTCTTCCCTGCGGCAGGAAGGTTGAAGCCACGGGCCCTCACACCTGCCCCAGTGCCGTTGTTGATGACGCTTTCGAGCAAACTCACCATCAAATAACTGACGCGCGAATCAAGCACCCGGCGGGCGCTGACAGGATTGTTCCAAACGGTGCGGCCGTGGGCGTCGGCGACGGCCACAATGCACCGGGGTGCGACGTACTCACCGCGATTGGCGAAAATCGTATAGGCTCCTGCGACCTCGAGGGGCGTCGCGACATACGCCCCCAGCGCGATGGCGGGCGTCGGCTCCAGTTGATTGTTAAAACCAGCCGTCACGGCAAGGTTGCGCACCTTGTCGTAACCCACCATCTCCGCCAAGTGCACGGCGGGCACGTTGAGGGAGAAGGTCAAGGCCTTACGGACGGTTACCGAACCTCGGTAATCCCCTTCGTAATTTCTGGGCGTGTAGGACCGATCGGCAAATTCAAACGTGGTGGGTTCATCCGCCAGAACCGTGGCGGGCGTGATGAGTGGCAAGGAGCCGTCCACGCCCGAGTTCAGCGCCGCCGCGTACACGAACGGCTTGAACGACGATCCGGGCTGGCGCCGCGCCAAAACGTGATTCAACTGGCTCGTTCCATAGCCGCGGCCGCCGATGAGAGCTTTGAGGTCGCCCGTGTGCGGGTCCAGAGCCACCATGGCGGCTTGCGGCAGGACCAGGTCCGACGGAGACTTCGTTTTCCCCTTCTTAACTTGCCGGCCCAGTTCGATCAGGCCGGCGCGCGCTCCCTCCGAGGCCGCTTGCTGGAGATCAAGATCCAAAGTCGTGTAAACGCGATAGCCTTTTGAAAGCAGATCGGTCTCGGGGAATTGTTTGAGCAGTTGCGCCTTCACCATATCCACAAAATAGGCCTGCTGACGGGCTTCCATGGGTTGCTCGGCTAATCCCAGGGGAGCCAACGAGGCATGCCTCGCCTCACCCGCACCGATAAAGCCTGCCTTCTGCATGCGCCCCAACACGAAATTGCGCCGTTCGGCAGCCCGCTTCGGATGTTCGTAGGGCAGGTAGAGATTGGGACCGCGAATCAATCCGGTCAGGAAAGCCGCCTCAGGGAGCGAGAGGGTGCTGAGGTCCTTGTGGAAATACACCGAAGCAGCCTCGCCGAATCCATAGATGGAAAAACTATCATGCTGACCGAGATAAACCTGGTTCGCGTAAAGTACCAGAATCTGCTCCTTGGTCAGGCGGTGCTCGAGGATCAGGGCGAAAAACACTTCCGCGATCTTTCGCCGGATCGTGCGATGAGGCGTCAAAAAGAGATTCCGTGCGAGCTGCATGGTAAGCGTACTGCCACCCTCCAACCGCTTGTCTGACCGCAGATCCGCGAGGGCGGCGGCAACAATCCGGAGAGAGTCCACGCCGTGGTGAGAGTAGAAGCGATGGTCCTCGGTGGCGAGAATGGCATCCACCAGCGCCTTGGGAAGGTCTTGGTAACGAACCAGACGACGCTTCGCGCGGCTGGCGCCAAAAAGGGTCGTGATGGGTTCGGGCTCAAGCCAGTACGTCTTCAAGTCGGTCATATTGTCGAGCGCGGTAATCGACACGAGGCGGTCATCCTTGAATTCCAGTCGCGCCGGACCTTCGACCATTTGACCGTTTCGGAAAAAAGACTCGGGGCCGGGTCGGACTTCCAGTCCGCTGGCCATTACGGTAAAGCTGCCGGCACCTCCGACATTTTGGCCCTCGGTGTAACCGGCCCTCCTGAGGTGCAGCGCCATATCGCGGGCATTAGCCCTTTGTCCACAATGCACCTCGCTTGGGGCAGCCAGGATGACAGCAGGATTGCCAAAAACGTTCCCATCCAAGCGGGCATCAATGATTCGCGCGAATTGCAAGTAGAAATGGACAAAGATAGCTGCGACAGCCGCAAGAGTGAGCAACATCGTGAGTCCTGCTCCGAGCAGGATTATTTTCCAGGGTGGTGGCCGGGGGCTGGCTGAGTTCGTGTCAGGTTCCTCGCCCCTTGAGGGACTGGAGCTCTCCGTAAGTCGATACGTGATCATGTATCTCCTATCGCGCCAGCTTTAACGCGGCCGAGAACCATGAGGAGTCTCGGCGGGTACCGCTGTGAGGGTCCTGAGGGCCGGGACTCATCAGCGGGGTCTATCGAACTGCTAAGGCCGCCGCAATTCTGGGCGAAGCATGGCAAGATGCGCTCTGACGATGCCGCAATTCCTTGGCCCGTACCGCCTCGCCCTGCTTCACGTTGCAGAAAGAAAGTGCGCGCCCCGCCGCCCCTACGGCATGCGTTTATAGTTTGGAGTTCCCGCAACGGACTCCAACGATACAGGCTGGACTGCACTCATGGCTTGCACAGAAGATCTTCTATTCGGATCCACGCTGGTGCTGTAAGCGGCGCCGTTTCCAGTTATCTGGCGATTTACATCGGCAGCGCGAACCGTGGCGACCTTCGGTTTTGTGGGCTTCGACTTTTCTAAGCGGCCCAAATCCGCGAGGACGGTGGCTTTCAATTGCATGAACTGGTCCGCTTGCTTGAAGTCGTTAAGACTTTCTTTGCACGCTTTGAATTCATTGCTGCATTTGCTTTCTCCCGAAGTTTGGTGGTTGCTTTGGGGAGCTTGTCCGGCGACTGACGACGTCGCGCAGAAGCTCAGAAGGAGACACGCCAGAGTCAATCTTTTCATTTGAAGTTCCTTTTGCCCGCAAGCCGGGAGCGCGCCGGCGGCTCACCAGATCCCGGCTGGCAGCTCAACGCACACTGGTTATACCCCGGAGAAATCCGCTTGTCAGGCCAGTACCGCTCACACGTCTGGTCGAAATTGCTCATCCAGCTGAGGGGGGAACTAATGGGTGGTATCGGTTGAAATTAGCTGCTTCGACATCGAGGCTGAGTCATGGAGGCCTAATGTTACGAGGCCACAATGGACCGCCAACGCGCCGCTGGCACCAAGCTTCTCGCCGGAACCAATTCACGAAATGACTGGCCCTTCATACGGGCTAGTGACGCCCATCAAGACTCACAAGGACGTGTGGCGAGCCACCTGCGCTAGCCGGGACCAGCGTCACCGCCTTCAACTTATCAAGCGAGGCGAGGACGCTCTGCCAGCGAGCGGAGTCTTTCTTGGTTTCGATCGGTGCGGAGAGGTCCCCATAAAAGCTCAGGATGTTCGCGCGCAACTCCGGTGATGTGCGGTCGAACTTTCGCTCTGTAAGCCTGGCCAGCAACTTTGCGTACGCATCGTCGGTCAGGGTGTACTCCGCCGGCTTGGTTGCTTTTCCGGTGTCAAAATCAATATCCGCGAGTTCGAGCGAATCCGTTCGCACTTCTTCCAGATAGGCTCGGTACTGGTCTACAGAGGTATTAATGCTCTTAAAATACATCTCCTCCGTCTTGGGAGTAGGGCTCTTGAACGCCATCGCCTTGAAGGGTCCTATTTTCGGCATGTAATGCAACAACACGGCCATCACGCGCACGCCGAATCCCGGCTTCGTGTATTCCTTCCCCCAGTTCTTTTCATAATCGGAGCGTGAAAGACGGTAAAGGAATTTTCGTTTTGAGAAGCTGGGCTCTTCGCGCGTCATGTCCTTCTTATGAGTCCGCAGCGCCACCCGGGTCATTTCCGGGATGACCTGGCTGACCGAGTAACGGTATGACCCGATCGCAAGATCCTCGTGGGAAAGCACGTCTTTCAAGTCCACGCCGTAAACCACCGGAAAGACGCGTTCCAGCAGGGGCTTGGATACCTGGAAGCCGATGAAATCGTGATATTGCTGCGAGGCATAGCGGCTCTTCGCCACCTGCACCATGTCGAACCCGAATTCCGTTCGGATATGCGCCGTTCTGTCCTCGGCGTACTTGACGGAGTTGCCATACTTCGCCCGCAGCTTCGGGTATTCAATCGCCACCGCCTGGTTGACCGCCGGGTGGCCGGCAATGTCCGACGCGTAGTGCGCCAGGGCGCCCAGGGCGAACGCGTACTCGTTGGCGTCCTGACTTTCGAGCACCAGCTCGCGAACAAAGTCCCCGCTGCGCACGTAGTGCACCAGGTCGCTGAATTCCCTGCTGCCGAAGGGGTAGTAGCCGAGGTCCTGAATGACCGCGCCGCCGTAAGCATAGGCGTGCGCCTGGGTGATCTGGTCCTCCGTCAGCGCCGGGAATCGCTTGAGGAGCAGAGGCCGGATCTCATCCTTCCAGAGCAGGTCCACAATTTCCTCGTGCGTCAGGACGGAATATGCAAACGAGCTGAGACCGCACATCAGCAAGGTGATGAGAGTTGCCAACAGACGAATACGCAGGAGGCGCCAACCACTTACGACAACGCCCGGCAATGACACTTTATGCGTGGACCTCGTTAAACCTTGCTGCCTTGGTCTTGTTATGGGTTTCATTTTCTCCACCGATGCCTTACCGAGTAAGGCGACCTGGCTGGCAGCATCAGCATCCGGCTGGGTAAGTTCCGTGCCGCCAGCACCAGAGAGATCGCGGAGTCTTTACAGGTTAATGTCCAAGGTTAAGTTCAAGGTGGATCGCGTCGTGAACACGATACCCATCGTCAATCAGAACCACATGTCCCCCGATGACGACGTAACGGTAGCCGCGCGGGGCACGGCCCAAACCGCGCGTCATTTCATAGGGCGCCGGGCGACTCATTCTCCGCATATCATCATCGAGCACGTAGCCTGGCTGAAGCCGATTTTCGTAGTCGTTGTTCCATCGTTCCTGTCTAAAAACCTCCTGGTTTCGGTTCTGGTTGTAATAAGTGGTCGCGTATTGGCGTTGATTTTCGTTGAACTGGCGATAGCGCTTCTTTGTTTGGCCGCGATTCTCAGTCCGTTGGGTTTGTCCGCGGTTCTCGTTCTCTTGTGCCACGGCCGCATAGCACGTCAAGGCCAGCAACCCCGTCACACTAGCAGTCACCCACCATTTTGTTTTCATATGTTCTCTCCACGGCGCATTAGGATTTCCATCTTGAAAGTCTGCATTGCTGTAAGCGGACGCCTCAGCGCATTGCTCTCACCTGCTCTTTATAATCGAGGTCGAGGCACGCGTCAGTTCATTGCGGCTCACCCGTTTGGTCAAAATTGCTCAGGCCAGTTCGTGAGGAGGAAACTAAGTGGGGTGGCCGGGTTTTCGAGGGTGAAGGGGATAGGGAGCTTGGGGGGCAGCTCCTGCCGGATGCCCGCAACCGTCGTTGCCGGGGCGGCGGGGGGCCCGGAAAACGGGTGAATAACGGGGAGGCTAGGCGTGCAGGATCGAAGGGACGAAGGAGCCATCCTGGGGAACATCGGCGGTGGTGTCTTCCCTGAAAACTATTAACCTGAAAAACGGTGTAAGGATGCATTCACGCGCCAGACGTTCGTGGCGTCTGGCGCGGTGGTTGCTTTCGTTCGATGACTGACCGTTCTCTCCCTCGATCGCTTATAACCGGGCAAACGTTCGTCCACCCGCGGGAGAGTATTTCATCAATGCGCCGTCCAGACCCTGGGCCGCACGCGTGGGGCGCACGCTGCCGTCGATCAGAATTTCTTTCGCGGTCACCCGGCGTCCATAGACTTTCTGATTATCGTCTTCGTCCTGCTTGTACACAGCTCCGTTCGAGCGACGCTCCGCCAAACAAGCCGCGTGAGCGCGAGTAGCTAAGAATCTCCGCGTGGAGCTGCGCGTCGGTCGCGCCTTCCGCGGAACGACCCACCGGGCCGCCCGCTACGGATAATTCCGCACCCAGCTTGACGCTGTCCTGAACCAGTTTTTTCATGCCTTCAGGGTTCATCACCAGGAAAACCACGTCGGTGGCCTTACCGCCGATCTGAAATCCCACGCTCGCGCCGCCGATGGTGAACATGGAAGGCGCATCCCACGCCCCGTTCCCGCCCCTGCGGCACACCAGCACACCGCGTCCATAAGTGCCACCAAATCCCAAGGCGAACTTCACCTCGGAAGGAACGATGCCCACACACACGGCCTTGTCCAGCAAATCATGAGGAATCCCCTTGTCGGGAGTACTCATGATCTCGTTCAGAACGTTGGTTGCCTTTTGCAGTTGGCTCTCACCTGCAAACGCCGTTGCACAGAAGGTCAGCAACAGAAGAACTAAAGTAAGTCTTTTCATTTAAAGCTCCTTTTTCAATCACACCACCTGACCGGAGTGTCCGATGTTCCCATTCAGACCTGGCGGACTACTGGCCGGCATTGCTATGCTTCGAGGACCTTTTCCACCTTGCCGATTATCTTTTGAACCTTCCCGGCCACCTTTTCACCTGTGCCCTCGCCTTCCAACCCGGGATTATTCGTCAGTTGTCCTGCTTTTTCCTTGATTGTGCCCTTCATTTCGTGAAACTTGCCTTCGGCCTTATCTTTGGTGCTTGGCTTCATCATGGTTGTTCCTTTGGCAGGATTCAGGGCCGCAGCTCCAGTGCGATCCACTAGAGAAAGTGCATACGCCTCTTTGCTTGAGCGGTTGATGCGACACCTGCCGCCTCTCTCCTGCCCACTACGCCTTGTCTCGGTTTTTCTCAGCGGGAGACTCTCGCGAGTCCCTTGCCAGTTATGTTTATGGCCCGGGATGATGCGCGTGTCTGTTCAGCATGGCTCAGGCGTTTGGTCTTAATTGCTCATCACGGTTCAGGAGGGGGAACTACCGTTGGAGAGGATGGGAATGATCGAGGGTTGACCCGGGGGCTGGTCGTTTACGACCCCGCTGAGGAGACCGCGATGGACCGTTAAATCGCCTTTGCCATTGTAATCCACAAAGCCCAGCTTCCTGAACTTGTTCATGAAATGACTAACCCTCAACCGGGTGGTGCCGACCATTTGGGCCAGGTGTTGCTGGTTGATTCTGGGAAATGCAGTTCCGTCTCCACTTCCAGCGCCAAACTGCGTAAGCAGCAAGAGAATCCGGGCCAGGCGTTTCTCGCTGAAATTGAAAAGTCGGTCCACGAAGTCTTGTTCGCCCCGAACCATCCGAGAAAGCAGGTAGGAGATAAGAAGCTTTGCAAAGGCAGGCTCTTGATGGATCAGGTGAACAATCGTCCCCTTCTTCACGCGGGTGATCGTGGATAATTGAATGGCGGTTGCGGTCGACGCCCGCACGGATCGATTTACCAGGCAGCCCTCTCCAAACACGTCGCCTGGCCCCAAAATGGCGATGACCGCTAGTTTGCCGTGCGGCGATTCAACCGCGAGCTTCACGCTGCCATTCTGGATGTGGAACATTGCATCCGCCGCGTCTCCTTGCGCATAGATGACCTGTTGATCCTGGTACTCCCGAGTGGTCTTTTGAGCGCCGATTCTTCTGAGGAAATTCCGGGAATTAAAGGTGAGCGTATGTTTGCTCATGCTAGTTGTCTCCAGAGGCCCGATCTCGCTACCGGGCCACGTCACCCTCGTGAGCGCGTTGCGCACGGGGCGCGTGCGGTCTTACGCGGGCTCTGAGCTTTCGATCAAGAAGGGTACACGAGCCTCGCAGTGGACACAGACGGCGGTCCGTTCCATGGTCTTATTCTCAGGTGTGCTCGTCACCTGGAATATGCGCAGGCAGTCGGTGCAGGTCAGAACGAAATAACCGGCGCCGTCCGGGCGTGTCCGAACCGGGGTACTGACCACTTGTGGGAGGTTAGCAGGATCGGGCGTTTTTCGAACCAGCTCGTGGACGGCCTGCAAGAGGTCGGGAATCTGTTGCGCGCTCTTTTCGAACCAGCGGTCGGGCTTGGCCTCCGCCGGGAGTTCGCGTTGGATTGATCCCGAGAGAACAATTACCGGTATGGAAGGGAAACGCCGGCGCACCACGGATATAAACTCGATCCCAGACATGCGGGGCATCTGGATGTCGGAAATAATGACTTTGGGAAGCTTATCACGGAGCTTCACCAAACCGTCGATTCCGTCCTCGGCCTGTTGGGCTTCGAAACCTGCTTCTTCCAATTGCTCCGAAAGAACATCCCGAATAGCAGGATCGTCGTCCACCAGCAAAACACTATTTGCGGAAACGTCGCGCATAACAATCTCCTCAACAGACGCTGAGCAACTGCCCTAGCCCCCACCCAATTTTATAGAACGAGGATGCCGCGCCTGTCTGTACAGTAAGGCACACCCGTCTGGTCAATATTGCTCATCGCCCCGGGGGGCGTACCAAGGAGAAAATAATGCGCCTCAACAGCTCAGAGGGATGTGGCCGGGTGTATATTCTTAACTGCCAGAATGCCCGGGTGGAATTTCAGGCTTATTCTGCCTGACTAGCAAAACATGTTGTTTCTCTCTGACATCCACATACTTTCGGCCGCATTTTTCATGGGATTGGCGGCGGCCGCACCGATGGGCCCTGTCAACATGCTGGCCATCCGCCGCGGCTTGATCGGCGGTTGGCGCCATACCCTCGCCTGCGGAATCGGCTCGGTCACCGGCGAACTTATCCTTTTCGCCGTGGTCCTCCTGGGTGGTCACTATCTCTTTTCCGACCTGTCCAACCCGACTCTCGAGACCGTCCTGGCGGCCATCGGCGTCATCGTCCTGCTTCCCCTGGGAATCTACTTCATTGTCCACGCCGTCAAGGAGCCCCTGCGGGCCTACGCCAGCGCTCGCAAAGGCTGGGATGAAGGCACTGTCCCCGAGCATCTGGCCACCGATGTCGCCTCCTGTGCCGCCCTAACCATGTTCAATCCCTTAACCATGATTTACTGGGTCGGCGTCACTGCCAACTGGCTCCCCCTGGCCCATTCCATTTTGGGCTCCAAAGCCGCCGGCTGGGGAATCGTGATGGTGGCTGGCGGGCTGATGACCTGGTTCACCACGCTGATCGTGGTCGTTCGCTTCCTCCCCCACCGCATCGGCCCGGCCTTCTTCCGCCTTGTCAACGCCATCCTCGGCCTTATCCTCCTCGGCTTCGCCACGTTCTGCACCATAGTCCTGTCCCGACATTTCCTCGGCTGACCCCCTTATTCCACCACCCACGTAGTGAATCCTTTTCCCAGGCGGACGAGTTCGTCGGCGGGATTCGTTTGCAGAAGGGCACGAAGCCAGGAGAGAGACCGCCTCCCCACGACAACGGTTTGACATCCGCGCACTCGCGCCAACCTGAGGATCTCTTTGGGTGCATTCCTTCTGTCGCTCGGATAGCAGAAATGGACTTCGATTTCTCCGCGCGCAAATCCCGCCCGGCGCAAATCCGCGTAAGCGAGTTCCAATGACCCTGACGCCTTTCTCTTCGCTGCAGACACCCAGAGAGCCCGGCTGGCGCGTAGACGTGCTTCCAGCCATTCCTCCTTATGGGGATCCTCAGCGCCGCCGAACTCCATCATTCGCGCCGGCGGCGAGGGGAGCGTGTGCGCCAGGCAGACCCGAAAGCCCCGGCGCCCGCCTAAGATTCGCCCCACATACGCTACGGCCCTCATCGATGCGAGCGAATTGTCGACAACAACAAGAAGTTTAGTAATCGTCAATTCGGTTCCCTTCGAGCTGCGCTTCGTTCGGAAGTTATAATTCGATAGATGGACATCATAAATCCCGCCCCAATCAACCTTTGCTTGCTGCCTGGCTCTGTTGTTCAGGGACTGGCGCCCAATAAGGGGAGCGGGCGTAATAATCGTAAAGCCGATGCTCGTACTCGCGAGTGACGGGCGTTGACTCGTCCCACTCCGGGCCGTTCTGGATGGCTTCCCGGGTAAGGTCAACGTTGACCTTGGAGTCCGGCCAGCTCACAGAGGTGATCCACTGAGGCGATACCAGCACTCTTCTGCCAGGCCACCAGTTCCGCGTATCCACCTCGAGGTATCGAATGGCCCAGGTTTCATCATCGACGATGAAGTCCCGTACGTGACCGATCTCACCGTCTTCCGCCTCGATGTGATAACCTGTCACCTCGTCGGTGCTGCGCAGATGTGAATCGGCTGACTCTTTTCCTGCCCTGGCTTCGAATGCTTCCGCTTCGGCCTGCGCTTCCCTTTGAATAACCAAGGCTGTGTCGTAATTGGGCCCAGCCCAATAATAGGGGTAATCGTAATACGCCATGTAGGCGGCCTCATGCTGCCGTGAGACAGGCTTGTGCGTATCGATGGGGGGGCTATTCTCAACCTGCTTTTTCGTCAGCGCCACATCAAGTCGCATGGATTCCCATGCCACCTGGCGAAGGGCAATCGGCGAAATCAGCACCAGCCGACCGCTCAGCCAAATCCCGGTATTGACGATGAGGTAGCGGATGGCCCAGGTCTCGTCGTCGAAATAGAACTGATCCAAGGTTCCAACCTCCCCATCCCTGGCTCGAATCTCAAAATCCTTTAGACGGCTGACGTTTCTTAACATGGTTCTACCCTCCTTGGCATTTGGCAGCGTAATGTCGGATTATCTCGCACTGGCCGTGGCGTGTTGCGCGGGTTCGACCACGTGCATGGTATGCTCAACCGGGCGAGTCGTGTGGATGATGTCCTTCACCCTGGCCACCTCGCCCGCTTGCCTTTAGGTGCGGCGCTCGCCAGTAACCCCGGCGTTGCACAACAGTTTATACCCGTGCCCGCCCCTGCATGTTGTCAGGTTTGGATCGCGGCCGGGCTCGGCTGCCTTTTGGCCGGTGCGGCAAGGGCCCCCACTGTGCCAGCCCTGTGCCGGAGGCGCGTGGTGACCTACATGCCGCGAGTGCAGAGACAGGATGCTTTTTACTGGGTTTTCTGGTCGCCAGCAATCGCCTCCTGCTGCTCTTCCGCCTTTTGCCAACTGGAACTGGGGTCATATTCCTTCATAGCCTTGGCGAGAGGCTCGGTCTTCTTGCCGAGATCCTTCTGATACACTACTCCCTCCTCGTTAACGATGAAGGTCATCACGCCCGACAACCGGTACTCCGCTGGATAGGCCACGAAAGCGAAACCCTCTGTCATCTTGCCGTTTACGATGTAACTTTTCGCGCCGCCTGGGCCATTCTTTCCCTGGCGGGTGAGGATGAGGTAATAGTATCCGCGGTAAGGTGTCGGGGAGCCGTCCGGGCTTGTGGCATGGCTCATCGCCACGGCCGATGCCACCAGCGGCCCGACGGGGCTCTGGGGTTCGCCCTCCGCAGCTTTCCAATAAAGGCCATTGTGCTGCCCTTCACCACTGAAGATATCCTGGGCGTACTCGTTGTGCTGTGTGGAGTAGTATTCCTTTTGCGCCGCCACAAGCTCCTGGCATACGCGAATAGTGGATATTTCATTCCGGCCAATGCGCCTGTACAGGATTTCTTTCCTGCCCGCGTCGGTGTCGAAATACCACGAACTCCCCTTGTTCATGAGCGGTATGGGCGTGGGCCAATTCTCCGCGCCAATATACAAAACCGTGTTTCCATCCGGTTCTTTCACCAGACGGTGCATGACTCGATATCTCTCCACGAAATCAGCACGGCTCTGGGCATCCTCGGTTTCGTCTCCCGACGAGACGATCTGCTTTCCGTCTCAACCGAGGATATCGAGCAGCGCTTTTTCGTCGTTACTCTGCGCTGCCGTGACGAGTGCATTGCTGGCGTCCTCCGGCGATGAAAACGTTTTCTGGCCCGGTTGCTGCGCTAGGGAACGCGTGGGAAAGCCCGCCGTTAAAAGGATGGCAACCGCCGTTAACATAGGAAGATTGGCCCAACAAAATTTGTCGAAGTTCAGCTTCGTTCGCCGCATATGGCTTCTCTCCATTTCTAAGTTTTACGAGCTACTAAGAATCTAACGGATTTTTGTTTAATGACGCCCACCGCCACCACGGGATCCTCCGCCGCCACCACCGCCGCCACCACCGCCACGCGATCCTCCGCCACCGCCACGGGCTGCTCCGCCACCGACGCTGGCTTGTCCCCGAGACGAATAGCTCTTTGCTTGTCCGCCCTTCTCGATGTGGCTGAAGGCGCCCGTGCGGACGCCGGTCTGACCGCGGGGCGCAGCGTATCCTCGCGCCGCCTGCCTGTTCCCGTTGAATGGACTGACCGTTGCGCCGGGACGGCTTGCAACTCCGCCGCCCGCGCCCCCACCTCGGTTGATGTTGCTCCGGCTGGAAACTCCGCCGCCCGCGCCTCCACCTCGGTAGGTGTTGCTCCGGCTGGACACACCGCCGCCCGCGCCCCCGCCTCTGTAGGTTCTGCTGCGGTTATAAAACGTGTTGCTCCGGGAGTAGTACCTGCCGCCGCCAAAAGTTGCGTATCGGCCACCCCAATTGAATCCCCAATTATTCCAGCCCCATCCAAAACCTCCATAGAAGCCCATTCCGAAGCCCATTCCGAAAGAGAGGTAGGGGCCGCCATACCATATTCCGGGATACGGGTACCATCCCGGCCACGCCATGATGGGATCTCCGTAAGCCAACCACGGATCGTACGCGGGGACGTAAACGACCTCGGGGTTAGTAGGCTGAACGGCGATCGTCGAATCTTGCGTGGTTACGGTTTGCTGCGGCGTGGTCTTAAGATTGCCAGCTTTTTCCGCCCGCTGGCGCATCACCTGTATGGCGTCCATCACATCCTGTTGCTGGTTGTAGTAGGCGTCGCCTAGAGATGACGTCCAGGCAAGGTTCTTGTCCATATTTCCAAGGACGGATGGAAATGCCGTGAGCGCCTTGACGCTCGGGTCCCAGGGTTGTTGGTCTACCGCTTGACCCAAAGCGTCGCCCTTTAGATCCTGATGCTCCTGCACCCATCGGTCGGCCTGGACCACTTGCTCGGGAAACGTGGATGCCGCCAGGATTTGCGCCACCAGCGAATCCGGATACATCGCAATCGGCGCCACCAACTGCTGCAATTGTTCGGGAGTTCCTTGTGTATAGGGCGGTGCCTGCTCAGTCGGCGGCGCCTGCTCGGTCGGTGGCGCCGGAGCGTCTTGATGAGCCGACATTTTCTGAGGCCATATCGTGTACCACAGAGCCAACGACAACAGGGGAATCAAAATCTGTACGCCCCCTCGAGGCCTTGGGAACCCTGCGGCACGTCTGAAAATGTTCATGTTCTTGAACCTCCTCTGTACATTCATCGCTTCGGGCCTCCGATTAATGATGAGCAAACACTGTATAAGCGCGGAGGCAGGAGGCCGCTCGCTTCTCATTCGTTCTCATACGACGTTCGAGATGCTCTGGCCCAGGAGAGCCTACGCGACGGAGCCATAACCCCTTTTCTCGATCTGCCGAAGTAAGGGTGACACCATCAGGGACACCATGATTGGGCTCTCTTCAGGCACGGCCATGACCACAATAAACAGCCCAAGGGCGCCTGTCTGTCCACAATTGACCAGCGTTTTGTCCAATATTGACCACATTCCAAAAACTGCCCAGGGCCGGGCCGCCTTATCTCCACCGTCGAAGATAATCCGCATTCTCCTGCTCAAAAGGGTTGGTATGCAGGCTTTGGCCGGGTAAGGGGGATGAATCGAAACCTCCAGGTCCGGGCTAAGGGCCCGACCCTGACTCAAACGATGCAGGTAAAGCTACGCTTTCACAATGCACACCGGGGTGGTTCGGGGCGGCGTAGTTGAATGCGGCGCCGAACAAATCTTCCCGGCGTACGAAGGGGTGAACGTGGCTCTCTGGTCGCAGTGTGCTGTTTTGACCAAAGAGGTGAGCAATACGGAATCGACAACGCCTTTAGCAGAAGGTATAAAGGTTATGCCCTTTGTTAACGGCAAAGATAAGTGGTGCGGACGAAGGGTGGGAACCGCAAGATGCGGGTTCTTAAGTGCAGGATTCCATCGGTCGACACAAGAGAAGAAGAGAGGAGCTTTAATGCGAATGAATTTCAAGTCCTATATCTGGGTTCTGGCGGTAGTAGTAGGCATGGGTATCATGGGAAGCACGGTACGCACTATGGCGTCTCCGGCCATGAATGCCGCGGGTGAAGACCAAGACTATTCGAAAAACAAGAGGTACCAGCAAGGGATGCGTGAAGGCAAGGATGACAAAGCGCATAACCGGGACCACTTCAGGAAAAGGCACTTTAACAAAGAGGAAGACAATCGAGCTTACGAATCTGGTTACCAGCATGGCCACGTAATCGATGTCCACATTAATTAAGACGTGACACAACTTGCCGGGCTTCCGCTAAGAGGGCATGGGTTATGTACTTAAAGGTGGATTCGCCCGCGACGCCGACATGGTTATTTCATGTCGGCGTTTTCTTTGACGCCAGGACTTGTCCCCCGCCATTGATGAAGGTGGATTCGCGTAAGTTGAGATTGCCTGCCCGTGCGGCCGGGGAGCAAAGCTATAATGATGGCAAGCGGCGGAGCCCCAATAGATACTCACAGGACTCGCCAATTTGGACAGTCGTGGCCTGCCCCTGCCGGCGATTTCTAGGAGATACCCCATGAATAATCCCTTCCCCCGCCGGGCGGCTGCGAATCCTACGCAGTACAACATTGATGCCATCGCTAAGGTTCAGTCATTTAGCAAAACAACCGACGTATCCAAGCTGGCCAGTGAACTCGAAAACAAGCTTCCTGAGGAATAGCACCTCCCCGATCATCATTCACCAAACCCCTGCCGATGGCTGGCAACTCGCCGGCCGGTCCGGAAAGCGCCGGCAGGGGGCAAATACAACCTTGTTTACACTTCCGGTATATGCGCCCGGCTCACTCAACCAGACATGCGCATTCCGCCGAACAGGTACAGGACTACCAGGATGATCAGGACCACGCCGACGATCCCGATGCCTCCACCCGAACCCCATCTCCGATATCCGTAATAGCCTCCACCGCCGCCGAACAGGAGCAGTAGAACGACAATTAGCAAAAGTAGTCCCATGGGAATCTCCTCTCAGTTAGTTAAATGCTTCCACCAGAATTTCCGATTGGACTGCGCGGCCAACTGGCAATGGCCTCCTTACCGCTTCAACATTCGACGCTCCACCCTGATTCCGGCAAACGGCTTTGTGGAAAGCAGCCTCGGACGGCCAGTCGGGGTGACCAATATCCATAACCCGCGGCGCTATCCGGAGCATTCCGGAAGACGCGGGGAAGAGTGCCGCTATCACGATGGATCTCTTTGGCGCGTTGCTTTGACACCCGACAGAACCCCTATGCCTAGGAAAACGATCGCGCCTACGACAATCCAGTGTGTGGGGACATGCATCAAATGAGCGCCGTAAATCAGCCCGCCAATCACCAGCACGAATCCAACGGAGTAAATTCCAAATGACATAACGTCTCCTTCTCACAAAACAGAGCTGCAAGACCCTGCGACCAGCGCCCGTTCACGGCTCTTACTGCGTGGTGGTGGAGCTGGCCTTTTGATCTCTTACTTGCAGCTCGTTCACGACCTGTAGCACGTTCGGAACCTTTGACGCCACTTGCTCAACCTGTGCGCGCTTGGCTTGAGAACTGACCTCGCCGGTCAACGTCACGACGCCACTCTTAACGTCGTATTTGACGCCCTTGTGGAGCTTGTTCTGGATGAGGGCAGCATCCAAATTCTTGTCGATACCCGCGTCCAGGTCCGAGTTTACGGTCTTTGCCGCACCTTCGGCGCCGGGAGGAACCACAGCAATCTGGTTCGCTACAACCTGCCCAGTGGCGATTGACGTTGCGATGGATTCAGCCTGAGCCTTATCAGCGTCTGCCGCGACGTTTCCGCTCAGGGTCACGACGCCCTTGTCGCGGTCCTGTGTTACGGAGACAGCTTTGAGGCCGGCTTCATCGAGCGCTTTGCGGATGCTGTCAGAAACATCAGCCGACTTCGTAGATGTTCTTGAGCAGCCCACGATGCTCCCAACTGCGAGCAGCATGAGTATGGTTAAGCATAGCTTAAGAGTTTTCATTGGTTTCCTTTGATCAGAGTTTTCCAGCCTGGAGTAATCGCGCTATGTAGACATCGCTGCATTTTTCCCTGGCATTTCTCGAATTCTTCCTCTCGGTACCGCAGCCTGCCCCGAACAGAGCGCCGGTTGACTTCCGACTCACAACGGAGGCGCGAGCCACTCTTCTTTTAACCTGGACTCGATTCAGTGTCAGTTCAGAACGGCTCACCCGTTTGGTCAAAATCGCTCATTCCGTGATTAGGGAGTCGGCGACGTGCTGGCACGTCCGGCTTCATCCGGGAGTGCGCCACCCTCCACTATCCGGACGTCGTGCTGTGCAAGTTTGCTCAGCCCATTGGTCCATTCTGCACAGACAGCAAAGGTCGGGGGGAATATCCTGCAGAAGGTTACTGAGTGTAGAGACCCGCCAATAGAAATCATCTGGCGATAGACGTTGGCAGCAATCTGCCGCCCTCAGCCCGGCCACAGAATAAGAAAGGAGAAATATCATGCCGCAAGTACAGCTAGAAAAGTCTTTGGGGATTGTGCTCTCCGGAAGTTCCTTGAAGGGTGACAAGGTGGTGAACTACAAAGGCGAAGACCTGGGCAAAATCGAAGAGATCATGATCGATTTGGATCGTGGGCGCGTCGCTTACGCCGTCCTGTCGTTCGGCGGGTTCTTTGGCATGGGTGACAAACTGTTTGCCATTCCCTGGCAGGCTTTTAGCGTCGACGTGACCAACAAGCAGATGGTTCTGAATGCCGACAAGGAGCTTTTGGAGAAGGCGCCGGGATTTGACAAGAATAACTGGCCCGACATGGCAGACCTTTCTTTGGGGTCCACGCTGTACGGGTACTATGGCTACAAGCCCTACTGGGCCTGATCCCGACTGATACTTTCCCCGTCACCACCGGTCAGGCTAAAAGGAGGCAAACACCGTGCGGATATGGATACTGATGATGCTGGGCGCGACGCTTGCGTTTGGGCAGGCCAAACCCGCCGATACCGAACAGAGGTGCCTGAACCTGTTGAACGACGCCGCCTATGACCGGAATCCGGACGGTCGCAAGGGCGCGGCGGAGGCACTGAGCCTGATGGGATTGAACGATAAAGCTCTTCTGCTTCTTAACTTGATGCTCGATGACCACGACGTTTCGGTGCGGATTGCGGTGGTTGTCACCCTGGGTGACTTCAAGGACAACCAAACACTGCCTCTTTTGAAGAAAGCCTTGCAAGATCTGGTTCCCGAAGTCGACTTCGCCGCAGCCAAGGTGCTTTACCAACTCCACGACCCCGAGGGAGTGCATTTTCTTCTCAACGTGGTTAGCAAAGAGTCTAAGGCGTCCTCAAGCTATCTCAGCAATCAGAAACGGGGCGCCTTTCGCCTGTTGCACACTCCTACCCAGCTTTTCATTTTCATTGGAACCCAGGCAGTAGGTTTCGCCGTCCCCGTGCCGGGTCTTGGGTTCGGAATATCTTCGGCACAAGGTATCCTAACGGCCCCCGATTCTTCCGCCCGGGCCGCCTCTCTGCTGCTCATCGGAAGCTCGCTTGATCCAGCCTTGGCGGATGCAGTGGAATCAGCCTTGTCGGATAAGGAGTGGTCAGTACGCGCGGCGGCCGCTCACCTGGTTGCGATGCATCCTTTCCCACAATTCCAGGAGAATTTGGTCCCCCTGCTGGACAACAAGAAGGATGCGGTGCGCGTACGCGCTGCCGCGGCCTACATCAGACTCCAGCACAATACGAAGGTGCTGCCGACGAAGTGAGGCGTCAAGATTCATTAAATGCGGACGGGTAATTCATCGAGTCTCTGGAAGGGTTGTAGCTCATACCTATGTCCTCCACAGCGAATTCCATCACGGCTCCAGTCACCGGGTTTTTTGAATGGTTCGGCGATCTGGGCCATTTTTCCTGGCAAGTTCTGCGGGCGGCCGTGACCCCGCCCTTTGAATTCCGCGAGCTTGTCCGGCAAATCGACGAGATAGGATCAAAATCGTTTCCTCTCGTGGCTTTGGCGGGCGCAGCCATCGGCGCCATCTTCTCGCTTGAAACCCGCGATACCCTGGTTCGATTCGGCGCCAGTTCAATGCTTCCTACTGCTGTCGTGTACTCGATTATCCATGAGATCGGTCCCATCGTCACCGGCTTGATCGTCTGCGGCCGAGCGGGAGCAGGCATTGGCGCGGAGTTGGGATCAATGAAGGTCACGGAGCAGATCGATGCCATCGAGGCGTCAGCCGTAAATCCCTATAGGTTGCTGGCCGCAACCCGCATTGTGGCTTGCATCCTGGTGATGCCACTCCTGACCCTCACTGCCGATTTCTTCGGGGTGGTAATGGCTTGGGTGGCCAACGTCCTGGCTGAGCCGATCACCTTCCAGCAGTTCATCCACAATGGCTTCAGCACCTTTGGCTTCAATGATTTTCTGCCCCCGACCTTCAAGACAATGGTGTTCGGCCTGATCATCGGGCTGGTGGCGTGCTCTCAGGGAATGCGGACGCGGGGAGGCACCGAGGGCGTGGGGCGTACGGCGACGAGCTCTGTGGTCTTATCTTCGCTCTTCGTAATCCTGGCCGACGTTGTCATGGTGAAACTGATCGTCATGTTCTTTCCCTGAGGACCTGCGCTGAAGAGTTTGCAAGGGGGCACTGAAAGGGCCTGTAAACGCATGGTGATAGAAACCCTTGAGAAAACGAATGGCGAGCCCCCCGTGGTCCTGCGAGGTCTGCACCAGTCCTTCGGCGCCCAGGTGGTCTTGAATGGGATTGACCTGACGGTCGCCCGCGGTGAAACGCTCGCGGTGCTCGGCCGCAGTGGCACCGGCAAGAGTGTCTTGTTGAAGATTATCATCGGGCTGCAAAAGCCGGATGCAGGCTCGGTGAGCATCCACGGGCAGGAGCTTACCGGAATCGATCTCGCCAAGCTCAACGCGATCCGGAAGAAAATGGGTTTTTTGTTCCAGCAGGCGGCGCTCTACGACTCGCTGACGGTGGCGGAGAATGTGGATTTCCCACTGAAGCACAATACCAACATGCCCGAGCACGAGCGGCGGGATCGGGTCAAGGAATTGCTGAAGAGTGTGGGTATGGAAGGGGACCTCAAGAAGATGCCTTCCGATATATCCGGCGGGATGCAGAAGCGAGTGGGGCTGGCGCGGGCGCTGGCCCTCGACCCTGACATCCTGCTGCTGGATGAACCCACGGCGGGACTGGATCCTATTACCTCCAGCGAGATTGATGAGCTGATTCTCAAGCTGCAAAAGGAGCATGCCATGGCATCCATCGTGGTCACGCACGATATGCAAAGCGCAAAAACCATCGCTGGCCGGTTGGCGCTGCTCCACGAGGGAAATGTGGTGCTGGAAGGCACTTTCGCGGACCTGGAGAAGAGTCACGACAAGTTTGTCACAGATTTTATGCGACGGGACTCATAGGAGAACATATGTCGAGGGCGGCGCGTTTAGGAGCTTTCATAGTTACGACACTGGCGATTCTGGTGGTGGGGACTTTTATCATCGGTAACAAGCAATACCTGTTTACTTCCACCTACCGGTTGAAGACGCAGTTCAGTGACGTCGTGGGCCTGGATGTGGGCGCCGGGGTTCGGGTGGGAGGTGTTCACCGTGGAACCGTGCATAGCATCGAGTTGCCTCACCAGCCGGGGGATAAAATCACGGTGGTGATGGACCTCGACAACAAGACGCACGACATTATCAAGCAAGACTCCGTAGCGTCCATCGAAACCGAGGGCCTGATGGGCAACGAGTACATGGCGGTCTCATTTGGAACTACCGGGGCGGCCAACGTGCGCGACGGTGACACCATCGCCAGCAAACCTCCCATCGCCATGTCTGACCTGATTAAGAAGTCGCAGGATCTCTTGGATAGCAGCCAACAGGCCATCAAGAATGTTACGCAGACAACAGCGAATTTAAGCTCGATCAGCGCCAAGATCGACCAGGGTCAGGGCACTGTCGGGGCTCTGGTCAACGATAAGACGGCCTATCTTGAACTTAACGAAACGATGGGTGGAATGCGTGAGGCAGTAGCCCATGCGCAAGCGGGCGTTACCGATTTCCAAGAGAACATGGAGGCGATGAAGCACAATTTCTTCCTGCGCGGATATTTCAAGAATCGCGGTTATGAAGATTCCGCGGAGCTGGCCAAAGACGAAATCATTAGGCTGCCCCAGGGCACGCCCCAAAAAACGTTTACGTTCGAAGCCAAGCAACTCTTCGATAAGGTCGACACGGCCAAGCTGAAGAACCAGAAGTCTCTGGACGCCGCCGGCGACTTCCTGACGGATACCGACTTTGGAGTCGCCGTAGTGGCCGTGTATTCCAGCATGGAAGGAGATGCCAAGAAAGACCTGATCCTGACCCAAGGCCGTGCCCTGGTGGTCCGAGAGTACCTGGTTGAGAATTTCGGTTTCGATGATCGGCGGCTCAAGACACTGGGAATGGGGAAGAAGAGCGGCACGAGCCCGGAAAGCGGTTGGGGCACCATCCAGATCCTCGTTTATCCCGCCGGCACTGAAATGCCGCCCGCGACGCTGGCACAGAAAAGTACTCCACCCAAGGCCACCTTAGAACTGCCCGTTGCCGAACCCGCCGCCACGGTTCCGAAACCGCAGTAGCCCCGCGGCGCCCGCGAAGGCAGTAATATGGCCGAGGATATCTCGCAAACGCTCGATATTGACGCGGCATTCCGAAACGACATCCTACGCCAAAGCTCCGGACGGCCTGCCACCCGGAGCTTTAGCGCAGGACGGCAGGCCATCCTGTATTTCTTACGTGTACCTCTGGCGCACCCTTCATGCGGCCTGATTGACCAGAGCGAGGGCTATAGGCAACCCACTTCCAGGGAGATCCTGCCCGTCAGCCCCGGCGCCAGAGTTATAGTTTCTTGTTGTGGGTCGAATTGGGTCCAGGGCCTCCCATTCACGGTTGCCGAATGAATTCGATGGCCTGCCGGAAGCCGCAAGCGCAGTTTCACCGCAGCTCTAAAGGACGCGGGCAGCACGATTTGCCCCACCACCTTCCCTTGGCTGAGCTTCGAGGTGACGGTGAAACTCACTCGCCCCCATCGCGTGGGAGCATTCTCAACGGAAATTGTTTTGTTATCCTCCATCCAGTCACGGGGTGCAGCTTTCGCGAGCCACAGGGTCTCGGATTGCGGGTCCTCAAAGGCCAGCATCCAACGGGTCATCAGGGGAACCACAAGTTGCGCCGGCGTGCAGTAGGGAGCCACAGGTTGCTCAGGATCGGTAATCACTCGAACTTTCCGGAGCCGTCCATGTGCCGCGCGTGTAGTGGTGCGCCATCATACTGTACACAGTCAACAGGTATTCGCGAACCAGATCGTGTTGAATCAGTCCGAAAGCATGCCCGTAGGTCAGGAAACCCTGTAACCCGCGATCATACCCGTAGGCAGCGGGGATGCCGAGAATCGTTTCACGGTGCGCGGCGCGGCACTTGACGATCATTTCCACTTGTTCTTTGCTCAGGTTACCCGAGTACAGCATTTCCATGTACGCCCGATAGCTGCGTACCTGAGGATCCAACGGATCACGCGCCAGGGCGACGTAGAAGGGTTCTTTCGCGCCGGCAATGGAAGGAAGACACCTGGGCTGGGCATCGTTCAGGATGGAACGGCTGATGGCGTTCTGAACATCCTTCCCGATGGCCTTGGATTCTTCTGCGAGCCGTTTCCCCCAGAGGACCAACTCCTGCCTGCCGCTCTGCTTGCCGATTTCCTCCCAAACTTCTCCCAGGTCCCGAAACCCGCGCTCCGCTTCCGTGCTGTTGGAAAAATAAGGTTGCATGTACCTCATGTCATCGGGATCTGACCACGAATCGGCCTCGCTCCAACCCGCCATCATGCCGTAAGCAGGATCGTCAGGAGAGAGTTTCAGAGCCTTGCCCCGCAGGGAAAGCAGCAGTCTGGCGACGGCGTCAATCCGCTGCCGGTGCTTCAACAGCAGCCCGTAGTCTTGGGTGTAGTTCGCGTACTCAGCCAGCACCGTCAGCATGCGCCCATACTGCCCGGTTTCCGGACCGCGATAGAGGATGGATCCGTCATCCCGCACGTACTTGCCAAAATAGTTATCGATGTAATCTGCGGCTAAACCCCACAGTCCCCATTCCAGCATGGCCGTGGTGTCGGCGTTGAAGGTGTCTGGAAAGCCGGCATGCTCGTTGCCCCCGTAAGTCTTGTTGAAGACGCCGTAGCGGGGTTCATTGCCCATGCGGGTGATCATGTCGCGCACTAAAGAGTGTCGCGCCAGGTTCGCGAGGCGCTCATCCGGAATTGCGATCGTCATGCCGGAAGCTAACGCCTTGTTCCAGCCCGTCCGCATGCCCATGAGTTCTTCATAAAAAGGTTCGGCAGGATATTCCAAACGAGCTGGATACGAGTGGTAGGAATCAAAATAACGAACCCACTTCAGGGTGTTGTCTTCCACCCGTCCCAGCCGGTACCACACCGGCTGAATCTCTTTGTTGCCGTTCTCCATGCGCATCGGCGCGTACGCCACCAGTTCCCACCAGTTGCCGGATTCTTCCGGGTAAACAAAGCGGACCGCGGGCAGCCAGCCTCCCACCAAGCCGTCCCAGACGCCTCCCTGCTGCCGGATCTTTTCAATCTGCGGCCCATAAACATCTGGAAAAAACCGGTCCGTCCTCCCTCCATACCGGAAGCCAATCTTGTCCAGGTTGTCATGCGTGCCCACAAAAGTGTAAGTCTTCATTTTGGAGATGGGCGGAAAACAGGCGGCGACTTCGTTGTAATCGGGGTCGCCCCCCTGGGCCAGAATTTCTTCCCCCAGGAGGTCGCGATCGCTGTTCTTGATTTGTTCCAGAGTATGCCCGTGGTAAAGGCCCGAAGCCTCTGCAAAGGTGGGTTCCAGCGACTTGGGCAAGTCCAGTTGGACACCCTGCAGATCCACATAGAGGATGTGGCCTTTTTTCTCGGTGAAGTTCTCGAACACCGCTAAGCCGGATTTGCGAGTCGGCGGGACAACCGCCATCAGGGTCCAAACCCCCACCTGCTGCCCCTTCCGCAGGCTCGCTTTCTGCCCTTCCCAGGAAACCTCAACAACGCCGGCGGAAGTCATCGTCAACAACTTGGGTACGCCGGGCGGCGACGCGGATCTGGCCACCCCCAGTGAGAAACTGAATGCTACAAGTGCAAACCCTACACATTCACAAATACGCCTCATGGATTCCTCCCCGGGCCTGCGGGCAGTACAACGCGGCGGGCATATAGTACGGCGAAAACGCTCAGTCAACAAACACAAGGGTACTTAGCTGGATTTGGAATGATAAATGCCCGGTGGGCATGGCAAAAAAATCCTTGGGGTCTGAAGTCGCAGGTTGTAGCGCGCCGGGCCGATGTAGGGCCGGCCTCGGGACTGATGGTTGTTGCACTCTTGGTGTGTCGTGAGTAGGATGAGCTTCGTGATCTACCTTGACCACAGCGAAGGGGGTTCATAGTTGACAGTCGACAGTTGAAAGCCAAGGCGTTCCCGATTCTTACTATGAACTGTAAACTATGGACTATGAACTGTATGCCTTGTGGACTGTGAACTCTTCCCCAACATTGGGTGCACGCCTGGGAAATGAAATTCTGGGAAAGTGGGGTTGAGATAAGTTCTCTCTTACGGCTATAATAGCCGTAAGGAGGAACCATGGCTCAGTCTTTTGAAGTTCCTGGTCCGGTCCGTGAGCTTGCCGCTCGGTTGGGTCAGTCCCAGCCCATGCGGCGCGGCTCCCTATCGGAGCGTTATGTGAAATGCGGCAAGCCGGGTTGTGGTTGCGCGGAGGATGCCAAGGCGCGGCACGGCCCTTATTACAGTCTGACGCGGGCGGTGGGAGGGCAGACCCGCTCCCGCTTCTTGAACCCCGAGGAAGCGCAGCGGGCGCGAGAGCAGATCGAGACGGGCCAGCAGTTTCGGCGTCAGGTGGAGGCTTACTGGGCTGCCTGTGAGCAATGGGCGGATGCCCAGCTGGAAGCCCGGGAGGAAGAAGGGCAAGCCGAGGTTAAAAAAAACCGCACTCGGCGAGGCTCTGGCGCACGACCTCACCGCTGAGATTGAGCGCCTGGTGGGTCGGGAAGCCACGGCGGCTCTGGACTTCGAGGCGGTGGAAACGGCCGTACGCCGTCAGGCTTTGCGCTTCGCCGCGCGGGTGGTGGAGCAGCGGCTGAATGCCGACCACTCCGACTTTACCGGAGCCCGTCGGCCGTGTTCCTGCGGTCAGCCCGCGCGCTATGTAGACCGGCGGGCCAAGCCTTTCCAGACCGTGCTGGGCGAATTACGGCTGGAGCGCGCCTACTATTATTGTGCTGCCTGCCAGCGCGGGTTCTGTCCTCGTGACCAGCAGTGGGGAATGGAGGACACTTCTCTGTCCCCGGCGGTGACACGCATGGTGGGCACGGTGGGAGCCTTGGTGAGCTTTCAAGAAGGGCGTGAACTCCTCGGGGAATTGGCGGGCGTGGAAGTAAGTGCCAAGCAGGTGGAGCGTACGGCGGAGGCGCTGGGAGCGGAAGTCGCCGAGGATGAACGCCAACCGGTGGAGGCGGTGAGGGAAGGACCCTTGCCGCCCACCCTCTATCTCGGCCTGGATGGTACCGGCATTCCCATGCGCAAGGAGGAACTCACGGGGCGAGCGGGCAAGCAGCCGGATGGCTCCGCCCAAACCCGCGAGGTCAAGGTCTGCGCCATCTGGAGCGCGGAAGCGCGCGATGCCGAAGGCCGGCCCCGGCGTGATGCTGGCTCGGTCAGCTACTCGGCGGCCATCGAGACGGCGGCCTGCCGCGACACCGACTCCCAGATCGCAGCATTTACCCAGCGCGTCGAGCGTGAGGCGAAGCGTCGAGACTTCGGGCAAGCCTCTCGCCAAGTGGTGATCGGCGACGGGGCTCCCTGGATCTGGAACATCGCCGCGGAGGTGTTCCCGCAAGCCCTGCAAATCGTGGATCGTTACCACGTGAAGGAGCATTTGAGCCAAGTGGCCAAGGCCCTCTATGGGCAAGCGGAGGCATCCCATCGCTGGGCGCAACGTCGGCACCAAGAATTGGATGGCGGGCGTTGGCGGAGTCTGACGACGGCGCTGGCCCGCCATGCGGCCCGCTCACCGGAAGCCCGCAACTGCCTTCAGTACTTGCAGCGCAACCGGCACCGCATGCGCTACGCGGAATTTCATGCCCAGCACCTGTGTACTTCCTCAGGGGTTCTGGAGGCGGGTTGCAGGGTCGTCGTGGGGTCGCGCCTAAAACGTTCGGGCATGCATTGGACCGTGCGCGGCTCCAATGCCATCATCGCTCTGCGGTGTTACAAACTCAGCGGTCGCTTCGAAGACTTCTGGGAACGCCGGGCGCACAGGGTGGGGGCGTGAGCCCGCTCACTCCTTCGTCGTGCACCCCCCAACATTCCTCGGTGCTGAATTACTGCATGGCGTTGGAAAGGCAAGAAGCTCCCCTCCTGATTCAGAGCCTGCCCTGAGCCTGTCGAAGGGAGGGGTGGCGCGGAAGCGACGGGGTGGTTACGGCAGGCTCTCGTAGCGGCGGGTTTACCCCGCCATTTCCTGGTGGCGAGTCTGCCTCGCCACATGGCGGGATAAACCCGCCGCTACGAGAACCAGGCTACCGCGTCACCTACCTACCAGTTGACCGCGAGGGCTTGCTGTTTTTCCGGTTCAACTGACCACTGACAACTGATCACTGACCAATGCCTTTCCGATGTGGGCGAATAACGAAACCGGAGTGTTGTTCCCTGTCGAGCGGATCGCGGAGATTTGCCAGTCGCGAGGCGTGCTGTATCACTGCGACGAGGATTACACGGCTGTGGGGTTGATCGCCTCGATATCTCTGTAGCGGGCAAAGTCCTGCGTGTTGAAGGTTAGGATTCGGCTGACGTGGTGAAGGGTCATCGCCGCCACCAGTCGTGCGTCGTGAACCTTCGCTCCTGATACCTCGTAGGCCAAAACCAGCTCGTGCCATTTGGCGAAGAGTTCTGGCGTTTCTGGAAGCACGGCGGCAAATGATTCGACAAAGCGCAGATAACCATCCGTGGCGGCGGTAGTCTTGCCAAGGCCATTGTACTTCTCGGGCCGGGTGCACACATTCCACAGCTCCACCAGATTTTGCGGAGCAACGCACAAACCCAACCCGCCTTGGAGCAGAGTCTTGATGGCTTGACGCGCGACCGGCCTGAGGGGATTTCGCAGGGCGAGGGCACGGAGCAGCACGTTGGTATCGATGAGGTCTAGGAGCGGTCGGGATACCAGTTCTCACGTTGGAAAGTCTCTTCCGGCAGCACCGCATCGGTTTCCAATCCGGTAAGGAACTCTTCAAACGCCCTCACTCGTTCCTGGGCGGTGGACTTCGCCGTCCCGGTCTTGACCAGCGCTTCCAGGGCGCGCTCGGCAAACTGATCGAGCGACAGGCCTTCCGACCGCGCCCGCGCCAGCAGCGCCTCGCCAATGTCCGGTTTCAATTCTACTTCCAGTTTCATTTGGACCTCGCTCCGCGTGCAATTTCCTGTTTCTTGAAGTGCTTTTCCCTAACCCCTAATCCCGAGCCCCTAGCCCCGCGGCCCCGCGCGCGCCAACGGACTCACGCCTGGATTGAGTGTACCACGAGGCGCGGTCGCCGCCATAGATTGCGATCGCGGTCGAGCGCCTGCCTTTGCGGTTTTCCTAGCCACTAACCACTAGCCACTAACCACTGTTTTTACCATTGCGGATACGCGATGAAGAGCCGCACAGGAATCCGTCGGCTGACGGATACCTGTGCGCTACCCCGCTCGTAGCGGTTGCGGTAGGGATACCGGTTACCCGGTACCCCCCGCACGGATCCGTACGTGCGCTGGTTAGCGCATACGGCTCTTATCTCGGATGTGTGGCGGCGAACCGTTGGGATGGCCAAGGATGCACAACGTGCGGAGCAGGCAACCAGCAGGCCGCAAGCTTCCCCAGTCGGTCCCAGTTGAGGCGGTGGCGTTGACTGCGTTGACGCAGTTGCGTTCGCCACAGTCGGGTCAACCGTTCCCGAAAGATTCGCAGGCGGTCGAGGTTTCCCGGTACCGCGTGATAGTTGAAGTAGCCTTGCACGACCGACCGGAGCCATTTACCCGTATCCGCGATGGGATCGTGCCGACGCTGCCGGAGTTGTTGCTTGAGTTCCTGCAACTTCCCCCGCAGGCGCTTGCTGATCGTCTTCCGCTTCACGGTAAATTGCCCCCTCCGGTTCTTCCCGCTGATATGCGTGAAGCCCAGAAAGTCGAACGTCTCCGGCTTACCTTCTCCTCTCCGTTTCCGGTAAAGTTCGGCAAACGGCCCGAACTCGATCCGGCGCGTTTTGTCAGGATGCAGTTCCAATCCAAACTTCCCCACCCGCTCCCGGAAATCCTCCAGAAAGCGGTCGGCTTCCGTCTGCGATTGGAATCCAAGGACCGTATCGTCGGCATACCGCACCACGACCACGTCTCCCCGGGCGTGCTTCTTGCGCCACGCCTGCACCCACAGGTCAAAGACGTAGTGCAGATAGATATTCGCCAGCAGGGGCGAGACCACCGCCCCTTGTGGCGTACCCATCTCCGTCTCCGACCATTCGCCTTCCTCCCTCACCCCGGCTTTCAGCCATTTCTGGATGAGCCGGAGAATCCGGGGGTCGGCGACGCGATGCTGCACGAACTTGAGCATCCATTCGTGGGATATCGAATCGAAAAATCCACGAATGTCCGCGTCAAGAACGTAGTTCACGTGCTTCACCGTGAGCGCGTACGAGAGCGCGTCCAGCGCTTGATGCTGGCTGCATCCCGGTCGAAAGCCATACGAGAAGCCCAGAAAGTCTTCCTCGTAAATCGCCTTGAGGATGGTGACCACGGCCTGTTGGACGATCTTGTCCTCCAGTGCCGCAACCCCCAACGGACGTTGCCGCCCGTCGCCTTTCGGGATATACGCCCTTCGCGAGGGCTTCGCTCGGAATGCTCCGCGGTGGACCCGGCTGTGCAGATCGACGAGTCGACCTTCCAGCCCGCTTTCATACTCCTGCCACGTCATGCCGTCTACTCCCGGTGCAGCTTTTCGCTTCAAGGCGTAAAAGCTTTCCCGCAGCAGATCGACCGTTAAGTGGTGGAGCAAGGCCGTGAACTTCATCTCCCTGTGTTCCTTCGCGGCTTTCCGCACACCCGCGAGTCCCTGGGACACGCGTGCCCCGCTCTGTGTCGGGTGCGTGTTAGGCCAACGGGTGTTCTCCTTGATCAGCGGCCTTCCCTCCTCATTCTCCGCCAACGGCTTCCCGTCTTTGTTCAAATGATTCATCGGTACTGTTCCGCTGTCCGACTCCTCGAGAGCGTGCAGGCGGGCTGTACGGCCATCGCCTTTTCCCGCCGTCCGGCCACGATCTACGGCGGCCGGCGCCTCCGAGGTCTCCCGGTTCTCGTGCAGAAAGTGTCTAGGCGTGTCTGGGGTCTACGACTACGCAGGACTGTGCCGGAACTCGCGTTGGCGTCCCGGCCTCATGTTGCCTTCCGTTTAGTCTGAAAACGTCGGCGTCCTGATTGGACATTTTCGAAGCTCAATACCCAGCCCACCTATTCCCCTGTTTACGCTTCACCGTGCGCCTCACGACGCCCAGCGCAAAACTCGGGGCCGAGTGGATCGCTGCTCCTTCCTCGTGAGAAATTTTCATTCTCTGCTTTCTGCCGGTTTATCCCGGCGCACCAGACCTCCGCCGTTGAGGTCTGCGGTTCTTCATGCGCATTGTCAACGAAAGTATCGTGGCGAAGAGGCGAGCGTGACGGGACCGCCTCGGTTTGTGATTTGTGGGTTTTGCAAACTAAGAACCGCGGACCCCAAAAACGGGGGACCGCGCTACAAAACATGGCTGGGCTCGCTCGGTGACAGCCGGCCACTTCAGAGATAGGTATCGCGCTCAACGCGGCGTGGAAGGTGTGGCGGACACCGGTTCAAGCAAATACTCTTCCCAAGCCAGGAAGTCCCACATTGGTTGGTCGCGATCGGGGAAGGGAGAGGGATGCCAGAGCGTTTCGGTTCTGCGAAAGCCCTTTGGGGTGAACCCGGGTCCGTCCGAAAACGTCACGACCCATATCTTGTGTTCTGAACTCTCCACAAGTTTGTTCAACGCTTCTCTAAAGGTAAGACCGCGCGGCGTGATCGTGAGCGGCTCCTCGTGTATTCCTGTGGCGTAATCGCCTCCCTCCCCGGCGCCGGGAGACAAATTGCGCGGCGAAACGATGTTTTGTGCTACTGCTTCGAGTTGCTGGTTTGCACGTCCTCCCCCCTCTTGTTGGACCTCGAAGAACTCGGGAACCTTCAAGTTCAGAAAGTTGCGACTATCGTCTACCAAATCTCGCCGGAAAACGTGAACCTCGCCTGGCTCGACTCGCAACTCGTAACCGGGGAACTTTTGGACTATCGAGCGAAGGATGCCTTCGACGCTGTCGTCTTTCCATCTAAGACTCAAGCGCCGAGCCGTATCCTTGTCCTTCACCCATTCGATACCCACTGGAAGCTCGAATCGCTTAGCAACCCGCAGGACGGCGTCCGCAAGGCCGTTCGCCGAAAGACTATATTGCGTCGTGTGCGTGTCAAGCTTGGCCTGCGTGTCGCTGGGCTGCACCTGACAGGGCACGTTTGCATCCGTGAAGATAATTAGCGAGAGTAACAGTACGGTGCGCATTGCACACCTCATTTTCCATTCACCAGAATCCCATTACACTTATAGGTGATACTTTTGACGTCTGAATTGAGCGTAGTCCCAGCCACCGTCCACGTCTGGTTGGCAATCGTTTGGCCGGCCGTGCAGCATGAGCCTGAAGACTTGCACGCGGGTGCACACACCGGGAGACTCTCCGGGAACTGACCGTTCGCGTCGGTAAACTTTCCGCACGGCCCACTGGTACCCCAACAGGACCCGGTGTTGCCGCCGCACGTGGTTATATAACCCTGCAAGTTAAGCTGGTTCGTCGAAGTGTTGCAGATCACGTCCCCGAGAGCCATGTTCGCCACTCTAATTGGCTGGTTGGCGCAGAGCGAGCGCAGCTCTGCGATCTAGTGCGGATCAAAATAGCCAGTGTATCGTCAAGACGCACGAATCGTTCCGATAATTGAATCGGAAGTTTGTTCCCTAGATCGGCGTCAGAGGAATCGCGGCAGCCAAGGTCGGGCATGTGAATCGCAGAGCTCGGCTCGCATTGCGCCAGCCGGCCGTTGTGCCACGGGCCTCCGAAGGTGTGAAAAAATACCATTTTCACCGCTGAGACGCTGAGACGCAGAGAAATGACCCTTTGTTTTCAAGCCTCTGCGCCTCCGCGTCTCCGCGGTGAAAGGTTTGATGGGATTTTTTCACAGCTTCTCCTGCCCGTGACCCGACACGGGCGGGAGAAGCTGTGAAAGAATCAAAAAAAGACTGGACTAGCTGCATAGCTATGATATGCTCCCTCTCGCGTTGCCGGAGGGAGGTCCCATATGGGTTACGAGTCCACCGTGCAGGTGATTCAGCGCGGCGGCAAGAACCGCCAATGGTATCTGATTTGTCCTGCGCCCTTGGCGCAAGCCTTGGAAATCGAGAAGGGCGAGGTGATCGAATGGGTGGTGGAGGACAAGCACACGCTGGTCTTGAAGCGCACTCCCCGGCCGGCCGAGGCCTCTCCCCGGCGGAGGCGAGCGCATGAGTGACGGCATAGAGCAGGGGCAGCCAGCGCTGTGGGCGGAGGGCGAAAGGCCCAGCCCGCCACCTGAGCCGCAGAAGACGGAGCCAGCGCCCCAGCCCTCGGCGCGTTTTCAGGCGGTGAACCGGCAGC
Organism: uncultured Acidobacteriota bacterium; assembly: GCA_963804995.1. Taxonomy (GTDB): domain Bacteria; phylum Acidobacteriota; class Terriglobia; order UBA7540; family UBA7540; genus Bog-366. The sequence continues at coordinate 1,713,400 of CAWDSK010000006.1, forward strand.
AGATGGTCTGGCGGGCGGTGGACGTGGAGCAGTTGCTGGAGCCCGACCACCTGGCGCGGGCGATTTGGGAAATGAGTGGGCGGCTGGACCTGACGCCTTACACCGTCGAGGTGCCGGCGGTGGAGGAAGTGAAGAAGCAGAACGGGCGAGCGCCCGGGCAGATGATTGTGGATGAGGGCTATACCACGCGGGAGAATGTGCTGGCGGCGGCGGAGCGGGGCGTGGACCTGATCGGGGGCACGATGGAAAAGGATGCCGAGGCCGTACGGCAGGGCCTGAAGCAGCGCGGCCTCGACCCGGCCTTTTATCCCCAAAACTTCCGCTACCACCCGGAGACCAATTCTTACGGTTGTCCGGCGGGTAAGATCCTCGCTTATCAAAGGACCCGACACGATCGGGTGGGGGTGGAGCATCAGGTTTACCAAGCACGCGCGGCGGACTGCCGGAATTGTGCGTGGCGCGCGGCGTGTCAGCCGGGTAAGCAGGGGCGCCGGATCGTGCGCAGTGAGAATGTCCCCGCGGTGGCGGCGTATGTGGCCAAGATGCAGACCGCGGCGGCGCGCGCTGCCTATCGCCGGCGCGCTCCGGTGGCGGAATTCAGCAACCTGTGGCTGAAGGCCAAGCTCGCGGACTCCGGCAGTTCTGCGTGCGCGGCTTGCAGAAAGCCCATTGCGGTATTGCATTCGAGGGCGCGCAGTTGACGGTCCGCCAATCTTAAGGGCGGACGGCCCTTCCAGCGGGGTGGGCTGTCGCCGCACTGCGAACGGGATAATCGGAATTCTTGTGGGCCGCGCCGCCCAAGCCGCGTCGTGGTGGAAAAGCCGCCCGCCATTAAGATCGGCGGGCTGGAGAGCGAGCCTTGCGCTACATTTTGTTTTGGGTGCCCGCCCAATGCCCCACGGTAGCTAACAGCTGACAGCCGACAGCTAAAAGCTAGTGTAGTGTCCAGGAAATGGCTGGACAAATGTGTTGGCCGTAGCGCCGGCATCCTGCCGGCAAATGCCGCCAAGATGGCGGCGCTACGATGTCCAGTTAATTACCGGACACCACACTAGCAGCTCTCAGCCCTCAGCTTTCAGCTCTCAGTTTTCTGTTGTAGCGCGGGTGTCCTCACCCGCGTGTTCGAGGTGACGAGACACGTACAGCGCGGGTGGGAACACTCGTATTAAACGCAGGTGGGGACACCCGCGCTACAAGCTGACACCTCACAGCCGACAGACGGCACCGGGGCTTGGGACTAGGGATTCGGGGTTAGGGATTAGGGGTTTTTGGGTTGGGAATTCGGGATACGGGACACGGGTTACGGGGTTCGGCATTTTGGATTGGGGGCCAGGGGTTTAGGGATTAGGGGTTGGGGGTTAGACTCCTGGCTCCTAGCTCCCAACTCCTCACTCCTAGCTTCTAACTCCTGGCTTCTGGCTCCCAGCTCCTAGGAGCCCGTCGGAGATAGATTTCGTTGTACGTAGAATTAATAACTTAGCGAGATTCGAGTGTCTGTAAGTTGTTGATTCTTCGTTGACGAATTATTATTTCCGACACACTCCTAGCTTTTGACTCCTGACTCCTATCCCCCAGCCCCCCATCCCGAGTCGCGAATCCCGATTCCCGATTCCAGATTCCAGATTTGAGATCGCCGAGTCCCGAATCCCGAACCCCCTAATCCCCAACCCCTAGCCCCGAATTCCTAGCCCGCATTTCTCATCACGGCTTTGGAAGGGCGGGGTTTAACCCCCGTCGTTAAAGGCCCTTTCTGATGGTTTCCGCGCCCGCCACGATCGAACAGCTTGTCCGGGCGCGCGGAGGCAAATTTCGGAGTGCGGGAGCTCGCTCCCGCTTTTTCTACCGCTGACTCGTCAGCGCTGAGTGATTCGCCGCGACGAGTCGCGGCGTTGGAAAGCGGCGACGAGTCGCCGCACTCCAAACTTCGGTTCGCTTCCCGTGGTGAGAATTGCGGGCTAGTCCCTAGTCCCCAGCCCCATATCCCGTCTCCCGTATCCCGTAACCCGTGCCCCGTTTCCCGGCCGTCGAGACCTCTCTCCACTCCGACATTATGTCCCCTCCGGGCGTCCCAGATGTTACGCATAGCGGGGCATAGCGAGCGAGGTCCCACCAAAAAGCTCCGTGATGGGACAGGAAATACCTCGCACCGCGATGTCCGGATCGTCGTCCGGCCCGGGCGTTACGTTTTCCTAAATGCCCATTCGAACCATCCCAAATCCTCCGCCCAAGGATCGACCGTTACCGCCTGCCCCGGCAGGGACTGCGCCGACCATCGGCGACCCGTGGCTCGGCTACACCAACCCTGACTTTTCCAGGGTGGCCTTGAGCAATTCGAACTGTTCCTCCAGCCGGGGCAGCAGGGCTGTGGCGCGGCTCAACTCTCCGGCCGCCGCCGCTTCCTGGGTTTCGAAGCAGAGGGCGCGAAGAACCTCGGCTGACACCGTGGCCGCCGCTCCCTTGAGGGCATGCGCCTGAAGCCGGGCCCCCTGGGCGTCGCCCGCCTCCAGCTTGTCCTTCAGGGTACACAACTGCTGCGGGACATCGTTCAAGAACCCGGCGAGGACCTGGCTGGCACGCTCCTGGTCGCCCAGGAGACGCGCGAGCAACTCTTGCTGGTTGAACACCGCTTCGATTCTGGTGGGAGAAGGGCTGGGGAGAGGCCTCAACTCGCTGCCGCTGGCGGGCGTGACCACCCATTTTTCCAGAACGTCCGCCAATTGCCACGGCTCCACGGGCTTCGCCAGATAGTCGTCCATGCCCGCCTGAAGGCACTTCTCCCGGTCTCCGCTAATGGCATCCGCGGTGAGGGCGATGATAGGAATTTTCGGGTTGCGCGCCCCTGTGCTGCGTTCTCGGATGCGGCGCGTGGCCTCGAAACCATCCATCTCCGGCCTTTCGCAGTCCATCAGGACCGCGTCATAGTTCACCTGCTGAAGCGCCCTGACAGCTTCATGGCCATCGGCCACCACTTCCGCGTCATAGCCGAGTTTGTGCAAAATGGCGATGGCCACTTCCTGGTTGGTCGGGTTATCCTCCACCACCAAGATGCGTGCCCGGCTGTTCCCTCGGGCAACGCTCGGGGGAGTACGGGCGGCGGCGTTGGACGGCGCGGCCGGCGTGGGCTTCGTCCCCAGGGCAAGCAAGGTTTCTTTCAGCGTACGCTCCCAAATCGGTTTGGAAACGTGCGCCGCGAACCCCCGCCTTTGCAGTTGTACCAAGTGGCTCTGCCCGCGCTTGCAGAAGCCGGTCATCAACACCAGCGCCGTCTGCTTCAATTGCGGATCGGCCGCGATCTGACGCCCCAGTTCTTCTCCATCCATCCCGGGCAGACTCTTATCCAGTAACGCAATTTGAAAGGGTTCAGCCTCCTGGGCGGCTTGACGGAGGATCGCCAGGGCAGAGGTTCCATCCGCGCACTCTTCCGTGCGGCAACCCCAGGATTTCAGCAGCCTCAGCACCAGCGCCCGGTTCGTCGAGCTATCATCTACCACTAGCACCCTCGCGTCACCGAGACGAGGCTGCAACGCCGGTCACCGGCCCAGCCGGTCCCGGTTGCTTCTCAAAGACGGCGGTAAACCAGAACGTCGCTCCCTTCCCTTCCGCGCTCTCCGTGCCGATCCGGCCACCCATCAACTCGACCAGTTGCTTCGAAATGGACAAGCCCAGCCCCGTGCCGCCGTATCGACGCGTGCTGGATCCGTCCGCCTGAACGAAGGGCGCGAAGAGGGCGAAGGCTCGGTCCTGCGGGAAGCCAATGCCGGTATCGGTCACGGTGAAGCGCAGGGTCGCGGTGCGTTCGTCCTCCGCCTCCAGTCGCACCCGGAGGGCAACCTCGCCCCGAGGTGTAAACTTCACGGCGTTCCCCAGCAAGTTCACCAGCACCTGGCGGAGCCTGCCAGGGTCCCCGCGCAGCAACCAGGGAGTATCTGGCTCCAGCTCGCAGGTCAGTTCCAGCCCCTTTTCGCAAGCCTTGGTGGCCAGCACTCCGGTGGAGTGCTCCAGGACGGTGTGCAGATCGAAGTCGGTTGCCTCCAGCCTCAACTTCCGGGCTTCGATCTTGGAGAAATCCAGAATGTCGTTAATCACCGCCAGCAGCGCCTCGCCGCAGGTACGCACAATGTTGGCGTACTGCTGTTGCTCCGGCGTCAGCTCGGTGTCCAGAAGCAAACCGGCCATGCCGATCACGCCATTCATCGGGGTGCGGATTTCATGGCTCATATTGGCCAGGAACTGGCTCTTCGCCCGGTTGGCGGCTTCGGCGGCTTCCTTGGCCTTGCGCATTTCCGCCTCGGCTTGCTTGCGTTCGGTGATGTCGACCGCGGTTACCTCGATAATTTCATGTTCATCTTCCTCCGCTATGGTGATGTTGGCGAGGCACCAAACCGTCGCTCCGTCCCGGCGCTTGAGCTGGATCTCGTGGTTGTTGAGGATCTGTTGCTGGCGCAAGAGGTCTATTAAGGGCTGCCCGCCGGCCGGATCGGGGTGGAAGTCCAGAGCATGGCGGTTCTTCAACTCCTCCCAGGAATCATAGCCCAGGATGCGCAGCATGGATTGATTGCAATCGAGGATTTGCCCTTCAATGGTGGTGCGGAAGACGCCGGCGGCGTTGCGCTCAACAAACAGGCGGTAACGTCGCTCCGAAGCCTTCAGGTCCATCTCCGCCCTTTTGCGCTCGGTGATGTCCTGGCCGATTCCCGCCACAAAGATCTGCCCGGAGGCGTCTTGGACCGGGAACTTATCGGCCAACCAGTAGCAGGGCTCTCCGTCGGGACCCAGCGTTTCCTCCGTAACTTTAATCGCCTGGCCTGCGGCCAGGGCAGCCCGATCGTTCTTCCTGAATTGCTCGGCGACCGCGTGTGGATAGATTTCGAAGTCCGTCTTGCCCAGTCGGTCTTCGCGCCGAATGCCGAAGTGTTTTTGATAGGTCTCGTTGATGTAAACGTAATGGCCCTGCGCATCTTTCATCCAGGCGACCGTGGGGCTGTTGTCCATGAACAGCCGGAAGCGTTCCTCGCTTTTGCGCAGCGCCTCCTCCTGCTGCTTGCGCATCAGGGCCACACCGACGCTGGCGCTTAGCCCCTCAAAGAACTGGATCATCTCCAGCGTGAAACAGTCTTTCTTCCGGTCATTGAGCTGCAGCAGGCCCACAATCTCGCCATGGGCGCGGATGGGAATAAGCGCCACAGAACAATACCCTTGATGAACACATTTGTTGCGGGGATGAAGCCTGGGGTCCTGATGGGCGGGAAGATCCAGTAAGGGCAGCGAGTTGTTGGTCCAGCAGCTTCCTCCCTTGGTAAATAGGGCGTTGGCCGGATCGGTCTGCCCGGAAATGACCAGGCCGCAGGTGCACTCCAAGCTGATCCTGCCGTTCTTATCCCGGCACGGGCCACCACTCTTGTCCCGGGCAATTAGGGTATTTTCGGTCAGCAAGAAATCAGGGGAAAAGCCGCTCTGGACAAAGTAGGGGAAGTCCTCGCCGCTGCGGAGTCGAATCCCTACCGCGTCGACACCCGTTTCCCGCTTAATGGCCGCGAGAATCTGGTTGACCACCTCCGGTACGCTGAGGGGTTCATTAAGAGTCTTCAGGATTTCAGCGGAAAGAGATTGGTTGCGTTCCGCCCGCCGGCGCTCGGTGATGTCGCGGTTGAAGGCGAAGCAGTATTCCTTCCCGTCAAACTCCAGGTAGTTCGTAGTTACCTCGACCGGGAAAACCTTTCCCTGTTTGGTTACGTTTTGGGTTTCAAAGGTCATCGAGCCCCGTGCTTTGATCTCCTCCCAAACCGTCTTCCATGCTTCTTTCGGGATGAGCGGATCTAAATCCGGGATCGACAGGGAGAGGATCTCCTCGCGGGAACGGCCCAAGGAGCGGCAGGCGGCCTGGTTGACGTAGACGACACGGCCTTGCGGGTCCACCCAATATACATTGTCGGAGGCATGCTCCATGGAGAATTGCGTCAGCCGAAGCTCCTCTTCTGCCCGCTGGCGCTCGGTGAGGCCTCGGACTACCGCCTGGACAACGGCTTTGCCCTCCAGCTCCATGGCACTGAGCAGAACATCGGCGGGAAAGGCCTTGCCAGTGTCGGCTCGTTGGTGGACCCACTCGAAGTGGTGGGAGGCCTTTTTGATCGCCGCGGCCATGTGCTGGTTGGCCAGGGTCATGGAATCCGTGCCGCAAGGCTGGTGAGACGGCGACAGATCGGCGGGGTGAAGCGAGCAAAAGTCCTCGCGGGTAGCGCAGCCGTAGATCGCCAAGGCCGCTGGGTTGCAGTCGAGAAAACCGTTTTCGTCAGCCAGCATCACCGCGTCGGTGGTGGACTCATACAGCGTGCGGAACTTGGTCTCCGAGCGGCGCAGCGCTTCCTCCATTGCCTTGCGCTCGGTAATGTCGCGGCCCACCCCTTGAATCTCGCTGAGGTGGCCCTCCGGGTCATAGAACGCGCGGTTCACGAACTGCATCCAGTGGACTTGTCCGTCGCTGCCGTAAACCCGGTTTTCCACGACCACGACCGGATGGTCTGGTGACAGCGTGCTCAGTTGCTTCTGGACAAGCGGCCGGTCTTCTGCCACCGCCATGGGCTGCCAGTTCCGGCCCACCAATTCCTGACGGGTCTTGCCGAAGAAACGGCAGAACACTTCGTTCACGAAGGTGATCGTTCCGTCTGCCTTCATCCGGCAGATGACCTCGGTCTGATCCCCCACAATTGTCCGGAACTGCTTCTCACTCTGCCGCAGTTCTTCGTGCCCCAGCTTTCCGTCAGTGATGTCGAGGGTCGTGCCGACCAGGCGCCTGGATTTGCCGTCGAGGTCTACAACTATTTGCCCGCGACTGCGGACCAGCCGCAGGGTCCCATCGCGGCGCACGACTTGATGCTCCAGGTCAAAAGGTTCTTGGGTCTGTAAGGTCTTTTTAAGGGTTTCATTAACTTGTTCACGATCGGCGGCCGGAATGGCGTCCATCACCTTGCCGAACGGCAGGGCAGCCGCGCTGCGGGGCCAATCGAGAATGCGGAAGAAGCCGTCCGACCCGTGAAACTCGCAGGCCTGTGCATCCAACTCCCAGCTACCCAAAGGGGAGATAGACTTTACTTTACCCTTTTTGTTCTTGGGCAACGCGGCTTCGTCGGCAGGACGTGCCATCGCCTTCGGAATCGACCCGGGATCAATCTGGTCCGAGGGGCTGCCGCGCAGTCCTTCCCCGCTCACGATTTTCAATGAAAGCGTTTTCCTGTGCTTCAAAACAATTCCAGCCTTCCAGCGGGCGCGGCGTGGCTACGGGCTTATTACGAGGTGCACAGACGAGCACCTCCCCATGAACTTTTATCGGCTGAGTAAACTGTTACTTGAAGGTATTTTGGGAAAGATTTGCGACGGGTTCCCGCAGGGGGATGCGGGTTGCAGGGGTGGCCTCCGCAGAGAATCGCTGGACCACGCTATCGTGTTCAAGGAAGCCTACTTGCGGGTGTGGGTTCGCTGATATTTCAGCTACTATCAGGCGGATGGTTCATCCGCTCTTTTCACTCCTTCCCAGCGGCTAAGAATCATGCGCTGACGAAGTGGAACTGCTACAGTAAACTTGACTCATGATTTGCGGAGTTCGAGTGACAGGAGGAACGCATGCTTGACGGAAAACCGCTCGCCGTGGTGACGGGCGCATCGAGCGGCATTGGTGCAGCATTTGCGCGGGCGCTGGCGGCGCGGGGTTACGACTTGGCGTTGGTGGCGCGTCGCCAGGATCGGTTGGAGCGGTTGGCGGATGAAATCAGCAAGGCTCACGGCGCGCGTTCGACGGTGCTGGCCGCGGACCTTACGAACGATGCGGAATTGCGCAAGGTTGAGGATTTCCTGGCGGGTGCGGCGAATCTTGCCCTGCTGGTCAACAACGCGGGCTTCGGCGCCCTAGGCAGATTCTTCGAGGCGCCCGTCGAAAGCGCTGACGCCATGCATCGACTTCACGTGCTGGCCACCATGCGCCTGACGCACGCGGCGCTGCGCAATCTGGTGGCGCGCGGTGAAGGAGCGATCGTTAATGTATCCTCGGTGGCGGCGTTTGTGCCGCGGCCCGGCAGCACCAGCTACTACGCTACGAAGGCGTGGATCAACTGTTTCACCGAATGCATCCACTTGGAGTTGAAGAGCGCCGGGTCGCGGGTGCGTGTGCAAGCGCTGTGCCCGGGATTCACGCTGACGGAGTTTCATGACGTGCTGGGCGTCGATCGCAAAACCATCTTGAGCGGAGCCTGGTGGATGGCGGCGGATGACGTGGTCGCGGCGTCGCTCCACGGTCTCGATAAGGGAAAGCTTTTTGTGGTGCCAGGGCTGCGTTACAAGCTGCTGGTAGGATTGCTACGCATGTTGCCGCGAGGCCTTGTGCACTATGCAGTCGCGAAAGGTCCCGCGGGTTTGCGCAGCGACCGACGACCTGCGAAGAGCGCATGAAGGTTGCATGCCGACATGGCGGGCGCAGCGGCTTATCAGTCTATCGATGTGATCGCGGCGTTTCCGACTACGAGGATTGGCGCGAGCGGGGTTTGAAAACCAGAGACGCGGCACGGATATTAGTCAGCCAAAAACGAGAGCGGGGAACCGTTACCGGCTCCCCGTCTCAGGTGATCGTCGTTTTTGCCGTGGCAGCGTCCGCGGGGCGTTGCCAAGGTGCGCACCGCAAGAGCGGTGTGATTATTCGACCAACCTCTGCATGCCCGGTGGAGTCTTTCCTCCTGCCGTCTGCATACTCCCTTCATACTCCTCTCCCAGAGGAATTGCAAGTACCCCAAAGTACTATTTTTGGATTTTTCAAGGGCCTCACCTTTCCTCCAAGTGATCGGATGGTTCGAGAATGACGAGGCGGATGATTTCCTGCCCCCTAACGGAACTTCGTGGTGGATAAAGCGTGCATAGGCGCCACTCGGGGAAGCATCCCGAGGGACATAATGTCCGAGTGGGGCGGTGGACTGGGGGTTAGGGGCTGGGGATTGGGGTCTCGGGACTTGGGACTGGGGTTCGGGATTGGGAATTCGGGACTGGGGATTAAGGGGCCGGGATACGGAACACGGAATACGGATTCGGGGCTCGGGAAACGGGGCGCGGAACAAACTGTCGGCTGTGAGCGGTCAGCTTGTAGCGCGGGTGTCCCCACCCGCGTCTAATCCGGGCGTCCCCACCCGGGTTTTGCGTGTCTCGCTACCTCGAAGACGCGGGTGAGGACACCCGCGCTACAACAGAAAACTGAGAGCTGAAAGCTGAGGGCTGAGAGCTGCTAGCTTTTACCTGTCAGCTGTTAGCTACCGTGGGGCATCGGGCGGGAGAAAAGGCCACGGGCCGGGCGGCTCGCCTGCCATACGGCGTTTGGTCATTTCCCTTTTGGGTTTAGGCCACCACGCAGGGTCGCCAGGGCTTCGGCTACTTCGCGGCCTTTGACTTCGATGAGGTCAAGGAGTTCTACAGGAGTACGGGTGTCTTCCGTGCTTTTGGCGTTGGGGTTTACCGCTTTCAGGTCGAAATTCTTGGCTTCGATATCGGCGCGGGGGACGGTCCAGCTTCGGTCGCTGTCGCCGCGGGTGGGGAGCAAGCGGAAGAAGTCCTCAAACTTGTCCACTGTGAACGGCTTCTTCTTTCCAACTTTGATATCCGAGAGGTCGTAATACCAAACCCTTTCCGTGGGCTGGCCTTTGGTAAAGAAAAGCAGGTTGGTTTTCACACCGGCGCCGGCAGCCGTAAAGACTCCACCCGGCAGGCTGACGATGCACCAGAGGTCGTAATCGTCCAGCAGTTTGCGCTTGGTCTGGACGAAAGCCGTCTCGTTGTTGCGAAACAGCACGCCTTCATCCAACACGATTCCACACCGCCCACCCGGTTTGAGGCTGTCGATAACGTGTTGAAGAAACAGCACCTGGGTGGCCCCGGTCTTGTAGGCAAAGCGGGTTTGGGCCTCCTTGCCTTCTTTGCCGCCGAAGGGCGGATTCATCAGCACCACGTCATAGAGCGCCGGTGCGTTGGCGAATAATCCACCATAAGTCTCGGCTCCGGAAAGGGTGTTGCCGTGCCAGACGTGGGGCTCATCCATGCCGTGCAGCACGAGGTTGGCAAGGGCAATGGGGTAGATGGCGTTGTCCTTCTCGCGCCCATAAAACGTCCGCACTTTGAGGGTTTCAAGCTGGTCGGGCGAAGTGATGTTCTGGTTATTCGGTCCGGCCATGTGTTCAAACGACTGCGCCAGAAATCCGCCCGTCCCGCAGCCGGGGTCATAAACCGTTTCGCCGACCTTGGGGTCAATCACCCGCACCATGGCGCGGATAATCTCGCGGGGTGTGAAGAACTGGCCCCCGTCGTTACCTTTCTCACCCATCTTCAGTAGTAACCCTTCGTAAATCTGCGACAAAGTGAAAACGTGCGTGGTATCCACGCTTTCGCCGCTAATCTCGTGGACCTTGTTGAGAATGTCCAAGAGGTTCCGCTCGGTGTCGATGCGAGTCCGGTCAATGCCGGAAAAGATTTCGGAGATGACTTTCTGCCGGGCGGTAGCGTTCGGGCGCTCTTTCAACTTCTTCAGGTGGGGAATCAATTCTCCATCTACAAAGCCCTTGAATGCGCCCAGGGTGCCGCCGGCAAGTTCCTTGCGCTTGGGTCCCTCCGGCGCAGCCCAATCCTGCCAGCGGTAAGGGGCTTCGAGCGACAGCGTAAGCTCTGCACCGACGGCATCGGCGCGTTCGGCATCCTTGGCTTCCTGCTCGTCAAGAATGCGGAGAAAGAGAATCCAAGTGAGTTCTGGTACGTATTGAAGCGCCCCCGCGCAATTCGAGCGCCGCATGATGTCGCAGATGGATTTGATGGCACCGTTCAGGGATTGCTGGCCATTGAAAGTCCTACTACTTTTCGCTGGTCTGGACAGGGGCATGGGCTAAACCTTTCACCACCAAGACACCAAGGCACCAAGAGAACCCATTCATAAGGATACGGACGAAATTCGTACCTGGGGTTTTCGAGGGAAAACTCCAGGTGCCAAAGTATCAAAGCCCTTCGCTTTCTTGGTGTCTTTGTGTCTTGGTGGTTCATCTGGCTTTTCTTTCACCACCAAGACACCAAGGCACCAAGAGATCAAAGGGCAAGTCGCTGGATTCCCTGCTTGATGAGGGCGCTATTGAAGTTCACCAGCAAACCGGGCCGAGCGCCGTATGCACCGCAAATGCCGCATCAACGATCTTCGACGCGACTTCATCCGTTTCCTTGGGAATGGGCTCGCTTGGTGCCTTGGTGTCTTGGTGGTTCATCTTTCTTTCCTTTTACCACCAAGTCACAAAGACACCAAGAAAACTTGGCGCCCTCGTGCCTTGTTGGTTACATTTCGCCCGCGAAGGCCCGGCGCAAGAGGGCGGCGGGCAATTTGTTGATGGCGTCCAATTCCTCCTCGATTGCTCTGCATGCTTTCGCTGCCGTCATCATCTGCTCAGAAAGGCGCGCAACCATGCTTTGTTGGTCCGCTAAAGGCGGAATGGGCACTTTTAAGTTACGTATCAATTCCCCGTTCAGATTCGGCTGATTGCCGCCGCGTCCTTCCGTTTCGCTTCTGATGCGGGAGTAGCCATATCGAAACCAGGACTGGAGATACAAGCTATCAAATATATCGGGGTTGGGCAAAATGGCGAAGCAGGCTTGGTTCGTTGTCGCCGGAACCGCCAGAATCCCAGTCCGACCTCGGGTCTGGCCCTGTCCGTACATCGCGATAAGAAGGGTGCCTGCCGGTAGAACCCTAAGCGAGGTTTCGATCAGCGCACGCTCGGTGACATGTTCCTCAGTGTCTTGAATAACTCCGTCAACTAATTCTCCCGTTTTCACCCATGGGATCGAGCCAGCATAGTAGTCGATGCGACCCCTCGAAGGTGTAGTGCCGCTGCACGTCTCCGCGACCGTCCCAATAAGTCTCATCGGCCACCGTTCGGTCTCAAGGCCCCTAAACGCGCATCGGAGGTAGGCGGCACCAAGCGCTTTGGCGGCTTCGAGTCGGGCTTCGGCGGCGGCCCGCGCCCGCTCCACCGTCGCCATCTGCTCATTCAAAATCGCCGCAATCCGCTTCTGTTCTGCTGGCGGCGGGAGGGGGATCTTCAAGGATTCGATGTTCTCCCGTCCAAGTCCCGGTACAGTTGATCCGAGAGCAGCACTCTGCAACTCATAGAGACGCGTGGTAAGAATCCAAAATAGGAATTGTCGGGTCGGTCCATCGGACGTTGGTCGTACAGCCATCAATTGACGTCCAATGGCAACTCGCTCTTTGGGAGAGAGGTTGATTTTGCCGACACCGGCACCCTTGACGGTGACCAAAACGTCTCCCGGCTCGCTCCAGGCCTTAGGTTTCTCCGTCCACTTACTTATTGTGGGCGAGGATCTTCCGAAGTCGGCAGGACCGGTGAGATACCCAATGCCTCGAAAATTCCGGTTGTAGTCACTTTCTAATATGTGCTGGCCGGGATGCACAGTGCATATCTCGCCAAGCCGCACCCAGCGCCAGCCGTCCGGTAATGTGGATTGTCTGATCATAGGCAGGGGTGCAACCGGCGACAGACTTAATTAGCGCAGGCGCAGGTAGTCCTCGACGCTGAACCCGGCATCCTTGAGGATACGCACAGCCAAGCCGCGGCCGATATCGCAACCGGTGTGAACGGGGATAGTGACGGACACGTTGCGTCCGGCGTGCCACAAGGTGAGATGGCTGCCGGCCTGACGGTCTTCCGCGAAACCCTGCGTTTTGAGGAACCGCACCAGTTCGTGCGCCGTCACCTGGGGCATGCGGCTCATTCGGGGACCGCCACGGTCAATTCCTCAACGTGCACCAGCCGGTCATCCTGGGGGACAAGCTGGGCATGGGCCAGCATCGACGTGAGATGCTGCTCGATAGCCTGACGGATGTTGCGCTTCGCCTCTTCGATGGTTTTGCCGTTGCTGAAGCAGCCGGGAACGTTGGGCGTGTAAGCGAAGTACCCTTCGTCTTCCGCTTCTTTCTCAATCACGATCTGAAACGAGTAGAACTTCATCGCTGTCTCCTCCGGCCGCTTTGCCAATCCCCAGAGTCCTGGCCGCTGCTTCCATTATGCGGCAAGAATCCACTCCTTAGCGGTGCCTTTCATAGAGCACCTTTCCGCGGTCCAGGGCCTCTCGGATCAGGGGATCGCCCTCCTCGTACCGGCGGGCGGTATCCTCCGGACGGCGCGCCACGATATCAACGGAGAAGTCCGGGTCAACGCGGTTCAGGATTTCCAAGGACTTCCGAAAGCCCTTGCCGTCAAAAACCAAAACCACCAGAAGGTCCACGTCGGAGTCCGGCCGCGGCTTGCCGTAGGCATAAGAACCAAAAAGGATGATTCGCTCCGGCTGGAACTCGCGGGCAATCCTTTCGCCCAGGTCGACAATCCTTTTCTCGTCAATCATCAGCTTCTTCCCATTGATTCAACCTGCCGCTCGTTCGGGAAACGACACGGGCGATTATAGCAGGAACAACTGTGTAGGGCCGAACGGCGTTCGATTGCGAGGGACACGTCATGGCGCAAGGCTGTTCCAATTGCGATAGATTGGATGTACATTGACCCATGAATGCGCCACCAAAACAAAGATTTCATCTTCCCTCGCCCCCTTGGGGGCGGTCTCACAACTGGCAAATTCACGGTTTTTACGACGAATAATCAATAACTTACGCTGTGCAAAAGTCAGAAATACCTAGTTTTGAGACAGCCTCCTTGGGGGAGGGGGGACCGCAAGGCGGAGGGGGCCCCACGTTTTGCAGGTCGTGGGGGTGAGGGGGTTAGTGCCAACCGGAATGCTCTGAGTTAAGTTAGTACCACACGCCACGGCATGGACCCCCTCACCCGTCCCGCCCCGGCTGGTGAATGCGCCGGTCGCGGGCCACCCTCTCCCCCAAGGGGGCGAAGGGAGTAAATTCATCTCCGCCCTACGCGGAGCAGAGCCCCTATGCCGCAAATATTCTTTCCTTGGTTTCGCGCAGGACATCGGCCGGGTTGCCGATTACGCGCAGAGCGGCCAATCCCCCCGCTCCCCGAACGTCCGACATTTCGAAAACGTGCGGATTCTCCAGGGCGTCGGTCCCACCCTGTGCGAATTGGGCGGCCAGGGTTCGGAGAGTTCCTGAGGCTGCCGGGGGAAGGCTCTTCAGCCAGTCTTCATGCTTATACCCGAACGCCTCAGCCCGCTCCGGACAGGTCCGAGGGTTCAAGCCATAACCCAATTCTCCCAACACATCGTAGAGGTCATAATCCGTCATATCCTGAAGTTGGCGTACCAAGTAAGGCGAACGGCCCGCGTCAGGTAGGTGACCCATCATCTCGCGCCGCTCTCGGGGTTCAATCCACCGGGCGCGGAAGGCTTCAAGCGTGGGCGCTTCTTCTACCAGTTTCGCCGCCAAGCGTTCCTTGTATTCTTCCAGGGTGACGGGTGTAGCCTTGCCGTCCACCGAAGTCAGGATATATGTCCCGGCCTCGCTCACGCGCACTTCAAATCCTTCCGCCAGGATGGTCCGCTCGGGCGGAGGTGGCGGCTCGGGTCCCTCCTTGCGCTCGCGGGGGGGAGTGGCCCTAGTGATGAAGTCCTCTCCAAAAAGGCGGGTGGCGTCCGTGTAGTCGTAAACGCGAAACATTAGCTTGCCACTCGGGGGGTCGATTCGCGTCCCCCGGCCCACCATCTGGTAAAAAGCGATCGGGGACCCAACGTACTTGAAGAAAACAATATTCCGAACTACGGGCACGTCCACGCCTGTGGTGAGCAGATCAACGGTGGTGGCAATAAAGTGGTGGCGCGAACCGCCGCGCAGGTCGGCAATATAATCGGCGCCGCCCGCTAAATACGTACACTTGAAGGCATAGAAATCCGAGCGGGGCCTTCCATTCTTGGAGCACCAATCGGCATAGAGGTTATTCAGCGCCGCAGCCACGTCATCGGCATGGCGGTCGCGGGCGCAAAAGATGATGGTCTTTTGTTCCGGCCCGCCGGTACGAAGGAATTGCTCGAAAAGGTGGTGCGCCATCGCGGCCACACGGTCCGGCATCAAAAGCCGGTCCTCTATCGCCTCCGCAGAGTAATACTCGCGCGCCTCCGCAAGAGAGATTTCTTCCCCAGTGTCGGCGTCGACGAGAAGCTTCCCGGCCAAATCCACGTGAGCCACGCCGCTGAGGCGCTCATTCACGGGCTTGTTATCATGGAAAAGATCGAATTTCTCGATTTCGCAAGCCGCGAGATAGCCGTCTTCGATGCCTTGGGCCATATCGTATTCGTAAACAGGCTCGCCGAAATGACGAAGATTGTCGGCGGTTAGGGCGGCGTCAGCCTCAGCCGCTTTGCTCTTTTCGGTGATCTTGAGCTGGCGCGGCGTGGCGGTGAGGCCAACTTGAACTGCGTTCGAGTTTCGAGTGAGAACCTGGGACCACTTGCCCCACGCGGAGCGGTGGCATTCATCAATCACAATGTGGCTGAAGTAGTTTTCGGGATAATGGCGTGATAGGAAGTTGGCCGTGCCCTCTTCGTCAGCAACATCGAGGGTCTGATACGTGGCCACGTGGATGCGCGCATTCTTGGCGTGGTTTCTTCCCTCGCGGTCTTCGTAAACTTCGGCAGCATCGGCTCCGAAAAGATTCTGGAGATGTCCCAGGGCCTGGCGGCGAAGCTCGTCTCGATCACAGACAAACAAAGCTCGCTTGAGCCGGCCGGCATCGGCAATGCGCCGGAGAAGGTGGACAGCAATGAAGGTCTTGCCGGAGCCTGTCGCCAATGAAAGCAGGGCGCGCTGGGGTTGTGCGGTCTTCTCTGAGCGAGCCATCTTTTCGAATACGGCACGAATGGCGGCATCCTGGTAATACCGTCGCGTTCCCTCTCCATGAGGATACCGGGCAAGCAAGGGCGCAGCAGCAGGCTCGTCGAGGGTGAATCCCATCCTCTGCTCGTAACGATTGCGCAGGTCGGCAGGTGTGGGGAATTCACTCAGGGGGCAGGGCGATGACGTGTGCCCGGTAAACCGGTCGTATTCGACGAAGAGATGGCCATTGGTTGAAAAAACGAAAGGCACATTGAGGCGCTTCGATGCGGCGTAGAGCTTGGCCTGCTCTAAGCCATGATTAGGTGGCAAGTCCTCGGCCTTTGCCTCGATCAGCGCCAGTGCAACGGGCTGGCTCTCCGTGTTCACTTTCACGCGAAGCGTATAGTCCACTCGGCCCTTGGCTCGCCGGCGGGGCTGGCCATTGATAATCTCGATGGCTCCCGCCGTCTCTTCGCGACAGATAAGGTCCTCAGTCCAGCCACGGGTGTGTATGGCAGGATCAATCAGCTTGGCGCGAGTGTCGGATTCGTTGAGGCCCAAGACCCCCTACCAGGTATCCTAGTTTCCTTGGGTTTGTGACGTACCGGCGGCCATTGTACCTGAGAAGCAGGCGCGGAGTTGTCTTTTAACTCACTGGTTCATGGCTTTCCCCATAAAGGGCCGCAAATGTTAAGGACAAGTCGGCGCTCGGAGAGCGCCGCTTCAGGAACGAATCGCGGGTGGGGACACCCGCGCTACAACCCGCGCCTTCAGGCCCAGAGGATTTTGAGGGCAGTGCCCCCGCGCTCGAAGTCCCCTGGTCAGCAAGCACTGAGCATTAGCCCAGCACGTGCCGACCTAAAGGTCGGCGCTACAATCGCTGGCGCACTACAATTTCCCGTCTTTCTTACTCCGCAAGATGTAGACGTACCACATAAAGGATGGCCTGCCGTCCGGAGCTTTAGCGTAGGATGGCGGAGAGGGTGGGATTCGAACCCACGTGCCCGCTTTTGGCAGGCAAGACGCTTTCGAGGCGCCCCCGTTATGACCACTTCGGTACCTCTCCGACAAAAACCGGGACACGGGATATGGGGCACGGGTATCGAGGCGTCATCTGTCGTGTCCCGTATCCCGTATCCCGTTTCCCGACTTATTTCTCCTCTTTCGGAAAAAGTCCTGAATAACTGAGGCACAATCGGCCGCCAAGATGCCGCCCGCTACTTCCACCATATGATTAAGCTTCCGGTGATTTAGCACCCGAAGCGCTGACCCGCACGCTCCGGCTTTGGGATCGCGGGCGCCGTACACTACGCGCGCGAGCCGCGCCTGCACGATGGCGCCTGCGCACATCGCACACGGTTCGATTGTAACATACAGGTCGCAGCCCTCCATCCGGTAGTTGCCCAGCCGTCGGGAGGCACGCCGCAAGGCCAGAATTTCTGCGTGCGCGGTAGGGTCCTTGAGATGGAGGGGCCGATTATGGGCGCGCGCCAGCACCCGTCCCTCGCGGACCAGGACTGCTCCCACGGGAACTTCCTCTTCCCGGGCAGCGCGCTTCGCTTCACCGAGGGCCAGGCGCATAAAACGCTCGTCCTCCGCCCGGCGCGAGACTTTAGTAATCCTCGGTGGCATGCCCCTTATCGTAGCACGCGCGCCCAGGCCGCCCCAGGCCAAGAGTTATGGGCCGAAGCCGAAATGTCCTCAACGAAGATTTTCTGTTGCACCTGGGTGCCGAGTGGTGTAGTAATGGCTCGCCGAAACTAAATACAGGAGAGATGATTGCAATGATCAACCGACGAGAATTCTTGCGGAACAGCGCGCTGGGCGTCACCGCGGCTGCGGCTACGACTGGCATGGGGGACCAGCTTCTTGCCAATCCTCTGGGCAAACCGGTCGGGCTCCAGCTTTATACACTGCGCGATGAGCTCCAGAAAGACATGTTGGGTACCCTCAAACAAGTCGCGGCGATTGGCATCAAGGAAGTGGAGACCTACGACCTCTACGGCAAGACCGCCGCGCAATTTGCCAAGATCCTGAAGGATAATGGCCTCACCGCTCCCAGCGGGCATTACATGACCAAGCATCTGCGCGGGAACTGGGAAAAGGAAATCGAGAACTCCAAGATCATCGGGATGAAATACATGGTCAACGCGATTCTCAAGGATGAGGAACACAAAACCTTCGACAACTACAAGCGTCTGGCCGAGCTTTTCAATAAGGCCGGCGAGCAAACCCAGAAGGCGGGTATTCAATACTGCTACCACAATCACAACTTCGAATTCCAAAAATACGGCGACACCACGGCGTATGATTACCTTCTCAAAGCGCTGGACCCGAAACTCGTCAAATTTGAAATGGATTGTTTCTGGGTGACGCACGCCGGTCAGGATCCGGTGGCCTACTTCAAGAAATACCCCGGGCGCTTCCCGCTACTCCACATCAAGGACATGACGGACCATCCCGCCCCGACGGTGGTGAAGGACGATAAGCTGGGTATGTTCGCCCCCGTGGGTCACGGCACCATTGACTGGAAACGCATCTTCGCGGCCGCGCCCACCGGAGGGATGACGCACTTCTTCATCGAACAGGACTTTTGCCAGCAGCCACCGCTTGAAGCGGTGAAAATGAGCTACGTGTATTTGCACGGCTTGACCTAAAGCTCTTCACCCCATGCGCCAGTTCCACCGGAGGCGGCCGGCAAGCCATCTGTGCCCGCCTCCATTGGCTGGTTTCCTACCCATTGGGATGAGTCAGAGATAAATCGCATCAGGATTCGTGCGGCTGGCCGTGCGGGGGTCGAGGGCTTCCCTACGAGCCAGAGCGGAGCCGTGCGGTATGTTCTTGCAGTTCCTTTTGCAGGAGGTCCCGGTATTCTTTAAGCCCGGCCTCGGCGGCGCGGTTCATGGATTCGACAACCGAGTGCACCAGGGTGGTGAGCTGCTGCCGCGCTTCTTCGACCTGCGCGGGGGTCCTTGGCACACCTCCCTGGAGGGATTGCAGGCCGTCTCGCAACTCTTCAATCTGTATCTCCAACCTTTTGATTTCATCGAATGCGGCGTTCAAGCGCTCGCCCAGCAACCGAATGTGCTGGTCCAAAGGGTTCGCCTCTGGTTCCTTCGCAGGGGCCGCATGTGCGCGCACATCGGCTTCCAACTCCAAGCCAATTTGCTCTTTAATTTTTTCAAGCCGTTCCCGGAATGAGTGGATTTGCGCTTCTGCGAATTGCTCGATTTGTTGAAGTATTCGCGAGGTGATTTCCTGGGCGGCGCGCTCAGACAGGCCAGCGGGAGACTCGCCAAGCGCGGTGGAAACGGGCGTGCCGATATTGCCGGCCGTGTGCGCAGGACCGGGAGCAGGAGTTCGGGACGCTTGCCCTTCTTCTTCGCCCCCCTTGAGGGTCCAGTCATCCGGAGGGAATTCGATACCCCAGATGTCTTGCGCCTCAACCAACTGAAGTCCCACTTGATAAAGGTCTTTCGATGTGCGCCTGGTGCCCAACCACACGACCTTGGCTTTCGCCATATTCCCCTGGGTCTTGTTTTCGAGCAGGACCTCCTTGCCCATTGCAAGTTGGTGAGCTGTCAAAATCTTAGCTCCGTGTTTGCTGATAAGTACGGTCCGAACATTCTCCTTGAATTCCCGTCCCTCAGCATCCTTGCCCGAGATCACGATAGGAATGGAGATGAAGAGGCGAGCGCTGCGACGGTCCCCTGCCAGATTCTTGTCGTTCATATCAGGATGCCGCCATCCGGAGTAACGGTGCGATTATAGAAGAGAGACCGGAGGAGGACAACTAAAACACGGCATTCGGTAGTGACTCATTTTGATACAACTGAAACGCAACATTTTTCCGGGTTGATAACCTGGCCGGATGTGGCCGCCCACCCTCTGTCCGCAGGTTTAACGCACGGGATATGATGTTGCCCCCTTCGGGAAACAAGGAGCTAGTGCGCAGCCATGGGGCCGGCGCCGTGGGGCTTGGCAGTCTTCATGAGGAACATGAAGGGAATGAGGGCGAGGAAGGTCATGCCCAGCAGCCAATAGGCGTCCACGTATGCGAGCATGTTGGCTTGGCGAACCAGGTTGCCGTAAAGCATACCCTGCGCCTGGAGGTTGGCGAGCGTGAGGTTCGATCCGTGGGTCATCAGCATTTGCTGGGCGCCCTGCGTGGCGTTGCGATAAGGGGCGTCAAAAGGAGTAAGATGCGCCACCAAAATGGCTTGGTGTACCTGCGCGCGGCGGGAAAGCAGGGTGGCAACATTGGCGATTCCCACGCTGCCCCCGATGTTGCGTGCCAGATTGATGAGGCCCGTGGCGTTGTTCATCTTTTCTTTGGGGATAAAGTAGAACGCCATCACGTTGGTGGGTATAAACAGGAATGCCATGCCGATGCGGGAAAAAGTCCAGGCCCTGACGGCAGTCCAGAAATCAATATCCAGATTGAAGCTCAACATGTGCAGGAGCGCAAAACCGGTGATCGCGAGCCCGGTCGCCACCAGCCACCGCGCTTCGACCTTCTGGGTTAGGCGCCCGACCAGGGGCAAGGCCAGCAAGGTGAATAAACTTCCCGGGGAAAGCACCAGCCCGCTGAGCAGGGCGGTGTAACCCATGAGCGTTTGTAACATGAGGGGCAGAAGTACGGTGCTGCCGTAAAGTACAAAGCCGAGCATGAACATGGTGAGGGTAGCGAGGAAAAAGTTCCGGTCCTTCAACATGCGGAAATCCACAATGGGATCTTCACGTGTGAGTTCCCAGAGCAGCGCGCCGATCAGCCCCACACCGGCAACGATGCTGCACCCGATGATGAAGTTCGAGCCGAACCAGTCTTCGCGCTCGCCCTTGTCGAGAACCACCTGGAGAAAACCCAGGCCCACGGTCAGCAACCCCAGCCCGATATAGTCAATGCGCAGGCCCCGCAGGCTTTTGCGCACCAGGTAGGGCGGGTCGAAGATGATGAACGAAGTCATTAAGACGGAGAGCATGCCCACGGGGATATTAATGAAAAAGATCCATCGCCAGGAGTAGCTATCGGTAATCCAACCACCCAGAGTGGGACCGATAATGGGCGCTACAACCACGCCCATACCATAAAATGCCATCGCCATGCCTTGCTTTTCCTTGGGAAAGCTTTCCACCAGAATCGCTTGCGAGACGGGTTGCAGCGCCCCGCCACCCGCGCCCTGCAGAATGCGGAAAAGAACCAGCAGGCCGAGGCTGGGGGCCATGCCGCATAGGAATGAACTGATCGTGAAGATGACGACACAGGTCATATAGAAACGCTTGCGTCCGAAGACCGAAGACAACCAACCCGTGAGTGGCAACACAATGGCGTTGGAAACAAGGTAGGAGGTGAGCACCCAGGTGCTCTCGTCGACGCCAGCGGAAAGGTCACCCGCGATGTGGGGCAACGCCACGTTGGCCACACTGGTGTCCAGCACTTCCATGAAGGTGGCGAGCATCACCGTCATGGCGATAATCCAGGGATTGATCTCACCCTTCTCGCGCGTGCGTGTGAAAATGTCGTGCATAAACTTTTCTGGACCCGCGGCAGTTCGGGAACTGCACGGGATCGATTTGGGACGAGCAGCAGCCCGCCCTTCTCTTCTCCACAACACTATGTCTTATCGAGAACCCTGAGCCTGCTTACTTAACTTCACGGAATTTTTCCATCCGAACGTCGCGAATAATCAGTATACCTGACCCGCTCAGATCTTCCCCCGGGCGCCTGGTGCGGCCGGCCCTTCTTCATCAAGAACATCAGCGGAATCAAGGCCAGGAAAGTAAGACCCATCAACCAGAAGTCATCAACGAAGGCGAGCATGGTGGCGTGGCGCTGGAGCAACCCATAGGCCAGTCCATCCGCTTGTGCGCCGGCGATAACGGGATCTGAGCCAGTCGTAAAGAAGAGCTGGCGGGCGCCATTCACCATCGCCTGGTAAGCCGGATTGAGCGGCGTTAAATAGCCGACCAACACGTTTTGATGAAACTGGCTGCGGCGCGCCAGCAACGTCATGACATTGGCAATCCCAAAGCTTCCCCCGATGTTTCGTGCCAGGTTGATAATCCCTGTGGCATTATTGAATTTCTCTGAGGGATAAAGTAAAACGCCATAACGTTAATGGGCACAAAGAGAAAGGCCATCCCCGCGGACTGATAAATTCTTGCCATCATGGCGGTGCGAAAGTCGATTTCGAGATTGAAGGTCGCCATGTGAAACAAGGATAGAGCCACGATCAACACCCCGCAGACTACCAGCCAGCGCGCCTCAAATCGAGTGAGCAGCTTGCCTACGATGGGCAGCGTGATGAGTACCAGCAATCCCCCCGGGGAAAGCACCAGCCCGCTTAGCAGCGCCGTGTAGCCGAGCAGAGTTTGAAGAAAGATAGGGAGCAATGCGGTACTGCCGTAAAGGACAAACCCCAAGACGAACATGGTCACGGTGCCGAGGAAGAAATTCCGGTCGCGCAGAAGCCGGAAGTCGACGATGGGCTCTTTGCGCGTGAGTTCCCAGATCAGGGCCGCGACCAAGCCACCCGCCGCCACTACCGCACAGGCCACGATGAAGTGCGATTCGAACCAGTCGTCACGCTGTCCCTTATCCAGAACGACTTGCAGGAATCCCAAGCCCACGCTCAGCAAGCCCAGACCAATGAAGTCGATATGGGTTCCCGCTTTCCAACCTTTACGCGCCAGGAACGGCGGGTCAGAAATCAGGAAGTAAGTAAGGGCCAGCGAAACCACTCCCACCGGAACGTTGATCAGGAAAATCCACCGCCAACTGTAACTGTCGGTAAGCCAGCCACCCAGGGTCGGGCCGATGATGGGGGCCAGCACCACTCCCATGCCGAAAATTGCCATCGCCATGCCCTGCTTGTGCTTCGGAAAGCTCTCCAGCAGAATGGCCTGTGAGATAGGCTGCAAAGCGCCGCCCCCCGCGCCTTGCAGGATACGGAAAAACACCAGCAAAGGAAGACTGGGTGCGAGCCCGCAGAGCATCGAGCTGATTGTGAAGATGGCAACACAAGTCATGTAGAAACGCTTCCGCCCAAAGAGCGAGGAGAACCAGCCGGTGAGCGGCAGCACAATGGCGTTTGAAACCAGATAAGAGGTCAGCACCCAGGTGCTTTCGTCGACGCCCGCCGAGAGATTGCCCGCAATGTGCGGCAACGAAACGTTGGCCACACTGGTGTCGAGCACTTCCATGAAGACCGCCAGCATTACAGTGAAGGCAATCAGCCACGGGTGGGTTTCACCGTTTTGTCGAGCGCGCTGAACAAGGTCTTTCATCGCGTACCCTTAGCCCCCAACGACTTATGCAAAGCTGCTTCAGGCGATCTTCTGATGAGTAGAGTCCTGCCCGCCCACGGTCTGTTGCATGGCCGTGAGAATGAGGGAAACCACCGCATCCTCTCCCAGGCTGGAACAAACTTGCAGGTGATACAGGTGGCGATTGGACCAGTCCTGGCCGAAATGGTCGCGAACGTAAGCCGCACGGAGGCGGTCCTGAGAGTCCATTTTCTGCTCGGCCTGGGCCCGGGTGAGGCTGGCCTCGCGAGCCTGTAGCCGCGCCAGCCTTTCGCCCCTCGGCGCGTAGACGAAAACATGAAAGGCATCGCCACGCGGTTGCAAAATGCACTGGCTGCCGCGCCCCACAATCACGCACTGGCCGATCGCCGCGGCTTCCTCAATAAGCCGCCGGGTGAGTCCGGCCGCCACCTCAGCGTCGAACCAGTTGGGGACAGGGCCGCCGATGTAACCCCTGAGTCCAGGTGATTGCCACAGCACTTCCGCCAACTTGTTGAACCACGGATCGAGACGCTCGTCGTATTTTTCCGCCACCCGGGGCTCAACAGAGGCGGCTTCCGCGATGCGCTCCACCAAGCAGCGGTCAAGCAGCTTCCATCCCAGGCGGTCGGCCAGCAACTGGGCGATGCGGGCGCCGCCGCTGGCGTATTCTCTGGCTACGGTCACGACGCGGTACATAGCTTTATCCTCATTTCGTAAGGATCGTCGCCTCAACATTCATGCCTGGACGCAAGATGGCCTTCTCGGGCGGAACGGGATCCAGCAGAATCTTGACGGGAATCCGTTGCACCACTTTTACGTAATTGCCCGTGGCGTTTTCAGGTGGCAGCAGGCTCATGCGTGCACCCGTCGCACCGGCGATAGAATCCAAGTGGCCGGTGAACGTCTGGCCGTACATATCGACATCGATTTCGGCTTTCTGACCGGGGTGCAACTTGGCAAGCTGCGTCTCTTTGAAGTTGGCAGTGACCCAGATATCCTGAAGAGGAATCAGGGTGAAGAGTCCCTGCCCGGGTTGCACGATTTGGCCGACCTCGACGGATTTCCTGGTGACCACGCCATCGGACGGAGCAACGATGGTGGTGTAACTCAATTGCAATTGCGCGGTCTCCAGATCCGCTCGGGCCTTGCCCACGGCCGCTTCGGCGGAGGCCCGATCCGCCTCGTGAATCGAAACCTGTTTGTGGTTCGCCACGGCCTGCCGGACCATGGCGCGCGCCTGTTCAACCTGGGCTTTCGCCGCTAACATGGATTCGCGAGCGATCTCCGCGTTCTTTTCGGCGGAGGCTAATTTCTCGTTCGCCGCTTTCAGCTCGCTATCCGCCACCCGCGCGCCTGCCAGGTAGGCATCGTATTGTTGCTGGGAGATCTCGGCTTTCTCCATCAAGGGCTTCATGCGCGCCAGGTCTGCCTGGGCACGATCGTTATTGGCTTGCTGAGCTGCGACATGGGCGCGCGCGTAGGCCAGTTCCGCGGTGGAGTCCTTTTCGTAGGTAAATTTCGCCTTGTCGTAGTTCGCCTCTGCGGCAGCCAGTTGGGCGTCGGCGCCTGAAGTGCCACTCTCGGAGGTTTCCCGGCTGAGGGGCACGCCCACGCCCGCGGCGCGCGCCTGGGCTTCCGCCAACTCCAGCGCTGCCTTGGATTGATCAACGCGGGCCTGGTAATCGCGGGGGTCAATGCGGACTAACACTTGCCCTGCCTTGACGGGCTCATTGTCGTGAATTTGAACGTCCGCGACCATCCCGTAAATCTTGCAGGCAATAGGCACGATGTGCCCGTCCACCTGGGCGTCGTCAGTGGAGACACGGTCATGGTAGTGGATGAGCAGCGCCACGATCACGAGCGCCAGCACAGCGGCCACCCCGGCCACCGCGCGGCGGAATTTCGGATCGGCCCAGCGCGAGGGGGTCTTTTCGGCTTCCTGACCCGCCGGTTCGACACGGCCTAGTTCTTTCTCAAGTTCAACAACGTTCGGTTCCATGCTCGACATAGGTGAACACCTTTACTTGGAATAGAGCCCTTCCATCTGGCCGATGGCGTGCGCCAAATCGGCTCGTGATTGGTTGTAGCGATAGAGTGCAGCGATCTGGTTGTCGTTGGCGCGCGCCAGAGCATCCTGCGCGCTGATGACTTCAATATTGTTGGCCACACCCGCCTGGAAACGGTCGCGCGCCTGGGTGACCTCTTCATGGGCAAGCTTGACGCCCAGATTCGCCACCTCCACCTCGTGCCGCGCGGAGTCGAGCTCGGCCAGCGCGGTCTTCACTTCCAGCCCAATCTGGTCACGCAGCTCGGCGCGTTCCTGGTCAACCTTCTTGACTTCCAGGTCAGACTTGACGATTTCCGCGCGGATCCTCCCACTGGTGAACAAGGGCACATCCACCGCCACCTGATAAGTGTACGAAGGGATCGAGCCAGATAGCGACAGCCCTTGATAAGCCCAAAAGCCACTCATATTGATCGAGGGCAAGCGCGACTCGGAGGCGCCACGCTTTTGGAGCTCCGCGATGTGCTCACGTGCCGCAAGGGCCTTCATTTCAGGGCGCGTCGCGTAAGCCTGCTCAATGCTTTGGCTGGCCTGGAGTTCCGGCGTCTCGTAAAAACTTGGCGTGTCTGCAAGCTCGATCTCGCGGTGCGGGTCCAGATTAAGCAGCCGCGACAGCCCATAGACTGCAATCTTCTGCTGTGTATCCGCTTCCAGCAGGCGCTGTTTTTCATTTTGGAGCTCGACGTTGGCGCGCAAGGTATCAATTCCCGTACCGACCCCGTGGTTCTGCAAGTCTAGAGCTTGATCGTAAAGTGCTTGCGCTAAGTCGACGCGCGAGTGCGCAGCGTTCACCGCAGCCGTGGCGCGCAGTCCGGCCAGGTATTGCGAAACGACGAGCAGCACTACCTGCTCGCGCACCGCCGTCTCCTGCGCCGAGCTCGCGTCCACACCTTGATGGGCCGCCTGCCAGCGCCGCCAAAGCGTCAGGTCGAGTATCGGCATGGAAAAACCTGGGCCAGCTTGAAAGAATTGAAAAGGCCCCGCATGCTCAGGAATGCCAGGAAACCTGCTGCCGAAGGCGGCGTATATGTTGAAGCGCATGGCGCGGTCCACAACCTCAAAGCCGGCCTGGGGCAGCAAAGCGGAACGCGCGATCGTCTTATCCTCCTCGCTCTGCGCAAAACTCAAATTGGCCACCTGCACCTGGGGATTTTCTTTGAGCGCCGTCGCGACTGCGTCGTGCAGAGTCAATCGCAGTGGGGATGAATCCTGCCCTCGACCGAGGGAGGCTGCCATAATCGGAAGCAAGAGAATGAAAGCCAGCTTGCCGGCGTGCTGCTTCAACTTATCCCCGGTTTTCCCGGGCTTCACCCCGGACTTTTCGGGTGCGATTTCCTCAATCAATGATTTCGGTACCAAACCTGAGCCGACCAACTTTCCCCCTTGAGCGAGAATTGAACAGAGCAACTCTTTCCCCGCACTGTCCACAAAGGTCACGCCGGAAAGATCCACCACCAGCCCCTCTTTAATGTAGATGTCAGAGGACATCCTCCAGCATCGCTGGAATTCTTCGACCCAGGGTCCGGAGAGCTTGCCCTCTAGTTTAAGTGTGGTGGTGTCGCCGGTAATTGTGGTCGTGATGCGAAGCATAATGGCTGGTCCCCTCTTTCCATAATATGATTGCGCAATGCCAAGTCCAAAGTCAGACACCATTCTTTGGCTTGACAAGATACCATTACCCCTTATTATCCAATGGTTAATGGTTGCAAGGCCTTTTAAGGTCGATACCCGCCCACTGCCGAAATATCGTCACTTGACGGAATGTAGTCATCGGCAGTCGGCACTCCCTTAATTTGGATGGACTCTTCTGCATCTGGTGCGGACATTTATTCCACCTATAAAAACAATTCATTTAACACGTATGTAATAGATCGAGGATAATAAAAATTGGTTCGGAGGGGGCACTGGCTTCTGGGGAGGGCAAGGATTTGCTTAAGCTATTGATTCAGTTATCGTTAGTTAATAAAGAGGGTCGACTTTTTGAGCAAACCGCTCGTGCTGATTTCCCTTTCCTCCTAAGTACTTTTTGATCTCAAGGGCTCCTAACCACCTCACATTAGCTTTCCAGACGGTGTGGGCAGGGTTTCCGCTGGAAAGCGGATGCAAGACGTGACGGCAGGCGTTCCACATACTCGCTGAACACGGATTGCCAGTCACGTCGGCAAGGGACTGGTTACGAAGCTTGGTTGACCCCTCAGGGGGCCAGGGCACCCAGGCACAGATTTGAAATGGACGATAGGTTCCCATCTCGAGGTTTACCGCCGGCACAAGGTCTCTACGACCCCCGCCACGAGCACGATGCGTGCGGGATCGGCTTTGTGGCGAACATCTCCGGCGAAAAATCGCATGATATTATCCTTAAGGGCATAGAGATTCTGATTAATCTGACGCACCGTGGCGCCTGTGGGTGCGATCCGCAGACCGGCGACGGCGCCGGCGTGTTGATCCAGATTCCCCATGCCTTCTTTGAAGCCGAATGCTCCCGCCTGGGGTTCGCGCTGCCTTCCCCTGAAGAGTACGGCGTGGGCATGATGTTTCTTCCCGTTGAGCCGCACGAGCGCCTGCAGTGTGAGGCCATCGTGGAAGAGATTGTGCGCGACGAAGGCCTGACGGTGCTGGGCTGGCGCGATATCCCGGTGAATGCCAACACCATTGGGCGCCTGGCGCGCAACACGCAACCTTACATTGAACAGATTTTCATCAAGCGGGCGTACGGAATGGACGCCGATGCCCTGGAGCGAAAACTCTACGTCATTCGCAAGCGCATTGAGAAAGCCATAAGCGAAACCGATTTGCGGGAGAAGAGCTTCTTCTACATTCCCTCCCTCTCCTGCCGGACGATTATTTACAAGGGCCTTCTGCTGGCCCCGCAGATCGCGAATTTCTACGGGGAACTCTCCAATCCCGAAGTCCGCAGCGCGCTTTGCCTGGTTCACCAGCGCTTCTCAACCAACACCTTCCCCACCTGGCATCTCGCGCATCCGTTCCGCTACATCTGCCACAACGGCGAAATTAATACGCTGCGTGGCAATGTGAACTGGATGCACGCCCGGACGGGGACCCTCACTTCACCCCTCTTCGGCGAGGACATCAAGAAGCTGGAGCCCATCATCGCGCCGGGCGGAAGCGATTCGGCGAATCTTGATAATGCTGTCGAGCTTCTGTTCCTGGCAGGGCGCAGTCTTCCGCATGTGATGGAGATGCTCATCCCCGCGGCCTGGGCGGGTGATCCCACCATGCCCCCGGACGTTAAAGCGTTTTATGAATATCACGCCTCGCTGATGGAGGCGTGGGACGGTCCCGCAGCCGTGGCCTTTACAGATGGCCGCGTGATCGGCGCCAAGCTTGACCGCAATGGATTGCGGCCCGGCCGCTTTGTGGTAACGAATCGCGGCCTGGTCATCATGGCGTCGGAGGCCGGGGTGTTGCCGATTGATCCGGAGGAGATTCGCTTCAAGGGACGGTTGGAGCCGGGGCGCATGCTTCTGGTGGACACCCTCAAGGGCCGCATTATTCCTGACGACGAAATCAAGAAGCAATTGGCGGCGCGCCAACCTTATGCGCAGTGGCTCGCGGAGAATCAGGTCACGCTGAAGCAGTTGGCGGACCCGCCCCGCGTCCAGACCACCGACCCCGCTACAATTTTGATGCGCCAACGCGCCTTTGGGTATTCAGACGAAGACCTGAAGACCATCATGATCCCCATGGCGAAGAGTGGTGAGGAACCCGTGGGGTCGATGGGAACCGACACGCCACTCGCCTGCCTCTCCGACAAACCACAACTGCTCTTCAACTACTTCAAGCAGATGTTCGCGCAGGTCACCAACCCCGCCATCGATCCGATTCGCGAAGATCTGGTCATGTCGCTTTACGATTACATTGGCTGTGAGGGGAACATTCTGGAGGAAACGCCCCAACTCTGCCACACGCTCAAGAAGCGCCATCCCATTGTGACCAACTGGAACCTGGAGAAATTGCGACGCGTGAGCCGGGGAGATTTCCTGGCCACCACCCTTCCCATGCTTTTCCGCGTGGACGAAGGTGAACGGCGCCTGGAGACAGCGGTCCACAGCCTTTGTCGCCGCGCCTCGCTCGCCATCAAATCAGGCTACACGTTGCTGATTCTTTCTGACCGTGGCGTCGATGAGGAATACGCGCCGATTCCCAGCCTGCTGGCGCTCTCCGCCGTGCACAATCATCTGGTACGGGAGAAGACGCGGAATCAGGTCGCCCTTATCGTGGAGACCGGCGAGCCCCGCGAAGTGATGCATTTCGCTCTCCTGATCGGTTATGGCGCGAGCGCCATCAATCCCTATCTGGCGCTTGAAACTTTGGAGGACCTCCACGCCAAAGACTTATTCCCGCCAGGTTACACTTTTGATAAAGTCCTGAAGAACTATATCAAGGCTGTCGATAAGGGATTGCTGAAGGTCCTCTCCAAGATGGGGATATCGACCCTGCAAAGTTATTGCGGCGCGCAGATATTTGAAGCCATTGGATTGAGCAAATCTGTTGTGGAGCGCTACTTCACGGGCACCTCGTCCCGGATTGAGGGCGTGGGGCTGGAGGTTTTGGCTCGCGAAGCCTTGATGCGGCACAGGTTTGCGATGCAGCCGCCGGGTGAATCTGAGACCGAGCTGGAAGTGGGAGGGAACTACCAGTACCGCGAACGGGGCGAGCGACACCTGCTCAATCCCGTCACCATCAGCAAACTCCAGCATGCGGTGCGGCAATCGAGTTTCGAGACCTTCCAGGAATACGCCCGGGTCGTCAACGAGCAGAACCGGAACCTCTACACGTTGCGCGGGCTCCTGGACCTTCATCCCGCGGGGCCGCCCGTGCCCCTCGAGGAAGTGGAACCGGCCTCGGAAATCGTGAAGCGCTTCGCCACCGGCGCCATGTCTTTCGGCTCCATCAGCAAGGAAGCGCACGAAACCCTGGCCATCGCCATGAATCGCATTGGCGGCCGATCCAACACCGGCGAGGGCGGCGAAGATGCAGCGCGCTTCCTTCCCGATCCGAATGGTGATTCAAGACGCAGCGCCATCAAGCAGGTGGCCTCCGCCCGCTTCGGGGTTACGACTCACTATCTGGTGAACGCCGAGGACCTCCAGATCAAAATTGCGCAGGGCGCCAAGCCCGGCGAGGGTGGCCAGCTTCCCGGCCATAAGGTGGATGAGGTCATCGCCCGCGTGCGGCACTCCATCCCCGGTGTGCAATTGATCTCTCCGCCGCCGCACCACGACATCTATTCCATCGAGGACCTGGCGCAGCTTATCTACGACCTCAAGAACGTGAATCCGCAGGCGCGCATTTCCGTAAAGCTGGTCGCCGAATCCGGCGTGGGAACCGTGGCGGCGGGCGTGGCCAAAGCTCATGCCGATGTCATCCTCATCAGCGGTTACGACGGCGGCACCGGCGCTTCGCCGATTTCCTCGATTCGGCATGCGGGCATCCCCTGGGAGCTCGGCCTTTCGGAGACCCAGCAAACTCTGGTGATGAACGACCTGCGCAGCCGCGTTCGCCTGCAAGTGGATGGAAAGTTGCAGTCCGGCCGCGACGTGGCCATCGCTGCCCTGCTGGGGGCTGAAGAGTTCGGGTTCGCCACCATGCCGCTTATTTCGATGGGCTGCATCATGATGCGTAAGTGCCACCTGAATACTTGTCCTGTGGGCGTGGCGACGCAGGACCCGGTGCTGCGCAAGAAGTTCCAGGGCCAGCCGGAGCACGTAATCAATTTTCTTTTCTATATCGCCGAAGACCTGCGGCAGGTCATGGCGCAGCTCGGCTTCCGCAAGCTGGATGAAATGGTAGGCCGGGTGGATTGCCTGGTCCAGCGCCGCGACGTCGACCATTGGAAAGCCCGCGGGTTGGATCTTTCCCCCGTGCTCTTCAATCCTCACGTGCCGGCGCGTGTGGGGCGTCACTGCACGATCAAGCAGGACCACGGCCTGGAGAAGTCTCTCGACTATCACTTGATTGACCACGCGCGCGAGGCGCTCGAAGCGCGGCAAAAAGGTATCGATCAGTCTCCCCATCCGCAACACCCACCGCACCGTGGGAGCCATGTTGAGCGGCGAGATCGCCCGCCGTTACGGGGCTGTGGGCCTGCCCGACGACACCATCAGGTTTCAGTTCACGGGCTCAGCGGGACAGAGTTTCGGCGCCTTCCTGGCCAAGGGCGTTACCCTGACACTCGAAGGCGAGGCCAACGATTACGTCGGCAAAGGACTCTCAGGCGGCAGGCTGATTATCTATCCCCCGCGCAATGCTGCTTTCCAACCCGAGGAAAACATCCTGGTGGGTAACGTGGTTCTTTACGGAGCCACAAGCGGCGAGGTTTACTTCAATGGCATGGCCGGTGAGCGCTTCGCCGTGAGAAACTCCGGCGCCACGGCGGTGGTGGAAGCGGTCGGCGATCATGGTTGTGAATACATGACCCGGGGAACCGTCGTCGTGCTGGGCCAGACCGGGCGCAATTTCGCCGCCGGGATGACCGGCGGCATTGCCTATGTTCTGGATGAAACCGGTGAGTTCACCCAGGTTCGCTGCAACGGCGCGAGCGTGGACCTCAACCCGGTCAACGATCCTCAGGATATCGATCTCATCCAACTCCTAATCGCCCGCCACGCAGAACTCACCGATAGCCCACGGGCCAAGTGGATTCTCGAAAATTGGGAGATCATGCTGCCGAAGTTCGTAAAGGTTTTTCCGCATGAGTACAAGCGAGTGCTGGGCATCCCACGGGCCGCGGCCGTTCTGACTGGAGCACATCAGTCCACGGCGACACAACCCACCCCGGAGGCGCTGCGTGGGTAAAGCTACAGGATTCATGGAAGCTACACGTGAGACGCCCGCGCGCCGGCCCGTAGACGAGCGTGTGAACGATTACCGGGAAGTTTATCAGGATTTTCCCGAGGAAAAGCTACGCACGCAAGCGGCGCGCTGCATGGATTGCAGTGTTCCGTTCTGTCATACGGGCTGCCCGCTGAACAACATCATCCCCGACTGGAATGACCTGGTTTACCATGAGCGCTGGAAGGAAGCCATCCGCACGCTGCACGCCACCAACAATTTCCCGGAGTTCACCGGCCGCATTTGCCCGGCGCCCTGCGAGGCCGCCTGCGTGCTGGGAATCAACGAGCCGCCTGTAACCATCAAGAGCATCGAGAAGACTATTATCGAGCACGCTTTCGAGCAAGGGTGGATCCGGCCGGAAGCGCCTGCCACCCGCACCGGTAAGCGCGTGGCCATCGTCGGTTCAGGGCCGTCAGGACTGGCAGCGGCGCAGCAACTGAATCGCGCCGGGCACACCGTGACCGTATTCGAAAAGGCCGATCGCGTTGGCGGCCTGCTGCGCTATGGCATTCCCGACTTCAAGCTGGAAAAGCAGGTTCTCGACCGGCGGCTGGACCAAATGCTTCAAGAAGGTGTCGTCTTCAAAACCGGCACGCACGTCGGCCAAAACTTAGCGGTGGAGGATTTGCGCGCTGACTTCGACGCAGTCCTGCTGAGTGGCGGCGCGGAAAGCCCGCGTGACCTCAAAGTGCCGGGACGCGATTTGAAAGGCATACACTTCGCCATGGAGTATCTCCCGCAGCAGAACCGGCGCGGGGCGGGAGACATTGTGGACGGGCAGATTCTTTCAACCGGCAAGCGCGTTGTAATTATCGGCGGCGGCGACACGGGTGCGGATTGCCTGGGCACGGCGCATCGGCAAAAGGCAGCTTCCGTCCACCAGTTTGAAATCATGCCCATGCCGCCGCTTGAGCGCTCGCTCAATACTCCCTGGCCGCTTTGGCCGCTGCAACTGCGTACCGAGAGCGCGCACGAGGAAGGTGGAATACGCGACTGGGCGGTTGCTACGGTGCGGTTCACGGGTGACGCAGACGGGAATGTGAAAAAGTTGCACGCCATCCGCGTCGGCCCGCCACCGAAGTTTGAGGCAATGCCCGGAACCGAGTTCGCCATCGAGGTCGACCTGGTGCTGATCGCCTTGGGTTTCCTGGGACCGGTCCGGAATGGCATGATTGAAGCTCTGGGCGTAAGACTCGATGGGCGAAGCAACGTCGAAACCGACGCGAATTACATGTCCTCAATCCCCGGCGTCTTCGCCGCCGGCGATATGCGGCGCGGTCAATCCCTGGTGGTCTGGGCGATTGCGGAGGGGCGCAAAGCGGCGCGCGGCATCGACAAATTCCTGATGGGCGAAACACACCTACGTTAACAACTCCACTACAGAAGGAAGTTCCTGCGCCACAAGGCTGGAGGGGTCAGCCCGCAGTTGCTCGAACTCGCTTACGGAATAGACAAGCGTATCCGTCGGAATCGTCGCCGTGAATATCTGGTAGGGGCTGCGGCTCAGGACAAAGTCGGGGAATTCTTTTCGAACCACCACGATCAAGTCCGCGTCGCTGTCGGCCGTCCAGTTCCCTTTCACCAGCGAACCAAAAAGGTAGACCTTCACGATCTCCGGGTGGGCGCGCTTGGCTTCGGCTGCCGCGCTGCGCAAGTCTCGGAGGACCTGATCAAGGTCGAGGAATCTTACTTCGACAGAACTCCACGATTCGTCCTGCATGATCCAGCAACTCCTGGCTGTCCTTTCCATTGAAATAATCCGCTGGACGCCCGGAAGCAAACCCGTTTGGGTAACGGGAGGTGACGTAAACCTTATCCAGTGCTTGGGCGCTCACCAGTATTTCTTGGCTGACTCCTGCGGAATGCGGAAGCATTCGCAGAATCTCAGTGATGGCGTGCCCGCGTGCGGCTCCGTGGAGTGACTGCACCAGGGCTTTTACAGCCTTTTCAGCACTCTGCTGGGCGATGAACGCCGCCCATTCGTGATGCCCTGTTGAGGCGGCAGTTTTCGCGAACTCCAGGTCCCTTTCCGCCTGCCCCAGCCAGTCTTCGGATCGATTCATGGCTTGGCTCCAGGCTCAGTCTAGCACGGAACGGGGATGGAAGAAGCCTACAGGCCCTGTCGGGGTGGAGTTGATCAGGTCTGCCCATCTGTCTTGCCCCCCAGCCACCTCCGGCGGAGCGACATTTTGTTCGCCCTGACCACCATTTCTTCTCTTGACAAGAGTATCGTTATAGTATACAATCGTGGGCTGTTGGAATTGAGCCGATACTGTGTCATTGCGTAAGTCTCCCACCCTGACTCCTGCTCTGCTAGCCTCCAATCGCCGCAACGCGAAGAAATCCACCGGGCCCAGGACCGCGCGGGGCAAGGCATGGTCGCGTCTGAACCCTTTACGGAACGGAGGGCGGTCACGGGAATACATCCGCTTATTCGATGCCTTGGTGGATGCTCAACCGGGCTTTGTGGGGGTGACTGCACAGGCCCTCCTCTCGTCGAAGCTGGCGCTTCATCCCCTGTTTAGAGAGATCGCCGAAATAAGTGTGCAAGCGGAAATCGATATGTGCAACGAGAGCCGATGGAAGCCCGCACACAGAGATTGAAGAGAAATTTCTTTGTGCGAACAAAGCCGGAATGTTATTGAAAACAAACAATCGCGAAGATGAAAGCCTCTTACCTTAGCTCTATCTTATAGAAAAATAAGCTAGTTGAATGGATTTCCCAGGATATTCGCCTATTCGTTTGAAAAATAAAGGGTTAGCTGTGCTGCGGGGGTCATCCATGGGTGGGAATCTCACCAAATTCGACATATTTTTGTAAATTAGTGGCAAATCAGCCCGCGAGTTTCCGTTAGGCATTTGAAAACACATGAGATATTTGCACAACCGTATTGCGACAGGGAAGAGGTCAGCGCGTATTCCTCGCATTATCTTGGGGCCGGAATCCGCCAAAGTTCAACGATGCTGAAAAGGCCCCCCCCACCTTCCCATCCCGTCGGGCATTCCCCTCCACGGGGCGAGGGTTGATTTCCCTGCCCCGTTGACACTCGCAGGGAGCGCCGCTATCCTCAGAACGAGGAATTGACGCCACAATCTGAGGTTCATAGGCAGCGGTGGATAGCGTTGGCGGTAACGGGAGGGGATGGGAATGCTTACCCCTACGCAAGTTGCGCAGTACCACGAGGAAGGTTATACAGTTCTAAATGAATTCCTCAACCGGTCCGAGGTCGATGCTATCCTCTCCGACATTGACGGCTTGACGGCCGCTGCCACTGTCGCCCATCACGATGCCGTGCGCCTGGAGATGGAGCCGAACCAGGGGCCCGAAGGGAAGAAGGTGCGGCGACTCTACGAGCCCTGCACCTATTATCCCCGGTTTCGCTCACTTTCCGAATCCAAGAAACTCCTGGACGTATTAGAACAGTTAATAGGGCCCAACCTGCTATTCCATCTCAGTAAAGTCAACATGAAGCCCGCCGCGATAGGCTCCGTGGTCGATTGGCACCAGGACCTCACCTATTATCCCCTCACCAACACCGACTCCGTGACAGTGCTGCTTTATCTGGACGATGCGGACTCAACGAATGGCTGCTTGCAGGTTATCCCCCGTGTCCACCGGGAGCGGGTGCTGGATCACACCACGCAGGGAGTTTTTCAGGGCCGTGTCACCGAAAGCGTCGACACCTCGAAAGCGGTGTTCCTGGAAGGGAAAGCCGGGAGCGCGATCTTCATGCATTGCCTCGCGCCTCACGCTTCCGCCCCTAACCTTTCTCCCAAGTCGCGGACAACTTTGATCATGGCCTACCGTGCCGCCCATGCTTTTCCCATTCATCTGAACAAGCGAACTGAAGCTCAAGAGGCCCATGTGCGTTTGGTTCGAGGGCAGGAAGCCTCGGCGGCGCGCCTCGGGTCAGGCTCCTTCCCGATTCCGCGATTTCCTCGCGACACGAAATCACTCTATGAGTTGCAGGAACTATCACGCAAAGGACTTGCTGCGGGCTCATAGGGGATCGGCCACTGACGCGGACACGGCGCGGGCCGCCACCCTTGTGCTTAGATGATTTGATTCCTTGACTCCGAGCTACCGTACAGGGAGAATTCAGTCCGGCCATTGGAGGTAAGTGCTCGGAGGACCCACGGCGATATGATGAGACACGCGCATCAACTGATTCCTCGCAGTTCAAATCTCTACGGCCCCTCCCTACTGCGCCGCATTTCTGTTTTACTTTCATGGTGCGTGGTCGGGGCTTTCGTGTGGACCGTCACCGGGGCCTCACTTTCTGCGCAGGGGACACATATGATCAAGAAAGAAGCTTTTGGGGCCACGCGCGACGGAAAACCCGTGGAGCTTTACACTTTGACAAACCAGCACGGGATGGAAGTTCGCATCATGACTTACGGCGGAATCGTCGTTTCTTTGCGAGCCCCCGATAAGAATGGGCATTTCGCTGATGTGGTGTTGGGATCTGACAAGTTGGACGGCTATCTCGGCGGTAGTCCCTATTTCGGAGCCCTCATCGGACGCTACGGGAACCGCATCGCAAACGCCCGGTTCACGCTCAACGGCAAGGAATACGTGTTGGCGAAAAACAACGGCCCGAACAGCCTGCACGGGGGCATCAAGGGCTTTGACAAAGTCGTGTGGCAAGCGGAACCCGTCGAGAAAACGGGAGAGACCGGATTGATCTTGAAGTATACGAGCGCCGACGGCGAAGAGGGCTATCCGGGGACGTTAAACGCGACCGTGACCTATAGGCTCGATGAAGAAAACGAGCTGACCATCAACTATCGCGCCACGACAGATAAGGCCACTCCGGTGAACCTCACGAACCACAGCTATTTCAACCTGGCCGGAGAAGGAAACGGCAACATCCTTGCCCACGTCCTGATGCTCAATGCCGACCACTTTACACCTGTCAACGAGACCCTCATCCCTACCGGCGAGATTTCAAGCGTCAAGGGAACGCCCCTCGATTTCACCCAGCCCACCGCCATAGGTGCTCGGATCAATGACCACTATGAACAACTGGTTTTGGGGCACGGCTACGACCACAATTTTGTGATTAACCGGAAGGCCCCGGGCCTGGCGTTTGCCGCGCGCGTTTATGAGCCGACCTCCGGCCGCGTCCTGGAGGTTTACACTTCGCAGCCGGGCGTGCAGTTCTATACGGGCAATTTTCTCGACGGGACGATCACCGGCAAGCACGGGCATGTGTACATGCAACGCTCCGCCTTTTGTCTGGAAACCCAGCATTATCCCGATTCACCCAACCAGCCGAGTTTCCCGTCGACCATCCTGCGGCCAGGCGAGATCTATCAATCCACGACGGCCTACAAATTTTCCACGCGCTAGTGTAGTGCGTCGCAATTCGTAGTGCTTATTATTGATGTTGTGGCGCTGAGCTTTAGCTCAGCACATGCCGACCTGAAGGTCGGCGCCACAAGTACGATTACTCGCGAGGCACTGCGCTAGGTTGAGTTTGTCACTACGCCGAGCCGTT
Organism: uncultured Acidobacteriota bacterium; assembly: GCA_963804995.1. Classification (GTDB taxonomy): domain Bacteria; phylum Acidobacteriota; class Terriglobia; order UBA7540; family UBA7540; genus Bog-366. Next base: position 1,750,904 of record CAWDSK010000006.1, read on the forward strand.
TCCGCTTCCCCAATCGGAAGCGCTGGGCGGCGTCCCTCTCGGCCAATAGGAAACCCGGCCGCAGAAGCATCATTCCTGCTTCGTGAGTCTCGCGCCCTGATCCTAAAAGAGAGGTCTCATTTGCCCGGCTTTATGGCAGGTTCTTTGCCGGGTGGGGGGGCAGATTCTTTGGCTGGCTCCGGAACGGGATCCTTGCCAATGTCTTTTACCGATTGTTTCCCTGCCGCTTTATCGGGATCTTTGGCGGCATCTTCAGTGGGATATTGCACGATGAGCGAGATTCGCCGATTGGAGGGATCCTCGGGAGCGTCGGGCTTGCGCAAGTGCTGGTCGGCATAACCCCTCACTTGCGTCACTTGGTCGGCGTGCAAACCATTCTGTTGCATGAGCCGCCGGGCATTATTGGCACGGTCCACGGAAAGTTCCCAGTTTCCGTATTCACCCCCGTGGCGTATCAAGGGTTTGGAGTCGGTATGCCCCTCAATCGAGATTTTGTAGGGAACGCTACCTAACTCCTTGGCAAGCGCGATGAGCGCTTCCTTGCCGCTATCATTCAGATCCGGACTACCGCTTTCGAAAAAGGTGCCCTCGGCCGATTCCATCAGTTCAATACGCAGCCCTTCGGAAGTTACCGTCATCTCAATCTGGTTCTTCAGCCTATTAATGCCTTCGATCTGGTGGATAGTGCTCTGGAGGCTTTCTTTCAACTTCGACATGTTTTCTTTGGAGACGGTGAGGCTATCCCCGGGGCCCGCTCCGGTGCTCTCACCGGGGCCCCTTCCGTTACCACCCGTTAACTTGGTAGTCCCCGCCGGATCCTTGAAATAACCCGCGACGGCCTGCTGGATTTTTTTGCTGCTGTTCATTAACCAGAGCACGATGAAGAGCGCCATCATGGCGGTGACAAAGTCGGCGTAGGCCACCTTCCAGGCGCCGCCATGGTGCCCGCCATGGCTCCCTTTTTTCTTGATTACAATAATCGGCCGGATTGGATTTGTTGTACCTGCCACGCAATCCTTCGCAAAATCCGAAATCTGCAGCGCCCGTTTGTTGCCTGGTTATAACAACTCCACGTTCTTTGCCACACACCCGGACGAAACAGAATAGGGCAACGATGACCGCAGGAACGCGGCGCACCGCGCGCTCAGGCAAAGGGGATTATGCCCAATCCAGTTCCGGATTTCGAGTCTATGCCGCCGCCTCTTCCGCCTTCGGCGCGGCTTCCCCGCCCTGGTTGCGGCAATAGCCCTCGAGCTCCTGGAAGGTGGGGCGTACATGCCCGGGAATTGCCCGGCGTGCTACCTCCACGGCCATAATGGGGGCGGTGCCTTTGATAAAGGAAGCCATTGCCACGCGCAGCACGTACAAGTAGGCATGCTCATCTTCCGCGGCCTTGGTCATGTTGGCGGCAACGGGTCCCACCAAGCCGTAACACATCAGAATGCCCAGGAACGTGCCCACCAGCGCCGCGGCAACTTTGTTCCCAATCTCTTCGGGGGGCCCTCCCAAGGCGCCCATGGTAATGACCACGCCCAGCACGGCGGCCACGATTCCGAGACCGGGCAACGAATCCGCCATAGTACCCAATGCCGAAACAGGCTGATTGGCATCATGATGATGAACGTCCATATCCAGCTCGATCATCTGGTCAAGTTCAAACGCCTCCACAGCGTTGCTGGCTACCAGGCGCATGGTGTCGCAAACGAAATCCCGAAGGTGATGGTCCTTGAGGAAGTCGGGATATTTGGAAAACACCGTGCTCTTTTCCGGGTCATCGGTATCGCCTTCGATCGCCACCAAACCATCCCGGCGCGCCCGGGTGAAAAGCTCAAACATCATCTTCAGCGAGTCGAGATACCACTGCTTGTTGAATTTCGATCCTTTGAAGACGCCGGGAAGACCTCCAGCAATAGCTTTCAGGATATGAAGGGGATTCGCAATCAGCAGCGTTCCCACGCCCGCCCCACCAATGATGAGCAATTCTGCCGGTTGCAGAAGCACCTTGATGTTGCCGTGCTCCATCAGGTAGCCCCCCAGCACTGCCCCGAAGACCACCACGATTCCTATGATCGCAAACATCTTCCCTTATCTCCCCGACCGGCTATGGTTCTGTTGCATTGAGCACCGTGACGCAGTCGCCGCCCGCTGTGGCGCTTTGCTCAAGCGCCTTCGCCAACCGCTCCATGAGTGATTCCAGCGCCTCGCCCGGATCGACGGCGGTTCCCCCCACCGAAGCCGTAACCGACAGCGGGTCACCCCACCACGTTATCACCGAGCAACTAATCAGCCTCTTGAGCTGTTCCGCGGTAGACTGCAAGGCGCCCTCACCGCAGTTTGTGACCATGACCAAAAACTGGCTGTTCGTCCAGCGGCCAACGTAATCCAGCGTGTCGAGTCCATTCCTCAGAGTATGCGCGGCCACATTCAATAGGGCCTCCGCCGCGACCAAGCCATGAGTGGCCGTAAGGCTTCCCAACTGGTCCAACCTGATCGAGAGGATACCGAACGGGATCACATGTTCTGTCGAAAACTTGAGCCGCTCGGCCAAATATGAATCCGTAAAGGTCTGATCCGGGAGCCGCGTAACCGCGTCAAGCCCGTGACCTACGGCCAAGTCACTCCCCGGACAGTGCTGGGCGGAGGCGCAATGAATCTCGACAAAGCTCTCCGCTGCACCGATCACCTGATCGTGGGCATTGCGGATGGGGACAGCTCGCACCGAGACGGGAACCGGGTACCCAGCCTTGTGATGAAGGTAGACCTGCACCTCGCGCGGCTGCCCATCCCGCATGGCGGCCAGGACCGGGCAGGCATGGTTGCAGAGCGCCGTGTCGTTCTTGTCGAAGTGAACCAGAAGATCGTCACGGCAGAAACGCCCCATAACCTCCTGACGCAGAAAGCCGGTAATTTCCTCGGCGCCGTCATTCCAGAAGACGATCTTGCGCTCCGGGTCCACGATGCAGACGCCAATCGTCAAACTCTCCAGGACCGCCCTGAGGATTTCCGGCTCATGCAGGTCTAACATGAAAACTCCTTCTACCTCTTATCGGCTGGAATCCGTCGGTCTTGAGGTAGATTGCGGGGCCACGATGGGTCTTTAAGGCAGGGCCAGAAGCCGGCCGGGATTGAACCGGCGCCCTCGCGGCATCAATTCGCAATATTTATTGAGGGAAGTCAGCAGGCGGGGTGATTTTCTCCCAACCTTCCCCATTGAGTGAATCGAGAAAAGCCAGCAGATCCTGCTTGGTCTGCTCATCCAAATAAAATGGTGTAAGGCGAGTGTCGAGGTGGGGATTCGGCAATCCTCCCTTAGCGTACATATCCAAAACCTCTCCAAGCGTTGCGATGCTGCCGTCATGCATGTAGGGCGCGCGATGGGCAAGATCCCGCAGGCTGGGTATTTTGAATTTCCCAATGTCGCCCCGCTTTTTCGTCACCGCTTCCTGGCCAGGATCGGGATGGGCCTGGCCCATGCCGATTCCCAGGTTGGCGAATTTTTCCGTGGTGAAGTTCGGGCCGGAGTGGCATTCGGCGCATTCGCCCTTCTTATTGAAGAAATCCAAACCATCCTTCTGTTGTTTCGTCAGGGCGGATTTATCACCGGCCAAGTAGCGGTCATAGGCAGAATCACCTGAAACAATGGTGCGCTCGAAGGTTGCGAGGGCTTTGGCAACGCGCTCAAAGGTGATGGTGCTGTCTCCGAAGGCAGCGGCAAAAAGCGGGGCGTAGCCTTTGATCTCCCGCAGCTTTTGGACTACCGCGTCCGGCGTCATTCCCATCTCATTGGGATTGGTCACCGGAACAATAACCTGTGACTCCAGCGTAGCCGCCCGCCCATCCCAGAATTGCGATTTGCCCCAGGCGCGGTTGATCAGGGTCGGTGAGTGGCGAACTCCCAGCTTTCCATTCACCCCTTTCGACAAGGGCGTACTGGCCGCGAAGGCATGACTGGGCTCATGACAGAAAGCGCACGACACTACACCATTCGAAGAAAGGCGGCCATCGAAGAAGAGCATCTTGCCTAGTTCAACACGCGCCGGTGAGTATGGATTGTCTTCCGGCCAGGGAATGGGCGGCAGCCCTAATGGAACTGTGAAACCGGCTGATGGGGCCTGCACCTTAGCCGGGGGCGCGGGGAAAGATACAAGGCCCGCCAGCAAAAGTGCTGCTAGTCGCGCGCCATTGAAAAGCGGGGTCAATTGCTACTCCCGGTCTCTGGTGGCGTGGCGGCGTCCCGATCAGATCGGGACAGGTTCCGCCGCCTCTACCCCTAATCCGTCCCCCCGGGGTTGGGTTTAAGAACTCGAGGGACATGTGGCGTGATGAATCGAAAACGCCGTCCGATAATCATTTTGACCAGCAGGTGATCGGTGCTCCGCGTTGCGCCCACGCCCACACCGAAGTTGAATTCCCAGTTCGGACCGAAGTCATAATCGATTGTAGGGATGATCTGTTGTTGCTGCAAATAGAGGGCGTCAAAACCCGTAACCGGTCCCAGTGAGCCGTAGTATTCGAGGCCCGCACTGAGTTTCCGTGTGAGGGAATAAGCAGCCTTGAAGTTGGGAGAAAAACCCACGCCTTCCGAAACGCTCGGCCCATGAAACGACCTCTCCAGTGCCGGATTGAAGGCCAGGTACCAATGCTTCCACTGCTTGTCGACGATGGGGCGAATCTCCCACGTCCAGGTGTCCGCAGAAAAGATGGGCCGCTGGTAGCCGATCTCAGTCGAGACGCTCACGCCCACCGGCCAATTCCATTTTTCCGGGACGCGGACCCTGGGGCGAATGTGATCGCCCACCCACTTATAACCCTCATGCGGACCGTAACTCGTGAAGATATAGAGGCCGGTCTCAAACCAATCCGTCCAGCCCTGAGTGACCTCGACCGTTTCGTGAGTCTGATGTTCATCCGGAAGCACGCCTTGGTTGAGGGTCTTGAATCCTTCAAAGGTAAAATTGCTGTGCAGCTCGATCATGGTGCGGCCGGGCGCTACCGTGTCGGCTCCGTATACCTGAATTTCGTAGTTGCCTTGGCCATAGAGCGGCAAAGCGGCCGCGGCTATCAGGATGGCGAATTGGATACCCTTGAGCAATGTCTTTTTCGCACGCGAATTCCCATCTTACCTTAGAGCAGGTTTTTCAGGGAACCCCTTAGGCCGTCGGGTGCTGTCCTAATCTGAACGTAGCGCCGCCCTTATGTTTTTGGATTTTTAGCTTGTAGAATTCTCAAACGCCCAAGTGACCCCTCACCCCCACCGCGCAAAACGTGGGGCCCCCTTCCCGCCCCGGCTGATGAAGACGCCGGCGGCGGTCCACCCTCTCCCCTCGGAGAGGGCTAGGCACCGTAGGTCCCAGCCTTCTCCCAGGGGAGAAGGTGGCCGACGTAGGAGGACGGATGAGGGGTTACTTCCAAATTGATCATCGGGGCCGAGAGCCGGGGTGGTGCTGACTTGGAATAAAAGGGGTGGCCAAAATCCACCATCGACTGGTGGTTTATGGCCAGACGTAGCGAGGCGAATCAGCCCAGGCATATAAAAAAACTCTAATGCTTTCAATGGCCTACAGGCGAGGTGCGTTTTGGCGATACAGTTGCCCTCTGTGGGAGTGGGCAAGACAAAGGGGATTAACTATGGGCAGCATCCAAACCAAAGTAATTCGGAAAGTCATCAACTATCTTGCGGTGTTTGCACTGGCGACATCGAGCCTGGCGTTCGGGCAAGACCCGGACCCCGGCCCGCCGCCGAAGGCAGACACCTCTCCCGGGTGGCACCGTTTTTCCTACCCTGCGCCTCAGGCAAATCCGGAACAGCCGAATACGCCGCCTGACGCTCCACCGACGGCTCCGGTTCCGCAGGTTGATCCGCAGATGGTGCCGGCACTGATAACCATTCCGGCGGGGACCTTTGTCACCGTGCGGGTTGATCAGTTCCTCTCTTCCGACAAGAACCAGGCGGGCGATGGGTTTTCCGCGACGCTCTCACGACCCCTGGTGGCTAACGGCGTAGTGATCGCGCGCCGGGGTCAGACCCTCGGTGGCAAGGTTACAGAAGCCCAGAAGGCCGGCCGCGTCAAGGGCGTTTCCCGGCTGGCGGTGCAGTTGAACTCCTTGACTTTGGTGGATGGCGAACAAGTGCCGATCGAGACGGCATTGGATAACCTGAAGGGCCCCACGTCGAACGGCAGAGACGCGGGAGCGATTGTCACGACGACCGGCGTGGGCGCAGCCATTGGCGCCGGGGCAGCCGGGGGCGTGGGCGCCGGAATTGGCGCTGGAGCAGGCTTAATTGTCAGCACCATCGGCGTGCTGGTGACCCGCGGGCGTCCCTCCATGATCTATCCCGAGTCGCAGTTGACGTTCCGCCTGGCAAAGGCCGTCACCTTCTCAACCGCACAGGCGCCACAAGCTTTCATTCCGGTGAACACACCGGCGTACGGCCAGCCCGCCAGGGCGCAGGGTCCTCCGCCACCGGCCTATCGGAGCTCTTGTGGCTATCCCGGCTGCGTGGCGCCGCCCCCTCCGTACTATTACCCACCGGCCTATCCCTACTACTGGGGGCCGACCTTCTCGTTCTGGTATGGGCCGGGGTTCTACGGCCGGGGCTTCGGGTTCAGGCGCTAAGCCGTAAGGAACCCACGATGAGCAGGGCGCTCGTCGTGGGTTCCCTTAATTGCCTCCACCCATCGCAACTCGCACCTAACCCAGTGTTGAGCTCCGCTCCGATCTTCAAGCGGGGCCGAGGTGGAGTTTACGAAGCTTGGGGGCAAACAGAATCTGGGCGGCACCTGCTGGTAATCTTCCGATATCTAGGACACAATCGAGCGTGGCCTATTACGGCCCGCGATATGGATGAAAATGAAAAAAGGTTCTTCCGTAAAAAGTAACGATCACACCACTCGCAAGAAGCTGGTCTATGTGAAATCGGCGGCGGAGATCCCGGATTTCAAGTCGGAGGATGAAGTTGCCGCGTGGTACCAGACCCACAGCACGGTCTTGATCCAGGACCAGCTTGAAACGCTGCCCGCCCGAGTGGGCGGCAAACTCCGTGCGCGCCTCGCCGTCCGTCGCGGCAACGGGAACACCTTGCCCAGAAGCCAGCGGCGCACCCGCTCGGCCCAGTCCACTTGATCCCAGCCCCTCAGCCCTTACCCACTCAACTGGCCGTACTGCGGAGCTTGACTGGCTGATAAGTTCCCGGCACTGCGCGAAAGCCGATGGCAATGCGATTCCAGGTGTTGATGGTGGTGATAGCCAGTGTATCGATTCTCACCTCCTGATATGCCCTTCCTTAATTTGGATGACCCACAACCTGATTTCGATGCAGTCTGGTTTCGGAAGGAGTAAACTTCGCGAAGTCTTTTAAGAACTGTAGTCCGCAAAAGGAGGATTCATGCTGGGCTCTTTGACATTCGCCGTTTGTGTACTCATGCACTACCACTACCACGACGCGATTCCCTGGTATATCTGGATATTCGCCATTTTCTTGTCGTTTAGCGATCAGGCTGTGAAGTTCAAGAAGGCCTAACGCGCCGCTGCAAACCGCCCCAAACCAGAGTAAAATGCCAGGGGCAAAATCCGAACAATAATTCAAATCACCGAATAAGGAGACGCATCATGGCAGGAATCTACAAGCTCACGGAAATCGTCGGCACATCGCCGACCAGCTTCGCAGAGGCGGTACGCGCGGCGGTTGCCGAGGCCGCCAAAAGCCTTCGGCATTTGGAATGGTTTGAGGTCGTCGAGCAGCGCGGGCGCATTGCCGAGGGCAAAGTTACGGAGTTTCAAGTCACGGTTAAGATCGGATTCAAGCTGGAGAGGTAGGCGGTAGGGTACAGGGAATAGGTGACAGGGAACAGTAAGAGCTGTTAGCTTGCAGCTCCTGGCTCCTGCCCTGTAACCTGTACCCTGTACCCTGTTCCCTATTCCCTGTTCCCTATCCCCTGTTCCCTATTTCTTAAAGTCCTCGGGCACATCGATCAGCCGCCCCAGCATTTCGTAGGTACGCATCAGGGCGTGATCCACCATGCGCTCGCCCGCCCCGACTTCAATCCAGGTGGTGGCGCTGGCCGTGCCGTAGCCACCTTCCGTGGCAGCCTTGAGCGTGGGGAAATAGCCGTTGTAACCGTTGGCGTACCCCAGGAAGAAAGCGTCGGGCACCGGGCAACGGTCGCGCCAATTGATCTGAAAGTCCACAAAGGGCTCACCCGGCATGGTCATGATGGCGATGCGCTTGTTGATGAGCACCGTGGCCACGGCCAGTTGCCAATCCCCGCGAATCTGCGGCGCAAAGTTCTTGACGAAATCCTGCCCGTAAGCAGCGATCAACCCCTGCTTGAATTTCTCCGCATTCCAGCGTAGGTGGAAGGGCAGGGTGTCCTCCACGAAATCGAGCGACGCCTGCGGGGCGGCCTGCGTGTGGATTTCCTTCGCGACACGTGCCGCCTCTTCACCCAGGTGCTGGCCGGTCCAGTCGCGCTTGGCGAGGGCGTTTTGCTCAAGCGGTACCGCAGCGTCAAAAGAGTTGATATCCCCGGGCGCACCCTGAAGGAAGAAGCAGAGCGGCGGGTTGGCGCCAAAAGATTGCTCCACGGTTTTGGTCATCACGCCCGGAAAGTCCGCGGAGAATTGCAGGTTGTCAGGGCCCAGCACTACGGCATGGCAGGAGTAATTCACCAGCACCGCCAGCGGCTTGCCCTCCGCCGTGTCCACGCGCAAAACGGAGACGGTGGGGTCGACGGGCGCCGTCGGCACGTGCGTGGGATTGGTCCAAAACATGGTGACGGTGCCGTCAGGATTTACCCGCCGGCGGTTGTAGGCGATGTAAGTCGCTCCGTAGCCCGTGCCCAATTGCGCTTCCACAGCGTGCTCGTGCGCTTCCTGGATGGCCTTGCTGATTTTCTCAATCGCGGCCGTCTCCCAGGCAGGCGGGCCGGAGGGATATTCATCCATGATGACCGGGCCCGCGTGGGTGTGCGTGGCCTCGACCAGCGTGTAGGTGATTCCGCTCGACTGCCGCGCCGCAGCCCGGAGGCGCTCGATTGAAGCGGGACCGAAGGTGCGCCCCAGATCCAAATCCACCCACGCCAACCGCTTCTCTCCGGCTTCCAAAACCAGCACGCGCGCGTAGAGCGGATCGAGTATTCCTTGCGCGCCCTTCTGCCGGTCAAAGTACCCCCACATCCGTGTCCCCAACGGCGGAGTGATGTCCACCTTGGCAACGCCCGCCTTGAGTGACGCCGCTTGGACCGGCAGCACCACGCTCAGAATCAGAACACTTAAAATGAGACCCTTGCTTAATCTTCCCAACATCGTCCCTCCTCGTGACAAGTGAAGTCCAGCAGCCCCGTGTGCCCGGTTCGATTACTTTTCCAGAGGCCACGGAATGTCGGGTAAGATACTACCGCATTTCAGGGCAAATGACGTTGTACGACTACAAGGAGATGGGAATGTTCTGCTGCGATATGCTGGCGGAGGCGGTTGATCGCGAAGCGTTTTATTTTGGCGCCAAGCACCGCATTGACGATGGGCGGATTGTGAACGACGTGAACACCGAATACTTCATCAAAGCCGCCTCGACCCGCGGCTTCGATTATTATGGGGTCAATTACTGCCCTTTTTGCGGCCGCGCGCTATCGGTCGGCCTGTGGCAGGCGGAAAAGAAGAAGTAAGGTGGCCCCCGCAGGTTAATTTGGCCCTGGCTAACCCCCTCACCCGTCCCGCCCCGGCTGATGAAAACGCCAGTTGCGGTCCACCCTCTCCCCCAAAGGGGCGAGGGCTATATACTCAAATTAACTCTCCCCTCGCCCCTTTGGGGGAGAGGGGCCTGGGGTGAGGGGGTCTTAAGGTTCAGCGAGACAGCCAAAAGCTCTTCACCTTTAAGATTTAAGTTTTGCGTTTTGATCTTTTCTTGCTCCCCCGCCCCCGCCGGCCTACTCAAACGCAATCAACTTCAAGGTGGTAAGCGGAACGGAGTAGTCAAAAACATCTTGGCTGGAGGAATCGTACTGCTCGGTGATTCCCAGCACGCGAACCTCCGCGGGCTGAGTGGTGGGCATCAGGAATTTCCCTGCCAGGGTCTTGCCTTCCCGAGTTGTGATGCTCAGGCGGTCACCCTGAATAGACACCGTGTCGGCCTTGGAGAAATCAACTTCATCCGCGCCACCGCCGTCGAGAACGAGCGGGAAACCCGTGACTGGAGGAACCGACTCCAGCAGCGACCCGCGCCCTCCGGGAGGATAGAAGTCCAGATAAAGATCTGCGACGTGGGTGATCTTGCCGGCCTGGTCGGTGATGGTTGCCTTAAACCCGAAGCGCTTCCAGACCTCCACAATCTGGGCGCGCTGGTTGGTGTTGCCGGTCTGCACGTAAAAGGGCAAGGTGCCTTTATTCAGGTGAACCTTGGTGACCCGGCGCTCCTTAAGGTCAAAGTGTTTGTAGATCAGGAAAGAGGCATCCTCGTGGATGACGATGCAGTCTCTTTGCAACACCACCTGCTTGCCCTGTGCGGTCATCTGGTAGATAGTGTCGGCCAGCACGGGGTGCGCCAGGAGTCCCAGGCCGATACAGAACAGGAGTTTCATGGTGGGTCCCCATCAATAAAAAAGCCCCGCAGCAGGGTTCCGGTGGAGCCGCGGGGCTTTACATTAAGAGCCAAAACTAGCCCTTCTTTTTCTTGGTCGATTTGTATTCCGTGTCGACTTTACCCGTCAGTTGGTCCAGGCTGGCTTGCGAAGCCGCAGCCCACTGCCCGGTGGGGGCAAGCTTCAAGTAGGTCTGGAAAGCTTCCACCGTGCCCGGCGCTGCAACGACCGTCCCATCCGGCTTGAACTCCGCCTTCCCCATCAGGGCCATGCCATACCAATACCAGGCATTCGAGTTGGTGGGATCCAGATCCGTGCACTTCTTCAGGGCCGCCCCGGCTTCATCCATCTTACCTTTGTTCACCAGGATGACACCCATGTTGTAATAATAGGCGGCTGCGCCAGTGGGGTTCAGGTCGATAGCTTTCTGAAACTCCGCTTGCGCCTCTGGAATCTTTCCCATGTCCGCATAGAGGCTCCCCAGATTATTGTGCAGGGACGCATCACTTGGACTGGCTTCGAGGGCCTTCTGGTAATAACTCAGAGACTTATCTTGATCCGCCTTGCGGGCATCCGGCGTCGTTTCCAAAGTGGCGGCCTTGCTGTAAGTGTCCGCCAAGCGCGCCAAAATGACAGGAAAGTTCTTGTCCTTGGCGAGCGGCAGCGCTTGCTCATACATCCCGGCTGCCTCGGAGTAACGCTTCTGATTGTAGAGTACGGTCCCCTGGTCAAAGAGCGCCTTTAAGCCCGTGAACTGTTTCTGCTCCTTTTCCTCTACCGCCTTCTTTTGCTGGAATTCCGGGTTGGCTTCCGCCTCTTTCTTGGCAACATTCATTTCCTTTGCCATGTCAAAGTTTACTTCCGTGGGGTCGCCAAGTCCCACATGGTTTGTAATGTTAAAGATCGCATTCCCGCTCGGGTCCTTGAGCGTGACTTTGTACATCCCCGGCGCCAAGCCAATGTAAGTGTACTCACCCTTCTTATTGGTCTTGACCTTGGACGTCCATTTGATTTCCACCCGATCGAGTTGGACAGTGTACCCCGCCAGCACCGAGCCGTCCTGCCCTGTACACTTGCCTGTCAACCCTCCGGTTTGGGCAAACCCCGAAGCGCAAGCCAAAAGCGCTGCGCCGATGACTGCCACCCCTATCATCTTGCGCGCGCATGAACTAGACATAATTGCCTCCTCTCCCAATCGTAAATCATCATAATTGTAACGTGTTGGACGCTCAGACTCAACAGGGAGGTTGTCTTTCCGACCACAGCAAGAAATATCCTCCGAACGCCCCACGATCTCGATAGACGAGTGCGAAGAATCTCACGAACTATGGGGTAAGGTCAATGAGGTTGTCAACTTTCTTTGACCATGGACCCGCTGTCCCCGATTTCGGTCTCCGTGACTGTGTCCTCGCCACCCCAAGCGCCAAAAAGGCAGACTTTGGGGCATTTCCACACTCCAGCCGGATACCCTGCAACCCAATGGCCAGCCTCACCGCAGAGGCGCTGAGACGCAGAGAGCTTCGTAGCGCGGTCCCCCCCCCGCCTCTGGGGTCTGTGGCTCCTCGTAGGCTGGCGGTTGCGGTAGGGATACCGGTTACCCGGTACCCCCCGCACGGATCCGTACGTGCGCTGGTTAGCGCATACGGCTCTTATCTCGGATGTGTGGCGGCGAACCGTTGGGATGGCCAAGGATGCACAACGTGCGGAGCAGGCAACCAGCAGGCCGCAAGCTTCCCCAGTCGGTCCCAGTTGAGGCGGTGGCGTTGACTGCGTTGACGCAGTTGCGTTCGCCACAGTCGGGTCAACCGTTCCCGAAAGATTCGCAGGCGGTCGAGGTTTCCCGGTACCGCGTGATAGTTGAAGTAGCCTTGCACGACCGACCGGAGCCATTTACCCGTATCCGCGATGGGATCGTGCCGACGCTGCCGGAGTTGTTGCTTGAGTTCCTGCAACTTCCCCCGCAGGCGCTTGCTGATCGTCTTCCGCTTCACGGTAAATTGCCCCCTCCGGTTCTTCCCGCTGATATGCGTGAAGCCCAGAAAGTCGAACGTCTCCGGCTTACCTTCTCCTCTCCGTTTCCGGTAAAGTTCGGCAAACGGCCCGAACTCGATCCGGCGCGTTTTGTCAGGATGCAGTTCCAATCCAAACTTCCCCACCCGCTCCCGGAAATCCTCCAGAAAGCGGTCGGCTTCCGTCTGCGATTGGAATCCAAGGACCGTATCGTCGGCATACCGCACCACGACCACGTCTCCCCGGGCGTGCTTCTTGCGCCACGCCTGCACCCACAGGTCAAAGACGTAGTGCAGATAGATATTCGCCAGCAGGGGCGAGACCACCGCCCCTTGTGGCGTACCCATCTCCGTCTCCGACCATTCGCCTTCCTCCCTCACCCCGGCTTTCAGCCATTTCTGGATGAGCCGGAGAATCCGGGGGTCGGCGACGCGATGCTGCACGAACTTGAGCATCCATTCGTGGGATATCGAATCGAAAAATCCACGAATGTCCGCGTCAAGAACGTAGTTCACGTGCTTCACCGTGAGCGCGTACGAGAGCGCGTCCAGCGCTTGATGCTGGCTGCATCCCGGTCGAAAGCCATACGAGAAGCCCAGAAAGTCTTCCTCGTAAATCGCCTTGAGGATGGTGACCACGGCCTGTTGGACGATCTTGTCCTCCAGTGCCGCAACCCCCAACGGACGTTGCCGCCCGTCGCCTTTCGGGATATACGCCCTTCGCGAGGGCTTCGCTCGGAATGCTCCGCGGTGGACCCGGCTGTGCAGATCGACGAGTCGACCTTCCAGCCCGCTTTCATACTCCTGCCACGTCATGCCGTCTACTCCCGGTGCAGCTTTTCGCTTCAAGGCGTAAAAGCTTTCCCGCAGCAGATCGACCGTTAAGTGGTGGAGCAAGGCCGTGAACTTCATCTCCCTGTGTTCCTTCGCGGCTTTCCGCACACCCGCGAGTCCCTGGGACACGCGTGCCCCGCTCTGTGTCGGGTGCGTGTTAGGCCAACGGGTGTTCTCCTTGATCAGCGGCCTTCCCTCCTCATTCTCCGCCAACGGCTTCCCGTCTTTGTTCAAATGATTCATCGGTACTGTTCCGCTGTCCGACTCCTCGAAAGCGTGCAGGCGGGCTGTACGGCCATCGCCTTTTCCCGCCGTCCGGCCACGATCTACGGCGGCCGGCGCCTCCGAGGTCTCCCGGTTCTCGTGCAGAAAGTGTCTAGGCGTGTCTGGGGTCTACGACTACGCAGGACTGTGCCGGAACTCGCGTTGGCGTCCCGGCCTCATGTTGCCTTCCGTTTAGTCTGAAAACGTCGGCGTCCTGATTGGACATTTTCGAAGCTCAATACCCAGCCCACCTATTCCCCTGTTTACGCTTCACCGTGCGCCTCACGACGCCCAGCGCAAAACTCGGGGCCGAGTGGATCGCTACTCCTTCCTCGTGAGAAATTTTCATTCTCTGCTTTCTGCCGGTTTATCCCGGCGCACCAGACCCCTGTACTTGGGGGTCTGCGACGCACCAAAAGGGCAGGGATAAGTCACGAGCTTGAAGCATTGCTCCGCTCGCACTGGGGCCGCTGCGCGTAGGGGATAGGATCCTCCACCTCAGCCTCCCGGAAAGCACGCAAGCGCAAAGCACAGCTATCGCACACTCCGCATGCGGTGTCCTGGCCCTGGTAGCACGACCAGGTAAGCTCGAACGGCGCACCCAGTTCCAGGCCGCGCCGCACAATCTCACTCTTCCGCATGTGGATGACCGGGGTCACGATTTCAAGTTGTGTCTCGGGCTTGGTTCCGGCGGCAATCACTCGATTAAACGCTTCGTAATATTCCGGACGGCAATCGGGGTATCCGGAGCTGTCTTCCGCCACCGCACCAATGAAGATCTTTCGTGCTCCCAGGACTTCTCCCCAGGAGACGGCGATGGAAATGAAGTGTGCGTTGCGGAACGGAACGTAGCTCGAAGGGATACCCTGCCTCTCGAGATTAGCAAGCTCAACCTTGATGTTGGGATCCGTCAAGCTTGACCCGCCAATCTGTTTCAAGTGATCGAGGCAGCACACCAAACGATGCTCGGCCCGGTAGAAGTCCGCCAAGGCGTGGAAGGCGCGGAGTTCACGAGCTTCCGTGCGCTGTCCGTAACCGACGTGCAGCATGGCAAGCCGATAATCGAGGTACGCAATCGCGGTCGTGACACAACTGTCCATGCCGCCACTGGCGAGCACGACAGCAAGGGCTTTGTCCGTGGTCCGTCGTCCGTTGTCCGTGGTCATGGTTCGTTCATTCACCGCAGAGGCGCTGAGACGCAGAGAAAAGCCCATTGGTTTTCGAAGCTCTGCATCTCAGCGCCTCTGCGGTTGATATAGTTAGTTCCCAATCCCAACCCCGGTTCTTAAACTCCCCTAGTTTCCGGGTCCCAAATGAATTTATGAATCTGCATGCCCATGCGGACGCGCAGCCTGTCGCGCAGGATCCAATCGGCAAGCTGGCGGGGCGGCATTTGGCCGAATACCGGCGAGAGAATGATTTCGTCAACGCGTTTCTTCAGTTCATGCTTCGACATAAACTCGCAGGCGTAGCGATAGTCGGCTTCATCCGCAATCACAAACTTGACTTGATCTTTCCGTTCCAAGACTTCCAGGTTGTCGGAGCAGAATTGCCCGCCCTCGCCGCTCCCCGGGCACTTGACGTCCATGATCTTGACAACGGCGCGCGGCAGCCGGCGGATGGACCGTTCCCCGCTCGTCTCGATGAGAACCTGGAACTCCTCAGCCAGCAGGCGCTCGGTCAAGGGATAGACGTCGTCCTGGAGCAGCGGCTCGCCGCCCGTCAGTTCCACCAATTTGCCGCCGAAGTCGCGAACTCGAGCCATGACCTCATCCACGGTCATCTTCTGGCCGCCATGAAAGGCGTAAGCGGTGTCGCACCAATGGCAGCGCAGATTACATCCCGTCAGGCGGACGAAGACGCAGGGAAGCCCCGCGAAAGTGGACTCACCCTGAATCGATTTGAAGATTTCAGTAATGACCATGCGCTATAAGACCCCTGGCCGCTCCCGAATCATTTTACATGATTTCCCGGCAGGCTGAGGGAAGCGGGAGTGTCACAGTTTGAATTTCATCTCGCTGGACAGACGGCGGAGCGGTATTAGGATGGATGCATGAAGCGCCTCCGCAAGCCACTCCGCAAAGACCCCATCCAGCTACTTTACTAAGATCGTAAGGTCGACAAGAGGTTGCGGGCCGCTCCCCCGATAAAAAAGATTACTGACTATATATGGACAATCGAGCAAATACCTGCTAATGTGGGTCGCTTTAAATGGGAGGAATTATGGGAAATCAGATTCCAGTGCAGGTAATCCACCAAGCCAAGGATCCCAGCGCTCTCCCGGCTTACGTCTCCTTTTCATCGGAAATAATGCCATTTACCACCGAGAGTCTTATCGCGCTGCTATCTCACCTATCGAACCAGGGAGTGCGACATGTTTACCTGATGATCTCCACTCCCGGAGGGAGTTTCATGCACGGCATGAATCTCTATAATGTCCTTCGTGCCTTCTCCTTCAAGTTAACCACACATAATGTTGGGAATGTCGACTCGATTGGGAACGCAATTTTTCTAGCCGGGGAGGAAAGATTTGCGTGCCCGCACTCCACCTTCATGTTTCACGGAGTCACCACGCAAGTTCCCGCGATTACTGCCGAGGCCAAATCCCTACGGGAGCGTCTTGATGCGATCAGCGGCGTTATCCAGAGGAACGGGAATACTCTCGTGGGGCGGACTCGGATTAGGCATGAGGATGTTAATGATTTGTTCGGTGAAGCCAGCACCAGAGACGCGGCATTTGCCGTGGGTGGCGGATTTACTCACGAGGTTCGCGATACCAGGATGGGCTCCGGCGCCTCCGTGTCCTCCCTGATGACTGCCGAGGCCAAATCCCTACGGGAGCGCCTTGACACAATCACGGGCGATATTCAGAGGATTGGGAACATCCTCGTGGAGCGCACTCGGATTAAGCAGGAAGAGATTAATGATTTGTTCGGTGAAGCCAGTACCAAAGACGCGGCATTTGCCGTGGGCTGCGGGATTGTTCACGAGGTTCGTGATGTCAAAATTCCCGTAGGCGCCTCCGTATTTTCTCTCGTATTCCAACGCTAAAGCGTTGCAATCGTTGCAAGGCATCGACGGCCTGGTTCTTGAGTCACGCATGATCTGCTCCTGATAGGTGGGACAGGACACTTTCCAGAAAACCTGAGGGGCTGCTTCAATGAGGTAAAAAGCTATTCCCCACTGCCAAGTCCAGCGCGCCATACTAGCCGCAGGTTACCATGTAGTCAAGTATAATTTCTAACAATTAATTTTCAAGTCGGCTGTCGCAGAATTGGCTCTATCAAAGTTATTCAAACTGAGACACTGCCAGGGAAGCAGGCTGGGAGGATCTGCGTCTCAAAACGGGACATTGCGTTCCAAATTGGGGGAATTTGCCTACAAATTGTCATTTATTGACGCCTAGAGTTGACCGCCGTCAAATTCTCTGGCCCGGCTATTAAGTTGAATCTAAGCTAGTTGCTCAAACTGCCGATATTAAGTGTAGGGAAGCCTAACCATGGCATCCAGGTTGCATCCAATTAAGCAGTAGGCGAGGTGCTGATTATGCTTAGCCACGACGAGATGCAGAAGATCAGGGAAGAGCGGGAAGTCATGGACACTTGGCGAAAGGTCTCGCGGCACGTTGTCGCTGACCTGCTGGAGGTCTGCGCCATTTGCGGGACCGTCCGCGAAAGGGTTCACCTAACCCACTGCCGCTGGTGCGAAGACACTTATATTTGCAAGGAAGGCGTCTGCGCCCAGCAACACCAGGCGGAATTGCATCCCGCAGTGGCTTTCTGGACTTGGTAAGTCAGCTCCGGCTGGTCCGCGTTTGGAAAATCCCTTTACCTGTGCCGAAGGCACTTTGGACTGCGGTAGCTGCTGCTACCGCACTCTAAGGTGCTAACCCCTACCCCCCCATCGGTAACTATCGAGCCCGAGGCATTTGACATATTTCCTTAAGCGCGGTATGGTTTTCCATATGAAGACGACTTTGATCATCCCGGACCCTATCTTCCGTGATTTGAAGCATCGCGCCGCGGAGCGTGGCGAGACTCTTTCCGCGCTGGTCAGCGAATACCTGCGCCAGGGTCTGCGTGAAAGCCGCAAACTCCAGGGTCCCTTTCGCTTTCCCACCTTCAGCGCCGGTCTCCCCAAAGTAGACGTCGCCGATCGTCAGGCCCTGTATGACGTGCTCGATGCCGAGCGCGACGCGCGGCTCTATAGACGGGCCGGAAAGAAAGGCTGAGAGTGTTTGTTGTCGACACGAATCTCCTGATCTACGCGGCCATTCGGGAATTCCCCGAACACGATCAGGCCACCAAGCTCGTGGCAAAGTGGGGATCGGCGGCGGAGCCTTGGTGCATTACTTGGTCGATTGCCTACGAATTCCTGAGGGTGGTCACGCATCGGGCCGCCCTTCCCCGTCCCCTCACCTTCGCCGATGCCTGGAGTTTCATCGACAGCCTTCGCGGGTCGCCCTCCTTTGGAATCCTGGTGGAAACGGACCGCCACGCGGAAGTGGTTCGCGACCTCACCCGTGAATACCCGCGCCTTTCCGGCAACCGTTTGCATGATCTTCACATCGCCGCGGTCATGAGAGAGCACGGCGTGCTGGAGATTCGCACCGCCGATACCGGTTTCCACCAATTCAAATTCCTGCGCGTCGTTAATCCGCTTGGACTGCGGTAGCAGCAGCTACCGCTTTCCCATTTCTCGATCAAGTACGATTCCCGTATGGGCCACAGCGGGCGGAGCGATGTCTCGGAGCGTCACGAGGAGCTCCTCTGGCGCGACCTGGACCCACACGCCAGCAAACGGCGGCAGCGGAGGCGGGACTGATGCCGCTTCTAATCGACTTCCAAGCTCTGGTCACTACGGACCGGCGCGACTTCCGGCGCGTTCGCCCCAAGCATATCCCCGCCTTCACTCTCCTGCCTTGAACATCACCCTTACTCGTACCGCAGCGCCACCGTGGTTACCTGCTCCTCCAACAGGCGCTGGAAAGTTGCGATTCACTGACTCTAGCCACTAACCACTATCCACTAGCCACTGCTTTACTCATACCGCAGCGCCACCATGGGATCAACCTTGGTCGCCCGGCTCCTGATCCTAATAGCGGCGGCGAAAGAATCGAGTCCAGCTCATGGTGAGCTCCGCTAAAGCTGGTTTGGATGCACTGGGGTGAGACCCGGGAAACGATTGAAGTCTGTCACATTGAGCGTCAGGATGTGGGGCACGCGATGCACGTACATTGCCGCTGCCAAGCGTGCGTCATGGACCTGAACCCCCAGCACACCATATTGGAAAATGATTTTCCGCCATTCTTGGTAAACCGCCTCGCTGTCGGGCAAGAGAGTCATGCCACGCTCGATGGCGCGGACTTCGGTCTCAGCTTCGTTGACGGATAAACCGAGACCATTGCGGCCCACAGGCCGCGTCATGACGTTCCACAGTTCCGCAATATTCTGGTGCGTGTAGTGAAGCGTAGTGCCCTGCCTAGCCAGTTGAGCGAGGGCCAATGTTACAAGTTGGTGTTGTGGATCAGAGCGCCTGGTTATCCGCAACAGGATGTTGGTATCGACCACACACGCATCGATGGCCATTTAGTCGTGATCCTGGTAGATCCACTCTCGCGAAATGTTTTCGGGCAGCGGCGGAATCTTATCGGAGAACTGGGCCAGGGAGTCGAGCCAGGCACGAATCTCTTCGGGAGTTCGCGCTTGCCGGGTTCCAACCGAGCGCATTTCTACCTGTCGCGCCAGGATTTCTTCGGCGTAGGCTTCCGGCCGCAAACCACGAGCCTGGGCCTGTGCGGCAAGTTCGTCCGGGACGTTGACTCGGATTTCCATAGTAGAACTTTAACACAGCCTAGCGGGCGTCGGGCAAACAGAATTAGCGGCTGGCGCACAGGCAGGAGTGTCTGTGCCACCACTAGCCACTAACCACTATCCACTAGCCACTGCTTTACTCATACCGCAGCGCCACCATGGGATCGACCTTGGTCGCCCGGCGGGCGGGAATATAACAAGCGAGCAGCGCTACTGCTGTCAGTAGGAGTGAAACGCTTACAAACGTCACGGGGTCAGTCGGTTTCACTCCATAGAGCATCCCAGCAATCACCCGAGTAGCTGCGAGCGATATCAGCAACCCGATTGCCACACCGAGCAGAGTTAGGCGCACGCCTTGCCCCACAACGAGCCTTAGCACATCACCCTGGCTAGCGCCGAGTGCCATACGGATGCCCATTTCATGCGTGCGTTGGGTCACCGAATAGGACATGACACCATAAATGCCGACGGCGGCCAGGAGTAGCGCCAGAAGACCCAGTCCGCTGGAGAGCATGGCACCTACTTGCGAAAACCATACCCAGCGCCCGACGCTTTTTACGAGTAGCGTGCAAGAGGCCTGGACGTTCGGATCCAACCTTTTGACTACACGTGGCAGCATAGCCGCAACGGTACCCGGATTCGTCTCAGCCCGGACAAGCAACTTCATGCCTAGTTGGCCGGTTTGAACAGGTGGACCCTCCGTGGTTTGAAGTATGGGAAGATAGACATAGGGCTCATCTGCTCCCCACAATCGTGCGCCTCGCGTGTTCTTAACTACGCCGACTATTTCAGCGAAAGGAACGGACGGCGGCCCCGGCCTGAGTCGCTTGCCCACGGGGTCTCCTCCTGGCCAAAACTGTCGCGCCATCGCTTCGTTGACAATCGCAACAGGCGTTCCCCCCCGCGTGTCCAGAACACTAAAGTTACGGCCGCGCACAATTGGGACGCCCAACGTCTCGAAGTAGTTCGGCGAGACAACCCAATAATTCACCGAAAGTGACGACAGGCTTGCTGAAGTCTCACGGCCCCCAATCGTGATGGGCGCCCCTCTACTGATGCCGCCTAACGGAGCCAGGGATGCCAAGCTTACGGACTTCACTCCGGGTAGAGTTTGCAATTGGTCTGTAAGTTCGCGGTGAAACTCCGCTGCCCGTATGTCGTCATAACCATGTAGATCCAAGTCCAAGGAGACAACGAGCACGTGCTTCGCATCGAATCCCAGATCAACCGTTTGGGCTCTCCTCAACGCCCGGACTAGCAAACCCGCGCCCAGCAGGAGCACGACACAGATCGAGGTTTCTGCAACTACCAACAGGGTGTAGAGGCGAGAGCGGCTTAGCCCCTGGCCGAAGGGGTTGCCTCCGTCCTTAATAGCAGATAATAGATCGGGTGTCGAGGCTTGCAATGCCGGCGCGAGACCAAAGGCGGCTCCCGTGATGAGTGACAAAAGTAGTGTGTAGCCGAGTATTGGGATGTCCAGGCCCAGATGAAGAGCGATCGTTTGTTCATACGGAGGTTTCAGCGCTTCGATCAAGAGGTTCGGCATCCAACACGCCAACAAAAGTCCAACCCCCCCGCCCAACAGGGCAACCAGGGAACTCTCTGTCAGCAACTGTTGGATCAAACGGCGACGGGTCGCGCCCAGCGACAAGCGGATACCAATTTCTTTTTGTCGTCCAGTCGCCCGCGCCAGCACTAGGTTGGCCACGTTCGCACACGCGATCAGCAAAACCATGCCGACAGCGGCCATCACAAGAAAAGCCAGCGAATCGAATTGTCCTCGCACATCAGGACGCGCCAAGAAAGACCCCGGCGTCAGCGTAATACTAGCCTGCGCACTGGTTCCCAAGTAATCTCGAGAAAATCGATTAATGAGGACATCCATGCCTCCCTGAGCTTGCCTGATGGACACGCTAGGCCTTAGACGAGCAACAACCTCGAGCCAAAACGAACCGCGGTCGGGCAGTCGATCATCGTGCGGCATCAGCTGGCCCTGCATCGTCAGCGGCACCCAAAGATCAGGAATTTGAGGCTCTGTACCAATGAAGTCTTGGCCGGCGATTCCCACTATCGTGAACCGAATGCCATTGAGCTTCACACTCTTCCCCACTGCGGCCGGATCAGAATCAAAGTGCCGCTTCCAGAAGGCGTGGCTCAGAACCACCACTGGGTCAGCACTGGGAGCCTGATCTTCTTCGGGCGTAAACGTGCGCCCGAGCACAGCCTCCCCGCCAAGCACGGTGAAATAGTTTCCCGACACGAGGAGTGCATGGGCTTCTTCGGCTTCCCGAGTAGTGGCATCGCTACCGAGTTCAACCGCTATCCAAGCGTGCGCGACGAGGCCCGAGAATACGCTGTTGGAGTCTCGAAGGGCAACATACTCAGGATAGGAGAACGACCGGTAGCTGCCGGGTTCGCCCTGAATGCGCTGATAAACGTTCACGACAGTAGTGGGGTCCTTCACCGGAAGAGGTCGCAGCGTTACTGCATCGAACAATGTGAAGATAGTGGTGTTCAGGCCGATGCCCAATGCTAGCGTGAACACCGCAACCGCTGTGAAGCCGGGATTGCGGCGCAACTGGCGCAGGCCGAAGCGAACGTCCTGCCAGAGCGTCTCTGCCCAATCCCATTCCCACATTTCGCGGCTCCGCTCTTGCGCCAGGGTCACGTTGCCGAACCGGCGCAATGCTGCGTAGTGAGCTTCCTCGGGCGGCATCCCGGATTCCAGGTTCTCCTGCTCTTCCATGGCGAGATGCGAGCGAATCTCTTCCGCGAGATCGTCCACCGGCTTCCGCCGGCGAAACAGCGCCCCGAGTTTCGAAAGCTCGCGATGCCAAGTCATAGTTAGCTCTCAGCTACCGCCCGCCGGGTTGTTCCAAGCACGCCCCACCGAGGATGAAAATGCGCGGCGCGCTTTGGAGTGCGGTCGCAGCAGCTACCGCCTTCCGCCTTCTGTTCATACGGCGACGGTGCCAGGGAAAGCGGTAGCTGCTGCGACCGCACTCCAAAGTGCCTGCGGCACAGCTATTCCCCGGACTCGGCGGGCCGCAGAACGCCGGTAACGGCCCGCACAAAACGCTCCCAACGTGAGGTCTCCGCTACTAATTGCCGCCGTCCCGCCGCGGTCAAGCGGTAGTACTTGGCCCGCTGGTTATTCTTGGAAACTCCCCACTCGGCCGAAATCCAACCCTCCTGTTGCAGGCGCTGGAGCGCGGGGTAGAGCGACCCGTGCTCCACCCGGAGCGTCTCTTCGGACATCCGCTCAATCGACTTCGCAATGCCATGCCCGTGCGTGGGTCCCCAGCGCAAGGTGCGCAGAATCAGCATGTCGAGGGAGCCGTAAACGAGTTCAATGCGGTCTTGGGAGGATTGCTTGGCCATTGTGGCAGGTAATCTACTACTCCGGGTGGTAGATTGTCTACTAAATAATTGGTGGGGGGCGCCCTCATCTGGCGAAGTGATTCGAAATAGAGGTTCGGACTTCCCAGCCCCGAAGGAGCGACCTAGTACATCCCAGGCATGCTCCAAGGCACTGCGCACGAGAGATCATAGCCCTCGCCCTTGGGGAGAGGGCTATGATTCCTAGTGCTTGCCAGCCCCGAAGGGGCGACCTAATCTGGCGAAGTGATTTCGCAATAGCAAGTAGCGTGGCCCTGGTACGTAGCGCGGTCCCCCGGTTTTGGGGTCCGCGGTCCTTCATTTGAAAGATCCACAAATCCTAAACCCGGGCGGCCACACTACCCACGGTTCTTCGTCGCGATACATTAACTCAAGTGGGGCACCAAGAACCGCGGACCCCAAAACCGGGGGACCGCGCTACGATTGCTGCCACCAGAGGCGCTCGCTGCCTTCTCCTCTGCGGCCATTTCTGTATTTCCTGACTCCTAACTTCTAGCTTCTAGCTCCTGGCCTCGGACGGTAGGTAGCTGAGGTCGTATCCGTTTCCCAAATCTTTACGGCCAGAATCTCAAGGGCGCGATCCGCCACTTGCGGCCCCAACTCGTCGTAAAAATACTTGGCAATGTTCTCCGCTGACGGGTTCAGCTTGTCAAACGGTTCCACATCGTTCAGGAAGCGATGATCCAGGCGCTCCACCAGCACTTTGATCGCCTTGCGCAAATCCACGAAATCCAATAACAATCCCGCGGAATTAAGCTGCTCGCCGCCCACGGTCACCTGCACTTTGTAATTGTGCCCGTGCACGTTCTCGCACTTGCCCTTGTACTCGCGCAGAGCATGCCCCGCCGCGAAAGTGTATTCCACTGAGACTTCGAACATTAGAACCTCTGGAGAAGGAGTTAGGAGCGAGAAGCGAGAAGCTAGGAGTCAGGAGCTAGGAGGCCCTCGAACGCACGCAGGATCTATCCATGCCCAAAAATCAGCTTGTCCCCTGAACCCCGGATAAACTCTGACTTACGACCGCCGACTTCTAACTCCTAACTTCTAGCTCCTGTCTTCCGACTCCTAGCTCCTAACTCCTACCTTCTAGCTTCTGCCTTCTCCTTCTAGCTTCTAGCTCCTGTCTTCCGACTCCTAGCTTCTAACTCCTGGCTCCTAACTTCTAGCTCCTAGCTTCTCGCTTTCTCATTCTCGCATGAAGGCCTTCACGTCTTCCAGCCGATTCGTCTTCTGGTAGGGTGGCAGGCTTTCGAGGAAGACTCGCCCATACGGCTTGCGCATCATGCGGTGATCCAGGATGACCAGCACGCCGCGGTCCGTCTCACTGCGGATCAGCCTGCCGAAGCCCTGCTTGAGCGTGATGACGGCCTGCGGCACCTGATAATCGCTGAAGGCGTTGCCTCCCTCATCGTTGATATGGCGGATGCGCGCGGCGGTAATCGGGTCCGACGGCACGGCGAAGGGCAGGCGATCGATCAGCACCGCGCTTAACTGTTCACCTTGCACATCCACACCCTGCCAGAACGAACTGGTGCCGAAGAGGACCGCATGGGGAGTCGAGCGGAAGCGGTCCAGCAACTCCGTGCGCGGCATCGAGCCCTGCAGCAGCAGGGGATAGCGCACCCGCGGCCGCACGCGCTCATATACGTCGCGCATTTGCACGTAGGAAGTGAACAGCACGAAGGCGCGCCCGCGCGTGGCCTTTAACAGTTGCACCACTTCCTCCGCCGCCAGACGCGCGAAATCCGGCTCGCGCGGATCGGGCAAATGCAGCGGCGTGTAGAGCAGCGCCTGGTGCGCGTAATCGAAGTGCGAGTCGAGGATTCTTTCCCGCGCATTCTGCACACCCAGGCGCCGCTTAAGGAAATCGAAGGTGCCGCCCACGGCCAGCGTCGCGGAGGTCAGGATCACGGTCTCCACCTGCTCGAACAAACGCTCGCGCAGCAGGGCGGAAACGTCAATGGGCGTCGCCTCCAGAAACACGCCGCGCCCGCGCCGCTCCCACCAATACACCATATTGCGCTCGTTCGATTCCATCACCACCTCGAACGCCCCGCGCAATTCCTTGGCGCGCCGTGTCAGGTTGTGGATCTCCTCGGGTTGGTCCGGCAGGCGGCTCAGTTCGGTTTCGAGAAGCAGCAGCGCATTCGTCAGGCCCGTGTAGGCCCCGCGATGGACGTCGAGGAAACTATCGCGATTGTCGAAGTTGGTGCGGCCCTGGTTGGCGGGAAAAAGCTCGAAAAAATTATCGGCGCGGCGGCGCAGCTCACCCACCGCGGAGAGGGGCTCCGGCGCCTTGAGACCCTTCTGCCGCAGCGTCACTTCCGTGTCGCGCGCCAGCTCCTCCACCCGGTAATTGCTGACCTGCAAGCCGAAGTACTGCGTGGCCACGTCTTCCATCTCGTGCGCTTCATCGAAAACCAGTGCCGCGTAATCGGGAAGCAGCGTGGCGTAATCCATCTGGCGCAAAGCGAGGTCGGCAAAAAACAGATGATGGTTCACAATCAGCAAATCGGATTCCGCGGCGCGCTGGTGCATGAGCGTGATGAAACAACGCTCGAATTGCGCGCACTTCTGGCCGGTGCAGGTCTCGCGACGGGCGTCCACCTGCTTCCAAAGTTCGCTCGAATCCGGCAGCCAACCCAGTTCCGCGCGGTCGCCCGTTTCCGTGCGCTCCTCCCACTTGCGCAGCTTCGGGTACTGCTCGACTTCTTCCATGCCGTTCAGCACCGGCTGCTTCTCGATGTCATAAAGCTTTTGCCGGCACAGATAATTCTGGCGGCCCTTCATCAGCGTGACGCGCAGTTGAGGGAAAAGCTTTTTTAGAAACGGCACGTCCTTGTAGAAAAGCTGCTCCTGCAGATTCTTCGTGCCCGTGGAAATCACGGCGCGCGCCCCACTGCGCATCAGCGGCACCAGATACGCCAGCGTCTTGCCCGTGCCCGTCCCCGCCTCCACAATCAGGTGCTGGCGGCTCTCAAGCGCCGACTCGACGCTCTCCGCCATTTCGAGCTGGCCGGGACGGTACTCGTAATTCGGATGGTGACGAGCCAGCCATCCCCCCGGCGCAAAAACCTTCTCGAGGGGGAGTTTTTCAGACAACTTTTTATCCGTAATCGACATAAGCAGCAATCAGCAGTCAGCGGTCAGAATGTCCGCACCCGCGAACAGCATGTGTCCCCGTTGTGCGCCGTGTAGCCCCGTAGTCACCGTCGTCCCACCAAAAACTCCGCCTCCTCGCAAATTCAGAAAGATGGGACAATGGCGCATCCGCTTGACAGGTCCTCGGCAGGGAGTCTAAGTTGGATTGTCGCTATCGCACTCCTCAAGTGATGGGGCAAGGCGACCAACAGGAAGAATATCACAGAGGTCATCGGCCGGCGCGAACGAACCGCGAACGCTCATTTCACGCCGGACCCTAGACCGATCCTTTTGACTTTCAACTTTCGACTTTCAACTCTTCACCTTCGACCGTTTCCCTCATGGCCTTACTACCTCGCATCGTGATTCTCGGCCGCCCGAATGTCGGCAAGTCAACGTTGTTCAATCGCATCTGCGGGCACCGTCGCGCGCTGGTCGGCGATGAACCCGGCATGACGCGCGATCGCCTCTACGCACGCGCCGAGTGGCTGGGCAAGCCTTTCGAAGTTATCGACACCGGCGGCATTATTCCCGCGGATGAGGAATTGATTCCCATCGAAATCTATCGCCAGGCGCAGATGGCCATCGAGGAAGCCGCGCATCTGGTGCTCGTCGTGGACGCTCAGGAAGGCGTGGTGCCAATGGATCAAGAGTTGGCGCAACTCCTTCGCCGCACGGGGAAGAGCCTGGTGCTGGCCGTGAACAAGATCGACTCAGCGCAGCACTCGCCGCTCGCTGCGGAATTTCATCGCCTGGGCATCAAGCACATCTTCCCCCTTTCGGCCGAGCACGGTTTGGGTATCGATGATTTGCTCAACTATGTAACGGCGGGATTCCAGCACGATCCCGTCGCGGAGGATGAATCTACCAATCTTGAAAACCCTGACCTATCACCTGCGGGCCAGGAGCCTGTTCAGCCGATCACCGGGTCGGCCGATCAACCGATTAGTGTTGCCATCATTGGCCGGCCTAACGTGGGAAAATCCACGCTCTTAAATCGCTTGCTCAACGAAGAGCGCGCGATTGTTTCTGCCGTACCGGGAACGACTCGCGACGCCATTGACGCGGAATTTTCTCGTGACGGCCTGCACTTCCGTTTTATCGATACGGCGGGCATCCGGCGCAAAGGTAAAACCCACCTGCTAGCGGAAAAGCTGAGTGTTATTCAGGCGCGCAAACACCTGGAACGCGCGGACGTAGCGTTGCTCATTTTGGATGCGCAGGATGGCGTTACCGCGCTCGATACCCACATCGGCGGATACGCGCACGAAAGCCGGCGCTCCGTGATAATTGTCGTTAATAAATGGGATGCCATCACCAAAGGCCCGACCACGACTAAGGACTTCACGGCGATGATCCGGGAACGCATGAAGTACCTGGATTACGCCCCCATCGTTTTCATCTCCGCGCTACGCGGCCAGCGGTTGGGGAATCTTTTAAAGGCGATCGGAGAGGTTGCGGAAGGCCGTCGCCTGCGGGTCAGCACCGCGGAAATGAACCGCTTTTTGAGTGAAGTAGATTTCGAGCGCGCCACCAGTCCCTCCGGCAAGCCTCAACGCCTTTACTACATGACGCAAGCCGGGGTGGCGCCGCCCATTTTCATCGTCTTCACCAACCGTAAGGGGAAACTGCACTTCTCTTTCGAGCGATTCCTCATCAACCGCATCCGGGAAAGATTTGGCTTCGTGGGCACGCCGATTGTGATCAAGTCGAAAACCCGCCATTAGGCCGCTTCCGGGCGCACCACTGCATGTAACGCAGTCAGTCCCCAAGAGGGAGTAACCACGCAGTATCCAGCGTTCCTGATGTCTTGCTTTCAAGCCGCGTAAGGGAATGTTATACTCCGCTAGTTGCATAGAGGGTTGAAAGCGGGTCGGTATACATCATGTTCATAGTCGCAATCGGGTCCCGGAAGGGAGGTTCTTTTTCATGTCCTGGGAAATGGCAGGAATACGCAGTATCTTCGTCATCATTATCGTTGCGGCGTCCTTGCATCTTCGTCCTTTTGGGTTGTCGGGAATCAGGTCCGCGGTTTTAGGCTTTGCTCTGGGTATTTTCTTTATCTTCTTTGAAATAAGGTTGGAAAAAGCCAGCTTGAAGCGCCTGATTGGTGCTGCGATCGGGTCGATCCTTGGCATCTTGGGCGCCTTCATGATCAGTCACCTGCTGAGCTTGACGGAAATTGACAAGGCCGCCCTGTCGTTCTTTCAAGTGACCCTGCTTTTGTTGATGGCCTACGTAGGATTAGTGTTGGGCGCCAATAAGGGCGACTTGCTAAACCTCTCCGCACTGGGCGGGCTGTTCGCCACTGAGCGGCAAACCAAGAAGAATTACAAAGTGCTCGATACCAGCGTCATCATTGACGGTCGAATTGCGGATGTATGCGAGACAGGATTCATCGACGGCACCCTGGTCGTCCCCCAGTTCGTGCTGCGCGAACTGCAATTGGTGGCCGACTCCTCCGATCCGCTGAAACGCAATCGCGGCCGCAGGGGATTGGATATCCTCCAGCGTATGCAGAAGATGAGCGACATCACCGTGCAGATCGTGGAAGAAGATTTTCCACAGACGAGGGAAGTGGATCTGAAGCTCATCGAGTTGGCGCGGCTGTACGAAGGAAAGATCGTTACCAACGACTTCAACTTGAACAAGGTCTCCCAGCTCCAGGGAGTCGCGGTTCTGAATATCAATGAACTTGCCAACGCCCTCAAGCCCGTGGTGCTGCCCGGCGAAATCATGCGGGTGTTCATCTTGAAAGAAGGCAAGGAGTACAACCAGGGTGTCGCTTACCTGGATGACGGTACGATGGTGGTGGTGGACAACGCCAAGAAAATGATTTCCAAGACCATCGATATTTCTGTAACCAGCGTTTTGCAGACCACGGCGGGAAAGATGATCTTTGGCAAGTACGACGAGCGCAAAGCCATGGTCGAGGCGATCCACCAGTAGTCGAGGGTTATTACCGCACAGAGGGCGACGGAGCCAAGCGCGTTCCGTCGCCTTTCTTTTCGCGTTGACCCCGTGGTTCCGAGCCAGGCGTTTCGAAGAGCCAAGGAAGCGCCGGCCACCTAACGTTGAGGTGCGGAGAGGGCATGAGCGTCTTAGCAATTATTCCAGCGGCAGGAATGGGGGTGCGGATGGGTGGGGGTACGCCCAAACAATTCCTCTCCCTTGAAGGGGTGCCCATTTTCGTGCACACACTGCGAAAGTTTGTGGGCTCCGACGCCATCGATGAGATCTTTCTGGGCGTGCGCCCGGAAGACATGGAGCGGGCTTCCAAGGAAATCGATGGCGCGCGCTTTCTGAAGACTGTCCGCCTCGTCCTGGGCGGCGCATCACGTCAGGACACCGTGGCGCGCTGCCTCCGGGAAGCGTCAGCCGACACTGAAATCGTGGTCGTGCACGACGCCGTGCGTCCCTTTATCAAGCTGGAAATGATTCGCGAAGTGGTTGAAACGGCGCGCGAGACGGGTGCGGCCATCCTGGGCATCCCGAGCGTTGACACCGTGAAGCAGGTGGAGCGGCAAGTCATTCTGGGAACGATTCCGCGCGAGCGCATTGTATTGGCCCAGACGCCTCAAGCTTTCCGTTACACGATCCTGCGTGAGGCCGTCGACCGTGCCTTGACGGAAGGCTTTAACGGCACGGATGAATCCAGCCTGGTGGAACGCCAAGGCCAAAACGTAACCGTGTTGATGGGTTCGGACCGGAACATCAAGATCACCAAGCCTTCGGACCTGCCCCTGGCCCGCCTTTACATCGCCCAGGAACGCGAGCACATTCAGAGTGACGTCTAACTTGGGAAATATGAGTCCTCTACCTCGGAGTAAAAAACCTACACCGGTCGACCGGTCACCACTCGCGTTCCGGGTGGGCCTCGGTAACGACCTCCACCCACTGGCCGCGGGACGCAAGCTGATCCTGGGCGGCGTTCACATCCCCTTTGAAAAAGGACCCGTCGGCCATTCCGATGGCGATGTGCTGGCCCACGCTATCTGCGACGCCCTGCTGGGGGCGGCGGCCATGGGCGACATCGGACGCCATTTCCCCAACACCTCTCCAAAGTGGAAAAACGCTTCCAGCCTGCTGTTTTTGCGCCGCGTCCGCGCCTTGCTTGCTGACGCCGGGTACGCAATTGTCAACGTCGACTCAACGGTCGGGCTCGAAGCGGCCCAAGCTTGCTCCCCACATTCCGCGCATTACTCGCAATCTGGCGGCGGCGCTCGGATTGAAGCCCCATGAGGTCAGCGTGAAGGCCAAAAGCGGCGAAGGTCTGGACGCAATCGGTCGCGGCGAGGCGATTCGCGCGGATGCTGTGGCACTGCTGCACCGCCATTGACCTTGGTGTGGTATGCCGATGTGGCGCCAGATGGAATTCTTCCAGACTAAATCGGGAGATCAGCGTTCCGACTTTTGCCTTTTGACCTTTGCACTTTGCCTTTTGAATTGCTTTTTCCGGCTAGAGGCTGACCCCCAGCAGATGCATTCTCAGGTTGGTATTCCTCGCCAACGAATTCAACCTCCCGGCCCTGAAACCAAATGGTCCCCCTCCCACCCATTCTGAAGCGCATGCTCACACGCCGGCCGGCGCCGCTCGTGTGGCCACCGCTCAAGATTGGCCATCGGGGCGCGGCGGGTGAGGCGCCGGAAAACACTCTTCAGGCATTCGAACTGGCCCTACGTCAGGGAGCGGATGGAATCGAATTCGACGTTCATCTCTCTTCTGACGGCATTCCTGTGGTCATCCACGACCCGCGCCTCACCCGCACCACCTCCGGAAATGGCTGGGTACACGAGCATCGGGCAAGCGTGTTGCGCAGGCTCAACGCAGGTTCCTGGTTCAATCGCCGGCATCCCATACGCGCGCGCGAACGATACGCGGGCGCGCGCATTCCCTTGCTATCGGAAATCCTCCAATGGGTGCGCAGCCGGCAGTGCCTGGCGTTTGTTGAGATCAAAGGCTCAACACCGGGTCTGGAGGAGAAGATTCTCAGGGAGATCGACCGCGCCGGAGTGTGGCGTCTGGCGTGGGTGATTTGCTTCGACCCGCAAAGGCTCCAGCGGGTTCGGGATTCAAACACGCAAGTCCGCCTCGGCCTGGATACCTCGAGCCGTCTGCTGGCCATCCGCCAGGCTGGGGCGGTGGGCGCTCGGCTATTGCTTCCGCACTGGGCGATCGCTTCGCGACGATTCATCCGCCGTGCGCATCGCGAATCAATACAAGTCATCCCCTGGACGGTTAATTACCGGCTGCATATGCGGCGTAAGATTCTGGATGGTGTGGACGGCATCATTACAAATTACCCGGCGAGACTTACCGAGGTGGTGGCGCGCTTCGAGAAGCGGCTACACATGCCAGAGGAGTGAGGTGCACTCCGGCACGACGCGTGTTGTCGCCTGTCGCGGGCACGGTTATAATCCCGCCCGGGCAATTATTGATGTCTATGGCCAAGCCGGCGTCCAAAATCGCCAAGAAGTTTGTGATCACGGGCCGTGTCCAGGGTGTAGGGTTTCGCTATTTCGCCGAACGTTGGGCCAGTCAACTCAGCGTCTGCGGGTATGTGAAAAACCTTTGGGACGGCAACGTCGAGGTCTACGCCATTGGTGACCCGGTTGCCATCGAAGAATTTAAGAGACAACTCGCGGAGGGACCGCGCAGTGCTCGGGTGACCAACGTCAGCGAGTCGGACGAGCCTGTGGACAAACGCTGTAACTACTTCGCCATCGAGGGTGGGTGGTAAGCAAGCAGTCTTGCAGGGGCGAGCGGCGCTCGCCCGGCATCGAAGGCCGAGCGCCGCTACGCCCTACTATTTCCATCTTGTACATGCGACGGAGGACCTGTGATCGATCTAAAGAAGCTGATTCGTGAAATTCCTGATTACCCCAAGCCGGGCATTCTGTTTTACGACATCACCACCCTGCTGAAAGACCCTGCGGGGCTGCACTGGGTCGTCGACGTGCTCGCCAATTCCTTCTTGACGCAGAAAATCGACCAGGTCATCGGCATCGAGGCGCGGGGCTTTATTTTCGCGCCCATGGTGGCCTACCGGCTGAACGCAGGCTTTGTGCCGGCGCGCAAACCCAACAAGCTGCCCGCCGAGCGCGCTAAGATGTCCTACAACCTTGAATACGGGACAGACGCGATAGAGATTCACCGCGACGCCATTCGCCCAGGACTAGAACTGTTGATCATCGACAACCTGCTGGCGACGGGAGGAACTGCCGCAGCAACGGCGCGGCTCGTAGAATCACTGGGCGGTGTCGTGGCCGGAATGGGATTTGTGATCGAATTGGAGGAATTGAAAGGCCGCGAGAAGCTGAGCAAGTACGCGGTTTATTCGGTTCTGAAGTATTGAAGAAGAGCAGTTGATAGTTGATAGTCGATAGTTGATAGTCGAAAGCGGCGAGTGCCTGCTCCCAACCTTCGACTTTCAACTCTCAACTATGGACTATTGACTATCAACCGCTTTCAAGATCGCATCCAGGAAGAACTCTTCCGGCAGTGACCCTTCGATGTATTCCCCTTCATTAATGACCGTCTTGGGGACGGCGTAGACGCGGTAGTGGCCGGCAAGGTCAGGGAATTCCGTAGCTTCGATGCCGTCGGCGCGGACGAGGTCACTTTCCAGGGCGAACTGATAAGCCAGGCGCACGGCCCGCGGACAGTGGGGTCAGGTGGGTGTGGAAAAGACTTCCAGATGAAGCGGTTGACTGAGTTTGGCCAGCTTTTCGCGGCTCTCAGGCTGCAATCCCGAATCCCCCTTTGAAACCGCCAGGATGGCATCCAGCACCGCCGAGAACTCATACCCCGCGGGCAGCCCGAAGAATCGAATGCCGAAGTCCTTGCCGTTGCGAATGGCTGTGGCGGGAACCTTGTCGACCCCGTACTCGGCCACCTTCTCATGGTCGAGAAGGAAATTGTAGATCTCGAGCGAAAGATTGTCGGAGAGTAACACCAATTCTTCAAGCATTTGCCGGGTTTCGCGGCCGTATTCAAGATTCAGCTCCTGGGTGAAATGCACCAGCTTAACGGGGTCCACCATTCCTTTGAGTCTTAAGCGGATTTCTTCCGCATCCGATTCCTGAATCAGTCCCATGGGTCTCCTTGCCGAAATTTCATCATGATTCGCAGACCAGACCACCTCGGTCTGCCAGGCCGCCTGCAATTTCAGATGCATGAGAAAAGAAAGAGGTGCAGGGAAAAGTGACTAACCGGTTTGAAGTGGCAAGGCTTGTGGGAAATGGTCACGATGATGGTTGTGATGCTCGTCCAATTTCTTCCAATGGTGCGATGGCGAAGGTTACCAGCCGTTGTCCAATGTAATAAAGCTGCTCCGCCGTGAAGTTGCGCCCCGAGAGTAGACCGTTGGCACATTGGTAGGTGGCCTCCTGCAAGTCTTCGTCACCGGCGAGCAACCTGCGAAGTCCGGCACCCGCAGAGGCCGCCAGTTCGCGCCAGCGGTGTGGGAAGCAATGATCGAGGGCATTCGCCCATCGCTCAGGCCACTGCTCGATAGCATCTTCAGGGCTCAGAGCAGCGATGGCGAGAACCCGCCCGAGGTCCTTGTTCCGGCGCATGTGGGGACGCCCGAGGTACTCGGTATGTTCGATGATCACATCGGAGAAGTCCCGATGTTCAAGCAGATTCATGAGGGCCATCATCTCCGGCCGGGCACAGCGGATACCAAACTCGGTAGACTGGGCATCATAAGTGGCGACACGCGTGAATTGAAAACTCGGCAGGCCGTAGTGGTCGCCGGAGGATAAGGGCAAACGGGTCCACTCCCGCGCGGTCTGATCCTCCGACGCCGGCTCCGTAAGGAGTTCAAGGTACCATTCGGTGGAACCCGGCGGATAAAGTCGAACAGCTGGCAGGTTGTCACGCGGAGTATTTTGGTTTCCTGGCTTTCCGAACTCTCCCTCCGCTATGGGTTTCCAGCCGCCGGAGAGGAGTTTCTCCGCCACCTTGCGTCCGGATTCCACGGCAGTAAGGTATGGTGAAAGAACGCAGTCAATGTCCTTGGTACGAACCCCGAAGGTCTCGTCATCGTGGAACAGGCAATAGGCAGCAGCAAGGCTGCCGATTATGATGATGTGGGGATGGATTTCGGGCGGGATCGCCGAAGCTACTTGCGCGAGCACCTCTCGTGGGGAGACTTTCTGGGGTCCGGGGTTCATGGCGTGTGTAACCGTCGGGATTCGAGCGCCCGGAGAAAATCAACCGCCTGAGACTCCAAGTGCGCCTCATGCAAATCGAGCAAGCACTCAACTGGGTCCGCCCAGGACAATGTTCCCGCAACATGTTCGAAAAACGACTGCTGTCGCCGCACGGCGTGGACAGCCACGTTTACAGGCTGAAGGGGGTCCTCCACTTTCTTCAGTGCCGGATCGAGTTTTTCGATGAAACTGAGGTCCATGTTCCCGCCTGGACAAAGAAGTGAGAGATCCAGCCGTGGTGTGCCAACGAGGTCGAGGTTCGGGTAATGGTGCTTTGCCCCAATAACACCCCCAACGGCCAAGTTAGCGATGTTCAGCTTTTCGAGGCGGCGGATATGGGATTCGGGCGACCGCTGTTGTTCAAACAGTTGTCCAGAATGGTCAACGAAACGAACAGTAGAACGAACGTGGTCCGAGACAGCCAACAATCTTCGCCACTCATCCTTGGGAAAGTATCGAAGTTCGACTCGCCGATCGGAGTGGCGCAGCAGGTAGGGATCAAGTCGGCGGAGCGCGTCGCGGACGGTCGGGTAGCTGCAACCGGCGGTTTTCATGAGCCAGTCACTGGTCATTGGCCCCTGGTTGAGCAACCATTGATGCAGCAGGATTTGAAAAATGGCGTAGTAGGAGTTTCGCGGCTTGCCCTGGTGGGATTCTTCAAGGATCAGTTGATCCAGCCAAGCACGAAAGTCCGCTCCCAGGTCCGGAGGGAGCCCGATGTATTGTTTGTCTCTCGCGACGGCTACCGTGAGGCGGCTCATAATCTCCGGGCGGAGCACCTTATTGTCGAGTTGCCGCTCCTGTTGCAACCCTTCCTCTGTAATACGCGAATCCACCAGAACCAGTAATCCGCGGCACCTGGGGTTGTTGGTCAGCCAGTAGGCCAGACCAAGAAGGCTGGCGCGAAGGTCCCGAAAGCCATGGGTTTGGAACTTCACTTCGACCCCGATGTCCTGCCATTGGCCGTCTAGCTGATAGCCGATTCCAACCATCCGCCGTCTGGGTAGGCTAACTGTCATAGCGAGATTAGGTTACAACTTTCAAGTTGAAGTTGCAACTACATATTAAAGTAGCAACTCAATGTTTTAGTTCCAGAATCGAGTTTCATACTGGAGCCCAGCAGCGGTCATTCTGGGGTAGTGAAAAGCAAAGCCTGTGGTCACGGCCCGCTCCAGGCAGGCAGCCCGCATTGGCAAGACCACAAGTCAAAATTCAAATGGCAAAAGTCTTGCTTTTTTGTCGGAGAGCCGCTCGGCGCTACGGGGCACCCCTACTGTCCTTCGGAGGCGAAGTTTCGTTACGTTTCCGCCTCCGCGTCGAACCCGAACTTCTTCATCTTATAGCGGAGGGCGTCGCGGGAGATATCGAGCAACTTGGCGGCGTGGGTCTGGTTGCCCGCGGTTTGTTTGAGCGCCAAACCCACGAGTTCCCGTTCCACTTCTTCAAGCGAGGTGCCCTGTTTGGGAAGTTCCAGCACCGGGATCATCCTCCCCGAAGCCAGGGGTCGCCACGTGGCAGCCGTACTGCTGACCATCAAGGGAGTATCCGTGGACTCCCCATCGGGGACGCTCACCGGCATAGGCGATTCGTACCTCTCGGTTTGTCCTGTCACCTGGATGGGCAAGTAGGTGGGCCGGATGTAATCCGACTCCTCCAGGATCATGGCGCGCTCCACGGCGTTCTTGAGCTCGCGGACGTTTCCCGGCCAATCGTATTGCAGCAGCAGGTCGCGGGTTTCCTGGGTGATGCCTTTCACCGTCTTGCGGAAGCGAAAGTTATAGCGCTCGATAAAGAACTCGAACGAGGGGCAGGATATCTTCCTTGCGGTGCCGCAGGGGAGGAATGAAGATGGGGATGACGCTGAGCCGGTAGAACAAGTCCTGGCGGAAGGTCGAGTCGCGCACGCCCTGCTCCAGATCGCGATTGGAGGCGGCGATGACGCGAATATCCACGCCGATATCCTTGACGCCGCCGATGCGCCGAATGGTTTGATCTTCCAGCGCCCGCAACAGCTTCGCCTGCAGGTACGTGGACAACTCGCCGATTTCGTCCAGGAAAAGCGTGCCGCCGTCGGCAACTTCAAACAGTCCCTTCTTCTGCGCCTTGGCATCGGTAAAGGCGCCGCGCTCATGCCCGAAAAGCTCCGCTTCCATCAGGGTCTCGGGAATAGCCGAGCAATTGATGGTCACGAAGGGCTTATCGTTGCGAGTGCTGTCGTAATGAATGGACTTGGCAATCAGATCCTTGCCCGTCCCGCTTTCCCCCTGGATGAGCACGGTAGAGGTTTCACTGACCGCCACCTTGCGCACAAAGTTCATCAGCTCGAGCATGCGGGGCGATTTCCCGATGACCTCGTGGTAACCCGAGCGCTTGCGCACCTCATCGCGCAGGTTGTCGCGCTCTGAACGCAGGCGCGAGCGGTCAATGGCGTTGGCCAGGGTGATTTGCAGCTCGTCGAAATCAAGCGGCTTCTTGATAAAGTCGAGCGCCCCCAGCTTAATCGCCGTCTTGATGTCGTCAAGCTGCGGGTCACCCGTAATCATGATGACCGGAATGGAAAGGTTGTTCTGCTTGATTTCGCGCAGGACCTCGATTCCGCTCAGGTCCGGCAGGCGCACGTCGAGAAGAATGAGGTCGGGAGCCTCGGCGCGAATCTGCGCCAGCCCCCCCGTGCCGCTTTCAGCTTCGATGGCCGTGTAACCCCACTCCTCCAATTGGCGGCGGACTGACCAGCGGATCAGTTTTTCGTCGTCCACAATCAGAACTTTTTCATTGGGCATAGATTCAAGCCTCGGGGTTACGGGCTGCGGACCAGGAGCGATAGAATTATGAATGATAAATAGTAAATTATGAAAGCGAAACCACTCGGCCGCAATGGCATTGGGCGAGATAGTCAGGCTGTTACGTAATTCATAATTCAGAATTCAGAATTCAGAATTCTAAATCCCCCAGCACCTAGTCCCTAGAACCTAGCACCTGTACTTCTTCGACGGCCTCGCGCATGGGGAGGCGGATCATAAAGCGGCTTCCTTTGTTGATTTCGCTTTCTGCCGTGAGAGTGCCGCCGTGCTGGCTGATGATGCGCCGGCAAAGTGAAAGGCCCAGCCCCGTCCCTCCCCGCTTGGTGGTGTAGAAGGGGCGAAAGATCTTCTCGATCTGTTCCCGCGAAATTCCCGACCCGGTGTCGCTGACGGAAATCTCCACCTGGCTGGGGCGGTTTGGCCCACCTCCCCCACCCAGGAGTTTAGCCTGAATAGTAATCATACCCTCTTGGTTGATCGCCTGGATACCATTCAACACCAAGTTCAACAATACCTGGTGCAACTGCTCCGGGTCCATACGGAAACGCGGCAGTGCCGAGGGAAGCTGGATAGCAAACTCCACATTTTTGCTTCCAATCTGCTGTCTTGCAAACTGTAAAGTACGCGCCACCGTCTCCCGTAAATCCGCCATACCGAATTTGGGGGCTTTGGGGCGCGCGTAATTCAACAGGTCATTCAGGACCTTCTCTATACGCCGCACCTCCTGCCGCAGGTCTTCCAGGATTTCGCGGTCGGGGTGATCTTGGGGGAAATCCTTGCTGATAATCTCGATAGCACCGGCAATGCCCGCCAGGGGGTTGCGGATTTCATGCGCCACACCGGCCGCCAGTTCACCCATGGTGGCCAGGTGCTCCGCCTGCACCATCTCAGTGTCGTGGACGCGCTGGCAGTGGTCACAGAACTCGCGCCAGTGCTCCGTCAACGACCGGATTTCCTTCTCCAGCGCCACGGTGCTGCTGGGAGGCGGGGTGATCTGAATCAGCGCGGGGTAAGTAGGCGCAATCTTGCTGATGGCTCCCCGCAAATCGTTGAGAATCTCCCAGGACCGCCGCTCCTGATAAATCAGCATCCCCATAGCGGCGGAAAGGGCCGCAAGCAATGCGACTGCCAATCCGATCCTGAAGGTCAGTCCATGACGAAAGCCCTCCACCGCCGTCAGCAAGATAATACCCGCCAGGGATATCACCAGAACCATCAGGTTCTGACGGAAGGACGGTGGAAACCGCAAAAGGCGTTTTAGCCGTGCCCAATCCAATGGTATGATATTTCCTTCTCAGTGAATATCAGCGGTCAATTTTATCACAAGGCAAAAATTGTGACTAGAAAGCCCGAGACATTCTTCGAGGAAATGAAGCGCTATGTCGGCTTCACTGAAGAAGATGCTCGCCTCTTGCACTCTCTCGGTGCAGGCATGGATCCCTACTTGCCGGTCATGTCGGAGCGCTTCTACAACCAGATCACGCAACACCCTGAGGCGGACAAGGTCTTCACCGGCGGCCAGGAACAGATTGACCGGTTGAAGCACACGTTGCAAATCTGGGGGCGGCGTCTGTTTGAGGGGCCTTTCGACGAGGATTATGCTGCCGAGCGTTATAAGATCGGCGTTCGCCACGTACTCATCGGCTTGCCCCAGCGCTATATGATCAGCGCCATGGGAGTGGTGCGGGTGTGCCTCCAGGAAAGCCTGAATGAAGTTTTGCGCTCTGAACCCGAGCGCTTGGATGCCACCCGGCTCGCACTGGACAAGATCCTGAACCTTGATCTGAACATGATGTGCGAGTCTTATTTCCAGGGAAGTATCCGCCACCTGAGTGAGCTGAACCGAAAACTGGAACGCGCCAACTTCGAACTGGCGGAGTTGAGCAACGTCAAGACGGAGTTTCTGGCAACCACTTCGCACGAACTCCGCACCCCCCTCAATTCCATACTGGGCTTTACACGGCTGATTCTCGATGGCCTGTGTGAGAACCGCGAGGAAGAGCGGGAGTTGCTGCGGGATGTCCTTTCCAGCGCCCAGCACCTCCTTTCCATCGTCAACGACCTGTTGGACGTGGCTAAGATCGAGGCGGGCAAACTCCGCTTGTCGGTGGAGAAGGTGGACCTCCAATCCATCATCCGAGAGGCCAAAGCCGTGGTGGGTGTACAGGCGGCGGCCAAGCACCTGACAATCGTCGACGAGACGGAATCGTTGCCTCTGCCTCTGGTGTCCGCCGATGGAGCCCGCGTCAAGCAGGTCCTGATCAACCTCATGAGCAACTCCGTCAAGTTCACCGACAAGGGCTGGATTACGCTGCGCGGGCGCTCTTTCCCGGATCGCGGCTTTGTGGAGCTCGAGCTTCAGGACACCGGGGTCGGAATTCCCCCGGCGATGCAGCGGCATCTCTTTGAGAAGTTCCGCCAGGTTGACAGCTCCTTCACTCGCCCGCAAGGTGGCAGCGGCCTGGGGCTGGCCATTTGCCGCAGCCTGGTGCAAATGATGGGGGGGCGTATCAAGCTCTGGAGCGCGGGCGTCGGCTGTGGAACCACGGTGACTTTCTCACTTCCTGTGCGCCACGAGGTCGAAGATGCCGTGCACGTGAAAGGTAAGGAAGCCCTGGCCGCGGCCGGGAACGAAAACGGAGTGCGCGTTCTGGTGGTTGATAACGATCCGGAATTTCGCCGCTACCTCAAAACGCTGCTGACCAAGCGCGGTTACTACGTCCTGGGCGCAGCCACCGCAGACGACGCGCTGGATGCTTCGCGCCGCTTCCGGCCGCAATTGCTGATCGTCGACTTGGCCCTGCCGCAGCGCCCCGGCGCGGAGTTGGCGGACGGCGCCGATGTCATCTCCCAACTGCAGACGGGCGCCTTGGTTCGCGAAATCTATTGCTTGATGGTCACCGGCTATGACCCCATGGAGGCGCGCGAGCGGCTGTCACTGCTGCAAGTGACGCCGGAAATCTGGCAGAAGCCCCTCGAGGGCGGGAAATTCCTGGCGCGGCTGGAGGAGATTTTGCAAGGCTCCGGCTCGGCTCGAACCCCGGAGTCCGGCGCAAAGGCTGGCGGAGGAGCGGTAATGCAGTAGGCAGAAGACAGTAGGCAGTAGGCAGTAGGCAGTGGGCAGTAGGCAGTAGGCAGTGGGCAGTGGGCAGTAGGCAGTAAGCAGCTAGCGCTTGCTGCGAGTCCCGGCAGAGTCGGGATAGGCACTAACCAATTTCATCATGCTTCGCATCTTGGTAGTTGAAGACAACCCGCTGGTAGCCAAATTCTATCGCCTCGCGCTGGAGCGCGCCGGCGGTTACCAGGTGACTTGCAGCGAGGACGTTGACGCGATCCTGGCACAGGTTGCGGCCTCGTCGTTTGACGCTCTGATCCTCGATGTTTCCTTGCGTAGCTGTAGCTATAAAGGCCGCATGATCGATGGTCTGGAACTCGCCCGCCTGGTGCGCCAAATCCCGGCGGGCCAATCGTTACCCATCCTGCTGGCCACCGCCCACGCGATGGAGGGTGATCGCCAACGCTTGCTCACCGCCTCGGGCGCCAACGCCTACCTTGAGAAACCCATCTACGATCCCCAAATCCTCATCAGCAAGATCAAAGAATTGACCACGCCCTGACGAGACGGACGGTTTTTGGACCTTTGTGTCACGACGGGTAGCGTAAGTGGTCGGCGAATTTTGGCGTGTCCCAGACCCTGGGTTTTTGGTGGGACCTCGCGCGCTATGGTGGTCTCTGTGCGCTCTGTGGTGAATCCGTGTTTATGAAAAAATTCACCACAGAGGACACAGAGGTCACGGAGAGCAGCCGGAGAAAAAACGTGGGTCGATAACCAAGGAAGCGTGATCTCCACCCGCGCCATCAGAAGGGCTCTGCTCTGTGGTCTCTGTGCGCTCTGTGGTGAATCCGTGTTTATGAAAAAATTCACCACAGAGGACACAGAGGTCACGGAGAGCAGCCGGAGAAAAAACGTGGGTCGATAACCAAGGAAGCGCAATCTCCACCCGCGCCATCAGAAGCGTTCTGCTCTGTGGTCTCTGTGCGCTCTGTAGTGAATCTTATCTTCGCGCCCCCCGCACTACAAATTCTTTTTCAGATGTTCCAGCGCCTGCTCGGGCGTATTAAACAGCGTGACGATCTCCATGGCCGGCGCGAGCCACTCGGGGTCCAGGCCGTTAAGCTGTCCCTCCTGTTTCAGACAGTCGATAACGGGCTGCCAGTACGGCGCCCTCACCAGAACCGGTTTTCGCCCGCCCACGGTTTCGGAGAGTGCCCCCTTATTCATCATTTCCCAGACCAGCGCAAGTTCAGCAAGCGTTCCGGTACCGCCTGGAAGAACAATGTAGGCGTCCCCGCGCTCGATGAGCGTCATCAACCGCTCGCTAAAGGTTTGAGTGCGGATTTCTTCGACGATGTAAGGGTTGGCGGCGCGCGGCCAGAGGACGCAGGTGATGCCGATCGTGTGTCCGGCAACTTCGCGCGCCCCCCGCGCCGACGCTTCCATCAAGCCTCGATAGCCACCATTGCAAACCGCATAGCCGGCTTCGGCCAGCAGGCGGCCCAGGAGTTGCGCCTCAATGTAAGCCGCACTGCCCTCAGTGGGCTGCGAGCTTCCGAATACCGTGATGGTTTTCATGATGTCATTCTCTCGTCGGCGGCGCAAAACATCTATTCTAGCCATGATATTTGACCGGAGTATTACAAATGAATTTTTATGCGTTCTTCATCGCCTGTTTGGATGTGAGAGTAATTATCCTCCGGCAAAGCCGGAGGCTTTACGGTGGCTGGACCCTCAAAGGGGCCTGACCGCCACCGTCGGGAAAAGACCCCTCACCCGACCTCGTCCCTCGGCCACCCTCTCCCCAAGGGAGAGGGAAAGGGTTTCACCACGCGGTAGCGCCCCCAGAGAAACCCCCGCCCTCTCCCCGGGGAGAGGGTGGACCGCCGCCGGCGTTTTCATCAGCCGGGGCGGGACGGGTGAGGGGTCTTTTCCCGGCCAACGAACCGTTACTCCAGAAGATGTCAAACTCTTACTGCCTCACCGGCAGAGCCGGGGGATCTCCCGACGAATTAGCACGAGCACACGGATGTGGGTGGGGAGCCGGTCGACGTCCCTCTCGACCGACGCCCGATATCTAATCTCCCAGCTCATGCTTGTATTTTTTCAACAGTTTAGTAATCGGTTGGACGGGCTCATGCTTGCGGGAATCGCATATCAGATTCAGCGCTTCATCTTCGCTTAGCGGGCGTCTTTCGTACGGGATTCTTGCACGTTCCATGATTGCGGTGACGCCGGGTGCATTGCGCAGTGATACCAAGCGCGGAAGAGGAGAGAGGTGCTCATCCACCTGGCCTACGGGATTCTTCATGAGAGGCCGTTTTGTGGCTGCGTTGTTGCGCCGCTTTCTCATATCTACAAGTGTTCCCCACCAGGGAAGTGATGGCCAGAAAAACCGCGAATTTCAGGAACAGAGGTCTGCGATACCTGCCTTCCTAGTGTGGTGTCCCGTGTTAGAGTTGACAATGGGTAGAAC
Organism: uncultured Acidobacteriota bacterium; assembly: GCA_963804995.1. Taxonomy (GTDB): domain Bacteria; phylum Acidobacteriota; class Terriglobia; order UBA7540; family UBA7540; genus Bog-366. Next base: position 1,793,490 of record CAWDSK010000006.1, read on the forward strand.
CCCCTCACCCGTCTGGCATCGGCTGATGAGAACGCCTCGGCCAGCCACCCTCTCCCCCAAAGGGGCGAGGGCAAGAAAATTAACTCTCCCCTCGCCCCCTTGGGGGAGAGGGGCTGGGGGGGGTGAGGGGGTCGGACAGCCTTGTCAAATAGTAACCGGGACACCACACTAGAGACCTCGGAATTCGGCCTATCTTCCTCGTCTTGCGAACCACTTGTAAATCTCCAGAGCAATCGCATCGAGCGTCGCCGCTCCCGTCTTGTCTTTTAGGGGATGATTGTTGGCGAGAATCGAAAAAGCCAGGCGTTTGCCCGTAGGCAGGTCCATATAACCGGAAAGCGTATTGACGTGCTCAACCGACCCTGTCTTGGCGTGAATCTTACCCTTCACAAGGTCCGCCTCCAAATGGTGTGCCAGGGTGCCATCGACCCCTGACACCGGCAAGGACGCAAAAAAAGTCGCGAAGTGCGGCGAGTTCGCCATGTAGAGGAGCAACTTCACGACCGCGTGCGGCGCCACCAGAATCCTCACGGGAAAGGCCTGAGCCGTCGGAAAAATAGGTCTCACCTGGCAGGATGCCCACCTGCTGGGTTGTAAACGTGTTGAGCACTTCAAGCCCCACGGTCAAACTGCCGAAGTTTTTCACCACGTGGCCCAGGGTTCGCAGCAGCATCTCCGCATGCAGGTTTTGGCTCTCCTTGTTGATCGCCTTGATCGCTTCGCTGAGCGGAGGCGAATCGTGCTCCCCCAGGACCTGCCGTGCCGGAGCCTTTGCGTAGAGATCCGGCTGCGAAGCGCCCTCCAGACGCGTCCAGTGGCGGACTTCGACCGGTCCCCTCACTTCAATGCCGCGGGCCACAAGGGCGCGCCGGAAAAGTTCCCCAACCAACCGGGGAGGATCGAGGATCGCCACCGTGTCGATGTCCTCGGCGGCATCGGCAGGAATCTGGCCCCACACGTCGAGTTGCATGGCGCCGGGCAAGCGCTCAACAAAGATGCGCTTCTCGGTTCCGGGCGCGGTGGTCTCAACGCGATTTCGCAACTGGTAATAATCGGCCACAGGCTCCAGGCTCACAGCGGCAGCGACCCCTGCCTTCTCACCCGGCTTCACGTGCAGTGTGAGCGCATTATCATTGAAGGCCAGCGCCGTGACGGGAGCGCCGTAGCCCCACTCAAGATCATCGGCAGCCCAGTTGGGCGCGAAAGGTTCCCAAAGAAAGTAACTGTCATCGGCAACCAAGGGTCCTGAGACCTCACGCACGCCGCGCGCTTTGACCTGCTCGGCAAGGTCCTCAAGGAATTTGTCCGCCGCTTGGTGCGGTCCGTGGAACGTGTAGGGGAAGGTGCGGCTGCCGAGATTCGGATCCCCACGCCCCACCAGATAGAGATTCGCGACGCGCCCCTCGGTATCCGGTGCGGCATCGCTTTCCACGGTGGTCCGGAACACATAACCAGGGCCCAACTTTTCAAGCGCCGCGGCGGTGGTGAACATCTTCATATTCGAAGCCGGAATGTAAAGGTGATCCGCATCGCGCTCGTAAAGCAACTTTCCACTGGGAAGTTCGACAACCTCGATCCCCCAGAAGCCGCGTCGCGCATCATTCACGCCCAGAATTTGGTCGATGCGCCGGTCCAGCGCTTGGTTCCTCGGCGCGTGGGCGGCGGTGGCGGGAAGCTTCGAACCTCCCTCACCGGCAACCCCTGACTGCACGGCTGGCTGCGTTTGCCCCACAGTCAGCGGCGCGCGCGGCTGCACCGCCCAGGCAAAGAGCAGCACGAGCAGTGCACCAATCCGTTTCGGGTGAAGTGGGATTTTATCCATCTCGGCCAAAGTGGTAGCTTGGCGTGTCCATCTAAAAAGCAGTGGATAGTGGTTAGTTCTTAGGGCACCAACCACTCAAGGCTGTTCAAATTAGCGAGCGACCCCAGCGGCTTCGGTCGCCGCGGCGACAAAGCCTCTGGCTTTCCGGCCCGATCCGCTTGATTTCTAGTGTGGTGTCCCGGTTAATATTTGACAAGGCTGTCCGACCCCCTCACCCCCCAGCCCCTCTCCCCCAAAGGGGCGAGGGGAGAGTTAATTCTCTTGCCCTCGCCCCTTTGGGGGAGAGGGTGGCTGGCCGAGGCGTTCTCATCAGCCGAGGCCAGAAGGGGGCCCCACGTTCTGCTTGTCGTGGGGGTGAGGGGGTTCTACCCCTTGTCAAATCTAACTCGGGACACTACCTGATTTCTCTTCCTCCGCGCCCCACACCGCCTGCAATCCAAAATCAAAAATCCAAAATCAGTTCAGCCCAGCAGGCGGGCCACTTCTTTAGCGTAATAGGTGAGAATAATGTCGGCGCCCGCCCGGCGAATGCAGGTCAGCGCTTCCAGAATGGTGCGTTCGCGATCAATCCAGCCCTGGCGCGCCGCAGCTTCGATGAGCGAGAATTCACCACTCACCTGATAGGCGGCGATGGGAACATCAAACTCCCGCCGGGCCAGCGCAATGATATCCAGATAGGGGAGCGCGGGTTTTACCATGATGATGTCCGCGCCTTCTTCCAGGTCGAGCGCAATCTCGCGCATCGCCTCGCGCTGGTTGGCGGGGTCCATCTGATAGGATTTGCGGTCGCCGAACTTGGGGGCGGAATCCGCCGCCTCGCGGAAGGGGCCGTAAAAGGCCGAGGCGTATTTCGCCGAGTAAGCAAGAATGGGCGTTTGCGTGAACCCGTGCGCGTCCAGTTCCTGGCGAATGGCGCCCACGCGGCCATCCATCATGTCGGAGGGCGCCACGATGTCAGCGCCGGCCTCAACCTGCGTCAGGGCGGTTTTGGCGAGCAGCGGCAAGGTGGAATCATTATCGACCTCGCCGTTCTTGATAAGGCCGCAATGGCCATGGCTGGTGTATTCATCCAGGCAGACATCGCAGATAACCATCAGGTCCGGCAACGCCTGCTTTACGGCGCGCACGGCCCGCTGCACGATGCCGTCCGGATCGTAAGCGCCGGACCCGACGTCATCCTTGCTTTCCGGAATGCCAAACAGGATCACGGCTGGGATGCCCAGAGCGTGGGCGGACTTGCATTCCTCGACAAGCCTGTCCACTGACCAGCGGTAGTTGCCCGGCATGGATTTGATTTCGTCCCGGACGTTCGAGCCCGGGCAGACAAAGAGCGGGTAGATGAACGAGCGCACACTCAGTCGCGATTCGCGGACGAACCCGCGAAGCGCCTCCGTGCGCCGCAATCGTCGAGGTCGGTGGGTAGGGAATGGCATGGGATCGTCCTTCGTCCGTGGTCAGTTGTCAGTTGCGAGAAGTTAGGAGCTAGTGTCATGTAACAGAAGTTCGCTGATTATTGGAAAACCCCCTCACCCCCCAGCCCCTCTCCCCCAAAGGGGCGAGGGGAGAGTTAATTTTCTTGCCCTCGCCCCTTTGGGGGAGAGGGTGGCTGGCCGAGGCGTTCTCATCAGCCGAGGCCTGACGGGTGAGGGGGTTCTACCCCTTGTCAAATCTAACTCGGGACACCACACCAGCTTAATCAACGGACTTCTGTTACAGGACACTAGAATAAAAGCGGCAGCCTTCTAGCGTAGCGTCCGGTAATTAACTGGACATCGTAGCGCCCCGATCCATCGGGGCATTTGCCGGCAGGATGCCGGCGCTACGGCCAACACATTTGTCCAGCCATTTCCCGGACACGACACTAGCCCCTCACTTCTAACTTCTGACTTCTGCCCCCGGACCCTCAATACAATCTTTCTCGCGGCTTCAGGTTACCGAAGGTTCCGACGTTGGCGAGCGCCAGCGCCACGCGAAACTGGCTTTCATGGCGCAGCGGTCCGAGGTCGAACTGCCGGTATTCGATATCGATTCCGAAACACCCAAAATTATAGCTGACCTGACCCACCGCCTGCTGGGCTATTCTCTGCGTAAAATTGTAGTCAAGCCCGAATGCGCCGCTGAAGCCTTTGCGGTTCACGTCACCATAGGTCAGAACGTTGCGCAGCAGGTGGAAAGAGGGCAACTCCGACACGGGAATATTAGGCGCAACCGGAATGTTCAAGGAGGCCGTGCGATTGATGAAGAAGTCCGTGAAGGCGAGCCCAAACAACCCCCGTTTAATGTGGGAAGTGATACCGGCATTGAGAATACCTCCGCCGCCGGTGGGGCTCATGTCAGTGCGGAGTTCCGTATCGTAGTTCGAGAAGGGGGCGAACTTGAGAACCGACTCCACGGGAGAGAGCCGCTGCCCATGCGCAAACGCAAATCCCGTAAGCGAAATCGTGGAATCGAAGACGTTGTTCTGGCCCGGCACCAAGGCGCCGCCAAAGGTCGGGTCGAAATAGTACTTCTCAGACAAACGCCAGGAGAAGATTTCACGCGCCTGGGGCGGATTGGGTGTCCCGTCTGGCGCCTCCTGGCGCGCGAAAATCGTATTGGTCAACGAGTATTCAATCTCATTGGTCTGCGTAAAGATATCCAACTGATCGAAGCGCACGATGTCGAGGATGTCTGCGGGGTCGTGGGCGCGCACCAAATGGTATTGGATATCGGGCTCAATCACGTGCTTCAAACGCCGCCCCTTGATGGGTTTGGTGAAGACCCTCTCCAAGGAAGGCGGCCGCAAGTCGAACCCCAGTTCCCCCAGCAGGCGATTGATGGGTGCATGGTTTAGCCCGAGGCTGGTGCCATATTGCGTGGCCTGAAACCCTAACAGGGGAGTGAAATGAAAATGCCAGAACTCCTTCGGCCGCAGCAGGAGTTGGGGGTGAATATACAGGCGGTCGCTCAGAAACGGGAGCATCAACCCCGGCTCCGTGCGGCCCACGGCGTCCGCCTGGGCATCAAAGGAGAAGTAGAGTGGCGAGTTGCCGATTTGCTTGTCCTCTCCCGAAAGCTCCACGCTGGGGGCATGGCGAATGATGACGGCGTTCCCCGGCACTATTTCCGTGGAAAGAAAATTCTCATAACGTTCGGCCGAAATATTCAAGCTGTACGCATCGAAATTCTTACTCACGAATCCGGACAACACAGCTTCGGAACTGACGGCTTCCGTAAAATTCGACGACCACGTCAAGCGGAAGGCCATGGTGTTGACGTAATCAACGTTTAGTGCGCCCCTGAACCCGCCGCCCAGGTCGTCGTCTTTGCCCACCGCATGCAGACTTTCGCCGGGGGCACGCAGGGTCGCGTTACTATCCTTATCGTTGACGCCGAAGTACTGAACATTCAGGCTGCTGTCCTGGGTGGGCCGCGCGCGAAATTCTCCTCGTTCGGCGACTCCCCGCTTGCTGTAATCCTCCAAGCCGAACATCAAATCCGTGCTGGGATTAATGGCCCAGAAAAACCCCTCGCCGATAATGTAGCCTTTCTGGGAGGAATTCCCGACATGCGGAAGCAGGAACCCGGTCTGGCGAGGCTCCTTGGCTATGGACTCCATCAGGAAGGGAAAGTAGAAGAAAGGGATGCCCAGCAGGCGGAAGAGGGCGCCGTGCGCGACCAGCTTATCATCGACGGTGACGCGGGCCTGTTGTGCGGAAAGTGACCATCCCTTCTTCTCACAATCGCAAGAGGTCAGGCGGGCATGATTCACCACGTAGGTGTCTTCGTCCAGGCGGTCCACGGTCGAGCCCGAAATATAGAAAGGGTTCTCCGACCGCAGAACCCGCGGCCGGGGCTGCCCTCGGGGGTGGACAAACCCCGTTCCGTTGCTGAACCAACCCTTTTGGGTTCGGACGTTGTAGTGGACCTCCTCAGCATTCAGATGGCTCTTGGGGTCGTCAAAGACCACGTGGCCACGGGCCATCACCTCACCGGAACTCAGGTCGTAGGAAGCCTCATCGGCATGCACCTGCATGTCCTCATATACGATTTCAACGTGACCGCGCAGGTGGTAGGTATCCTTATCCTTCTGTTGCGTGTCGGCACGGATGCTGACCTCTTTTCCGGAAGCCCGAAGGTCCGGCGGAGAGGAGATTTGCTGTGCGGATGCCGTCGCCACCAGAAATGAAATGAGCAGGACGGCGGCCGTGAACCGCCAGCCGCCACGTTTTGGAATCGAATCAAGAAGAAGATGCATGAGCGCGCCGAAGAACGGCCATTTTACTCGAAAGGGCTTTGTTCTTCCGAATGAATTTGCTAAGATGCCCGGAAGAGCAGCAAATGCTGCCCGGAGGATTTAACACTAGCAGTGAAGTGCCCCAAATGTGGATTTGTCAGCTACGCTGGGCTGCCACAGTGTAAGAGGTGTGGCTACAAGTACGTGAAGGCTCCCCCCAAGGGGTCTCCCTCCCTCGCGACTTCTCCAGTTACTTCTTTATTCCCGGAAGGAACCCACCCGCTCCTTTCCTCTTCGCCACCGCCAACCCCGAAACCTGCGGAAGATCCGATCCCGGTGAAGCCGGAGTTTTCGGCTCCAGACGCTTCTTTGCCCAGGCCCGCGCCGGGATCTGTGCCCGTTTTGAGTGCGCCTGTAACTGACCGCTCTCAGGTTAACGAAGCCGTCGAAGACTGGAGAGAAATGCGCGCCACGGTGGTCCCCGTACCGTCTTCCGAGGATACCGATCCCGGCTGGAGAGAAGAACTCTCAAAACGTGTTGAGACATTCCGCAGGCGGCGAGCCCGCTTGCACCCGTCCGAGGATTCCGCCGGGAATCTCCAAATGGAATTCGAAAACGTGGGCGAGGCTGACGATCCTTTCCTCCTCGATGAGGCGGCGACAGGCAACGAAAGAAGTGGGCACGGCTTCGATCTGGACCTTGGGGATCACGACGAAGCGCGCCTCGAGACGGGGAAGAATCTTGAGACCATCCCCTTCCAGAAAGCGAGTGAAGACGGGATGCAGTTTGAACCGGCGCCCGCACCCGGCGAGGACATGTCGTGGGAAGTGAGCGCCCCGGAAGGCAGGCCGATGGAGATTGTGGTGGGTCTGCCGGATGAACCTCTGATGGGCAGTGAACAGGAAGCGGAAACGATTACTTTGGCGCCGGTGGGTCATCGCTTCCTGGCGGGCTTGACCGATGCCTTGGTGCTGGTTCTCAGTGCCGTCGTATTTGGGGGCATTTTTTGGCGCTCCGGTGGTCACATGTCGCCCAATCCCATCAACCTGGGGGTGGCGGGAGCAATCGTTATCATCCTCATTTTCTCCTACTTCGGATTGTTCACTGCGCTCACATCCACTACGCCCGGATTGCTGTGGATGGGTTATGAAATCCGTAACCTGCACGGGGACCGTCCAACCCTGCGCGAATCTTGCTGGCGCGCCTTCGGCGTACTGGTTTCGCTTTCGGCGCTGATGTTGGGCTTCATCTGGGCCTGGGTGGACAGCGAGAGCCTGACTTGGCACGACAGAATGTCAGGCACGTTCATCTCCGTGGCACCGAGCGGGCATGGGACTCCGCACACGGAAAGAGACATTTAGTCCATCTTCCTTCCCCGTGCTCGGATATGCCCCTATAGCCCCATTTAGGGTTTATTATGGGTTTAGTCAGGTTTGTAAATCAAAAACTTGGCAAGCGCATGAGCCGCAAGTTCGAATTGCTCCGCTCCGAACTTGCCGGTCGCATCAAACCGCAGGCGACGAACACCGTGGACTTCAAACTCCCCAAGAAGGGGCCCTCCCGCGAGAGAAAACCTCCCACCCCGTAAGACCTTCACCGGCACGATTGCCTTGGCCATCAAATGGTATAATGAAGGAACTTCGTCGCCAGATGTGCGAAGAAGGCCGCTCAGGGAACCTGCAAAACGACAGAGGAGGATTCATGAAGTTTCGGTTCGTGCTCACCCTTATCTCGATGGCGGCGTTGGCAGCAACCGCTTCCGCTCAATCGGACGCCTGGCAGCTTGACCCCAACCATACCGCCGCGCAATTCTCTGTGCGCCATATGGGCATTTCCACAGTGCGTGGCGCATTTACGAAAGTGACCGGAACGGTTCAATACAATCCCGCCGACCTGCCCAAGACTACCATCGACGTGTCGATTGATGCCGCTTCCGTAGACACTCGCGTGGAGATGCGTGATAAGGACATCCGGAGCCCGAAGTTTTTGGACGTGGAGAAGTATCCGACGATTACCTTCAAATCCAAGCGCGTCGAAGCAGCGAGTGGGGGCAAGCTGAAGGTTACGGGCGACCTCACCCTGCACGGCGTCACCAAAGAGGTCGTGCTGGATGTGGATGCCCCCACAGGCCCCATCAAGGACCCGCGCGGGATTCAGCACCTGGGCACTTCAGCGACCACCCAGATCAACCGGCAGGATTTTGGAGTGAGTGGCGTTCCCTCCGCCATCGTCGCAGATGACATTGGTATTACGCTTGACGTGGAGTTGAAGCAGGCTGCCGCTACCCCGTAAGTTCCCATGTCATTGAAAATAGCTCGCCCCTTCAGGGCTGGTTCTGGCAATCTGTGCCGCAACCACCCCCTGGCCCCTCCTTTTAAGGATGGGAATTATTTAACCGAAGAAGCCCCGCGCGCCCCCTGTGCATCCAAACAGAGGGCATGTTATAATTCTAGGCACCGGGGCCACGGAAGCCCGAGCAAAAGGAGCACTCCCAGCATGACAAACCGCGTTCGCGCCATACTTATCACTGTGTCCCTGATCCTCATCTTCTACATCGTGGTAGGAGGGCTGCTGGGAAAAAACGAGAACGGCACCGAACAAACCTACCGCGACCTGGGCGTGTACAGCGAGGTCCTGAATCGCATCAAGCAGGAATACGTGACGGAGCCGGATCTGAACAAGGTCACGGACGGGGCCATCCGGGGACTCCTGGAATCGCTGGACCCTTACAGCACCTATCTGACCCCGCAACAATATCAGGACTACTTGCAGCACCCCGACCCGGGACCAGCGGATGTTGGAGTTTTTGTCTCGAAGCGGATGGGATATGCCACGGTGATTGCGGTGCTTCCAGGGAGCCCGGCGGAGAAAGCCGGCGTCAAGCCGGGTGATCTGCTTGATAAAGTCGATAACACACCGGCTCGCGAGCTCTCCGTCCTGCAAATCGAACGGCAGTTAGCAGGACAGCCCAATACCAACGTTAGTGTCACGGTAGTCCGCGAAGCCCGCGGCGATCCGCAAACTATCACCATCACCCGCGCCGTTCTGAACTACCCTCCCGTCATATCCAAGATGATTGAAGACGGGACAGGCTACTTGCGCGTGGCGACCTTCAACAAAGGCAAGGCCCAGGAGATTTCCGACAAAATCAAGGAGCTCACCTCCCAGGGCGCCCACAAGATTGTTCTGGACCTGCGCAACTGTGCGGGAGGAGATGTGCAGGAGGCCGTAGACACCGCCAGCCTTTTCATCGATAAGGGTCTGGTCACTTACATTGCGGGCCAGCGCTTTCCTCGCCAGAACCTGGAAGTCCACCCTACCGGTCCAGTTTGCCATCTTCCACTCGCGTTGCTGATCAACCAGTCCAGCGCCGGGCCTTCCGAATTGGTGGCCTCCGCGATTTTGGGTAACAAACGCGGCGAAGTGGTGGGAGTGCGCAGTTTTGGCATCGGTGTTTATCAGAAACCCGTTCCCGTGGGCGATGGCTCTGCCCTGTTGCTATCTGTAGCCAAGTACTACGGGCCGGACGGCAAAACCATCAACGAGAACGGCGTCACCCCCAGTGTGGTCCAGGCGGCCGCCAGCGAACCTGAAAACGCGGACGAAGAAAATCAGCCCGAGGAGCCGGAGCACTTCGGTGGCAAGGATGACTTGCAGCTCCGCAAGGCAATCGAGATTCTCAACACGTCGATAACAGCCACCAAGGCCGCTTGATCGATTCGTCATCCGCTGCGCAGGAGCGGGGGCAATTCCGACATCTAGTGTCGTGAGTCAGAAATTCGTTGATGATTCGAGAACCCCCTCACCCCCGGCCCCCTCCCCCAAAGGGGCGAGGGGGGAGTTTATTTGAGTTTACTGCCCTCGCCCCCTTGGGGAGAGGGTGGCCCGCCGCCAGCGTTTTCATCAGCCGGGGCGGGACGGGTGAGGGGGTCGCCCTGCAACCCAGTGAGACTTTGTCAGCGAACTTCTGACTCAGGACACTAGGAGCCTGCGTCTTGCCTTTCTGGTCCCGTAGGAGGCGTAAGGCCTCACGCGCCGCGGCGTCCTTGCTGCTGCTTCTCTCTCGATTCTGGCCCTGGCTACAGGCGCCTGCCAATGGTTTCACCCCCCACCTTTGAAAGAGTCGGAACGCCGCAAGCTGGCGGAGCATTTCAGGGACTTGGTTGCCGGCACCGGGGGCCCCGAGGTCTGGATCAAGCGCCCGGCCGGTCCCCGTCATGGGACAAGGGCTGAGGCGCCCCTCGAAGCCGTGGCAACTCCGGACGCCTACCGCGCCGTGCTGTCGGCTGTCCAACTTGAATGTGCAAAGGACGAGTTACAGCTTGGCGGGTCTCAGACTTCCACCGGTGGCCTCCATACGATCGGTCTGGACGTTACCCGGCGTGGGCAGCCTATCTGCCGAATCAATCTGCGCGAGGTGCCGCGCCTGCTGCGTGCCGCCATCGTGATCGACGACCTGGGTCAGGACCTGGAGGCGGCGCACAAGCTCCTGGCCTTGCCCTACCCGTTCACTTTTTCAGTCCTTCCCCATCTGCGCTATTCGGGGACAACCGCCGAGGAAGCGCATCGCCGGGGACGCGAGGTGATGTTGCACTTGCCCATGGAAGCCCAACCGGGCGCCCATCCCTCGCCGGGTCAAGGGGACATCCACACGGGCATGAGCGCTGCGGAAGTCCAAGCGGCAGTCCAGAATGATTTGGCGACGGTTCCGTTTGCGGCAGGTGTCAACAACCACATGGGCTCCCAAGCCACGAAAAGCGTGGTATTGATGGCTGAGGTCATGAAGGTCCTGGCGGAACACCAACTCTACTTTATTGACAGCCGAACCACCGCCAATAGCGTGGCGCTCGATGTAGCGCGCCAGCAGGGACTCCCGGCCTTCTATCGCGCGGTTTTTCTGGATGACACGGAAACCGTTCCCTACACCTTGGGACAGTTGCGGGAGTTCCGCCGGGTCGTGGAAGACCAAGGGGCGGCATTGGCCATCGGGCACCCGCACGCGACGACCATTGCGGCCCTGGCAAAGTTCCTGCCGGAACTCGATCCCGCCGATATTGAGATCGTCAAGGCTTCTGAGCTAGTCCACCTGCCGGAGGTCGCCCGCCTGCACCCCCGGGCCAAGCCGGGGACGTGAGGAGTTTGATTTGAATATATAGCCCTCGCCCCCTTGGGGGAGAGGGTGGCCCGCCGCCGGCGTTTTCATCAGCCGGGGCGGGACGGGTGAGGGGGTCAAACGCCTGCGCCAGTACTTCGCCGCAGCTCACGACTCATCGGCAAAGGCATCGGGTAGCGACCGGACTATTTTCAGTACGTTCTCCACGAACAATTCGGGCGCCTTAAGAACCATTCCGTTTGGAAATCGTGTCACAACGTATCCCAGGTCTTTGAGTAGCGCGTCCCGGCGTGTGTCCCGTTTGGCCTGACTCGGCTGCCCGTGCACGCTGCCGTCCAGTTCCACAACCAGTCGCCGCCGCGGGCAGCAAAAATCGACGATGTATTGGCCGACGGGGTGCTGCCGACGAAATCTAACACCCTTGAATCTGAGAGTACGTAATAAATACCAGGCGATTATTTCTGACTCAGTCTTGTCTTGGCGAAGGGTGCGCGCCCTGGCAATTGGTTCTGCGCCACGTGCAAGTGAACGTCGCTTGCGGCGGGGCGGGGCGCGTTTGGTCATGTTCACCGTCTCCTTCTCCTTCACAATTTTGACCCCCTCACCCGTCCCGCCCCGGCTGGTGAAAACGCCGGTTGCGGTCCACCCTCTCCCCCAAGGGGGCGAGGGCTAGGATCCTTCCGTTTTGAGACTCGGCCATGGCTAAATTGGGCACCAATATACTTGACTCATCCACTGGGTTTTGGTATAGTTTTGCTTGTGAGGAGCGAAACCATGCGCGAACCCCGTACCCTGCAAGAAGCCATTATCTATTTTTCGAACCCTGACAATTCCCGCGCCTACCTTGTGGCGAAGCGCTGGCCCCAGGGCGTCATCTGCCCAACCTGCGGGTCGGAAAAGGTCAAATTCAATCCGGCTCGCGGCGTCTGGCAATGCCCCCGCCATCATGCCCGGCGGCAATTCTCCGTCAAGGTGGGCACCCTGTTTGAGGATAGCGCCATCGGCCTGGATAAGTGGCTCACGGCGGTGTGGATGCTCACCAACTGCAAGAACGGTATCAGTTCCTATGAAGTAGCCCGCGACCTGGGGGTCACGCAAAAGACCGCCTGGTTCATGCTGCACCGCATCCGGCTGGCCTTGCAGGACGAGGGCGGCGGCAAGTTGGGAGGAGAAGTTGAGGTTGACGAAACCTTTATCGGCGGCCTCTCCCGCAACATGCACATCGGTAAGCGGCGGGAGAAAATCCAGGGCACGGGCGGGCGCGATAAAATTGCGGTCCTGGGAATTCTGAAACGGCGAGGCAAAGTTCGCACTTCGGTCGTTCCCGATGTGACCCTCAAAACTCTTCGCGGCAGCGTTGTCGAAAACGTTTCGGCGGGCTCGCAGGTTTTCACGGACGCTTGGATTGGTTACCACGGGTTGGATTCCGAATATGTTCATAGCGTTATTGACCATGCCCAAGCCTATGCCGTGGAAAACGTCCACACCAACGGCCTCGAAAACTACTGGAGCCTTTTGCAGCGCACCCTCCAAGGGACCTACGTTAGCGTCGAACCGTTCCATTTGTTTCGTTACCTTGACGAGCAAGCCTTCCGTTACAACCAGCGCGAAGGACTTGATGATCGTGGCCGCTTCGATGCGGCGGTTTCCAGGATCATCGGTAAGCGCCTCACCTGGAATCGCCTCGCCGGAAAGACGCAAGCTCGTCCAACCTGTTCTAACGCACAAGGCAAGGCAACGTGAGCGCCGGGGGAAGCGGGTCAAGCCTTCGCCCGCTTCTTCCGCTGGCGTTGCTTCTTCCACTCCGCTTTCCTTCGCTGTAACTCCTCCCGCGGGACGGAGAAAATCTTGCTGATTGCAGCGTCGAAATTCTGGAATTCTGAGGTTTTTATCCCCTTCTGGCTCATAAACATTAAATGCCTCAGTCCGTGACAATACCTTATCCACTCAACATCGTACACCTCCAACCCGTTCATCTCGCACCTTTCGAATGGATGAGTCAAGTAAGTTGGTGCCCTAAATTGGACAGGCTTGGCTTAGAAAAGGCGCGGCAAGGTTCACTGGAATGGGATCGTACGTGAACGGCTACTTTGCGGCAGGGATAACCATGGTGACGTTGCGGTCCAGGCGCATACCCACTAGCGAGCCGGCGGCCAAGGCAGCCTGTTTGCCTTTGGGGATCAGGACGGCAGACATTACGCCGGCAGCTCCCAAAGCGATCGCGGTGCCCGGTCCCGCGGCGGCTCCCAGGGCAGCGGGGACTGCGGCCATAACGACTTGCTCTTTACGATTGGGGCCCTTGCCCTTAAGTTCACCTTCCGGGCCCACGTTGGGATCGCTCCCGGTTTCGCTCAGAAAACCTCTGTTAATGACCCGATGATGGCAACCTTCTGTCCATTCGGCAGCTCCACGGTGTCGAAAACGATGGTGAGAAAACCACCCTTGCCTTTTCTCGCCGCTGCCCTGACCTCGCCCACGTGGCCATCCACTCGCACGCCCTTGGAGAGCACATCCTGGTCCTCCACTGCCACCGGGTCGATTAAGGTGGTTAGAATGCGATCGCCCACTTTTGAGCTTTTGGAATTAAGGGTGGTGTGCAACTGAAGCTTGAACTCCGTGCCCTCCGGGATGGTGATTTCGTCTACATTTGCTGTTTCTTGCGCGACCAATGGTAACGCCATGCCCAGAACCATTGAGCACGCCGTCAGCATCGCCAGGATTTTCAACTTCATTACGATGTCCCCCAAGCGTAGACTGGCCACCATCCGGTGACGAGCCCTCAAGCCAATCTATGATTTCACCACTAAACAGCTAACACAGTCAAAGGTAAAATCAAGACCCAAAGGTCCATGCTCTCTTCGATGCAGATGCCGCTCCGGGGTTGGATGGGTTTAGAACACGGGATACGGGGCACGGGAAACGGGATACGAGAATCGCTTGGGACTTGGTGTTAAAGGCCATGGATTAGGGCTTCGGAATTAGGGGTTCGGGCGAAAAACCCGATTTCATGATTTAGATAGCCCCACCATTGTAAGACCGGAAATCGCACACGAAACGCGTGTCCCGTATCCCGTTTCCCGTACCCCGTATCCCGGGTTATTCCCGCGTTTCCGCGTGGTGGCGGACGTCCACACCCTGCACCAGAAACAGGACGTCCTCAGCGATATTGGTCGCGTGGTCGGCAAGGCGTTCCAGGTTGCGCGCCACGAAGATCAGATTGATCCCCTGGCGGATGGTCTTGGGGTCGCGCTCCATGTAGCCAATCAACTCCTCGTAGATGGAGCCACATAACTCGTCCACTTCGTCGTCAGAGACCAGCACATTGCGGGCGAGATCCGGATCCCTCTTCACGAAAGCGTCCAGGCTCTTGCGGATCATGGCCTGGGTACGCTCTGCCATCAGCGGGATATCCACCAGGGGTTTCAGCAGTGGCTCGCCAATCAGCGAAAGGGAGCGCTCTACAATGTTGACGGCCAGGTCTCCCATACGCTCCAGGTCATTGTTGATCTTGATCGCCGAGGTAAGAAATCGCAGATCGGTGGCCATGGGTTGTTGCAGGGCCAGGAGCTGCGTGGCCAGATCGTCGATCTCGATCTCCATGCGGTTGATCTCCGCTTCGTTGAGAAGAACCTTCTGCGCCTGCTGCGGATCTTTCTCAGTAAGGGAGAGCACACTTCTGTACACGGAGTCTTCCACCAACCCGCTCATCACCAGCAGGCGGCTGCGCAAATAGTCCAGTTCCTCAACAAAGTGGCGCAAAGGTCAGTTCCCCTTTCATCCCCCGCACTTCATTCTAGCCGAACCTGCCCGTGATGTAATCTTCCGTTTCCTTACGGGCGGGAGTTTTGAAGATGATCGCGGTCTTGTTGAACTCGATCAACTTCCCCATCAGGAAGAAACCGGTAACATCCGCAACCCGCGCGGCCTGCTGCATGTTGTGCGTGACAATGACCATGGTGCAGAGATCTTTCAAATTGAACAGCAGATCCTCGATTTTGGCGGTGGCAATCGGATCCAGCGCCGAGCAAGGCTCATCAAGCAGCAGCACCTCCGGCTCGACAGCCAGCGCCCGCGCGATGCAGAGGCGCTGTTGCTGGCCTCCCGAAAGCGCATAGGCGGACTTGTGCAGTTGATCTTTGACTTCATCCCAGAGCGCGGCGCGCCGCAAGCTTTTCTCCACCGCTTCCTTCAACCCACCGCGGGTGGCCATTCCGTTGATGCGCAAGCCGTAGGCGATGTTGTCGAAAATCGACTTGGGAAAAGGATTGGGCTTCTGGAAAACCATTCCGACCCTGCGCCGCAGGCTTACCACATCCATCGAGAAAATATCCTCGCCATCGAGGAGCACTTCCCCCTCGGGGCGCGCGTGGGGAACCGTCTCGTACATGCGGTTCAGGATTCTCAGGAAGGTGGTCTTGCCGCACCCCGACGGCCCGATGAGCGCCGTGATGCGTCCGGAGGGTACCGTCAAGCCGATGGTATGCAAGGCTTGCTTGCCCCCGTAATAGAAATCCAACCCGGTGGAGCGCATCTTGACGTCGCTCGGCCAGGCCGGCGTTACTGCCCCTTCACGCTCTGTGGGACGAGTTTCTTCAGTCATCTTCACCATAGTTGAAACACTCGATGCAGAATTCACGTTTCACACCTATCAAGTCGTGGGGCCGATTGCTGTAGCGGCGGTCTCTGACCGCCGACTTTTCATTCAACAAATTCCGGCGGTCAGAGACCGCCGCTACAGCGAGCCACTGAGACCTATGTACGAGCCACCCCTCGGGAAACCATCATACGAGCCCCGATGTTGGCCAGCAAAACAAACCCCAGCAGGACCAGACCGGCCGCCCAGGCTTGCCGGTGCCAATCGTCGTAAGGAGAAATCGCGTAAGTGTAGATCATCACCGGCAGGGATGCTATGGGTTGATTCCAGCCGGAACTCCAGAAGCGATTGCTGAACGCGGTAAAGAGCAGGGGCGCGGTCTCCCCGGCCACGCGCGCCACGGTAAGCATAATGCCCGTAACAATTCCGCGAACCGCCGCGGGCATGACCACCGTCGCCACCATCTTCCACTTGCTCGTTCCCAATGCCAGGGCGCCCTCTCTCAGCATGCGCGGGACACCCAGCAACGATTCCTCCGTGGTGCGCACGCCGATGGGAATCATAATCACGCCCAGCGCCATGCCGCCCGCCAGCGCCGAAAAGTGCTTCATGGGCAGCACGATGACCGTATACGCAAAAATTCCCATAACAATCGAGGGCACGCCGTTCAGCAAGTCCGTGGTATAGCGCACGAAGAATGAGAACGTCTGCCCCCCGAATTCTGCCAGGTAAACTCCCCCCAGAATCCCGATCGGGATACCCAGCATGGAAGCCAGGAGGATAAGCTTGCCACTGCCCACGATGGCATTGGCCATCCCGCCGCCAATTTCGCCCACCGGCTTGGGCAGTTCGGTAAAGAATGCCCAATTCAGCGACTTACCTCCGTACCACAACAGATAACCCAGAATGAAGAAGAGGACAGAAACCGTGAACAAGGCGCAGACACCGGTGAGGCTGAGCATGACGAAATTCAAGGATTTGCGCCAAATGCTACGAAAATTCATCCGCGTGCCGACCCTTTCTGCGTGGTCGCTATGATCACCAGTCGCCCCAGGCCGTTGAGCAAAATGGTCAGCAGGAAAAGAACCAGCCCCAACTCAATCAAAGCTTGCAGATACAAATCACCCGTCGCCTCGGTAAATTCGTTGGCGATGACCGCGGCAATCGAATAGCCCGGGGCAAAGAGCGAGGCATTGATCTTGGGATCATTCCCGATCACCATGGTCACCGCCATGGTCTCCCCCAGGGCGCGCGCCAAGGCCAGGAAAACCGAGGCGAAAATTCCCACCTTCGCAAAGGGCACCACGATCTGCCAGGTGGATTCCCACTTGGTGGCTCCCAGCCCCAAAGCCGCTTCGCGTTGCTCCACCGGCACGGCCAGTAACACTTCCCGCGAGACGGAGATGATAAAGGGAACAATCATGATGGCCAGAACCACTCCCGCCGCCAGCATGCTGACCCCGTAAATGGGCCCCTTGAAGAGAGGGAGAAATCCCAACGTGTGCTTGAGGAAAGGCATCACCGGTTTACGTAATATTGGAATCAGAACGAAAAATCCCAAGAGACCATAGATGACACTGGGCACGGCGGCCAGCAACTCAATCACGAACGTCGTAATGCTGGAAATGCGCGGCGGCGCCAGCTCGGAAAGGAAGACGGCGGCGCCCACACCCAGGGGCACAGCAATCAGGAGTGCCAAAGCCGAAGAAACCACGGTGCCGTAAATAAAAGGTAAAGCACCGAAATCCCCGCTGACCGGGTCCCAGGTCTTGGTCACGAAGAATTCCAAACCAAATTTGTGGCGGGGCAGTGCGGAATTGATAAAGAGCTGGTAAACCAGCATGAGGGTGACCACGATAATGCTGGTAGCCGCGAGCAAGGTGATGAGGTGCGCCGCCTCATCCCCGCGCCGCAGGCGCCGGACAAAGTCCCGCGCGCGCCGTTTAAAGCGCGCGCGGTCATCGGTATTCACAGCATTCGTCACGCTAGTTAACCTGTGAAATGGCTTTGGTTTCTTTGACTACAATTTCTTTCGGCAGTTTCGCGTAGCTCAGATTCTCCACCATCCCCTGGCCGTCCTTCAGCATCCAGCGCAGAAAATCCGTGATGGCCTTCTTTTTGCCGGGATCGTCAATCTTACTGGGCACCAACAACCACGTGAAGGTGGAAATGGGGTAAGTTGCCTTCCCGGGCCCATCCGTGATGGAAACCCGGAAATCGTCCGGCATCGACTTCGCTGCCCCAGCCGCCGCGGCAGTGACGCTGTCCAAATTCGCCTTCACGAACACCCCCGCCGAATTTCGCACCTTGCCGTAGGCCATATTGTTCTGGACGGCGTAGATCAGCTCGACGTACCCAAAGGCGCCGGGCTGCTGCTTCACCAACCCCGCCACGCCCTCATTGCCTTTGCCGCCCAGTCCCACCGGCCAGTTGACGGCAGTGTTCTTGCCCACCTTGGTCTTCCACTCTGGACTCACCTTGGAGAGATAATCAACCCAAACATAGGTCGTACCGCTGCCGTCCGACCGGTGCACCACAACAATGTCCAGGTCAGGCAGCTTCACGCCCGGGTTAGCGCTGGCGATGGCCTTATCGTTCCAATTGGTAATCTTTCCCAGGAAAATCCCGGCCAGTACGTCACCAGTAAAATTGAGCTCCTGGTTTGCTCCCGGAATGTTGTAAGTCGGGACAACCGCACCCATCACGGTCGGGAAGTGCAGGATTTTAATTTTGGCTTGACCCAACTGCTCGTCGGTCATGGGGCCGTCCGTGGCGCCGAAATCGACCGTGCCAGCCAGAACCTGCCGAATGCCGCCGCCCGAGCCAATCGATTGATAATTGAATTGCAGATCAGGATGAAGCTTGTGGTACTCGTCGAACCACTTGGAATAAATTGGGTACGGAAACGTTGCACCCGCTCCGTTAATCAGTGTCGCCGGAGCTGGTGCAGGCGCCGGGGCCGCCGAGGGAGAATTAACAAATGTGATCACTCCCGCAACCACCAGTACCGCGCCTAGAACAATACTTGTGATGGAACTTTTGAGATTCATAGTTTGTTGCCTCCGCCGTTAGTGTGAGAAAACTGTGTTACGGCTGAATTAACCCTTGGTTATTCCTAGATTTAGCTGCATGGCAGATCAATATTGTTGGGCCTGTATGTTACAAACAGATTAAAGATGTGTTGCGAGAGGATAAAGGGGTAGGAGAGGGGTAAATTTGTCCGATTTATTTGGGCGGCATCCCCGGGACATCGCAGACCCCAAAGAACGGGGGTCTGCGCCAGCCTTGTGGGGGGCTAACCCGCAATTCTCATCACGGCTTTGGAAGGGCGGGGTTTAATCCCCGTCGTTAAAGGCCCTTTCTGATGGTTTCCGCGTCCGCCACGATCGAACCGCTTGTCGGGGCAAATTTCGGAGTGCGGGAGCTCGCTCCCGCTTTTTCTACCGCTGACTCGTCAGCGCTTAGTGATTCGCCGCGACGAGTCGCGGCGTCGGAAAGCGGCGACGAGTCGCCGCACTCCAAACTTCGGTTCGCTTGCCCGTGGTGAGAATTGCGGGCTAATGAATAACTGGCAGGGGACAACAAACAACTGACAACTGGCCACGGACCACGGACAGCTCTTCCAACCCACCCGCCTCAATGCAACTGCCCAAGCTGATAATTGAGGACCGCGTTTTGGGTCTCGTAATCGTACTTGGCGCTGGTGTTGGCGATTTGCGCCTGGGTGAGGTTCAATTGCGCCTGCGAAAGTTCCACAATCGAACTGAGCCCCAGATTGTAGCGCCCTTGTGCGAGTTGGAACGCCAGGGTGGCCTGCTCCAATAATTGAGCGGTGACGTCAAGCCGCTGGAACGCCGTGCCGGCATCCAGCCACGCGGTGCGCACGTCGCGGGCGATGCGGTCCACCAAGTCGCGTGTCTCCTGGTCCGCCGCCTTGGCGCGCAGGTTGGCCTCCTGATGGCGGGCGGAAAAGAGGAATCCATTAAAGATCGGGATATTCACGTTGATGCCCGCCGCTGCGTAGCGGTCGGTAAGCGGAGCTTGATAAGCCGGCGTAAGGCCAGCCGCACCCGCCGCGCTGATGGTGGGCATCCACAAATCGCGTTCGGCGCGGGCATAACGCAGGGCGGCCTCTTCGCTGAAGCGGGCGCTCTGTAGGTCCGGCCGATTCTGCAGAGCCTGCGCGACGAGGTCCGTGGGGTCAGGGGGAGGCGCCGAGGGCATGGGTTCATCCACGAGGTTAAAGGGCTGAGGGGCGGCAAGCCCGAGGGCAGTGGCCAGATCCGCATAAGCCGCTTTTTCGTCGTTCTGCGCCTGGACCAGCAGCAGTTGCGCCTGCGCCAAATTTACCTTGGCGAAGCTGACGTCCAGAAGAGACTTCAGCTTGTTCTTTTCGAGCGTGGTCACCTGCTCTGCCAGAATCTGGCGCGCCTTGACGGTCTCCTCCGCCACCTTGAGGACAGCCTCCGCGCGCAAGACGCCGAAGTAGGAGCGATTGACGCCCAGCAGCACATCCTGTTCAGTTTGCTTGGCGCTCAGGGAAGCGGCCTGCGCTCCCAGCCGGGCTGAGCCCACCAGGTTGGAAGTGCGCCCGAAGTCCGTAATGAGCTGGTTGACCATGAGACCGTTCGAATAACGGTTTAGGACGTTTGGGTCGTTCAGGAAGCCCGCGGCGATGCGGCTATTGGACATGGCCCCGGCCCCCGTCAAGCTGCCGTTGGCGGTCGGCAAGTAGGCGGATTTTGCTTCACGCGTCACTTGCTCAGCCGCCTGCGCATTGAAGGTGGCGGCCTGCAACACGGGATGATTCCGCAACGCCATCGCCTCCGCATCTTTCAAGGAAAGGTTGGGTGTTTGGGGTGGCGCAGCCAGAGCTGGGGCCATCACGAGCATCCCCAAAGTCACGGAGAAGACACGGAGAAAAAACTGTAGATCAACAGAATAGGGAATCGTAATTCCTAACCGCTTAACTCGAAGCGCTTTTCTCTGTGGTCTCTGTGCGCTCTGTGGTGAGTCTTTTCTCCGCGGCACGAGAAGGAAGGATTTCACCACAGAGGCCACAGAGGTCACAGAGAAGACACGGAGAAAAAACTGTAGATCAACAGAATAGGGAACCGTAATTCCTAACCGCTTAACTCGAAGCGCTTTTCTCTGTGGTCTCTGTGCTCTCTGTGGTGAGTCTTTTCTCTGCGGCACGAGATGAATTAATGTGAGAACATTTCTCATTCCCCAACCTCCTTGGGACCCAATGCCGGGCTTGCCTGCCGCCGGCCGTACACCAGCAGATAGGCGGCGGGAACAATAAAAATCGTCAACAGCACGGACGAAGTCAGGCCGCCGATAATGGCGCGCGCCATGGGTGTGTACTGTTCGGCCCCCGTCCCCAATTTCATGGCCATGGGAATCATTCCGATGATGGTGGCGAGTGAAGTCATCAGGATGGGCCGCAGGCGCACGCGGCAGGCCGTAATCACGGCATCAGCGGGCGACATCCCTTGCGTCTCCAGGTTATGCGCGAAGTCCACAATCAGGATGCTGTTGGAATCGGCGATGCCCACCAGCATCAACACTCCCATCAGCGACATCACGTTCAGCGTGCTGTGGGTGAGCGGCAGGATAATCAGCACTCCCACAAAGCCCATAGGAATGGCCAGCATGATCAGGAAGGGGTCGACGAAGGAACGAAACTGCGCTACCAGGATGAGATACAGCAGCATGAAAGAGAGCAGGAAGCCCAGCCCGAAACTCTTGAAGGAGGCTTCCATGCCATTCACCATGCCGCGCAGATTAACCCGCACGTTGCCCGGGATATCGGTCTTGCGCAGGATGCCCCGTATTTCATCGGTGAGTTTCCCCAGATCCTCTCCCTTGGGGGTCACATACACATCCGAAACCCGCTGAATCTGGTAATGGTCTACTTCCGTGGGCGACTGCAGCGGGGTGAGTTTCACGACGCTGTCGAGCGTCGTAGGCTCTTTCAGGTTAGGCGCCCGCAGCGGAATATTCTTCAGGTCCGCGGGGTTGTGAATCGCTGCTGACCCGTTCTCGAAGTATTGCACGGTCAGGAAGTAGTCATTGCCGGTTTTCCGGTCCACCCAGTAGTTGGGCGCAATCATCAGGTTGGAATTAAGGGCGGTGATGACATTGTCCACCACATCCTTCTGACTCAGCCCCAACTCCCCGGCGTGTACGCGGTCCACATCCAAACGCAGCGCGGGATAGTTCATATCCTGCGGAATATAGACTTCGCCCACGCCCCGCAAACCGCGGATCTGCCGGGCCAGGTCCTCCGCGATCCCATAGCTCTGCTCCAATCTCGAACTGCTCACCTGCACATCGATGGGCGCCGGCATTCCCATATTCAAAATCGCATCCACCATGGAGCCGCTGGAGAAGAACGTGCGAATCTCCGGATCGTGCTCCCTCAACTCCTCCTGCAACTTCTCCATATAATCGAAACTGCTGCGCCGGTGGTCATCCTGTAACTGCACTTGCACGGTAGCCGTGTATTCCCCGGCGTTGGTGGTATAGAGCGAGGAGAAATCCGGTGTCACGCCGATGTTCGAGACCACCAGCTTGAAGTCCTGGGGATCCACGGTCTTCCGGATCAGGTTCTCCACCTTGGCCACGTACTGCTCGGTCACTTCTATGCGCGTGCCGGTGGGGGCCTTCAGGTTGATGGTGAATTGCCCCGCATCGGTGCGCGGGAAGAAGGCCAAGCCCAGAAAGGGGTAGATGGCCAGGCTGGCCAGGAACACTCCCGCCAGGAGCGCGACGGTGCGCCCCGGATGCACCAGCGCCCGCCGCACCCAAGACTCGTAGAAATCCAGAAGCTTGTTGAATTGCCGGTTAAATCCGGCATTAAACCTCTCCCACCGGGAACGGTCGGCCGGCGTGGTCGGCTCAATTTCGTACTCGCCTTCTTTCTTCCCCTCGGCGTGCGGCACCTGCTTCAAGAAACGCGAGCAGAACAGCGGAATTACCGTCATCGCCACCACAAAAGATGCGAGGAGCGACAGGCAGAAAGCCAGAGCCAGCGCGGAGAAGAGAAATTTGCTGACGCCATAGAGAAACACCACGGGGAGAAAATCTCCCAACGTCCACCAGGGTTGCGGCGAGGACGGCCAGATTCACTTCCGCCCCTCCCACCTCCGCCGCCACCATGGGTAAGGCGCCCATCTCCAAATGGCGATAGATGTTTTCGAGCGAGATCACGGAATTATCGATGACACGTGAAAAAGCGAGCGCCAGTCCCCCCAGAATCATGGTGTTCACGGTGCTGCCCATCAGATTCAGCGCCACAAACATGGTCAGGGCGGAAAGTGGAATGGAAAGCAAAACCGCTGTGGTGGCGCGAAAACTGCCGAGAAAAACCAGAATCATGATGCTGGTGAGCAGCAGTCCCAGCAGGCCCTCATGCAGCACGGTGTGGATCGCTTCCTTGACGTACACGGATTGATCGAACACTAGGGTGGCCGTCATCTGCTTGGGAATGTCAAACAGGTGGCCGAGCAGCGCCCGTACTCCGTCCACCACCTCGATGGTGTTGGTATCGCCCCCTTGCTTCATGATGGGGATGTAACTGGAGCGCTGGCCGTCTACCCGCACCACGTTGTACTGAATTTGATTGGCGTCTTCGGCGTGCCCCACGTCTCCCACCGTAACCCAGGAGGTCCCCACCGTCTTGATGGGGATACTGTTCAAGTCCTTCACCTGGTCCACCAGGCTATTGGAATAAACGTAGAAGTCGGTAGGGCCCATCTTCACATCCCCGGCGGGCAGAATCAGGTTCGATTGGTTCACCGCATCCACCACGTCCATGGGAGTCATCTGGCGTGAAAAGAGCTTGTAGGGGTCCACGTACACCATGGCCTGCCGGTATTTCCCGCCAAAGGGCGGCGGTATCGTTGCCCCCTTCACCACCGCAATCTGGTTGCGGATGGCAAACTGGGCAAAGTCGTGAAGTTGGGTTTCGTTGAGCCCCTCTCCTTTCACCGTCACCAGGCAAACGGGGAGGCTGGAGGCATCGAACTTCAGCACCACGGGCGGCAGGGTGCCGGGCGGCAGGCGCTTCAGGTCGGCGAGGGCGAGGTTCGAGAGTTCCGTCACATCCGCGTCGGCGTTCGTCCCGGGCTGGAAATAGACCTTGATGATGCTGACGCCCAACATCGAACGCGACTCCATGTGGTCGATACCGCTGGCCATGGTGAAAAAGCGCTCAAGGGGGTTGGTGATGTCGATTTCGATATCCTGCGGAGGCATGCCGGAGTAAAACGTCGCCACCACCACCTCGGGGATATTGATGGGGGGGAAAAGGTCCACCGGCATGCGCGCCACACTGGTCACACCCAGGAGCAGCAGCACCAGACAGCAGACGATGATGAAATACGGGTTGCGGATTGAAAATCTTGGCATAGGACTTCCACCCTCACCTTTTGAGGAGTAGCTTTCAGTTTTCAGCTGTCAGCTATCAGCTATCAGCTTTCAGCTCTCAGCTATCAGCTCTTTGTTGGACCGCCCTGAAGCGGGGGCCTAACCCCGCCCAGGCCAGCGGCCCACCAGCGTTAACCAATGTCCACGAAGTCCCTGGACACTACCCTAGCCCTCTCCGAGGGGAGAGGGTGGACCGCGGCCAGCGCTTTCACCAACTGGCGCGGGACGGGTGAGGGGTCACTTCGTCAGCTTCGCCCCACCTGAAGCATCACCCGGCCACGCAGCGCCAACCCGTTCGGAATTCGCAACAATCCCTACGGAGGGAAACCGCGTGTAATCGTCTCTTGCCGCGTCTTTCCGTCTCCGAATCGGCCGTGAGCGAATACGGCTCAATTCCTCGCACGGAATAACCCCTCACCCGTCGCGCTTCCCGATCAAGTGCATCGGGACAGCGCGCCACCCTCTCCCCTCGGAGAGGGCTATGAGTTCAGACTTACGTCAGCCCTGGGTTTCGCCTATCCCGACTCTGTCGGGACTCGCACAAAGCGCTCGCTGCCTACTGCTTTCTGCCTACCGCCTACTGCTTTCCGCCTTCTGCCATCCGCCTTCCGCCTTCTGCCATCCGCCTTCTGCCTACCGCTTACTGCTTTCCGCCTTCTGCCTTCCGCCTTCTGCCTTCTGCTTTCTGCCTTCCGCCTTCCGCCTTCTGCTTTCCCCCCTACTGCCCCACCCCGTGGTACTGCAGCATCTCAACAACCTGCGGACGCACTTCCTGGCCCGGCTTAAGACCGCTGCGGTCGCTCACAACCACCTCATCGCCCTCCGCGAGACCGGAAACAACTTCCGCATCGGTCGAGGTTTCAAGTCCCACCGTTACGACTCGAAGCTCAACCTTGCCGGCGGAATTCACCACATCCACGGTGGTCTGGCTGCCCTCACGGCTCACCGCCTCCAAAGGCACCACCAGCACGTTATCTTTCGCTTCCAGGGTTAGCGTGGTTTCCGCATACATTCCCGGCATCAAGAGCCGGTCGGAGTTGGGAACGTCGACCTCGGTGTGCATGGTGCGCGTGCCCTCCTGCACGTCCATGGAAAAACGGGCCACTTTGCCGGGAAAAGTACGGTTGAGAGCCGGCACCCGGACCTGGACGGCGTCTCCCACCCGGATGTAGCGCACCGAGGACTCGGGAACCGGGATAACCAATCGATACAAATCATCCTGGGATAATTTGACCAGGGGCATGGCCTGGGTGCTGGAGCTCGTGCCCGCCTGCATCAAGGTTCCCAGGTTGGCGTAACGCTCGGTCACCACACCTGCGAACGGCGCGGTGATGCGCGCGTAGTCGAACAGCGCCTGGTCGTGAACCAGTCTGGACCTATTCACCAGGAGCTGGCTTTCGGCGGCCGCCAGAGCTGACTCACCCGCGTCCACCTGCGACGCTGCCGCCAGGTCTTTGCCCTGGGCATCGTCAACTTCCTGCTGCGCCACCAGGCCGGGCTGGCTTTCGAAGACGCTATTCAAGCGGGTAAATTCGAGGTGAAGCACCCTGTACTGCGCCTGATACCGTTTCAGTTGGTGCTGGGCGCGGGAAACTTCGTCCGTGGCATTCTTGATGGAGGCCTGGTCCGTTTGCAATTGCGCCTCGAGCTCCGGTATTTCCAGCGTGGCCATCAGTTGACCCGCTTGCACGCGGCTGCCGTAATCGACGTACAACTTTTTGACGAACCCTGACTCTTTCGCGTAAACGTCGATTTCCTGAAAGGGAACGAGCTCCGAGGAAAGCGTAATCTGCCGCTGCAAAGATTTCCGGGCTACTTTCGTCACCCCCACCGTGAGGACTGACTGGGACTCGCCCTTGGCTCGAACTTTTGTGCAGGAGGGGAGAAACACAAGTAAGATGGCGGCGAGGGCGACGGCTGCCCTGCGGCTAAAACTCCAATCAAGATTCGCTAAGCGCCAACTTCTTCTAAGCCTGCAAAAAATGGATTCACCACAGAGTACACAGAGACCACAGAGAAAAGAACTTATGTTTGCAGGGCCAGGGATAACGCTTCCTTCTTTTGAGACCCGCAGTTCTTTCTCCACATTCTCTCTGTGTCCTCCGTGTCCTCTGTGGTGAAATCTTTTTTGGGTTGCGGCCCGGTCGCGCCAGGTTAAATCTTTTCCGCCCACTGCGGCCAGAGAGAAAAGCCTTCCGGCAGTCCGTGGGAATCCGGCGCTACCAGGGAATCTCATTGTCTTAGTCATCGTTTCCACTCTTTTGCTCCATCCCGAAGGTGATCCGCATTAAAATCGAGTAAATCCTTTAGCGCCGCGCTGAGTTCCGCGGGCGTGGCGCCCGGCTTTTTCGATAAATCAATAACCTGCTGCTTCATCTCCGCGATCTTGCCGGCCACCGCGGGGAGGTCGGGCATGAGATGCTGTGGAACGGTAACAATGCCGTGCCGGTCGCCGTGAATTAATTCACCGGGCTGAATCGCGAGGCCCCCCACCTCCACGGGTCCGCCGAATTCCACCACGTGAATATAGGCTCGGGAGATAGCCAAACGCCCCGCGAAAACCTGAAAACCGGCGGCTTCGATGCCGGGCAACTCGCGCGCCGCTCCGTTGGTGACCACTCCCACACAGCCCATGGCCGTCAGGATATTGGCGTGCACCTTGCCGAAGAACGCGCCGGTGCCGGGTGGGTCGTCAATGTCTTGCATCACCACTACGCGCGGCGCGGGAATTCCGCCAATGTGCTCCCACCAGTCGGTCCGTTCCTCGTAGCGGCTGCCCACGATGGGGGGATCCGCGGAACGAACTTTGCACGTAGCCGCGTAGCCTACCATGGGAGGCAGGCTTTTGAAGAGACAGCGAAAGCCTCCGGTGGCAATCCCTTCGTTGCGCAAACGGACGCCGAAGCTTTCAATGGCATCCGCCATGACACAAGTGTCGATGGCCTGGAGCTGCTGGATTTGCTCGGCGGTCAAAGGACTGTGCACGACCCTACCCCCTCGAAGGAAGTCGAAAATCCGCCACGGAACCCCGGGCACTGACTGGTGACAACTGACACAATGTCAACAACGCCCTCAACGGTGAGCGCCCCCCGAGTGTCGGCGCGGGGTGTCCCACTTGTTGCCTTCCGCGGGGCATAGCGAGCGAGGTCCCACTTAAAACTGGAGGCGCTGGCGAAATTCACCCCGTGAAAAAAGCCAGAAGTTGGAAATCTCCTTGCCCCCATTAAGGAACGGAATTAACCAAGAGCCGGTGGAGATCGAAAATGGCGGATTTGTTCGACAAGGGAAAGAACCGGAGGGATTGTTTCTTCGCGCGGGAAATAGATCGAGAGGAGTGAGGCCGGCGAATCTTTCGGAGCAGGTTGGCGCGTGTGGGCCTCAGCAGTCACGCGCAGCTTGCAGATTTCCTGCGCCTCCGACTTGGTCATGTGACCAGACTTCCAGAGGTGCCACGGTCCGGTCGACACGTGGAGGCAGGGCCTTCGAGTGGCCGTCGAAAGCACCACCACCCCAGCCAGTAAGAGCAGAATACTGACCGCCAAAAAACGTCGAGAGCGCAGGACGATTCGCGTCATGCTTTCAAAGAGGAATGCCAAAGGTGCCCCAGAACTTTCAACCTTTATAATGCCACTTAACTCGCCGTCCGGCAACACACTTCGGAATGAAACAGCGAAATCCCTCGCAGCTCAAGCGTTGCGGTTATGCTCCCGACGTGTGTCCATAGCATGCCTATTGATTAGAAACACATTGAGTCCAAGAAGATGCCTGAGGGGAAATTCCCAGGGTGCGGGCGCGCTGAAAAGGTTCTTCGGATTTAGGAGGAATCAGCATTCACTTCAGTGTGAGCCGAGACCCACACTGAAGTGATGCTGTGTTTGACCCAATGACCCCGCGAGGGGCTGCTTACTTCCCGAGCGTCGGAGCAGAACCCGGCAGCGTGTAACGCAGGTTGAAGAACACCATGTTGTTCGTGGCATTCGGGGGCTGGCCGGTGTGAAAATTCACATACCAGGGATCGCGCAGAAGGTACGAGTACTGGCCCATGAAATTGATGGCGCCCCACTTGGCATCCTTCCAGATCGTCTGGTTGAAGCCAAAAGTGGCCTCCTGGATGTCGCGGTTCTGCCCGCTCGAGGCGCCTGAGTAGCCATAGCCCAGAGTCGGCACTTTTTTGCCCATGTCGATGGCAGTGTTGCGCATGATGTAAATGCCGCCATAATACGCGTAGATCATCACTTTCTTCTGGGTGTACTCAAAGCCGCTCACCGTTGAGCCGCTGTGAATGGGAGAAAGGGAGCCGTCGGCGTGCGCGATCACGTCTGGGGCCTGACCAAAGATGTAGCGGCCACCGCCGTCACTCCAGAAGTTGTTCGTCAAGATGCGGAATCCCTTAAACGGTTCCACATGCAGATTCACGAAACCGCCCCCGCCCTGCAATGAAAAGGTGCCGGGAGCGACGGCAGGGGTTGAACTAGTGGCAACGGCGCCGGGATTGTAGACTTTGAAGTTCCGCTCCACTCCCCCGATTTCAAAGTGAACCTGTTTGTAAGGATCAAATGCCAGTTTCGCAATGACATCAGGAGCAACGTTGGGAGTAGCTATGCCACCCGAGCTTGCGCCAAAGTCCAATTCAGCCGCATAGGGTGTAGCGAGACCTGCGGGAAGGGTGATGGAGCCGCCGCCTGATGAACCGCCACCATACTGATCAGGACTGTCGAGTGCCACCGCGAAGGCCACTGTCTTGGTGGGGTGGTAAACCACCCGCAATTCCGGGATGCGTCCCCAAAACAAGCCCGCCTGGTAATTCACGTCTATATCTTGCGAGTAAAAGAGATCACCGGGAAGAGGCGAAATACCTTTGCGGCCCGGGGTGAGCAAACTCCACGTCTGGCCGCCGAGGACTTCCCACGAACCTCTTCGCACGTCGACCCAGTACAACCGCGACCGGAGAAGGTTGCTGTTACTCGTCACCGCAATGTTTTGGCTGGCAGGGGTGCCCAGAAAGTCGGCTTCCATGTAACCGATTACGTGCGCGCCTTTCACGTCCGCGTCGGCGCGGAAGCCAATCCGGGAGTTCTGCATGCTCAGACGGAACTCGCTCAGATTGGTCTGATAGGGAAGGATGCCACCCGTCGCCACGGCGGCATAGGGAATGCTTCCGAAGCTGGTCCCGATGTTCCCACCCGCTGTCTTGGTACGAAATACGCTGGTGAAATCCATAAACCCAACCGGCATCAAAGTCGCACTGCCAATGTGGAACTGCAGGGGTGATGTTTCATCCCCCGCCGGCGCTGCGGATTTCGGTGTCGGCGAAACTCCCCCCGCCGAGGGAATCAAGGTGGAAGAAATCAGATTCCCACCGATACCGGCAGTGGATTTCTCTGCGGTGTGCGGAATGATCGGGGTGGTTGAGGCCACCTGGCCAAGGTTCGGTGACTGGGGCTGCAGGGGTTGTGGCTGCACCGCTTGCTGCGTTGGTGCAGCGGGTTGCGACAACTTTTCGAGCAGTTGCTTCTGAGCCGCTAGGGCCTTTTGCATTTGCTCGATCTGCTGCTGTTGCAGGGCCATCTGTTGCTTGAGAAGAGTGATTTCATCATTCGTGTCTGTTTTGGTTTTGGCGGCCGTCTCCGCCGGAGGTGTTGCCTTCTTCTCCGTCGAGGACGGGTTATCACTGCCAAAGTTCGACATGGGGGACAACCACACGAGTAGCGCCACCATACCCACAAACAAACCTGTAACCAGCCTGCGTTTCTGCATCATTCGCTCCTTAACTTGTTGTGCTGTGAGACTGCCCAAGGTTTCTTGAAATACCTTGGAACAACTACGACCATATTGTTCTGACAGTCGGAGTCATGGTGACGGAGCACGATTACCAAATTGTGTTACGAATGTGACAGGAAGGTTACATTGTTCGGCTTGACTGGTTATCCTGCGACAGAATGGCTTGTGCCGGGGGCTTATTACCACAAAGTTAATTCAGCCCACATCATTCGCGACCAGTGGCCCGCCTCCCGGAAAGTCCACGAACTTACCCGAGGGCGCCAAGCCGGTGGGCAGCCATTTCTGATGCTCGCGGAACAAGCGTAGGCTTCCGTGCTCTTTCGTAGACCGCAAGCGGGCTAGAGCTTCAGGAATTGGTTCCCCATTAACGTGCCGCGGGATGCGCTGCCACTCTCGGTGTCGTCGCCGCTTCGCGAAACGAAAACTTCTTGTCGACCCCCTCAAACGGCTTGCCGTCGACTTCCACATAGGGGTAAATGAAGTAGTTCAGGGGCTCACCGGCCTGCCTGGGCTGGAGCACCAAGTCGCGGCCCACCGAAAATTGCACGCGGTTGGCGTCCAGCGTCCCGAAAAAGTAGTCATGCTTGTGGGGATCTTTCCAGGCTTCAGAAATATCCACCGGCACCCAGCCCGGGCCATTCACAAAGAACTCCGCCCAGCAGTGATAGCCGGGAATGTTGCCCTCGGAGCCTGTGGGCAGCGGGAAGCCGATTTCAAATCGCGCAGGAATCCCCTCGGCTCGCGCCATGGAAATGAACAAAGAGTGGAAATCCGTGCAGTTGCCGTGCTTGGCATCGCACACCCAAAGCGAATCGCCGCGTCCCCAGCCGTTTCCGGATTTGTCGTATCGCACCGTTTGAAATACGTAATCATAAAGCGCATGCGCCCGCTCGATGGCGTCTTGCTTGCCGCGGGTGTTTTCGTCCGCCAGCTCTTTCATCCTTCCATCAATCGGGACCAAGCGGTCGGGGGCGAGGAACCTCGCCAGATTTCTTGGCCCTCCGGTGGTTTCCTGACCAGCCTTGGCCAGAGTCGTATAATCGCCCTTCGAATACTCCATTCGAGTCACCTGGTACTCCACCGTGAAATCCGCATTGCCTGGCTGCGGGTGCAGGATTTCGCCGTAGAACATGTGATTTCCGAAGGCCGCCTCGCGGGTCTCGCGAAGAGGCACTGGTCCCTTGACGCCCTTCAATACGACCGTTTGATTGGGGTCCGAAACGGCGCGTGGAATCCAGATGCGGACGCGATTGGCGTCGGTGGGAATCGCCTTGAGTGTGACCTGATACGTGAACGTGAAAGTCCGTGAGGGGGGCGAGAATTCTTCCGGCGTGCGCGCCACCACCGGCAGCCCCAGCAGGACCGATAAACTTAAGCACAAAAGCACACGGTTCGGCTTCATAAAATCCTCCGACTTGGAAATGATCTGTGGAAGTGGAAACAATCGACCCGCGATCGGAGACGTCACATTCAGGTGAAGCCACTGCGGAAGGCGGTAAGTGCAAAGTCAGGTTTGTACATTCTTCGGCCCTGCGTTGTAAAGATGCCTCTCTATTTTTCCGTTAATTCCTCCCCAGTGTCAAGTCTGAGACATGGCCGGGGTGCGCGACATAAATGTAACGCTCTGGGCTGGCTCTTTTTTTGTCGCTTATATCCTAACGTATATGATACGTTAGGATAGAGGAGGCCTTAACATGCCCCAATCCCTTGACGTCCTGGAGAACCAACGGGCGGAGTTGATCCGCCAGATCGCCCAACTGGGTGACCTCCGCAGTGGTTCGATCACCAGCATTACCGCCCGCTGCGGCAAGTCCAACTGTCACTGTCATCAGCCCCATCATCCCGGCCACGGCCCTAACTTCCGGCTCACTTACAAGGTGCAGGGCCGGACCGTCAGCGAAACCTTCCCCAGCCCTGCCGCCCGGCACCAGGCGG
This sequence comes from uncultured Acidobacteriota bacterium, assembly GCA_963804995.1. Lineage (GTDB taxonomy): Bacteria > Acidobacteriota > Terriglobia > UBA7540 > UBA7540 > Bog-366. The sequence continues at coordinate 1,825,385 of CAWDSK010000006.1, forward strand.
AACGACAGATTGCCGAGTTCCGCAGGTTTCAACAACTGCGCCGGGCCTTCGTGGAGGTGAACGAAAAAATCTGCCGTCAGCGCCCCCTCCCCCAGGAGGCCGAAGCGGCGGAGCAGGAAAAAAAACGGCGGAAGCCATTCAGCGGGAAGTGGCGCGAGAAGTAGAGTCCCTGCTGGCGGTGATCTTTGCTGGGCGGCGCAAGTCCGGGACGCTGGATTTGGAAGCCGTCGAGATGGCCACACGCGCGGCCTTGCACCGGGCGGGGGCGGCGGTGCTGGAGGAGTTGCTGGCCGCCCCGGACGAGTGCCCTCGCCAAGTTCCCTGCGGCTGTGGTCGGGGGGCCCCCTACCGCGGCAGGCGTCGGAAGCAACTGCTGACCGTGCTGGGGCGGGTTGAGACCGAGCGTCCCTATTACGTTTGTCCGGCCTGTCACCGGGGACAGAGTCCCCGCGATCAGGAACTGGATGTGGAGGGCACGGAATATTCTCCTGGGGTGCGACGGATGATGGCGGTGGTGGGCAGCGAAACCTCCTTTGCGCTCGGTCGAGAACAACTGCAACTGCTGGCCGGGTTGGAGGTGACCACCAAGGCCGTGGAACGGCAGGCAGAGGCTCTGGGCGCCGAGATTGCCGCCCAGGAACAAGCCTCGATCCAGCAAGGCCTGCAACGGAACTTGCCGCAGGTGAGGGGACCGGAAATTCCGGTACTCTATGTGGAGATGGATGGGACGGGAGTACCGGTGGTGAGTTCGGAAACCGAGGGTCGAGCGGGGAAACAGAGCGAGCAAGCGCGCCCGCGGGAAGTGAAATTAGGTTGTGTCTTCGCCCAGACGACACGGGATGCCCGGGGCCGACCGGCGCGCGAAGAAGGCTCCACCACCTACACGGGAGGCATCGAAACGGCCGAGGTTTTTGGGCGGCGCATCTACCTCGAAGCATATCGTCGGGGCTGGAACCGGGCCCAAAAGAAAGTGGTGATCGGCGATGGTGCTCCTTGGATTTGGAACCTCACCGCCGAGCACTTTCCGGGAGCCATTCAGATTGTGGATCTTTATCATGCCCGACAGCACTTATGGGAGCTGTCGGGCCAGCTCTGGCCCACCGACGAGCGCCACCGCCGAAGGTGGACCAGAAAACGGGAGGAGAAGTTGGAGAGCGGGCGGATCGAATCCCTAGTGCGCGATTTGCGCTCGCTGTTCCCAGCCACGCCCGAAGCCGCCGAACTCTTGCGCCACGCGGCAGATTATTTTACCGTCAACGCCCAACGGATGCGCTATCCGACCTTTCGGCGTCAGCATCTGTTCGTAGGTTCCGGGGTCGTCGAAGCCGGCTGCAAAACCCTCATCGGCACTCGGCTGAAGCGCTCCGGTATGTTCTGGAGGGTCCGCGGGGCCAATGCCATCATCGCCCTTCGCTGCCATCGCTTGAGCGGCAAATTCGAGGATTACTGGGAGAACCGTCGCCCCCGCGCGGCCTGACCCACACAGATTTGTCGCACACCCACATGGCCGGCCGCGGGTCTGGTTGCTGTCGAGGTGCCCAGCCCAATCCTGATGCACCCAGGCGCAACTCACGCGGGCAGACCGGCAAAGGTTTTGCTGAAAATGTTATACTGACTTTTCAGGGTTGAATTCCGCGACGGTGATTTGAGGGGCGGCAGTGCGGGTACGATCGCATAGATCGTCGCTTCTCGGGCGGGAAGTTGAATCCTGAATATCCCTATCTTAAGGAGCAAATCACGATGGCAGCACGAACTTCGGAAGCCGAATGGAAGGGCAATCCTCGTGAAGGCAAGGGGACGATGAAACTCGGAAGCGGCGCTTACGAGGGTCCGTATTCCTTTGCCTCAAGATTCGAGAGCGGCACAGGCACCAACCCCGAGGAACTAATTGCCGCGGCGCACGCCGGCTGTTTTTCGATGGCACTCTCAGCGGGATTGGGCCGCGGAGGCTTTACCCCCACGCGCATCCACACCACGGCCACGGTGCATCTGGAGAAAGTGGGCGAGGGGTTTGGCATCACCCGGATTGAACTCAACACCGAGGCCCAGATTCCCGGCATCAACGCGCCCACCTTCGAGAAATACGCCGATGACGCCAAGAAAGGCTGCCCGGTGTCCAAAGTGCTGGCCGGAGCTCAGATTAGCCTAACGGCCAAGCTTGTTTAGCCCGGATTTCTCACGACGGGTGGGGAAGGGCGGGGTTTCAACCCTGCCCTTCCAGCAGCCCGAAGAAATCGGTTTAGCCTGGTGAGAAAATCAGACTAGAATGGCGCAGGGAACAAAGTGCATTCTCACCATCACCATCCAAAGGCGACGGGCTGGGTCATAAAAATTGCGCTGGTGGCGACGCTCGCCCTGGTGGCCACTGAATTCATCGCCGGCACGCTCGCGCATAGTCTGGCGCTGGTGAGTGACGGCTGGCACAACCTGACCAACGTCCCCACTCTTATTCTTTCCTGGATTGCTCTGTACGTTGAGCACAAGCCTCCCGACCACAACAAGACTTACGGTTATCAGCGAGCGGGCGTCCTGGCGGCTTTCGTGAACGCTTTGATCCTGGTGGGCGTCGCGCTGTTTCTCTGTTACGAGGGCTACGAGCGCATTGTGCGGCCTGAGCCTGTGACCTCCAGCACGATGCTGATCGTGGGCGTTATTGCTCTGATTGTACACGGCACGATTTCCTGGGGCCTGGCGAGTGGACGCGATGATCTGAACCTGCGCGCGGTCTTCATCCATAACCTCGGCGATGCGCTTTCCAACGTAGCCATCATCGGGGGGGCCTGGCTGATCCACGCCACGGGGAAGACCCTCATTGACCCGGCCATCGGGTTTCTGATTTCAGGAATGATCTTGTGGACGGCGGTGGGAATCATCACCGACGCCGCCAACATCCTGTTGGAAAGCCTGCCCAAGGGCATGAGCCTCGCGAGGGTGGCGGCCGCCATGCTCCGTGTCGAAGGGGTCAAGGGAGTTCACGACGTGCACATCTGGAGCCTGGGTTCGAATTCCCACGCCCTTTCCTGCCACGTGCACATTCTCAACATGCCGACTTCGGAGAGCGAGCAGATTTGCCACCAGCTTCGTGAGGTGCTGGCCCGCGAGTTTGGGATCCATCACACTACGATACAATTTGAGCACACCCACCCGCCCGGCGAATTCCACATGTACATGCCGGACCCGGCGCCTTCCAGCAAAGGGAAATAGAAACAGCCAATTGAAACGAGGTAGGCCGAGGTTTCAGGATTTCGGCGTGATGCGCTCCAGGCCGTCGAGGTAAGGGCGCAGGGCTTTGGGGATGATGACGGAGCCGTCGGCCTGCTGGTAGTTTTCGATGAGGGCAAGCCAGGTGCGGCCCACGGCCAGACCGCTGCCGTTGAGCGTGTGCAGAAATGCCGTCTTGCCGGCCTTGCCGCGGCGAAAGCGCAGGTTGGCCCGGCGAGCCTGAAAAGCCTCGAAGTTCGAGCAGGAGGAAATCTCTTTGTACTCGCGCGCCGCGGGCAACCAGACCTCCAGGTCGTAAGTCTTGGCGGAGCTGAATCCCAAATCGCCCGTACACAGCGTGATGACGCGGTAGGGCAGCTCCAGCCGCTGAAGAATTTCCTCCGCATCGTGCGTAAGGCGCTCGAGTTCATCGTAGGAATTTTCCGGTAGCGTGAACTTTACGAGCTCCACCTTCTGGAACTGGTGCTGACGGATAATACCGCGCGTGTCCTTGCCGTAGGAGCCCGCCTCGCTGCGGAAGCAGGCCGTCCAGGCGCAATGTTTGACCGGCAGATTCTCAGCCTCCAGCACCTCATCCCGGTAGAGATTGGTCACCGGAACTTCCGCCGTCGGGATCAGCCAATAATCCGTGCCCTCCAGCTTGAAAAGGTCTTCTTTGAATTTCGGCAACTGGCCCGTACCAAAAAGGCTGGCGGAGTTCACCACAAAGGGCGGCAGGATCTCGGTGTAACCATGTTCCCGCGTATGCACATCGAGCATGAAGTTGGCAAGCGCCCGCTCCAGTTTCGCGCCGACTCCGACATACACCGCGAAGCGCGCCCCGGCAATTTTGGTGGCGCGTTCGAAATCCAGAATGCCCAGGGCCGGGCCCAGGTCCCAATGCGCCTGGGGCTCGAAATCAAACTGGCGCGGCTCACCCCAACGGCGCACTTCCTGATTGTCCTCGGCGCCCTGCCCCACCGGTACACTCGAGTCCGGCACATTGGGCACGATGCGCAGCACCTCGCGCAAGCGCTCATCGCAGGCCTTGGCCTGCTCGTCCAGTTGCTGGATCTCTTCGGACAGTGGCTTCATTTCCGCAATCAAATGTGAGGCGTCCTGCTTCTGTTTTTTGAGTGAGGCGATCTCGTCGGAAACCTTGTTGCGCCGCGCCTTGCGGCCTTCAACTTCCAGGAGCAGCCTGCGCCGTTCGCGGTCCAGCGTTTCAAAATCGCCCAGCACCTTGGCGAGGCCGCGTTCGCGCATCTTCTGCTTCACCAATTCCAAGTTGTCGCGTACAAAACCAAGGTCCAACATGGGAACCATCCACCCCTTCGCGCGAAGCCATCAGGAAAATCATCCGGCGATGCCAGGCACAGCCAATCTAAACCACCCGCCCACACCTGTCAAACTTCCAGACCTCGCGGACCCCGAGGGGCTCGCCAGAACCGCGAAAGTGCTGCCTAAACCCTTCACAGGATCAACTATAATTAGAGGCTAGAACAAGAAAAGGCTGATTTAATGCGGGGGTACGAGGGGCGAGGGGCTACGCAAAGCGCACACTTTAAATGCTTCAATTTTGTGCAAAACTATTTCTTGGAATTAGTGTTTTTGGCAAGAGTATTTTTGTCATAAAGAGTACGGATATATCGCCATCAGTGCTTGTAACCCATTGAAAACACAGGGCGATTCATGCCAACCCTGAGCGGGACCCGCATGAATGGCGGGTGGCATCACCACATCGTTACGCCCAATCACGAATACTTTTTCCACAAGATTTTCCACAGCGACTTTTCCGTCGGATTGGAAAAGGCTTACCGCTTTTCCAAGGGTTCTCGCTGGGAGGATTTGAGCCTTTCACGCACCGACTCTGGGACCTTGGCGCGCACTCGAATTCGGCCCGCTTCATAATGCGTGGAGACCACAGTTCCTGATTGGTGCAAAAACGCCAATTGCTTTCCGTCACTCGCGGACAGTTCAAAATCCTCTTCCACGACTGGGTCTGCCCCCAAAGCTTCGTCAATCTGTTGCCGCAAATCCTCCAGACCCTCACCACTCTGGGCGGAAACGCAGACGTTGGAAGCGCCGGCTTCGAGCTTGCGTCGTTCCCCGGGTTCGAGCAGGTCAACCTTGTTCCAAACGTGCAGTCGCGGAGTAGAGGCCACGCCCAGGTCTTCCAGCAACGCCTCCACGGCAGCGTCTTGCGAATCATGCTGCGCATCCGAAGCGTCTGTGACGTGCAGCAGCAGGCTCGAATCCTCCAACTCCTCGAACGTGGCGCGGAAGGATGCGACGAGGTGATGCGGCAGCTTGCGAATGAAACCCACGGTGTCGGAAAGCAAGACGGGCCGGTGAGAGGCGAGCGGCAGCGCGCGGACGGTGGGGTCCAACGTGGCGAAGAGGCGCGCTGAGGTCTCCACTCCCGCCGAGGTCAAGGCATTAAACAAGGTGGACTTACCTGCGTTCGTATAGCCTACCAATGCCACAGTCTTGAAGTTCTGGTCACGCCGGTGGGCGCGATGCAAGGCCCGCTGCGAGCGGACGCGTTCGATGGAATCCGTGAGATGGCGGATGCGCCGCCGGATGCGACAACGGTCGACCTCAAGCTGTTGCTCACCAGGACCGCGGGTGCCGATTCCGCCGCCCAGCCGCGAAAGCAGGGTTCCCCGCCCCGAAAGCCTGGGCAGCAGGTAATTCAATTGCGCCAGCTCCACCTGGAGCTGGCCTTCGCGGCTGCGGGCCCGGCGCGCGAAGATGTCGAGAATAATCTGGGTACGGTCGATGACCTTCAGCTCCAGAGATTTTTCGAGGTTGCGAAGCTGGGTGGGGGTCAGATCGTTGTCAAGGATGACCAGGTCGGCCGCCGTGGCGCGCGCCTGCGTGCGCACTTCGTGGACCTTGCCGCGCCCCAGCAGCGTGGCCGGGTCAGGCTCGGGCGTGCGTTGCAACAGCGTCCCCACCACCCGGGCCCCGGCGCTGAGGGCAAGTTCGCGCAGTTCCTGCAGGGAATCCTCTGCGTCGCCAATGCTGACGGGCATTCCCTCGCGCCGGGTAGATTCCCAGCCGGCCAGAAACGCTTTCTCCATCACTCCGGAGCGTCGAATACTTTTATCCTTCCGCAGTCACCGCGAGGGGTGGCGCGCCAATCGAGCGCGGCAGCACCACCGTGGCAACCGCGTGCTTGAAGACCATCTGTTCCTGGTGGTTGCTTTCCAGAATCAGCGAGTACTTGTCAAAACTCCGGATGCGTCCTGTCAGTTTGACTCCACTCAACAGGTAAACCGTGACCAGAGTTTTTTCCTTGCGGGCGGAATTCAAAAAACCGTCCTGAATGTTTTGCGGTTGTTTATCCATTTTTTCTCTTTTCTTGTCCGGCAGGGCGCTGGAAACTTCCGCGTGCGCGGGAAGCGGCGATCCGGCCGCTACCTTTTTTCGAGCGCCCTCCCAGAAACAATCAAGGATTGCCCTGACGTCAATGTCCCGGCGCCGGCGAAATCACAGGGGGGTCGAGTTTAAAATTCCCCGCGAGGGCCGGCATCCGGCTCAGGGTCTCCATAATGCGACGTTGAACGTCCGGGTCGTCGCCAAGCCCTTCGTACCAGGTGATGTCCGCCTCGCGCCGGAACCAGGTGATCTGGCGCTTGGCATAGTGCCTCGTGGCAATTTGCGTTAAACCCAAGGCTTCTTCTTGACTGGTCTTGCCTTCCCAAGCGGCCGAGGCTTGCCGATAACCCAAGGCCCCTAAAGCTTTGATGCATTCCGCGTCCGGACGGGCAAGCAGGGCGCGAGTTTCTTTCATCAATCCCGCCGCGAACATGCCTTCGACGCGCCGGTTGATGCGCTCGTAAAGTTGTGCCCGAGGGGGAGCGAGACCGATTTTAATGACGCGAAACCCCTCGAGCCCCACTCGCCCGCGCGCGTGCAGCGTGGAGAGCGGCTGGCGCGCCAGGATGCACACCTCGAGAGCACGGATCAGTTTCTGCGTGTCGCGAGGCAGAATGCGCCCGGCGGCCACCGCGTCGAGGCGCCGAAGCAGGCGATGCAGAAATTCACGCCCGCGCCGCCGGGCCACAGCCCTCAAACGCTCCCGCAAAGCCTCCGAACGCGCCGGCCCCTCGAAAAGTCCCAGAAGCAGCGCTCGCAGGTAAAGCCCCGTGCCGCCCACCAGGATGGGCAGCATTCCACGCGCGCACACATCGCCTAAAACCTTCTGCGCCTCGCGCCGGTAGTCCCCCGCCGTGAAGACCTGACCGGGTTCCAGGCAATCCAGCAGGTGGTGCGGAATTCCCCGCCGCTCCTCCGGCATCAGCTTCCCTGAACCCACGTCGAAGCCGCGGTACAACTGAACGGAATCGTAATTTACAACTTCCCCGCCCAGGCGCTCGGCCAGCTCCAGAGCCAACGTAGACTTGCCGGCGGCGGTGGGGCCCACGATCGCTACGAGAGGATAGTCTCCCCCGCCTGGCTCGATTTTCTTGAGGCGCCGTGCCCACTGAACAGCATCGACCCCTTGGTCTGATGCGGTGTGGGCACTGGATCCACCCTGCTGGATCGCGAGATCCAATGGCGAGAGGCGTGAGTCGGAAGCACACGTCAATGAAGCCACCGCGGAAGTGCGTTCGGCATCTTGATCTGTGCAGGGGAATGCCACTACGGAATTCTACCATATCCCGCGAAGCTTTTTGTCCCTGGCGCGTTGATGGGTGGTGTCGCAGTTTGCCGCAGAGGCGGCTTGATGCCACGATCAGCACGACCCGTTTATATTGTCAGCACCACCCCGGCGCTCGGCCCCGATCATCAATTTGGAAAGAACGCGCTATCGGGGCTCGGCGCGTCACCCCTCCTCATCTGAGGCTGTCTCAAAACTGGCAAATTCACGGTTTTTACGACGAATAATCAATAACTTACGCTGTGCAAAAGTCAGAAATACCTAGTTTTGAGACAGCCTCATCTGAGGAGGGGAGTTCTTTAATAACTCCCATCCATATTTCTCACTTTTCGTCCCCTGCGATTTAACCCCACCTTCATCAATCCCTCGATCATCCGTAACGGTCGGATGGGATACTGTGCCTCGGAGCGAAACCGCGGAAAAAACGAGTTGTGGCCAAGCAACAGGTGACGTCATTGCGGCGGGGCCTGTGTTCGAAGCCGGCGTGGAGGGCGGCGTGGGTAGTGCCGCTCTTCTCGTCGGCGAATTTGGAGGTTATTCACTATGAATACCAAAGCGCAAGTAGGTGAAGCGGCTGGGGAGGTCTGGCGCCTACTCGATCAGCATGGACCGCAGACGCTGGCTCAACTGAAGAAGAGAATGAACGGCAGCAGCGAACTCCTGAGCTTCGCGATCGGCTGGCTGGCGCGCGAAGACAAGTTGGAGATCCACCCGGAAAGGAAATCATTCAAGCTGCAACTGAAGTAGCACGCCGTTAGCCCGGATTTCCCACCAGGCGGAACCATTTTTTTCGAGCGGCTGAAAGGGCGGGGCTTATGGTTTTTAAATTTTTGACTTGTGGAATTCTCGAACGCCCACGTGACCCCTCACCCGTCCCGCCCGGGCTGATGAAAACGCCGGTGGCGGTCCACCCTCTCCCCTCGGAGAGGGCTAGGCAGCGTAAGTCCCAACCTTCTCCCAGGGGGAGAAGGTGGCCGACGTAGGAGGACGGATGAGGGGTTACTTCCACGCGCGGGGCGTCGGAACAATCTACACCTTATGAATTCGAAAGCCATAAACCTCGCCCTTCGAGGAACAGGGAGGGATTATGAATGAGAAAATCAAGGCTCTGCTAGTGCAAGCCCAGCCCGATCCGTGCGACGCTCTGCGCATGGAGCTGGAAGAACATGCGATGGATATTCGCATCGCCAGGAATTGCGGCGAGGCAGCGATGATTCTGTGGTCTGACCAGCCGCCGCATCTGGTGTTCACAGAAGTTCAGCTTGCCGATGGCCATTGGAGCGATGTTCTGACCCTGGCCGCCAAAGCCTCCGCGCCCGTCAACGTAATCGTGGTGGCCGCGCACGTGGATGTGGGCTTCTATATTTCGGCAATCGAGCGCGGCGCCTTCGATTTTATCGTCCCGCCCTTTGCCGCGCCTGAACTCCTGCACATTGTCCGCAGCGCCGCGCAAAACGCGTTGAGCCGCCGCCAGGCACAAGCCCTGACCGGGGCGCCGGCCTCTCTCCTCGATTTACAGCCTGCCGAGCACAAGAAAGAACATGCCCTGGCCGGCGCCGAGGACTAAGCCTGAAAGACCTCAACTTCATCATTTGGACTCAACCCTCCCCCAATGAATGAGTCTCGAAACCGGTTGGCGGAACCTACCGAGACGACTGAAAATTCCTATTTTCCTCCCCGCGTCTTCTTCGGCTCGGCGATCGGCCCGATGTAGGACGTGGCGGCGACCACGTCGTCAAACCACTTCCGGTTCTCGCGGAGGTCGTTGGGACGCAAGTAGAGCCCGATGCCGAAGGTGTTGATCTTGAGGCTTGCCACGTCGCGGAATCTGAAGTTGGGGAAATCCGCGATCAGCTTGCCGTCCACCCACAGGGCGACACGCCCGTCGCTCTGGCCCGGCGTATTGGCCTGGACCATGAACTCGTAGCAGTACCAGCGGTCCAACTCCGGAATGAAGTCCGGGCGGGGGACAAACTGCGGTCCGAAGGAGATCGGTGGCGGCGCCGGTGATCGTACGATGGAGGGCACGACCTTGCCGGTGGGGTAAATGTGATCGCCGAAGCTACCGCCTTGCTCGGGATGGTAGACATAGATATTGAGCGGGCCTGGCGACGGACTATCGCCCCGCTCGGTCTCGAAGTTGACCAGGAACTTGTTGGTTCCGTCGGCGGGAAATCCCGGGGTCGCTCGCCCCTCGGGGGTGTTGTAGTGAGCGGCGATCATTCCGCCGTTGTGAGTCGAGCCGCCGGGATGGTCATAGCCCTTCTCGAACTTCGCATAGAAGCGCAGGAAGACAACGTCCTGTTCATTCTTGATGTACTGGGTGAGCCCGATGGAAAGCCCTTCCCGTTCGAGGGGCATCGCGAACTCGACCGCGCGTTTGCCCTGGTGGACGTTGGCAGGCTCTTCGGCGATGCGCATGTTCGCCTCATGATACACGGCGCTCCACTTCTGATGGAGATCCGCCGGCTGCGCGTACTCCTCGAAGCCATCGTGGAAAAGGACCGCGGGATCGCTCTCAATACCCTCGTCGCCGGGATATCTCGCGGCAATCCCCGCATCGCCCTCCGGCAACCGCGGCAGCGGTGCGGACGCGGTCGTCTGACCGGCGGCCGCAACTGCCCCGGCAAGCATCATGAACGTCAGAACCAGCCAACCGCTGCGCATCACCATTGCAACTCCTGCCTTGCCAACCGCTCGGCTCTCCGTATGGTTGACCCGGAACTTCCGATTTCAGCTTTACGTCTCGGCAAAATCATACGCCTGCTGCCAAACCGGGTCAAAACCGAATCACCGTGGCCTCTTTTGGATGGCTTTGGGCCTCGTTTTGGCTGTTGCACTCACTCTAACCGGCCCATGACCTCACGGCCACTCTGGTCACGTCTCTCTTAGCAATGTCCAGATCCAGCCAATGAAGGTCATAACGAGGAAGGGATATGCGAAGAACGGCAACGGTGATGAGGTTGGCAACAACTGTTCACCCCCGAAGATTCTGGCAGCCGTAATCGCAAACAGGATTGAACTGGCGACGCCCACCAAGCGAACCAACAGGGGGAATTCTTTCGGAATACTGATTAACAAAATGGAAGTAGCCCAAAGGGCCGTACCCGCCGCAAACGCCGGGACGCTTCCGGCCAGACTCGCAGCCGTCCCCGAAAGCATGACGGCCTCTCCAATCGCAAATACCAGGAACCCCGCGGCCACGAAGTCATTCCCCTTTCGGAAATACTTCAAAGTCAACAAGCTGGTGGCCATCACCAGGCCGAGGCTATCGAACGCCCATAAACTGTTGCGAAGTTCCGGCTGCGCGACGAAGGTCCCCGCCATTCCAAATATTGCGCCAATGGCAAGGCCAACTGCGGCTGCGACGTTCAGTGAGTTTTTCATTTCGGTCGCTCCGTATGATGCTGGAATCCTGCGGGCGGCAATTCCCGCCAAGTTGAGCCAGCGGATTGACTCGTCACCGCTGCGCTTGCCGCCCGCGCGCAAGGTGCGGGGCAAGCACCGTAGTAGGTAGCCACGGTCAGAGCTCTTGTGACCGTGGTCTTTTCCTCAGATAAAGAACCCACGGTCAATTCCAAAAACGAATTGACCGTGGCTACCTGCTCGCAAGGGAACAAACCCCTAAGGCACCAGCACAATCTTGCCGAATGCACCCGGTTCCATGACGGCACGATGCGCCTTGGCTACGTCTGCCAGGGGAAATTCCCTGCCCACCACGGGGCGCAGGGTTCCACTCGCGAGCCCCGCCCCCAGCGCGGCGTGGATGGCCGCAAGCTCTTCCCGGCTGGCGTTGAAGAGAACCATTCCCAAGACCGCCGCGTCACGGCGCATGATCTCGCGGGGGTTGATCTCGATGGCTCCACGGTTGCCAATCACCACCACGCGCCCTTTTTGCGCCAGCACGGTGAGGTCCTTGGCAAGATTCACATTGGCCAGCATCTCCAGGACGATATTCACTCCGCGACCCGCCGTGAGTTTTTGAATCTCGTCGAGATATCCCGGCGCATGATGGTCGAGCACGTGGTGCGCGCCCTGTACGGCAACCAGCTCGCGCCCGCGTTCAGTGCCCGCCGTCCCGATCACGGTCAGACCCGCGGCGCGCGCCAATTGCACGCTTGCCACGCCCACTCCGCCGCTCGCCCCGTGAACGAGGATCGTCTCTCCCGGCTGGGCATGCCCGATTTGGAATAATCCGCGATAGGCCGTCGCGTAAGGTACATGCACCGCGGCTCCTTGCGCAAAAGTCACGTTGGGAGGAAGCGGGTGGACCTGCCACGCCTCGCAGAGCGCCTGCTCCGCGTAAACTCCGCTGAGGGCCCAGCCGGTGTAAACCCGGTCACCGGCCCGGAAGCCCTCAACCCCAGGCCCCACGGAATCCACCACGCCCGCCGCGTCACTGCCCGGGGTGTAAGGGAGCGCGGGCTTGATGGCATAGGTTCCGGTGCGAATGTAAGACTCCACGGGATTCACTCCCGCCGCTTTTACCCGCACTACCACTTGGCCCGCCGCCGCCACGAGGTCGGGAGCCTCTTCCAGCTTCATGACTTCCGGATCACCGAATTCATGGACTCGTATAATTTTCACAGTTTCTCTCCTTGCCTGTTGGCTAACAGGCTATTCAAAACCCCCTACGGTGCAACGTAGCGGCGGGTTTACCCCGCCATATCGCCAACGATTTCGACAGCGGATGGCGGGGTAAACCCGCCGCTACGCCTTTCATCATCAGCACTAATTTACCATCAGCCCCGCGTTATGTCTGATTCCCTGCCGCTCATACTCTTATGTTGTGTATTTTCAATAACATCGCCGCTAAAGGGAAAAGTGGCACCAACAACGTGTCTGTTCGTATTGATCCCAAAGAACATCGCCAGACTCACCTTCATTTTAACATCTTTTTTTCCGCCAAGTTGGTCGCCACTCAAAGCCGCCGCAAATTTGCGGGCCAAGCTGCTGATCATCCACGGCACGTCCGAGGACAATGTGCATCTGCAAAACACCATCAACTTTCTCAACGCGCTGATCCGTGCCGGCAAGCCTTATGAGTTTCACTTGCAGCCGGGACAGAAGCACGGCTTTCAGGGAAATATTCCCCGAACCTACGTCGACCAGCGCATCCTGGACTTCCTTAAACAAGGCTTGTGAGGGGCGAGTTGGGGAGTAGAGAATTCCCTGCATCTTCAATAACCCCTTTTCTTTTCATCAACATCTTAGGAAGAGAGCTTTATCTCCCTTATTTTCAATACTATGGTAGAAGGGCATGAAACCGACATTTTTTCTATATTTGTTTTCAATAAGATAGTTAAACATACCTTCATTTTTGCCCCCCGCGTTTTGTAGCCCCCGGAGCCACCGCTCATGTTAACTTGTGTAAATCCAATGAGTTGACAGTTTATTGGGGTCGCAGCTAATTCTCCTAACTGCCTTTATTATCATCAACATATTCTGAGGAAAATCGTAATTTGTCTGCTTCCCACAAGGTCATTTCCAACCCTTTTTCTTCACATCCCCCCGAGGGGCGGGACTCGTGATTCTGAACTCGTAAATTGCGCTCGCTGCCCAATGCCTACTGCTGCTCCCTGGCACCCGGCGCCTAGCACTTAACATATAGATTAACATTTATTGTTGGGGTAATTGCAACAGAAAGATTTACGCGCGGGCTACCGGTAGCCCAGAAATGAAATGGATCGGACAAATCGCCCGTCGCCGGGAAGAAATATGCGTAGAGAAAACTAAAAGCGCCCCAAGGGCGGGCGCGTGATGTGGTTATTGCGAGCAGCGCTTGGCGAACAAAAACTAGTGTGGTGTCCCGTGTTAGAGTTGACAATGGGTAGAACCCCCTCACCCGTCTGGCCTCGGCTGATGAGAACGCCTCGGACAGCCTTGTCAAATATTAACCGGGACACCACACTAGGCGACGCATTTGGGGTAAGATAATCTTTGCTAATCAGGGAAGGCGCAATGCGCAGGCGAAGCGAGCGAGACACACAGATGAGGGAGTCGTTGCATTCCGGGTCATCAACTCGATACCCCGATCCGAGGATAGGTTGGCGCGGCCGTCGCGCGATAGGGGTGGCGCTTGCAATCGCGGCTTTACTAGTGACGGGGAGCGACCTCCGCACACCCGCTCAAAACCCCACGCCGCCAGCGGCACCAGCAGCAACCCCCGCGGCAAGCGAACCGGCGCATCAAGAGGAGACTGCGCCCCCCGCGACCAAGAGTATTGAACGGGTTCGAGTCGAAGTCGTCAACGTCCCCGTGACCGTCCTCAACAAGCGGGGACAGGTGGTCATTGATCTGACCAAGGATGATTTCGAAATCTATGAAGATGGAGTGAAGCAGAATATCCGCTACTTCAACCGCGAGACGCAAACGCCCCTGCACATTGGGATCATCCTTGACACCAGCAACAGCGCGCGCCGCCAGTTACCCTTTCAAAAGGATGCCGCCACCGAGTTCGCGTACACAATCCTGCAAGGCAGAAGCAGTAAGAACAAAATCTTTCTGCAAACCTTCGACTCCACAAGTTCCGTTATTCAGGATTTTACGAACGATCCGGATCTCCTGAATGAAAAGATCCAGGAGCTCAAGGCCGGCGGTGGAAAGGCCCTTTTCGACGCGATCTACTTTGCCTGCCGGGAAAAAATGCTGAAGTCCGGCGACCCCGAGGAAACTCGACGAGTTCTGGTCGTCATGAGCGACGGCCTCAACGTGCAGAGCCAGCACACCCTGGACGAGGTCATTTCCATGGCGCGCCAGGCCGAGACCATGATCTACACTATCGGCAACGCCGCCTATGGGTACACGAATACGGGAGACGACTTGCTTGAGAAGTTGGCCGACGCCACCGGGGGAGCAGCCTTCTTCCCGCTGAGGGTCTCGCCCGGCGCCGACATGGAGACGGGATACCTCTCCCACGGGCAAATCGGTGAGACCTCCCAAAACAAAGGCCTGGGAGCGGAGACAGGAAAGTACTCAGCGGAGCGCGGGATACAATTGGCGGATGCCTTGGAGGCCATCAGCCGCCAACTGGATGAGCAGTACAACATCGGCTACACGCCGTTACGTAGCGCCCTGGACGGAACATATCGCTCCATCAAGGTTGTAGGCACGCGTCGCGGTTTGAACATGCGTTGGAAACCCGGCTACTTTGCTGCAGTGCAATAATCACCTCTTTTCTCAGATAACACTTCAGGTTGGAGGATACGATGAGCAACGCCCTGGAGGCATTGGCCGCACTTCGCCACGCGCGGGTGATCGATTTAAGCCAAACCTTGGAAGAACACATGCCGCATTTTCCCACTCACTCCAAGTTCTTCCACACCCTTTGGGGGTCCTATTGGCATGGAGGGCGTTCCTTGAGCTACCAATTAGTGATGCACGAGCACAATGGGACCCACGTGGATGCTCCCGCTCATTTCATCAGCGACGCGAAACCGGAGGCCCATGTGACGATCGAGCAGGTGCCGGCGACACGACTCCTCGGCCGGGGCGTGCGAGTGAATTGTCAGGGGATGCGACCCGGTGAATATGTTTCTAAGCACCACCTCGTCGATTGGGAGAGCCAGCACGGCACCCTCCAGGCCGGTGACATCGTCTTGTTTGATTTTGGTTGGTCGGTGAAATGGGGATTGCGTCCTCACGATCAGAGTTACGCCGAGGATTGGCCAGGGGTGGGCATGGAAGCCGCGGAGTATCTTATTTCAAAGCAGGTCGCCGCCATCGGCGTGGACACGCTCTCGCCAGATCCGCCCGAAGCGCTGCGCGCCCAACCCATCCATCCCGTAGTTCTCGAAAAACAAGTCCTGATCATTGAGAACCTTTGCAACTTGGACCAGCTTCCTGATTTTTTCCTCTTCGCCGCATTGCCGCTCAAAATTCGCGCGGGATCTGGTTCGCCCATTCGTGCCGTGGCGCTTGTCTAGTGGCCATGGTAAGTCTCCGCAAATGCCGACCCGAGTTTGACTATTCACGTGGTGGCGCATGCGAGTGCAGAAGGAGGGTCAACCCCGCGGCAACAAGATATCCCAGACTGAGCAGCCCGAACGCATGCAGGAAATTGCCGGTGCGATGGTTGAGGAATCCGACGGCAAGCGGGCCGAAGTAACCTCCCAGGTTCCCCAACGCGTTCACCAGACCCATGGCGGATCCCGAAGACGATCGAGGCAAAGTTTCCGTGGGGATGGCCCAAAAAGATCCCAGCACGCCGTAAGAGCCGGCGCCCACAAGCGAGATCGCCAGGAAGGCCAAACCGGGAGTGCGGGCGAGCAGAAGGATTGAGACCAACATCAAGACTCCCGCCCATGCCAGCCCGAAGGCCACATGCCCGCGCCGCTCGCGCCGCTTGTCAGAGTCACGCGAAATGAGGACCATGCCTACACCAGTCACCACGTAGGGAACTGCAAACAGGATCCCCACCAGCAGATTGCTCATCTTCTTGGCATTCTCGAGCGCCGAGGGAAGCCAAAACAGGTAGCCATAATTTCCAACGTTCAGTAGAAAGTAAACACCCACCATCACGAGAACCTGATACTGGAACAAGGTGCGCCAGATGGGGTCAGGTTTTACAGGCTGGAGTTCCTGGGACTCCTCGTGGAGAATAGTTTCAAGATGGGTGCGTTCCTCCGTTGATATCCAGCGGGCTTGGTGAGGGTGATCGTAGATGAAAACCCACCAGATGATCAGCCACAAAAAAGGAAGCGCGCCCTCCGCGATCAGCAACACCCGCCAATTCCAATGGCCTAGTATCCAGCCCGAGAGCGGAGACGATAGGATGACGGAAACGGGAAGGCAGAGCATCCAGTAAGCATTGGCGCGGGCGCGCTCGCGGCGCGGGAACCAGTGCGAGAGCAGCACCAGGACCGCAGGCCACACCCCGCCCTCCGCCACTCCCAACAGAAAGCGCATCACCCAGAATTCCCGCCAGGTCGTGACGAACCCGCAGCCCATCGAGCATAAGCCCCAGAGGACCAGCAGAATGCTGACGAATCGTTTGGCGCTCCAACGCTGGGCCAGGTAGCCACCGGGAATCTGCAAAAACATGTATCCCCAAAAGAAGATTCCTGCCGCATCGCCCGCTTGCGTCGGGTCCATGTGAAGTTCACGGCTCATGGAGGGCAACGCCAGCGAGATGTTCGTCCTGTCGATGAACGCAATGGTGTACATGATGAACGCGACCGGGATGATGCGCAGCCAGCGTTCAGCAGGGGCCTGCGGGAGAGGTAAGGTAGACTCCATGACGTTTAAGTTAACCTCAGGAACTCCCTATATCAGGGGGCAAGATGAACGCACCGGACATTCCCAGGGTTCTTTGCCTTAGTGCGTTAAGCGGAATCTCTTCTTCATCCGAAGGAGCGGGGGCAGGATACCAGCAACTGTCGGTTGGATGCAATGCGGCATGAATTGTCTTCGGGCAGAAGGTATTAGTGACCTGAGTCACAAGTTCGCTGATTATTAGAGAACCCCCTCACCCGTCCCGCCCCGGCTGATGAAAACGCCGGTGGCGGTCCACCCTCTCCCCCAAAGGGGCGAGGGCGACAAATTCAGATTAACTCTCCCCTCGCCCCTTTGGGGGAGAGGGGCGGGGGTGAGGGGGTCGTCCTGGAACCCATTGAGACTTTGTCAGCGAACTTCTGACTCAGGACACTAGTGACTCGTGCGTACGGAAGGCAATCGATGCGCCAATCAGCAGCAGCCTCAATTCCGGTCAGCTTGCGTCCGCGCTGCTTCCCAGGCCAACATGGCTTTTTTCCGCGCCGCGCCCCAGTGGTAACCGCCGATTCCTCCCGCTTTGCGGACGACGCGGTGGCAGGGAATGAGAAAGGCAATGGGATTCTTGCCCACGGCTCCCCCTACTGCCCGCGCGGCTCGTGCGCTGCACACCGTGCTGGCAAGATCTTCATAGGGGACCACCGAACCCATGGGAATCCTCAGCAAAGCTTCCCACACCTTGATCTGGAAATTTGTGCCGCGCAGGACGAGGGTTAGCGGCCGCCCTCCGCTGCTCTTCTCGCTGCCAAAAATGCGGCTAATATAAGGCTGTGTAATCCGCGCGTTTTCTTCCAAGCGGGCTTCCGGCCAACGCTCCTGAAAATCACGAAGCGTCTGGGCAGGTCCACCGCTGTCCACAAATCCCAAACCGCAGATGCCTCTGTCGGTCACCGCCAGCAGGCATTCGCCAAAGGGGCTCGGGTGAAAGCCATAGCAAATGTTGAGCCCGGCCCCTTGGGCTTTAAACTCACCCGGCGTCATGGCCTCAATGTTAACAAACAGGTCGTGCAGCCTCCCGGGACTCGAAAGGCCAGCGTCGTAAGTCGCGTTCGAGCACGCTATGGGAATCCGCCAATAGTTTCTTGGCGTGCTCGAGGGTCAGGAATTGAATGAACCGCTTGGGGCTTATGCCCGCCCAGCGCCGGAACAGGCGCTGGAAGTGATACTCGCTCAAGTGCACGCTCTGGGCGACCTCGCGCAATTCCGGTTGGCGGTGATAGTTCTGTTCCAAGTAAAGGATGGCCTTCTCGATTCGCGAGTAATCCTGACTTGTCGATTCCATATTTTTCGAGTCCTCCATTCAATCCTGATCCATCTTGAACGGAGCACAACGGTTGGGCAACCCGAATCTTGCTATCTTTGCGGCACGGGATTCGGGGTTAAGAACTTGAACTTCCGATTTGAGGCCTCTGAAAAGCCCGAACCCCAAATCCCGAATCCCAGCTTCATCTGTCAATTCCCATCATCCGCTCCTCGTCCAAGGTTGGGAGTCCGTCCGTGTCGGGAGCCACCGCCATGGGTCGCGCGGGATGGGAGAGAATCAAGGCCACCGCCCCAACAATCGTGACGGTAGCCAACAATTCTCGCGACGAGACCCTCTCCCCCGCAAACAACCACCCAATAAAGACAGCCACAATTGGATTAACATACGCATAGGTGGAGATGCGCGCGGTTGAAACCACCTGCAGCAACCAGATATAAGCGGTAAATCCCAGGAGGGAACCGAATCCGACGAGATAAACCAGTCCGCCTGCG
Organism: uncultured Acidobacteriota bacterium; assembly: GCA_963804995.1. GTDB lineage: Bacteria > Acidobacteriota > Terriglobia > UBA7540 > UBA7540 > Bog-366. Next base: position 1,844,280 of record CAWDSK010000006.1, read on the forward strand.
GAGCGCAGCGTAATCGCCCGCCAGTGCAGTTGACCACTTTCGCCCGCCAGGAAACCCAGCACGATGAGCATCGCGCCACCTGCCAGCATCTCCATCGCCGAAGCCAGGAACGGTGAGGCGGGAAGATTTGCGCCGCGCGAGTAGAGCGAACCGACCGCCCACGAGAGAGCCCCCAATACCAGCACGCTCGCGCCCAGGATGTCCACGCGGGTGCTTCCCCAAAGCTTCGCAGGCCCGACCAGAATCACCAGGCCGGTTACGGCGATTCCCAGTCCGCCCGCCACCCCGCCCACGAGCCGAGTACCGTCTTTACGCAGGCTATCCAGTAGAACCATCCAAATGGGAATTGTGGCGAGCAGAATTGCTGCCAGACCGGAAGGAACGCGCTGCTCCGACCAGACCAGTGCCCCATTTCCGGCCAATAACAGCAAGCCTCCCACCTTTGCTGCCGCCAGCCAGTTTTCACGCGTGGGCCGCGGGGCGCCCCTCACCCGCATGAACGCAAACAGAATCGACCCCGCAACCAAGAAACGCACCCCCGCCATCCAAAAGGGGGGGATCGTCTCGATCGCGAACTTGATCGCCAGATAAGTCGATCCCCACAAGACGTAAATGGCGGCAAACGCCAACACTATTTTGGCGCGTGATGGATGGCCGGCGTGAGGATGGTTAGCCAAGAACGCCTCCCCGGAAGTTTGTAGGACCCACGGTGAGTATTATTTTACCCGCTCTACAACGTCAAGGTCGATTTCGCCTTCATTCAACTGCGGAGGGTTCCACGTGTATTGCCCCCGCTGTCCGGCAGGCCTGGAAGTAATAGGCTTGACCCTTCTGCGACATCTGGGGGTATGATGTCTCCCGTGCAAGGCAGCACTTCTTAGCGACGATGCGGAGTCTCCATTCCACCCCGACTGTAGCCCTGTTCTGTTTGGTTTGGGGAATGTTCTCACCTCAAACCCCCACAGTTCTGACCGCGGACCTGAAGCCTGAGACGCTGGCGGCTTTTGCTCGATACATGCAAATCACAGAAGTACGCACCGCGAATGAATTGGCTCGGCCAGGGGCGTTTCTTTATATCGAGGGACTTCCCGAATCCGAACATTTACAAGCCCTCACTAGCCTTCATAAGGGCGAAATATTCATGAAACAGCTTCTCGCGCGCGATGTCTCTGGTGCAGCGATTGAGGCTCCGGGTGGGCTGATCCACGACTGGGTAGGCGCGGTCTTCATTCCCGGAGCGAACCTCCGCCAGGTTCTGGATTTGGCCGAAGACTATGACCACCATCAGGACATTTACAAACCGGAGGTGGTGCGCTCCCGTTTGATCCAGCACGAGGGCAACGACTACAAGATTTATTATCGGCTGAGGAAAAAGAAAGTTATCACGGTCACCCTAAACACCAACCACGACGTGCTGTACTTTCCTGTCGACGCCACGCACTGTCACAGCCGTTCGGTCTCGACTCGGATTGCTGAGGTTGTTGACGCCGACCAGCCCAATGAGCATGAGATGCCCGTGGGGCAGGATGGCGGATTTCTTTGGCGGATGAACTCCTATTGGCGATTCGAAGAGAAAGATGCGGGCGTGTACGTTGAGGTCGAATCGGTTTCGCTAACGCGTGACATCCCCACCGGCTTTGGCTGGCTCATCAAGCCCTTTGTGACCAGCATCCCGCGGGAATCTCTGCTTATGACGCTCGGCTCGACGCGCTCGGCTGTCGAAGCCAGGATTCAGAAGTGAGGAGTTAGAAAGCAGGAGTTAGGAGTTAGGAGTCAGGAGCTAGAATAAAGCTGCCCACCAACCAACTCCCGGCTCCTTGATTCCGACTTCTAACTCCTGGCTCCTCACTCCTAGCTCCTTATCGCGCTTACAGCGGCAGCGCCACCGGCCGCCCCTCGTGCGCGGAGATTTCCGATGCAAAGCAGATCTCGTGCGTCAGAGCGGCGTCTTCCAAATTGGCGTGTGACTCGCGGTCATTCAAAATGCAATCTACAAAGTGCTGGATTTCATCCTGAAACGGATGGTGCGAGACATCGCCGCTGTCCGGCATTATGGTCGGAAAAGTAGCCCAACCTTTCTGCCCCGTCCAGCGTTTGGAGAAAACCTGGTTGTTCCGAATCGTCCCCTGATCACCGAAAAGTGCAACGTTGAAAATGTAAGGCTGGACGCACTCGACCGAGGATGTGACTTTCCCGATCGTCCCGTCCTCGAACTTCACCAACGTCACGCTGTTGGGCTCGTACTCATACCGCAGCGGATTCTGCCGGCTGGCGTTGGCATAAGCACTCACTTCCACCGCTCGTTTGCCGACGAACCAACGCAAGCCATCCACCGCATGACAACCGGCGGTCAGAAGACTGCTCCCCCCGATCTCTTTCTTGATGTTCCATTCATACTGCGCGTACCAGGGGCCGAGGCCGTGGAGATAATCGACTTCGGCAAGAAAGAGATTTCCCAGGATGCCGTCCGCGAGAAATCCTTTTATCATTTCGAAAAGGGGATTCCAGCGCAGCACGAAGCTGACTACGGTTTTGACCTTCGCAGCGCGCACGGCGGCCTGAAGCTCACGCAAACTGCTAAGGTTGAGCGCCACGGGCTTTTCCAGGACCAAGTGCTTCCCCGCCCTCGCCGCGGCAATGCCCTGCGCGACATGCAGATGATGGGGTGTGCAAATGACCACGATGTCGATGTATGAATCCGCCAGCAGGTCTTCCAGCCGGTCGTACGGACGGCAATGCGGGGCGTGCATGGCCTCCGCCTTCGCCTGGGCTTGAGCTTTGTCTCGACTCACCACCCCTCGCACCTCGGTGTGCGGGTTCAATCCAAACACCCGGAAATACTCACCCGAGACCCAGCCGGTTCCAATAATGCCCACACCCATTTTTTCCAAGGGATTCCTCTCTTTTACGCCCGCGCGCGTGTCAGGTAAAAGTGCACAGCAGGCGTGATGACCAGCGACAGTACCATGGAAATCAAAACGCCACCGATTACGGCGATGGCGAGCGGTTGCAGTATCTGCGCTCCCGCTCCCAGTGCCAGCGCCAGGGGCAGCATGCCGGCCACGGCCGCGAGCGCCGTCATGGCAATGGGCCGCAAGCGGCGGCGGCCGGCCTGCACCATAGCCTCCTCCGCGGAAAATCCCACGGAACGAAACTTCTGATCCGCGTCGAGCAGAAGAATTCCATTCTTGGCCACGATGCCGACCACCATGATGAGGCCCATAAACGACGAAATGTTAAAGGTGGTTCCCGTAACCAGGAGCGCCACAAAAACGCCTGAGGTGGAAAGAACCGCGGAAGAGAGAATTGCCACCGGGGCGCTGAAAGTGCCGAATTCGAAGAGCAGCACCAGGAATACCAGCACGAGAGCCAGCAGCAGAACGATCAGCAGATCATGAAACGACTGCTGCTGTTCGCGATAAGTTCCGCCGTACACGACGCGAATGGAAGGCGGCAGTTTCAAGTCATCTACAGCCTTCATTACCGCCGCGACACCGGTACCCAGGTCCACACCTTCGAGGCGCGCCGTCACTGCTACATCGCGCTGCAGGTTCTCACGCAGAATTTCCGTCTGCCCAGGCAATTCCGTGACGGCCGCCAGTGACCCGAGCGTGGCGGTCTGCCCGGTGGCGCTAACCAGCAGCGTGCTGTTCATGGCATCTAGAGAAGACCGGTTGGCGGCGGGAAAGCGCACGCGCAACGTCCGCGCCTGGCCGTTGACGACCACGGGCGTGGCAGCCGGTTCACCCTCCATGATGGCGGAGGCGTCAAGCTCCACCTCTTCCGTGGTGAAACCGGCCCGCGCTGCGGTTTGGGGATTGACTTGAAAAACCAGTGCCGGACCACTCGTGGCGTTATCGACCCCATTCACAATATCCACCACGGGCTTCTTCCCCCGCACCTGGACTTTGCTGATGGCTTCGGCCACCCGCGGCGCCAACTGGTTCAGCAAGTTCCCATCGGGGTTGAACATCTTGATCTGAATCGGCTGAGGGGCGCCGGTGAGATCGCTAATCATGTCCTGGAGCAACTGGGCAAACTCGACATCGACTTGCGGCTCTTCTTTCGTGACCTTAGCTCGAACTTCACTGATGATTTCATCGATATCGCGGTGGCGGTCTTCCTTGAGCTTCACCGAGATGTCGCCGGTGTTCGCCTCCGTGACAGCCGCCAGCCCGAGCTGGAGCCCGGTGCGCCGGGAGGTGCTTTCCACTTCCGGAACCGCGCGGCAGATCCGCTCCATATGGGCGACCACGCGGTCAGTTTCCTGGAGTGAGCTGCCCGGAGGCATCACGTAATCGAGGATGAACCCGCCTTCATCCATGGCCGGCAGTAAATCCGTTCCCAGGCTGCGGTAACAAATGTAGGAAGCGATGACGAGCACCACGCACATCGCCGCCAGCCATCGGGGGCGCTCCAGGGCAAGCCGCAGCCAGCGTTCATAGAAGCGGATGACCTTGCCGAAGAATCCCGTCAGGGAGGCCTCTTCGGCGGCCATCAGGCGGCGTATTTCCTCCGCGTTGTCCGTCGCGGGAGCGCCGGAGTCCTTCGCCGGTTCGTCCGCCGGCCCCGGTTCATCCGGGTGCTTTCTGCGCACAAAGTACAGCGCCAGGTTGGGCGTCCAAACCAGCGCCAGGGCGAGAGAAGTGAAAAGTGCGACGGACATGGTCACGGCGAGGGCGCGAAAGAACGTGCCGGTGACACCGGAAATGGAAATGAGCGGCAGGAAAACTACAACGGGCGTGATGGTAGATCCCACCAGCGGGACGGTAATTTCCTTGAGCGCGCTATGGATGGCCTCCAGGCGGCCTTCGCCGGCGTCTCGATGCAGGACGATGTTTTCCACCACCACAATCGCATCGTCGATGACCAGCCCCACAGCCGCTGCCAATCCCCCCAAGGTCATCAGATTGAAACTTTCGCCCAGCGCCTTGAGGGCAATGAAAGTCACCAGCAGGGTAATAGGAATTACCAGGCCGGCCACCAGCGATGCACCCCAATCCCGCAGGAAAAGAACCATGATGATGGAAGCCAGAATCAGGCCGATCAGGATAGCGTCTCGTACACTGTGGATGGATTGGGTGACGATGGTGGATTGATCATAGAAGGGCCGCAGATGCACGCCGTGGGGCAGTGTCTTCTGGATCTGAGCAACTTCGTCGTGCACCTCCTGCGCAACCGCCACCGTATTGCTCTCCGGTTGACGATTGATGCTGAGCAGCACGGCAGGCTTGGTATCTGCGGTGACGATGGTGTATACCGGCTTCACCGAGGGGCTGACCGTTGCCACTTCCTGGATGCGGATGGGCACGCCGTCTTTCGTCGACTTGACGACGATATTCGCAATCTCTTCCGGGGTGTGGACCTGCGCGCTCACCAGTCCCAGGTAAAGCTGGTGATTGCGTTCAAGCAGGCCGGGAGAATCGATCAGGTTCGTACGCCGGACGGCGTCCAGAATATCGGTCACGGTCACGTGGGTCTCAAGCAGCTTCGCGGGGTTCGGGCTGATCTGGAATTCCGGCTCTTCCCCTCCCTGCACGAGCACTGTGGAGACACCATCCAAACGGTTCAGGCGCGGCTTGATCTCATAGGTCGCCATCTCCCAGAGGTCGGTCTGCGGCGTCGTATCCGAAGTGAGGCTGTAACCTATAATGGGGAAACTCGCAAACGTCAGGCGATGCGTTTCAATGTGCACAGTGGGTGGCAACGCGCTTTGCGCAGTCGCCACGGCGGAGTTGACCCGCTGCAGGGTCTGGAACATGTCGACGTTCCAATCGAAGTACAGGTCAATTTCGGCGGAACCGCGGCTGGTGACGGATTGAACCGTCTGCAACCCTTCCACACTGTTGACGGCTTCCTCCAAGGGGTGCGTGATGGTCACCATCATCTGGTCGATGGGCATGACACCATTATCAACACCGATAATCACACGAGGGAAATTTGTGGAGGGAAACACCGCTACGGGAATGGTGAAGGCCTGGTAGGCACCTACGAACGCCAGGGTGAGAATGAGGAAGATAATCGATTTCGAGTGGCGAACAAACCAGTATGGCGATTCCGATTTCAAGACCGAACCCTCCTTGCCCAACACTCACTCCTTCGCGTCGCCCTTGCCCTCGTCTCCACCCTTTTCCGTTTCGGGGGCGGCGGGCGCTTCGATCTGCACTTTGGTCTTCTCCAGAACATCCGGGTCTTCTTTGGAGAGGTCGTATGCCCCGACGGTCACCACGCGTTCGCCCGCCTTGATCCCTTCCGTAACTTGAGCGTCGTCGCCATCGCGGATGCCAAGTTTCACGCTCCTCTGGTGCGGTTTATTCTGCGCGTCAACTACCATCACGGAGGTGCCGCCGTCCGGAGCAGTCAGGATCGCGACGGCGGGAATCACTACGGCTTTCGGCACCGTTTCCGCGATGATCGTAAGTCGCGCGCTGCCCCCCGGCCGTATCTGTTCGTGGGGATTGGCAGCCTGCACCCAAACCTCCACCGTGGTGCTCCCCGGATCCAGCGCGGGGCTTACCATCGTCACCTTGCCGGGAACGTCGTCCGCAATTCCGGGCGCCGAGATACTGGCGGCATTACCCACCTTGAGAGCCGCAGCCTGCTGCTGGTCGATGTGAGCGCGAGCCACCACCTGCGCAAGATCCATCACCGTAATCAGGGGGGAACCCGCCGCGGCCATCTCTCCGGGATAGAGCGGCCGGTCGGTCACTACGCCGTCGATGGGGCTACGGATCTCGGCGAAGCTCAGTTGCGCCTCCGCGCCCAGATACTTTCCCCGTGCGGAACGTCAGTTGGCCTTCCGCGGATTTCAATTCCTGCTCTTTGCCGAATTTCTGGAGGGAATCCAGGTGTCGGCGTGCGATGTCATACTGATTGCGGGCCTGGATATAGGCAAGGTTGGCATCGTCCACGTTCTTGCGTGCCGTGGCGCCTTGCTTGAAAAGATTTTGCTGGCCCTCATAAACCTTCTGCGAGGACTGCATGGCCTGCTGGGCTGCCCTGGTGTCAAGCTCGGCTTTCCGAATCTCCTCCGGCAACGCTTGCTTGGTGGCGGTTTCATACGCCGCCTGGGCCTGGTCGTAAGCCCCCTTGTTATCGGTCACGGCGGCGACCAAATCCTGATTCTCAAGCTGCGCCAGCAAGTCGCCGGCGTGGACGTGGCTTCCACGTTCCACAAAGAACTTGCGTACCGGCGCGCTGATCTTGGGAACCAGAGCAGCCTGACGCAGCGGATAAATGACTGCATCGGCCGAGATCTTGCGATCGATCTTTTCCGTCTCCGCCGTCGCCACCTGGACGGTGACGGTGGGCGCAACCTCACCGCCCTCCTTTTTCGAACACCCCGGCCACGTTGCCAGAGCCAGCAAAAGAAGGCTGGGAATGATCGCTCGAGGCGTGCGGGCGTCGGGCGTGCATTCTCCGCGGGTCCGACCCGTATCTACGCAGCCGGGTTATCGAGTAGTCTGCCATGCGCTTGTCCCCAATCACGGTCAGAAGGATCCTGTCAGCGTTTGCAATTGCGCCAGCGCCAGCCGGAAGCGCGCTTGTGCATCATCATAAGCGTTGCGGGCCTGGGTGAGCGTGTTTTGTGCATCCACGACTTCCAGCGCCGAGGCTTGCCCGGCCTGATACCTCAAGGTCGTCAAGCGCGCCCCCTCGCTCGCCAGGTTGGCGGTTTCACGCAAGGTGTCCACCATCGACTTGGCCGTCTGAGCTTCGTTATAAAAAGAATACAACTCACTGATCGTCTGCCGCTGGGCCAAGGTCAATTCCACGCGCGCCTGCTGGCGGTGGTATTCCGCCTGCCGAAGCTTACTGCGCAACGAGCCCCAGTCCCAAACCGGCAGATTCAGAGTTATGGTAGCAAAATATCCGACGTTGGGAAGAGGGCCCTTTTCAGGAAAGGCCGACACCACGCTGCGGAGAGCGAAGGCATTGGCTTCGATACCATAATCAAAATCGGTGGTGATGGAGGGCAGCAGCGCGGAGCGCGCAGCGGAAACGCCGAGATTTGATTCTCGCACCGCTTCCATGGCCACGCGCAGGTCCGGGTTCTCACGTGCCGCCATCGCCCGCGCGTCAGAGAAAGAGGGCAGGCTCTGCCCCTGGTCAAGGTCGTCGACTACGGAAAAGTTTTCCGTGAGCGTGGGAAAAACCAGAACCGCAAGCGTCAGGCGGTCGTTTTCCATCTGCAACTGCGTGTCCCGCAAGATCGCCTGCTGCTGGTTGAACTGAATCTGGGCCTTGATGACGTCACTGTGCGCGGCCTCGCCCTGGCGTTCCTGGTCCTTCGTCATTGCCAGGAAGCGCTCCGACTGCTTCAGGCTCTCCTCGGTGGTCTCGTATTTTCTCTGTGACACCACCAGGGCGTAATAATCTTTGGTGACGGTGACCTTCAACCCGCGGTGGGCGATTTCAGCCTTGGCTTGGGCCAGCGCCTCGAGAGCTGCGCCCCTTCGGTCCCCTACCATGGTTAGCGTGCTGAGCGAAAAATCCTGGTGCACCACGCCCCACTGGCGGTAGACGTGGACGCCGTCTTGGGTGACGTACCTCCCCGTGGAAATCTTTCCGTTGCCCTGCGTGAGAAGGGCGGCCGTTTCGAGACCGAGCGATGGGAGCCCCGCCGCGCGCGCCTGGACGTGGTCTTCCTTGGCGATTTTCGCATCGGTGACTGCCGCGGAGTATTGCGCGTCATTCCTTTCCGCGCGGTCAAGCGCATCCTGAAGCGTGATCGTCAGGTGAGGAGAGGTTTGGCCAGGCTCAACCGGCTGCACGAGCTGCAATCCGCTCTCATCCGGACCGCGTGAATCTACGTTTTGTGCCGCCATGGGAGCGGGCAGCGCCAACACGTATAGCAACGTCCCCAGCACCACAAGCGTCGCTGTGCGTTCCCGGCATCGAACCTCGCGGTTCAATCGATTTGGCCTCAGGCGGGGAACCCAGCCCTTGCGGGTCCCGGCGTTATTTCCCACGCGCATATGCTTCCTCCTATGCTTCTGTTCAATTGGATCCCCGAGTTCTCAAAAGAAGGTAATGATAACCTGATTCCATTACACAGGCATGACCTCAACGAATCGTTATCCCGCCGAAGTCGTACCAGCCGTCGGGTTGGAGACCCTCGCTCGCGAGCTTGATGGCGGGCTGGCCGGTCCGTGGGTCCAACAGCGCCACGCGCACGCGATAGTCGCCAGGCTTCAAAGATTCGGGGATATAAACCGGTCCGTCAAATACCGCGTCGCCCGGCAACCACTTGCGCACATCCACAGGCAGCTTGATTGCCGCGCGGCCGGTTGCAGAGTACAACTCCAATTCCAGGTCATACGCGCGATAAACCGGAGCCACGCCAGCATTCAGCCACCACATGTGGACCGTCTGCATCGTGCCTGCCTGGACAGCCTGCGGATATTCCAGGCGGCGCAAAATGAATCGGTAGCCCATCTTCTTTTGGAAATCGTCAAACGCCTTTTTCCACTCGGGGGGAATCGCGGACGATTTGAGATTCACCGACAACACATGCCAGCGCAGCGCCTGACTTATGATGTAGTCGAGATCCCAGCCGCTTTGTTTCCAACCTCCCGGCACCCCGCAGGTTTCAAGGGACACGGCGCTTCGTTGCCAGGCGTCTTGGATGCCGGCGCGGACAATCTGCTGCGGGTAAAAATCCAGCATGTGGCACCAGTGCGCGCCCGTGGTGCTGCGCATATCGCCCCAGCAGTCGAGCCGCCAGCCCGCACCCTGCCCGGTCCCATAGGCCAAGGCCTTTTCCTGATCGAAGTTCATCAGCAACGGGGTGTGCTTGAACGCTTCCAGCCAGATATCAATCAGTTCTTTCTGAACTTCAAAGGCGGGCATGTAGGGACTCCAGCCCTCACCCCAGTAGCCCACCGACGAAACATCCACGCTTTCGAGATCCGGATGCCCGTCGTACCGCTCACCCGCGGCCGCCACCAGCGCTCCCCAGTATTTCATATACAAGGGGTCCGCAAAGTCGGGCTGCCAAATCTCGCCGTCCTTGTCGGTGGGTTGGTTGGCTCGCCGTGCGCCTGACTTGCGATACCACTCCGGCAAGGGGTGCTTCTGATCGTAGGGCATTAAGCGGATTGCGAGCGTTTGATGGTGCGCGTGCGCTTGACGCAAAGCTTCGTCCAGAATCTCCCAGCGGACCTTGCCCTGCTCCGGCTCGATCGCCTCCCAGAACCAACGGCAGTAAGAAATCGACAACAGCGGAATATCCGTCGCATTCGTCGCCGGCGCCAACTTACCCAAGGGACCTTCTTCTGACCATCCAAGCGCCGCGTTGAGCGCATCACCATTGAAGCGCTGGAACGTCTGAATGCCCATTCCAGGATTCACCAGCACTGCGTCGATTTCCTTGGGGCGAACCACCACCGTGCCACTCTGCGCCACCGCGACAGCAGCGAGCGCGAACAGGCTGACCAGGCTCAAAACAAGTTTTCGCAACATGGCAGCAATCCTTATGAGGGTATTTGACCTCAGGCATTCTACTCCAGTCCTTCTGGGCTGCAAGCGACGATCGCGCAGGCTTGGCGTGTGCCATGTCGCGCTCAACAAGCCCTGACGCATGTGATTGAAATATGTCCCACGGACTTTCGCGCCACCGGAAATCAGCATGTCCCGCCACAACCCCTTTAACACGGACCTGCAACCCCGGACGGTCAATTTGCCCTCCTGCTTCGTTCCACTAGTGTCCTGAGTCAGAAGTTCGCTGACAAAGTCTCACTGGGTTCAAAGGGGACCCCCTCACCCGTCCCGCCCCGGCTGATGAAAACGCCGAGGGCGGGCCACCCTCTCCCCCAAGGGGGCGAGGGCAGTAAATTCAAATGAACTCCCCCCTCGCCCCCTTGGGGGAGAGGGGCCGGGGGGAGGGGGTTTTCCAATAATCAGCGGACTTCTGACTCAGGACACTAGATTTCGCTTCACGTTCCGACTATTATCGGTTCCTTCTCTGTAGCTTCAGTTCGAGGGTGGCTGCCGCCGCCTTGATAATCGCTGGAGAAGGAAACGGAGTTCCGCAATGAAACATGTGCTCGTGGCATTATGTGTATCCTTCCTTCTGGCCGTGCCAACGGGGGCTCAGGCGCCCGCGGGAAACGGCTGGATTTCCCTCTTCAATGGTACAGACCTGAATGGGTGGAAAAATAACGGACAGGAAAAATGGGTTGTGGACAATGGCTCCATCCTGGGCGAAAGCACGGTGGGTCACTACGGCTACCTCACGACGGAGAAGACCTACGGTGATTTTTCGCTGCGCCTGAAATTCAAACCCGAAACCGATGGCAACAGCGGAGTCTTCACGCGCTCGCGCATCACCGGTGACTCGCCCAAGACCGGCCCGGATATTGAAGGCATGCAGGTGGAAGTCGATCCCACCCGGCACACGGGCGGGATTTACGAGAGCGGCCGTCGGGGCTGGGTGGCGATGCCCTCGCCCGCCTGCGAAAGCGCCATCAAGCCCCGCGACTGGAACGATCTGGAAATCGCCGAAGAGGGTCACCACTACGTCACGCGGTTGAACGGCGTGCCCTGCGTGGACTATATCGATCCGGATCCGAAGTTCACGGATGGCGTGATCGGTTTGCAGCTCCACACCGGCGGTGGGGTGAAGATCCGCTTCAAGGATATTTACCTGCTCCCTCTTTCGATAAACCCCGGCACACCCTCCTCGAAGTGAGAAGCCAGCTCAACGGGAACAGGGGGAATAAGGGGCTTTCAATCGATGACCCGATTCATCTTGGTAATCCAGAGAAACTCTGAAGTTTCACTTGGCACAAAGGAGGATTTGAAATGACCGATCAATCCAAGAAGCAGCTTGGCCGCAGGGAATTCCTGGGTGCAGCCGCGGCCGCAAGCTTTATGATCATGAAGCCGCAGTTGGTGCGCGGGACGCAGGCGAACTCCCAGGTTCGTTTTGGAATTATGGGCTGCGGAGGCCGCGGCCACGCCGTAGGCACGGGCTTCGTGCAGGATGCCGGCGCGCGGGTCACCGCCCTGGCCGATCTCTTCGGCGACAGGCTCGATGCCGCGCACAAGCACTACGACGAAATCCAGCAATCCAAGGGCTACGCGGCCATCGACCCGGCGCAACTCTTCAAAGGGCCGAATGCTTACAAAGATATTGCCGCCTCAAAGGAAGTTGACTTCATCCTTATTACTACGCCTCCCTACTTCCACACGCACCATCTGGAAACGGTGGTCGACGCCGGCAAGCACGTCTATTGCGAAAAGCCCATCGCCGTGGATGTGCCGGGCGCCCACCACGCCATCCAAATCGGCGAAAAGGCGAAGGGCAAGCTGAGTCTCGAGGTGGGATTCCAGATTCGCATGGCGCCCCCCATGGTGGAACTGACCCGCCGCATTCACGAGGGCGCGCTCGGCAAGATCGGGAGCGGGCTGGCTTACTATTACTGCTCGCACATCGACCTCAAAGATTGGCCCAATGCTTCGCCGGAAGAGAAGCGGCTGCGCAATTGGGTTTGGGACCGCAAGCTTTCCGGCGACATCATCGTGGAGCAGAACATCCACGTGATTGACATGTGCAACTGGATGCTCCAAGGGCACCCCTTGAAGGCCGTGGGTACGGGTGGCCGCAAGCTTCGTACCGACCCAGGCGATTGCTGGGATAACTACAACGTGCTCTTTACTTATCCGGGCGACGTGCAAATCAGTTTTGGTTCCTGCCAAGTCGGCCATCCTACTTTTGACGCTGCGGTCAGCTTGTTCGGAACGGAGGGCAGTTCCGAGGCGCATTACGATTGGCGCGTCAGCATTGCCGGTGACCACAAATGGGATGCGGGATTGGGCGCGGCACGTGAAACAGAACAATTCTCCGTCACGGGTAAGTTCAAGGGTTCGCTCGATCAAGCCGACGCCGAAAAGCAAAAGGGGTTCGTCGCCAGCATCACCAGCGGGCAGTTCCACAACCAGGCCGCGCTGGGCGCGGAGTCAGCCATGAGCGCCATGCTGGGCCGTAATGCGGCATTGAAGGGCCACCCCCTTACCTGGGAGGAGCTGCAAAAGTCGAAGGAAGTGTACGATCCGAAGATCGATATCAGCAAGTTTGCGTGATCGTTGCGAGGTGTCAGGTCTCAGCGGCTAGCGGCTGGGTACTGGGGGCTGGGGGCAAGGTGTAGTCTTCTCCCGCTAGCCTCCCGAACCTGACACCTCGCACCCGGCACCTTGTTCTCAAGGAGGTCATCATGAAGCTGAATTCATCGCGTCGAGATTTCTTAAAGGTTTCCGTGGGAGCTGCAGTTGCGTCTCCCCTGGCATCGCTCCAGCCTGCCGCGGCAGGCCCCGCTGGTAGTGCTCCTGCGGCCGCTCCTGCCGGTGGAGGCATCAAGAAGGCCGTACAGATTTACATGTTACCCAAACAGTTGAGCTACGCTGACCGCTTCAAAATGGCCCGCGACGTGGGCTTTGAGGGCGTGGAAGGCCAAACCGTCACGGACCCGAAGATGGCCGAGGAAATCAAGAAGGCCGCGGAAGACGCCAAGATCCGCATTCACTCTGTCATGAACATGGCGCATTGGGACAACCCGCTCTCCTCCAGCGATCCCGCCGTGGTGGAGAAATCCCTGGAGGGCATGCGGACTTCTCTGCACAACGCCGCACTGTGGGGAGCGGACACCGTGCTGCTGGTCCCGGCCGTCGTCAATCCCCAGACGGGTTACCACGACGCCTGGACCCGCTCGCAGCGGCAGATTCGCAAGCTCATCCCGCTGGCCGCGGAACTCAAGGTCGTCATCGCCATCGAGGAAGTCTGGAACAAGTTCCTGCTCAGCCCGCTTGAAATGCAGGCTTACGTGACGGAGTTCCAGAGCCCCTGGATCAAAACCTACTTCGACGTCGGCAATGTGGTGCTATACGGTTATCCCCAGGACTGGATTCGCACCGTCGGAAGGATAATCGCCAAAGTTCACTTGAAGGACTTCAAGATGGGGAAAGGCTGGAGCCCTGTCACCGCGCAATTCGTGAACCTCGGCGAGGGTGACATTGACTGGGCAGAAGTGCGCAAAGCTTTCGCAGAGGTGGGTTACACGGGCTGGGCGACAACGGAGCTGGAGGCCGGCGACGAGGCCTACCTGCGCGACGTGAGCCAGCGCGTGGACAAGCTGGTGCTGGGATTGTGACGGCGAATTCTGCGGGGAATTTCCCAGCACGCGGGATACTTGGTTCGAGCGGCGAGAAGCGTGAGGCCTACCTCTCCGGCCTCAGGTAGACCACGCCCAGCGGCGGCAGGGTCAATTCCACGTGGCAAGGCTGGTTATGCCAGGGAAGCGGAATCGCCCTGGCGGCCGGTCCCATTGGTCACCCCGCTACCGCCAAACCTTGCATCGTCGGTATTCAATATCTCACGGTAGAAGCATGCCTCCGGCACGCCGACGCGATAGCCCGGGCGCGGCACAGGAGTGAAGTTGCACACCACCACCACATGCTCACCCGGGGTTTTGCCCTTCCGCAGGAAGGAGATCACGGAACTGTCGGCATCGTGAAAATCGATCCATTGAAAGCCTGTGTGTCGAAGTCGATTTCGTGCAGCGACGGCTCCGCGCGGTAAATGTGGTTGAGTTCCGCCACCAGTTCCTGAAGCTTGCGGTGCGGTTCGTAGTCGAGCAGGTTCCAGTCCAGGCTCATGCGCAGGGTTCCATTCGCTCCATTGCCCGAATTCCACCCCCATGAAGAGCATTTTCTTTCCCGGGTGCGCGTAGAGAAAGGCGTAAAGCGCCCGCAGATTCGCAAACTTCTGCCAAGTGTCTCCCGGCATCTTGGCGAGCAATGAGCCCTTGCCGTGCACCACTTCGTCATGCGAAAGCGCCAGCACAAAATTCTCGCTGAAGGCGTAGAGCAGCGAGAAGGTCAGGCTGTTGTGGTGGTACTTGCGGTGGATGGGATCCATGGAGAAATATTGCAGCGTGTCGTGCATCCAGCCCATGTTCCACTTCAGGCTGAAGCCCAGCCCGCCGACGTAAGTCGGCCGCGAGACCATGGCCCAGGCGGTGGACTCCTCCGCGATGGTCAGGATGCCGGGATGGTACTGGTAAGCCAGCTCGTTAAAGCGCTTGATGAAATCGATCGCCTCCAGGTTTTCGTTGCCCCCGTAACGATTGGGAACCCACTCCCCAGGCTTGCGCGAATAGTCCAGGTAGAGCATGGACGCCACCGCATCGACGCGCAGGCCGTCGACGTGATATTTCTCCAGCCAAAACAGCGCGCTCGCCCAAAGGAAGTTGCGCACCTCGTTGCGGCCGTAGTTGAAGATGCGCGTGCCCCAATCGGGATGCTCGCGCAGGCGGGGATCCTCGTGCTCGTAAAGGTGCGTGCCGTCGAAAAACGCCAGGCCGTGGGCATCGGAGGGAAAATGCGCCGGCACCCAGTCCAGAATCACGCCGATCCCGTGCTGGTGCAAATGATCGACAAAGTACATGAAGTCTTCCGGCGTGCCGTAGCGGCTGGTGGGCGCGAAATAGCCGGTGGTCTGGTAACCCCAGGATTCGTCCAGGGGATGCTCCATCACCGGCATCAGCTCCACGTGCGTGAAGCCCATCTTCTCGACATAGTCCGCCAATTGCCCGGCGAGCTCGCGATAATTCAACACGCGATGGTTTTCTTCCACGGCGCGCCGCCACGAACCCAGGTGGACTTCGTAAATCGCCAGCGGCGCGTCCAAGCTCTGGCGCATGGTGCGCTCGGCCATCCAGTCTTGGTCATTCCAGGCATAGCGATTGAGGTCGTAGACAATGGAAGCCGTCTTGGGCCGCTTCTCCGCTGTAGAACCCATAAGGGTCGGTCTTCAGCCCCAGGTAGTTGCGATGTCGCGCCCTTGATTTCATACTTGTAAATCTCACCCTCGCGCAATCCCGGGACGAAAAGTTCCCACACGCCGGTGGCGCCGCGCACGCGCAGAGGGTGGCGCCGGCCGTCCCAATGATTGAAGTCACCCACCACGCTCACACGTTGGGCGTTGGGGGCCCATACCGCAAAGGCCACGCCTTTCACGCCGGAGACTTCCGTCAGGTGTGCGCCCAGCTTTTCGTAGGTGTTGTCGTGCGTGCCCTCCGCCAGCAGGTAGAGATCGAAATCCGAGAGTACGGGGGAAAGCGGTAGGGATCCTCGAACTCCTGTTGTCCGGCGTAATCCGTGCGCAGGCGATAGGGAAACATGGCCTGCTCGCCCGGGAAGACCGCCTCAAAGAATCCATCGGCGTGAATCCGCTCGAGCGGCACCACGTCCGCCTCCGCCGGCCCGCGCACCACCCAGGCGCTATGGGCCCGCGGCAGAAACGCTCGGATCGCTACGGCCGCCTTGCCGTCTAACTCAACCAGGTGCATCCCCAGGATGTGGAAAGGGTCACCATGCTCGGCGTTGAGAATGAGCCCGATCTCCTCGATCGACGCCGTGGTCTTGGCCAGGAGTTTAATCTGCGTTGCCATCTCTTACATTGTACATGAAGGGAGCGCTGGGTGGGGGCATTCAGGTTGCGGAAGAACATTTCTCCGATGCCACCCCTAACGGGGCGTGAGAAACACTCACCTTTTTCCCCACGGCTTGCGCCGTGGGCCAAATGATGACGCCCGCTACGCGGGCGCGGGACTGGGCTGAGGATCTTCAAAGGTGGGGCAGGGGCAGTAGCGGGCTGAGTTGAGGCGCCGACCGACTGCCCCTGTTTGTGAGGTGAGCTTTAGCGTTTTCCTCCGTGCGAACCGCCACCGCCTCCGCCGCCGTGGTTACCACCCCCACCGCCACCGCCGTGGCTTTCACCACCACCGCCGCGGGGAGTGGAGGAAGTGTGACCGCCTGCAGGCGCGGAGTTGGTCTTGCCGCCACCATAACTGCCGCCCCCGGCTGGGCGTTCACGCATGATGGGCCGGTTTAATTGCAGGGGTTGGCGGCCGGCGCCGTAGTACGATCCCCCTGAACGAGGGGCAGGCGCATTCCATCCGCCCGGGCCACCCGAGCGCGATTCATAAGCGCGGCTGGCCCCTCCCATCGGAACTTGCGACGGCCGGCCGTAACCTTGCCAACTGCTCGTGCGGCCCTGCGGCGCTGGATTGCTTCTCTCGGAGCCCGGCATATTCACGGCCGCAGGCCAACGGTAGGTTTGGCTCGAGCCAGCAAACCTCTGCCAGTTTGGCGACTGAGATGAATTCGGAACCCCGCCGCGCCCGGTCACTTGGCCTTCGGCGCGAGGAGCGACCGCTCCAAACCGTCCTTGCTGAGTCGAGAAGTTACTTATGCGTCCTGCACCCACGGAGCTTCTGCTAAAGAAATGCTGGCCATTGGCCGAGGGCGAGGAGAAGCCCGCACGGTTCCCAACTCTTGCTCCGAAGTTGCCGCGGTTGGGCGCCACTGGCAACGCGCCGTGCATCATACTCGCGCCGTGCAGCATATTCTCACTCACGGGCTGGTAGTTGTTCCTGATGCGCCCGTTCACGAAATTCTGTGTGGAGACACTGGTGATGGCTCCTCGTATGCGCCCATTCGTCATCACGTTTTCCAGGTTCGATCCGTAGGGCCTGCCCCCAACATGTGTGAAGCCCCGGCCGTTAAGGTTCGAGAAATTCGTGGCGTTAAAGCCGCGGCCAGCTCCCCACCAGGGATGGAAGTTGTCACGCGGGCCGAGTGGCAACCAGCCAACCGAGCCAAAGCCGACGCCCACTCCAATGCCCCTACCACCGAAGCCAAAGAAGGAGACATAACCCGGTCCCCAACCCCCACGTCCACCATACATTCCCCGGCCCGGCCACCAGCGCCACCGGTCTCCATACATGAACCACCGGCCATAGTGGTAAGGCGCCCAACCCCAGGGTTCAAACCCGATCCAGGTCGATCCCCAGTAAGGCTCATCGACCCAAACGCCGTCGCGGTAGGGTACCCAACCCATATCCACTTGGGGAGTCCAGCACCAATCGTAGCCTGGCACTTCACTCCACTGGCCGTAAGCATCCAAGTCGCCCGCGCCCGTCACAGACGGATCGGTATGCCGGTAAGCCTGCGCTGAGGCAATCTGTTTGTCGCGGTCGAACGCCCACTTGTCGAAATCATCCCCAGCCGCCGCCTGGTCAACGCGATACTCCGGATTGTCGGCGCCATGGATGAAAATGACTTGCCCGGCCTCTACCTTGGTGCTGCCCTGATTGGTAAGAACTTCCGCTTCGCCCCGGCGCACGATCAATTCCGTCTCCGTGGGGGAATCTACCTGAATGCGAAAAACACCGTCCGATAAGGGGTGGACACCCATGTTAGGAGTATCAATCTCCATGTCGGCTTGCGTGCCTTTGAAAACGCTGAGTTCCGCCAGGCCCGACGCCATCTGAATTTGGATCTTGTTGGGGCTCAAGGTGGCAAGCTGCGCTTCCGTGCTCTGGTCGAAGCGCAGGATGTTGGCGAAGTCGAGCTGGATTTCGGCGCGCGATCTGGCCGCTGTGGCCACCCGGTCGCCCGCCATCACCGGAGTGTTGACGGTAGCCGCCGCGCCTTCAGTGGAATCTCCGTGCATCAGGGAAACATCACCGTGCACGACGCTGATGCGAGCCACGGCGGGCTCAGGCCCCGCTCCGGGGTCGGGCCCGTCCTGGGCCGGAAGGCTAGCTGAGAATCCAAAGGTAAGAACTGCAAGCGTGATTAAAAGCAATCGGTTTTTCATGGCCCACCTCGAACGAACTTGCCTGGTCGTACTCCAAATAACGTCCGGCCTGTATAGGGCACGCCCCATGCCAAACTTAGGAATTACAAATGCCGCCCATCTTATTGACGGACAATAGGTTAGGCAAAGCCCCTGGGATGGCCGGGATTACAAGGCCGCAACGCCCTGCCTAAATTCAGCCGCTCGGTGGCCCTTTTCAGCCAGCGGGGCGGGGTGACTGGACTGAAGGGAATAACCACCCCGGCGCTCGGAGCCCCGCCTACTGTAACCACCCCGGCGCTCCGCGCGCCACCCCTCCTAAATCAGGAGGGGAGTTCTTCAAAGACTCCCCGCCTCAGATGAGGAGGGGTGGCGCGTTGGGCGCCGGGGTGGTGCTGACAAGGGAATAATGGAACAATAATAAAAAAACCCGCCTACTCCCACGCGAGCTCTATCAGGTTCTTCAGCAGCGTGCAGTCTTTGCATCCCGCGCTTGACTTAGGGGGGCGTTTGAGATCGTAGATCTCTCGAACCTTGGCGAGCAGCGGGGGAATGGTCTTCGGCTTAAGCTCCACCGGCACGATATGCGCGCTGAATTCCATCACAAATCCCGCCTCAGTCAGGTGCGATTCGTTCACCACTGCAGCGCTGTCCGTGACGGGCTCAGTGTAGACAAGCGCCAGACCCGACACAGGAGAGAATCCGTAGGGCTCAGCGATGAACGCATAGGCGTTCAACTGCGTGTCGTACATCGGTAATAGTACATCCTGATGAGCAGTGAACTTGGCGGTCTTGTAATCGACAATCAGGTACGATCCGTCGCGCCTCACCAGGATTCCATCCGGCGTACCGCGCAGAACGATGTTGGTCTCGCGGCTCTCGACGCGGAACTTGGAGTAATGCGGGGGCTCGCGGTAACCCTGGAGGTCTCCGAGTGCAGCGAGCCACGGAGGCGCGCACTGGTGACGGTCAAACCACCCGTGTACGAGCCGCTTGCCATAGGAATCAATCGAACTGAAGATCCCGGGGAAGATCTGGTAAGGGAGTCCTTCCGCGTGCATCTCAATCCAGAAGCAGCGCGGGCAGAAGTCCGGCATGGCCACCGCGCCCAAGGTCTTCGCGGAAATAGTGAGAGGTTCTGGCACAGCTTTCTCCGGCGTCGACGAGAATTCGCTGCAACCATTCTACGCCACCCGGGCGCGCTTGCGCAGGCAATTGAAGGAAATTTTGAATCTTGAATTTTGAATTATGAATGTGAGGAATGACCCGGTGGCCCGATTTCAAGTAGTGACTCAGTTAAACGCCAATCTACTCCGCCATAATCCACGCGCTTGACCGTTCTCCTGCCATGAGGACGCGGGATTTATGCGATACGCGCCCTCTAGTCGGCATAGGTCAGGCGGATAAGGGCTACACCGTGCGGACCGACCTCGGTGGAGAATTCCTCAGCGGCATCCCCGATATCCTTTTGCCGCCAGACATCGTGCAGATGGAATCGCCCGTTCAGGCCGAGTTCTGACCACTTCACCGTCAGCTTTCCCTTCGTCCCTGCCAGGTTGAATAGCCCAACGGCAAGCGTGCCATCTTCGAGCGGTTTCGATAGAACAAATTCATTGGCGATGTGCCTTACGATCCTCGCCTGCTTCCCCAACGCATCCTGGTCAATGTCGATGACTTCTGAGTTGCAGAGAACGTTCAGGGTAAAGGCATCCAGGCGGGTCATAACGCCAGAGTAAAATAACGGCGAGGCCATCAGCGACCACATCGACATGTAGCTGTACTGCTCGTTGGGGGTCAGAGCTGTCCGCTGGGGCGGGTCCTGTTCATGCAAAGCGTTTCCGACGTAGCCGATCAAAATGTAATCCGGATCATTCCAGTGACCTGGGCCCGCGGCAGCAGAATGCTCAGCGTTGGCAAAACCAATCTCGTAGAACCCTGGCAACTGATGGCCTTTTGCCACGCCGAGATCGCCCGTGGTACGCCAAAGGTTGCCCTTGACCGCCGCTCCCCAGTTCCACACGTCGGCCAAGCCGTATTGGCACATATTGAAGACGATGTCGCGGTTGAGCTGGCTGAGGATTCCCCCCATCAGCCGGTAGGGCCGCTGGTGATCTTCCAATATCTTGGCCGGAAAGGCCCGGCCGTAAGAGCACAAATCGTACTTCAGAAAATCAAATCCCCAATCGGCAAACTGCTGGGCATCCACCTGCTCATGGCCGTAACTGGCGGTGAAGCCGCCGCAAGTCAAGGGACCTGGGCCGGTGTAAATCCCCGCCTTCAGGCCACGTTCATGGATATGGGCGGTAAGGCCGTGCATGTCGGGAAATCGGTCATTGGGCAGAATTGCCCCCGCCGGGCCACGCTGTGTTCCACCTAATAATGGGTCCTTGGATCCGGGTTTCCTCATCCAGCAATCATCGATATCCACGTACTGATAGCCGAAGTCCGCCATTCCTGAAGTAATCATGGAGTCGGCCGCCTCGCGGATTACCTTGTCGGTGATTCGATCGTAGTACGTGTACCAATCGTTCCACCCCATGGGGGGCGTCAGAGCCAGGGAGTCGCCGACGACAAGCTTGAAAGGACGCGAACTGCTCCCTGCACGGTTGGCGGCGTGAAGGGTGATCGCGTAATTGCCTCGATGCTCGGGAACTTTGCCAGTGATGATGCCGGTGCTATCGTCCAGGCGAAGCGAAGGGGGCAGACTTTCCGCGGAGAAGCGGATGGGCCGGGCGCCCGTACACGGAATGCGGTACACAAAGGTGTGGCCAGGCCGAGCACCGTAGATTTTTGGCCCGTTGATTTTAGCCGCCGGGCCGGGCGAGGGCGTCAGGATCGGCCCGGTAGCTTCCTCAACCCCTGGAAGCCCCATCACCATGGAGACAATCATCAAAAGGGCAGCCGTACAAAGCAAGAGCTTATAATTCCACTTTGACAATTCTGGAGCCTTCATAGCTTCACTCCTTTTCAGTCCAATTTACTCCACCTTGATCAAATTCACGCGCTTGACCGTTCTCCTGCGCTGAGGTGGAATCGCCCGTTCAGGCCGAATTCTGCCGACTTTACCGTCAGCCTTCCCTTCGTCTCTGCCAGGTTGAAGAGCCCGACGGCAAGCGCGCCAGCTTCGAGCGGTTTCGATGGAAGCAATTCATTAGCGGCGTGCCGGGAGTGACTCATTTTGAATTCATGCAGGCTGGCCGTCGTAACGGCTCTCAAGTAGTAGGTCAACTCCTGCCATTATGGCACGCCCCTTTGAGGTGTCCAGCCGAAACCTGCCGCCTCAAATTTCAAATTGAGTCACTACCCGATTCTCGGTGGTGGGTCAGTGCGGATTGTTGTAGCGGCGGTCTCCGACCGCCGGCTTTGGATTCAATAGATTCCGGCGCTCAGAGACCGCCGCTACAGCAAATTGACCCACTACCGGATTTCCGCCGAGGTTGTCATTTGACGGCACTTGGGGGAGAATGCGAGGCGCGTTCGCTTCGTGCATTGCGGATCGACCGTGGAAATGCTCTGATGCGACCCTGAGGCCTTCATGCCCGGATTTGATCTGAAATTTTATCTCGACCGTTTCCCGGAAGTCTGCAAGCAGAAGTTTGGGCGCACCTATACGTTCCGCACCCTGGAGAAGAAATTCGAGCCGCTCTGCACGGGCAACCGCTGGCTGGCGGCCAAAGACGTCCTCAACATTTTCGATCCTACCGCCACACCCTTTGGGCGTTATTGGCCCAAGCCCAATGAGAAGGAACTCGATCAAACCTTGAAGAAAGCGCGCCTGGTACTGGGTCCCGCGCCCCCTGACCCCCGCCACCTGGTGCGCAGCGCACTCGAGGTGCTGCACGGTATCGGCATTGTTTCACTCGTCCTGCGCTTCGTCCATCCGGACCGCTTCGGCATCTTTTCCACCCCCATCATGAACCTGCTGCAGGTCCACCGCCCGCGCACCGTCGAGCTCTACATGGCCTATTGCGATGAGCTGCGCGCCTGGAAGGAACACTTTCGTCTGGAGTCCGTCGCCGACACGGAAACCGCCTTGTGGACGTACCACTCCCTGGTGTCAGATGAGACCCGCGCCAGCGAAGGTTCAAACTCGCTCGGTGGGTTTGACGCCGACGTGTGGGTCCAGCGCCGCCGCGCCGCCCAGGTCCTGCGCCCCTTCCTGCGCAACTACGGTCCGCTGGAACTGGCGCGCATCCTGGTGGAGGAAGAACCCAAGCTGGCCGGTAAGATTGCCGGGGAGGAATACGAGCGGCTGCTGCGCGTCGCGGCGCGCGAACTCTGCGGTGGCATGAACCTGAATGTGCGCGGCGCCATTGAAATCCTCTTCGACCGCCTGGAGGAGGATGGCTTCATTTCACTTGAAGACAAAACCCAGCTCGATAAAGCCTGGCGAATCCGCAACGCCGCCGTCCATGCCGGGCGCCCCCCTGACCCGGAACAAGTCGACAACATGATCGATACCATCGAGCGCATCTGCCGCCCCTGGGAAAAGGCCCGTTAAGCGGCGCTCGGCGGGTGGGAAGGCGTGAGCCCGTAGCGCAGAGGTGGGCG
Organism: uncultured Acidobacteriota bacterium; assembly: GCA_963804995.1. Classification (GTDB taxonomy): domain Bacteria; phylum Acidobacteriota; class Terriglobia; order UBA7540; family UBA7540; genus Bog-366. The sequence goes on from CAWDSK010000006.1 coordinate 1,867,474, forward strand.
TAGTTTGTCCTCCTCTGCGCTACCCCGCTGCCAAACAGGTCCACGCTACGCTGGCTGGTCGCCGCTCGCGACTTGCTCAAGGCGTTCGAGCGTGTCGGGATATCGGCGAACAAGGAGCACCAGCGCGGCAGCTTGGGGGTTGGGTTTGGCGCGGCCCTGCTCCCACTTTTCGAGGGTTCTCAGGTTGATGCGAAGTTGTCGGGCAAACACGGCTCGTGAGCAACCGAGTTTCTGCCGCGTGCCTCGAATGAGTTTTGCGTCAACTTTCGGAAGCGGCGCCGGTTCTGCTTTGAAGCTGCGCAGGGTCAGCTTGCCTTGGCGATGGCCCTTCATTGCCGTCATGCCTTCCATCAACTCGCCAAAAAGGTCTCGCTTGGTCATTGTCGTATTCTCCTCGTTCTTCGATTTCCCTCTTTCCGACTGGTTTCCCGTGCCTCCAGCTCAGCTTCAATGGCAGCCTTCAAAGCTTTCTTCTCTTTCGGCAAGAGGTCTGAGGCCTCGTTCTTGTCGAATAACGTCATCAACCAGATCTGATGGTCTCGCGCGAACCGGTAATAGATAATCCGCAAGCCACCCCGGCGGCCTTTGCCACGCCTCGGGTCGGCCCAACGCATTTTTCGGAACCCGCCAGTGCCCGGCATCGCATCCCCCGCCTGGGGATTGCGGGCAAGCTCGTTTTGCAATGCCTCGTACCCCTCATCGTTGAGGTATTGCGAAAAATGACGGGTGAATGCCGGGCTTTCGATAAATTCCATTCCTCACTATCATACGCCATTGGCGTATACATGTACAGAGGGGGGCGCCCCCCCTTGGCTATTGGCTTTCAGCCCATGTCGTGATATCGTGATATCAGGAGGCAGGTTCCGTGGCGCAATTTGTAGTTCGCAACATCGAGTTAGAGGTCAAGCGACGATTACAGCGCCGTGCCCAGCGGCAGGGCCGAAGCATGGAAGAAGAAGTCCGCGACATTCTGCGCGATGCTGCCAAGGAAGAAGCCCCTCGCGCCCGCGGACTGGGAACCGAAATCGCCTCCTTGTTTAGGAAGGTCGGTCTGGACGCGGATATTCCTGAACTTCGTGGACATGGGATCAAACCCGCCTCCTTTGATTGATGATTATCCTCGACACCAACGTGCTTTCGGCGCTGATGAGCCGAACACCCGACAAACAGGTAATCGCTTGGCTGGACAGACAGCCGAGGACATCCGTTTGGACAACCTCTGTGACTGTTCTTGAAATTCGGTTTGGATTGCAGACGATGACGGTGGGAAAGCGACGCGCAGTCTTGATGGAAGCCTTTGAAACCGTCCTGGCCGACAAGATCGATCGGCGGATTGCTCCCTTCGATGCGGCGGCTGCTCAACAAGCCGGCGACCTCATGGCTACCCGTTGCAAAAAAGGACGCCCCGGCGATCTAAGGGATACGATGATCGCAGGTATCGTACTTGCCTGCCAGGCTACGCTCGCCACGCGCAATACATCGCACTTTGAAGACCTCTCCGTTCCCATCATCAATCCCTGGGCAAGTGCGTAACGCAGGCTTTTTCTTCGGCTCTGGGGCCGGTAACCCAGAGCGGCAGAGCCGCAACCAAACGGGAATCATAGCCCTCTCCTCAGGGGAGAGGGTGGACCGCCGCCGGTGTCTTCGTCAGCCGGGGCGGGACGGGTGAGGGGTCAATTCGCCACCTGACGAGCGGACCTCCTGCCACTTATGGAACCGGCAACACCCTCTTTCGTTGGGTTACGGCCGCGCCCCCTACTTTTCTTCCTCATCCGGCACGCCCAGCTTCGACAGGCGGTAGCGCAGGGCGTTGCGCGAAAGCCCCAGCAGGCGGGCCGCCTGGCTCTTGTTGCCGCCGGCGCGTGGCATGACGTTGCATCCTAGATCAGGTCTGCAAATTCCTGTTCTGTCAGGCCCGCCTGTTTCAGGATCCGGCGAAGCAGCAACGGAGGGATGTCTTTGGAGTGAATCGGAACCGTAACACGCAATTCAGGTTTGGTCCGATGAAGCAATCGCGCATGGCTGCCCACCTGATGGTGAATATAGAAACCAGCGTGCTGCAAGGCACGCACTACTTCTTTGGCTTTGAGGACGGGAAGCTTATAGGGCATGCGGCTCACGCCACCGAAACTGCGATGTGTTCGGTAGCCGCTTCGACATCTTCAGGGATGGGTTCGCCAGTCTTGAGGGCACTCTCCAGAAAGCAGCGCAGGGCGTCCTTCGCCATGCGCCGCGCCTCCAAGAGGGTTTCGCCAAACGTGCAGATCTCGGGAATCGCAGGAACTACGACGTTGTAACCGCCTTCCGGCATGCGTTGATATATGACGGTGTAACCGTACTCTTTCCCGCCGTGCTTCTTGCGAGTTGTGAGTGAACCGGCGGAACTCATCCGCATAGTATATCACCTCCCCGCCTATCCTGACTCTGCGGGGATTCGCACCAGCGCTCGCAGCTCTCCACCTACTTTTCTTCCTCATCCGGCACGCCCAGCTTCGACAGGCGGTAGCGCAGGGCGTTGCGCGAAAGCCCCAGCAGGCGGGCCGCCTGGCTCTTGTTGCCTGCCGCGCGATGCAGGGCTTCGCGGATGATTTCATCTTCGAATTGCTCGAGCGTCATGCCTTCCGGCGGGAACGGTACGGACCCGCCCACAGGAGCGCCCGCTGCACCCGGGGCGGAACTATCCAGACGGATATCCACAACATCGATAACCGTACCGGTGGAAAGGGCCACGGCGCGCTCGATGATATTTTCAAGCTCGCGCACGTTGCCGGGCCAGTGGAAGTCTGTGAGCAGTTTGAGAGCCGCCGGAGTGATGCTGGTCAGGGGCTTGCCGGCCTCCTTCGCGAAGCGCGCAATGAAATAATCCACAAGATATGGAATCTCTTCTTTGCGCTCGCGCAGGGGCGGAATGTTGATAGGCACCACGTTCAGCCGGTAGTAAAGGTCCTGGCGAAACGTTCCCTGCTCGAGCGCCGCGCGCAGGTCCTGATTGGTCGCAGCGATGACCCGCACATCCACCTTGAGGGTCTTGGTCCCGCCCAGGCGCTCGAACTCGCGGTCCTGAAGCACGTGCAGCAGTTTGACCTGGATCGGCCCCGGCACATCGCCAATTTCATCGAGAAAGATCGTGCCCTTGTCGGCAAGTTCAAACCGGCCCGGTTTCGAAGTGTTCGCCCCCGTGAAGGCGCCCCTCTCGTAACCGAACAATTCGCTTTCCAGCAGATTCTCCGGAATCGCCGTGCAATTGATCTTGATGAAAGGCCCCGCCGCGCGCCGGGAGTGCTCGTGGATGGCGCGAGCGATCAGGTCCTTGCCCACGCCGCTCTCACCGCCCAGCAGCACGGTGGAATTGGTGGGCGCCACCTGCTCGACCGTGGCCAGAACTTCCTGCATCTTGGGGTTGCGCGCCACGATGTTTCGAAACTGGTAGCGCTGGCCCAGCGCCTCGCGCAGCGAGCGATTCTCCTCGCGCAGACTCCGGACATCCAATTCCTTCCGGATGATGAGTTTCATCTCCTCCATCGAGAAGGGTTTCAGCACGTAGTCACTGGCGCCGGCCTTCATGGCCTCAACCGCGGTTTCGACCGTGCCGAACGCCGTCATCAAGACGATGGGAATCGTCGCGTTCGCGCGCTTCACGGCCTGTAGGAATTCCAGACCATTCATGCCCGGCAGTTTCAGGTCAGTGACAATCAGATCGATCTTTTCCTGGCGCAGCGTGCTGAGGCCGGCTTCGGCGTTGGCGGCCGTGTGAATCGTGTAGCCATCCTCGGCAAGATTCAGCTCCAGCAGGCGCCGCATCTTTGCTTCGTCTTCAACAATCAGTAGATTGGGCATGAGTTAGGGGCCGGGATTAGGGATTAGGGGCTGGGGATTAGGGCCTAGCAGGCTGCTGAAAAAACCTTCCCGTGCGACGTAGCGGCGGGTTTACCCCGCCATTTCTCGAACGATCTCAACAGCGGATGGCGGGGTAAACCCGCCGCTACGTCATTTTTCATCAGCCTGCTAGGAATTAGGGCTGGCACGAGGCACTGTCGCCAGCGCCCCACGCCTAATCCCAAACCCCAATCTTTAAGCCAATTCGCCTGCGTAAATCTTCATGATCGTCTCCAGGAACCTGAGCGCGTGTTCCTTGGGACGTTGGAAAGAGTTGCGGCCGATGATCGACCCGAACCCGCCGCCGTCGCGGATGGCACGGGCTTCGTCGAACACGCCCTCGTCGTTTTCCTTCTTGGGTCCGCCGGAGAAGATCACAATGCGATGGCCGTCAAAGGCGGCCTGCACCACGTGCTTGACGCGCTCGGCCAGCGTCGCGCGCGGAACGTTAACGCTCTCGTACACTTTCTTGGCGGCGCTCTGCTCCAGGAAATCCGTGGGCAGCTTCACCTTGATCACGTGCGCGCCCAGCTCCGCCGCAATGTGCGCGGCGTAAGCGGCCACGTCAAGCGCCGTCTCGCCCTCCTTCGAAAGGCTCGTGCCGCGCGGATACGACCACACTACCACGGCCAGCCCGCAAGCCTTCGCTTCTTCGGCGGCCTCGCGCAGTTGTTCGTACATGGTCTGGGCGTGCGCCGAACCCGGATAAATCGTGAACCCGACGGCCACACAACCCAGGCGCAGCGCGTCGCCCACACTGGCAGTCACGGCGGGAATGGGATCCTTCTCGTCGTGCAACGTGTCGTGGTTGTTCATCTTCAGGATCAGCGGGATTTCACCAGCATGCCGGGCGGCGGCAGCTTCAATAAATCCCAGGGGCGCCGCATACGCATTGCAGCCTGCGGCCAACGCCAGCTCGAAATGATAATTGGGATCATAACCGGCGGGGTTGACGGCAAAGCTGCGCGCCGGGCCGTGCTCAAAACCCTGGTCGACCGGCAGAATCACGAACTTCCCCGTGCCCGCCAATCGGCCTGAGTTCATCAGACGCGCCAGGTTGGTCTTGACTCCGGGGTTATCACTTTCATACCAGCTTAAGATTTCCCGAACGCGGTCGGTATTGCGCCGGGCTTGCTCTCCCACGGTTGCTACGGTCTTCACAACTGCCATATTCACTGCCTCCAGCTTGATACCCAAATATTTGAGCCCGGGTATTAATTATCGGTTGGGGGAAAGAGTCACGCAAGGATAAATTTGATTGGGCCACCTTGGAGTGCGGTCGCAGCAGCTACCGCCTTCCGCCTTGGGCTCATACGGCAAATGCGCAACTTGCCAAGGAAGAATAGCGGTAGCTGCTGCGACCGCACTCCAAGGTGCCACGGGCGTCTGAAGCTGTGAAGAAATCCCTGAACGAGCCAAAGCATCTCGCGCAGAGACGCAGAGGCGCGGAGGCCACATAGAAAACAGATCAGTTATTTGCTTAAAATCTCTGCGCCTCAGCGGCTCTGCGCGAGATTGCCTATTTCTTCACAGCTTCTCCCGCCCGCGTCCCGTCACGGCCAAGACCCCGATGGATCGGGGCAGGTCGGCCGTGGCACATCAGAATGAGTCACTGCCAATTGGCGGGGTAATAGCGCTACCCCGGATTTCTCACGACTGGTATGGAAGGGCCGCCCCCCATGCCCTCTGTGCAGGGCTGTTCCTCCGCAATATCAAATGGCCAGCGCCGCTGGCCCTTACACCTGACGCGGCGCCTCAGGCGGCGCTGCGGCGGAAGACGGGATGGCCTTGGTGAATCTGGGGGTGCGCGGGGGTGGTTTTCCGGTAAATGAAGACGATTTTGCCGGGTTCGGGGGCGTCTTCGAGATCGAGTTCGAGGCCGCAGTCATTTACAAAGTGGTCGCGAATGGCTTGGGCGGCGCCGGGGGTGAAGGCTTCGCGGTAGATAAGGCCGTCACCCAGGTCAGCGACAAGGTGGTTTTGGAAGAACGGTCCGCGAGGGTCTTTGGCTGTGCCTATGCACCACTCGCCCAACCCGCCGCCGAATTTCTGAATGTGTCCTTTGATCTCCGCAATGATTTCGTCGCGATTCGTGGGCATGGTTGCAGTCCTCCTCTCTTCCCTGTTCCCTATCCCCCGTTCCCTATTCCCTGTCTCCTGTTCCCTATATTGCCGCCTCAGGTGGCAAAGCCGTCTGTTAATAATACAGTGGATGTTTATCATATTAAGAACCGCGGAGTCTGAAAGCCAGAGGCTCTGCGCTGCTGCTAGGCATGAGACCCACGCGGTGCCTTCGCCCCCATCCATGCAAAGAGGGGCTCAATATCGATTCCGAACGTATTCTTGACATCATGTCTGAGGGTGAAATAGAAGCTGTCCAAAGCAGCCTGGATTTCGAATAGGTTGAGGGCACCGGAACTCTCCTCCTTTCGCCATGCGGACCCCACGACCCAGCCAGCTTCCGCGCGCTTTATCCAGACAAGACCCTTTTGTTCGGCTTCCATGCTCGTGTACATGAAGTCGTGTTGAGTAAACCGAACAGATGATGACCAGATCTGCGCATCAACCGCGAATTCAACCACAGGGAAATATGGCTGCGAGAAGATCTCGCGCCCGGAGACTTCTATGAGGAAATCCGCCTCTATCCCCAGACAAATCTCCCAAGGTTCAGTGAGGCTCGGGCGCCCACGCGAGAGATTGCTATAACTAAAGGCTATCATTTCACTGGGTATGCTGTCCATATCTGCCCATTGTTACCAACAACAACTTTGACGGCGGTCTCGCCCGCAGTTCCGATTTGCTTTCCTAGGTCGGTAACCACTACAAATGAGTTTGGCTTATTGTTGGGGAGAAAAGCTGCGTCCGGGGATGTGAGAGCTTGCCGAATGGCTTGCTGGATGTCAACGCCACTGGCAAACTTGGCGTAGCCCCCTGCAGCGCCGGGGAAATGCTTTGCACTGACAACAAAATTAGAAGCGTTGTCTGCGGCCTCGAACGCCGTGGCGGAGGCATTCTCAAGCGCGCTAGAACCAGGGCCAATCAGGTTGCGTCCTACATTCAATGCTGCCCCGAATACCAAGCCGAATGCAGCGTTTTTGAAATAAGCAGCCCCCATTTGTCCAGCCCCTGACAGGTTGCCGTTGACCATAAAATTGCTAAAGCCCACGAACCACTGACCTGCGAAGTCCCAGAAGCCGACCTGCGTGTTGGGAACACTTGCGGTCACGGTGATCGAGGGCGTATTGTTTTGCTCAGGTGAAAATGCCTCCTCGCAGGTCTGGCCACCGCTATTATCGTCGAACCAATCCCCCTTGCTGCCCTGCACGCAGGCCAAGCCGTCAGGGTCGACATTTGTCGTCGGATTATTCCGGACATATGCGTACCCATTCCAGGCCCGCGGGTCGCTCGGGTCGGCGCCGGCGTTGTCCGGGTCGGGGGTCATAAAGCGTCCGATGCTGGAGGCGTTGTACCGTGCTCCGAAGTAGCCGAGGCTGGTTTCGGCGTCACGTTCTTTGCCAGTGAATTTATAGTTGTTGCCGCTGCCGGAGGCGACACAATTGTCCCAGCCAAACGGGTAGTAGTCGCAATCGTCCAGCACGTTCCCAGCCGAGTTGGTGACCACTCGTGAAGAGCCAAGCTGGTCAGCAAGGTAGTAATCTACATTCCCCGCCGCATCCCGCCGCGCTACGCGCTTGCCGCCAAAGAAAACATACTCGTCCGTAATGTTCCCGGAAGCGTCGCTTTCCGCCAGCACGTCGCCGTTCGCCCCGTACCAGTAGAGTTTGCCGTTGGATTTCTGGACGCGCTTGCCGTCGCCATCGTAGGTGTAAGTGTAAGCGCCCGCCAAGGCCGAAACTATTTGGCCCTCGGCGTTGTAAACGTAGCTGTGGGGATTGTTGCAAGTGCCGGGATCGAGCAGGTTGCCCGCCGCATCGTAGCAGTAGCCCACAATCCGATTCTGGGCGTTGGCGGTCAGGCTGAAGCTCGGCGCGGCCCCCTGCGTCAAGTTGGTGTTAAGTAGATTGCCCCAGGGGTCGTAGCCAAACGCCTGACCCCAGGCCGTCTGCCCCGTGGTCGCTTGCGTCCTGGCCAGCGTGATGCGGTTCAGGGCATCGTAGGCGAAAAACTGCGACCGAGTACTGTCCCGCCCATTGAGAATGGCCATCACGTTACCATTATCCGCCGTCCCCAGGCCAAAGTCATAGTCAAGATCCAGCAGGTCCGTCCCCCCGGCCGAGGCGGCTTGAATCCTTGCCGGCTGCAAGCGGGAGTTGTAGGCTTGGCTCAGAACGACGTTGCCTCCTCCGAACGCCAGTCCCGTCAACGCCCCCTGGGGAGCATAGGTGGCGCTAGCCGCGTAGGTGGTGGCGCCGTCCGTGACGGACAGAGGAAGCTCCGCGCCTCCGATCTGATAGGTCATCACTCGGCCGCTGGGATAAGTCAGATCGGGATAGGGGGAGCGGTTGCCCGCCCACCCCTCCCACACCACCGTACGTACGGAGCGCGTATACGGCGGTTCCGTGACTTAAGCCCGCGGGGGCCGGAGTTTCGATACGCGTTTCGCCGATGGAGGCTTCGCCGCTCCCAAGGTCCTTTCGGGCTTCACCCTATCCGCCCCTGGCAAGCTCAGCCGAAGCTGATTGGCTGGCGCATGGCCATCCATGAGAACCGCGCACTACTCTTCACGATCACGGTTCGGGCCTTCGTCCCGATAGGTCGGGACTAATCTGCCCTATGCTGACTTCTGCCTGGAGTCCAGAACACCTTACGATGTCCTCAGTCACGAAGCCGTGACACCAGGCAGATCTCCCGAGGTAAGTTCGACCGCCTTCCGTGCATCGCCGCCGAATCTACGTTTTGCGCTCTTGATGGATAGGGGCTTCGCGAAACCTGGCCCGCTCGCCCAACGCTCACGCCTTCTATCCGGTTTTTGTCCATCGGCTCGCACGTTTGTTCCACGCTTCCTTCAGACCCCGCCTCGCGACGACGCCCTTGCGCTTCGCTAACCCTTCACCTCCATCAGGTTGGGTAGGGGACTTTCACCCCCAAGCTGTCGAACATGCTCGGCACACCAAGTAGCGCAGAGTCTCCCGCACTCCGAGACTCTGCGGCTCGTCCTCAGTTCTCCCGCCCTCACCGGCACAACGTTAAATCCCATGTTTATCAAACTAAGAGCCGCAGAGTGTGAAAGGGCCACACTCTGCGCTACCCCATCTTTCCCGCTTGTTTCCGTTTAGGCAAATTCATCCTCACATGACCATTCGAGGGTAGCGCAGAGTCTCACGCTCTTCGAGACTCTGCGGCTCGTCCTCAGATGCATTATGATCGCCGATATGATGTTACTACGCATGTTTATCAATTCACGAACCGCAGAGTGTGAAAGGCACACACTCTGCGCTACCCCATCTTTCCCGCTTCTATCCGTCCAGGCAAATTCATTCCCAGGTGACCAATCGAGGGTAGCGCAGAGACTCGCGCTCTTTGAGACTCTGCGGCCCTTCCTCAGTTCTCCCGCCCTCACCGGCACAACGTTACATCCCATGTTTATCAAACTAAGAGCCGCAGAGTGTGAAAGAACCACACTCTGCGCTACCGGCTTACGACCTCCAGAGAAATCGGGCTACCACGTCACATGTCCTCACACTGTATTACTATTACCCCGCGTGCTAATTAAACTAAGGACCGCACAGCAGAAACCCCAGCCGCCGCGATGCCTCCAGAACATCGATGATCGATGCGTATTCCGACTCGTTGAATCGCCGAAAGCGCCGGCGAAGGTTTACACTGAGAAAGAAGATCACGTCAGTCTGGAGGAGGCCATGGACGTTCGACACGCCCGCAGGTTACCACCACGCCCCAAGGCCCACAAGCACCCACGTCAAGCGCCACAATTGCGGCGATAATCAACGGAGGTTTTCGCATCAAGGGAAAAGCCCACGGACAGAAAAGCGCTGTCCGTGGCAACCCGCTTAAGTGCGGGGTTGGTTCTTTGGCCGAATGGTTGGCGATGGCTTGGCGGTCGTGGTAAAGACGGTAATGGCGCTGACAGCTTGAAGCCTGCTCCCAGAGGCGGTAAAATCCCGCCACAAAAAGCCCATACGGCCCATACGGCCAGAACGGGAGGATGGTCACATGACCACTAAGAAGTCGACCCCCAAGAAACGAAAAGCCACCCAGCGCGCGCCGCAGCGGTCGAAGCACCCTTCGGCGCGCGACTTCTCGCGAGCGGACAAGGCCTTGCGCGAGCATGTTCTTTACCTGCTGAAAGGCGGGGGGGCGCACCTTGCGTTTGAGCAGGCTGTCGCTGACCTGCCGGCTGAGTTGCGCACCCGCAAGCCATCTGGAGTTGCCCACTCCGTCTGGGAACTGCTGGAACACCTGCGCATAGGGCAATGGGATATTTTGGAATTCAGCCGCAACCCGCAGCACGTCTCTCCGGAATGGCCGTCCGGCTACTGGCCGCCCCCCGGATTTGAGCCCGACCAGAAAGCTTGGGATGCCAGCCTCGAAACCTTCCGCCGCGACCTGCACGCGATGGAGAAGCTGGTAGCCGCTCCTTCCACCAATCTGTTCGCCAGGATTCCACACGGCGACGGGCAGACAATCTTGCGGGAGGCCCTGCTGGTGGCTGACCACAACGCCTACCACCTGGGGCAGATCGTGCAACTGCGCCGCCTGCTTGACGCCTGGCCTGGAAATTAGGGCGGACGTAGGGCCGAACGGCGTTCGGCCTTGGGCCAGCGCCGCCCCGGCGTCCGAAGCCGACTCTGGGCGTAGGACGCCCCGGCTGGAAAGTCCGCCGATCCTAAATGGTGGACGCCAGAAGCCGGCTCTGGGGCGCAGGACGCCCCGGCGTCCGAAGCCAACTCTGGGGCGCAGGACGCTGGTCCCTACACCTTTGGTTGTGCCCCTACCGCGCTGCGCTGCTGTCAGACGCTGCGGCTCTTAACTTGGCGAGGGCTGGGTTGAGTCCTACAGACGGGCAGGCCGTACGTCCAACTCGACGAGCAGCGCGGCGCGGCGAAGCCGCAACCAAAAAGAGAATCATAGCCCTCTCCGCAGGGGAGAGGGTGGACCGAGGCCAGCGTTTTTACGAGCTGGCGCGGGACGGGTGAGGGGTCACTTTCGGGAAGTAGCACAATATTCTTGCTAAAAAAATTTACGGTATTGCATTGCGGAGGGGGGCACGGCATGGCGCACCCTCCGATTTTACTCTTGAAGGCCAGCGACTTTTTGTCAAAGTGCGACTGTCCCAGAAGTTGCTCTCCGCGGGGCATAGCGAGCGAGGTCCCACTTAATTCCTCAAAGACATGCGTTATTGACATGCGTTTTACGCAAGGACTTTTTGTTTGCGGCTCCGCCCTGCCCCACTTCATTTTATGGCAGTGATAAATCGAAGTAAACCGCCGCGACGGTTTCACGATTGCCGTCTCGCAGGGGCGGCACATCGCCCCTATCGCCAAGCGCACCGTGTTGAGCGACGACGCGCTCAGCATCCTGGTTCCCATTCTCGAGGAAATTGCCGGCTGGGATACCACGCGCATCCGCACCTTCTTCGAGGCGCAAGGCCTCCTCATCCAGGAGTGGGACCGAGTCCGCGCGGACTGGCTCACCATCACCCCACAGCCCCCGCAGCCGCCGTCCGACCCAAGCGATAAAGGCGAATCAGCACCAGCGCGGGCTTCGTAGAAATCCACGTCATTTCTATCAACTGAGCCCTCGGTCCTGCCGATACCGATGTGGGGGAGTGTGGGCCGCGCGGGGGTGGGGTTGGATGGTCCCCCATGCTTGGTATTCCGCCGAGCTCGCCGATCCAATGTCCAGAATCACAAATCCAAAGTTCCAGGGCAGTCGGCGCCGCATTTTCCTCCTCCGCATCGTCGGTCCTGCCGATACCGATTTGGGGGAGTGTGGGCCGCCGGGTGGAGATGTTTTGGATGTTCGCTGATGCTCGGCTATACGGCTGCCCGGCAATCCGCGAATCCGGAGAGGCAAGTCCGCAGTAGCTCTGCCGCTGGGTGGTGTGGGTTGGGATGTTTTCCCATGCTCGGTGTTCCGCCTTTTTCCCCGTTCCGAGGATCCGGAGTAACAGACGTGAGCAATCCTGTCGCCGCCCTCCGTCTATTGCTTGTATCGTTTTTGATAAAACTCCAGGATCTGCTTCAGCTCTTCGGGTTTCATCCCGGCCTTCCAGCGGTGCCAGTCGGTTGCGAGAACGCTTTGGGTAATGCCCGGTTCGAGCTGTTCGGCCTCTGGCAGGAACTCGTTATAAAAGTTCTTCGAGACCTCGTAGAAGCCGTGCCACTGGGTATAGTCGGGACCCATCATGGCCGTCCCCATACGGGCGCGTCGACCCTGATGATGCCACAACTCGTAATACGTCCACTCGATTTTCTCGTCGAAAGGCGTGCGCGTCAGCTTGCCGTCCGCGTAGAGCTTCTCCATGATGGCGCGCGCGGGCTTGCCGAATTTCTCGTTGTAGAGGTCCACGGTCAGGTCGTACTGTTTGTAGAAGTTCTCCACCCACCCTGTGGCATGGCAATTGGCGCAGACATCCTTCATGGCCGCGCGCCGCTTTTCCCAATTCTCAAGTTTGATTGAGACGGCCGGGCGCAGCGTCCAACTGATGCGGTCGCCGGTGTCGTGCGTCACGGCTTGAGTCGATGTGGCGCTCATGTGGCAGGTGGCGCAGGTGGGTGCGGAATAATAATCTGTGCCCACCACCCAGCTCTTGGAATCCAGATTCATCTTGGCAATATTGGCGCGGAACTGGATGCCGTGCTTCGACTCGTTGTAAATCTCGATCTGGGGATGGTCCGGCCCCATGTGGCACTTGCCGCAATTTTCGGGTTGGCGGGCCTGGGCAGCGGAAAACGCATGCCGGCCGTGGCACGCCGCGCACGACCCCTTTGATCCGTCAGGATTGATGCGGCCAATGCCGCTGTTGGGCCAGGTGGCGGGATCAAACTTCCCTTCCCCGCGGTACGCCACCGTGCTTCCATGGCATTGCATGCACCCGTTGATGACGGCCGGGCCGCCTTCCACGACTTCGCCCAGCACGTTGTCAAGCGAGCCGATGAACTTGGCGGCGTCCGCGTGGTGGCTTGCCTCAAATTGCCTGGTCTCCTTGGCGTGGCAGCGCGCGCAGTAGTTCGGCGTGACGATTACGGCAATCTGCTGGCCGTAATGGTCAAACGCCGCGGGATCGCCGGGATTCGCCTGGTGGCAGGAGTAGCAGTCTACCCGCGCCGCCGCGTGGCGACTCTGCCGCCACTGCTCCACCGCCCCGGGCGTCGTGGATTCGTGGCAGTCCAGGCATTTCTGCCCCGCTGGTGAAACCTGCGGTGATGCTTCCGTGCCCGTCAGTAGACCTTGAAAACCAGTTATCAATACCAGAAGAAGGAAAGCCCGGAAGGATGCAACTTGCGGGGTAAGTCTCATCAGAATCCCCCCTGAAATTAAAAGTCGGCAAGACTGCGGCAGGCACTCCGCGGAAGCATGGTGTCGAACCTAAATTCCGCAAGCCACCGAGTCCTGGCGAGGGAGACTCTCGGGTGTGGAGGGTATTGTAAACGATATTGGGCGGCCGACAGTGACCTAAGTCACGGGCCGGGGTCAGCAGGCCATCGGCCCCCGGGGCGGGTTGACGATCCCAAGGTTGGGGGGCCGGATCCGGTTCGTCCCCAACTACTTTCCCGTAGGCGGAAGGCGGTCTTTCTCCGCCTTGACGCGAATCAGGCTATAAGGCTTCTGCTTGAGAGTGTCAGAAAGCTCTTTGAGATTCTCGCTCGTGATGCGAATGTTCTCCAGCGTCTCGTCCAGGTTGCCCCGATTCCCATCCAGCGTATCGTCCAGATTGACGATCAGCCGCTGCGCATCGGCGAGGGAGCTATCGAGGCGAAGAAGCGTGTCATGAATCTCCTTGCGATTTTCAACCAACATGGCGTCCAGGTGATCGGCCAGCTTGTTGGTCTTGCCGAGGGTGACGTTGACATTGTCGACCGTAGGCGGCAGTTTGGCGCTGGTGGTTTCGATGTTGCCGAGGGTCTTCTCGATGTGGGGACGCATGTCCTTCAGCATCCCATCGCTATTGGCGAGCACGGAACTGAAATGTTCGCGGTTTTCCGGGTTCACAACCTCGTTCATGTTCTTGATCAACTCGGTGGCATTATCAGAAAGCGTAAGCACGCGCTCGTCGAGATCACCCACCAGTTTATTGGCATTCACCGTAATGTTGTTGACGTTGTTAAACACATCCGCCAACTGCACGATCTCCATAGCCTGAAGCTCGCTGCCACCTGGAAGGAGCGGAGCATCCCGAGTGCCGGCGGAGACCTCCAGGTAGTTCTCTCCCAAAAAACCCAGCGAGGAGATGCGGGCCTTGGAATTGGTCCGGAAGGGTGTGCCGGCGTCCACCTGGAGCTTGACGAGGATGCGAGTTGAATCCTTCGGGTCAATTCTGGCTGATTCGATCGTGCCCACCTTGAGGCCGCCGAAGCGGACCAGGCTGCCGGGATCAAGCCCGCCCGCGAACTTAAAGTAAGTGGTGTATTCAACTTTCTTCTTGCGAAACAGGTTGACCCCGCCCACGAAGACCAGCGCGGTCAGAAACACCACCACCGCTATCGCTACCACGACTCCGACCTTAATCTCCTCGTTTTTGCGCGCCATATGTCCTTCCTCGTAGCAGATGTCAGGTTCCAGGTATCAGGCGGCAGGGGTCGAAAATCGAAACTCGATGCAGCTTTCACGAGTTTCGAATTTCGATTTTCGAGTTTCGGTCCTTCCTGACCCCTGATACCTGACACCTGTCCCTACGTCTGTGTGATCGTACGCAAATATTCCTGAGCGTCTATCTGGTCGCCCTCGGGAATCCGGTTCATGAATTGCACCACGCGCGGGTGCTGGTTGTTGCGAATCTCTTCCGGCGTTCCGATGGCAATCACCTCGCCGCGGTCCATCACGGTAATGCGGTCGGCAATCATAAAGGCGCTGGCCATCTCATGCGTGACCACGATGATGGTCATCCGGAAAGCAAGCTTCAGCTTCAGGATCAGCGAATCGATTCCCGCCGCGGTGATGGGATCCAGTCCGGCCGAGGGCTCATCGAACAGCAGGATCTCCGGGTCCATGGCCAGGGCCCGCGCCAGGCCCGCCCGCTTCTTCATGCCGCCGCTCAGTTGCGCGGGCATGTAGTTTTCAAACCCGCTCAGCCCCACCAGGTCCAGCTTGATGCGGGTCATGATGCGGATCGTGGATTCTTCGAGGTGGGTCAGCTCGCGCAAGGGCAGCGCCACGTTTTCCTCAATGGTCATCGAATTGAAAAGCGCCGCGCTCTGGAACAGCATGCCGATTTTGCGCCGGAGCTGGTTGAAACGCTCCTCCGAAATGGAGCAGATATCGTGGCCGCGGATCAGGATCCGGCCCGAAGAGGGAAGCTCCAGGCGCATGATATGGCGCAGCAAGGTGCTCTTTCCGGTTCCGCTGCCCCCCAGAATCACCATGGTCTCGCCCGTGGGAAAGTCCAGGTTGACGTGGTTCAGGATGCGCCGCTCACCGTAGTGGGTGACCAGGTCCTCCACGCGAATCATAGGGCCTTCGAATTCATTCGGCATAATCAACCCGTGTAGTAGAAAATCCCCGTAAAAATCACATCCGCAAAGATAATCAGGAAAATCGAAACCACGACCGAGGAGGTCGTTGCCTTGCCCACACCCTCGGCCCCACCCTTCACGGCGAAACCTTCGTAGCAACCCACCCCGGTGATGATGAGGCCAAACACCAGGCTTTTCACCAGGCCCGTAGTGATGTCACGCATCACCAGCGCCTCTTGCGTCGCGCTCAAAAAGATCAGGAACGACTGATGGAGTTGCAGGACCTCAAAGAGGGCGCCGCCCAAAATCCCGGAAAGATCGGAAAGTATCGTGAGGCAGGGCATCATGACCAGCAGCGCGAGATACTTGGGAACCACCAGGTAGCGCACGCTGTTCGAGCCCCATAGCCTCCAGGGCATCGATTTCTTCCGATACTTTCATCGTGCCGAGTTCGGCTGCGAAGGCCGAACCGGACCGCCCCGCGATGACGATAGCCGTAATCAGCGGCCCCAGTTCGCGCGTCATGGAAACGCCCACCAGCGCCGTGACGAAGTAGGACGCTCCAAACTTCTGAAGCTGGTACGCGCCCTGCAAGGCCATTACGATTCCGATAAAAAGGGAGATCAGGCAAACGATGGGGATGGAATTCACCCCGGCCATCACCATCTGGTGGATGGCGTTACGCCACTTCACGTTCAGGCCCTTGAACGGCGCCACGAAGGTCCAGTAGGCGGCCTTCCGACTGAGCTCGTAGAGGCCGCTCACATAGCGGATGAAATCCAGCGTATTGCGTCCAAGGAAAGCGAGAACGCCAGTCATTTTCTGCCCTTGTTAGATCTCAGAATTCGCCCGCTCAGATCCCACCGAAAGGTTGAACCGAACCGATCTTTTCCACGGCTTCCGCCTCGTCTTCAAAAATCGTGAAGACCTTGTGAAGCCGCGCCAACTCCAGCACCGAACGCGCATTCTTCCGCAGAGCAAAAAGGCCGAAGCGTGATTTGGTCTGCCGGGAGAGCTGCAGGCCCTCGACCAGCGTGGCGATGCCGGAACTGTCGATGTAGGGCACTTCAGACATGTTAACCAGAACGCTGGGACCGCCCGGCTTAATCTCCGCCAATAAGGCTTCGCGCAAACGTGGCGAAGAATAGAGATCGACGTCGCCTGTGCAGTCGAGAATCGAGATACTATCCAGATTGCGAACTTGAACCTTCATGGCGAGAGGAGCCCTTTCTTGACAGATACTTGACCAACCTCAGGCGATTACCTTCCTTAAAATCCTGGTCGAAACTGCATTCATCCATAAAGCTGGTGATAAAGAAAGTGCCGAGTCCCCCCGGCCGGAACGTCATCCAGTTTGCGGGGACGGATCAGGTCCTCGCGAACCTTCGGACCCCAATCCTCCAGGATGAACTCCAGCCGATCTGAAAAAGGGCGAACCTCCAACACCAGGCGCGCCTGGGGGCGGCCGCCATACGTATGCCGGATAATGTTGGCGGCAGCCTCGTCAATGGCCATGGCAAGGCAATCTGCGTCACACTCGGAAAAGCCCGCTTCCTGCGCGCGGAATCTTACCACACCCCGCAGAATATTCAGAAGGCGCGGCTCACTACCAATGGCAATTCTCATGAAGTCGCAACCCCCGACTGCGGGGGATTCCACATGACCGCCAGTACGGTCAAGTCATCTTCCGGAGGTTCGGGAGAAATCCTGCCAATTTCTTTGAAGATTCCCTCCACAACCTGATCAACGCCGGAACTCTCCTTACTGAAAACCTCTGCCAGCTTGTCCAGTTTGAAAACCGCCCGGTCACCGCACAGAGCTTCCACCACTCCATCCGTCACCAGGAGCAACGTATCGCCCGGCGCGAGCTGAAGTTTGCGATCAGCCAGCAGCGGACGATCCTCGATGCCGAGGGGAAACCCCTCGTCGCCGTATAGTATCTCCACCTCACGGGTTGGCCCGTGGCGGAGGAGGATTGGAAGGTGACCCCCATTAGCATACCAGAGTTCGCCCGATTGTGCGTCAAGTGCCATGAAAGTCATGGTGACGAATAACCCCCGGGTGGAGCGCTTCAAAAGTTGCTGATTGAGCCGCTCCAGGGCTTCACGAGGGCTGGAGGTGCGTGCCGCGGCAGAGCGAAAATCGCTGACCAGGCGGGCCAGGTAAAGCGCCGCGGCAATGCCTCGGCCGGCCACATCGCCGATTACGATGCCTTGACGACCGTCTGCGAGGTCCACAAAATCGTAGAAGTCACCGCCCACCACCGCGGCCGGTACGGTACGGGCGCGCGTGCAGAACCAGGGTGAGCAGGGAAATCCCACGGGTTGGAAGCTGCGCTGGATCTCCGCGGCCAGGCTCAGCTCCTGCTCCATTTTCCGTCTTTCCAGCAGTTCATTCTGCAAACGGCCCCGCTCTTCCGCCGCCACCGCTAATCTGTCCACCATCCGGTTGAAAGAGCGGGCCAGATCGCCCACCTCATCGTGAGAGCGAATATTGAGGCAGATATTGAGATTCCCCGCAGCAATCTCGGAAGTGCTTTCTGCCATCAGCTTCAAAGGACGGGTCACGCTGCGGGCGAGGAAGAAACTCAGAATCACCGCCACGCCCGCCGCCGCCAGTCCCGAAAGGAGCGTGGATTTCAGCCGCTCCCGCGCCTCCACCTGCAGCTCAGAGGCGCGCAGATCCGCCCCCAACACCGCCACCACTCACCCCTGACGATCTCGCAGGGGGTGAAAGGCGGAGAGCCATTGGTCATCGGATGAGTCCTCATAGATCTCAGTGGTGATAGGATACCCGCCCTCCAGGCATTTTCGCACACTGGCGGTGACGGCCGACCCCGGATCGGCTTCCGTCACCACCCCTTGCCACAACAAAACGCGCGGGGCGCCATCAGATCCGGAGATCAACACGTAAATACGGGCTACCGTGGGGTTGTCAATCGATAACGAGCGCAGAACCTGCACCGTGGTGGTGGCATCGGTAAAGCTACCCTGACCACTCAGTCCCTCCGCCTTTTCACCGTCAATCAGCAGCGCCCCGCTGGTCACGACCTGCAACAGTTCCTGCCGCAGCGTCGTGGCAAGGATCCGCCGTTCTTTGCGATACTGGAGCACCCCCGCCAGAAGGACGGCGAAAACTGCAAGTAGGATGTTGGCCGTAGCAATCTTCCAGGCCAGCGACGTGCGGGCCGCAGACATACGTTTGATGGTACAGGGGTATCTTTATAAAATCAATGCATCACCCGTTAATATGGGCTTGGGTTGGGTGTAGGCAGGGACTCACCTAGACCTGGTCTTGAGTCTTGTAATCACAAGCCTCTCGGCAGTCCTGGCAGTAGTATTGACCATCTTCAGTGAGTCGGAGGGTGTAGTCGGTTTGGCACAGAGCACAGTATTTGTGGCACTTGCAGAGGTCCTCTTGTTTGTCGCAGACAATGCACTTAAATATCTTGTATGCCATAACGCGCAAGCCTCACTTTCACGAATTCAAAACCTGCCAGACTATTCTGCTGCTTTGGACGCACAAAATCAAACCAGGGAGGTGTGTTGAGCAAGCCCTCCGGTGGTGGGGTCTTATTACTTGAAATAGTGTATTGCTCAAGTTGACGTCCGCCGATACTATAGTTAATGCTGGAACAAATGGAGCTACGTTTATCGGCGCTCACTGACCCCATGGGAACTATACCTATAAAGGACAAAACCCCCTCAACATATACGCCGCTTAGCAGCGTTTGGCAGGGAAGCGATGGAGATCTGCTCGAAGCAATGTTTAAGTTCTACGCGACCATTCCGCCTGAACCGATTTTGGACGCAACTTACAACGCGGGACGATTCTGGAAAGGCTCTAAACGGCGCATCGTTTCGATGGATATTGACCCGAAATACAGACCGATGATCGTCGATGACAATCGCAAAATGACCAAAGTTCCGTCTGCAAAATATGGCGTGGTCGTTTACGACCCGCCACACGTGGGACCACAAGGGCGGGACAAGAGCAAGAAGCGATTCGATGTGGACTTTGGGGCGACGGTAGAGTGTGGTAAGGACCAAAATTGGAACCTGAGTTACCTTTATCCGCCATTTTTGAAGCAGGCTAAGCGAGTGTTAAAGCCTGATGGTTTGCTGCTGGCGAAGATTACGGATATGGTGAATAACCACAAGTCGAAATGGCCGCACTGTGACTTCATGCGAATGGCGGAAGAAGCGGGGTTTACTGTCTGCGATCTTATAATCAAAATCCGCAATGGCCCGATGGTTTCAAACAAGTGGAAAGAAGCCCATCACGCACGAAAGCGCCATTGCTTTTGGATTGTGTGCCGCAACGGGGACGCCTGCGAACGAGAGGTCAAGGCATGAAACTTTCATTCTTTCCGGGTCAGCTTTTCCTCGACTCTGCGGACGACGGCACCCTGCGAGTGACGCTAAATGGGGAAGAAGTGCTTTGCACGCGGTCTAAGCGAGCAGCGGTAGCGAGATTCAATGCCCTTCGCGAAGAAATGGAGCGCCGCTTTCCACCCCACGAACTTACGCAAGAGGAGAAAGCTGAGGCGTTCAAAAGGGCAGTCGCCGATTCCCTAGTTCGGCACAACAGCCTTGGCGGCAGAAAGAAGAAGACGACGGCAGGGTCCACTAGGACATTCGGGGGTTAGGGCTTCCTCAACGTCAAGCCAGCCTGTATTTTCCCCGCAGTCATCGCGTTTCCAGCCAGCGCGCCAATATTTCCATGTGTTGTCGGACATTGTTGTTTGGGCCGATCCGGTGTACTGTACCCTTGAAAACGTGTCCCACGCTCCGGGGCTGGGCGCGAGCTGGTCGCACAACTCTCGTGTGACCCACAAGGGGACAATGCGGAATGACACCCGAGAATTTGGAACAAGTTGCCGCTGAGCTCAAGAAGCTCTCCGACAATCTCTCGCAGGAAACTCCTCCGGTCCTAAGGAGGGCACGTGCGACAAAAATCCGCCGATCTATAATTGAAACCTGCGCAAAACTCCATAAGGTTGTGGAGGATCTCGACCCCGTTAAGTCGGCGGAATTTGTCTTCGACCCCTCAAATCCCAATGTTGTCGGCAGGATTGTGGGCATCACGATGATTGCGCAGCAGCGGAGACCACTGGCACGCGTTCAGCGGTTCTATGGGTCGGGCATCTACGCAATCTATTACAAGGGTGACTTTGCGGCTTACAAAGCGATTTCGAACCGCGAGCACCCCATCTATGTTGGAAAAGCTGACCCTGCTGCCCCATCGGCCAAGACGCCCATCGAGCAGGGCGAGCGCTTGTCCAACCGGTTAAAAGACCACCGAAGAACCATCACCAAGGCCGCGACCCTACGCTTGGAGGATTTCGAATACCGCGCGCTCGTAGTACAAAGCGGATGGCAGGATGCCGCGGAGAAGTATCTCATTGACCTTTTCAAGCCGATATGGAACAAGGAGATCGGCATTTTGTATGGTATCGGCAAGCACGGGGATGCTCCGGAGACGCGCGCGAATCTTCGCTCCCCCTGGGACACTCTGCATCCGGGGCGTGATTGGGCGCACCGCGACGAGAGTATGAAGGATGCAAAGCCGCGCGCGCAGATCGTCAAGGAGATTTCGAGTCACCTCGCGGAAAACCCGCCTTTTGAAACGGTCGACCAGATTCTGCGCCGATTCCTCGATGAAATGCGTACCCGGTCTTAGTAAGAGGGTATTTTTAGGCGGGTTGGCGCAGAGCGAAGCTCTGCGTTGTTGTGCGCAAGGTGGGCAGGCTCAGAGACGTGAGTCGCAGAGCTGTGCTCTGCGCCCGCCGGCCCCTTACGCCGGACAAACACAAACGGGCAGTGGCGGCGACGCTTCCGAAAAATAATCCAAAGCAAGGCAAGACAGTAAATCGCTATAGACGAAACGCGAGAGGATAAAACCGTGGACGATAATACGCTTCTCCTCTGGATCGATAGGGGAAAGAATCTTGCTGCTCTTTTAGTTGTAATTGGCGTCGCAGGCGAATTACTTGGAGACTTCCTTGCAGGACCTGCTAGGAAAAGGCAAGAAGAATCGCGAAAACTAGAAATTGCAGGCCTTACCAAAAAGGCTGGCGAAGCAGACCAGAAGGCTGAAGGTTTCCGACTCCAAATAGCCCAGGCGAATGAGCGGGCGGCGAATGCTGAAAAAGAAACGGCGCGGCTAAAAAGGACTGCTGAGGATGAGAGGATCGCGCGCGTTAGGATCGAAGAACGAATGGCACCGCGCAGAATTACATCCAAGCAGCATGATGAATTTGTCTCAGTTCTGATACCGTATAGCGGTTCAGTCGTGGGGCTTGAACAGCTTGGGGAAAAGGAAGCGACAACTTTTGCTGAAGACATTCTAAACGTGCTCAGCGACTCAGGCTGGAACGTCCTAAAAAGTTTTTCTGGAATAGTTTCGCCACCTCCATACGGACTTATTTGCATCGTTGATGACAGCACACCAGCAGGTAAGGCCCTTGGTGCTTTGCTGAAGACACTTCCTACTGCAAACGTTAGATTCTCTCCAGTGAAGGGTGGAGTCGCCTCCATTCTTGTTGGCCTCAAGCCACCGCCATAAGCTAAAATGACGGGCAATAGGCCGGTTGGCGCAGAGCGAAACTCTGCGTTGTTGTGCGCAAGGTGGGCACGCTCAGAGACGTGAGTCGCAGAGCTGTGCTCTGCGACAGCCGGCCTGTTGAAGTTAGGCGGGGAGTATAATGCAATTTTATGGGCTTTGCTTGGCGATATCGCCATTATTTTTCCTCAGTGTACCGCAATAGCGTTCGAGATATTGAGGAACCGAAAACTTGACTCGCTTAAGGTTCTCAGGAAGCATAGCGGGGTTACTCTTGATGGTCTTCCCGTTACCTTCTTCTGCTCCAAGTACTTGGAATGTGGCACCAAACACGTAATCGAAAAAATCATTCGCATTCGGCACCTTAAACAGAGCGTATCCTTCTCCCGGCAGAACAGAGCGAATAGGCATGGCCGTTAGTGGTAGAGGCTCAGGTCGAGGCGTGTTCTGTGGGTCGAGGATGAAAACCAACTCGCCCTTAAATTTTACCTGCATAGATTGTCTCCAAATGTCCGTGCTACCACGCATTAGCTTTAAATGCCAATCTGATATTCGGACATGGCGGCTTCCGGCCACCTTTACCTCCAAAAGAATAGCCATTGCGTTTTGATCCTGTGGGTCTCGGCCAAAGAACCCTTGCAAGATTAAGACATCAAACTCTGGCTTAGGATAATCGAGATTCTTGTCTTTCCTGTTTACCAGTGATTTCCAGATGCCTATCAAGGCAGGAAGCGCCATCGAAATCCCGAGGGCGGCCAGACCGACTATAATCCACACGGAGAGATTCATTTGTGTCCCTCCGCTCGCCTGGGGCACCCTTGGCTCTCTCGGAAAGAAATAGGCGATTGTTGCGATAATGGCGCAGTATGCCCCAGACACCGCTTGAATGACCTGTAAGATAAATGAGGACCCCAGCTTTTGAGCCATATACACCTCGATAGAGGAAATGTTTGCCTATCATCCTCTGCCGATCGAGGTGATTCAAGTTGTTTGTGGAAACCTACGGATTTTGGCAGGTTGGCGCAGAGCGAAGCTCTGCGTTGTTGTGCGTAAGGTGGGCAGGCTCAGAGATGTGAGGCGCAGAGCTGTGCGCCAGCCGGCCAGTCTATTCTGCTGCTTTGGAAGAACAAAATCAAACTATGACGGTGTGTTACGCGACGCCTCCGGCAGTGACTCATGCTGAGGCGCCACGGCCATCTGAAGGTGTGAAAAATCGTCTAAAACCTTCTTACCGCAGAGACGCTGAGGCGCAGAGATCTAAAACAATTAACTGATCTGTATTCTTTGGGGCCTCCGCGCCTCTGCGTCTCTGCGCGAGATGCTTTGGCTCGTTCAGGGATTTTTTCACGACTTCGGATGGCCACGCCAATTTTTTCGGACAATTCGCTGCCCACCTTGCATTTTTGGGCTACCGGTAGCCCAAACGCTCGTTTATCCTATTGACATAAACCACTCGATTAAGAGCACAATAGAGGTGAAGAGGCGTAGCGCCATGATGCGTCTAGGCAGCACTCGAACAACCACGGCCCCAAAAACGGGGGTCTGCCATGCCTCACGAACCCTCCGACAAACGTCCGGGAAGGGGCCGGTGACCCATAGAGATGTTAAAAATGAAGGTCGATCCGGCGATGTGTATGAAAACACAGGAGAGTTCGACAAAATGTCAGGCTATTGTTCGAGTTTTTTGCAGAAAATTCCGGGATTTTGCGAAAATAAACGGCATTCGATCAGGATTGTTGGCCGAAAATGCACAGGTTATGCGGAAATTCGGGGCGAATCAGCGACGAAGCCGAGTAGGTGCCATGCCGGATTGGGAATCAATGCGTCCGAACTGAAATTAGCCATAGTGCACCGCTACCTGCCCCCTCCGTGCCTTGACCGGTTTGGAGAGTCTGTGCTAGGTTGGTTGTTTTCCTTGATTAGGATTTCTGGGGTGGGGGATTCAGTTTTGGCTGGGCCGACAGAAGCGATGCTGAAACAAACGGCGCTGAACGCTGTGCATCGGGCCGCCGGCGCCAGGATGGTGGATTTTTGCGGCTGGGACATGCCGGTCGAGTATTCCGGCATCACCCGCGAACATCTGGCCGTGCGCACAGCAGCGGGACTCTTCGATGTGAGTCACATGGGGGAAATCGAAGTCTACGGCGCCCCGGCCTGCAGCCTTCTCCAGTTCGTCACGTCCAACAACGTCTCCCGCTTAGTCGACAATCAAGCTCAGTACAGCGCGCTGATGATGCCTAACGGCGCCGCCATCGATGATTGCATCGTCCACCGCTTTTCGGAGGACCATTACTTTATCTGCGTGAACGCCGCCAATACGGACCGGGATTACGACTGGATCACCAAGCACAATTCCTTTGGCGCTGGGGTACGCAACGTTTCCGCGCACTACTCTCAGGTGGCCCTGCAAGGGCCGCGTGCGGTTGAGATCATGGCTAAAGTCACGGCGCCCGCTCCAGGGGATTTGAAGTATTACTGGTTCCGAGCGGCCCGTTGTTGCGGTGTGGAAGGGATGCTGGCGCGGACCGGATATACCGGCGAGGATGGCTTCGAGTTCTATTTCCCACCGGATCAGTCTGTCGAGGTGTGGAACGGACTTTTGGAAGCGGGCAAGACCGAGGGCCTGATTCCGGTCGGCCTGGGGGCTCGCAACACGCTGCGGCTCGAGGCGGCATACCCTCTCTACGGACACGAACTGGACGAAGAGACCACGCTTCTGGAAGCCAACCTCGGCTGGATCACGAGGCTTGAGAAGGGGGATTTCCTGGGGCGCCAGGCGCTCCTTCGGCAGCGCGAGCGGGGTGTCTCGAAGAAGCTGGTGGGATTTGAAATGACCGACCGGCCCATTGCGCGCGATGGGTATCCCGTCTGGGTGGACGGAGGGGCCGTGGGGAAAGTCACCAGTGGCTCGCCCGCCCCCTTCCTTAAGAAGAATATCGGATTAGCTTATGTGCCCTCCTCTTCGACCGAGGTGGGGCGCGAGATTGATATTGAAATTCGCGGGAAACTCGCACCCGCGCGGATTGTTTCACTACCTTTCTACAAGCGTCCGAAGTTAGGAAACTAGGCCCGGGTTTCCTTCGGCCCGCCGACCCTGCCAAAGTGGCGCCGGAAGCCACGAAGTAGCGGCGGCGTAATCAAAACGGAGAAGAGTTCCCCATGTACCCACCAGAATTCCTTTACACCAAAGACCACGAGTGGATCCGAGTGGACGAGTCCGTGGGAACGATCGGCATCACCGATTACGCCCAGAAAGAATTGGGCGATGTCGTCTTCGTGGAACTGCCCAAGCCCGGCGACCACGTGACGGCAGCGGAGTCCTTCGGCACCATCGAGTCGGTCAAAGCAGTATCCGAGATCTATTCCCCGGTAAATGGCGAGGTGACCGCCGTCAACGGCAAGCTTCAGAACAACCCGGAGATCGTCAACACCGACCCACATGGTGACGCCTGGTTGATTAAAGTTCGGCTGGCCGACCGCACCGAAATCGACAAGCTGATGACTGCGGATGAATACGAGGCGTACATCCAACAGGAAAAGGCCCATTGATGCGCTATTTGCCGAACTCGCCGGCTGACCGGCAAGCCATGCTCCGGGCCACGGGAAATACCTCGATCGCCGAACTCTTCCGGCAGATTCCCGCTGAGCTCAGATTCCGTGGAGACCTGAATCTTCCCGGGCCGCTCTCGGAGGCCGAAATCCTCACGTTCTTCGAGCAGGCCGCCGGCGCCACCAGCCGCGAGTACGTTTCCCTGCTCGGGGCGGGGACCTATTCGCACTATCGCCCGGTCGTAGTGGATGCCCTGCTCTCACGCGGCGAGTTCTTCACCGCTTACACACCATACCAGGCTGAAATCTCTCAGGGAACCCTTCAGGCGATGTTCGAGTTTCAGACCTTAATGGCGCAGCTCACGGGCCAGGAGGTCTCGAACGCTTCCCTCTACGACGGGTCGACCGCGACTACCGAAGCCGTGCTGATGGCCTTGCGCGTCACTCGCCGCCGCCGTGTCGTGCTGGCGCGAACCCTGCACCCGGAATACCGCCAGGTGCTGAAGACTTTTGTGCGCCAACAGGACGTCACGCTGGCGGACGTACCCTGCACCGCCACTGGCCAGATCGACATGGCGCAACTCGAAGCCACGCTCGACTCGGAAACGGCCGCCGTGGTGATCCAGTCACCGAATTTCTTCGGGACGCTGGAGCACACCTCCGAGGTTGCGTCCCTCGTGCACCGCCATGGCGCATTGTTGATTGTCGCCATCACGGAGCCGCTGTCCCTGGCCATCGTCAAGCCTCCCAGCTCTGCCGACATCGTTTGCGGTGAGGCGCAGTCCTTCGGAGTGCCAGTTTCCTACGGTGGGCCTTACGTGGGCTTCCTGACCACGCAGGAAAAATTCCTTCGCCAGATGCCCGGGCGCCTGGTTGGCCAGACCGTCGACACGGAGGGCCGGCGTGGCTTTTGCCTGACCCTGGCAACGCGCGAACAACACATCCGGCGGGAGAAGGCCACCTCGAACATCTGCACCAATCAGTCACTGTGCGCGCTGGCGGCGACGATTTATCTCTGCCTGCTGGGCAAAACGGGGCTGAAGATGCTCGCGGAGCAGAACCTTGCCAAGACTCATTACGCCGCCACCCGGTTGCGGGAAATCCCCGGTGTCGCAACGCCGTTTAGTGGCGCTTGCTTCAATGAATTTGTGATTCGGGTTCCGGGTGATGCCGGGCACCTGCTGGAAGAGTTGCGCCGGGATAAGATTATTGGCGGCCTGCAACTGGAGCGGTTCTACCCGGAACTCAAGAACCACCTGCTGATCTGTGTCACCGAAATGGTCAGCAAGGCTGCTATCGACCGCTTGGTGGCCGCGTGCCGTCAATTTGCCGTGAGCCCCCGGCTTGCGGCTCAAACCACTTAGGCCGGATTTTTCACGATGGAGGGGAAGGGCTAGGCTGGAGGCGTTCGTAGGGACTGTGGTTACAACCGATGGCAATGGAAAATCGCATACACGAAGCGCGTGTTCACGTCACCCGCAATGAAGGACTGATCTTCGAGCGGAGTTCGCCGGGCAAAGTCGGCGCCGAACTCTCTCCCCTGGACGTCCCCGCCGTGTCGCCCGCCGAATGGCTGGGTGCGGATCTGGTGCGCGCGGAAATTGACGGCTTCCCGGAAGTCTCCGAACTCGAGGTCATCCGCCACTTCACGCGCCTTTCCACCTGGAATTATGGCGTGGACACCGGCCTCTATCCGCTGGGCTCCTGCACGATGAAATACAACGCCGCGCATCAATGAAGTGGTGGCGCGGTTGGAGGGCCTGGCGACCGACCATCCCTATACTCCCGAGGAATTGGCGCAAGGTTGTTTGCGGATTCTGCATGAGACGGCTCGCTGCCTGCGCGAAATCACCGGGATGGACGCCATTTCGCTGCAACCCTCCGCCGGCGCCCAGGGAGAACTGACGGGCATCCTGATGATGCGCGCCTGCCTTGCGGAGCGCGGCAATCCCCGCAAGTACATCCTGATTCCTGACTCCGCGCATGGCACCAACCCGGCCAGCGTCACGATTTCCGGCTACCAGGTCCGGAACATCAAATCGAACGAGCTCGGCTGCGTTGACCCTCGTGACGTGGTTCGTGCCATGGATGCGGACGTGGCCGGATTGATGCTGACCAATCCCAACACGCTGGGGATTTTCGAGTCGGAAATTCATAAGATCGCGGAGATAGTCCATGCGAAGGGCGGCCTCGTTTACATGGACGGCGCCAATATGAATGCGCTGGTGGGCATTGCGCGCCCCGCGGATTTTGGCGTGGACGTGATGCACCTGAACCTGCACAAGACTTTCTCCACCCCGCACGGCGGCGGCGGTCCGGGCTCAGGTCCGGTGGCCGTAAAGAAAATCCTGGAGCCCTACTTGCCCTCGCCTAGCGTGGAAGAATCAGCAGACGGAAACTCCACCTCAACTATGATCGCCCCAAGAGCATCGGCCGCGTGCGGGCTTTTTATGGGAACTTCGGAATGGCGGTGCGGGCACTGGCGTACATTCTGGCGAATGGACCGGAGGGTCTGCGGCAAACCACCGAAGATGCCGTGCTGAACGCCAACTATGTGCGCAGCCAGTTGCGCGGCCATTACGATCTGCCCTACGACCTGCCCTGCATGCACGAATGCGTTTTCTCGGATCGTCGCCAGGCCGCGAAGGGTGTGCACACGGGCGATATTGCGAAGCGCCTGATTGATTATGGATTCCATCCCTACACCACGGCGTTTCCTCTGATCGTGGCGGGTGCGCTGATGATCGAACCAACGGAAAGCGCCGGTAAGGAAGAAATGGATGCCTTCATCGACGCGCTGAAGTCGATTGCGGAGGAAGTGGAGCGCGATCCCGAATTTGTTCTGAAGGCTCCCTACTCAACGCGTGTGACTCGCCTTGACGAAGTCACTGCCGCCCGCAGACCCATTCTGCGCTGGAAACCGCAACCCTAGGCCGTTCTCATTCACTACACCAGCGGTGAGCCGGCGTAGCGAAGTGCGGCCGAGCCGCTAGTGAAAAGCCATAGGAAGAAAACGCATGAGCTTGGGAAAAGTAGTGGGACCTCGCTCGCTATGCCCCGCGGAGCGCAACAAGTGGGACATGTCCCACTTTGACGAATAGTCGCTGACCTGCACGAACCGAATCGCAGTTCACGCAATGCCGAGCCCAATTTCCTCGCCCCTCGTCGACCCGGGTGTGCTGCTTCTCCGCTGCTGGGTCTCACGCCAACTCTGGCCAGATTAAGAACCGCAGGCATCATGCTAACTGGACTCCTGTCACCTGGTACAAGCAGGAATGCACCTTTTTGCACCCTTCCGGGGGTGTTGTAAAGCAAAGCTGATGGCACCTAGCCAAATTATGGGAATTCGAAAGTTCTTCACGAAGTGAAGGGCATTAGGTAAAGTGGATTCGACGCGCTGCTCCACCCGGCGCGCGACGAAGAACGCCTTCACGATTAGCGTTTCGCGGAGTCTTCATGCCATCATCTTACCGGCGAGATTTTCTGAAGCAATCTGCCGCCCTGCTGGCTTTAGGAGGGACGTTGCCCATGTCCGCTGAGCCTCATCTGGAAAGATCCGCCCCGGATTTTGCCGCTCACCAGGCCCAACGCCGCAAGGATTTGTGGAGCCTGCTAGGTGATCTTCCCTGGCAGCACAAGCCTGGACCCGCCAAGGTGCTGTCGACGGAGAAGCGTGACGGCTATACGCTCGAGCGATTGGTGCTGGACCTCAATGGTCTCGAGCCCGTCCCCGCCTTGCTGCTGATTCCCGACCGCCGCGCCGCGCGAGCTCCGGGCCTGCTCTACATCCACTGGCATGGAGGCATGTACGACCTGGGCAAGGAGCAGCTCCTGGTGGGAGTTGACGCCCAGCCCGCCTATGCTCCGGTCGCGGCCGAGAAGGGTCTGGTGACTCTGGCCATTGACAGTTGGTGTTTCGGCGAGCGCAAGCACGATGAAAATGGCAGCCGCGGCGAGGCGGACGCCTTCAAGCAAATGCTCTGGTACGGCCGGGTTTTGTGGGGAATGATGATGTTCGACGAGTTCCGCGCCTTCGATTATCTGGCCGGCCGCCCGGAGGTTGACCCAAACCGCATCGGGGTTCTGGGAATGTCCATGGGATCAACCAAGGCGTGGTGGCTGGCGGCGCTGGAGCCTCGGGTGCGGGCGTGTATGGACGTCTGCTGCCTCACGGATTTCGAAGAGCTCATGCGGATTCACAACCTGAGCGGGCATGGGGTTTATTATTTCGTGCCCTCTTTGCTCAAGCATTTCCAGACGCCCCAAATCAATGAGCTGATTGTGCCCCGCGCGCGGCTGAGCGTAAACGGCAGCCAGGATGACTTGACCCCGCCGCCGGGGGTGGAGCGGATCCGCGACTACCTGCTGCCCCTCTACCAGAAATTCGGCAAGCCCGAGGATTGCCACATCGAGCTCTTCGATTGTCCGCACGTGGAACTTCCCCAGATGCGCCAACTCATTCTGGCCTGGATGGACAAGTATCTGCGCGCCCCGCAAGCCACTTAACATGCCTTAACATTCAGCCTGACCCGCTGCACGCTGCACCAATACCCGGCGCTTTCATCAGCCGGAGCGGGAAGGGGGCCCCACGTTTTGCGCGGTGAGGGGTCAAGTTCCTTGTCACGGCCCACTGAATTAGCCTCATCCTGGGCGTCGATTCCACCGATAACCGATGCGGGGTAGTGTGTCACGGCGGGGTTGGGGGTCGCTGGGGGGATTGGGCCGTCGGTTTATCAGCACAAAACAAGATTGCATAGCCTTTTCCGAGGGGTCGCAGATCCGCCGTGGCGAAAGAGGGTGGCGCGCTGTCCCGATGCACTTCATCGGGAAGCGCGAAGGGGGCCCCACGTTTTGCGCGGTGGGGGTGAGGGGTTAAGTTCCTTGTCACGGCCCACTAAATTGGCCTCATCCTTGGTGTCGATCCCACCGATAACCGATACGGGGTAGTGTGTCACGGCGGGGGGAGGATATCGGGAGATCCGGTGATCGGGAGATCGGGCGAACAAGGGATCGGACCATCTGGGTATCGTGCCGTCGGGTCATTTGAAAACCGCACAATTTCCCGTCGATTGCCGACCTCATACTCCGAGCCCAACCCGCCGATAACCGATAGGGGGAGTGTTCACGGCGGGGTCAGATAATCGGGAGATCGGGCGATCTGGGGATCGGGAGATCGGCTGAGTTGCGATTCGTAATTTGCGATTTTCGAAGTTACATCTTCTCGCCTGACACCCCCGATAATCGATGTCGGGAAGTGTGTGTCTGCGGCGGGGGTTGGTTGGGGGAAGGTCGAATTCCCCTAATCCCTAATCCCCACTCCCTAACCCCTGCCTTTCCCGTGGCACGGCGGGGGCTGGGGTCGGTGGGGGGGGGTTGGGCCATCGGTTTATCAGCACAAAACAAAATTGCATAGCCCTCTCCGAGGGGAGAGGGTGGCGCGCTGCCGGCGTACTCACCAGCCGGAGCGCGACGGGTGAGGGGTCACTTCGCAACCGATGCTTATGGACCGAATGTTGTGGCCACATACATGCCAAAAGACGGCACGTATGCGCCACCCGCGGGCCTTAACACTCACCCCGGTAGTAGCACAGCCACTCCTGGCTGTGAAGGAGAACCATCACAGGCATGAGTGCCTGTGCCACAAACTGTTGCGAAGGTCACTTCTCCATGTGGCGGGCGAATCGTTGAGTGTCTATTTGCTTTCAAAGCTTAGGCGCTGGAATTACTGCAACTTTGCGTATTCCGCCTTGGCTTCCTTCAGGATGGGAATGTCGGGGTCGGCGTCTTTCCAGATGGTGAGGAAGTCCTGATACGCGGCGCGGGCTTTGGCCGTGTTGCCCTGCAGGGCGTAAGCACGCGCCAATCCGAGGCGAGCCAGCGCGCCCCAAGGAAAGTTCGCCACCAGTCCCCGGTGGTCGATGAATTGCTGAAACTCTGCTGCTGCTCGGTTGCCGTCGTGCAGCATGAGATAGGCTTCTCCACGCAAATAAGCGGGGCACATTGGTATGCCGGGTTCTATCAGGTTCGCCCCCGTCAATAGTTCGATTGCCCGCTTTGGGTCTTTGCGTTCCAGGGCGACCCCCGCCCGGATAGTGGGCAGCCAATACCTCTGGACCACCGTGTCCAGCGGGAAGGCCCTGTCGAGTTCGGCAGCCAACTTCTCCGCCCCTGCGCTATCGCCTGCCCGCGCCAGGGCCAGCGCCGCCATCGTCCCCGCACGGCGGTTCGGGGACAACTTCACCGCCGCATGGGCCTCGGCTCGCACCTGGTCCCGGTTTCCCGCTTCCACCTCGCACAGCGCCCCCTCTGCCTGATAAGCTGTAGCTCTCTCTTTGGCGTCATTGCACTGGGCTGAATCCATCGCCCGCCGGGTCAGCTCGTTCGCGTTCTTCAGCTTGCCGTACCAACCTTCCGTTCTCCCTTGCAAGAACAGCAACCCTCCTTCAAGGCCCGGCTTTCCCATGGCAGCTGAGACCAATTGTGCCATCTGCGCCGCATTGCCCTTCAGAAATGCCAAAACGTAGCGGTTGCCGAAGAGAAGCTCGTTCTCCAGCTTGCGCTCCTCCGCCTGCTTGTACACCGCCTCCGCTTCGTCCAGCTGATTGAGGGCTGTGTAGGCGAAGCCGAGGTTAAGATAGCTGGACGCAGCATTTGGCTCCAGGCGCAGCGCCTCCCGCCATTCCTCCATTGCCTTTTCCAAGTTTCCAAGGGCACCGGAAATAAATCCCAGCAGTCTGAAAGGCACTTCGTCTCTTGGGTAGGCCTGCTGCCACAGTTCCTCGGTCTGCGCCGCCTTCTCCAGCTCTCCCGTCGCGTAAAGGTAGTAGTTCCCCTCGATGTTGAACCGTTCCCGTTCGCTTACTTTCTCTCGAAGGTCGTAAGCCTTGCGTGCCATCTCAGCCCCCCGCCCCGGTTGGCCGCGGTAGAAGTAAATCCCCGCCATGGTCGCGTACGGCATGGCAAAATTCGGGTCAAGGTCCACCGCGCGTTTGAAGAAGGGCAGCGCGGGGATGCCCCCTTTCGTATGGGCCGTCTTTAGCCCCAGGCTGTAAGCTTTCAGCGCCTCCAGGGATGGCGTGGTCGCTTCCTCCACCGGCGTAGCGTATTTCTGCACGGAGCTGAGCGACTCGCCCAGCTTGCCGCGCAAGCTGATCGCCGCATTGTCCAGAGCCTTGAGCACCGCTTCCTTGCCCGCTGCCTGCTCCTGCGCTTCTGCCAGCACGTCCCCCGTGTTGCAGTCCACTGCCTTCAGGCCAATCACGTACTGGCTGCCAAGCCCCGCAATCGAGCCGATCACCGTGGCCTTGCTGCCCGTGCGTTGGCAGACCTCGTGGGTGAGCTCCGGTGTCAACCGATCACCGGCGGGACGCCCCATCAGTTTCAAAGTGTCATTTACCCTGTGCTCGGAAATCAGGGCGAGAAAGGGGGATTGCTCAAGCTGCACCGAAAGCCCCTGTTTGAGCGTGTCGTCAAATACGCTGTCACCGGTCTTGTTGTCGAAATCGGAAAGAACTATGGTGTCCTTGTCGGTCAGGCGAGTCGTGGCCTGGTGCGAGCGGAAGTAGAACGTTCCCCCGATGGCAGCCACTATAAGGATTACGGCGGCGGGAATAAGAACCTTCCAGCGTTTCCTCCCCGCTCCAGGAACTTGGGTTGCGCTCACCTCGCTCGACGGCGAAGGTCGCCCGGATTCGCCTTGGCGGGGTAAACCCGCCGCTACACGTTCGGATTCTGTATCCCGCAACAGGCGCTTCAGGTCTGTTCGTAACTCGGATGCGCTCTGATAGCGCATGTCCCGGTCTTTCTCCAGCGCTTTACGGATGATCTCTTCCAGCTTCGACGGTAGGTCGGGATTGACGCTCTTCGGTGAAGCTGGCTGCAGCGTCAAGATCGCTTGCTGAACCTCGGATGACGTCCCGCCAGGAAAAGCCTGCCGTCCCGTGGCCATCTCGTAGAGCACCGCACCAAAACTGAAGATGTCCGTGCGCCCATCGAGCGCTTCACCTCGGGCTTGTTCGGGCGACATGTAAGCCGCTGTGCCAATGGGGGAGCCCTGCTGGGTGAGGGTGTCGTCCGTCGTGCGCGTCGCCCCCGCCGTAGCATGGTCACCATGCTTGGGTTCACTCAGCGCCACGGGCGAGACGCCTGTACTACGAATCAATTTCGCTACCCCGAAGTCCAGAATCTTGGCTTGGCCATATGTGGTCAGGAAGATATTCGCCGGCTTGATGTCGCGGTGAATGATGCCCTTGCCATGTGCCGCCTCGAGCCCTGCCGTAATCTGGATGGCGAGGTCGAGCAACGTGTCGATCTGTAGGGGCGTCCCTCGTGGGCGCCCTTGGGCAGGCACAAGGCCTGCCCCTACAGACAGTCGCTCCTTCAGCGTCTCGCCCACCAGCAGTTCCATGGCGATGAACGGCTGGCCCTCGTACTCGTCGATGTCATGAACGGTGCAGATGTTGGGATGGTTCAGGGTGCTTGCGGCTCGGGCTTCACGCTGGAAACGAGCGAGTGCCTGCCGGTCATTCGCCAATTCCGCGGGGAGAAACTTCAGCGCGACTGTCCGGCCCAGCCGCGTGTCCTCCGCTTTATAGATCACCCCCATCGCGCCACGCCCCAGCATCC
The DNA here is from genome assembly GCA_963804995.1 of uncultured Acidobacteriota bacterium. Lineage (GTDB taxonomy): Bacteria > Acidobacteriota > Terriglobia > UBA7540 > UBA7540 > Bog-366. The sequence goes on from CAWDSK010000006.1 coordinate 1,901,682, forward strand.
CGGTAACCCGGTAGTGCGAGACTTCCTTGCCCAACAAGCTGTCGCACAGCGTCAGATCCGGGGCGATCGACTCCGCCTCAGCCGGCTCCGCCGCAGCCGCCACCGGGTGACCGGAGCCCGCGGGGTTTACCTCCTCCCATTCCGCCGGGACCAGCAGACGGTAGCCGCGGCGGGCGACCGTCTCCACATATTTCGGCTCCTCGGCTGTGTCACCCAGTGCGTCCCGCAACCTCTTGATGGCGGCGTTGATGCTGTGGTCGAACTCCACGATAGTGTCATTCGGCCAGAGTCTCTTCTGCAGCTCATCGCGCGCCACCACCTCTCCTGGGCGGTCCACCAGCATTTGGAGAATCCGGAAGGGTTGTTCCTGAAGGCGCAGTCTGCGCCCGTCTTTGTGCAGTTCCCCGGCTTTAAGGTCCAACTTGAAGGGCCCCAGGCGCACAACGTTGGAGCGCGGCGCTGACATGGGAGCTCCAGAGGCTTATTGGGGCGGACTTTACCACTAGATTACTGGTAAATCAAGGAATTCGCCGTGCCCAGCCGTTCGAGCCTGAGAGCGAACCCTCAGCACCCGTCCAGGTTCGCGGGTCCCCGGAACCCTTTCACGGATGCCGCATTGGCCCTGCACCGCTTCTAAGACATCGGCAAGTACCATTCCTACCAATCCGTTAGCTCGTCGCCCACATGTAATCCACGCGTAAGCGCTGTTGCATTGAGGTACCCGCTCGCCCAGCCCAAAGTCGCCCTCACCACGCAAGTTCGTGGAGGAGGGCGACATGGGATCGAAAGGCAAGACTCAGAAGGTAGCGCGATGGAAATCGTGGATTCTGGTGGGATGGATGGCGGTTCTGGGGGTTCCGGGGCCGCTGGCTCGCACCCTAGCCCAGACCCCTGACGGCGGCTCGGAATCTCACGGCCAGCCCACGGGCAATGGCGAATCCGGCCTGCGGATTACCCTGCGCATCTTCAACTATGCTCACGTCACGCCCCCCGAACTGACCCGGGCGGAGCAAGTGGCAGCAGCTATCTTCCGCAAGGCAGGAATCGAAACGATGTGGATCGATTGCCCGGTCTCAAGGGAGGAGGTTGACCGCTTCCCCGCCTGCCAGCGACCCTGGGCGACCTCGGACTTCGCCCTTCGCTTCGTATCCCAGCCCTTTGGGGAGAGACCCGGCTCCCACCACGACCTGGGGTGGGCTCTCCCTTGCGTGGACGGCCAACAAGGATGCTATACCTATGTCTTCTACCAACTGGCGAGGCAGTGGGCAGAGCGTTGTGACACTACGACCGATCAGATCCTCGGCCACGCAATAGCGCATGAAGTGGGGCACCTGCTATTGGGACCGGACTCGCACTCGCAGACTGGCGTCATGCGCGGAGATTGGTCTATGGATGACTTAGCAGCGATGGCGCGGACGTTTCTCTGCTTCACCCCAACGCAATGCGAACGGCTCCAGAGTGACGTGTCAGCAAGAATGCGGGATCACGCGGATACGCTGGCGAGCCGAGGACTATGAAGCCCCCCTGAGTACCTTCAAGTTTACCGCCGAGTAGACTGAGCAGATGCGCGCCAAGGTGAGGGAACGCGAGCGACAGCAGGCGGCAGAGGCCCCCACTCTCCGTATATCTTTAGACAGATCCCTGGGGTTAGCTCCCTAACGCCACAGGGTAGGGCGAAGTCGCTCAATTCCTAAATCGTTGCCGATTCGGAAACTGGTGAACCCGCCTCAATCCGCCGGCGCCGGTTCGACGATGACTGGGGCTCAGGTTAACGCCTATGCCCCTCGGGGGTGCCCTGAAGTCGGCCCTGCCGACCGTGGGGGCACGCGATCCCGATCAAGACCATCGGGACAGTTGGCGCGCCCATACGACCCAGTGGCCCTCACGGGCCCCGGTAGTAGCACAGCCACTGCTGGCTGTGACAGAAAAACATCACAGGCAGGAGTGCCTGTGCTACAAAAGCGGTAGCCACGGAGTCGCCGCGGCTGAAAGTCCGCCGATCTTAATGGCGGGCGACCTTTCCTGTCCGTGGGCTTTTCCCAAACCCCAGGTCAAATGTGGCTGCGGTATCGCGCCTGAGAAAAGCCCACGGTCAGAAAAACGCTGACCGCTACCAGCTCGTCACTGCTTTGACGCCCACCTTGTCGCGCCTGCGTCGCTTCTGATCCCGGCATGTGTATCTGGGGCAGTTCGACGAGAGGAGAATTGCGGATGAAGAGCCGCTGAGGAGCGCAAAAGACGCGCACCTCATCGCTACCCCAAACCCCACCTCCGCGGTACCCGGTTTATGGCCTCCAGGGGAACAGGATTAGCACCACAGGTGTCAAAGCCATGTGTTGATAAGAAAGTGCATGTTTATCATATTACGAACCGCAGAGTCTGAAAGGCACAGACTCTGATGCGCTACCCGCTACGGACAAAATGTTCTCTATGGGATATTGACGATAATCAGATTAAATGTATTGACAAGGGACTTGCGGAGAGGTAGGGTCTGCGCGTTAGCGGCGTAGTGTTTTTCCGAGAAAAATTACTCTGCGCTACGCCTCGAATGCGCCGCGACTCACGGCAATAACGGAACGGGCCCGCCGTACACTGTGACACACGCGCTTCAAATTCCCTTCTAGGAGGGCGATTCCATGACACCAGAAGCATTAGCCCCCTTTATTCGTGAACGGGAGACGAGACTCATATTTAAAACGCCTCGCGTCCTTATTATTAACAACGCCAATCTTGGGAAACTAAGATGCTATAACTTCCTTGCCGCGCTTTTGGGCATTTGCCTAACTGCCGGTATGGGGATGTCCCAAATCAGGTCAAGTGTCATCACGGGCATCGTAACCGATGTCAGCGGAGCTCTTGTCCCGAACGCAACCGTGATGGTCAGGGACCAGCTGACCAACCTCACGTATCCGAGTAAAACCAATGGCGCGGGTCAATACACCGTGCCTTATCTTCCTGAAGGCCGGTACTCAGTGACGGTCACGGCGGAAGGCTTCCAAACCTACGTCAAGACTGACATTGTCCTGGAGACTGCCACCACCATGCGCGTCGATGCCGCGCTGACGGTCGGAGCTGTCAGTACGACCGTCGAGGTCAAAGCAAATGCCGCAGCTCTTCAGACCGAAAACGGCACGGTCCACGGAACGGTCAACGCGCAGTTTATCGACGCTATTCCCAACACCAACCGGAATCCTCTCTTGTATGCCGGGCTGGTGGCTGGCGTGGTACCCGATGCCGAGGCCAAGGACGCCGTTTTCCTGGGGATCGGCCACGGTAATCGCCAAGCCCTGTCTGCCATCCACATGAACGGCTCTATCGAGGGTTCCAATGACATAACCATGGATGGAGTTTCAGTGCAGGGCGCGGGTTGGCACGAAATGGCCGTCATGCCCGATACAGACGCGCTCCAGGAAGTCCGCGTTACGACCAACACCTTTACCGCCGATACCGGCTCCGCCCAGGGAGTCATCGCGATGGGCACCAAGAGCGGCACCAATACGCTCCACGGAGACCTTTACTATTATTTGCGGAACGAGGCCCTGGATGCCGCCGGGATGTATAACAACCTTTATGGGTTCAAGAAACCCGCGTATCGCCTCAACCAGGGTGGCGGCTCTATCGGCGGCCCGGTGATTATCCCCCACTTGTACAACGGAAAAGACAAGATGTTCTTTTTTGTTAACTTCATGCGGCTGACGCACTCCGACCCACTTAGACTCGTCGCTACCGTTCCGACCGATTTGCAACGCAAGGGGGACTTCAGCCAGACGATGATTCCCGGCGTCAGTGGCCAGCCCGAGCACGTAAACCTGTACAATCCGTTTCTCGCCACGCCGTACAACGGCAGCACCACGGTTGTCCAGAGGCCGATCTATGCGGGCGCGCTAATTCCCGCGGCAGGCTCGGGCCCGGGCAGCATGAACCCATACGGTCAAAAAATCCTGCAGGCCTACCCGGAGCCAAACGCTACTCCCGACGCGTTCGGGAACAATAATTACCATTTTAATGGTACAACGCCGGAATTTCGCAACGCTCTTTCGGCACGTTGGGATTACAGGCTGGGCCAAAAGAACTCCCTCTACGCCACCGGTGGCTTCTCGATTGCCGCGTCCACGCCACCCAATGCGTGGGGGCCATCGAACCAGTTCAGCAACAATAATGGCAACGTCACAAACAGCGTGGGTATCGTCTCCGACCACAACCCGTACGGCTCGCTAGGCGATGTCATAACCCTGAACCCGACCACGGTCATTGACGTCCACTATGGCTTTACCCGCATCTCCAGCCTTTCAGGCACCCCGAATCGCGGTTGGACCGATTACACCCAATGGGGCATGCCCGCCGATTTACTACCCCTGATCTCTGCTTATGGCGAGGCAATGTCTGTCGGGAGCTGGGGCTGGGGCGGACCCATTACTCAGCTCAACTTTGACTCGTGGACGCACAAGAATGAACACCAGAACAACCATGACATCGTCGGCAACCTGACGAAGGTCGCCGGGCGATGGACCTTTAAGGCCGGTGCTGAATACCGCGTTTACCTGAGCAATTGGCAGGATCTTGAGCAGTCCACTCCGCTGCTGAACACTGCGGATGTGGGCAACGCCAGCACAGCGCAGTACGCGAATATTGACGGCACGGGTTCCAGTCTGAACATTGACCCGGCCCAACAGGGACTTCCCTTCGTTGATCTACTCACCGGGGTGGCCGGCTTTTCTTTGGATCCAGGCTGCGGTACCATCCTCGCTTTAGCCGCCAAGTACTTCGCGCTCTATTCCCAGAATGAGTGGAAGGTGACGAACAAGCTGACCCTCAATCTGGGGTTGCGCTGGGAGGTGCAGCCCGGCCCCACCGAACGTTTCAACCGCTTAGCCAACATCGACCTGAATGCGCCCAGTCCCTACCAGGCGGCGAGCTACCTGAATCCGCAGGGCGGGTTGGGATTGGTTGGTTTCGCCGCCACAAGCGGCCACCCACGCAACATGTGGAACACGCAATGGGGCAACGTTTCGCCACGCCTCGGAGCGGCTTATCAGTTAAACAATGAAACAGTGCTGCGGGGCGGCTTCGGCCGGTCATATTACAACAGCAACACAGGGTTCAATGCCAATGGATTGATTTACGGCCAGGTACCCTTCTCGGGTGGAGTAGAATCCATACCCTATGGCTTAACTCCTAACGGGTTGCCGATCGGCACCTTCGATCAGCCACAGAACTCGCTGGCGTTCGGAGGACTGGGGGCGGTTCAAACACCTTACATTTACGGGAACGCCCAGGGCTCGTGCTGCGGCTGGTTCCCCCAGAACCACCCGAACTCCTATGTTGACCAGTGGAACTTCTTTGTCGAGCGCAGCTTCGGCAGAGCTTGGACGCTTTCGGCGGGATACGTGGGGTCGCACGGTTCCAACTTAATTTGGCGGGGTTTCCACCTCAATGGGACTTATCAAGTCCCCCAATCGACCCTGATGGACTACCGCGCTGGTTGGATCGCTTCCAACGGTACTGACGACCCCGCGCAGGCCCAGGTTCCCAACCCGCTTCCGGCTCTGATCGGCAAGACCCCAGGCCCTATTGGGAACACCACCATCCCCGCGATCGATCTTCATCTCCCCTGGCTTGCGCTCCTCGGAGATACCATCATTGGGGCTGGGGGGAGCACGAATTACAACGCCCTGCAGGTTTCCCTTAAGCATCCGTTCTCGAACGGGTTGACGCTGCTGGCTAACTACACGTGGTCCAAAGCAACCGGCCTCAACGGTGGCCCCGCGGGAACCTCCTTCGCGGAATCAGAGTTGTCAGACTATGGTGGTGTGGCGACATGGGGCGGAGTTGACTACGGTAACCTAAATAACAACCGTGGCTTGCAATCATTCGATATCACGCACCGCTTCGTAGCCGCGGTAGTCTATGAATTGCCCTTTAACAAGGGCCAGGCGCTCGCACCCGGCAACAGCTTCGCCCGTGCCCTGGTCAGCGGGTGGCAACTTGCCCCTGTGGTGACTTTGCAAAGCGGAATGCCCTGGGGACCCAATTGCGGCGGCATGAGCGGGCGCTGTAACATTGTGGCCGGCGAACCGGTGACTGTGCCGAAGAACCTTCAACACTGGTACGACGGCAATACGTCCGTCACGCTTCCTGATGGGCGCTCCATCACACCAGCGGCGAATACTTACCTCCTGTATAACCCGGACCGTTACACCGCTCCGATCGTCCAGTTTCCAAATGGCACGTACGCGGTGGATCAATATTGGTACGGGCAGACGGCGAAGTACCAGCCGGGGTTGCGCACCCCCTGGTACGCCAATGTGGACCTTTCTATCCAACGCGAAATCCCCATCCGGGAAAGGCTGCGGCTGCTGGTGAGGGCGGACGCCACCAATGTCTTCAACCGGACCAGCTTCTACCCCGGTGCGATGATCGGCGGCGGCGGCGCCGTGACCGACTCGGGCTCCTCTGCCTTGGGCCTGAACTCGAATATCTCTACCGGCAGCTTGAACCCCCAACTCTACGACCCTAGAATAATCACCTTCTCGGCCTATCTGAAGTTCTAACAGTCTGGCGTGTCGCTTTGCGACACCCGGGGCTGGCGCAGACTCCCGATTTTGGGAGTCTGCGCCACCCGCTGATCACCTCCGATAACGGGCCGCAGTTTATCGCGCGTGTCCAAAATAATGAATACGGGGCGAGCAGGTAGCGCGTCTATAACGGCATCGGCGTTGTCAAGGGCTTTTTGGGCAACACGACTCCTCCGCTAGGGGCACCCCTGGTGGGCATAAGCGTTAACCTAAGAGAATCGGATACCGGCTCCTGGTGCGCGGGGTGTCCGCCATCAGGCAGGTGATGGCGTGCCAGCGACGCAGGACCGTGGCGAGACTTCGGGGCAGCAGTAGCGCCGTGCGCACTTGCCGGTACATGAATTCAACCTCGCGCCAACGGCTCCGGCGCGGCTGCCAAGGAGTACCCCCAGGGGGAAAATGCACTCGCCGTGTCCACCCTGTGTTCGATCAGCAGTCCGACGAAGAGCTTGCCCTCCCGCCACGCCTGAGAACTGAGCGGATCGGTTTTGGGCAAATGACCGAGGCCCAAGATGGATTTCATCCGCTTAAACACCCGTTCAATCTGCCAGCGCAGCCGATACATCTCCAGGATCAATCGGGCCTCGGGATCGGTGCGCAGCGTCGTCCAAACCAGGAAATAGTGGGTGAATTCCCGCGCCTCCTCCGCCAGGGTGCGGTGTTTGTGCTGCGCTTCTCGTTGCTGCCGCCGGAATTGGGCATCGGCCGCTTCCGCACTTTGCCGTAGCGCGACCAAGCGTCCCGCCGTCCATCCGCCCTGCGGGTTTTGAACCTGGGCCTCCCACTGGCGCGGCGATTTACCCTTGAGCGAGCGCAGTAGTGGCAACAAAGCCAGTCGCCGTCCGGCGTGATCAAACAGCGGCAACGTGCCGCGGTTCACTCGCACCAGCACATCGGCACCCGCGCCCACCACGTGCGCGATGCCAGGAGGGCTGGCATACACCCGGTCCCCCATCAGAATGTCCCCGGCCACCACGGGTACGCGCCGGAAGGTTTCTCCCCCCTGCCGGATGTCCGTCAAGGCGAAAAAGTCGCACTGCAGGTCGGCCACATTCACCGCGTAATGAACCTTCCAGTCGGCCCCCCTGGCCCCCGGCTCGCAAACCGTGGTCGCGTCCACCGCGCGCCACCTTCGACCCCGCGCGGGCAGCGGCAGCAGCGCCCCTCCCCGCATTTGTTGCGCCAGCCAACGCAGCCAGGGCTCGGCGGCCCGCAACCGCTTGAATACTCCCACCGCACTGATCTGTGCCAGGCCCGCCGTCGAGGCGCGCGCCGCCGTCTCCGCCAACGAACAACCGCTGGCCAAGTGCAGCAGCAAGATGCGCAGCACGGTGGCCGGCTCCTGGATGTAACGTGCCCGCCGCAGCGCCCCCAACTTCCGCGCCTGTTCATCCCATCCCACCGGCAAAAAACTAGTCAGTACTTCCCAATCCTCGAACTCCCCCAGCGATGCTTTCGTCTGCCTCATGAGCCCCAAGCATACAGCCCTTGCCACGAAAACTCAAATTCTTAGGTTAACGCTTATGCCTATAAGGGGTGCCCTGAAGTCGGCCCTGCCGACGGGGGGGGTAGCCACGGACAATGCATCTCTGTCCGTGGGCTTTTCCTTTGATACCAAAACCCCTGGTCAATTGTGGCTGTGGTATTGCGCGTGAGAAAGGCCCACGGTCAAGAATGCGCTGACCGTGGCTACCAGAGCGTAGGGGCACCGAAGATTAGACATGACCAACATGGTCATGTTGGGTTATCATGGCGGTATGCGTAGAGTAAATATTGGTGACCTGAAAGCTCGAACTCAGCGCCCATATCCAGCGCGTACGGCGGGGGGAGGAGGTGCTGGTGTGCGAGCGCAACAAACCCGTTGCAAGAATCGTACCGATTCGCCTCGAAGACCTTTCCGAGCAGGAACGGCGGCTGGTGGCGCGTGGCATTCTGACGCCTCCGCTAAAAAAACGGTCCGGACCCGTGGCGTGGCCGGAGCCTCCGGGCAATGTTCCCGGTAAGGTCATGGAGCGGTTATGGCGGGAAGAACGCGACAGCCGGTAACGCGGGTTTCGGCCTTTTGGGATGCGAGCGCGCTGGTCCCTCTCGCAGTGCGCCAGGCCATCACGCCTCGGGCCATTGCCTTGTACAAAAGTCACGGCGTGGTGGTCTGGTGGGCAACTCCGGTCGAGATCGCGAGCGCTCTGGCGCGCCTGGTGCGAATTAAGCAACTCAACTCCGGCGACTGGGTGACGGCTCGCAAGCTGGCGAAAAACCTCGCGGACTCGTGGTCAGTGGTCCAGCCGTCAGACAGCCTTCGCACCAAGGCGGCACAACTTCTGGAGCGCTATGACTTGCGGGCAGCAGACTCCTTGCAGTTGGCGGCGGCGCTCGAAGTGGTGCGAGGATGCGCCCCACGGCCGTGTCTTTCTGACCGCCGATCAGAGGCTACGAGAAGCGGCATTGCTCATCGGCTTCGATGTAAGTCGGATGTAGTAACGACCCACCAGCCGCGGCGAATCCGCTTATGGCTCCCCACTGACTGCTAAACACCCCCAGGTAGCCACGGAGTCGCCGCGGCGACACCGTGGCTACCATCTCGTAGGGGCGCCCCTCGTGGGTGCCCTGTGGTCGGCCCTGCCGACGGTGAGGGCAGGCACGACCCGTCGCCCGAAGGCTCTGGGCCGCAGGGCGAGGCCTGCCCCTACGAGCGGGCAGCGGGTAGTCACCGGCGTGATATAGTTGGCCGCGGTAGTTTGAACTCATATTGGAAAAGGTGAACACATGGACAGTAAGAAACCCAGTAGCGACGAGAACTCCTTTTCGGAAAGCAGCCGGCGTGATTTCTTAAAGACTGCCACCACCGTGGCGGCAGGCCTGGCGGTGCCGAAGGTGCTTGAGGCCGAAGCCGATGGCGCGCTGCCCACGGTGAGCCTGGGGCCCCACCGCGTTACGCGGTTGATTGTCGGCAGCAATCCCATCCGCGGGTATTCGCACTTCAACCCGATAACGAACCAGCAGATGGTGGAGTGGTATACGGATGAGCGCGCCGCGCAACTGCTGCTCAACTGCCAGAAGGCAGGCATCAACACCTTTCAAGCGAGCTACTTTCAGGATCGCTGGGAACGGATCTGGGACCTCTTTCACAAGAAAGGCGGTCACCTTCAGTGGATCTACCTGACCTCGGCCGCCGACCTCAACCCGCAAGCACGATACACCACTCCCGAAGCGATTCGCGATGGCCAAATCACCGCCATCAAGACGCTCGTGAAACACAAGCCCATCGCCATGGTCCACCACGGCGGGCACACGGATTCTCTCTGGAGGGCCGGCAAGCTCGAGTACCTCAAAACCTATATCGATAAGGTGCACGATCTTGGATGCCTGGCGGGAGTTTCCACCTCCAACCCCAAAATTCTGACCACGCTTGAGGAAGAGGGATTCGAGAACGACTTCTATATGGCGGGGCTGCATTTTGTCGACCGCCGCCCCGAAGAGTGGATGAAGGAAATCGGCACTGTTCCCGTGGATGAGGGCTGGATTGCCTCCGACCCTCCGCGCATGGCCGAAGCCGTCCGCCAGGTCAAGAAACCGGCTCTGGTCTATAAGGTTTTGGCAGCCGGCCGCAAATGCCAGTCTGAAGAGCAGAAACGCGAGGCGATCGCCTGGGCCTACAAGAACATCAAGCCAACCGACGCGGCCATCATCGGCCTTTACCCGCGGTATTCCGACCAAGTCACGGAAACCGTCAAGATGATGCAACAGGCCCTGGCGTGAAGACGCTTCTCTTGAGCCGGTAGCCATCTCGTAAGGGCAATCCTCGTGGGTGCCCTGAAGTCGCCCTGCCGACGGTGAGGGCACCCACGCCCCGTCGCCCGAAGGCTTGGGCCTGCCACCCGAAGGCTTTGCGCCGTAGGGTGGGCCGCGCTTTTGCCACAATACATTTGCTCACAGGCACACGAAGAACCGCAGACCTCAACGGCGGAGGTCTGCGCTACGCCGCGGGTGGCCCTCACGGGCCCCGGTGGTAGCACAGCCACTCCTGGCTCTGACAGACAAACATCACAGGCAGGAGTGCCTGTGCTACAAAAGCGGGAAGCGCAAAGTCTGATGCTTTCGTGTGTGTTGACCTTGACACTGTGCGGTACTAGCATAGAACTGTTCGGGCTTAATCCATCCAGCTCGGGAGGCCGCTTATAGACGCAGACCAGCAGCCCGAACCCCGACGATTCGAACGCGTACCGAGCAGAATCTCCGTCACGCTGGCCCTGCAAAGCTAGAGTTGGAATCGGAAATTGCAGTTGAATGAAGTTGGGCATTACGTAACACTCCCCCCGTAGCCCCCTGAGCCGAAGGATGGTCCGAACGTTCCCGCTGGCTGTTCGGCTGTGAGTCTCCGCGATTCGGCCTCTAACTCGTTTGCGACATCCTGCGCGTATTTTATGAAGTGATGTCCTGAAAGCAGAATTGCAAATCCCATGCCCAACTTCGGAGGGTTCCGGAACCAGCGCGTGAGGATCTGCAGCAGGAACTTCCAGTACTGTCTCCGATAGGACGAGAGGATGCCTTGGTGGAAGACGGAGCGAACTAGAATGCCAAGCATGAGCGAGAACGAAGAGGAAGAGGACGTCGCTTTCTGCTCCGCCAGTGTTTCCCACTGGAGAAGCGAACGATAACCCCGATTGTAGAATGCTGACGGAGAATAAAGGGAAAGGAGCGTATCGCGCAAACCCCGCAAGAGGACAGGGAGCGGGAGGAGGGTTTGAAAATTGGGCGGGTTGAAGTTGTTGCCCGTGTTTTCCACCAGTAATCGTCCCTGTTCCAACATTCGATCGTGGAGGGGAGTTGTGGTCAGCGCTTGCAGGAAGCCGAGCATGGCCCAGGGAAGGGCTGCGCTCTCAATGAATTCTCTTTGCCGTTCGAAGATGTCCTCCGTATCCGAATCGAAACCGATAATGAAGCCTCCCGTCACCCAAAGGCCTTGACTCTGGATGGAGCGGATCGAATCGAGCTGATTACCCCGCAGATTTTGGTATTTCTTGGCTTCCGTCAGGGACTCTTCGGAGGGACTCTCGATCCCGACGAAGACATAATAAAAGTTCGCCCTGACCATGGCTTTGATCAACTCCGGCCTCTCGGCGAGATCGATCGAGGCTTCGGTGTAAAACAAGAATGGAAAATCGTGAGATTTCTGCCACTCTTCCAGGCTCTGGGCCAATTCGAGAGCGCGCTTATGGTTGCCGATAAAATTGTCGTCCACGATAAAGACTAAGTCGCGCCAACCCAGCTCAAACAGGGCATCGAGCTCCGCCAGCAACTGACGCGGAGACTTCGTTCGCGGCTTCCTTCCATAGAGGGTGATGATGTCGCAGAAGTCACACTGGAATGGACAGCCCCGCGAGAACTGAACCGCCAGGGAGGCGTACTTGCTGATTTGGAGCAGATCAAACCGCGGGACCGGCGTCTTGCTGATATCGGGCTTGTCCTTAATAACGTAAAGCCGCTTCGCGGAGCCCCGCTCCAGATCAGTAGCGATTCCATCGAAAATCTCATCGGGCTCGCCGACAACTACATGGTCCGCCAGTCGAAGCAGAACTTGCGGTTCACTACTTGCGTAAGGTCCCCCAATCATCGTTCGCTTGCCAAGGGCCCGGGCCCGGAGGAGCGTCTCACGAATGTCCTCTTTCTGGACGGCCATGCCGCTGACCATAACGAGGTCGGCCCAAAGAAGGTCCCTGTCCAGCAGATCTTCAAAGCTTCGATTAACCAGCTTCAACTTCCAGTTCTTCGGACAGAGCGCGGCTACGGTGAGCAGACCCAGAGGGGGATGGATGGTTTTTTCCGGAATGAGATCCAGCATTGCTTCAAAGCCCCAGAAAGAAGGCGGAAAGCGTGGCCATACCATAAGAGCTTTGATCGCTGCACCGAGAGGAGGAAAGCTGAGCGGATCGCCGCGGTCCTCGGTTAGCACCGAGGGGGGTGGCTCCTGGAAGTCCGCCGCCTGAAACATATCGCCCTTCCCACGTGTATCCCGCGGCTTTCACATTATGGGTGCGCGGTCATTTGAGCGGGGTCGAATACCATTAGCCGGAATTTGCATTTTGATTTCCCCGCCCAATCGGTAACATACACCCGGCCGCCTCTGAATGGAAGGTCCCGAGTTTCCAGTGCTGGGTGCTTCCACCGACCACGGAAGGGATCAGTTTCATATCGAAGGTTCGTTGGAAAGAGTACATCTCGGAAATCTGGGCTTATGGGGGAACCCATTTCCATTATGCAGCAGCGAACGGGAAAGTAGACCTGACAGTGAAGAATATCCGGACTCGATCAGCCCGCCATGGCCTGACGGGCAGGCTCGGATGCGATGTCAATGTGGGGGGAGCGTGCATCGAAAGTGTTGCGATGGATTAACCAGCGAGCGGGTAGCGCAAAGTCTCGTGCGTTCCGAAACTCTGCGGCTCTTCGTTTGTTGGGTGCGACCGCCGATCATCGCTTTATGGCCTCCAGGGAAACAAGATTAGCACTTCAGGTGTCAAAGCCATGTGCTAATAATACAGTGCATGTTTATCATAATATTAAGAACCGCACGGCACTGCGCTACCCGCTGCCTGTGCTACAAGAGGCTAGCCAGCGACATGAATCGCATAGCTGAGCTCGCTATGCGCCAGCCGGCTCGATATTCCCGTGACCGCATACATGCCAAAATGCGGCACGTATGCGCCCCCCGCGAAAACTGAAGTCAGGAATTCTGATTGAAGCGCGAACAGAACCTTGATAGGGTGGCGGGGACTGGTCGGGAGTTGATTGCGGAACGGACGCAATTGATTCGCCGTGGCGAGTACTGCGGGCTTTCTTTGCGCTTCTCCTTCACCCCGACTCATGGGAGGCTTACTATGTCTGATCTTCATAATCGTCGCGACTTCCTGAAAAACTCGGCGCTGGCCGCCCTGGGCGGTGCCGCCGCGCTGAATAGCGGAGAAAAGCCGGTCCTGGCAGCGCCGGCCGGGGACACAACCATCACCATGCCCAAGACCTTTCATAAGGGTCTTCCCACGGGCAAGCTCGGAACTCTCGATGTGACGCGCTTGTTCCTGGGGTGTAACCAAGTGAGCGGTTATTCGCATTCCCGCGATTTGAATTATGTGGGGCGCCTGATGAAGGAATATCAGACGGACGACCGGGTCCTGAACACCTGGCAATTATGCGAAGAACAAGGCATCAACACTATACTTTCCGACCCCTTCGAGAAACCGGTGCGGCTCATGAAGCGGTATCGCAAGGAACGGGGCGGGAAGATTCAATGGATCTCGGAGGTCCATCCCGAAAAGTATTACTACGATATCCGCCTGGCCGACATGAAGGAACACCTCAAGCAGGTCCTCGACAATGAACCCAACGCTCTTTACGTGCAAGGCGGGGTTTGCGATTCCTTTGTCCACCGGGGCCTGCTGGATGAGCTGGGTGAAGCCCTGGAACTGATGAAAAAGTCAGGCCTGCCTTCCGGCCTGGGGGCTCATTCTGTGGAGAACCCCAGGGCTTGCCTGAAGGCGGGTATGCAGCCCGATTTTTTCATGAAGACTTACCACGCGGAGGATTACTGGTCCGCCACCCCTCGAGCCCAGCGCGTTGAGTACCTCGTGGACGCACGCAGTCCCGACAATCACGACAACATCTGGGATATCAGGCCCGAAGCAACCCGGGAGCTGATGGCTGGCGTCCAGAAGCCCTGGATTGCTTTTAAGGTGATGGCGGCGGGAGCCATTCCCCCGGAAAAGGGTTTCCGGTTTGCCTACCAGGGTGGAGCCGACTTCATCTGCGCGGGCATGTTTGATTTCCAGATTGCCCAAGATGTGGCGATTGCCAAGAAGATCCTGGCTGAAAACTTGGACCGAACGCGCCCCTGGCTGGCCTAGCTTCCGCCAGTCAACGTTGGGATTGCTGGTGTCGGGCGGCGGTGCTGGGCGGTTCGAGCTTCGCCGAGTAAGGAGCTGGTAGCCACGGACAGTGCTCTTCTGTCCGTGGGTTCTTCCTTTGATACCAAAACCCCTGGTCAATTGTGGCTGCGATATCGCGCAGGAGAAAAGCCCACGGTAAGGAGGGCTGACCGCTACCAGATAGCCGACAGCCACCCCCCGCAGAGACTTTTTACTTTTGCCTTTTGCATTTTGCCTTTTGCCTTGCCCTTGCGGCTCTGCCGCGCTGCGCTGCCCAGATCCCCAATTACACAAACTCATTTTTGGCCTGGGTGGACAAGCCCTTGCGGGCCGGGCAAGCCATTTAGCCTCTACCAGATGTGGGGGCTCCCCCCCGCTTGAACCCGTCATGTTGTGGTTTTCCCTTTACAAGGCCCATCCGGTATGCTAATTATGCAGCGAACTCTTCGGGGGGCCTCGCGCCAGGTTTTTTGTACGCGCCAAAGCGGATGATTGTGTCCAGGTGGCACGAGCTCGCGTTGGGATGCCTTGGTTGGCCTGAACGCGCCAGCCGCAAGGGCGTTGACTCGCGCTTTGTCGCCGGCTTTACTCAGGTGCCCACGATGCCTCAGGCTTTCAGAAAGAGACAACCTCAGGACCTCAAGCCTCCGATAGCTTGGGCAGCAGGAGTGCAATTTGTATAAGCTAAAAAAACTCGAACTGCTCGGCTTCAAGTCATTCGCAGACCGCACCCGACTCGAGTTCGCGGACGGCATCGCGGGCGTGGTGGGACCGAATGGCTGCGGAAAGTCCAATCTTTCGGACGCCATCACCTGGGTGCTCGGCGAACAGAGCGCGCGCCTGCTGCGTGGCGAGCGCATGGCCGATGTGATCTTCAATGGCACCGGCACGCGCCCCCCCACTGGCATGTCGGAAGTCAGCATGACGCTCGTCGATCCGGAATATGAAGGGCTGCCGGATGAAGAAGAGGAACTTCCGCAAGAAAGCGACTCTCTCGAAGCAGAGCCCGCGAGCTTCACGCCGGATGCCTCTGAACCTGGGAACGGAAACGGGAATGGGAATGGCAACGGGACGGGGGCAAAAGCGCGAACCTTCCGCCATCGCGCCGGCGAAATCACCGTAACGCGGCGGCTCTTTCGCTCCGGGGAGAGTGAGTACCTGATCAACGGCGACGTTTGCCGGTTGCGCGATATTCAGGACCTGTTCATGGGAACCGGCCTCGGCCCGGAATCCTACGCCATCATTGAGCAAGGCCGCATCGGGCAGATCCTCAGCTCCAAGCCCTCCGATCGCCGTCTGATCCTGGAAGAAGCCGCCGGCGTTTCAAAATTCAAGACTCGCAAACGGCTGGCGGAAGCGAAGCTGGAATCGTCACGGCTGAACCTCTCGCGAATCTCTGACATCCTGGAAGAAGTCTCGAAGCAGGTAAACTCGCTGAAGCGCCAGGCTTCCAAAGCGCGCCGCTACCGGGAACTTCACGACGAACTGCGCGGCCGCTTGAAGACCGTGCTGACTTCACGCCTCAAAGCGCTGGAAGCGGAATTTCTGCGCCTGCGCGCCGAACTCGCCCAGGTGCAGGAAGAGTGCCTCGCTGCCGCTCAAGAACTCGAAACGATTGAGCAGGAGCAGAAGACCACAACGCAGCGGTATGAGGAGCTGGAAACCCACCTCACCCAATTGCGCGAGCAGTTAGCGCAGGGCGACCTGGAGCACGAACGATTGCTCTCCCGCCTGGAACAGGTCAAGCAGCAGACGGCGAACCTGGACACGCGCGGGGAGGAAGCGGCGCGGGAAAGCCTGGAACTCCGCACCCAACTTGCTGCGCTTGAAGCCCAAACCCTCGAGCGCAACCAGCAGGTGGAGCAGCTCCAGCAGGAGTGGGCCGCGGCGAAAGACTCCCTGGCGGGAATCCTGATGCGCCAGGAGGATTTGAACTTCCAGCTCGGCGTGGCTGAGCAGGACGTTGACTCCTGTCGCCAGTCGCTGCTCGAGGCGGTCAGCCATGGGGCGGAGCTTCGCAACCAGATGGTGCAAGCGGAAGAGGCGGGTTTGGCGCTGGAGCGCCAAACGGCCCGCACCGGTTCTGAGAAGTCCGTCGTGCAGGCTGAGTATCTTCGACTCGCGGAGGAACTCGAAGCATACATCTCCGATCATCAGCGCGGCGCTACGGCCCTGGCGGAGCTGGTGCAGTCCGTGGCGCGTACCACCCGGGAACTTGAGCAAGCGCGCAGTGAGGAAGCCTCCTTGCGCTCGCAAGTGGAGGCTCTGCGGCGGGAGTATTCCGGCAGCGTGGCGCGCAAGGAAGCTCTGGAGCAATCCCTGGCGCGTCATGCCTACAGCACGGAAAGCGTGCGCCGCCTGCTCTCGGGCGAGATTCCCGTTAACGGTCATCACTTCCAACCCCTGGGACTGCTGGCGGATTTTGTGGAAGTGTCGGCGGGTTACGAGGAAGTGGTGGAGGAATTCCTGAAGCAGGAACTTGAGTGTGTCGTGGTTGAGCAACATGCCGAGGCGCGCTCGGGAATCGCTTTGCTGCAGAGTTCAGGCACGGGCCGCTCCACCTTTTTTGTCACGCATCTGCCCTCCCATGGACACTCGCACGCGAATGGCGATTCAGGGGTCCGGAGCGAGCGCGGGGTCGTGGCTGCCGTGCGGGAACTGGTGCGGTTTGAATCCAAGCTGGGCTTGAATGGTGATATCGCTTTGCCGGCCCTCGGCAATGCCTATTTGGTGGAAGACGATGGGACAGCGGAACGCTTGGCCGGAGCTTATCCTGACTGCCACTTCCTGACCGTGACGGGCGCCCACTATCATCATCGCCTGGTGTCGGGCGGCAAGGGCTCAAACGCGGGGCCACTGGCGTTACGGCGGGACTTCCGGGAGTTGGAGCGGCGGACGTCGGAATTGGAAGGGCTGATCAAGGCCAAGGAAATTGCTCTGACGGAAGCCGAAGAGCGCGCCAGGCGGTTGGATGTCGAGCTCAAGGGCCTGGTGAGCAGCGAACTCGAGGCGGAGAAGAAAGCCGTCGTGGCCGATGAGAAGCTGCGTCAAACCCGCGGGGCCTACGATCGCGCGCAGCGGCAACTGGAGAATCTCCTCGCCGAAGCCAGAGCGCTCGAGCAAGAACATGCCCTGGTGGAAGAACGGCAGGCGATCCTGCGCACGGACCTGGAGGCCGCCGGAACCGCCAAGGCACAGGGCGAAGAGGCAATCGCCGCGGCTACGCAGCGGGCGCGCGAGCTGCGGGCGGCCCTGGACCGGGTGGCGCTGGAAATCGCAGACGCACAGTCCGCGGCGCGCGCCTTGGAAGAGAGAACCCGCGCGGCGGAAGCAGAGGCCGTAAGACTTCAGGCTGCCCGGGAAGATCTGTGGAACCGCATCGCGCGTCTCGACCAGCAGGCGGAAACCTGGAGGCAGGAGCGCGTGCGCCTGGCAGAGGAGAGCTCAACAAATCAGCTCCGCCTGGAACAGCTTCAGGTTGAATTGGAGGCCGTCCGCCTCGAACTGCATAGCCGCGCCGAGGAATGCCGGACGCTCAAAGTCGAGCGGGACACCCTTGGCCCGCGCGTGGATGCGGCGCGGGCGGAGCTGGAGGCACGGCGCGAGAAACGCTCCGAGGCTGAAGTGGCGCTGGCGCGCGCGGAATCCGACTACGCGCACCATTCGCAGCAGTGTCGCGACGAATTGAACGCCGACCCCGTGACCTTGCTCGCGGAACTCGCGCCCGAAGCAGTACTGGCGGGAGAGACGCTGCACCTGGCGGAAGAGGAGATGCGGCAGCTCAAGACGCGGATTGAGAATCTGGGTCCCGTCAACATGATGGCACTGGAGGAACTGCAAGAGGCTGAAGAGCGACTGAGCTTTCTCGACACCCAGCGTCAGGACCTGCTCACTTCCATCGAGGATACGGCCCAGGCAATCCGGGAAATCGATCTGGTCTCCCGCCAGCAGTTCCTGGAGGCGTTTAAAGCCATCAACGGATACTTCGCGGAATCCTTCCGGACTTTGTTCGGGGGCGGGATGGGCGAGATGCGGCTGGCCGATGAGAACGACGCCGACAGCGGCATCGACATTGCTGCCCAGCCTCCGGGCAAGCGTCTGCAAAACGTACTGTTGCTTTCGGGCGGCGAAAAAGCCATGGCGGCCCTGGCGCTGCTTATTGCCATCTTCCGTTATACCCCCAGTCCCTTCTGCATCCTCGACGAGGTGGACGCGCCGCTCGATGAGTCGAACATTGACCGGTTCACGCGCATGATCCAGAACATGAGCCGGCATACCCAGTTCATCCTGATCACTCACAACAAGCGCACCATGGAGATCGCGCAGGTGCTGTATGGCGTCACCATGGAAGAGCCCGGCGTCTCGAAGCTGGTGTCGGTGCGCTTTGACGCCTTCGCCCCTGAGCCCGTGGCCGTGCCAGCCTGAGTGAGCGGCAGGCGCCCTCGCATTTCCCCTGCACTGTTTTGCAGCACGCTGTCCGGGCCGCATATTAGCCCGGACCGCTCACCTTTAGAAGGGCGCCAGTAGAAAGCGTCAAATCAGCCGCTCTGCACCATTTTGCAGCACACGATTGGAACCACATTTCATGCGGCTCCGGTGGCATCCAAGGGTTGTGCGGCTAGTTGCCTCTTACCCCGTACTTAGTGGGCGGGTTGCAGAATCCTCGCACACTTTTCCGTTGACAACTTTTTTGGTTGCTTTAGAATGTCGGTTGCTCTGAACCAACAAAATGCAATCAACAAAACCGCCTGTACTTCTGGAAACTAATCTGTCCGGGATCAAGCTCTTTTCGCGGGGCAAGGTCCGGGATGTCTACGAACTCGGCGACAAGCTGCTGGTTGTCGCCACGGACCGCCTTTCCGCCTTCGATGTCGTAATGCGCGAGGGAATCCCTGACAAGGGCCGCGTGCTGACGCAGCTTTCTTGCTTCTGGTTTGATTTCATCAAAGAGTGGATTCCCCACCATTTCATCACGGCCCGGCTGGCTGACTATCCTGCGGGGCTGCACGCCTTCGCGGACCAACTGGAAGGCCGCTCGATGCTGGTGGAGAAGGCGGAGCCCTTCCCCATTGAGTGCGTGGTGCGGGGATATCTGGCCGGGTCAGGCCTGAAGGAATACCGGGCCACGGGAAAAGTGTGTGGCATCAAGCTCCCGGCGGGATTGCAGGAATCTTCGCGGCTGGAAAACCCCATCTTCACTCCCTCCACCAAAGCGCAGGTGGGCCACGACGAGAACATCACCTGGGAAGACATGGTCTCGCGCATCGGAAGCGAGGCTGCTGGAAAGCTGCGGGAGCTCAGTTTGGGACTTTACACCCGAGCGCGGGAATTTGCCGAGGGCCGTGGCATCCTGATTGCTGATACCAAGTTTGAGTGGGGAATCCAAGGCGGCCGCATCATCCTGATCGATGAGGTGCTGACCCCTGACTCCTCGCGATTCTGGCCGCAAAAGGATTACGCGCCCGGCCGACCCCAACCTTCGTTCGACAAGCAATTCGTGCGCGATTACCTGGAGTCTCTCCACTGGAATAAACAGCCTCCGCCACCGCCCCTGCCGCCGGAGGTAGTGGGGAGAACCAGTGAGAAGTACCGGGAAGCTTATCGGTTGCTGACGGGACGTTCCCTCAACTGAGGTAAGACCGCCGCAGTTTGCGAAAGCATCATGGCCACGTGGAATTGGTTGGACTGGATTTTCACCGCGATTGTTCTGATTTCCGTGGTCGCGGCCGCGATGAAGGGGTTCGTCCAGGAGTTGATTTCGCTGGCCTCCGTTGTAGTAGGACTGGTGGTGGCTGCGATCGGGTACCCCCGGGCGGCGCTTTGGTTCGACGATCTGACCAAATCGCACCAGGTCGCCCTGGGGATGGGGTTCCTGGTCCTATTTCTGGGCACGCTGATCGTGGGTGCGCTCATCGGCGTGCTGGCCCGGAAGCTGATCAAGACCGCTGGGTTACAAGGGTTCGATCGCTTCCTGGGTGCAATCTTTGGCTTGGTGCGTGGCGTGCTCGTCGACTCCATTTTGATCTTGGTGCTCGTGGCCTTCGCCATCAAGCCGGAAGCGGTGCGTGAATCGGCCCTGGCGCCTTATGTGACCACCGGGACGCGGGTCATCGTGTTGGTCATGCCAGAGAACTTGAAAGCGCAGTTCCAACTGGGTTTCGAGAAGTTTCGCGAAGCGATTATCCAGAGCGACAAGCACGCGACAAAGAACTAATCCGTGGACGACAGAAATTCTTGCTGACCGGAGCGCTGCCGTGAAAGATCAACTTGAATCCCTGGTCAACCAGATGATTGAGCACGGCATTCTTTTCACCGATGCAGTTTCGGAATTTGAAAAGCGCTTCATCAAGCGGATGCTGGACAAGAATAATGGCAATCACTCCAGAACCGCCATGGCGCTGGGCATTCACCGTAACACTTTAAGCCGCAAGGTGGATGACCTGGATCTTGACCATCGTCCGAAACGGCGCCGGCGCAACTCTCGCTGAACGAAATTCCCCATGGGGACGGTTTTAAGCTGCTCCGATAGGTCCCCCTGCGCATGCCGAACCTCATCCTGAAGATTAGCGACCCGCTGCATTCCTCCGACTGATAACTTGGTATGGATTCCCTACCCGATAGAGCCATGTCCCTTGAGCGGTCGGAAGGGCGGATATTTCGACACGCGTCCGGGTAGCTCCATGGCTCGTGAATTAAGTGGGGGGGTCACGGTGGGAAAGCAGAAGCAGGGTCGCCGCGCTCGTCGCGGCTCCCTGCCTCTGCAAGAGGAAGCGTCCAATCCCATCAGCCCTTCTACGCCCGGTCAGTTGCTTGCCGTCTTCTTCTTCGTCGTCGTGGATTTTTTGACCGGAGGCTTGGGCTTGGTTTTGGGCTGGTCGGGGACGTCCTCCGGGTTGAGGGTCCCTTCGATACTCAGCACCAGACTGGGTGTCGCCGTGTACGCCGTGATGGTTCCCTTGAAGCGAACAACATCACCCGGGCTCAGGTTTTTCACGTTGGGCTGCGTCGTGTCTTTCAGCTCGATGTCGTACGTGCCCGGCTGCGCCTTCGACTGTTCAAGGATATCGATGCGCACGGAATACTCGCCGGCGCCGCCGGTGCCCTTCTCCACGCTGTCCACAAAGCCCCCAAGCTCAAGCGGCTGGCCCTTCAGCGCATCCCATTGCTTCTGCGCTTTCTCACCACCCAGTTTCAGCGGGAACGTGATCGTGTTGAAAGCGTCAATGTTTCCGTTACCCGTGGCCTTGGGAACTTCCATCGGCGCCACCTTGAAGCCGTCCGGCGGATTCACGGCGCTGGCCGTCTGCGTGATGATGTCCTGCAACCCTTGATCGTTACCGTGGTAGTTGACATAGGCACGCTTCAGGAACTTATTGATATCATCGCCGGCGGGATTCTTGGAAGCCTGGGCCAGGGCTACGGCGCGGGCAATGTACCAAAGCGCGTGGTCGGAATCAGGCGGCGTGGAATATAGATACGCCAACCCCTCCCGATAAAACGTATAGACATCACTGGGATTATCTTCGGAGGCCGCTTTAAGAGCCGTAATCGCGCCCGGATAATCCTTGCGCTGCAGGGCTGCAAACCCAATCGCATTGTTGAACACGGCGCGCTTGGGTTTTACATATTGAGTGAATTGTTCATCCGTAACGTTGGCAGGTTTCTGAAGCTTTTGGAGCACATCCAACCCGTGGTGCGCATCGCTGTCCGCGCGGGAGAGCTTGGAGGTGGCGTCCGGATCGTCCGCCTTGAAGGTAAACGGAAATACAAAGCTCAGGAAAGCCAATGCATCCAGGTTGTCGGGGTCGGTTTCGAGCACCTTCTTTCCAGCCTCAACGGCTTGGTCGCTCTTACCAAGCTGGAAATAGGTCTCCATCTCGGCGATATAAGCGAGCGACTTGAAATCGGAATTGGCGTACTTTTGAAGGAACGCCTCTGCCAGGGAAATCTTCTTATTCAAATCCTTTTCGGTCGCCATAGCATTGAAGGCGTCGTACTCATCCCGGCTCTTCCACTGCGGCTGCTTTGCCGCCTGGGGAGGCGCTTGCATGTGGCGCGCAGGGATCAGCCCAAGCGAACGGGCGGAGCGGCTCGCACTCCCTGCTCCAGCAGCGCCGGCCGAAAAACTGACCAGCAAGGTGATAGTCCATAGTGCAGTCAATGTCTTCATTGGACAGCTACCTCGATCTTGGAATTGTGATTCGTAGGAGACCCGGGCACACCTGCTGTTGAACCCGTCAAAGGTCCTGGTGACCTCGGCGCGTACAAGTTTCCTCTTAGACGACTTACAAACCTCAGGATGACGCATTCCAAAGGATGACGCATTCCAAATACCAAGTCTTGAAGGACTTTTCAAGTAAAATCTCACTTAACCTGCCTTCCGGCTCTCTTTTTCTTCTCGCCCTGGTTTGGATGCAGAAGCGCCAGGGTGCGGCAACGCTCCGATTCCCGTGCTGGGCCTGCACCTGAATCTCTCCCTCTGAGGTTTCAAACCGGTACGTCGTGCAGAGATAATACCATATCCACGCAGGCGGGGTTGGGAGTACCACTTGCGGTCGGACTTGCGACTTGCAGCCCATCCCCCCTAAAATCACCTCAGAATGGTGGAGCCTTCCCATCGTCAACTTCTCCAGCAGCGTGCTGAGATGGCCGCGGCGGCCTCCTCGCGTGCGGACATCGAGCGCTTCTTCACGGAAACCGCGAAAGAAGTTCTCCTCGCCCTGGCTGGCAATCCCCATCTTCAGGAGCGTGACCTGCTTCGCCTCTTGGAACGCAAAGACCTGCCGCAGGAGGTCGTCCGAGAAATCTCCACCCACCGCGAGGCAAAGCGCAATTATGCAGTCCAGTTTGCACTCGTGCGGCACCCCAGGGCCTCGCGCCTGGTGTCACTCCCCATCCTGAAGTTCCTCTATATTTTCGATCTTTTACGCGTCGCTCAGACTCCCGCCGTCCCTGCCGACATCAAGATGGTCGCCGAGGAGACGATCCTAAAAAAACTTGAGGGCATGCCGCGTGGGGAAAGAATCTCTTTAGCCCGCCGGGGTACCGGCCGCCTGGCTGCCAGCCTCGTAGTCAACCCCGACCCGGAACTGATCGGCGCAGCCCTCGACAACCCCTACCTGACGGAGGGCCTCTTGCTTAAGGTTCTCACCCGCGAAAACCTTCCTCCTGCCGTGGTAGAACGAATGGCGCAGCACCAACGTTGGGGCCACCATTATTATCTGCGCCTTGCCCTCATCCGCAACCCGCTCACGCCCTTCGCGCGCGTGCTTGCCTTCCTCCCGGACATGGCGGTCTCCGACCTGCGCGACATTTGCCTTGATCACCGTATGCCTGAGGCGGTGCGCAAGTACGTTCTGGCCCATTGTGCTGCCCGCCTCAGCAAGCAACGTGGCGTCCCGCCGCGGGGATAAGCGGTCTGACCAGTTCCATCCGTGCCCCCCCGCTTTAAGCTGAGTTCCTCCTGACCCTAAAGTTGCCGCTCCTCTGACCACCACTGACAACTTCCAGACCCATTTCGTTCCTTTTTTTCACCAACCGCGCACACTCTCGCCGCTCTCCCGCGGACACGGCGTGACAGGTCTGGCCGCGTGAGGGGTCTTGTCGCGGCGGCGCGCCCATCCCAACACACCTTCATCCCAATCCTGTCTTCCGCTCGCCGTCTCCCCTGCTACCCCTCACTCATTATTCCCACAGCTACCAATTCCTTCCGAAGCGCGTTAAGATAAGCGCGCGCTGCGGGCACTTGGAAAGGCCCCCGAGGGCAGACCCTGCGTCGCCCGCTGCCACCGTGAGCGGTGGTGGCTTGACGGTGGTTCTTCCCGTCCTGGCAACGACACTATCGGAGGCTGTCGCGAAGGCGGATTCCTGCCTCTCGAGGAGGAGCCATGCAATTCAATCGATTGAGAAAGTTTTTCGCCGGGCCCTCGCCGCACCTGAGTCGCGAAGAGGCCATGAAGATTTTTAAGCGGGATCATTTCAAATGCTATTACTGTGGCCTCGACGGGCTGCACCGATTCGAGAACTGGCTGGTCCTCACCGTCGATCACGTTCATCCACACGCCAAGGGCGGAACCCGCCACATGGATAATCTTGTCACCGCCTGCCAGCCCTGCAACCTCATCAAGGGGAAGCGGGTCTTCAAGTCCCTCCAGGAAGCGAAGGAGTTTGTAGTCACCAGGCGCGAGGAGTGGCGGCAAGTCTTCCAAGAGCAAGTCAAGGCAGCTTAGCGCATGGGCCAGCCCGGTTTCAGGGTAAGGAATATGATCCTGTGGTGTGAAGGGCTGACGGAAATTTGGCTCGTGGACGTTCCTCAGGATCGCTGGCCTGCGGGGCAGGCGCTGGGTGGACATCTCGGGTCGAAAGGCATTGGGGCAATTCCCACCGGAGAGATGAGAGATTGAACTCTCCCTACCGATTCCCTCAACCCCTCCGGATGGCGCCTACCCGATGGCCGGGCGCCGGTGGGCTGACTCCTAACGAATCGCTCTCTGTTGCTTGGGAGGAAACACTCCGCCTCCTTTTCCGCCCTTTCCAGAGGCAACGCTGGGTCAAGCTGAGTGCCGTGTGCCTGTTGTTGGGTGGAGGTACAACCACCGCGGCGTTTCAGTGGAGTTTCAGTACCCTGCCCGTTGACGTTACTTCCACGGCGGCTTTCCTCCGCCTACGCCTCATCTTGGCCCAACATTTCAGTTTGATGGTCCTGGCAGTAACCTTCACCCTGCTCTTCGCGCTGGCTCTTATCTACGTGCGTTGCGTATTCCGTTTCGTGCTGGTCGAAGCGGTAATCAAGCAGGAGGTAGCGGTCGGCCCGGCTTGGAGGAACCTTCAACCCCTCGGCCGCGCCTATTTTTTTTGGTCGCTGGGAGTGCTGGGCACGGCGTTTGTACTGGTGACAGGTGTTGTGGTTGGCTCGTTTCCTTACCTGAGCCCATCTCGCTTGCCCGGCTCCCCCCCCTGGGTTTCCTCGCTGCTGCAGGTGGTGGTCTTAACGGTCGTCGCTTTGGCAGGCTCGCTGGTGGCCGTCACCCTCACGCTTACGGACGATTGGGTCGTCCCACTGGTTTATGCAGAGAGGATCTCCTTTCCTTCGGCCTGGAGAAAAGCCTGGCAATTGGCGCGGCGCGATTCGGGAACTTTCCTCTACTACCTGGGGTGGCGGTTGGTGGTATCGATCGGCATCGGCGTAGCCGTGTTGTTCTTTCTTTTTCCAGTTCTGACCGGTCTGTCGTCCGGAGCCATGGTGGTTGTGGCGCTCGTTATTCTGGGACTTCGTCTGGCAGGGCTTGCCTGGGTGTGGAATCCGGCAACGATCCTTCTGGCTGCCGTCGCCTTGCTGCTGATCACCGGGTTGCTGTTCATCCTGCTCAGCGTGGCAGGTATGCCGGGCCAGGTTTTCTTACAGAATTACGGGGTACGATTTATCGCTTCACGCTCAACGTCCCTGGAAGGTCTTTGCCGCGCTTCCGCCGCCTCGAGCCGGCGGCGGTAACTCCTATGGCCTGGCCCATCGAAATTGTGAGGATGTACGGCGGAGACCCTTGCGGCAATTCCCTCACCCTGCATCCGCCTTCGCACCCTTCTCTTCCGGCCGCACGTACCCCTCCGTCGCCAGCCGGTGCCCTGACATCTGATAGCCCGGCTCAGGCAGGGTCGGACTTGAGCGGCGAGTAATGGTAGAATTCTGGAGATGTTGCGGCGTGGATCTCTTTCATCGCTCTGTGCGCTCGCCCTCTGGCTGGGCGGCTGCCCCAAGCGGCAGGGTCCGGCGCATATCGTTTATGTTCCTGCTCCGGCCCCGCAAGCCGCTCGGACGGAGCCCACGCCAGGTCCTCCCGTCATGGTGATTGAAGAACCTGCGCCGCCTGAGCCCGAAGAGACTCTACCCTCCCAGACGCCAGAGCCCACGGCCCATCGCGGCCGAAGGCGTCCCGCGCATGAAGAAACTCCCGCGGCGCCCGTGGATGCCACTGAACCGGAGACCCCCGAGCCGCCGCCCACCCCGCTCCCTGCCCTCGAACCGCGTGAAAGCACCGCACGGGAAGCTTCCCTGCGGCAGCAGATTCAGCGGCTGCATGAAGACGTCCGCCTGCGTGTGGCTCGCTTGAACCAGGCCCGGCTCTCTGCCAACGAGCGCAAGACACTCGAGGATGCACGCACCTTCTTTGCACAGTCTGAGCGAGCCCTCGCGAGTGGTGATCTCGAACGCGCCTTAAATCTGGCACGCAAGGCATCCCTGCTGGTCACGGCGCTGGAGTGAGTAAGGAGAGTTGATGGCAGACAAAGGTGCGGTGGTTATCACGGGTGCCTCCACGGGGATCGGCGAGGCTTGCGCCTTGCACCTCGACAAGATGGGGTTTCGCGTTTTCGCGGGAATCCGCAAGGCCGCCGACGCTGAATCCCTCAAACGGCGTGCGTCCGCGCGGCTGGTGACGCTTCGCCTGGACATCAGCGACGAAACCGAGATTGAGCGAGCTGCCGAAACCGTGAAGGAGGCCTTGCACGGCGACGGGTTGGCAGGGCTCATCAACAATGCGGGTATCGTCGTGGGCGGCATGCTGGAATTCCTGCCGCTCGACGCTTTGCGCCGCCAGTTGGAAGTCAATGTGGTTGGCCAAATTGCCGTCACGCAGGCTTTCCTGCCCGACCTGCGCAAGGCGCGCGGCCGCATTGTCAATATGGGTTCAGTGAGCGGGTTGATCTCCAGCCCGTTTAGCGGCGCCTATGCCGCTTCTAAATTCGCACTCGAGGCTCTACCAACGCGCTGCGCATGGAATTGCGTCCGTGGAAAATTCACGTCTCCATCGTAGAGCCCGGTTTTATTCAAACGCCCATTGCGGAGAAGTCGCTCGCCGCCGAAGAGGCACTGCGGGCGCAACTTCCCGCAGAAGCCCTTCAGTTGTATGGATCGTATCTCGGCGCCGCGCGCGAAACCATCCAGAGAGAGGTTGCCCAGGCCGCGCCCACCGCTGTGGTGGAAAAGGCCGTAGAGCACGCGTTGCTCTCGCGGCGGCCCCGCACGCGGTATGTGGTGGGCTGCCACTCGTCCCTCGAAATCAGCCTTGGCCGCTGGCTTCCCGACCGCTGGCGCGACGCCTTGATCGCCCGGCATATGGGGCTGAAGTAGGGGTTAGGGGCATAGGCGTTAAAATAGGCGCCGAATTGCTCTCGCGAGATTAAGGTGCATTTTTCGAAAACCAGCCCACGTTGCGGAAACTTCCCTGGGTAGGCGACTGCACGTCAAACTGAGCACGCGCATGGTTTCGGGTGCTCTGCCAAGACTAACTTCCTCGAAGGGGACTTCCGGGGAGTCAGCGATTGCACTTCTACGAGTTGGCCGTTATAAGGCCAGGTGAAGGGGGCGCCTCCACGATCGTGGTTTTGTCGTAATCGTGATTCCTTGTGGTATGGACTGTTTAAGCCAGCCATCATGCGGCCGCGCAGCAGAAATGATACTTCATGGGAAGGCGACTTTCAGGCGGAATCGGTTGGCGGGGCTATCGATCAGCTAAAATTCGGGGAGTTGACCATGATTACCCGCTTACGAAAGGCTGTTCCCTTTAACGACTTGACGAAGCCGGAACATGGGGCTGGTTAGGCCGATCGAGTCAATGACATGCAAAACTCGCCCCGTGTCGCGCAGCGATAGTGGACGTGCTGCATTACTGGCTCACGCATTAGTCCTTTGAATCAATATGTCGAACAGCCTGCTTGCGTGGGCCGATGCTTCTCTCACTCTTTGGGGATTGATTAGCGCCAAAAGGGCGAATCCGTGCCTGGTTTTGTGATAGGGGCCTTTCAGGGTTGGTCGCGATGCGTGTTCGAGCATGGGAAGCAGGGATCGCTTCAGTATTTGCTCGATGTTCGGCTGACCGGGTAGTGAACCCTCCAGAAACCCCTGGCCATAGAATTCGGTCAGTGCTTCTCGATCGGCCAGAAACCAGGCTTCCATGCACTGAACCATCAACTGCGCCTGGTCCTCAGTAGCACCTACCGGAGGTTGCCACCCATCCCTCGCAATGAGATGTGCCCAGGCGCTTGGCGCGCCGACAGGGCCCTCCGAATCTACCAGGAGAATAATAAAGTCATCCCTTTGTTGGCGCGTAACCTGCTGCACGGCCTTGCAAAAGTCTCTATATGTTTGCCTACGGCTGCCGCAGGCAATCACGCTGAGTCTGCGCGCGGGAAGCCCAAGCTTCTCGAAGAGCTGGCGAAACCCACTGCGACAAGCGGTGGCATTATCGGTGTGTTTTTGGTCACCGCCACCCTCGACGTAGACACGGACACTCACCAGCGGTTTCCCCCGATTTCGCCCTTCCGCCAGAGGCGTCCAAGGCTGTAGGTCTTGAGCCAGGCTGCAAGCCGTTTGCGCTCAAGACGTTTCAACGTGGTCGAGCCGTTTTCTTTCTCGCACACGATGACCGTCTCCGGGATGTCCGTCAGCTCGCTAACCAAGGCATCCGAGTGCGTGGTGACGATCAGTTGCATCCGCTGCGAGGCCTCTCGCAGGAGCTGGGCCAGCGATGGAATGATATCGGGGTGCAAACCGAGTTCGGGTTCATCGATGCATACCAGGGGCGGTGGTGCGTCATGCAGCAGAACCGTGAGAAGAGCGAGCCACTGTAGCGTCCCGTCGGATAGTCTGAAAGCAGAGATCGCGACGCCGCCTCTTTCGATGAGGCGCACTTCGACAAGCCCTCCTTGAATGCGTGTTTCAATGGCATCGGCGTCGCCGTAAAACGCCTTCAAATTCTTCAGCAGCTCGGATTTAGTGCGAGATTCGGAATTGAGCCTATTCAGCATCAACCCGAGGTTGCTGTTGTCCTCTTCCAGGAACTCGTTGCTGAGTTCCGGTTTGAACATATTCCGGGCATCAGCGACGGGTCCGAACTGCCTGTTGCGGTAGACCTTGATATCACCAAAAAGCTGGCCCAAGTAGGTGAGCTCGGGGTATTGAGCAGGATCCTTACGCTGGGCGAGGATCGACTGTTGCGGATTGATCTGCTCCCGCGAAAGTTCCTGCTGCGTCCCGTTCATTCTTAACATCGGACGCCCATTGACATATCCGAAGTAAGGTGGGGCCTTCCTCTGGCTCTTATCAGTACCCTCAGCCTCGACTCGCTCATCCTTAACGTCAAGCTGATAATTCACGCCGGTGAACGACAGTTGGTAGTCGATGGGCACTCTTAATTGAGGGGGATTAGCAGAAACCTCGATCGTTGCCGTAGGTAATGACCTCGCCGTCTTCTGACGGGATCGTTTACCAAGAATACTTCCCGCCAGTTCCGTCGGACTCGGTGGCAATTTCCATAGCCACTCCACGATACCGCCGCCCTCCCGAATGGGGGTCGCCAAATCCCGGGGAGTGCTCTGCAACAACGCCACGACTTCGATAAGATTTGACTTGCCCGACCCGTTAGGGCCAATGAGAACATTAAGTGGTCCGAGCGTGATCTTCGGAGAGTCCGGACCAAACGAGAGTAGATTCTGAATGTGCAGACTCTTGATCGCGGGCTTATCAATCATCGTCAACCAGAAATCTCCATCCAGGCATTCACGTGCCCGAGATTATACCCCAATTTGTCCCCAGCCAAATCTTTGCAACCTAATCACGCGACCATAGCCGACCATTGGCTGGCTGGGGGATACCCGTGTCCTTGGGGGTATGTGAATTCGTTTGGATTGCGACCCCTCTTCCGATGTCGGGGGTCACTTGGTTGTCGCCAAACCGGATAAATGGCCCGTCACGTTCACATCTCTCGAACGGGGTTCTGGGAATCAGTTCCTGGGTTGTCGCCCCAGCGTTTACCGATCCACGCAACTCTGGACGGTTGACGGGCTGCTCGAAAACAAATCACCTGGCCGGTAACGGCCTATGAGTAGGGGGGCGAGGCACCTCCAGTCCGGCTTATTTTAACGCCTATGGGGGTTAGGGGTTAGGGGTTTGGATTCAGGATTCAGCATGCTCAAAAACTAGAATTCCGTGCTCTTACAGCCACACGTGCCGGTTGGAGTAAAACGTGGCGGGCTTGTCGGGATGCTTTTTGCGAAAGGCCTGGAACTGCCGAAGGATCGCCTGGTAGCGACGGTTGGAAGTTCGAATAGGTTTGTGGGGCATCTTGATGAGGGCGCGTTCCACTTCCTTGACATTCTTTGAGGAAAGCCGCCAATCGCATTTTACCAGGGTGCGCAGGTCGGCAACCCCGTAGCCCGTGATGCGTCCGGAGCCATCCACGTAAGGGTCCACATAACTCATCACCAGGTCACGCAGGGTGCGGAAGACCGGCTTGCGCCCGTGCAGGCCCGCATCCCGTGAGCGCGCCACGGTTCCCCAGCGCCCACGCTTCTTGAATAGGAACAGAACGTGGTCGAGCTGATCCTGCGATTCCAAGTTCGAGCAATAGCGGCGGGTAGCCGTGCTGCTCCATGATGGTAGCGGCGCTGAGGGCGCCCTCCAGGCAGTGGGCGCTGCCGTGCTTGACCACGCCTCGAAACGTCCGTAGCGTTTCACCCTGCTTCTCCCAATTGTAGGGAAGGCGGCGCAAATATTCCTGCACCTGCTTCGGCGTGCGGCAGCGGCGGACGATCGCCCACTCCGCCGGACGAAAGGCTTTCTTCGCGGGCGCTGCGGAGGGCGGATAGTTATGTGCAACAGCAAAACTCATGGGAAGCACTATTTGATGGGGAGATCTCGTGGTCCAGTGATCGGATGAGTAAAGAACTACGCATTTCGAATTTGTTAAATGCTCACCCGATCTCCCGGTCATCCGATCTCCCTATCACTTTCCCCAACGGTCGTACCAAAGTTGAAAGCTAAAGAGCGTCCACAATGTTTTGCGGTGATCAGCCTTGCCCGACCAGTGCTCGTTGAGCAAGCGGCGCACGAACGCGACGTTGAACATTCCCTGCCGGCGCAACTTGTCTTCACCCAAGGTCTCGTCGACCAGGGGCCGCAACTCATTCCGCATCCAACTGGCAATGGGGACGGAGAACCCGCGCTTTTGCCGGTACACAATATCCTTGGGCAACCAACGTTCCACGGCCTTTTTCAGAATGTACTTGAGCTGGAAGCGCCGCACCTTCAAATCGCCCGGCAGGCCTTCGGCGAACTCTATCAGGCGATGATCGAGAAAAGGCGTGCGCAACTCGAGAGAGCACGCCATGCTGGCGCGATCGATCTTCACCAGAAGGTTATCCTCCAGGTACAAGCGGAAATCCAGATAGAGCATCTGGGAGACGGTCTCATCGAAACGTGCGCCTTCGAGTACCCGGGCGAGGGGCGAGAAGATTTCGCGGCTGGGCGGCTTCGGCCCCGCCCAATCCGGCGCGAAGAGTTGGTCGACCTCGGTCGGATTGAACATGCCGAACCAGATGTGGTGGCGCTCCGCCGGAGGCTTTTCCGCGTAGCTCAAAAACCGGCGCAGGAAAAGTCCAATGGGGACCGCCCCTGACGACACGGGGAGTAAACGCTGCAACCGGCCAAAGAAATGCCGCCGCACCACTCCGGGGAGTTTCAGATAATAGTCCGCGAGGCGCGCTCCCAGGTAAGTTGGATAGCCGCCGAATAGCTCGTCGCTGCCCTCGCCGCTTAGCGCCACCTTGATGTGTTCGCGCGCGAAGCGCGAAATCATGTACGTGGGAATCACCGCGGGATCAGCCACCGGCTCGTCCAGATGATCGGCGAGCTTCATGAGCGCCTGGTACATGCTGGGCTTGTCCGCGGTCAAAACGTGGTGCTGGGTGCGGAAGCGTTTCGCGACCAGGGTCGAGTAGGGTTCCTCATTGAAAGTCTTCTCCGGAAAGTTTACGGAAAAAGTGCTGATATTTCCCGGGCTCAATTCGCTCATAATGGCAACGATGGTGGAAGAATCAACGCCGCCACTCAGGAAGACGCCGAGTGGAACATCGCTCACCAGGCGCGACTCCGCCGCCTGTCGCAGACGCACGGCGAGTTCCTCCACCAACTCGCGCTCCTCGCGGGGTGTGACCGGCGGCTGCTCCCGCGAACGTAAATAATCCTGCGGGCGCCAGTAAGCGTCGATGTGAAGGTTGCCGCCTTCCACCACCATAAAATGCGCCGCCGGAAGTTTTTTGATTTCGGCATAAGCGCTGCGCGGGCTGGGGAAATGGCCGTAGAAAAAGTATTGGGTGAGCGCCGCAGGATCCATGGCGCGGCCGATGCCGGGATACTCGAAAAGGGATTTTATTTCTGACGCAAACAGCAGCGTCTGCCCGCCGCGCCAGTAGTAGAGCGGCTTCTCGCCCGCCCGATCGCGCGCCAGCAGCAGCCGCTTGCGACCGCTATCCCACAGGGCAATGGCGAACATCCCGTTCAACTCGCGCAGGCAATCCGGCCCCTGTTCCTCGTAGAGGTGCGCGATGACTTCTCCGTCCGATTGTGTCTTGAAATGGTGCCCTCGTTCCGAGAGGCCGCGGCGAAGTTCGCGATAGTTATAAATCTCGCCGTTAAAAACCAAAGTAATTTCGCCGCCCTCGTTGGAGAGCGGCTGATTGCCAGTTTCAAGATCGATGATGCTCAAGCGGCGGATGGCCAAGGCCACATGGGGCAACACAAACTTGCCGTCGCTGTCAGGCCCGCGATGCGTGAGGCGCGCTGACATGCGATCGATGCGCTCGCCGTGCTCGAGCGGCGCAAGCTGCAGGTTCAGCATTCCGCAAATTCCGCACATAGAAGATCCGGGAACAGATTTCAGGTTACAGGGAACAGCAAATCGCGCGAGCCAAAATTTTAACCGTCCCATTCACGGCTGGAAGGGCCAAAATACGTGGGACTAGGGCCTCTACGGTCCCGGTGGCGCAACAACTGGGACATTCCAGATGGACATATTCCACTCGTCCCACATCGGCTCAAGCTGCCCCACGCTTTGCGATAAGTCCCTTATTAGCGAGTTATCCACCATCACCAGCACCGGTTCGGGGGGCGATTTCGTCAAGCGCTGGAACTCCGCAATGTCGATCAGCAGTCCCTGGCCAGGATTGCCAGCCCCGGAGCGCCGCGCCGCGGCCTGGTGCGCGACCTGATAGTTGCTGGTCATCTCGCCCCACTCCACCGAGACCAGTCCGACGGGGCGCTGCAAATAGAAAGGCAGGCTGGTGCGAAAATAATAGTAACCAAAAATCGGTGCGTCCTTTTCCGGGCTGGAAAGGATGGTGGCAGCGAGACGACGGCAGGAATCGTTTTTCGCGTAGGCCTCGAGGGGAGCGAGCCAGCGCACCATCAGCATGGGCACAATCGCGGCAGTCAGCGCGAAGGTTGCAATCGCAAGCGCCCGCCCGCGTATTCTTGACGCCAGATTGCGGCCGATAATCCCCAGCGCCGCCAAAATCAATCCCGTGTAAAGCAGCGAGGGCTGGAGGAACGCCAGCACAGTGGGATTGACCTTCTTCGCCAGCCGCACGTGCGCAGCCGCAAACAGCCACGAGTGCGACGCTCCCGCCAACAGGATGCCCATACCGAGCAGCGCCGCGAAGGCCGCGGTCAGCCAATCGGGCGGCCGCGCCGTCGCGTCTTCCCCCACGTCCTGCCACACCAGACCCATCAGGATGCCGAGGGGGACGACCGCAGGCAGGAAGTACGCGGGAAGTTTTGAATGCGACAGCGTGAAGAAGACGAAAACGCACACCGCCCAACTGAGCAGGTATACGCGCGACCGGGCTTCCTCCTGGCGCAATTCCCGCCAACGCCGCAGCCGATTCCAACCGGCCACGAGCAGGAAAAAGCTCCAGGGGAAAAAGCCTCCCAGGTACACGGGAAGGTAATAAAAGATTCCGCCGCCGCGGTGTGCTTTGCCGGTGGCGAAGCGCTTCAGGCTCTCTTCCCACAGCGCGTAGTGGGGGAAATCCGGATTGCGCGCCGAGACCGCCAGGAACCAGGGCAGAGCCACGGCGAAAAACACGGCCAGGCCTACGCCCCAGCGCAGGCGCTTCCAACTCCGCCAACGGCCGCGCGCCGCCGTGTATATCAAAATCGAGAGCAGCGGCAACAGGATTCCCACCGGGCCTTTGGTAATGACCGCCACTCCCATGGCCGCGAACATCACGATATCGAGCCAGGGTTTCTTGAAGTCGGAACTTTCCGCGAACCAGAACGCCGCCAGGGCAAGAGTGACGAGAAAGGTCAGCGTCATGTCGAAGATGACTTCGCGAGCCAGCACGATGGCCAGCGGGCAGGAGGCGAAGATGATACCCGCGCGCACCCCCACGGATTCTCCAAACATCCGCCGCGCCAGAAACCAGACCAGGAGCATGGTGAGCGCGCCCATCAAGGCCGAGGGCAGGCGCGCGGCGTATTCAGAAACGCCGAAGGTCCGGAGCGAAGCCGCCACCATCCAGAAGTAAACGGCGGGCTTGTCAAGGTAGGCAAAGCTGTTGTAATGCGGCGTGGTCCAATCGCCGGTGGTCAGCATCTCCCGCGCCACTTCGGCGTTGCGTCCCTCGTCAGGCTCGAAGCAAAGGCAAGCGGCCCAACCCGGCGAAGAACAACAGTCCGGCGGTGACAAGTAGCAGAGCGAGTTGTAGCGTGAGATTCGTCCGGGGGTCACGGCGAGGTTCAGTGGGCATCAGGTTATCGGGTGATCGGCCGATCGGGAGATCGGGTGATCGGCCGTCTCTAAAACTTCCAAAACACTTTCGTAAGCGATCCAGTTCTTTTTCATCCAGCGCACGGCCCAAACGTCTGCCAAGCCTTTTTTCAATCTCCGCCACGTATCATACTTGGTTTTTCCCGCCCAGCGAGGGTGATGACTGACGGGCACCTGCGTCACGCGGTAGCCGCGCATCTTGAGCAGCGTCGGCAAGAAGCGGTGCATACCGTTGTAAAGTTCCAGCCGCTCCACACACTCGCGCCGAAAGGCCTTGAGCGTGCAACCGGTATCCACAATGTCGTCGCCCGTCGCCCAATTGCGAAAGCCGTTGGCGATGCGGGAGGAGCGACGCTTCCACCAGGTGTCCTGGCGGCGGGTGCGGATGCCGCAGACAACATCCCAGTCGCCCAGCATGGCAGCGAGAACGCGTGATGTCCGCCGGATCGTTTTGCAGATCGCCATCCACGGTCACCACGGCCGCGCCCCGCGCCAGATGGAATCCCGCCTCCATGGCCGCGGTTTGGCCAAGATTGCGGCGAAAGTGGGCGATGCGAATCCGCGGGTCGCCAAGCTGGGCGCTTTTCAACAGTTCGAGGGTCTGGTCCGTGCTGCCGTCATCGACAAACAAAAACTCCGCCTCGCCCTGCCAAGCCTTGAGCGCATCCTTTAAGCGCTCCAGCAGCGGCGCGATATTTTCAGCCTCGTTGTAAACCGGAATGACGACGCTTAACGAACCACTTTCCACTTACCACCTCAGGCTGACGGGCCCCCGGCGCGCACGTCCTGCGCCGTCGAAACACCTAATATTTTATCTGCTTGTGACGGATCCGCCGCCCATTTCGAGTTTGTTACAGGCTGCGATTCCGGGTAATTTTAACATGCTTGACGTACACCGCCGGGAAATTGGTGGTGTAGTTTAGAATGGCGTGTTTTCACAGATCTAGGATTACAGGCTACCGCCAGGATTTCAGACCACCCCGGCGCTGGGGGCGCCACCCCTCCTGATTCAGGAGGGGTGGCGCTCAGAGCGCCGGGGTGGTTACGCTGGGTGGCGCCTTGAGCGCCAGGGTGGGGGCTGGTGCAGGGAGAGCGCGGCCCTGTGATTTAGTGTGGATCAAGCATGCTCAAGATGGACGAATCATTCGCTGGCTGCGGTGATTGACGTGGATCGCCCCGAATGGTCGGGGCGCCAGCCTGCCAAGACCTGTCCCGACCTGTTCCAATGCCCTCTATCGGGATGGCCGCGCCACTTTTCTCGGACAATTCGTTGCCCGCCTTGCATTTTTGGGCTACCGGTAGCCCAAACGCGTACATTGCCTATTGACATAGGCCAGTCGACTAAGAGCACAATAGAGGTGAGGAAGAGTAGCGCCATGATGTGTCCAGGCAGCACTCGAAGAACCGCGGACCCCAAGATCGGGGGTCTTACCGTGAATGCTTATTTTCTTGGCAAACATTTCTCTGTGTCCTCTGCGTCCCGAAGAGCAGAGGTCACGGAGAGGCTCTGGGGGAGCGCAGCGCCGTGCCAAGACGCGGCTGAAGTTCTTCCGTTTTTCGGAACACAGCGCCCGCTGTTTGTGAAGATGTTCATGAAAATAAAGGGGGTTAGGCGTGGAAAGGGGTTTTTAGCAAAAACCTATCTAGTTGAAAATGCAATGAGTTACATTTACAGCGGCAAGAAAAATAGCGCAAATAATTTCGATCAGGATAGTCTAACGATGTGTATGAAAACAAGGGAAAATAAAAGCGACAATTTGGCAAGTCTAGCGATGTTGATGAAAATAAGTAAGTTATTGTTGTTTTGCCACGATGTTTATGAAAAGACAGGTAGTTAGTGAAGAAAATGGGTAGAAAAATGGACCAACCCGCCGCCATTTGCACCAGCGTCTGCTTCCAGCCGACATTGAACCAATAAGCTCGCGGCGCTGCGTTCAAGTTGGGAGACGAAGGAATCCCCATCGACAGGGGCGCTGAAAGAGACGGGTGACGTGATGATTGGGGCGAAGCCGGAAGGTGCGAAAGGCGTTGGACAGGAGGTCAAAGGTGGGGGTGCCAGCCGCCCAAACAGAAACGCCGCAGCCTCTCACTTCGGCCACTGCTTGTCACCACGTCGACAGAAGACGATGCCGGCTCGGAAGTTCCGCGGCGAGCGGCCAAACCCATCTACCGAATATCGCCCGCCCGTGGCACGCACTCCCCCGCTTCGGTTATCGGTGGGTTGGCTACTCGGGATGAGGGGAATTGGGTGGCCTGCGGGAAAATACGTGCCGCATTTCGGCTCGTCCGCGATCACAAGATTAGGTCCATATGCATCGGTGGCCAAGAGACCCCTCACCCGTCGCGCTCCGGCTGGTGAAAACGCCGGCAGCGCGCCACCCTCTCCCCCTCGGAGAGGGCTATGAACTTTCGCCATGGACCGATGATCCGATGAATCAATGGGCCGCTGGCCCGATGATCAAATCGCGCGATCACCGGATCACCCGATCTCCCGATTTCTAGCCCCCGCCGGCACACACTCCCCTGCTTCGGTAATCGGCGGTGTCAGGTAAGAGGATGAATCAAATGCTGGCTTCGAAAATCGCCAATCACCAATCGCCATTCGCAAATGTACGGATCACTGGATCTCCCCATCGACCGATCCCAATCGTCCACAAAACCATCTTCAAAGAAGGGGAAGAATTGGGCTACACTGATTTCGCAAATGTCCATTAAACCTATACTTTTCGGCACGGACGGTATTCGCGGTGTGGCTGGCGAATACCCTCTGGATGCCTCGACCGTCCGCAAAATTGGCAGCGCCCTGGGGAGTGTTCTTCGGGAGACTGCCGGCCCGGGGCGCATCGTGGTGGGCAAGGACACTCGCGAATCGAGCGAGTGGATTTCCCGCGCCTTGGCCAGGGGTCTCGTCTCGACGGGTGCCGAGGTTGTGGATGCCGGCGTTATCACCACACCGGGCATTGCCTTCCTCACCCGGCATCAGGGATTCTCGGCCGGCGTGGCGGTCTCGGCCTCGCACAATCCCTACGAGGACAATGGCATCAAGGTTTTCGCCGGTGCGGGAACGAAGCTCGTGGAGGCCGAGGAACTGGAAATCGAGCGCCGGCTTCGCACCCTGCCGGATTTACCGGCGGAAGAGGCGGGCCCCGCGCAGTTCGTTCCCGCCCTCGTGAATGATTACGTAGCATACCTTGCGAATCTGGTCCCGCCGGAATCTCCGCTTTCCGGTTACCGGCTGGTTGTAGACTGCGCCAACGGCGCCGCCTGCCGCGTCGTGCCCTTGTTGATGGAACGGCTGGGAATGACGCCGCACCTTCTGAATGCTGAGCCCACTGGCCGCAACATCAATCTGAATTGCGGCTCACTTCATCCCCAGCAGATGGTGGAGACAACGAAAGCTTTGGGCGTCGATCTGGGCGTGGCGTTTGACGGTGACGCCGATCGCGCCATCTTCGCGACCCGCGACGGGCGGATGGCAGATGGCGACCATGTCCTCTATGCGATGGGCCCTTTCCTCGATCGGCAGGGGAACCTCAAAGGGCGCGCCGTGGTGGGCACGCTGATGACCAACCTCGCTCTGGAGTTGGCTCTGGCCGAACAAGGCATTGGTCTGAAGCGCACCGCCGTGGGCGACAAGTACGTGCTCGAGGAAATGCTGCGCTCCGGGATTTCGCTGGGCGGCGAGCCGTCCGGGCACATCATCTTTGCTGACTTGTCACTGGCCGGCGACGGCATGATCACGCTGCTGGAAGTTCTACGACTGATGGCTGAAACCCGGCAGCCGATTGGGCAATTGCTCGGCGGTTTCCAACCATTCCCGCAATTGATTCGGAACGTGCGCGTCCGGGAAAAGCGTCCGCTCGAATCGATTCCGAGTATCGCCCAAGCAATCGAGCAATGCCGGAGCGCGATCGGGGAACGGGGACGCGTGGTGGTGCGCTACTCCGGCACCGAACCCCTGGCGCGGGTGATGGTGGAAGCCGCAGACGCGGTGGTCGTCGAGAAGCAAACGGCAAGCATCGCCGGAGCCATCGACGCCGCACTGGGGCTGCGCTGACCCTGAAAGTTCGAGGATGCGAAGGGTTTCAATCTTAGCAACCCCGTAAATGGGGATTTCATCCAACCGCCTTGATACGACGGTGCAGCAAAGGAAGGAAGATCATGAAGACAACACTCCTCCTGCTCCTGGCACTGGCAGGTCCGCTTCGCATTTTCGCCCAAGCGCCGGCAGCTCCGGCTCAACCTCAGCCCGCGGCGCAACCCCAGGCGACAGCACCCGCTCCACCTGAGGCGGTGGCCACGCCCCCCGCCTCACCCGTACCGCCTGACGCTTCCAAGGTCGTGGTGCCTGCAGACACAAACATTCCCCTGGTTCTCAAGAATAGCGTGAACACGCGGACGGCCTACGTCGGCCAGTCCATTTACTGTTCCACCATCTACCCCATTACGGTGAGCAATCACGTCGTGATACCCAAGGGGAGTTCCATCAAAGGTTCGGTGACGCAAGTGGTCCGCCCCGGGCGCGTCAAAGGCCGTGCGCAACTCGGATTGCGCTTCGATGAATTGATCCTTCCCAACGGCACCACCGTCCCCTTGCGCGCCACGCTTTCCGGATTCGGAGCTACGGGGAAAGAGGGATTCAACAAAAACGAATCGAAGGTCGAGGGAGCTTCAACCAAAGGCAACGATGCCGGGAAGATTGCCCGGACTACGCTTCCGGGCGCCGAAATCGGCACCATCGTCGGAGCCAGTAAGGGAAGCATTGGCAAAGGGTTGGGCATTGGAAGCGCGGCGGGCGCGGCGGGGGGATTGATCTGGGTCCTGTCGACCCGGGGAGAAGATTTGAGTCTGCCCCATGGCACCAGCCTGGAGTTGCAGCTTAGCGTGCCGCTTACCTTCAATCGTAATGATGTGGAATCACCAACTCGCTACGATGAAGGGCCGGCGCTGCCCCGGCGCGAATACGGGCCTGGGGCTTAAGGAAGCTGGAAAGTAATCCTGGGAAAAGAAGTGCCGTCCGGAGAGGACGCGAATTAAGAAAATACCACCGACTGGACCCCGGTAATCTCAAAACGTTTGCGGCAGCGCGGATTCTTGCACATCATGACGTCATCGCGACGCAGCATGTAAGATTGGGCCTTGGCAAAACGCGCGCGATCACGTTCGTCGGCCTGCCCCCGCAACGCTTTCTTCTTGGTGCGCACCAACCATCGAATCTCGTAGGTGTCAGTCTGGTGGCAGTGCAGACAGGAAAGGTTAGCGGGCTTATGGGTTTCAGTCTCGTCAAAGAAATCACGCTCTTCCATAGTGGCCCTATTCTAGCCGGAATCGAAGGAGAAGGCCAGTGCGACGTGTGAAAAGCCGAGAGGGAGTTGCAGCCTCAGACGGGTTGAATCCAACCCTTGGCTCCGCGATTGTCTGCGGAAAGCAAATGAACGTGCGAAATCACCTGCTTTTCGGCAAGGGTCTTCTGGATCAGTTCGCCAATGGCAGTGGCGCTTCCCCGGGTGAAAGCCAGAATGGAAGGCCCAGCCCCGCTCAGGCAAATTCCCAGCAGGTCCGGGTGCTCAAGCTTGAGCGCTTCCGAAAGGCCGGGCACCAGCCGGGCGCGATAGGGCTGATGCCAGCGGTCATCGAAAAGGGTGCGGTGGAAATTCACTTTACCGGAGAAGATCTGAGCGGTGAGTACGGCTGCCCGCTGCAAATTGTAGACGGCGTCAGGCCGGGAATACTGGTCAGGCAGAACCTTGCGGGCTTCCTCAGTTGACAAGGGGTAGTCCGGTACCACCAGAACCAAACCCAACGTCTCTGGGAGCGCGCAGGACTGGGTCAGAACACGGCCGTTCATTTGGGCGGCCACGGTGAAACCGCCGTGCCAGGCGGCAGCCACATTATCGGGATGGCCCTCGTGCTGAGTGGCCAGCGATACAAATTCTTCGTCAATCAGAGGGCGGTCCGCCAGCACATGACTTGCGGCGAGTGCCCCGACGATTGCGGCGGCGCTGGAGCCCACGCCGACTCCGACCGGGATTTGATTCTCAATTTCCACGTCAATCCCGTGGGGCATTCCCCAACTCCGGAGCGTCTCCTGGAGCGTGCGCGCGATAAGATTATCCGGACCCCAACAAACGCGATCGGCGTGAACCCCATGGTGAAAGAGCCTCAAGTCACCGTCCGTGCGCGGCGTGATGTGAATGTTCACGTAAAGGTTCAAGGCAATCGCGCCGCAATCAAAGAGACACCCTAGGTTTGCGCATGTGGCCGGGACACGAACTGATACACGCTCACTCATGAGTAGAGTCTGCCCAACGAGGAAGTAAACATTTTAAGCGACCGAGGATCAGATCGGCAAGCGTCGGAACGGGATTGCAGCGCTCCCGTGGCGAGCAACCGAACCAAAACCCGGGTTCCGTCAAAGAAAATCCGGAAAACTACGATCTCCAATATTTGGAGGTCTTCAATACTTCCAGCTCTTCCGGTTTCAGAGGGTAAGTGAAATCCGTGCCGGGAAATTTCCCGGACTTTACTTCGGAAATGTACCGGCCGATGGCCAACTCAGCCAGCACCAGCAGGCCGTCGCGGCGCAGCTCGCGTCCGTTCTTGCGCAGATCTTCTATGCCGGAGAGATACGTCACGAATTCACCCACCACCTCAGGAATGTAACATTTCGTAAACCAGGGCCGGAACGATTGGTAGAAACCCATCAGGTCGTGCATGATCAGAAGCTGGCCATCTACATGAGGACCGGCGCCGATGCCAAAGATCGGGACCGTGAACTGGCGAGCGATTTGCCCGGCAGGTTCGGCCGGTATGGCTTCGAGCAAAACCCCGAACACGCCGGCTTCCACCAAAGCCGCGGTATCCTCAAAAGTCTTCTCAAAGCTCTGCTTGGTTTTTCCTTGCACCCGGTATCCACCAAAGGATTGGGTGCTTTGCGGAGTCAGTCCCAAATGCCCCATCACCAGAATCCCGGCGTCCACCATGGCTCTGACCCGGCCCGCCATGCGCTGCCCGCCTTCGCATTTGATGGCATCACATCCGGCTTCTTTGATGAACCGCAGGGCATTCACCACCGCGTCTCGGTCAGAAGGCTCATAAGATCCCTGGGGCATGTCGCCGATCAGAAACGTATTGGGGGCGCCGCGCCGCGCGGCACTGGCCAGAATAATCATTTCATCCATGGTGACCGGATTGGTCGTAGGAAGCCCAAGCTGAACCATTCCGCCGGAGTCGCCAACCAGAATCATATCGATGCCGGCCTGCTCCGCCGCCTGGGCAAAAGGCAGGTCATAAGCTGTAAGCCAAGTGGCCGGTTCCTTGCTTTCCTTCATCTTCATCAGTTTGAGGATTGACACCTTATTCTTTTTTTCCATATGAGCCTCGAAGGAATCCATTCAATATAGTCGTCGATTTCCTAACAAAGCATATGCATCTTCTCTACTGATCCCACCCAGCGTTCTAGCCGCGCGGAATCGGATGCAACCAGCAGACACGCCGGGCTTTCAGCGGGGAGCGCCGGAATTGGCCTGCAGCCCGGCGCCATCCTCCAGAACAAAAATCGCCGAATCCGCCAGAAGGTTGGGCAGGAACCGCACCACGGTGGCGTCGCCTGGAGCGGTAGTTCGGAGAGGAATCTCCTGGAGCACCTTCAATCCCGCCTTGTGGCAAAAATCGGCGAAGTCAGGAATCGTGGTCAGGTGGATGTTCTGGGTCTCGTACCATTCGTAGGGCAGCTTGCCCGTCTTTGGCATGCGGCCTCCAAAGAAAAGCTGCCGACGCACCTGCCAATGCGCGAAATTAGGAAAGCTCACGACGCACCGCTTGCCCACCCTCACCATCTCCCGAATCAAAAGCATCGGGCGGTGCAAAACCTGCAGGGTGTTGGTCAGGATAACGTCATCGACGGACTTATCAGGGTAGTCCGCCAGGCCTTCGTCCAAATCGCCGTGGTGGACGTTGAACAGGCCCTTAGCGACGCAAGACTGGATGCAGGCCTCGGACAGTTCAATTCCTTCCGCACGCACCTTCTTCTTAACTTTGAGGGCCAGCAGCAAATCGCCCTCGCCGCAGCCCAGGTCCATGACGCGCGAGCCTTCGCGAATCAGGTCGATGATGATTCGGTGCTCTGGCGTCAGGCGCACCACGGTGCCCGCGTCATCCAGCCGAACTTCCT
This sequence comes from uncultured Acidobacteriota bacterium, assembly GCA_963804995.1. GTDB lineage: Bacteria > Acidobacteriota > Terriglobia > UBA7540 > UBA7540 > Bog-366. The sequence continues at coordinate 1,944,946 of CAWDSK010000006.1, forward strand.
CGCCCAGCCCGCCCATATGTTAGGAAAGCCTCCTCCGCCCGTGGCGCAGGAAATTAGTAATGAGGGAGCTCAGTTGCTCCGACTCCAACAGGAAAGCATCGTGCCCGTAATCCGTTTGAATCTCCGTGTAAATGGCTTCGGCGCCCACGTGTCGCAGCGCGCTGACGATGGCCTTTGACTGATAGGATGGAAATAGCCAGTCCGAGGAAAACGAGATAACCAGGAACTTCGCCCGGGCGCCGGAGAAGGCCTGCTCCAAGGTCCCGGAAGCCTCGCCAAGGTTGAAGTAATCCATGGCCTTCGTAATATAGAGATAAGAATTCGCATCAAACCGGTTTACGAAGTTATCGCCTTTATATTGCAGATAGCTTTCCACCTCAAAATCGGCCAGGAAGTTGTAGCCATACTCCGTCTTGTCTTGCAGTTTACGGCCGAACTTCTGGTGCATCGACTTTTCGGATAGGTAAGTAATGTGCCCAATCATCCGTGCGATGGCCAAACCACGGCGTGGGACGGCCTTGCCATAGTAGTCGCCGCCCCTCCAGTGGGGATCCGACTGGATGGCCTGCCGGCCCACTTCGTCAAAAGCAATCCCCTGCGCTGAAAGCTTACTAGTCGTGGCAATGGGGATGGCCAGCCGCACGCGGTCCGGGTAACTCACCACCCACTGCAACACTTGCATCCCACCCATCGAACCACCTACGACGCAGAGCAACTGGCCAATTCCCAAGTGGTCGATTAAAAGTTTCTGGGCATTCACCATGTCACGAATGGTAACGATGGGGAAGGTCAACGCATAAGGGCGGCCCGTCTTGGGATCTTTCGAACTCGGCCCTGTAGAACCCTTGCAGCCCCCGATGATGTTAGAGCAGATGACGAAATATTTTCGCGTGTCGAAGGCTTTTCCCGGACCTATCATGATATCCCACCAGCCGGGTTGGCGGTCGCTGGCTTGATTGTAGCCCGCCGCGTGGGCGTCTCCGGACAGCGCGTGCAGGATAAGCACGGCGTTGTCTTTGGCCGGGCTCAACTCGCCGTAGGTCTCGTAAGCCAAAGTGATGGGGCCAAGCGTTCGCCCGCACTCCAGCAGCATTTCCTGGGGCGGCTCGGCAAACGTAAGGTACTGGGTGTTGACGATTCCCACCGATCCTGGGTCCGCCATGATTTGCCACACCTCAAGCCCTTGGCCGCCTCGACCCTGCACAGTTCAAAGGGCCGAGGCGATGCAAGGTGCGGTGTCGATCTTGGCGCTATTGCTGTGAAGCGTGAAGCGCCTGATCGATGTCAGCGATGATGTCCTCAACAGTTTCGATCCCGACGGATACCCGGATGAAATCCTCCGTCACGCCGGTCGCCGCTTGCTCCGCGGCAGTCAGTTGTTGATGGGTTGTGCTTGCCGGATGAATGACCAGCGACTTGGCGTCACCGAGGTTGGCAAGGTGCGAAAGCAGGGTGAGGGCATTAATAAACTTAATACCGGCCTGCAGTCCTCCCTTAATCCCAAAGCCCAGAATTGCGCCGAAGCCGTGTTGCAGATACTTCTTCGCAAGCTTATGCGTGGGGTGGCTTTCGAGTCCGGGATAATTTACCCAGTTCACCGCCGGGTGCGTCTCGAGGAATTGTGCGACCTTCAAGGCGTTATCGCAGTGCCGCTGCACCCGCAACGACAGGGTTTCAACTCCTTGCAGAACCAGGAAAGCATTGAAGGGGCTCAAGGCCGGCCCCATGTCGCGCAGAAGTTGGACCCGCGTCTTCAAGATGTAGGCGAGATTTCCGAACGCCTCCACAAACTTGAGGTTGTGATAACTCGGGTCAGGCTCGACGAGCTGCGGAAACTTTCCGTTGGCCCAATTGAATTTCCCGGAATCCACAATGATGCCGCCAATCGAGTTTCCGTGGCCGCCCAGGAATTTGGTGAGGGAGTGCACGACAATGTCCGCGCCCCAATCGAACGGACGGCAAAGGTAGGGCGTAGCCACGGTGTTGTCCAGTATCAGCGGCACACCGGCGTCGTGGGCAATCTTGGCGACGGCCTCGATATCGAGCATGTCGTTCTTGGGATTGCCCAGCGTCTCCGCGTAGAGCAGGCGAGTCTTGGGGGTGATGGCGCGCTTGAAATTCTGCGGGTCGCGAGGATCAACGAAAGCAGTCTCTATCCCCAGCTTGGGCAAGGTGTAATGAAAAAGGTTATAGGTTCCGCCGTAGAGACTTTCCGACGAAACAATCTGGTCGCCTGAGCTGGCGATGTTGAGGATCGCCAGGGTCTCGGCTGCCTGGCCCGAGGCGGTGACCATCGCTCCCACTCCGCCTTCGAGAGCCGCCACGCGCTGCTCCAGCACATCCCAGGTGGGATTCATAATGCGCGTGTAGATGTTGCCGAATTCCTTAAGGGCAAAAAGGTTGGCGGCATGCGTGGTGTCTTTGAACACAAAAGACGTCGTTTGATAGATGGGGACGGCGCGCGCCCCGGTGGTGGGGTCGGGTTTCTGCCCCCCGTGCAAGGCGATCGAGTCAAAGCCTAGTTTTCTTTCCAAAGCGGCCTCCTTATTGAGAATGGGCTGATAATTCTAGTGCCATGAGTCAGAAGTTCGCTGATTATTGGAAAACCCCCTCACCCGGCCCGCCCCGGCTGATGAGAACGCCGGTAGCGGTCCACCCTCTCCCCCAAGGGGGCGAGGGTAGTAAATTCAGATCAACTCCCCCCTCGCCCCCTTGGGGGAGAGGGGCCGGGGGAGGGGGTTCTAGGGTCGAACAGTAAATGGGCTCCTTGACATGTGATCCATAGAATCACGACGCAGCCAGAGCGCACGCAAGGTCACATGCATCTGCGAGGAAGGCATGGGTCCAGGGAGAAGCCGGGAATTCGGACGATTCCTTGGGCTTCTCCACGATGAAGCTACACAGTTGTCGTGGCTGTCGTACTCAGAAACTGCTCTTCGAAATCTTCCACCTTGGGCCGGATGAGGGCGCTCTCCGTGGTCGTCCCTTGCAATGCCCCAATCGTCTTCAGCCCGTTGCCGGTGATCGCCAGCACGATGGATTCGTCAGGGTTCAGACGGCCCTGGCGAATCAGTTTGCGCGCCGTGGCCACGGTTACGCCGCCGGCGGTCTCTGTGAAAATGCCTTGGGTTTCAGCCAGGAGCCGGATGCCCTCTACGATTTCATCGTCGGTGACGTCCTCGCCCACTCCACCGCTCCCGAGGATGGTCTTCACCGCATAGGGACCATCCGCCGGGTTGCCAATAGCAAGTGACTTGGCGATCGTGTGGGGCTTTTGAGGCTCAATCTCCGTCGAGCCGCGTTTGGCGGCGTTCGTAATGGGCGAACAGCCGGTTGCCTGCGCGCCATAGAATCGGGTTTGAATCGGCTCAACCCAGGCGAGTTTCTTCAATTCTTCAAAGGCCTTGTTGACCTTGGTAATCAGCGCCCCGCCGGCCATGGGGATGACGATATTCTGCGGGAGGCGCCAGCCGAGTTGTTCGGCGATTTCGTATCCGAATGTCTTCGAGCCTTCCGAATAGTAGGAGCGCAGGTTCACGTTGACGATGCCCCAGGAATGTTTCTGCGCGATCTCTGAACACAACCGGTTCACCTGATCGTAGTTGCCCTGCACCTTCACGAGAGTGGCGCCATAGACCTCGGTGGCCACGATCTTTTCCGGCTCGATATCAGCAGGCACAAAAATGAAAGTCTTGAAGCCACCCGCCGCAGCCTGCGCAGCCACCGCGTTCGCGAGGTTCCCCGTCGACGAGCACCCCACGGTGTCGAATCCGAACTCGCGCGCCTTGGAGAGTGCTACGGCGACCACGCGATCCTTGAAAGAGAGCGTGGGGTGGTTGACGGCATCGTTCTTTAAGTAGAGTTCGCGCACACCCAAAGCTTCGGCCAGCCGCGGCGCTTTGACGAGCGGCGTAAATCCCGTGTGGTGACCCACCCAGGGCGCATCCCGCAACGGCAGCAGTTCCCGATAACGCCACATGTTGGTAGGACGCGCGGCAATGTCTTCGCGCCGCAGGTCCGCCCACAGCTTGCCGTAGTCGTACACGACTTCCAGTGGGGCCCAACATTCTTCGCATGCCGCAATGGGCTCCAGCGGATAGGTTCGCTCACATTCCCGGCACTTCAGGTGAATCACGTAACTCACAAATCCTCACTTTTTCATCTGAGTGGCCTGGGAATATCGGCAGGGAAATAACGGAGCGTACAGGAAGAGGCACAAACTAAAAAACCTCTTCCGGGTGGGAAGAGGCTGTTGAGAAGCTACTGGCCCCCTCTCATCTCCCCCATACCGGGTGGGAATTGGCACCTGACCCCCGACTATGTCGGGGCGGTTGTCGTGGCGTCATCGGGCCCATCCCTCAGCCACTCTAGATGAGATTCAGGGTTACTGAATCTAGTATTCAATTGTCGCAAACTATCCTAAAAGAATGCGCCACACCTGTCAATGGTTTTTTCGGTCGTGGTGTCCTGGTTTGACGGATGAGTTTTGAAACAGAGGCCAGCCTTTCAGCCCCAAAGGGGCGAAATAACGAAGCCCAGGCCAACGGCCGGGTCAGCGGAACCCAAACCGATACCCGAGCCCTGAAGGGGCGGAACAATCCTTGTCAATCCCAAACGTAGCGCTCGTGTTGGCTTTCTTGTTGTGTGATTTGCGTAGAGCGGCGTGGGGAACACCTATCTCGCCCTTTCAGGGCTGGGGGTAAAATTGGGGGATCATCTTAACCCAGGCCTGGGCTTCGTTATTTCGCCCCTTTGGGGCTCACCCGCAAACTAGGACACTACTGTTTTTTCGGTTTTTTCCGCTCATGTCCGTTCAACCTGATTCGGCAATTTTTTTCCACGGCTGAAGAACTATCAAGGACTCGCGAGAGGGTGCGGTCCTTATTTCCCCGTCCCGGCGTGGGGCGTACGTTGGGGTGGTTTGACGATGGCGAGTGGCACGCGCGCGAAGGCCACGCGCTCGGCGGCTGGGTCGAGGACATTCACCTGCATCGTGTAGCGCCCGGTCGGGAATTTTTCGAGAGGAATCTGTGCGAAGTAAGTGGCCTTCTGTTCCGTTGTCTTTTCCAATTTTCCCGGGAACGGGCCGGCCTCCGCAAATTTCCTTCCCCGGCGGAAAAACACCAGCGCCACGGAGGGCGGCGTGGCAGGCCCAGGCGGCACTGCGGGCTGTCCGGCGGCAGGAGCCGGAGTCTTTCCCCCGTAGGATTCCAGATAAACCGTGAGCGTTTGATTCGAGCGGAACACGCGTGTCACGCTGGGCAGAACGGAGCGGTTCCCCACCTGCAACGGCGCGCTCTTGTCGCGGTTCACTTTGGCGCGCGCAATTTCATCGGCCGGCTTCACTTCGTTCGAGAGCACCACGGAGCTCAGGCTCAGACCGGTGTCCGAAACATCCGGCACCTCGAGCGGCGCTTCGAACGTCCCGATCTTACCGCCTTCGTTTTCACGCACTACGGCCTTCAAATTGTATTTCCCCGGCGGCAAACTGATTTCTCCTTCGTACAGCAGGTTGCCGCTGACCACTTCCTCAAAGGTATCGTTGGTCATCTTCACAGGCAGCGTGTCGCGCAGCCCCGCCACGACATGCTTATGGGCGTCGGTAACTTCCCAGGCAAAATCAAATTCAGTTTCGCGCTTGCCTGACTTCCTGAGGAACGAAATCTCCGAGCCCGGGATTTTAGCGGCCAGGACAACCGTGAATTTCTTGTCGCCCCGGTGGAAGTATGCCGTGTCCACCACAAAGGGCAGATCGACGAAAGGCATATCCAGGTTCATGGCCTCCTGAAGCTGCTCTTCCTTGTCCTGGCGGGTGAACTGGCGGAAATTCTTGGGGGCGAAATAGCCCGGGCGGGCCTGAATTTTCAAGCCCTGCCGGTCCACATCCACGCGGATATGCCGGAAGCGGCCATCCGACCGGGTGTTGCTGGGTGTATACCCAATCAGGTAATAACTGCTGTTTTCCCTCTGCACCTCGGTGAAAGCGGGCGTGAAATCGTTCAGGTCGTAGAAGAATCTTCCGCCGGTGTCGGTAGCAAGGGAAGCCAGCGTTTCGCGGCTCCCTTGTAACGCCGAAACCTGCGACACCATGGCCGACCCGGAATAGAGGGCCGTGCCGGAGGGGCTGGCCGAGGAGGCGTCGCCGCCCGGGGGCAGGGCCGCAAGGCCACGCGCGTCCATGGGGTAGAGGGAAACGTTGGCCTGGTTCGCCGCATTGAGGGTGGCGCGCAACTGCGCCTGGTTTTCCTGCCCTGTACGCGAAATCCCACTCGAAAAGTGAATCACGGATTTGCGCCCCGGCACGTTGCGCAGCATTTGCGACAGCGATTCGATGGCAGCCATCTTCTGATCGGTATTGAAGATGTTGAATTCGGTCTGATCGGGGGTGAAGGCGTCGGACAGATCCTGGGTCACAATTTCCATGCCATTGGCATCGGTCCCGCCTGCGTCGCCAATCGACCCGGCCGCGGCCAGGGCGGAAGATTCCTCGCCGACCTGGATTGCGCGCAGCACCTTGGTGATGGAATCCCGGTCATTGGTGAAGTTCTGCACCACTCGCAAGCTGGAAGAGTAAGTGACCACGGCGATCAAGTCAGCAGGCGTCATGCGGTGCGCCAGGAAGTCGTTCGAGGCTTTCAGCGCGCGCATCAGCTCATCAGGTTGCATCGAGCTCAAGTCAAAGAAGAATACCAGGAGGCGATGGTCCTGGAGCACTTGTTCGGCATTGACCTCCGGTGGGAGCTTGGCCAAATCGATGATCGGGGCGCGCTCGTTGCCTGCTGTCGCCTGAGCCAACTTCTCCACGTCCTCCAGGCTAAAAGAGGAGATGGTCTGCGGAACGCCGTCTTCCAGAACATGGAAATCCGACTGTTTTAAATCCGTGACAGGCTTGCCGGATTTGTCATAGACGCGGACATCGACCAGCACTACCGTGGTCTGGGCGCGCAGGACGAAGGCCTGTTGGGGACTTTTGGAAACCGGGGTGGAGCCCTTCACTTGGGAAAACGTCTGTGTTGCGAGGCCCGCCAGGGCAACAGCAAAGGCCGCACCACCAAGGCACAAAGACACAAAGAAGAGCAGAAGGGACAGGGCAATTGTTTTTTTGCTATCTGCCTTCCGGCCTTTCCTTGGTGTCTTGGTGTCTTGGTGGTGCATCTTTTGAGTTCCGAGATCCAAATACCTTGGGTCAGAAGTTCATCCGCAAACTGAGCGTGACGGCGCGCATGGCGCCGACGCCGGTGACCCAGCCAAAATTCTGGGCGTTGAAAAACGTTGCAACACCTGAATAATTCGGGTGGTTGAAGATATTGTTAGAGTCGATGCTCAATCGGCCGCGTATCCGCTTCTCCTGCGAGAAGGTAAAGAAGCGTCCGAGGGACATGTTGAAGTTAACTGTACCAGGTCCGGTGATGGTATTTCTTCCCGCCGTGCCGTATTGCCCCGCAGCCGGAAGCGCGAACGCCGCGGTGTTGAAGAAATCCTTCGTGGTCCGCTCCGAGCGCGGCAGGCTGACGGCAAGGCCGGTGGCATCAGGGCGCTCGGAAGCGAACGCGCCCGAACCGTTGTTATTCGACTGGTTCCCGGCCACCTGCGCCGTCAAGGGCATCCCGGATTGCAACGTGGTCACGCCGCTGATCTGCCAGTCGCCGATGACCCGAGCAAAGACCCCGCCCCGGTTCAGGAAACGGCGCTGCGCCCCGAATGGAAACTCATAAGTATGGTTGATGATCAACTTGTTGCGGACGTCGAAGGTGGAAAGCGCGCGTTCGGCCTCGAGATCAAAACTATTCTGCGGCACATTGTGGCCGGAGCCACCCACGCTGGCGGCGTCATCGATGCTTTTCCCCCACACGTAGTTGCCGCTCATCGAGAACCCCCCATGGAACTGCCGCCGCAGACTCACTTGTAGCCCATTGTAAATCGAGGCCGCGCCGGAAGTTTCATAGAGAAACTGCTGGACGTTGGGGATGGAGGTTTGCTGCGAACCGGAAGCGCTGGGGTTCACACTGTTGGGCGAGAGCAGCAAATCGAGCTTCGTTCCCTTGGTGCCCACGTAGCCCACCGAAAGGATGACATTGCGAACCAGTTCCTGCTCAGCGCTGACGTTCCAACTTTGCGCGTAGGGCCGGCGGAAATTAGGGTCCGCCGCATAGGTGTTATGAATCGTGTTGGCAGAAATCGTCGGGAAGCCGTCCTGGAGCGTCAACTGCTGCTGCGGGTTGGTGGTCAGTGTGGAGGCCTGCGCGAAGGGCGGCTGGTCCACCATGTTGGTCACCAGGCGTGAGTAAATACTGCCGTCGTAAAAGAGGCCGTATCCCCCGCGCAGCACAAGATGATGCTGAATCCATGGCCGGTAGGCGAGGCCCACACGGGGCGAGAAGTTATGCGCGTCGCTGTGAATGAACGAGGAGGGCAATGTACCGGGGTGTAGCCCCGTATCCACTTCCGGCGAGGTGAACCCGGGTGCAAACGACAAGTCCGACAGGTGCCCGTATTTTTCGGTGAAGGGCAGGAAGTATTCGTAGCGGAGACCATAATTCGCCGTCAGGTGCGAGCCCACGCGCCAATCATCCTGAATGAAGGCCGAAGTCGCCCAGGCACGGAGATAATTGCTGGCGACACCGTAACGAACCGAGGTGGTCTGCGGGAGGCCGAGCAGAAAATCCGTAAAGTCAAAGCCCGTGCCGGCCACGGGAAAGCCGTTGCTGAAGTTGCTGGTACCGTAGCCGGTGAAGCTGAAGGTGCCGCGCGCATTGGGGTCAGTCTCGGTATTCTGTTGGATGCGGCGCAGGTCACCCCCCAGGCGAATATTGTGTTTGCCGCGGTTCCAAATCAGGGTGTCGTTGGCGCGAATCGTTTGGGGGCGGGTGAGCGACGGAAGCGGGTCGTTCAAGCCTCCAAAATTGGTGAATCCAATCCCCGGAATTCCCCAATCAAAGGGATTGGTTGAGACCCCCGCAATCCCCAACTGCGCGGCAATGTCATCCAGATACGCAAAGGCATTCAGCGTAGAACTCCGCTGGCGGCTGAAGTTCAACGCCGCGGTGTTAACCAGGTGAGGATTAAAGGTGTGCGTCTCGCTCAGATTCACACTCTGGCCGCGGCTGGAGGTATGGGAAGTCAAGGCGGGGAAGCCGGAAACGGATCGGCTGCGCGCTGAATTGAAATTGTACATAACGTTCAGACTGTCTTTGGAATTGATTTGCTGTCCGATGCGGGCCATCACGCGGTCATTGGCCGTGGGTAGGGACTCCTGCAAGCGATAGTTCTGCACCGTGCCCGGGAGGTTGGGCAAGGGGATGTAACTCAGTAAACCAGTGGCGGCGGAATTCAGGCGCGGGGTCGGGATGATGTTTCCCATAAATGCCGCGCGCGCGCCCGTCGCGCTTGACAGCGGATCGTAGAGGGTCGGAACCGTCCCCGCATAGGGTCCGGAGGGGATGAGAGCGCCGGAAAAGTCGCCCAAGCGCTCCGCGGCAGTCGGAACCGTTGCGAAATTGCTGAGACCATTTTGCCCGCGCTGCAGGTTGTAACTCGCAAACCAACTCGTTTTGTCGCGCGCGTTCAAAATCCTGGGGATCACAAGTGGACCGCCCAGCGAGAACCCGAAAGTCTCATGATAGGAGGGGACCTGGGGCAACGAAGCTACGTTCAGAGGATAGGGATGCGCGTCAAAAGCGGAGTTGGCGTACTGCTCAGTGATGTTGCCCCGGACGCGGTTCGTCTGGGAACGATTGCGACCCCAGCCGCGCACTCCTCCGCCCCCACCACCACCTCCACCACCGAATCCACCGCCTCCACCCCCGAACCCACCGCCACCAGGGCCACCTTGGCCCGGGCCACCGCCGAATGGACCGCCCCCGCCAGGGCCACCCTCACCGGGGCCGCCACCGAATTCACCGCCACCCCCGAATCCACCACCACCACGCATCCGGCCGCCGCGCCCGCCGCCAAATCCGCCCTCGCCTGGACCGGCCATGTTCCCCATTCCGCCGGCCAGCAGAAAGGAATTGGCTGCACTTGCGGAGGTATCAACTTCCGAAGTCTCGGCGGAGACGGGGTTCTCAATACCGGCGCCCTCGGCAATGCGCACGGATCCTGCCGCCCCGCCCGCCCCGGGGCCCTCGCCGGGAGTTTCTTCGGAATCGCCAAGACTCTCGGGACGGTCGCGTCTTTCCATAGGCAAGTTCGCGAGATCACCTCTGGGGCGGGCGGGAGCCTGGGTCTTCTGAGGCGCGCTGCTTTCCGGTAGGGCGAGCACCAGCGCCACGTTCACCTTGAGTACCTTGTCGGACGTTACCGGTACCGGTTCGCGCGCATCAGGCCGGAATCCAACCAGTGATACGTCAATGCGATACGTTCCAGGCTTGATATCATTGAATGTATAATCACCTGACTCGTCAGTCCAGGTTTCCTTGCGCTCGCCAGTTTGGGGGTTGGTGAGCTGAACGGTCGCGCCAGGCACGGAGGTGGCACCGGGGCCGCGTACGTGCCCGGTAATCGTCCCGGAGGTTGGCGTTTGGCCAAACAACAGGTTGGCGGCCAAAATCCCCAGAGCGAGAAATGTCCAGGCAGTTTTGATGAATCCTGCGGTTTTTCCCAATTGCACTCGCGATTTTCCCCGCTGGCTACACTTCTTTGAGCTTACACCGAGTGTGTACGTATTCCAACCTCAAACGGTTACAAAGTAACCCGGGGCGTCTGACGAACGTCAAAGGCAGGCGGAGGGCTCTGTGCGCAATAAGGTCTTTTTGTGTCTCCTGCTTCTTGTCATCCTCGCAAGTTTCGGCACTCTGGCAGCACAGGATAAGCCCCCAGCTCCGGGGCAGGAACCGCCACGCCGGGGCATGGGTGGCGCGCCGGTAATGGGAACCGTAGCCTCCGTAGGCGTCGATCGCTTTCAAGTCAAGCAACCGGATGGCGTTACCGCGACCGTCCTGGTTAACGACCAGACGCGCTACCGCCAGGAACAGCAGGAATTTCAATTGGAGGACCTCAAGGTTGGCGATCACGTGTTTGTGCGTGGCACACCCAATTCCGACAAACAAGTTGTGGCTGTTGGTGTTCGACGCATGACTGAGGAACAGTTCCAGAGATTCCAAAGCGGCGCTCCTGGCGGTGGCCCGGCCGGTCCAGGGGGTGGACGAGGAGGCCCTGGAGGTGGCAATTGGGGACCCGGTGGCGGCCAGGGAGGTCCAGGCGCTGGCAACCGGGCGGGCGGCGAAATTCTTTCCATTGACCAGAACCAGATCAAGGTGCGCGGCCGCCAAGGTGAGAGAGTCATCGTGGTCAATGACCAGAATACCTTCGACAAAGAGGGCCAGTCGATCACGTTGAAAGACCTCAAAGTCGGCGACCGCATCTTTGCCACGGGAAAAGAAGTGGACGGCAAATTCGTGGCCACCGAGGTCAGGTCGGGCCGCATGGGAATGGGCCAGGGGCGGCGCTTTGGCCCACCGGGAGTCGAGCCCCACACTCCAATCAATCCTCCCACTCAGCAATGAACTGAAGGTTGATGCAGAACGAGAGGCTTGGTTTGCGCGGAACCCTGCCGCCACACCTCAAGCCCCTACTCAAGAAGGAGAGTAATTCCCTACTTCACCACCGAGAGACGGCAGTGAATATTCCTCGCCGGGAAAATCCAGGCAAAGTGTTTTTCGTAGAAATCCATCGAGAGTTTTGCAATCAATCGCCCTAAATTATCCAACAGGAAATTCCCGCCGAAGGTGAGGCGCCGCTCGAGAATGCGGAAGCCACCCCCGCCGTAGGTAAAATCCTGAAAGCTGTCCTGAACGAAGTAATCGAAGCTGCGCAGCCCCAGGTGCACAAGGTGTGAGGGATCGGTGTAGGAATCGCGCGAGCTGTAATGTGGCGTGACGATTTCAACCTCCGCGCCGGCCTTCGCCACGCGGTGCACTTCCGCCATGGCGCGCAGGACGTCAGACTGGTGCTCGAGCAAATGGGAGAGATAGATCTTATCCGCGCAGTTATCCCGGATCGGCCAGGGAAAGTGCATGAGCTCGCAAAGAACATCTGCGTTCGAGCCCGGCTGGCGATCGAGCCCGATGGCCTCCGCTACCTGTTTCTTCTTTCCACAGCCAATGTCGAGAATGAGCATTGTTTTAAATCCGGAATCTTGAATCCGCAATCTCGAATCCCCGTCCCTGCTCACAAGCATCCGGAATCATGAGTTTGCAATCTTGAATCGCTGCATGCGTTTACTGGCATCCGGAATCATGAGTTTGCAATCTTGAATCGCTGCGCCCGTTTACATCCGGAATCTGGAATCCGGAATCTTGAATCGCCTTTCCCGCGCGGCCAGAGGGGCTTCCGATTCCTTATTCCCTATTTCCTGTTCCCTGTTCCCTATTCCCTGTTCCCTTCCCCTACTCTACCACCAGCAAGGCGTGGGGCGGCAGTCGCAGGATCGCGCCGTCGGAAGCGAGTGTGGCGCCGTCGGTCGCATAGACTTTGGTGTATTTGCGCGCCATCCCTGCCATTCCCGCGAGGCTGCAAGTCACCGGAAGTTCCGTGTAGTTCACCACCGCCACGCGCCCCCCCAGTGGGAAGACCGCCACACGTGGTGGAGCGTTGAGCGAAGTTACGGTGAATTCTGAAACTTTGTTGCGCAGTTCCGCAAGCGCCGTGCGCAGCTCCGGCGTGAGTTGCGCCACGCGATTCTGCGCATCCACGCGGGTAAGCTGCGGCAGCGCTTCGGAGAAGATCACCAGCTTTCCATTTCCCACCACAACAGTTTTAAGGTAATGGTCCTTTTCGAGATCGAGCGATTCCTGGACGGGCAATCGCGGATCAGCATTGAGCCGATGCGCGAGGCTCTGGCTCAGGAAGCCCGTACCGGCGGCGGCAAGGAAGCGCGCGAGCTTGGGAACAAACTCCGCATCCTCGAGCGCGTGAACTGTGAAGAGTGCGCCCCGGGCGGTCGTGGGAAAATGCGCGGTGGGGGCAAGAGGAATTCCCAGCATACCGATCTCATCGAAAATGTACTCTTCGTTTGCGGGCTCGCTCGACACGGGCTTGTAGGTCGGAAGGCCGCCCCAGCCGGAAACGAATTTGGCGAGCGAGTCATACTGCGGGCGGCGCAAGGCAAGCGCCTCCGCCTGGCCGCGGAATTCCTGCGAGGTCAGCGCCCCGTAGTGGAAAAGGAAAACCTCCTGCGCGCCCGCCAGCACCGTGGTCAGCGGCTGATCGAGGTACAGAGTGGGTGTCGTGCCGTAAGTGTCGAACCACCCCCCGCCGGTCTTGGCCCCTCCGACATCGGTGAGCCACCGATAAATGAAGTAGCCCTCGTATTGCTGCTTATGGCCCCACTGGTCGGAACTGGGATCGCGCAACTCCGTGCCCACCCAGATGCGGTCGTAGAGTGCGGCTTCCTGGTCCGGCACGTAGCCGCGGTCCTGGAAGTGGTCGTACCACTGGGGGAACTTCAAAATCACTTTCACATTCGGATTCACGGCGCGGGCCGGGCCCAGGACGCGTTCGCGGCTCATCTGGAGCATCAGCTTCTCGCGATATTGCCTCCAGCTCTGTGCACCTTTCGCCGCCGCGCATTCCGAGCATTCGCAATCCGTGAAAAAGAAATCGTCGATCATGATTTCGTCAAACAGAGCGGCAGTGAAGCAGAAGATCGACTCCAGCCGCTCCTGGTTCTGGCGATGGGTGTAACAACAGGCCACCGGCCAGTCGCTGGACGGCTTACCGATTCCGGTGGTCGTAACGCAGCCGGAAACCTTCAGGCCGGCCTGCCGGAAAAATTCGCGCGCGGCTGTGAGGGTGGCTTCCTCCGCCTGGTAACCGTCGCGGAAGGCTTCGATGTAAACCTTGGTGATACCCATCTTGCGGCAGAATTCCAGCGCCTCCTGGCGGCCCGACGCGCCCGCAAGGTGATCACGCACATCCTGGGCGGTAAAAAGCGTGGACCACTCAACGGCCGTGAGGGGACGGGGCGAAACAAGCAATGCGCCCAAGAAGAGCGCGGCGAGCACGGCTCCGAAAAACTTCCGCATAAAACTCGGTGACTTATCGGAGGATGATGGCATCAAGGAAGGTCTCCTTGGGGGAAGATGGCCAGACAGGGCCAAGACACCTTGCCTGCCCCACGCGGGGCGTAGATGCACACCATAGCGGAATCGAGAGGCAAAGGGAAGGGGGCCACGGGCGGGGCTAACGATCGGGAGATCGGGTGATCCGGTGATCGGGTGATCGGGTCATTTGTGAATGGCGATTGGTGATTGGCGATTTTCGAAGTCAGTATTTGATTCATCTTCTCACTTGGCGCCGCCGATAACCGAAGCGAGGAAGTATGTGCCGGCCGCGTCAGGCAATCGGGTGATTTGGTCATCAGGCCATTGGCCCATCGATTCATCGGTCCATGGCGAAAGTTCATAGCCCTCTCCGAGGGGAGAGGGTGGACCGCCGCCGGCGTACTCACCAGCCGGGGCGGGAAGGGGGCCCCACGTTTTGCGCGGTGGGGGTGAGGGGGTAAGCTGCTGTTGTGGCCCACTCAATTTCCCTCATCCTCAGCGTCGAGCCCGCCGATAACCGAAGCGGGGGAGTGCGGGCCGCCGGGGGCTGAGGATCGGGAGATGCGGTGATCCGGAGATCGGGTGATCGAATGATAGGAGCAGCACGTCACTGCCAGGCTCCGGTCGGCCGAATTGAGCTCATGTTCCTGTGCCGTCCATCCGATTACCGATGTGGGGAAGTGCGTCACGGCCGGGCGATTTTCGGTAGATGGGGTTCGTGGCTCGCCGCGGGTCTTCCGGGCCGTTGCGGTTTTCTGTCCCCGCAGTGACAACCGGTGGCCAAAGTAGGGGGCTGCGGCGGGTCGGTTAGGGCAGCGGGCCTCACCGCTTTTAATCTCCTGTGCAACGCTTTTCCTACCTTCCAGTTTCGCCCCGATCATCGCGTCACCCGTTTCTTTCAGCCCTTTTCTCGATGGGGGTTCTTTCCTGTCCCAATTTGTACGCAGCGCCGCCCGCTTGGCGGGTCAATGCCGGCTGGAGGCCGACGCTTGGTTCGAATTGGGACGGCTTGCTCCATTTTTCCCCCACTTATTTCATCTAACTACATTTATTTTCATAAACATCGTTAGAAAAAACGCATAACTTACTTGTTTTCATCAACATCGTTAGACTTGCCAATTTGTCGCTTTTATTTTCCTTTGTTTTCATACACATCGTTAGACTATGCCAATCGAAATTATGTTGCCCTCTTCTTCTTTCCTCAGTAAAGACAACTTATTTTATTTCAACTAGATAGATTTTTGCCAAAAACCCCCTCGCCACCCCTAACCACTTTTGTTTTCATGAACATCTTCACAAACAGCGGACCCTGCGTGCCGATAAACGGAAGAACTTTAGCCGCGTCTTGGCACGGCGCTGCGCTCACCCAGAGCCTCTCCGTGACCTCTGCTCTTCGGGACGCAGAGGACACAGAGAAATGTCTGCCAAGAAAACCAGCCTTGACGGTAGGGCATGGCAGACTCCCGATTCTGGGGCCCGTGGTCGTTCGGTAGAGAGGGCTGACTGGACGCATCGGGGCACTACGCTTCCTCACCTCTATTGTGCGCTTGATCCACTGGGCTATGTCAATAGGCAATACACGCGTTTGGGCTACCGGTAGCCCAAAAATGCAAAGCGGGCAGCGAATTGTCCGGAAAAAGTGGTGTGGGCATGACCTTGCGGGAATACTCGTCCACGCCCGCCCTTTTGAATGAGGGCAATGATTCGTTGCCCTATCCGTTCAATTATGGTAACTATTCCTTCCGGCTGGACTGCTTGGAATGACACCGCTCGATACCTATCTGCGCGAGCTACGCGACATCCGTTCTTTGGGTGCGGCGGTTGATGAGACAGCGTACTATCCCGCGCTCGCGAATCTGCTGTGCGAAGTCGGTAAAAAGCTCAAGCCCAGGGTTCGTTGCATCATGGGGCTTAAAGATCTGGGAGCTGGTTTTCCGGACGGCGGCCTTTTCACTGAAGAGCAATTCGATAAAAATCACACCCTTAAGCCACTTCCAGGGCAACTCCCTTCCCGAGGCATCATCGAAGTCAAACCCGTCAAAAGCGACGCGTGGGTTACTGCGGAAGGTGAACAGGTTTCCCGCTACTGGGGAAAATACCGGCAAGTGTTGGTGACGAACTACCGCGATTTCGTTTTAGTGGGACAGGACTCGGAGGGCAAGTTTGCCAAACTGGAATCCTTCCGCCTTGCCGACAGCGAGAAAGCATTCTGGGCCGCCGCCGCGCATCCGGGGAGCCTTGCCAAAAAGATCGAAGCACGGTTCGAGGAATATCTGCTGCGCGTCATGCGGCACGCCGCCCAGATAGCCACGCCAGAGGATGTTGCGTGGTTTCTGGCATCTTACGCTCGGGACGCCCGAGCGCGTATTGAGGGTGTTGAACTCGCCGCGCTGGCTACGGTGCGCACGGCGCTGGAAGAAGCTCTGGGCCTGAAGTTCGAGGGCGAGAAGGGCGAGCACTTTTTCCGGTCCAGTCTGGTTCAAACCCTCTTTTACGGCGTTTTTTCGGCCTGGGTGTTATGGGCCAAGCAAAACCCGCCAACTTCCAAGGCACGCTTCGACTGGTACACCACGGCGCGTTATCTGCGCGTGCCGATGATCTCGAAACTCTTCCAACTGGTTGCCGACCCCCAAGAACTCGATATCCTCAAGCTCACGGAAGTGTTGGATTGGGCGGCCCTGGTTTTGAACCGCGTTGACCGCCGCTCGTTCTTTGACAAGTTTCAGGAATCGCACGCCGTGCAGTATTTCTACGAGCCGTTCCTCGAAGCCTTTGACCCCGAATTGCGCAAGGAACTGGGCGTCTGGTACACACCGCCAGAAGTCGTGAAGTACATGGTGGAGCGCGTGGACACGGTTCTGCGTGAGGAATTGAATCTACCGGACGGGTTGGCCAACAAGAATGTTTATGTGCTCGATCCGTGCTGCGGCACAGGTTCCTACCTTGTGGAGGTTCTGGACCGAATCCACCGCACCCTCAAAGAGCGTGGTGAGGACGCCCTGACCGCGAGCGACCTCAAGGAAGCAGCTCAAAAAAGAATTTTCGGATTCGAGATTCTGCCCGCGCCTTTCGTCGTCTCCCACTTGCAGCTTGGCTTACTCTTGCAGAACTTGGGCGCGCCACTCTCCGAGAAGTCGAGAGAACGGGTTGGCGTTTATCTGACCAACGCCCTCACCGGCTGGGAACCGCCCAAAGGCCCCAAGCAGCGCCTTATCTTTCCCGAGTTGGAGGAAGAACGCGATGCCGCCGAGCACGTCAAGCGTGACGTACCAATCCTGGTAATTCTCGGCAACCCGCCCTACAACAGCTTCGCGGGAATTGCCAGGATGGAGGAAGAGCGCGACCTTTCTGAAGCCTACCGCACCACACGGCAAGCGCCCGCTCCGCAGGGCCAAGGCTTGAATGATCTTTACGTGCGTTTCTTCCGCATGGCCGAAAGGCGCATTGTTCAAAAGACCGGCAGGGGCGTAGTGTGTCTGATTTCCAATTACTCGTGGCTCGACGGCTTATCCTTCACTGGCATGAGGGAGCGGTATCTTGAAGCGTTTGACCGCATCTGGATTGACTGCCTCAATGGAGACAAGTACAAGACCGGCAAGCTGACTCCCGAAGGTGAACCTGACCCTAGCGTTTTTTCGACGGAGTTCAACCCCGAAGGTATCCAAGTCGGGACCGCAATCGCTGTGCTGGTACGAAACGGCGCAGCCCGAACCGGAAACCCTCCGCTTTCGCCACGTGTGGGGGAAAGCCAAGAAACAGCAGTTGCTCGAAAGCGCTATCCAGAATGGGGAGGCACTGTACCAAGAGCTAACCCCTTCACTTGAATTGGGGTTGCCGTTTTCACCCGCGCTGGTGACCACTGGTTATCTGCAATGGCCGTTGCTACCCGATTTGTTCCCCGAATTTTTCGCGGGCGTGCAGTCAAAGCGGGATGAACTTGTAATCGAGATCGAACGCACGCCACTAATCGAGCGGATGAGGGCATATTTCGATCCTGAAATCAGCCACGAGGAAATGCAACATATCTGTCCCCGTGCGCTGCAACCTACGGCCCGCTTCGAAGCTAGACAGGCTCGTGATTACTTGCTGAAACGTGGGTTCCTGCCGCAGAACATCGTCCCACACTGTTACAGGCCATTTGACCGTAGGTGGATTTACTACGAACCCGAAACGCGACTACTGGGCGAAAAATCGCCCGACTATTTCCCGCAGGTCTTTAATGGAAACGTTTGGATTGTATCTCAACAAAAGCCACGACGGGAATGGTCAAGGCCGCAGTTCATTCGCAGCATCGGGTGCTTGGACTTGATGGATCGTGGGGCAAGCTGTATTCCCCTCTACCTCAGGCCCACAAACGAGACAAAACCACTCCTTGCTACGGATGAAGGCGAAAGACCCGCGCATAATGGCGAACGGCACGCGGTTCAACATCAGCGATTCGCTGCTCGCCTACCTCACGCGCATTGGGAATGTCGACGACGCGCCGGATGTCTTTTATCACGCTCTCGCTATTCTCCACGCCCCTGACTATCGCAAAGAAAACTGCGGGCGCGCTGCGCCAGGACTGGCCGCGCATTCCGCTGCCGGACAGCCAAGGAAGCCTTGCTTGCGTCGGCGGCGCTGGGCAGGCAGATTGCCGCGTTGCTGGACACGGAAACCGACGTAGGGGCGGTTCGCGAACCGCCTCTACAGAAGATCGCCACCTTCACTCTTGCCACACGGGACGACTCTGGATGAAGCGAAGCACTTTGCCGTCACCGCCGGTTGGGGACACGCGGGCAAGGGCGGCATCACCATGCCGGGCAAGGGAAAGTCGTCGACCGCGATTACACGGAGAAAGAGCGGGCGAGTTTAGGCTGACGCGGTCAAGCTGCTGGGGGAGCGCACTTGCGACGTTTACCTGAATGACGTGGCTTACTGGTCGAACATTCCCCTGCGGGTTTGGGAATACACCATCGGCGGCTATCAAGTCATGAAGAAGTGGCTCTCCTACCGCGAAGAAAAACTCTTGGGCCGCCCCCTGACGAAAGAAGAAGTCCGCTACGTGCAGGAGATGGCCCGCCGCATCGCCGCCATACTTCTGCTCGAACCGGCCCTCGACGAAAATTACCACACGGTGAAAGCTCATACTTACAATTGGCCAAGGAACGGGTAAGAGCAAGGATGCGGACTGCTTTGGAAAGAGGGGGATGCCCCCGGCATAAGCGTAGTAAAATGGGCTTATGCTGACCGAGTTTCCGCCAGATGTAGTCGAAGCAGCCTGGATCAGAGCGCGAGGCCATTGTGAATGCCGCCGAAAGACCCATGGACCGCCAAGATACTGTAGGAAGCAGTTGGCATGGCCGAATCGTGGAAGGCATGGAAGGGGATGCTGGGAGGCACATCATATCAACTCCAATCGCCCTGGCACTCTTTCAAACTGCGAGATTCTGTGCTGGGATTGTCACGTCGGTACTTTCTCACACAAAAGATGAGTTTTAGTAAGGCGGGTGGCGGATGCATCGGTTACATAGAACATCGGCTACCAGCTAGCTCGCAGAGGGCGGCGCGGCTTTAGCGTTTTGGAAGCTTTCGACGTGCACCTTAAACACCTCAGGAGCCAAAGCGACGCGAATGGTGAAAACGATTGCGTGAGCATCCTCAGGACTGAGGATGACCCTAGTGCCCATGGGGAGGATTTTTCGGTCAGTCACGAGCCTTAGCTGAACCATTTGGCCGCCATGGCATACGGCAGGCAGTTCTGTGGTTTCAACGTCGTCGATAAACAGCTTTTGTCTGTACACGTGGATCTCGATGTCTTCTTGCGGCATACCTTGATGGTGCTCGAGGCTGCGCCGGAGGGCGAAGTAAGAGAGCGCCGCGCGTTTCGAAAAGTCAGACAGCGAAGGAAAATAGTTGAGTTTCTTCGGGTTTGTTAGTGCTCTATCGCTGGCCACCTGCGAAATTTTTCTGGCAAGGTAAGCATTAAAATACTCCTGGATTTCTTCATATGCGGAAAGATCTCGCTCGATTCTGATTCCTTCCTTGCGCAAAAGCACGGTGGCGATTAGCTTGTTGAGGAAACTAATGAAGCTGGCGATGGCCGCGCGAAAGCAGGTCTCGCTCGCACGCTGCAACGCCTTGGACGAGAAATAGCTGCTGTCGGGAGGGAAGTTGACTTCAACAAGGCCAAACCGCTGGCCAGTCGCTCTTTCGGCGTAAGTCCCTTCCTGGATCGCACTCATCGTCTGGGCTAGGTCTGCAAGACAGCCATCAAGCTCGGCGTACAGTTGCGGAAGCCAGGGCGTTAAGTCAGGTGCAGCGGAGATGTCGTGCTTGAGATCGTCGGGCATGCTTCGAAGATATACCTTTTACCAACCAAAGGGTAAATTCTCCATTAAGCGGGCGTAGGGCAGAGTCACGTGCTCCCCGAGACTCTGCGGTTTGTCCGTTAGGGCTTCCCGAAGCGGGGTCTTCGTTCCCCCGAAAAAACAGTGACAAGTGGCGAGTGACGACCCAAGCCCCCCTCACTTAAGAACTGTGGTTAGTGGCTAGTGACGGGCAGGGCCCCTCACCCCGGAACTACCAAAGCGTGGCCCCCTCACTTAAGAACAGTGGTCAGTGGCTAGTGGTTAGTGACGAGCAGCGGCCCTCACTCCTGAACAACCAGAGCGCGGCCCCCTCTCCCCGGCTGGGGAGAGGGGGAAGGAGTTTCTCAGCGCAGGGTGCGTGCCATTCACAATCTGTGGGGTCTTTACCTGATAAACCAAAACTGTATTATTGGTCCACGACTTTTTGTTATGTGGGACATGTCCCACATGTTGCTCTCCGCGGGGCATAGCGCGCGAGGTCCCACTTCATTTTCCACCTTCATGCGTTTTTTTCCTATGACTTTTGATCAGCAGTTCCGCCGCGCTACGCTACACGCTCCCCTTGCCGATGAGGCTTGACACGTCTACAGGTTCCGATATGCTGGGGCGTCTTTGACACCCAGGGCGGGACTTGTGACAACCCCAACTCTTGCTGAGTCTCGAGCGTCCGCGGCATCTCCTTCCGGCATCTCCGACGCGCGCCGTTGGACGATCGTGGGGCTTTTGTTCCTCAGCACGGTCATCAACTACCTGGACCGCGGCACGCTATCCGTGGCGCTGCCGATGATCTCGGCGGAGCTCGGCATCAGCCCGGCGCTGAAGGGTGTGCTGCTGTGGTCGTTCTTCACGTCCTATGCCGTGATGCAGATTCCGGTGGGGTGGCTCGCGGACCGGCTTGATCTGCGCTGGCTCTTTGCCGGAATGTTCACGCTCTGGTGCGCGAGCTGCGGTTTGATGGGCCTGGCGGGAAGCTTTGCCATGCTGGTGGCGCTGCGCGTGTTGCTCGGCGTGGGCGAATCCATTTTTCTTCCTGGCTCGAACCGCATTGTCAGCCTCCTGTTCCCACCGGCGCGGCGCGGGCTCCCCACCGGCCTGTTTGATTGCGGCACACGGGTCGGAATGGCCATCGGAACGCCGCTGATCGCCTGGCTGATCGTGGGCTTCGGTTGGCGCCGAATGTTCGCGCTGGTGGGATTTGCCGCGCTCATTTGGCTGCTCCCCTGGTTCAAGGTTTTTCCTTCGCAGAAGCTTTTGGCGAAATCGATTGCAGATCCTGCCAGCCTGACCCCGAAGGGAAAACCCGTACGCGGAATTACCTTGAATCGCGATTTGCTGGGGCTGTGCCTGGGATTCTTCTGCTTCGGATATAACTGGTACCTGCTGGTCACGTGGCTGCCCGATTATTTGATGGAGGTGCGCCACCTTTCTGTACTGAAAGCGGGATTCTCCGCCGCGCTGCCCTTCCTGGTTTTTGCCGTGGGCGAGCCCTTGGGAGGCTGGATCGCAGACCTCCTGGTGCGGCGTGGCTGGGATGAAACGCGTACCCGCAAAGGCATCGTCACCATTTCCTTCGCCATGGGCTTGCTCTTGATTCCCGCCACTCTGGCGCGCAATCCGCAGACGGCCATTCTGCTGGTTGCGGGCGCCTCGCTTGTAGGCTTGTTGAGCGCGAACCTGCTCGTCATCTTGCAGCGATGCGCTCCGCCCGGTGAGATCGGCGCGTGGACGGGAATGCAGAATGGCATTGGGAACCTGGGAGGCATCTCTGCCCTGGTCACGGGATATCTGATCGGCCGCACTGGCTCGTATATTCCGGGCTTTGCTTTGGGACCCATCGTACTGCTTTCCGGCACGCTGGCGTATTGGTTCATCGTGGGTAAGCTGCGCCCTGCGGCTGTGGCGTCGGAATAGCGCGGCCGTTTGGCGACTGAGGTCTTCAAGGAATCGGGAAATTTCTGAAGGCGTCAGGAGAGCAAGAGTGGTGGGACAACGCCCGCCACGCCCCGCGTACGTGTACAAGTGGGACAGGTTCACCTGCGCATCTCGGACTTTTCGGCACGCTGGACGCGCCCGTGCGCAACTGGGACAGGTGCTACAGCAATAGCCGCTTGCATTACCCCTTGCCGCCTGTCTGCCAGCCGTGATATTTGTACCGCGGTCTTGGAGGAGTCCCACCATGAAAACATCCGGAACTGATCTCAATCAGGCGCGAGTTGCTTCGAAGGAACGAGGCGAGTCTGGTGACAATCTGGTTTTGAGTGAAAGGCTGGCAGCGGCAGGATCGGGCGGCTTGTCCACCACCCGCAATCCCGAATCGACATCGCCCTTAACCCTGGGGCGACGGGATCTGTTGCGGGCAGGTCTGGCGGGCGCGGCGAGCCTGGTGGCCGGTGTGGCGGCAAGCGCGCAGGCAATCCCGGCGCCGCAAAAGCCCCCGAACACCGGCAAGCGCACGCCGCAGCATCGCGTCATTGATTCGCACAATCATCCCCGCTGGGTTTTTCACGACGGGGCGCGCATCGTTGAGAACATGGACAACGCCGGTATCGAGCGCACCTGGCTGCTGAGCTGGGAGATTCCGGAAACGGAAATCGATCCCACTTATTACGGGGAGTTGAATCCCACCGGCGTGGGGATTCAGTTCCGTGACGTAATCGAGGTGGCAGAGCGCTATCCCGATCGATTCATTATGGGGACCACCACGGACTCGCACGACCCGCACGCGCTCCAGAAACTGAAGGCCGCCGTGGATATTTTCCACGTCCGCGTGTTTGGCGAATTCAAGCGCCGCATGCGCTACGACGATCCTGACGCGATTCGGCTCTTCCAGTACTGCGGTGAGCTGGGTCTGCCCGTAACTTTTCACCTGGACGTGACGTTTCCCCGGCATGGGGTACCGAGTGACTGGCAATGGTGGTACGGCGGCGGCCTGGAAAATATGGAGGCCCCGCTGCGACTGTGCCCGCACACGCATTTTCAAGGCCATGGCCCGGCCTTCTGGCGCGAAATCTCCGGGGACGCCGACCAGCCATCCCAGTCTTACCCCACCGGACCCATCGTGGGACGCGGCCTCATACTGGAGTACCTCGACAAGTTTTCGAACCTGAATTGCGATTTATCCGGAGGCTCCGGCCACACGGCTCTGAGCCGCGATAAGGAATTCACGCGGAAGTTTCTGATCGACTACCAGGACCGCATGTTTTTTGCCCGCGACGACTATAACAATGACATGTATGATCTGCTGGTTTCACTGAACCTGCCGCCGGCCGTCCTTGCCAAGATTCTGTCCGGCAACGCCCTGCGCCTGGTTCCGGTGTAAGAGCGGACTTCGGACGAGCCGTGGTGCGGGTTCGACGACGCGTGGACCTTGATGAGTCCAGCGACCCCTAGACGGGGTTTGGCGCTCTAGCCGCGGACGGCGCAGCCGGCAGCAGGTAGCAGAGTGTGGTCCTTTCACACTCTGCGGTCCTTAGTTTGATAAACATGCGACGTAGTAGTAATACAGTGTGATGACATGTTACGTGGTAACCCGATTTCTCTGGAGGTCGTAAGCGGTGATCGGCAGTCACGCGCAATAAATAAAGAGCCGCAGAGTCTCGGAGAGCGTGAGACTCTGCGCTACCTGCTGCTTTGGACTGCCTGGGGCCCTGCGGCAACAGACCGCGTGGCCGGCAGGAATTACAGGAGGATTCGATGAGCAAACAGGAAGTGAAGCATCCGGATAAGACGGCTTCCACGGGATCTTACTCCGCGGGAATAATTTGTGATGGCTGGCTCTATGTCAGCGGCCACGCTCCGCAGGACTTGCGGACCGGCGAGGTGGTGCACGGTACCATCGAAGAGGAAACCCGCCTGACGCTCTCGCACATTGGCAAAGTGCTGGCAGCGGCAGGGTGCCGATTCGAAGATGTCGTCAAGTCCACCTGCCACCTGGCCAGCATTGATGATTTCGACCGATTCGACCGTACCTACCGCGAGTTCTTCTCGGGCGTGATGCCGGCCCGCACCACGGTGCAGTCAGTCCTGTGGGGGGGGATTAAGGTGGAAATTGATGTGATTGCGCGTATTCCGTAGGGCTGAAATTAGCGCCCTTCTTCTCGGCGGGTGGGTGGGCGGGGCTTATGGTTTTTGAATTCCTGGAATCCTCAAACGCCCAAGTGACCCCTCACCCGTCCCGCCCCGGCTGATGAAAACGCCGGCGGCGGTCCACCCTCTCCCCTCGGAGAGGGCTAGGAGTCGTGAATCGCAGCCTTCTCCCAGGAAGGAAGGTAGCTGACGGACGGCTAGACATCCATAATCACAGCCTTCTCCCTGGGGAGAAGGTGGCTGACGAAGGAGGCCGGATGAGGGGTTACTTACAGGCCCGAGGCATCGAAGGAATCTAAAAATTCAAAGACGATCCGCCCGGCCCTTCCGGGGTCCAAAAACAAAATCTGCTACTAAAGCAACTAGTGAGGTGAAATCCATGGCAACAAAATCCGCAGCCGCATCAAAAAGAGCAGCAAAGCCGCAAACCGCCTTGCCAAGTCCGCGTATGGTGCCCGCCGGCGTGGTGGGCCTTGGCCTGATGGGTAGGAGCATCATCGCCTGTCTTCTGGCCGCCGGTCATCGCGTAGTGGGCGTGACACGGAGCCTTAAGCGCCGCAGCGATACGCGCCGCCGCATCCTGGCCCTGCTGCGCGAGATGAAACACGAGAGGCTTTTCTCTGGAGACCCTGCCGCGGCCGTGAGCAGGCTTCAGTTGTCGGAAGACTTCTCCGCCCTGAGCATTTGCGGGATTGTAATGGAATCCGTGCTGGAAGACCTTGCGGTCAAACATGAGGTGATCCGCAAGGTGGAAGCCGTGGTATCGCCGGAAACTTTGATTGGAAGCAACACCTCCGCGCTGCCCGTCACCGAACTGCAACGCGGCGCTCAGCACCCGGAGCGCATCCTGGGCATTCACTGGGCCGAACCCGCTCACATCACCCGCTTCATGGAAG
The DNA here is from genome assembly GCA_963804995.1 of uncultured Acidobacteriota bacterium. GTDB lineage: Bacteria > Acidobacteriota > Terriglobia > UBA7540 > UBA7540 > Bog-366. The sequence continues at coordinate 1,970,320 of CAWDSK010000006.1, forward strand.
TCATCTGCGGAAATCAAACCAGCCCGGAGTCCGGGGAGCGCGTTATCCAGATGGCAAGGCGGTGGAAGAAGGAGCCCACCCTGGTGCGGCGCGACGTGCGAGGCTTCATCACCAACCGGATCATGTACGCCATGCTGCGCGAGTGCTTCCACCTGGTCGAGGCCGGCTACGCGACACCGGCGGACGTGGATCGTTCCTGCCGCAATGATTACGGCGTCTGGATTACCTTGGCCGGCCCCTTCCGGTACATGGATCTGACCGGTATCCCCGCGTATATGGCGGTGATGCGCGACTTGCTGCCGGACCTCAACTGCGACAAGGAAATCCCCAAACTGATGCGCGAAACCGTGGAGTCCGGCGCGCTGGGCATAGCGAATGCGAAGGGCTTTTATAAATACACCCCGGCGGAAGCCCGGCGCTGGGAGAAGAAATTCCTCAAGTTCAGCTACGACATTCGCGCCCTGGGGCAGAAGTATCACGAGTGATTGGAAGGGCACAGCCCGCTTCTCACCGCAGAGGCACAGAGACGCAGAGAAAAGGCATTAGTTTCGAATCTCTGTGCCTCAGTGTCTCTGCGGTATGCGGAAAGGGTTTTGGGGTTCAGGATTCAGAACTAACTGTAGGCTGTAAGCTGTTAGCTGCTTTCTGCGGCTGCCGCTGGGGCATCGGGCGTGATAAAAGTACGGTCAAGGCTGCACTTGTCTTTATACAAGGAGGGAAGCGGATTCAATCGAAAGTCGCAACTAATCCCGTTAAGCGTGCAGGATTGCACTCGAAGGGGAGAGGAAGGATGTCGATGATTCGCCGCGCTTTCAGATCACTCATGCTACTGGGACTCTTCTCGGGCAGTGGGCTATTTGGCCAGACGCCACAGCCGCCCATTGCGCCCAAAATTGAGCACCGCGAAACGCGCCACGGAGTCACCGTGGTCGACAACTATTACTGGCTTCGTGAGAAGTCGAATCCGGAAGTCATCAAATATCTCGAGGCGGAGAACGCCTATACCGAGGCAATGACCAAGGCCTTGAAACCGTTCCAGAACGCGCTCTATGACGAGATGCTGAGCCACATCAAGCAAACCGATTTGAGCGTGCCCGTCCGGCGGGACGATTACTACTATTACTCGCGCACCGAGGAAGGCAAACAGTATCCCATCCAATGCCGCAAGAGGGGCAGTCTGGATGCACAGGAAGAAGTATTGCTTGATCTGAGCGAGCTAGGGAAAGGTAAGAAGTTCGTCGGGCTCGGAGCCTTCGTCGTGAGCGACGATCAGAATCTGCTGGCCTATACGATCGACTACGTCGGCTACCGCCAGTTTAGTCTTCAAGTCAAGGATCTGCGGTCAGGCGCCACGCTCCCGGATACGGTGGAACGGGTCAACAGCGTGGCCTGGGCTGCCGACAACCGGACCCTCTTCCTAACCACCGAGGACGCAGTAACCAAACGCGCGAACCGGGCGTGGCGCCATTTGCTGAGCCAGAGGGAATCCGAACCTGTTTATGAAGAAAAGGACGAGACCTTCAGGCTCGGCGTGCACAAGACTCGAGACAAGAAGTACCTGTTGCTGGCCAGCGAAAGCACGGACACGACGGAGTTCCACTACCTGCGGGCCGATCAGCCGCAGTCCGAATTCATCGTTTTCCTCCCGCGAGAAAAGCAGCACCGCTATTTCCTCGATCATCGCGAGGACCTTTTCTATATTCGCAGCAACAAAGGGGCGAAGAATTATCAGGTTTTCACCGCGCCCGAAAATGATCCCCATCCGAACAACTGGAAAATCTTCATCCCCCACGATAAGGAAGTTCTGATCGACAACATCGACCTGTTCCGGGATTTTGCGGTTTCGGTGGAGAAGTCGCAAGCGGTCAATCGCATGCGTATCTTCGATTTTAAGTCGGGGAAGTGGAGCGCGATCTCCTTCCCTGAACCCGTGTATGCAGCATTTCCTGGCGACACGCCCGAATATGCCTCCCAGACGTATCGCTACAGCTACCAAAGCCTGATAACGCCTGCAAGCGTCTTTGACTACGATACCCAGACTGGCAAGTCGACACTTCTGAAACAGCAGGAAGTGCCGGGCGGTTATGTTCCCTCTCAGTATGTCTCGGAACGCCGGTGGGTGACGGCGCGGGACGGCGTCAAGGTGCCGCTATCGATTGTCTATAAGAAAGGGTTCGAACGCGACGGCACAAGGCCGCTCTTCCTGTACGCCTATGGTGCTTATGGAATAGGCATGCCCGCCGCGTTTTCGAGTTCACGGCTGGTCTTGCTTGACCGCGGCTTGGCTTTCGTGATCGCTCACGTACGCGGCGGCAACGACATGGGTGAGCAATGGCGCGACGATGGCAAGCTGATGAACAAGAAGAACACGTTTAACGACTTCATTGACTGTGCCGAATACCTCATCAAGGAGAAGTGGACCTCCCAGGATCGTCTTCTGATAGAAGGTGGCAGCGCCGGCGGGCTGCTGATGGGCGCGGTGGTCAACCTGCGTCCGGATCTGTTCCGAGCCGTCCATCTGGCCGTGCCCTTCCTCGATGTCATGAATACCATGATGGACCCGTCAATACCGCTGACCACGACCGACTACCCGGAGTGGGGCAACCCGAACGACAAGGCCTTTTACGAATACATCCTTTCGTATAGCCCTTACGATAACCTGCACCCAGCGGCGTATCCGCCGATGCTGCTCACGGAAAGCCTGAATGACAGCCAGGTCCCGTACTGGGAGTCGGCGAAATTCGTTGCCAAGGCGCGTACTCTAAAGACGGACAACAACCCGATCCTGCTTAAGATGAAAATGGATCCCGCCGGCCACGGCGGCGCTTCGGGACGTTACGACAAACTGAAGGATAATGCCTTCGAATACGCCTGGCTGCTCAGCCAAGTCGGCATTACCAAATAAGCTGGACGGGGTAGGATTGTAATTGCGCCGTTGGAACGCTGCTCATGCTCGCCCACAAACTCCATTTTGCGCCGGAACAGCCGCAATTCGCGACCACCGACACCTATCGCCGCGGCGATATCGCAACTGCAGGCTATGTCTCGCGCGGCACTTAGACTTGGCTGAAATCGATCATTTTGGGTTGGGTGCGAAAACCTCGGGTAATGATGGCATCATAGAGGAGCCCCACTCCGAGCGTCACCAACCCGAAAGCATTGGTTTTCCATGGCAGGTACAACCAATCCGCCACGCAAAAGAGGAATGCCAGCGAGGGTGCAAGGGCATCCACTACCAGGCGCGATTTTCGGCCAACTTGTTTCAGACTATAGAATTGGCGCAGGCAGGCTAAATTAACCGCCCCATAGGTGAATAAGGCGACAGAAGAAAAGACCTCCAAAGCGCCCTCCCAATTAAGTGCCTGAGTGCCCAGGAAGGCCAGCATTCCAATGATCCCAATATTGTAAGCAGGGTTCGCGCGCTTGGGGTCGAGATGGGCAAAGATCTTGCGGGGCAGAATACCATCGCGCCCCATACTGAAAAGGAGGCGCGCCGAACTGACTTGGCCCGTGAGGCCGGTCCCGAAAAAATTTATGAGAAAACACGCCGCCATGGCGTTGAACAGCAGGACGCCGCCCACGCGCCGGGCGATGTCCACAAAAACCGTATCGACATTTTGATAGTTCTGATACTCCGGCCAGACTTGCTGCGCCAGATACATTTGCAGCATCGAAAAAAGACCTACGATGACACAGACCAACACAGTGGCCAACAAGACATTCCGTTTAGGATTCTTTACTTCTTCGGCCAGCGTCGTTACGCCGTCAAACCCCATGTAGGTAACCGACATGAATGCGATTCCCAGCGCGAAGGCGTGCAAATCAAAGGTATGGGAATCGTAAAACGGCTGGATGGAAACAAGTCCGTGCCAACCTTGCTGGTGGAAGATGTAACGGACCGCCAAGAGCATGAAAATGCCGAGGATCGAAGTCATGAGGAACATCAGAACTTTGTTGGCAAGGGCAGTCCAGCGGATCCCCAGCAGATTCACAAAAGTTATCAGACCGACCGCTAGTGCCGCTGCCAAAACATAAGGAAGTTCGGGGAGCAATCGATTCACAATCAGCGCAATGTAGATGCCGGAGGAAACCACCAAGATCATGTATTCGCTAAACATCGCCCAACCCACCACAAATCCAAGGTGAGGGTTCAACCCTAGCGAGGTGTAAGTGTAGGCAGATCCAGCGGAGGGATAAATCGTCGCAAGTCGCCCGAAGCTGAGAGCCGTCAGCGCCATGGGAATCATGGCGGCAAGGAGAATGGAAACCGTGTGGCCGTGCGAGATGACTTGCGCGTTACCTAACTGTGGGGCGGGCGTGATGGAAGTGATGACCAGCCCGTATAAAATCAGGTCCCAAAGCGAGAGCGCACGTTTCAGGTGCGGCGCATCGCTCGTGGAACCTGCTGAAGCGGGATTTGATGCCATGAGATATCCTGAGTATAGCTAAAATGTCACCATTGATCGAGAGTTGGGTGGTGGTGTCATTTGGTGTGGCACGGCCATCTTGGCCGTGACCCTTCACGGGCGGGACGCCCGTGGCACTTCCAAATGACACCACTACCGAGAGTTGAAAAGGGGTGGTCGAACCCGCGTACCACGGCGCGCCGCGGGCGCTTTTCATCGCCTGCCCGATGGCGCGCAATTTGGACAGGCCGATTCGCGACCTGTCCCGCTTTGATCGGGAACCAGCTTTCCCCCCAAACTGAAAAGTGGTAGCATCCGCGCTGGGCGCCACGGCAAGCGCCCTCAACAATTCGTGCCCGCCAACCTGTCCCGAAGGTTCGGATCGGAAGGCGGACTTTACGATTGCCGGCGCGATTGTCATCCAGTCTCTACGGAGGAACCAAGGGTGAAGCGAAAAGTGCGAGAAATGCTGGTTTGTGGAGGGGTTGCGGCGGTGCTGGCGCTGGCGGCATTTGCGGCTTTGGCGCCTGCCCAAGCCCCGAGTCCTAATCCCAACGTCCCTCCTTTCGGATTACCTCGACTTCATTCGAAGCCCGCGCCCCCACCGCCGGTGGAAAACCCTACGCCGGGACACGTTCACATCATCCTTTGGTTTGATACGGAGGACTACATTCTGCCGCAGAGCGACGATGCCGCCAAACGCCTGGCCGTGTTCCTGACGCAGCAGGGAATCTCCGCGACCTTCAAAGTGGTGGGACAGAAGGCGCGCACGCTCTCGCAGCGGCAAAGGTTGGACGTAATTGGCGCCTTGTCCCACCACGACATCGGGTATCACTCCAACACGCACAGCCAGCACCCGACCGTGGCGGAATACGAGTCGACGCTCGACTGGGACACTGGCGTCGAAGAATTCACGCGTCGTGAACGCGCGGGCTATGACGATGTTGCTCACATCTTCGGAAAGGCTCCCGTGGCTTACGGACAGCCGGGGTCTTCCTGGGCGCCGCAGGTTTTCCCAGCGCTGCGTAAATGGGGGGTGCAGGTTTATCTCGACGAAGGCACGCAAGTCGGATTGAAAGGCCGCCCCTTTTGGTATGGAGGCCTCCTCAACATTTTTAACACGCAAGAGGGAGAGCAGCTTCATCCCAATCAGGACTGGTCCAATTTGGACGCGGCCAAGGCCAAGTTCCAGGATTTCTATATCCGCATGACCTCGCGGAAAGAGGGTGGAATCATCAGCTTGTATTTCCATCCCTGCGAATTCGTGCACAAGGAATTTTGGGACGCCGTGAATTTCCGGGAAGGGGCAAATCCGCCCGAGTCGGAATGGCGGCTCCCTCCGGTGAAGACTCCGGAAGAGAGCGAGAGGTCCTTCAAGTATTTTGAAGACATGGTGGTCTACATGAAGACCTTCCCGCGCGTGGATTTCATCACCGCCTCCCAAGCGGCCAGCCTGTTTGCGGATCGCGCCCAGAAGCACGTATTTACCTCGCAGGAAATTGCCGAGATGGCGGGCCAGGTGGAGCCGGATGTGTCCTTTCAGGTGGGTGGACGCTTCAACCTCAGCCCCAGCGAGGTTCTTTATCTGCTCAACAAATTCGCGGCAAACATCATCAGGCACCAGGGCGCCGATCCGCTCTTCCTGGTGAATGGCACCCCCTACGGGCCCGCCTCGGCGACGGGGGAGCTTACGGCGAAGCTGGAAGTTCCCTGGAACCAGTTCGCGCGCACGGTTCTGGACGTCCAGGACGAACTGGACAAGACGGGGCAGATTCCCAATGCCATCTGGCTGGGCAGCCAACCCATTCCGCCGGAGAGCTATCTGGTTGGGCTGGCCCATACTACGGTGACACTTACCCAGCAAGGTGAAACGCCGGCGAGCGTTACTTTCGAGCCTGCCCACCTGGCAACTGCCCAGTACGTGGCTGAGGATTCCCCGGCACTGTGGGGCTGGATTATTTTCCCCCGCGGATTTCGTGCTCCCAAGCTCATGTCGCTCGCCAAATTGCAAGCCTGGACCTTAAAGCCCGCGCGCGAGTAAGCCGCTAGTCAATCCGGACGCGCCGGCGGTAGCGGTTCCATTTGCAGTAGAGGTGGCGCGCCAAGCGCTGGGGTAGTGTTGACAGGGGGATAAAGGGGTGGTGTTGATAGTGAATAAAACGATAATGCAGGCTAAAGCCCGGACGTTAGAAGTCCGATAGTCAACGCGAGGCTCGCTGGGGAACACCCCGCAAAGCCATCCGTAGGGACATATTGTCTCTTTTGAATATACAAGTATATGGAGAGATTATACAAATTATCATATTACGGGGGACGGGACAGGAGATTGAGAACTTGGTCGCATATTTATTTTCAGTGAGTTACATACATGCATGGTTTGGCCGTAAATTTGCGGGAAGTCAATATTCTGGTGCGTTTGTGGGCCAGACCTGTCCTATTTGGGTGAAATAACCATTTGGTTTGCAACCCCCCCATGTTTTACCCGCCCTCGCAGTGGCAGCTTCTTAGCAGAAGTTTTTTGGTGTTGTCCGACCCTGTCCCGGAACCTCGGGTAGTTTAATACTGGTTTTCTTGAGGAGGTAGTATGCGCATCAACCCGGCATTGAAGGCATTGCTTCTGGGTGTCGCAATCGGCCTTTTTACCGTCAGCCCCGTAAGGGCTGACGATGTTTATGGCAGAATCCGCGGTACGGTCACGGACCCCAGCGGCGCGGTAATTCCGAGTGTGCCTGTGACGGTCAGGAATGTTGACACCGGAGTCACGCGGACGACCACGACGGCGACGGACGGCAACTACGAACTTTTGAATCTCCTCGCGCCGGCAATCTACACGGTCAGCGTCGAGCATTCCGGGTTCATGCGCTTTGAGGCGACCAACATTCACCTGGCGCTGACCCAGATTTATGTACTGAACATCAAGCTGGAGCTTGGCCAAACCACCCAGCGGGTCACCGTGGAAGCCGCTTCCGCGCAAGTCGAAAGCACCAGTATGCAACTGGGTGCAAACCTGACGGGGAGTTACATCGTCGACCTTCCGCTCAATGGCCGCAACTGGGTGGATCTTCAGACAGACCCTGCCGGGCGTAGTTTCATCCATCGACTTCGCGCACAACTTCTCCACCAGTGGGTCCCGCTCCCAGGACAACAGCTTCCTGGTCAACGGCACAGACGCTCAGGACCTCGCCTTGAACACTCCTTTGCTCACCGTCAGCCCTGATGCGATCGCCGAAGTGAGCATGATCACCAACACCATCAATCCTGAATATGGACGGAATGGCGGGGCGATCATGAATGCGGTGACGAAATCCGGGACGAACCGATTCCACGGCGATGCGTTTGAGTTTTACCGCGACCCCTTCTTGAACGCGCGCAATTTCTTCCAGGCCAAACCTGCCCAGTTTCACCAGAACCAGTTCGGGGGTACCCTCGGCGGCCCGATATGGAAGAACCATACGTTCTTCTTCTTCTCCTATCAAGGCACCCGGAACCGCTCCCCGATCGCCAACGGCCGTGGCTTCGCGGGCCCCACTACCCCAGTATTCACAAGTGATCAGCTCAGCGGAATTTTCCCCGGCCTCGCCACGTCGAAGAAGAAGTCTCCTTTCGCGCTCCAAGGCGAGGATGGCAATACCTATCCGGCAGGAACACCGTACTCAACGCTCTTCCCGACCGGGCACATGCCGGCGGCTGACTTCAATTCGGTTGCGGTCAACATGCTTAAGACTTATATGCCCCCCGCCAATCTGAATGGGGACACCTTTAGCTGGAATCCCATCTCCACCAACAAGTTTAATCAATACATTAGCCGCATTGACCACAACTTCAGCCCCAAGGATTCGATCGCCGCCTACTGGTTCATCGAACAGCAGGCGAGTCAGGACGACGAGTCCTTTTATGGGGGCAGTGTTCCCGGGTTCGCCGAGCAACAGACCGCCCGGATCCAAAACATGAATGTGACCTGGAACCATACTTTCGGCGCGGCCATAATTAACGAAGCGCGCTTGGGGTACAACCGGTTCGGGTACAATACGGTGAACCCCGTGAAACCGATTCTACCCTCCGCACTGGGCTTTACGGGGATCATTCCACAGAATGCCGCCGGTGCGGGGGCTCCTTGCCTTGACATGATCGACTATGAGCCGCCCGGGGCGGGCTGCACGCTGGGGTTCAGCCAGGACGGCCCGCAGCCCAGGATCGATCAGACCTATCACGTTACGGATAATTTCACCTGGCTGCACGGGAACCATACGATCAAACTAGGTTTCGACATGCGTCGCGCTGAGGTTTGGAACCCCTTCAACTTCCTTAACAACGGATACTTTCAATTCTATGGGAGCGGCGCTTACAGCACGGGGATTGACGGAGCGGATCTCCTGCTGGGGATTCCCGACGTTTACGTGCAAAGCAGTGGTGGCATTATCGATGCCAGAACGCGGGAATACTATGCGTACTTCCAGGATCAATGGAAAGTCCGCTCGAATTTGACCCTCACGTATGGGGTGGGGTGGCAAGACAATACTCCGCAGAACGACATCTACAATGGCGGCGTGGCCATCAATGCTTTCCGGCCCGGGGTACAATCCACGGTTTACCCGACAGCGCCCGCCGGACTGTTGTTTCCCGGAGATGCCGGCATCTCGACTTCCAGCTACAGCAACCAGCCTAAGCATTTTGGCCCCCGCCTGGGCTTTGCCTGGAGCCCGGATCAAGCGCGCAAGTGGAGTGTCCGAGCGGGCTTTGGGGTTTACTTCAACCAGATCGAGGAAGAGATCACCCTTCAAAACCTGCAATCGCCTCCTTTCTCATTGACGGACTATGGCATCCTGGATGTGGGGGGGACCTCCGCTTTCGCTACTCCTTTTACCGACATCCACACGGGTCACTCGATAGCTAACAAATACCCCTTCGTCCCGCCCAAGACTGGAGACAAGTCGGTTGATTTCGGCTTCTTCCAGCCGATGGTGCTGAAGGTTTTTGATAAGAACCTCACCACCCCCAGCGCCTACAACTACAACTTCACGGTGCAGCGCGAACTGCCCGCCGCCACGATCCTCCAGGTAGGCTACGTGGGGCACCAGGGGCGACACCTGTCGCAACGTTACGAGCTGAACCCGCCAGGACAGGCGCCGGGAGTTAACCCCGTCTGTGCGGCCGATCCCAGTTGCGGTTACGGAACGATGGGTTTCACAGATCCTGGGACTTTCCGTTATGACCCCCTAACCTTCGCCTCGGTGGGGGTGCAGGCTACGGATGCAAACTCCAATTACAACGCGCTGCAAATCGCCATCACCAAGAAAACGACGCACGGGTTGGATTTTCAGTCGAGCTATACCTGGTCGCATTCCCTTGACACAACCTCCAGCCTTGAGAACACCGGCCGCAGTAGCTCGGCGCCCAACCCTTGGAACCTGGGTGCAACCTACGGCGACTCTGCTTACGACGCCCGCCAGCGGTTCGTCATCAGCTACGGCTATACCATTCCTTCCATTCGGCAGTTTGATTCTTTCCGTGCGGTTCCCAGCCGCCTGGTGGAGGGATGGAGATTGGGTGGCATAACCGTTTTCCAAACCGGGTTCCCCATTGGTCTTTCTGACAGCTCCGATAACTCTCTTACCTGCTGGGCGTACACCAGCTATGGTTGCTCGGAGCGGCCGAATCTGGTCGGCCCGATACAAACGTACAACCCGCGGACTGCCAATTTGATAAATTCTACACACGGCGCATCCACCCATGTCCGGACAACGTACTGGTTCAACCCCAATTCCTTTGCCCCCGAGACGCTCGGAGTTATTGGAAACTCGGGAGAGAACTTCTTCCACGGGCCCGGCCTAAACAACTGGACCGTGGGTATGTACAAGGACACCAAGATCACGGAGTCCACCAAGATCGAACTGCGCTTTGAATTCTTTAACTTCTTCAATCACACGCAGTTCACCAGCGTGGGCGGTGATATCAATTCCAGCACCTTTGGACGTGCCACCAGCGCCCGCGATCCCCGGCTGATTCAATTGGCCGCCAAATTCGTGTTCTAGTCGATCGTAAGTTCTGGAATGATTAAGGGCGTCCCGATTAACCGGGGCGCCCTTGCTTTTTTTGCTGCGACTATTTCTTGACCGCCCAATGCAGTCCGATTCCGCCAAAAATATACGCGCGAGTGTCCACCCGAGTGTATCCTCTCCGCTGCAACAGGGAAGAGAAATCCGCGATGGAAGCAAATCCACGGAGCGAGCGAGGTATGTAGGTGTAGAGGCGGGGACGTCCATGCAAGAGCAGGCCCCAGAAGGCTGGTGGGAGGTGTCCTTTGCGTGCCACGGGCGTCCGAAGGTGTGAAGAAATCGTCTAAAACCTTCTTACCGCAGAGACGCTGAGGCGCAGAGCAATGAAAATAAAGGTCCTTTTCTCTGCGCCTCCGCGCCTCCGCGGTAAAAATACTATTTCTTCACGCCTTCTCCCGCCCGTGGCACTTCCCAATGACACCACCACCGGCCGGTGCGTCGCGATGGCATCCCGCGCGGGCTTGTGGTACCATTTTTGCCGCACAATTGCTTTCCTCGCGCAACCCGCCTCCGCGGTGTGTTGCGGGTTGCCATCGGGATTAATGTTATGAGCTGAAAGGAACGTTTTATATGTCAGGCCATTCTAAGTGGGCGACGATCAAGCACAAGAAGGGCGCAGCGGACGCGCGCCGGGGAAAGATTTTCACCAAGGTCATCAAGGAAATCACGGTGGCGGCGCGCATCGGGGGTGGCGATGTGGACACCAATCCTCGCCTGCGGACGGCGGTCAGTGCTGCCAAAGCTGAAAACATGCCCGCCGATAACATCAAGCGAGCCATTCAGAAGGGCACCGGCGAACTGCCCGGCACGACCTATGAAGAGTGCGTGTACGAGGCCTACGGGCCGGGTGGCGTGGCCATGATGTGTGAGGTCACGACCGACAACAAAAACCGCACAACGTCGGAAATCCGCCACATCTTCGCCAAGCACGGCGGGGCATTCGGGGCCTCCGTGGCGTGGATCTTTCACAAGAAGGGTTACGTGGTCGTGGAGAAAGGCAAAGCGGACGAGGAAAAGTTGCTGGAGCTGATTACCGAGGCGGGCGCTGACAACATGATCGATGACGGCAGCAACTGGGAGATTCTTTCCAGTCCGGAGAACTTCCACAACGTCGTGGAAGGCTTGAAGGCCGCGCAAATCACTCCGGCAGCAGCGGAGGTTACCATGGTGCCGCAGAACTACGTGAAGCTGACCGGCAAGCAGGCTGACCAGATGCTGCGGCTGATGGATGAATTGGAAGACCACGAAGACGTTTCGCACGTCTACGCCAACTTCGACATTGAAGAATCGGAAATGCATGCCCTGACGCAGACGAAGTGAGGGGCGGGGCACTGAAGCCCCGGTCCTCACCTTACTGGTGAGAAATGACCTAGCCCCGATGCTGTTCACTTAAGCTCTTTTAGGTGGATAGTTTCCTGTTCAATGCCAAGACCCCCTCACCCCCGGCCCCTCCCCCAAAGGGGCGAGGGGGGAGTTAATTTGAATTTACTACCCTCGCCCCTTTGGGGGAGAGGGTGGACCGCAGCCGGCGTTTTCATCAGCCGGAGCGGGACGGGTGAGGGGGTCGCCTGGGAACAAATTGCGAAGGAACAAACCCATTAAGTGAACAGTATTGGACCCAAAGGTGAGGGAGCGCGCCCCGCCCCAAATAGCGCGTGCGGTGGGCTCTTCACCTCACGAGGAATCAGAAGACGAATGATGGGAGCAGGTAATCTTAAGATCATCTTCAAGTTCATCCCTCGCCCGCAATCCCTATTTCTTTTGATAGTTGGAATCCTGACACTGACCCTGCGGGGGGGTGCAACCGCGCATGCGGATTCCGTGCCTTGTCTTACCTTTACCAAAATCCTGCAGGGTAGTGCTCCCGAATACATGCACCTGCGTGTGGATGCGGACGGCAAGGCGACCTACGATGGCCGCAAGCTGGCAGACCCGCCGAACCCCCGCCCGCTTGAGATTTCACGGGCCACGACCGCGCGCCTCTTTTCTCTGGCGGAGTCGTTAGGCTACTTCCGTGGTCTCACGCTGGAAAGTCGTCACAAAGTCGCGAACATGGGCCTGAAGACCCTGACCTACGAAACCGGCGGACAGGTCAGCCGGGTGGAATATAACTACACCGAGAACCGCACCGCGGACGAACTTTCCCTACTCTTTGAGAAGATCAGCGCCGTCGAGGAACACGTCGCGCAACTCGATTACGCCCTCAAATATGACCACCTGAGTTTGCCCCAGCAATTGCGCCAAATCCAGATGGAGATGGACAATAATGATTTGGCTGAGGCCCAGTTGCTTGTCCCCATACTTGAGAAGATTTCGAGCAACCCGCGCGTGCTGCACCTGGCCCAGTCCCGCGCCCAGGATATCCTGACCCGCCTCCACGCGAATAATTGATGCCCGACCGCGCTAGTGGCACGGGCATCCGAAGGTGTGAAAAAATGCAATTTTCACCGCAATTTCCCATGAGCCTTCGGCTCGCCACTGTACATGAAAATGTGCGAAGCACCTTGGAGTGCGGCGGCTCAACGCCGCCTTGAATTTACGCCGAGGACGATGACGAAGGCGGCGTTGAGCCGCCGCACTCCAAGGTGCCTTTGGCACGTGCATTTTCATAGCTGAGACGCAGAGAAATGCCTCTTTGTTTTCAGACCTCTGTGCCTTCGCGCCTCTGCGGTGAAAGTTATGCGGGGATTTTTTCACACCTTCTCCCGCCCGTGCGCACGGCCAAGACCCCGATGCATCGGGGCAGGTCGGCCGTGCCACGCTGGGGGCCGGCCGCGCAGCTTGCAACTTTTGGTCTACCGCGTACGTCTAGCTAAGTGTACGATAGGCACTGTGGCGCCATGCAGGCGGTGGCGGGGAGGTGCCCCATGAGACCGCGTCGGCGTATCTGCTTTCTCATCATCTTCGCAGGAATTCCAGCCCTCTTATCAACCCGTCTGGTCTGGACGCAGGATTCTTCTCAGGCGCGAGTTGTTCGCTTGAGTTATGTCGAAGGCGCAGTAACCGTCCAGAGGCCCGACGTTGCAGCTTGGGCCCAGGCGCCGGTTAATACGCCGCTTGAGGAAGGCTTCAAGCTATCTACGGGGGAGAACAGTTTCGCGGAAGTGCAATTTGAAAATGGTGGCACCCTCCGGCTGGGGCAACTCGGGTTGCTGACCATCAAGCAATTGGGCCTGACAGCGGGCGGGGGCAAGATCAACGACCTGCAACTCGAGGAAGGATACGCCACATTCCATGCCTTGGGCGCGAGCGGGGTGGATTCCTACCAAGTGGGAACCCCGTACGGCGTTCTCACCGCGGAGGGCGCAGCAATGTTCCGCGTGGATCTTGACCAGGGCGCGGAGCGAGTTGAGGTCTTCGAGGGTATCGTTGACGTGCAGAGCAACCTGGGGTCTCGGGCTCTCCCAAGTGAAACTGTGCTGGTGCTGCAACCGGGAGCAAGCAACCCGGCTAACGTCTCGCAGGGCATCACCCGGGACGATTGGGACAATTGGGTGGACAATCGCGAGAGCCAGGTCGAGACGCCACAGACCGGTTCCCTGCCGAACGGCTACACGGGTAACACCTCGAACCTGGTTTACGGCTGGGGCGATCTTTCGGAATACGGCAACTGGTCTTATATTTCCGGGTACGGCTATGGCTGGATGCCTGCCTCGGCGGGTGGCAGTTGGTCACCTTACGGGTCAGGGCAGTGGTGTTGGTACCCTGGTTTCGGCTATACCTGGATTTCTGCCGAGCCCTGGGGTTGGTTGCCCTTCCATTACGGAGAGTGGGATTTTGTGCCGGGAATGGGTTGGGCCTGGTTTCCCGAGAATTTCGGGGGGTGGTCGCCGGCGCCGGTGAATTGGTACTCGGGACCCGGTTGGATCGGTTGGACTCCCAGGGTAAACCCGGGGCACGGCAGGCCCATCCACAATCCTTGCGTGGGTGGCAACAGTTGCGGTGGTGCAGTAGTGAGTTCCAATACCTTCCGCAATGGCGGGTTGGTAAGTGCGTCGAACACCATGGCCTTAAGCCCTGCCACGGGAGAGAGGATCAACCAGCCGGGGATTCAGCCGACTACCGCGGCCATGCTGCCGGGCCAGGCGCTTTCGCAACCCCCATCGGTTACACACGGACCGGGGAGAACAATGCCCGCAAGAACCGGGGCGGTAACCTTACCGGCGGGCCCTAAGGGTACTGCGACGCCTGCTCCCGCGACGCGTGGCGCCGGCTCACTTCAACCTGGCTCCAGTATTGTCTATGACCCCCAGGCCGCAAGCTACGTGAATAACCCGCACGCAGCGCCGGTGCAGCCAGCGGCCGCCCCGAAACCGGGAATGACGGTCACCACTGTACCCGGGGCAGTACCAGCACTGATGCAGCCGGTGCCGGTGGGGGGCCGCGATCAGAGTGACCGCCCTGTGGACAGGGGAGGCTTGCTGCCGTCCGATCCCGTGGGAGGCGTCCGGCCCGTGCAGCCCAGGCCTCTGAGTTATGGCCCCGGACACGTGAATGCGCCGCCGAGTAACCCCAACCCTCAGCCTTCTGCTCCCCTCCACGTGACGGCTTCTCCGTCGCCACCCACCCCTGGACCGTCCGGCCAGGCGCCTTTTCACGCCGGAGGCGGATCTGAAAGCCATGGCGGGGCTGGGCTGGGCGGAGCTCACGCCGGAGGCGGAGGAGTCGGAGGCGGGGGCGGAGGCCATGGCGGCGGTGGCCATCACTAGTCCGTATTTCCCACGGCAACAGTCTTCAAGCTTTCCAAAGAATTAAACTTCAGCGAAAAACGAGAGAAGGGGTTTCGTCAGGAAACCACGATGCCGGCGTAACCTACTACGGCGCTGCGGTCGCCACTGACATCACCGGAGGTGGCGTAGCGGACCAGTTCAGCGCGGGTGGCGCCGATTTCCTTGGCGGCGGTGAGCATCGCGATGGCGGGACCGTAGCCGCACATGGAAATGCTCTCCTGGCCGATGACCTCGTATAGGCCTGCGGGATCAAGCGCCAAAATGCGGTCAATAGCCTTGTGGTCCTTGAGGCGAGTGACGTCGTCCGGCTCGTAGTGGTTCATATCGCTCGAGGCCACGATCAGCACCGTGCCCTGCCAGCGCTTGAGAGTTTG
This sequence comes from uncultured Acidobacteriota bacterium, assembly GCA_963804995.1. Lineage (GTDB taxonomy): Bacteria > Acidobacteriota > Terriglobia > UBA7540 > UBA7540 > Bog-366. The sequence goes on from CAWDSK010000006.1 coordinate 1,985,886, forward strand.
AGCGATTCCGCGCCCCAGTGAATCGAGCGCCGCAAAGCGGCCGACACCAATGGCGATGGGGACGAAAGTGAACGAGCCCACGCTGCGCTGGAGAAAGGGAAGCTGCACCTCAAGGGAATGCTCGTCCTCGTGAGCCACCTCATCTTCCATGAGCAGGTGGCAGGATTGGCGCAGGCTCAACGCCAGGTTGGCGTCAACCCGCACCACGCCCAAGGGTGTCAGCCACTCACCTCCTGACCTGATGGCCAGCGGCGCGCCGCGTCCAGTGTGGTTGGGGCAAAGAATGATATAGGCGGCGCGTTGCGGCAGCCGGCCGAAGACGGCTCCTGCCACGTGGCCGGAATACATGTAACCGGCATGGGGAACCAGGCAGCCCAGCGCGGCCTCAAACTTCTCCCCCGACGCGGCTTCCGAAGTGAGGTATTGATCGACCTGCCGCTTCAGAGAGTCCGGCTTCGCAGGATAAAATCGCCCCGCCACGGCCGGGCGTCGAACCGCGGGTGCTGACATGGATGCATCCTAAGCCTGGCGTTCCACCTCTGTCAAGGCAGGCTTTAAAACCTGTAAAACGGGGTTCGATGCGGGGCGGGTGCAAGGCGCGGGGCTAGTCGTCGGAGTTTTCTTCCACTGTGATTTTCAGCGCGCGAAGGAATTGCGTGTCCTGGGAGGTCAGCCGGAAGTCAGGGTCAGGGCGGGCGTCAGTGTTCAGTTTCTGGCGATGCACCAGGTTGACCTCACCGCGTTTGTTGAAGCCGATGGTAACTTCGAGAACCAGAAAGAGGTCGTAACCGGCGTTGCGGATGCGCGACATGACCTCAGCAATCCTTTCCGATTCGGAAAGGGATTCGTTAATGGCGTCACCCAATTCCTTGATGAGTCGTTTGAAATTGTCGTCAAGCTCCAAGGCTCACCTGGCTTGTCGAGGCTGGCTTCCACACTTCATTCTAGGGTTGGCAGCGAAAGACTGTCAAGGTGAAACCCGGCCGGGTGGTGGGTGAATTTGATGTCGTAGCGGCGAGTTTACCTCGCCATCAATCGAGTAATCTCAACGAACGATGGCGGGGTAAACCCGCCGCTACGTCAAACTGAACCAGTACCCCCGGCCGGCGAGGGCAACAGGTCTTCACACAGGGTTGAGAGCTTGGCGTGAACGCTGATTGCTCAGATTTGGATTGTCGCAACGATCTGCATTGCTTGTACCCTTCCAAAATTTGACTGCACAGAAGTTTGTTCTTGCGATAACCTACGGAATGGGGAAGGGCCCGCGCAGGGCAGGGAAGGAAGACTTTGAGTCGACTCGGCAATCTGTTCCATTATTGGTTTCTGAATGCAAAGCGGCTATTCCACATGTTGATTGGACTAGCCTTCATGTTTTTGACGGTGCTCGGTGCGTCAGTGACCCTTTCGGAATGGCGATACTACCGCAAGGCTCCAGAATTGGGGATTGTCTACTTTAGTATGGTAGGTGTATTTACCGTGCTGCTGGCAATCCTATGCCTTTACTCCTTTGCAAAAGCCCGAAACGTGCGCTGAGAGTGCAAGCCAGGATCCCTGGATGGACGGGTTGCTTCCTATGGCTTCACAAGATGGCAAGAAACTGAAGCCGAAATCTACAACTGGCCCAGGCCTGGAGCCCAAGAACTTCGTGAGGCCCGACGACCTTGGCGGCTGGGAGTATGAACGTGATCTCGGCTATCCGGGCGAGTATCCTTATACGCGCGGGGTCTACCCCACACTCTACCGCAGCCGCCTCTGGACCATGCGCCAATACGCGGGCTTCGGTTCAGCACGCGAGTCGAACGCGCGCTACCGTTATCTCCTTTCGCAAGGGCAGACAGGGCTTTCCGTCGCGTTCGATCTTCCCACCCAAATTGGAATCGACTCCGATCATCCCCTGGCGTACGGCGAAGTGGGCCGGGTGGGGGTGGCCATCGATTCGCTCGAAGACATGGAAACGCTCTTTGCGGGCATTCCACTGGAAGGCGTCTCAACCTCAATGACCATCAATGCCACCGCGGCGATTCTGCTGGCGCTCTACTTTGCCGTGGCGGAAAAGCAGGGTGCGGATCTTCGTCGTCTGGCGGGGACGGTGCAGAACGACATTCTGAAAGAGTACATGGCGCGCGGCACCTATATCTATCCCCTCGGCCCTGCCCTGCGCATCGTAACGGATATCTTCGCCTATTGCCGCGAGAACGCTCCCGAGTGGAACACCATTTCCATCAGCGGCTACCACATTCGCGAGGCCGGCTCGACCGCCGTGCAAGAGGTGGCGTTCACTCTGGGCGACGCCATCGCTTACGTTGAGGCCGCCCTTGAGCGTGGCCTGGGGGTGGATGAATTTGCGCCCCGGCTCTCTTTCTTTTTGAACGCACACAACGATTTGCTGGAGGAAATCGCGAAGTTTCGCGCCGCACGGCGGCTGTGGGCGCGTATGATGCGCGAGCGCTTCAAGGCCCAGGACCCGCGCTCCTGCATGTTCCGTTTCCATACCCAGACCGCCGGCTCAACGCTCACCGCGCAACAGCCCAACGTCAACATCGTGCGCGTAACGCTCCAGGCGGTGGCGGCCGTCTTGGGAGGAACGCAATCGCTGCACACCAACGCTCGGGACGAAGCCCTGGCTCTACCCACAGAAGATTCCGCCTTGCTGGCTCTGCGCACCCAACAGATTCTGGCTGCGGAAAGTGGGGTCGCGAATACCATCGATCCGTTGGCGGGTTCGTACATGATTGAAAAGCTGACGAACGAGATTGAATCCTCTGCCCAGGAATACTTGCGCAAGATCGATGCCATGGGCGGCATGGTGCGCGCCATTGAGTCCGGCTATGTGCAGCGTGAGATCCAACAAGCGGCCTACCAATATCAAAAAGCCATCGAGGCAGGCGACCGCATCGTGGTGGGTGTGAACCGGTACGTCGGCGAGACCCGCGCTTCGCCACCCCTCCTGCGCATTGATCCCGAAATCGAACGCGCGCAGGTGGAGCGTCTGGCCAAGCTGCGGGCCCGCCGTGATGCGAGGCTCGTAGAAACCACGCTCCGGGCCGTGGAGGAGACGGCGCGCACTGACCGCAACTTGCTGCCGCCCATCCTCAACGCCGTCAAAGCTTACGCTACAGTGGGTGAGGTTTCCGATGCCCTGCGTCGTGTCTTCGGCGAATATCAGGAGTCGGTGGTGATTTGATACGCCGCCCCGCATCTGCTATCGTTCATCTATGTCGAAGGCGAAAGTGCTGGCGTTCCTGCTATGCGAGAATGCGACCAAGGGCCGCGATGGGAAGGTGACCCTGCATGATCTATTTGACCGCATCATCACTCCGCGGACTCCGAGGGAGGATAAGCTCTTCTTCGTTTACTACAAAATCGTTGTGGACGGGGCGTGCACCGTTTCGCTGAGTGTCATGCATTCCTCCGGCCAGGAAATTTCTGGGAATTGGCGCGATTCATTCTCGCATCTTGGGCCGGTGCAATCGATTTGGGCGCTCGTTTCGAGTCTTTTCAAGCAGCCTGGGAACTACGTGCTTGAATTGAGACAGGAGATAGAAGGTTCGGAACCGCTCTCATTAGCGAGTATGTTATTTGTCGTCGATCAGGAGGGCGAATAAATGGCCATGAATAGTGGAGTTCTCACTGTAAGTGACACCCTCGATGTTCACGCATTTCCCGTAGATGCGCAGAACGCACTTGAGTCAGGGAATGTCCCTTCTTCTTCTGTCCGGGACGAGGCCATTCGAGCTCGGCTCGCCGACGTTGCCCAGCAAGAGGTAAGGCGTCGACGCTTGCTGGAGATATTGAGAAGACCGACTCCCGCTTGGAATCCTGACGACCATCCCGACATCGACGCGGCGGGCGGTGCCGCTGAATGGGTGAGGAAGCTACGCAGTGAGGCAGAGCGGGGATTTGAAAGGCGCACTCGAAACTAAGAGCGGGAATGATCATACTTCTTGATACTTCTGTTATCATCGATGCCCTGCGCATACGGCGTGGCCGGCGCGAGTTTTTGGACCAGAGAAACCAGGCCGGTGACACGCTCGCGTGTTCTGCCGTTAGCGTGGCGGAAGTCTACGCCGGGATGAGACCCAACGAGGCGGCTGCCACGGAGGAATATATTGAAAACCTGGTCTGTATCGAAGTTACTCAGGAAATTGCGCGAACGGCGGGTAGCTTGAAGTACGCGTGGGAGCGCAAGGGAGTCACCATCGACATCCCGGACGCTATCATTGCCGCAACGACTCTTAATTTCAATCTGTACTTGGCTACGGACAATCTCCGGGATTTTCCCATGCCGGAATTGAACCATCTCAACCTCCCGACAACTTAGACCGTTATGCCCACTCTAACTTTTCTCGGTGCCACCGGCACGGTTACCGGTTCAAAGTATCTGCTGGAAGCCGGCGGCGAACGCCTGATGATCGACTGCGGACTTTTCCAGGGCGACAAGGAATTGCGGCTGCGCAACTGGAACCCGCTGCCCGTGCCCCCCGCGAGCATCCAGTGGTTGGTGCTGACGCACGCGCATCTCGACCACGTCGGATATATTCCCCGCCTGGTGAAAGATGGTTTTCGCGGGCAGATCCTGGCGTCTTCTGCCACCGTGGATATCACCAAAATCGTGCTTCCGGATTCCGGGCATCTCCAGGAAGAAGACGCGGAGTTCGCGAACAAGAAGGGGTTCAGCAAACACGCCCCGGCCCTGCCGCTCTATACATATGAGGAAGCTTTGAAGGCGCTTGAATTTCTTCGTGCCGTGGACACCAACCAGCCCCTGGAGCTTTCTACGCATTTCTCCCTGCGTTTTTTCTTTGCCGGCCACATTCTAGGTGCGCGGATGGTGGAAGTGACGGTCCGGGAAAACGGCACCACCAAAAAGCTGCTCTTCTCCGGCGACCTCGGCCGCTTCCCACAGTTGATCATTCCTGAACCGGTGGTGCCGGAAGACAGGTTCGATTACATGCTGCTGGAATCCACTTACGGCGACCGCCTGCACCCGCAGGAAGACATTGGCGCGCGCCTGGCTTCCGTTGTTGAAGACACCGCCGGGCATGGCGGGACCGTGGTGATTCCTTCCTTTGCGGTGGGGCGCACGCAGGAACTGCTCTACCTGTTTCGCGAATTGATCGAAGATAAAAAGCTGCACTCGCTTCCCATCCATGTGGACAGCCCCATGGCGATCGACGTGACGAATCTTTACATGAAGCACGCCGAGGATCACTCCCTGATATTGGAGGCGCTGGAAGAAAAGGGAATCAAACCCTTCTCGCCCCCCAACTTGCACTTCGACAAAACCGTGGATGAGTCGAAGCAGCTCAACGATGCGCGCTACCCGACGGTGATTATCTCGGCCAGCGGTATGGCGACAGGGGGGCGCGTTGTGCACCACCTGGAACGCTGCCTGCCGGATCATCGCAATACGGTTTTGTTCGTAGGCTTTCAGGCAGCGGGAACACGGGGCCAGGCGATCCAATCGGGCGCTCAAGACATAAAGATGTACGGGCATGAAGTGCATGTGCGGGCACGCATCGAGACTATTGAGAACTTGAGCGCCCACGCCGACTATGGTGAAATCCTCGCCTGGCTTAAGCGATTCAGCAAGGCGCCGGGGCGGACCTTTATGGTGCATGGTGAGCCGAAGGCTAGCGAAGCGCTGCGGCAACGCATTGCGCAGGAACTCCATTGGGATGTCACGGTGCCGACGTATCTTGAACGGGTGACATTGTGAAGCAGGTTCGCAGGGGGCGATGAAAGGGAACGCCTAGGCGCCTGCCGATGCACCGGGGGTCGCGCCGGCCGGAGCGAGACCAAGCTGGCTTGCGATATTACGCATCGCGGCTATGCAGAATGTAATATGTTCATCCAGGGGCACCCCTAGTTCCTCGGCGCCCTTGGTAATGTCCTCGCGGCTGACGGAACGGGCAAAGGCTTTGTCCTTCATTCTCTTTCGTACCGACTTCGCTTCCAGGCTCACAATCCGGTCCGGGCGGACCAAGGAACAAGCCGTAATGAAGCCCGCGACCTCATCACAGGCAAAAAGCGTTCTGGCCAGAAGGGTGTCGCGGGGAACTCCCGTGTAATCCGCGTGACCCAGAATGGCACGGCGAATTTCTTCCGAAACGCCTCTCTCCTTGAGAATCTCACTTCCCTTCAGCGGGTGGTCGGGAGCGTTTGGATACATCTCGTAGTCAAAATCATGGATCAATGCGACCACGCTCCACTTTTCCTCGTCTTCACCAAACTTGCGTGCATAGGCAACCACGCAGGCTTCCACGGCCAAGGCGTGCTTCCGCAAGTTCTCATTCTGTGTGTACTCGCAAAGTAATTCCCACGCCGCTTCGCGATTCATGGTTTGCACCCCTTTCGGCAGAAGGCTGATTATACGCCGCGCGAGGCTTCGCTCCCAAGCCAGGAAGCGGTAGCGAAGGCCAAAGCGGATTTGCGCCGTTTGCCCGCACGGTCCTGCGTTGACAGGTTTTGAGAACTGCGATAGTTTGAAAAGGTTCTCGCAGGCCCGTAGCTCAGCCCGGTTAGAGCGGGCCGACCCGTCGGCCAGGTCTGGGGCGGGAGAAGCAGATAGCAATTCACAGACAGCACGTAGGCCCGTAGCTCAGCCCGGTTAGAGCGGGCCGACCCGTCGGCCAGGTCTGGGGCGGGAGAAGCAGATAGCAATTCACAGACAGCACGTAGGCCCGTAGCTCAGCCCGGTTAGAGCGGGCCGACCCGTCGGCCAGGTCTGGGGCGGGAGAATCAGATAGCAGTTCAGAGACAGCACGTAGGCCCGTAGCTCAGCCCGGTTAGAGCGGGCCGACCCGTCGGCCAGGTCTGGGGCGGGAGAATCAGATAGCAGTTCAGACACAGCACGTAGGCCCGTAGCTCAGCCCGGTTAGAGCGCTACCTTGACACGGTAGAGGTCTGGGGTTCGAGTCCCCACGGGCCTACCATTGGTTCCTTGATGGCTTTCCTCTAAATCCTGGAGAGTCTGACAACAGGCCGCTTTTACATCGGTTCCACCAGCGATCTCGACCGCCGCATCGAGGAGCACCAGCGAGGGCACACGCCGTCCACGCGAGGCCGCGGCCCGTGGAAACTCGCTTATCGCGAATCCTACCCAAGCTTGCGCGAGGCTCGCAAACGCGAACTCGAAATCAAGTGCTGGAAATCCGCGAAGCTAATCCAACAATTGATGGCGAGCCAGCCCGGTTAGAGCGGGCCGCCCGGTCGGCCAGGTCTGGGGTTCGAGTCCCCACGGGCCTACCATTTGGTTCCTTGATGGCTTTCCTCTATATCCTGGAGAGTCTGACAACCGGCCGCTTCTACATCGGTTCAACCAGCGATTTCGACCGCCGCATGCAGGAGCACGAGCGCGGACACACGCCCTCCACGAGAGGTCGGGGCCCGTGGAAACTCGTCTATCGAGAGTCGTTCCGGAGTTTACTTGAGGCCCGAAGGCGTGAGGCGGAAATCAAGCGCTGGAAATCAGCAAAGCTAATCCAACAATTGATTGCGAGCCGGCCCGGTTAGAGCGGGCCGACCGGTCGGCCAGGTCTGGGGTTCGAGTCCCCACGGGCCTACCATTACTTTCAACAATCTAGCAATCTCGCTTGCCTTTCGCGTTGCTCCACATTCCTTCAATAAGTGCCTAAGTTCTTGCATCCACTGACCCACCTTGGCCACAACGACCCCACGCGCCAGAGGAACTCCCAACAATCCGGTCCTGAGTTGCGATGCGTTCGCCTGAGACAACCACGCTGGTAACATTGGCGCATATTTGAGCCCTCCCTGGGCAGGATGCCAGAGGAACGTACCAACCCGCCAATTGACTAACACCGGGGAGCCGCCGTATGATCTTGAGAATTCCCAATTTGGAGATTGTCTCCGGAGGTTGTAGCACATATGGGCGTGCGGAAGCTGAAACCCAAACCTGGAATTAATCTCCCCCCGATCAGCAAAGCGAAACTGGAGGAGCTGATTGAGGAAGCAACGGTAGACGCTTACAACGAAGAGGAACAGACGGTCGGGTTCCTTACGATGATGCAGGAGCACTTGGCGCTCCCTTTTTCGGTGAACCTTCTCGGTATTGATGCTGTGGTAGAGAAGATCGATATGACCCGGGATGGCTGGATTGTGGCGATCTGCCGCCGGGGCGAAGTCCGACAGAAGATAGGAATCCTCGATCTGCCACTGCCAACGCCCGCACCAGAAGGCACGGAATGGATCGCAGCATATCATCACTGGCGCAGAGGGTTTTAGATGAGCGAATACCAGTATTACGACTTCCGGGCGATAGATCAGGCGCTGACCAAGGCTGACATCGCTGCCCTGCGATCCATTTCCACGCGCGCCATAATCACTTCGACGAGTTTTACGAATCACTACGAGTGGGGAGACCTAAAGGCCGATCCCCTCAAACTTCTGGAAAAGTACTTCGACGCGTTTGTTTACGTCGCGAATTGGGGGACGCGAGAGTTCTATCTTCGACTTCCACGGGAGTTGGCCGACTACGGACAGCTCAAAGCTATGCTTCCCGGCGACGCCGCCCGTGTGCAAAGAGTTGGAAAACACCTGATCGTCGGTTTTGAAGCGCAGTCGGAGATGGATGACTGGGATGATGGCACCGGCTGGATGGGTTCTCTGCTGTCTCTGCGCTCGGACCTGCTGCGTGGCGACCGCCGCTGTCTTTATCTCGGATGGCTCCTGTGCGTGCAATGTGATGAATTCTCTGAAGAGGAACTGGAGCCTCCGGTGCCTCCCGGCTTGGGCCAATTGTCGGCTCCTCTCCATTCACTGATCGAGTTTCTTGGAATCGACGAGGACCTTGTCGAAGTTGCCGCATCGGCTTCAGCGCCGCTGAGCGCTGCCCCGAGCCGGAAGGAATTGGCGGAGTGGATTCAAAATCTACCCGAAAAGGAAAAGAACGATTTGCTTCTAACCGCTGCGTTGGAATCCGGTGAACGCGGGAAAATCGAATTTCTGCGGCGCTTTCAGCAACAAAATGCAGCACGAACCTTGGACGCACACGCCGCAATTAAACCCCGTACAGTCCACGATCTTGTAACTGCGGCCAAGACACGCGCAGAAGAGAGAACCCGCCGATTGGAAGCCAAGCGGGCAGCGGAAGCAGCGCGACAGAAAGCGAAGGACGAGGCCGACCGCGCACGCTATCTGGATCAACTGGAGAAAAGCGAAGGAGAGACTTGGAATCGCATCACGGCACACATCCAGAAGCGGCAACCGAACGAATATGACAAGGCGGTCAGCTTACTGATCGACCTGCGCGATCTTGCCGTCCGCAAGCAACGTGTTTCTGAATTTCAGTCAGCGCTGGAGGAACTCCGCCATGCGCACGCCGCCAAGCACAGTTTTCTACGCCGGCTGGAGAAGGCAGAGTTTTGATGAGACTGTTGGCAAGTGGTCATATAGCCAAAGGTCCGAATAATTCCGCCACCGAAAGCGGTGCGTCAATAGGTTTGCCCTTGCTTTTTGTTCCGATGAGGCGTACGGGGTTGAAGTTGAAACGTCTGGCTGGGTGGTTCAATTTAAAGTAGGGGCCTCATTAGGCCGCAATTTGGTGGGGCAAGCTCGCCGCTACTGCATCAAATTAACCCATCACCGACGATGGGTGCCATTTCAAGGAGCGCGGAGAGGAGCAGTTAGTTGTTATGAGTTGTGTGTAATGAGGTAGGAATTAGGTTTCAGGTGTTTGGTGTCAACTTTCAACTTTGAACTCTTAACTTTCAACTCTTAACTGTCACCCCGCCCCCGCCTCAGGCGGCAAAAGATTTGGGGAAGTCCTGATCCACAGGGGCGACAGATTCCTGCAACAGGTTCTCGATGCGGCTGCGCCAGCCATTCATAACCTTTTGGACCGAAGTGTGGTCTCCCCGCAATTCCCAGTACTGGAGCCTCAGAGAGAGGCGCTTGTTCCGCACCTTCATCACAAAGGTGTCCCGATCGATATGCCACTCCCCCTCCGTGTAGAGCGAGGAGAGTCGCAGATAGGCGTTCGCATAAAGCTGCAAGCGCTTCAGGATTTCGGGGGCCAACCGGTCCGCGGTATCCGCCAGGGAGCGGCCCTCAAACACCATGGCCACCACGGCTTCGTAAACGTTGGCGTAATCCGTCAGTGCCCCGCGCCGGAAGAACGACAGAGGCGAGCTGAATTCCACCAGCACTTCGGAATCCCACAGCCGCGCAAGAAGCGCCGCTTCGAGGTAAGCAAGATCAACAAAAGCCGTGGCGTGAGCGGCGCCGGCCGCGATTTCTTGTCCTCGAGCTCCCATCCAATCGCGATAGTCCGTCGCAAGAGTCAGAGCAAACTCCTGGAGTTGCTCTAAGACCAAGCGCACGCCCCTCCCCATCCCGGGGACTTGGGCCATCGCCGCCCGGACTTCGAGATCGACCAGATCCTTACGAACTTCATCGCTGTAAATCGCCGGAACAACCACCGCGTGAACACCCGGTTCGATTTCCAACTGACTTACGCGCCGGGTGCTGTAGCTCAAGTCGAGCAGATCTGACCAGCGTTCGCGTACCGTGGCATTCGAGGTATGGGGGAGCAGGGAGCGCATGGCGAGATTTGTGGGTTCAATCATTTCGCTCCACTTGCTTGCATGGCAACTGCCATCCGGATTGCAGGCCTCACGAGCTATCTAGCTTGACCTCATGAAGATAGCCGAAGCGTAGAAATCGGCAGCAGGCAGGGTCGAAAGAATCGTGGGTTAAACCACGCAGAAGGGGGATTGTCGCTGCAAAAATCTTGATCTGAGGCAGAAACTTAGATTCTTTGCTAACCCGTATTTCTCATTACGTCAGGATGGGGCTGCCGGAAGAACACGCCTAGATAAAGATGCCCCACTGCGGATAACCACCCCGACACCCAGCGCGCCACCCACGGTAACCACCCCGGCGCTCGGAGCGCCACGGGAATCAGGAGGGGAGTTGTTTAAGAACTCCACTCCTCAGATGAGGAGGGGTGGCGCGCCGAGCCCCGATAGCGCGTTCTTTCCAAATTGATCATCGGGGCCGAGCGCCGGGGTGGTGCTGAGGAGTCATGAGCAACGTCTTTGCTGAGAAAACACACAAGATTCGCGAAAGCTCGCACGGAAGCTTTGTTACCCAGTTTGACCCGCACCCGCCCTCCGCTTTCGGCAGCCGCCTGCACGGCTTTCTTCATGACAATCCCGACGCGTCGTGAATCCAAAATCCGCTCACGCTCGGCGGGATTGAGTTCAAGGCTGGCTTCAAGCAATCCCGGCACGATGTGGGCTACGAAGAGACAGGCATCCCCTACGCGATAATGCGGCGCCCATCCGAGCTCCGGCCCGAGGTAGTGAAGCTCTTCGATCAATCCCTCAATGTCGGCGACTTGGCGGCGCAGATCCTCAAACAGGATCGCGGCGTGGTCGCCCGCCAGCCGAGTAAGTTGTGCCCACTGCGGCGGACGCTTGGGATCGCAAAAGGGGTTTGTGTGGACCATGTGGATTCACCGCTTCGGCAGGCTAATGCTTTGCACCATCTTGTCAAAGGTCGGGGCGTATCTTTCGAAGGCCCCCTCGGGCGCGATGAAGATCAGGGCCAGCACATAATCTCCCTGGCGAACCGTAACCAGATGATCTGTCTCTCTCTGTCCCTCGATGGGGGAAGCATTCTGCAACAGAGTGCTCATGGCGGGATTGCCTTGCAGGTTTATGCCGGTTTGTTGTAGGAGGTGCATTTGCGGATTCGACTGCTGCATGGATTTCAGCAGATCCTGGGTGGCATCCACCAGTCCCCAATTCCCCTGTGGGGGCTGGTAGCGGCTGACCGCGGCGCCATACGCCTGCGCCGTCTCACCTTGGGACCCCGTCACCATGCCGCCGGGAGGAAATAGCTCCACGCCATCTTCGCTCTCCTGCACCTGCCAGTTATCAGGATAGTTAAGCGTAAATACCTTGCCGTCGAAACCAATCAGATGCTCGGAGGGTAGGGGCGGGGGTTGCTGTGTGGCGCTGATTTTGGGCGTACCCGGCACCTTGGGCGGGGGAGCCATGGCCGACAAGCGTTGCTTGGCCGCCTCAAATTCCGGGCTGTCGGCCTTGGTTCCCCGCGATGGGCCCAAATGAGCGATCTCCGCGTCCACGTCCTTAATGCGGTTTTCGGGATTGGGATGATCGGAGAAAAACTGCACGGTGCGCTGCGGATACTTGCGCTCAATAACCTGGAAGAACTGCACCAGGGCATGCGGGTCGTATCCCGACAAGTAGAGAATGTAAGTTCCTACCTCGTCCGCTTGCGTTTCCGCCGTGCGTGAGTTTTTCAGGAGCAGCGAATTTAGTCCCAGGCCGATGCCCAGTTGCGCCAGTTGTCCTGTGAGGCTGCCGCCCTGGCCCAGAATGCCCCCCAAAATCGTCAAGGGCGCCTCTGCCAGCATGGTTTGCGAGGCCATGTGCGTGCCGTGGCGCATCACCACATGACCGGATTCGTGGGCCAGGGCGCCGGCCAATTGCGCTTCGTCCTCTGCGGCCTCAATCGTTCCGCGATTTACGTAAATGTACCCTCCCGGCAGGGCGAAGGCATTGATCTCCAGGCTGTTCACGACCCTGAATTGCCAGACATATTCCGGATGATTGTTGGGCGCGTGGGCGACAAGTTTTTTGCCCAGGCTGTTGATGTATTGCAGGAACGTCAGGGTCGCTTACTAGCGGCATTTGCTTTTCTATCTTCTCCGAGGTTTCCTTCCCCAACTGCACGTCCTGTTGGAGCGAGAAGAGGTTGAATCCGGGCTTGAATTGAAGCGCCTCAACTCCCCAAACGAGATTGGGCGCCAGGGCGAGACACACGAAAATCCCCGTCGCCACGAATTTCCGGGGCGCCGCGCGGGCCGTGAGGCAAGTCCTCTTTCCTCTTCCCCTCACCTTACTTGAACCTCCTCGGAGCCTGGCCACTGCGAGTTGTTATCTCTGAATCCGCCTTGAGAACATTCTACACTCACTCTTGCGGTTTTGGGGATAGAGCGAAACGCCGCGTGGGTAGTGTCTCAGCCTGAGGACGTAGCGGCGAGTTTACCTCGCCATAGGGCGGCGTCCCGATCAAATCGGGATGAATGCCGCCGCCTCTACAGCAAACTGCGATACTACTGCCGCGTGAGGGTGTCGCCCAGGAACGAATCGAGAAGAAATTTCCTGAAACCATTTATGGGAACTGGATTCCCCCCCAACTTACTTGGGCAAAAGAAACTTCCGGACGGCTTCATTAAACTCCACGGGCTCTCCAATCATGGGGGTGTGCCCGGTACCCTCCAGCACCACAAGCTCGGAACCTGCAATGCCCCGGTTGAGTCGCTCACCAAACCGGAGCGGAATCAGCATGTCGTCCCGTCCCCAAATGAGCAACGTGGGGGCATGCACTTTCTCGAGTTTCTTGTCTTCAAATTCCTTGCCCGTGGCCATTTCCGCTACGCTGCTGGCGATAGTGTAGCTGTCCCCGTTCTCAACGTGCCGCTCAAAAGCATTGGTGCCCAGATCCGCCGTCACCCATTCCTTGTTGGCGGCCATGAAATCGAAAAACCCTCGCACGTTGAGAATGGATAGCGGCTTCAACCCGCCGGGCGGCTCCTTCAAGGGGGCTTCGGGACTCAATCCGGCAGCGTCCACCAGAACCAGTTTCTCCACCATCGGCTCGTGTCGAATTGCAAAATCCAGCGCAATCCAGCCGCCCAAGGAGTTCCCCACCAGGCTGGCGCGGGGAATCTTCAGCTCCTTCAGAAAACCGTGCAGGTACTTGTCAAAGTTCTCGACGGTGTATCGCATGATCGGCTTGTCAGATTGGCCGTAGCCAATCAGGTCAAGAGCGATGACGTGAAAGTCATGGGAAAGCGGGCCGACAGTGGCTGCCCAGTGCCGGGAATCCGCTCCCAGGCCGTGGATCAGGATTACGTCGCTTCCCTTCCCTGCCTCGTAATAGGCGAGTTTGTGCCCATGCACGACCACCGTCTGCCGCGGTGGCAACGGCCCCCCCTGGCACCAAGCCTGGGTGCTGAGAATCATCAGGCATGCCAGCCACAAACAAACCCTGCATAATGACTCGGCGAAATAAGCTACTCGTTTACGCCCCATTGGAATAGACCCCATAAAATCATATGCGTTTTACCAATTGACCCGCTGCGTCCACCCGGTCAAGAAGTCGGTACCGGGCGCCGCAAGTGGGGCAGCGAAGCTCCTCCGCGGCCCATAGCGACCCTCGTCCCACCACATTCACAAGCCCGAAGTGGCCATCAGGTGAACGATAAAACTCAAACATCAATTGCCCGCAGCGCGTGCAGAATTGCCGCCGGCGCACCACGTGTGCCTCTTCTGACATTGCACATGCCATCCTTCGACGCGAGCCAAGCCTACCTTCCGGAATGAGCGGAGTAGTATACCGGAAGTAAGGAGTCAGAAGTCAGGAGTCAGAAGTTAGCGTCAGGAGAAAGCACTCCCAAAGATTGTCGCTATCGATTCCGAGGACAGTCTTCATCGTTGAGAATGGATGGCCTCGTCGCCAACCCTCTCACCCTCACTTACGATGAGATTCGAAAGCTGCCTCAAATCGAGAAGGAACTTACGCTTGAGTGCATTTCGAATCCCATCGGCGGCACTTTTATTGGCAATGCGCGCTGGACCGGTACAGCTCTGAAACCGCTGCTGGAACGCGCCAGCCCCGCGAAAAATGCGACCCAGGCCATCATCTACGCGGTCGACGGCCTTTCCACCGGACATCCCATCGAGCGCCTGTGGAACGACGAGAATTTGCTCGCCTACGGGATGAACGGTGAAGACCTGCCGCCGAACCACGGCTATCCCGTGCGCATTTTCATTCCTGGAAAATTCGGGATGAAGCAGCCCAAGTGGGTTACGCGGATTGAGCTGGTCGACCACGCCTATCTCGGCTACTGGGAAAAGCAAAGTTGGTCAGATGAGTGTGAACGTTGGGCGCAGGCACGCTTCAGTGACCTGAAAGACGGCGCGCGGCTTACGGGCAGTAATCTTGAATTGACGGGTTACGCCATCGGCAACCTGGATGGAATTAAAGCAGTTGAAATCAGCTTTGATGATGGCAAAACCTGGCAGGAGACAAACCTTTTTAGTAATCCCTCGCCCCTTACGTGGGCGTTTTGGAAATACCTCTGGGTCAATCCCCTGCCGGGTAAATACCGCCTGCGCGTGCGTTCGATCGACGGCCAGGGCCGCGTGGAAGGCCCTGACCCCACCGGCATCTTCCCCGACGGCGCCACCGGCCAACAGGCGCTGGATGTGACGGTGGCGTAGCGCGTAATTCCAAATGCCCTATTTGCTCAGGTACTTTTCAGGGTTTTGATCGAACTTGGCTTTGCAGCCTTTGGCGCAGAAGTAGATGGTTTGGCCTTTGTATTCGCTGGTGGCAACGGCCTTCTCAGAATCAATCGTCATCTTACAAACCGGGTCTACGACTTTCATATTTTGTCCTTCGCAGATGGCTTATTGGAGACGGCAAGAACACGCGCCTCCCTGCCTCGCGCGCCCTGGAGCCACCCCAGGTCAAGGGGTGGGTTACAGGCCCAGAGCCAGGGCCCGCGCCGGAATCTTCCTTTTTTCCTGCTTAACCTGACACCTGGGGCAAACCAGGATAATGCTGGCGACGCGTTCGCCTTCCACGCGCTCGAACATCCCAGCCCGTGCCCACTGCGTCCTCGACGCGCGGCAGGCGCACATCGCAGTACCAGCAGCGCCCCTTGCCCGTCGAGCAAATGGCGTGCAGCGCCGCGTGCACGTCCAGCCTGATCCGCTCGGGTGCTTTAACTGCGCTCAAACTCACCTCCAAAGCATCTCGATCCGTTCCTAGACATCAGGTCGTGTCTGATTTTCGATCCCGCTCGCGTAAGAAACCCACAGTGCTGTGAAGATTTTCCGCATTCCCCTCGCCAGCAGATCTCTTGCCCTTATCGACCGCCCCAGCATTCAGAAGGGATTGGCCCGGCCAAGAAAATTTCCCGCCCTTTGATACCCCACCCACTCCCCAGGGTAAGCAAGCCGGTTGCCAAGGATCTCCTGCTGAGCCACCTAAGTCACGCCCCGCAGGGGCACCATATAGTAGCCGGGGGCAGCGCCCCCGGAAAACACGCGAAACCAGATCCGACCCTGAAAGGGTCGCATAAAACCTCACGACCATATGTAGCGCTCGTCGTATTGAACGTTGTATTTCTTCAGCAGCGCCACGAGTTCCTGCTCGAATGAAATCTTCTTATGCCTTTCCTTCTGACCCGCAATGTAATTCTGCAAGGCTTCGACCTGTGATTGCCCGATTGTGAAAGCGCCGTACCCGTCCTGCCACCCGAAGGTCCGCAGCGCAGGGCTCTTGGTCTTGATCCATTTCGAGGAGCTCTTCTTGACCTCTTCCATCAAGCGGCTCAGGGCTATGGTCTTCGACTGAGAGATTAAGAGATGAACGTGGTTGCTTGTTCCCCCAACGGCAAGACAAGGTGAATCCAGGTTCTTCGCCGTGCCGCCCATGTAAGCATAGAGTTCGGGCTCGACCTCGGAGTCGATCATGGGGCGCCGGTTCTTCGTCGAGAAGATAACATGTACCCGCAAGCATACGAGCGTCTGAGCCATGACCAGCACCTTGGCGGATGTGACCCCTTCAGGGTCAAGCCCCCATTGGGCCGTCTTCCGGGGGCGTTGCCCCCGGCTACTATATGAATCCCCTGCGGGGATTTCCAGGCGTCACAACCCGCACGCTGGGACTCTCCAGGGTCTGCGCTGCCTAAGCTCGCCGCGAGGTCCTGGATTGACCTTGGCTTCGGTGGCCTGTCGCGACGCGCCTGACGGGCCGGACCTCAGCGCCCACCCACCCTTCAATGCGGGCAGTCACAGCGTCATGATTAGCGGTTCCTTTGTCGGCGGAGCGTGCACCGTACTGTTCAAAAACCTCGCTAGCCGGCCGCTTTCCCCAAACTTCGTATTTCATAACGTGCCTCACATCCGTGCAGCGCTCGCCCTAGGACCACCCGCCGGCACTTCACTGCTTACCGCCTACGTTCCACTCTACGAGCACCCGCTGGTCGATCCGCAATTCAGACACTTATAGCAGGCGCCGTTACGAACCATGATGGCACCGCAATCGGCGCAACTCGGGGCGTCATCGCTCTGGTTGACACCCGCCAAACCCGCCTGCATCGGCGACGAGGTAAATCCGATTGCCGGCGCCGGAGCTTCGGCGGTGGCGCGAGAGAACTGCGCGGCGATCTCCGTAGCTTTTTCCGCCTCCGTGCCGTTCAGTGATTGCACGCTGGCGTCCTCGCGAGGCTGGGCGTCGCGCGGCAGGAACTTGTATGCCAGCCACCGGAAGATGTAATCCATCACTGACTTGGCGTAGCGGATTTCCGGATTGGGCGTCCAGCCGCTGGGCTCGAAGCGCGTGTGGCTGAACTTATCGCACAGCACCTTGAGTGGTACGCCGTATTGCAGGGCCAGCGAAACCGCGGTGGCGAAGGAATCCATCAGACCCGATACGGTTGAGCCTTCCTTGGCCATGGTGATGAAGATCTCGCCGGGTTGGCCGTCTTCATAAAGGCCCACGGTCAGGTAGCCCTCGTGTTGCGCCACGGAGAATTTGTGGGTGATAGCACGGCGCTCGTCAGGAAGCTTGTGACGGAAAGGCTGCGGCGCGCTGGGGGCCGGGGCTTCAGTCTTGCCTGTCTTTGGTTCCGCATTGCCTGTTCCCTGTTCCCTATTCCCTGTTCCCTGACTTTTCGGTTTCGCGTCGGAAGTGTTGAGTGGTTGCGAGCGCTTGGAGGCGTCGCGATAAATGGCGATGGCCTTCAGTCCCAGCCGCCAGCCCTCGGTATAGACGTTGGCGATTTCCTCAGCGGTCGCATCTTCCGGCATATTAACTGTCTTGGAAATGGCGCCGGAAAGGAAGGGCTGCACGGCGGCCATCATGCGCACGTGGCCCATGTAGTGGATGGAGCGCTTGCCGTTGGCGGGTTTCAGCGAGCAATCGAACACCGGCAGGTGCTCCGGCTTCAGGTGCGGAGCGCCCTCGATGGTGCCCTGCTGGTCGATGTAGTTGACGATGTCGCCTGCTTCCTGCTCCGTATAGCCCAGCCGCAGCAGCGCCGTGGGCACCACGTTGTTGACGATTTTGATCAGACCGCCGCCCACCAGCTTCTTGTACTTCACCAGCGCCAGGTCCGGCTCAATGCCCGTGGTGTCGCAATCCATCAGGAAGCCGATCGTCCCCGTTGGCGCCAGCACCGTAACTTGCGCGTTGCGGTAGCCATACTTCATGCCGCTCGCCAGGCAATCATCCCAGGTCTTCTTGGCCGCTTCCCACAGGTTCTCCGGAACGTTGTGCGAGTTGATGTGCTGCAACGCCTGGCGGTGCATGGAAATGACGCCCAGGAAGGAATCCCGATTCAGGGGGAAGCCCGCGCAGGGCTCCAGCTCCGCCGCGATGCGCGAGGATTGCAGGTAAGACTCACCGTGCATAAGGGCAGTGATGGCCGCAGCGTAATCACGGCCGCCATCGGAATCGTAGGGCAGACCGTTGGCCATCAGCAATGCGCCCAGGTTGGCATAGCCCAGGCCTAGGGGGCGGAAGTCGTGCGAGTTAAGCGCGATCCGCTCCGTCGGGTAGCTCGCGTTATCCACCAGAATTTCCTGCGCCGTGGTCATGATGTCGACGGCGTGCCGGAACGACTCCACGTCGAACTTGCCGTCGGGCGTGAGGAACTTCATCAGGTTCAGGGACGACAGGTTGCAGGCCGAATCGTCCAGGAACATATACTCGCTGCAGGGATTCGACGCGTTGATGGGCGCCGTGGCTTTGGACGTATGCCACTTGTTGATGGTGGTGTGGAACTGCATGCCCGGGTCGCCGCACTGCCACGCAGCCTCGGCGATCTTCTTCATCAGGTCGCGCGCCCGGTGCACCTTGGCGGTCTCACCGGTGCTGATGCGGCGCGTCGTCCAGTCCTTGTCTTCGATGACGGCTTTCATGAACTCGTCGGTGACGCGCACGCTGTTGTTGGCATTCTGGAAGAAGACGGAGCTGTACGCCTCACCGTCGATGGCAGAATCGTAACCGACATCCACCAGCGCCCAGGCCTTGCGTTCCTCCTTCGCCTTGCACTCAATGAACTCCTCGATGTCGGGGTGATCGACGTTGAGGATCACCATCTTGGCGGCGCGGCGGGTCTTGCCACCCGATTTGATGACGCCCGCAAACGCGTCGTAGCCTTTCATGAAGGAGAGGGGACCGGAGGCCACACCGCCACCCGACAGCGACTCGACTGAGGACCTGAGTGGTGAGAGGTTCGTACCCGTACCCGAACCCCACTTGAAGAGCATCCCTTCCACTTTAGCCAGATTCAGGATGCTTTCGAGGTTGTCCTGGACGGAGTTGATGAAGCAGGCTGAGCACTGAGGGTGCCGGTAGGCCTCGGTCTCCTTCTTGATGCCGCCCGTGGCCGGATCCCAATACCAGCCGCCCCCCTGGGAGGTGCGGTGATACTTGTGCCACAAGCCGCAATTGAACCAAACCGGGGAATTGAACGCCGCCTTTTGGCGGACCAGGATGTGCGTCAGTTCATCGTGAAAAGTTCTGGCGTCTTCCTCGCTGCGGAAGTAGCCGCCCTCCACACCCCATTGCGCGATGGTGTCGGCCACGCGGCTGATCAGTTGCCGCACGCTCGTTTCGCGCTCCGGCGAACCCAGTTTGCCGTGGAAATACTTCGAGGCCACAATGTTGGTGGCCGTCTGCGTCCAGTCCTTCGGCACTTCCACATTGCGCTGCTCGAATATGATCTTTCCCTTTTCGTTCTGAATCGAAGCCGTGCGAAGCTCCCACTCGAGCTCGTCGAAAGGATGCACACCCGCCTTGGTCGAAACCCGCTTGACCGCGATGCCGCGCTTGCTTTGACTGTCTGTGGAAGGGGCCCAGGATTTGGTCTCCATCGACACAACGTCACGCTCAGACATAGTCTGCCTCCATATGGTGGGTTCACGCCCTCAATTATGATTTGCTGCGATGCGGCCTGGGCCAACGGCTCAAGAATTGTTCTACTGCCCCGCTGCCGGCTTGCCCCCCTCCGGGCGGAGACCGGCTCCGCAACGACTGGGACGAAATTCTACTCCTCCCGTTTGGTTTGTCAAGAGGGAAAAACACAATAGGTAGTGGTTGGCGGGTTTATACCGACAAAATCTTGTGGAAAACCTGTGGAGGAGTGTGAATATCTCCAGACCCCATTTCCCCCCTCTTGCAACCCCTTATCTCTGCGTAACTTCTCTTAATTAGATGGTCCCACGAAGGTCCGCGCTGCCCGCAGGCACACACTGACACCGCCACTCCATCTCAATTGTCGTCAGGGGAGAGCGGGGCGAACGGACGTTCGCCCCACGTAAGCCACACTTAGCTCGGAAGGGGTGCTTTTATATTGACCTTGGACAGCGACTTAACCAGTTGTGCTTCCACGGTTTCTTTCGCCAGCCCGCGCACCACAGCAACTTCGTCGACGAGAAGTCCCCAGGCGCGATCCAGCATCTTTTTCTCGCGGAAGGAGAGTGGCTTGGCCTGATTGAGGAACATCAAAGTCTTCAGGACTTCGGCCACTTGCATCAACGCGCCATTGCGCATCTTCTCGGAGTTCTCCTTGAACCGCCCCTTCCAGTCCTGAGCGGATTTACAGCGGCCCTTCTGAAGGAATTCGAGCACCCCGCCGATCTCGCTGGTTTTGGTCACGCGCCGCAAACCCACGTTAGCCACGCTGCTGAGAGGCACCATGACCCGCATGCTGCTGGAACTGAGCTTCAAGAGATAAAACATTTCCGGCATGCCGGTAAGATTGCGCGTGGAAATCTGTTCGACTATCCCTACTCCTTGATTGGGGTAGACAACCTTGTCCCCGATTTGAAAGTCCATGGGGCTCCTTGGAGGAAAAAGAATGATTACAAAACGATTAAGTTTACCTTAGAATTCGCGTAAAGTCAATTGAATAGAAAGGGATGCAGTGTTTCATCTTGATGTAGAGGCGGCGGAATTTATCCCGATCTCGTCGGGATGCCGACATTTGGCGAGGTAAACTCGCCGCTACCGCATCATCGATTCACTGCCGAGGAAATCCACCAACCAATCCAGGCAGCAGACAGATTCCGCGCGGCATCGTATAATAGGTTTGTAGCACTTCTCACGGGGCACTACGAAAGGTTCATGCGGCACTGGGTCAGTTTTTTAGTCCTTCTATTCTTCCTTCCGAGCCAGATCTTCTGGATTCGGCAGGTGCGAGCGCTGGGGGCGAAGCTCCTTCGCAGCGCTGCCTTACGCCGTTGGCTGGGAGGCTTGGCCGGCGTTTTCTATCTCATACTGTTATTGTATTTTTTTAGCAACCTGCTGGGAATCCGCCGGCACCCCGAATCCACCTACCTGACGCTGCGGGCCGCACTGCTGCAAGCTCCCTTCAACTGGTGGATGTTCTCTTCAGTCTTGGGATTCGTGGCCATTGCCGCCTTCTTTCTTCTCGATCGCCTCGCGCGGGCGGCCTATGCCTCCTACGCCAGCTTGGCTCTACCCTCGAAACCAGGTCACCACCGCTTGCTGTCTCCGGAGCGCCGACGCTTTCTGGAAAGGACAGCCGTGGCACTGAGTGCCACACCCTTTGCCGCTTGCGCTTACGGGATGCTTTACGAGCGCACGGCCACGGAGATCGTGCACCAACGCCTCAAGCTGCGCCGGCTCCCCAAAGCTTTTGAGGGCTTTCGAATCGCGCAACTTTCCGACCTTCACATCGGACCTTTTACGACCAGCGATGATATTCGGAAGTGCGTCGCGACCGTGAATCAGTTGAAGCCCGATTTGGTGGCGCTCACAGGCGACTTTGTCACGTGGGACGCCAAAACGCAGGGCCCCGCCGTCGCCGCGCTCAGCGGGCTCAAGGCCCCCTTTGGAGTTTTCGGCTGCCTGGGCAATCACGAGATGTGGTGCCACGCCGAGAATTCCATCACCAGGCTTTTCGCGGCCGAGGGTGTCAAGATCCTGCGCGAGGAGCGGGCCGCGATCGAATCGGGCGGCGAGCGCCTGAACCTGATTGGCGTGGATTACCAGACGCGCACGCGTTTTGGGCCCCCCGGCGAAGGTATTGTGACCCATTATCTGGATGGTGTTGAGCCCCTGATCCTGGCCGACACCACGAATATCCTGCTGAGTCACAACCCCAATACTTTCGACCGCGCCGCCGAGCTTGGCATCGACTTGAGCCTGGCCGGTCACACCCACGGCGGCCAGGTCACACTGGAATTCATCTCCCCTGACCTTTCCCCCAGCCGCTTGATTACTTCCTACGTGCGAGGTTGGTTCCAAAAAGGCGACTCGCAGCTCTATGTGAACCGCGGCATCGGAACCATCTTCGTCCCCATCCGCTTCGACTCCCCACCTGAAATTACCATGTTTGAATTGCAGCGCGGGTAAGACCGGCGTGATCGCATACAGGCCAAAAGCCAGCACGTATGCGCCACCCGTGGATTTTTCCTTTCGGCCCTTCGTCTAATGCCTTCTTGGTGTCTTGGTGACTTGGTGGTAAAAAGAAATTGAACCACCAAGACACCAAGGCACGGAGAGAGCGAGGAAACCAACAAATTTGCACGAGATCGCTGCGGCTGCATTTGTGGTGCGAATGGCGCTCGCTGCCTGGTGCCTTCTATCTCCTGACTCCTATCTTCTGCATCCTTTCCTCCCACTGGCGCCCTGCGTTCGGGCAATTTGAGTGATTTATTTCATATTCGGGCTACCGGTAGCCCAAACCCACACATTGCCTATTGACATAGGCCAGTCGACTAAGAGCACAATAGAGGTGAGGAAGCGTAGCGCCCTGATGTGTCCAAGCAGCAATCTCTACCGAACAACCACGGGCCCCCAAATCGGGGGTCTGCCATGCCATCCCGTGAATGCTGATTTCTTTAGCGAACCTTTTGGGGCAAGGGTTGAAAGTCACGGCTTCCGTCGAAGCAACCCCTCATCCGCTTCGTACCTCAGCACCTTCTCCCCGGGGAGAAGGTGGGAAATTAAACCGCCCTCTCCGAGGGGAGAGGGTGGACCGCCGCCGGCGTTTTCATCAGCCGGGGCGGGACGGGTGAGGGGTCACTTCGCCAGCGCATAACCACTTGGCAGCCCGCGCGCTCCCTCTGGAGATTCGCAGGTCCATCCTCAAGCGGCCTAGGGTGAGTCTGGCGGCACGCGAGGCGTTCCGATTTGATTGGCTATTACACCTCATGAACACGCCGACAAACGTCCGGGAAGAGGCACTGACCCGTAGAGATGTTAAAAATGAAGGTCGATCCGGGGATGCGTATGAAAACACAGGAGCAGCGACACAATGTCAGGCTATTGTTTGGGCTTTTTGCAGAAAACACCGGAGTTTTGTGACAATGGACGACAATCGAACGGGATTGTGGGTCGAAAATACACGGATTACGCCATAAATCGGGGTGAAGTAGCGCCGACCTTCAGATCCCGCCCTGAGCACCGCGAGGGGTCGGCACATGCGGACGTAGCGCCGACCGGAACCTGTCCCGACCTGGTCGGGAGGTCGGCACATGCTGAAGTAAAGTTCAGCACTACAAAAGGCCGTGGCTTTCCATTATGTTCATGAAAAGAAATAGGGTTACTGATAATGAGGGAAAAAATGGGAAGAAGAAATCATCGATCGGGATGAGGCTTTGAGGAGACGGGTAGCGCGATGGTCAAAGTGAAGCCGGAAGGTGCGATAGGCATTGGACGGGCGGTCAAAAGTGGTGGGGCCAGCCGTTTAAACCGATCTGCCGCAGCCGCCTACTTCAGCCTCCGGTTGTCACTGCGGCGACAGAAAACAGTGTCGGCGCGGAAAGCAAGTGGCACAGGCGACCCACACCCCCGACCGAATGCCTCCCGTCCGGGACACACTTCCCCGTATCGGTAATCGGCAGTGCCAGGTGAGAAGATGAATCAAAGGCTGACTGCGAAAATCGCCAATCACAAATCGCCAATCACAAATCGCCATTCACCAATCAGCCGATCCCCCGATCACCAGATCAACCGATCACCCGATTCCCAGCCCCCGCCGGCACGCACTCCCCCAAATCGGTTATCGGTGGGTTGGCGCACGAAGATGAGCATAAAGATCGGGGGGTGAATCGAATGGGCAGCCACCGGTTGAATTTTCACTCGACGGATAGGAACGCTCCTCATAGAATGGAAACTACATGCCCGCAGTGAGGCTCACGTTGAAGAAACTGACTCGATACGTTCTACTTTCCGGCACACTCGCGACGCTCGGTTACTTTGCGGGTTGCCATCGCGCCGCGCCCACACGTCCAGTGACGCAGCAAGTTGTGGTCTTGGGATTTGACGGCGCCGACCCGAAGCTGGCTGCCAAGTGGATTGCGGAAGGCAAGCTGCCGAACCTGGCGCGGCTGGCTGAGCAAGGTACCTTCAAGCCGCTGGGGACAACGAACCCGCCGGAGTCACCCGTGGCGTGGGCGGCGTTCGCCACAGGGCTTAACCCCGGAGCCACCGGCATTTTCGACTTCCTGAAGCGCGACCCGCAGACTTACCTGCCGGAGCTGGCACTGGTTTCTCGCGAGAAGGGTAAATTCCTGTGGGGCATGGTTCCCGTGAAGCTCCCGAAGGTAACGAACCTGCGCAGCGGCGTACCCTTCTACAAGGCCGTGGCTGATGCAGGTTACAAGACCACCATCGTGCGCATGCCACTGGAGTTTCCCCCCACCCAGATTCCCGGAGGCAAGCTGCTGGCGGGTCTGGGCGTGCCGGACCTGCGCGGGACGTGGGGCACGTTCTTCTATTTCAGCTCTGACCTTACCCCTTGGGATGTGGGTGATACTGAATTCGGCGGCAAGCTGGTGCGCCTGGAGTTGAACGGCAACCACGCGGCCACCACCATCGAGGGGCCGGCCGATCCCACCGCGGAAAAGTTCACACGCCTGTCGATCCCCATCGACTTCACAGTTTCGCCCGACGGGAAGACCGTAACCATCCAGCTTGAAGGGCAGACGGCCACGCTCCGGGAGCGTCAATGGAGCGCCTGGATGCACGCCAAGTTTCACGTAACCCCGTTCCTCCGTTTGCATTCGATCTGCCAGTTCTACATTTTGCAGGCCTCGCCCGATTTGCGCGTTTACATGTCACCGCTGAACCTTGATCCGGAGGATTCGCCGATCCCGATTTCCTCTCCGGCGGAATACAGCTCAGAGCTCGTGAAGAAGCACGGCCTGTACAAAACCCTGGGCTGGTGGCACGACACCTGGGCGCTCAACGAAGAGCGCATCGACGAGGGCATGTTCCTGGAAGATTGTTGGCGCACCATGGACCAGTGGCGCGACATCACAGTTGACGAGCTGAAGAACGATCCGCCGAGTTTAATGGTTTCGGTTTCCACCGCCACGGACAGCGTCAGCCACATGTTCTACCGCTTGATCGATCCCACCCACCCGCGCTACGACCCGGAGCTGGCCGCCAGGTACGGCAATGCCATCGAGCGGACCTACGTGAAGATGGACGCGGCCGTGGGCGAAGTGATGCGGGCGATGAAGCCGGGGGCCACGCTCATCATCGTCTCCGACCACGGGTTTCATTCCTGGCGCAAAGGTTTCAACACCAATACTTGGCTCGTCGAGAATGGTTTCATGGCGCTCAAGAATCCGGGCGCCGCGGAGCAACAGCACAACCTGGACCAACTCTTCGGCAAGGGGAGCTTCTTCCCCAACACCGATTGGAGCCGCACCCAGGCGTACGCCCTGGGCCTGGGCCAGGTGTACCTAAACCTGGACGGGCGCGAGAAGGATGGAGTCGTCAGCCTGGGCGAGGAGTCAGAGCGGATTCTCGGAGCCATCCACGACAAGCTGCTGACTGTCCAGGACCCGGACACGCACCAGCCGGTGATTCAAAATGTTTATTTCGGCAAGGAAATCTTTCACGGCCCGCGCATGAGTGAGGCGCCTGACTTGCAGGTCGATTTCCGGGATGGTTATCGCACCTCGTGGCAGACCTCGCTGGGAGCGGTTCCCCCGGGCATCGTCGTGGCCAACATGAAGAAGTGGAGCGGCGATCACTGCGCCTCCGACCCCAGTGACACGCAAGGGATCTTCTTCTCGAATCGGCCTTATGCCGCTTCCCAAGCCTCCCTGCTGGATATCGCGCCAACCGTCTTAGGCATTTTCAGCGTGGCGCCACCCGCCCAACTGGATGGCAAGGCGCTTGGACTCGCTACCGGCAATACGTCGAAGCCTTAAGGGTCGAGCCTCATGATGTCCCCGACTACATTTCGAACCACGTTTTGGCTGTCCACGTCGAGGATACGTGGCGTGTCACGGTAGGCTCGCGGCTGGGTCAGGCCCAAATCAAGCACACACCAGAGATTGATGCCCATGCCGCTGCACACTGTATACGCCGGCTTGATCGGTTATCCATGCCAAGTGATCTCTATTTGTTCCATTACATACAAAGTGGATATATATTCTATGTATGGAACCCCTAAAAAAATTCATACATATTTAATATGGACAAAATACGCCTTTAAGATAAACAGCATTTTTGCACTTGACAGCCCCCATTATCAGTAGTATCCACTTTCCGTCATATTGTAGACGGCCCAACGGCAAGGAAAGGTTGAGTCGTTTAATCGTGCGAAAATTTGTTCGGTTGCACCCCTCTTCGCTGTCTGTGTGTGCCAGGTGGTAGTGCATGTCCCGTCCCCACAGAGGCGCTCGCTCATGACCGCGAGCGAACTCATGCCGACGCAAGTGAATCGAGAAAAAAATTGAGGTGAGGAACCATGCGAAATCGCACCATATCATTCATCATCTTTAGTTCTATGCTTTTTGGATTTCTGTTTCCCCTGACCGGGTGGGCGCAAACCACCGTCTCCTCGGGCAGCATTCAGGGAACGATCACGGACCCTAGCGGCGCGGTAATTCCCGGAGCCAAGATCACGATTTCCAGCAATGCAACGGGGCAGACCATCAATCTCACTTCAAGCAGCGGTGGCGCCTACAACTCGGGCGCGCTCATGCCCGGTGAGTACGTGGTGAGGGTAGAGTTTGCAGGTTTCAAGACTGTGCTTTTACCGGTGACCGTCCAGGTGGGTGTAACCTCAGCCGGGAACCTCAAGCTCGAGGTGGGTCATACGACCACCACGATTTCAGTGGAAACTGGCTACTCGCGCGTCAACACTGAGCAGGCAACGGTTCAGGGAGTTTTGACCGCTCAGCAGATCGAGCAGTTGCCTATCAACGGCCGCAACTTCCTGGATCTCGCAGCCTTGGAGCCCGGTGTTCAGATTCAAGACGGCCGGGGATTCGACCCCACGAAAAACGGCTTCTCCTCGATTTCCTTTGGCAGCCGGTTCGGCCGCACGGCCCGCATTGAACTCGACGGGGTGGACATCAGCGACGAGACCGTGGGGACCACCACGCAGAATATCCCGGTGAGTGGCATCCAGGAATTCCAAGTCGCCCAATCCACGCTTGACCTTTCCACCGAGCTCACCTCCTCGGGTGCGGTGAACGTGGTCACCCGCTCCGGCAGCAACCAGTTTCATGGAGAGGGATTTGGCTACGGACGCAGCAGTGGCACCTCGGCGCGCTATGGCAACACGCCAGTTCCCTTCGACCGCGAGCAATATGGGGCGCGTTTTGGCGGGCCGTTTCTCAAGAACCGGCTCTTCTTCTTTGCCGATTGGGAACGGACCGTGCAAGACATGATTCAGAGCGTCTCCACTCCGGCGCCGTTCACGGCCCTCAGCGGATCGTACAATGCTCCCTTCCATGAATCCATGCTGATGGCCCGTTTGGACTGGACCATCAAGCCCAACATGCGGGCTTTCTACCGCTGGACTTACAATCAGAATAACAATCAAGCCCCCTTTCTTATTAACACCTATTCGCCGTATGCGAATCGTGACAATACTCCCGTGCAAGCTGCCGGGCTGGATATCACGCAAGGAATCATGTCACACAGCTTCCGCTTCGGCTATACGCGCTTCAATAACAGCATCGGCGATGCGGGGGGACGCGTTACCCCGTCGGGCCTGCCCACGAACGCTCGAATTAGTATTGGTCCTTTGTCCGGGTGCGGCCAAGCGGGAGATGTGTTTTGCTCCGGCCCCAACTATCTGGCCCCCCAGGCCACCGTGCAGCACAACACCCAGTTCAAGTATGACGCCAGCTTGATCAAAGGGTCCCATATCATACGGTTCGGCGCGGCGTTCAATCACATTCTGGGCGGGGGCTACGCCTCGTTCTACGGTCTGGGGCCGACCTTCCGCTCAAGTTTCACGTCCGCCAATCAGGCAATTGCGGCCAGCGGCCCCTTCGATGGAGGCGCCTCCAATCCCCTGAACTGGCCGATCAGCACCATGAGGTTTGGAAATGGCCAGGGATTCTTCACTGAGATCCCCTCTCTGGGATATCCCGGCGGTGGACAGGAGGACAACCGCTTTGCCTTATACCTTGGCGATACGTGGAAAGCCAAACCGAACCTGACCGTCAGTTTCGGGGTGCGATATGCGCGGGACACTGGCCGCTCCGACAGCGACCTGCCGCCCATCCAAACCCTCAACCTGTGGGGTGCGGGGCTCGGCAACCGCGTGCACCAACCCAACCGGAACTTTGCTCCCCAACTCGGAATCGCCTACGATCCCTGGAAGTCCGGCAGGACGGTCTTCCGGGCAGGAGCGGGGATCTATTACGAAAACGCGATTTTCAACAACGTCATGTTTGACCGCCCCGGACGGTTGCCCAAGGGATTGTTCTGGGGAGAAGCCAACCCCTGCCCCAGCGGCAACCTGCTCATGCCCGACGGATCGACCATCGATACTTCCAGCTTCTGCGGCGCCCCCATCGGCACGGTCCTCAATCAGGGCATCGCTCTGAATACAACCTACCAGAAAGCGACCGCGGCTGCCGGCGCGCAATCCAACCCAAATTACATCGACAACGCCATGGCCAACGGAAGCAACTCCACTGGTAATGGCTTCCTAAGCCCGGACTATCGCACGCCCTATTCCATCCAAATGAATGTGGGCTTTCAACATGAGTTCAAGCCCGGGACTGTCCTCAGTATCGATTACCTTCGTAACGTGGGCTTGCACTACATCCTGATCTACGACACCAATCATGTGGGCGACGCACGTTTCCTCGATCAGGGCGCAGCGCTGGGCGCGATCAATGCCACCAACGAAAGCTACCTCTGCCCGGACGGAGTGGGCGGCATCGACTGCGCGATTACGGCTGGCGCCGGGATCGCCGACTACGCCAACAACGGTCTGGACTCCGGCAAGGTGTATAACTCGGGGTATGGGGATTCAGGGACAGCTTTCCCAGGCATCAATTCAACGCTGGGGGAGAACGAGATGGCTTTCCCCATCGGTCGTTCCGTGTATAACGCCATGCAAGTCTCCCTTCGTTCCAACAAGCAGAACCCCTTCCAGGGCGTTAAGAATCTGAGCTTGCAAGTGTCTTACTCCCTTTCGCGATTCGAGAGCATGGCACAGGATATGGATTTCACCAGCTACGCATATGACTATGCCAACATCAACCACTTCTTCGGGCCCAATGCCTTGGACCGGACTCACCAGCTCTCGTTTGGCGGATCCTTTGATTTCCCTCACGCGTTCCGACTGGCTTACAACGCGCGCTTTGCCACTGCCCTTCCGGTTGACATGCTCCTTCCCAGCGGTACAGATCCTGGGGCTATCTACACCAGTGACTGGACCGGCGACGGCAGCAACCAGGATCACGTTCTCCCCGGGACGAACGTCGGCTCGTTCGGACGCGACGTAAAAGTGAGCAACCTCAACAACGTGATCAGTAAATACAATACGAACGTGGCGGGAACGCTTACACCCGCCGCTAAGGCGCTGGTCAACGCGGGCTTGGTTACGAGCGACCAGATGGTCAAGCTCGGTGGGGTAATGGAGCCGGTTGCGGCCGCGCCGGCGGGGCAGGTGGCGAATCCACCCTCTCTCAACGCGGGGATTCTGTTGGGTTGGGTGCTCAGGCCCAGCAAGCGGTGGGCCTCCGCGCCGGAGAACTTGACTCTGGAACCCACGGTCTCCATATTCAATGTGTTCAACTTCTCCAACTGGGATGTGCTGAGTAATGAATTGAACGGCGGAGCACTTTCCGTGAATGGCACCACCCGAGCCAATCGCACCAATAAGATTTACATGGGCTCGGGGGTCTATTCCATTGGCGCGCCCCGGACTTTCGAGTTCGGACTGAAAGTAATGTTCTGACGCTTCTGGGCGTGTATTCCTTACGGGGGTGAGGTTAGAAGCCTCACCCCCTTTTTCTTTCTCCCCCGACCGCGCACGGGGGAAAGGTTGGTCAGTGAATTTCTTACTAAGGACGCGAGGTTCCAGCAACGGAATTCGGGATTGGGGACTCGGACTGGGGGGTTCAGCGAGGCGTGCGGTTACGAAAAGCTGCGTGGCAATTTAGCCGGATTGGAAATGAATAACACCCGTTCTGAAATTCGCCAAGATGTTTGACACCACACGCGGCAGAACGTAATATCCTTACCCTGCTGTTCAATCGGACGTTTGACATCATCAGAAAGGACTGATACCCGTGCCTGGACAACCTGTGAGTCTCAACGTAACGATCGTGGGCGGAGGAATGATCACCTATGACTTGCTCCTCCCCTCTTTGTACCACCTGCAAAGGACCGGAATCGTTAACAAGATTGATGTCTGCGCGTTGAATTCTCCTCCCCTGCAAGCGTTGCGGGACAATCCGGATATGCATGAGGCTTTTCCGGGGCAGACCTTCACGCCCCATCCGGACTTCTCCGAGCCCGCCGACAAGCTTTATCCCAACCTTTACAAAGATGTCGTCGCGGCCATGGCCCCCGGCAACATGGTGGTTGTCGCCATGCCTGACGTCCTTCACTTCGAAGTGGTCATGCACGCTTTGCAGCACGACCAGAATGTGCTGTGCGTGAAGCCGCTGGTTCTCAAATACGATCAGTCGGTGGAGGTGGAAAAGCTGGCGCTCGAAAAGGGCCGCTTTGTGGGCATCGAGTACCACAAGCGCTTCGATCGCCGGTCGCTGGTGGTCCGCCGCGCCTACGAGCTTGGGCAGTTCGGCACGTTCATCATGGGCGAGGCCAAGATGATTGAACCGTACTTTTACCGCCACTCGAATTTCCAGAACTGGTTTACGGTCGATCGCACCGACCCCTTCACCTACGTCGGTTGCCACTATGTGGACCTGGTTTATTTCATGACCGGATTGAAGCCGGTGAAAGTTTCGGTGCAGGGGATCCGGGGAAAATTCCCCAACGGGAACGAGGCTTTCATGTGGTCGCACGGCCGCGTGACCTGGGAAAACGACGCGATCCTGTCCGTGGTAGACGGATTGGGCTACCCGGACGACGCCGCCGGCAGCAACGACCAAGGCCTGATTATGTATTTTGAGGGAAACAATCAGACCGGTATGGTTTACCATGATGACCACAATCGCGGGGCGGCCTACTCCTACCTCAAAGGCATCGGACCGGGCGGCACCAAATACAATTACGTCAGCCCGGACTTCTACCGGTTGGTTCCCTGGGAAGGCCCCGGCTACAAACCCATTGGCTACGGGTTCGAATCTGTCGCGGGCATTACGAACACCATTCAACGCATGGGAAACGCCACCGCGGGCCTTGACCCGGCCGCGGCGCTCGCCAAGCGCCGGGAAATCATGCACGAAGTGGACGCCAAAGGCTTGCTCGCCACACCTGCCAACAGCTACATCAACGAGCTGGTGGTGGAGGCGACGCGCGCGTCCATCCTGCGGGATGCCGCGCCCGTCCGCATCGTCTACGGCGACCACCCGCATATTGAAATCTGAAAACAGGCAAAGGAGAAAAAATGGCCTCTTACGATTTGACGCCCGTGGATGTCCCCAAAGTAGAAACGAAGTACCGGAGCATCAAGACCAAGCTGCCGGTGCCGGAATCCTTGCCCATTTTCGAGATGCTGAAGGAGTCGGAACCGCGCTCGATGATGGGGCAGCCCCCCATTATCTGGGATAAGGCCGAGGGCAGCGTGGTCAGCGATCGCTGGGGCAACCGCTGGATTGACTGGTCGTGTGGGGTGCTCATTACCAATGCCGGGCATGGAAGGAAAGAAATCCGGGATGCCCTGCGCCACCTGATCGACCACGGGCTGCTGGCTTCTTATGTGTTCGTGCATGAGGGACGCGCCCACCTGGCGGAGATGCTCCGCAAGCTTTCTCCTGACCCCACGAAGTACCGCGCCTTTGTTTTGAGCACGGGTAGCGAGGCCTGCGAGAACTGCATCAAGCTGTCGAAGACGTACGCGGTGGAAAAGCATGGCCGTCACAAGAAGTATTTTGTGACGTTTCAAAATGCCTTCCACGGCCGCACCATGGGCTCCCAACTCGCCGGGGGAATGGATCGGCAAAAGGCCTGGATGGTGGATCGCGACCAGACTTTCGTGCAGGTGCCGTTTCCGGATGGGTACAAGAATGAGAACACGTCGTTCGATCTGTTCCTGAGCAGCCTGGCGGAAAAAGGCGTGAAGCCCCAGGATATCGCCGGCGTGATGACCGAAACTTATCAGGGAATCGGCCCGGATTTCGTGCCCGTCGAGTACGCGCAGAAGCTCCAGGCGCTCTGCCGCGAGCACGACATCGTGATGTGTTACGACGAAGTGCAAGCGGGCTTTGGCCGCACCGGCAAGATGTTTGGGTTCCAACATTACGGTGTGAAACCAGACCTGATCGCCTGCGGAAAAGGCATCTCATCGTCTCTGCCTATTTCCGCCGTGATTGGGCGCTCCGACATCATGGATCTCTATGCGCCCGGATCGATGACCTCAACGCACTCGGGATCGCCTCTGCCCGTGGCCGCCGCCGTTGCTAACCTCGAGATCATCATCAACGAACACCTCGATGAGCGCGCCGCGCGCATGGGTGAAATCCTTGTCCCCGAGGTCCACCGCATTCAGCAGAAGTATCCCAAGGTTCTGGGGTGCGCGCAGGGCAAGGGATTGGTGGCAGGCATCCAGGTGGTGAAACCGGGAACCAAGACTCCTGACCCTGACATGGCGCTGCGCATCAACGTGGCTTGCTTCCAGAAGGGATTGCTCATGTTTGCGCCCGTCGGCATTGCGGGCGAATGCCTGAAGATTTCCCCGCCCCTGACGATTCCTGAAGACGCCCTGCGCGAGTCGTTGCAGGTTCTGGAAGAGGCCGTGGACGAAGTCTTGGGAGGCAAGTAGCACGACGAATTCGCATGCGAAAAGTCATGGGAAAATAACGCATGAAGATAGGGGATTAAGTGGGACCTCGCTCGCTATACCCCGCGGAGAGCGACAAGTGGGACATGTCCCACATGGACGAAAAGTAGCAGGCTTGGAAGAGTAAAGCGCCGCAGAGTCTTGTATTTTTTGAGGCTTTGCGGCTATTTTTGGGATAGTCGCGACCGCCGGCCATCGCTTGTGTCCTTCGAGGCAGTCGACTTCAGGAATGCGAGTCTGGGCGAGGACTTACCTTACTCATTCCTGGATTCCCGCTCCCCAAACCTTTAACCCAGTGAGGGTGTCGAATCCACTCTCGACCCCCAGCTCCTCGATCTTCTCGAGTTCGGCCAGGGGAGGCGAGGATCGCACAGGTCCAGGGTGCGAAGCCGCTCGACCAACCCCGGCGCCACGGCCGAGGGATGGTGATACAAGCCCTCCAGGGCGGCGCGGCGAAGCGCCAGGGGCTGGCCCGTATCGGCAATGATTTTCGCGAGCGCCTCAGCCGCCTGATCCGTGGGGACTGCAGCGAGGGCGATGACTGCTTTTTCCAGCACGCCCGCCTTGAAATTCCCTTTCCCCATGACCATTGACTCCAGGTGTTCAACTGCCGCCGGATCTTTCGAAATCGTCAGTTCGTTCGAGCACCATCTCGAGCAGGCCGGCGTGCAAGTGGGGCAAGGCTTCCGCCAGGACGCTTCCACGCCCGGCGGTGTGGCTCTGCAGAATGGTGGTGACGGCGGCCCGCTGCACTCTGAGGTCCGGATGACGCAGGGCGACGCGCAACTGGGCGGGCAGATCCTGGTCACCTAAATCCCCCAGAATCGACGCGGCATTGCGTACCACGTACCAACGCTCATCCGCCAGCCGCTTGCTGGTGGCCTCGATGGCAGGCGCACCCAGACCGCGGATCAGCCGAATCAGCGGCAAGCGGTTCGAAGCCGCCGACTCCTCGTCCAGACGGCGGAAGGCGATTTCCGCACCCGGAGCCCCGGCCATCAGCAACAAGGAGGTTACGCGTCGTACCCAGGCGGCCTCACTTCGCTTCTCGAGGAACAACTCGATGAGCTGCTCCAGAGCCTCTGCGGTCAGCAGCCCGGATAGGGCCTGGCCACAGCAGTCGCGGTGCCGCCCCGGGTCTCTCGCGAGCGACCGTTTCAGGTCCACGCCCAGCTTTTGCACAAACTCGAAATCCTCAAAGCGTCCGGCATTCTGCGCGAGGGTGGCGAGGCAGTTGGCGGCCTCGACGTGGCAGGGCCCATGCTGGCTGGCCTCCTCCAGAAGTTCCCGGACCAGCGGCTCTGCCAGGGTGTGCATCAGTGGCAACGTTTGCGCGGTGGAAAGAATGTGCAGGAGCTCCGGAGCCCTTTTGAGTTCTTCAGCGCGCGTCACCGGGGGGAGTTTCTTCGAGAACCTTGAAATAGTGCTGGGCAACCGCACTCGCCTCATCAGTCCGGCCCTCGTTCATCGCCTCTTTAAGATATTGGAGCAGCCGCGCAAAATCCTCTGGCGTGTAGCGCTCCAGGCGGAGGAATTGGACGTGCTTCTGCCCGGCCGCCAGCGTAAACCACATCACTTCGCGCCGGATGCGCTCAAAGACTTCTTTGGGCAGGTTCGCCTGCTCCACAAACTGCGCCAGCTTTTGCAGCAGACGTTCAGCTACGTGAGTAGCCTTTAGGCCACGCAACAAAGCCTGCAACACATTTTGGTCCCAATCCCCTGAACCCTGGCTGGGAGCGGAAACGGCCAGGCGCTCGGCCGCCCATCCCGCCATGGCGTCTTCCATCAAATGCGCCGCCATGACCCCCGGAGGGTGGCCGCGCAGGTCCTCTTGTTTTTCCGGGGGCACGCCGGCGAGCAGATCGTCAGGCTTCAGGCCCGCCAACATCTGGGTCATGGCGACTAACAATTCGGAAAGGTTTCCCCCGGGATTTTCCAGGGTCGTGCGAGTGGCCCGGTCCGCCACTTCCAGTAATTCGCGGGGATCATCGGCAAATTCTGCCGAGTATTTTTTGCCGCCCGCCTGCAGTAGCATATCCAGCGCCACGGTACTCAGGCGATGTTCCGGTTCGAGGATGGCCTGCGCCGTCAGGTAAGATTCCATGTCCATCCCCACGTCGACCGCGTCACCGTCTTCTTCTTTGGGCTTGGCCGCAGGCGTGATGCGAACGCCTACAACTGGGGTCGCAGCCAGGAAACTCTTGATACCTCCCCGCTCCGCAATCACGGCCGGCCGGGTGGTGAGCAGGTCAAGCGCGGATTTGAAATCCTTAAGTGTCACGCCAGCCTGAAAGCAGACAGTACCGATTTCTCTTTTGGAGAACTGTGCGTTGAGATACGTCAGGTTGGGCGCCGCCACCAGACGGCTGTTCAGCAGCATGCGGTGATGCATGAAACCAAAAGTGAATTGCGGGCCTGACTTCAGCAAGGGCGCGAGGAGCTCCCAACTCTGCTGCATGGAGCGCGCCACGGCAGGATGGTCCGCTGAATACATGGCGCTTACCTTGAAGGTCGCTTGTAAGGCTTGCCCGAAGGCCAATCCTTGAATCTTAAGCTGGCTCTTATCATTCGAGGGGTCGGGCGGAGCATGAGGTTTGAGTGGCAAGGAGTATCCAAACCGGCCCTCGGGCCGCAGAACGATTCTCGGAGCCGTTGACGGGCACGATCTCAACGCGTGGCCAGGAGCAACCTCGCGGGGCGCCTACCACAGGGGGAAGCACGTGCGTGGCCAAAAAGCGTGGCGCGCAGACTGACCACTTTGCCCACCAGTCGGGAAGATTCTGGCACGCTTCGCGAGGCGTCTGCGGTCCTGCGGCATGTCCAAAACAACGTCGCTCCGATCAGGGCATAAGCGTTAGGGAGAGTTGGTAGCGCGGACCTGTCTGCCAGGTCCGTGGTATTTTGCTGTCATTTGGGGACGAGCTACAAAACAGGTCCTCCCCACTCGCTGCGAGACCCGCGAAATGGAACCCTCGCGGCGATTCGCTTTGGTAAAATGTGAACTCTTGTAAGTCTCTTCAAATTAGGTCCGATATGAAGAAACTGTTTACCGAGCGCCACGGCATGAACGAGCCACGGGTCAAGGAGGAACTTGACGCGGGTCTGACTCAAGGACTTCTGACCGTCATTAATGCCAAGATCGATCAGAATCTTTTTGGTGGACCGTTTTCGGAAGAGTGTCCGGACGGCGGCGGCAGGAGCATAGGGTGTGATTTCGAAAAGCTCAGAGCCGGGCTCGCTGCCTACAAAATTGTCTGGCCGCGCGGCTGGCCTAACCAAAATGATGAATGGCCGAGCGATCCTGAACTATTCGACTTGGTTGAATTTCTCTATGAACACTCTGGCCTGCCCACGGCGTATTCGTACCATCAATTTTTCGGGCACAGCCATCTCAGCTATGACCAAGCAGCAGGAAGAGCTAATTTTGAGCAGGAAATTAATCGATTTTTCGAGCGGAATGGCCTGGCTTTCGAGCTCAAGAACGGCGAAGTTACGCGGATGGCACCTAGCGGTCTTCAAGAAGCTTTGGCGAGCACAGTGTTCGGAACCGGCGATGCACACCTTGACCGCTTGCTTGAAACAGCCCGCGAGAAATACCTGAACCGTTCATTGGACATTCGGAAGGAGGGGCTCGAGAAGCTTTGGGACGCGTGGGAGCGCATAAAGACAATCGAGAAAGGCAAAGACAAGGCCGCTCAGGTCAAGGCTATCCTCGATCGGAGTGCCACTGAACCCGTTCTGCGCGAGCGTTTGGAAATCGAAGCGCGTGAGTTAAACTTTATCGGCAATAACCTGATGATCCGGCATACCGAAGTCGGCAAACCTCCGATAGGCGAATCTGCTCAGGTTGACTACCTTTTTCACCGTATGTTTGCCATGATTCGGTTGCTCTTGAAGTCTACTCATCGTGGTGGCTAGCAGGTGCCTATTGATGCGAAACAGTGAAAAGCTAATCACCTTCAACCCATGACGGTGGAGAGATTATTGTCGCGATTCCCGCAGTCACAGCGGCACGAAGACTACTGTCTGCGGGTAGTTTGTCCTCCCCGAGCTTAACGTCGTCCAGTACGTCGCCATTACCAGCACTGACTGGGGTGCCGTCATCCTTTGTACCACCCCATCTAGCGTTCTGCGCCAATGTGAACTTCAGTTTTGGAAGCCTCGCCGAGGCCAGTAGTCGAGTAAACCTAGCGATAGAGGATTCCTGTTCGGGCGACGAATAATCAAGTGGCCCATGCTTTTTCAATAAATCCTCCAATTCCCGCAACGGGAAAAGCTCCGAAAGAGCCTCAAAAGTACCGACACTGGCGCTCTGTTCCATCGGAAATAGATAATTGAGAAAGGTTCCGAGACTCAGTGGCCGTTTCCCAAATTCGTCCCTTAGATACGATCTCATCTCTTCCTTCCCACCTAGGCGAACCCAAAGCTGGAGTGAGCGTACCGCACCCTTTTGATTCGTTGAGTCGAAAATCGAAGCCGTTCCCCCTGCGAAGTACTTTTTCTCAAGCCGCGAGCGGCATGCACTTTTTAGCAGGTCTAGTTTGACATTCTCCCATTCGGTAAGGATTTGATTTTTGTTCCTATCCTCGCACGCCGAGAGAATGAGAGCCGCAAAATAGTCTGCTGAGGAAACGCGAATCGAACATTCAAGAAAATCCTGCACCTTGCTGCTTCGCGCGAATCTAGTTGCCACGGTAAATATAATGCGTCCTGCAACTTCAGCCTCGGCCAAACCAAGAATCGGCGGCTCGAGCTGGTCGGATAGCTCCGCCATTGCCAATCCCAAGGCCTCGGCCTGGAGAGGATGGAATTGCTCCATTTTCGCGGGGATGAGGTCTAGGAAATTCCACCTCCTCCGGGAGTCCATTGGCAGATTTCGGAACTCGCTGATTATTCGATCCTTGCAAGGGTCAAGCTGATCGATCCTATTAAGCGCATAAGCAAACTCTTTGAATTCGGCCTCTCCATACTGGCCAGATTGGACGCCGAAGATAAAGTACCGTGCGAAAAACGCCGGGTGGTATATCCTCCTACTAACCTTACCCTCTGTTGACTCTGCCACTCCTCCCAAGGCATCTCCGCGGTACGCCTGTACAACCGGAAACAATTCACATAGTAGGGTGGTAATCAGCTCTCTTTTTCGCACATCCAAAGGTTGGAGCAAATCATCGAGGAATTGCTTGCGCATGGCGTTGGCTTCGTTCTGGTCGGGGTGCAAAGTCTCGATCCAAGTTTCGGTACGCCAGCTACCATAATAGAAATAGCGCCGATGGGTGTATATAGCTTCGTAGATCTCCGGGGCTGAGTCCCGGATGATTTCCAAAAGGATGAAATCTATCAAGTTTATCTCATCAGCGATGGGGCCTATGCTTGCGGTGAGCCGGTTGAAAAAAAGTTTGATTCGGCGGAGATTGGTAAAACGGTGATTGAGGTGCACCTGCCAGAGCTGCCCAAATTTCTCGTTAAATCGGTTCTGCTCCTCCTTGGAAGGCAGTAAGTTGTATTTCTTGCAAAGTGCTTCGAAACTCCTGTCAAACATTTTCCCGAGGAGATTCACGTCAATTTTGGGTAGTGGTGTCTGCACCGGGAAGAATTTTTCAAGATAGCGCCTCCCCTCATCCATATCACCAAATTGCCGGGCAACCAATCGCACCAACGCTTCTTTCTCGAACGCACACATGTATGTGAGGTTCGAAAACTCGGTCGCGCCCCGCATCAACTTCAATAAGACTTCCAGTTCTTCCGCTTCCATTCGGTCCATGTCATCGACCACCACCACTACCCGCGCAGTCAATTCTTCTAGGGACTCTTTTAATTGTCGAATTTGATCTTCCTGCGATGGGTCATGAAATAGCTCTTTTAGTGCATCGCCATACTTCGGCACAACCCCCACGAGCGATCTGGCGTAAAGGGCTAGTCGCCCCGCAGGAGATGCATGGGCGAATCGCTTCTGGACTTCTTTGGCAATGCTGTTAAACAACGTGCCTACAAGGATTTCCTTGCTTGTAGCTAGCGAGGATACGAACGGTACAACAACAAAGTCATCATGCTCTTGCTTGAGGGCCTTTTTCAGCAGATTAAGGACCGAAGTCTTCCCATCACCGTAAGGGCCCACCAGCGCAACCACCGACGAGCAACCGCTTGCCAGTTCTTTAACTAATCTTGAGGTCAAACCCTGACAACCCAAAATATCTTCCTCCCAAGTCTCGATCGGGAGATCGCGGTCGAATTCGATTTGCACATTGGGTAGTTTCAGTTTGCTTACCCAGATCAGAAGGGCGAAAGATAAGCACAGCGAAGCCAGGAGGGGGAGGAATGCGCAGCGATAATAGCTGTTACTGAATAATTCGACCGTCCAGAGCGAAAGAGGCAGCCATAACCAAAATAACCCGCCCGAAGGCCTAACCTGCAACGAGTTTCGGACTTTTCCGCAAAATGTCGTAAGCGTCTTGCCGAATAAGAAGAGTCCGGAAATCGCGATTACTGCCAGGAACAACCATGTATCTTGTGGCCATTGGACGAACTCGTGGTACAGCTCCGCGAGCCGATTAAGCTGGGGACGAGCTAAGTTGTAAACTGTCGGAAACGCTAGGCCGACAGCACTCCCCGCAAGTACCCCACGCAGTATAGCGAAATAGTGAGCAGCTCCTGACTTATGGATGGCAGATATGTTAAGGTCAAAGAAGGGCATCGTCGTGTGCAAGTGATTTAAGTCAGTTACTACGCCGAAATGAGGCGAGCCGAGGATCACTCGCGATTCGGGCGTGATTCGCTTAAACTGTTAATAATGTCAATCTTGCCAGCACGCGAGCGTCCCTCCCTCTATACGCCTGTTAAACTGATATAGCAAGCATGCTGTGGTGTTGCGCCGTCGGAGTCGCAATGAGCCACATTGATGTATAGCGGTCTACCCGTACAGGCGCTGCGCGACCGCGAATAATCCGAACCTGTCCTTGGCCATTACCGGTGATAAACGCCGTAGGGTACCCTGTATCGTTGCCTATTCGGAAACTCCGCTTCAATCCGCCGGCGCCGGCTCAACGTTGACTGGGGCTTAGGTTAACGCCTATACCCCTCGTGGGTGCCCTCAAGTCGGCGCTGCCGAGGGGGGGCAGGGAGCAGACGGCTTTCGGCGTCTGCGCTTTGTCCCCTATCGGAGGGCGCGGAGGGCCGCTTCGGGTTCGCGGCTGATAATGGTTAACAGGATGCGAGCGGCGCCGGTAGGTTCACGTTCACCGTTTTCCCATTGACGCAGCGCCGCCGGACTCACGCCAAAGGCGCGGGCAAAGGCCTCGCGGCTCAGTCCTACTCTCTTACGGGCGGTTTTGATATCCGCCGGTTTCACGGCAACGCGGCCGGTTCGCCCGGCGGCAGACTTATGGGCCAGGGCTCCCTCCAAACCGTGCCGGGTTGCCTCCCCAGGCCGTCGCGGTCGCACGACGACTTGAACTTGCTGGTTGAGAGCCTTCGCAATGCGGTTTAGCATCGATAACGAGTGCCCTTCGTAATCCGCATCTTCCAGGCGGCTGATGACGGATTGGGTGGTATCCACTCGATCCGCCAACTCTTTTTGGCTCAGCCCCGCTTGCTCGCGAAGTTCATAGATGGTGCGGGCAACCTCGGCGTTTACCCGCTCCCGTGCCAGGGATGCCTTCCGCTGTACGTCCTCTCCGACGTAGCGATGATGAAGAATCCGAACGCCGTTCGTTGTCTTCCGAGTGTTATTCATGGTCGGGCTCCTCATAGGTGTATTTAGCTGCGTCCTTCTCGAATAGTTTGCGATGGCGTATCGCCAATTCAATCTCCCTGTCGGGAACCTGCTTCTCCTTAGTCAGCCCATGGGAGATCACCGCGGTTTGTTGGTGGAAGAAATAGAGCATCCGATAGTTCACCGACTGAAAGCTGGTCCGCAGCTCGTAAATGCCGTCCCGGAGCAGGTCCGCCTCCGGACGGCGCAACTCGTGCCCCAGTTCTGCCAACCGCTCGATGCGCACAATGCATTTGTCCTGCACTTTAGAGGGCATCCGGTCCAACCACAGGAGCAGGGGGCATATTCCCTCTTCGTCTACAAAAAAGACCACCCTGGTGACAGGCATTAGCTTCCTCTCCCAGCTACGAGCAGAATATCGCAATATTGCGATTAGGTCAAGAACTGTTCTTTGAGGCCTCTAACTCTTGAGCCCCAATCTGGCCGAGACTCGTCGAATTCATCTTCAGGCACGGAGGACGTGGAAATGTCCTACCCCCCGCACAGGATCGCAGTAGAAAAATCTGCCATCGGCGACCACTCGCGATAAACGCCGTAGGTTACCCACAATCGTTGCCTATTCGGAAACTCCGCTTCAAACCGCCGGCGTCGGTTCGACGTTGACTGGGGCTTAGGTTAACGATTATGTCCGGCCAGGGCATAGGCGTTAGGAAGAGTTGTTGTCGAGTACGACGGAACTTCGGATCGGCCCCGCGGGTTGGTCGGTAAACAGGGAGAGTATCCGGGAGGGGCGTTTTTCGGGCCGAATCCCGCTTACGGTCGGCGACCAAGGCTAGCTTTGCGAGCCCCGCACGCAGCACCCGAACCAGGTTGGCGAGAAACACCAATCCCGGCGCATGCGGGTGGCACAACAGGTTATGGCGATGGTTTGCTGGGAGGGGCAGACTCGAGCGCTGGGTAGTAGCCATGGCGGGCAAAAATCCTGTACGGGTGTTTTGAATTCTGGGCGCGGTCGGAGAGGCGGACGTCGATCGAGCGGAAGGCACGATCACGGCGGGTGTTAGAACTCTGGTAGCCGAGTGTATAGCGCTGTTTCAGCCGCGTGATGACGGCGGCCATCGCCTTTTGCGCCGATCCTACGGCAGCCATATCGATTATCTCGCCGCCCGTTTCGAGCATGATCTTGTTTACCCAGCGCGCGCCAGGAATCCAGCCCGGCTCGTCCAGCGTACCTTCCAGGCGGTCACGTCCGAACCTCACACTGTAAACGATCGTCTGGGTCTCGAGCGCCAACCGAGTCACGTCGTCGCCGTTAAACTCTCCTTTCGCAGTAGGCTGGTTGTCCGAGATCATGATGACCGCATGGCGCCGGTCACGAGCCTCCTGCCCCAGATACTCGATCGCTGCGTAAAGGGCGTCAGCGATGTTGGTGCCGCCCGCGGAACCAATGCCTATGATGCTATCGGCAATCGATTTGCGGTCAGTCGTCAGATCTACGAGTCGCTCAGGGTGCGCGGCGAAGGCATACAGGGCGATTTGATCCTCTGGCTTGAGCTGCGAGAGGGTGTCGTAGGCGGCGTGGTGCAGTTCATTTAGCACTGGCGAAACGCTGCCACTGCCGTCCACCACCAGCGCCACGGCCAAAGGCAACTCGTCACGTGAGAAATACGTGATTTGCTGCTCCACGCCATCTTCAAACACGCGGAAATCATCCCGCTTAAGATCATTGGCCATCCTGCCCTTGTCGTCTCGAACCGTAGCCTCCACCAGCACCATGCTTACATCCACCTTGAGCGTGAATCCGCCTTTTTCAGGCGGCGGCAGTTGGCTCCCGGGCGCAGCAGGGCCTTGCGCCCCAAGTTCTACACAGAGCGCGAACGCCCAGAAAGCAAGAGTGCAAGCTGCTAGCGCCCGTTTCATAGCTCACCGGCGGGACTCCCTCGATAGCTCTTCCTCGGGAGGTGCCCCGATCAGACGTCAGGTTGTATCGAGAGCGGGTAGCCATCTCTGAAACCGCGATGCCGTGTCAAGCGGATTTTAGGTGCCGATTGACAGAAGTCTGCACCTAGTTTCAGAATGGCAGTCAGCCGGCGAAGCGGAAGCGGGCTCTGCTGGCGAGCAACCCGCCGAGGAATAGCCGGTGGGAGGCTCATCGTAACGACGAGCAGGGGGGCGATGGGATGATCGCTCCTCCTCCTGGTGGTTACGATAGCTTCCCCATGCCTGAGAAAACGCCCGGCCAATTACGATCCTCGCCGAGTTCGCCACTCCGAAACTTGCACGGCTAAGTTAAAACACCTCCCTGGGGTAGGGCCAGGTTCTCACCCTGGCCTGCCGGTGGTGCGGTGGCCCAAGAGAAATCCCC
This sequence comes from uncultured Acidobacteriota bacterium, assembly GCA_963804995.1. Lineage (GTDB taxonomy): Bacteria > Acidobacteriota > Terriglobia > UBA7540 > UBA7540 > Bog-366. The sequence goes on from CAWDSK010000006.1 coordinate 2,029,242, forward strand.
AGGCCACGCACCCCCGACCGCGGCCGAGGAGAAGAATTCTCGCTCGGCCCTTTCTGAAACTCGGAGCCCAGGACGTGGGCGCTTGTCGCTTGCCACGATGTCGCCGGCGGATGCGCCGATTCCAGTCATCTCTACAGGATCACTGCGGGGGTCTCCCGCAGGCCTCAGTCTGTTGTTCGAGGGGCAGTTCCTCATCACGGTTCGGGTTTGGTTTCCCCATGGCTACCTCAGGCTTACTGCCCCAGCTTGCCGGCTCTCCGGCCCCAACGTTCGGCCTGGAAAGGTGCTCCGTGTTTCAAAACTCCGTAAACGCAGCGGGCGACCGAACCCGCCACCGCCGTCTTGGCCACATTGGGGTGCTTGTGGCAGCGCCGCAGGTGCCAGTAACGCTGGCCGAGCGGGCTCTTGCTGCGCGTCAGGGCGTTGGCGGCGGTGATCAAGGCCCAGCGCAACCAGACCGGACCTTGGCGGGTGATCGGACCATGAATCGAAACCTCGCCACTATCGTAGGAACTGGGCACCAAGCCGGTATAGTTCAACAGCGCGTCGGCGGAGTCGAAACGCGCCAGGTCTCCGATCTCGCTCCAGATGACCGCCGCCAGCATGTGCCCGAGGCCGGGGATGGTCTGCAGGAGCGCCACCTGGGGGAAAGCCGCGGCGGCCGCCAGCAGTTCCGCCTCGCTGGTTTCGCGCTCGGCGCTGAGAAAATCGTACAGGCGAAACATCCGCTCGAAACACAACTGCGCCGCCGACGAGAGCGCTTGCTGCTGGATCCAGGCTCGCCCCTTGGCGGTGAAGACGCACCGCTGCGGTCGCAGCCCGTGCATCTCCAGCAGGCTATTGACGCGGTTCTTCGTCTGGGCCCGCAGCCGCGCCAGGCCGCACCGCTGCCGCGCCAGCAGGCGTAATTCCCGGATGGAAGGGGGCGGAAACCAAGCCTCCGGTAGCGGCTCCACGTCGTGCACCGCCAGTTTCTTCACCAAGCGCCGAGTGTCCAGCCGGTCCGACTTCTGCTTGCGCAAGCTGTCGATCCCCGCCGTGTGCACCCAGTGCGCCCGATCCCGCCACCCCGCCTCTTCCAGCACACTCATCACAAAATAACCGCTGGTGGAAACTTCCAGAGCGATCTCCGCATCCGGCGGCAGCTCCGCCAAGCGCTGCCGCCACGCTTCCCGCGTGCACTCGATCGGCTCCAGCATTTTTACGTCTTCCCCGGGCGGAATCATCGCCATCCAACAACGTCCCTTGTGAACGTCCGACGCAACCGGTATCATCGTCTTGCCTCCTCGTTGAATTTCTTTCCCAGGTCCAGTCTACCTGGACCCGAGGAGGCATCGCCGTTTCATAACATCACGGTGTCGCCGCGGCGACCTTTCCTGACCGTGGGCTTTTCTCACGCCCGATATCCCAGAGACAACCACCCATAGTAAATCCGTATGGGGCGCACTGCCACCCTGGTCTCACCCGAATCAGACGTGTTGTAACTCAATTCTCGCGATCAATGGAAGAACCCACAGAAAAGCGCTGACCGTGGCTACCCCACTGAGGACTCAGGCAAATCTCGAAAACTTCGGTGCGCGGATTTCGGATGTTTGGCGTATGATATTGTGTCGAGGCGAATTTACACTCAGGGATGGCGTCCAAAAACTATGTCCACAATCGAGGAACGGAAGGGAGCTCCACGGCTCAGCGCAGATTTGACAGTCATCCTGTCGACAGGGGAGGCTCACTACTTCGTGGAGGTTGAAAACGTGAGCGACACGGGGCTCCGCCTCCGTGCGAAAGAGGTGTTCCCCGTCGGCACTCAAATTCATATGGTCTTTGGTCGACCGCCTGAGTTGCCCCGGGTAACTGCGGAAGGAATCGTGAGGTGGTCGGAAGCCGGAAAGGGAGTCGGGGTGGAGTTCACCTCGATCAGTCCGGATGACCACCAGGCCCTCTTGAGATTCATGAAATCGCAGTCCCAATCTGAGCAAGCTTAGGCGGTTGCTTCTCCTCATCTACATTCTCCGATTGACAAACTATCTTTTCCTACCTATATTACATTTCGATATCGAAACAGGACATCGGAAGTCGATATGGATGACCGCAGTCTCTATTCAGGGTTGATCCGGCTCCACATTCTCCACCACGCGGCGGAGAGGCCCGTCTACGGAATCTGGATTGCCGAGGAGCTGGAGCGGCACGGATACAAGTTGAGTGCCGGAACCCTCTACCCCATCCTGCACGCGCTCGAACACAAAGGCTATTTGCTTTCGCACCAGGAGCGGAACGGAAAGCAGGCGCGGCGCGTTTACCAAGTGACCCCACTCGGTCGCAAAGCGCTGCGCGCCGCACGCAAACGTGTGCAAGAACTCTTTGGAGAAATGTTCGGAAACGGGCACTGAGCCTGCCCTCGTTACCGAGGGACAGGCTTCATATAAGAAGGGTTGTGATCATGCCTACATGGAACAGCAAGAACCTTTGGTTAGCCCTAACGGTGGGACTCCTGCTGATGACGGGCGCAGGTCGTTTTGCCCAGGCGGCACCCGCGACCGTCAGCTTTTCGCAGTCGGCGGAGACCCTGGAAGCTTACGACTTCGTGGAAGTCACCCTTAACGTGTCTTCCCCGGACGCCAAGAATCCCTTTACGGACGTCGTTGTGGAAGGGCAATTCGGGAAAACCGGCGGCGGCCAGCAACTCAACGTGACAGGCTTCTGTGACGCGGCGGATGGGAGCGTCTATCGCATCCGCTTCATGCCGGCTACGCCTGGCGAGTACCGCTACTCGCTCGTCTTTCGGCAGGGCAGTTTCGAAAAGACACATTCCGGTACGTTCCGTGCGACGGACGGTCACCGGCGCGGTCCCATTCGCGTGGACCCCCAATACCCCTGGCATTTCATCTGGGAAGGCACCGGGGAGCACTATTTTTTCAACGGCACCACGGCGTTCTGGCTGGTGGGGTGGCGTGAGGATCGGATCATCGATTACAGCATCGAGCGTTTGCACAAATTGAAGATCAACCGGATGCGCGTGTTGCTCTCGGGAGCCGCGGACATCTTCTGGGGTGATGCGGTAATGGCCGGCGGGAATTTCAGCCTGATTGTGCGCCCCTGGGTCGCGCAGGCGCCAGAAAGTGTCAACCACCCGGGGAACGACTTTACGCGTTTCAACGTTCCCTACTGGCAAAAATGGGAACGCATGTTGCGCTTCGCCCGGGACCGCGACATGATCATCTCAGCCATCCTGGATATCTCCACGCACAAAACCCAGCCGGTAGCGGGCAGCGAGGACGAACATCGATACATTCGCTACATGATCGCACGGTTAGGCGCCTTTTCGAATTACACCTACGACCTGGGTGACGATCTTGACAGTTTCCGCGACGAGAAGTGGGCCCACGAAACCGGCACCTTGATCGAGGGCTGGGATCCCTACCATCACCTTGCCACCAGCCACCCGACGAATCGCGCGCACCAGGATCGCGCTTCGGATTGGTTTGGCTTCACTTCCATCCAGAATTGGTCGCGAGAACAGCATACGCTGATGCTCGAGGAGCGGGAGATCCAGAAAAAGACCGGCCGGATTATTCCGCAAGCGAACGAGGAGTACGGTTACGAGGACCACTATCCGCACTGGGCGCCGACCCCGCCTGCGGATTCTGCCGAAACCTTGCGCCTGATGGCGTGGCAGATCGCCATGGCCGGAGCTTACGGAACGGCGGGAGAAACCGCGCGCCGCGGCACCAACATCTGGCCGGATACGGGCGGCGGTTGGATTAACGGGCGCGGCGACAACACCATGGTCATGCTCAAAGGGTACGAGCACATGGTGGATTTCTTCACCAGCTTCGAGTGGTGGAAGACGGAGCCGCACGACGAACTGGTGAACCAGGGCGCTTATTGCCTCGCCAAACCCGGGGAGATCTATGCGGTGTATGTCCCCATCCGTCCACTGTGCGGGAACCAGGAAAATTACCGGTTCCAAAACGAATGCGCCGAAATCTCAATCAAGCTGGAGCCGGGAACTTATGATGCGAAGTGGTTCAGCGCCTTCACGGGGGAAACGGTCCCACTGCCGGCTGTCCAGGGAGGGGCATGGACAATTCCCAATCCTCCCGGCTGGCTGGATTGGGCGCTATTGCTGACGAAGGCTCATTGATTGATGTGAGGGCTCTGCGCTGGGTGGGGCAACAGTCGGAATTCCAAGCGGGGATGGGAATAGCATGAGGCGGAGAATCCAAGTTGTATGGTTCGGCCTATTTCTGGTTCTGGTCTTAGGGCGAAGCCTGAGGGCGCAAGCGGATGCTCCGCCCGCGCACCCCTTGACCCTCAGTGAGGCCATTGACTATTCCCTGGCGCACTACCCCGCCGTCCGCGCGGCGCTGGAGCAACTGGACAGTGCGCGGAATGGCGTAGCGTTGGCGCGGAACGTCATACCTCCCCCAATTGAATCCGATCTACCAAATTAATCGCGCCACGCAGAATCAGGTTGCCGGCATTTTCCTCCCGGCGTCGATTACCCCTTCAGTCGAGGGTCCGGTTCAGCCGTACTCGGGGACAAGTTTCTGGAACACGCAGGGTGGCGCGCTGCTTTCCTGGGAGCCTGTGGACTTTGGATTGAGGCGGGCCGCCGTGGATCAAGCCCGTTCCCTGGAGCATAAGTCGAACGCCGAAGTGGAACTGACGCGCTTGCAGGTTGCTTCCGCCACGGGCGGCTATTTCCTGAATTCTGTTTTGGCGCAACAGGCGGTAGCAGCGGCACAGGCGAACGTCCACCGCTGGGAGGTCTTCGACCAGGCGGTGCATGTGCTGGTCCAGCAGGAACTCCGTCCGGGTGTGGACGCCTCGCGCGCCGACGCGGAATTGGCCATGGCCCGCACGCAGCTTATCCAGACGCAGGCCGCCGGCCAACAGGCGAAGGTGACGCTTGCTTCACTGCTGGGAGCGGCGGGAGTTGCCCTCGAAGTCGAACCTTCCCCGCTCCTCGCCTCTCCTACCGCTGCATCGTTGCCGGCTACCCCAGCCTCGGCGCATCCGCTGGCCCTTGACCAACAGGCGAGCGTCGATGAGTTGCGGGCGCAGGAGCGCGTGCTGAATCGGACCGACTACCCGCGTCTCATTCTGCAATCGGAAGCCTTTGCCCGAGGCAGCGGCGCGAATCCCGACAACTCCGCGGCGGGAGGCTTGAAGGGTCTGGGCTTTGGCCGCGCCAACTGGGTCGCCGGTATTTCCGTGGTGTTCCCGAACTTGTTCGATTTCTCGGCGCTGCGGGACCAGAAGCGCATGGCGCAGGCGCGGGAGCGCAGCCAAGCGGCGAAATATCAGCAGACTCTGCAGGACCTGACCGGCCAGATTGCCTCGGCGCAGGCGGGGCTCGATGCCGCCACCCAGGTTGCGCAGAATACTCCCATTGAGCTTGCGGCAGCGCGCCAGACGGAGACCCAGGCACGGGTCCGCTACCAGTCAGGCCTCACCAATCTGGTGGAGGTTGCCGAGGCCGAGGGCTTGTTGGCCCAGGCCGAAAGGGACGACGCCGTGGCTCACATCAACGTCTGGCGCGCGATGTTCGGCGTCGCCGTGGCCCAGGGCAATCTGGAACCGTTCCTGGGGATTCTTCGTTCGGACTCTGGGAGGAAACCCTAGCAGGCTGATGAAAAACGACGTAGCGGCGGGTTTACCCCGCCATCCGCGGTTGAAATCGTTGGCGATATGGCGGGGTAAACCCGCCGCTACGTCGCACGGGGAGGGTTTTTCAACAGCCTGCTAGAAGGGAGAAGCTGGCGACGCTCGGCAGTCAGAGGAAGGTCTTGTCTGATTACTGATAGCTGATCGCTGAAAGCTGAATTATGTGGCTCATCCGCACCGCCCTGCGGCGGCCCATCACGGTGATTGTCGTTGTCCTCGCCGTAGCGCTCTGCTCGATTCTGGCGGTCCTCCGGATGCGCACCGACATCTTCCCGGATTTGAATCTTCCCGTCATCTACGTGGCCCAACCCTATGGCGGAATGAGCCCTGCCCAGATGGAAGGTTACCTTGTCTATTATTACGAATATCATTTCCTTTACATCAATGGGATTGAGAGTGTAGAGGACAAGTCGATTCAGGGCAACGGCTTGCTGAAGCTCACCTTCCACCCTGGCACGGACATGAGCCAAGCCCTTGCCCAGACCATCGCCTACGTGAACCGCGCCCACGCCTTCATGCCGTTTGGCGCCGTCAATCCCTTCGTGATTCGATTTGACGCGGGCACAGTGCCGGTGGGCTATCTCGTGTTCTCGAGCCAAACCCGCACCATAGGGGAAATCCAGGACCTGGCGCTCAATCGCATCCGCCCGCTATTCGCCACGCTTCCCGGCGTGTCAGCGCCACCACCCTTCGGCGGCAATCAGCGAACCATCGTCGTCACGGTCAATCCGGATCGACTCCGGTCGTACAATTTATCGCCCGATGCAGTGGTCAAGGCCATCAGTTCCGGCAACATCCTCATGCCCGCCGGCAACGTGCGCACTGACAGCCTGCTGCGCATCGTCTCAAGTGATTCCGTTACCCCGGACATTCACTCCCTGCTCGATGTGCCCATCCGCACCGGCGCGGGGCCAGCGGTCTATCTGCGCGATATCGGCGCGGTGGCGGACAGCACCGACATTCCCACCGGTTACGCACTCGTGAACGGTCGCCGGGCGGTGTACATCCCGGTGACCAAGCGCCCGGACGCTTCTACGCTCACCGTCGTCGAGGAAGTCAAACAGAATCTGGCGCGTTTCCGCACCCTGGTTCCTTCGGACATCGACATCAGCTATCAATTCGACCAATCCGGATACGTCAAGAGTGCTCTCCTCTCCGTGGTGCGAGAAGGATTGCTGGGCGCCTTGCTCACCGGTCTCGTAGTTCTGCTATTTCTGGGGGATTGGCGAAGCTCCTTCATCGTCTTGACCACGATTCCCTTCGCCCTGTTGGCCTCGGTGGTCGGCCTGTGGGTCAGTGGCCAGACGATCAACATCATGACGCTCGGAGGCTTGGCGCTCGCGGTGGGCATTCTGGTGGACGAGGGCGTGGTGGAAATTGAGAATATCGACAGCACACTCGCGCAAGAGCCAGGTCTTCCGCCCGCCCGTGCTGTGCTGCAAGCTACGCAGAGGACCGTCGTGCCTCGCTTCCTGTCGATGCTGGCCATCGTGGCCGTCTTCGTTCCGTCGTTTTTCATGACGGGCGTGGCAAAGAACCTGTTCGTGCCGCTCTCGCTAGCCGTGGCCTTTGCGATGGTGGCTTCGTTCCTGCTATCGAGCTCCCTGCTGCCGGTCTTGTTTCTCTGGATGCACCGCAAGCGCAACGTCGGGTCTGGAGCATCTTCATCCGGCTGGCTGAATTTCGACAAAGTGCGCGACCGCTGGGGCGCCGCGCTCGATCGCCTCGCCCCGTTCCGCTGGCTCGTGGTCGGGATTTACGTGGGCGTGGCGATAGTCATTCTGGGCTGGCTCGGACCGCGCGTGGGCAGGGATCTGTTTCCCAACGTGACGGGCCATCAATTCCGGCTACGTTTTGACGCTCCTACCGGAACCCGCGCCGAGGACACTGCGCGTTTGGTAACCAACGTTCTCGAGGAGATTCAGACCGCCGCCGGACCCGGAAACGTCGGCATCAGTCTGGGTTATGTCGGCACGCAAGGCGCGAGTTATCCCATCAACACCGTGTTCCTCTGGACTAGCGGACCGCACGAGGCGGTGATGAACGTGGCCCTCGCGCCCCAGGCGGGCATTGATGTGGCGGCCTTCGAAGAAAAACTTCGCGCCATCCTGCCGCCCAAATTTCCGGGCTGCACGTTCTCGTTCGAGCCGGGCGACATCGTGAGCCAGATTATGAATTTTGGCGCGCCCACTCCGGTTGAGTTGGCGGTTATGGGGCCGGACTTCGCCGCGGCCCGCGCCTACGCCGGAAAGGTGCGCGACGAGTTAAGCAATGTGCCGGCCCTTCGCGACCTCAAGTTTGAGCAGCCGCTCGATTATCCCAGTGTCGACGTGAAGGTGAACCGCGAACTGGCGGGCCAACTCGGCGTGACGGCGGAGCAGGTGGGCCGTTCGCTTTCAGAAGCCACGGCCTCCAGCCGCTTCACCACCCCCATCTACTGGGCGGATCCGAAGACCGGCGTCGGATTCCAGGTCCAGGTTCAATATCCCCAACCGAGAATGACCTCCGTGCAGGACATCCAGAATATCCCCGTGATGCCGGGTGACGCGCCGCACCCGCTGATCGGGGACGTGGCCCGGGTGGCGGAGGGCACCATCGTCGGGGAATACGATCGCATCAACGGCCTGTGGCTGCTGTCCCTCTCCGCAAATATCGCGAACCAGGACCTGGGCAGCGTTGCCAGCAGCATCAACGCGGCCGTCGCGAAAGCCGGAGCACCGCCACGGGGCGCCACGGTGCAAGTGCGCGGGCAAATCGCTCCCATGCGCACAACTTTCTCGAACCTGGGAATTGGCCTGCTGCTGGCGATCGCCGTGATCTTCCTGCTGCTCGCCGCCAACTTCGAATCGATGCGTCTTTCCTTTGTCATCTTCACCACGGCGCCCGCGGCCATCTGCGGAGTCCTCCTGATGCTCCTCGCCACGCACACGACTTTGAATATTCAATCCTATATGGGAGCGATCATGGCCATCGGCGTAGGGACGGCCAACGCCATTCTGCTCGTGACCTTTGCGGATGAGCGCCGCCGCGCGGGTGGCAGTGCGCTCGCCGCAGGCCTTGAGGGAGCGCGAGCCCGCATGCGTCCGATTGTGATGACCAGCGCCGCCATGATCGCGGGCATGATTCCCATGGCCTTGGGCCTCGGCGAAGGAGCAGAGGCGGCGGCGCCACTCGGCAGGGCCGTTATCGGAGGACTCCTGGCGGCCACGCTGGTCAACCTGACGGCGCTGCCCTTCGTATTCTCTCTGGTTCAGGCGCGCGCCAGCACTGCGTCTGCTTCGCTCGAACCCGGATGATCCGGAGAGCCGGTACGCACGGTAGCGGGGGAGAGGACCCTGCCAGGCAACAGGGCCGCAAAAGAAAGGCAAAAGGCAAAATGCAAAAGGCAAAAGTGAAAAAACCATGCTTTGAGAATCCTCGCTGGTGAAACTAGAGATTACTGGTAGGCAATTCAGAGGATGAAAGCGTGGCCCGGCAACATCGCGGGCTAAGAATCCGCACGAGGAAACATCTATGAAGGTCAAACGAACCGCCGCACTCCTCACACTCTCGGCCGCAACTCTATTGTTTGTCTCCTGCAGTCAGGACCGCAGTGGCGCAACGCCGGTGGCCGGCCTGGGGGCTGCGGCTCCGGCCACTGCCGAGGTGGAAGTGACCCGCGTGGTCTCGCAAAAACTGAACACCACAGTCAAACTTCCTGCCCAGCTTACGGCCTATGAAATCGTGGACGTTTATCCCAAGGTGACAGGGTTCGTGAAGTGGATCAAAGTAGACCGCGGTTCGAGAGTGAAGACCGGGCAACAGATCGCGCTGCTCGAGGCGCCGGAAGTTCTGGCACAACGCGCGGAAGCGGAATCCAAATTCCAAAGCGCCGAATCGCAGCTCACCGCGGCACAAGCCAAACTCGCGTCAGACCAAGCCACCTACCAGCGGATGAGCGCGGCTGCGAAGACCCCGGGCGTGGTGGCGCTGAACGATCTGGAGATTGCACAGAAGACGGCGCAAGCGGATGAGGCGAACGTCGCGGCCTTCGACAAGAGCGCCAAGGCAGCGCAGGAGGCGCTCCGCGCGGTTTCACAGCTTGAAGCTTATCTCAGCATCACCGCGCCCTTTGATGGTCAGGTCACAAATCGCTATGTGCATCCGGGAGCCCTGGTCGGTCCCGGGGGCGGGCCCGGCGCGATGACCCCGATCGTGCAGATTCAAACGCTCACTCGGCACCGCCTGGTAGTGCCTGTGCCGGAGTACGACGCGGCCGGAATCCCCGCAGGGACGGAAGTGAGTTTCAGCGTGCCCTCTTTTCCCGGTAGAGTCTTCACCGCCCCTATCGCCAGGGTTTCAGGCGCGGTGGACGTCAAGACCCGCACCATGCCGGTTGAATTGGATGTCAGGGATCCAAAGGCTGAACTCGACCCCGGCGCGTTCTGCGAAGTCGTGTGGCCGGTGCGTCGCGCTTACCCCACGCTGTTTGTTCCCACCACGTCCGTGGGAAGTGACCTGGAGCGAACCTTTGTGATTCGGGTGCGGGGGAATCACGCGGAATGGGTGGATGTGAAGACAGGCGTCACCTCCGCGAACCTTACCGAGGTCTTCGGCGACTTGCACGAGGGAGACGAGGTGGCAATTCGCGGCACCGACCAAATTCGCTCGGGTACTGCGGTTTCACCCAAGCTTGTCAGCTCGAAATAATGGTCGGGTAGCGCTGGGCTTATGGTTTTTGAATTTATGAGTTGCAAATTGTTCCGACGCCCCGCGCGTGGAAGTAACCCCTCATCCGGCCTCCTACGTCAGCCACCTTCTCCCCTGGGAGAAGGCTGGGATTCACGATACCTGGCCCTCTCCGAGGGGAGAGGGTGGACCGCAACCGGCGTTTTCATCAGCCGGGGCGGGACGGGTGAGGGGTCACTTGGGCGTTTGAGAATTCCAGCAATTCAAAACCCATTAGCCCGGCATGTAGCGCCCAAAATGAGGGCGCTAAAAGTAAAAGAGACACCCCATGGAAAACCATAATGAGTCACGACGGAGATTTCTAAAGGCTACGGGCTTCGCCGCCGGAGCATCCTTGCTCCGCGTGACCCGCACCGCGGCTGCCCCGGGGATAATCGCGCCAACTGGCACATCCCCCGCGCCGCCCGATCAGTCCGGCCCTGCGGACTACACCCTGCACATCAAAACGTCACCCGTGGAAATTTCGCATAAGCGGATCATCTCCACCGCAACCTACAACGGGCAATTCCCCGGACCCCTGCTTCGCTTCAAGGAAGGGCAGCAGGTCACGATCGACGCGTACAATGACACGGACACGCCGGAACAACTGCACTGGCACGGGCAGAAGGTATCGACTGACGTGGACGGGGCGGCGGAGGAAGGCACGCCGTTCATTCCGGCGCGTGGCCAGCGGCGGCTCGTGTTCACGCCCAACCCGGCGGGCCTGCGTTTTTACCACACCCACAACCGCGCGGGCGCTGACCTGGCCGCAGGACAATACAGCGGCCAAGTCGGGCCGGTCTATATCGAGCCCAAGAATGACCCAGGCAGATACGACCGCGAAGTCTTTCTGGTTCTGAAAGAGTTCGACCCTTCCTTCAGCCGCGGCGGCGATATGGCGATGGACTTTCTTTATCCCTCGGCGCGGGTTAAGGCGCTCGAAGACGCGGGTGAATCCGCGATGAAGGCTTCGCTCGCGAAGGGTATGCCGCACGGGTATGAGGTCGGCTACGACTCGTTCACGATCAACGGGCGCATGCTGGGGCATGGTGAGCCCATTCGCGTGAAGCAGGGGCAACGAGTCCTGTTCCATATTTTAAATGGAAGCGCCACGGAGATTCGCAGCCTGGCCTTGCCGGGGCACACCTTCCAGGTGGTGGCGCTGGACGGCAATCCGGTCCCGAATCCCGCTGCGGTTCCTGTACTCTGGCTGGGCACGGCGGAGCGCATCTCCGCCGTCGTGCAAATGAATCACCCCGGGGTGTGGATCATGGGTGATCTCGCGGACGACGATCGCCATCATGGAATGGGCGTCATCGTTGAGTATGCCGGAAGCACCGGTAAGCCGGCATGGATCGCTCCGCCGCCCTTCAAGTGGAATTACACGCACTTCGCGAAACCCGGAGCCACGGCGCCCCCGCCCGACGAGACGTTCGAGATGTTGATTGCGAAAGACAATGCCGCGGAGGAAGGCTTTAATCGCTGGACCCTAAACGGGGTGGCTTACCCGATGATGGGCGGGATGGCCCCCGCGTCATATCACCTGAAGCAGGGCAAGCGCTACCGCCTCCGATTCCGCAACGCGAGCGATGATATCCATCCCATTCACCTGCACCGCCACAGCTTTGAGTTGACGAACTGGGCCGGGAAGCCCACGGCAGGAATATTAAAAGATGTCGTGATGTTAGGCGGCTACCAGCAGGTCGAACTGGATTTTGTCGCGGACAATCCCGGCCTGACGCTCTTCCACTGCCACCAGCAATTGCACATGGACTTCGGTTTTATGACGCTGTTCGACTATGTGTAGCGGCTGAACCCACACCTTTTCCCACCTCGCATTGCCTTACGCAGCGGCTTGTTGCTCGCGGCTTTATGTTGTAGTGTCAATTCCTGGTCAAGCTTGTCCATGTTACGCTTATATGGGCGGGTAGCGATCTGCGGCTCCGGTCGCCGCGGCGACAAGGGCTGAGCCCTTCCCTGGAGTTTCTACATTTGAAATGAGAGGTCTAATCCCCCTCCGAAAGGGCGGACCGCTTCTTGGATTTACCGCCCTCGCCCCCTTGGGGGAGAGGGTGGACCACCGCCGGCGCACTTATCAGCCGGGGCGGGACGGGTGAGGGGGTCTAAGCCGTGAATACTGGAGATAGGATGAAATCCGCACCTCCCCGCCGCAAGATTCGGTCGTTGGCGCGCCGCGTAGCGCAACCCGATCGAGCGCGCGTCGCCCCCACCGAAACCGAGCCAGCGGCAGGGGGCTGGCTGCATCGTTCTGGAAGCGCCGGAGAGGTGGGTGGAGAAAGTGCTGCGCGGGGTAGGGTCCGTGCCGGAGGTCTTGGCAGGAGGGGGTGCCGGAGAGCGCCTCGAGCCTCAACCCCCTCACCCGGCCCGCCCCGGCTGGTGAAAGCGCCGGTTGCGGTCCACCCTCTCCCCCAAGGGGGCGAGGGCAGAGATTCTTGATTGGGCACTTTGAAAATGTACAAACTCCAGGGAAGGGCTGAGCCCTTGTCGCCGCGGCGACCGAAGCTCATCAAACGCCAGGAGCGCTCGCTAATTGGGAAAGCCTTGGTTCCTGGTTAGCCTAGGGTCAGACTCAACGCGTTATCGCGTTAGCAGGCGAAACCGTACGAATCCAGCTTCAGAACTCAGGTCAGCGTGGGGGCAGTGGTTGAAAGGCAGCGGAGAAAACGCGCGAATGGTTCCGGCGAAAGGCGGGCAGGCGACCCCTGCGGCCAATCCCGCGGGGGGCGGCGCAGTCGCTGCTTCTCAGCGTCCCCCGGCGCCATCTATCCTTCAAGCACCAACACCCGGCGGGGATATTGCCGCCCTCTTGCAGCGCACCTTCGGTTTCAATTCCTTTCTCCCCAATCAGGAGGCCGTCTGCCGGGCGGTCATTGAAGGCCGCGACGTGCTGCTGGTGATGCCCACGGGGTCAGGCAAATCACTGTGCTACCAATTGCCGGCCCTGGCGCGCGGTGGGACGACGCTCGTGATCAGTCCTCTCATCGCCCTGATGGAGGACCAGGTTGCCAAGCTTAAAGCGCTGAACTTTGCCGTGGAGCGCATCCATTCCGGGCGCGGCCGGGGTGACTCGCGCCGCGTCTGCATTGACTACCTGGCGGGCAAACTGCAATTCCTGTTCATCGCGCCGGAGCGGCTGCGTGTGGCCGGCTTTCCTGAGATGCTGGCGAAGCGGCAGGTCTCACTCATCGTGGTCGACGAAGCGCACTGCATATCCCAGTGGGGACATGATTTCCGGCCTGACTACCGCCGGCTCGGCAAGCACGTGCCCAGCCTGCGCCCGGCGCCGGTGATCGCGCTAACCGCCACCGCTACGCCACCCGTCCAGAACGACATCGTCGAGCAACTGGGGCTCGTGCGGCCGGCACGTTTCATTCATGGCTTTCGGCGTACCAACCTGGCGATTGAAGTGGTGGAAGTTCCGCCCTCGGAACGCCCAGAGCTCACGCTGGAACTATTGTCTGACTCCGAGCGGCGGCCGGCAATTGTCTACACACCTACGCGCAAGCAGGCGGAATCCCTGGCCCTCGAACTCGGTGCCCACTTCACGGCTGCCGCCTATCACGCGGGACTCGATGCCGAGCGTCGCAAACAAGTCCAGGGGGAGTTCTTGGCGGGCAGGCTTCAGGCTACCGTGGCGACGATTGCCTTTGGCATGGGAATCGACAAGCCCGATATCCGCACCGTGATCCACACTGCTTTGCCGGGGAGCATTGAAGCCTATTACCAGGAAATCGGCCGGGCCGGGCGGGATGGCCAGCCCAGCCGCGCCATCCTGATGCAATCCTACGCGGACCGCTACACGCATGACTTCTTCTTTGAGCGGGATTATCCGGACGTGATGTTTCTGGACGAAATCTTCGCGCGCCTCACTCCTGAGCCGCAGGCGAAACGCGAGCTACAAAGGAAATTGCTGATGGAGCCCGAAGTGTTTGACCGGGCCCTCGAAAAGCTGTGGACCCATGGCGGCGCCGTGGTGGACTACGCCGAAAACGTTACGTTGGGGCAGAACGATTGGCGGGAGATGTACCTGGTCCAGGGTGAGCAGAAGCGCCAGCAGATTGAGCTCATGATCCGCTACGCAGAGAGCAACCTGTGCCGCATGGCGAGCGTGGTGCGCCATTTCGGCGACCTCGCCGATAGTCAGAAGCCCTGCGGGATCTGCGATCATTGCGCTCCGGCAGGATGCGTCGCACAGCACTTCCGGACCGCCACGAAGGCAGAGCACGCGGCGGTGCTGCGCGTAATTGACGAGTTGCGCGGCGGGGGCGCAAGGTCCACGGGCAAACTGCATACGGAACTCTTGGCGGGCCACGAGATGAGCCGCGACAGGTTCGAGGATCTGCTGGGGGCTATGGCGCGCGCCGGAATTGTGCGCTTGCAGGATGCGGTTTTTGAAAAGAATGGCCGGCAGATTCCTTATCGTACCGCCAGCCTCACGCGAGCCGGGCATGCGGTGGACGAACGTACTCCGCTCGACCTGGTAATGAAGGTTCTTAAGCCGCTTGCCGCTCAGCCCAAACGCCGGAAGAAACCCAGACGAGCCACGATGCCGGGGCTGGAACCTGCCGGCCCGGCGGCGGCGCTCGCGGCGCGCGCCACGAAGAGACAGCCTGACCCTGCGGCGGACCTTCGGGCCGAAGAGGCGCTGCGTGCCTGGCGGTTGGCGGAGGCCCGGCGACTTGGCGTGCCTGCCTTCCGCATCCTCACGGACAGGGCACTCGAAGGACTGGTAAAGCTGCGCCCCCATAATACCGCTGAGATGCTCGCCATTCCGGGCATCGGACTCCGCACGGCGGAGAAATACGAAGGCGACATCCGCAAAGCCTTGTACGGCGCCAATCGGCAGCCATCCTCGTAGCCTGGCCGCCCACCGTCCGACTGGGGTGGTAGCCACGGACAGTGCCTTCCTGTCCGTGGGCTTTTCTCAGGCGCGATATCCTATGGGAAATCTCACGTAATCAATTTGAATGGGGCAGGCCTCGAAGGTTGCTTTGTCCAAGGCGAAATTGCGGTAAGTTGCAGCCACAATTCATGGCGGGTTTGAGATCATGGGAAGAGCCCACTTTCATCCGCGATTCGAAGCCGCGCTCCAACCAGCAGCGATCGATTCACGATGCATCAATACCCCTCGATCCAGAGATTGTCAATCTCTCAATATGTCCGAAGCATAACCTGAGGTGGTTTTGGCAATGGCGAGAAAAATCCAGGCTGGCGCAGAGCGAGCCCAGCTCTGCGATTTCGAGCGGTTCAAGCAAGCCGGTCCGAGGTCAAGGCCGACGTGAGTCGCAGAGCTGAGCTCGCTCTGCGCCAGCCTGCGCTTGCTGGTCAATCGTATTCACATGCTTTCGTCCCTGGGGTTTGAACCCGGGAATTGACTTGGCACGATGGCGGTGCTTGATTATGATTGCTGCCTCATAACCCCCTGAGGAAAAGTGTGCGCTTTCCGCAACTGCGGGGGGAATCAACTTCAGAAAGGACTCGGTATGGCAAAAATCGGGGTGGGGGTTATTGGCGTAGGGTCATTTGGCGAGCTGCACATCGAAACTTACCGATCGCTCCCGGATGTTGAGGTTCGAGCCATCTCAGACGTTAATGAAAGCCGTCTGCGCGAGATAGCCGGCAAGTACCAGATCCCTCACACCTATACTGACACCAAAGAGTTGTGCGCGCGGAAGGATATTGAGATGGTGAGCGTCGTGACACCCGAACCCCTCCATCTCGCGCCGGTTTTGGCTGCGGCCCAAGCGGGAAAACACATTCTGCTGGAGAAACCTATCGCCACGAATCTTGCAGACGCTCAGAAGATCATGCAGGCGGCGGAACAAGCCCACGTCCATCTCATGGTGGGCCACATCCTGCGCTTTGAAACCAACTACGGGAGCCTGCAGCGGGAAATCCGAGCCGGCAACCTTGGCAAGATTGTTTCAATTCATGCACGGCGCAACCGGCCGAGGAAGCTATATGCAATTTACTCGCGCGCTCACGCCATACTCGAGAACTCCATTCACGACATCGACATGTGCCTCTGGTACACGCAGGACCGTGTCACGAACGTGCGAGCGTTTACGCGCAACATCCAGGGCGGGGAGAATCCCGATATCAACTGGAGTTTTCTTGAATTTGCGGGCGGCGCCGTGGCTTGCGTTGAGACCCATTGGCTGATTCCCGACCAGGCCGGAATCATGACCAACGACTCCATGCAGGTCATCGGAACCAAAGCCGTGGCGGACCTTCACCTGGTGCCCGCGAGTTTGAGTTTGTGGAAGGAGCAAGGGACGGAATCTCTCAACACGAGTTACGACGCGCGATTCGCAGACCGCATCTGGGGAGCGATCAAGGAAGAAGTTGGCTACTTTGTGGACTGCGTGAGACGGGGCGAGTCACCAACGGTCATCACTCCACGCGAGGCCTGCGAGGCGCTGAAGGTTACTCTGGCCTTGATCCAATCCGCCCAAGAACAGCGTGACGTGAAAGTGCAATAGCGGCCTAGCAGGCTGATGAAAAACGACGTAGCGGCGGGTTTACGCCGCCATCCGCTGTTGAAATCGTTGGCGATATGGCGGGGTAAACCCGCGCTACCTCGCACCGTGAGGATTTTTCAACAGCCTGCCAGGCTTTGCCTGGGACCGACGAGCCGAAGTGCCGTGAGCGTGCCACGTGTTTCCCATCACCAGAGGACAGGAACCATGGAACCTGGCTTGAAAATAAATTCCGAAGAGATTTTCGCCACGCTGGCCGATCTGATTGCAATCAACAGCGTCAATCCCGGCTATCCCGGAGGACCGGGAGAAGGACGGATCGCGGAATACGTGGGAGAATTCTTTCGGAAGAATTCCATCCCCTGCGAATTCCAAACGGTATTCGAAGGCCGCCCCAACGTGATCGCCAAACTCGCAGGGCAGCCGGGAGGTCCCACCTTAGTCTTTGAAGCCCACATGGACACGGCCTCCGAATTAGGCATGAGCATCGAACCGTTCCAGCCGGTCCGGAAAAATAATCGCATGTACGGCCGCGGGAGTTGCGATACCAAGGGTGGGTTGGCCGCCATGATGCACGCGCTAAAAGCCGTGCGCGATGCCGGAACCCTACCCCGGGCCTCAACCGTGCTGGTGGCGGCTGCGGATGAGGAACATTCGTTTCGCGGGATTGTGAAGTTTGTGGAAAGAGGGGTGAAGGCTGAAGGGGCGGTGGTTGCGGAACCTACCGAGCTTGAGATCGTCGTAGCCTCCAAGGGAGTCCTGCGCTGGCGGATGCACACCCGCGGTCGCGCCGCCCATACTGCCAAGCCGCATTTGGGCATCAATGCGGTCACCAAAATGGCCAAGATCATCCTGGCCATCGATGAAAAATTGGTGCCCAGCTATAAACTGCGGCAGCATCCGCTCCTGGGATCGCCGGCGCTCACGGTGGGAACAATTCGCGGCGGAATCCAGGTGAATCAGGTCCCGGAATCTTGCACGGTTGAAATCGACCGCCGTCTATTGCCCGGTGAAACCAAGGACTCCGTGTGGAAGGAACTAAACGACCTGCTTTCCGAAATGGGTGCGGAAGACCCCGAGTTGAAAGTAGAGATGGATCCCCCGATGCTGGAAGATCAGGCTATGGAGACTCCAGCTTCGGCGCGAATTGCCCAGATTGCGCGTGAGGTCTCTCAAAACCTTCGAGGGGTAAGTCGTTTGGTGGGCGTGCCTTATGGTTCGGATGCCAGCAAACTCGCGAGGGTAGGAGTGCCCAGCATTATTTTGGGCCCGGGAAGCATTGATCGTGCCCACGCGGCCGAGGAGTATGTGGAGCTTGATCAAGTGGCCTGCGCGGCGGAAATGTACGCACGGATCATTCTGGGCTTTTGATGCTTGACAACACCCCCCTTTGGGTTAGAAGCCCTTCGTGGGGGTTCATATCGTGGCGGATCAGCCTTTTTCGATGTAACTGACAAATTGTCAGGACATTGAGAATCTATGGTCAAGTTGCCCGAATTCACCAAGCATCGAACGCGAAAACCATCGGTCCTATAGTCTCCTGCAGCATAATTGTTTATAATGGGTATTCCAAATGGAGAGCCTGATTCGTCCAAAAGTCAAAATGAGAGGCTCCTTCGTTCAAACTATCTAGTGCCGCCGCCGAATTGACATTTTGCCCCACGCCCGCTTGGCGATTTGTGGAGTGGCAGACGAAATGCACGAATTTGCGATCGCTAGGTGAGATGGCCCTCTAGTTCCAGGCGACAATCTGCAGATTTTTCCCTTCCGTCCCCGGAACTAGTAACGCCGATCTCAACGTCAACGTCTATTTCTATTTATAGGGGAAAATCACGGTGATTAGGGGTTTATCTTTCTTTGCAAAGGCTTGTTTGTACCTGACCGTAGTGGTTAGCCTGGCAAAAGCTCAGGTGCCGAACGCCCAGGCGCCGCTGGCGGCTAAAGCCCTCGGAGACGTCACCAGCATCCAACCCGGCAAACTAACCCTGCACACAGAAAAAAGTGGCGACGTCCAAGTCCTTTTGGGCGACAACGTCTCCGTTCTGCGGGTTCCGCCGGGCGCAAGGGATTTGAAGACCGCAGCCAAAATCACGGTAGGTGAAATCAGTGTGGGTGACCGGGTATCGGTGATTGGCCACCTCTCGGACAACCAGAAATCCCTGCAGGCGAGCCGCGTCATTGTGATGACGAAGTCAGATCTTGCCAGTGCACATCAAGCCGAAGCACTGGATTGGCAGCGGCGCGGAATCGGGGGGGTGGTTAAGGCGGTGGACCCGGCAACCAAAGAGATTACGGTTGCGGTTCCGAACACGCCCCCTACCCCGGGGAATCCGACTCATCCTGTCATCCTGACTCAAACGCCGAAGACTGTGCTCCTGCGCTACGCTCCAGACTCGGTAAAGTTCAGCGACGCCATACCCAGCACCTTTGACGCGATCAAGGTGGGTGATCAAGTCCGCGCCCTGGGCACCAAGAGCGACAACGGCACTCACTACGCGGTCGAGAAGTTAGTTTCAGGAACCTTCCGTAACCTGGGCGTGACCGTGATGTCCGTGGACGCGCAAGCGAACACTCTGACAGTAAAGGATCTGACTTCCGGGAAGCCCCTGTTGGTACATACGACCCCGGATTCCAAGATGCACCAACTCCCGCCTGAGGTGGCCGAGCGGATTGCCCGTTTCAACTCGGGGGCACCGGCTCCGGGGGCGGCGGCAGGGGAAACGCCCCGCGCCGGAGGGGCCGAAGGAGGCGGGGCCCAAGGCGGTCCTGGTGCTCCAGGCGGTCCCGTTGGCCCAGGCGAGGGAAACGGTAACCACCGTGGCGGGGGAATGGGTAATTTCAATCAGATGCTTGAACACATGCCGGCGCTGACTCTCAGCGAACTGAAATCCGGCGATCCCCTCATCGTGGTCTGTACGGCGGGAGCGAATCCCTCGGAAGTAACGGCCATTGCCATTCTTTCCGGTGTGGAACCCATTCTTACTGCCCGACCAAAGGGTGGGGGCGACGTGAATCTGGGGTCTTGGAACCTTAGCATGGGCGGTGGCGGAGGCGAGCAGTAGAACCATCCCCGAGCCGTGATTCTCTTCCTAAGGTGATCGGTACTGCCAGACCGACCCCGAGTGCCGCAACACTTGGGACATGGCCTCTGCGAAAGAATTATGGAGGATTAGTCAAGGTGAACGACTTGTTAAGAAATCCGCAGCGAACGTTCTGCGCAGTGTTGCTGGCATTTTTCCTGGTTCCTATTTGTATTTTCGGCCAAGCCAGCCGCCCCAGCCTGAGCGGCCAAGTTCTTGACCCCTCGGGCGCGGCAGTTCCTGCCCTTACCGTCTCGGTCACTGGGCCGGGAGGGACAGCCCTGGTTGCTCAAACCGACGATCAGGGCCGGTACGCTTTCCGCAACCTGCCCCCTGGCACTTACAAGCTCCAAATCCAACTCAAGGGATTTACCGACTTCGTGAAGACCGGCATCGTAATCGCCCGCGGCCAGCCCCAGGTCGTGGATGTTCATCTGGAAGTGGCTCTTGAGAAGCAACAGGTCACGGTGACCGATGAGACGACCAAGGTCAGTGTGTCACCGACCGAGAACGCCAGTTCGTTGGTCATCAAAGGGAAAGACATTGAATCGCTCTCGGATGACCCTGATGAATTGCAGTCGGAGTTGGAAGCTCTGGCGGGGCCTGCCGCGGGGCCCAATGGAGGCCAGGTCTACATCGACGGATTCACCGGCGGCCAACTTCCGCCCAAATCCTCGATCCGGGAAATCCGCGTCAATCAGAATCCCTTTTCCGCCCAATATGACTCTCTGGGCTATGGGAGGATCGAGGTTCTTACCAAGCCGGGCACGGACAAGCTGCATGGCCAGGTTTTTTATAGCGGCAACGACTCCGCATTCAATACCCGGAATCCCTTCGCGGCGCAGGTGCCGGCTTACCACTCTGAACTCTTCGACGGGAATATTGGCGGCCCTATCAACAAGAGAACCTCGTATTATTTTGACGGGCAGCGCCGCAATATCCAGGACGACTCCGTTGTGAGCGCCGTAATTCTCGATTCCAACTTCGACCAGGTTCCCTTTAGCCAGGCACTCCCAGCTCCTCAAACGCGCACCAACCTCAGTCCCCGGGTTGACACTCAATTCGGCACCAATAATACTTTGACGGTTCGTTATCAGTTGTGGCAGGACAACGAAACCAATCAAGGTGTGGGCCAGTTCAATCTTCCCTCGCAGGCCTACAGCTACGGCAGCACGGATCACTCCATTCAAGTCAGTGATGCCCAGGTGTTAAGTGAGAAGGCCGTAACGGAGGTCCGGTTCCGTTTTCACCATTACATCTACAATCAATTGCCGCAGAGTCTGGCGACAACGATTTCAGTCCCAGGGGCATTCTACGGCGGTGGAAATAGCTCCGGGACAAGCCATTACACTGAAGATTCCTATGAATTTCAGAACTATACCTCCTGGTCTCTAAGCAAACACTTCCTGAAGTTTGGAGCGCGACTTCGGGATTATGTCCCCGCCTCGAGTTCGACCTCGAACTTCAATGGCACTTTTACCTTCCCCTCGCTCAATGCCTATCAAATTACGGAGCAGGGTCTCGAAGCGGGGATGACTCCCGCCCAGATCAGTGCCGCCGGGGGCGGAGCGAGCCAGTTCGTCGTCGTGGCAGGAAACCCTGTTGCTCAGGTTCACTACCTTGACTTTGAACCCTACGTGGAGGACAACTGGAAGGCGCTCCCCAATCTGACGGTCAGCGCGGGGCTGCGCTTTGAAACCCAAACCCACATTCACGATCACGCCGATTTCGCTCCTCGTCTTGGCATCGCCTGGGGCTTTGGAAAAGGGAAATCACCCAAAACGGTTTTGCGCGCGGGCAGCGGAGTCTTTTACGACCGCTTCGGCGAGAGCTTGATCCTTAACGCCGACCGCCTGAATGGGGTCAACCAGCAGGAGTACATTGTCCCCTCGCCCAACTTCTTCCCCACCATTCCCCCGGTCAGCACGTTCGCGGGGAATCTGATTGCGTCCACGGTCTACCAGATTGACCCGAACTTACGCGCCCCTTATACGATCCAATCAGGGGTGGGGCTGGAGCGGCAAGTTTCCAAGATCGCCACGGTCTCCGTGACCTATCTCAACGCCCATGGCGTTCATGAACTTCACTCGCGTAACATCAATGCGCCGGACCCGGCGAATCCCTCCAGCAGCCCGTACCCTTTGGGCAGCACGGCCCCCTTGTATCAATACGAATCCGACGGGCTCTACAACCAGAACCAGATGATCTCCAACTTTAATATTCGAGGCCCGAAGTTCTCGCTTTCTGGTTTTTACACTCTCAGCTACGCCGACAGTAATATCGCAGGATCTGGCAGCTTTCCCATGAACCAATACAACCTGGAAGAGGACTATGGACGCTCCTCGTGGGATGTGCGCCATCGCGTCTTCCTGGGAGGCAGTTGGAACCTTCCGCGGGGCTTCCAGCTCTTTCCCTTTGTGGTGGCGAATTCCCCCCGTCCTTTCAATATCACGGTGGGTAAGGATTTGAATGGCGATTCGATTTATAACGACCGGCCCACCTTTGCTACCAACCTGTCAGCTCCCGGCGTGATAGTTACGCGCTGGGGTGCCTTCAACACCACCCTCCCAACCGCCGGTGAAACCGTCATCCCCCCTAATTACGGCATAGGGTACTCCCAGTTCGCCGTCAATTTGCGCCTCAGCAAGACATTCGGATTCGGCAGAGAAATCGCCCACGGGGCGGGTGCTGGAGGTCCTGGCGGGGGAGGCAATCGTGGCGGCGGAGGATACGGCCGCGGTCTGGGCGGTCAGGGACTCAGCAGCGGAGGGGGAGGTGGCGGATTTTGGGGAGGCGGAGGAGCCTCGACGAACCGCCGTTACAACCTTACGTTAAGTGTCTCTGCGCGTAATCTCTTAAACAACGTCAACTTGTCGTCGCCGACCGGTAATCTCAGCTCGCCGCTTTTTGGTCACTCCAATGGACTGGCGGGCGGGTTCTTCGGTAGCAGCGCTGCAAATCGCCGAATCGACTTGCAGGCGCGGTTCACTTTCTAGTGATTCGGGGCTCGGCTTTTAGTTCTTAGCCCTCTCCCTGGGGCACGCTCAGCCCGCGGGGAGAGGGCTTGCTATTTGGATCTTACGCTTATGCTTCACGCGAAAACCCAAAGGCCCCGCCCAGCCGCGGGTTTGGGATTGTTCATCTTCCTCTGGTGCCAACTCTGTGTGGGCGCTGCAGCACCTCCCGACGTGAGCCCTTCCACCCCCATCATCCTAATCTCCATTGACACTCTCCGCGCCGACCATCTCAGCGCCTACGGGTATAGCAAGATTCAAACGCCCCACTTGGACTCGTTCGCGAAGGGAGGCACGCTATTTAAGCAAGTTGAGTCGCAAATCCCGCTCACGCTACCCTCCCACACCTCCCTATTCACATCCACGTATCCCTTCCAGAATCGCATTGAAGAAAACGGTGAGCGCGTGCCCCCCGGGGCCGTGACGCTCGCCTCCGTACTGCGGTCGCACGGCTACAAAACCGCCGCCTTCATCGGCAGTGATTTCCTGGACAGCCGTTTCGGGTTGGACCAGGGCTTCGACTTTTACGAGAGTCCTTTCAATCTGGAAGCTGCCCGCGTCACGAATCCCTTCTCCATGACCGTGCGGCGAAACGGCGCCCTGGTAGTGCGCGCCGCGCGCCAGTGGCTTAACGCGAACCGCGGCCAGCCGGTTTTCGCCTTTGTTCACCTCTATGATTTACACGAGCCCTATGACCTCCCGCAGGATGCGGCCCGGCAGCGGGGCATCTCACAGTACGATGCGGAGCTTGAATACGTTGACCAGGTGCTGGGCGAGTTCAAACAAACCCTGATCGAGTCGGGATGGTGGGAGAAGTCCTTAGTGATCCTGCTCTCAGACCACGGCGAAGGTCTGGGGGAGCACCAGGAGTCCGACCACGGCTACTTTATCTACGAAAGCACGCTTTGGGTGCCGTTGATTCTGCATTGGCCGGCGGGCGCCGCGGGCTATCCGGCCGTCGCACCAGTCCCTTGCGGTTTGATCGACGTGGCGCCGACCATTCTGGATTTTCTGCACCTCCCCACCCCGGGTTCCTTCGTGGGCAGAAGCCAGCTTGGCACGATCAAGGCAGGGGATGCCGGCGGCCCCAGCGCGGTCTACAGCGAAAGTCTCTATGCTCACGACGCCTTCCGCTGGGCACCGCTCCGCTCTCTGCGCGCTGAAAGATACAAACTCATTGACGCGCCCAAGGCGGAACTTTACGACCTCGATGCCGACCCCCACGAAAAAACCAACCTCCTGCCCAGGAAATCCGCAATCGCCTCCGAACTTCACACCCAGCTTGACACTCTGCTCGCTCACTACGCACCCACGAGCCCAGCCCCGACCCAGCAGATTTCGCAGGAAACGCTCGCCGCCCTTGAGTCTCTCGGCTACCTCGCGGTGGCGCCTCCCGCCGAAGCAGAGGGCCCCGGACCCGACCCCAAGGACCGCCTGGAAGAGTACCACGCATACGCAGCCGCCCTCTTGGCGCTTGAGGAGGGACACGCGAATCTGGCACTCCCCAAGTTTCGCGAGATTCTGGCAAAGTCCCCGCACAACACGCTGGCGCGGTTTCATCTGGGCGAATGCTACTTCAAGACTGACCAACCCGAGAATGCCCTGCGGGAATGGACCACGACGCTCAAGCTCGATCCCGCCTACGCGCCCGCTGCCGAAGCCCTGGGAGAGTACTGGCTGGAGCGGGGGGACTACACCAAGGCGCGCCTGCGCTTTGCACAGGTGGTGGCGCTGACCCCAGATAGTTACACCGGCCAATTCAAATTAGCGATCGCTGAGGAGCACCTGGGACTTCTCAAGGAAGCTCTGGGGCATCTTGAAGCCGCCTGCAATATTGCCCCCCACTCTGAAAAGTGCGCCGAGGAATTGCAGGCACTCCGGCAGAAGACGAAGCAAATGTAGCCCAGTTAGATAGTTGTCAGCGGCTTAAGGGATGGCGTCGGGGGAGGGAGAAGGTCCTTCTCAGTAAGACATTTTGTCATAGCGATATCCAGTTTTTGGTAGGCCTTGTAAGTGGGTTTGTTTTCAGAATGTTCTCAGCTTTGGGGGAACGAAAATCGCCTTTCCCCGCCCTTTGTTTTCAGTATGTTCTCAGCTTTGGGAAAATGGCGTCTTGGGCGGACATAAAGGCGCTGTGAAATCCGGGGTGTGGCTGCGGCTACATAACTCCCTTCTTGCCCCACTTGCCCAGCCCAGCCTTGCCCTGTACGCGCCTTGGCGCCGGGGGGGGTCACGCGGTACGATAACAATTATACCTCACTAGTAAACAATGTCAAGCACATAATTCCGGTGAGTGGTGTCGCAGTTTGAGGTGCCACGGGCGTCCCGCCCGTGCTCGGGCATGGCCGGGACGGCCATGGCACGGCTTTGGTTGCGGCTCCGCCGCGCTGCGCCTCTGCGTCTCTGCGCGAGATGCTTTGGCTCGTTCAGGGATTTTTTCACAGCTTCAGAGGGCGGGGCTTCACAGGCTGCGGAAAAGTCTTCGGTATGCGAGGTGGCGGCGACTTTACCTCACCTTGACTTCAAAGGGTGAGCAGCATTGAGGGGGGAAATCGGAATCCCCGCTCAAAAAAACGGCGTACAATGGGGACCGCGGAGGGCTCTATTCTGCCTTCCGCCGCAATTATAATTCTCCGCGTACGCGGGGGTGTTTCATGGCGAAAGTCACGGAACTGCTGATCAATGGTGTGGAGTATTCCGTTGAGGTTGACTCGGACGCGAGTCTCCTGAGCGTCTTGCGCAACGACCTCAACCTGACAGGAAGCAAATATGGTTGTGGTGAGGGCCAGTGTGGCGCCTGCACGGTATTGATCGGGGGATTACCGCGACGTTCCTGCATTACTCCTGTAAGCGATGCCGCGCGGAAGCCCATCACGACGATCGAGGGCCTGGAGAAGGATGGCCAACTGCACCCCGTTCAGCAAGCGTTTCTCGATGAAGGTGTCATGCAGTGCGGCTATTGTACTTCCGGCATGATCATGACCGCGGTGGGCTTGCTGAAGGTCCACCCTGATCCGACGGAAAAGGAGATCGCTCACTTCCTGGAGGGCCACGTCTGCCGATGCGGAACCTATGGGCGCATCATTGCTGCCGTTCGCCGGTCGGCAAAATCCCTGCAGGAGGTGCGCTCGTGAAAACACTTTGGAACCACCCCCCGACCCACTCCTTGGAAAGGAGAGGAGCCGAAACTCCCCTCCTTAGTAAGGAGGGGTGCCCGGAGGGCGGGGTGGTTGAACCCGAACGCTACGAATTGAGTGCTCCCGCCACTTATCACTTTGCGCTGCCACGGCGCGATTTCTTCAAGGTGTTGGGCGGCGGCATCGTGGTTTTCTGCCTCCTTGATAGCCCTTTGATTGGGCAGGAAGCCGGTCGCGCCCGCCGTCGGCCCGAGGAATCTCTGCCGCAGGACATCGCTGCCTGGCTGCACGTCACCGAAAAGGGTGAAGTCAACGTTTGCACGGGCAAGGTGGAGGTGGGGCAGAACATTCGCACCTCGCTCACGCAGGCCGTGGCCGAGGAGTTGCGGATTGCGCCCGGCTCGATCCACCTCCTCATGGGCGACACCGACCACGTTCCCTTTGATATGGGGACTTTCGGCAGCCGGACAACTCCCACCATGAACCCGCAACTTCGCCGGGCGGCTGCTACCGCGCGGGAAGCCCTCATCGACCTCGCCGCCGAGGCTTGGAAAGTAGACCGCACGAAACTGGTGGCGGCCAATGGCGCCGTAACAAATCCGGAAACACGTCAAGCCGCAAGCTACGCGGAACTGGCCAAGGGGCGCGAACTCGCGAAGACCATTCCTGCGGAAGACCCTCTCACTCCTGCGACCGGATGGACGGTCATGGGCAAGCCGCTCCCGAAGGTCACGGGCCGCGACATCGTTACGGGCAGGCATCGCTACCCTTCTGACATCAAGCTGCCCGGGATGCATTACGGCAAAATTCTGCGGCCGCCTGCTTTCGGCGCCACACTCACTTCTCTCGACTCGCACGAGGCGCAATCGATGCCCGGCGTAACTGTGGTGCACGACGGTAACTTTGTGGGCGTTACTGCCCCCAATCCATACCTTGCCGAGAGTGCTCTCGCTGCTTTGCGCGCCACGTGGAAATCCCCGCCGCAGCCCTCCAGCGATGAGTTGTTCGATTACTTGAAGAAGAATGTGGAGCACGGAGAGGACCGCAACCGCCACGCCGTCGGCTCAATGGAAAAGGGCCTGGCGGACGCGAGCCTGCGGCATAAACAAACCTACACCGTCTCCTACATCGCGCACGCGCCGCTGGAGCCCCGCGCCGCCGTGGCCGAATGGAAAGACGGCAAGCTGAGCGTGTGGACCGGAACCCAGCGGCCTTTCGGAGTGCGCGGCGAACTGGCGGAAGCCTTTCACCTGCCGGAAGACCAGGTGCGGGTCCAGATGCCTGACATGGGCTCGGGCTACGGCGGCAAGCACACCGGCGAAGCGGCCGTGGAAGCGGCGCGCCTGGCCCAGGCCGCGCGCCAGCCCGTGAAGCTGGTGTGGACGCGCGAGGAGGAATTCACCTGGGCCTATTTTCGTCCGGCCGGAGTCATCGAAGTTTCCGCCGGCCTGCGAAGTGATGGCACGATCACCGCGTGGGAATTCCACAATTACAATTCCGGCGGCGCCGCCATCGGCACGCTCTACAACATACCGAATCAGCTCATTGAGTTTCACTCCACCCAATCACCTTTGCGCCAGGGCTCGTATCGCTCGCTCGCTGCCACGGCCAATCATTTTGCGCGCGAGTCTTTCATGGATGAGCTTGCACACCTGGCCAAGATGGACCCACTGGAATTCCGGCTCAAGAACCTCGAGGATGCGCGCTTCCGGGCGGTGCTCGAAGCCGCCGCGCAGAAGTTCGGCTGGGGCCAATCCAAGCCTCAGCCGGGGCATGGCTTCGGCATTGCGGGTGGGTTTGATAAAAATGGCTACGTGGCGACCTGCGCGGAAGTGGCGGTCGATCCTGAAACCCACCAGGTAAACGTGGTGCGTGTGGTGACGGCCTTCGATTGTGGCGCGGTGGTCAATCCCGATCAGCTTCGCAATCAGATCGAGGGCGCGAATGTGATGGGTCTCGGCGGCGCATTGTTTGAAGCCATCAAGTTCGAAAACGGGCGCATCCTGAACCCGCACTTTGCGCAATATCGCGTGCCGCGCTTCAGTGACGCTCCCGCGCTGGAAGTCGTCCTGATCGATCGGAAGGATGTGCCTTCGGCGGGGGCGGGGGAAACTCCCATCGTGGGCATCGCGCCGGCCGTCGGTAATGCTATCTTCGCGGCTACAGGCAAACGCCTGCGCGGCCTGCCGATGGCTCCGAAGGGGGTGTAGAGCAGGTGGAGTAGCCGTAGACAAAAAAGGGGGGCGCAAAACGTCTGAAGACGGGGAAGTTGGTGGGACGTCGCGCGCTATGCCGCGCGGAGAGCAACTTCTGGGACAAGTCCCAAGATGACAAAAAGTCGTGGACGGATTGCCCCTCCACCGTGCCGCACACTTGGCCGCGCGGAAAAATATACCGGAATTATCCCAATACGCGGCGGGGGCGTAACCCGCCGTTTGAAAAGCCGCAGGGCTGGAAAGCGAGCCCTGCGCTACATGCTGCCCAAGGCACCGAAGGGGGTTTAGCTGCGCTATGCAAATCAGAACCCATTATGTGTTCCGTTCCATCCTGATCCTAGGATTCGGTGCCGCGTTGTGGGCGGCCACTCACGTGTCGCGCGTCGCGGGTGAGGCGGCGTCTCCACGCGCGCAAGCTTCATCCGGCACATCACTCGAAGTACAGGCCCACGCCGCACTTTCCGTCATCGATGGGAAAATCAAGCTCACCGGACTGCATCATCCCGTCACCGTGTTGCGCGATCGTTGGGGAGTGCCGCACATCTACGCCCAAGATCAGCACGACTTGTTTTTCGCCCAGGGCTTCGTCGCATCGCAGGACCGCCTGTTCCAGATGGAACTCTGGAAGCGCTTGGGGCAAGGGCGATTGGCGGAAATCTTCGGGCCCTCGATGCTCGAACGCGACGTGAACGCGCGGCGCCTGCGCTATCGTGGGGCGATGGCGGCTGAGTACGCGAGTTACTCTCCCGACACAAAGGAAATTCTGGAGGCCTTCACCGAAGGGATCAATGCTGAACATCCGATACCTCACGTCGCCAGGCGGCCCCGGCCTCCCCTTGGAATTCCGGCTCGCGGGCTTTTCCCCCGAGCCTTGGAAACCTGAGGACTGCATTCTGCGCATGGCGGGATTTCCCATGACCGGCAACGCGGCGCGCGAACTTTTTCACGCTCAACTGGTGGCGCTGGTGGGAGCGGAGGGTGCCGCGAAGTTGCTGGACCTGGATCCCGCCGTCAAGCTCGATCCCGCCCCGGGCCTGGACCTCACCGGCCTGACGGCTGATTTTCTGCGCAACCTGCCGGGAAGCGATGATCGCCTGGAATTTCCACCCGAGCCGGGAGTGCAGGGCAGCAACAACTGGACGGTGTCCGGCAAGCTGACCAGTACGGGGCGCCCGATTCTGGCGAACGATCCCCATCGCGGCATCGCCTTGCCCTCGCTGCGCTACGTCGTGCACCTGGTGGCGCCCGGTTGGGATGTTATTGGAGCCGGCGAA
Organism: uncultured Acidobacteriota bacterium; assembly: GCA_963804995.1. GTDB lineage: Bacteria > Acidobacteriota > Terriglobia > UBA7540 > UBA7540 > Bog-366. Next base: position 2,058,837 of record CAWDSK010000006.1, read on the forward strand.
CCGGCCTTGCCGGGCGTGGCGATTGGACACAATCAGCACGTCGCCTGGGGCATCACGATTTTTGCCGTGGACCAGCAGGACCTTTACGTTGAGACCATCGATCCCGCTGACCCGCTTCGTTACAAAACCGAAACGGGCTGGGAGCGGATGCGCGTGGAGGAGGAGGAAATCCGCATCAAGGGCAAGCCCTCCGTGCGAGCCCAGATGAAGTTCACTCGCCATGGCCCCGTGCTGTGGGAGGACCCGGCCCACCACCGCGTCCTGGCCCTGCGTTGGGTGGGAGCGGAACCGGGGACGGCGGGCTACCTGCCTTCCCTCGCCATCGATCGCGTCCAGAACTGGGAACAGTTTGAAGCGGCCATGCCGCGCTGGAAAGTGCCTCCGGAAAACATCGTCTACGCCGACACGGCGGGAAACATTGGCGAGCACTCCATGGGCCTCACGCCCCTGCGCAAGAATTGGTCAGGGCAACTGCCGGTGCCTGGAGACAAGGGATTATGAATGGTCAGGTTGGATTCCCGCCGCGAAATTGCCGCACCAGTTCAACCCCGCCGAGGGCTTCGTCGCCACCGCCAACCACAAAATGATTCCTGAGGATTACCCCTTTAAGGTGGGAAACGAATGGTCGCCTCCCTACCGCTTCCTGCGGATTCACGAAGTGTTGCGCGACGCCGCAACGCGAGGGAAAAAGCTGAGCGTAGAAGATTTGGGCCGCCTGCAAAGTGATGTCGTGTCACTGCCCGCGCGTGAGCTTCAGCCGCTGCTCGCACATGCGGTGGGCAACTCGCGTAATGCGGCGGCGCGCTTGCTGCTCGACTGGAACTGTTCACTCGATCGCGACTCTGCCGCGGCAGCGCTATTTGAACTGTGGCTTCCGGAAGTCCAGCGCTCCGTATATCACCTTCTGGCGCAGCAAAGCGCTTGGGCACTTATGGAAGGTCATGGAGCATTGCCTGTCGTTATGCGCCACCTCGAGCACCCTGATGTGGCAACCTTCGGCCCTTCGCCTGAAGCCGCGCGCGACCGCTTGCTGCTCTCAACCCTCGCCATCGCCGTCGACAAACTCAGCAGGCTTGAAGGCTCCGACCCCAAGCAGTGGTCCTGGGGAAAGATTCACGTCGTCCACTTCCGCCATCCTCTCGATCGCCTGCCCGGCGCAGCCGCGTTGATGGATTTGACGCCGCTGGCCAGACCAGGTGATGGTTTTACCGCCTGCGCCACCAGCTTCTCCGGAAATAGGCTTCGAGCAGACGCATGGGGCAAGCTATCGCGAGGTGATGGATGCGGCGGATTGGGACCGGTCGCAGGGGATCAATGTGCCGGGCGAAAGCGCCCAACCCGGCAGCCCTCACTATGGTGATTTGTATCCTCTCTGGATCGAGGGCAAATACTTCCCGCTCGTCTACTCTCGCCCCGCCGTGGAAAAGGAAACCACGGGGCGGTTGGTGCTGGCGCCGTGAGAGGGGAAACCTTTGGGTCGGGTCATCGGTTCATCGGGCCATCGGGCCATTGAGTGATGGGTGATTTGCGATTGATGATTTGCGGATTGTGATTGGTGATTGAGGTCCGCCCGGAACACCCTTCTCCTGCCGCATGTACGGCGTAGCGGTTGCGGTAGGGATACCGGTTACCCGGTACCCCCCGCACGGATCCGTACGTGCGCTGGTTAGCGCATACGGCTCTTATCTCGGATGTGTGGCGGCGAACCGTTGGGATGGCCAAGGATGCACAACGTGCGGAGCAGGCAACCAGCAGGCCGCAAGCTTCCCCAGTCGGTCCCAGTTGAGGCGGTGGCGTTGACTGCGTTGACGCAGTTGTGTTCGCCACAGTCGGGTCAACCGTTCCCGAAAGATTCGCAGGCGGTCGAGGTTTCCCGGTACCGCGTGATAGTTGAAGTAGCCTTGCACGACCGACCGGAGCCATTTACCCGTATCCGCGATGGGATCGTGCCGACGCTGCCGGAGTTGTTGCTTGAGTTCCTGCAACTTCCCCCGCAGGCGCTTGCTGATCGTCTTCCGCTTCACGGTAAATTGCCCCCTCCGGTTCTTCCCGCTGATATGCGTGAAGCCCAGAAAGTCGAACGTCTCCGGCTTACCTTCTCCTCTCCGTTTCCGGTAAAGTTCGGCAAACGGCCCGAACTCGATCCGGCGCGTTTTGTCAGGATGCAGTTCCAATCCAAACTTCCCCACCCGCTCCCGGAAATCCTCCAGAAAGCGGTCGGCTTCCGTCTGCGATTGGAATCCAAGGACCGTATCGTCGGCATACCGCACCACGACCACGTCTCCCCGGGCGTGCTTCTTGCGCCACGCCTGCACCCACAGGTCAAAGACGTAGTGCAGATAGATATTCGCCAGCAGGGGCGAGACCACCGCCCCTTGTGGCGTACCCATCTCCGTCTCCGACCATTCGCCTTCCTCCCTCACCCCGGCTTTCAGCCATTTCTGGATGAGCCGGAGAATCCGGGGGTCGGCGACGCGATGCTGCACGAACTTGAGCATCCATTCGTGGGATATCGAATCGAAAAATCCACGAATGTCCGCGTCAAGAACGTAGTTCACGTGCTTCACCGTGAGCGCGTACGAGAGCGCGTCCAGCGCTTGATGCTGGCTGCATCCCGGTCGAAAGCCATACGAGAAGCCCAGAAAGTCTTCCTCGTAAATCGCATTGAGGATGGTGACCACGGCCTGTTGGACGATCTTGTCCTCCAGTGCCGCAACCCCCAACGGACGTTGCCGCCCGTCGCCTTTCGGGATATACGCCCTTCGCGAGGGCTTCGCTCGGAATGCTCCGCGGTGGACCCGGCTGTGCAGATCGACGAGTCGACCTTCCAGCCCGCTTTCATACTCCTGCCACGTCATGCCGTCTACTCCCGGTGCAGCTTTTCGCTTCAAGGCGTAAAAGCTTTCCCGCAGCAGATCGACCGTTAAGTGGTGGAGCAAGGCCGTGAACTTCATCTCCCTGTGTTCCTTCGCGGCTTTCCGCACACCCGCGAGTCCCTGGGACACGCGTGCCCCGCTCTGTGTCGGGTGCGTGTTAGGCCAACGGGTGTTCTCCTTGATCAGCGGCCTTCCCTCCTCATTCTCCGCCAACGGCTTCCCGTCTTTGTTCAAATGATTCATCGGTACTGTTCCGCTGTCCGACTCCTCGAAAGCGTGCAGGCGGGCTGTACGGCCATCGCCTTTTCCCGCCGTCCGGCCACGATCTACGGCGGCCGGCGCCTCCGAGGTCTCCCGGTTCTCGTGCAGAAAGTGTCTAGGCGTGTCTGGGGTCTACGACTACGCAGGACTGTGCCGGAACTCGCGTTGGCGTCCCGGCCTCATGTTGCCTTCCGTTTAGTCTGAAAACGTCGGCGTCCTGATTGGACATTTTCGAAGCTCAATACCCAGCCCACCTATTCCCCTGTTTACGCTTCACCGTGCGCCTCACGACGCCCAGCGCAAAACTCGGGGCCGAGTGGATCGCTGCTCCTTCCTCGTGAGAAATTTTCATTCTCTGCTTTCTGCCGGTTTATCCCGGCGCACCAGACCTCCGCCGTTGAGGTCTGCGGCTCTTCGTATGTCATCGGAGCGAATGGTGGGTGGCGAAGAACCAGCCTTTCAAACCAAGAACCGCGGCCCCCAAAACCGGGGGACCGCGCTACGAAACATCGCCGCCGGTAGCGGGGAAGCCTTGCGGCAGGCGGTCGGCAGTAACCACTGGCGCTGGCCCAAGCCGAACGGTTGCCGCGGCGACCCCTACGATGTGCGCGAAAATTCTTGTTGTTAAACACACCTTTCTCTGTGTCCTCTGCGGCCAGAAGAGCTTTCACACAGAGGCCACGGAGATACTCTGTGCGCTCTGTGTTGAAGCTTGAGAGGCACGGAGGACACAGAGAGATTCGTTTTGATTGCGGCCTCCTGCCGCGCTGCTACCTGCTAAATTGGTTGCGAGGTGACCCCCTCACCCGCCCCGGCGACTTTGAGTTTTGCGTTTTGCGCTTTGTGTTTTGACTTTCTCTTCCGGCTCTGCCGCGCTCCGCTCCCGGCTCGACTACCCCATCGAATTCCCCCTACGGCAGCGTGACCACGGCCACGGCGAGGCCTCCCAGGGTTACCTCATCGCTGCGCAACTGGCCCTGCGCGGGCGGCTCGAACGCGGTCTGCTGATCGACTACTTCCATGCGGCCACCGGCGGCGCCGGGGATGGAAACCACCTGTGCCCAGAGGCGCTTATTGATCAGCAGCACCTTATGCTTGCCGTCGCGAGTCACGAAGCCTTGGATGAACAGTTCCTCATCCGGCGGGTCGGTATCAACCAGTTTATCCCCAGGCCCGAAATTCTCGCGCAGAAGTTTCAGCACCCAGGCGCGCGCATTCGGTTTATTCAAGGCCCAGTCCACCAGGCTGACGCTGGGATACTGCGTCGGGTAGCCCACAAGCTGCGATTCCCCGACCACTTCGATCCCCATGCGGGCCAGCTCGCCGAAAGCGTAGGCGTAGAGCGCGCCTGAAAGGTTCCAAAAGAAATTGGGGATCGGCTTGACGACGTGCCCCGGTAGTGACTGAGTGCGATCATCGCCGGAGATCGCCCCCAGCTCATCGATGTCCGTCTGCGTTTGGGGAGAGAGCCGCTGGCGAATGCTGTCCACGTAGCGCACCACATTCAGGAAACCATTCATCTGATCGAAGAAAGTGTACTGCTGGCCCTCTGGCGACTGCTCCGCCGTGGGGGAGGCGTAAAAGTGGTAGCTGACCATGTCCACAGGAATTCCCGGCTTGTGGTGGCGCGGATTCAAGAAATACTCAAAGATCTCCGGATGGTGTCCCGTCTCGTCCAGCGCCAGCGACACGAACTTCATGTGGGGCGCCACTTGCCGGACGGCTTCCACGATGGCGTCGTAGCTGGCCGTGTATTCCTGCGGGGTCATGGAGTGTTCGTCATCAACCTCGTTGAAAACTTCCCAGTAGTCGATTTTGTAGTGATGGTCGGAGGCGTGGAACTTTCCATACTCGTCCTTGAATCCACCCTGGGTGTACCAGCTCACCAGGCGCTGGTAGTAACCCGCCAACTCTTTGCGCGAGGGATCACGCAACTCAGTTCCCTGCTGGTAGGTCCAGGTCACCTGGTCGGGATCCGCGGGATAGGGCACGGGCTCGGGGGTTTTGTACATCCATTGCGGGATGGCGCTGAAATTGATCACGACGGAATGGTCGGCGGTCGCTTCCATAAAGTCCGCCATGACGGGGTCGATCAGGGAAAAATCCCAGAATGTCTTGCCGTCGTGCGGCGGATCGAGTTCCGCCACCGACAGCTTGGGGTAAGGCAACCAGGGCACGTAACGGACGTAGTCGCAGCCCAGATCATGCAGGGTGCGGAAAGCCGCGTCGTGCATGGAGGCGCCCCGGCGCAGCATGGGGTTCACCACCACTTGCAAGGTGGGATTGGTACGGGAGACGCGCACCACTTTGTTCCAGTCGATTTTGATTTTATTTGCGGAGTCAGCAGCCTGAAGTGCGGGGCTGATTGAGAAAAGTATAAGGATTGGTAGGACTAATAGGCTTCGATTCTTCATGGTGTCACCTTCGGAGGGGAATTAAAGTGATTCATTATTACTGAGCTTTGCATAATTAAGGTGAGGCAAAGACCCCCTCACCCGTCCCGCCCCGGCTGGTGAAAGCGCCGGCGGCGGTCCACCCTCTCCCCCAAAGGGGCGAGGGTTGTAAATTCAAATCGACTCTCCCCTCGGAGAGGGCCATGCCTTGCGCGCACGCGCGGGCGCGAAGCGCCGGGGCTCAGATCCTGACCAGCGGAATTTTCATGACGGAGGCCAGCTTCTCGATTCGTCCCGCCAGGTGCCCCACCCCCAACGCGACGTGGTGCGTGGGAGCTTCGTGGCACCAACGATTGACGAACTCCGCGGGGGGCTGGGCAAATTTCAGCCGCGAGTTGGTGTTGCCGATGCGCAGCGTGGGGCCGGGTAGGGATTCACCTTCCGCCATAAGCATTTTCAGTTTGCCTTCGGCAGTCTGCGTTACTCCCAAAATCGTGATGGGGCCTTTCGCGACTTTGAATTCCACCGATACCCCGTAGCCGCGCTTGCCGTGGTAAAGCCCCAGCCCGCGCAGGAGCGGGCGTTGATCACTGATGGTGATGTGCCCGGGCCCGTCGTGACCCATCAGCAGAAAGTCTTCGCGGAAATCCATGGCGTAGAATTCCGTGTAGGAGCCGCCCGCGCCGAACTGGTCGATGATCTTCATACCCAGACAGGTTTTGAGGTCCCCCTCTCCACTGGCGGGAATGCCACGCGCCGTGAGCAAGGAATTGCCCATAATCAGGCCCGCGCCCAGACGCTCGTATTCGTTGCCATCCAGGCCGCGGTAATAGTAGGTCAGGCCGTTGAGCGCGAAGTCCGCCACCAACCGGTCAAGACCCACGGCGGCCTGGGCTGACCAGACCAGGTCCTCCGGTTTGACGCTGGGGTCGACGTCGAAGACGGCGCGCGCTTCCTCCAACTTCTTCTGCACCTCAGCATCGCCGACTGCAGGGACGCGCTTTTGGAGGTCGCACATCTCCAGGACTTCGACGTGCGCGCCCACTTGCCCGTGCACGGCGGTGAAGTCCGAATACATGTCGAGCATGCCGGGATAATTGTGGCCGAGGAACCCGATGCGGGCGCGGCGCAGGGTTCGCGCCACACCGGCGGCGGAGCACCAGTCTTCAATCTCGCGCCAGGCCGACGCGTCATCACGCAACATGCCGGAGACCACGCGGAGGTCGATTGAAGAGCGCGCAAAGGCGTTCGCGATTTCCGGCGCGCAGCAGGTGCAACAATTCGCCAGCCACTCGCCCGTGTCTGTCGCTTCGTAATCGAGCGCCGCAATGGGCTGAAGATTCAGCACCACCACCGGCACGCGCGCGCGCTGCACCACCGGCAAAACCTGCGAGGAGGTGGCGTAGGTCGCGATGTAACAGATGATCAGGTCAACACCCTCGCGCCGGAAGAGGTCACCGGCTTCCTGGGCGCGCTCGGGCGTGTCCACCAGGCCGCTCGAAATTATTTTCGCCCCGAAGCCGGCGAGGCGGCTTTCCACTTCGCGCTGGTAGCCTTCCAGGCGCTCCTTGAGGCCGGGAAACTGCGGCCAGTAGGCGGCGAGGCCGATTCCAAAGACCCCGAGGTTGGCCGGGGTCTTGCTGCCGGAAGTCATGTTCACTCCTTGAAACCCGCGCTCATAGTATCTCGGAGTGCGCGCGGCTTCAAGCGCAGAGCGGCGGAGTCGCAACTAAACTAGAAGGGGCGCTGCCATTTCCGTAGTTGCGTGCGGGTCCCGCTCCTGGGGTGGTGAAGTAACCCCTCACCCGTCCCGCCCCGGCTGATGAAGACGCCGGCGGCGGTCCACCCTCTCCCCTCGGAGAGGGCTATGATTTCTATCCTGTGTGGTTGAGCAAACCGGTAGCGCACAGTCTCGTAGGGGCACCCCACGAGATGCGTTGGTTGCGGCCACGCCGCCCTGCGCTATCCCGCATGATTCACCGGTTGAACCGCCGCCAGGAAGTGAGTACACTGACCGCCGTGGCTCTCGACCAACCTCTTTCCGAATCCGAACTCGAGGAACTGGAAAGCTTCCTTGATTCCGATCTCGTCCCGGAAGAAACGATGAACCTTTGCATGCTCAACGGCTATCTCACCGCTATTGCCGTCGGGCCGGTCACGCTGCTTCCCAGCGAATGGTTCCCCAGGATTTGGGGCGAGGGAGATGAACCGGCCTTCGACTCTCTCGAGCACGCGCAGCGCATCTTTGATTTGATCACACGTTTCTACAACCATATCGTCCGGAAATTCATGAAGGCGCCCGAAGAATTCCAGCCCTTCTTGTACGAGGACGTGCAGGATGGCCAACCAACTCTTTCCGCAGAGGAGTGGTGCATTGGATTCAGCCTGGGGATTCATTTGAGGTCCGAAGCCTGGGAGCCACTCCTCAAGGACGAGGAGAATTCGGGGATACTTGCTGCAATCGTCGCCTTCTCCCTGGATGATGCCTGGGAAGAGGTCACCGAGGGTCGTGATCCGGTAGAGGTGCGTGACGAGTTAATCGGCTTGCTGCCGGCGACCGTGTTCGCAATCCATGCCTACTGGCAACCCCTTCGCCAGAAAAGAGCTGCCGGCCTGACGCCGGATTCCGTCCGCCTGGGTGGAAGCTCGAAATCCGGCCGCAATGCCCCTTGCCCCTGCGGCAGCGGGAAAAAGTTCAAAAATTGCTGCGGAGTCGCGGGTAAGAACTGAATCTCCCAACACGCGCCATCCGCCAGCAGGTGGATACAAGCGCAGCGCGGGGCAGCGGCAAACAAGGCGACTCGTAGGGGCACCCCATGGCTCAAGCTTGTCCAAATTATGCCCTACTTACACCAAGCTAATCATTATTAGGCCAATAAGTTGATAAAATGGCTTGAGATATTAGCCGCAGGTGGAGGAGTGACTTCCTGTCTGAAAAATAGGAGAACCCGCCCCGAGGTTTCGAATCGGAAAGCCGTTCCGACCCCTCCAATCGGTATGCGCCCTGAATTTCCTGGATGGAATTGAAGGATATTGGAACATTCCGCCAACCTCTCTTGGCAAAGCGATTGCTGTGAATCTAAGCCTACCCGCCCGGTTCACGCGAAGCGCCGCAGGGCGGAACCTAAGCATCAGCGAGAACCTTTTGAGCGATTCCATCGAACAAAACGGCGTAGTGGGCGCAGGGGGAGCCGGGTTCCCCATGGCCGTGAAGCTGCAGAGGCAGGCTGAGACCTACATCGTGAACGCGGCGGAGTGCGAGCCCCTGCTGCACAAGGACAAGGAATTGCTGCTCCACTACGGGGTGGAGATGCTCGCCGGCCTGCGGATTTCCATGGAACGCGTGGGCGCGCGGCGCGGGGTTATTGGCATCAAGGAAAAGTATGAGGACGTGATTCGGAGCCTCTCGGGTCAGTTGCCGAACGATATCGAGATCCAACCTCTGCGCGATGTCTACCCGGCGGGTGATGAGTTTGTTCTGGTCTATGACGTGACCGGCCGCGTGATCCCGCCCGGCGGTCTGCCGCTGGATGTGGGCGCGGTGGTCTCAAACGTCGAGACGCTGATCAACGTGGCGCGGAACCGTCCGGTGACGCACAAATATCTGACCGTGGCAGGCGCGGTGGCTGAACCCGTGACGCTGCGCGTGCCTGTGGGCATGGCGATTGGAGAGGTCATTGCCGCCGCGGGTGGCGCGACGGCGAGCCCCTTCGAAGTCCTGGTGGGTGGCGCCATGATGGCGCATCTGGCCGCGGGGCTTGAGCAGCCCGTCACCAAAACTACCGGCGGGTTGATCGTGCTGCCGCGCGAGCACGGATTGATCCGCCGCTACCTGCGCTCGTGGCCGGCGATGGACCGCATCGGCAAGTCGGCGTGCGACCAATGCTCGTTCTGCACCGAACTCTGCCCGCGCTATCTGCTGGGCCATCCCATCGAGCCGCATAAGGCCATGCGCGCGCTGGGCTTTGCTCCGGATAAAGACCGGTTGATGATGGGCACGCTCTATTGCTGCGAGTGCAACCTGTGCAGCCTGTTCTCTTGCCCCGAAGATCTGGATCCTAAGGACGTCTGCGCTCACGACAAGAAAATTGCCCGCGAGCGCGGCTTGGGATGGCAGGGCAGGGCGGAAGACATTCGGCCGCATCCCGTGGCAAACCAGCGCCGTATTCCTACGCACCGCTTGATGGCGAAGCTTGGCCTCACAGGATTTCGCAACGTGGGTCCGCTGGAAGATCGGGGGCTCGCACCGCGGCGCGTGGTCATCCCGCTCCAGCAACATGCGGGTGCACCGGCCGTGCCCACAGTCCGCCCTGGAGAATCGGTGCGCATGGGTGACTTGATCGCTTCACCTGCGGCCGGGAAACTGGGCGCCAACATTCACGCCAGCATTTCGGGAATGGTACGCGCTATCGATGGCGCTGTGATGATAGAGGCAAGTAGACAGTGATCAGTGGACTGTGGCCAGATGGTGAGCGTTCTTTCGGACAACTGGCTACTGACAACTGACTGCTTCAAGGAAGGAAACGTACGTGGCTGAAATGGACACCATCGGGCTCGTGGAAGTTACGAGCATCGGCATTGGCTACAAGGCGCAGGACGCCATGCTCAAGGCCGCTTCGGTAGAACTGCTGCTCGCGCGCACCATCTGCTCCGGCAAGTACCTGATTGCGGTGTCAGGCGACGTGGCCTCCGTCGAGTCGAGTGTTGAGGCCGGCGCCACCGCCTCCGAAGGCGCACTGATCGAGCGGCAAGTTATCTCGCGGCTCCACCCTTCCGTCTTCCCGGCGATTTCTTCGGCAGTAGATTTGCCCACGGAGCAGTTCGAAGCGCTCGGCATCATCGAGACGTTTTCCGCGTCCACCATCATCGAGGTCGCGGACGCCGCCGCCAAAGCTGCCAACATCAAACTCTTCCGCATTCATCTGGCCATGGCCATCGGGGGCAAAGGCTTTGTGCTCCTGACCGGTGACATCTCAAGCGTCGAGGCCGCGGTGGCCGCCGCTACACCCGTCGCCGGAGCCGAGGGCATGTTGGTGAGCGCCGTCGTCATCCCCGCCCCGCGCCGCGAGCTGTTCCGCGAGTATATTTAGTGTAGTTATTTACTGATTCCAGTCCTCGACCCGGGCACCGGCGTCCTGGAAGTGCTCGGCGTTGCCGGTAACGATTACGGCGCCGTACTCGATGGCATGTGCTGTGATGAGGACATCAGCATCCTGGTGGGAGCGACCCCGTGACCGCAAGTCCGCCCAGAGACTTGAGGCGCGTTCCCAGGTTGCCGCGTTGAACTCTCTCCAAACCATCGCTTCGGCCAACTTCTTGAAGGCTGTGAGTTGCGCCACCGCGTTCTTGATCACCAGCTCCCGCCGGATTTCATAGAATACCACCGGGCACATGATGAAGAGTGCGTTCCGCCTGATCTCCTTGCGGAATCGGTCGAGGACGCGCTGATTCCCTGGATGTTTTTTGAGAAGCTTGGTGACGGTGTCGGTGTCGAGTGAGTAACTCGTCATCCTGTTTGGGTAGGCGTGAATGTGGAGCGATGGTTCCGAATGTCGTCCTCAAATCCGTTCCACCACTTTTCATCACGATCATCGGGTGTGGCAAGCCAGGTATCGAGCCACTTAAGCAGCTTCCGATTCTGCGGGCGCAGAGAGCTGTTTTGCCGGCCGGCGCCAGATGCCGTCGGCCCGGAGCGCCGCTTGTGCAGGGTTGTTGCGTTTGCCATGAACTTTCCCCAGCTCAAATGATAACACAAAGGAGCTTCGACATCGCTAGGCATAACGCCAACCGCAGTGCGCGCGAGCCCTCAAGCCAGCACCAATTCCACTCCGCACTTTTCGAGCAGCTTCTCGAACCGCGGGGGCAGCTCCTGGTCGGTCACGATTACGTCCACGGCCTCCAGCGGCGTGAGGTGCGCCATGGTTTGGCGGCCAAATTTCGAATAATCGGCCACCACCATGACGCGGCGGGAGACCTCAATCATCTTGCGCTCCGAGCCCACCACCAGCGTGTTCGTGTTGCTCAGGCCTGCCTCGGTGATGCCGCCCGTCCCCATCACCAGGACGTCCGCCGCTACGCGCGTCAGCATCTCCTCGCAGATCGGCCCCAGCAGAACACCCAGGCGCGGGTAGAGGTATCCGCCCGTGAGCGTCAACTCCACACTTTTGGAATCGTAGAAGATTTGCGCAATGAGGATGGAATTGGTGATGACCTGCAGCGAGTGGCCCAACAGTTGGCGCGCCACCTCCGCCACCGTCGAGCCGCCGTCCATGATCAGGGTCTGGCCTTCTTCGAGCAGGGCCGCAGCCGCCTTGCCGATGCGTTGCTTCTCTTCCCGGGCACGACTTGGCACCCAGCCCACGCCTCGCGACTCTTTCTGAACCTGCAGCGAGATGGCGCCGCCTCGGACCCTCCGCACCATACCCTGTTGTTCGAGCTCCATGAGGTCGCGGCGAATACTGGATTCCGAGACTCCCAGTTTGGACGCCAAGGCTGCGGCGTCAATGAACTCCTGACTTCGAATAGCGTTGTGGATTTCAATTTGTCGTTCGGCAGCTCGCATGGGAAGGAAGATAGCACAGAATCGGCCTAAATAGAAATAATATGCATGGATATGAAATAATCTGAACGTCTATAGGAATACACATTGCACAATAACCCAATACCAGTCAGTTTGGTGCGTGAAATGACACCACAACTCGATCGCGCCGTCGTGGAGACCATCGTCCGGGAAATCGTCCTCAAGCGTATGGGTACCTGTCCGGACAAGGAAACGGCAGAGCAACCCTCACGCCTGGTGGTGAACGCCTCCGCGCGCCACATGCACGTAAGCCAGAAAGACCTGGAAGCCCTGTTTGGAGCCGGGCACCAATTGAAGCCGCTACGACCCCTGTATCAGACCGGCACCTTCGCTGCGGAGGAGACAGTCGTGCTCATCGGGCCGCGCGGCCGGCTGATTTCTAACCTGCGAATTCTGGGGCCAACCCGTGCTGCCTCGCAGATTGAGCTTTCCTTCACGGATGCCATCATGCTGGGCATCGAGAATCTGCCCGTCCGCCTCTCAGGCGACATCGAGGGGACGCCGGGAGCCTTCGTCATGGGGCCGCAAGGAGTGGTGGAGATCAAGAAAGGTTTGATCCGCGCGGCGATGCATGTACATATGACGCCGCTGGACGCGGAGTCGCACGGGGTTCGGCACAAGGATGTTATGAAGCTAAGGGTGGGTGATGGTACGGCGGTAACTTTCGACAAGGTGCACGTGCGCGTCGATCCCACTTTTCGGCTGGAAGTCCACATGGACACGGACGAGGCCAATGCTTGCGCGTTGCATCTGGCCAAGCAAGTGGAATTGATTAAGTAGGGGCGCTGCAAGAACGGGCGATCGAATCAGGAGTGAGTGATTAGGAGAAGAACCTATGAATCAAGCCTTAGGGATGATTGAGACGAGAGGGCTGGTGGCCTTGATGGAAGCCACCGACGCCATGTTGAAGGCCGCCAACGTTACCTTTGCCCACTGGGAACCGGTGGGCTCGGGGCTGGTCACGGCTTTCGTAGAGGGTGATGTGGCCGCCGTCAAGGCCGCTATCGACGCCGGGGCCGAAGCTGCCTCACGCTTGGGTGAAGTGGTAAGCGTGCAGGTGATTCCCCACCCGCACGAGGATCTGAGCATCTTCACGGAGCCGCCCACGGAATCGGGAACAACCAAGAAGGCGGCCTGAGAGGCCACCAAGGAGAAGGTCATGAATCAAGCATTGGGATTACTTGAAACCAAGGGATTGGTGGGGCTCGTGGACGCGAGCGACGCCATGTGCAAGGCCGCCAACGTCCAACTGGTCAAAATGATTCAGATTGGCGGCGGCTACGTCACCACCATTGTGCGTGGCGACGTGGGCAGCGTGCGAGCGGCGATTGATGCCGGAGCCGCGGCGGCGAAGGCCCTGGGTGAACTGGTGGCGGCGCACGTGATCGCTCGCCCGCATGAAGGGGTCTCGGAAGGTTACTTGAAGTAAGGCGTTTCGGGTTCCGGTGGTAGGATCGAAACTCGAAATTCGAAACTCGAAAATCGGCGACTCGCCCACGAGTTTCGAATTTCGAGTTTCGAGTTTCGTTCTCTCCCCGGCGCCTGGCAAAGGAGAATCCGATGGTACAGCAAGCAATTGGAATGATTGAGACGCGTGGATTGGTGGCGCTGGTGCAAGCCACTGACGCCATGTTGAAAGCGGCCAACGTGCAGTTCAAAGGCTGGAGAAAGATCGGTGGAGGGCTCTGCACCAGCTTCGTCGGTGGCGACGTGGCAGCGGTGAAAGCCGCGGTTGACGCAGGCGCTGTCGCCGCCAAAAACGTTGGTCAAGTGGTCAGCGTCCAGGTAATCCCCCGCCCGCACGACGATCTGGGCGCGATTTTACCGGAATAACGCAAAGCTCGATGGAAGGTGCGGCCATGTTCCTGGCCAAAGTAATAGGCAATGTTGTTTCGAGTCATAAGAACGCCCGCTTCCAGGGTATGAAGCTGCTGTTGATTCAGCCCTACGTTACGCGCGAGGGCAAGCTGGTGGAATCCGGAAGCTCAGTGGTGGCGGTCGATAGCGTAGGTGCGGGCGAAAGCGAACTGGTGATGTTCACCCAGGGAAGTTCCGCGCGTCTGACCGACACCACCAAGGACTGCCCTGTCGATACGGTCATCATCGGCATCGTGGACACCGTACAAGTGGCGGGCCAGCGGCTGGAAAAACCCTAGTGCGGTAGTTTGAGGTCGGCGGCCAAGAGTTATCGAAACTCGAAAATCGAAATTCGAAACTCGCGAGCGTTCCACCGATTTCCGAGTTCCGACTTTCGAGTTTCGGTACGGGCTGCTGACTCCTGGATTCTGGTGTTACAGAGGCTTGGCAAATGAGCACAACCACTGATCCCATGATCGCGGCAATCGTCGAAGAAGTAATTGAACGGCTAAAACCGCGCCTGGCGGGGCGACTGCCGGAGCGGCAGGCAGCCGCAGGCGACGGCGTGTTTTCCACGGTTGACGACGCCGTGAAGGCCGCGCGCGTTGCGCAAGCGCAGTTGGCGGCGCGCAGCTTGCAAGACCGGGCGGAGATCATCGCCATCGTCCGCCGCCTGTGCATCGAGCGCGCCGAAGAACTTGGCAAAATGGAGTATGAAGAATCGCGCCTGGGCCGGTTGGACCACAAAATCGTAAAGGTGCGGCGGGTGGAGAAGGTGCTGGGCGTGGAAGCGCTCCGGACCGAAGCCCGCAGCGACTCCACGGGGCTCTTCTTCATCGAGTACGCACCCTTCGGCGTCATCGCCATGGTTCTGCCCAGCACGCACGGCGTGCCCACTATGGGCAGCAACGCCATCAGCGTCCTGGCCGGCGGAAACACCCCGGTGTTCACTTCCCACCCCTTGACGGCGCGCAGCGTGGCGTACGCGGTGCGGATGTTCAATCGCGAAATCGAAAAGCGCATGGGCCTGCGCAATCTGCTTTGCGCGGTGGAGTCACCGACCATCGAATCGGTAAATGAGCTTTTCCGTCACCCCGATGTGGCGCTGATTTGCGTTACGGGCGGCGGCGCCGTGGTTCACGCCGCCATGCAGGCCGGCAAGCGGGTGGTGGCGGCGGGTCCGGGCAATCCTCCCGTGCTCGTGGATGAGACGGCTGATCTCGCGAAAGCTGCGGAATCCATCATCTTGGGCGCCTCGTTTGATAACAACCTTCTTTGTACCAGCGAAAAGGAGGTCTTTGTGGTTGCCAAGGTCGCCGACGAATTCATTATGGCGATGAAACGGGCGGGCGCTGTGCAATTGAACCATGCGCAAGTGGAGAAACTGGCGCAAGCCGTTTTTGATTTTGAGCCGGGAAAAGACGGTGGCCGCGCCCGGGCTCGCGTGAAGCACGAATTTGTGGGAAAGGACCCGGCCGTGCTGGCGGGCGCCATCGGCATGACCTTGCCTGCCGGAACCCAATTGCTGTTTGGCGAAACCGAAGAAGACCATCCCTTTGTGCAGACCGAGCAAATGATGCCCTTTGTGCCCGTGGTGCGCGTGGGATCCGTTGACGACGGCATTCGCGCCGCCCTCAAGGCCGAACACGGCTTCCATCACACGGCGCTCATTCATTCTCGCAACGCCGAAAACGCCACCAAGATGGCGCGCGCGATGAATACCACGATATTCGTTCAGAACGCGCCTTGTTATGCCAGCCAGGGGGACGGCGGTCCGGGCTTTCTGAGTTACAGCGTGGCCACGCCCACCGGCGAAGGCGTGACCACACCCCTGACGTATACGCGACAGCGCTCGTTCACTATCGCCGGCGCGCTACGCATTATCTAGGTCAAGCTGATGTTCATTGCCCGCATCGACGGATCGATTACCTCCACGGTCAAACACCCGAGCTTGCGAAGCCAGCGCTTGTTGATCGGCCAGAGGCTGGAAGCGGATGGTAATGAGGTGGGTGAACCCATCGTGCTGCTTGACGATCTGGGCGCGGGGTTGGGTTCCCAGGTGCTGGTTACAACCGACGGAGACCTGGCAAGACAGAAATTGGGGGACAACACCACCCCAACACGCATGATCGTGGTGGGGATCATTGATCGCAATCCCCAAACCGGATGTTCTGAGTCTTCCGTCACCCATTCGAAACTCGAAAATCGAAAAACGAAAATCGCGCCGAGTTTCGAGCTTCGAGTTTCGAATTTCGATTTGTAAGCGTATGCGCCTGGGAATCGTTCGCGGAAATGTCGTGCTGAGCGTCTCGGATCCAAGCCTGGAGGGGACGCGATTCTTGATCGTCGAACCCGTGACCGGCGGGGCGCTCGCGGCTCAGGACGGATCGGGTGGCGGAAAGCAACTGATCGTCGCTGACCACCTGGGCCCCGCTGAGGGCGAGATGATTGCCTTCGTCGAAGGGCGGGAAGGCGCCAATCCTTACTGGCCCGGCCGGGCTCCGGTGGACGCCTATTGCAGCCTGCTGGTCAATACGGTGGACTACCACCCACCGGGTGCTGAGGCTGCAAAGGAAATCAGGCCGTCTTCTGGAAAACGCTGATGCCAGGAGCGGGTGAAAGCACAGGCCGTTAAAGGCAGGGTTTAATTATGAAGAGGGTTGATTTACAAAGCCACAAAGTGCTGACCGGCAAGAATCTGGAAGCCGCAGTGTCCGCAGGGGCGAGTGAGATTGTGCTCGCGGAGGGCGCGGTCCTGACGCCCACCGCGCGCGACATCATTCGCCGCGCCGGTTTGACGATCATCGGCAACCACCACGGGCCGAGCACTCAATCCGCCGGAACTGGCGCTGCCGCGCCTGCGGTCCAGCGGCTTGCGCCGTCTGTTGCAAGCCCTATTCTCTCCAAGTCCGCGCGCTCGGAAGAAGCCCTTCTGAATTCGCCTGAGGCGCAAGTCATCAAGCAGGAAATGATTCGGGTGGGAAGGAAACTCTGGGACCGGCAATATGTGGACGGGAATGGCGGCAACATCACCTATCGCATCACGCCCGACCGTGTAATCTGCACACCTACCCTGCTGAGCAAGGCTGACCTGACCCCCGACGATTTCTGCCTGGTGGATTTGGAAGGAAACCAATTGGCAGGGAAGACCAACCGCACCAGTGAGGTCTATCTGCACTTGCAGGTTTACAAGACGGTCCCTGAAGCGCGCGCGGCGGTGCACGCCCATCCGCCCCACGCCACGGCTTATGCTATCTCGGGGCGGGTGCCTCCTCGCTGCGTCATTCCTGAGCAGGATGTCTTTGTCGGATCGGTCGCCATCTCACCGTATGAGACGCCCGGCACGCGCGAGTTCGCGAAGACCATCATTCCTTATGTGAAGGACCACAACACCATATTGTTGTCTAATCACGGCATCATCTGCTGGGCTGACACCGTTACGCACGCCGAATGGTACGTGGAAGTTGTCGACACTTACTGCCGCACGCTGATGCTGGCCGCGCAACTGGGCGCCGGCATCACGCGCATTCCTCCCGAAAAGGAAAAGCTACTGCTGGAAGTTAAAAAGCGCCTGGGGTTGCCCGATGCCAAGTTCGGCCTCGAAGAGTGCCAGCTCTGCGACCAGCCGGAAACTCCCGGAGGCATCACCGTCTGCCCCACCACCTGCCCGAAGAATTGCCCCGGCGGGTGTGGCGGGAAGACTCAGGATGTGGAAGCCCTCGTAAAGACCATCACTGACGAAGTCATGGCCGCGCTAGAGACGAAGGCTTAGCCCGGGTTCACAAACACGATGCCCCAAAGCCCTCATGCGCCTGCACACTATCGGTACACCTCGCGCCGGTGACCCACCTTCACTACCAGCACCGTTAGTTCTGCATCCGAAACGGAGTACACAACCCGGTAGGGGCCCTGACGCACTCGGTATTTTTCCTGCGCGGAGAGCTTCTCTGAGCCGGGTGGCCGGGGATTGTCGGAAAGGGTTGCGATTCTCTTTGCGATGCGGGCACGGTCTTTCCCGGGGATGGCCTCGATTTCTTTTACCGCAGAGGGCTTGATCAATACCCTATAGCTTTCCACGTCGCCTCAGGTCCTTAAGGACTAATTCGAAAGCGAGGTTAGGCTCCTTCGCCCGCTCTTCAAAGGCTGCCAAATCTTCCGCATCTTCAGCCAGGCTCCGCTTCACAGCGTCATTTACGATTTCAGATAGACTGCGCTCAGTCCCCGCAGCTTTGACCTTCAGCGCTCGGTGGAGGCTTGCGTCGAAATAAACCGTGGCACGCTTCTGCGTTGCTCCCATGTGCTGATTATGACGTTTCGATGTTATAACGTCAAGACGTTTGCCCGGGCCATGGAAGCGATGGTCTTCAAAGGGGCAAACCCTGCCGCCCACCTGGAACTACGGTTGTCCCCAAGGCGAGTGTGGCGATGTGAAATCGCCGCTACCGGTTGCGTCATTCCCACCAGGGCGGGAATTCAAGTCAAACAATGAATCGCGCTCTCCCCAGCGGACCAAACCATCCTACTTGCCGAGCACCTTCAGCAACTCCGCCTCGTCCAAAGTTTTCACGCCCAGCGAGCGCGCCTTTTCGAGTTTCGAGCCCGGGTCGGCGCCCACCACCACGTAGTCCGTCTTCTTGCTAACCGAGCCCACCACGCGGCCGCCGGATTCTTCAATCATCTGTTTAGCCTGGTCGCGGGAATAATTGGGAAGCGTGCCGGTCAGCACGAATTGTTTGCCGGTAAGTTTTCCTTCGGCTTTGTGCACTCTCTTCTGTTCGAACTGCAAGCCGGCTTTACGCAGCTTCTCGATCACCTCGCGGTTGCGCTTTTCGTGGAAGAACTCGCGGATAGCCTCCGCCACGCGCGGGCCCACTTCCTCCGCTTCCAGCAATTCTTCATCGCTCGCCTTGGCCAACTTGTCGAGTGAGCCAAAGTGGTCAGCCAGCAACTGGCCCGTGCGCTCGCCCACTAACCGGATGCCCAGGGCGAAAATCACGCGCGCCAATTCCGCCCGCTTACTGTTCTCGATTTCATCCAGCAGGTTCTGCGCGGACTTGTCTCCCATGCGCTCGAGGTCGGAGAGTTGCTGATGGGTCAGGCTATAGAGGTCGGCCACGTCGTGGACCAGCCCTTTGTCGACAAGTTGATCCACCAGCGCCTCACCCAGCCCATCGATATTCATAGCGCGCCGTCCCGCAAAGTAGAGCAGCGACTCTTTGAGTTTGGCGGGGCAGGCGGTGTTGACGCAGCGGTAAGCGACTTCGCCTTCGGCCCGATGGACCTCTCCGCCGCACACCGGGCAGCGGGCGGGCATCTCAAAGGCGCGGCCATCAGGCGCAGCCTTCACCACCTTCACGACTTGCGGGATCACTTCCCCGGCGCGCTGGATGAGCACCGTGTCGCCGATTTTCACGCCCAGGCGCTCAATCTCATCCATATTGTGGAGCGTCGCGTGGCTGACGGTAACGCCGCCCACGTCCACGGGTTCAAGGTCTGCCACCGGAGTCAGCGTACCCGTCCGCCCCACCTGGGCGCGGATATCGTTAACGCGCGTGGTCGCCTGGCGCGCCGGATACTTGTACGCGACGGCCCAGCGCGGTGACTTGGCCGTGGTCCCCAGCTCCTGCCACAGCCGCGTATTATTGACTTTAATAACGATCCCATCGATTTCGTAATCCAGGCTGTCGCGTTTGGATTCCCATCCCGCGATGTACGCCAGCAGATCGTCGAACGTCCGGCAGCGCCGCCAGTGGGGGTTCACCTTGAATCCCAGCTTGGAGAGCGCTTCGAGCGCCTGCGCGTGTTCCGGGAGCGGTTCGACGCCATTCACCTGGAGGTAGTAGACGAACATATCGAGCTTGCGTTCCGCCACGATGCGCGGGTCAAGCTGGCGCATGGAGCCCGCCGCGGAGTTGCGCGGGTTTGCGAATTTCTGCTCGCCCACGGCCTCGCGTTGCGCGTTCGTCTGCTCAAAGGATTGACGGGTCATGATCACTTCCCCACGCACTTCCAGGCGCGCCGGGTTGCCGATCAACTCCAACTTCTTCGCTTCGAGGCGCAGCGGCACGGAGCGAATCGTCTTTACGTTCGTCGTCACATCTTCGCCCACCACACCGTCACCGCGCGTAACGCCGTGCAGAAGCGCCCCTGCCTGGTAAGTCAGCGCCATGGAGAGCCCGTCAAGCTTCAACTCCGCCACGTATTCCACCTGGTCGCGGCCCGCCAGTTCGCGCACGCGGCGATCGAAATCGCGCAGATCCTCTACCGAATAGGTGTTGTCGAGACTCAGCATGGGGGCGGGATGGCGCACCTTGGGAAATTCCGAGGCGGGCTGGCCTCCCACGCGCTGGGTGGGCGAGTCGGGCGTGACGAGCTCCGGATGCTGCTGTTCAAGCTCCTGCAAGCGGTGCATGAGCTTGTCGAATTCGAAGTCAGAGATTTCCGGATCGTCGAGCACATAGTAGCGGTGCTCGTGGTAGCGGATATCGTCGCGCAGCTTGGTGATTTCCTTTTCGATATTCTTGGCCACGGCGGTCCCTCACAGGTTCGAGCACGATGTAGAAGAGGAATTATAACCCCGGTGGGGCCGGCGGGTGGGAAGCGGAGTTTGCCGCCCTTCTCCAGCCTGCGCGCCGCGCTTTGGATTGCGGTAGCAGCAGCTACCGCCTTGCTTCCTCCCCACATTGCACATTTGCCGTATGAACAGAAGGCGGAAAGCGGTAGCTGCTGCGACCGCAGTCCAAGGTGCCTTCGGCACACATGCTTTCAGGGTAGCAAGCGGTAGTGTCCTGGATTAAATTCATTGAACGCTGGCACAAATCGCTCAAGAGTGCGTGCATCAGGCGGGGACCAACTCCGAGAGCCGTGTTGCGTAGGCCTCCGGCAGAGAAATGGCCGGAAAATATTCCCCTGTTCAGCACCACCCCGTCGCTCGGCCCCGATGATCAATTTGGAAAGAACACGCTATCGGCGCTCGGCGCGCCACCCCTCCTCATCAGAGGCGGGGAGTTCCGAAACAACTCCCCTCCTAATTTAGGAGGGGTGGCGCGCCGAGCGACGGGGTGGTTACGATGGGTGGCGCCTTGGGCGCCGGGGTGGTTATTCCCTTGAGCATTTCCGCCGGGGTGGCTATCCGCAGTGAGGCGGCATTCATCCCGATCTGATCGGGACGCCGCCATATGGCGAGGTAAACTCGCCGCTACGACACCGAATTGCCCCACAGCCTCGCCTTGACACGCCTGCAATTCGGCTGGTAGTGTCGTTATTTGGTAAGGCAGAATTCTGCGGAGTATCAGGCCATGAAGCTGAAAACTATTTTGACGGCAATCGTTCTCGGAGTAGTGTGGCTGGCGGGTTCAGCAGCCGCCCAACAGCAGGACAAGGACCCCCCCAAGACCGGCAATGCGCGTTTTGGCGATCCCACCTCCATAGCGCGCAATTATCAGGATTATCTTTATGGTGTCATCAAGGAACTTAAACCCGACGAATTGGTCCTGACCAAGACCAAGGTCGGCACGGACCAGGCGTTTAAGCTGAACAAGAAGACCAAGTTCAGCCAGAACGGCAAAATCAGTTCCTTGGACAAGCTCAGCGTGGGCGACAGGGTTTGGGTGGACGTCGCGACGGATAAGAGGACAGGCGATTTGATCGCCAAGAAAGTTGTCTCCGGGGTTGATATACCAGCAGTTCCGTAAAGGGTTGCGCCTGCCTTTCGGCTCAAGCTGCGACACGCCGGGGGGGCGCGGGCCTGATCGAGCCACCCCGTTTCTGCCCTCACGGGCTTCTCATTGAAGAAAGCTATACTCATTTACAATCCGATTGCCGGGCGGCGTCCCGCCAAGCGCGTGCACGAAATCCGGCAAGCCGCCGCCGTGCTGTGCGACCACGGGATGGAGGTTGAACTGGCTCCTACGGAGCGGCCGGCCATGGCGCAGGATTTGGCGCAGGCCGCGGCCCGGCGGGGCTTCGACCTTGTCCTGGTTTGCGGCGGCGATGGGACCATTAACGAAGTTATTAATGGACTCGCGCCCAGTCCCATTCCCTTGGGCATACTTCCGGGCGGCACCGCCAACATCCTCGCCAAGGAGTTGCGTCTCCCTCACAATCCCGTAAACGCAGCTCGCCAACTCCTCGGCTGGTCGCCGCGACGCATCGCGCTGGGGCGGGCCCGTTGGGTGGGCGCCCAGTCCCCGCCGGAGAACGGCCATCGCAGCGCCGAGGCATGCTTCCGGTATTACGCCAGCGTGGCGGGAATTGGTTTTGACGCGCACATCGTCTACAAGCTTTCTTCCAAACTTAAGGGGGACTTTGGTGTGGCCGGCTATGTGCTGGAGGCTTTACGCCAGCTCGTGCGCTACTCCTTCCCTAAGTTCTCCTGGCGGCTCGACGGCCACGAGTACCAAGGCACGTTTGCCGTCGTGCATCGCACTCGACTCTATGCCGGCTGGCTGCATATGGCGCCCACGGCCGACCTGTTTTCGCCGCGCTTCGCCGTGTGTTCGTTCCCGAGCCGCAGCCGCCTGCGGTACCTGGTTTACGCCCTGGCCGTGCTGGCGCGCCAGCACTTGCGATTGAGCGACGTCACGCTTCACGAGGGTACTCCCGTGGACTGTTCCCCCGGGGACTCCTCCACGCCGGTGCGCTTTGAGCTGGACGGGGAACTTGTCGGCACGCTGCCCGTCACCTTTGAGATCGTTCCGGATGCGCTGACGGTGCTGATGCCGGAAGGGAGGAGCTAGAAGTTAGGAGTTAGAAGTTAGAGGTGAGAAGAAAGCCTGCTTGATTCTAGCTTGTGACGCTTACCTTCTAGCTTCTACCTCCTAGCTTCTAACTTCTAACTCCTGGATTCTTCATGGATAACCTGACTCACACGCTTACGGCGGTGGCCATCAGCCACACGGGGCTCAACCGCAAGACCCGATTCGCCACACTCATTGTCATCCTGGCCGCGAACGCTCCTGACCTCGACATACTGACGGGATTTCGGGACAGTGCGACGTACCTTAAGTACCACCGCGGCATCACGCATTCCCTCTTAGGCGTCATCGTTCTTGCATTTATTCTGTGGGGTTGCATCTACTGGGTCGGGAAGAGAGTGCGGCCCAAGCCCCGCCTTCCCCTGAATGCCCGTTGGCTCATGTTGGCAGCGTTGCTGGGAACCGGCAGCCACCTGCTGCTCGATTTTACGAATTCGTACGGGGTCCGTCCCTTCCTGCCCTTTAGTGGACGCTGGTATGCCTGGGATATCATGTACATCTTCGATCCCCTGCTGCTCCTCCTGCTGGTGCTGGGCCTGGGAGTGCCCTGGCTGCTGCGTCTGATTTCTGAAGAAGTCGGGGCACGCAAGCCCAACCTCGCACGTGGCGCGATCTTCGCGCTGAGCGCCATGGTCGCGCTTTGGGGAGTGCGTGCTTTTGCCCACAGCCGCGCCCTGAGCATCCTCGACAGCCGCACGTATTCTGAGCAGAACCCGCAAAGACTCGACGCCTTCCCCTCCCCAGGAAATCCCCTGGCGTGGACAGGCGTGGTCGAAACGGATGCGGCTTTAAGTGTACTGTCTGTGAACGCGTTGAATTCGGACCAACCCCCCGAGGAAGTGCGGTCGTTCAAAAAGCCGGAAGCCTCCGCCGCTCTCGAAGCCGCCATGAGGACTCGGACGGGCCGCATCTTCATGGATTTTGCCCGTTTCCCGTGGGGAGAAGTTGAGGCTAGTGAAGATGGTTTTCTGGTGAGCCTGCGTGACTTGAGATTCTATCGGGGCATGGCGCGCTCCCGCGGGTTCGTCGTCGACGTTGAACTCGACAAAGACCTGCGGGTCCGCTCCGAGTCCTTTTCGTTCAACGCTCCACTGCGGCGGGGTGAGGAGTGAATCAGCCATCGGATCATCGCTGGCTGGCGGTTGCGGTAGGGATACCGGTTACCCGGTACCCCCCGCACGGATCCGTACGTGCGCTGGTTAGCGCATACGGCTCTTATCTCGGATGTGTGGCGGCGAACCGTTGGGATGGCCAAGGATGCACAACGTGCGGAGCAGGCAACCAGCAGGCCGCAAGCTTCCCCAGTCGGTCCCAGTTGAGGCGGTGGCGTTGACTGCGTTGACGCAGTTGTGTTCGCCACAGTCGGGTCAACCGTTCCCGAAAGATTCGCAGGCGGTTGAGGTTTCCCGGTACCGCGTGATAGTTGAAGTAGCCTTGCACGACCGACCGGAGCCATTTACCCGTATCCGCGATGGGATCGTGCCGACGCTGCCGGAGTTGTTGCTTGAGTTCCTGCAACTTCCCCCGCAGGCGCTTGCTGATCGTCTTCCGCTTCACGGTAAATTGCCCCCTCCGGTTCTTCCCGCTGATATGCGTGAAGCCCAGAAAGTCGAACGTCTCCGGCTTACCTTCTCCTCTCCGTTTCCGGTAAAGTTCGGCAAACGGCCCGAACTCGATCCGGCGCGTTTTGTCAGGATGCAGTTCCAATCCAAACTTCCCCACCCGCTCCCGGAAATCCTCCAGAAAGCGGTCGGCTTCCGTCTGCGATTGGAATCCAAGGACCGTATCGTCGGCATACCGCACCACGACCACGTCTCCCCGGGCGTGCTTCTTGCGCCACGCCTGCACCCACAGGTCAAAGACGTAGTGCAGATAGATATTCGCCAGCAGGGGCGAGACCACCGCCCCTTGTGGCGTACCCATCTCCGTCTCCGACCATTCGCCTTCCTCCCTCACCCCGGCTTTCAGCCATTTCTGGATGAGCCGGAGAATCCGGGGGTCGGCGACGCGATGCTGCACGAACTTGAGCATCCATTCGTGGGATATCGAATCGAAAAATCCACGAATGTCCGCGTCAAGAACGTAGTTCACGTGCTTCACCGTGAGCGCGTACGAGAGCGCGTCCAGCGCTTGATGCTGGCTGCATCCCGGTCGAAAGCCATACGAGAAGCCCAGAAAGTCTTCCTCGTAAATCGCCTTGAGGATGGTGACCACGGCCTGTTGGACGATCTTGTCCTCCAGTGCCGCAACCCCCAACGGACGTTGCCGCCCGTCGCCTTTCGGGATATACGCCCTTCGCGAGGGCTTCGCTCGGAATGCTCCGCGGTGGACCCGGCTGTGCAGATCGACGAGTCGACCTTCCAGCCCGCTTTCATACTCCTGCCACGTCATGCCGTCTACTCCCGGTGCAGCTTTTCGCTTCAAGGCGTAAAAGCTTTCCCGCAGCAGATCGACCGTTAAGTGGTGGAGCAAGGCCGTGAACTTCATCTCCCTGTGTTCCTTCGCGGCTTTCCGCACACCCGCGAGTCCCTGGGACACGCGTGCCCCGCTCTGTGTCGGGTGCGTGTTAGGCCAACGGGTGTTCTCCTTGATCAGCGGCCTTCCCTCCTCATTCTCCGCCAACGGCTTCCCGTCTTTGTTCAAATGATTCATCGGTACTGTTCCGCTGTCCGACTCCTCGAAAGCGTGCAGGCGGGCTGTACGGCCATCGCCTTTTCCCGCCGTCCGGCCACGATCTACGGCGGCCGGCGCCTCCGAGGTCTCCCGGTTCTCGTGCAGAAAGTGTCTAGGCGTGTCTGGGGTCTACGACTACGCAGGACTGTGCCGGAACTCGCGTTGGCGTCCCGGCCTCATGTTGCCTTCCGTTTAGTCTGAAAACGTCGGCGTCCTGATTGGACATTTTCGAAGCTCAATACCCAGCCCACCTATTCCCCTGTTTACGCTTCACCGTGCGCCTCACGACGCCCAGCGCAAAACTCGGGGCCGAGTGGATCGCTGCTCCTTCCTCGTGAGAAATTTTCATTCTCTGCTTTCTGCCGGTTTATCCCGGCGCACCAGACCCTAGTTCTTGGGGGTCTGCGATGCCCTGAAGGGACAGGTAAGAGCTGATAACTCATCCCCGTGGTGATGAATTGCTGGAGACCAGGACTGTAAGTGGGTTTCGGAATTCTACTGGAGAACTTATCTCAAGATTGACCTTTGGGAATAGTTTCCCTTTGGGACATCGCAGACCCCAAGGTACAGGGGTCTGCGCCATCCAGCGGCTTCTTCATTGGCTTCTTAGATGACCTGATTTGCAGAAGACCGGCGCTTCCACCACCGGGTAATCAGGGCAAGAGCGATGACCAGGACCACCGCGGTCAATGACGCCCGGCCCAAATTGTGACGCAAGTAATCCTGCGCCTGGAGGCCATAGCGCGCGCCCAGCCAGGCATCCGCGCCAAACCTCAGACCGCGGCCTACCAGGAGCGCCAGCCCAAAACGCAGAGCGTTGACGCGCAGCACGCCGGCGGTGAGAATGAACACCTTCAGGGGCGCCGGTGGAGGCAGCAGCGCCGCCACCAGAACCGCCACGAAATCGTTCCGCTTGAGCCAGCGCTGAGCGAAGGTGACGGACAGCGGGGTGGTCTTGCGGAAAAACAATTTCCCGCCGCCGCGTGCGATCGAATAAAGGACATACGCCCCGCCCATCGAGCCCAGGGTGCTGGCGAGGGCGTAAACGGGCCACCAAGCCGGGCGCTTGCTGGCCAACACGATCAAGGCCAAATCATTCACGCCAGGAAAGGGAACGAGCGAGGAATCAAGAAACGACATCACGAACAATCCCCATCCCCCGTAGAGGACCAGGATCTGACCGAGTTTGGCGGAGAGTGACTTCAGCATGCTTTCGAGCTTACACCTTCGAATAAGGGCCGCTCATTCTATGCGCTCCCGCGGCGCAGCACAACGTGTGATCGCATGGGGGGAGGAGGGACTTGCGCCTTCCCCCACACCCAGGGCCAATCTTTGGGGTTTCCCTAATCAGAAAAACTGATAAGATTAGTAGGATATCTCTGCACTGGTCTAATGCTTTGGGGCTTCGCTTAAACCCAGCGGGCAATGGTACGCTTCAGGGTACGTCTTTGGGGGAAAACTCAGGAGGGCAACAATGAAATCGTCCAACGCCGCAACCAATACGGCCAACGTCGCCGAATTATTGTGCGGGACAGGCCAACCGGCGGCAGGGACCCTGGAGGAGCGGGCGCGGCACGAGGACCCCTCCCTTCTCAAGACCATGTTGGAGCAGATGCTCCTCATCCGCCGCTTCGAGGAAAAATCCGCCGAACTTTATACGCTAGGAAAAATCGGAGGCTTCTGCCACCTCTACATCGGCCAGGAAGCGGTGGCGGTGGGTGCGCTTTCCACCACCCAACCGGATGATTACATCTTCACTTCCTACCGCGAGCACGGGCATGCGCTGGTGCGGGGCATGGACCCGGGCGAAATAATGGCGGAACTTTGCGGCAAACAGAGCGGCGTCTCCAAGGGTAAGGGCGGCTCGATGCACCTGTTTGACAAGGGGCGCGGTTTTCTGGGTGGACATGGAATTGTCGGCGGGCAAATTCCGCTGGCCGCGGGCACGGCCTTCGCCTCCAAATATCTGAAGCAATCGCGCGTCACGCTTTGCTTCTTCGGAGAAGCGGCCGTCAACATCGGTTCCTTCCACGAATCCTTGAATCTCGCTGCGCTGTGGAAACTTCCCGTGGTCTTCATTTGCGAAAACAATCGCTTCGGCATGGGGACTCCCATTGAGCGAGCCTCCTCGCTTTACGAACTTTCGCAAAAGGCTTGCGCCTACAACATGGCTCGCACCTGGGTGGACGGCATGGACGTCCTCGCCGTGCGCGAAACCCTGAAGGAAGCTGTCGACCGCGCGCGCCAGGCGAGTGCTCCCACGCTCATTGAAGCGCGCACTTACCGCTTCATGGGCCATTCCATGTCCGATCCTTCGCATGGCCACTACCGCACCAAGACGGAAGTGGAAGAGCACCGCCGGCAGGATCCCATCAAACAGTTCACCGCGGCTTTAGAGGGGATTGGAGTGGTCAACCCGGGATTTCTTGACGAACTCGACCAGAAGGTTCGCGACATTGTGGAAGAGGCGGTTGCTTTCGCGGAGCGGAGCCCTGAGCCAGACGCCAAGGAACTCGGCACAGACGTTTACGCGGAATAGATTAAGTCACCCCATATTAAGATCGATGCGGAGCTATTCATGGCAATGATGACTTATCGTGAAGCCCTTAACCAGGCGATGCGCGAGGAAATGCATCGCGACGAGACCGTGGTGCTGATGGGCGAGGAAGTGGGCTTCTACCAGGGCGCTTACAAGGTCAGCAAAGGACTGCTCGATGAGTTCGGGCCCATGCGGGTGCTCGACACTCCCATCACGGAGCTGGGCTTTACGGGGCTCGGCGTGGGCGCGGCGATGGTAGGCGTGCGGCCCATCGTCGAGATGATGACCTTCAACTTCTCGATGTTGGCGCTCGACCAGATCGTGAATAGCGCGGCGAAAATGCTCTACATGTCAGGCGGGCAGTTTCCCATTCCCATGGTGATTCGCGGTCCCGGAGGCGCCGCGCACCAGCTTGCCGCGCAGCACTCGCAGTCGCTGGAATCGTGGTTCTGCCACGTTCCCGGCTTGAAGGTGGTGGCACCCTCTACCCCGGCTGACGCGAAGGGCTTACTCAAGACTTCGGTTCGTGACAATAACCCAGTGATCTTCATCGAGTCGGAAGTGCTGTACGGGACGCGTGGCGACGTTCCCGAGGGGGATTACCTCATTCCGCTGGGCGTGGCTGACATCAAACGCCCCGGCCGCGACGTGACCATCATCGCGCACTCGAAGATGGTGCTGCTGGCGCTCGATGCTGCCGCGGATCTGGCAAAGGAAGGTATCGAGGCTGAGGTGGTGGACCCGCGCACGCTGCGCCCGCTCGATACCGAGACTATTTTGAACTCCGTAAAGAAGACGAATCGCGTGGTGATTGTCGAGGAAGGCTGGCCTTACTGCGGAGTGGGCGCGCAGTTTGTGGATACGATCCAGCACGCCGCGTTCGATTACCTCGATGCGCCCATCCTGCGGGTGACCGGTGTCGACGTCCCCATGCCCTACGCGAAGAACCTGGAACACCTTGCGCAGCCTGATAAACAGCGCGTCAAAGACGCCGTTTACCGCGTGCTCTACCGGCAAGGAGTCGGGGCGCAAGGGCATGCGTAGGAGAGGATCGAAGTTAGAAGTTAGGAGCTAGGAGTCAGAAGCTAGAACTTAGAAACTGGAATCCAGAACTCAGGATTCAGAAACGAGCGGCGCAGATCATTCGGACCGGCGCAAATTCTCGCCGTCTAAAATGACGAGGAAACCGGGGGGCAAAGGCAGGCGGGATGCTTGCATTCTAGCTCCTAACTCCTGGCTCCTAACTTCTAGATCCCTGCTCCTTTACTTACAAAATGAGGGTTCCCAATGGCCGTTAAGGTAATGATGCCTAAGGGCAGCGATACGATGACGGAGGGCAAAGTCCTGAAGTGGCTGAAGAGCGAAGGGGACACGATCTCCACTGGCGACACCGTTGTCGAAATCGAGACCGATAAGGTGGACATGGAAGTCGAAGCCATGGGCGGCGGCGTGCTCCGCAAGATTTTGGTCGAGAAAGGCAAAGTCGTGCCCGTGGGCGAATTGCTCGCGGTCATCGCGAAGCCCGACGAGGATATTGCGGCTCTGATCAAGGGCGACGGCAAGGGGTCCTCCGCTCCTCCACCCGCTGCCGCCGGAGCCGGTGCGCCTGCCTCCTCCGGAAAAGCAACGGCGGCTCCTCCGGCCGTTAGTGCTCCGCCCGAGCCTGCAGTGGGAGGATCTCTGCCAGTTCCTGAGACCGGCGGCCGCGTGATTGCCTCACCCCTGGCGCGAAAGATGGCGAAGGACATGGGTCTTGAGATTGCCAGCATCGCGGGCTCTGGTCCGGGAGGAAGAATCATTCGCCAGGACGTGGAGCGCAGCGCCGCGTTGCCTTCGCATGCGCGCACCGCAACCGGCGGCCAGGAAGCTCCCTCGCCTTTGCGCGCGCCAGTTGGAGCGCCTGTGCCCATCGCGCCGCGCCGGGCTCCCATTGCTCCCACGGGTCCAGAGTTTTATGATGAGCCGCTCAGCTCCATGCGCAAGGTGATTGCCACGCGCCTGGTGCAGAGCAAGGCTCCGGTGCCGCATTTCTATCTCACCATCGAAGTGGATATGAAGCGCGCCAAGGAGTTGCGCGAGTCCGCCAACCTTCTCAACGCCGACCTGAAGCTCAGTTACAACGACGTAATCTTAAAAGCCTGCGCCGCGGCTTTGCGCCAGCACCCGGAAGTGAACGCTTCATTCCAAGGTGAGTCGATTCGCTATCACAACCGCGTGCACATGGGTATGGCGGTATCGACGGACGGCGGCGGGCTGATTACGCCCGTCATCCGCAACTGCGATGCGAAGACCTTGCAGGAGATTTCCCGCGAGGCGAAAGAGCTGGCCGGCCGTGCCCGTACGCGCAAACTGCTTCCTGAGGAATACGTGGGTTCCACCTTCTCCGTCTCGAATCTTGGCATGCTGGGCATCGAGGAGTTTTCCGCGGTCATTAACCCGCCGGAAGGGGCGATCCTGGCCGTGGGAATGGTGGCAGAGAAACCGGTGGTGGTGGAAGGCCGCGTGGAAGTCGGCTTGCGCTGCCGCCTGACGCTCGCCTGCGACCACCGTGTGGTGGACGGCGCCACCAGCGCCAAGTTCCTGCAAACCCTGAAACAGATTCTGGAGAATCCTGTATATCTGGCGTTCTGACGCACGGTAGAGCGCAAAACCTCGCTTCGCTGGAAAGGCCGCAGGGCCGGACCGCGGGCCCTGCGCTACTTCTGACTATGCGATTTGAAAAAGAATTGGAAGTTGCGCAACGCATCGCCGAACAGGCGGGGCGGCTGGCGCTGGAAAGCCAGGCACGTGGATTCCAGTGGGAAGCGAAGCCTGATGATTCTCCCGTGACTGCTGTCGACCGCGCCAACGAGCGGCTGATCTGCGGGTTGCTCGAAGAAGCCTTTCCCGACGACGGCATCCTGGGCGAAGAGGGCGCGGCACGTGAATCGCACAACGGCCGCCGCTGGATTATCGACCCCATCGATGGCACGCGCGACTTTGTGAGGGGCATTCCCACCTGGAGCGTCATGCTGGCGCTCGAAGCGGAGGGCGAGGTGGTGGTGGGCGTGTGCCACCTGGCGGCGCTCGGGGAACTCCATTCCGCTGCCGCTGGTGTGGGAGCCTTTCGCAACGGAACTCGCATCCACGCAGCGCCCGCCAAAACGGTTGAGCAAGCCGTGATCTGTGTGACCGCTCTGCGAAACCTCAACGGGCGCGACTTCTCCGACAGGCTGATTCCCTGGATGTCCCGCTTTTGGGCAGTGCGAAGCATGGGCGGCTGCATGGACGCGATGTGCGTCGCCTCCGGGCGTGCCGATGCTTTTATCGAAGTCGAAGCCAAGGCTTGGGACCTGGCTCCGCTCAAGATCATTGCCGAGGAAGCCGGTGCGCGCTTCCTCAACTTCAATGGCAAGTCGAGCATCTATGGCGGCAACTGCGTGATCACCATTCCTTCCCTCGAAGCCGAGATTCGCCGGTTCCTGGGCATTCCAGATTGAACCTGAGCGAGGGAAGACTCTCCCCTGCAACCTACCTCCGTGTGCCATCCGGCTAACCAGTCCATGCAGTAGAGGCGGCGGAACCTGTCCTGATCTTAACGGGACGCCGCCATATGGCGAGGTAAACTCGCCGCTACGACATCAGATTGACCCTGCCATCCTCCCAGATGCTTGCATTGTGCAAAATGTGTATAATGGCGGCAGCCCCTCTCTACCTACAAGGAGGCTTTATGCGAACATGGCAACGTGTGTCGGTGGCCATTTTTGTGTTGGTGCTCTTTGCGCTTCCCTCGTATGCCCAGAGCAGAACGTGCAGCGGCATGAGCATTGGACAACTCACGAGTCTGAACGGCTTCGTGCCTTTCCCTGCCGACAATCTTTGGAACACGGATATCGCCAGTGCGCCTGTGGATCCCAATTCTGCCGCTTACCTCAACTTCATTGGAATGGCCACCA
The DNA here is from genome assembly GCA_963804995.1 of uncultured Acidobacteriota bacterium. Lineage (GTDB taxonomy): Bacteria > Acidobacteriota > Terriglobia > UBA7540 > UBA7540 > Bog-366. The sequence continues at coordinate 2,090,707 of CAWDSK010000006.1, forward strand.
CCCTGCACGCTGACTTTGGAGCTGGTACTTATAACGGCCAAAGCATCGGCATACCCTACCAGGTTGAGGCCAACACGCAGCCGTTGGTCAATGTCGCGCTGGGCGCCTATGCGAGTGAGAGCGACCCGGGTCCCATGCCGATTTCCTCCAACGCCCTGATTGAGGGTTACCCCAAACCCGGAACCGGCGACCGACACGTCCTGGTGCTTCAGAACGGCGGTTGCTGGCTCTATGAGCTTTACAACGCCACGTTGTCGAAGAAAGGGGCTTGGAGCGCCAATTCCCCGGCCATCTGGGATATGTCCGCTGACGAGCAGCGGCCTTACACGTGGACCTCTGCGGACGCCGCAGGGCTGCCGATTTTCGTGGGGTTGGTGCGCTACGATGAAGTTGCCGCGGGCGCCATCAACCACGCCTTGCGCTTTACCGTGCCCACTACCCAGAAAGCATTCGTGCTGCCCGCCACCCACTGGGCGTCGACTAACACCAGTAGCAGCGCGCCTCCCATGGGTCTGCGCCTGCGTCTGAAAGCGTCGTTTGATATCTCCGGTTACCCCACGGACGACCAGGTGATTCTGACTTGCCTGAAGAAGTACGGCATGATCCTGGCGGATAACGGCAGCGGCATCTTCATCAGCGGCGCCCCGAACAGTAACTGGAACAACAATGATCTCTCCCTGCTCAAACAAATCACAGCGGCGAGCTTTGAGGTTGTGGAGACCGGAACCATTTATACCCCCTCCAATGTTCCCACTGGTGCGTCGCCTACGATTTCCAGTTTCACGGCTAACCCCCCCACGGCAACGAAGGGGCAGTTGGTAACACTCAGTTGGACAACCAGCAATCAGCTCTACAACATCATTTCGCCGCAGGTGGGGCCCGTGCGCGGGACACAGATTATCATTCCGGCTCCCTCGTCCACGACCACGTACACTCTCTACTCCACCAACCAGTACGGACGGACGACGCAGACTGTTACTTTGACTGTCCATTAGATTGAAATCAGTGGCAGGAAAAACCAGGGGCGCGGCATCTCGCGCCCCTTTTCCATTATTGAAACGTCGTCTTAACGAGGAGGAATGAGGACTGGCGCAGACCCCGGCTCTTTGGGGTCTGCGATGCCACGAAGAGGCAGTGATGAATTGCGCGTCACACGAGGGGTATAGAATTGTCGTTAGGTGGACGATAAATGCGCTTGTAGAAGCGTATGGCTCGTTTCACTCTAAACACTGGCCGGGATGGTGTCCATGCGGGACATCGCAGACCCCCAAGAACCGGGGTCTGCGCCAGCCGCCGTTCTCGGACGCCGCGGCAGCAAGTCCAGCGCTCACACGTTCGGGTCGCCGTGAATTTCCACTTCCTCGGGCTCGGGGGTTAGCTCCACGGCTGGAGGAAGCTTCCCCGCCCAATTCGCCCATGCCCAGAAGATTGCCGTGGTTGAGCTGAGGATGCCCGCCACAAGTCCGATAGTGCGAGGGCTATGGTATTGCGAGGCGATGCCCGCCGCCGTCATGGACAGGATCATGGTGGACCAAACCAGCGATTCCGTCGTGGAAAACACCCTTCCGCGGAATTCGTCAGGAACATGGCGGAGCAATTGCGAGGTGTTCAACACCGAACTGACGGCCGTGCCGGCGCGGGAAAGCGCAATGAAGAATAGCGCCGCCCCGAAGCGCGGCATCTGGCTGAACAACACATACGCGCCGCCGTGGATGACGTAGCAGATGGAGATGGTGCGTTTGTAATTTCCAAAGCTGAGGCGCTTTCCCATGTAATGCCCGAAGCCGCCTCCGATCAGCAGTCCGAGCCCCGCGAAACTCCAGATGATCCCGATTCCCGCCGGGCCCCGGTTGAAGACCTGTTCCCCGAAAAGTGTGAAGAGGATTTGCGCCGCGCCTCCTCCCGTCGCCCAGCCCACCCCCACCAGCGCGATGCCCAAAATCAGGGGCGAGGACCGCATGTAGCGCAGGCCCTCTTTGTACTCATGCCAGGGCCGCACCACCTGCTCCTCAGTCAACGCCTCGCGCTTGGCCCGGAAGCTGCCGGCCACGCGCAATTGCCAGATACAGATTGCCGACGCCAGGAAGGACAGGGAGTTCAAAACGAACGCCCACTGATATCCCAGGCTCGCCGCGCTCAAGCCCGCCACCATGGTTCCCACGGTTATGGTGGTCCACTGCGTGGTCTGGGTCAGGGAGTTCGCGGTGTGCAGTTCCTCTCGGTTGGTGATGGTGGGCAGGATGGCTGTGCGGCCGCTGGTGAAGAACGGCGACGCGAACATCAGGATCGCGCTCAGCCCATAAAGCAGCGATGTTGAGGGATGCCGGACCGTGAGCACGAACGCCAAAGCCACCACGGTGCGGACGAGGTCGCTTGCGATCATGATGCGCTTGCGGTCGAAACGGTTGAGGATGACGCCTGCCAGCGGCCCCGCCATCACCGCCGGAAAGGCGCGCGACAGCATGACACCGCTTACCACCAGTCCGGAATGGGTGGTCTCCATCGCCAGGCTGAAAACGGCAATGTTGTTGAAATGATCGCCGATTTCGCTTACGACCTGCCCGATCCAGGTGTAGCGGTAGTTGCGGTTTTGACGCAGAAGTTGGACAAAATCATTCATCAGTTCATCCGCCGTTGATTGCCGAAAAGGCGGGAATTCGTGCGGGTACCTGCCCCTGAGTGCAAGTCAGACCGGAACAATATTCTACAACAGCCTTCCGGCGTGCGAGTGGTTTATGCTCACGCGAGCGGAGAACTGGAACAGACACTAACGATAGGGATTTGGAATTATCGGCCCCGACCAGGGACTTGAATATTTTGCCCTCTCGGGAGAGAGGGTTGTGAATTCAAATCAACGTCCGCCCCTCATCCGACTATGGCCCCCCCTCGGTCGCCGTGGCGACATCGGGGCCGGATAAGGGGGGCCTGTCCCCGAGTTATTTCATCTCGGCAACTTTGCTTCACCAGTGATCTCAAAGTTCAAGCCGACGCCTGCCGCACTATCCGCAGGCTGAGCGCCACCCACGAAGATGCGGTATTTGCCGGGCGCGACCCGGTGTTCCCCCTGGTCATTCACCATGCTCAGGTCGCGTGGCTTAAGCGTAAAAGTCATGTGGCGGGATTGCCCTGGAGCAAGGTGGCAACGCTCGAAACCCCGCAGGGCCCGCAAGGGGGCCCCGGGCGTGGGCGGGAACTCCAGGTAAAGCTCCGCAACCTCATCACCGGCAGGACCGGAAGTGTTGCGCACGTCCGCCTTAACGGTAAGTTCTTCTCCAGCTTTGAGTTGCGGTGCCGAAACTTTCAAATTGCTGTACTGGAAGGTCGAATAGCTCAACCCATAGCCGAAGGCATAGAGAGGCTTACCCTGGAAGTAGCGGTAAGTGCGGTTCTGCATCGAGTATTCGTCAAAGGGCGGGAGTTGATCGAGGGAAGTGTAGAAAGTAATAGGCAACCGTCCAGCCGGATTATTAATTCCAGCCAGGGTTTCTGCAATCGCCGTGCCGCCCTCCTCCCCCGGGTACCAAGCTTCCAAGATCGCCGCCGCGTGTTCCTGCACCCAATTCACCGCCAGCGCACTGCCATTTACCAGAACCACCACCAGAGGCTTACCCGTAGCGGCCAGGGCTTCCAGCAAATCCTGCTCCGCTTGCGGCAAGGCGATATCGGTGCGGTCGCCGCCGTTGAAGCCGGGCACGTGGATGGGCATCTCTTCACCTTCGAGGTCCGGTGAGAGTCCCACGAAAGCCACCGCCACGTCCGAGTGCTTTGCCACATTCACCGCTTCTTCACGCAGAACCTCCACCGGCGGTTGCCAGTTCAGAGTGACTCCGGCTGCCCACAGCACGGACTCATGCACATACTCCAGGCGGAAGGCGTGGGGTTGCTGGTCTGTGAAATGCGCCTGAAAAGTCGTGGGCGCGCCTTGCCGGACGTATTCGCCGATTACGCCCTCCAGCACCGATTTGCCGTCCAGGTAGACCCGATACGTTTCCTTATCCTCACACGGCCAGCAATCCGGCTTGCTCACCGTGAACGAGTAATCCCCAGGTCCGGGCGGAGTCAGCGTGCCCGTCCAGCGCACGGCAAAAGCCTTCATATCGACTCCCGGCGCGGGCACAGCCGAGTTCCAATCAAACTGGATGCGCGGGTCGACCCGGGTGAGTACAGGCTTCCCGGAGAAGTTGGTATTTGAGAAATACTCGGCTTTTAGGCCTTGGGAGCCTGTCACAAGGGAGGGATGGAAGACGGTTGTGGGGACCGGAAGAGGCAACTGGCTTAAAAAGGGAGAGCCTTGCGCGGTGAGAATATCGGCCTTGCCGACAAACAATTTGCGCATGCCGTCCAGAGGATAAACAGGATGAGACGGCACACCGTTGTAGTTGCCTTCGAGCGCCACCAGAGACTCCGCGTCCGGTCCGATCACGGCGATGGTATGGAAGCTTGATTTCAGGGGCAGGATGCCATTCTGGTTTTTCAAAAGCACCATCGACTCGCGCGCCGCCTTCAAGGCCAGCGCCCGGTGTTGGAGTGAATCATTCTCTCGAAAGGGAATGCGATTGAACGCCACGGCGCTCGGGGGGTCAAACATTCCCAGGCGGATCCGGGCGGTGAAGAGGCGTTTCAAGTCGGTATCGATTTCGCTCTCCTTGATCAAGCCATCCTGCACGGCTTTGACCAGCGCCACGTATTCATGGCCGCAGGTGGTGTCTGTCCCGGCCAGTGCGGCCAGGGCGGACCCGTGCTCGTTGTCGGGCGTGAATTTGTGGCCCTCGGTGATGTCTCCGACCGCGCCGCAGTCGGAAGTTACGTACCCTTGAAACTTCCAGGCGTCGCGAAGCGTGGTTTGCAGCAGGAATTTGTTGGCGCATCCCGGCACGCCGTCGATGGAGTTATAAACGCACATGACGGAATCCGCGTGGCCCTCCACGACCGTGGTGCGGAAGGCGGGCAAGTAAGTGTCCTCCAGGTCGTGCGGCGAAACGTTGACGTTAAATGTGTGCCGCTCCGGATCAGGCCCGCTGTGGACCGCATAGTGTTTGGGAGTCGCGATTGCCTTCAAGTACTTGGGATCGTCTCCCTGCACGCCGGTCACAAACGCCAAGCCCAGCTTCCCGGTGAGAAACGGATCTTCGCCGAAGGTCTCCTGCCCGCGCCCCCAGCGAGGATCGCGGAAGATGTTGATGTTGGGCGACCAAAAATCCAGACCGTAGAAGATGCTATGGTTCCCTTCCCGCTGCGCCTGGTTGTATTTGGCGCGACCCTCGGTTGCGATAGTCTCGCCCTCCTGGTGGACCATCGCCTGATCCCAGGTCGCTGCCATGCCGATGGCTTGCGGGAATACGGTCGCGTAACCCGAGCGCGCCACCCCGTGCAACGCTTCACTCCACCAGTTGTAGGAGGGAATGCCCAGCCGGAGGATTTCCGGGGACGTGTATTGCATTTGCTGAACCTTCTCATCCAGGGTCAGGCGTGACACCAGGTCGTCCACGCGCTTCTCAATGGGCAGCGCGGGATTCCGGAACGCGGGTGTAGCGTTTTCGGTCTGGCTCTGGGCAAAACCTGCAGGCATCAATCCGCAGAAGAGACCGAATGCAAAGAGCGCAGGAATAATTAATTGGCTAACCGAACGGTTCTTCGTCGTATTCATGTGAGTTACCTTTAGGTGAATTCAGCCGAACACTATCCTCTGGCAGTTTGCTGATTCCGGTCGCGCCGGTCACCGATTCCAAGGGGATTGCCGGTCGCGAGCCTACCAGCACCGGCGGCAGAATAGTGGCTGAACAGACCGGGTGAGTCAACCTGATTCGGCAGGGATAGAATAAGGAAGACTTTCAGCAAGGGTAGCCCAGATCGCTCCATGAGGAGAAATCCCTCCTAGCTTCTAACTTCTCACTCCTTCGCTTCTGCCCTTCCCGTGGGCACTCTATTTCACCAAAGCCCTAAAACTACTGACGCCTTCGGGCCGGGGGTTGGCGATTATGGAATCCAGGGCGCCGGTTATTCCCTTCAGGTAGCAATCGAAGAAGGCCACAGCGTACTCGGCGATGAGTGGCTGGTACTTTTCATTCAGGTTGGTCCAGGCGAAGTGGCCGGCGCCGCCAAACTCCACGTAATACTTGGGCGTCGAATTCAAATCGTAGGCGCCACCTGCGCGGCGGACCATGGGTGTGATGGTCACATCCATCGTGCCACCCTGATACATGACGGGCACGTCGAGGTGCGCCAGGTTCCCTTTCTTGAGAAAGGGGGCACAATAGGGTGACAAGCCCAGAACGGCTTTGATGCGCGGATCCTTCCAGGACGGCCACGCTCCCGCCACACCGAGGGCCGTGTACCCTCCCAGGGAATGCCCGGCCACGCCGATGCGGTTAGAATCAATGGGCACACCCTCAAACGTCCCCGCCGCAAGAACGGCGTCCAGGATGGCTTTGAGGTCGGCAGCACGGTTCTTGTAGGTGGCGTCGCTCCACACATCGGGAAAGTTGAAGGGTTTTTCGGAGGGGGTGCTGTGGAGTTTTTCAAAGAGCTTGCCCGGATACCATCCCTCCTTTTCCCTGGCGCTGCCGCACCACGCGTCGGGATGATTGGGAGCAAGAACGAAATACCCGGCATCGGCAAGAGCCTCCACAAGGAGGATAGATTGTGTGTCGCATCCCGTGAAGCCATGGGAAAAGAGGATGAGCGGGTATCCACTGGGTGGGGCCGTGCCTACGGGTTTCCACAGAGCCACCCTGCGCCCCGCGATGGTGACCTCCGTCACCGGGTGATTCGTGCGGCCCACCATGGCGGTGAACTGTTGAAATGCCATGAGGGCCCCACAGAGGATGAGAACCAGCGTAAGAAGAGAGAGACCGAGCCTCTTCAGAACAACCTTTCCCTTCGAGCGCCGATCCGCCAATATAGACATCCGGAACTCCTCCGCCTCTGAGCGTACGCAAACTGACGCGCCATATCAAGCTATTGCCAGATTCGGATGAGGGCTGCGGTTATTCTCTCATGCGCAACAAAAAGCCGCGGACGCCTTCAACGCGTCCACGCTACGCTTGCTACAGATTCGTCCACTCTTCCACCGAAACCGCCCGCCCCAAGAGGATCTCAACCTCCCGAACCAGCATGCGCAGTTGCGGGACGGAGTATTCGGAATTGGAGGGAATTGCCTGACGCTTCTGGGAGAAAACCATGAATTGGTGGCGGGTTCCTGAGAAGGGGCCGTCAAAACCCAGGCTACGAAGTTTGCGGATGAAGTCGCCGCGCTTACAGGGCGTCCACCGGCTCACGAGAGGGCTCCTTGTTCAGGTCGATTCCCTGGAGAACCGGCAAGGGATGTTTCAGTTGGAGCCCCACCAGTATCCAATCCTCCAGTGTGGAGCGCAGTTCGTTCTCACATTCCCGCAGCGAGCTTCCAAAGACAATGACTCCCGGGCAGGGGGGAATGCGACCAGCGTAGCTTCCATCTTCCAACTTCTCGTAGGTAGCTTGCGCCAGGGCCTCTCCAACGTAATCACTCAGCACAAACCGTGGAGCCACGCGACACCTCCGCCTCTCTGTCCAATTATACCTTTTCCTAACCAAAGGCAGTGCAAACTTGTTCTCCAAACCGGTAGCGCTTCCGCGACTACCCTTGATTTCCCGCCTGCAACCGGTGCAGCAGGCGGATTTGGCCGGCGTGGTAGATATGTGCGTGGAGGAGACCGTCGAAGGGGGATACGCGTATCGTTACGGCCTGCGGGCGTGGGATCCGCAATACGTCATTCGTCACTTGGTCAACTACACCCTGAAGACGCAGATGGAGGCGGCCACCGCGCATCAGGAGCGGACGAAGGCCCAGGGGCTGCGCAACTGGATCCTCTGCCTCTTCCCCATCGCGGGATTCGCGCCGGACCCGGTGCAGCGTGAGTGGGAAGAGAAGACGGGACTCCGCATGGCCTGGGCTTCCGGTGGTTCAGCCTTGTTCGGCATGGCCTTGGCCTTTGCGCTGCGAGGTGCTTCTGAGGATTCACGCTTTGTTGCCGTCGTCTACTACCTGGCCCTGGAATCCTTTGCGCGGCTATTCTGGACCGCCATCTCCCGCCGACCGCACGGGTCATTCTTGCTGACATTGCCGTACATTCTGTGGCAAGGGCTGAAACAAATGGGGCCGCCGAAGTCCGCGGAAGACGCGGGCGCAGTGCACATGAAGAGACAAGATGAAGTGAGTTGAGATCCGGGCAGAAATTCCCTACGAGTTCGCCCCTGGTATTTCGACACCACCCTGGCTGGGTCAACTCTGGTAGGGTTTAAGGAATGCGAGAACGGTAGCCGCGCGCTATTTCGGAGCGCAGCACGGAGAATCCGCATGTGAAAAGTCATAGGAAAATAACGCATGAAGGTGGGGAATTAAGTGGGACCTCGCTCGCTATGCCCCGCGGAGAGCAACAAGTGGGACAGTTCCACACATTGACATATAGTCGCGAACACACAAAGGTTGAGTCGGAGAGCACGCCCTTTCCAGCCTGACCTTTACACCCCTGGTCGAGGCGGACGTGCAGATTTTTCGCTTCCAGTCCTCACGCCAACGGTACTAAGAACCGCATCCCTAAGTGAATTGACCTTGCCAATGACCGTTCCGGGTAGGCGCTCTCCAAGGCTTGCGGAGATAAGGATTCCGTGAGCCTGGCCGGTGGCCTGGGCTGAGATGGGCCGCCCCGCTGGGGATGGGAAGACATAGGGGCAGGCCTCGCCCTACGGCGCAAAGCCTTCGGGTAGCAGGCCATCCTATGCCCAAGCTCCGGACGGCAGGCCCAAGCCATCGGGCGACGGGTCGTGCCTGCCCTCACCGTCGGCAGGGCCGACTTCAGGGCACCCATGAGGGGCCCCTACGGTCTGGTAGCCACGGTCAGCGTTTTCCTGACCGTGGGCCTTTCTCACGCGCAATACCACAGCCACATTTGACCAGGGGTTTTGGGATCAAAGGAAAATCCCACGGACAGAGAAGCACTGTCCGTGGCTACCCCCTCGTCGGCAGGGCCGACCTCCGGGCACCCATGAGGGGCCCCTACGCTTGCGGCCCCTACTGCGCCTCAGATAGACTTGACTCATGCGCGCGATGTTGCTGGACAAGCCGCGGCCGGCGGAAGAAAACCCTTTGCGTCTCACCGAGCTTCCGTTGCCCAATCCGGGCGCGGGCGAAATCCGCGTGCAGGTGCGTGCCTGCGGAGTTTGCCATACCGACCTGCACATCGTGGAAGGCGACCTCGCGCTGCCCAAGCTTCCGGTAGTTCCCGGTCATCAGATTGTCGGCACAGTAGACGCTCTGGGTGCAGGTGTCAGTGAATTCCGGGCGGGCGACCGCGTAGGTGTTCCCTGGCTCTACTGGACGGACGGCGAGTGCGCATACTGCCGCAAGGGGCTGGAGAATCTTTGCGACCGCGCGCGCTTTACGGGATTCCATGCCGACGGCGGCTACGCGGAAGCGATGGTGGTGCCCGCCGCGTTTGCTTATGCGCTTCCCGAGGGCTTTTCGGACCTGCAAGCCGCGCCCTTGCTCTGCGCCGGGATCATCGGCTATCGGGCCTTGCAGCTTTCGAACCTTGAAGCAGGCGGCCGGCTGGGGCTTTATGGATTTGGGGCTTCGGCGCACATCGTGATTCAAATCGCGCGGCACATGGGATGCGAAGTCTCGGTCTTCACTCGCGCGGAAACGCACCGGCGACTGGCGCGGGAGCTCGGGGCCGCCTGGGTAGGCGCAGCGGGTGAGCAGCCGCCCGCGCCGCTCGACGCCGCGATTATATTTGCGCCGGCGGGAAAACTCGTCCCTGAAGCCTTGCGCGCGCTGCGCAAGGGGGGAACGCTGGCGCTTGCCGGCATCACCATGTCCGCCCTTCCTGAGATGGACTACAAACTCCTCTACAACGAGCGCATTCTGCGCAGCGTGGCCAACAGCACGCGAGACGACGCCCGCAACCTGCTTCGCCTGGCCGCGGAAATTCCCATCCGAACGGAAGTTGAGACCTTTCCCCTGGCCGATGCAAACCACGCCCTCCAAAATCTTAAGAGCAGCAAAATTCACGGAGCAGGCGTGGTGGTGATCTGAAAAGGCGCGATGCTTATATGGGGCGTTCGATGCGCATTCCGGTCAGGGACGTCGCCATCTCGCTGATTTTATAAGCGACACCGTGGGAGAACAATCCATCCGTGGGCTTCTCGTCGACGTAAACGATATTGGCAGGTACAAAAATGTTGGCGGCCCCGGGCGTGTAAGGCAGGGCGGCCTCGACGGAGGTCCCGATGGGGTACCGCAGGCGGCTCTTGAAGCGAAAGCCTCCCCGCGAGATGTTTTCGGTTGTGGCGATCGCTTCCCCAATCTCCGGGTGCCGGACCAGGACATCCACCTTCAGGCCGATGCGCGCGTCGCGTCGCTCATTACTCGTGCGGAGGGGCAGCACCGTCACTGAGCCCATCGCTGCTGCCGCTTCCTTGGCCTCACGGAGCGCGGCCTGTCTCCACAGGCTGGTTCCCACGCCTTTGCATTGCCGGCAGGACCGCAACAGGCTCTCGTTGGCCAGCAGAACTTCCAGGGCAAAAACATCCAGGTGGACGACTTCCTGGGTGTGGCAGCGGATGCATTCCAGTAGGACGCGCCCCGCGGCTTCATGGGCCTCCGCCGGCGTGGGAAACTCAATGTCCCAGAGATTCACATGGGAGTCCAAGACTTCCAGGCCGTAGTAATAGCCTTCATCGACCTCCCCGATCTGCCCCACCACCCGGGTGGTGGTTTCGACGCCGGTCTTGAAGCAGCGCAGGCTCAGCGCTTGCTGGGGAAGCAGCACGCGCGCGGAAAGGATCTTGGCGCCGTGCCGGCTGACCACCAGGGTCTGAGTCCGTTCGGTGAAGCTCCTGCCACCGGCGTCGACACCACTGATTTGAATTCCCAACTCCAGATAGACGCGATCACTGCGGCGTTTTGTTTCAGGATCCATGGCGCACCTCACATTCGCGACAAGCGCTCTGGATAAACTCGCTCGACGTGGCCTTTCAGTGGCCGGAATATAGTTGAAGGGCATGGGGTTGTCAACTTGGTTTTTCGCCCTGAGTTCTTGATTCTTTGCGCGTCCTCTCCCTGGTAGCTTCTTTTTTCGGAGCGTCCGCATCCCATTCACACCCATATGAATATTGATGACGGCAACTTTCCGAAGGTTCGGAGGCAAGGTTCAAAATGGAAATGTGGACTTACATGATCGCGGTGGGGGCACTTGCGCAGCCGGAAGAGGAGTCATCGCCCGCGACAACTTTGACACCATCGCGGTGCTGGAGCTTGCGCAGAACTAAAGCGGGGTGTTAACCGGGGCTGCCGGGTGTACACTCACAGTTACCCATGAATCTCAAATGGAAATCGTGGGTGTGTGACCGAAGCTGGCTATGAATCGTAAACGATGGGTGCTCATGGCAGTGGCGCTATTCTTTGGGGGAGTTCTTGTGGGCTACTTCGTGGGCCAAGCATTCCGACAGAACCCGCTTCAGAAACAGGAGCGTATTCAGCAAGGACAGTCAGGCACAAAGCTGGGGCCCTGGGAGACGCGGTTCAAGCCCCCCACCTCAATTCGGTTGCCAGATGCAAACCCCGTGGTCACATTTGAATTTGGGAGAGTCGAACGGGTGGTTTATGACAACCTGACTGTTACAATTACGAATATGACAGGCGGCCAATATACCCTGTCGTACATGGTTTTCGGTTACGATTCAAAGGGAAGGCGCGTGAGTGAAGGGGAGGCTGAGTTCCAAATCGGCAGCCGCGAGAGCGTGGTCAGAGAAATTCAGCTACAAACCTATGGGCTGGGACCCCGCCATGCTTCCTCTTTCCTCCTTGTGACAAGGATCGACCAATGATAGGTAAGCCAATGCAGACGGGAGAGAAATTCGGATGAAATCGATACAGGAAGCTACTCGACGCTATGTCAAGAAGTCAGTGATGGCTTTCCTGGAAGGTGAGAAAGACCTTAGGTGGATTAGTGGAGTTCTTCGCCACTCCGGGCTAGCGAAAGAACCGACTAAAGCGATCCTTCTTTCTTTAGGGGATTACGGAGACCGTGGCCGCGCAAAGGCTCTTTTGAATTGGTTTGAGTCATCTGACCGGTAAGGAAAGGAAGTCCGCTTGCTAACTTTGTGGGACATCGCAACGGAAGACGCGTACATTGCGTGAGGGGAAGTTTCTCATGAGTTCGGTCCCTTGCTGGGTATGCCCTTCATGTAATGCATGGGTCTCGGTGGACTTCAGCACCTGCCCAGGTTGCGGGCATTCCTCTCCCTTTACGCATCCGCCGACTTCGCCTGCCACAGAAACTCGTAGTGGAACGAGTACGGTTTGCAGGATTAAGTTTCTTGTCCAGGGTTCTGAAGCAGAGCCTTACGAGACTGTATTTTCCAAGCAAGGTGACAGGGTTACCGCAACATGCTCCTGCCCTGCGGGCGTCAAGGGTCTCAGGGGTATGTGTTGCAAGCATCGAACCAGAATACTTCGAGGCGGTACCGATGGAATAGTGAGCGCAAATATCGGAGACGTCAAAATTGTGCAGGGATGGATAGCAGGTTCGGACATTGAAATTGCATGTCAGAGGCTTTCAGAAGGTGAAGCTGATCTTGAACGGGCAAGGAAGAAAGTTGCTGCTGCAAAAAAGGTACTCGCAAAGGTGATGTCGAAATAACACCCCGCAAGCCCCGGATTCCTTGCGATTGTCTGGTAGCGGTCAGAGCAGTCTTGACGTGCAGGACCATCAAATTGCGGGGATGCACCGCCTCAAACGACACCTGTCCGCCGAAAACCGCGTTTATGATCCGACAGGCTCTTTCGGCTTGCGGCGCGTGGAGGGCTTACGGGTTCCCGTCTTCGTTCCTGATTTGGCAGCGCGCGGTTTGCGTGGCTTGCGCTCCGGAGCAGCCTCGACAGGAGCAACTTCCTCCACAACCGGCGACTCAGGCGGCGCTTCCGGCACCGGAACTTCGTCCGGTTGCTCGATGACATCCCAGTTCACATCGGTCTCTACCGGCTGAACTTCCGGCTCAAGAATTTCCGGCGCTTCCGGCGCAACCTCAGTGGGAACAGCCGGGGCCGCGGCAGGCGCGGTGGCAGGGAATACTCGCCACACACCCTTGCGATCGCGGTGCAAGCGCAGCCAGCCTTCGCGTTGCGCCTGATGGAGAAGGTCAAGCAACCCGCGAAATCCGGAGCGTTCGTCGATGGAAGCGCCTGCCGCGCGCAAGACCTGGCGAATCTGGCGCAGGTAAACGGGGCGGTTCGGCGCCTTCTCAAAATGGGCAGGCAGAGCCTGCCGCAATGCCGTCAGGGCTTCCTCCAGGCTGGCGGTGGGAGCGGCGGGGGCAACCGCTTCAACCTGCGCGGCGCTGGGCGCAGCAGCAGCCTCACTGGCCGCGGTTTCTGCCGCAGGCTCAGCTTCCGCCGCAGCCTCCGCCGTCGGCTCCGGAGGAGCTTCGCGTGTGCCCTCGACCTCCAAAGCTTCCACCAGATAACCACGATCGGTGCGGCGCATCTCCACCAGTCCGGCCTTGCGGAGCTTTTGGATAAATTCCAGAAACGACCCGGCGCCGAAGTCGCGCTCGCTGAAAGTAGCATCGAGCTGCAGCAGGGTGCTCTTCAACAGGCCGAGTTGAGGGGCAACTTCCCGCTCCGCCAGAATCTGCAGGGCGCGCTGGATATTCGGCAGCGCCGAGGAAATCGCGCGGCTTTCCGAACTGCGGGCGGTGGAACGCTGGGAGCGCGCGCTGCGGGACCCATCGCCTCCGGTCTTGAGCAGATTCTCGTAAGAGATGAACTCGTGGCAGTTGCGCTGCAGAATGCCGCTGGTGAACTGACGCCCGCCCACCACGAACACCCGCTTGTCATACTGCTTCAGCTTTTCCACCAGGGCGATGAAATCGCTGTCGCCTCCCACGATCACAAAAGTGTTGATGTGATCGCGTGTGAAGGCCATTTCCAGGGCGTCGAGCGCCAGATTAATGTCCGCACCGTTCTTGTCGCCGCGGGGCGTCACGCTGCGCTGCACCATGTGCACGGCGTGTTGGGTCATCTCGCGGCTATACTCGCCGGCGCGCGGCCAGTCGCCGTAAGCAATCTTGCTGACCACCTCACCGCGTTCCTTAAGGGCCTCCAGAACGATGGAGACGTCGAAATCTTTCCCCATCGTGTCTTTGACACCAATCTGAATATTGTCGAAGTCAATAAAAACCGCTATCTTCAGTCTTTCTTCCAGCACATTCCCTTCTTTCACCCAGGTTGCCCGCGGCAGACTCGGCCGTGGTGGCACTACTCGGGATGTTACATTACATTTAACATCATACTCCTAAACGTCCCATCTTGGCACTTCCTGAATTAAACGTTTGATGTTGTAGCGGCGAGTTTACCTCGCCATAGGGCGGCGTAAAGCTAGACTTGTCCAGATTAGCGAAGCCTTCGAGTGGTCAACGTGGCTCTGCCTCCTGTCATGAAAAAGCTCCCCTCCTCAGATGAGGAGGGGTGGCGCGCCGAGCGCCGGGGTGGTGCTGATGCTTGCCACACGCCGCCCGGCGGATCGAATAACCACCCCGTCGCTATCAGGTGCTCGCGTAACCACCCCGTCGCCTTCGGCGCCACCCCTCCTAAATCAGGAGGGGAGTTACCCCGCCCATTTTCATCATCAGTGGCGCTCCGAAAGAGAATGGGCGTCTGTGCGGAAGAGTTATGCCCTTCCGGGTTCGCCCCCAGCGCCTTCGCATGCTGAATTCAACGAAGATACATTAGCGTCTCATCGATAAGCCGCTGGGTTCCCGCGTAAGGCTCGCCATCGCCTTCCCACTCCATGGAGAAATATCCGCGGTAACCCTCGGCCTGCGCTATGTCAAAGCACTTCTTCACATCGACGCTGTGGAATTTTCCCGCGTCGTCGCCTTCGGAATCCTTCATGTGCGCGATGTTGTAAGCGTACTTGAACAGGGCCGCCATGGCGCGATCATTGAACTCCTGATCGTGGGTCATCATGGAATTGCAGAAATCCGGCAAGGCGCGCAGATAGGGGCTGCTGACTTTTTCGATGATCTGGACGAGGAAGAAGGGGTCTTCCGTCAGGTTGTCGTCATTCTCCAGCGTGACGATGACCTGCTTTGAGGCACCGTACTCGGCAAGTTGCTTCAAGCTCTCCGCCGCGCGTTCCACGTGCGGGGCAACTGCGCGCGCGCCCTGGATGTGGGTGCGAATGCTGGGTGAACCAATTACCGCTGCAACGTCCACCCATTTCTTGCCGTTCACGACGGCCGTTTGGCGCTTGGCCGGGTCGGTATCGTAGAAACAAGCGCGCACGCTGCAGGGGATATCGACGGTGTGGCAATCCGCCTTGGCCACGGCCTCCCGAAGGCGCTTGAGGTAGGCGGGATCCGTCGAGTAGAAGTGGTCACCCAGGAGTTCGACGTTATGAACGCCAAAGCGCTGGACGATCATGGCGGGAAACTCCGTCAAGTTCATCTTGGTCGCCTTGGAATCACGGCCATAACGATTGCCGGGAGCGTCGATGAACATGCGAAAGGGCCAGGAGGTAATCGCCAGTCGGTCGTGGGGCCGGGTGGGAAAGGTCAAATGCGGCTCAGCGGGCTGTGCCCAAAGGCGCGGCGGGAAACCCAGAGTTGCTGCGCCTGCTGCCAGGACAGCCGATTCCTTGAGGAACTGCCGTCGAGAGTTCTGTTTCATAAAGTTTTCCTCCTCCACATCAAGGCTGCGAATGAATTCTGCTCAGTGATCCGAGCGCGGTGATAGAATCTGTCTCTCTTTCCGGGAGTGTCAAGCTGAATTTGGTTGGCGCTCCCCGTGGTAAAAACCCAACCTAGAGGTATACGATGGCAAAAACGGTTAAAGTCGGAATTGTAGGCGCGGGCTTCGCGGCGCGCTTTCATTGGCAAGGTTACCAGCGCGTCCACAACGTGCCGGTGGAAGTTGTGGGAGTGACCGACCTCTCCGGAAGGTCACGCCAGAAATTCCATCACGAGCATAACGTAAAGTCTTTTGCCACCTTTGAGGAGTTGTGCGATGCGGTCGACGTGGTGGATCTTTGCACGCCGCCCTCAACGCACGAAGAGATGGCGGTTCGAGGCTTCGAACGCGGCAAGCACGTGATTATCGAGAAGCCGTTCACGGGCTATTACGGCCCCGGGACTGCAGATTTCCGCGGCAACACTTTCAGCAAGGAAGTCATGCTGCGCGAAGCGATGGCAAGCTGCGATCGCATCCTCGCGGCCGCGCGCGCTGCAAAAAGGCGGATCGGCTACGCGGAGAACTGGGTCTATGCGCCGGCCATTGCCAAGGAGCGCGAGATTCTGATCAAGAGTGGCGGGCAACTGCTTTGGATGATCGGAGATGAATCCCACAGCGGCTCCCATTCTCCCTACTACGGCATGTGGAAATTCTCCGGAGGTGGATCGATGGTGGGGAAAGGCTGCCACCCGCTGTCCGCGTTGCTCCACCTGAAGCGGGTGGAAGGCCAAGCGCGTGATCACAAGCCGATCCGCCCGGCCACCGTCTCCGCGCGCACGCACGAGCTGACGCGCATGAAGAATTTCCGCGATGCGGGTTTCCTGCGCACCACGTATGATGACATCGAAGATTACTGCCAGATACACGTCACGTTTGAGGACGGCACGGTGGCCGACATTTTTTCTTCGGAGCTTGTCCTGGGGGGTGTGCACAACTGGCTTGAGGTCTTCGCGAACAATCATCGGACCCGGTGCAATCTTAATCCCGTGGACGCGCTCGAAACTTTCAACCCGCGCGAGGACATCCTGAAGGACGTTTATCTGACGGAGAAGCTGGGCACCAAGCAGGGCTGGAGCCGTCCCGCGCCGGATGAAGATTGGCAACATGGCTACCCGCAGGAGTTCCAGGATTTTGTGGAGAGTTTTGCGGCCAACCGCGACCCGCTCGCCAGCGGGGAACTGGCGCGCGACACAATTGCCGTGCTTTACACAGGTTATCTCTCCGCGGAGCGTCGCGGGACGGAGGTGGAGATTCCTGGTTAGCCGGGAGTCTTGGCCCCCAGCCAGCTTGACAGGCCCCCCCTGCGGAGGGGGGGGCGGCATGTCCGACAATTTTTGTCACTTACTATTCCACTCTGTGTCTACCTGTGCTAGGGTATGGCGGGCAGAAAAACGGAACTTCTCTATTTTCATCCAGTCAGGGGTAACGCCGAGGACGTAAGTTGGTATCTGACGTGCATTTGAGGGTTTCAGCCCGGGTTCGCTGCAATTGGCATGTAAGCGGATTCGTGTGGTGTGCTTGTCCTTGGGGGAGGAGAACAGGCAATGCATCGTAACCAAAAGGGGTTCTCGCTAGTCGAGTTGCTGATTGTCGTGACGATTATTTTGATCATCGCTGCGATAGCTATCCCAAACTTTATACGCAGCCGGATCGCCGCGAACCAAGCCTCGGCCATCGAGAGCCTGCGGACCATTACCACCGCCGAGGTAACTTATTCCTCGACTTATGGCCAGGGGTTTACCCTCACCCTCACGGTACTGGCTCCTCCTCCCAACGGTCAGAGCGCGACCTCAACCGCCGCGGGTTTGCTGGATGATGTGCTCGCGGCTGGATACAAGAGTGGTTACAGCTTCTTTTATACGCCCACCGACTTCAATGTGAGCACCAACCAGTATTACGGGTACACCGTTCAGGCCAATCCTTCGACATACGGCCAGACAGGCGGTATGTATTACTATTGCGACCAGACCGGCGTGATTCGTGGAAACCCGACGACTCAGGCCGCCTCAACCGACACGGCAGTGGCGAACTAGGTCGCTGCAACCTCATCCCAGGGCCAATTCTTTCCTCCTTATTCAAACCTCAATCCTCGATGGGTACAAATTGAACTGATAGCCCTCTCCGAGGGGTCGCAGATTCGCCGTGGCGGAAGAGGGTGGACCGCTGTCCCGATGCATTCTATCGGGAGGCGGGACGGGCCTACGCCCACCGAAGGGGCATCTGGGAGCAGTAAACCACATTTCAGCTTCGACCCGCAGGCGGGTGAGGGGTTACTTCGTCACCTGACGAACGGACCCGCCCCCTTCATGGGCAGGCACGGTTTGCCGCAGCCCGGTAGCCTTTCCCCAGCGCTGCCTTTTGCGTCATGTACTCGCCCGCTTGCGTGTTCCCATACCATCTCGTGCCGGCGCAATGGTAAGTTCCAGAGTTCGTGTTCACCCAAACCTTGGCGTCCGGATTGCCGGGGGCGGTGGTTTTCTGCACCTCGGGCGGGGGCTTCTTGGCAGGAGTTTTGGGGGAGAGAACCCCGTGCCACGCCAAGAGTGCGGCCAGCAGCACAACCAGTGCGGACACTCCCCCCGCGGCGGCGAGCCACACGCGGCGGCGCGGTTTGGTGGCTGTGGCCGGCTGACCAGCAACGGTAGATGCAGGCTCGGGTGCACCAGAGCTTGGCGACGGGGTGAGGGACCCTGCCAGGGGTGTGCCGGTTCGAAGCGCGGTCATCACCTCGCGCACCTGGACGCAGCGCGCCACAGGATCCTTTTCCAGGCAACGCCGCAGAATGGATTGCAGCGGTTCCCCCACCTGCGCAAGCTGGGGCGGGGCGGCCACCATGATCTCCATGCTCAGCTCGAACGGTGTGGCGCCGCGAAAGGGCAACTCGCCGGTCACCATCTGGTAGAGCAGCACGCCCAGCGCCCACACGTCGCTCTCGACGGTGGTGGGGTCGCCGCGCAGGACTTCCGGGGCGAGATAGGGCAGCGTTCCGGCTGTCGCGCCGGCCTCCGCCAGCGGCAGGCGCGAACTGGTGACGTCCTTCATGCCGCGGCGCGGAATGCGGCGGCCCAGCCCGAAATCCAGTAGCTTGATATTGCCTTCAGAAGTAACGAGGATGTTTAAACCCTTTAGATCTCCGTGAATGACCCCGCGCTCGTGGGCGTAGGCCAGTGCGTCGGCAATTTGCGCACCGTAGCGCCGCACTTGCTCCACTGGCATTCCACCTTCAGGGATCAAGTCTGAGAGCGGCAGCCCGGCGATATACTCCATGGCGATGTAGGCACGCTCGTCCTCTTCTCCCAGGTCGTAGATGGCGGCGATGTGGGGATGATTCAGATTGGAAGCCAGGCGCGCCTCACGGAGCAATCGAGCCCAGGCCAGCTCGTCGTTGCGCAGGTTGTCGGCCAGAACCTTGATCGCTACCGTCCGCTCCAACCGCAGGTCGCGCCCGCGATAGACCACGCCCGAACCGCCTTCGCCCAGGCGGTCTTCAACCTCGTAATGCGCCAGCGTCTTGCCGATCATAGGGGAGGGCACTCCTCGACAGGCATGGTAGCCTCAGGAGGGGCGTTTGTCAAAAAGGTAATGGTCACATCGCCATCAGGCGCGACCTCGTATCGAAAACAACTCCCCCGCTCGGGTGAGGTGGGGTGGCGCGCCGAGCCCCGATAGCGCGTTCTTTCCAAATTGATCATCGGGGCCGAGCGCCGGGGTGGTGCTGACTGGGTATAGGGTTGGTGTTGCCCTGGGGCGTTTCGGACCGAGCCTGTGAGGTGTATACTCGCACCTCCACCGTTCGCCCTGCTGGCCTGACTGGGGACGATACGGCATCTGATCCTCAACAGCAACGGCGTGCGACAGTATTGCAGCGGGTGTTCAAGCTCAAAACACTGGAAAGGACTATCATCCTATGCACAGACGCGACCTACTCAAATCCCTTGCTTCTGCGGCTGCGGGACTGACCATCCTCAAGAGCGGTATGCTGCGCGGCGCGACCGCTCCCAGCAACAAACTAAATATCGCTCTCATCGGCGCATGGGGCCGGGGCACGGCCCACTATAAATCGCTGCGGAACGAAAATGTCGTGGCGCTCTGCGACGTCAACGATCTGCGCACCAAGGAGGCGCTCCGGCTCTTCCCGGGCGCCAAGACCTACTACGACTGGCGGCGGTGCCTGGAGCAGAAGGATATCGAGGCGGTGGTCATTTGCACCGCCGACCATCATCATGCCTTCATCGCCAACTGGGCGCTCAACCGCAATATGCACGTATTCTGCGAGAAGCCGCTGGGAATCAGCGTGGAAGAAGTGCGGGTGGTGCGTGCGAATTACCTCAAGCGCAAGGCCAAGGTGGCCACTCAGCACGGAACGCAGCGGCACGCCTGTCCGAACTTCCAGCGCGTGCGCGAGTTGATTCTGGATGGAGCTATCGGAGAGCTGAAGGTGGTGCATAGCTGGGACAGCCGGCAACTGCCGCGGCCGGGATATCCGGAAGGCCAGGGCATGGCGCCGTCGGTGCTGCATTACGCGGAGTGGATCGGACCCTCACCGGATCATCCCTACACCCCTCAGTACTTCGGCGGCTCGAGCGGCTTGAATTGCCTGTTCTGGAACATGTACCGGGACTTCGGAGTGGGGCAGATGGGCGACATGGGCGCGCACACCATGGACCTGGTGTGGAACGTCGTTGACGCCGGCGCGCCGATCGCAATCGAGATCGACCCGGAGGTTAGCGACAAGTACAATCCCGACATATGCCCGGTGAAGTTGAAGGCGCACTTCACCCATCCGGCGAATGCGTGGAGAGGGCCGGTGGAACTGGTGTGGTACCAGGGTGGGCTGAAACCGGAGTCTCCCAAGGGCTACATCGATGTGAGCAAGATCGGCAACGGCGCAATCTTCGAAGGCACCAAGGGTACCCTCTTGTGCGACTTCACATCCCGCCTGATCATTCCAAACGATGACGACGGGGACCTGACGTACTACCGGCGGCGTTCGAGCCAGGAACTGCTTCCGCTGGTGAATGGCACCGGGATGCCAACACAAAAGCCTGCGAAACGGGCGGCCGGAGCGGCCTCAGGACCACCGCCGCTGCCGCCGGGATTCACGGCGCGCCCGAATGCGCAGCCGGGGCCGAACGGGTTCCCCACGGTCCAGTTCCTCGAGAACGGCCTCCCCGCGGGGCTGGGAATGCCGAACACCGACGTGGATGCAATCCTGGAAGCGGAGAAGAACGGTCGCCCGCTCGATCCCGATCCCTTCCAGTTGGAGTGGATTGCAGCCTGCAAAGGTAAGTATGACGGGGCGGTCCACGGAACCAGTAGCAAGACGCACTGTGATTTTGACTACGCCGGGGTGATGATTGAGCAAATGCTGCTGGGTTTGGTCGCGCATCGCGCCGGGAAGAAGCTGGAGTACGACCCAGTTACTGGGACGATAACCAACGCGCCGGAAGCGAATGATTATTTGAAGAGGCAGTACCGCAAAAACTGGTCGTTGGACGGTTAGCCAGGCCGGTCGCCACCGTGTCGCCGCGGCGACCCTGTGGTGACCCGCTCTTGATAATGCTTATGCCCTATACCCCACAAGCGTCAACCTAAGGCCAACTCACATTGTCAGAACTACGCGGAACTGTGCGTCGCCGCTCATCATGCGCGCGTATGCCTCCGCCGCTTTTTCGAGCGGATAGGTTTCAATCATGGGGCGCACGCCGGTGAGTTCGGCAAACCGCAATGTATCCTCAGCATCCGTCGGTGTTCCCGAGGCCCAGCCTTGAATGCTTCGACTTCCATTAATGAGCTGTATCGGTGTGACCTCAATGGGATCAAATGCCGCACCCACCACCATGAACTTGCCGTTCGGTCCCAGGCCGTCGATCAGCGCGGACATCGCTTTCGAGCTTGGGGCTGTCGCTAGAATGACCTGTGCGCCGCCCAGTTTTTGCAATTCTTCTGCGGCGTTCGTCGCTTTGCTATCGATGTACACGCTGGCTCCGAGTTTCTTTGCGAGTGCTGCGTTTTCGGATCCGCGCCCGACAGCCGCCACCTTATATCCAAACTTATTGGCGAATTGAATTCCGAGGTGACCCAGACCGCCAATACCCTGCACCGCAACCAGGTCGCCAGGGAGCGCACCGCTGTGCCGCAGCGCATTGAAGGTGGTAATTCCGGCGCAGAGCAGCGGCGCGGCTTCGGCGTCCCCCAAACTTTCCGGTATCGCCGTCAGTGCCTCGACGGGAGCCACCATGTATTGCTGGTATCCGCCGTCATAGCTGATGCCCGCGATTTTCAGATTACGGCAATTGCGAAAGTCTCCGCGCCGGCACTCAAGACACGTTCCGTCGCGGCCGCCGTGCCAGCCGACGCCGGCGCGCTGGCCCTTCTTCCACTCGGAAACACCGGCGCCCACTTCATCAATGATGCCCGCCACTTCGTGTCCTGGAACGCGGGGATACTGAATTCCCGGCCAGGCGCCTTCTTTCGTAAGTGCGTCACTATGGCAAACGCCACAGGCCTGTACCTTGATGCGCACGTGTCCTGCGCCAGGCGTAGGAATCTCGCGCTCGACGATCTGGAAGTCGGCTCCTCCCTTCGGGACCTGCGCCACCTTCATGGGTGCGATTGCGACTTTTGTTGTTGCCATAAATCCTCCTTTGAATGATCAGACTTTGTCGAAAAGGACTTGCTCTTGTGTGCGAGGCGAGCGAACCTTGCTCTTCGCACTTCTATCCCGCCACCTCGAATATGACTTCCAACTTGACCGAGCTGCCGAGCGGAAGGCTTGCGACGCCATACACCAAACGGCAGGGGCTCTTGTCTTTTCGAAGACGTCTTCGAGCAACTCCGAAGCGGCATTGAAAACTTCCCTCAGCCCTCCACATCTGATGCATCAAAAGGCGCCAAACGCCCACTTTTTTTGGGTTCCAATTTGCCCCTGCCGCTTTCCGATTCCCTGCTGATTCCACCTTGGTGGCGCACTCGGAGCATCTTTCAAGGGAGTACCCATGCTTGCGTAGTGGTGCAGTTTGATGTAGAGGCGGCGGCATTCATCCAGATCCGGTCGGGACGCCGCCATTTGGCAAGGTGAACTCGCCGCTACAACATCAAACTACACCACTACCCGCGCTTGATATTGTTTGCGTCTTCCAGGGCTTGTGCTTCCAAATTCTGGAGCGCGGTAGCGCCTCTCGCATCTCAGAGAGTCTGCGGCTTTCCGGTCTTCCGCATTGATAGAAATGTGAACGCGCTTCCAGCTTGAAGCCCCAACGGGGCGACCTACCAATAGGGGTAGGGAGACGCGATTGGATTCGGTCCCCCTCCCTCCGAACCGGACAGGCGGATTTCCCGCATCCGGCTCTCCAGTCGGTGGTTTTACCTCCGAGAGGATGGACGGACCGAGTCATGGGCGGCGACCAGAGAGAACAGCCCCTGCTCGGCAAAGAAGGCATTAGGTCAGCGGTGATGGTCGGTGCCGCGGCCTCGGCCCGGGCGTCCCTGGCGGTAGCGCAAGATGCTACGCAGCCGCATGCGGACCCAGGAATCCAAGACCTCGAACGCGAAACGACAACTGTGCTGAAAATACTCGAACCAGCCTCGCAGCGTACGGTTCACGTCGGTGAGGATGGCCGCCCAGCTCTGCCCGGAGCGCCGTCTGTACCACCCGGTCACGCACCGTCGGAATCCCCAAGGGTCGCTTTTCTTTGCTCCCCAATTTGCG
The DNA here is from genome assembly GCA_963804995.1 of uncultured Acidobacteriota bacterium. GTDB lineage: Bacteria > Acidobacteriota > Terriglobia > UBA7540 > UBA7540 > Bog-366. The sequence continues at coordinate 2,114,187 of CAWDSK010000006.1, forward strand.
GATCCAGTGACGCCGTATCGCCTGCGGGCGATAGCTACCGTCCGCGAGCGACCGCGAGAGCTTTTCCAGGTTCGCTTCCAGGTGGCGCTCGAACTCTTCCACCGTCACGTGGTCTACACCGGCGGCTCCCTCGTTGGCCTTCACGCGAGCGAAGGCTTGCCGCAAAGTCGGCAGAGCGCAGACCTTATCCATCAGGCTGTACCACCTGCTTCCTTTCACTCCCTGTTCGAGAGCCGTCAACATCCGTTCCGTCCCAACCTCGGCTTCGACCCAGGCCCATCGAGCCTGAATCTCTCCGGCGGGGGTAGCTCGTTTTCCGAGCACTCCGTCCGGGGGGGCTTGCGGTGGTTTGTCCGTCACGTCTCCACCTTCCTGCGCTCCCTTCGCTCCATGGCCGTTACGCCACTTCTTCGCTACTATGGGCGCGGTGACTCCGGCGTGCACGCGCTCTTCCCGGCCCTTTCCAGGCGGCGGGGGCGGCTCTTCTACACGCCGGTCTCCCTGATTCACGCCACCGGCCTTCCGGCCATTCTGTCTCCAATCACCTGCGGGCGCTCCGTCTCACCAAGGCACGTTACCTGTGGGTGGATCGGACCAAGACGGCTTCCCTCTATGGGTTGTGCTCCCTCCGGGAACTCGGGGCTTCGTCCTCAGCTGGCAGACTCGCCGCTCCCCGCCGGCCGAATCGAGTTTCTTATCGTACGGACTGGCCGTTCACCTCCTGCTGCTCTCCACCCCGCCTCGCGGCGACGCAGTTGCAGTCGGTTTCAAGTTACGTTGACTTGGAGAGGACTTCCACCTCTCCGGTCGATGGCGCTTTCAGGCGCACCAGCCCAGGCCGAAGGTCCGCCAATCTTAATGGAGGACCGAAGGCCTGGGTCAGGCAAACGCAACCAGTTTCCATCCGCAAGCCCTGAAGGTGCGGGCCAACCGTTGCCTCCCCACTTTCCCAACGGCATTTTCATCTCGATCTGTGGGGCGGAATAGAGGGTTCCCTAGATCGCCCTTTCAGGGCTTGGCGCGGGAAACAATCCGTTGACCCAGGCCGTTGGCCGGGCTGTGTCAGTTCGCCCCGTTGGGGCTTCCTTGCAAATTAGACACTACCCACCTCTTATCCGCCCCGGACCGCTTGCCCAACCTCGTGTTATGATGTGTTTTCGACCCCCAAGGGGTCAGGGGTTTCATCCCACAAACCTAATCTGAGCAGGAGGCACTTCGATGAGCTCGACGAAGCAGAACCGTCGCGAGTTTCTGGAGCAGGTGACAATCGGTATGGCGGGCGCGGGCGCTGCCCTATCGGGTGACGCCCTGGGCGCGCCGGCTGGCGCCCCGGCCCATGGTGAAATGCCATATCGCACGCTGGGGCGCAGCGGTGAAAAAGTTTCCCTGCTGGGCCTCGGTGGATATCACATCGGCCTCCAGCACGATGAGCAGGAAAGCCTGCGCATCGTCCGCACCGCCATCGACAACGGCGTCAATTTCCTGGACAACTGCTGGGATTACAACGAGGGGGCGAGCGAAGTCCGCATGGGCAAAGCGCTCCAGGACGGTTACCGGAAAAAGGTCTTCCTGATGACCAAGACCGACGGGCAGTTAAAGGATGCCTGGAATCAGCAGACTTGAAGATTCCCTACGGCGGCTCCAGACGGAGACGATCGATCTCGTGCAATTTCACGAAGTGATCCGCCCCGGCGACCCCGACCGCATCTTCGGCCCCGGCGGCGCCATCGAGGCGGCGCTGGCCGCGAAGAAAGCCGGCAAGATCCGCTACATCGGCTTTACCGGCCACAAGGACCCCGACATCCATCTCAAGATGCTGAACGCCGGCTTCCAGCACGGCTTCACATTTGACGCCGTCCAGATGCCGCTCAACGTTATGGATATGCACTTCAAGAGCTTCGCCAAGAAAGTGGTTCCCGTCCTGGTCGAGCACGGGATCGGGGTGCTGGGGATGAAGCCCATGGGAAATGGCATTATCCTCAAGAGCAATACTGCCACTCCTATTGAGTGCCTCCACTACGCCATGAACCTACAGACGTCGGTGGTCATCAACGGCTGCGATTCGCTCGAGCGGCTGCACCAGGGTCTCGAAGCCGCGCGCACCTTCCGGCCCCTCGGCCCGAAGGAGCTTGACGCGCTCTACGCCAAGACCGTCGAGGCCGGCCGCGAGGGCCGGTTCGAACCCTTCAAAACCACCAATGAGTTTGACGGCACCGTCCACAACCCCGGCTGGCTGGGGTGACGGTGGCAAATCGCCGGAGGCCGCCTATGTCCCAGATCACTGCCTTGTTCTTTGACGTGGGCGGCGTGTTGCTCACCAACGGCTGGGACCGCGGCGCGCGCAACCGGCTTGTCGAGAAGTTCAGTCTGGATGGGGAGGATTTTGAAGACCGGCACCTATTGGTGAGCGCCGCACTCGACACCGGGCAACTCGAGCTCGATCATTACCTCAACCGCACTATCTTTTACCGCCCCCGAAACTTTTCGAAGCAAGCGGTGCTCGATTTCATGTACGCGCAGTCGCAGCCGTTTCCGGAATCGCTGGCGCTGGTGGCGCGGGTGGCGCAATCCCGCAGGTTTCTCCTGGCAACTCTCAACAATGAGTCGCGCGAGTTGAATCTCTATCGCATTGAGAAATTCGGTCTGCGGAATTACTTCTCGGTGTTCTTCAGCTCCTGCTTCCTGGGCGTACAGAAACCCAACGCGCAAATTTATCGCCTGGCGCTCGACCTTTCGCAGCGGCCGGCGGAGGAATGCGTCTTCATTGACAACCGGCCGCTCAACCTGGAATGTGCGCGGCGCCTGGGCCTGCAGACGATTCAGTTTCGGAACGCGGCGCAGCTAGGGGAAGACCTGCGCAGCCTGGGAGTTGAGGTTTAACGAGGGAAAACTGTGGTTGGCGCCCTGACGGCGCCTTGGGGTACGAGGTCTCGATGGGGAAGTTCGAGGGCCTGGCCGATGGCTTTCCCACCCTGCCCCAGGGTCATTCCCCCGCCGCTACGTCTGCGGAAAGTCGCTGGGCGGTTTCCTTAACCTGTTTCAGATCGAGTTTGCCGCTGCCGAGAACCGGCAAGGCGGGCACGGGGAAGAAGTTTTCCTTGCGCGGCACCCACAATTTGGGAAGTCCGGAATCACGCATCCGTTTAAGCAATTCGTCAACCGTCAAGCCCAACTCCGTGTGCAATACGACGAAGCGCTCGCCCTTCTGATCGTCGGAAACCAACGTCACCACGAGCCGCGGCTCCAGGCTGCCGAGCGCACGATGCAGGGCGTCTTCCACCTGGACGTGCGAAACCATCTCACCGCCGATCTTCGAAAAGCGCGCCAGACGGTCAGTAATCTTGATGAAGCCGTCCTCGTCGAGTTGTCCTACGTCGCCGGTGATGTACCAGCCATCTTCCCAGATGACCTGGCGGGTTCGGTCAGGTTCGCCGAGGTAGCCGACCATCACACTCGGCCCTTTCACCAGCAACATGCCCTCTTGCCCCGCGTCGAGGGTCGCAAAGGTATCAGGGCTCACGATGCGCACGGCGACCCCGGGAATCGGGTGGCCGACAGTGCCGCGCTTCGCGCCCACCTGCTTCTGGTCGCTGCCGCTGTAGCCGGAGGTCTCAACCGCTACCACCGGGGAAAGCTCGGTGCAGCCGTAGCCTTGAAATAGGTCGAGATGGAATTTCTCGCGGAAGACGTCCGCAAGCTCAGGCTTCATTTTTTCCGCGCCGACGATGGCCACGCGCAACGAGGCGAGATCCTCCGGCTCCGTGCGGCGCACATATTCCCAGGCGAAGGTCGGGGTAGTGACCAGGATCGTGACGTGATACTTCCGGCAAAGTTCACCAATCTTGCGCGCCTCTAACGGGTTCGAGTGATAGGCCACGCCGAAACCGGAAATCGCGGGCAACCACAAACCTATCGTGAAACCGAAGGAGTGGAAGAAGGGAAGGATGCCCAGCAGGCAATCGCGCCGATCAACGTTGATCGCTTGTTGAACGCCTTCCAGATTGGACACGATGTTGCGGTGGCTCAGCATCACCCCTTTGGGCGTACCGGTGCTGCCGCTTGAAAAGATCACTGTAGCGAGGGAATCGAGCTTGACGTCGCGTGGGATCAGCCAGCGCCGCAGCAAGGCGGTGGGAATGAGCCGGGAGACGGCTGCCCAGATCAGCTTATCGCGCTTCCCAAAGCTCTCAGCCACCTCTTCGATCATCACCATGCCGGGCCGCCTCTCCATCCCAAATCGGTCCAGGAGTTTCTGGGAGGTGTAAATGGTTTTGATTTCGCAGCGCTCGACGGCCACATCCAGCGCCTGGTGGGAGGCTGTGTAGTTCAGGTTCACCGGCACGCGGCCCGACAAGCTGATGCCAAAATTCAGCAGCGCTGCCGGCACCGAAGGTGGCAACAAAACGCCGACCATCTTGTCGCTCGCGCATTGCTCGATCACCCTGCGCCGGAACAAGAGCGCGCCGATGAGCGCCTGACCGAAGTTGACACGGCGGCCGAAAGAATCCGCCATAGCAAAGCGCCCCCAGTTGCGCCGCGCGTTGTCCAGGAACAATTCCGGCAGCGGACGTTGCGCCCCCTCACGGCGCGCGAAGGCATCGGCACTCAGAGCCATGACCGCCTGCCGCACCTGGAAGGCGCTGGCGTTCCCCGCGAGAGGCGCGCCAAAACTTACCGTGACGCGGTAAGGAATGCGGCGTGGCCACTTGAAGAAGAAGTGACCGCGTTCGAAACTGAAAATGCTTCCCCACACGCGGTCAAGGTGTATGGGCACAATGGGAACCTCCAGGCCGCGCGTAATGCGCTCAAAGCCGCGACGGAAGCGCAACAGGTTGCCGGTGCGCGTGATCGCCCCCTCCGCGAAGATGCAGACCAGGTGGCCCTCCCGCAAGCGGTCCTGCGCCACGCGTAGGGATTCCACCAGCTCGCGCGGCTTGTCGGTTTCGGAAATCGGAATCGCCCCCATCAACTTGGCCAGCCAGTGGATTCCCGTCGTCTCGTAGAAGCGGCGGTACATGAGGAAGCGGATGAAGCGCTGCGTGCACGCGGCAATCAGAAACGGATCGGCAAAGGAGATGTGGTTGCACACCAGAAGGGCAGGGCCACGCCGCGGCAGGTTTTCCGCACCCCGCACCTCAATGCGATAGAAAGTGTGGGTGAGGAGGAACAGGCAGAGACGGATTGCGAAGTCGGGCAGGACGGTGAGAATGTGCGCCGTGGCCCCAAATGAAATCACCGCCATTACCAATAGAACCTGATTGGGTGGCAATTGGCAGGGGCCGGATAGGAACATGAAGATTCCGGCGCCCAGGAATACGCCGGTGAAGGTCAGGACGTTTGAGGCGGCAATGACCCGTCCCTTGGAGTGCTCGCCGGCGTGCGCCTGCAAATAGGACTGGAGAGGAATGATAAAGATTCCACCCGAGAAGCCCAACAAGAAATGCCCGAGGAGCGAGTAGGCATAGGAGTGAGGGGTGAAGAAGAGAAGCACTCCGAAGACGCCGAGGCCCACGGAGCCGATCGGCACCAGGCCCAGCTCCACCCGGTCGCCGGAGAGCTTGCCGGCCACAAACGCGCCCAATCCAATTCCGATCGATACCGTGGCGGTGAGGTAACTGATGCCGGTATTACTCAAATGCAGAAGGTCCCGGCCGTAGCCGATAACATTCTGAAGATAGACCGCGCCCAGAAACCAGAAGTAGGCGATAGCCAGAACGGTTCGGAAGAGCGCTTGTGAGGCTCGGATTTCCGCGAAGTCGTGCCAGAATTCGCTGAAGGCATTCCAACGGAACTTTTCTCCGGCGGCGATGGCTGGAACGCGGCTGATGCCCGTAGCCATGACGAGGCCCACCAGAGCCGTGCCGATGAGCAATGCGACGGGAATGTAGGGCCTGGAAAGATATGTGTCCAGGAGCAGACCAGCGGCCACCGGCCCCGACACAATCATGGTGTAAACGGTAAGCTGCATCAGACCGTTGGCCCGGGAGAGGTGCGAGTCCGGAAAGATCTGGGGCAGAATGCCTTCCTTGGCGGGGTCGAGGAAGGCCGCGTGGATGCCCAGCAGGAAGAGTACCGTCAGCATCGCGGTGACGTGCCCCACAAACATGGCGAAGGTGGCGAGCGCCAGCAAAGTCGCCTCAACAATCTTCATGAAGATGATCACCCGGCGCTTGGAGAAGTGATCGGCCACTTGGCCTGCGTAAGAGGAAAACACGATGTAAGGCAGAACGTAGAGCGCGGTGCCGAGCGATATGAAAAGGTTCCGCCGGGCCAGGGAAGCCACGGTGGCGGTGACGAACAGGACCAGGAGTTGCTTGAAGGTGTTGTCGTCAAACACCGCCAGGGCCTGCGCGGCGAGCAGAAAGACGAATCCCCGGTTTTTCAGGACGTCCGAATATCCCCGCGAAGCAGTTGGCATGTGTTTCCTCCCCGGCACACAATCATTACGGTCGCCGCCCGATGCTGGAATCGCGCACATCGGTTCGGTCCGGACATTGAAATTCTGGGAAGGCCATGGAGCGTGGGTGTTCGCTCTCGGCCATTCTAGAGCATTCGGCGCTGGAGCAAAAGTGCATTTCGGTGGCGCGGTGTTCATAACGGCCTCCCGGGGTAGCGCGCCCACGCCGCCAAGGCTTCGACCCAAACTCTCCAAGGCCATAACAAAGTTACGACGCCGAGTACCAGCGGTCCCACCACCACGACCATAATCTCGATTCCCATGTTTTCCACCCTCGCGCTGGAGATTAAGCGAGAGACGCGGGGCGCGGCCACAGGGGGCGTTACAGTTTGCGAAGTGTCACAGGCGTGCGGTTTTCGCTGCAAGGCCCTATCCGGCTGACGTATATTACATTTCGCATCGAGCCCTGGTGCTGGCGTAAACTCGAGGCGGGCCATCTTTATGGACATTCGCATCAGCCGGGAAAGTGAAATCCCTCTCCGGCAGCAATTGGCGGAGCAGATTGTATTCCTCATTGCCACGGACCAGCTCCGGCCGGGCCAGGCGCTGCCCAGTGTGCGGGAATTGGCGCGCCGTCTGAAGATTCACCACAACACTGTGAGCGAGGCTTACCAGGATCTGGTCAGCCGCACGTGGGTGGTGCGCCGGCGCGGCAGCCGCGTCATTGTCCGCTCGCGCGAAGCAACGGTCCATCCTCTTGCCGCGGGCAGCCTCAACGATCTGATTAACGAGCTGATTCGCGTGGCGCGTGAACAGGGCTATTCTCTCCAGGCATTGCGCGACCGTCTCCGCCAACGCTTGCTGGCTGAGGCGCCCGACCACATCCTGGTGGTGGAAGCGGATGCGGGCCTGCGCCGCCTGCTGGCGGAAGAAATCCGCGTGGCGCTCAACTGGCCAGTGGAGGTCTGCTCGCGCCAGGAGTTGGCCGCGAATCCCGGTCTCGCCATTGGCGCGCTCGCTGTAGCCGCGCACTATGCCATTCCCAACGTCGATGCGCTGCTGCCCCATGACCGTCCCGCCATTCCACTGGCTTTCTCAGCCGCAGATGAGCACCTGGAATCGATCCGCAAGCGGCGTGAGCCTTCGGTCGTCGCGGTGGTGTCAGTGAGCGAGGGCTTTTTGCAGACGGCGCGCAGTTTGCTGCCGCCCGCCATCGGCAGCCGCCATGTATTCCAGGAGTTCCTGCTGCCGCTCTCAGACCCCAAAGCCCTCAAAGGCGCCAACGTCGTCTTTGCGGATTCCCTTGCCGTGCGCGAGGTCAAACATCGCAGCGTCATTACTTATCGGCTGATTGCCCCGGCCTCACTCACCTACCTCGCGAGCGCCGTGAAATCCTAGGCCGCGGCGTGGTATGCTGAATGGGGCCTTTGAAAACAGGCGCCAGGAATCAATCCAACCATAAGTGCGGTCCCGAGTGGATGGGAACTGTCCGCGCCCCCTGCATCATCTAATGTGCTTGGATCGCAGGACGCCGTTGAGTTGTGAGGTAGCAGTGACGCAGAGATCGCCCCGTCCACCCTTCGAAAGGTCATGACCCCGTGAAGAAACCCGGAAGCGAAAGTTACGTGGAGTTCCCGAACCACCAAGGCAAGACGTTGCGCGGCATGCTGCATCGGCCCATCGGGGTCCTTAACCGGCGGCGCGCCCCGGCCGTCGTAATGTTCCACGGATTCACCGGTGACCGAATGGAGTCGCATTGGATGTTTGTGAAGTGTGCGCGGGCTCTGGCGCGGGCGGGGATGGCGTCTTTGCGGTTCGATTTCTCAGGTTCAGGTGAATCCGACGGCGACTTTCGCGACGTGACTCTGCGCGGGGAGATTGCGGAGGGCCGCGCGGCGGTGGAGTTCGTGTGCAGCCGGAAAGGAATCGACCCGAAACACGTGGGGCTGCTGGGCCTTTCCATGGGTGGAACCGTCGCGGCCACGCTTGCGCACAGCCTCAATGTCAGTTCCGTGGTGCTCTGGAGCGCGCTGGCGCACACGGCGCGACTTCGCGAACTGATGGCGAAGTCCGTCAAGCCCATTCCCGGCAAACATGGGGCGGTCGAATACGAAGGGCGCGAAATTTCCCCGCGCTTCCAGGACAACGCTCTGAAGGTTGAGCCCATCCGGCACATCAAACAATACAAAGGTCCCACGCTCGTTATCCATCCCGAAAAGGACGAGACGGTGCCGCCTTCCCATGCGCGAGACTTTTACCAGGCGGTGGGGACGAAAATCAAAGAGCTCGTCACGATCCCCGGCGCCGACCACGTGTTCACGTCCATTCCCTGGGAACGCGAAGTCATTGACCGCACCGTGCAGTGGTTCGGACGTTATCTTTAGGCACGGCGGGGGCTGGATCGCTTGCCCCCGAGCCCTTTTTGGTGCTGTTCTAAGTTAGTGAGGACAGGCATTTGACTTTCGTTTCGCACCGCATGGGTCCGCGATCGGGCTCACCCGGATTAGTCCCCAAAAGTTGGAACAACAGTACCCAATTTGTTTCAAGAGGATAAGCGTGGTAACCTTTTTACCGCTTGGCGCGTCACATGAATGACGCCTCAAATTCTCACCCCTTGATAAAGATCAAGTGTAATAATGCCGATAAGGGAATAGGGGATTGGCCGCAACTATGGTGTATCGACTCCAGTGGACGCTGCACTTGGTTCTTGCCGCATATGTAATCCTTGCCGCCGCCCTTTCATCGGCTGTTGCGCAAGAAGCGCCGCAGGCGCCCACGGGAGCAACTCCGCAAGTCCAATCTGAGACTAAGACCAAGAAAGCAGATACTCCGCCAGACCCCGCAAAACCCCAGAATGACCGGATTTTCTTTGCCTTGCCCAACTACCTGACCGTAGAAAACGCTTCCTCACTCCCCCCGCTTACTGCCAAGCAAAAATTCAAGATACAAGCCCTCGGCACTTTCGACCCCGTGGAATTGACCTACATTGGCATTGCCGCAGGCATCAACCAGTTCAGCAACAGTGAGCCTGCCTATGGGCAAGGATTTGTCGGCTATGTGAAGCGCTATGGGACATCGTTTGGCGACACCATGATCGGAAACTTTATGACCGGCGCTGTGTTCCCTACACTGTTGCGGCAGGATCCTCGCTACTATCAAATGGGAAAGGGAAGGTTCATCCACCGCGCTGCCTACGCCGCTTGCCGGGTTTTCGTCACCCGCTCGGATTCCGGTCACAAAGAGTTCAACTTTTCCGAACTCCTCGGCAATGGCGTGGCAGCCGGGATTTCCAACGCCTACCATCCTCGGCCCCGGACATTCATGAATAGCGTGAGTATCTGGGGGACACAGATCGCCTGGGACGCAACTTCTTATGAACTGAAAGAATTCTGGCCCGACCTTCACCGCAAGTTCCGCAGGCACGCCTCAGCGCCATCACAATAGGTTCAGCCCGGAAATCTCACCACGGTTCTGGAAGGGCGGCTTGCCGCCACAATCAGCACCACCCCTTTATCTTGTCAGCACCACCCCGGCGCTCTGAGCGCCACCCCTCCTCATCTGAGGCGGGGAGTTCCTTAACCACTCCCCTCCTGATTTAGGAGGGGTGGCGCGCCGAGCGACGGGGTGGTTACACGAGCCCCTCAGGCAACGGGGTGTTTACCGGCAGCGCCTACCTCGCCCACCGCGCTATTTCCCGGTTATCTGGGAATAGCGCAGCTCCTGTTTCACGATGTCACGCGGATAGGCAATCTCCACGTCGTCGATTCTGCCGCCCGCCCCGAAGACCGGGTTGAGGATAGGATTGACGCCGCACCAGAAGGTGGGCAGATCGAGCCGCTTGAAGCGCGCGAGGACCTGGTCACGCCAGGCGGTATTGAAGTGAATGCCATACTGGTTAATGAGCGCCTTCGCCCCGTCGTAATCGCCTTCGGCCTTGATGCGCATCAGCTCCGCCAGCAGCATGCCCACGCCCTTACGCATCTGGTCATAGTCTTTCACCGCCAGGTAAACCTTGCCATCGCGCTCGATGATCTGGATAGCGCCGGTCTTCTCGCGAATGTAGTGGACGATAAGCTGGGTGCCGCGCCGGTGGTCTTCCTCGATGGTGTCGCCCGTGGGGAACTCACGCAACTGGGTGAGCGCCGCGCGCGCTTCGCCGTCGTAAGCGGCCTTGGCGACTTCGAGATCAGGGATGGCGTGGATTTCCACGAGCTTGGGGTCGAAGAAATTCCACAATGCAACGAGGTCAGCGCGGGCTTCCTCGAGCGTCGAGTAATACTCCTTGAGGTAGACGGCCGGTTCCTGGGTGAGTTTCGGATTCATCTTGCCGGAGCCGTGGCCCAGCACTTCGTGCATGGCGGTGTAGAGATCGTTCGCCAGGGCCTGGTATTTCTCCGCCCGCGCGCGCTCCTCGTCGGAAGAGGCGAACTCGCTGGTGGCCTTCATGCCCCGCGCTGCTGTCAGGGCGCGCGTGGTTCCGGTAAAGATGAAACTCTTGCTGCCATACTTGTCGTGGATTTCCGCTTCGTTGGGCAGATTTTCGCCGATGGTGGTAACGTCGAAATCCGCGGTCTCAATCAGCGCCTCCACGGTGTTCACGATGGGCGGATGCGGCGCCTCCATCTTGTACTTGTTGTCCCAGGGTGCGCGTTGCTCAAAGTACTTGGCGTTGGCGGCAAATTCCTTCATCAACTTGTTCATCTTCTCGTCGACGACGGTTACGTAAGCCTGCGCCGCCCCCTTCAATCCACGCGCGTCCTTGTAAACCTCAATGAAGCCGTTGGTGAAGTCCACCGGGGAGTCATCGTGCACCCAGTCGATATTGAACTGCCGCCAGTCCGCCGGGTCGCCGGTCTGGTAGTACTGGATCAGATCCCGCAGGACTTTTTTCTTGGCCGTGTCGGCATAGGGCAAGGCCAGCGTCAGATAGCGAATGGCGCGGTTCAGTTCCGCGGCATAGAGGCCCTGCGGAATCTTCCCGTTCATATTTCCGGTGCGATAGACCTGCTCGATGAGTTTGCCGTCTTTTTTCACCAGGCGCGAGTTGAGCGGATACTTATCGTGAAAGTCCGTCAGGTCGCTCGTCGCCACGCCCTCGTAAAGATTATTGCCGCTGGCCACAAGCGGGTCCTCGCCGTTCTTGGGATTCTTCAGCGTGAGGTAGGGCTGAAAGTCAGCGTCGAAGATCGGCTTGCGCAGGTCTTCAAGCTGCTTGTGGAGCTTGGCCAGCGGGCCCAGCGCGGCGCGATTCCTGAGAGCTTGCTCAGCCGCCGCTTGCAGTTCCTCGTAAGTGAACTCCGGCAGAAACTTCTGCGAGGTGAAGGAGTTGTGGTTCCCGTGATTCCCCCAATAGAGCTTGGTGTAGTCGGTCAGCTTCTTGAGGACGACCGGGTCAATGCCCCGCGAATGCGTCACGATCTCTTCGAGCAGGCGCTTCAGTTCCAGGCCGTATGCGGAGTTCTGGTCGTAAACAATGGGGTCGATGGCGATAGCGGCCAGAGAAAGGAAGTGCGCCAACACCTTCTGCTCGCGCGGCAGATCCTTGAAACTCTCCGCCTCAAGCTGCACGAAGCCCGTCTGGCCAACCCGGTCTACCAGAGGGGAAGGCGGGGATGACTCCTGGGCGAAGACCACTTGTCCTACCAGAAGTGTAAGCATACAGAGCACGATTTCGTTGCGCACGATTGCCCCCCTAGTGTTCGGAATGTTGTTTTATACCAGACTCCCAGCGCCTGAGGCCAGCAGAGAATCCCTGTCCTTATACGAACGTCGTGCCGGCCTTATGGTTTTTGAGTTCCTGGAATTCTCAAACGCCCCGAACCCCCAAGTGACCCCTCACCCGTCCCGCTCCGGCTGGTAAATGCGCCGGCAGCGGTCCACCCTCTCCCCCCGGAGAGGGCTAGACATCGTAAATCCCAGCGTTCTCCCTGGGGAAAAGGCCATTATCCGGTTCCGGTCAGGAGAGGGTTATCTCGAAGCCCCCCGAATTGGAGAACCATTCTCTGTGTATGCCGAACGAGCACCCCACCTTGAATAACAGCCCTCTCCGAGGGGGAGAGGGTGGACCGCAACCGGCGTTTTCATCAGCCGGGGCGGGACGGGTGAGGGGTTACTTCATCATCCGATGAACCGACCCGTACCCAACTAGTTTGTTTGCGGCTCCGCCGCCAGCCCTACCCCTGCTCTTTTTCCGCCAAAGCAACGATGCGAGCCAACCCCGCCAGCACCTGCGGTTCCAGGCGAGGTTCCGGCGGGCTCTTCAGAATCGTCTTCACACGTTCTGCCGCCAGTTCCGCGGAGCTCTTCGCTCCGGCCTCCATCCAGGCCTCAGGATTCAGCCGCGTCGCGAGCCGCGAAAAGCGAAACTCCCGGCGCATGTATTTCAGGGTGTGGGGTTCCGCCAGGTAATGGTGATTGGGGCCTACCGCCGCGATCACCTCCAGCCCCAGCGTATCGGCGTTAACGTCAATCCCTTCGCACATGCGGAAGATCCGCTCATAGATGTCGTCGTCGATGACCAGTTGTTCCAGGCTGGCGGTCCCCACGGTCGCGAGACTTCCTGCTCCTCCATTCAAGACCGCGCCACTGAGCACGGCGGAATACCCCGTAATCAATTTCTCCACGGCGGACTGTGCGTCACAAATATGCGAGTCCGTCGTCAAGCCGTTGCTGGCAGTGGGAATTCCATAGCTCCGGCCCAAGTCAACCAATGCAGCCGCCAGCAGGCCAATCTCCGTATAGCCCATGGAGGCGATGCTGGTGGTCATGTCGAGCACGACGGGGTGGCCGGCGTAGATGATTTTCGTCCCGGGCCGGGCGAGTTGCGCCACCACGATACCTGCCAGGATTTCCGCATTCATGATGACCAGAGTCCCCGCCAGCGTGATGGGGGCGGTGGCGCCGGTGACCGCGGAAGAATTAACGATGATGGGCCAACCGTAATCCGCCGCCGCCAGCACCACATCCATCTGGCCCTGGGAGTAAATGAGCGGGCTGTTGCAGGAGGACATGACGATGGCTTTGGGGGCTCGCTGGTCCGGAAGCGCTTCGAGCATGCGGACCACCCACTGGATGGTGCGGCCGGAAAAAGGCGCCATCAGGATGGGCTTGGTCGCAAGGCGCAGCATCGCTTCCGCCGCCCACACGTCGCGAACCTCAAGCGGCACATCCCAGGGGTAGAGTCCGGTGACGAGAGAAAGATTCGGAAGAGCCTCGACAACCCGGACCCATGCCTCCAGGTCCTTCCTCAACACCTCGCGGCGCCGCTTCACGTCGTGGTCCGCGATCCAATCGAGCGACATGACCGGTCGCCCCCGCGGCGGGCTGGTGGGGCTGAGAACCATGTCCCTGGACGGGTGTTGGCCTGTCACCAGAAATTCCGAGGGGACGGTGCGCAAGGTTTTCTCCACCAGCGACGCCGGGATTTTAGCGTGGTGAGTTCCGGAGGCGACGGTTGCGCCCGCTTCTGCCAGCAGGGTGAGCGCCCTCGGGTGCTCGATCAGAATTCCCACTTCTTCCAGGACCCGCAACGAACCCTGGCGGATGGAATCAACGTCTTCCTCCGTCAGAACTTGTCGGCGCAAGAGTCTGTTGTGACGTGTAGCGTTTTGTGTCCCCATGATTGTCTCCCTGTCTACCCCTCGATTGATTGGCCGGGTAGCCACGGTGTCGCCACGGCGACCCGTTCTGACCGTGGGCTTTTCTCATGCCCGAGATCCCAGCGGCAACCGCACATCGTCAATCTGAATGGGCACGCCGCTTGGGTCACCCTATGCAACACAAAATTGTTGTAGCTCAACCACCGCCAGAAGAACCCACGGTCAGAACGGCACTGACCGTGGCTACCCCGCTTTTTAGCAAACATTTTGGGGCGCAGGTTGAAAGTCGCCGCTACGATCCAAGAGACCCCTCATCCGCTTCGTACCTCAGCACCTTCTCCCGCCTCGGCGGATCTGCGACCCCTGGGAGAACGTTAGAAATCAAACCGCCCTCTCCGAGGGGAGAGGGTGGACCGCCGCCGGCGTTCTCACCAGCCGGGGCGGGACGGGTGAGGGGTCACTTTGCCAGTCCATAACCACTTGGTTGCGGCCGCCGCGCTACCTCGTCTGCGCTACCGGCTTGGGAACGAATTTCTCAATACTCACTTCAGCCGGAGCCGCTAACGTCGCCAATACATCCAAATCGAAATACTTGTACAAATCCAGGCAGAAAAGGTCGGGGGCCTGGTTGTAAGTCACGGGGGCTTCCAGCAAAAACCCCAGGCTCGCCATCCCTTCGTGAACTTTGATCTGGGCGAACAAATCGGGTTCAAGCGCCGCAGCCACGAGCGCGATCACCTGACTGCGGATTCCCGTGCATTCCACTCGCACTTCCGTGACCCCGGCTTGCTGCCCGACCCAATGCGCGATTTCAATGAGCTGCGCAGCTTCCATTCCCAGGGGACGAGTCCCGACCGTCGCGAAGATCTGGGAGTAGTCAGCCAGCTCTATACCCTTCCAGGCATCACCCGTGAACATCAGGTCAAGCGCCAAAACTTTCTCATCGCGATTCACGCGGTCCGACACTTCAGCGCCCGCCGCGCCCTTGCCCTGGTCATTAAGCACGATGGTCACCGGGGTTTTGGCGGGAGTGACGATTCCCTTCAGGTAAACCCCGTTGGCGCTCAAGCCATTGCTCATTTCAAATAGATAGGATTTTGTTTCGAGGCCCTTGTTCTTGCTATTGGCGAGTGTCCAGACGCGGGCCAGATGAGCCGGCTGGTAACGGATCACCGAGCTGAGCTGCTTCCGTTGAGCGGCGATCCATGCTGATTTTTGGGGGTCCTCAACGGGCACAGGCGGACGGCTGATTTCACGGCCCAGTTTCCGTGCCAGGTCAAGGATCGTCAGGTTGTCAGGGGGAAGCCCTACGACCAACTCATCGTAACTTTTGATCTCAGAGCCTGAGGGAATCTCCTTCTCATCCACCGGCAATTTGAATTGCTGGCTGAAAAACCGGTAAGCCTGCTCGCGGTTATAGAGTTGGTAATTGTGCGTTGATGGGTCACGATTCTCGTAATACTGGAAGACGTCTTCCTTGCCGTAAAGTTTGAAGAAGGGCCGGATGTTATCAAAAACCAGACCCTTCACCATGGGACCGCGAAAGCAACAATCGTCTTCGGCGTTATAAACCAGCAAGGTGGGGCGCGGGCTCATCATCGCCGTCAGGTGCGTATAATCCACGCCATCGAGCAGGTCCGTACCATTCTGCTCGATGTCCCCCAGGTCGCCGAATTTCCTTGCCTCGATTTTGGTGCCGAGGGAGGCGTAGCCCGCCACCGGAACCGAGACCTTCACCCTTTCATCCAGAGCGCTCAACACAATCGTCTGCCAACCGCCGCCGGAGAGGCCGGTAACGCCTAACCGGTCGCGGTCCACGTTGGGGTGGTTGTAAAGGTAATCGAGTCCGCGCCGCATCTCGAGGTAGAACAATCCCAGTCCGTTTTGACCCACCAGGTCAAGGTGCGCCCCGAACCAATGCTGGTTCCCCTCCTTGTGCAATTCGCCAAAATAAAACCATTCGAGGTTCAGGGCCAGGATGCCTCGCTTGGCAAAGTTGATGCAGCGCTTCTGCTTGTATTCCACCGATTTTCCCGGCGGCCCCACATGCCCGTTCACATTGAGGATGGCCGGCGCCTTGCCCTGTAGGTGTTCGGGCTCGTAAAGAATGGCTACGGACTGGAACCCCGGGACAATCTCATAACGCAATTTGCGCAGCCTGTACCCCTGGCCGGTTTCGATGACGCCCAGGTCTTCGAACTTGGGCGCCGAGTTCACCACTTCCTCCGGCCAGCCATGGAACACCACATCCTTCAACAAATGCTGGCGCAAGCGTTGGGCTTCGCCCGTCCACTCAGCGGGCGTGGTGGCAACGGGCGGCGCGGCGACTCGGCTCAAGAGATACTTCTTCACCTGATATAAGGCCACATTGGGAGCAAGAATCTCTTCCTTCAGGATCGGCTCGAACTTGCTCGGGATCGGTTTGGGCGAAGAGGAGACCACTGGGTAAGAATAGAAGTGCGAGTAGGAAGAACGTTGCCCGGACTGCCATCCTCGTCCCCAAGTGAACCCCTTGCTTGTGGCGGACAGGACTGGTGGCAGGATGATCTTGGTTTCCTGCCTCGCGGTTGACGCCTTTCGAAAATTGCTTGCTGGTTTTCTTCATTGCCATGGGATCCTCTCTCGATAATTGGTGTCCTAAGTCAGATGCTCCCTGACAAAGTCTCACTGGGTTCAAAGGCGACCCCCTCACCCGCCTGCGGGCCGAAGCCGAGGTCGTTCACAGTTCCCAAGTGCCCCTTCGGTGGGCGTAGGCCCGTCCCGCCCCGGCTGATGAAAACGCCGGCGGCGGTCCACCCTCTCCCCCAAGGGGGCGAGGGCAGTAAATTCAAATGAACTCCCCCCTCGCCCCCTTGGGGGAGAGGGGCCGGGGGGAGGGCGTTCTCCAATAATCGGCGAACTTCTGACTCAGGACTCTAGCCCGGCTTTCTTGATTGCAAGGGCGGGCTTTGGCCTTTGTGGAAAAATTCGCTGGCGGTGTCCTTGCTCAGCACCATGCCTTTTATCTTGTCAGCACCACCCCGTCGCTCAGCGCGCCACCCCTCCTCATCTGAGGAGGGGAGTGTTTTTAGGAACTCCCCGCCTAATTTAGGAGGGGTGGCGGTCCGACCGCCGGGGTGGTTACAACTGCGCGCCGAGCGCCGGGGTGGTTACAATTGCGCGCCGACCATTCCAACAATACCGTTCAGCCGCGACCTATCCTGCTCTTACCGGAGCGGTATGCGCAAGGGCAATGAGCAACCCCAGTTGGCTGAGACGAACTGTCTGAACTCCTGGTCGGAGCGAATCTGTCGGCTGGAGATGGTGAGGAACAGCCCTTCCCGAGGCAATTTCCGCAACACTTCCGGGAGATGCTCCACACAATCGCCCACTTGCAAGATGAGGCGGGACCTTTCCAGAATCTCCCGGAACACGGGCAGCATATCGAGCAGAGTGGGCCCGCCCGTCTCCATCACGATTTGTAATCCGGCGAGGCCCGGGACATTCAGCACATCCTTGTAATGCTTGTAGCCGGTGGCATGCAGGTGAAAGAGGACGTAGGCGCCCAGGCGCCGGACCACCTCGGCGTTAAGCTCCATAAAGATGTCGCGGTACGTGGCCGGCGACGCCATGCCCATGGTGTCTTCCTGAATGGCAATGGTTTTTCCCGGCGCCCAGTAACCGAAAATGTGGCTGTAGCCTCCCAGCTTGGGCTTCACCGTCGCGAAGTGCATTTCGAGCGCGTCGAGAAACATCTGGTTTACGCGTCGTGCCGCTGCCTTCACCGCCTGGGGATTGTCGTGCAGGTCCATCAGGAAATTCGTGATTCCCCGCATGGCGGCGAGGACGTCCGAGGGTCCGCGCAAAATCGAGGGGCTGATCCAGCAATCC
Organism: uncultured Acidobacteriota bacterium; assembly: GCA_963804995.1. Taxonomy (GTDB): domain Bacteria; phylum Acidobacteriota; class Terriglobia; order UBA7540; family UBA7540; genus Bog-366. The sequence goes on from CAWDSK010000006.1 coordinate 2,132,052, forward strand.
TGTGGGGCGTGATTCACAAGCCAGGCAGTCTTGCGCTGCATGCAATCAAACCAGCCATGGGGAGCGGGGATGGGAACGTTCGCCAACTCGTCGACAGATTCCACAAAGTGCGCGGGCGCGAGTGAGCCCTCGGAGTAACGTACGGGGCAGCCGGCACAAGCCTCGAGCCACGGGACGGCGCGCCAGGGAGCGGAGAACGCCAGCAGATCGTCACAGGAAACCTGGCGGTCCTTGAACCAATACTCGTACTCCGTCATCGCCAAGCCTTCCGTCAAATCCTGCGGAGACACGCTGGGGCTGGGGAAGGGACGCCGCAGGAAACCAATCGGCAGAAAGATGCGGTCGTCGTAGACTCCCACGGGCGGACGGGCAGACGATTTCCTGTCCCAAAAGGAATCCCGGAAACGCTGGATGGTTTCGGTCAACTGCGCCTGCCCTCTCATGCTGAATCACCTTGGCATTTCATGAACATCTTAAAAAGAGAGTTTTGAAACATGCGCAACCCGCGGCGCACCGCCGGGCTTTGCCAGGACGCCAGGAATTGCACTCGTAAGGGTAACCGTCGGCTGAGCGAAGTCAATCCCCCCAGGCAGTGCATGACCGCAGCATTTCGTCATGTGGGACAAGTCCCACTTGTTGCTCTCCGCGGGGCATAGCGAGCGAGGTCCCACCAAATTCCCAGTCTTCATGCGTTTTTCACTAGACCTTTTCAGCCCCCTGATTTTTCATTTTCGGCTCCACGGCGCAAAGCTACACTTCCCGGCGCCGCCGGAGTTCGAATTTGTTATTCGCACTCCTAGTAGCTAGAATAGTTCGCGTCATATTCCGTAGTTGCCGCGTGTGGCTTTAAAGTTTACCTCCTATGAATCCTGACCTGATTGCAGTAGGCGCGCTTTGGTACATCGTCTTCCTTTTCTCCCTGACCTGCCACGAAGCTTCGCACGCGTTGGCTGCGCAGTGGGGTGGTGATCCCACGGCCGCGCTGGGCGGGCAAGTGACGCTCAATCCGCTGCCACACATCCGCCGCGAAATCTTCGGCACGGTTATCGTTCCCATACTCTCCTTCATCATGGGTGGATGGATGATTGGATGGGGCAGCGCGCCTTATGACCCGCGCTGGCGAAATCGTCACCCCCACCGCGCGGCGTGGATGGCGCTCGCGGGACCAGCGGCGAACGCCGTCCTCATGCTGGTAGCGGCGCTGGGGATTCGCATTGGACTTCTCACTGGCGTGCTGGTGCCGCCGGAATCGGTACGCTTTACGCGAGTGGCGGCCGCAGCGGGGCACGGCAGGTTTCTCGAAGGAGTCGCGATTCTTCTCAGCATCATGTTCTCGCTCAATCTCCTGCTCGCGCTATTCAACTTGCTGCCCATTCCTCCACTCAACGGCAACGGCGCCATCTGTCTGTTGTTCACGGAGGACTTCGCTCGCCGCTTCATGGCCGCCACCAACAATCCCTCCCTGGGCATCATCGGCCTGCTGGTCTGCTGGAAAGTCTTTGGATATCTTTACGACCCGCTGTTTTCAGTTGCCCTGAACGTCTTGTATCCCGGGGCAGGATATCGGTAGCAGCGCCCCGACCGGTCGTGGCACGGCCGACCTGCCCCGATCCATCGGGGTCTTGGCCGTGCGCACGGGCAGGACCCCGACCCGTCGGGGCAAGTCGCCCGTGCCACGATTAGAAGTCCAAGTCACGGATGCGGGCGAAGTTCTTCCAGGCTGGGCAAAGTATCACCCTTCTTGAAAGTTCTAAACAGGCTCTCCAAGCGCATCTGAAAACGGGTCCAGTATTCGTACTCCATTTGCCACCGGCCGAGTTCGACGCCCAGTCGGTAATTCGTATACTCGTCTTGCCAGGCGGAATGGTATTTCTCCCGCGTCGTGGTGATCGCATCCAGCAAATCGGCGATACGCCCGTGATCCACCACGCTGGTTTGCCGCAACAGGAAGCTGATATCGGGGCGGGTGGGATTCTTGCCGGCGGTGCGGAAAAAGCCGGACATCTCCCCGGCGTATTGATACTTCATGCCCGCGTAATCCAACATGCGCGCGGCCACCAGCAGGCTGGGAAGCGAATAGGTATCCTGGGTAGAGGCAAGGGCCCGCTGCAAGCGCTCCTGGGCATCCTCAGCCAGCAAGCGCTCCTGGTGCAGACCATCCAGATTGGCCTCGGCGCGCTGGAGTCGAGTGGGATCAAAGGGATCTTCCCACAATCGATAGATCGTTCCTCCTCCCAGAATTTTTGTGAGCGACCCTTGCGCCGCGCTCAGCTTGTCGAGTGCAGCGGCAACGTCAGCGGCCACACTGGCCGGATACATCTGGGCAGCGTAGTCAGAAAGGAATTGGCTGCGGTTGACGGGCGCCGTTTGCCACCCCGCCACCGCTCCGTAGGCCATGCCGGGCAGGGCTGTCCGGTAGAGCACCTGGCCCGCGTCGGTCCAACCGGTGTTCATGATTCCCAGCGCGCCGAACTTGCGGCCGTCCGCGACGAAGCCATCAATGTTGGCGAAGGTGATGGAGTAGTCCGGAGCAATTTCATTCCAGCACCAGACGGCAGGCGCCACGACCTGCGGAACGTGCTCGCGTGCGAATGGCGCAACGAAGTCGGAGTAATCCGGCAGGGGGTCATAGTGCCAGGGCACCGCGATCACACTCTTGGGCAACTGCGAAAACAGGGCGGGATATTTCACGAAGATCTGCGCACCGCTTTTGACATCCGCCCAGAACATGGGGCGCTTGCCCGCCTTCTGGACCAACTCAAAGGTCTGCTTCATCCGTTCGATGTACAGACTCGAAGGGTCGACCCCGCCAAGGATGTTCCCGGCGCGTTCCAATTCCCAGGGCTCATCGAACCCGATATGAAACCACGGGCTGGGGAACAAGGCCGCGAGTTGCTGAATCCAATCTGCCACCAGCGCCTGCGTGCGCTCATTGCGGGGATTGATTTCACCACCGTGGGGAATGAGGGCAAGGTCGGCGTAACGTTCCACCCGAAAGAGGTCGTGCAAATGGCCGTAGAGCTCGGCGCAGGGAACTACGTCAACATGCCGTGCGCGCGCGTAGTCAATGATTCGCCGGACCTGTTCCTCGGTGTACCGTCCGTCGGGGTTGAGCAATTCATAGCCGCGCAGCGCAATGCTCGCTTCGGAGTAGAAATAGTATTGGTTGGCTTTCCAGCGCGCGAGAAAGTCGATCTGGCGCTTGATCTCGGCTTCCGTCGGCAGCGGCCCATGGCTCATGTCCATCATGAAGCCCCGATACGCGAGTGCCGGCCAGTCGTGGATTGACACTTCCGGCAGGTAGGCGTCTCCACCAGTCGCCTCCGCCAACTGGCGCATCGTCTGAACCCCGTAAAAGAGACCCGCCGAGGATCGCGCCCGAATCTCAGCGCCCCGCGGGTCAATTCGGATTTCGTAAGCTTCGCGGGAATCGGGGCCGGCATGGTCATCCGGACCAGGAAGGGCCTCGACGGCGCCGGTGCGAACCAGTGTGACGGCACGATTGCCCGTCGCAACTGGAATCGTTGTCCCCGCCAAGCCCGACAAGGCGGACGACAACTCTTGCGCAGCGAATTGGTCCTCGGGGCTGGGGTTGGTTCCGACGCTGACGGACAACCCGCGCAGCGGAAGCTGTCCTGATCCGTATTGAATTTGCTGCGGCTGGGGCAGGAGGGGCCTGTGTTCGGCCGCGAGACCTATGGCATTACAGCCAATGAGCAATACCAGAAGAACGTGACGCATGGACTTTCTCCTCGCGATGAAATCTGTGGCCATCGAGGCCAGTCTTGGGAATAAGCACTCATCCAACAGGGGGCATAGTTTTTGTGGACGCGACAAGGCCGCGCGCACCTTGGAATCGTGCGTGATACTAACACGGCATAACTCGGATGGGCGGTGATTTTAGAGCGAGCTTGTCCAAATTACGCTCCTAGGGGCGGGAAGCGATCTGCGGCTCCGCCGCATGCTGCCCTGAAAATGCGCGCAGCGCCTTGGACTGCGGTAGCAGCAGCTACCGCCTTCCGCCTTCGGTCCAGACGGCAAATGTGCAAGGCGAGGGGGATGCAAGGCGGTAGCTGCTGCTACCGCAGTCCAAGGCGCCATCGGCACAACTATTTCCATGAGAAGGCGGCGGGGCGGGGAGCCGGCAAGATTGAGGCGTTACGCGTGTCGCCTGCGCCGCCATTCGTCGAGAAACACTTCCAGGTTCCGCCACGTTTGCGGGGCGTCCACGGTAATGTTATCGACTGGCGAGAGGATGAAACCTGCTGGCCCCAGGGTCTCGATGGCTTCCCGAACGGCGACGCGGATTTCCTCCTCATTGCCCATTTCCACCGTCACCGCTCCTGAGACGCCGCCCCACAAGCAGATGCGCTCGGCGGTTTGCTTTTTGAAGGCCGCGAGGTTGGTATACGTGCCCTGAACAGGATCGACACCGATCAGAACATCGATTCCCGCTTCCAGGTAGTCGTCGAGCAGAGGCAGAATGCCGTCTCGAGCAGATGTAACCGAACCGCGCGCCGTGCTCATGCGCCAGGGCCGCGTCGCTTTTGAGGTGCGGCAAAATCACCTGACGATAGAATTTGGGCGTCACGAAATCGCAGCCTTCATACCAAGCCCGGTAGATATACAAGTCCACCTTTCCCGACAGCACCACGGCCATGCGTTGCTGGTTCCACAAATGGATCATTTCGAGGAGCTCGACAACAAAGGCGGGCCGGTCGTGGGCGAGCAGCATCAAATTCTCAAACCCGCAAAGCCAGTTCGCCATATCCCAACCCACGCCCCAACCGCCTGCCAGCAGCACTCCCTGGTCGCGCGCGAAGGCCTGGGCACGCGCGGCTTCGAGCTCGAACTGCCGGAACGTCTTCGGCATGGGGCGGAGTCAGGAAGTATTGCAGGGCTTCGAGCTCCGCCGAGTCTCCGGTAAGCAGCGGCTTCGTGGCGCGCGGCACCTGGTAATCGTCTACGAAGGGAATGTGATTGCCATGCGGCCAGTCGTCAGAGAGACGCACACTGGTTTGCAGCTTGCCCGCGGGAGTCGAGTATTCCTTGTTCAAAACGGAGGTCTGGCCGGGCGCATCCTCCCGCCATTCTCGCAAGCTCACCGCGGGATGAAACCGCACCGGCAGACCTCGTAATTCAGGGTGATCGGGCCGCTGGGGGCGTGGCAGGGTGGGAATAAAGAGGAACGAATCCAGTCCCATGGCCCGCTCCGCCTTGACCAGCTCATAAAAATCCTCCCGGCAGCGGCGGCGCAACGCTGTGAAGCTCATGAACGAACACGGAATGTAATCCGCTTGCTGACATTTGAGGGTCAGCAACATTCGTTCGCGTAACGTGAGTTCCTGCATATCTTCTCTCTGACCTCTGTGGTGAAAAACTTTTGGGGTTGCAGCATACTCTTCATTCCGAAATAAAAGAAGATTCACCACAGAGGAAACCGAAGTCACAGAGAAAAGTACCTCTGCAGAGCGCTTGCCCCGTGGCCGTTCGGGTGTATATTAGCCCCGCCCGAAGTCCGAGGTCGAATTTATGAATGAGGTAAAACTCAAATGGCCAAGCTATCAGTGCGGTACACGGATTACTTTGCGCAGACAATCCAGCGCATGCGTGAGGACGGATTACTGTTAGTCACGCTGGGCGCGGACGGAAAACCCAATGTCATGACCATAGGCTGGGGAACCATTGGCTCGATATGGTCACGGCCCATCTTCATCGTGCTCGTCCGGCCCTCGCGACACACCTATAGCCGGCTGGAACAGGTCAACGATTTCACCGTCAACGTGCCTCCCCGGGAACTGGCAGCGGCAGTGAGTCACTGCGGCACCGTATCGGGAAGAGAGCACGACAAGTTTCAAGAGATGCGCTTGACTGCTGTTCCCAGCCGAGAGGTGCGATCCCCTATCATTCAGGAATGTCTTGTGCACTATGAATGCCGGACGGTGCACCGCAATGACATCGTGCCGGAGGCCTTGGCGCAAGCGGTGCGCGATGAATCCTACCCCCACGGGGATTTCCACCGCGTCTATTTTGGTGAGATTGTCGCCGCCTACGCCGAGGAGGATGCCGCCCAGCGCCTGCGCGTCCAGCCTATAGGGATTGGCAAGGTTCTTCCCTAAGACGGACGAATCATTCCGATAATAAAATCGGAAGCAGGGACAGGGAGCAGGGAATAGGGAACAGAATGACGGGCATGATCAGAGACGTGAATCGCAGAGCTGGGCTCGCTCTGCCAGCCAGCCCACTTATTTGGGCGGCTTTTTCTGGCGGACTTTGCCAGCGAGTTCCCGTGTCGGATAGAATGGACAAGTCATGCCGAGACCGCACCCGCGACGATCCGAGCAAAATGGCCCCGCGCAGGACATAGCTGCGAAACCATCGGGCTCCGTGGACCCGCCACGCACCTCGAAGTCCTCACCCTTCGACAATCCAGAGCTCTACATCAACCGTGAGCTGAGCCTGCTCGAATTTCAGCGCCGCGTGTTGGAGGAGGCAGAGGACCCGGGCAATCCTCTTCTCGAAAGGATCAAGTTCCTGGCCATTCTCAGCTCCAATCTGGATGAGTTCTTCATGGTGCGCGTGGCGGGCCTGCTGAAGCAGGTGGCGATGGGCTCGCAGGAAGTTGGAATCGACGGCCGCTCGGCAAGCGCGCAGCTTCAACTCATTCGCCGGGAGGTTGCAGAGATTGCGAAGGAAGCTCACCGATTATGGCGTGAGGATTTGCGGCCCGCGCTGGCGTGCGCCGGAATTCGCATTGTGGAATTCGCCGATCTGTCCGCGGAGCAACAGGCCGCAGCAAACGCTTATTTCCTGCACAACGTTTTCCCGGTTCTGACGCCGCTGGCCTTCGATGAAAGCCGCCCGTTCCCGCACATCTCCAACCGCAGCGTGAATCTGGCGGTGGTGGTGCGGGACCAGGAAGGTGAAAACCAATTTGCGCGGGTCAAGGTTCCCGACACGCTGCCCCAACTGGTCCGGGTCAAGGCATCGGTACCCGCTGAGTCCTCGGGGCCGGAGGACTCCTCTGAATTGGTGTTCGTATGGTTAGAGCAGGTCATCGCGGCCAACCTGCACCTGTTGTTTCCGGGCCTGACGATTGTGGACGCACACCCCTTCCGCGTGACCCGGGATGCCGACGTGGCCATCCAGGAGCTCGAAAGTGACGACCTGCTCGAAACTATCGAAGAAGCCATGCGCCAGCGCAGGTTCCTGGCGGCGGTGCGCGTGCAAGTGAGCACCAGCATGCCGCAGAAGATCGTCGACATTCTGACGAACAACATTGAAATCGATCCGCAACAGATCAGCCAAATCGAGAATCCGATCGGGTTCAGCCGCTTGTTCGAGCTGTACGCGCTCGAACCGTCCGGACTTGAAAGACAAGCCCTTCGTACCCTTCACCCCTCCCATCTTCGGGCTCGAGTGCCAGGAGGACTTCTTCACTATCCTTCGCCGTGAGGACATCCTGCTGCATCATCCCTACGATTCGTTTCAGCCCGTGGTCGAGTTTTTGCACCAAGCCGCGCGCGATCCGCAGGTGCTGGCCATCAAGATGACCCTCTATCGCGTGGGCCGGAATTCACCCATCGTGGCGGCGCTGCTCGAGGCCAGCGAGAATGGCAAGCAGGTGGCGGCGCTGGTGGAGCTGAAGGCGCGGTTCGATGAGGAGAGCAATATCGAGTGGGCGCGAACCCTGGAAGATGCGGGCGTGCATGTCGTCTACGGGCTGGTGGGCCTGAAGGTGCACTCCAAAATCGCGTTGGTCGTCCGGCAGGAGGGCGACGCGATTCGCCGTTATCTGCACCTGGGCACTGGAAATTATAACCCCTCGACTGCACGGCTTTACACGGACCTGGGCCTGCTGACTAGCGACGAGGAGCTGGCCGAGGACGCCACGTACTTTTTCAACGCCCTCACCGGCTATTCGGCTAATCATGTTCCCCGCCGGCTGCTGGCGGCTCCCGTCAATCTAACTGAACGGCTGGAGGAGCTCATCCTGCGCGAAATCAAGCTTCAGGAGAACGGCGAGCAGGGACACCTGATCTTCAAGATGAATGCGCTCGAGGACGCGAAAATGATCCGGCTGCTTTACCAGGCGTCGCAGGCGGGAGTGAAGGTCGATCTGCTGGTGCGCGGATTCTGCTGCCTGCGGCCGGGCCTTCCGGGAGTGAGCGAAAATATCCGCGTCACCAGCATCGTGGGGCGGTTCCTCGAACATAGCCGTATTTACTACTTTAGAAACGGCGGGGCTGAGGAGGTCTACGTGGGCAGCGCCGATTTGATGCGCCGCAGCCTGCGCCACCGGGTGGAAATCATCTTTCCGGTCCGAAGCCCCAAGCTGGTCGGCCGCCTCAAGGAAATGCTCTCCATCTATATGGCGGATGAGGCCAAGGCGCGCCACCTCGCAAGCGATGGGACCTACACACGCAATCCCAAAAAGCAGGAGCCCGGCGCCCTGAGCAGCCAAGCCTGGTTCCTGACCCATCCGGTAATGGAGTAGCTGCGATGCCGCTTACTTAATCTAGTGTGGTGTCCCGGTTAATATTTGACAAGGCTGTCCGACCCCCTCACCCCCCAGCCCCTCTCCCCCAAAGGGGCGAGGGGAGAGTTAATTCTCCTGCCCTCGCCCCTTTGGGGGAGAGGGTGGCTGGCCGAGGCGTTCTCATCAGCCGAGGCCAGAAGGGGGCCCCACGTTCTGCTTGTCGTGGGGGTGAGGGGGTTCTACCCATTGTCAACTCTAGCACGCGACACCACACCACGAGGGAGGAGTGATCCCCCGGCTATGGCTGGGGGGCGCTGCCGTGCTTCCGCTCGACCTCTTCCTTGATCGTGCACAGGGCATGGTTCCACACGACGTCGTGCACGAATCCTGGAAACAATAATCTGGCGCCCTTCCACATCATCCGACTCGCGAGGCCCTTACCTCTCTTATAGTCGAAGGCCGTGTAGATGGAGAGCCTGCGGTTTCCGTCCTTGGTCGGCCCGACGTTGAAGATGAGTTCTCCGTGATCCACCAGTCGCTCATCGGCATGATATAGCAAGGTTTCGAGGCCGACTCTTTTGGTGAGGCTCAGTTTCGCGCCCAACCCCATTAATCTGTATTGAATCACCGATCCGACCTGGTTGGGCGCCCCCTGGATCTGTTGAATGTCTAGGAATCGCAGGGTTGCGAACCTCGCCTGGGGTTGGCCGAATTTGGCCAGTTCCTCCAGGATTTCTTCCTCCGAACCCCGTATCTTGATCACGTACATCCGTTCGAAGTCAGGCGACCTACCGAGCTCCATTCCCAGGCCTGAGGCAAACTGCTCCTTCAGCCACTCGCGCTTCTCCTTCAGCACCACGGTCGGGTAACGTCCGTACTCCCCCCATTTCAGGCCGAATAAAGCCTCGAACGCCACATTCCTCAGCGTGACTACAGCACCGGTGAGAATGGAGCGCAGGGCTTTGTAGCCGCACATCTCCTGGAACACTTCCCGATAGTCGGCCGTGCCGCTCGCGATTTTCCAGAGCACAACGCTCAAAGGCCGGTTCCGCTCGTCTCGCACCTTGGACTCCGTGGCAAACGCCTGGTACATAACCCGGCTCACCACTGGCACGGTGAACGCCACCCGGCTTGCGGCGTAGACCATCCGTCCAAAGCGATTGTCGGCCGCGAGCCACTTGACGGTCTTCCCGTACCCTCTGGCCAGAGACTGCTTGTCGACCCCCTCCTGGAGCACAGTCTCGGCAAGGCGAATAGCCGTGGCGTGGGCGGAGTAGAGACCGTCTTTGTTCAGCCGCGACCCCACCGCGTCGCCGATGATGGCAAACCGGTTGCCGAAAGGAACTTCCGCAGTGGTCACGGTCATTCTGGGAGCGCATGCGCAGGCCAGGGGAGCTGAGGCGATGCCGGGCAGGATGCGGTCGATCTGAGGCAGCGTCAGAAAATCGCGGACGATCTGGTGACTGTCGCGGGGGAGAACCGCCTCGTCAATACACTTGCCGATCATGGCGACGGTCAGGAATCTGCCCTTGGGAATGAGGGCCGTATGCTCAAGGGCGAGGCGTTTCGAGCCGTACTCCAGAAAGTAGATCTCCTGATGTATATTGCGTTCGAGATAGTCCTGGCCCACGTCGAGCTCGAAGATGAAGGCCTTTCGAGTCTTGCCGGGAAGGAACGCCGGATTCAAGCGCTGGACCGAGGCGATCAGACCATCGTCACGATAATCGAGGCCACAGTGAGCGTTGATGCCGGCAGCGATTGTCACAAAGGCGGCATCGAGTGAAACCGTCCCTCCGGAGGGCGTCCGCACCGCCAGGCAAGGCATTCCCGACGCGCCGTAGTCAATCGCCTGGACTTCGCCATACACAACGCGCGCACCTTCTCTCACCGCCTCACCGAGCAGAAACCCATCGAACCCCGCAGGCCGGCCCATTCTTCTGCCCGGTAACGAGCCCCTGAAAACTGAGTACATCTGCAGGTCTTTGGGAACCCGCAGCCGGAAGTTCTTCCAATGACCCTGGATCCAGACATAATCGATGCGCCCCTGGATGATCTCTTCGGGAACGACGAGACCTTGCTCGTGGAGAATTCTATTCAACCTTGGTGAGATAAGGCCCGCGCAGAAGTTGCACCCCTTGCATTGAAAGTCATCAAAACCCAGGGCGGTCGGACCACGCTTCTCGACGATGACAACGTCCAGAGTTCGATTCAGGCGCCGGGCTTCCCGAAGCAGATGGATGGCAAAGAACGAACCTGCAGGGCCGCCCCCGACGATGGCAACGCGGTCGTTGTTCTGGAGGCGCCAGGATGGAGATGACATTGCAGATCTCGCGCCGTTCGATTCAGGAGATGAAAGGCATCGTGCCAAAGGCACCTTGGAGTGCGGCGGCTCGACGCCGCCTTGAATTTACGCCGAGGACGATGCCGAAGGCGGCGTCGAGCCGCCGCACTCCAAGGTGCTTCGCACATTTTCATGTACAGTGGCGAGCCGAAGGCTCATGGGAATCTACGGTGAAAATTGCATTCTTTTACACCTTCGGACGCCCCTGGCACGAAATCTTCGCGCGGCAACAACGTCCTCGCGGCTAGCCCCACAGGACATGTAAGCACTTAAATCAAAACCGCTCTAATGAGTTCTTAATCCTCCGCTATTCGACCTGTTGAAGGCTCAGAGCGATCCTCACGCCATTCACCAGGACGACGCTTTGATTGATCAAATCCTGGTTAGTGATTTCGGCGTCCGTAAACTGGCGCAGGGGAGTGAGTGGGCAGATGAATTCCAACGCTTCGGAAGTGGTGGGGACCGTCCGGGAAAACTCATCGAGGACAGTAACATCGACGCCGCTGATCTCCTGGCCGGAGGGCATTTTTGCCAGCAGGCCTTTCAGTTGCGGGGCCAGGAAGAGATCAAAACTCTGCGCGGCCCGCTTGTAGATCGAAGTTCCATTGCGGTCGAAAACCGCGGGGTTGCGGAGGGTGATCTGGAGATAGACCTGCTTGTGAAAGAGGCCAAGGGAGGCGGGCGCGTAGTTCACAAAATGATTATGCGCCAGGCCGTCACTGGTAAGGGCATCAAGCTGTGGCTGAAATTTCTTTTGCAGTTCGTCGAGCTCAACCGCCGTGGGCGCAGGCGTGACACTGGGCGCGGCTGGAGGAGCGCCGGCGGCGGGCATGGCGGGAGGCTCCACAGGACGCGGCAGGCGAAAGGTCGGCAGGGTGTCCCGGTAGAGTCCTGCCAGGCGGATATCTGAATCATGTATTGCCGGGGCCGGGTCAGGCTGTTTACTATCCACGCGCTCGGCGACAACCTTAGGCTCCACCGTGGGAGTCGGGTCTTGCGCCTTGACCTCCGGGTGATCGGTGACCACTTTAGCCTGGACAGGATGGCCTGGCTCGGGTTTGTCGAGCTTCTCCACGTCAAAGGCTTTCTTCTCACCCAGAGCCAGTCCAAATTCCTTGCCGTCCAGGTAAACCTGCGAGCGGTCGATGATCTCCTGCTTCTTGGATTGCCTCTGAGCTTTGAGGAACGCCGGCACGTCGGCCTTATCGAAAACCAATGCCAGGATTTCTTTCCCTTCATAGCCGAACTGCTTGTTCTGGGTCCGCACATGGAAGGAGATTTCGAACCCGAACGCGTCGAAGGAAGGATTATCGGGAAAATATTTCAGCAGCAGGGGAAGGATGGGGGCGACCACGTCGCTCATAACCCGGTCCGCCCGCTCGTTTTGAGTGAGCAAGTCAGAACTGAAAGCGGCGTTGTAATTCCCAGAGATTTTCAGAACCGTGCGGTCGTGAAATTTCACGAACTCGATGCCGCGGCTGTCCGCGCCACGCCGGTCCTCGGAATCGTGACCGACAAACCGGGTCAGCACGAATTTGAAGGGGAGCTTCATGGCTGAAATCTCGTGATTCAACTCCATCAGCTTGTCCAGGTTGGCGGTTTCCAAGGCTTTCAAGCGGGGATTGATGATTTCCGCCGGGCTCACCTGGCATGAGGCGGGGGAAGGATGCAGGAGCAGGGAAGCACCCAGGATCGACAGCGCTATCGGAATCAATCTTCGTGAAATAGCCATGGTCTTCTACCTCACCGAATATTTAGGCCCAGGCCGCGCCGGGGGCTGATAGGACGGTTGGGCGATGGCGCGGTAAAATGCGATGACCGCGTCAATGTCATCCGGGCTGAGCGTCTTTCCCCAGGGCGGCATGGCGATGGACTTCCCTGCCACGCCTCCGCCCGAGGTGATGACCGTCCGCACGAATTCGTCGCTGAGTGGGTTCAAGATGGCGCCGTCATTGGCCAGCGGCGGATTGGGATTCAGATTGGAGCGGTTCGAGGGGCCGGCGGGTGTCGCATCCGCATGGCACCACACGCAATACTGATAGAACACGCGCTTACCTTGCGCTTGCTGATAGTTGAGCGGAATGACGCGCTGCGGATCGTTCCAATCCGTCTCGCTGTCATAAGCCTGCGTGAGAGGATCGGGTTTGGCCGCGGCCAGCTTTCCGCGACAGGAAACGGCCAAACCCGTAAACAGGATGAGGGCGAGGGCTATATAGATGTGCCGAAGGCACCTTGGAGTGCGGCGGCTCGAACGCCGCCTTGGAATAACGCCGGGGGGGAGGACCAAAGCGGCGTCGAGCCGCCGCACTCCAAGGTGCTTCGCACATTTTCATCAATTTGGACAGCCGTGTTTTCATTGGCCCCTCCCGGGTGTCGCGGCGGCGCGAGCGGGGCCGCTCTGCTTGAGCGTCATAAGATAAGCGGTCAAAGCCGTGCGCTCCGCGTCGGTGAAATCCCGATGTGGCTCAATCGTCCCGGGCATCAACGACTGCGGGTCCTTAAGCCATTCCTCAATCCACGCTGCGTTCATCCAGTTGCCGACGTTCGTCAAGTTGGGGCCGACGTAGCCACCCCCGGAGCCGATGGTGTGGCACGACTGGCATTGGTACTTCACTTCATAGAGTTGTTTGCCCAGGTTCGCCATCTGCGGAGTGAATCCCTTGGAATCGCCACCGGCCGGATCGACCGCCGGCGTCTGCATCACCATGCCGAGGTAATCGGCAAGGACGGAGGCTTCTTCCCGGGTCATGTTGAATTGCGGCATGCGGAAAGTAAGCGTGGGCCGCAGGGTTTGAGGGTTCACCAGGAAATCGGCTATCCATTTCTTCTGGGCGCGGCTTCCTTCATACGTCAGGTCGGGCGCGAGTGTGCCTCCATAACCATTGAACCGGTGGCAGACGTAACACTTGTAACGTTCGTAGAGTTCGCCGAAGGTCCCGGCGGTGCGGAACTGCGGGTGAGCGGCGGGCTGGATCAATCCCTCCAGGCCGGTTGTCGCGGAAGGTCCCGTCATGCTGAGCAGCGCCGTAGTGATGGCATCCAGGTCCTCACGCGTGAGCGAATACTGCGGCATGCGCGCGGCGGCATTGACGGAGAGTGGATTCGTGATCTTGGCCTCGATGTAGGCCACGGGCGAGCGGGGAATCTTGGAAACACCAAACTCCAGTTGAGAAACCGTCTTGCTTCCCAGGCCGGCAAGGCTGGGCCCAAAGTCAGCCTGCGGAGCCACGCCTTTGACGGCATGGCAACTGGCGCAACCCTTCTCCGAGAACAACCGCCGCCCCAGTTGGACCTCTTCCGTCGTAGCCGCCTCAAGCTTTGGGGCATCGCTTAACAGGCTGGGATCCGTCAGCTTCGATTGGATATATCGCGTTACGACATAGAGGTCCTGGTCCGACCATTGATAGCGCGGCATCTCGGCGCGGGGCAGATAGGACTGGGGATTGCGCAGCCAGGCCGCCAGCCAATCGGGGTTCACCTTGCTGCCCACCTTGGTGAGTTCCGGCCCGATGTCGCCACCGATGAGCTTGGTTTCTCCCGCGCGTGTGACCGCGAGCGAGTGGCAGGTGGTGCAGAACATTTGCCGGAATCGTGTCTCGCCCTGTTCGATAAGGTCGGGCCGCTTTTCCCACGCGGCCACGACGCCGGGATCAAACTTGTAGGGGGAGGTGGGCTGGCTCCCCAGCGTGCTGAGGTACGCTGAAAGCCCGCGCAGTTCCTTTTCACTCAGCCGGAATTTCGGCATGCGCGGCTCGTCTTCGTTTTCGTAACCATTGGTCAGGACGCTGCCGTCGCTCGCGGTAAGGGTGCGAGGATCCTTGAGCCACTTGTAAATCCAGGCTCGGCTTACTTTGGAACCGACGCTCGTGAGGTCAGGGCCAAGCATCGCGGGCTTTTCCATTCCCTGCAAGCGATGGCAGCCGACGCAATTCAGCGTGACCAGCAGTTCACGGCCGCGGTCGAGGCGCGGTGTCTGCGGCAGGTCTGCGCGGTGGCAGACTCCGCAGGAGGCTTGGATGTAACGGACGGGCAGGACCGGCTGTTCCCAGGCGAGAGTGGTCTCATGCGCGTCGCGGACTTCCGTCGAAAGACCCTGGCCACGATGACAGACCACGCAACCCCAGTCCCGCACGCGATGGGGAATGGGTGAGTGCGCCCGGAAGGGTTGCGGTACGGAAGCATCCGCCAGGCTGGGCTGGGTAATGCCCTGGTGGCATGTCGTGCAGCGATCGACCACCTGCATTTGGGGAATCCAGATCTGATCAATGTCGGGATGAAAGTCTGCAAGCAGGCGCTTGGTGTCGGGCCGCGACTGCGCGAAGCGGACGTAATCCCGCTCGTAGCGTTTCCAGGCGCGCAAGTAGTCCCGGATGGGCGAAACCGCAAGAACCGCCAGGAACACGACGCAGGAAACGGCGAAGATCAGGCGCAAGCGTCTTGAGACTTTTCCCATTTCTTCAGCAGGCATGTCAGCTCCAGGGCCAGACCCAGGACCAGCCGGGACCCCTGAAAAAAGTTCCCACCGTGGTGAGCGTCAACGCGACGGCGATGAACCAAGTCATCACCCACCAGGGCAGCGACCGAGACCCCAGGAATTTGAGAAAACGCGTGCCTCCCGCCGGCCGAAAGTAAGGAGTCACGGCCAGCGCTCCCACCAGCACGGTTGGAACCAACACCGTCCAGGCCTCATAGAGGGCGAGGAAGGCGAAGAGTACCGCGAAGACCCCAATGAAAATCTGAAAACGCCGGCGCGGCTCGTGTGCCCAGAGCGGCTGGCCTTCAATATTCAAGTCAAAGTAGGGAATGACCACGAGCGCCAGAACCACCAGGGTGGGGATCAGGACGCCGGCGACAATCGGCGGAAAGTAATGGAGCAGTTCCTGAAGCCCCAGGAAGTACCACGGCGCCTTGGCGGGATTCGGCGTAAGTAAAGGATTGGCAAGTTGCTCGAGCGGCGCGTCCCAGAAAAGCGCGATTGCCACCAGGACGATGGTGAGGACCTGGAACACCATCGCTTCCCGCAGGATGACGTGCGGGTATGACATGAGCTGCGGCCCCACCTCACCTTTCACCTTGGCGGAGGTCTGGCGCGTTATGAAGACAATGCGCCGGGGATCCTGGATGGCGTCGGAGCTGAAACCGACTTGATAACTGTTCTTATCGCTCATGATCGTCTCGCACCGTAAGTCCGCCGTCCTTCTGAATCCGCCAGAAGTGCACCCCGATCAGGCCGACGGCGGCCAGCGGCAGAATCACGCAGTGCAGCACATAAAAACGCAGGAGCGCGTTCTGCCCAATGATGTGCCCCCCGAGCAACAGGAAACGAATGGGGCGCCCCATCAGAGGAACGTAGCTGATGATGTTCGTTCCCACCGTGATCGCCCAAAAAGCCAGTTGATCCCAGGGAAGCAGGTAACCGGTGTAACTCAAGAAAAGCGTGACCAGCAGCAGGCCCACACCCACCACCCAATTGAACTCGTGGGGGGGCTTGTAGCCGCCGCGATAGAAAACGTGAAACATGTGCCAGAACACCGCCAATACCATCGCCTGGGCCGCAAGGCGGTGGAGATTGCGGAGAAAGACCCCGTTCGAAACCACGTAGCCCAGATCCTTCATGTCGCGGTAAGCATCGGGCACGGCGGGGTGATAGTAGAGCATCAACAGAATTCCGGTGATGGTGAGCAGTACAAAGAGGAAAAAGGAAATTGATCCCAGGTAATAAGTGGCGCGGACGCTCAGAGATTTCTCGCGGACCTTTACGGGCAGGATGTGCAGAGAAAGATTGCCAAAGACCGCCAGGCTGCGGGTGCGATTGGTGCGCGCTGGGCCGCGGCGAAAGATGGAGCGCCACACGCGCGTTTGCCGGAGCAGATCGAGCCATTGCGGGGTCCAGGGTGTTGTCGCCATGCGTCCTCAGACTCTCAGAATCTCTGTTTCGTTCACGGTTTCGAGTTTGTCCACTACCAACGCACCATCGGCGGCGATTCGCACGGCGAAGTGCGGAAGCGGCCGGGGCGCTGGCCCTGCTCCCACCTTCCCGTTTCTTTCGAATTTGCTGCCATGGCACGGGCAGGCGATCTGGTCAGACTCAGGTTTCCATTGCGTAATGCAGCCCAGATGCGTGCAGACGGCCGACATCGCCCACAAACCTTTGTCGGTCCGGACAATGTAAACCTGCTGGTCCTGAAGGTAAGTGACCGAATTCACCGCGTAGTCGTCAGGCGAGCCGGCGCGGAAGGTGGTGGGTGGCTCAAATAAAACGTTCGGTGAAGAATACTTCACGGTGACAACCGCAGCGCCGAGACCGGCGATCGCCAGTGCCCCGCCTGCGATTTCATTGAGAAAATCACGCCGGCTGACCCCGGGTTGTTCTTCCGCTTTTGCGGGCACGCTCGGTTCACCGGGCATATGAACTCTCCCTCGTTCCTTCTGGCACGCTGTCAGGGTCGTGATCAAAAACCTCAAAAGCTTCCATGGTGATGGTGTGCGCAGGGCAGCGCTCCGCGCAAAGGCCGCAGCGAATGCAGATGGTTTCGTCTTTCACCATCACGGAACCCTGGGCGGACAAAATGTCGTCAGGCGTCAAGTGCTGGAAAGTAATCGGGTCTGAGCCCACATCTTCGGGGATTAGCCCTTTATCCACTTTGGAAATGCTCAATTGACCGAGCGGCACAAGTTGCAGGCAATCTTCCGGGCAGACATCCACACAACCGCCACAGAGGATGCACTCGGTTCCTCGGGTTTCGTTCCCATCGAAAATGGTATTGATCCAGCACTTAAGGCAGCGCGATGCTTCCAGGCGAGCCTGTTCTTCCGTGTAGCCGGTTTCCACCTCTGCCACGCCGGTGCGGCGGTCAAGGGAAATCGTGGGCACGGACTGGCGCGTGTATTCGTCGTAGTTCGTGGCCATCTCGTGGTGGTCGAGCACCGTAATCTGTACATACCGAGGCTTGGGCTTCCAGTTGGGACCTTGCAGATAGCGATCGATTTCCTCTGCGGCTTTCTTGCCATCCGCAACGGCGCTGATGATAAGGCGCGGACCAAAGGCGATGTCGCCCGCCGCGAAGATTCCGGGAGCCGTGGTGCGGAGCGTATCGGGATCAATCTTGACGGTCCCCTGACGGGTCGTCTCAACTCCGTCCTGCGGTTTCAGGAAAGACAGGTCGGAGGTCTGCCCGATGGCCAGGATCGCGGTGTCACAATCCAGAATGCTCTCCGTCCCCGCTTCAAAAACAGGATTAAAGCGATGCTGGGCGTCGAAAACAGAGGTGCAGTGAATGGTTTCGAGCCCCGCCAAGCTTTCCGTTCTTGTCGACGAACCTGCGAGGGCCGCGCGAAGGGTGAATGTTCAGACCTTCGACCAGGGCCTCCTCAATCTCTTCCTCGAAGGCTGGCATCTCGGCTCGCGACTCAAGGCACACCATGTGGACTTCCCGCGCGCCCAACCGCAGCGCCGTGCGGGTGACATCCATTAACTCCTTCATGGCCACGTCGCGTTCGGCGTCGCTCAGCCGGTCAGGAAGAAGGGAACTGGTCAGCACATCGAGCGTCTGGCGTTGCTGCTGGCGAAGCGCCGTGCGCGCCACGTCAATCGCCACGTTGCCTCCGCCAATTACGACCACGCGGCTGCCAATAGAAAAGCGGTAGCCGAGGTTCGCGTTCAGCAGGAAATCCGTCCCCGTGATGACGCCATCGAGATCTCGTCCGGGAAGCATCAGGTCGCGGCTGCGGTGTAGACCAATTGCCAGCAGGATGGCCTTGAAGCCTTCCCTGCGCAGGTCTTCCAGGGAAAAGTCACCCAGGCGGCTGTTGAGCCGCAAGTCAGGCCCGAGCGCGAGAATCTCCCGGACCTGAGCCTGTACCACGTCGCGCGGCAACCGGTATTCGGGAATCCCCAGGTGCAGCATCCCGCCGGGGACTGGGGCGGCTTCAAAGATCGTTACGGGATAACCCAACAGGGCGAGGTCATGAGCGGCCGCCAAACCTGCTGGCCCGGAACCGATCACCGCCACGCGGTCGGCATGAGTCACGCGTGGCCTTTCCGGGTAAAGCTCCAGGGGATTGCGCGATTCGGGCCCGTGGCGCTCCGTGACAAAGCGCTTAAGCGCCCGGATCGAGATGGGCGCGTCGAACTGCCCGCGACGGCAGGCGGTTTCGCACGGGTGACCGCACACACGGCCGCAGATCGAGGCCAGAGGGTTTGGAGCGCGGGCGTACCGGTAGGCTTCCTCATATCGGCCTTCCGCAATCAACGCCACGTAGCGGCCCGCTTGCGTGTGGACAGGACAGGCCTGCATGCAGGGAAAGTTCGACTCCAGCCAATCCAGGTCAACCAATTTGGTCCGCTGCTCGGTCACGTTACCGCTCCACTCGGTTCGCACTCAAAAGACTCCGCACCTTCTGCCGCCTCGCCAATCCACGGTACCTGCTTAGCGCGTCACTGTTACGTTGACGGTGGCCGATCCACCGGAAACCGAAACGGATTGCGTGGCAGGCTTGCCTTCCTCACTCCAGGTCTTCAGCGTGTAGCTGCCGTCGGGAACATCCTTGATTTCAAAATTGCCTTCCTTATCCGTCACGGCAAAATAAGGCGTAGGTACAACCACCACGTAGCCCGACATCTCCGGGTGCACGTTGCAGAGTAGCGAGGCGACCCCGAGATCGTTAAAGACGAACGATTTCTCCTGACCCTGTGGCCAGGTGCCCATATTGTGAGCAAGCTTTTTGTTGCCACTTATGGAGGGCCAGTAAACGTTGTGCCCCACCGGATCGCTGTTCAGGAATTGCACCGTCGTGCCCTTCAAGACGACCAGCACGTGGGGGATGAAGGTCATGTGCTTTTGGTCCGCCACCGCGGGCTTGTCGGGCGGAGTGAAGGTCTTGCCAGGAATGGCGTCAACATAGACGGCGATGTTCTCCGAAGACCGCATGCCTTGAGCCGTGACTTTGCCCTTGATTTCACCGGCGAAGCTGCTGCTCGCGAAACTGAGCGCGAGCGCCAACAAGGTAACTGCCAGAACTGTCTGTTTCGTGTTTCTCATTTCTCTCCCTCTCTTACAGAATTTACGGCCCGCTGGGCAGGGCCCTTAAAACACATAGTCGAATCCAGTCTCAAAGCCATTTAATCTGAAAAACTGGTTGCTGTTAGGAATCGGCTGCTGCCAGCGATAGTCATATTCAAAGTCCCATTTGATATTGGTCCGGATCAGGAACTGTAGCCCGGGGCTCAAACGGTTACGCGTGTTGAACCGAGACGCCGCATTCAGGAAATCGGTGGGCGAATTCACCATGTCGTACCTCATCTGAGCGATCAACCAGGGATACACCCAGTAGTTCGATTGCACGAAGCCGCCGCTGAAAGTGACCGGGGCCGCCGGCGAGACGCCTGTGATCGTGCTGTTTTGCGTCAACAGCACATGGTTTTCGTCGTGACCGTACATCCCCAGCCCGTAGAGCTCAAACTGGCGGTATCTAAACCGAAAGTCGGCCCCGACCCGGTAGAATGGCTCGTGGATGTCGGGAATGGGAGATGATCCGGAGCTTAAGGTGATCGTACCGTCCGGAAAGAGGGCATTACGGCCGTAATAGTAGTAGGCGCCCAAACGAAACGAGGTGTGGTCGCGCGGACCTGTGGGACCCGAGGCTTGCACCTCTTTGCGAACTCCCGGATCACGCTTGAGGTTAAAGACCTGCGAGACGCGCGCGTAAATGTCCTTCGAGTTGCGCATTGCCGGGCCGTTGTTCGCGCCGTCTACCACCGCGACCGACCAGTTGAAGTTGCTGTCGTTCGGGTATCCCCCGATTTCAATCCCGCGTTGGGGGATGCCGAACATGAAGGGGTTGGTCGCGGTTCCCTGGGCACCGGCGATGCTGGCCTGGCTGTAGATGTCGTAGCCAGTCAGGTCAATGCTGCGCGCTTGGGTGAAGGGCAGGTCAAGTTCGAACTGGCCCATGCGGAAATTCAGCGCGTCTTTGGGCAGGCCAATGTAGTGTCCCAGATCGTTCACTTTGAGGTAGCCGTCACCCAGGCCCGCTGCAGCATTGGCGCCGCCGGCAGAGATATCGTTGTCAACCCAGAAGGACAGCCGCTCCCCGAGGCTGCCGGCCGCGATGATGGTGAACGTGTTGGGAACAAAGAGATCGGTGCGGGGGAGATACCCAATTGCCAACGGTTGCTTGCTGTTATACGTCGCCACTCCTGAATAACGGAAGCCGAGGGGAAGGCTCCCTGGAATCTCGCCAGGATAAATCGCTTTCGGGAAGGCCTCTTTTTGAGCCTTCGCGCCCAGCATCACAGGCGGTTCTTTCACGAAGAGCTCATCATCCTTCGGAAATTTGAATCCGTTCTTCTTGAAGGCCACCCCGAAATCGTTGAGCTCGGGGAAATCGTTGTGGCAGGTGGCGCATGAAGTTTGGTATTTGCGGGAGAAGGCGGGGATCCCATAAGACCGGCTTGCCCAAATCAGGGAAGAACAGACCAAAGCCGCAAATATGAAACTCATGACTATCGAAATCCAATGTGGTTTGTTCCAGGGGCGCATTGTGAGCGGCCTCCTCTCATCGTGCAGGGTCGAACTTTGGTTTAACGGTGAACTCTCCGAGTGCGATTCTCGGGGCGGTGGTGCTTCGGGGGGCGCGTGTCGTTCCGCATGTAATGGAACGTTTGCGGCGAATCGTTCGATTGATGGACCGTGTGCCATTTTGTTTTTGCTGAGAGGGGGAATTGCTAACCTCCCCCGAAAAAAATACCCGCAGCACCAATGAGGCTAAGTGATTGCGTGAGGTGGGATCAGTGATTGGCAAACATAGACATTGTGACAGGCGTCACAAGCAACGGTACAAAATGGACACAAAGTCCTACAACGCTCACATTTTTGCTTAATTAAGACTTAAAGTCCGCTCATGTGGAATTTTTCCTTTGGATAATGTTGTGCCTTGCAACATAATAGCCCTAGCAAGGTGACCAGATGCCCGTAGATACGCCACGCGGCCCCTACAATTTGAATGTCATTGAAAGCTGCTTCGGCTGCGTCACTAAAGAGGACGGCCTATTCTGTCAACTTCCTCAGGCGGCGTTGGCCACACTTAATAGTCTTCGCCAGAATGCCTTTTACCCCAAGGGTGCGTTGTTGTTTGTGGAAGGGCAACCGACTCGCGGGCTCTTCCTCATTTGTTCAGGCCAGGCGAAGCTCTACGTGAATTCGGCGGAGGGCCAGAGCCTCACGCTGCGCATCGTGGAACAAGGGGAAGTCCTCTGCCTAAGTTCTCTGATTGCGGACGAGCCCTACCCCGCCACTGCTGAAACCTTGTGTCCGAGCCAAGTGGGTTTCCTTCCCCGGCTCGCCTTCCTGCAGTTGATGCGCGCTCATCCCGATGTTTCCCTGCGCGTGGCCAAGCATCTGAGCATGGAAATCAGCAAAGCCTGGCAGCAGACGCGCATGCTGGCGCTGGCTCCGGATACGCACGCCAAACTCACTCAGTTCCTCCTCGGATGGGCAGACAAGCACAGCCAAGTTACTGATGACGGTTTGCGGATCACCCTGCATATGACGCATGAGGAAATCGCGCGCAACATTGGCGCCTCGCGCGAGAGCGTGAGCCGCATTCTCAGCGACTGGAAACACCGGGGAGTGATTCGTGTGAGCGGCGGGACGATTACCATCCTCCGACCTTTAGAACTCCAGAGCGCAACGGCGCCTTTGGCCACACCCTAAATATCTCCTCATTCCTCAAAGGACCTGCTCAATTGTCTCCCTGGATTGCATCCGGACGCCTTTGTCTTCACGCCCTAAGGCAACACTCGTCTGGCCGGCCTACCCCGCCATGATTGTGGAATCAGCGCAAGACCGGGTAAGCTGCCGCAATGCTTTCGCCCTCGCGACGCAAGCCCAGCGTCAACTGGCCTGCCCTTCCGAGCGCCGCGTAGCCAGCCTGCGCGTAGCTATACTCGCGCTGCATTTCGCGTAGAAATACTTTGTTCCCAAGCGGCGACCGCATGTTTACCAACTGAACGGGACGTGGCGCCAAGGATGCTACTAAGTCCGGAAGATCGTATATTCCCAATACGCCTGGTATTATCGTGTCGAAGACCTGCCGGTGAATCGGGGTGCGTGCGATCGAAGCATACGAGAGGAGGCCTTCTTCGATCACGATGCCCGCAATCCGCTGGTCCATCGCCGCGGCATGCAATAGGTCCACAGCAGCGAAGCCTTTTCCGAAACCCAGGCATTCACCATCGTAGAGTAGGCCTTTTTCGGCTAATAGATCGACACCGCGCAGAATGTCGTCCATGCGCAAGCCCACCAGCGGCCTGCCGACCATCAGCGCCAGCCACGTCACCTTCTCATGCCCGAACCAGGAGTTGGAGTCATCGGACCACTGTGAAGCTGTCTCACCTATACCGGAAGGATCCAACGCCAGTACCGCGTGACCGAGTTGCGCTAGTTGCTCGACATCCCCACCGGGCGCTGTTGCCGCGTCTTTGCCGCGTTCGTCCACATATATGATTGCTTTCTGGTGCGCCTTGCGCGGCTTTGGTTCCGCGAGCAGTGCCATGACCATGCGGTGTGGCCCTGCCTGGTACGTAAGATGCGTAAGGCAGTACCCCTTCCGCTCCGTTTCGTCCAGCACCTTCGCCTGCAGCGGCCCCTGCGACGCTTCATAACGTGTCAGTCGCACGATTTCCTCACGCAACCTAGCCTGAAGCCGGATCAACTCGCGTTTCCCAATAAGGGCGGGGCGGGGAGGAGCGAGCCTCGAAAACCGGCCCATGTTCAGCGTACTTACGGTTTCCCCTCCCAATGACGTGGAGACCTGACCGGTCGGTGTGCAAAGCATGTCTTCTTCATATTCCGTTTGGAACGCCGGCTCTGGCGAAATCTCTCCGTTCTGCCCCTTCAACCATCGGCTCATCCATGCATAGATCGCCTCGCGTTGTTTTTGGGTCGTGCCATGGGGGCCGGAATCGTAAGACGTTCAGATCTTCTCTTCCGCGCCCAGAAGAGAGTAAATGCGATGACTCTCCTGAAACGTGTTGCGCGACCCCGCGATCGGGAAGAAATCTTCAGTCGTGGAACATATGAGATACGGTTTGGGCGCAAACGCCTGCACCAAGTCGGCGTGGTTCAGCCCGTTCTTAAACTGATCCGGAAACTGCTGCTCGGCATCCTGCGGCCCGGTGCCCAAAAGCTGATCCTCCCAATCGGTGATATAGCATGAGGGGGCGGCAGCCTGGACCCGGTCGTCCAGCGCCGCCAAATATGCTGTAAGGGTGCCGCCACCTGAGCAACCCGAAATACCCACTCGCTTCGGATTGACATATGAGAGAGACTGCAGCAGGTCGATGCCGCGGACGCCATCCCAGATCATGTACCTGGCAATGCTCTCCCCGGCTAACAGGCATTGAATGCCTGCCATGTCGTGCTCCGTCGTCGTGCCACCCACCTTGGAATCGCCCAGCCCTGTATCGTAATAGATCCGGCGCTCTCCCTGCCCTAGGGGATCGTAGGTGAGCACGACGAAGCCATTCTTCACCAGCCCCAAGCTGAGGGTCTGATAGAAGGCCCTCGCCTTGGCGGCCAAGCTGTGACCCGTAGGCTGAAGCACTGCGGGATACGGTGGCTCTCCCGTCTGCGGCACGTATAGGTTCGCAGTGACATAGAAGTTCGGCAGGCTCTGAAAGATGATTCTCTCAATGCGGTAATCTCCCCGATCGATCGTACCCATTTTCTGCACGTTCAGCGCAGACCGCTCCTCGGGCAGTCCACCCATCATCGCTAGGAGTAGGCGGCGTACCTCCGCCTTGCGCTTCTCAAACTGCTCAGGAGTCTGGATTTGGGATACCAGTTCCTTTCTCGATGCGAGTTGCTGCAATGCGATTCCCTGCAGATAGGACCGCAGCATCTCGGAGGGTGCGGGTTCTTGCGCCAGGGCCGGTGCGCTGAGGAGAAGTACCGCCACACCCAGCCGCGCGAGAAGTTTCGATTTTGACATTCGTTTTCACCTCCTCAACAAGCCGAGCTTCATATCAGATTGCGGGGTCCGCGGGTCCGTCGCACTCGTGATCCTCCCGAAGTTGGGGCTGGTGACGGTCACCAAATTGATAACCAAATTGGGATGACTCAAAATGGTGCTGGCGGTACGTTACGGAATTGATTGGTGGACCTGGGGAGGATCGAACTCCCGACCCCATGGTTGCAAACCATGTGCTCTCCCAGCTGAGCTACAGGCCCACGCAACACTCACTATCAGTGTGAAGGCGAATTCGTCAATCGTCAAGGGAGTTGGGTGCGATGGATATCTGGTGGGCCTGGGTAGAGTTGAACTACCGACCTCACCCTTATCAGTTGTCACCAGTGAATCTGTGAGGCGTGGTGAGAAGTGAATATCAGCCGCTATTTATGCGGGTGCGCTCGTAATGGGCCGTTGTGAGGCGAAGTGAGCGATTACCACGCGAATTTAACGAGGTGTGCACCAAAATGTGCACCAAATTTCTCTGCCCTGGAATGGTGCAACTGCGATGCGCTCTCGCGTGAGGGCTTAGTGTTTACCTTGCCTGATTCCTTCCGGCGCGTCCTAGGTCCAATGGTGGGCCACGGCGGGGCATTCTGGGCGATGACGTGGGGCGCATCCCGACTGAAAGCGGCGGGCCGGGGCACTCACAATCATTGTCCAAGGGCGGCTGGGTAGACCCCCTGATTCGCACGGACGGGGTTGAACCAAATTTTTTTTGTTGGCGTCTGCTCTCGCGCTGTCAGCCGCAGACCCGGCCCGTGTTAGTATTTGACTGTATGCGAATCGAGGCTCTCAGGCAGTACCAGCGGCGGGGCGGGGATGGTTTCTACTTCCGAGAGTTGTCGCCATCGGCTCGGGAAGCGGCGCGGCAGTGGCTGAGGCGATTCGTTGATCGGTACCGGCGCCGAAATAACGGCAGACCCGTACCTGGGTGGGTGTTTGCCATTTACGTGGGCCAAGCGAAGCGGCTCGCCTTGCATCCGCCTACTTCCGCCTGGGGCCGGTCGATGCTGGCGAAGCGAGGGGGGCACGCCGTGCAATGGCGATACCGACTTGAGGGCCGCCATCCCACGGAGAAAGCGACCCGCGTTCGAGAACTGCGACGGAAAGCGTTGTCACGCCAGCAAACGCCACGGCGGGCGGAGCAGGAATCCGACTATTACCGGAGCGTTTGGCCGAAGCTCGAATCATAGATTGCATGTAAACATTTTGCCGTAACCCGCTGCAACCGTGGAGTCCCGCTGTTGACAAAGCTATCCTCCATACCATCAGCCAATTATGCGGCTACAGAGCCCTTCAAGCCTCTCGGCTCCGGGTGCTCGCATACCACGAGCCCAAGCGGAACATGAGCACGCTCACGGGGCGCGGTTTAACAAGGGCACTACCAGCGATGGAGGTTCGAAACCCATCGTTATCGAAAATGGACATCCTCATTTCGTTGAGTTCCTCAGCGCCCTATTAGTTGGCTACCACCCAAAATTTGTGGTCAGTGAACCTCATGCACTGATAGAGCTTGAGGAGCTTTCCGCTGACATCGGTTTTGGTGGTTCCTGTGAAGTAGGCGCTGGAGCCGCAAACCGGGCACTTGACTTCCGCAGGAACCGGAGCTGCTACTTCAACTCCGTGGGTCAATGGGAATCCGTAAGTGCCAGCAGTTGGCGTATGCGCAAAGACGACCCCGACGATTAGTCCCAATAGAAGCGTAACACTAGCAGTCTGAATTCGACGTTTCATGGAATCTCCATTCGTAACGGACACTTTCCGCTTGCGGCCAAAGTTTACATTGATTCTTAATCACCTGCGTTCGCCTTCCTCTAGACCTCGGCATTGTATCTCTGGCGGAGGGGCGTTACCATCGGTCTGGTTTGGCGGTTCGGGGGGGGGTAGCCATGGGCACATCGAACGGCGAGCAAGCCAAGGGCCTCGAAAGCAAGTGGTGGTACCGGCTTCTGAGGGTAATTCTCCTCCCGCTCTACGGGCTGGTTCTCCTTGTGGCCTTGTGGCTCATCTATAACGGGGACCACCCTCGTAATCTTGTCGATGCTCAAAGAAGCCTGATCGTGTGCGATGATGGCAAGACCTATCCCGTCGCGGCGGTTTGGGCACCAGACACTTTGGTTCCTGACGACCCATGGCGGAACCCACTGACACATATTGGGGACCAGCTTCGCTCTTGGAGAAATAGGGCGTTCAGAGAGGATGACATCCTCTCAACCGGGGCTGTCCCCATACCTGGTGGGGCGATTATAGGCGGCGATGACAGCGCGGCCCGTAACTGGTGTAGCTACGGACAAGCTTCGATTCCAAGCGAGGGCCTCGTAACAGTACACATATCTGACGAGGGGGAAATCACGGGTGTGCCGATCGCTAGCACCAAAGGGGGCAGGCTTGACCCCGACCTGATGGCACGCTACCAGCGGTGGCTGATTTCCCACTTAGTCCAAGTTCCTGCGCCACCGAAAGGTTACGTTCGGATTGATCCAAGAACCGGAGAACGGATTGCAGACGAAACGCTTCAATTTCAAGCGCTCCACAGTTACACGCTCAAGGCGGCGTTCAACACGGAGGGAAGCTGGGGCACGATGCTCTGGTACATGGCAATCGCTTGGCTGGTTATTCATCTCGCCTTCGTAGCAGTGCGCGGGGCAGTGCTATACGTGGCTGTGGGCACGTTTCTTCCCGTGCGAGGGCTTCGCGGTTGGTTGCTGCTGTGAGAGTCCCTAGTGCAGTGGGGCATACGCTGCGTCAAGGTTGCACTCGTGGAAGTGTGGTAAGGTAGCGGGAAGCAAAAAGCCCCGATGCCAGTCGGGGCCTTCGGTTTCGGGCTGACACTCGAACGCTAGCATAGGAGTGTGCCCGATGCAAACCAAAGTCAAGAATCAACTCACGGACGCAGAGGTACGCGAAGTGGCTGCCGAAGTTGTTCCGCTCGTCCTCAGCCGCACTAGGAGTTATCGTGCATTTAACGGCGTGTTGCGTGTCGCACGCGCCTCCGTCAGCGGCGGTTCTCTAGTTCCTTCGGGAGACGGTTTATTGCTGTCTCAATCTTCTTCAGTCGTTCCAAAATCTCGCTCAGCAGCCTGACAATGTTATCGAGATAGCCCTCATACTCGCCCTCTTCGGACATAGTGTGTTCCCCTTTCAGGCAGATGTGCGTAACCTTGCCCGTGATGAATGGGTCGGCATAAGGTATGCGAAGCGGCGTGCAAAGGCAAGGTGGCGCTGAGATTTGCGGGAACAAGAATGCACTCAGTGTTTATGCGGCTGGCGGCCCCTTTTCGGATTCTTGTTCCCTTGTTCCCACTATATGGTTGGAACAAGGAAACGAGTATTTATAAGGGTCGCCCTTTTTGCCGCTTCCCTCTCGCGTCACCCTGCCATTCGCAACTAGCACCCGAAGAGCTTTTCGCTTGAGGATGGTTTTGCCGTCCACTTGCTCATCAATCTCCGGCTCAGTCTTTCCCTCTCCCGCGGCTTTCAGAAATTCGACGATGGCCTCTTCGCACTCTTGCCGCTCAGCCTCAAACCGGGTGCCCCCGACTGATAGACGCCGGGATTCCGAGTCAAATTGCAGTACCGTTTCCGGCATCCATTCGCCCAGCCGTTGGACTGTCTGAATAGTTCGGTAGGCTTCGGTACGTTTCAAAACGAGGAGACTGTTGACCGCCCCGCCGATGGCCGTTGTGCCGAGCGGCGAATCTATGGCATCC
Organism: uncultured Acidobacteriota bacterium; assembly: GCA_963804995.1. Taxonomy (GTDB): domain Bacteria; phylum Acidobacteriota; class Terriglobia; order UBA7540; family UBA7540; genus Bog-366. The sequence goes on from CAWDSK010000006.1 coordinate 2,160,595, forward strand.
GCCTTCAGCGCTTTGCCGGAATGGTGCGTCACTAATAGGAGAGTTTCAGTAACTCGGGCGATGTCGATTAACGGCCCCAGCGCCTTGTACCCTTCGGCATAGGCTTTTTCATCTTTGACGTGAATCATTCGGAATAGTGGGTCGATAACCACCAAGACTGGCTTGTGCTTCCGCACAAGAGCAATCAGGGCGAGTACACCACCTTCCGGGGTAGTGTCGGCGTGGATCGAGATTGGTTCCTCGCCCGTTGCGCCCATTGCCCGAAAGTCTGCCGTGACATCCTCAACCCGTTCTTCCAGCGCCAGGTAGATGCAAGGGCCACCCTTGGTGTGCAATCCGAGGAATTCCTCACCACGCGATACGGCTAGGCAGAGATTTCTTGCAAATGTTGACTTGCCGACTTTGGGCTTTGAGACGACAGCAGAGACAGTGCCCGCCGCCAACCGGCCTTGCCAAACCCAATCAACCGGCTTATCAGGCCGGGAGAGCAATTCACCCAGCCTCACAAGTCGGAAACCAGACTCCGGCTTCAGCGTCGCCCACTTCGCCACATCTGCCGCCGTCAATTCGGCTGTGCCGTTGACGATTTCAAGCAATTGCTCTCGCGCCCCTTCCAGGTCGCCGCCCCCAAGTTCAACCCACTCGGTCAGGTCTTTCGCTTGCGGCAACGCTTCGATCACCTTGACGGATTCAGCTAACCCGACCATTGACCGAGCCACATCGCGCGCATGAGCTACGCCGGGGGCGTCGGCGTCGGCGATAATCACAACTCGCTTTCCCTTGAGAAGCTTGGAGTATTCGGGCCGCCACTTTCCAGCGCCGTGGGGGTTGCAGGTGGCGACAAGCCCTAGGTTTCGCGCTGTTTCAGAGTCCTTTTCTCCCTCGCAGACATAAACGGCCTCGGCTTTGATGACCTCGGGCAAGTTGTAGGGGACACGGCGCACACCCTCCAGGTTCCATATCCAACCGCCTCGGCCATCGGGCCGCCGCTGCTTGAACGCCTTGGGCTCGTAACGTACAACCTCGAAAAGCAGTTTCCCATTCTCGTCAACGTAGCGGTAGGTTAAGGCAATTCTCTGATTCGGTGTCTCCGGGCCGTGGAATAAATCAGCCATCGTAAGCCCCATGGCACTCAAGATGTCTTGGATTCGACAGCCCGCGTGACAATGAAGCAAGATTTTGCCGCCTTCCTCGCGGACGCTGAGCGAAGGGTTGCGGTCTTCGTGGGCAGGGCACAGGGCGGTCACGGCGGGGCCGTTGCGGCTCACACCTTTGAGCTTGCCAAGCAATTCCGTCAGGGTCATCTAGGCCCCCCGAGCTTTGGCGGGGCGCAAGCCCTCTGCGATAAGTCGGCCCACTTCTTCACTCGGGATGCGCACCAGACGGCCCAGCTTGACGTGCGCAATCTTCCGTTCCAAGAGCCATCTGCGACAGCACGCGACTGTGACTCCGAGGGCCTCAGCAAATTGTGCGACCGATAGTAATCTCGTTTGGTCATTCGCCATGATTGTGTCCTCCTTCCGAGGCTGAGCATGTCACCGGTTTTGGGCCGATTCAATTTTGGGAATTTGGTCATGGTGCCAATCTAAAGAAACGACGGCGCTTGCCCACGCGAGAACCAAACAGGCCATGTCTTGCGAAAGGGATTTTTGGAATTTTGGAATAAGGCGAGTGGCCGTCTGGTTGGTGAGTCCCATTGCCCTTATGAGTAGGGCCGAGAGTAAGCTATGGAATGATACGTCTTGATAGGAAAGATCGAGTTGGGATTTTTGGAATGATTTTCTTAGAGAAGGCCATGTTTGCGGCCCCACATGAGGGCTTTTGAAACTGCGTTGGCTGGATTCGTGAATGTGTTGAGGGTCGGTTTTAGGGCAGGGAGTTCCGCTAGTTGTTTAGGTTTCATCTGCATCTTGTGTTTCTGATATTCCTCGCAGATCCGCCGATATATTTTCTCGTTTTCAGGGGGGCGGCCCCGATTCTTCTTGGCTCGCAACGGGTCGGTGTCTCTCTCAGGGCGTTCGCCCGACGGTTGGTCAAGGTCCGCATCGCGCCTTATGAGTTCCACTTTCAATGAGCGGATGCGGCGAGTCAGGTCGTAAAGAAGCACTCTCTCGGGCCTGCCTTTCCCTTCAGCATACTGTGAGATAACCGAAGGGGTTTCCGGCAACTGCGCTAGGTGGGGGAATTCCTTCACGAGTCTGTCTCTCTGCTTCTCCTGGCGCTGCAACTCACGGCGCAGATCGGACGGGGCTAAACCGGTCAATTCCGTTTCAGAGGTCACAGGCCACCTCCCGCGTGGCAATCCCGGAGTGAGGGTAGGTCGGCAGGCGGGCCGGGATGCGTCCGCTCTTCGGGAGCTACCCTAGCCGACCGTTTACAGGCTGGATTCTACACCTTCAGTTTTTGCTTGACAAGGGAAAACCTACCGGCTAAGATAAATCTTGGCGGCTACGTTTATGGAAAAAGACACGGACGCGGCAATCCGAGAGTACCTCACGAAGATTGGGCGCAAGGGCGGCAAGGCTCGGGCGGCGAAGCACAGCAAGGCCGAACTGAGCAAGTGGGCCAAGCGCGGCGGCAGGCCGCGAAAGGACAAAACTGAGAAGGGGGGGAAGTGACATGCTTTATCAACGAGGGCAGCAAAAGATTTGGTGGTATCGCTTTCGCTTCGCGGGGCGGATTGTACACGAGTCGGCCAAGACCATGAGTAAGACCGTAGCGCGGGAAGCCGAGCGCGCCCGAAGGCGACAGTTTGAGGAAACATGGAATCGCATTGAGAAGCGCACCCTTCCCCCACGTTTCGATCAAGCTGCAAGTGCGTGGCTCGCGGAAGTGAGGCCACACCTGGCTGAGCGCACGCAAGACATATATGGAGTAGCACTCGACTGTCACCTAGTACCTGAGCTTGGCTCTCTGTTGCTGTGCGACCTCTCGGCAGAGGTAATCGCCCGCTATCAAGCAAAACGGAAAGCCGAGAATGCCTCGGCTCGCACGCTTAACAAAGAGCTTCAGGTATTGCGCCAGATTCTCAGGCGGCACAAGCTGTGGGCCAACCTGCAAGGGGATGTGAAGTTTGAGCGGGAGTCGGAAGGCATCGGTAAGGCGCTCGCACGTGAGGAAGAGAAGAAACTTTTGAGTGCCTGCGAGTCCAATCAACTGCTGCACACGGCTGTAACTCTTGCCCTAAACACGGGCCTGCGAAAGAACGAAATCCGCACCCTGCAATGGAATCAGATTGACCTTTTCAAGAAGGAACTAACGGTAGGCAAGGCAAAGACCGAAGGCGGGAGCGGCAGGCTGATTCCGCTTAACCCGCTGGCCTTCGCTGCCCTTGTGAAGTGGGCAGGCCGCTTCCCTGACGCCAAGCCAGAGGATTATGTTTTCCCGGCTTGCGAGGCGGCAGGAATCGAACGCGAGCACCCTGACAACGAGAGAATTGACCCTTCCAAGCCTATCAAGTCTTGGCGGTCGGCATGGCGCGCCGCTCTGAAGCGGGCGGGGCTGACAATTCGCTTCCATGACCTTCGCCACACCTGCATCACCAAGCTCGCCGAAAGCCTGACATCAGACCAGACCATCATGGCAATCGCAGGACACGTCAGCCGCAAGATGGTTGAGCACTATTCCCACATTCGGACTGACGCCAAGCGAGTGGCTCTAGACCTTATCGCCCAGGCCCCAAATCCGGCCATAATTCAGGCAGGTGTGCACCAAAATGGTAACCAAGTGCCGGAAGGTGAAAAGCGGGGTCTTGCTAACTCCATGAATTGATTGGTGGGCCTGGGTAGAGTTGAACTACCGACCTCACCCTTATCAGGGGTGCGCTCTAGCCACCTGAGCTACAGGCCCGTTCTCCCTAACACGGGGAACGCTTACGGAAGGTTCCAGCGTCTTCCGGTGAGACTTATCAGTATAGGCAGGGCCTACTTTTGGCGCAAGGGGAAAGGTGATAGAGTACGAGGGTCAGGATGTTTGAGCGGCGAGTTTACCTCACCGAATCGAGGCGTCCCGATTGAGTTGCGCCATGTTTCGCCCCGTTTAGAGGAAACGAACCCGCCTCCGAAAGTGCGAGTGGGTTCTGCTTTTCCCAGGCTCGCGCTATAATGAGCGCTGGCAATTCATCTGATCAAGACGAGCATCGTTTGAGGCCCCGAGCATGACCGCCCTGTCGTTACGATTGGGTGATGTAACCGACAACTATTGCCCCCGCTGTAAGCTGCTGCTGAACCATGCAGTGGCGAGCCTGGTCGAGGGCAAGGTCGTGAAGGTGGTTTGCCAAACCTGCCACACCGAGCACCCCTACCGGAACGCCGAGGTCCCGCCTAAGAAAAAGTCCGGTCCTCGCGCCGTACTCTTTGACGCCGTACTTTCCAAGGCCGCGCCCGCGAATTCGGAGGAAGCACCGGAAGAAAAGCCGGAGGAACCCGTGCCACCCCCCAAGAAGAAACGTGCCGTAACCCCCGCGCGGTATATTACTCGGCACGCCACGCGGCCTCCGCGCGGCACTCGTTAACTGGCAAACCCTCCCCTACTGATCTCGCCCCAGAACTCGAACTTTGTCCGGAGAAACCAGCTCGTAGTGCGTTCCGCGCCACTCGATCCTCCGCGTGCAGCCGGCCACGAGAAAATTCCACAACATGATCCAGGGGACTACGGGCGTTAGTTGCCAGTAACGGGCGGCGAGGCGTTCGATGCTCTCATCCTTCCTTGAAAAACATTCCCGGGCTACCACAGACCGAATGCGTCCTTTGTCAGCGCCGAGCCCCAGGATGATGGCCATGATCACGGCAACCGCAAACCGTTGCGCTGCCGTTGAGCCCGGCACGGCCAGCGCTACGATTCCGAGAGCCAAAGTTCCACAATAGAAGGTGTACGCTGCCAGGCCCAAACGCCACAAATGCTCCGCGTAAACACGTGTGATGATGATCTGGCGATTCGCCCAGCGAAGGAAATCCCGGAAACTCGAATCTGCCCGCGAGGCTACCAGGCAACGCGGTTCAAATTCGATTCGCCCGCCGGCATCGCGCACGGCACGCGTCAGCGCGTAGTCATCACTGACCGTATTTACCCAGTAGTGTTCGGCTATCCTCAACCGGCGAAAGTCAGCCGTGCGAATCGCCATCGACCCGCCCCACGCGAAGTTGTGATCATGGTCTCCCATCATGGTGGCGATCGAAGTATCCCACGCGGCGCACAGTTGCGACACAAGCCCCGGGCCTGGCAGATACCATCGAAACCCCGTACTGACGGTCGTGCGCGGGTCGGCGAGCGGCGCCACGAGAGACCGTAACCATTCTGGCGAGGGTGTTGCATCAATGTCGGCAAAGACCAGTACTTCAACGGACGCGTTCAGCGTTTCGAGCCCGCGCAGCAGGTTATTGACCTTTTCCCCTCGCGTCTCCGATATCCCCGCCACGACCAAAGAGGCTTTCGGCGCGCGGCCCGCGGAGTCTTGCGGCACCTTCCCCAACCGCTCTTGCAGGCGAGGGTAGACGGGATCATCGGCCATAGCAACGACGAACACAATTTGATAGCTTGGATAATCCTGATTCAGAAATTGTTCGAGATTGGTTTCAAAATCCGCGTCAACTCCCTTGCAGGGAATCACAACGCCTGCCATCGGAGTGTAGCCATCCGCTGGTTTGCTCCGCCTCTTGCGCACGAAACGCAAGAAGCGATAGCCATCAACAAGAGCCCAGGCGCTCTGCACTATCAGCAGAATCCCGAGAAAGAAGAAGATCTTCACCGGCCAGAGCATCTCGAAATATCCTGTCTCAAAAATGGAAAAGGGAAAAGCCTCAGAGAGCGCGAGTGTACCATAACGCTCCAAGCGATTTTGGAGAGGCCGCGTGCCGTGCGTCACGTAGCGTAGCGCGGCCAAGCTCTTGATGAAAAGTCCTAGGGCAAAACGCCAGAAGGTGGGGAATTATGTGGGACCTCGCTCGCTACGCCCCGCGGAGAGCAACATATGGGACATGTCCCACTTTGACGAAACGTCATGAGCCTGCAAGGTTAGATTAGTCGCGCAGGGGAGCCTGACTTCCCCGCCCCGGGTCGCGCCGGATGTGCAGACTTCTTGCCTCCGGATTTCGCTCCGAGTCGCGTGGAATTAAAAACTGCAGCGCCTCAAAGCAGGCAGCACGGTGCGGCGGAGCGGCAACCCGTCGCGCGCGTCCCCCTCGAACCCGCCAGAGTTTCTGTTAAGATAAGTCTCGCCCCCGGGGGGCAAGGTGCTGCCACATGTTTGCGCGCCACAACCGGCTGATGGGTGTCATTTACCTTTGCGCCGATCTCCTTCTGGCGCTCGCAAGTTTTGCCGTGGCGACCGAGTTTCGCACCCATCTCGCGGTGCGCCCCCTTTACTTACCTGCGCATTATCCCTGGCTCATTCTGCTGACTGTCGCCCTGTGGGTGGGCGTGGGGGTGGCATCAGGAATTTACCGTGACGTGGACGAGCAGGATCTGCGCCGCACGCTCGGCGACCCTTTTAGAGTAGGTTTCGCCTCCACGCTTTTTCTGTTCGCGGTTACCTTCGCCTTCAAGCTGGAATACATCAGCCGCTTGCTGCTGGGATTGTACGCGCTGACCGATCTTTTCCTGATGATCACGTTCCGCCTGGTGGCACGGCGCTTTGGGACCGCCTTGCGCGGCAGCGTGGCGGGTTTTCGTAATTTTCTCCTGGTGGGTGAAGGCCCCGAAGTCATGGAGATTGCCCGCACTCTCGAAGCCCACGAAACCAGCGGCATGCGATTGTTCGGTTTTGTTCGGGTGGGGACGGGACCGGAGTCCCCCGCTCCAGGACTCGCCAAATCCTACCCGACCTTCCAACTCCCCGAACTTCCCGCGATGCTGCGCCGGCAGGTAATCGATGAAGTGATCTTTGCCGTGGGCAAGGAGGAACTGGAGAAGCTCGAGGAGACATTTCTGGTTTGTGAGGAAGAGGGTGTCAAGACCCGCGTCCTCCTCAGCTTTTTTCCGCACGTCATTTCCAAAGTCTATCTCGAACGGTTGGGAGACAAGCCCCTCCTGACCTTTTCCGCTACGCCCGATGACGAATTGTTGCTGCTGAAGCGCGTTCTCGATTTCGTCATGGCCCTCGCGGCGCTGCTGATACTCTCGCCGATTCTTTTGGTCCTGGCGATTCTGGTCAAACTCACCTCGCGCGGCCCCATCTTCTTCCGCCAGACGCGCTGCGGCCTGGGGGGCCGGAAGTTCACGCTCTACAAATTCCGCTCCATGCTAGCGGACGCTGACCTGCGTCGCGAGGAGGTGGAGGCCCTGAACGAGGTGGATGGGCCGGTATTCAAAATCAAGAATGACCCGCGCTGCACTCCCATGGGACGCTTCATGCGCAAGTTCAGTCTGGATGAACTCCCCCAACTGGTCAATATCCTTAGAGGTGATATGTCGTTTGTGGGGCCACGCCCGCCCCTTCCGGAGGAAGTGGAAAAATACGAGCCCTGGCAGCGGCGGCGCCTGCGCATGCAGCCCGGGTTGACTTGTTTATGGGCGCTCGAAGGGCGCAGCCAGCTCAATTTTCGCCGCTGGATGGAGTTGGATTTCGAGTACATCGACCACTGGTCGATGACACTCGATTGGAAGATTCTGCTGAGAACGATTCCCGTGGTTCTGCTGGGCCGCGGGGCGAGTTAGGAAGGCGTCTTACGTTGTTTCCGCCCCCCGCCACCCTGCTACCCCACCCAATCTGGCTCATCCTGGGCGTCGATCCCGCCGATAACCGATACGGGAAAGTGTGGTACGGCCGGGCAGGTTGGCGCAGAGCGAGCCCGCACGGTAGCACAGGCACTCCTGCCTGTGAATGTGGCTCGAGGTTCGAGCTTAGCGACACAGCCAGGAGTGGCTGTGCTACGCCGTCCCGGGTTGGAGATTTGGGGTTTTCCAATACGAAGGGCCGCGGACCCCAAAAACGGGGGACCGCGCTACGAAACAGGCCCGTCCGGGCCACCAGCGGCGTAGCGGTTGCGGTAGGGATACCGGTTACCCGGTACCCCCCGCACGGATCCGTACGTGCGCTGGTTAGCGCATACGGCTCTTATCTCGGATGTGTGGCGGCGAACCGTTGGGATGGCCAAGGATGCACAACGTGCGGAGCAGGCAACCAGCAGGCCGCAAGCTTCCCCAGTCGGTCCCAGTTGAGGCGGTGGCGTTGACTGCGTTGACGCAGTTGTGTTCGCCACAGTCGGGTCAACCGTTCCCGAAAGATTCGCAGGCGGTCGAGGTTTCCCGGTACCGCGTGATAGTTGAAGTAGCCTTGCACGACCGACCGGAGCCATTTACCCGTATCCGCGATGGGATCGTGCCGACGCTGCCGGAGTTGTTGCTTGAGTTCCTGCAACTTCCCCCGCAGGCGCTTGCTGATCGTCTTCCGCTTCACGGTAAATTGCCCCCTCCGGTTCTTCCCGCTGATATGCGTGAAGCCCAGAAAGTCGAACGTCTCCGGCTTACCTTCTCCTCTCCGTTTCCGGTAAAGTTCGGCAAACGGCCCGAACTCGATCCGGCGCGTTTTGTCAGGATGCAGTTCCAATCCAAACTTCCCCACCCGCTCCCGGAAATCCTCCAGAAAGCGGTCGGCTTCCGTCTGCGATTGGAATCCAAGGACCGTATCGTCGGCATACCGCACCACGACCACGTCTCCCCGGGCGTGCTTCTTGCGCCACGCCTGCACCCACAGGTCAAAGACGTAGTGCAGATAGATATTCGCCAGCAGGGGCGAGACCACCGCCCCTTGTGGCGTACCCATCTCCGTCTCCGACCATTCGCCTTCCTCCATCACCCCGGCTTTCAGCCATTTCTGGATGAGCCGGAGAATCCGGGGGTCGGCGACGCGATGCTGCACGAACTTGAGCATCCATTCGTGGGATATCGAATCGAAAAATCCACGAATGTCCGCGTCAAGAACGTAGTTCACGTGCTTCACCGTGAGCGCGTACGAGAGCGCGTCCAGCGCTTGATGCTGGCTGCGTCCCGGTCGAAAGCCATACGAGAAGCCCAGAAAGTCTTCCTCGTAAATCGCCTTGAGGATGGTGACCACGGCCTGTTGGACGATCTTGTCCTCCAGTGCCGCAACCCCCAACGGACGTTGCCGCCCGTCGCCTTTCGGGATATACGCCCTTCGCGAGGGCTTCGCTCGGAATGCTCCGCGGTGGACCCGGCTGTGCAGATCGACGAGTCGACCTTCCAGCCCGCTTTCATACTCCTGCCACGTCATGCCGTCTACTCCCGGTGCAGCTTTTCGCTTCAAGGCGTAAAAGCTTTCCCGCAGCAGATCGACCGTTAAGTGGTGGAGCAAGGCCGTGAACTTCATCTCCCTGTGTTCCTTCGCGGCTTTCCGCACACCCGCGAGTCCCTGGGACACGCGTGCCCCGCTCTGTGTCGGGTGCGTGTTAGGCCAACGGGTGTTCTCCTTGATCAGCGGCCTTCCCTCCTCATTCTCCGCCAACGGCTTCCCGTCTTTGTTCAAATGATTCATCGGTACTGTTCCGCTGTCCGACTCCTCGAAAGCGTGCAGGCGGGCTGTACGGCCATCGCCTTTTCCCGCCGTCCGGCCACGATCTACGGCGGCCGGCGCCTCCGAGGTCTCCCGGTTCTCGTGCAGAAAGTGTCTAGGCGTGTCTGGGGTCTACGACTACGCAGGACTGTGCCGGAACTCGCGTTGGCGTCCCGGCCTCATGTTGCCTTCCGTTTAGTCTGAAAACGTCGGCGTCCTGATTGGACATTTTCGAAGCTCAATACCCAGCCCACCTATTCCCCTGTTTACGCTTCACCGTGCGCCTCACGACGCCCAGCGCAAAACTCGGGGCCGAGTGGATCGCTACTTCTTCCTCGTGAGAAATTTTCATTCTCTGCTTTCTGCCGGTTTATCCCGGCGCACCAGACCTCCGCTGTTGAGGTCTGCGGTTCTTCGTGAACCACTGGAGCGAATGTATCGTGGAGGGATGCAGCCGCCGGTGGTAGCACAGGCACTCCTGCCTGTGAATGTGGCTCGAGGTTCGAGCTTAGCGACACAGCCAGGAGTGGCTGTGCTACGCCGTCCCGGGTTGGAGATTTGGGGTTTTCCAATACGAAGAGCCGCGGACCCCAAGAACGGGGGACCGCGCTACGAAACAGGCCCGTCCGGGCCACCAGCGGCGTAGCGGTTGCGGTAGGGATACCGGTTACCCGGTACCCCCCGCACGGATCCGTACGTGCGCTGGTTAGCGCATACGGCTCTTATCTCGGATGTGTGGCGGCGAACCGTTGGGATGGCCAAGGATGCACAACGTGCGGAGCAGGCAACCAGCAGGCCGCAAGCTTCCCCAGTCGGTCCCAGTTGAGGCGGTGGCGTTGACTGCGTTGACGCAGTTGTGTTCGCCACAGTCGGGTCAACCGTTCCCGAAAGATTCGCAGGCGGTCGAGGTTTCCCGGTACCGCGTGATAGTTGAAGTAGCCTTGCACGACCGACCGGAGCCATTTACCCGTATCCGCGATGGGATCGTGCCGACGCTGCCGGAGTTGTTGCTTGAGTTCCTGCAACTTCCCCCGCAGGCGCTTGCTGATCGTCTTCCGCTTCACGGTAAATTGCCCCCTCCGGTTCTTCCCGCTGATATGCGTGAAGCCCAGAAAGTCGAACGTCTCCGGCTTACCTTCTCCTCTCCGTTTCCGGTAAAGTTCGGCAAACGGCCCGAACTCAATCCGGCGCGTTTTGTCAGGATGCAGTTCCAATCCAAACTTCCCCACCCGCTCCCGGAAATCCTCCAGAAAGCGGTCGGCTTCCGTCTGCGATTGGAATCCAAGGACCGTATCGTCGGCATACCGCACCACGACCACGTCTCCCCGGGCGTGCTTCTTGCGCCACGCCTGCACCCACAGGTCAAAGACGTAGTGCAGATAGATATTCGCCAGCAGGGGCGAGACCACCGCCCCTTGTGGCGTACCCATCTCCGTCTCCGACCATTCGCCTTCCTCCCTCACCCCGGCTTTCAGCCATTTCTGGATGAGCCGGAGAATCCGGGGGTCGGCGACGCGATGCTGCACGAACTTGAGCATCCATTCGTGGGATATCGAATCGAAAAATCCACGAATGTCCGCGTCAAGAACGTAGTTCACGTGCTTCACCGTGAGCGCGTACGAGAGCGCGTCCAGCGCTTGATGCTGGCTGCATCCCGGTCGAAAGCCATACGAGAAGCCCAGAAAGTCTTCCTCGTAAATCGCATTGAGGATGGTGACCACGGCCTGTTGGACGATCTTGTCCTCCAGTGCCGCAACCCCCAACGGACGTTGCCGCCCGTCGCCTTTCGGGATATACGCCCTTCGCGAGGGCTTCGCTCGGAATGCTCCGCGGTGGACCCGGCTGTGCAGATCGACGAGTCGACCTTCCAGCCCGCTTTCATACTCCTGCCACGTCATGCCGTCTACTCCCGGTGCAGCTTTTCGCTTCAAGGCGTAAAAGCTTTCCCGCAGCAGATCGACCGTTAAGTGGTGGAGCAAGGCCGTGAACTTCATCTCCCTGTGTTCCTTCGCGGCTTTCCGCACACCCGCGAGTCCCTGGGACACGCGTGCCCCGCTCTGTGTCGGGTGCGTGTTAGGCCAACGGGTGTTCTCCTTGATCAGCGGCCTTCCCTCCTCATTCTCCGCCAACGGCTTCCCGTCTTTGTTCAAATGATTCATCGGTACTGTTCCGCTGTCCGACTCCTCGAAAGCGTGCAGGCGGGCTGTACGGCCATCGCCTTTTCCCGCCGTCCGGCCACGATCTACGGCGGCCGGCGCCTCCGAGGTCTCCCGGTTCTCGTGCAGAAAGTGTCTAGGCGTGTCTGGGGTCTACGACTACGCAGGACTGTGCCGGAACTCGCGTTGGCGTCCCGGCCTCATGTTGCCTTCCGTTTAGTCTGAAAACGTCGGCGTCCTGATTGGACATTTTCGAAGCTCAATACCCAGCCCACCTATTCCCCTGTTTACGCTTCACCGTGCGCCTCACGACGCCCAGCGCAAAACTCGGGGCCGAGTGGATCGCTGCTCCTTCCTCGTGAGAAATTTTCATTCTCTGCTTTCTGCCGGTTTATCCCGGCGCACCAGACCTCCGCCGTTGAGGTCTGCGGTTCTTCGT
>CAWDSK010000007.1:0-45223 GCA_963804995.1 uncultured Acidobacteriota bacterium
GATAAACCGGCAGAAAGCAGAGAATGAAAATTTCTCACGAGGAAGGAGCAGCTATTCACTCGGCCCCGAGTTTTGCGCTGGGCGTCGTGAGGCGCACGGTGAAGCGTAAACAGGGGAATAGGTGGGCTGGGTATTGAGCTTCGAAAATGTCCAATCAGGACGCCGACGTTTTCAGACTAAACGGAAGGCAACATGAGGCCGGGACGCCAACGCGAGTTCCGGCACAGTCCTGCGTAGTCGTAGACCCCAGACACGCCTAGACACTTTCTGCACGAGAACCGGGAGACCTCGGAGGCGCCGGCCGCCGTAGATCGTGGCCGGACGGCGGGAAAAGGCGATGGCCGTACAGCCCGCCTGCACGCTTTCGAGGAGTCGGACAGCGGAACAGTACCGATGAATCATTTGAACAAAGACGGGAAGCCGTTGGCGGAGAATGAGGAGGGAAGGCCGCTGATCAAGGAGAACACCCGTTGGCCTAACACGCACCCGACACAGAGCGGGGCACGCGTGTCCCAGGGACTCGCGGGTGTGCGGAAAGCCGCGAAGGAACACAGGGAGATGAAGTTCACGGCCTTGCTCCACCACTTAACGGTCGATCTGCTGCGGGAAAGCTTTTACGCCTTGAAGCGAAAAGCTGCACCGGGAGTAGACGGCATGACGTGGCAGGAGTATGAAAGCGGGCTGGAAGGTCGACTCGTCGATCTGCACAGCCGGGTCCACCGCGGAGCATTCCGAGCGAAGCCCTCGCGAAGGGCGTATATCCCGAAAGGCGACGGGCGGCAACGTCCGTTGGGGGTTGCGGCACTGGAGGACAAGATCGTCCAACAGGCCGTGGTCACCATCCTCAATGCGATTTACGAGGAAGACTTTCTGGGCTTCTCGTATGGCTTTCGACCGGGATGCAGCCAGCATCAAGCGCTGGACGCGCTCTCGTACGCGCTCACGGTGAAGCACGTGAACTACGTTCTTGACGCGGACATTCGTGGATTTTTCGATTCGATATCCCACGAATGGATGCTCAAGTTCGTGCAGCATCGCGTCGCCGACCCCCGGATTCTCCGGCTCATCCAGAAATGGCTGAAAGCCGGGGTGAGGGAGGAAGGCGAATGGTCGGAGACGGAGATGGGTACGCCACAAGGGGCGGTGGTCTCGCCCCTGCTGGCGAATATCTATCTGCACTACGTCTTTGACCTGTGGGTGCAGGCGTGGCGCAAGAAGCACGCCCGGGGAGACGTGGTCGTGGTGCGGTATGCCGACGATACGGTCCTTGGATTCCAATCGCAGACGGAAGCCGACCGCTTTCTGGAGGATTTCCGGGAGCGGGTGGGGAAGTTTGGATTGGAACGGCATCCTGACAAAACGCGCCGGATCGAGTTCGGGCCGTTTGCCGAACTTTACCGGAAACGGAGAGGAGAAGGTAAGCCGGAGACGTTCGACTTTCTGGGCTTCACGCATATCAGCGGGAAGAACCGGAGGGGGCAATTTACCGTGAAGCGGAAGACGATCAGCAAGCGCCTGCGGGGGAAGTTGCAGGAACTCAAGCAACAACTCCGGCAGCGTCGGCACGATCCCATCGCGGATACGGGTAAATGGCTCCGGTCGGTCGTGCAAGGCTACTTCAACTATCACGCGGTACCGGGAAACCTCGACCGCCTGCGAATCTTTCGGGAACGGTTGACCCGACTGTGGCGAACGCAACTGCGTCAACGCAGTCAACGCCACCGCCTCAACTGGGACCGACTGGGGAAGCTTGCGGCCTGCTGGTTGCCTGCTCCGCACGTTGTGCATCCTTGGCCATCCCAACGGTTCGCCGCCACACATCCGAGATAAGAGCCGTATGCGCTAACCAGCGCACGTACGGATCCGTGCGGGGGGTACCGGGTAACCGGTATCCCTACCGCAACCGCTACGTTTACTCGGATTGGGTAGCGCGAGCCTCAGGAAGAACCGCAGACCTCAAAGGCGGAGGTCTGGTGCGCCGGGATAAACCGGCAGAAAGCAGAGAATGAAAATTTCTCACGAGGAAGGAGCAGCGATCCACTCGGCCCCGAGTTTTGCGCTGGGCGTCGTGAGGCGCACGGTGAAGCGTAAACAGGGGAATAGGTGGGCTGGGTATTGAGCTTCGAAAATGTCCAATCAGGACGCCGACGTTTTCAGACTAAACGGAAGGCAACATGAGGCCGGGACGCCAACGCGAGTTCCGGCACAGTCCTGCGTAGTCGTAGACCCCAGACACGCCTAGACACTTTCTGCACGAGAACCGGGAGACCTCGGAGGCGCCGGCCGCCGTAGATCGTGGCCGGACGGCGGGAAAAGGCGATGGCCGTACAGCCCGCCTGCACGCTTTCGAGGAGTCGGACAGCGGAACAGTACCGATGAATCATTTGAACAAAGACGGGAAGCCGTTGGCGGAGAATGAGGAGGGAAGGCCGCTGATCAAGGAGAACACCCGTTGGCCTAACACGCACCCGACACAGAGCGGGGCACGCGTGTCCCAGGGACTCGCGGGTGTGCGGAAAGCCGCGAAGGAACACAGGGAGATGAAGTTCACGGCCTTGCTCCACCACTTAACGGTCGATCTGCTGCGGGAAAGCTTTTACGCCTTGAAGCGAAAAGCTGCACCGGGAGTAGACGGCATGACGTGGCAGGAGTATGAAAGCGGGCTGGAAGGTCGACTCGTCGATCTGCACAGCCGGGTCCACCGCGGAGCATTCCGAGCGAAGCCCTCGCGAAGGGCGTATATCCCGAAAGGCGACGGGCGGCAACGTCCGTTGGGGGTTGCGGCACTGGAGGACAAGATCGTCCAACAGGCCGTGGTCACCATCCTCAATGCGATTTACGAGGAAGACTTTCTGGGCTTCTCGTATGGCTTTCGACCGGGACGCAGCCAGCATCAAGCGCTGGACGCGCTCTCGTACGCGCTCACGGTGAAGCACGTGAACTACGTTCTTGACGCGGACATTCGTGGATTTTTCGATTCGATATCCCACGAATGGATGCTCAAGTTCGTGCAGCATCGCGTCGCCGACCCCCGGATTCTCCGGCTCATCCAGAAATGGCTGAAAGCCGGGGTGAGGGAGGAAGGCGAATGGTCGGAGACGGAGATGGGTACGCCACAAGGGGCGGTGGTCTCGCCCCTGCTGGCGAATATCTATCTGCACTACGTCTTTGACCTGTGGGTGCAGGCGTGGCGCAAGAAGCACGCCCGGGGAGACGTGGTCGTGGTGCGGTATGCCGACGATACGGTCCTTGGATTCCAATCGCAGACGGAAGCCGACCGCTTTCTGGAGGATTTCCGGGAGCGGGTGGGGAAGTTTGGATTGGAACTGCATCCTGACAAAACGCGCCGGATCGAGTTCGGGCCGTTTGCCGAACTTTACCGGAAACGGAGAGGAGAAGGTAAGCCGGAGACGTTCGACTTTCTGGGCTTCACGCATATCAGCGGGAAGAACCGGAGGGGGCAATTTACCGTGAAGCGGAAGACGATCAGCAAGCGCCTGCGGGGGAAGTTGCAGGAACTCAAGCAACAACTCCGGCAGCGTCGGCACGATCCCATCGCGGATACGGGTAAATGGCTCCGGTCGGTCGTGCAAGGCTACTTCAACTATCACGCGGTACCGGGAAACCTCGACCGCCTGCGAATCTTTCGGGAACGGTTGACCCGACTGTGGCGAACACAACTGCGTCAACGCAGTCAACGCCACCGCCTCAACTGGGACCGACTGGGGAAGCTTGCGGCCTGCTGGTTGCCTGCTCCGCACGTTGTGCATCCTTGGCCATCCCAACGGTTCGCCGCCACACATCCGAGATAAGAGCCGTATGCGCTAACCAGTGCACGTACGGATCCGTGCGGGGGGTACCGGGTAACCGGTATCCCTACCGCAACCGCTACCTTTATTTTTGCCTTTTGCCTTTTGCAATTTGCCTTTTGCCTTGTACTTCGCCTCTGCCTATCCCGACACATCGGGACTCGCCAACCGCGCCCGCTGCCTACTCACTCCCTCGCCCGGGTCCCAACCTTCTCCCCGTCGCGCAGGCTTTCCGGACCGCTTACGACGAGCTCATCTCCCGCATTCACTCCGGCGATGACTTCGACATCGCCGGCGATCCCACGCCCCAGGCTGACGGCGCGGCGTTCCAACTTCCCCTCGCGCACCGTGAACACATAGGAGGCGCTGGCTTCGCCACGCACGGCGCTCTTCGGGATAATGGCCTTGGCCGCAGGCGCTTCCTCCTTCGCCTTTTTCGGAGAGGGTTCCGCGCTCAAAAAAGCCACTTTCACGCCCATGTCGGGAAGAATTCTCGGGTCAAGCTTGTCGAAAGAAATGCGCACTTTGACGGTGGCCTTCTGGCGGTCCGCGGTGGGGATGATGGTCCGCACATGACTCGGGATCTGCCACTCGGGATAGGCGTTGAGGGTGGCCGCGACTTTCTGGCCCGGCTGAACGCGAGCGATATAGGCCTCGTTGACGTCCACTTCGATCTCATTCGAGTTCATATCGACGATGGTGGCAATGCCGGTCCGGGTGAAGCCGCCGCCCGCGGATAGGGGCGAAACCATTTCCCCCACCTGGGCGTCCTTCGAAACGATAATGCCGCTGAAAGGCGCCCGGATCACGCAGTTATCCACGTTCTGCTGGGCCTGCTGGATGCGGGTGGCGGAAGCTTCCACCTGGTCCTTGGCCAGGGCAATCTTGGCCTTAAAGCTGTCCACGTTGGTGCGGGCGATGTCCAGCGCATCCTCGCTCTGTACTTGGGCGGCGCGGAGTCTCCTGGGTGCGGCGCAACGCGATTTCCGCATACTTCAACTGCACCTCGTAATCGGCAATGGCCGCCTGCGCCGTTTTGCGATCGGCCACAGCCGACTCGAGGGCCCGCTTGACGTTCCGAATCGTCCAGGGTAGCAAGAAGCTGGCCTTCCTCGACGCGCATGCCTTCGTCAAAGAGGACGCTAGTGACGCGGCCGGTGATCTTTGCCGCCACCGTAGCGCGCCGTTGAGGCGTGACGTAGCCGCTGGCGTTGAGCAGCGTCTCCGCCTCCTGGCGGTTTGCCGGGCGCGCCGCGGCAACCTCCACCACCGGCTGCCGGGACCGCATGGCGAAAACACCTCCGATGACCAGGACCAGCACTCCCAGGGAGGCGGAAAATATCCGCCAAAACTTACCCCCCGATCCGCCCGAGCGGTGGGTGTCGTCAATCTTCAACGAGGATAGGTCGGGGACCGGCATATAGTTATTGATGCCCCTAAAGCAAAAAAATATGCAGCGTTTGGCAAGACTGAGGGCAGAGGATTCACCGGGCAGAGTCCGTGCCCAGCACTCCTTCGCATCCTTTCTTATTTTGCCTCAGAGCGCGTGTCCGCGCTAATGAAAAATATGCGACAAACTCCGCCCTCCGATCGATACATGCTGGTGTAAATTGCGATTCTGGGAACCTGCGGTCAGCGGCCCTGATCAATCGAACCAATCGAATGTGCTCCGGAATTACTGTTAAGTCCCACTCCTACTGCTTGTGCCGTGGAATTCCGATTGCGTCCTAGCGTCACTCGCGATGCATCTCCCAGCGAGCTTTGTCCCTCAACATACTTCTTTAATGGGGATCCCCGGCAGGGTTGGTGCAGGCTCTAGTTTCGGAGTGCGGCGACTCGTCGCCGCTTTCCCTCGCCGCAACTCGATGCGGCGACACACCGACCGCTGACGAGTCAGCGGTGACAAAAGCGGGAGCAAGCTCCCGCACTCCGAAATTTCGCTTTCCGGCAGGGTTGGTGCAGGCTCTAGTTTCGGAGTGCGGCGACTCGTCGCCGCTTTCCCTCGCCGCAACTCGATGCGGCGACACACTGACCGCTGACGAGTCAGCGGTGACAAAAGCGGGAGCCGGTAGCGCAGAGGTAGCCGCAGTTTGGCTTCCTCTGCGGTTCTTAACTTGGGAACATCGATAATAGAATCCAAACGTGAAACCCCATGGAGGGACGAAGAGCCACAGACGAACGCAAAGAACGCGTACGTCTGCGCTACCCCTCCCGGGACGGGTGGATTAGCTCCGCTTTCCTACGAGTTGGGCGGGACCCGCCCCTTCGTGCCATGGGGAGCGGCGCGCACGTACTGTACGGGCCAGGGGACGGGATATCCCAGGTCACGGCCTGCGCGCAAAGGCCAGTAGGGATCACGCAAAAACTCGCGCGCGATGATGGCAACGTCCGCTTGCCCCGTGCGGATGATGTGGTCGGCCTGCGCTGAGCCCGTAATCATTCCCACCGCGCCCGTCAGGATATTCGCTTCGCGACGAATTCTTTCCGCGAAGGGTGTTTGATATCCCGGGCCGACGGGAATTTGGGCAGGTGGCACATTTCCGCCGGAGGAACAATCGACCAGGTCGACCGCGGAGTTTTTCAGGCGCCGGGCAAGCTCCACGGATTCGTTGAGCGTCCATCCGCCTTCCACCCAATCCGTAGCCGAAATGCGCACGAAGAGAGGCGCGCCCTCCGGCCACACCCCGCGAATGGCGGCCACCACCTCCAGCAGCAAACGGATACGGTTCTCAAACGCGCCGCCGTACTCATCGGTGCGATGATTGGCCAGCGGCGAAAGAAACTCCGAGAGCAGATACCCATGAGCGGCGTGAATCTCAAGCACCCGGAATCCCGCCGCGCGGGCGCGGCCGGTGGCGACCACAAAGGCGCGGACCACAGCCTCGATTCCCTCCCGGTCCAGGGCCTGCGGCAGGCAATAGTCTTCGGCGAAGGGAATGGCGCTCGGTCCAACCACCTTCTTCCAACCGCCCGCCTCTTCCGGCACCGCGCCGTTTCCGTCCCAGGGGCGATAGGTGCTGGCCTTCCGCCCGGCATGCGCCAATTGTATTCCCGCCACGCTGCCCTGGGAGTGAATGAACCGGGTAATGCGGGAGAGAAACTCCACATGGTCGTCGCTCCAGATTCCCAGATCTTCCGGGCTGATCCGTCCTTCCGGCCGGACGGCCGTGGCTTCCGTCATGACCAGGCCCGCGCCTCCCACAGCCCGGCTCCCCAAGTGAACCAGGTGCCAGTCATTCGCAAATCCATCGGTGCTGGAATACTCACACATCGGTGAAACGACAATGCGATTAGGAAGCGTCAGGCCACGGATGGTGAGTGAATCAAATAGATGCGGCATAAGTTTTACTCCTCGATGTCTTTTCTGGTCAGGCAGCAAGTGTATCGCGGACCTCGGCCGTTGTGCGGCTCTTCCTCTGTTATTTGATTAAATACACCGTGGCAAAGACGTTGCCGGTGTTGGAAATTTGTGGGTTTTTCGGATGAAGAACTAGTCAGCGCTACTGCATCTTGTTTTCAGCACCACCCCGGCGCTCCGAGCGACGGGGTGGTTACAGTGGCGCCAGAGGCGACGGGGTGGTTGCGCGGGCGCCGTAGGCAACGGGGTGGTTACGCGCTTTGGGCGCCGGCGTTGAGCCCGCTTAATTCGGTGTGGGGTCGGTAGGGGGAGTGGCTTCAGGCGTCGGATGCTTCTCATGGACCTCGGTATTGAAAAACTTAAAATCGCTGTAATGATGCTGGTTCTGCAACGTCTTGCCTTTCCACTCCACGGTGACCGTTACCTGGGATGGCAACGATAGGGGAGTGGGACCTTCTTTGAAGCGGACCAGGGAGTAACTTATTTCCGTGGTTTCGCGCTGCAAACGCACTTTGGGCAAAGGTTCCAGCAAATCGGTGCGCAGACGGACGATGCGAGAGTCGCTGGGATCGATCCAGGCCAGCCCCTGGTGCAAGACCAGCACGCTTATGTTAGGCGCGTTGAAGCGCTCGTTCATCATGGCTTTCGCGGGGACCTGGGCAAAAGCCAACACCTCGCAGTCCGTGCCATTTACCTTGGCGCGCCCCAGGTGGCGAAACTTCGACCCATTTTGGTAGACAGGGTGGAACAGCAAGGAGGCGGAGGCAAAGCCTGCCGTCAACATGAACCCGTCTTCGATGCCGGTAGGGCCGATCCTCTGCCCGGCAGGATTCGTCCGGTACTCCTCCAGGCTCAGGCCACCCTGGTACGGCGTGGTTAGCAGCAGGTACTGGAACTTCTGCTCCAGTGCTTGCTTCACTTTGCCATTCTTGTCCAGCTTCTCCTCTTCGATCCGCTCGCGGGACGTGGCGTTTTGGAAATCCTTGAAGAAGGATTCCACCTTGGCTCCGGCTTTCTCCAGGATGCCCGCCAACTGAGTCTGATCCGCCGCGGGTTCCAGGCCTGCGAGCTCGGGCCACTCTTTCAAGATTTGCGGAAGCTCCTCATCGACCAGCGCTTTCGCCCGGCTGAAACTCAGCAAGCTGGCCTGAGTTTGAACTTGCTGGTAAAGGGCTCGCACCGGAAAGGGGAGGGTTTTGATCTCGCGGCCGGACAGGTAGGCGCGGATTTCCTGGTCCGCCTCTTGCACGTCACCTTCTTCCAGGGCGGCGCGGCATCGCAGCAGGCGCGCTTGCGGGGAGGCGCCGGCCTTCTCGGCATTCAGAAGATATTGGTCGGCGGCTTCCCAGTTCTTTTGATTCAGCAGGACGCGGCCCACCTCCTGAAGCGCCAACGGGTCCTCGGGGGCGAGCTTGGAGGCCTGCATCAGCAATCCCAAGGCCTTCGAAGACTCACCTGACCATTCCGCAAAAACCCCCAGCGTAATCAGGGCATTTACGGTCCGACGTTCTTCGGAGGGGCTGAGCTTCACGAGCGCCGCTTCGGAGAAATCTCGCTGGGCGCTGGCCATGCTGCCCGCCTGAAGTTCGGCCAACCCCAACAGGGTACGGCACTCCACGCATTGCGGAGTCTTCTTGACCAGCGGCGAAAGCAGAGAGACAACCTTGGCGGAGTTCTGAGGGTCCGGCGCGAGCCCGGCGGCGCGAACAAAATTCTGCCGCGCGGAATCGGCCTGGAGGTCGGGAGTGCTTGCCGCCTTGTAGCGGGGAATGAGCAAAGCAAGTAGCTGGTCTTGAGAAAGGGAGAAGGCGTCTTCCTCCTGAGGCCGCAGCACCAAGTCGATGGCATAAGTCTCGCCTACTTTAGTGAAACTGGCATTTTCATGGGCCGGGAGGAACCCCTCCTTCTGCGCGGAGACTAACACGCTGAGGCTGGTGTTCGACTCCGCCTCCAGCTCTACGGTATAGCTGTATTTGCCCTGGACATCTGCCACCAGAGAGTTGTTGGGCAGAATTCCTGTCGAAGTACAATGAATCGTGACTTGGGCATTGCTGACGGGTTCGCCTCGGAGGCTCTTGACTTGGCCCGCGATGAGCCACCGCCCCTTCTGGACCGATGTCAAGCGTAAGTCGGCAATGGGGTTCATAACCTGCGCGCCTAAAGGGAGGGAGGGGGCAGCGAGGAAAGCCACTAGCAAGGCGAATATCACACGGATACTTTGCAACAGTACATCTCCGTACGTTCCGACGGTCCCAAGGGTACTCCAAACCGTGCGGCCATGCAATTTTATTGAGGGGTGGAGGGCGCGCGTCAGTTGCCATGCAGCTTCCCGTACACTTTCTTGATTTCCTGTGGCGCGCGAATGCAATTCGAAAGTCTTGCGCCCTCACGCCGCCGAATGTATGTCGGTTGGATCGATTTCGGTAAGCGACAAGAAACGAAAATGCGGAGGCGGCGGGAAACAATCGGCCTGGGCGGGGCGGGTCGGACATTTCGGCCACCTCAGCCTACCCTGGGTGGGTTCCCAATCGACTGTCGTGTTGCCCCCCTCCAAGGACACAATGTCCCAATGTCTGCGCAATAAGCGTCCGGGCAAAGGTCAGGCGCAACTCGGACAAGTGTCCCAGATGTTCGCCTGCGCGGGGCATAGCGGGCAACGTCCCACATAAAAAGGCCAGGCCTTGCGTTTTTGGTAAGTGATTTTCAAGTCCCATCTGCAGGAGAGAAAAACGCGAATTGCCCCACCCCCCGGATTGCCCATTGTGTTTCTGCTGCAGCCCGGTATAAGTTAGCGGGGGATTTTGCCCAACGCCAATGCGTAGCGCCATGCGAAATATTCGACTGGATCTGGCCTATGATGGAACGGACTTTCACGGATGGCAGCGCCAACCGGCCGCCCCGACGATTCAGTCATGCCTTGAAGAAGCCCTCCAGAAGCTCACCGGTGAACCGGCACAGGTGCACGGATCAGGGCGGACCGATGCCGGCGTGCACGCTTTGCATCAGGTGGCCAATTTCGAGACGCAATCCCCCATCCCTTGCCCGAATCTCGTCAAGGCACTCAACGATCTGCTGCCGCCGACCATACGGGTTAAGGCTGCGAAGGAAGCCGCCCCGACTTTTCATGCCCGCTACGATGTACGCTCGAAGACTTATCGATATCGGATTTTGCTGACCCCGGTGTGCTCCCCATTCTTGTGGCGTTTTGTGTGCCACCATCCCTATCCCCTCGACTGGGAGCGAATGGCCCAGGCAGCGCGATTCCTGGAAGGCGAGCATGACTTCACTTCCTTTGCGGGAGCGAATGGGCAGGAGGACGAGGGTCAGGGTACAAAATCCATGGTTCGGGTCATCTTTCGATCGCACCTGCAATGGCGGCCCGAGACTTCCATGCTCGTGTACGACGTCGCGGGAAGCGGTTTTTTCCACCACATGGTCCGGAACATCGTAGGTACCTTGGTGGAAGTGGGAAGAGGGAAGCTTGCGCCGCGTGACGTTTTGCGGGTTCTCGCCGCGCGCGATCGCACCCAGGCCGGTCCTACAGCCCCCCCCCAAGGTCTATGCCTGGTGAAGGTCGAGTACACCTGACCGGGAGTTCTGACCACGGCGAGCTTGTACTTCAGGAGTGTGTTTCGGTAAAATACCTTGGCTGTGGGTCAGGCGAGTTTAAAACGCTCCTCACGGCGTTGCTGCCACTCTGATTATTGAATCCAGCGTCCAACGGGAGAATTGCTCAGTGAGTCCTGTAGCCTTGAAAATCAAAGAGAAGAAGCCTGGCCAGCGCGCCTGTGACGAAAAGGACGCCAAGGGGGAGCTGTGTATGGGGCACCTCAAGCGCTGGTGGTACTACCACCCGCTGCGCCTTACTGCCAGCGAGGAAGAAGAGGCGGCCCTGAAAGAGTTCGGCAAGAATGCCGAGGTTTATCGCTGCGAGCGCTGCCACACGTTGTATCGCCCCGTCGCGGCTGACCACTCAACCGCGGGCCAAAAGTTTGAATTGCATCCCGTGAACCTGTGGGGGGCATTCTTCGGCAAAACCTCCAAATAGTTGCGCCCACCCTTACGACCCGGGGGCCAATCGGGAGGGAATTCCGACGCGGAATTCCTGAAGGTGTGTAGCCAACCTGCCCATTGAGCGGCGGTGCCGGCCCGAGGCATCCACCCTCCGCTGTGTGCTGAATCCATCTCACACCGCGACGCATTTTAATCTTACGGAGCAGCCCGTCTTGAGTCTACGCAGCAAAGCGGAAATCCTCCTGGTGGTCAACACCTTCATCTGGGGCTCGACCTTTGTGGTTGTGAAGGGTGCGCTTTCCGATGCCTCACCCTTTCCTTTTCTCGCGGCCCGATTCACTATCGCGGGACTGTTGATGTGGCTGGTCATGGCCCGTGGCCGGGTTGACCGCCAGGCAATGTTCCCCAGTTTGGTGCTGGGCATTCTTCTTTTCGCGGGTTTCGCCCTCCAGACCTGGGGCCTTATTTTCACCACGCCCTCCAAGAGCGCGTTTATTACGGGGGCGAGCGTCATCCTGGTGCCGGTGCTCTCGCTGATTTCCGGGTATCGCATGCGTGCTGCGAACTTCAGCGGCGCCGTGCTCGGCCTCGGTGGTCTCTACTTTCTTGTGCTCCCCGCGGGCCTCAGCGCTGTGAATCGAGGCGACATTCTCACTTTGCTGGGAGCCATTTCCTTCGCTGTACATATCATCCTGGTGGGCAGCTACACTCAACGATTCTCATTCCAACAACTTGCTCCCGGGCAAGTTCTGGTTGCGGGGGCCCTCGCGACGCTGGCCGGTCCGTTCGGCCCTGCCTGGGTCGTGCATTGGAGCGGCCGCCTCGTTTTCGCAGTTGTGGTAACGGCAATTTTTGCCACAGCTTTTGCCTTCGGAAGCCAAGTGTGGGCGCAACAATACACTCCGCCGGCCCATACCGCTCTGATTTTTGCCCTTGAACCGGTCTTCGCTGCCCTCACTTCGTGGCTGGTTATCGGGGAGCGCTTAGGCGGAAAAATGCTGCTGGGCTCCGTCCTGATCCTGGCGGGCATGGTGGTCTCGGAAATATGGGGTGGAGCAGCGCCCGCGCCTGTCGAGGGATAGACCCGGTGCGCCCGGGCTTACCGGGGTCACGGCAAGGCGTCTAAGCTTTCGTGGGGCAGCACTCACGGATGTGTGCTTTGTAGTGTATACTTGTGAAATTGGGGCGAGCTAGGGCAGATTGGGATTGAGGGGAGGGACGTAGATGAGCACGCAAGGTCGGCGGGTTGTGCCCGCGCTGGTTATTGTAGTAACGCTGGGCATCGGCATTTTGATTGGTACAGTAGTTTCCCACGGCGTGCGCGCTGCCAAAAGCAATCCGCTCGCAGCAGATGCCAAACCCTTACCGATACCTTCCCCGGTTGAACTCTCCAACTCCTTCGCGCAGATTGCGGAGAGGATTGAAGACTCAGTTGTCAACATCAACACTGAAACTACAGTACGAGTCAGCCGTCGTCAGTTCCACTCTCCCGATGATTCACCTTTGAACGATCTCTTCGACCACTTCTTTCAGGGCAACCCCGGTTCGCCCATGGGCGAAGGTGGAGATTTCCGCCAGCAGAGCCTGGGCTCGGGGGTGATCCTGGACAAGAATGGGTACATCCTCACCAACTATCACGTCATTACCCAGAGCTCGGAGGACAAGCCAGTCGACCGCATCAACGTGCAATTGCACGGCGACGAGACGACGAAGTTCAAGGCAAAGATTATTGGCGCTGACAAGTGGACGGATCTCGCCGTGATCAAAATCGAAGCCGATAGGCCGCTGCATGCCGCCGAGCTCGGCAACTCCGATACCATGCGGGTAGGGGACTGGGTATTAGCGGTTGGCAGTCCCTTCGGCCTTGACTCGACGGTGACCGCCGGCATTGTCAGTGCCAAGGGCCGCGACATCGAAGGGGGAACCCAGGGCCAGTTCAAGCGCTTTATTCAAACCGATGCTGCCATCAATCCCGGCAACAGCGGCGGACCGTTGGTGAACTTGGCGGGCCAGGTGATTGGCATCAATACCGCCATCGCCACGCGCCGAGGCAGTTACGACGGTGTGGGCTTCGCCATTCCCTCCGACACCGCGCGCAAGGTCTACAACTCCTTGGTGACCAGTGGCGCAGTAAAGCGGGGCGCCATCGGGGTGCAATTCCAAGGACAGACCAACGCCGCGCTGCTGCGCAGCTTTGGCACGGATCACGGCATCGTGATCGAAAACGTCCAGGCTGACAGCCCTGCGGACCACGCAGGCCTGAAACGCGGTGACGTGATTTTGAGCGTAAATGGCCAACCCGTGCACAGTGGTGACGAACTCGTCGCCATAGTTTCCGACACCAACGTCGGCAAGAAACTGCACGTGGAGTTTCTTCGGGACGGCAAGCGGGCTACCACGGATGTGGAGGTTGCTGACCGCAACAAGATCATCGGTGAGAGCCGCACCGGCGAGGACGAAGAAAACGGCGAGGAGTCTGAGCACCCCGTCTCCGGGATTATTGGCCTCGCAGTGAAGAACCTTACGCATGAACAGTCACAGGAGCTCACCTCGCAACTTCACCTCGACGCGAATCAGGGCGTTCTGGTGGTGGATGTTCAGGTGAACGGCTTTGCTTCCGACCTGGGGGTAACGCGCGGCGACATCATTTTGAGCATCAATCGCCATCCCGTTTCTTCCGTCGACGATTACAATAAGCTTCAGGCCCAGCTAAAGTCCGGCAGCGACGTGGTTCTGCTGATCGCGCGCCACAGCGGCCCCCGGAGCTTTACAACGCTCTTCCTGGCGGACCGGCTGCCCTAGGAAAGGAGAAGGGAGCGGTTTGAATCCTCACAGCCTGAAACCTGGCGGCCTCACAGCCGCCCTGACGCTGGGCGTTTGTCTCGCTGCCTCCTCACTCTGCCCGGCCCAAAGCTTGACGCCGGAAACCACCCAGGCGCCCGCCGCTAAGAAGTCTACGACCTCAACCAGCGCACACCCAGCCACTAAGACGGCCACGGCGCACCCCGCCACGCATACGGTGGCAAGGAAAGCCTCTAGTAGCAAAGCGTCCTCCACGCGGAAATCTACGGCACACGCCACCACCCAGGCGGCCACAAAAAGCTCGGCCAATCACCCCTCAACGAGTTCCGCGCGTAAGACGACCACAGCCAGTAATTCCAAGGCACGGACCCGGAAGCCTCGACCTCTGACCGGGGCACAACGTTTGGCCCGTCTCCACCTCGCGCCAGAACGCATTCAAGAGATCCAGCAGGCACTCAGCCGCGAAGGCTACTTGCAGCAGGAACCGAACGGCCAGTGGGATGCTCGTACCCGCGAAGCCATGTTGCGCTACCAGACGGATCACGGCTTTCCCGCCACCGGCCTGCCAGAGGCCAAATCGCTTATGAAACTCGGCCTGGGCTCGCACCCCCTGCCGCCCGATCTTGACCCCAGCTTGGCGCATGCCACCCTGCCCGAGGCCGGGAAGGAAGAACCTTCCGTGGTACAAACCCCGCCCCCAACTTCCCAAGAAATCGCTCCGCAACACCAGTGATTAACGAGGAGAACCCGCTACGTGTCGATTTGCGCACGTTGCAGCTTGTCGCTGTAATCCACGTAGATGGATTTCCACTCTGAATAGAAATCCAGAGCCGCGGTAGCTGCTTCGCGATGGCCGTTACCGGTCTGCTTGGTGCCGCCGAAGGGCAGGTGGGTCTCAGCGCCAATGGTGGGTGCGTTCACGTAGAAAATACCGGTTTCCAGGTCGCGCATAGCTTTGAAAGCGTTGTTCACATTGCGGGTATACAGGGAGGAAGAGAGCCCGTACTCGACGCTGTTACTGATTTCGATGGCTTCGTCCAAGTTGTCGCAGGGAAGGACGGAGACTACCGGACCGAAGATCTCTTCCCGGGCAATTCGCATCTTGCGGTCGCAGTCGCCGAAAATCGTGGGCGCATAGAACCAACCGTCGTCGTACCCGCTGCCAGAGAGGCACTCACCGCCGCAGAGAAGCTTCGCACCCTCTTTCTTGCCAGTTTCAACATAGGATTCCACAGTCCGGAGCTGGGCTTCGTTGATAAGGGGGCCCACCTGCACCGAAGGATCAAGCCCATTGCCAACCTTCAGCGCATGGGCGCGCGTGACGAAACGGTCGACAAACTCCTTATACACGTTCTTGTGCACGACTACGCGGCTCGCCGCCGTGCAGCGCTGGCCGGTGGTTCCAAAGCCTCCCCACACGGCGCCCTCCACGGCCAGGTCCAGATTCGCGTCTTCCATCACCAGGATGGCGTTCTTGCCACCCATCTCAAGACAGCAGTGCTTGAACTTCGCGGCGCAAGCCTGCGAAACCTTACGCCCTGTCTCCGTCGAGCCTGTGAAGGAGATCACCCGCACGTCATCGTGCTCCATTAAGGGGGTGCCCACATCGTTCCCCGTGCCCGTAATCAGATTCACCACCCCTCGTGGCACCCCTGCTTCTTCCAGAACTTTCATCAGGTTGTGCGCAGAAAGGGGCGTGTCCGTGGCCGGCTTCAGCACCACCGTATTTCCACAGATCAGCGCCGGCATGATTTTCCAGGAGGGGATCGCCATGGGGAAGTTCCAGGGCGTGATCAGCCCGCATACGCCGATCGAACTTCGCACGGTCATACAGAACTTATTGGGCAATTCGGAAGTGGTGGTCTGGCCAAAGAGCCGCCGGCCCTCGCCCGCCATGTAAAACGTCATGTCGATGGCTTCCTGCACGTCGCCACGCGTTTCTTCCAGTACCTTTCCCATCTCGCGGGTCATGGCTTTGGCCAGTTCTTCCTTGCGTTCCTTCAGTAACGACGCGACGCGATAGAGGATCTCTCCGCGCTTGGGTGGCGGAGTATCTTTCCAGGATCTGTAAGCTTGCTTAGCCGCCGCCACCGCCTCATCCACATCCTGCGGGCGTGATTTCTGGAAGAGTCCGAGACTTTCATGGTGGTTGGCAGGGTTCACATTCGCAAAGGTCCGGCCTCCGGAGGAAACCACCCATTCGCCGTTGATGAAGTTCGTATAGATCTTCGCCGTTGAGATCATGACAGTACCTCCCGTGGTCTGCGGAATTATACCGCCACTCTGGGGCGAAGTAAGTGCCCAGTAGCAATGGCGAAAGCTTCAAAGATAGTAAACTCGTTCAGGGAAAGAAAGTGTTGCTCGCGGCGTCCATGTCCTGGAGGGTGGGGACGTTCTCAACCAGGATTCCAATTCTTTCCAAGCCTGCGGAGCGGATCTCAGCTAATACCATCATAACGTCTCCGTACCTCGCGTGGCTGTCAACTTTCATATAAGCTTTCCGTTCTGAGCCGCTGGCTACGCGGAGGCGGATTGCTATCGGCAGTTTGTCAGCTCGGCTATCACAGGATAGCAAACGGCGAGGAAGGCTTGTAGAATGCTCTTGCGCACATTACCGGGATTCCAGGAATAAGGAGTTGAATATGAACCTCACACGCCGGAGTTTCTCATCCCGTCTCGGATGGCTGCTGGCGGGGGCCTCGGCAGGGAATGCCTGGGCGGAGGCGGCCACACCGCAGGAGCCTCAGCACTCGCGCGAACCGATGACCACCCATGCCTGGGGGAGTGCAGAGAACAAGCTCGCGCCAGAGGACGAACTCTGGGCGAATCTTTTGGCAGGAAACCAGCGCTTTGTGGCAGGCAAGCCCGCGCCGCGCGAGCTGGTCAAGCGGAGAGAAGAATTGCTGGCCGGTCAGCATCCGCAGGTCGCCGTGCTCACTTGTTCCGACAGCCGCGTGGACCCCACCCTTATCTTTGACCAGAATCTGGGCAACTTGTTCGTGGTGCGCACGGCCGGCAATGTGGCGGATGCCATAGCGTTGGGGAGCATGGAATATGCGGTTTCGCATATGCCCATCCGGCTTCTGGTAATCCTCGGCCACGAAAAATGTGGGGCCGTGGCGGCCGCGGCTTCCGGTGAGAAGATGGCTTCGCCAAACCTGGCTGCAGTAATCGCTAAGATTGCTCCCGCCGTCGCCAAGGTAAAGGGGAAAGCGGAGGGCGAAGCTTTGCTGCGCGCGGCCGAGGAGGCCAACGTTCAGCAGGTTGCCGCGGATGTTCTTGCCAACAGTTCGATAGTTTTGCAGGAAACGGCCGCCCAGAATCTCGAGATCATCAAGGCCATTTACAGTTTGAAAACAGGGCAGGTCAGACGGCTGACGGCGTCGTGACGCAGATTGATGCGGATATTCGCAGCCTTGTTCGCCTGAGGGGATGGCCGGGGAAACACTGGCCGTGTCGGGCGAGCCTATCAATTCTGAAGAGATGAGGATTGCACCTCGCGACACTCAGTTGTACATTACCGCACGGTTGGCAAACGTCCACAAAACGATCTATTTAGTGAGCAGAGGAGAGAGACATGCGAGCACGTTCCCGATTGGTCCCATCTGTAATCGCGAGACTGCTGATGTTCGGAGCGGTTGTGGCAGGCTTGATGTTCTCAGCCGAGTGGTGCCATGCCCAGGGCCTGGTGAGCAGTGATCTTTACCGCTTCCGCGCCGTTGGCGAGGTGGCGCTTTCACCTGACAACCATCGGATCGCTTACACCGTGACCATGCACGATCGGCCCGGGCGCCCTTATTCCCAGACCTGGATCATGGACCTTTCCACTGCGGCCTCCGTGCGTCTGGGCGGCGAAAAGGAAGCAAGTTCGAATCCCCTCTGGTCGCCGGACGGCAAGTGGCTGAGCTTCTCAGCGGGCGAGGGCGACAAGTCCGGCCTGTGGGTGGCGCATCCCGACGGCTCCGGCGCAACGTTCCTGGCTCCGACCAGCGGTACGAACTCACCCTTGCCCGGCCAGGGTGAAAGCGTCACGTGGTCGCCAGACAGTAAGCAGATTGCCTTTGTCTCCTCTACCCCGGGCCCGGAAACTGCCGAGGCGAACGGGGACCCGATGGTGATCACACGCTACCTCTATAAGCCCACGGCGAGTGAAGGACTCTCGCACTTCAACGACAACCGCCGCCTCCACATTTTCACAGTTGATGTTGCTACTCGCCAGGTGCGCCAACTTACTCAGGGCACGAATGACGAGCATTCCATCGACTGGTCCCCCGACGGCAAGGAAATCCTCTTCGAGTCGAATCATGAGCCCAACGCCGACGAGTTCTTTAATTATGACATCTTTGCATTGAAGGTGGCTGACGGTAGCGTGCGGCGCCTGACCGCGACGGAGAGTTTTGAATATGCCCCGCGTTGGTCCCCGGACGGCAAAAGGATTATCTACTCGGCCAACCGGCGCGGCCTTACCGACCGCGAAACCAATATGGAAGACTCGCACGTGTGGTTGATGGATGCAGACGGGTCGCACCGGCATGAAGTCAGCGGGATGATCGACAACCGCCAAGGCTTCCCCCACTGGTCGCCGGAAGGGAACGCTGTCTACTTCACCGTGCAGGAGCGAGGCAACGTTCGCTTGGTGGTCCTGCCCATCTCTGGCTCCGGTTCAGCAGGCGAGCCGCGAAAGGTGGTGGATGAGCCGGGCACGGTCGGAAGCGTTTCCGTTGGCCGGGATGGTCTGCTGGCCTATGCGCTGAACACGCCGCAGGACATGCCGCAACTCTTTTTGAAGACGGGAACCGGCACGCCGCGGCGGTTGACGGACTTGAATGCGGAGGTCCTACGAGGCAAGCCCCTCGGGGCAGTCGAATCCTTCACATTCATTAGCAACGACAACAAGTATGAGGTGGAAGCCTTCCTCACCAAGCCCGTGGGGCTTACGGAGGATTTGCCTGACATGGCGGCGGCGCCCAAGCACCCCCTCATTGTGAATCTTCATGGCGGTCCCCATGGCCAGAACGGTCCAGCCTTCGCCTTCAAGAATCAGGTCTACGCCTCCCACGGCTGGGCGACTTTGCAGGTGAATTATCGCGGATCCACCGGGTACGGCCAGAAGTTTGCCGACGCGGTTTTCGGCGACCAGAACGGGAACGAAGCCCAGGACGTGTTGTATGCCGTCAGTGCCGCGGTGCGCCGCTACCTTTGGATTGATCGCGAGCGGATGGGCGTTGAGGGGGTCAGCTACGGAGGCCAGCTCAGCGATTGGCTAATTACCCAGACCAATGAGTTCAAAGCGGCCATCCCGATTGCCGGAATCTCGAATCTGGTCAGCTATAACTACATGACGTATTACAACCAATATGAAGAGATGGAATTTGGGCAATTCCTGCACCAGGGTAACTGGATGGATTTCGCCTGGCAGCGCTCCGCCCTAAAGTACGTGGCAAATGTTCACACACCCACTCTGCTCATGCATGGGGAGAACGACCCCGACGTGCCCATCGCCGAGGCCGAGCAGTATTTCGTCGCGCTTAAGGATGTAGGCGTGGAGACCGTCTTTGTTCGTTACCCGCGGGAGGGTCATGGCTTGGCCGAGACCGCGCACCAAGTGGATTCCACCGACCGCTGTATCGCGTGGTATGAGAAACACTTCCCGCGGCCTGGCGCCGAAGGGGTCACGAACGTACAGCCATAGCCGGGGTTTCATACCCGGCAGAGCCGTTTTGCACGAACGGCCGGAAGCGGGAGTCTGAAGTTCCGCGCTTCCGGCCGCCCACTTAAAGCGTCGAAGCGTCGTGAGATTTCTTCGCTACGACCGCATCACACCCATGTACACCTTACGCACGGCGGCGATGATGTCGCTTACGTCCTGATCGCTGTACTTCGGGTCCATATAGATCTCGACGTGGCGGTTCCAAATCTCCAGCGTCTTCGGGCAGCATTGGGCGCCGTAAGCAATCGTCTTGCCGTGCGGCGTGGACCATGACGGCCAGCCTTCCTCCAGCCCCTGCTTGGCCTCGATGTGCGGGATGATGGGCAGTAAGGCCGAGCCACCCGAGTGGCTCGCCCCCACGTTCTCCGCATGCATGGCCTTGATGAAGAGGTCGCATTGCTCCTTGCTCTCGGTCCAGATGAGGATGCGCGAGCCAGTTCCGCCTTCCGGGGTATTCTTCTTGCGCAGTTCCAGTCCGGGCAGGTCCGCGATCCCTGCCAGTACGCGGGATTGTTTGTCGCGCTGGTCGGCCAGGATGCGATCCAGCTTGCGCACTTGCGCCCGCATGACACCCGCGGTGAACTCATTCATGCGGAAATTCCCGCCGGCGATTTGTTTCAACTGCGGCGGTTGTCCGAGCCACTCGGCGTGTTCCTTGCGCATCATGCCGACGTCGTGGAAGCGCGTGGCGCGCTCGAAAATCAAGGGGTCGCTGGTGACCACGGCGCCGCCCTCGCCCGCCGTAATAGTTTTGCTTTCCTGGAAACTATAAATTCCCACGTCGCCAATGGATCCCACGCGGCGGCCTTTATAGACACCGCCTACACACTGTGCGGAATCCTCCAGGACTTTCAGATTATGCTTTTTCGCAATGCCCAGGATCGCATCGAGATCCGAGGGCTCGCCCTGAATATTGACCGTCATGATGACCTTGGTGTTGGGCGTGATGTGTCGCTCAATGTCAGAGGGGTCGAGGTCCATGGAGCGGTCAATCTCCGCAAAGACCGGCAGCGCGCCGTGGAAAAGGATGGCGTCGTAGCAGGCATACCACGTCCAAGCGGGCAGGATGACCTCATCTCCCGGTCCGATGCCGAGACCTGCCAACGCCGTAATCAGGGCGGTGGTTCCCAACGTCACGCCGAGACAGTACTTGGTCCCCTGGTGCTCGGCGAATTCCTTTTCGAAGCCGAGGGTTTTGGAGGGTACACTCTTGCTATCGAAGCGGCTCCAGCGGAAGGGGCTGCGGCTATCCAGGACCTCCAAAACTTCGCGCCGCTCTTCCTCGTCATAATACTGGGGGCCGGGGTTCTTGGCATGGAGCATGGTGTCACGGACCGGCGTGCCCCCCTTCATTGCCAGCGGGCCCGTGGCCGCAGCCGTCGTAACCCCTGCTGGAGTTGCAGCCGCCGGCTGGCCCTTGGCAAGCAAGGTTGATGTGGCAAGGCCCGTCGTAGCTGCCAGGAAAGTTCGGCGATCGATTCCCGCCGTCTCCGGCCGGGCATCATTGCCATGCTCGGAATTTCTTGAATTAGACATGATCTCCTCCCACGATTTCAATATTCAAAGACTTGAGATTTGGCTCACCTAACCACGGGGCAGCCTTCTCCAGGAAGAACGCGCCCCTGTGTGGTTGACCTGTCAGCCATAAGGTGGACCTTGTCGGGCTGAACTTCCCACCGAGTCATGGCCGCCCGCCAGGCCATGAACGCTTTGATAGCCGCCATGGTACACCCGATTCCCGGTCCAGGCACGCAGATTTCGGAGGGGGGGGCGTAACGCAACACGTCCCTACTATTCGACTCTCATTCCCAGCGGCGAAATTTGTTCGCCTGGACTCCGTCGGCTTAGATTACAATTGGCGCATGAAAACTCGATTATGGCTTCCTCTCTTGCTTCTACTACCTCTGGCGCTTCAGGCTGAAGACATAAAAGTTGGCATCATTGGTTTGGACACTTCCCACGTTACCGCCATCGCTCACTTGCTGAACGATCCCTCCAACCCGGAGCATGTTCCGGGCGCGCGCATTGTGGCCGCCTTTCCGGGGGGCAGTCCCGATGTGGACGACAGCCGCAACCGGGTGGCCGGTTTCACGGAGAAGATGCGAACCCAGTATGGCGTGGAAATCGTGCCCGACATTGCCACCTTGCTCACTAAGGTTAACGTCGTGATGCTCGAAAGTGTCGACGGCCGCAGGCACCTGGAGCAAGTCAGGCCGGTTTTCGCCGCGAAGAAACGCGTGTTCATCGACAAACCTCTTGCCTCCACTTACGCCGATGCCAAGGAAATTGCGCGTCTGGGCCGGGAGAGTGGCGTCCCCTGGTTTTCCTCTTCGGATCTCCGCTTCATGGATTTCATACCCTCTCTGAAAACCGAACCGGTCTTGGGCGCGATCATTTGGGGGCCTGCACACTTTGAACCGCACCAGCCCTTGCAACTTTCCTGGTATGGGATTCATATCGTCGAATTGCTTTACACCTTGATGGGCACGGGGTGCGAGTCTGTGACGTGGACCTATACACCAAACGCCGACATGGTGGTGGGCCGCTGGAAAGATGGCAGAACGGGAGCCGTCCGCGGCGCCCGCAATCTTCCCAGTGCGCACGATTTCGGTGCGGTGACCTTTGCCGCCAAGCATGTTTATGAATCCGGTCCTTCGAACGGCGATGCCTATCACCAGCTCGCCGTCGAGGTGGTGAAATTCTTCCAGACCGGCGTGGCTCCGGTATCGACCGAGGAAACGCTGGAGATTTTCAGTTTCCTCAACGCTGCCCAGCGCAGCAAAGACGCGGGCGGCGCACCCATGCGACTGGAGCCGTAGCCAAATCCATCCGAGGTTTAATCGACACTTATGATCATCACCGACGTTGAAGCACTGCACCTGCGCCTGCCTAATGTGGAGGAGATTGCCGACGGGACGCAGGACGTTCTGGTTATCCGCATCCACACCGACGCGGGTTTGGTGGGCATCGGCGAAGTCAGCAGTCAGTCCTACGTGTGCAAGGCCATCTTTGAAGCGCCGCGTTCGGCGGAACGCCGCCACGGGCTTGCCTACATCTTGCGCGGGCAGGACCCCATGGATGTCGAGGGCCTCTGGAACCGCATGTACTACAACACCAATCGCTACGGGAGGCGCGGCGCGGTCCTGCACGCCATGAGCGGGGCAGACATTGCTCTCTGGGACCTGCGCGGCAAGGCCCTCAATCAACCCGTCAGCGAACTCATGGGAGGGACCAAACGCAAATCGATTCGCGCCTACTCCAGCAACCTCCTCGGTGCAACAATCCAGGAGACCGCTGATCTGGCCCGCCAGGCCGTCGACCTGGGGTTGACCGCCGCCAAGTTTGGTTGGGGAGCCTTTGGACGTGATCTCCCCAGCGACATCGCGCACGTCGAAGCCGCCCGCAAGGTGCTGGGTGACCAGCGCGATTTGATGATCGACGCGGGGCTTAAGTTTGATGTGGCGTCGGCCCTCAAGTGGGCGAACCAGCTTGCTCGCTTTGGAATAGCGTGGCTGGAAGAACCCCTCTCCCAGGATGACCTCAAGGGCTACTCGGAGCTCTGCCACCTCTCGCCGGTTCCCATTGCCGGCGGTGAATGTGAAGTCACGCACTGGGGGTTTGAAGATTTGATCGAACGCGGGATGCACGTTCTCCAACCGGACGTGGCAATTTGTGGAGGCCTTACGGTGGCGCGGCAAGCCTCGACATTGGCTGAGGCCGCCGGACGGCGCTGCGTGCCACATTGCTTCAGTACCGGGATCAACCTTGCAGCTTCTCTGCACTGGATGGCTTCCTGCACGAACGGCGACCTGGTGGAATACTGCTTCCGCCCCTCGCCGCTGATGCGCAATTTGGTTCGTAATCTGCCGCCTGTCATCGATGGTCGCGTGCCGGTGCCCCAAGGCCCGGGTCTGGGCATCGAACTCAACGAAGCGGTCATCGCCCAGTTCCGGGTGTCGTAGCGGTTTGATTTGTAGCGGCGGTCTCAGACCGCCGTCCGTCGATCAGGGATCGACGCTACAATCGCACTCCGTACTGCCGATCCCCGCAAACCGTCAAGGCGTCGGCGTTCCCAAATAGGTTTCATGCGGGATGGACGGATGATGCGGCAAAGCTTCCGGATACTCTGACACATTCCACAACCAACTCGCGATCACGGCCGCTGCCTGATTGATCTCCTCGGGCACCGCTTTGTCAAAGGTGTCGGATTGGCTGTGGTGCACTTCTCGGTATAGCGCGGGCGCCTGCACGCAGATGTAGCCAGGCACGCCAGCACGGATGAACGAGATGTGATCAGATCCGTCGTAAAAGCGCGCTTCGAGAGGGAAGAGGTCGAACACATCTTGGAGCGGATGGTAGATGGTGGACATTTGGCGCGCCGTCTCCCACAGATTCTCAAGCGCAATGCTGGTGACGCGTCCGGTGCCCGTGTCGAGTACCAACGCGGCGTCTATCTTGGGGACTTCCGCCTGGTGATTCGATAAGTAGAGTTTCGAGCCGATTCCTCCCAGCTCCTCGCCCACAAAGAGAATAAACGTGAGGGTGCGCTTGGGTTTCCAGCCCAGGGCCTTCATGGCACGTGCTGCTTCCAGCGTGGCCATGGCGCCGGTGCCGTTATCGAGCGCTCCCTGGCCAAGGTCCCAGGAATCCAGGTGGCCACCGATGATGACACGCTCCTCAGGGAGTTCGCTTCCCTTGATTTCCGCCACCGTGATGGACGCAGGCGCCGGGCCAGGGCTGAAGGTGCCCTTGAGGTTGATCCGCATGCTTACGGGCCCCGCTTGCGAAAGCCGGTAAAGCCAGCCGTAGTCTTCGTGGGTGATGAAGGCCGCGGGCAGAGGACCAGGGTCGCAACACGGGGCGACGCGGCTCATATTGAAAAGGCCATCCGGCTTATTGCTGTCCGATAGAAGCGCGAGGGCCCCGGCATCCGCCACCAACTTGTAGACGTTCAGGCGATCCGCAAAGGAGAGTCCCGGCGGAGCGTTCGGGTCACGGTGGTGCCCCGGCGCGCTCTCCGGCTCGCTGGCATCGAAGGCGTTCGCCGCCGGTTGCCCGGCCGGTGGCACAGGGCGGGGATTTCCCATAGCCACGATGGCGCCTTTGAGTTTGTCGCGCTGCTTCTCAACTGCCTCCTGTGAGACATCGGCCAGGAAGACGACCGGTCCCGTCGCGTCACCGTCCGTCGCCTTGCCCCATCCGTAGGAGTGAATTTCCAGCGTGCGGCGGAGAGGGGTCACGATTTCCGCCGAATCCAGGCCGCGATACCAGGCGTGTGAGACCTGGGTTGTTTCCAGGTGCGCGTCAAATCCGTAGTCCTTAAAGCGCTGAAGCGTCCAAGCGCTGGCCTTTTGCATTTCGGGCGATCCCGTCAGGCGCGGGCCAATCTGGGTTGTCAGGTATTCCAGGTTCTTCATCAACTCGGAGTGCGCTTTCACCTCCGCCGCGATTTGCCGGTCGGCGGTTTCCATCCTGGCCCAGTACTTTTTCTCTTGCTCTGTCGGGCCAGCGGCAGGATTTTGCGCGCGCCGCACCGATGCGGACATCAGGATAGAAACGCCCAGGATCAGGGCGAGACGAGGCATGCCGGGCAGGAATCGAGTGACTTGCTTCATGGGATACCTTTCGACGGGTTTGGAGGAACCTGCTTGGGCAGGTCCGTTTTCCCCATTCTCAGATTTGAGTTTCATCGCGAGTAGGAGCTGACGAATTGAGTCTGAATTATGAATTGTCAAGCCGCAGTCGCGAGGATATTTCATAATTCACGAATCCGCAAGATAGAAGGAAGCGGAAACAAGGTCTGAATATTGCCACGCCACGACTGAACCTGACGACAACGCGCCTGCTTGCTGAGTCCCACGACGAGGTCGAGATGTGGATGACCTTGGGTTTACTTCATCAATATCCACCACGCAGAACACGCAGCATCTTTCTTCATTCCTTTTTCCATTACCTTCACTAACTACCTTTCTTTTCATAAATATCGTTAGAAAATACACGTAACTTATTTGTTTTCATCATCCTCTGCTTCCTGCAGGTTCATCCCGGCGCACAACTCCCTTTATTTTCATACACTTCGTTAGAAAAAACGAATAACTTACTTGTTTTCATCAACATCGTTAGACTTGCCAATTTGTCGCTTTTATTTTCCTTTATTTTCATACACATCGTTAGACTATCCGAATTGAAAAAATGTTGCCCTCTTCTTCTTTCCTCAGTAAAGACAACTCATTTTATTTCAACTAGATAGATTTTTGCCAAAAAACTCCTCGCCACCCCTAACCTCCTGTGTTTTCATGAACATCTTCACAAACAGCGGGCGCTGCGGGCCGAAAAACGGAAGAAATTGTGCCGAGTCTTGGCACGGCGCTGCTCTCCCCCCAGAGCGTCTCCGTGACCTCGGTGTGAAAGCTCTTCGGGACAGAGAGGGGAAATGTTTGCCAAGAAAATCAGCCTTCATGGTAGGACATGGCAGATCCCCGATCTTGGGGCCGGTGGATGTTCGACTGCTGCTGGGACGCATCGGGGCGCTACGCCTCCTCACCTCTATTGTGCTCTTAATCGACTGGGTTATGTCAATAAGATAAACGCACCTTCGGGCTACCGGTAGCCCGAAAATGCAAAGCGGGCAACGAATTGTCCGAAAAAGGTGGCACAGGCGACTTGCCCCGATGAATCGGGGCGTGCGACCCTGGCCACAACGGCATGGGCGGCGATGCCAGAGGAACGCCTGGAGCAGGGAATTGATTGCTGAGAATCGGAGGAGGTGTGAATGTATACTGGGCCGGGTACTACATATATTGTGGCGGCGCTCTATTATTGCCGACCGCCGCTCATAGACTACCATTACAGGACAATGCGCAGAAACTTATGTCGCTCTGTATAATAGGCCCCGGATTTCTCGGGGTCTGACCTATGGCCCAAACCCGTCATCTTGAGTTGGTACGCGGCATCGGCCGTTGGAGCCTTGCCGCCCTTGTCGTGAACACCGTCATCGGTAGCGGGATCTTCGGCTTGCCTTCGGTCATAGCAGGCTTGCTGGGCGGATACAGTCCGATCGCTTATCTCATGGGGGCGGCGGGCATTGGGGTCATCGCAGCCTGCTTTGCGGAGGTGGCCTCGCGGTTTCGAGAAGCGGGCGGTCCCTACCTTTATGCACGGGAAGCCTTTGGACCCCTGCTGGGCATACAAGCCGCGTGGTTCTTCTATTTGACCCGCGTGACCGGCCTGGCGGCAAACTCAAATCTCTTCGTCATCTATGTAGCACTGTTCTGGCCTCAGGCGACGCAGCCCGTGACGCGAATCGCAATCATTGTCCTGCTGATTGGCGGCTTGGCGGCGATCAATTACCGTGGCGTAACCGCGGGGGCGAAAGTCAGCACCATTTTCGCCGTCGCGAAGCTCTTGCCGCTGACGGTGTTCGTGGGCGTGGGATTGTTTTTCATCCGCAGCATTAATTTTACGGCCGTGCCAGCGGGCGGAATCAAAGCGGGCAATTGGTTCGAAGCGTTGTTGATGCTGGTCTTCGCGTTCAAGGGATTCGAGGCGGCATTGGTCCCTGTAGGTGAGGCCAAAGATCCGCAGCGTGACGCGCCCTGGGCGGTCTTCACTGGCCTCGGCGTCGCAGCGGTTCTGTACACGTTGATTCAAGTTGTGGTGACCGGAGTCCTTGTAAATGCCGCCAAAACCGATCGCCCCTTGGCCGATGCCGCACGCGTGTTCATGGGCCCTGCAGGAGCGGTGTTTCTGGCGGTGGGCGCGCTGCTTTCGATTTACGGCCTGGTGAGCTCCATGATGTTGAACACTCCGCGGCTTACTTTCGCGCTGGCAGAGCGCGGAGACTTTCCGCGCTTTATGGCGGCGGTGCATCCACGCTTTCGCACGCCGCACGTTTCGATTATCGTCTTTGCCAGTCTGGTGATTTTGCTTGCCGCGGCAGGCACCTTCCGTTGGAACGTCACGCTCTCCGCCATTGCCAGCCTGTTCATTTACGGCTCGACTTGCGCATCGGTGCCGGCGTTGCGCAGGAAGGCCACTGCACCTGCCACATTTTTGTTACCGGCGGGGTCAGTGTTTGCCTTTCTGGGGATTGCTTTTTGTGTTCCGCTGGCCTTGCGTATGGACCGCGCCGCTTTCTGGATTGTTTCCGCAACGGTGGGGGTGGGGCTGGTGAATTATTTGTGGACCAGGCGTTTTTCGTAGGGTTAAATTCGCCTGGGGCGCCACGTTTAAGTGGGACCTCGCCCGCTATAGCCCGCGGAGGCGAACATCTGGGACGGAAGTTGGGCGCGACTATCGCAGCAGATTGACCTTGAAACCCCACCCTTAGCTACTGACAATTTGACCGCACTCTGGCCAAACCGTAACGACTTGGCGGTCTTTATGTCTACTCGATTGTCTGGCTGGATTGGGCAAGCGTCAGTCCCGCGAGCTTCTTCGGGGCTGAGGGTGGGCTCGGCCCCGGAGAAGCGTTGGCGTGTTCCACAAGGCGGACCAGATCAATCAACTAACTCATCAGCGCCGCGTGGACCTTGGTTACGGCGCTGACGATATCCTTCACATCGTCATCCGAATATTTCGGGCCAATGGAAAGCGTTGCGGCGCGGTTCCACAGGTCAACCGTACGCCGGCAGCAGTGCTCGCCGTAGCCCATAGCTTTCCCGTTGGGGCGGCTGAAGGTGGGCCACTCCGCGTGGGGCTGTTGTTTGCTCTCGATGTAAGGTGACAAGGGCAGAAGCACGGCCGCGCCGACGGTTGCCATGGGCACATTCTCCGCGGTCATGGCTTTGATGAATTTGTCGCGCAGGTCTTTGTTGGGAAGCAGGATATCGAGGGTCAGGCCAATCTCGCCTTCAACGTCGTTTGAGGCGCGCAGCTTCATTCCCTGCAAGCTGCTGAGTTGCTGGTGCACGGTGCGATACATCTCCCGGTGCCGGGCCAGCATGCCTTCGATCTTGGCCAGTTGCGCGCCCATAACGGCCCCCGACTCTTCATTCATCCGGTAGTTAATTCCCACCAGGGCGGGGATGCCGTGCTCATGCAGGCCCAAGGGTTCCTGGAGGTTCGGTCTTACGGAGCCCAGATCGTGGAAGCGGATGGCGCGTTCGTAGAGGTGGGGATCGCTGGTAACGACGGCGCCACCCTCGCCGGAAGAAATCATCTTGTTGATCTGGAAACTGTAAATGGCGATATCGCCCATCGAACCCGTGCGCCTGCCTTTATAGAGGCAACCACAGCTTTGCGCGGAATCTTCCAGCACCTTCAGATTATGCTCGCGCGCGATGGGAAGGATCTTGTCCATATCCACGGGAGACCCGAAGAGGTGCACGGGCATGACCACCTTGGTATGGGGAGTAATCTTTTTCTTCACGTCCTCGGGGTCCATCAGGAAAGATTCGTCGGACTCGGCGAAGACGGGCAGCGCGCCGGTCATGACGATGGCGTTGTAACAGGAGTACCACGTCCAGGCGGGGAGAATAACCTCATCGCCGGGGCCCACGCCCAGAGCGCTTAAGGCGACGTGCAGGGCGGCCGTTCCGGAGGTGACCGCCAAGGCGTATTTCGTCCCAATGAACTTGGCAAAATTCAGCTCGAAGTCTCTGGTCTTCGTGGGGTTTTCGAAGCCGTA
Source organism: uncultured Acidobacteriota bacterium (assembly GCA_963804995.1). Classification (GTDB taxonomy): domain Bacteria; phylum Acidobacteriota; class Terriglobia; order UBA7540; family UBA7540; genus Bog-366. Next base: position 29,322 of record CAWDSK010000007.1, read on the forward strand.
AAAACGGAATAAGCTGCGGGATTTGACCGCTTCCACGACTTGCATCTCTTCCTTTTCATCGATGAAATTGGCGCCCTCAAAATGCGTGGTAAGGGGGGTGGCACGCACGGGTTTGCCGCCCTCTACGGCCAGGTCCTGATGGTTGATGGCAGCTCCCAGCAGCGGGGCGGAGGCGGCCGCAGATACCGCCGCCAGAAACGTACGACGGCTCATTTCGGATACATCATCTTTTTTCATAAGGCTCCTCACTGAACTGAATTGTTGACAATCAATCATCCGCCCGAGGGCAGCTCGGCACCAAAGCAGTGTTGGCCCGCCAGGAGATCTTGTGTGGCCCTTGGAAAACGCGTTTACGGTAGCGTCCCAACCCGCCGGGAAACCTGCCACCCTTAAGCCCGACTTCGGAGTTTATACCTTTCTCGTGGGGTGCGCAGCTATTTCCTGAGGTCCCTAGGAGCGCAGATTAGAAGACGGATTAGCGCTCATCCTGGTGGCGGATTTGGTTGACTCTCTCACTTGCAGTGGTACAAAATCACGGGCAGCTTAAGTCTGCTGTTCCTGCGTGTGAGTTCATGAGTGCGTTCTGAACTTCTTCGAGTGTTTTGAGGACTGGGGATCGGCAACCGATGAACACTTGGCGCCGGCGGGGTCCCCCCGGCCAAGAAGGAGGGCCACATGTTGAAACGACTCTGGATTCTGGTTCTGGCGTTACCCCTGCTGGCGCACGCGGCGCCGCCGGCAAAGTTGCCCCTGCGCGGCTGGCTGGTGGATGCCGCGCGGATGCCCGAGACCATGGACTACTATCGGCGGCTGGTTCGCTTCTGCGGGGACTGGGGGATAAACGTCGTGTTGTTCCGGGTTACGGACGACCAAGGCAGTAACATCCGCTTCAGCAGCCATCCTGAGCTGATCTACCACAAGCACGCGTTCACGCCCGACGAGGTCCGTGGTCTGGTTGCGTACGCCAGGGAGTACGGCGTCGAGATCATCCCCGAAGTGGAATCCTTCGGCCACACCGAGTACATCACACGCGCGCCGGAGCACGCGAAGTTGCTGGACCGCGATCCCTCCCGCAGCGACAATGGACTGATTCCCACGCATTCGGAAGGACTGCGAATCATCGCGGATCTTTACGGCGAACTGGCCACCATTTTCCCCTCCAGGTACCTGCACGGTGGCGGCGACGAGCTAAACTTTGGACATTCGGAGTATTCAAAGCAGTTGCTCAAGACCCGGACGTGGGAGCAGGTCTTCGCCGAACATATGAACCTGCTGAACAAACTGGCCAAGGGGCAGGGCAAGGAACTGATCATATGGGCGGATCACGTGCTATACAGGCAGCCCGGCATCCTGCCGTATCTCGACAAGGACATCATACTGTGCGAATGGAACTACGAGGACGCTGACACTGAGGCGGTCGAGAAGCGGGCGCGTAAGGTGATTGAAAGTGGTCACCCCATCATTGGCAGTCCGGCTTTGGGTTTCAGTGGGTTTGGCCCACGCGTGGACTCGGAGCAGTTACGGAACATCGGTGCCTACGTGGATGCTTACCGGCGCATCGACGACGCGCGTGTCCTCGGGGTCATCGTTACCAACTGGGTCCCGACCCGGTACTTGCAGAACTCCATCTGGGACGGCATCGCTTACGCGGGTGTGGCGCTCAACGAAGGCAGCGCAACAGCGCTGGACACAGCTTTCCGGCGCTTCGCCGAAAGGCATTACGGCGCCGCCTGGGACGACACCTGGGCCGACGTGTTCCGAAGCGTTTACGACCTGGCGCCGCATCAGGGTTTCAAGCCGGGCGATCCCGACTTCCCCTGGTGGGACGAGGACGGGCTGACTGCGGCGGTCAAGGACAACAGGAGCCAGATTCCGCCCTTTACCCGACTACTGGGCGAGATGAGAATGTGCCAGTCTGGGGTGAAGCGGAACTTTGCGGACTTCCAGGCTTTTCAACTCAGTGTCGAGTACCTCGACAACGCCTATTGGCGCCACGTGATGCCGGGCCTCGAGGCGCGGGGCAATCTGAGGCGCGAGTCTGCGGCGGACCTGGTCCGCACGATCGCGGAACGGGACCGGCAGCTCGTGGACGCGCTCAACGCAGAGTGGAACCGCGGGCGTTTCCCCGATGATCCACATCTCAGCGGTTACATGCTCGCTTTGAGTGACCCGCAGGACCCGCAAATATGGGGAGAATCTGGCTGGCAGTGGCAATTGCTTTTCAACATGCGAAAGGCCGCCAAGTTTTCCTCCCAACTAGCCGTGGATCCGGAGCGGTTCTACCAAATCCTCCTGCGTGCCGGGAGGTCCATCCCATGATTGACCGCAGGGGCTTTCTGCGCGTCCAGGCGCGCAGGCCATTACCCCGAGATCCCAGAAACTAGCTTGCCTTTGGGAGCAAAATTTCGGAGTGCGGGAGCTTGGTCCCGCTTTTGCTACCGCTGACTCGTCAGCGGTCGGTGTAGCGCCGCATCGAGTTGCGGCGCGGGAAAGCGGCGACGAGTCGCCGCACTCCGAAACTAGGGCCTACCCCCACCGAAGAGGTACGTGGGAGCCGTTAACGACTTCGGCTTCGGCCCTTCAAGGGAGTAAGATGAGCGAGTGCCCGGGCAGAAAGGTTCTAGCGGTCTCAATCATCTGTGTTACATCACCCGCAAGCTGGTTGGGAAACGCGGCGATTGCTCGCGGTCCAGTTGCGGATTCTATTTTCTGAACGATGATTCCATGCTCTCGGTACTGGTGCAGTTTGATGTAGAGGCGGCGGCATTAATCCCGATCTGATCGGGACGCCGCCATACGGCGAGGTAAACTCGCCGCTACAAGATCAGACTGCACCACTACCATGCTCTCGATGGACCGAATATTGAGATTGCATACATGCCGAAAGGCAGCACGTATGTGCCACCCGCGAAAGGGGAGGGAAACCAATTGCGACTCACTACACGATGCATGTTCATAATCCTTTGGGCTCTTACTCCTGCTTGGGCAGGATCTTTGCGCATGGGCCGGGCATCTGTCGACATCACGCCGCCGCGCGGAATGCCGATGGGAGGTTACTACCGCGTCCGCCTGAACACGGGGACCCACGACCCACTCTACGCCAAGGCGATTGTTCTGGAAGAAGATGGCGTGGAGGCGGGATTAGTGGTGTGCGATCTTGAGAGCATTCCGGGCAGCTTCGTTGAGGCTGCGCGCCGCATCATTGGGGAGAAAACGCATGTGCCTCCTAACCACGTGATGATCAGTGCCACGCACACCCATACGGGACCCGAGATGCTTCACTTTTTCCTGGATCGGATCGAGGGGGAACCTGCGCAGATTGCAAGAGATTACCGCGCGGCGCTGCCCGGGAAAATAGCTGAGGCGGTTCGCCAGGCGGAGGCGGACCTGACGCCCTCGCAGGCTTGGGCGGGCATTGGACGTGAGAGCTCACTTTGCTTCAATCGCCGCTTCCTGATGAAGGATGGCACCATCGGATGGAATCCCGGCAAGTTGAACCCCAACATTGTGCGGCCCGCCGGGCCTGTTGATCCTGACGTTTCGGTTGTTTACTTCAAGGCTCCGACCTCCACACCGCTGGCAACTTTTGTGAATTACCCCATGCACCTGGACACAACAGGCGGCACAGATTTCTCCGCTGATTACCCTTATACGCTTGGCAAGCTACTGGGCGAAGCGAAGGGCCCCAGCATGCTGACTGTCTTCGCCATTGGGACGGCGGGAAACATCAACCACATCGATGTCAAGAGTTCCGAGCCCCAAAGCAGCCTCCAGGAGGCCGCCCGGATCGGCACAATCCTGGCAAGCGACGTATTGAAAACTTATCCCCGTCTTACACCGGTCGATGGAGCCTTGCGCGTTCGCCGCGAAATTATCAAGTTACCTGTGCAGGGATTACAGCCGGGGGGATTGGAAAAGTCGCGGGAGATCTCGACTCGCCTCATCAAAGAAGGTCCGGAACACTTCGAGTTTCTTGACTTGGTGCAGGCTTTTAAAGTCCTTTGGGTGGATGAGTACCAGGGTAAGCCCATCGACGCGGAAGTACAGGTCATTGCCTTGGGCAACGACGTCGCCTGGGTCGGATTGCCGGGTGAGGTATTTGTCGAATTGGGGATGGCCATCAAGCAGGCTTCTCCCTTCCGGTACACGATTGTGAACGAGCTGTCGGGTGATGCCATCGACTATGTGCCCGACCGAAAGGCGTTCGCGGAAGGAGCCTATGAAGTCGTTAACTCGCTTTGCGCTCCCGGGGGCGGGGAAGATTTGGTGAACGCCGCCACCCGGCTGTTGATCGACGCCTACAAGGCTTCCGTTAAATGATACCTGCGACAACTAAGCCCTGCCGCTGAAAGAGGGAATCTGTCATGCTGAGGGACCTCGGCTTTCGAGGCTTACGGCCTCGAGGCAGAGGAATATGGGTTTATCGGTCGCGTGCACGAGGAGCGGCTTTGCCACCCCCGCACGGTAGCACAGGTACTCCTGCCTGTGAAGGCGGCTTGAGGTTCGAGCTGAACGACAGAGGGGTAGCCACGGTCAGCGCCTTTCTGACCGTGGGTTCTTCTGGCGGTGCTCGATCTACAACAATTTTGCGTTGGCGAGGGCGACGGTAACGGCGTACCCCATTCAGATTGATGATGTGCGGTTGCTGCTGGGATATCGGGCATGAGAAAAGCCCACGGTCAGAACGGCACTGACCGTGGTTACCCGCTGTGCCACAGGCATCGTGAATCCGAAATCCCCAGACTCTGGTTTCCCCCTCGCCCCTCCAAAATCTAAAATCCAAAATCGAATCTCCTCTGTTACAATTATTCCGAATGTCTTCCGAAAATTTTGTTCATCTGCACCTTCATACCGACTACAGTCTGCTCGACGGCGCTTGCGAAATCGGCAAGCTCATGGACCGTGCGGCGGAACTGAAGATGCCGGCCGTCGCCATCACGGACCACGGCAATCTATTTGGGGCCATAAAGTTTTACCAGCAGGCGCAGAAGCGCAACATCAAGCCCATTATCGGCTGCGAAGTTTACGTCGCTCCCGCCAGCCGGTTCGATCGCGCCGCCGACACCGACCGTCCCAACCACCTGGTGCTGCTGTGTGAAAACGAGCGGGGCTACCGCAACCTGGTAAAGCTCGCTTCCCTGGCCTATATCGAGGGCTATTACTACAAGCCGCGGATTGACAAGGACCTGCTGGCCCGCCATGCGGATGGCCTGATCGCGCTCTCTGCCTGCCTGCGGGGTGAGGTCGCGGTGGCGCTGATGTCCGACCGCTACGAGGCGGCGCGCCAGTCCGCCTACGACCTGCGCGACATTTTCGGGAAGGGAAACTTCTTCCTGGAGCTTCAGGACCAGGGCCTGGAGGAAGACAAGCGCGTTAATCCGCAAATGGTGCGGCTCTCCGGTGAGACGGGCATTCCGCTGGTAGCCACCAACGATACCCACTATCTCAATCAGGCGGACGCGCGCGCTCAGGAAGTGCTGGTGTGCATTCAAACCGGCAAGACCATGAGCGACACGAGCCGCATGAAGTTCCGCACCAATGAGTTCTATTTCAAGACCTGTGAGGAGATGGCGGCTATTTTTGGCCGTGAGGTGCCGGAGGCGTTGGCCCACACGCTCGATATCGCTGAGCGCTGCAATCTGCACCTGGAAGCGAAAGAACACGTTTTCCCCCACTTTGAAGTTCCTGCCGGGGAGACGCTCGACAGCTATTTTGAAAAGGTCACACGCGAAGGCTATGGCCGCCGGCGGGAGCGCCTGGAACGCCTGAAGGCCGCGGGCCGATTAAAGTATCCGCTGGAAGCTTACGAGGAGCGCCTGCACCGCGAGATTGAGCTCATCAAGCAGATGCGCTTTGCGGGTTACTTCCTGATTGTTTGGGACTTTATCCGCCATGCGCGTGAGCATTGCATTCCCGTGGGCCCGGGCCGCGGATCGGCAGCGGGCAGTCTGGTGGCCTACTCGCTGCACATCACGGATATCGACCCCCTGCAAAACGAATTGCTCTTTGAGCGCTTTCTCAATCCGGAGCGCGTTTCCTTCCCGGATATCGATATCGATTTTTGCATGCGGGGCCGGGGCGATGTAATCGACTACGTCACGCGCAAGTACGGGCGCGACAACGTCAGCCAGATTATCACCTTCGGGACCATGGGGGCCAAGGCCGTCATCCGCGACGCCGGCCGCGCCCTGGACATGCCTTACGCGGAAGCCGATAAGATCGCCAAGCTCATCCCCAACACTCTTAACATATCGCTTGCCGACTCACTGAAGCAGACCCCGGAACTGGCGCAACTGCAACAAACCGATGAGCGCGTCAAGGATTTGCTCCAGGTGGCGATGCATCTGGAAGGGTTCGTTCGCCACGCCTCCACGCACGCGGCGGGGGTGGTCATCTCACCCCAGCCGTTGCAGGAAATCGTTCCGCTTTACAAGAGTAACAAGGATGAAATCACCACGCAGTACGCGATGGACGACCTTGAGAAAATCGGCTTGCTGAAGATGGATTTCCTCGGCCTCACCACGCTTACCGTCATCGACGACTGTGTGAAATTGATTCAAGGGACGCGCGGCGAAAAGCTCGACCTGGAAAACCTGCCCCTGGACGACGCCGCGTCTTATGAGCTGCTGGGGAAGGGACTGACGTTCCGGCATCTTCCAGTTTGAAAGTGGCGGCATGACGGACATCCTGCGCCGCGTTAAACCCAATCGGCTTGCTGACCTTACCGCTCTCAATGCGCTCTACCGCCCTGGACCCATCCAGGGAGGCATGATTGACGATTACATCCTGCGCCGTTCCGGCAAGAAGAAGGTTACCTACGACCTGCCGCAGCTCGAAGAAATCCTGGAAGAAACCTACGGCGTGATCGTCTACCAGGAACAAGTCATTCAGATCTTCCATAAGATCGGGGGCTTTACCCTGGGTGAGGCCGACGTGGTGCGCCGCGCCATGGGCAAGAAGAAGATTGAAGAGATGGTCGCGAACAAGGAGAAGTTCCTGGCCGGCGCGCGCCAGAACGGCGTTAGTGCCGCAAAAGCTCAAAAGCTTTGGGACCTGGTCGAACAGTTTGCGGGTTACGGGTTCAATAAATCTCACTCCGCCGCCTATGCGGTTGTGGCCTATCACACGGCTTACCTGAAAACGCATTACCCGGTGGAGTTCATGTCGGCGCTGCTGTCCTCGGAAGCGGGCAACCAGGACAAGCTCATCCGTTACGTGAACGAATGCAAAGACATGTCGATCGGAATCCTTCCTCCCGACGTAAACTCGAGCAACGTTGGGTTCACCCCTGACGGGGACAATATCCGCTTCGGCCTTACGGCCATCAAGAACGTCGGGGAAACCGCCATCAAATCGGTGCTGGACGCTCGAAAACGGCTGGGGCGCTTTGATAACCTGGTGGAATTCTGCGAAAATGTGGATCTGCGCCTTTTGAATAAGCGCGTTCTGGAGAGCCTGATCAAGGCCGGGGCGTTTGATTCCTTCGGGGCGCGGCGCCCGCAATTGCTGGCGGTGCTCGACCGGGTTATGGAGTTGGGCCAGAAACTCCAGCGGGAGTCTGAAACCGGCCAGCACGGCTTGTTCATAGGCGGGTCGGATACCCCGCCTCCGCCGCCCTTCGAGCTGCCCGATGTGCCGGAGTGGAGCGAAGCTGAGCGCCTGGCGAGCGAAAAGGAAGTTCTGGGGTTTTACGTGACCGGTCATCCGCTCGAAAAGTTCTCGGCACGCCTGGCGGCGCTTACCCGCCACGACACGTCTTCCGTCGAGGCGATGGCGAACGAGGCTCCTGTGACGCTGGCGGGAATCCTGCGCGGCCTGCGCGTGAAACCGAGCAAGAAAGGCGACCTTTGGGCCAGCGCCCAGCTTGAAGACCTGCGAGGTTCGGTAGAGTTGCTGGTTTTCCCGCAATCCTACCAACAGCTCCAGGGCGTGCTGAAGCCCGACGCGGTGCTGCTGATTAAAGGCCGGGTGCGGCACGAGGAGAACCAGAAGCCTCGCGTTGTGGTGAGTGAGGCTCGGCCACTGGAATCGGCGGTGAATGGCGCGAAAGCCCAGTTGCGCATTCGTGTCAACCTGGATTCCGCACCGGCTGGCCTCGCGGATGAGATCGCCGGCCTGCTGGCGGCCTACCCAGGCGAAAGCCCGGTGCTTTTCGAGCTGGTTCGCCCTGGCGATTTTGTGGTGCGCCTCCAGCCGCGCGCAACGCGAGCGGTCAAGACGGATGACGAACTGCTCAACCGGCTACGCAAACTATGCGGCGAAGATGCGGTCCGCCTGGAGAAGCAGTCACAAGTGATGTAAGGAATGGTCCAGGAGCAAGGATTCAAGATTTAGGTAAGCGCAAAATCGAGGCCTTATGGGGAATTCAGAAGACAATCAAGCGGTCGCGCAGGAACTGGAGAAGCAAATTGCCGAACTCGAGACCGGTGCGCACTCCGGCGCCTCGCAGGAGGAGGTCGAGCGTTTGCGCCAGCAGGTGATCGCGCTTCGGCAGAAAGTATCGGGGCCCCCGCAGGATGCCTGGGAGCGGGTCCTCATGGCCCGCCACCCGCAAAGGCCGTACACCCTTGACTACCTTAAATTGCTCTGCACGGATTTCATCGAATTACATGGCGACCGCCGCTTTGCCGACAACCCTGCCCTGATCGCGGGTTTCGCACAATTCGAAGATCGCCCGGTGGTTGTGGTCGGGCATCAGAAGGGCCGTGATACCAAGCAGAAACTGTACCGCAACTTCGGCATGGTGAATCCCGAAGGCTACCGCAAGGCCATGCGGGTAATGGCACTCGGCTCCAAGTTTGGCATGCCCATCATCAGCTTCATCGACACGCCTGGCGCTTACCCAGGTATCGGCGCGGAAGAACGGGGCCAGGCGGAGGCCATTGCCTTTAACTTAAAGGAAATCTGCAAGCTGCTGGTTCCCATTGTGGTGATCGTGCATGGAGAAGGGGGTAGCGGCGGAGCGCTGGCCATCGCCATCGGCGACGAAGTGTTGATGCACGAAAACGCCGTTTACTCCGTGATCTCGCCGGAGAGCTGCTCGTCGATCCTCTGGCGCGACTGGGACCACAAGCAGGAAGCGGCGCGCATGCTGAAACTGACAGCGGAGGACCTCTACGGCATGAAGATCGTGGATGAAGTCGTGCCAGAGCCGGCGGGTGGGGCGCACTCGGACCATTACCAAACGGCCGAACTGCTGCGGCCTGTTTTGCGCGCCTGCCTGGACAGGCTTACCAAGCTTTCGACGAGTGATCTCCTGAAACGCCGCCAGGAGAAGCTCCGTCGCCTCGCTTGCTTCGTCAGCGAGTAGGGAAGCTGGCGGGCACGGACAATCGCTGATAATCCCGAACTGGTGGCAGGGAAGTCCGGGTACTCGATGGGCAATCCACTCTTTCGCGATTACGAGAGGCTGGTCCAGATCACTCTCCTCGGAAAACCCTTCCAGGTGCCGGAGAAAAATACCTGCCTGCGCGCTTTCCAATACATCTCCCCGGAGACCATTCCCTACGGCCGCTTCTGCTGGAATCAGGAATGCCAGCTTTGCCGGGTGACGTACACCATGGCCGGCCAGCCGGATTCCCCACCGCGCGCTATCCTGGCGTGCAAGGTCATTGTCGCTGACGGGATGCAAATTACCGAGGTTTCTGACGAGTTGCGCTGTTGCCTGATGGGAGCAATCCGCCCCCCGCAGCCGCGGCCATCCTATGACAACGAAGGCGGGAGTGGGCCTGAGGACCTTCGTTTTTGAAGAGGGATAAAGCCCGACTAGCCCGCACAAACCCGCAAAAGGCCGAACATCGACGCTCGGTAAGGAAATCTGGTAGCCGTCAAAATGCCCGATTTGTGTATTGCCTCCTCATTACTCTAAAAACGCCTCTTGGAGCCCCTAAATTTCCCCTAACAATTTGAATAATCAGTAGTTACACTTCAATGCCTACTCTCCCCACTTGGGGCATCTAAAATCCCCGTTCAATGGAAGGGAATTTACTTTGACAGCCCTCAAGTAGCATTATGCCGACCGTCAGGCAGGGCTGGCCCCGCAATCAGGGCCACAGGGGAAATTTATCGCAGGGAATGTCTGGAGACAGCCGAGAGTGAGGTTCCAGCTCAGAGCGGCCGCGCTGGAGGAGTGTAGTGGCCCCAAGAGTAAGGCGCGCCCGTGTATGCCTGCCGTCCACAAAAATGCTTGATTGCCAGGTGAGGTGACCTATGAGTACTGTGCCCTTCAATGAAGCGCCCCAAGGTAGCGGGGGCTTGATTCAGATTTCCTCGAAAGAGGAGGTTATACGCCAGCGGCTGGAGGATGAACGCCGGCGATTGGAAAAAGAGGCGGGCATCGAGCGGCGGGCCACGCAGCAGTTCCACAAACCCATCGAGCATGCCTTTACTAAATCGCAACGCGACCACACCACCATTCTCTTCGGCGGCCTCACCTGGAAGCACGAAAAGTTGATCCACGGCGCGCTCGAAGGCCTCGGCTACAAGTGCGAGGCATTGCCGGTGCCCAACAAGCGCGCGTTCCAGCTTGGCAAGGAGTATGGCAACAACGGCCAATGCAACCCCACCTACTTCACCGTCGGCAACCTGGTGCAATTTGTGCAGACCCTGGAAGAGAAGGGCCTGACCAAGCAGGAAATTATCGATCGTTACGTGTTCATGACGGCCGGCGCCTGCGGACCCTGCCGGTTCGGGATGTACGAGGCGGAGTATCGGCTGGCCCTGCGCAACTCGGGTTTTGACGGTTTCCGCGTGCTCCTCTTTCAGCAATCGGGCGGACTGAATCAGGCTGAAGCCGAAGCCGGGCTGGAAATGAATCTCGACTTTTTCCTCAACATTCTGAACGCGATGAACATTGGCGACATCATTAACGACGTTGCCTACCAGATTCGACCCTACGAAGTCAACGCCGGGGAGACGGACCGCGTCCTGGATGAGTGCATGGACCTGCTCCAGGAAGTGATGCGCAGCAAGCGTCCCTGGACGCTCGAAGGCAACCTTGCCTCGATCCTCAACAAGACGGCGTTTGCCGGCACGGCGCAATACGTGGGCAAATTCCTTAACCAGCTTTATGGCGACAACTACACCGCGGCGCTCCACGAAGTCCGCGATCGTTTCAACGCCATTCCGATTGACCGTACCCGCGTGAAGCCCATCGTGAAGGTCACTGGTGAATTCTGGGCGCAGACGACGGAGGGTGACGGCAATTTCAACATGTTCCGTTTCCTCGAGAAGGAAGGCGCGCAAGTGCTGGTGGAGCCCATCGGCACCTGGATCATGTACATGATCCATCAGGCCAAGCAGCAGATTCGTGACCAGAAAGGCCTCAACCTGGTCCAGGGGAATGTCCCCAAGTGGAACTTGAAGCGCTTGATGGGCAGCCACTTGGACACACAGCAAAGACTGGCCAAGCTGACCACCGCGGAAAAGGTTTTCAAGCGCGAATACCACCGCTTAATCGACGCCCTGGGCGGCATTGCGCATCACCTGACCGATCAGTATGAGCTGCAACGGATCGGCCATCCCTTCTACAACTCCCGTGCGGGCGGCGGCGAAGGCCACCTGGAAGTCGCCAAGAACATTTACTACTCGAACAAGGACCTCTGCCACATGGTGCTCAGCCTGAAGCCCTTCGGCTGCATGCCTTCGACACAGTCGGACGGCGCGCAATCCGCCGTCGTTTCGACCTACAAGGACATGATCTTTATCCCGATTGAAACCTCCGGCGAAGGGGATGTTAACGCTCACAGCCGCGTGCAGATGGCGCTAGGCGAAGCGAAAGTCCGCTCCAAGAACGAAATGAAGCGGGTGCTGGACGAGACGGGTACCACCCTCGAAGACGTCCGCGCCTTTGTCCAGGACCATCCGGAAATGCAGCAGCCCATGTACAAGTACGGGCACCACAAGGGTGTGATCAGCGTGGCGGCGAATTTCGCCCTGCACGCTGCCGAGCGCATGAAGGTGGAGAGCCGCGAGACAGTGGCAGTTGGCTAACCGGATATCTCACCGCAGAGGCGCGGAGGCGCAGAGGTTCGAAAACAAGTGGTCTTTGCTCTGCGTCTCAGCGCCTCTGCGGTGAAGCTTGGAAACGTAAATGGATAGGAGCATCGCATGCCTGAAGCAGATCCCAAGAATTTGATCGTCGGCTTTGATGTGGGTTCGACCACGGTGAAATCCGTGGTGGTAGACGCCTTGACGGATCAGATTCTTTGGAGCGACTACCAGCGTCACGATACCAAGCAACCGGAAAAGTGCCTGGAATTCCTCAAGCGCATGGAAGCCGAGGCCGGCATCAAGGCGGGCGAGAGCCGCGTTTTCGTGACGGGCAGCGGTGGCGGGCCGGTAGGCGCCCACATTGGCGCCAAGTTTGTCCAGGAAGTGAACGCCGTTTCGCTCGCCGTCGAAAAACTTTATCCCGAGTGCGGTTCGGTGGTGGAACTGGGCGGCCAGGACGCCAAGATTATCATTTTCAAGGAAGACCCGGAGACTGGCCGCAAAAAGAAAATCCCCTCCATGAACGACAAGTGCGCTGGTGGCACGGGCGCCGTCATTGACAAGATGAACGCTAAGGTCCGCATTCCCGCGGAAGAGCTTTGCAACATGGGGTACCTGGGGTTGAAGCTGCATCCCGTGGCAGGGAAGTGCGGCGTGTTCGCCGAGACGGACATCAATGGGCTCCAGAAGAGTGGCGTACCGCCCTCGGAGTTGATGGCCTCGCTGTTTGAAGCCATCATCCAGCAAAACCTGGCGGTGCTGACGCGCGGCAACACGCTGCGTCCTACCGTGCTCCTGCTCGGCGGCCCCAACACTTACATCAAAGGGATGCAGGATTGCTGGAGGTTCAACATCCCCAAAGTTTGGGAGGAGCGCAATTTCCCGCTGCCGGAAGGCAAGGGCCCCAAAGACCTCATCATGGTTCCAGACAACGCCCAGTATTTTGCCGCGCTGGGTTGCGTGCGGTTCGCCATGGATGAAGACGCGGACATTGGCATCTACAAGGGTTACGAAAAGCTGGAGTGGTACATCAACTTTGGCCGCCTGGAAGAAAAGCAGAAAAAGGGCGGTAGCGGATTGTACAAGACCGAAGACGAGCTCAGCGAATTCAAAGATCGGTACAAGCCGAAGAAGTTTATCCCTCGCACCTTCAAGCCGGGTGAGCACGTCGAAGCCTTTATGGGCATCGACGGTGGCTCCACCTCCACCAAAGCCGTCCTGGTAAGCCACGAGGGCGAGGTGATGGTGAAGTGCTACCAGCTTTCCAAGGGCAATCCCCTGGAAGACACCATGGAAATGTTTGCGAACCTGCGCAAGCAGGTGGAGTCGCAGGGCGCGACAGTGGAGTTGTTGGGCGTGGGCTCGAACGGGTTACGCCAAGGACATCCTGAAGGATGTGCTGAACGCTGACGTGGCGCTGGTCGAAACCGTGGCGCACACCCAGGCGGCGCTGCACTTCTATCCCCACGCGGACGTTATCTGCGACGTGGGCGGCCAGGACATCAAGCTCATCATCCTGCAAGACGGCCGGGTGAAAGACTTCAAACTGAACACCCAGTGTTCCGCCGGCAACGGCTACTTCCTGCAATCCACCTGTGTGGGCTTTGGCCACGACGTCATGAACTATGCTGACCTCGCCTTCAGCGCAAAAGCCATGCCCATGTTCGGTTACGGCTGCGCCGTGTTCATGCAATCGGATATCGTCGATTTCCAGCGCCAGGGTTGGAAGCCTGAGGAGATTATGGCGGGCCTGGCCAATGTGCTGCCCAAGAACATTTGGCTTTATGTTTCACAGATTCCCAACCTGGCTTCGCTCGGGAACACCTTCATTCTGCAAGGGGGCACACAACACAACCTGGCCGCGGTGAAATCGCAGGTGGATTTCATCGAGTCGCGCTTTAAGGACAAGGGCGCCAAGCCCAACGTCATCGTGCACGAGCACTGCGGTGAAGCGGGCGCTATCGGCTCCGCCATCGAAGCGCGCCGGCTGTACAATAACGGCCACCGCACCAGCTTCGTCGGTTTCGAGGCCGTCGAAAAAATCACCTACGTTACGCACCGCAGTGAGAACACCCGCTGCTATTTCTGCAAGAACAAGTGCATGCGCACCTTCATCGACGTGCAGATTGCCAGCTCCGACGAGTCGTGGAAGAAATCCAAGATTCCCATACCGGTTGGCGTAAAGCGGCTGATCGTGGGCAATAGTTGCGAAAAGGGCCTGGTGGAAGACGTGGCCGACATGCGCGAAATCAAGAAGGGCCTGGACGCCGCCAAGAAAGAAAACCCCAACATGGTGGAAGTGGCCGCCAAGGCTGCGTTCAAATCCTACGCGCCGGCGGTCGTGGCTGACCCCCTGCCTAAGTTCGCCGTAACGGCCAAGCAAAAGAAGCGCGTGGAATTGATGAAGAAGCGCGCGAGCCTGCGCATCGGCATCCCGCGCATTCTCAACATGTATACGGTGAACCCCATTTTCAGCGCCTACTTTGAAGCCCTGGGGATCCCCGGAGAAAATCTGATCTACTCAGATTACACCAACGAGCAGCTTTACAAAGAAGGGGCCAAACGCGGGGCCATCGATCCCTGCTTCCCGTCGAAGGTGGGCATTCCCCATGTGCACAACATGCTGCACGTGCACCACAAGAAGAAGCCGCTCAACATCATCTTCTGCCCCATGATCGACAACCTGCCGAGCGACATGAAGCATGCGCAGTCGCATCGCTCCTGCCCCACGGTGGCGTCCACACCCGAAGCGGTGAAGGCCGCGTTTATCAAAGAAGGAGACCTTTTCAAGGAAAATAACATCCTTTTCCTTGATACTTTCGTGAATCCGGGCAAACCAACGCTGCTGGCGAGGCAGATGTACGAACAGTTTGTGGATATCCTCGGATTGTCCGAGGAGGAGAACGCCCGCGCTGTTGAGGCAGGTCTGCAAGCCCAAAGTGATTTTGAGAATAAGGTGATGCGCGCCCAGGGCCGCGAAATTCTGAAGCGCCTGGAAGCAGAAGACCGCATTGGCATCGTGATGCTGGGCCGGCCGTACCACAACGACCCCGGCATCAACCACGAGATCATGGAAGAGTTCCAAAAGATTGGCTACCCGGTGCTGACCTTGGGCTCGTTGCCCATCGATCAAGACATCCTGTGGCGGCTTTTCGGTGAAGACGTCCGGGCGGGCTTGATCAAAGACCCCATGGACGTGAGTGACGCGTGGAAGAACAGTTATAGCGAGAACACCACGCAGAAGATTTGGGCCGCCAAGTATACGGCCCGGCACCCGAACCTGGTGGCGCTGGAACTTTCCAGCTTCAAGTGTGGTCACGATGCGCCCATTTACACTGCCGTGGAAGAAACCGTGACCAAGTCCGGCACCCCGTACTTTTCCTTCAAGGACATCGACGAGAATAAGCCCATGGGATCCATCAAAATTCGCGTCGAGACTATCAGCTACTTCCTGAAGCGCTACCGCGAAGACATGGTGCGCAACAAGCAGAAGCAGGCAGATGTCGACGCCAAGCTCCGCGAATTCGAGGCGAAGCTCCGCGCTGAATTCGATGCTGACTCGCTGATGCCCAGCCCTCCACCCGCGCCCTACGAGATCGAGACGCCCGTCGGCATCAACGCTATCCGGCGGGAAGAATAGTTCTGAGGGTGGGGCGAAAAAAAGATTCACCACAGAGCACACAGAGACCACAGAGAAAGGCACTTCAGACTGCGCTGGCTGGCGCAGACCCCTGTCTTTTGGGGTCTGCGGTGCCCCGAAGGGGCAGGGGTTGCGGCCAGCTCCAGCGGTGATGGATTGCAATTGTCCTGCCTGTAAGTACACTTCTAGAAAGGAGTGTACACCCACGCTAATCTCTTGTTGGATGAGTGTCCCTCCGGGACATCGCAGACCCCAAAGAACGGGGGTCCGG
>CAWDSK010000008.1:0-158906 GCA_963804995.1 uncultured Acidobacteriota bacterium
AGTAGCAGCACCTTAACCCCGGGGGGAGGAGAAAGGGTACATGGAACGTGTGAAAAAATGGACTTTAACAATTTTGGCACTCTGTATTTTCAACAATATACATTGTGGATAACGGGCCGAATATCAATTTTTTCACACGTTCCTGACACCGTTTCCCCCCTTCTGTAACGTCCAGAGCCGATCAGCAGGTAGAATGCGGGCGACAGCCGTTTCGACACGGCGCTAGAAGGCGAGACACGGACAAGGTTTGTTGGCGAAAAGACGCGGACCGCAAAAATGGCGGTCCGCGCTACTTGCTTGCTGACTGGTAGATAATTCATGCCTGCATGGAAGCGACTAATTCTTATCTCTGGATCGTTCGGTATTGCCTTCGCCGTCACGATTTCGTGCATTTTCGCGCTTGCAATGTGGTATAAGTCCCGACCTCAGCCCTGGGACAATGCCGCGCTAAAGGCTAGTTTCGCGACAATCGAACTCCAAACTCAACCCCAAAAAGATACCTACAATACGGAATTTGTGTACGATGTATACAACAATACCGAAAAGAACTACAAACTTGAACCCAATCGGTTGACTGTGATGGCCGTTCTAAGTGAAGGCAATGTTCTCTCGAAAGACTTCGGTCATTACCAGGGTTCGGATGTTGTATTGGAGGGACCTGAATTCATTCCGCCACAAGGAAAAGCCAGAATCAAACTTCGCATTTCCTATCAGTATCCTTCTACCTTTACGAACGGAGACAAAGACAACATAGAAAAAGTGTCCCAGTCCTTTAATAATAGGTTGAAGGAACTAAGCGGGTTTGTCGTTTTTGATCAAGGAAATCACTATCGCATAGACATGCCGGAAAACTGGAAACAGTGGGACGCTCTCAAGTCGAAGTAGTTCGATCAAGACGAGAATAGCCTTGAGAGAAACGGTGTCAGGTAGAGCGCCGGGATAAACCGGCATGCAGGGGGGTAGCGCAGAAGTAAGCGTAGTTTGCTTTCCTCTGCGGCTCGCAATATCGGAATCTCCACTTATTCGTTGCCAAGCAATGAGAAAGCGCCGCGGAGGAATTCGGCTCGGAGCCAAATACCTCCGCGCTACCGGCTCCCGCCCATTGCTCTGACACCGTTTCTCCCTTGCGATTACTTTTCAGGCTTAAATTCAAGATCCTTAATGACTTCGAGTCCAAAGCCAGCGAGGTCTTTTGTTATCATCTTGCGGCCGGCCCGGACCCTGATTCGCTTCTTAGGCCAAGCTATGGTATCTAACATTGTCTCGAGAACTGTGCCGCTTCCGCTCGGCCGAACCGCCACATCACCGCGTAGAATCGCCCTCATTAGTACAAGGGCACCGCGGCGAGCGCCCTTCTTGTACCATCGGAGGGCCGTATTACTGATCTGGTCCTGTACGTCTTCAACGCCTTCCTGAGCGTAGAGGCTATCCGATTCGACAAGACCTTCTTTCTTAAACACCCTGAGAGCGTGTCTGATGCCAATAACCCTGTGCTTTTGAGAGTCATCATTTACGGCATGCATTATCGTCACTCCCTCCTGTACTACAGTGGTTAGTAATGAAGCGGATGCGCACACATTGAACCTGAAGCCGACGGAGGCACCAACGAAAACTCATTATACGTCAATCAAAGCCACGGTAGGATGGCAATGATTGAACGTCGCATGCGGCACCATCAGATCGGTATTAATATAAACACAGGCATTCCTGTGTGGGGAAATGGTTCGATGAGGGAGCAAGCATGGAATTAAAAAAGAATTCTGACCCGTCTTTCGTTACATCACTTGAAACTCTGGAGAGTCGAGCGGACGCGTCTCGCGACAACCTGGAACTGTACTCGTTTCCAAGAAGTGTCGCCTCATGGGCAGTCCTCGTTTCTTTGGTAGTCGCAACTGAGCGGTTGCGTCAGGAACATGGCTACAAGAACTACGATGTGAATTTGATCAACCTCAGCATACGAGGCACTCTCGCGCTGCGGTGGGTCCAGGAGAGGGGAAAGGATGCGAAATCAGAGGGGCAGACGTTTACGTGGACCCCCTCGCTGGCCAAAGCCGTCGATCAGGCCCTTGCAATCGCCGCCAATCATCAAGTCTTTTCGGATTGCTTTTCGATGTGGCATCAGAACAGGGAGTTCGCCGAACTTCTCTCCGAGTTGACGGTTCGCTTTACTGCTCCAGGGGGAATGTCCGCACGACGCGTGTCAGCGTTCCATAAAGGCCTTCGACCCGTTTCCAGTCCGGTGCAGAACGAGGGGTTGGTACTCTCTCCGGACCAAGCGCGGGAAAGGGATGCTGCGTTTTCGCGCTGTTTCTTTGCCGGCCACCTAACGATGGCATATCCCGAACCGGCCGAGTTCTATCGATCACTGTTTCCTTCGTATCTCGAAAGGCTAGATGCAATTTTTCGGCGCGCCGACTCACTAAACCTCGGCCCTTACACTGTCGGGGAGCTGAAGCGGGCCTTTGCCGCCCTCACGACGGTGCTTTCCGTACATGAAGATTTCTGTTACCGGTTCGGCCTCCGATACGAGTACCCCGTGAACTCGTGTGTGATGATGCGCACGTCAGAAGAATGGGTGAGATTATTGGCGGAGATCGCGGGACTCGAACCTCCGAAATGCTCCGCGATTGTTGAGGACTTGACGCTCAGAGACAGATATTGGGACCTACACGTAGTACCCTTCATTACGGTCGAAGACAATATCCTCGCCATCGCGCCGCAGTTCCCTCTTCATTCGAGGGCGGATGAGAATATCCTTCGCGTCTGCAACCACCGCAGGCAGGCATATTTCGCGGAAGCAGCCCGGATGAAGGAGCAGGAAATGCTCGATGATCTCCTTCCGCGGTGCCCGAAGAGCTTTTCGGCGGCCGTCCGAATCTCGCTCCCTGATCGCTTGCCCGACATCGACCTTCTTCTTGTGGACGAAAAAGCTGAGGCAGTCATTGTGGCTGAATTGAAGTGGCTTTCGGAAGCCATCGTCACAGTGGAAGGAGCGAATCCATCGAGAAGAAGACTTTGAGAAAGGAGTGCAACAGCTTTCGGACATCAGAACGTTCTTGCTGGCGAATCCGGGCTTTCTATTCGCCAGAGGCAAGCTGAAGAGGCCGCTCGATGAATACCGTCAAGTCGGTTTTGTATTTGTTGCTCGGGATTTCTTCCTGTGGCTGGACACTACTGATCTTATCCTGGCGGACTACGAAGTTTTCAAACAAGCCGTAGCTAAAACCACTGATCCTGCCGAGTTGATTGATAAGCTTACGGCTTACGACTGGCTGCCCGTCGAAGGTAAGCATTTTCGAGTCTCGTTCGATCCGGTCGGACTGAATGGGGTCACGCTTGAGTCAGAGATTTTCTATAGGGTTTAACTTTCTAGTTGTGGAGGGGAAAGGGTGCCAGAAGAAAAAGGGTGTCAGGGGAAAGAGAAGAAGGGTGTCAGGTACCTTTTCTCCCGCAGAGCGTTGCTCTACGCCAGACTGCCTTCATTGGAATGCTAGGTGCCATTCGTCCCACGTTGTACCCTGTGAGAGCACTCCTGCCTCGACACGTCCACGAATTTCCTCGCTATAGATTGAGCTCGGCCAGCTTCGCATTTGTCCTCGACCAGAACCAGCTATGTTTGTCATCCGATAATAGTCAGCAAGGTCCCGCAGCGAAGGGTCCTCCCACGCGAGCTTTTGTGAAAGGTAGGAGATGAGAACGCCAATCGGAGTGAATTGCTCGAACCTGTCTGTCATCAGTTCGAGTATGCCCAATGTAACCAGAGCTTGCGGACCCGTTGGGGCCATGAATCGGTACCATACGTGACCAGTCAGCTACCTGGCGCGGACCGACGAATGTGACCGTGAATGAGGTCCAGGCGGCGAGATCTGCAACACCCAGGAGGTCGAGTTGTAGGCGAGGGTGCGTTACATGCACTCCATCAGCCTCATGCAGGGCCTGTTCGATGTTTTGCTCGGGCGTCGAGTTTTCTCCCTTCCATGAATGGGAGTGCGCAAGTAACCCATAGACAAGTGGTGAATGCAACTCCTTGTACGGTGTTCCAGCCCGATTTGGGAAGAGGCCCTTTATCTTGACGCAGTTCTGTACCGCCTCTGAAATATGCAAGGCCTTCAGTGTAGTTTTGCACTCAAACGCGGCTGCAACTCCGGCCCCGAGATAGAGCTTTTTGTATAGCAGCTTTTTCGGATACGAACTTTTTAGAACGATTACATCAATTTGGGGGCTCGTATCACCCTTTTCATTGATGATTCGACCTTTCGTCACGACCTCGTACGTGCGGGGAAGCCATTCGCGTAACAGTTCGGCCCAATTCTCCTCCCCTTGATCCCCCGCGGTGCCTGGGTCCTCGGTGGCCCGCATCTGGATACGGTTGTACTCTTCGGACATCTCATTACTGATCTGTCGCATGAACTCGTACAAATCATGCGTTTTCTGTTGGGACATACCGTGCACCCTCAGCGCAGTTCTGCAGATGGGATTTTCTCACGCCCGAGGGGGGTCGGGCAACCGTAGGCGCTGTCAATTTAGGCGCGCCTTGCTAGAGGTCAATAATTCCCTCCAGCGGCGTACATGTCACCGGCTCGCTCTCACCTGATCGCGTAATCGGCTAGCCACGCATGGGAGAGGAAAGCGGTAGGAATACCGGGGCTGCCACCATATTTCCGATTTACCGGCGTCATAGCTTCCGCCGCCTCCCACTAGGGATTAGGGATTGGGAATTAGGGTCCTGTAACCACCCCAGCGGGATGCCGCCGCCCCTCCTAAATCTTGTAACCACCCCCCGGCGCGAACGCGCCGCCCCCTTCCTTCACTGCGTTCAGGACAAGCTCTGAATCAGGAGGGGAGCCTGTCCGCCCGTCCATTCGCCCTCGCAGCCTGTGGCGCGGAGGATTCGCCGGTTTTCCTCTGTGCCTCCGTGCCGCTGGTCAGCGGTAGGCTTCCTTGCGATGGCGGACGGCGGTGATGTCGATGGCGGTGGAGTTCTTTAGATCGAAGAAGACGCGGTAATCGCCGCAACGAAGGCGGAAGCCAGTGAGCGGAGGCTTGAGTTTTTTTACCTCGCCGGTACGGTTAGCCAGGTAGCGATCCACGCAGTGGAGAATCTCCAGGGCGGTGGCGCGGTCAAGGGCGCGGAGATCGGCGCGGGCCTCGGGCGCCCAGACGACGGCGATTCGCGGGCGTCTGGGCGATTCGGTCATGAACCGAACTCGCGCTGCATATCTTCGTGGGGAACGCCTTCCCCGCGAGCGAGGGAAGCACGGGCGCGCTCGAGCGCGGCGGCGGTGTCAGGTGTGATCTCTTCCTCTTCCATCGGAGCGGAAGCCAGCGAACGCGACAGCGGTTCCACCATCACTTCGAGCAAGCCGACCACGGCGGTGAGCTTTTCTTCGGGCAGCATGTCGAGCAGCGCGTGCGCGCGTTCTTTGGGGTTACTCATGAACCTTCCTCTCTCTCTATTGTAACGCAACTCACCTGCCGGGAGTAAACTCCCAGTATTGCCAACGCGATCCTGCCCGTGCTGACGGGGACGGTGGGGACCGACAGTGGGGACAGGAAGCTGTGAAAAAATAGACAATCTCGCGCAGAGGCGCTGAGGCGCAGAGATTTTAAGCAAATAACTGGTTTGTTTTCTTTGCAGCCTCTGCGCCTCTGCGTCTCTGCGCGAGATGCTTTTGCTCGTTTAGGGATTTCTTCACAGCTTCCAGATACCTTTTTTCGCGCGCCCGCGCAAAACAAGCGGGGTAGCTCTTCGTTTGTTGGGCGCGGCTTCCGTTCACCGCTTATGTCCCCCCGGGAAACTGGATCACCACGTCAGGTGTCAAAGCCGTGTGTTAATAAAGCAGTGTATGTTTATCATATTAAGAACCGCAGAGTGTGAAAGGCATACACTCTGCGCTACCCGGTGTGCCGAGCATGTTCGACAGCTTGGACGTGAAAGCGGGGTAGCGCGGAGGTAGCGTCGTTCAGCTTCCTCCGCGGTTCTTAACATGGGAACATCAACGACGTTAATAACATTCAAACACGAAACGTGACGGGCGCGCCAAGAGCCGCAGAGGAGCGCCAACAACGCGCACCTCTGCGCTACCCGGCTCCGCTCGATGCCCATTGCAGGGCGCTGTCGTTTTCATAAGCATTGTCGTTTTCATAAGCGTTAACGTCGGCGCCTCCTTCCAGGAGCAGTTTGGCCGCCTCGGCATGGCCCTCGCGTGCCGCCGCGATCAGGGCCCGGTTTTTCGCAGCGGGATTGACCCCCTGGGCCAGGATTTGCCGCACCGCCGCCGCGTCACCTTTGCCTGCCGCATCGATCAATCGGTTGTCGAGGCTGCGCGTGTCCGCTGGCCCTGGTGCAAGCGCACATAACAACCAAAACCAAATGGAGAGATCGACCACCGTCGTGGTTCTGAGCATCGTTTCCTCCGCACCAGAATTGGCCAGCCCGGTGGTCTACAAAGCGGGTGAATCGGAGACGGTAACAAACGAGAACCCAAAAGAGAAGCCTTGCAAGAATACCTCGAGACATAGAGATCGGCGCTCCGAAGGGCAGCTCGGTCACACCTTCCACAGCACCAGCAAGCCGTCCTGCAACACGGCGAGCAGGCGGCCATCCGGGCTCAAGGCGAAAGACGAATTCAATTTAAATTCCCGGTCGCCCTCCAGATTCTGTACCGGAACCTGCGCCAGCAGCCGCCCGCTGGCCACCTCCCAGACGGCTATGGAATCCTCAATCTCCACCGTCCTGGTGCTCGGTCGTGTGAACTGCACCTCCTGGAATATGCTCCCGGGCGTCCGGCTTCGGTCCCAATTCACGGGCTCATGGTAGACCACGCTACGCAGCAACCGCACCGCCACGCGGCTTCCGTCCCGGCTTAACCGGTCCTGGGCCATCTCGGCCTGCAGACTCCGACCGGCGGGCGCCCGGCGGGTCCAGACCGTTTCCCCGGTCAATTTCCGCAGCGCAAGCTTATCTCTTGCGATTGCCAGAAAGCGCGTGCCATCCACCAGCGACGGCACAAAAACGGTATCTCCAAACGACAGGAGACGCTCCCTTTTCCCGCAGTACTCCTGGCGTTCTAGCACATAGGTCACATGGGGCTGGTCGCCTTCTTCCGCGGTAGTCAATTCCATGTCGTCCGTCATGACGCCCGTGTCATCAAGGAAGCTCGGTTCCTGGCAGTGTTTCAGGACCGTGAGCGTCTGCGCATCCACCAGCATTGAAGTCTGGTCATTGATTCGAACCCGCACCGTGCGTCCCGTCGTGGAGCTCTGCAGGTACCAGCCTTCGTATTTCTTCTCTGCATCGCACAGCGCCAACTCGGCTGCCGGCCGGCCGTCGGCGCCCACCCGCATCAGCTTGTCATTCGCCACGAGCAGCAGTGCGCCATCCCCGGCCAGCCGCAAATCCAGCCTTCCGAGCGACTGGGTGGGGAAGTCCATGGTGCGCTCCACTTCACCTTTGCCCCTGGCGTTCAGCACCAACACGCGCAACTTGTCGCCCGTGCCCCGAACCGCACTCTTCGGCGCTGCTCCGCTTGCCCAGATCGGCAGCCCGACGTAGACATGACCTTGCGCGTCCAAGGCGACCTCGCCCACGCCACGCCAGGCCACTCCGCCGGGTGGTCCCGAGATGAGCCATCCCTGGCGCTCGGGGTCGGGGTACTGCACAGACAGCTCATGCTGTGACATCCAGCCATAAGGCTTCAGCGATAGGGTCAAGAGCTTCGACTGCGCCCACCCGCTGCTTACGCCAAGCAGTAACAGTTCCATCAAGATTGCGTGTTTCCACCAGCGCACGCGCATCGCACACCTCTCCGCTTTGCTACTCCGGTGCCCGATCGACTGCCCCAACCGCTACCAGTTGTGCGCATACCCGGGAGTGAGTTTTAAGAGGCTGTTCCCGTAGGGCGCGTAGTATCCGGGGCCGTCGGGCCCCACCTGCGAATAATCCTTGCTCGGGCGTTCCAGAACCTCCCGTTAGCGCGCCGGACGGGAAGATCGAATAGCCGGCATAGGCCATGCGGTCGCCACTCGCGAAGTCCGCACCGAAGCCCGCACGTTGGGCGTTTTCGTCAAGAACCGACCAGCCCGGAGGCCCGACCGCCGCACAGTACTGACCTTGGAAGGGCTGCACTTTGAGCGAAGCTGGGTGGGCATTGCCTGACCTGCGCTGGTAGGGACGAGTACCCCCGTCTGCGTCCTTAGCCGAACGCTTATCCGAGTTTAATTGATCGGACGAACCGCCACCCACTCCGGGCGGCTCGACAGGAAGGACCACCTTTCCCGATCGAACATGCCGAATAGGAACTACCCCAACAAAGATGATGATCAAAAACGCTGCCAGCCTGAAACCCTTTCCACGAGAAGCCGGCCGAGATTCGCTTTTCATGTAAGTCCCCTTCGAGGAAGTTTGTAGTGGAATGGAACGCGCGGACTGACCGCGAGCAACGAGCAGGTAGCGCAGACGTACGCGTTGTTTGCGTTCGTCTGCGGCCCTTCAATGGCCCACGGTATGTCCTCTAGGGATATTAATGCCGTGGTTGATGTTTCCATGTTAAGAGCCGCGGAGGAGGGCAAAAGGCGCCCACCTCCGCGCTACCTGCTACCCCGCTCAATCCGCCAACGTCGGTCCGACGTTGACCAGGGCTTAGGTTAACGCCTATGCCCCTACATTCCACGCAACTCCCGGACCAACTCGGTGACGGAATCGCAATCCTGGAAAATGCGGATTCCCGCAATCCCTGCGGCGCCGTTCTCCCGGCACATATGCACGCGGGCCGCGTCAATTCCGCCCAGAGCGATGACCGGGATTGTTACTTGCGCAGTCACTTCGTGCAGCGTGGCGATTCCCAGGGGTGGACCATAGGGAAGCTTGGAGGGAGTTTCAAAAATGGGGCCCAGCAGAATGTAATCAGCGCCCGCAGCCTCGGCAGACAGCGCCTCGGTGAGCGAGTGGCAGGAAATTCCAATCAAGAAACCTTCGGGCGCCAGGCGGCGCGCCACTTCCGCCGGCATCGATCGGGACCCCAGATGCACGCCATCCGCCTTCGCGGCCAGCGCTACGTCCAGGCGATCGTTCACCATCACTCGGGTGCGCCGGGAATATGCCTGGGCCTGCTGCACGGCGGCCTGTGTCAGATTGAGCAGGCTCCGGGCGGGCAAATCCTTTTCACGGATTTGTACCCAATCCACTCCCGCGGCGATGGCCTTTCGGATGCATGCGTCGAGCGGCTGCAATTTAAGTTGGGTGCGATCCGTAATGTAGTAGAGCTGCAAATTCACGGATGTGCCTCAAACGCCCCTGCGGGAACCAGGGTTGGGCAGCGCGGAGGTTTGCCCAACGCAGGGGCGGGGGTCGAGATTATGGTGGCGGAGACGGACATGAAAAACTCACCACAGAGGGCACGGAGGTCACGGAGTACGAACTGGGACAAAGCCGTGGGTTAACAAACCAGACTGTCCCACATGTTGCTCTCCGCGGGGCATAGCGAGCGAGGTCCCACTTAATTCCCTACCTTCATGCGTTTTTTTCCTATGACTTTTTACTTGTGGTTCCGTCGCACTCTGCTAATAGTTCATCGAGTCGTACTAGATCTCACCAGACCCAATTCGCGCCGGAAGCGCCACAACTCAAAGAAAGCCAGCCAAACATCCGCCAGCCCAATACCGGAAACCGCGCCGCGCAGGAAGTAGTTGCGAGCGATAAGGGCAAACAGCGGGAAGTGGTCCACAAAATAGTTCTTGCTCCAAAGAGAGACCCACGGAAAGACGAAGAGAAGCAGTCCTATCTCGAAACAGAACACGATATACACGATCGTCAGGAGGCGGCTCATGGGTTGGATCGATCCGGGACTGCATCCTCAGATGGGCGGTGGACGCCGCCGCAGTAACCCCGGTTGGAAAGACCTTTAAACTTTCTGCTGAAGCTCTCGGATCTTTTCGGCAACGTCGCGGAAGTCAATATTCTGGCTGTAAACCTCGGTGAATCTCTCAAGCGCACTGCGCATGTCCCCGGCCTGCTCGTACGCCACCCCCAAATCATATTGGAGGGCCAGCATAGCCTCATCTCCAAGGCCCGGTGTTTCAAGCGATTTCTGGTACCATTTTACCGCGATGGCGGGCATCTTCTTATCCATAAAACAGAGAGCCAGCAGGCTGCACGCCTGGAGGTAATTGGTGGGAAGGTGCCCCTTTCCTGCACCTTTCACGACCTTCTGGAATTCTCCGATGGCTTCGTCCAACAAATTCATTTCCCGGAACGCCGTGCCCAGGTTGTAATGCGTTTCGGGATCGTCCTGCTCTTCAGTTCCCCCTTCCATCTCGGCCAGCAAACCACTGAGCTGTTCGGCGACCTGAGGAGGGGACCCAGCGTGGGGGCCAGCGCCACCCGTTAGCGGTCCGGTTCCCGACGCCGCAGCGTCGGGAACTGCCACTCCATCCAGAGTGGAAGCGAAATCTCCCACCATATCTCCCAGCAGGTCCGTGCCACCACTCTCTGCTGCCGCAGACTTCGCGACAACGGGTTCCGCAGGGGGCGGCGTTAGCGGCTGTTCCATAGGAGGCGGGGCGGGCGAGGCCGCGTAAGTCGAGGGAGGCTCCCATTCTTCAAGCGCCGCCTCTTCGACTATCGGGGCGGGCTCAGGCTCCTCAACCGTTTCGGTGGGCTCAGGCTCAGGGGGAGTCGCAGGCGCTTCCTCTTTAAGCTTGGTTGCGGGTTCAGCGGTGGGCACTCCACCGGCCCCCTCTTCAACGTGCCGACGGAGTTCCGCCACCGCATCGTTCCCGGGATACTTCTCCTCCAACCCCACAACAGCTTTCCGGGCTTCATCTACAAAGCCGTTCTCGAGATAGAAATTGACCTCAACCCAGCTATCCTCAATATCGAAAGGCGCGGGCATTCGAGTAGGCTCAGGGGGAGTTTCCGGCAGGGAAGGCGGGGCCTCAGGGAGGGCTAAAGCCTCATCGGCAAATAGTGGGGCAGAGGCCGGCGATGGGGCAGCCTCCTCAGTAATGTGCGGAGCAGGGAACTCCATGGTGACAGCAGGGATCTGCTCGGTCGGTGACGGCGCCTCCTTCACGGGTGGCAGCGCGGTTTCTGAGGCCATTCCCGCTATGGCCTCAAAATCCCCAGAAAGATCCAACTCCATGGTTTGTTCTGCCAGTGGCGGAGGTGGTTGACTTGGCGCTTCGGCGGGCGCCTTGGGTGGAGTCAGATCAAAAACAGCCTCACTGGGTGGACGTGAGGCAGTCTCAACCGGCGGCGCAGAAGCAATTGGGGAAACCGAGAAGCCCGCCGTCTGTTCCGGCCCTTTATCTTTGGGAGATCCGGGTGGAGGTCCAACCGGTTCTTCCGGCTTAAGGGATGGAGTCGGCGGCAGGGGAGCAGGGGGCAAAATATCTGGAGAGGACCCTTGGGAAGAGGTGTGGGACCGGTACTTACTTGCTGTCTCCTCATCACCCTGCTCCGAGTAGATTCTGGCCAGAGCCGCTGAGGCCGCCGCCGCCCTGTCTGGAAATCCTTTTCGGCAGATATCCAGAAGGCGCTGAAGAATATCCACTTGGTCGGGATAAACCTTAAGAACCTTATCCAGTTCCGCGATCGCCTTCTCCACCAGGTTATACCGGGTGAAGAGATCGCTGTTCTCGATGGCCTCTTTCACCATCGCTTCCTGTTCGGTATCGACAAGTGGCGGTTCCGGGGAGGCCTCAGCTTCGAGTCCCAGCGCCATCTCTGTCACCGTGAACTCCGCCGGGGCAGCCCGGGGGGGCTCCTTACCCAGTTTGTGCATGACCTGCATCAGATATCCGCGGTAATTCTCGTTTTGCGGCTCACGCCGGGTCAGCTTCTCATAGATGCCTTCGGCCTTCTCCAGATTTCCTTCCTGGACGTACGCGTTTCCCAGGGCTTCCAGGACCTCCGGCAGAGTGAATTCATCCGCCGTGCGCTCACATACCTTGTAGATAAGTTCCAGCGTTGGGATGTGCCCGGGCTCCTTGTTCCAGATGAGGCGGAGGGATTCCAGCAAAGGGCCTGTGTTGTTGCGCTCAATGAGCTGATCGGTAACCTCTGCCAATGACTTGTAGGCCGAGTCAACCTGCCCATTTTCCATGCAGAGCGTTACGAAGCTGGAAATCGGCGTGAAGTCAGAAGGACTGGTGCGGTAGACATCCATCACCAGCTTTTCAGCTTCGGGAAGATTGTGCATCGCCAGGTGGCTTTGCAACAGAAGCTGCCTGCCCAATGGGTCCGTGAGCAGTGCGGGGACGGCATCGAGGATCTTCAGGGCTTCCTCGGGTTGCTTCCCCGCTATTGCCATCCGGGCCCGCAGGAGTTGAATTTTGGGATTCTTCGGGTCCAGCTCCGCAGCCTTCTTTAAGGTGATTTCGGCGGACGCCGAGTCGTTGCGACGGATGGAACTCTCCGCAGATTCCAGATAGGCCTGCGCGGCCTCTTCCGGCCTCCCGGCTTGTTCGCATTCCGCGGCAAGACGGGCGCGGAAGTTGCTGTTATCCGGATCCAATAGCACCAGCTTGCGGAGGACTTCCAGGGTGCGGTCGGGCTGCTTGCGTTTCCTATAGGATTCCGCGGCTTGCAGATACTGCTCGCGCGATTCCCGGCTCAAACCCTGGAGCTGGTAAAGCTCCGCCAGTTTCAGGACCGTGTCCACGGAATTGGGATCGAACTTGATGATCTTCCGGTAGATTGCAATAGCCTTGACGTTGAAACCATCGTGGACGTAGGCCTCCGCCAACCGGTGGAATTGCCGGATCGCCTCAGTAACATTGCGTTCGCGGATGTAAAGGTCGCCAACAGTGTTGAGCAGTGACACATCGGAGGGATCTCTTTCAATAATATCCAGGTAGAGCTTGATGGCCTGAGAAGTCTTGCCTTGCGCTACACACTTCTCAGCCTCTTGAAGTACCCTGGCTTTGTAAAAAGCCATCTATCCGCTCCGTCTGCCCCACAGTTTAGAGGACTATCGCTAAAACGTAACATACCCCCCTATTCAAGTCAACGGACTGGGAGCCGTTCTCGCTGCCTCGCCTATGCTCAGTAAGCCATTACAGCACTAGAGGTTGGCAAAGGCCGGGGGGATCTGGCCAGAAACATGCCGTCCCGATCCTTGGCCGATTCCTGTTGCAAAGCGGTCTGGGGGGCGCATCTCCCATACACCTTGACTGAGGTTAAAAGCACACTAAGTCGTTACTTCTCAACCGGTAGTTCGGGCAAAACGCTCCAATCTTCCCAGGAGCCGTCGTAAAGACGAATATGAGAGTACCCTAGCAAACGGAGTCCGAAGTAAATCTCAGAAGCGCGGATCCCCATCTGGCAGTAAGGAATGACCTCCTGCGCGGGAGTCACACCAGCGGCAGAGAATATTCTCCCCAAGGTCGCAGCATCCAGGAAGCTCTTCACTTCACCGGAATCTATCATCTCGGTCCACACGATGTTAACCGCCCCCGGAATCCTGCCGCCGCGTGGGCCCAGTACCTTTTCGCCTCGGTATTCCTCCGGAGTGCGAGCGTCCACTAGCTTGACGTTGGGGGCCTTCAGGTGTTCCACCACATATTGCGCAGTTGCCAACCGGGAACTTTGTGGGTCGGGGCGAAAGTCTCCTGGCTGAACTTTCGGCACATCTGTTGAGAGCGACTGCCCGGCACTCAGCCACTTTTTGATCCCACCATTCAAAACCTGGACATGCGTTTGGCCGAAAAACTCCAAGACGTAAAACACGCGCGCTGCAAACCTGTTTCCCTGGTCATCGTACAGAATCACCCGAGAGGAGTTGTTGATGCCCGCGTTCCGGAACAACTCCTGGGCACGATCAGGGAACAGGGGATACCCTTGACGGTTGGCGGCGAGGTCATCCGTCAGCAGCGCCGACAAGTTGACTGCCCCAGCTATATGCCCCTGCTGATATTCCTGCGGTGGCCGCACGTCCAGCACGCACACACCAGGACTGCCCAGAATTCCAGTAAGCTCCGGGGGCTCGATTAGAAGTTGCGGGTTCTGGTAGGCGGGCGATTGTGCCTCAGCGCGCATCGCCATCGCCATCAGAAGCAACGAGATTGCTGCTCCCATATGTCACCTTTTAATTATAGGCACCCCTTGGGGTGCCTTGGGCAGTCCGAGGCCGACCCCTGAAAGACATGTTTGAATGCGGCTATGCCACACTGCAATGCAATACCGTAAATTCTTGTTTTTTTAGCAAACATTTTGGGGGGCGCATTGAAAGTCGCGACTTCGATCCAAGGAACCCCTCATCCGCTTCGTACCTCAGCACCTTCTCCCCTGGGAGAAGGTTGGAAGTCAAACCGCCCTCTCCGAGGGGAGAGGGTGGACCGCCGCCGGC
This sequence comes from uncultured Acidobacteriota bacterium, assembly GCA_963804995.1. Classification (GTDB taxonomy): domain Bacteria; phylum Acidobacteriota; class Terriglobia; order UBA7540; family UBA7540; genus Bog-366. The sequence goes on from CAWDSK010000008.1 coordinate 14,349, forward strand.
GTTTTCATCAGCCGGGGCGGGACGGGTGAGGGGTTACTTCACCACCCGTTGAGCAGACCTGCAACAAACTATGGAACTAGCAGCGCCTTTTCTAGTTTGGTTGCGGCTATGCCGCGCAGCGCTGCCCGTTCACGCCGGCTTGGGCGCGGGAGGCGGCAGCGTCCGGGCGGTGATTTCCGACTGAAAATTGACTTTCCTGTGCGTGCCGTCGCAAAAGGGCTTATTCTCCGAATGCCCGCAGCGGCAGAGGCCGATCGTGGTTCGCCCTGACAAATCGAAGACGTTGCCATTCTCGTCACAAATCGTGAACTCGCCTTCCACTCGTACCGAACCATTATTCCTAATCGTGATTTTTGCCAAAATGCCCTCCAGTAGAATAAGTGCTCAAAGTTGGTTATGCCGACAACCGCTTGCTCTACGGCTTTGAAGCATCGCTCACCCCAAGCGTTCTTGGCTCCACAAGGCGCGGTGCGGGTGTCTTGAGAGCGTTCAATACCCCCTGTCGTCCCGGCGTCATCCACTCTGCGTGCCGTAAGGCCAAGCCGAACGGTTTGAGAAGCACAAGAATCAAGATACCAGTAAATACCAGCGCGATGGCGCCGTGCAGGGCCATGCATTCACCGCGGCGCAACTCAACCTTCCCGGCCTGGAACGCCACGGTACGAAAGTAGAGCCGGAGGTCCAGCACGATCAGGATCACGACCAGCAGCAGCTTCGCGTGCAGCCAATGTTCCCGCAGATAATGGGGGTCTTGTGCGATTAGAAGGCTACCAGTGATCACCATCAGCGCTGCGCCTGGGTGCGCCAGCCCTTTGAAGAGTTTCAATTCCACGCGGCTCAGGGTGGCACGGGCTTCAGGAGAAGGTTCCTCGGTGTGCACCGCCAGGATGTGAGAGACAGCCAGCAGACTTCCCATCCAAAAAACCAGCCCCATGATGTGAAATACCAACGTCCATGCAACCATGACACCTCCTGGAAAATCTGATCATCGGACCATTGAGCCATCGGTCCATTGAAAGAGCCGAGAATATTGACCCGTCGTCGGGTGTTTGCCAATGACTACTCGCCACTCACCACTCGTTTCGTGATCCTCAATGGCCAGATGACCCGATGGCCCGGTCACACAATTCCTTCAGTTGACGCCCTCGACCACTTCTGGGAAAATGAACCTACATTCAGGGCGAGGAGGACCAACTTGTCTGAGTACTACATCCCCGTCGGGGAGGTCGTCAAGAGCGAGCCGAAATCCATCGGTATCGAGACGCCGCGCAAGAAGCGGCCCAAGGAACTCGCCGTCATTACGGAATGTTGCACCGGCTGCTCAGGCTCGCCCGCTTGCGTCCCTTACTGCCCCGTCGCGGACTGCATGTACTGGGTCCCAGACCCCGATCATCCGCCCTTTGGCCGCATCGAAGTCGATCCGGCACTCTGTATCGGCTGCAAGAAATGCACCAGCAAAGGCCCCGACGGTAGCTTCCTGGATGGCTGCCCCTGGGATGCCATTGAGATGGTGCCTACCGAAGAGGTTGAGACTCATCTCGGCATCAAGTTTTCGGTGTAACCTTCGACGCGCCACTTAACCTTTTCCTCTCGCCACACGCTCGCGGATGGCATGCGCTGTTGCCTCCGCCTGTTTTCGCACTCGCTCTGGTACGTTGGCAGCGCCCCGCGTCCAGCGGTCCACGTCTCCGAGATCGTCAGGCTTTCCCACCAGATAGAGCGCGCGTAATGACTCGACCACCTGTGTTTCATCAGGCTCGATAATCGCCAGCGTCTCTCCCGCGGCTACCACCGTTCCGTCCTTTGCGATAAAACGTGCCAGGGTTCCACCCAGTGGCGAGAGAACGTCCCGCTGCTTGTCACTTCCGGGCGGACGGATGCGGGCGATGATACTGCCATTTCGAACCTCGTCTTGTTCCTTCATGCGGAACTTCAATGTGCCGGAATCCGCGGCTACCAGGGTGAACGGCTGCAGCATGCTTCTTAACTGGGGCGCCCCGCTTGTGTCGTCAAAGCGCACCAGCCCCAGCGCGGCGTTCCAGCGCACCATGGGTATGGGGTCATCGAGGAGCCTGCGCAAAGCCTGGTGAAATTCCTCCGAGTGATTATCTTGCCCCATGGCCCAGGCGGCCTCCAGGCGTATTTGCGATTCGCGGTTATCGGCCAGGGCGAGGAGTTCGGGATACCATTGCTTGACGGTTGGGTCGCCCCGCGCCATGCGGTCAGATAGCTGCGCGAGCGCGTGCTGGGTTTTGTGCGGCACCGAGGTGTCCGTCAGGCACTGCCGCATTTCCTGGTCGCCGAGTTCCCGCCCAAACCAGGTTTGATACCAGAAAAGAAAAGTGATAAGGACAAGCAGGATGGGAACGATGACGATGGCCGTGTTGCGCGGCGATCCCAGCGCCATGCTACCCCGCGCGGGCGGGGATGGCATGACTCCATCTGGAGGGGCATCCTCAGTATCTTGCGGTCTCAACGCGTCTGGCAAATCGATTCCTCGATCCAAACGGAATGCTCTGGGTTTGCGGTGTCTGTTCAGCCTGGCAAATACCCATTATATGAGAATCAACTGCGCGGCCACGAAAAATCCAGTTGTGGTGCAGTTTGGTGTAGTGGGGTTCGTCGCCTGCCTGGATTTGGCGGGGAGCGCCGGAATATGTTGAATGAAAAGTCAGCGGTCACAGACGGCCGCTACAGCGCGCCAAATGTGGTTTTCACCCAGGCCCTGAAGAGCCTGAGCCAGACGCATTCAGTTTACATTCTTCAATAGCGACGCTGAGTTCATGTCCAATAGAATGGTGGCCTGCGGATGCGTGCGCACGATGGAGCCCGGGCATTTGGTTGAAAGCGGGCCTTCGAGCGCGTTTTTGACGGCCTCCGCCTTGCGCAGTTCGGGGACGCTGCAAATCAGATTTTGGACCTTCATCAGCATCGGGCAGGTCACCGTGATGGCCGTGGGGGGAACGCTTGCGAAGTTTGCAAAGTGTCCCTCACCAGCCTGTTGCCTGCGGCAGGGCTCATCCAACTCAACCACTTTGATGTTCAACGGGTCACGGAAGTCTGCGACGTGCGGGTCGTTGAAAGCGATGTGGCCATTTTCTCCAAATCCCATCGTGCACAAAGTTATGGGCGCCTCCTGGAGAAGTCTTTCGTAGCGGCGCGCCTCGGCAGCGAGATCCGCCGCATTGCCATCCAGAAAGTTGACCTTGCCGGGATGGACCACATCTACAAAGTGGGTGATGATCCAGTGGCGCAAGCAGCCGCCGTGGGTCACCGGCAGTCCCACATACTCATCCATGTGAAAAAGCTCGAGGCGCGACCAGTCCACGTCACGATCTTCGGCCAAGGTTGAAACCAGATCTTCCTGGGAATTCCCGGTTGCCATGATCAGCCGGGCTCGCCCATCCTTCGCTATTGCCTCCCGCAGAATCGCGGAAGCCCTGAGGGCTCCGGCCTTTCCCACTTCGGCTTTGGACGAATAGATTTCGACTTCAGAACGACCAACATGAAAAGCGCGGATAGGTGATGGTTGCGACATGATTTTCCCTCAAGATTGAGATTGGGCAGGGAAGACCCTGCCGAAATCGTTCGCCCTTCGAAACCAAGGTGAGAAAGTCTTACGGCGGCCCGGGAATCCCGACCGGGTTGAAGAACCTGCCCGAGGGGGCAGTGAACACTCGCAGAGTGACAGAACCCACTCTCTCGCCGTCTACATCGGCGTTCCAGGTAACCACTTGCCACTCGGCCGAAGTGGGCGTCCTAGCCATCAGCTTCGCCTCAACGGGATAAACGCTATGGGCTCGAACCGGATAGCGGGCCATGCCTTTGAGTGCCTTCCAACCTGCCGGCAGGACCGCTGTGAGATCTACTTCGTGTGGTTCGCCGGTGTCGTTACGGATCACCAAATTTACACTGTAGGGAGAATCCGGGCCCGCCTTAAAGCCAAGTTCTGGTGCATGCAGCTTGCCGATATTTTCGATGTTGTGGGCTGGCCAGAACCCGCGGTAGAAAGACCAGGGGCTTCCGAGTTCGACAGAAATTCCTTTGTGCGATTCAGCCTGATACCCGGGCGCAGGGACATAGGGAATCGAATTCGGAACGACGCCTTCAAAAACGTCGCCTGTCTTGCTGGACTTCACCAGCGATTTGCCCATGATCAATTGGACTGGTTGGTGATACTCATGCAGGTCCCCTTTGGCGAGCGCTTCCTGAGCGGGCACGCCTTCACCCTGGGTGAGGTAGCTGCTGATCTCTTCCGCAGACAGCTTGTAATAGGGCACGCCGCGCGAGGGTGAAACGTCAGTGGTTACGTAGGTGGGGCCGGCGCCTTCAAGAAAGTCCGCATGCGAAGTGTCGGAAAAGTAATAAAGCTTCTGCGGCTGCCAGGGGTGCAAGCCCTCCTTCAGGTTGGCATAGCCGCGATAATCGATCGGCGGCGTCACTTGTTCTGCAAACGCTAAGGGATTCCCGGCGAGATCAAAAGCTTCTGTGGCCAGGATACCAGACGCCGCGTGGTCAGAATGGTTTTCGCCCACCACGTAGTCAGGAAGCCAGGTGATGACAACCTCCGGCCGCGTGAGCCGGATCAAGCGCACGGTTCTTTCCAGCACCTCGCCGTGCGACCATTTCTCGAGCGATCCCAGCGGATCCTCGGTCGGCTCGCCGATGTTGGGAGCGTCCAGGAACCAGACACTGAGAATCCCCAAAGCGGCGAGCCCGCGACGCGCCTCCATCTCGCGCTCCAAAGCCAGGGAAGCCGCCTGTTCATAACCGATTTGGTTTGCGCCATGGTCTCCGCGAGTCGCGTAAACGACCGCGACGTGTTTGTGTTCGTCGCAAACAGCCCTCGCCAGGTAGCCGATGACCAGGATTTCGTCGTCGGGATGAGCGACAACCACCAGGATGTCGGCCTTGAGACGGTCATCGGGCAGGGGACTCTCGGGAGCCTTTGGAAGCTGCGCCGATGCTGGCCGCGTCAAGAGAATTGGCATCAGTAAGGCGACTAAGATGTGGCGAACTCGCATGAATGTTCATTCTCCTTTCGGGTTACTGCTTTTTGCTCTGTCAGGTCGAGCGGAATGACACGCTTGATTCCTTCGCATGCCCCGCGGTCATTATACTTATCCATTGGCTTGCCTGTCATATCATTGACGGCGCGGTTTCCCACGACCCTGCGTAGTTCGTGTTCACAATGCTATACTGCGCCCTGCCGTATATGGCGGGGTTGAGTCGAATAACGAAGTGACAATCAGAAAGCTCCTTTTATGGGGCAAAGCGACCTTGGCAGCCAGATAAATCCGATGGGCGCCCAAGCGTCGTCATGAATTTCTCAGCAACTTGCACTGAAACCTGGAGCGCACCATGAATAGTCTCCTGCTTGCTTGGCTTGCATTGGCGCTGGCAGCCGGACCCGCGGCGGACCAAGGGTCTGAATACCCGGCTGTGAAATACCGAAGTAATTATCTCTCCAGCTACTATCTCTCGCACGCGCCCACCACGACTCCCTGGTGGCCGTGCTGGTCGCCGGATGGCAAGTGGATAGCCTTCTCGCTGTACGGTTCCATCTGGAAGGTGAATGTGGCGACGGACGAGGCCTACGAGTTGACCCATGGAGACAGGCTGAACTCTTCGCCTGCCTGGTCACCGGACGGCAAGTGGATTGTCTACACGGTCGATGACAACTGGCGGTCGATTCAGTTGGGAATCCTGAACGTCGATACCGGAGAAACCCGCCTGCTGACGCATGACGATCAGGTTTATGTTGACCCGGTGTTTTCTCCCGATGGCAAATGGCTGGCTTACGCGACCACGAAGCCGGCAGGCAATTTCAACGTGGTGGCGCGGCCGATCCAAAATGGGGAGTGGGCTGGGCCCGAGGTCGCGGTCACCAGCGATCACGACTTTGGCAGGCCGCGCCTCTACTTCAGCAACTGGGACCTTCATATCGAGCCCGCCTGGCTCAATGACGGAAGCGGTCTCTTGCTGGTTTCAAACCGCAACGTGGCCCTGGGCTCAGGGAACCTGTGGCGGGTTCCGTTTGAAGCCAACGCCATGCCGAGGGGCCGCGTGATCCTCAAAGAGCAGAGTCTCTTCCGTACCCGGCCCAACGTCTCACCTGATGGCAGACGGTTGGTTTATGCCTCGACCAGCGGCGCCGCGGATCAGTATGACCACCTTTATGTGCTTCCGGTCGAGGGCGGCCAGCCTTACAAACTTACCTTCGGCGATCATGATGATTTTCATCCGCGCTGGTCCCCGGATGGCGAGTCAATCGCCTACATCTCCAATGAGAACGGCCTGCCGGGACTCTATTTGCTGGAGACCTACGGCGGTGCGAAACGGAAACTGGTCACCGGCAAATTGCATTGGAAGCAGCCCATGGGGACGGTCCGGGTCAGGATCCAGGATGCAGATACCAAAGCCCTTCTCCCGGCGCGCATTTCAGGGAGCGCGTCCGATGGCAGGCTGTATGCCCCCTCTACCGCCTTTGTGTTCAATGCCCGGCTTCCAGGAGGATTGAAGCGCATTTTTTATACCTCGGGCTCCTACCAGGTGGAGGTTCCTCCCGGGCTCTTGACTCTCGAAGTGACCAAGGGGCTCGAAGTACTCCTCCGGCCCGGCGCGAGGTCGCGGTTCACGCCGGTGAAACCATCAACGTCACCATTCCGCTCAAGCGGCGGATCTACATGCCTGCCAGAGGGTGGTTTGCCTGTACGACGCACTCCCACATGAACTACGGCGGCAACTTTCACAACACGCCCGAATACCTGCTCCTCATGGCGCGAGGTGCGGGATTGCAGATTGTCAGTTCGCTTGTCGCCAACAAGGACAATCGCGTTCTCGATTGGCAATACTTCCGGAAGGGCGGTAAAGAGGACCCGGCTTCGAATCTCGCCGCGCGGTTGATGCTGATCTTTGGCGAAGAGAACCGGCCTCCCTTCTGGGGGCACACTTCTTACATTGGCCTTAGAGATCACCTCCTTTCTCCTTTTCTGACCGGGTACCAGGGAACGGTGGTGGATAGTCTTTATCCGAGCAACTCGGACTTGTTTGCGAAGGCGCGCGCCGAGGGAGCGACCACCAGTTATGTCCATGCCTTCGGTGAGGAAAGTGATCCGCTCGAAAGCGGCCTCGGCGAGGCGAAAGCATTTCCCGTGGACCTCGCCCTGGGCTTGATCGACACCTTGGAGTGGTCGGCTGTGTCGAGAGGCTCCTTGATTCCGCTGTTTCATGCCTGGAATAACGATTTTCGAGTCGCGCCCATTGGGGGAGAAGACTCAACGTCCAACATGCAAGATAACCGGCCGCTGGGGATACTGCGTACCTACGTGCACCTCGGTTCAAATTTCACTGCCCAGGCCTGGGTCGATGCTCTGAAGCAGGGTTACACCTTCATGACCAGTGGCCCGCTGTTGGATTTTAAGGTAAACGGCAAGCTGCCGGGCGAGGCAGTCTCATTGCCCAGCGGCGGCCCTCAAGAAATCCAATTGGACGGAAAAGTGTGGTCGGTCACGCGCCTGCGCAAGGTGCTGATCTATCACGACGGTGCGGTTTGGAAGGAACTGCACCCGCGCGGGGACGGATTATCCGCATCTTTCTCTGAGAAAGTTAGCGTTTCGGCGAGTGGATGGTTTGCGCTGGGGGCCGAGGGCGACGATCAAGCATCCAGCGCACCGGAAGTCTACGCACAGGCGATTACGAATTGCATTCGCGTCTACGCGGGGCAGGGGAAAATCCGCAACGCTAAGTCCGCCGAATACTTCCTGAAGTGGATGGCCAAACTGCGGACTACGACCGAGAACCCGGACCTATGGCGCACCTCGGCGGAAAAAGAGCATGTGTTCAAACAATTTCAAAGCTCGGAGGACATTTACAAGCAACGCCGGGAAGAAGCCAAACCTTGAGGTCGTCCGCTCACACTCCAGCTCCCTGGCGCTTTCTTTCGTTTCGTACGTACGTGCCGTCGATGGTAGGCTCTGACTCGCACTCGATGGCAATCACGGTGACGGGGGTGTCAGGCGCCTCGGCCGGCAGCCCGGTGAACCGTACATATACGCCATCCTGCTCGAAGGCCACAGGCTTCCCGGAAGCAAACAGTCGCGCCGATCTGACTTTCGAACGAAGCCCGCCCACCGCCACCACGGCGGGGGGATTGAAGAACTTTAGCCCGTCTGAGGCGGGAGTCTCTCCGGGCCAGAAGCTAATGTGCATGTAGAGAGTGTTCCCCTTCCGGGTATAGTCCGCGTAAGGGTGCGCTCCCTCGCGGCAGGGTTCTGACTGGTAAATTGTTGGACCATTTTTCTCCATCCACTTGCCGACCTCGGTGAGGATGCCGACCGATTCCTCCGGAATCGAGCCATCCGGCTTGGGACCGATATTCAGCAGGTAGTTTCCGCCACTCTGCGCGCAAGTGACGAGGTTCCGCACGATCGTCTTGGGAGATTTCCAGGTATCGTCGGCCTTGTGGTATCCCCAACTATCGTTCATGGTCATGCAGGTTTCCCAGGCCCGGCCGGATTTAGCGGCCACAATTTCCTGCTCCGGCGTGGAGAAATCGCCCCCCAGGCCGTTGCGATTGTTGACAATGATATCGGGTTGTAATTGGAAGACCATCCGGTTCATCTTTTCCGATTCCCACTGCTGCGGGCTGAGCGGCCAATCTATGTCGTACCAGAGGATGTCCACTTTTCCGTATTGGGTCAGGAGTTCGCGAATCAAGCCATGCGTGTATTCGACGAAACGCGCGCGCGCCGCCTCATCCGTTGCGCAACGGGCGCCATCAGGATGGTGCCAGTCCATCAAGGAGTAATAAAACCCCACACGCAACCCTTCGCCGCGTGCTGCCTCCACGAATTCCCCCACCAGGTCACGGCCGCACGCCTGCTGGGGAGCGCAGTAATTCGTCAGCTTCGTGTCGAACAGGCAGAAGCCCTCGTGATGCTTCGTGGTCATGACCATGTATTTCTGGCCAGCCTGCTTGGCAAGCTTCGCCCAATCGCGCGCCGCGTGGGGTTTGGGCGTGAAGAGCTTCGCCAGTTGTTGGTATTGGGCTACCGGGATACCCTCTGCCTCCATGGCCCACTCGTGCTGGCCGATTACACTGTAGAGTCCCCAGTGAATAAACATGCCGAATTTCGCTTCATGCCACCATTTCATTCGACGAGCGCGTTCAGCTTGCGCAGGTGCGCTCGCTTGGCCCAGGGCCTCAGGCTCAGCTACGAATGCAGGTTTTGAAGCCGCGGATCTTACACCTGCTGCCGAACCCGCGAGCGCCGCTGCGCTGCTCCCCAATAAGCGTAAATGCTCACGTCTGGACATTCCCCTCATCTTTTTCGCTCCTTTGGGCCAATATGCAGCCCGGGTGAAATCCTGTGTTATGGGCGTGCGTCATAGTTCTGCGTTGCTTTGCACCAAGAAAATACGCCTGGTCGCGGTTCATTTCAATGTGTAAAGATGGCAATGGCAAATAGACTACTAACTTGTTTTCTGCTTTCGTTGGCGAAGGTTCCCGGAAACGTGACTCCGGTGTTTTTAAGTCGACAATGAAGTCAGCCGGTGGCAGAATGGTCCGCTGATCATCCGACTAATCACCGCTTGAGGTCTACATCCCATGAGGTTGGGAGTTATCAGTCGACTTTCGTTGACCAGAAGGGGACTGTGTGCGCTGCTCGCCTCAAGCAAGAATTGCTCCATAGTGTTGGAGCTTCCAAACATTCCAGAGGATGTCGATGTCCTCCGCAAAGCTCAGCCGGAGGTTCTGCTCTTTCACGTTAGCGGCGGTATTTCGGATTTCGAAGTCGTCTCCCGACTGCGCAATCTCGCACCCGAAATCAAAGTCCTGCTTTTTCTGGACACGGCTGACGAGGAGACAGAGTTTCAGGCGATTCGGGCGGGGGGCCGCGGATGTGTCTCAAATGCCTCCAACCTGGACATGTTACTCAAGGCGATAGGCGCTGTCGGACGGGGAGAAATCTGGGTAAGCCGCCGCGGGGCGACGCGGCTCATCACTAAGCTCGCGCAGCCGGAGGCCCCGGACGGGCCAACCTCGAACGGACTCACGCCCCAGGAATGGAAGGTCCTGGCGTTGCTTGCCAGCGGTTCCCGAAACAAGGAAATTGCTAACCGCCTTTCCGTTTCAGAGAATACGGTAAAGACTCACCTTTACACCATCTACCGGAAGATCAACGTGGATTGCCGACTCGCGGCCACGCTTTACTATTTCCAGACATGTAAAGTCGGACGGAAAAAACTCCCACAAATCTGCCCCGCCCCAGGCAAAGCTGAAGAAGAAGGGTGGGGTCCGATCAGATCAAGACGAGAATTCGCCGGCGGATTGAATCTGGGGCCCGGTGGACGTGACCTCGGCTCAGCGGTGCCTCACGGTGATTTCCCCTGTCCTGGTTCTTCCCGTCAGAAATATAAACACCAAAGTTAACCCGCCCCTCCGGCAGTTTTCCGAAGGTGTGGCAGAGTGAGTAATTATCCTCCGGCAAAGCCGGAGGACGGTGGCTGGCCCCTCAAAGGGGCCTGACCGCCACCGTCGGGAAAAGACCCCTCACCCGACCTCGTCCCTCGGCCACCCTCTCCCCAAGGGAGAGGGAAAGGGTTTCACCACGCGGTAGCGCCCCCAGAGAAACCCCCGCCCTCTCCCCGGGGAGAGGGTGGACCGCCGCCGGCGTTTTCATCAGCCGGGGCGGGACGGGTGAGGGGTCTTTTCCCGGCCAACGAACCGTTACTCCAGAAGATGTCAAACTCTTACTGCCTCCCCGGCAGAGCCGGGGGATCTCCCGACGGATAAGAAATCCGCGTTAAAGTTCCCCCATCAGGAATGGGTCGCTAAACCCTTTGGCCTTCGGCTCAGAGCTAACGGAATCGATGGCCCTCAAGACATACCTCATCACAATGGGTTAGGAAACTATGGCAAGATGTCGTCCAAACTTCCTAATCCATTTCTTCGCTTGCACTTGTGTTTGCCCGGCATATTTATAGGGAGATCGGGGGATGTGAGGGCAGCCTACCTCACACCATTTAAGCTGCAAACTCATGCGGACAGGCGATTGCCTTTCGCGCTTCAAACAATTAAAAAGGTGCAGCATATCGTAATCGTCAGCTACCGTGACTGCCTCAACGGAATTAGAAGGGCTATCGCCTATGCGTGAAGCAAAACGATTTGAGATTCGATGTCCTGTCACCGTCCAAGTTTCGAATGGACCGAACCACAAGGTGAAAGTGCAAGGAGTGCTCTACGACATTGGAGTTGACGGGGCCCGAGTGGCGTTGGAGCAACCCGTGCCGCCCGGCACAAAGATTACTCTGTTTGCACACTTTCGGGCCCCGGAGGAACAAGTTACGACGATTCGCTTTGAAGGAATCGTTCAGCGTCTCCATGAGGAGCCACGATTCGAAATTGCCGTGAACTTCCAAGGGACGGGCCGGTTCCTGCAAAAGCAGATCATTGATCTCCACGCGATGAAGGCTGCCAGCGCCGATGAAGGAAGCTGAAGGAGAGTTGAGAGGAAGCCAGGAATCAACTGTCGGCGTGGATGGCTTGGGCCGACGGGCTGCAAGGCGGCCGGCGATGTGCCCCTGAGAACGGCAGGGGCATTCGTAAGACGCGGCTCAGGGAGGGGAAGGCTCCTGGGAGTCAAATGGCGGAGCTATATGTTGACCGGCAGACACCAAACCACTTGAGGATTACCGGCCAGGGAGCGCAGGTTGGCTTGCGATCCACACCCGATACCAGCACGAGAGCCTGGCGGCGCGTTCTCTGGCCTATAAGGGATTTGAGGTATTCCTGCCTCAATACACCTCCGTTCGCCAGTGGAGTGATCGAACCAAGGAACTTTCCGCACCCCTGTTTCCCTGCTACGTGTTCTTGCGAGGGGGACTTGAACAGCAGATCAGAATCCTGACCACGCCCGGCGTCCTGGGTTTGGTGGGATTCGCAGGCGTGCCCGCGATCATTCCCGACGTGGAGATCGAGGCCGTGCGCCGAACCCTGGCGCGCTGCATGCACGTTGAACCCTATCCGTTCCTGAAGTGCGGAGATTGGGTTCGAGTCAAGGGTGGTCCGCTGGAGGGTATTGAGGGGATCCTGGTGCGCAACAAGAAGCAATTCCGACTGGTGCTGTCCGTCGCAACTCCTCCAGAAGTCCGCGGCCGTGGAAGTGGACGCGTGGATGGTAGAGCGCGCGCCACAGACCCGAACGGCGCGGGTCCGGACGTTCCTTCACTTTCGAGCCCTCGCCCTTGCGCTTGAGGGACGTGGGGTTCTGTCGCTGGATGTCCTGACGCAGGAAGCAAGCAGAACAAATCCCCCACCAGGCAAATGATCAGGAGAACGCGAAATGATAGTGTCGGCTGGCATGACGCGAAGCCCCCTGAGAAGGCTCAAGGGAGGCAGGCTTGTGGCCGCCTGTGCACTTGTCTTGGCCTGCTGTCCGCTCCTGGCCGCGCAGACCACTGCGGGCATCGGCCACCCACCAGAAGTTGTATCGGGAACAACTCCGTCGGCGGCTTCCTCCCTGGCGCTCCCTGACTACATCATTAGTCCGGACGATGTCCTGACCATCAGCGTCTATGATGCTCCCGATGTTACCGGGGAGTACCGGGTCAGCCCCACCGGCCAAATCGAGCTCCCTCTGCTCTCCGAACCTATCGTCGCCGCAGGACGGACACCGGCCCAGCTTTCTGAGCTGATCAGCGAGAGATACCGCAAGTCAGAAATCTACAGCCATCCCCGTGTGACGGTGGCCATCAAGGAATCTCGCGTCCATGCCATCACCATCGCCGGGGCGGTGAAGAAACCCCAAATCTATCCCGTATTTGGAAAGACCACGTTAATGGACGTCTTGTCGCAGGCAGAAGGCCTTGCGGATGACGCTGGCAGTTTGGCCATCGTAACCCGAGGGGCGATCGCCATGCAGATCATCAATGCAAGCGATGCCTGTCGGGCCGACAAGCAAACCGGCCTCTTGCGATAGCACCTTCAGTGTGGACCTCAGCCGGCTGACGCAGACGGGCGACCCGCTCTTGAACGTCGACCTGTACCCTGGCGACAGAGTCACCGTTCAACGCGCCGGGATCGTTTATGTGGTGGGCGCTGTGAATCGGCCGGGAGGGTTTCCCCTGAAGACCGGTCAGGAGAATATGACCGTCATTCAGGCACTGGCGTTAGCCGAGGATCTGAAGCCCACCGCCGCCCAAAAGAGGGCCATGATCATTCGGAAAAACCCGGCCGGCGACGGACGGACGCGAAGAAATTGCGGTAAACCTTGTCGAAGGTGCTGGCAGGCCACGGGCGTGATCCCCAACTGCTAGGCCAATGACATTCTCTTTGTTCCCGATAGTGCCGGGAAAAGAGCCTTGCGACCGGGGCGCCGAGGCCGCCATCACCGCGGCCACCTGGGGAGTTATCTATCATTATTGAGAATGCGTAATGCCCATCCGACTCTCGTCGACGATCATTAGTTTCTGGGGTGAAGGACATGTCTGAAAATCAAGCTCTGTCGCCGCGCGGGCCAAGGTTGCCAGAAGCGGCACACTCACCCGCCGGCCAAGTCTTCGATATCGAGGCGCAAGAGTTCGACAGCTTCAGCTATCTGCGAACTTATTGGAACATCATCAACAAGCGCCGCTGGACGATCATCAGCGTCGCCTTCATCGTGACCCTGCTGGTCGCGATCGCCTCTTTTAAGATGACGCCGATCTATGAAGCCACGGTACGCCTGGACATCGAGGCCGACACGCTGCAGATTCAATCCCTGAATGACTTCTTTCGACAGATCCCCACGCGACGAGGCATTCATCGGGACGCAAATCCAGGTTCTCGAGGGCGTTAGGCTGGCAGAGCGCACCATTGAGCAAGTCGGACTGCTGAAAGACCCGAAGTGGGTCGCAGCCATCCAGCACGGCAACGGCCCATTTTCATCGAGGCTCCCTACGTCGCAGGACGGGCTTCTGGGGCCATTCAGGCGCTGTCTGCATGTCCAGAAAGTGCGCGACAGTCATGTGGTCAATGTCAGTTTCGAGAGCGCGGACCCCAATCTCTCCGCCAAAGTCGCAAACTCGCTGGCGGACAACTACATCGAATACAACTTTCGGCAGAAGTACGATGCCACTCGTCAGGCGTCAGGGTGGATGGAACAGCAGCTCGATGAATTGAAGGCCAAAGTCGAGAAATCCCAGCAGGCGCTGGTCGATTACGAGCGGCAAAACGCCATTGTCAATATCAGCGACAAGGAAAGTGTCGTCGAGCAGAGAATGGCGGATCTGAGTCGGGACCTGACGAACGCTCAAAGCGATCGGCTGCAAAAGGAGTCGGTCTATGAACTCGTGCGCTCGAACGAATCGCAAGTGGCCTTCGTGGCGCAAAACGACCTCTTGCAGCATCTGGAAGAAAAGTATGCTGATCTGAAGTCGCAATACGTTGATACTCTGGAGCAATCCGGGCCGAAACACCCCAAAGCTGAGCGGCTACAGAGCCAGGTGGATGAAATTCAGTCGCTGATCGAGAAGGAGCGAAAACGGACCGTGGAGAGGATCCGGAATGACTACATGGCCGCCTTAGGGCGGGAGAGGCTCCTCGCAGGCGGCCGTCGCCAAAGAAAAAGTCGAGGTGGGGGCACTGAACCAGCTTCTGATCCAGCACAATCTCCTGAAGCGTGAGTCGGATACGAATCAACAGCTTTATGACAACTTGCTGCAGCGGCTCAAGGATGCGACGGTTTCGGCGGGTCTGCGCGCCACCAATATCCATGTGATTGATCCGGCAAAACCTCCCAAGTTGCCGGTCCGCCCGCAAAAGCTTCTTAATATCCTCATCGGCCTGATGGTTGGACTGGTTCTCGGTCTGGCGCTCGCCTTCGTAAGAGAAGCTGTGGACACTTCCATCAAGAGCATCGAGGAGGCGGAGAGATTGGCTAACGCTCCGGCCTTGGCGGTTGTCCCGCTCGCCCGTGATGCGCATCGGCGACCAACTCCATCGCTTCCGGGAAACAACGGCAAATCGGCCGCAACTCAGGGATTAGCGCTTTTGAGTCATCCCACTTCGCCGGTGGCAGAATCCTTCCGAACTCTCCTGACCTCGGTGGTACTCTCGACGGCCCCGCAGCCGCCCCAGGTGTTATTGATGACCAGCTCTACGGCGGGAGAAGGGAAGACGGTCACCTCTCTCAACCTGGCGATAGCACTCGCTCAGCGGGGGGAGCCAACTCTGCTCATCGATGCGGACCTTCGCCATCCCAGTATCGGCAAGTCGCTCAATCTGGTTAATGGAACAGGTCTCGCAACCTTCCTGACGGGAGCGCACAGCATCGAGACGGCGCTGAGAGAGTTTCCTCCGGTACCCACACTTTGGGCGCTCCCCGCCGGTCCCACGCCCCCCAATCCGGCGCAACTGCTCTCTTCCTCCGCCATGGAATCAATGCTCCGGGAATTACGCAAGCGGTTCAAGTTCGTGGTGATTGATTCCCCTCCCGTACTTCCCGTTACGGATGCGATGATCCTCTCAACCTTGGTGGACGGAGTGGTTTTTGTCGTAGAAAGTGGAGCCACCGTCCGAGGAGCTGTGACGCGAGCCCGCAAGATTCTGCAAAATGTTGGGGCAAACGTTCTGGGCATCGTCCTGAATAAGGTGGACGTGCGCCATGGCGGATATTATAGCGATTATGGTAATTACTACTACCGCGCGGATGATAAGGAGCGAACGGCAAGTGGCCCTTCCACTCCATCCCCACTAACGGAACTCAGGACGTGATAGTTTGCGTCCTGGATTGCCACTTCGTGGGAGTATGACGCAGGCCCCCTACGGTACGTGTAATGAGGCTCAAATCGCGGTACAAATGATTGTCAGGGTCAGAGTTGTAACGCCGGCCTTTAGGCCGGCACCTGGAGTTTCTACATTTGTGATGACGTCAACATTGGATAGGAAGAGAGAGTGTGTGCAAAGTCCCAGCCCTCGCCCCCTTGGGGGAGAGGGTGGCCGGCCACCGGCGTCTTCATCAGCCGGGGCCGGACGGGTGAGGGGGTTAAAATCTTGAATGCTCCGCGTCCCTATCGCAAGACACGCTCTCTGGCACGTACGATGGGACCGATTGATAACGCGCGCGAGCTTCGACACACGCCGACGGAGGCTGAACGAGCCGCCTGGTATTGGCTGCGCGGTTTGTGGTTAAAGGGGTTCAAGTTTCGCCGCCAGCATCCCGTGGGACCATACATTGCCGACTTTTGCTTTCTGGAGCGGCGCCTGATCGTCGAGCTCGACGGTGGTGTACATGGGCAGGCCAGCCAAGCAAGGATCGATGCGAAACGCGACGTGCACCTGAAGAGCCTGGGATACACCGTGCTGCGAGTCCCCAACGGTTTAGTTCTTCAGGCCCCGGAGTTGTTCGTGCAAAAAGTGTTGAGCTGGGTGTGGTCGCTACCGGCGGCGTAGGGTTGAGCATGCTGAGTTTTGACCCCCTCACCCGGCCCGCCCCCGCTGGTGAAAGCGCGGGTAGCGGTCCACCCTCTCCCCCAAGGGGGCGAGGGCGACAAATTCAGATTAACTCTCCCCTCGCCCCTTTGGGGGGGGCCGGGGGTGAGGGGGTCGCCTTTGAACCCAGTGAGACTTTGTCGGCGAATTTCTGAGACTAGAAGACCTCTGATCATTGCTACCCGCTAAATCCAAAATTCTATCAGCCAGGTCTGTGCTCGTGCACACTCTCTCTGTAGATTGCGTTGAGTTCTCCCTGAAGTCTCGCCGGCGTTCGGGAATGTTTCTTTTCCTGGCGGTGCTGGTGACCCTCGGGGGGAGCGCAGAAGCCATCAAGATTGCAGTCGGTCACGGCGCTGGGAACATCGGCTGATGGTTCTGCACTTCAGAAGGCGCTTGCCCTGGATCCCGGCAACCCGCTTTTGCATAACCGGCTTTCCCAGCTTTATGGCGATTCACTGGAGCACGCGAATCTCACCGAGGCCTTCGAGGAGGCACGCCGGGCCACAGCGCTCAATCGCCAACAAATCCGACTACTGGCTGACTTTCGCCTCCGCGTGTGAATCTGTCAGCAACAACGCTTGCGCAGACCAGGCGCTTCAGCGGGCGCTGGAGCTTTCCCCCATGGTGCCGCAGGTATGGTGGGTTGCAGGCAACCACTATTTGCGCACGGACCGGCCGGAGGCGGCTTTGCCCTGCTTCCACCGCCTGCTTGAACTGAGCCCTGACCTCGCGGCGCCAACCTTTGCGCTTACCTTGCGTGCTTACGGCGACCCGAAAATGATTCTCGAAAAGGTCGTAGGCGATGAAAAAGATCCCCAACTGGGGCTGGCCTTTGCGGACTTCATGAGCGCGCATAACCAGTTCGACGCGGCGCATCAAGCCTGGGCGCAGATTGCCACGGGAGGCCGTGGTTACCCTTTGCTGGCCGTGCAGCCCTACCTCGATCGTTTATTGGGTCACGGGCGGTACCAGGAAGCTCAAGCCATTTGGTTGAATCTCGAGGCGAGGGGAGTCATCGCCAAACCTGCGGATAGCGAGCCTGGCAATTTGGTGTTCAACGGTGGCTTTGAACAACCGCCCTTAGGCGCGGGATTCGATTGGCGCTCCGAGGCGTCGTCCTACGTTTCCGTTGATTTCGCCGACGCGTCACCCTATGCAGGGGCGCATTGCCTTCGCGTCGATTTCCCGGTCGGCCAGAATGATGAATTCGAGCCGGTTTACCAAATACTTCCTGTGGTCCCTAACCAGACCTACACGCTCACCGCTTATGTCCGCAGCAGGGAAATCACCTCTGACAGCGGGCCGCGCTTGCGCGTGACCGATCCGGACTGCCCGAGCTGCCTGGATGCCTCGACCGATACAACGGTGGGCAGCACTCCCTGGCACAGGCTCACGCTGAGGTTCTCTGCCGGCCCACAAACGCAGGCCGTGCGGATTTCCGTTTGGCGGCCACGCAGCCGAGTCTTCCCCATGGAAATCTCGGGAAGCTTTTGGCTTGATGCCGTTTCCGTCCGCGCGGAACAGCATTAACGCGCTCGCTCTGAAATCATGGCGTCGCAACTCACAATTGAAACGACCATCTTCGCTCCCCGCTCAGGCAACCTGGGAAAGGCTCGCGCCGCGGCGCCATTATTTGCCCTCATGCGCACTTCCCTGGTTGCCACTTTGCTGGCGGCGCCGTTGGCATTTGGCGCTGTCCAAGCGTGGGCCTGGGGTGCGATGGCGGTGGTGGCATTTCTCTTGTTTCTTTTCTGGTCGATTGCCGGCGTGCGGCAAGGTGCTCTTCGAATTCTCTGGTCGCCGCTCTACCTGCCCGCCGGGGCCTTTTTCCTCTTGGGGATGATCCAATTCGCCGGGCGCCTCACGATGGATCCCATCGCCACGCGGGAATCGCTGCTTAAGCTTTCGACCGACCTCATTCTCTTCTTCCTGGCGGGACAGCTTTTTAGCGCGCTGGCTTCCGCACGTGTTCTCCTCAACGGAAGTGGGAAAGGGGCCGAGACGCCGCGATGGGCGAGGGAGCAGGGCGACATTTTGTCCGCTTCTCCCCTGCGTTGGACGATCGTCGTGTATGCATTTCTGCTGGCGCTTTTTGCCATCTTCCAGTTCTTCTCGAGCCAGGGGCTGATTTACTGGTTAGTGAAAAGCCCCGGTTGGACCTTTGGCCCCTACGTCAACCACAACCATTACGCCGGGCTGATGGAGATGTTGATTCCACTCTCGGTGGCGAGCGCTTTGCCGGCGCTGCGCAAACACCCGTCGGCGGCGGTGCTGGGCTGTGTCATCCTGATTCCGATCGCGTCGTTGCTGCTCTCCGGTTCTCGCGGAGGCTTCATCTCCCTGCTCGTGGAAGTCCTTCTGGCCGCGGTGCTGGTTGTCTGGTGCGGACCACGCCACGCGCGCAAAGTCACGGCTCTGGTGGGAGGGGCCGCGATCCTTGCCGCCGCGCTTCTCTTCTTTTGGATGGCGCCGCGCCAAGTCACCGAGCGCCTGGCGAGGATGGGGGACGGCACACATCCACCGGAAGTGGAATTGCGCAATCGGTTGGTAGCGGCCCGAGACTCTCTGGGGATTCTCCGCGATCATCCCTGGCTGGGCGCGGGACTGGGCAGTTTTGAGACGGCCTTCCCCCGCTATCAGAGTTTCCCCAGCGACTTCCGTTGGGACCACGCCCACAACGACTACGCGGAAGCTCTCGCGGAAACTGGCCTGGCGGGCGGAGCGCTTATCCTGTGCGCACTCGGATTGTTCTTCTGGCTGGCCTTCCGGAATCTGCGCGAGCGGCTTCGTCACCCCGCCGGATGGATGCAGTTTGCTGCCGCCGTGGGCTGTTGCGGAATCCTGGTCCATAGCTTCGCGGACTTCAACCTTCACATTCCTGCCAACGCCGCATGGTTCGCCGTGTGCGCGGCGCTGGCGACTTGCGGTCGTAGCGGCGAGTTCACCTCGCCACATGGGGGCGTAGCGGCGAGTTCACCTCGCCACATGGCGGCGTAGCGCAGACCTCCGCCTTTTGAGGTCTGCGGCTCTTCATTCGCCTGACGAAGATTCCCCTCAAGCGGCAAGCTCAACTCTTGACGAAATCTCATATGGCAAAACGCCTGAAGTTGGGAAAGTAAGTGGGACCTCGCTCGCTATGCCCCGCGGAGAGCAACAAGTGGGACAAGTCGGGATTGTTAACCCACGTGTTTGTCCCAGTTCGTACTGTGTGGTCTTTTTGCCCTCTGTGGTGAGTTAGTCATGTCCGTCTCCGCCACCTTAATCTCGACCCCTGAACCCGCCGCGCGGTCTGACGTCGGCCGTCGTTACGCCGCCGCGGCAGTCGAGACCGGCATTGGCGGAATCGTGAGTCGCGTGCTGCAAGGCTTTGCCCCGATCATTCTTGCCCGCTACCTGGGCCCCAGGGAGTACGGGGTTTATGCTCTCGTACTTTCTCTGGTGAATATTGTGGTGGGAGTCTCACCGCTTGGCCAGAATATGGCGCTCGAAAAGTTCCTGCCACAGTACTCGGTTAAGGACCCGGCGCGGGGCGGAGCCATTCTGGCGAACACGGTCATTCTGGTGTCAGGGGCGCTGGCCGTGCTGTGCGCCACTTTCTTCTTCGCCGCAAATTGGATCGCACCCGCCATTTACCACGATGCCTCGCTCACGGCTGTCTTCCAGTTCTCCGCGCTTCTGGTCTTGTCTCTAAGCCTGTTCAATCTGGCCTCGAGCGCCACCGCCGCTTGGTTTGGGGTTTTACTTGGACTGTCTGGGAGTGCGAATAGATGAGAACCTTCAGACACTGGACGGCGCGGTACGTATACAACAGGTCACGGAATTTCTTTTCGAATCGGCTTCACCACGATTGGCCATGGGTTACACCTGCGGCCGTTAGGTTCCTAGATCTGTGGTTAAAACCGACGGATGATGTTTTTGAATGGGGAGCAGGGCGAAGCACACTCTGGATCGCGCGGCGAGTTCAATCGATTTCAAGCGTTGAGAGCGACACGAAATGGTTTGCCAAGTTGCGGTCAATTGTGGAGCGGGAAGGCTTACGCAACGTTGATCTGAAATTCTTTTCTCCTGGCGCAAACCTGGATGAGGTGAGGGCGTATACGTCCTTTATTGCGGAACTCGGTGGCCCGTTTGACCTGATTATCGTTGACGGCTTCCTCTATCGCGACCATTGCGCGCTTACGGCAATTGAGTACTTGAGACCGGGAGGCCTGCTCCTAATAGACAACATCAACTGGTACTTGCCGTCCGGTTCAGTATCGCCAGCGTCTCGACGGCAGGAAGATGGGCCAGCGTCGCCACTGTGGAAAGACTTCAGTGATACCGTGAAAACTTGGCGACAAATATGGACGAGTAACGGAGTCACTGACACAGCGATATGGGTCAAGCCCTTCGATACTGGGGGGCTCTCGTAATCCGGGAAACCGAACCCAATGGCAGATGTCTGCACACTGACTAAAACTGACCGGCAAAGCGACATCGGCCGCCGCTACGTCGAAGCGGCCGTCGAGACCGGTATGGGCGGTATCGTTAGCCGCGTGCTGCAAGGCTTTGCCCCGATCATTCTGGCCCGCTACCTGGGCCCCAGGGAATACGGGATTTATGTTCTCGTACTCTCTTTGGTGGGAATCGTTGCGATGGCCTCACCTCTGGGTCAGGACGCGGCGCTCGAAAAGTTCTTGCCTGAATACTCCGTTAAGAATCCCGCGCGTGGCGGCGCCATACTGGCGAATACGGTCATCCTGTTTTCAGGGGCGCTGGTAATTCTGTGCTCTGCATTCTTCTTCGCCGCAAATTGGCTTGCCACCGCCCTATACCATGACGCGTCGCTCGCGCGAGTCTTTCAGTTCTCGGCGCTTCTGGTCTTGTCTCTAAGCCTGTTCAATCTGGCCGCAAGCGCCACCGCCGGTCTTCAGGATTTTACGAATTACAGCCGGGCGATGATGGTGCGTGGTGGAGCGCTCACGCTCTTCGGTTGGTTGGGCGTTGTGCTCCTTGGATTGTACGGGGCCTTGATCGGTCAGTTGGCCGCCAGTCTTTTGGGGCTCAGCCTCCTAACCATCACCGCGGTCAAACTCAGCCGGCGCCGCTATCCCGGCCTGGTGCGGCCGCACTTCTCAACAGACCTTTTGCAGGAGACCTTCGGCCTGGCATTTCCAGCCTTCCTGACCGGGCTTCTGGTTTCGCCCGCCTACTGGTGGGCCAACACCCTGCTGGCGCGACGTTCCGGCTTTGCCGACGTGGCAATCTTCGGTGTGGCATTTTCGCTGACCCAAATGATCATGCTGGTCCCTTCCAACCTTTCCATCCCCGCCGTCAGCTTCCTGTCGGAGGCACACTCCTCGGGTAATCTCCGGCGCTTTGGTGGGCTGGTCAGCGATAACTTCCGCTTGATGTGGGCCATCACGTTGCCCATCGCCGCAGGCTGCGCCGTCCTCTCCACCCCGGTGATCCACTTGTTGTTCGGGGCGCAATATGAACGGGCCGGCGACCTGGTGCTGGCGATGAGCTTTGCCGGCGTCTTGATGATCCTGAACAGCGTGGTGATCAACGCCACGTTTGGGTGCGGCTACCTCTGGCATGGATTTCTGCTCAGCCTGGGCTGGCTTACTCTCTTCCTCGGGATCGGCCACCTGCTGATTCCCGCGTGGGGCGCCCTGGGGCTGGCCTGCACATTCGTTCTTTCCTACGCGCCCCTGGCCACGGTTGGAGCGGTGTATGCCGCTAGAATTCTGGGCGCTCAGTTCAAGAAGATTGCGGTTCTTCTCACGATGACGGTGATGGCTTTCGGCGCCGCTTTCGCGCTTCACCGCTTGGTGCAGGGAACTCCCCTTTTCGCTTTGGGTTGCTTGACGACGTTGCTCCTGGTGGTGTCGGAGTGGATTTGGGTTTGCGACGAGCGGGAGCGGGCTGAATTGAGTAATCATTTTTTGGCATTCCTGCGCCGGCCGCTTTTGAGCCGCAGGGACGCACCTCGCGGGTGCGCACAAATGGCCGCGACGACGGCCGGGAACGGGCGGTAGCAGGTAGGCCAAATCAGGTCGGAGGATTCATTGGTTTCTTCTTGTCTCTGTTGTCTCTTATGCCTGGCCATGATTCTGGGGCGCCGAGGCATCTGGACCAGTTATATCTCCCCCTTCGTAGTGTTTCCGACTCTCTACTTGCTGAGCCTTGGTCTTCCGTCTTTATTCTATGCGTTTGGGTTTGGGGGCGATGACAAGCTTCTCAAGCCTGACTACATCCCCGCGGTAAACCAATACGCCTCGTGGCTTCTCGTCACCTTCTACGTGGGTTATATCCTGGCCGAATATGCAATTCGGGCGGGCGCGAAAGAGAAAAACCTCAGTAAAGGGCTTGAGCAACCAGCGCGCCCGGAATCATGCCAGGAAGGGAAGTCTGCTCTGCCGCCTTTTGTCGGGGAGACGAGCTGTAATTTAGTGTTTCTGTTGTCCGTGGGTGCCCTTGTCATTGGAATCCTCAGTACGGGTTGGGAAGAAACCTGGGAAGGGTCCATGGTTCGAGGAACAGGCCAGTGGGAAGCGCACCATTTTCATGATTACTTGCTCCTGCTTGTCCAGGCTTGCCTCATTAATTCGACCATCACCGCCGGGGTGATCCGCGCCTGGTTCCCGGCACGGAGACTTTGGGTGGCGCCCCTGGCGTGGTGCCTGTTCCTGGCTCCGGGTGGAAGTCGCGGCTCAGTCATCCCGTTTGCCCTTTTCCTGACAACCTCAGTGGTGGCGGGGAGGAAAACTTCCGTAATGAAAATGGGCGGGATAGCGCTGCTAACCCTTCTCTCCGTAATGTACATCGGGCTGGTCCGGCCTCGGTTTGTTGGCCTTGCGGACTTTGTCGGGAGCTTGGGAAGTGGCGGTGAGGCTCTGGCGACTGTGTCTGATCCCCTTGATGCCGTCACCTCGCTGGGTACCACCACCGCTACCTTCTGGGTGGCTAGGGATATTGTCCAGCGGGATGTCGTGGCTCAGCTTTGGCGAATCCTCAGCCCGGTCCCATCTTTCATAATGGAGCAGGATATCGCAGCAACGAATCTTGTGGCCTATTTGGGGCATATCGGGGGCAATCAGGGGAATCCTTTCCCTGTCCTCGGGGAGATGTACGTATTCTTCGGCTGGACGGGGGTCTTGTTGGGCTTCATCGGCGGTTTCGTGATGGCAGTGCTCTTCGAAAAATCGAGGCGCTCTCGCCCAGATGCCTACCCGTTTGCCCTGCTCTGGCCATCTTTGTACAGTGCGTGTGTACTAGGCGGAATCATGAGCTTGCATTCGGGCCTCCGAACCACAACGAGGTTGCCGCTCTGGGCAATCATTTGGTTTTTCTGCTTCACTACAGCCGTAACAGTTTTGAGGGAGCCTTTGCTCAAGAGTGAAAGCCTTCCCTTATTTCACTTCATTCCGCGCCGCACGATAGGGAACGTTGTCCCCCGGCGCAAGCCCGCCTAGCGGGCTCTCTAGCGACTCGAATAATTTCCGTCCACTACCAGCACGAATCAAACCGTGATTGACACGCGAAGGCAGATCGTCGTACTCACCAACCTTCCGGCCCCCTACCGCGTACCGGCATGGAACTGTCTATCTCACCTCACCCGGGGACGGCTGAAGGTATGGTTCATGAGCGCTTCCGAATCTCGAAGGAGTTGGGCAGTACCCGTCGAGGAGATGACTTTTCCCTGGCAGCTTCTTGCCCAAGGATCAAACTCAAGCCGCCTCCTTCGCGAGACAAAGACCGCCGGCGGCATGCTGATGCAGCTCATACTCTCACGCCCGCAGGCCATCATCTGCGGCGGTTATGACTCGCTGGCGGCGTGGGTCTGCCTCTTGTGGTCAAAGATCTTCCGCCGACGGTTCGTCCTTTGGCTAGAAAGCACCGCCCGCGACCAGCGCAAACCGGACAGGGTCAAGACCTGGCTCAAGAGGCTATTTGTAAGAAAGGCGGATGGAATTGCGGCGGCGGGGAAGGCCACCGTCGAATACGTCAAGGGGCTCGGCGCAAGTCAGGAGCAAATTTTTTTGGCCCCGATGAGCACGGACAATGAATTCTTCGCTTGCGAAGCCGGAAAATGTTACCGGGAAGAAGAAAAGCTAAGATTGGGATATCCACACTGCTTGATCCTTTATTCCGGCCGTCTCGATCAGAAGAAAGGTGTTTTCACGCTGCTTCAGGCGTACGCCACAATCTCGAAAGAATTGCCAGGTGTGGGTCTGCTTATCGTCGGGGACGGCCCGGAGCGGAAAAGCATGGAGGACATTTGCTCTGCCGCCAAGCTCCGGCAAGTCTATTTCCTCGGCTCTCGGCAATACCACCAAATGCCGTCCGCTTACGCATTGGCGGATGTCCTGGTCCTTCCCACCTTTAGCGATACCTGGGGAATGGTGATCAATGAGGCCTTTGCCTGTGGCGTTCCGGTCGTGGTGTCGAATGTTGCCGGGGCCTGCGATGACCTGATCATCGATGGGGAAACAGGTTTCGCGGTCAATTCCGGCGACCCGGTCGAACTAGCCGATAGAATCCTGCAAATCTTGCGGGACCCTGCCCTGCGTTTGCGCATGAGCGCCAATTGCCGTGCCCTCATTCAGAAGTACTCCCCCGAAGCGTGCGCGCAAGGCTTGCTGGAAGCGGCGCAAGGAGTGCGCGTTTGAAGTTCGTTATTGAAGCCGCGGGCTTGACGGTGGCGGGTGGCAGGGAACTCGCGCTCGACCTGATGTCGAGGCTTGCCAGCCACACGGAGCACCAATTCACCTTCATCGTGCCGGATCTGGATGCCTACAAGGCCATTTCCGGCAGCAATATCCACGTGATCGTTTGCGCGAAAGGGTCTGGCCTCCTGCACCGGGCGCGCCTGCTGAATCACGATGTCCCCAGAATCTGCCGCAGAGAAGGAGCGGACGCCCTGCTCTGCTTGGGAAATTTTGTTCCCAAGAAGCGAGTGTGCCCGACCGCGGTGCTCCTGCAGAATGCCTGGATCGTCTACGATGATCCGGTGGCCGATTCGCGCCAGACTCTCCGGGAACATTTGATCACAGCCTACGGCCGGCACGCGTACCGGCACCTCGGCCGCGAAGTCACCATCATCACCCAAACCCAGGTCATGAAAGACCATCTGTGTGGGCGGTACGGCATTGATCCCGAGCGCGTGGCGATTATCCCCAATACGCTTTCGCTCGCGAAGCTGGAGGGAAACTGTGATCGTGCTCCTTCCAATGGTAACGAGGGCGCCAGGCCCTTTACGTTTCTCTGCCTCGCGCACTATTACGCGCACAAGAATATCGATATCCTGGTGGACGCGACCGCAAGATTGTCGAAGTTTACTGATAAGTCCGCCAAATGCGTTATCACCGTCGCTCCTCGGCAACACCCCGGCGCCCGGCGATTGCTGGAGCGATTGGAGTCACGGCGAGCTGGCCGGGAGGATTGAGAATATCGGTCCTGTGCCAAGCCGGATGCTGCCCCAGATCTATCAGAGCGCCGATGCCCTCGATTTTTCCCACGCTGCTCGAATCCTTTTCACGAACCTACTTGGAAGCCCTGTATTTCGGCTTGCCCATCCTCACCAGCGACCGGGACTTTGCCCGCCAACTTTGTCAGAATGCCGCGATCTACTTCGATCCACTGAACGCCGAGAGCGTCGCTGGGGCGATGGCCAGGGTGATGGAAGATGCTGACCTACGCCAGCGGCTCGTCGAGAATGGCCAGCGCATTCTGGCCAAGACTCCAACTTGGGACGAGATTGCCGCGCGCTTCGTCGAGGTGCTGGAACGCACGGCCGGGGGAGAAGGCAGTAGGCAGTGGGCAGTAGGCAGTAGGCAGAAGGCAGAAGGCGGAAAGCAGAAGGCAGTAGGCAGTAGGCAGTGGGCAGATGGCAGAGGGCACAAGGCGATAGCCTCAAGCGCGTACCAAAGCTTTCATCTCGTTCCACCTGAAGGCGCACCTGCAAATGAGTGCGGACAAGTTTCCTCGGATATCGAGATGGGCGGGGAGGTGGCCCCGGTGCAACCCCCTCAGGGGTTGAACTTGGACGACTGCCTTGTGCCTTCCGCCGACTGCCGACTGCCCACTGCCTACTGCCCACTGCCTTCCGCCTCCTGCCTACCGCCTTCCGGCCACTGCCTACTGCCTTCCGACCACTGCCTACTGCCTTCCGACTCCGTTCGCGCACTCTTCAACCACAAGGCACGCGCCTGGCGGAGTAAGTACGGTCCGAGAGGGAAGCTGCACTCCCGCGTGGAACAATTCACCGTGCGGCTCGCCCGGTTGTGCCTTCCTCCCGCCCGCATCCTTGACCTGGGCTGCGGGACGGGTGAAATCGCTGCGGCGCTTGACCAAAGGGGTTACCAGGTCACGGCGTGCGACTTTGCGGAAGAAATGATTGCCGTGGCGCGCAGCCATTCCAGCTCGGTCGATTGGATGTGCCTCGAGCCTGATTGGAGAGAGCTTCCCTTCGACGACGGCAGCTTCGACGCCATCGTGGCCTCCAGCGTATTCGAATACCTCGATGACGTGCCGCGAGTGGCGGCGGAACTTTCCCGGGTGCTTCGACCTGGCGGCGTTCTGCTGGCGACCGTCCCCAATCCCTCGAATGTTATGCGTAAAGTTGAGGCGCGGCTTCAGTCACTGCCTTGGTTCCACCGCCTTTCGCCCGTGTTGCGCAAAGTTCCGCGGTTGGATTCCTATGCCGCCTATCTGCGCCTTTCCCGAAATCGATTCCATGCGCAAGGGTGGCGATCCGTCCTGAATGCCGCAAACTTCGCCCCCCTTGATGAAAGCGATTTCTCCCACGAAGCCTGGCAGTACCAATCCCGCGCGCCGCTGGTCCTTTTGACCGTAAAGAGGGTGGCGACGCGTCAATCAGGCGGCGGAAAAAGCCGTGAGGTCTGCCCTTCGGCGGAGCTCCAGGCGGTTTTGAGCATCGCGAAGGAATCATGATGACAACGGACGGGCTCTGGCATTCGGTGCGAAGTTTTGGAGTGCGGCAGCTCGCTGCCGCTTTCCTCCCCGCGAGCTCGCTCGCGGGAATTTCGACATGGCGTACGATCCACCGCCAGCAAGCTGGCTGGGGAAAAAGCGGCAGCGAGCTGCCGCACTCCAAAGCTTCGCACCCTCGCAATACGCACGCTGCCGGTTTGAAAGTGCCCACGCCGGCGACATACTGGCGAACGCTGCGCCATTTGCGCTGGTCGCAGCTTGGCTATCTCGCGCTGCGGCGAGCGCTGCCGCGTTCGACCTCGCCCGCCGCGATGCAGTCACCCGTGCGCTTGCGTGAAGTGACGGGCCCCTGGCCGTACCTTGAGTGGCAACCAGAAGCCTCGCGCAAAATGCTTGCGACGCGCGAATTCACTTTCCTCAATAGAAGCGTTGCGGCGAACGGGCGCATCCCCTGGAACGATTACCGTCAGGCGAAGTTGTGGCTCTATCATCTCAACTACTTTGATTTCTTGAATGTTGACTTCGCGCTGCCTGAGGACGCGCCGACGCTCGCAGCCGCTCTCGAAATCGCGCTCGACTGGTGCGCGCACAATACGCAAGGGAACGAAGTGGGGTGGGAGCCTTATGCGTTATCCGTTCGGATCGTCAACTGGCTGAAGTTTCTGGCCCGGTACCACCGCCGGCTTGAATCCTTTGGAGAAGGGGAGAAGGTCAACACCCTCGTGGCAAGTCTGGGCGTACAGGTGGCAACGCTCGAGCGGCGGCTGGAAAAAGATCTCCTGGGCAATCACTATCTCAAGAATCTCAAGGCGCTGTTGTTTGCCGGAGCATGGCTCGAAGCTCCCGGCAGCGCGCGGTGGTGGTCAAAAGGGGAAGCGGTGCTGGAGCAGCAACTGCACGAGCAAATTCTCGCGGACGGTGGCCACTTCGAGCGTTCACCGATGTACCACGCGCAGGTTCTCGAGGACCTTATCGAAATTCGCCTCTTGTGCCGCAGCATGGGAAAAAGGCTGGCATGCTCGGAGATGCTTGCGAAGATTCAGTCCATGGCGGAATTCTTGCGCGGAATCCTCCATCCTGACGGTGAGATTCCACTCTTCAACGACTCGGTGCTCGGTGGAGCGCGCCCTCCCGCTCAATTGTTGGCCCTGGCGGAGTCACCTGATTCCACTATCGCTCGAACCGAGCCTCACGCGATCGTCTTCCCGGAAACTGGGTACGGGGTCATGCGGAGCCCCGAATCCGCAAGCACCCTGATTTTCGATTGCGGTCCCTTGGGGCCGGACTATCAGCCGGGCCACGGCCACTGCGACCTGTTGAGCTTATGAACTTTCGCTCCACGGCCAGCGCGTGGTGGTTGACACCGGCGTCAGCACCTACGAGCCGGGCCCGGAGCGTGCTTACGAGCGCTCCACGGCCGCGCACAATACGGTTCGCATGGACGGTGAGGAGCAAGCGGAAATCTGGGCGAGTTTCCGCGTGGGTCGCCGCCCGCACGTGGGTCAAATACGCGGAGGCCGCAACGGCGTCTTCCCCTTTGTCAGTGGCGAACACGATGCCTATCGGCGCTTGGGCGTGGTGCACGCGCGCACCATTCTGTTGCATGCCCCGGATACTTGGATTGTGGCTGACATCCTTCAGGGCAGCGGGTCACACCGCGTTGAGTCTTTCCTGCATTTCCATCCCGCGGTGCGCGTTGCGGCACTGGCCGACTTCAGGGAAACCAGCGCCTGGCCTGCCCCTCCGCCGCTGGACGGTGGAATTTGCCGGTCAGTCCTATCTGGCTCACGGCTTACGGTGCCGGCCAGTTTGACCTTCTCAAGAGCTGGTATGCAGAGCAATTCGGCGATCGCCAACCTTCCACAGTACTTCGTTGGGCGTGGCAGGGGACGGCTCCCTACGGGGATGATTCATGTTTTCACCCCGGCGGGCACTCCGCTTCCGCCCATTGCGGCGGACTGGCCTGGGAAATTGATCGAGATGGACGGTCACAAGATTCCACTCGGCTGAAAAAAGAGGGTTCGCCTGATGCAGGTCCTTTATATTTCCCAATACTATCCGCCGGAAACTTGCGCTCCCGCGACCCGGGTGGATTGTTTTACCCGCGAGTGGGTTCGGGCGGGCGCGGACGTCCGGGTGCTCACAGGTTTCCCCAATCATCCCGAAGGGATTTTGCACGCGGAGTATAGGAAGGCCTGGCGGCGCGGTTTCATGCGCGAGGAACGGGAGGGAGTCAAGGTTTACCGGACGTGGCTCTACCCTTCCGCCAATCGAAAACTGTGGGGGCGCGGCGCCAATTTCACTTCCTTTGCGCTTTCCGCCGCCGTGGCGGGACCCTGGCGTGGCACCGCGGCATGGCGTGGTCATCGCTACCTCGCCCCAGATTCTGGTTGGGGTATCGGGGTGGGCAGTGGGAACCCTGCGCTTCCTACCCTGGGTGTTCGAGGTGAGGGACCTCTGGCCGGAGTCGCTGGTGGGAGTAGGGACAGGCCGACGCCGACTCCCTGCTGTACCGAAGCGTGGGGCAGATTGCCAATTTCCTCTATCGGCACGCCACGCATATTGTGGTGGATGGTGAATGGAAGCGACGGCACTTGATCCAGCAGGGAGTGGAAGAGAGAAGAATCTCCGTAATCCGGAACGGCATCGAGGAGGATTTCTGCCTGGATCCCAACTCCGCTGACGCCCGGTTGGCACGCCTGCAATTGCGGAAGGAGTTGGGGCTGCGTGATGAATTCGTTCTTCTTTACGCCGGGACACTCGGCATGGCCCACGGTTTGGAGACTGTACTCCAGGCCGCCGAACGGTTGAGAGGCCGCGACGATATCGTGTTCCTCCTCATGGGCGCCGGCGCCGAGCGCGGGCAACTCTGCCAACTCGTCGAAGGATTGCGACTTTCCAACGTGCGAAATTCTGGAAAAACAGCCTCGGGAGAGAATCCCCGCATATCTCTGCGCGGCCGTGGATGCCTGCTTGATTCCGCTGCGGAACAAGGAAGTGTTCAAGACCGCCATCCCCTCCAAAATGTTCGAGGCGATGGCAGCGGGGAAGCCGGCGATTCTGGGCGTCGAGGGAGAAGCGAAGGAGATTCTTCTCGCGAGCCAGGCCGGATTGGCCGTGCGGCCGGAAGACCCCGAGGCCATGGTGGCGGCAATTCTCAGGCTGCGGAACGATCCGTCGCTCTGCCAGGCCCTGGGCCGGAACGGAAGACAGGCGGTGCTGGAAAAATACCTGCGCCGGACGCAGGCCGCTCAGTACCTGAATCTGCTGGGCGAATTGTGCGCTCGCCAGAAGCTTGTGGCCGCCGCGGTGCCCGTGACTCTCGCGGAGTAATCGAACCGGAACAACCATGAAACAACTTATGCAGGACCTGCGGACGCACGAAATTGCGGTGGATGAAGTTCCCGCCCCCGGGTGCCAGCCGGGCGGCGTGCTGGTAAGAACCGTGGCCTCGCTGATCAGCTCAGGGACGGAACGCGCCACCGTGAAACTGGGCAGCATGAGCCTTCTGGGCAAGGCGCTGGAACGCCCTGACCTGGTGAAGAGTCTCTTCCAGCGCCTGCGAACCACCGGGGTCGCGAGCGTCGTCGCTACCGTGCGAGCCAAGCTCGACCGGGCAATGGCCACTGGGCTATAGCGCGGCAGGGGAAGTCCTGGAAGTGGGCGAGGGGGCGCGGGAGTTCCAAGTCGGGCAGCGCGTGGCGTGTGCGGGCATGGGTTACGCCAGTCACGCCGAACGGATCTGGGTTCCCCGAAACCTGTGCGTGCCGATTCCGGAAAACGTGGACTACGATTCCGCGTCCTTTGTGGCGCTGGGTTCGATCGCGCTGCAGGGTGTGCGCGTGGCGGAGGTGAAGATTGGCGAACACGTGGCGGTGCTGGGCCTGGGATTGGTAGGCTTGGTTACCGCACAGATCCTGCAGGCCGCGGGGTGCACGGTGTGGGGAGTCGATCCCGATCCCGACCGCGTGGCGCTGGCGCGGGAATTGGGCGTGGCCTTTGCCACTCCGAATTCCGATTTCATCTCCGAAGGTGACCTGCCCAGAGCGCGGGGCGCGGACGCGGTCATTATCACTGCGGCGACGAAATCCAACCAGCCCATCGACCTGGCCGGGCAGATCGCTCGCGACCGGGGGATCGTGGTTGTCGTGGGGGACGTGCGCGTCGATGTGCCCCGCGAGCATTACTACCAGAAGGAATTGCAGGTGCGGTACTCGCGCTCGTACGGTCCCGGCCGTTATGACCCGGCCTACGAGGAGAAAGGGATTGATTACCCGCAGGGTTACGTGCGCTGGACGGAGAAGAGAAACATGCAGGCCTTCCTGGACCTGGTGGCGGCCGGGAAGATTGACCTCGCCCGCCTGGTGACCCATCGTTTTGAGATTGCCCGGGCCCCCGAAGCTTACGAACTGCTCACCGGAAAGCGGCCAGAGAAATACCTGGCCATTCTGATTGAGTATTCCAAGCCCGGAGCGTCTTCCCGGCGCCTGGAACTTCGTCCGCCCCATCCGGAAAGAACGGTCACCAGTCCCAGACCGGGCAAGATCAGAATCGGCTGGATTGGAGCGGGCAGCTTCAGCCGCGCCAAACTGCTTCCGGCTTTGCGGAAGCTCGACAACCTCGAAATGGTGGGCTTGGCCAATGCCACGGGCCTCTCCGCCAGCCGGGTGGGGAAAAGCTTCGGGTTCCAATACTGCACGACCGACGCCTCGGAGGTTTTGCACGATCCGAACATCGACGCCGTGTTCATCGGCACGCGACACCACCTGCACGGTCCGCATGGTCTTGGCGGCGCTCGAAAACGGCAAGCACGTTTTTGTCGAAAAGCCTTTGTGCGTGAACGAACAAGAGCTGGAGGCAATTTCACGAGCTCTACGCGCGCTCGGACCGCATCCTCTGCGTAGGTTTCAATCGCCGCTTTTCACCTTTTGCGAGGCAGTGCAGGGATTTCTTCCGCACCGGCCGCGGGCCGCTTTCTTTTCTTTACAGGGTCAATGCGGGGCGCCTGCCGGAAGGGCACTGGGTGCAGGATCCTGAGCAGGGCCACGGGCGCGTGATCAGCGAGGTCTGCCACTTTGTGGATTTGTTCGCGTTTCTCAGCGAGGCGCTGCCCACCGAAGTGGAAGCCTGGGCGGTGGGCGACAGCGCCGACGAAAGATAATGTCCACATCCAGGTGTCCCTGGCCGACGGCTCGAAGGGAGAAATCCTTTACTTGGCGTCCGGCGACGCGAGCGTCCCCAAAGAACGGTTGGAGGTCTTCGGCCGAGGCCGCACCGCGATTTGTGAAGACTTCCGCAAGGCTCATTACTACCTAATCGAACCGATGTCAAGCAAAATCCCTGTTCCAGCAGGACAAAGGGCACCAGAAAGAAATGCGGTGCTTCGTCGACGCCGTTGCCGGGAAAGCACCACCCCCGATACCTTTCGAGAGCCTCTGGGCAACGACCCTGGCGACATTCCGGATTCGCGAGTCATTGCTCGGCGGCGGCGCTCGCCTGGTGATGGTCCCGGTGGCCATGACCGCGGGCTGCGAGGTTACTCTGTGTGTTACTGTGGGACCCCCTCACCCGTCCCGACCCGGCTGATGAAAGCGCCGGTTGCGGTCCACCCTCTCCCCAGGGGGCAAGGGTTGTATATTCCAAATCCTTGCCACCCTGCAGAAAGCTCAGAAGGAATTTTAAACCAACACGTAACTTAGGTACAACGCGAATGCGCATTCTCACCGTGGTTGGAGCGCGACCCGAATTTCGTCAAGATTGCGCCTCTCCTGGACGAAATGGGCCGTCATCCCAATATAGAAGCAATCCTGGTCCATACCGGGCAACACTACGATTATGAGATGTCGAAGGCCTTCTTCGAGGACCTGGACATACCCGCGCCCCACGTCAACCTGGAGGTGGGCTCCGGCACGGCGGCGAGACAAACCGCCGAAATCATGCTGCGGCTGGAGCGGGTGATGGAGGAGACGCAACCCGACCTCGTGGTTGTGGTCGGCGACGTCAATTCCACTCTGGCAGCGGCCCTGACAGCAGCCAAGATGGGTCTGCCCCTCGCGCACGTGGAAGCAGGATTGCGGAGCTTTGACCGATCCATGCCGGAAGAGGTCAATCGGGTCCTTACCGATGCTATTGGCGGATCTTCTTTTCGTCACGGAGCCCAGCGGCGTGGAAAACTTGCTAAGAGAAGGCCGACCGGAGGAGAGAATCTTTCTGGTGGGCAATGTTATGATTGACGCCCTCGCACGGTTCCTCCCTCAGGCGAAGCGCCATCCGATCCCGCATGAACTGCAAGCGCAAGGCAAGTCCCGCGTCGACTTGACGGCTCCTTATGGACTGGTGACCCTGCATCGGCCTTCGACTGTAGACAATCTGGCAACGCTTCGCCTGATCTGGGCAGCCTTGGAGGAGATTGCGAAAGAAATTCCTCTGATCTTTCCCGTTCACCCCCGGACACAAAACCGGATGGAGGAAGGCAGGGCTCTGCGGCTCGCGGCATGACGTATCCAACGGCATCCGCGTCGTCCCGCCGATGAGCTACCTGCAGTTTCTGAGACTTCAGAGCGAAGCCACCCTGGTGATTACGGACTCCGGTGGAGTGCAGGAGGAAACCACCGCGCTGGGGATTCCTTGCCTGACGGTCCGAGAGAACACTGAGCGGCCCATTACCTTGAGCGAGGGTACAAACCTGTTAGTTGGACTCGATGGCCGCCGTCTGGTGGAGGAAGCGCGCAAGGTCCTTCGGGGTGAAGGGAAGAAGGGGCATGTCCCCAAGCTCTGGGATGGCCACGCTTCCGCCCGCATTGTGCGTACGCTCTTAGGCGCGATGATTCCCGCGAAGGCGAATCCAGTCTTCATTATTGAAAAAGGTGTTCACATAGAGGGCACAGAGGTTGAGTCACAGAGGGCACGGAGACAAACCGTAAACCCTGTGTGAAGAGCCCTTAAGCCTTCATTAAACCCATGGCTACCATCACAACCGGGCTCGGCAAGTTCGTCGTCCCAGGGGCGGTTTCTGCTGCTGACGGCCCCTCCCTCTATGTGCGCCGGGGGAAACGTCTCTTCGATATTGCCGCATCTCTTGCCGGCTTGGTGATCTCAAGCCCCCTCCTGATCTTTTGTGCGCTGCTGGTGCGCCTGACCTCCCGCGGGCCTGTGCTCTTCCGCCAGACTCGCGTCGGGTATCTCGGGCGCCCGTTTACGCTCATCAAGTTTCGAACGATGGTGCAGGGAGCCGAAGCGCTGGGTTCATCCGTGGTGGTCACACGTGATCCGCGCCTGACCCCGGTGGGAACCTTCCTGCGCCGCACCAAGCTGGACGAATTCCCGCAATTCATCAACGTGCTGCGGGGGGAGATGAGTTTTGTGGGGCCGCGGCCCCGGGTACCGAGTGAGATCGATCTGAGACGATCCCAGGGAACGCATCCTGCTGAGCGTCCGGCCGGGGGTAACTTCCTATGCTTCCATTCACCATCGCATGGAGGCTGACTACTGTGCCCGGCAAGCCAACCCGCAGGCGGTCTATCGCACGAACCTCCTGCCGCAAAAACGCTCTCTCGATTGCGAGTATGTGCAGAACCTGACCTTCCGGCTGGACTTGAAACTGCTGTTGATGACCTTGGTGCTGGTCTGTGTTCCGGAAAGGTCTCTGGCCAGAGGGCTAAATATATTTGGGCAGGAAGTGCGGCCTTACAGCCGTGGTGCGCAGATGTTGCTCGATCTTGCGGTATACATGGGTGCGGCCTGGTTGGCTTACACCTTCCGATATGAAGCGGGGTTTCTGGATTTCTATCGCCGGCAGATGTGGTTGTACATGGCCTTCATCCCGCCCTTGCGGGTGGTGGTGAACCGCTGCCTGGGGGTTTACGACATGATGTGGCGGTACGTCACCCTGGAGGACGCTTCCTACCTGGCGGTGGCACTTGCCCCCGTCACGCTGGTCCTGTATCGGGCTCCGCCTGGGGCTGCCCACCAGCTCGTGGAAAGCGGTAATGTTCCTCGTCCCGTTGAGCATCATCACCCTTGAATACTTGCTCGCCCTGAGCGCCGGCCTGGGATTGCGCTGTTTGCGCCGTATTCTTTATGTGCTGCACCATCACTACCAACCCCTTCCCGAAGGAGCGCGCCGCGTCCTGATTCTCGGCGCCGGCCTGCTGGGGTTGACGACCGCCCAGGACATCCGTCAGTACCCGCACATGAGCCTGGTTGGGTTCCTGGACGACGACCCGACAAAGGACCGAAGGCTTATGGCGGGATGCCGGGTTCTGGGAAACTCGGCAAACCTGGAAGCTCTTTGTGCCCGCTACAAGGTGACCGACGTGGTGATTTGCGCCAAGTCGATCTACCCTGACCGAGGCTGGAACTCCATCGGCGTTGTGAGGTCCTCAGGGTCAAGCTCCACGTACTTCCCAGCCTGGACCGGGTCCTTCGGGGTGAGAGCGATGGGCCCTTGTCTGCGTACCCGCCTCTTTCCTATGTCAGACAGTGAGGGGTTCCTTATCTGCCCCATCGGAGTGGAAAAACTTCCAAGGAGAATATCATGCGAACACGAAACCGGAGTCTGACGTTTTTCGTACTCTTGATGTTCACGAGGTTCTCGGCTTTTACTCTTGCGGTGGATCGAACGCCAGACGTCGTCGGCAAGGTCGTCAATTCGTCCAACGCAACAGTAGAAGGGAGCACGTTGTTATCCAACGGCACCATCCTTTCTGGAGAGGCCGTGTATGTTGGTGAGGGCGGGTCGGTGCTCCTTAGATATTCTCCTACCGGCCGGGCAACTCTTGCCCCGTCAACCCAGGTTCGTTTTAGTAGTGCGAAGGGGAATATCGTGGCGCAACTTCTTTCGGGAACCGTAGCTGTGGAGAGGGAAGTTAAGGACACCTTCGTGGTGAAGACTTCCACGTACAAGGTCGAGCCCCAAGGTGAGGGGAGGGCCGAGTTCCTGGTCGCGCTTTTGCCCGACAAGACGAACGATTGTGGAAGCCCAGCATGGAAAGGTCGCGATCACCGAGACCCGTTCAGGTGAGAGCTACACGCTTGCCGAGGGGCTCCGCGCTGAGATCCTTGCCTCCGCAACTGGATTCCCAGGCCGGGGAACGATGCCGGCGGGCACGGTCATCGGCCAAGCCGTCGCCTCCACGGGAGCGACCGCGAATGGGAAGCCTCTTTCCAGCGGGGAGTGGATCTTTGACGGCGACCTGGTTTCGACGGGGGCAGCGGGCCGCGCGACCATCCAATTGTGGCCGACCAACCTCGTTAATCTCAACGAAAACACGTCGGCCAGCTTCACGAGACCCGTGGATCGTGTCTGGTTGCGACTGGAAAACGGCGCCATTGTGGTTGAGAATACTGGCGAGAATAATGTCCTGATCGTGACGGCGAGATTTCACGTAGACCCAGCCTCGGCAGACCCTTCCAAGATTCGCGTAGAGGTGAGGTCTGACAACAGCACCTATATCCAATCCTTAGTCGGAAATGTCAAGATCGAGGATAGTCCAATCAGGACAGTCATACCTCTTATCGTCGGGACATGACACGTTGGTTCCAGCGAACGCGCCGGGTGTCCCCGGGCTACCCCCCTTCGGAACAACCCCTGCTCCCACTCCAACCCCAACCACTCCGCCCAGCGCGTCGAAGCCTCCGTCGGCCCCAACCTCACATTCCAATACCACTCTCATCGTATTGGGGATCGCTGCCGCAGCCGGAATTGGCGGAGCCGCAGCCGGCTTGGCGGGTGGAAAGGGTGGCGGCGGTGGCACTCAGCCCGTAAGCCCCTCTGTCCCGTAGGAGCACGGTTTCCATTTTGATATATTCCGGTGATGCTGGCGCAGGTTGGATTAAACTCACGGGCTCGAAAAGGCGATGCCCCCATCTCGTTGTATTCGGCCCCTACCGCCCGCCACAACCCCACCTAGTGTAGTGTCCAGGAAATGGCTGGACAACTGTGTTGGCCGTAGCGCCGGCATCCTGCCGGCAAATGCCGCCAAGATGGCGGCGCTACGATGTCCAGTTAATTACCGGACACCACACTAGAAACCCGCCCGGTGCCAGGGTGGAAAATTCGGATGGATCGCGACTGCAAAGCGATGGTTGCGCCCGAGGAGGCGGGGTGTATACTGCGGTCGGTGAGGCCTGCCAGAAGGAAATTTAGGACAAGGAAAGTCGGTGTAACCATGAAAACTCATACTATCTTTAGCCGACTCTGCCAATTCCCAATTCTCAGCCGCGCCGCCGTCACTCTGGTGGCGTTGGCCGCGCTGGCTTGGAGCAGCCTCGCCTTTTGTGGCGAGATTCATGTCGCGGCTGCGGCTGGCGACGTGGCCAAGGTTCAGGCGCTGCTCAAAAGCAATCCTGCTTTGGTGTCCAGCCAAGAGCAAAACGGCGCGACGCCTTTGCACTTTGCGGCGTCGGGTGGTTTCAAGGACGTAGCGGAATTGCTGCTGGCCAACGGGGCCGATGTCAATGCCAAGGACGGCAAGGGCGATACGCCTTTGCACTACGCGGCGTATGGTGGCCACAGGGACGTGGCGGAATTGCTGCTGGCCCACCACGCCGACATCAATGCCAAGGACAACGAGGGCGCCACGCCTCTGCACGGGGCGGCTTATGGCCACCAGGACGTGGTGCAAATGCTGCTGGCCCACCACGCGGATATCAATGGCAGGGATAAAAAGGGCGATACGCCTTTGCACTACGCAGCGTTTGGCGGCCACAAGGACGTGGCGGAATTGCTGCTGGCCAGCAAGGCTGATGTCAATGCCAGGGACGTCAAGGGCGATACGCCTTTGCACTACGCGACATCGGCTGGGCACCCGGACGTAGCGAAATTGCTGCTGGCCAGCAAGGCCGTGGTCAATACCAAGGATAAGGAAGGCTGGACGCCTTTGCACTGGGCGGTGCGCAATGCCCACAAGGACCTGGTGGTATTGCTGTTGGCCGGCAAGGCTGACGTCAACGCCAAGGATAAAGACGGTCTGACGCCTTTGCACTGGGCAGCGCGTAATGGCCAGAAGGAGGTGGCGCAATTGCTTCTGGCCAGCAAAGCCGAGGTCGATGCCAAGGACAACAACGGCCAGACGCCTGTGCACTGGGCGGCTCGTAATGGCCACACGGAGCTGGCGGGATTGCTGCTGGCCAGCAA
Source organism: uncultured Acidobacteriota bacterium (assembly GCA_963804995.1). Lineage (GTDB taxonomy): Bacteria > Acidobacteriota > Terriglobia > UBA7540 > UBA7540 > Bog-366. The sequence continues at coordinate 52,901 of CAWDSK010000008.1, forward strand.
GGCCGATGTTAATGCCAGTGACAACGACGGCCAGACGCCTCTGCACTGGGCGACGCGTAATAGCCACAAGGAGGTAGCGCAATTGCTGCGCGCGCATGGCGGGCAGGACATCGCTAAGCCCAAGCCGCCCGCGCCCGAAAAGCCGAGTACGCCCGGCACTGCGATGGTTGCCACGGACATTGATGACGCGGCCCGGGGAGGTGATCTGGCAAAGGTCCAGGCGCTGCTCAAATCCGATCCTCGCCTGGTTTCCAGCAAGGACAGCCACGAAAAGACGCCCTTGCACTACGCGGCGGAAGGTGGCCACAGGGACGTCGCGGAATTGCTGCTGGCCAACGGGGCTGAGGCGAACGCCAAGGATAGTAACGGCTGGACGCCCTTGCACTGGGCGGCACTGTGGGGCCACCAGGACGTGGCGGAATTGCTGCTGGCCAACAAGGCCGTGGTCGATGCCAGGAACAGTACAAGCGATACGCCTTTGCACTACGCGGCGTCGGCGGGTTACAAGGACGTAGCGAAATTGCTGCTGGCCAAGGGGGCCGAGGTCAATGCCAAGGACAGCCTCGGCGCGACGCCTTTGCACCTGGCGGCGACTTCTGGTCAAAAGGAGGTAGTGGAATTGCTGCTGGCCAAGGGGGCTGAGGTCAACGCCAAAGATAATAACGGCTGGACGCCTTTGCACTGGGCGGCAATGTGGGGCCACCAGGCCGTGGCGGAATTGCTGCTGGCCAGCAAGGCTGATGTCAATGCCAAGAATGGCACAGGCGAGACGCCTTTGCACTACGCGGTGTCTGCCGGTTACAAGGACGTAGCGAAATTGCTGCTGGCCCACGGGGCCGATGTTAATGCCAAGGACAACCTCGGCGCGACGCCTTCGCAGGTGGCGACGCGTAATGGCCACCAGGACATGGCGGAATTGCTGGGTCAGCCACGCGGTAGGGAAGTCTCCACGCCAACGCCGACCGCGCCGGCCGCCGCCACTGTGGTGACCACCCCACCCGCGCCCACCGCACCATCCGCCCCGCCCGTGGCGACCACCCCACCCGCGCCCACCGCCCCGACCGTGGCGGCCGCCAAGATTGAGGCGCCCGCGCCGCCCGCGCCCGTCCAGCCTAGCACCTCTGACACAACGATGGTCGTGGGCGATATTGATAACCTGGCCCGGGATGGCGATATCGGAAGGGTCGAGGCGCTAATCAAAGCCAACCCTCACGTGGTTCTTAACAAGGACAACCACGATAAGACGCCCTTGCACTACGCGGCGGAGGGTGGCCAGAAGGGCGTGGCGGAAATGCTGCTGGCCAACGGGGCCGAGGTCAATGCCAAGGACAAGAACGGCTGGACGCCTTTGCACGTGGCGGCGGCTTATGGCCACCGGGCCGTGGCGGAATTGCTGCTGACCAGCAAGGCCGATGTCAATGCTCACGACAACGCCGGCATTACACCTTTGCAGTATGCGGCGTCTGCTGGTCACCAGGACGTAGCGAAATTGCTGCTGGCCAGCAAGGCCGAGGTCAATGCCAAAGATAACAACGGCCAGACGCCTTTGCACTGGGCGGCGCGTAATGGCCACAAGGTCATGGCGGAATTGCTGCTGGCCGGCAAGGCCGATGTTAACGTCAAGGATAAATACGGCTGGACGCCGTTGGACTGGGCGGCACAAGGGGGCCACCAGGACGTGGCGGAATTGCTGCTGGCTAGCAAGGCCAACGTCAATGCCAAGAACAGCGCAGGCGCAACGCCGTTGCACTGGGCAGCGCTTAATGGCCACATGGAAGTGGCGCAATTGCTGCTGGCAAAAGGGGCCGACGTCAATGCCAAGAACAGCACAGGCGTGACGCCGTTGCACTGGGCAGCAGTTTATGGCCACAAGGATTTGGCGGAATTGCTGCGCCAGCACGGTGGCCACGAATAGACTGCGTGGAAACCCAGCCTATCACTTGGCAACAAGCACTTACCGCATGATGCGCATTGCGGGGAACTAATGGAAGTTCATCCTTTCAGGCTCTGCCCCACCTCGATCACCAGGCATTCTCACGTGAACACATCCACGACGGTCAAAGCACGGAACCGCCGCCCGCCGGCCAACTGATCCGCCACGAAGTTCAAACTTCAAACCTGCTTCGGCAATTTGGACGCTGCACGGTCAACCCAAGCGCCTGAGGGGTAGTGGTGCAATTTGACGTAGAGGCGGCGGCATTCATCCCGATCTGATCGGGACGCCGCGCTTGTGTAGAGGCGGCTTAACGCCGCCATATGGCGAGGTAAACTCGCCGCTACAACATCAAACTGCACCACTACCGCCTGAGGCAAGCCCTTAAACTTCGTGTCGATGCCGTGATACACTCATTTCGGCATACGTTCTTGACGGGGTTAGGCGCGATAAACAGTCTGCCTACTGGTACAAGGACGGACCGCGAAATCGTGACTACCAAAAAAGTCTTTTAGAATCATCGCGCGGGGGTGGCGGAACTGGTAGACGCAAGGGACTTAAAATCCCTCGGCCTGCGAAGGCTGTGCGGGTTCGATTCCCGCCCCCCGCACCACATCCATCCGTACAGTTTACTGATTCGCGGCGACAAGGAGAGAGTCATGGCGAAGACTCAAGGGGCAGGGCTTGGCAAGTCGCGCCAAGGTGGCGTGGTTTTAGCTTTTATCCTGGCGATTGTAGTGATCTCATCGAACGCGCGAGCCGGCCAGTTTCGCGCCTCCGTAGTCAAAGTCGATATCACCCCGGACAAAACCGCATGGCTGAAGGGTTATGACGCGCGGCAATCGACCGGCGTGCACGATCACATCTTCCACCGCATCGTGGCGATGGACGATGGGAAAACCCAATTCTTCCTCATCTCGACTGAACTCGTTTCCTTCTCGCCTTCCATCTACGACGAGGTCACCAAAAAGCTTGAGGAGGAGACGGGAATCAAACCCGTCCAGGTATGGTGGACGGTGACGCACACGCACTCCGCGCCGGAGGTGGGGCCGCCTGGGCTGAGCGGAGTCTTCATGGCCAACCGCTTTAAGCACGCGCCGGACACTGAGTACACGGCTCACCTGGAGAGGCAATTGATTGATGGAATCAAGGAGGCGCGGCAGAAGCTCGAAGCCCGCGCGGCTGGGGGTCGGCCGGGGATTCGCGCGCGCCAACATTAACCGCCGAGCGCGAAATGAAGACGGCCCGGCGTTTCTGGGCTTGAACCCGGACGGCCCGACGGACCGGCAGATCGGACTGATCCGTTTAGAGAAAGCCGATGGCACGCTGCTGGCCCTGGTTGCCAACTATGCCATGCACGGGACGGTGCTCAGCGGCGCGAACACACTGATCAGCGGCGACGCGCCGGGCGCCGTGGCGGAATACGTCCAGCAGAAACTGGGCGCCCCGATGCTTTACATTCAAGGCGCGGCGGGCAATCAGGCCCCGATTTACACCGTCTATCCCGATTTCCGCAGCGGGCACTTGAAGGCTTTTGAAGTGCTGCTGGGTGACCCCATCATCGAGGCTAATGCGCGCCTGGGCCCCACGACTTCAGATGTCGAGCTCACACTCGGTGACACCATCGTTGAGACCCCGCGCAAGGCCGGTATGGGATGGGCGCCCGACCTTGGCAACTACCTGCGCACGACCAGCGCCGGAACCGCGATGGTTCGCCTTCCCGTGCGCTTCTTGCGAATCAACAAGGACATTGCCGTTTGGGCGGCCCCTCTGGAGCTGTTCTGCGAAATCTCGATGGACGTACGGAACCGCTCGCCTTTTCCCTATACGTTTTATTTTGGATATTGCAACGGCGCGCTCGGCTATCTTCCCACCCGGGCGGAATTCGCCCACGGGGGTTATGAGCCGGGAGTCTCTCCCTTCACCGAGCAGGGAGGGGAAGACCTGGAGCGCGCGGTGCTGAATTACCTGAACGGATGGGTGCGGTAGCAATCCCTTTTGGAGTGCGGCAGCTCGCTGCCGCTTTCTCCGAGGCCAGCTCGCTGGCCGTCCGTAGATAGGGTCTGAGGCGATGGCTGCCGCGAGCGACCTCGCGGAAAGGAAAGCGGCAGTCCGCCGCGGCGGACCGCACTCCGAAACTTCAAACCTTCTCAGGAACCACGAAGGGCGCGCGGTAGGCGCCGCGCAGCAGGCGATTAGCCTCCTCATCTCCAATCACTTGTTCGGTGGCAGGATCAAAGTTCAGCGTGCGGCCCAGGCGGTAGGACGCATTGGCCAGATGCACCAGCGTGCAGGAGTAGTGTCCCTCTTCGATCGGCGCGTGGAGATCTTCCTTCTTCCGGCTGCGCACCGCGTCAATGAAATTCGCCCAGCAACTGCCATCCTGTTGATTGCCGGAGGGGCCGGGTTCCTGCTCGGGTCCCAACCAAGTCCGATAGAAATCGTGTCCCCCGTGAGCAATGGCCATGTACCCCTTGGGCCCATAGAAAATATCCCCCACGACTTGCCCTGAAAACTGGCGGCGGTGCTCGCTGCGAGGGTCGGGGTAGCCCTGGAAATTCGGGATGATAAGGCCGAACCCGGGCGTGTCGATTTCCGCTTCATGATTGGTGATCCAGTGCCGCACTTCCATCACCAGCAACTTGCGCTTGCCTTCGGGCATATCGAACTGGAAGGTGCAATTGAGCGTGTTGGGCGTCTCCTGGTCATCGTCAAACATGAAGTGTCCACCGATGGCGGAAACCTTGTTGGGGAACTTGACTCCCAGCCCCCAGCGCGCCACGTCCATGTAGTGGATGCCCTGATTGCCCACGTCGCCGTTGCCCGTATCCCAGAACCAATGCCAGTTGTAGTGGAAGCGATTTTGGGTGAAGGGCTTTACCGGGGCGGGGCCAATCCAAAGGTCGTAATCAACGCCGCTTGGAACCGGCTCGACCGGAGCGCGTCCAATACTGGGGCGTTTGCAGTAGCAAATCCCGCGCGCCATGTAAACGTCGCCCACCACGCCCTCTTGAAGTTTCTAAACGCCCTCCCGCACGGCTGGACTGGTTCGCAGGTTGGTGCCGTGCTGCACCATGCGATTGTATTTTGACGCGGCTTTCACCATTTGATGCCCCTCCCACCAGTTGTGGGAGCAAGGCTTCTCAACGTAAACATCCTTGCCGGCCTGGCACGCCCAGATGGCGATGAGCGAGTGCCAGTGATTGGGGGTGGCAATCGAGATGACATCAAGGGAGGTGTCTTCCAGAAGCTTGCGAACATCGACGAAGGTTTTGGGTCGAGGCAGGCCCATCTTTTCCATGTCGGCAAGACGGTTGTTCAGGATGTTCTCGTCGACTTCGCAGACGGCGGCAACCTCAACGTTCGACACTCCTGCATACTCTTCGACATGCAAAAAACCCTGCCCGCGCAATCCCACTACTGCAACCCTGACCCGGTCGTTCGCGCCAAAAACTCGCTCCGGCCGCGTGAGGAAGGTGATTCCCGCGAGCGCCCCCAGGCCCGCTGCGGCGCTGGCCGATGTGTTTGGAGTCTCTCAACTATTATTCGTCTCGTTGCCATCCATCTTTGTGAATACCTCCGTGCGGCAGTTGGCGATATTACCCGATTCTGCGGGGAAAGAGAAAATCGATATACCGGGAACCGCGTCCGCCGGAGGTAGACGAATGGTTCGAGCCAGCGGGTAGCGCAGACGTACGCGTTGTTTGCGTTCGTCTGCGGCCCTTCAACGGTCCATGGAATGTCCTCTTTGGATGTTGATGCCATGGTTGATGTTTCCATGTTAAGAACCGCGGAGGAAGGCAAAAGGCGCCTACCTCCGCGCTACCCGCTCTCGCTTCACGTCATTGCATTGACACCAAATATTCCGAGTGATATAGGAAACAGACCCAGGGGCAGGAATCATGTGGAGGTGTGTTTTGACAAAGACAAACGCCGGGTGTGTGTTTCCCCTTCATTCTGATCGGCGCTTTCGTCTGCACGCGAGGGGGTGGGCGCGTGCGTCAGCGATCCTCTTGTCAGTGGTCTTCTCGGTCGCCCTGGGGGTCGGGACCTCATACGCGCAAATGAGAGACGTGGCGCAAAAGCTGGGGTATCCCGCCGATTCGAAGCTTCTGATCATTCAGGCGGATGATGTGGGGGTCTACCACGCGGCAGATCTCGCGAGTTTCACCGCGCTCAGCCAAGGGGCGGTCACTTGCGGCACTGTCATGATGACTTCCCCCTGGCTGACGGAAGTCGCGCAATTTGCGAAGCAACATCCGAACCTCTGCCTGGGGGTCCACCTGGTGCTTTCCAGTGAATACGATACTTATCGCTGGGGTCCAGTGGCGCCCAAGGATCAGGTGCCCAGTCTACTTGATCCCAACGGTTACATTTGGCAACATGGTTCCGACACGGTCAGTCACGGCAAGCCCGCGGAAATCGATCGTGAAATTCGCGCCCAGATGGACCGCGCCTTGCAAATGGGTTTTCAACCCGACTTTGTGGATAGCCATCAAAGAGCACTGATGTCCAATCAGGAGCTTTTCCAGATTTACATGAAGGTCGCGCACGACTACAAGCTGCCTTTCCTGGGGGGGCGGGACCGGGCGACCGGGGGGAGTTTCGTCCCCCTGCTTTCCGATAAAGACGTCGCAGTCGATTCGGTTATTGTCATTTCCTCAACCACTCCTCCCCAGGATTGGATGGGGTTTTACACGCGCGCCGTGAAGGCACTCAAACCCGGGCTGTACCAGCTTTACGTCCACCTGGACTTTGATAATGACGAAGCAGAGGCGGTTTCCGTAGACCACACTGCCTATGGCGCCGCGTGGCGTCAGCGCGATTTCAACGTGATGACGAGTCCGGAATTCAAGAAGGCCTTGGAAGACAATCACGTCATTCTGGTCACTTGGAAAGATATAAAGAAAATTATGTAACCGAGGAGACGCATTAATGTCCGTGAACCCCAGGTTGAACCGCTTGTTCGCGGCGGACGGCAAGTGCTTTGAGGTGGCGCTCGACCACGGCGCGCACAATGAGCCGAGCTACCTTCCCGGCATGGAGAACTTGCAGCAGGTGGTCGCGACCGTGGCGGCGGCCAGTCCCGACGCCATTTTGCTGAGTCTTGGCCAGGCCCACTGGTTGCAGGATACGGTGGGGAAAGCGAAGCCCTCCCTGGTAGTGCGAGTCGACCCAACGAATCTTTACAACACGCCCACGCCGCGCCAAGTGTTTTGCCACTTGATCGAAGATGCGGTGGAACGGGCCGTGGCTCTGGACGCCGCCTCGCTGGTGGTCAACCTGTTGTGGCCGTCTGACCAGCCGGATTTGTACCGTCAGTGTCTCGCCAATGTCTGCCGCGTGAAGACACAATGTGAACGATACGGTATGCCGCTTATGGTGGAGCCTCTTGTCATGTTGCCTGACAAGAAGGCGGGCGGGTATAAGCTCGATCCCGACCTGCGCCGGACGATATCTTTGGTCCGGCAAGCCGTCGAGTTGGGCGCGGATGTGGTCAAAGCCGACCCCTGCGATAATCTCAGTGAGTACCACCGGGTCGTGGAAGCCGCATCGCCCAAGCCCGTGCTCCCTCGGGGCGGCGCGCGCGTAGCGGATAAAGAAATACTGACTCGTACACACGCGTTAATCGAACAAGGTGTTTCGGGCATCGTCTATGGACGAAATGTTTTTCAGCATCCCCACCCCGAAAAGATGATCCGGGCGTGCAAGGCCATCGTTCATGAGGGAGCAAGCGTTGCGCAGGCGATGGCTTTACTAAAGTAGACGTGTAACCTTTCCGTTCTGGGACGGCGAACACCTGGCTTCACCGCACGGCCACCTTTTTGCCTTGCGAATCCGCATTTCAATCCCACGTTTTCGTCAAGTGGGACATGTCCCAGAAGTTGCGCTCCCAGCGCCTTAGCGCGCGAGGTCCCACCAAATCCTCCACCTTCATGCTCTTTTTTCCTATGGCATTTCGAGTGTGGTTCCGCCGCGCCAAGCTCCAGCTTTCGCCCCGATTTTTGAGGCGGAAACTCCCCCTCTTTCTCATCAAGTTTCACACCGCAGCCATCACAGCTTCACATGGCGCCTCCATAATAATTGTTAGTCCCTCACTTGCGCGGCAGTTTGGTGTATAATCGCAAACATCGGGGAAAGCAGGATAGAAATCGCGGCCCACTCAGACCGCTGCACGTGCTAACAGGGAACCACCGCTACTAACGGCCGGGCTAAGCGGACCAGGACCGATGTCGGCAGGTGGCTTAGCTCCTTTCCCCACGGGTAGGAATCTTCGAAATCAAACTCGTCTAAACGTCCAGAAGGGGACTTCGGCCATGAGAACTTCCTTTCGCTTGTCGACGGTTCTGTTGACACTCGTTCTATATTTTTGTCCGGCATTGCCTGGAAGTGCGCGCAGCGGGGGGCGCGTATCGGGTGCAGATTCGCCTGCCGGAGGTGACCCCGCACCGTCGACAGCCACGATGGCCATTCCCGGTCCCTTGCGTCCCTTCCTGCGCTTGGCCGCGGTCAGCCAGAAGGTTTCCCTGGACGAAGTTCTGCCCCTCCTGGCCCGCCACGTGGTGATGGAAGGGTACGGAGGACAGGAAAGGCCGCACTCACCCACGGAGTATCTGATTCTGGTGAAGCGCTATGTGGAACAGGCGCGGGAATTGCAGGCGCTGGCGGGCCCCGATGGAGTTATCCGAGTCTCCCAATGCAGCGCAGCGCAGCCGCTTCTGACGGTGATTGGGTACAGGCTGCGGGAGCCCTGCGGGCCCAACACCTCGCTTGAAACTTCCGATGCCAAGAGGGCCTTCATCACCGTCGACTCCGGTTTCCCTTTGGTCCAACTGGAAAACACGCTCCGCGGAGACAAACCGTTTGCCTATCCCTTTGGGAGTTCGCAGGTACCGGTACTGTTTAGCCGAGACGAGTGGGCGGCCATGAGCAGGGATAAAGGAAGCAAAGACCTGCTGGACTCGCTCCTGGGTGATCCAGCCTTGGCCCGGCTCTATTGGGCGTTGGCGAGGATGGATGACAATACCCGAACCTCTCTGAGGCAATCCCCGGGATTAACCGCGCTCCTGCCCCTTGCTCCCGTCCTCGATTTCTACGGCGAACAACTCCACCTTCACTCCGGGCGTGTTGTCGTGCCGGGTGGACCTTCGGCGGAATCCGCATGGAAGCAATTGGTGGGGGCCAGCCCCGATTCGCCAGGGGACTTCATACCGAAGCTTCTTGCCAAAGATGAAGGTTGGCTCGCCGTCTATTTTGACGCGCTCTCCCGGGTCAGCGGATCTCAACAGGCATATTTTACTGAACCTCGCCGTCTGGTTCGATTCTATGAGGCGTTGCGCGGACGTGACCCTTCTCCCGGCCCCGCACGACCCGTCTTCCGCCCCGACCCTGCGCTTTTGCTGCTCGTGACGCGGTGCCCTTTGGATGCGAATGGCAAGGCGCATATTGCGGGTAATCTTGACGTGTGGAGAGAGATTATTCGTGGCGATAAAGAAACCAAGACCGCACGTGATTGGGGCAAACACACCGCCCATATTGACAACGCCGATAGTTTGTTGGAAAGTTTCGTCGCCCTTTCCCGGGTGAGCTGGGGGAGGGGACCCTTGCAGATCTTCCTTACGGTGAGTGAAATAGAACGCGAACGCTCTTCGGAACAGCCCCTGAGTCCTGAGACCGTGCGCTTGTTGGCCAAGGACTACGAGGTGCTGAGCGACCAATACCCCGTATTTGCTGAGTTCCACGTCCTCAACGACACGTCCATTACCCGTTTCATTAATCTTACAGAGGCCCTCGACCAGATTCCAGACGCCTATACGCGAGCTGAGGCCTTGGGCATTCTTCAGGCCAACGTCGGCCTCTGGGAAATCCTGGCGCGGCAGGGGCAGATCCCGGTAACGAATTGGAATAACTCGTGGCAGTCGGTCATCCACCCGTTCGGGGATGTCCACACTACACCCCAGCTTTTCGATGCCACGCGAAGTTCCCTTGCGGAGCTCTTCCGTGCCGCGTCTGGTAAACCCCGGCTTACTCAGGACCAGGTCATACTCTTGCTCGCCGGTCCGAATCCCACCAACCAGGAAAACTCCGAGATTCGGCAAAAACTCGCCAACCAGATGCGCTCCGTCCTGGAAGCACAGCGGCTTGTTTCCTTCGACACGTTGATGGGGTTGGGGGATGGCCTGAGTCAGAAGGAGCAAGGAAAACCCTCAGGCGAATCGCTCCTGCCGCTCGCCGAAGAGCTGCGGGAATTTGAAATGCCGAAACCCGTCTTTACCACGGGTGAGCGAATCGACTGGACGGCTGGACCGTTCTCGGACCCGCACACCCAATCCGAGATGCAAACCAATCTGGCGGAAGTCGTCAAGTCGCAAGCGTCCGCTCAGGACCTGGCGGCGGCCCGCGGGCGATTGGTGCCCTTCTTGCGCGATTTTCTAGTGGGCCTGAACTACGCCTACTACGAGCCGCCGGGAGCGGTTATGCTTCACAACAACCCGCTGCTCGTCCGCCGCCATGATTTCTCCGGGGAGATCACCCGGGGAGCGGACCACCCCTGGCGCACCCCGCGTTTGGTCGGCCGCGGTGATACTTCGGGGGGCGGTGTCCGTCTGGCGGGGGGACTTGTCGGCTTGCCCTATGTACTATCGGAAGTAGAGCAGCAGTTCGTGGTGCCGGAAAACGTGCAATCCCTGATCTGGGAGGATTTGGTCCCAAGCCTCATGACCAGCGCCGTCTTGGCTCGCTGGTGGCGGGTAACGCGGGATGAACTCCACGCCGTTACGCTTCTCCAGCGTTTTGGGGAAGAACTGTTGACCGGCGCCTCTACGAATGACGACCTGCGGCAGAAGGTTGTGGGGATCCTTCCTGCCCGCATGGACCCACGGCGGGTAGAGGAAGTTGAAAAGGGCCTCCGCGCCGGCCATCCCCAAGAGGTCATCTCTCAGGTTACGCCCGCGGAATGCTTCTACCTGGCCATGGAGTTCCGCCGGGGATTCCCTGCCGAAGCAAATGGCTTGGGCAAAACGGGTCCCGAACTAGCCAGGCTTGCCGAACGCTCCCCCCAGGAAATCAACCCGGCGAGGCTCTCGGAGGATTTCGGAGTTCCGCATCCAGCGCTTGCGCAGACCTATCGCCGCGAACTTCTCAACTTGAAGCCCTTTCCAACCTTCCTGGGTTACTTCAGCCGCCTGATGGCGGAATCATGGGAGTCCAACAACCTCTTCTGGGCCCGCTTGGCGGACGAGAAGGGATTGCCCCCGGAAGCGCTTAATCAGTTGGTTCCCGATTTGACGCGCCGCATGGTGGAGAAGATCTTTGCTACGCACTTGGACGATTGGCCGTCGCTGCTGCGCGCTTTGCAGGAAACCGGGACAGAGTTTCGGGAAGGCAAGATGGAGTCTTTGCCCAAAACCAGCTCGCTCGCTCCGCTATGAGGATCGTCATCGTGGGATTAGAAAGGTGACTTATGGTGAAACGAAACTTTCTGCTCGGTTTGCTCGGCTTGGGGGTTCTCGCCGGGGGCGCAGTTTGGATAGGCGCGCAGGAAAATAAACCCGATACGGTCTTTCGAGTCACCGTGAACATGGTGCAGTTGGATGTGGCCGTGACGGACAAGAAAGGGGACTACGTCACCGGCCTCAGCCCCTGGGACTTCCAGATTTTTGAAGACGGGATTACCCAGAAGCTCGCCACCTTTGGTGAGGAGAATGAGGCACCCCGCCGGCTCGAGGACTATGCGCGGGGGGAAAGCAATCCCACCTTGACACGGCCTCAACCCTCCAAGCCGCAGCCGCGTGAGGCAGCGCCGTCCGGCCTCATCCAGACGGAGACTCCGGAGCGCGTCACGGCTCTGATCGCCGGCGCCAGTGTGTTCATCCTTTTCGACACCAGCAACTACATGTACAAGGGATTCGTCTATGCGCAGGATGCGATTGCGGAATTTGTCCGCTCGCTGGACCATCCCTATCGCGTGGCGTTCTACTCCTATAGCCGCAACTTTTCGCGGATTTGTATGCTGACCCCAGACCGCACAATGGCTTTGATGGGGGTTCGCGATACCGTGGCCGGAGATAACGCCGCGCTTTATGACGCGCTGCTATTAACCCTCAAGGATGCGGGCCAGTTTTCCGGGAGGAGGGTGGTGGTCGTCTTCTCGAACGGCCCTGACAACACCAGTATGGTGGCGCCTGAGGATGTCCGCGAGGTTGCTCAAACGGAAGGAATCCCGATCTACATGATCAGTACCCAGCAGGCGCGACTGGACCCGGTATCGACCGCGGTTTTCGAACGCATGAGCGCCAGCACGGGGGGTAAATCCTACTTTGCCAAGAACTGGCAGGATCAGGCGAAGGCGTTCGCTTCCATTCGCGATGACCTGGCGCATCTCTATACGCTTACTTATTACCCGCAGCCCAACCCCAATTACGGCTGGCGCAGTATCACGGTGCGCTTGGCGGGCGATCGCTTAAAGAACTTCCACGTGCGGACACGCAGCGGGTATCGGCCCCGTGCCATTCGGCGCGCGCAGTTGAACTTCAACCAGTGAATCGCGCCGTAACGGATTGAGGCTACTCCCGAGGAAGCGGACTCTGTCGCTTCAGAATGCCAGCGCCGTTAAGAGGAGGGCGGGGTAGCCACCGTTACATCCGTGACGGTGATCGAGTCGCCGTTCACACTGCCCATCACCTTCACGGCCTTTCCGCCCATACCCTTGAACTTATCTTGCGCGTCGAGCTGATAAACCTTGCCTTCGGAAACCAGAATGTACTTGGCCCCGCCGGAAACGCAATGCTCAACGCACGGCGCACCTGCCGCATTAGCCGTCGCGTGCTTCACGCCACAATGGGAATCACTGACCGTTCCGTAAATAGCTTTATCCTCTGCCCATGCCAGGCAACCGAAAACCAGGATCGAGAACACCACGAGCATAAGTTTCTTCGTCATCTTAATTCCTCCTTTTAGTCCGATGGTCTGTTTCCAGGACGCGTTTGCAAATCGTGACATTCTGAACGATCCCGCGTCGTCACCCAGTTTTCTGGTGGGACAACGCCCGCTACAGCCCGCGTAGAGCAACAAGTGGGACATTCCATGCGTCTGGAATTCCCCTCGCTTAGGATTTAACTGGTGACAAAACGCAATATTACGGGTGACCACAGTCAGTATGACAGGTCCCAGCGCAGTTCGCAAGTTGCGGATTTGTTTCGGATATTTTGATTGGCGAAGAGCAGTTACGCCTTCGCTTCGTGCCCCTCTTTGACCTTTTCGCGTGGTTTCCTGATTTCAGGCGAGACTGGGTCGGGCGCGCTCAGGCTACCTGGCGGCGCAAGGCCCCTGGCGTCTTGGCGGGACGGGCGATGGCATGCCGACGTTGGCGGCGCACGCCCCGGCTCGTAGCAAGACGCACTACGGCTGCGTCATTTTGACTGGTCGTGCCAAGGCCCCCAGCGTGGTAGCGAGCCAGCTATTCATGGCTTCTCGATTCTGGTAAACCTCTGTCAAGGGACGTTCGCGATAGCTTTTGCCCACGCCGGTTTGAAAACCCAGCGCCGCAAACCCTCTTCGCTTCTGCCAGAGGAGCTTGCCGCTGCCGTTCCACAGTTTCATGTCCACCGTGGCGGCATACACCCAACCCTTTCCGCCAAATGCGTTCACACCGGTCAGCGCCGCCAGCGCCCGAGTCTTCTTGGCGGCCACGGTTTCCGTCATGTCATCCCAGGAAGCCATTTGTTGTTTGACGGTCGCCTTCACTTTCTCGACATTGATTTCCAGCACGGCGTCAACGTGGGCCGCTTCGGCAACTTTTGAGGCGTGGGAGCGCTGCGCCTCCAGGAGCCGTTGCATATCCACTTGCCCCGTTTGGGGGTCGATCGAATCCAGCGGGTTGGAGGAAGCGGTGGTCCGGCTGGCAATCTCTGCCCCCAGTTCCGCGGGCGCCACGTACCATCCGGCATTGTCCTGAAGGTACTTGGCAATGGCGGCGAACAACCCCTGCGTGTTCTCAACATCCTCGGACCTGGGCAGAATAATGATGCGCTTGATACCCGCTCCGAGCTGGTCTGCGGGCAGGAACATATTCTCTTCAGGCAATTCAATGTCTTCCAGGTGATTCGCGCCGCCCTCAGTCGTATACCAGACGGTCACGCGCGCCCCCATGCCGACTTGGGAAGAGTAGTCCTTAGCGGTCAGGATTTTGATCTCCTGGGGTTTCTTGTCGAGCACGGTAATGCTGTTGGGCGTGATAGCGACGGCAAATCCTTCCACCTTGATTCCCGTATGCTTAGGTTTTTGGGCCGCGATGACTGAGGAATGGGCGGCCGCTAGCAGGCAGAGAGCCGCCAGCGCCTGAGCGATGAGGCGCCCCGGCGTGATGAGCTGCTTGCGGTGGACTTTATTGAGCTTGACCAGCACAAATGCCTCCGGTTCGGTAGGGTCTTAACATAGGTGCTACTACTTCCTGCGTACGGGGCGTCCGGCCAGTGCCCCGGTCACTTTTGTTTCCTTTACGGCGACCGCTCCGTTAACAATCACATAAGCGATTCCTCCCGGCGGTTCCCAGGGATCTTCAAACGTGGCGCGGTCCTCCAGTCGCGCTGGGTCGAAGATAATAATATCGGCCCAATCGCCTTCGCGGATGAGCCCACGATCGGGCAGGGCAAAGATTTCCGCCGCCAGGCCGGTCGAACGCCGCACAGACTCTTCCAAGGTCAGGAGCTTCAGGTTGCGCACGTACTCCGTGAAGATGCGTGGGAAAGTGCCGGCGCCGCGCGGGTGAGGCCGCCCCAGGCCGCGGTAGTGCACGGAGCTGTCCGACCCAAACACCATGTCGGGAGCGGTGATGAGCTGCCGCACGTCCGGCTCACTCATTTCATCGGCAATAATTTGTACGTCGCCGCGGGCTTGGGTTTTTAAGATCCAGGCGGCTTGCTCGGTTGGCGAAGCTCCGCCCGTTCCCTCTTTCACGATGTCGGGGATGGTCTTCCCAATCCATTCCTTGTGCTTTTCGCTGAAGGCCACGCGCGCATTCGAGTAGTCCTGCCAGCCGTCGCGGCGCAACTTGGCCAGCGTGAGGTCGACGGCGCGGGCAAAGTTTTTCGAATGCTCCGCCGCCGGGCCGCCCAGCAGGGGATAAGCCTCCGGGGGAATCAGGTATTCGAGTGTGCTGCTGACGGCCGTGTAAGGATACATATCCGAGGTCAGGCGAATCTGTTTTCCGACGGTCTGGCGCGCCCCATCCAGACGCGCTCGCGCCGTCCCCCATTGGGAGCGCCCCGCCGCCTTGAAATGCGAAATGTGCAGTCGGGTTGCGCCGGCGCGCTGGGCGGTTTCGACGGCCTCCTGCAAAGCTTGGCGGCCTCCGGCGGCTTCGTCGCGCAGGTGCGTGGCGTAGATCGCCCCTTCCTCCGCCGCGACGTGCACCAGCGCTACCACTTCGTCCTCACCGGCGTATAGACCGGGCTTGTAGCAGAGCCCCGTGGAAAAACCCAGTGCTCCGGCCTCGATGCCACCCCTGACCAGCGCTTCCATGCGCGCCATCTGTTCCGGCGAGGGTTTCGGCCGCGCACCACAAACCTGCTGCCGCAGGGTGTTGTGCCCCACCAGCGTCGCGACATTGATGGCCAGTTTGAGGCTGGCAAGCTTGTGGAAGAAGGCGGCCATGTCCGGCGCCGAGTGGCCGCAGTTCCCCGTGATGACGGTGGTGACCCCTTGCAACAGGAAATTGTTGGCGGCAAAACGCTGGGTGGAATGCTGGATCTGATCTTCGATGTGAACGTGGACATCGATGAACCCGGGGGCTACAACCTGGCCGTGGGCGTCAATGCGGGCGCGCGCTGGGGCCTGACCGAGCGACCCGATCTTTTCGATGCGGCCGTCGCGGATGCCGAGGTCGGCGCGGAAGCCGGGGCGCCCCGTGCCGTCCACAATCACGCCATTCGTGATGATGAGGTCGTAGGCGTTCTGGGAGGCGGCGCGATGCGCTCCCCAGGCGAGAAGAAGAATCAGTACGGACGCGCCGACGAATTGCCGCAAGCTTGGCATCATTGGCAGGTTACGCAGGTTTTGCGGATTAAACAAGGTGCTGGGCGGTGGGGGGCTGGGGACTAGGGACTGGGGTCTAGGTGCTGGCTCGATCCCCTTGTCCCTTTGTGGTGATGGGGCAGGAATCACGTAGCGCGGTCCCCCGTTTTTGGGGTCCGCGGTTCTTCGCTAGATTCGTGGATCTGATTCTGCGACGAACCCCCTCACCCGTCCCGCCCCGGCTGGTGAAAGCGCCGGCGGCGGTCCACCCTCTCCCCCCGGAGAGGGCTATGAATCAATTTGCAGGCTTTCCATACGGGCGAGGGCGAGAACCCAGCGAACTAGCAACGTAGCGCGGTCCCCCGTTTTTGGGGTCCGCGGTTCTTCGTTAGATTCGTGGATCTGATTCTGCGACGAACCCCCTCACCCGTCCCGCCCCGGCTGGTGAAAGCGCCGGCGGCGGTCCACCCTCTCCCCCCGGAGAGGGCTATGAATCAATTTGCAGGCTTTCCATACGGGCGAGGGCGAGAACCCAGCGAACTAGCAACGTAGCGCGGTCCCCCGTCTTTGGGGTCCGCGGTTCTTCGCTAGATTTACGCGTCCCAATTCGAGGGCAGATCCCTGTGGTCAAGGTTTGCAGTATTTCGCGAGAAGAGCCGCAGACCTCAACCGCGGAGGTCTGCGCTACGCTTTCTTCAATCCGTGGCGACTTCTACTTCATCTCCAAAACGTATTTGCCGAGATAAAGTTTTGCCGGGGCGCCCTTGGCGGTGGTTACACTGAGCGGCTTCGGTTGGCTTACGGTGTCATCTTTTTTGACAGCGCACTCACCCAGCTTTTCGCCGGCTTGGTTGTAGAGCATGAACATGGCGTCGGCGTTGCTCGTGGCCGCAGGGCGGTTTAAGCCAAAGCCGTAACTGCCCACCCCGATGGCGATGCTGCACACGGAAAGTTTGGTTTCCGTGATCAACATGCCAATGTACTTCTCTTGGATTTGCGAGGTGTAACCAGTCGTGTCGATCAGAGCCACCACCAGGCGCGCGCCTTTGGCGTTCTTCAACACCGCGGCGTTGCGCGCCTCAACCGGGATGTTTTCTCCCACCAGATAGAAGTGCGCGGGTAGGGCATGATTATAGGCGTCGCCCGTGACCGGTTCGAACCCGCCTTGGGCGCGGGCAGGGTTCGGCCAGACGGCCAGGACGAAAGCGAAGCTTGCTATAAGCAGCAGTGATTTCTTCATGGGTTTCCCCCTTTGAGATTGCTTGTGAATGACGAGATGACTCGCGAGCCTCGAACGCGCCAAGTGTACCACGAATGATGCACGCCGGACACGGCGGGCCTTCAAAAGCCAGCGTAGCGCGGTCCCCCGTTTTTGGGGTCCGCGGTTCTTCGCCACAATACGTTCGCTCACTTGGCGCACGAAGAACCGCAGACCTCAACGGGAAGGTGTGAAAAAATACCATTTTCACCGCTGAGTCGCTGAGACGCAGAGAAATGACCCTTTGTTTTCAAACCTCTGCGCCTCCGCGTCTCCGCGGTGAAAGGTTTGATGGGATTTTTTCACAGCTTCCGGCGGAGGCCTGCGCTACACACTCACGCCAGAAACTTGCGCAGGTAGGGGTCCGTTGAGCTCGCAAATTCCTGCTCGCTACCCTGAAAATAAATTTTGCTGTCGCGCAACAACAGGAATCGGGTGGGGGCGGCGGAATTGGGCGAGCGAATCGGTTGCAGAGGCGCCAGGGTTTGTTCCTCCGCGGAGTAGAAGTAGTTGGCCAAAAAGAAAGCGTCTTGCAAGCGCTGCGTGGCCACCACCGATGTGACGTGTTGCACTTCGCGCAGCTTGGCAATCAGCACATCGATGGTGTGACTGGTGACGGGATCAAGCCCTCCGGTAGGGGAATCATAGAGCATAATGGCCGGGTTGCTCACGATGGCGCGCGCCACTGAAACCCGGCGTCGCATGCCTCCGGAAAGCTCCGAGGGCATCTTCTCAATCGCCGCCTCCATTTCGACAAACCGCAACACTTCACGCACCCGCCGCTCGATTCGAGCTTCATCCTCTATATGTTCTTCGCGCAATCGGTAAGCAACATTTTCATAAACCGATAGGGAATCGAAAAGCGCACCTTCCTGAAAGACTATCCCCATGCGCAGGCGGATGGGCTGCAAGGCTTCCTCGGGGAGGGGAACGAGGTCCTGGCCTTCAATCAGCACCTGCCCCGCGTCGGGCTTGAGGAGGCCCAGGAGCAGCTTGAGCAGAACGGATTTTCCCGAACCCGTCACCCCCAGCAGGATGAGCGTTTCACCCGCTCCCAGAGCAAAGGAGATGCCGGAGAGGACGCGTTTGTCCTCAAAGGATAGAGAAACATTGCGGAGCTCGATGGCGGGTGTGGAAGGCATAAAAGAAGGAGATAGAAGTTAGGAGTCAGGAGTCAGAAGTATGAAAACTTAGTGATTGGGTCATTGAGCCATTGAAAAGCGGCAATCGTTGTGATGACCCGAGAGCCCAAGCGCTCATTCACGCGACAAAGCAGCACCCTTCTGACTCCTAACTTCTGGCTCCTGACTCCTTAGAAGAACCCGATTCCGATTAGAAACTTGGTAATGAAAAAGTCCACCACCAGAATGAGCACGGAGGCTGTAACCATCGCCTGGGTTGTGGCACGGCCCACGCCTTCCGTGCCGCCGGTCGTATGCAATCCATAGTAGCAACCCACCAGGGAGACCAGAAAGCCAAAGAGGAAAGGTTTGACGAGTCCCTGGGTGACATCGTGATAACCCAACGCCTGGTAGGCCGTGGTCCAGTATTGGCCCGTGGTCAAACGAACCGTGTAAAAGCTGATGACGTAGCCCCCCAGCAAGCCGCAAAAATCGGCCAGAATCGTCAGCAGGGGCAGCGTAAGCACCGTGGCGACCACCCGGGGAACGACCAGCTTGCGCAACGGGTCGGTGCCCAGAGCGCGCATGGCGTCAATCTGCTCGCTCACCAGCATGGAGCCAATTTCCGCCGCGATGCCGGAACTGTTGCGCCCTGCCACCATCAGCGCCGTGAGCACGGGGCCGAGCTCGAGAACGAGGGAAAGAGACAGCACTTTGCCCATCAGTCCGACTTCGCCGAACGTGCTTAGCTCACGGTAGGTCTGCAGGGCCAGTACGCCACCCGTGAAAAAGCCAGTCAGCAGGACGATGGGCAACGAGCCAAAACCAATGACGTCCATCTGAATAAGCGTGTCGGTAATGTAGCGGGGTGGTGTGAAGGCGCCCCGGACAGAGTCCACGAACAGGAAAGTGAATTCCTGGACTGCCAGCACCCAGCGCTTCACAGCACCCACAATCAAGGTACTGATCATCGGGTTTGGTCAGTCACTGGTTCTGAGAAATGCGAGGATGACTGACTGGCCAATTTAGCCAGCGGCGCAAGCGAAGTCAAGGCCTGTGGTGCGAGTCGGCAGGGAAGCGGCCGAATGGGCGGGCGGCAAGTTTGGAGTGCGGGAGCTCGCTCCCGCTTTTTCTACCGCTGACTCGTCAGCAGTGGGTGTTACGCCGCGACAAGTCGTGGCGTTAGAAAGCGGCGACGAGTCGCCGCACTCCAAAGGTTCGTCTTCACTTATGAGAATTCGGGGCGAGGGGTGCGAGTGAATTCGGTTAAGTTGTCGCTTCCTTAAAGTGCAGCAGTGGGATTGTGCAGGGGGATCAAGAAGGAGAGATGAAAGCAGAGGCTAAAAATAAAATGAGGGGGAAGCTTTCTCCCCCCTCCAAGCGTCGGGTCTTGGGTCTAAACTCCGAGCCGTCACTGGCTACCCTCTAGGTTTGTCCTGCGTCGGCTCGTACTGGGATAGAGCACGCTGCATTCCAATCGGTGGCGAATTCTGTCTGGAACTCATTTGCCGCTAACTGGTTAAGGATCAATGACAAGCTGACAGAGGCTCAGATGCGGTGGCGTTTAGGGCTGGCAAACAAATCTGTATTTCTATATTTGGTAACCGGAATATACAGAATTCTGCACACGGGCGTATAGTCCTTCGACAAGAAGTCTACTAATTCCGTCCTTTTGGCGATCTGGCTTTAAGTCTGGCGGGGGACCCGAGCCCAGTCCCAGCACCAAGTCCCAAGTCGCGATTTGCCGTTGCCCCGTGCAATCCATCCACAATCGCCACTGAAAATCCAAACTAGTTGACCGGTGTGCCGCCGGGCATGCTATCCTAGGCGATTAAGGTGGCCCATCGGTAGATAATGATCGACATTCACTGCCATCCCTTGCCCGGAGTCGACGACGGCGCGCGAACCTTTGAGATCGCAGTCAACATGTTGCGTGTTGCGGCAGCGGACGGTGTAACGGATCTGGTGGCCACTCCGCACTGCAATTACAGTTACAAGTTTGATCCGAACGTCAATCGGCAACTGGTTGCCCAACTTCAGGCGGCGGTGGGTGAGAGCCCTCGCCTGCTGATGGGCTGTGACTTTCACCTCTCGTACGACAACATTCAGCAGTGCGCCGAGAATTCCAAGAACTTCACCATCAATCAAAGCTCCTATCTGCTTGTGGAGCTTCCGGACCAATTTATCCCTGACCAGATCAGCCGCGTTTATTATGACATCCAGGTGGCGGGGATCATCCCCATCATCACGCACCCGGAGCGTAACCTTCTGCTCCAGCGCCGGCCGGAGATGATTCAGCACTGGGTCGCGCATGGGTGCCTGGTACAGGTGACGGCGCAGTCGTACACGGGCGGGTTCGGCAGCCGGACGCGCAAATTCTCCGAGCGGCTGCTCGACGCGGGCATGGTCCACTTCTTCGCGAGTGACGCGCACGACGTCAAGCGGCGCCCGCCGATTCTTTCGCGCTGCTATCGGAAAGTCGCCCAGGCCAAAGGCGAGGAAATCGCAGAACTGCTGCTGGTGAAGAACCCCGAGGCGGTCATTAATGGAGAGCCTTTGCCGCCGCAGCCGGATTGGGCGGAGCTACGCGGTGGTGGTAAGCGGGGGTGGTTCTCTTTCTTGCGGCGTCATTGAGACTGTCTGGGGACAGCCCCACCCGCCCTCATTTCATTTGCAGTTCGTAAACCTTCCCGGAGAATTCCACCCGCACCAAGTTTTCTTCCGGCTTCACCTCATGCCGCCTGAAACTTTCTCCTGAGCCACTTGAAATCAGCCCGGTGTTTGGGCCGGCTCCCAATTGATCTCTCGCTCAAACTTCTCAGGTGAATTGAAAAAGGCGAAACGGTTTTCGAGTACCTGACCCGCCCGGCCATAGAGTTCAAGCAGATCATCGTTCAGAGCGGGACCAATCTCGCGGACGGCGGTGGAGAAGAATCGCGGAAGGGGGCCGGGCACGAACGCCGCGGCGTCAATTTCAAGCGCCATCCCGGCGAGGTGCGGCAACGTGCGGAAAGCTAAGCTTGTCAAAGCTTTCTTGACCGCGGCGTGCCAGCGTCCGAGGTGGCGCTCTATCCCTTCCACTTCAAGTAAAGAGCCGCGCGCATGGAGGCTGCCGCTGGGGCGAATCATCTTAGGTGCTGGGACTTGCCGGGTGCTTCCGGGGGATCAGGATTTCGACCCCACCAACTTTCGGGTTCCCACTTTTTCAGAAACGCCGAGACCTTGCTGACGTTATAACTTTTGCCGTTTTCGAACGGCTTCATGCGCTGCGAATGGAACAGGGCGCCCTTTGAATCCAGAACAAAGAAATGAGGATAGTTGTCGACGCGGGGATAATGGGAGAGGAATTCAGCGTTCTCGTTCTCCTTGCTGACATTAACCTTAACCCACACGTAATGGGTGTCGCGCAACTTTTCGAGATTGGGGTGACTCTGAAAGACGTGGTCCATAATCTGGCACCACATGTCCCAGTCGCCCCCGATTTGCAGCAAGATGCGCCTATTACTTTTGGCGGCCTCGGCCAAGGCATCCTGGAGATCCTTCTTGGGATCTCGCGCCGGATCGTAGACGTTTACGGGCTTGAAACTGGAGGGCGGCGGTGTCTTGTGCTTTCGTTTGGGAAGTCCTGGAACCATCACGAGCAGGCATACGCCAATCGCCATACTCGATTTCATTTTTGCCCTCAGGTCTGACACTGGAAAGCCTCCTATCACACAGGGTTTGCATCCGTGAGTCCGAATCGTACCGCGCCCGCGCCGCGCGAAGCAAGAATTTTGCGCAGGTCGACGCGGTCACGGCCCCATCACGGCTTAAGTTCGTGAACAAGGCTAGCGGCAATCGGGCCAGCGGCAGTTCAATTCTGTCTCCGGGAACCGTTAAAACCACATAACGCATCTTAATCATTGGATGGTTGCGCTGGAGTTTCGATTTGCCGATGTGACCTGAAGGGTCCAGATACCGGATTACCGAGGTGTGGCGCCGGGGCAGTGTCATCGCTTCCTGGCTGCTGGACCTAACGGCTGCGGTACTTTTCAAAGAGCCTGACCTCAGGGAATTTTCCGGGCGTGTCTCGGATTCGGGCGAGGGTCGCTGGACCATCCAGGCGGCGATTGAGGAAGGCGCGCCGGTGCCCGTCCTGAGTAGTGCGCTTTACCAGAGATTCAGCTCGCGCGGAGAGGCTGCTTTCGCAGACAAGCTGCTTTCCGCCATGCGATATGAATTCGGCGGCCACCTCGAGAAAAAGGCGTGAGGAAGAGGGCGGGGGACCGATCGGCAAGCGTAGCGTGTGGCCACGATCCGTGCCGACCGGAATCCGCCGCACCACCATCCTGGGTGTCCGGGGATGTCCCTGTTGATGCCAGAGGTCGCCGTAATTCAAATACCTACGAAAAATTCCCCTTGACAAGACCGGCCAACTGTCCTACTGTCCTATGACAGAAGGCCGACTATGTTATTCCTGATCAGCTTTAAGTCCGGTACACCGATCTACCTCCAGATTGTGCAGCAGGTCAAGGCCGCCGCTTCCTCCGGGGCGCTCCGGCCAGGCGAGGCGCTGCCCTCTATTCGTCCTCTGGCGGAGGAGCTGCGCATCAACCGCAACACGGTCGCCAAGGCTTACGCGGAGCTCGAAAGCCAGGGGGTCATCGAAACGCTGCCGGGGAGGGGTTGTTACCTGAAAGAGAATCAATCGGGCCTGCGCAAGGAGGTCCGGCGCAAATTGCTGATCGAGGAGATCGACCGGGCCATCGTGCAAGCGCACCACTTGCAAGTGCCCCGTGAGGAATTCCTGGAATTAATCGACGCACGGTTGGATGTGCTCGATGACAAACGGCGCGCCCATGAAGTCCCTAAGGAGGATTGACCGGCCATGAATTCTCACTCTCCCGCCATCCAAATCGAAAATCTCAGTTACGCCTATGGGCGTGCCGAGGCGGTGCATGACCTGAGCCTGACGGTCGAGCCCGGCCGCTGTTACGGACTGTTCGGCCGCAACGGCGCGGGCAAGACAACCACCATGAAGTGTCTGCTCAATCTGCTTCGTCCGCAGCGCGGGAAGGTGCGCGTCTTCGGTCTCGATCCGGCGAAGCGCGAAGTGGAGGTGAAGCGCCTGCTCTCCTACGTGCCGGACCAGGTGGCCTTCTATCCCTGGATGAGTGTGCGCGAGACGCTGGATTACCTCGCGTCATTTCGTGCGAATTGGAACCAGGAGATTGAGCAGGAGTTGCTCGAGCGTTTCCAGCTTGATCCCGCGCAGCGCACCGGAAATCTCTCCAAGGGCCAGCGCACCCAGGTGGCTTTGATCGCCGCAGTTTGTCCGGAAACGGACCTGCTGGTGCTCGATGAACCAACGTCGGGACTGGACCCCATCGTGCGCCGCGAGTTCATCGAGACGGTGATCGGCGCCTACCAGCAAGGCATTCCGGGCCATCGCACGATTCTGGTTTCCACCCACCTCATCGCCGAATTCGAAGGGTTGATTGACGAGTTCACGCTCATTGATCACGGCCGCGCCGTGCTGACGCTCGACGCCGATCAGGCCCGCGAGCGTTTTCAGAAAATCCGCGCGCGCTTTGCCGAAGCGCCGCCGGAGATCGACCTCCAGGCGGCGCTGCACGTACGCCGGGACGGGCGCGAATTGGAGTTAATCGTCAATGGTGCGGGTGCGGAATTGATGGAGCGTCTGCGCCAGCACAACCCCGAGGCGCTCTCGACGGAGTCGCTGACCCTCGAAGAAATTTTCGTCGCGACCTTGAAAGGTGGGTAGCGCGGACCTGTTCTTTAGGTCCGCGGCTTTACCCTGGGTGCCAAAGACGAGCCGTGGACCTACAGAACAGGTCCGCGCTACACCGGCATCATGGCAACGTTGAAGTCGTAGGAGACGAGAATGAACGCCAAACGAATCCTCAAGGAAGCACGCCCCCTGTTCTGGCCGTGGTGCGCCGTGACCATGGCGGGCGCGGTGCCGCTGGTTCACCCACTGCATTCAATTGCCGGAATTAGTCAGTTTGGTTTCTTGCTCGGCATTCCGCTATTGGCGACTCTCTCGCTGGGTAACGAATTCGAACACCGGACGCTTTCCCTCCTGCTTTCACAACCCATCGGCCGGATGGAAATCTGGGGGGAGAAATTGATGGTTACGGTCGCTGCCGTCTTGTCGGCGGTTATCGTTTTCTGCTTTGCCTGGCGGGTGACCGCATTTCAGCCGGACTTAAGGGGCGCGGCATTTCCTGTAGTGTGGATCATCGCCACCACCGCTTCTGCGACGTTTTGGACGCTTTTCACAAGATCAATGCTGGGCGGTGTCGTCCTGAACTTCGGGGTCCACTCCTTCATCATTATTGCCTTGGCGAACCTGCCGGATCGGATTCGCGGAACTGGATCTCTCTCGCTGCCAAACAAAATAGTTATTTCGATCGCCGCCTTCGTCCTCCTCTGCTACGCAGGTGCAATGCTCTGGCTTGGCCGGCGGATGCTGGCACGGTTTCAGGTAACGGGAGGCATGGCCGGTGATGATCTGCTGATGGCCGGTCCGGACGTGATGCCGGGAGCATTGGCCGGTTGGTTGCGCTGCCGTCCCACGGGAACAGTTCTCAACCTGATTCGCAAAGAACTCCGGTTGCTGCGGCCGGTGTGGCTGATCAGCTTGCTGGCTGCCGCGGGTTGGGCATGTCTAGCCCTGTTCGGCTTGCTGTACGAGCGAGCATTTTCCCGGAATTTTGAAACCGCGTTGGTCATTTGGGGTGTGGTCAGTACGATGATGATAGCGATTCCCGCCGGAAGCATGTCGCTGGGGGAAGAAAGGACCTCCGGTACGCACTCCTGGCACCTGACCTTGCCGGTATCGGCCCGCCGACAATGGCTTATCAAGCTGTTCATGGCGCTGTCCGCAGGTTTCCTTGGCGCGGGACTGGTCCCGTTTTTGATCGCCGGCAGGCTATGGGGATCGTCCAGGGTATTTGCGGATGTGCATCCCGAAATGGTTTTGCTGGTGGGGGCGGCACTCCTGAGCTTCGCCGCATTCTGGTGCGCGTGCGCGGTCAAGGGGACGGTGCGTGCTGTGCTCTGGGTTCTTCCGGTGATGATTGCCCTCTATTTCGCCGGTGAGCTTGGCAGGTGGGTGGGGCCCGCAATCACGGACCTCTTTTTTTCGAAGTTCGATCCCTTCACAAATTTGAAATTCGCCAACGCTGTTAAGTCGATATTCGTTCCCGAGCTATTTTACACTTTCGCCTACGCCCATTGGGACTCCCGGAATGGCTATAGACTCGCAATGCTCACGCTTTTGTGGCTCCCGACACTGCTCTTGGCGGCAGGTCAAAGTTACCGGCTTTTTCGGGCCCAGCTCCAGGATAGCGCTCTTTCATTGGTCCGAAATCTGCTGCGTTTGGCCATGGTGGCATTCCTGTGCAGTTTTTCTTTGCTGTTCTTCTTCTTCTTTGTGGGCCGAGCCTGGGATCAAAAATCGATAGCGCTCTTTGAAACCATCCGAGCCATCGAGAAAGTTCAATCCGGCGCCGCGAAACTGGATGCGACGCATCCGCTGCAACTCACGGTGGAAGATCTGGCCAAGGCTTCCCCGATTTCAAAAAGTACGCGGCGCATCCTGGGCAATTCTCACATCACGCTTGCTCTCGAAGAGCCTGCACATCACGGTCGACTCGGCTGCGGCGGAATCTCCCAGGCCATCGATAGCCATTATGAACTGGGTTATTCGTGGTGCTTGGCCACCATCCCTCTTGCGGACGGTTCCCAACTTACTGTGGCATTCGAGCCTGGGAACCACTACCTCATTTGCGCCGGAATCAGTAAGTAAGAATCCCCCGGGCGGTCCAGGAAATCGCGCCCGCCTCTTCATCGAAACGCCGCCCCGCCTGCGCTCCCATGTTCAGGTCTACTGACAAGGCGCCATAGGATGGTCGGGCAGAATTCGCCTACCTGACTACCTAACCAATCAATCCAGCCATTGCCCGAGAGGGCATTAGGTTGTATATTGCGGGTTGCCTGATAAATCTCGATCAGAAGCACTGGTCAGCGGGACGATGGGCGCTTGGGGCTTCAGTATTTCTTCTGAGGTCACGCCTTAGCGTTGACCCTTTGAATTCCAAGTTCGTGGGGGCATGTTCCGGTCATCGGTAAACGAAGAACGAATTATGAAAAGGTAGGACGGTCGTGGCGCGTCCGGCGCCATTCCGAGCGGCATGACCTCCCCTGCGACATGCAGAGTCCATCCAGGGCGGAGGGCCCGATCGAATGAACCAGACCCAATTACCCAACTCACGGCGGCCCAAAGTGAAAGCCCCGCCGTCTGAGCTCGAGCGGAAAGTAACCCTGCTCATCGCCAACCTTGTCATCGTGGAGATCATCGGAGTCATCGACTACCTGTTGGGATACGAGCTTAGCATCGCGGTCATTTATGTGATTCCGGTGGCGGTGGTTTGCTGGGGGATCAGCAAGAATGTGGGGATTTTGGTTTCTGTCATCAGCGCTGCCACGATGTATCTCGCCGACGAACTGGCGCGTCCGGCTTATATCCCTCCCCTCTATCCGGTGTGGAAGGGGAGTGCCAGCCTCTGTTTTCTCCTCCTGGTCGCGTGGCTGGTGGCGGGTCATAAAGAAGAGGTGGAGAGGCGCGAGGGCCTGATGGGCCAACTTCGGGAAGCCGCGATTGTGGAGGAGCGCAACCGCATGGCTAGCGAAATTCACGATACGCTGGCGCAAGGCTTCACGGGCGTCTCCGTGCAGTTGGAAGCCGCCGAAGATGTTCTAAACGTGAGCCCGGAAGAAGCCCGGGGACATATTGCACGGGCGCGCAAGCTGGCCCGGGAGAGCCTTGCCGAAGCCCGGCGCTCAGTCTGGGCTTTGCGGGCTCCGGAGTTGGACGCGGAGGGCTTGGTCGCTGCCGTCGGGCAGTTCATCGGACGAATCTCCGCGGGCACTTCCATCACCGTGGAACCTTCAGTGCGGGGAACTCCACAGCCCCTACCTTCCCAAGTCGAGATGGACCTTCTGCGTATTTGCCAGGAGGCGATGGTCAACGCCCTCCGGCACGCGGACCCCAGCAAGATTCAGATCCAGTTGATTTATGAACCTTCGAAGGTAGAGCTGCGCGTACTCGATAACGGTCAGGGTTTTGACCCCCGCGCGCCCAAGAACACTCATGGCTTTGGACTAACCAATATGCGGGAACGGGCGCAACGCCTGGGCGGACAATTTACAGTCGAGAGTGAACCGGGGCGGGGAACTCGCATTATCGTCGCGGTGGGCGCCCCGGCACAGGGTTGGGAGGCTTACGCTCGTGGATAAACCGGAGGTGATCCGCATCCTGGTGGCCGACGACCATCTGGTCGTGCGGGAAGGATTGTGCGCGCTCATTAATCGGCGCGCCAATATGAAGGTGGTCGCCGATGTGGGCAACGGGCAGGAGGCGGTCGAACAGTTTTTTATCCACCGGCCGGATGTCACCCTGGTGGACTTGCGCATGCCGCGCATGGATGGCGTAGAGGTCATCCGGACCATTCGGGAGCGCGCCCCCGACGCCCGGGTGATTGTGCTGACAACTTTTGATGAGGACGAGGACATCTACCGGGCCCTACGAGCCGGCGCCCGCGGCTATCTGCTTAAAGATGTTTCCCGTGACGAGTTGTTGGAATGCATTCGCACCGTGCATGGGGGGGAATCCTACATTGCCCCGGCCCTGGCCATGAAGGCGGCCGCCCGATTGAGCAGTCCGGATCTAAGTCCGCGGGAAGCCGAAGTGCTGCGCCTGATGGCGGATGGCAAGAGCAACAAGGAAATTGGAGATGAATTACAGATCACGGAAGGGACTGTCAAAGTTCACGTGAATCATATTCTGGACAAGTTGGGAGTCAACGGGCGTACCGCGGCCATTGTCGCGGCATTAGAACGTGGCCTCCTGCATCTCCGGTAAACGGGGAAGCTCCCCAGGTTTCCAGCCTAATCGGTTCGGAAGCAGACGTGGTGATAGGCAAGGGGGGGGCTCCGCCCTATATCGAAGGTTATAGTGCCTCTATATCTTAGGGGATAGTTCTGGATAGCTCCTCAGTCCAATTGATTCTTGCCTGTCTTTCGGCAAACAATAGGCACAATTGATATGCGGGTGGTGGCGACACCGTTAGTGGTGATGTGAGCCTGTGTGCGTAAAAAGCGAGGGGGTGTAGGCATTGTTGTGCGACCAACAAAATCTCCCAAAGGGAGAGCCTACACCCTCAAAGCGACACCAGAAGTGATAGATATTTTTCCTTGCTCTCCCGAACCCTGTAGCCCCGCTTCAGGATTCAGAGGGATTGAAAGTGGGGTCTTGGTAACCCCCCAGTTTGAGGACGGGCCCCAGTAGTTGCAAAGTTTGCCCCCCTCGCCCGGATCGATATTTCGGACCACCCTCCGTCCTTCGCACCGACCGAGGGCCGCGAAATCGACCCAACGGCGCCCTTTCCGTGCCTCTAGGGGAAGGGGATACCGAAGGACGGGCGAGGGGGGACTCCGTAGGTCAAGGCTTGAAATTGCGTTGATTACCGATCGGTCTCAGAGGCTCCCACCGTTTCCCAACACCGCGAAGTAAAAGTGGCAGTTCCCAAGCGCGGAGGAAATTTCGAACCATGGCAGCCGGAGGCGGAATTACGGCAGCGGGACAAATCTTGACGAACCGCGCCGGAACACGGCCCCGTTTAGGTCTTGCCACGGATGAAGCGAGAGCTCGAGCCCGGCGCCGGCATATCCTCTCCACCGATTTCCAGGCAATCTACGAACTGTACCAGCGCCGAGTTTTTTTGTGGTGCCTCCGCATTGCCCGGAACGTGGAGGACGCAGAAGATCTTACCCAGGATGCTTTCCTGCTCTTGTTCCGCAAAATCAATACCTATCGAGGTGAATCGGCATTCTCTACGTGGTTGTATCGTTTGGCGACGAACATTTCCCTGATGCGGCTGCGGAGGAAGACCTTTTCACAAGTCCCGCTGGACGAAGTTCTTGATATCCAAGAGGGCGCGATTAACCCCTGCTATGAACTCAGGGCCTTTGATCTGACCCTGGCCGCATTGATTGCGCGGGTAGATCTGGGGCGCGCGCTCCCGCAGATGCCGGGTGGCTTCAAGACCGCTTTCTTCCTGCACGACAGCGAAGACTACTCACACTCGGAAATTGCTGAACTTACCGGTTGGTCGACGGGAACTTCCAAGTCACAATTGCATAAGGCGCGCCGGTGGCTGCGGCAACTGCTGAATCGCACCACGGTGGAGGCGAAATCCCAGACGACTCGCCGTAAATTGCCGCGCCGACAAAAGCCTGGGATGAGAGTGGCCGCGCCGACCCACCCAGCGGGGAAGCGTGGCACGGGAAACGTCGTTGGGACCCCCGGGCTGCCGCCCGGCCCTAACCGGGTCGAAAATGAAACTTGGCTCTGTTAGTAACTGTTCGACGCCATGCCAACCAGTGGCGAATCTGCTTGCCTGGTCCCTTGCGAGCCCGACTGAAGAGGCAAGTCATCGTGAGCCCGAATCGCCAACGTTATTGGCGCGAAAATCTGTTGGAGATTAGCCTGAGTCTCATCGGGGTCTTGTGCCTGGCCGCCATGCTGGTAGCCTACCTAACCCAATGTTCATAATCATCACGCCGGCTTCCTCAGGCAGCGGAAATAACCGCTAAGGGATGATTCACCATCTTGCCGTTTCATGAGTTCGAGTCCGAAGTCACCGGCGGGGTGCCCATTGCCCGGTGAGTGGCTGGGCAGGCAAACGCAATGCAACGTCACGAGTGCCCCAAGTGCGGTAGCATGAATCTTTGCCTCTCGCGGCGGCGAGGTTGGGTTGATCGGTGGATTTTTGCCCGGTTCTTTTATCAACCTCTGCGCTGCATGGACTGCAATACCCGCTTTTACGTCTTCCTCCGCCGTTCCCACTCCTGACTCCCTGCCCTCACCGAGGTCTGCGGTTCATCGTGTGTTAGGAGAGCGAATGTATCGTGGCGCAAAGGCCGCCCGCGTTTAGGATTCGCGGATTTTTTAGATGAAGAACCGCGGACCCCAAAAACGGGGGACCGCGCTACGCTTACTGCTGCCATTTGCCCCCTTGCGTGCGTCACACAAATGAGGATACGTTGTAGGGGGGGTGCTTAATGCACAAGATATCTGTGGCACTATTATTCTCATGCTTGCTCCTGTCGATTCCCTTACGGGGGCAGGAAGTTTTCATCCGTGACAACAATCAGGCTGCGGTTCAAGCCAAAACCTCTCTTGAGAAGTTCACGCGCTACAAACTGAGTGGTGATGCCACGCATTTGATCCTGCTGGTGGAGGAACAGTCGTGGAGCCCGGATATGCTGAACCCTGCCACCGTCGCCATCAGCATGAAGCTGATATCTCCGCGGGGGGAACTCTTGTGGGGCAAGACTGAGCCGATTGGTACGCGCTCCAAGGAGACGACGATTCAAGACCTCTTGAAGGAGCTCGGCGAGGCCAAGCCCAACTTGGGAAAGAAACCTGCTGGGGGCGCAGAGCAAAACCGCACCGGCCAATGACGGCACGACGCAGGTTTGGACCGACTCCCTGCCAGTGATTCGACCGAGGTATATCCCATGATCCACCCGCGCGCCGGACTGCCCCCCGACCCTAAGCTGCTGGTCAACGTTCCCCGGCTCGTTACCGCCTACTACGCCGTCGAGCCTGACCCCACCGTGGCGGCGGAGCGCGTGGCCTTCGGGACCTCCGGGCATCGAGGATCTTCTTCTCGAGTTCCTTTAACGAAGCCCATATTCTTGCCATCAGCCAGGCCATCGCAGACTATCGCCGCCAGCAGGGCATCGACGGCCCACTCTTCCTGGCCAAAGACACCCACGCCTTATCAGAGCCCGCTTTCGCCACGGCTCTGGAAGTTCTGGCGGCCAACGGCGTCACCGTGATGATCGATCAGGATGACGGCTACACGCCCACCCCTTCTTTATCCCATGCCATCCTGACATTTAACCGGGGCCGTAAGACCGGGCTTGCCGATGGCATCGTGATTACGCCCTCGCACAATCCTCCTGAAGACGGCGGTTTCAAGTACAACCCTCCGCATGGAGGTCCGGCGGATACGGGCGTCACCCGCTGGATTGAGAATCGCGCCAACGCTTTCCTGGAACAGGGGCTGAGCGGCGTGGCACGAATTCCCTATGAAAAAGCCCTGAAGGCTTCAACCACTCGCCGCTACGACTTCGTGAGCGCCTACGTCAACGACCTCGGCGCCGTCGTGGATATGTCCGCCGTCAGCGGCGCGAAACTCAAGCTGGGTGTGGACCCCCTGGGCGGGGCGGGAGTGGCCTACTGGGGACGCATCAGCGAGCGCTACGGTTTCCCCCTGACGGTTGTGAGCGACGCCGTCGACCCCACCTTCCGCTTCATGACTTTGGACTGGGACGGCAAGATCCGCATGGACTGTTCCTCGCCCTACGCCATGGCCCGGCTGATCGCGTTGAAGGACCAGTTTGACGTGGCTTTTGCCTGCGACACGGACCACGACCGGCATGGGATTGTGGCTCGCAGCGCGGGATTACTGAATCCCAATCACTACCTGGCCGTAGCCATTTCTTACCTCTTCGGAAATCGACCCGGCTGGCCCGCAAATGCGGCGGTGGGCAAGACGCTGGTGAGCAGCAGTATGATCGACCGCGTCGCGAAACACCTGGGGCGAAAATTGCTTGAGGTGCCGGTGGGTTTTAAGTGGTTTGTTGATGGCCTGCTTGACGGAACCCTCGGATTTGGCGGCGAAGAGAGCGCTGGGGCCGCCTTCCTGCGGCGCGATGGCAGTGTGTGGACTACCGACAAAGATGGTTTGATCATGGGCCTGCTGGCGGCGGAGATGACTGCCCGCACCGGCCGCGACCCCGGGGAACTATACCGCGACCTGACCCGGCAATTCGGCGATCCCGTCTATGAGCGCATCGATGCTCCGGCCACCCCTGAGCAGAAATCCGTCTTGCAGAAGCTCGCGCCCACCCAGATGCCGGCCACGGAGCTGGCGGGGGAAAAAATTGAGTCCATGCTGACGGTAGCCCCCGGCAATTCCCAACCGATTGGCGGCCTGAAAGTGGTGGCTGCTAATGGATGGTTCGCGGCTCGTCCCTCCGGCACCGAGGACGTTTATAAGATCTACGCTGAGAGTTTTCTGGGCCTCGACCACCTGCGCAGGATTCAGGCGGAGGCGAAGGGAATCATCGACCACCTGCTGGTGTCTTGAATCAGAAATCCGTTGATGCGCCAGCCGGCTTGTCTGGTAGCGCGGTCCCCCGTATTTGGGGTCCGCGGCACTTCGTACCCACAATCCCCCAATACGGGCGGCCGCTTCGCCTCGCTGCATTTGCTCAATTGGCATAGGAAGAACCGCGGACCTCAACCACGGAGGTCCGCGCTACGCTGGCTCGTAGGGGCACCCTTGTCTGGTAGCGCGGTCCCCCGTATTTGGGGTCCCGCGGCACTTCGTACCCACGATCCCCCAACACGGGCGGCCGCTTCGCCTCGCTGCATTTGCTCAATTGGCATAGGAAGAACCGCGGACCTCAACAACGGAGGTCCGCGCTACGCTGGCTATGAATGGAAATTAACTCCGCCCTCTTTCGCCGTGGCGACCGAGAGCTAAGAATTTAATTCGGCGCCCTACGGGCGATTTTGAGTTTTGCCTTTTGCCTTTTGCCTTGTCCTTGCGGCCCCGCCGCGTTGCGTTCCCCCCTACCCACCTTCCCGCCTTTGGCAAAGGGCGTAATGCGCGGGGGCAGAGTAGTTGACGATGCCTGGGGCGAGCAGCAGGTTGAGAAGGATCTTAGGCAGGCGGCCCCCGTACTTGAAGCGGATGAACTCTTCGGTCAGAAGCTGGACGTTCGCGAAGCGCTCCGCGAGCAGCTTGCCGAGTTCATTCCTTTCAAATCCCGCGTGGGCGCCCAACTCATTGCGAAACTTCCCCTGCGCCCGAGCTTTCCAGTCCGTCAGGTTCCAGGTTATCTTCTGCCAGGTGGTGGCATCGGCGGAGCCCAAATATCCGACCGCGCGCGACCGGTTGGGAACCCCCACGTAGAACCAGCCGCCCGGCCGCAGGACTCGCCGGACTTCGTCCAAGGCCCGACCGGCATCTCCGACGTGTTCAAGGGAATGGAAGGCCGCCACGAAATCGAAAACGCCGGAAGGGAAGGGGAGGCGTTGCGCGTCGGCGCGGAAGAGGCAGCGCTCCGCGCGGGCCGCCGGCGAAAACCGGTCAGCAATATCCAGCCCGAATACCCGGTGGCTCGCGAAGGCGCGCCGCAAGTAAACGGCCTCATTCCCGTTCCCGCACCCGACCACCAAGCCCCACAACAACTCGTGCGCCGGGAGACGCTCACCCAGCAACCGGCCGCCGTGGTGCACCATGTCGGCTACGGGAATTTCCTCGGGACTTGACAGCTTACTGTCGATCATGGGCTAAGTCGCGGATCTCTCCCTTCGAGAGGGCCGGTTTCTGCCGCCGTCAAAATGGCCAAGCCCCGACCGGCGGCGCATCGCTCAACGGTCTAACCCCGAGCTCACCCCTGCGCCCGTGACGGGGTTGCCAGACTACAAATCTTACTTCAAAAATCCATGTCCGTCATGCTTCGGTAGCGGTGCAGGTTGATGTAGAGGCGGCGGCATACATCCCGATCTAATCGGGACGCTGCCATATGGCGAGGTAAACTCGCCGCTACACCATGAAACTGCACCACTACCTATGCTTCCCTCAGTAAATTGAAGTTTTAGGGGGGCAGCGCGAGGCTCGGGCGAAGTCTCGACTTGGGGCAGGGAAGGGCTGCGAGTTTTGCACAGCTACGTCTGATAATGTTTTTGTCGTGGGATTGCGAGTTAACATAATGTGATTTGCACAAAACGCACCGAGATTTCCACACATCTCAACCTGCGCTTTCCTTTTCTTCACGTAACATGCTGAACAATATGGGCGAAAATGATCTGCTGCGAATCGGGTAGGCTGAGGAAAAAGCCCTAATTTTGGCAAACACCGGTGCTAAAGGGAACACCACACAGACGCCAGAGGTGGCACGGTAACTACCCCGTCGCCTCCGGCGCCACCGTAACCACCCCGGCGCTCGGAGCGCCACCCCTCCTAATTTAGGAGGGGAGTTTTTCCGGAACTCCCCGCCTCAGATGAGGAGGGGTGGCGCGCCATGCCCCGATAACGCGTTCTTTCCAAATTGATCATCGGGGCCGAGCGCCGGGGTGGTGCTGACTGCGTTTTTTCTCTTCCCGCCGGCGGGCGCGTGTGCTAACTTTATGCCTTGTCGGCGCGTCGACATTGGCCATCGAATGCCTCTGCGGGAAACAGAAGCCATCGTCCTCAGAACCTACCGCCTGAGTGAAGCAGACAAGATAGCTTCGCTTTTCACCCGACAACTCGGTCGGCTGAGGGCTGTGGCCCGGGGAGCCCAGCGCCCCAAAAGCCGTTACGGCGGCACGCTCGAACCCTTAAGCCATGTGCGGCTCTGGATTTTCGAGCGCGAGAATCGGGACCTGCTCCACCTGAATTCCGTGGAACTCCTGGAGTCCTTCTTCGATATGCAGAAGGATTACCGGGTGCAACTGGCGGCGAATTTCCTGGCGGAAGTGGCTGAGCATCTCCTCCCCGAGCGCGAGGTGAACGAGCGCGCCTTCCGCCTGCTTTTGGCTGTGCTCCGGGCCCTGAAACAATCGGGGGAAGTCAACCGGCCGCTGCTCTATTTCGATTACTGGATTCTGCGGCTGGGTGGGGTCCTGCCCGATCTCGTCACCTGCTCCGCCTGCGGGCGAGAGCTGGGGAAGAAGGCGGCTCCTTCGGGGCGGGTTCAGAAGGCCTGTTGTGCCGTGAGTGCCGCGTGCCGGGTGCGAACCAAAGGGTTTCCGGCACAGCCCTTGCCATGGTCCGAGGTGTTTGCCAGGCCCCCCTCGACCGGTGGCTGGCCCAGGAAAAAGCCCCTCCCGGATGCCGAGAGGCCCGGCGGTTTTTTGAAGCCGTCATCGAAAGCCACTTGGAACGGAAATTAATTACGCGGGCGATGATGGAGGAGGAAGTTTGAGGGAGGAGCGAGGAAGGAGCTAGAAGCTAGGAGTTAGGAGCGAGAAGCTAGTGTGGTGTCCCGTGCTAGAGTTGACAATGGGTAGAACCCCCTCACCCGTCTGGCCTCGGCTGATGAGAACGCCTCGGCCAGCCACCCTCTCCCCCAAAGGGGCGAGGGCAAGAGAATTAACTCTCCCCTCGCCCCTTTGGGGGAGAGGGGCTGGGGGGTGAGGGGGTCGGACAGCCTTGTCAAATATTAACCGGGACACCACACTGGCTTCTTGCACTTAGCTCCTAGCTTCTAACTCCTGGCTCCTACCAAGCCAAAGGATATTCACCGTGCCAGTTCGAAAAGCATCCAAAAATTCGAATGGGGTTACTGGCCCCCTGAACTTCCAGGACATGCTCTTCCGTCTCAGCGCGTACTGGGCGGAACAAGGCTGCGTCATCGCCTTGCCCTACGATGTGGAGGTGGGGGCGGGTACCATGTGCCCGGAAACATTTCTGCGCGTCCTGGGGCCTGAGCCCTGGCGGGTAGCGTACCTCCAGCCTTCTCGCCGCCCCGCCGACGGCCGTTACGGGGAGAATCCCAACCGCTTGCTCAAGCATACCCAGATGCAGGTCATCCTGAAACCACCGCCCGAGGATATCCAGGCCAAATACCTCGAGAGCCTGGGCGCGATTGGAATCGACATTCGCCACCACGACATCCGGTTTGAAGAAGACAACTGGGAAGCCCCCACACTGGGCGCCTGGGGCATCGGCTGGCAGGTCATGCTCGACGGGCTGGAGATTACCCAGTTCACCTACTTCCAGCAGTCGGGCGGGGTAGACCTTGAACCCATCAGCGTGGAGCTGACGTACGGTCTTGAGCGCATCGCCGCCTTCCTCCAGAACGTTGAGGACGTTTACCATGTGCGCTGGAACGATACGGTCACCTATGGCGACATGCGGCGCCAGGAAGAGTTGCAGTTTTCCGTCTATGACTTCGAAGCCGCGGACCCGGAGGTTTGCCGGAAGCTGCTGGACCTGTACGAGGGTGAGGCGGCGCGTTTGCTGCGGGAGTATCCGCGGAATCCCATGTCTGGTAACCACGAAATAAACAAACAAGATGTGGGAGCTATCTTAAGTAATGCTTTAAGCCGGAAGCGTTACCCGGTGCGGAAGGTTTATGACTTGACGCTGAAGTGCTCGCACCTGTTTAACATCCTCGACGCGCGCGGCGCGATCAGTGTGACGGAGCGGGTGGGGCTGATAGCGCGCGTCCGCAAGCTGGCTTGTGAGGTGGCGGCCCTCTACCTTGACCAGCAAGCGCCCGCGGAGGTGCAGCCGGCATGACGGACGAATCGCAAGCCCCGAAACTCGAAATTCGAAACTCGAAATTCGAAACTGGAAGCTCGGTGGTTGTAGAGGAGGAGTCGGCAATCGACAATCGTCAATCGGCAATTACCGAAGAACGCCCCTCCGCTATCGTCAGTCGGATATCACCCTTCTCCTTGCCGTTATTGCTCGAGTCGGCTGCGAGGAGATTCCGGCGCGCTTCCTGCACGAGGCGGAATTGGCTCTGGGGGAGCGGGTGCTCGAGGCGCTCCGCGAGGCTCGGCTGTTGCCTGAGGCAACTAAAATGGCGGATGGCGACGTGTCCCAATCTGATCGGGACCTGTCCCGATCTGATCGGGAAGCGCCCCTACAAACGTATTCAACTCCGCGGCGGTTGGTGGTTTACGTCCCCGTAGTGCTGGCTCAGCAGCCTGATAAAGTAGAAGAAATCCTGGGGCCGCCTGTGAAAGTGGCCATTGATGCGGAAGGGAAGTACACCCGCGCGGCAGAGAGTTTCGCCCAGAAAAACGGAACTCGCTTAGAGGACTTGGCCCGAGCTAGCACGCCCAAAGGGGAATATCTGGCGCTGAGTAAAACCACCCAGGGACGCCCTGCGCGCGAGATCTTGTCGGAAATTTTGCCCGCCAGTATCCTCGGCTTGACCTTTCCCAAGAGCATGTATTGGAGGGAGAAATTGGGGCCGCGCTTCGTGCGGCCGATCCGCTGGGTGCTGGCAATTCTGGGAGAAGGGAAGCGGGCCCACACCGTCGACTTCGAAATCCTGGGCATTAAGTCGGGAAACCTTAGCTTCGGCCACCGGGCATCCAGCCCTCGCGCGCTGCCTATCAGAGACTTCAAGGATTACTTGAAGAAACTCGGCCAAGCGCGTGTGGAGATTAACCCCCAGTTGCGCCGTGAGCGTGTCTTGCTGGAAACTCAGGTCCTGGTTGAAACGGCCGGTCTCAAGACCGTGCCTGACGAAGGGTTGATGGATTGGATTGTCAATTCCACCGAGTGGCCTCGCCCCATGGTCGGGAACTTTGATGAGCGCTTCCTCCACTTGCCGCGTGAAATCCTGATCACCGTGATGCGCGATCACCAGAAATACTTTGCCGTGGAGGACCAGCAGGGAAACCTGCGGCCGCATTTCGTGGCAGTCCTCAACATGGATTCCGACGCCAAGGGGTTAATCCGCCAAGGCCATCAGCGTGTGCTTACTGCCCGCTTCCGGGATGCGGAGTTCTTCTGGAACGCCGACCAGGGCGTGCCCTTGAGCGCTCGCGTGCCGCGGCTGGATCGGGTCACCTACCAGGCTCAACTGGGCAGCTACGGCGACAAGATTCGCCGTATGAAGGCCATCGCCGAGCACCTCGCAGGCGTCCTCGAAGCGCAGGGAGGGTTGGCTGCCGGTCAGCGCGACGTCATACTGCGGGCCGTGGAACTCTCGAAGTGCGATCTGACCACGCAGATGGTGCAGGAATTCACGGAACTGCAAGGCATTGTCGGCGGGCTCTACGCAAAAGCTCAAGGAGAACTTGAAGGTGTGGCCACGGCGATTTACGACCACTACCTGCCGCTGGGGGCGGAAGGGGAGTCACCCCGCACGCTCGTGGGCGCCTTGGTTTCGGTGGTCGACAAACTGGACAGTGTGGTCGCGGGCTTTGCCGTGGGGCATGAACCCACGGGATCGAGCGATCCCTTTGCCTTGCGGCGCCAAGCCAACGGTATAGTTAAAGTATTACTTGAATATTCTCTGCCGATTGATTTGCAAGAAGCCGTTAATCAGGCCCTTGATGTGCTGGAGATTCAGTGGCGAAAGCCCCGCCCGGAAGTTTCGGCGCGGGTGCTTGACTTTATTGCCGACCGGCTCCGGTATTATTTCGAGGCTGTCCGCGGCTTCCGCTACGACACGGTACGCGCGGTACTGGCGGCGGGTGCCGAGAGGCCGGGAGATTGCTTGGCCCGCCTCGAAGCCATGGAAGCCCTGCGCGGCGGGGAGGACTTCGAAGCGCTCTCGGCAGCCGCCAAGCGCATTAGGAACATCCTGGCGAAGTCGGCGAGCGCGGCGGATTGGCAGCCGGGAGAAGTCGAAGTGGCGCAATTGCACGAGGCGCAGGAGAAGGAACTCTACGAGGCCTACACAAGGATCGCAGCCGAAGCCGGTCGACTGAGCCAGGTGCATGACTACCGTGGCGCGCTTGAGGCCATCTCTACGCTCCGTCCGGCGGTCGACCGGTTTTTCGACAAAGTGCTGGTCATGGCGGAAGACCGCGAGATTCGCCGGAACCGGCTGCGCTTGCTGAGTAAGCTGGATGAACTGTTTTCCGGCATCGCGCACTTTGCGGAGATAGAAGGGCAGTGACAGAAGGGATTGATTCATCGGCTCATTGCTTCATCGGATCATTGACGGGGACGTATCGAGAGTTGGCCAAGGATTTAATTGTTGTGGGGGATTTAGCTAGCCCGTTACTTGCCGCTCTTCATTCTTCTTGAATGTCGGCGCGTCGACATAGTAAAAAACGTCACGCTCTGCACTCAGTTGCTTGTTGTAAAAACCCCGGAAATGGGCCAGAATCTTGGGCTCATTCTGTGCTGGCTACCCTCTCCACAATAGGGATTATGGGCGGCTATGAACTCTTATGAGGGGAATTGAAGGGATGTAAAGGACCACGGACGAGGGACCGCTGGCATCCAAATAAACTTGAACTTTCAACCTTTAACTTTGAACCAAAATCTGCAAACTGAATTCTGAGAACCAACAATTCGAAAGGAGCAATCATGGAGAAGTACGTTTATTTTTTTGGAGGCGGGAAAGCTGATGGCCACGGGGCCATGAAGGATGTTCTGGGAGGAAAAGGTGCGGGCCTGGCGGAAATGACCAACGCCGGTTTGCCGGTTCCTCCGGGATTCACCATTGTGACTTCTGCTTGCCGCCTTTATTTCCAGAATAACAATCAGACCCCCGCTGACATTCTCACCCAGAAGGACGAGGCGCTCGCGAAGCTCGAGGCGCTGCTCGGGCAGAAGTTGGGTAACCCGAACAACCCCTTGCTGGT
The DNA here is from genome assembly GCA_963804995.1 of uncultured Acidobacteriota bacterium. Lineage (GTDB taxonomy): Bacteria > Acidobacteriota > Terriglobia > UBA7540 > UBA7540 > Bog-366. The sequence continues at coordinate 92,641 of CAWDSK010000008.1, forward strand.
TTCCGTGCGCTCCGGCGCCAAGTTTTCCATGCCCGGCATGATGGATACCATCCTGAACCTGGGTATGAACGACGCCGTCGTCGAGGTGATTGCGCGCAAGACCGGCAATCCGCGCTTTGCCTACGACAGCTATCGGCGCTTCATCCAGATGTTCGGCAACGTGGTGATGGAAATTCCCAAGGACAAGTTCGAGCACGTCTTCGACGGCCAGAAGAAGAAAAAGAAGATCAAGCTCGACACGGATCTCACCGCCCAGGATCTGCAGCAGGTCATCGCGGACTACAAGAAAGTGGTTCGCAAGAAAGCCGGCAAAGACTTCCCGCAGGACCCGCAAGTGCAGCTCAACATGGCGATCGAGGCCGTGTTCCGCTCCTGGTACAACCCCCGCGCGCATACCTATCGCCGCATGAACAAGATTTCTGACGATCTGGGAACGGCCGTGAACGTCCAGACCATGGTCTTCGGCAATATGGGAGAGACCTCCGGCACGGGCGTGGGCTTTACGCGTGACCCGGCCACGGGCGCCAAGGAGTTCTACGGCGAGTTCCTGATGAATGCCCAGGGCGAAGACGTGGTGGCGGGCGTACGCACCCCGGTGCCGATCAAGGAACTGGAAAAGATCATGCCGGAGGTTTATAACCAGCTCCGTGAAATCACCACTCGCCTCGAGAAGCATTACAAAGACGTGCAGGATTTTGAGTTCACCATTCAGGAAGGCAAGCTCTACATGCTTCAGACCCGCAACGGCAAGCGTACCGGGCCTGCGGCGGTGCGGATCGCCGTGGAGATGGTCAAAGAGGGCCTGCTGACTCCCAAGGAAGCCATTCTGCGCGTTGAGCCCGAGCAGTTGAACCAGTTGTTGCACCCGGTGCTGGATGAGTCGAAACCCCTGAAGACCATTGCCCGAGGCCTGCCGGCTTCACCCGGAGCGGCCGTGGGACGCGTGGTATTTACGGCGGACGAGGCCGTGGTGGCGGGGAAGTCCGGTCCCGTGGTATTAGTGCGCGGCGAGACCGTGCCGGATGATATTCATGGTATGGAAGTGGCCGTAGGCATTCTCACCTCCCGCGGCGGCATGACTTCGCACGCGGCCGTGGTAACGCGCGGCATGGGCAAACCCTGTGTGGCGGGCTGCGGTGAGGTCGAAGTGGACGAGAAATCCCGGCAGATCAAAGTTGGCACTCTGGTCATCAAGGATGGCGACTGGATTTCGCTTGATGGTTCAACGGGCCGCGTGATTCTGGGCAAAACGAATCTGGTGGAGCCTGATCCGCACAGCGGCGTCTTTGCCGAGTTCATGAAGTGGGCTGACGAATTTCGCGAGCTGGGTGTGCGCGCCAATGCGGACATCCCGCGCGACGCCACCGTCGCCCGGCGCTTTGGAGCGGAAGGCATCGGCCTGTGCCGCACTGAGCATATGTTCTTCGCCAAGGATCGGCTGCCGCACGTGCAGCGCATGATCATGGCTTGCAAGGAGACTCAGGACCCGAAGGAAGCGGCCAAATACGAAAAGGAACGTCGCGCCGCGCTCCTGAAGATCCTGCCCATGCAGCGCCAGGACTTCTTCGGGCTCTTCAAGGCCATGGACGGGTTGCCGGTCACCATCCGCACGCTCGACCCGCCGCTGCACGAGTTCCTGCCCAAGCGGGAAGAGTTGATGGTGGAGATTGCGACGCTCGAAGCGACCAAGAAGCGGAGCCCTAAGCTCCCTGGACTCAGGAAGCTACTGGAAGTAGTTGAAGGATTACATGAATTCAATCCCATGCTGGGGTTGCGCGGTTGCCGGCTGGGCATCATGTATCCCGAGATTACGGAGATGCAGGCGCGCGCCATCTTCGAAGCGGCCTGCGATTGCAAGAAAAAGGGAATTGAAGCAAAGCCTGAAGTTATGATTCCTCTGGTGGGTGATGTAAAGGAGTTGCAGGCGCAGAAGGAGATCGTGAACCGCGTCGCCGCCGAGGTATTTGCGAAGAAGGGCGTCAAGGTTGAGTATCTGGTGGGGACGATGATCGAGCTCCCGGCCGCGGCTCTGTCGGCGGGTGAGATCGCCCAGGAAGCGGAGTTCTTCAGCTTCGGCACCAACGATCTGACGCAGACCACTTTCGGAATATCGCGCGACGACTGCGCCAAGATCATCAAGGCTTACGTCAACTTGAAGATCTGGCCGGCGGACCCGTTCGCGGTGCTCGACCCGAAGCGTGTGGGGAGGCTGCTGAAGCTCGCCACCAAGGAAGGCCGCGAAGCCCGCGAAAAGTTGAAGGTGGGAATCTGCGGCGAACACGGCGGCGATCCCTCGTCCATCGAGGTTTGCGCCGAGGCGGGTTTGAATTACGTAAGCTGCTCGCCTTACCGCGTGCCGATCGCACGGCTCGCGGCCGCCCAAGCCGCCGTGAAGAAACAGATGGGGAAGGCTTACACCACGGCTTAAGCGGGTTCTAGGTGCTGGGGGCTGGGGACTGGCTCCAGCCCTCCCCTCTTCGGTGTTTCGAGTAGGGCAGGTGAGCGCCATCCAGACTTAAAGTAATACTTTAACTGTTTCTCTAAGGCCACGGACTCTACGGAGGTTCGTGGCCTTTTCTTTTGCCGATTACTCACCGCAGAGACGCAGAGGCGAAGAGGTTTGAATGTGTAAATATCTTCTCTGCGTCTCAGCGTCTCCGCGGTAGGAAGGGTAAGTCTGATTGCTCCCCCGGTCCCCGTGTCGACGCGTCGACATAGTACTGACGGGTCGCTGGCACTGCTCCTCCTCCCTTGCCGTTTCAAAATTGGTTTCCCCGCTTCGCTGCTTTGGGTTATCCTAACCCCGCCAACATGAACATTGATCCGGGCGCCACAAGTCCACAACCCCGCGCCGACAATTCCGGCTGGATCCGCCAGATGCCACTCGTGGGTGTGGCCGCCGTGACGGTCCTTACTTATGCCGCCACGCTGGGCTTCGGTTTTGTTTTTGACGATCACGGTCTCATTGAAAACAACGGCGCCCTTCGTTCCTGGAGATATTTTCCCAGCTACTTTACGTCCCACATTTGGAGTTTTCGCTACCCGCACTTGCTGGCCAATTACTACCGGCCCTTCTTTCTGACCTGGCTGCGGGTGAACTATATTTTGTTTGGGCTTCGCCCGTGGGGCTGGCACCTTACTTCCGTCCTGACCCATGTGGCCGTGACCTGCCTGGTGTATTGGCTGGTCGTCCGGCTTGCCCGGGATGGCTGGGTCGCGGGCGTAGCGGCATTAGTCTTCGCTCTTCACCCTGTGCAAGCTGAGGCAGTTTCCGACATCACTTCGGTGCAAGAACCGCTCTCCACGTTTTTCCTGCTAGCCGGCGTTCTGGCCTGGCTGCACATGCGCGAACCGGCGCGGCAGAGAACCAGCCTGGCCTGCGCCTTGGCCTGTTATGCAGGCGCACTGCTGTCAAAGGAAAGCGGGCTCATGTTTCTTCCCCTGTTGGCGGTCCTGGAAGGAACCCTCCCGGCTCCGGGTAGCAGCACGCGAACGGTCCCCCAGCGGGTCCGCGATTTTCTGGCCGCGGTCATCCCTTTTCTGGGAATCACGCTCCTCTACATCGCACTTCGGATTTGGGCGCTCAAAGGTTTTGCGCACACCGTCACTCCGGTGGCCCTCCGGACCGAAATATTTACGATTCCCTCCGTCCTGCTGTTTTATAGTCGAATGCTCGTGTGGCCCCTGGATCTGGCCTGCTACTACGACACACCCTATATTTCTACGCCGTCTCTGGGAGGCTTTGTGCTCCCGGGCGCGATGGTTCTGGGGGTAATTGCCGCCCTGGGATTCTGGTATGCCAGGACCCGCCGGCACGCACCGGGGGAAGCGCGGCTCGTTGCCTTTGCCACGCTGTGGATGGCCGTAGCCATCGTGCCCGTCCTGAACTTTCGGCTGTTGCCAGAGGGCGAGATTGCGCATGACCGTTATCTCTATCTTCCCCTGTTGGGGGTTGCCCTATGGGTGGGCTTGGGATTGCGACAGGCAAGCCGCCTGGGGGCGCGTTTCCAGCGGCGGCCGATTTGGGGGCTTGCCGGAGTGGTGCTGCTCGCGCTGCTCCTGGGTTTCGCGGCCCTCCGGCAGAGTCTCTATTGGTCAGACGACCTCACGCTGAACTACCGCGCCCATTTGATTGCTCCTCGCAATGTTTATGCCACCACCAGTCTTGCGGCTGCCGCGGCGCAAGTGGGAAAGGTGGAAGCGGCCATGGCGCTCTACCAACAGGCATTGGCGGCTCGGCCGGACTTCTGGCGAGCCAATGTCAACCTGGCCTACATTTATTACGCGCATGGAAACTTTCAGGAAGCCTCTGGCTACTTTCAGCGTGCCTGCGCGGCAGACCCCACGGACGGGGATCAGTTCCTCTATTTGGGTATGTCCCTGCTTCGAGTGGGTCAACCCGGGGAGGCGGAGAAGGCGGTCCGCACCGCACTGCTGGTCAGGCCAAACGGAGTAAACTACCATCTCGGTTTGGGGATGGTCCTGATGCAGGAGGGTAAGCTCGAAGAGGCGCGGCAGGAATTGGAAAAGGATCTCGCGGCAGACCCGCACAATGCCCAAGCGGAAGCCCTGCTAGGGCAAGTGACTCAGCAACTGGAAAATTCTCACCAGACGCTAACTTCCGGGCCTTCCGCCGCAAGCCCGGCACAGCCTTAAAGTAATACTTTAAGTTAAGCGTGCAAAGAATTGAATTAAGGTCAGAAGGAGTCGGCGCCTTGAAGAAATCTCTTTTCGATCACTGGCCGCTTTATGCGTCAGTTCTTCTGTTCTTGGTGATCCTCTACATCGTCCTGGACGTGTCCGTCAGCCACAACCACGGCTATTTGGTGTATGCCGGCGATGACGCTTACATCGGGATGGCAGTGGCCAGGGATTTCTCGCAATTCGGGGTTTGGGGAGTGACGCGTTACGGATTCACCTCCCTGTCTTCAACCCTTCTTTGGACGCTTCTTTTGAGTTTGACTTATTACCTGGGAGGAGTTAATCAGATCGCGCCGCTCGTGTGGAATCTCGTCTTTGCCTTTCTGGTTTTGCTCGTTTCCTACGTCATACTTTCCCGCTACAAGGTTGCGGCCGGAGCGAAATTTGCGGCTCTCCTGGGCCTCATCCTGTTGCTCCCCTTGCCCTCTCTGGTTCTCATGGGGATGGAGCACACCCTGCAAACCTTGCTCGCGCTCCTCACGATATTCCTGGGGGCGCGGCTGCTCTCCCAGGAATCACCCGGCAGCGCCCGGCGTGATACGGTTCTGCTTCTCATCCTGGCGCCGCTGGTCACCAGCACGCGCTTTGAAGGAATGTTCCTGATTGCCGCCCTCAGCGGCCTTTCCCTCCTGTTCAAGCGTTGGCGTTTTGCCCTGGGGTTTGCCCTGTGCGGATTTCTCCCCATTGTTGTGCATGGGATCATTTCGGTGTCGCACGGGTGGTTCTGGTTTCCGACCTCGCTGCTGCAGAAGGCATCGTTACCGCATTCCGCCTCTGCCGCGGATTTCTTTCTTTCCCTGGTCAATCCCATCTTCATCAACTTCCGTTCGGCTCTCCATACGCTGGTCCTCGTCGTGGCGGTTCTCCTGGCTTACATCCTGGCCAGCGGGAAGGGAAGCCGCCCCACGGAAAGCCGGCAACTCTTCGGCGCCGTCGTGGTTTTACTCTGGCTGGCCCACTTCGAGTTTGTGGGGTCCTCCCCCATGTACCGCTACGATGCGTATCTGTGTGCGTTAAGCATCGTCTACCTGGCCATGCAGGTTCCCGTCATCGCCGCCCAATTGCCGCGCGTGTTGGCGTTATCCACGTGGGCGAATTCCAGGAACCTCGCTTGCGTTTTACTGGCTCTGGTGCTTTTCTTCCCACTGGCCGTCAAGGGCAGCCGGCTCCTCTGGTTTCTGCCCCAGTGCACGATGAATACCTTTGAGCAGCAGTACCAGATGGGACTGTTCGTCCGCCAGTTTTACCAAGGCGCCGTGGTGGGGCTCAACGATATCGGGGCGGTCAATTTCCTGGCGGATATTCATTGCCTGGATTTATATGGACTGGCCGAACCGGAGATTACCGCAGCGATGCGGAACCATACCTATCAAGCCCAAGACATCCAGCGCCTGGCAAATCAAAAGGGGGCGCGCATCGCCATCATCTATGACACCTGGTTCATGGGCGTAGTGCCGCCGGAATGGGTGCGGGTGGGCACCTGGACGATTCAGAACAACATCATCAACGGCAATGAGACGGTTTCCTTCTACGCCGTGGAGCGTGAGGAGGCAGCGCGCTTGAGTGAATCCCTGCTGGAATTCGCCCCGATGCTCCCTCCCGACGTGATCCAGCAAGGCGCATATCTAATGCAAGAGCAGCCCCTGGCCCGACCTTGACTCCGGTCTGGAGCGTAGGAAATTGGTCCGCTTGACGGGTTCCAACCTTCAGGGGGCTGGCGCAGGGCGAGCTCAGCCCTGCGATTCACCATGCCTGGTGATATTCCTCCGATCTAAGAAACAAGCTTGCGATTCTATGATCGAAACGATTCCTCCGCCGCGGCGTTGGACCTGGTGACTTGATTTGCACTAATTCGCAGAGCTGGGCTCGCTCTGCGCCAACCAGCCTACACAGGACGCGGCGGTTCAGGCGGCGCTGCGGCGGAATACGGGATGGGCTTGGTGAATCTGCGGGTGCGCGGCGGCGGTTTTCCTGAAAACAAAAACGAGTTTGCCGGGCTCGGGGGCGTCTTCGAGGTCGAGTTCGAGGCCGCAGTCATTTACGAAGTGGTCGCGAATGGCTTGGGCGGCGCTGAGCGTGAAGGCTTCCCGATAAATTAAGCCGTCACCCAGATCCGCTACGAGGTGGTTTTGGAAAAATGGTCCGCGCGGGTCTTTGGCCGTGCCCACACACCATTCGCCCCAGCCTCCCCCGAATTTCTGAATGTGTTCCTGGATGTCCGTAATAATGTCAGCGCGATTGCTGGGCATGGTTGTTACCCTCCCCGGACCGGCTGACTTGATGTGCCCTAAATCGCAGAACTGGGCTCGCCCTGCGCCAGCCGACCGAGAGGCGCCAGCGCGTTCCCCAGCTTACACTTCAATGGTTTTCTTAGCGCTTTTGGGTCAAGCCCCTCGGTCATGGTCCGATGCGTGCTCTTGCCTTGGACATCCCCCCTTGTCCCTGGCATTGATCCGCTTGGCGAGGGGCTTCAAAAGGAAGAGCGAAGCGCCGGTCAAGAACACGGTCCATACAACGTTTGTGGCGATCTCAAGCAGGGCTGAAGCCGAGTTGGACGGAAAGCCCAAGTGAGTTATTCCCATCCAGTCGATTAGCATGAACAAGCCGAAAACCACCGGGGCCCCGCATATGACCCGCCTCTTTAGGATTCTCCACATCTCGGCCTCTGACTTGACGACAGTGCGAGGGGCAATTGGCGTTATTTCCCGTCCTCGCCTGTCGACTCCAGCTCCGCAGACCGGACACGTCCAACCACCCCACATGGCCTGTCGGAGGGACCGTGGCTCGCGTAAGCTTGGAAGCGGGGTGTTGCATCGCGGGCAAGAAACCGGGTTTAGATTGATTCCCCATTTGTTCTTGGCGGCACCGTATGCTACCAACACTGCGCCGACCATCAGCGCGAATAAAAGCACTACCACAAAAATCGCCATTTCTCCTCCAGACAGGCCCAGCTAGCAGGCTATGGGACAGCCATTTCTATTACTAATAAACCCCAGAGGCAGAGCAGACACCCGAGGCCGCCGAGCCCCAGATTGCTCCACCAGCCGCGCCAATCGTCCCCCCAGTCAAACCACCCAAAAGCCCAGCGACCGGGATGGTGAGTTCGTCGCCGACACCCATCCCCAAGACCGTTCCAGACACAACGCCCGCGTATATTCCGGCAGCTGCCCCCTTCGAAGCACCAAACACAAACCAGTTCCATACATTGTTTGCCGGCGAGCTTCCACAATAGAACGACTTTGCGGCCTGCTTAATCTGCGGCAACCGCGGCGTAGACGGACCTAGCGGCGGCAGGGGTGGAAAGCCAGCCGGAAGCGGCAAGGATATGAATGACCCGGAGTCACCTGTGTCTCCGGTCAGCCCAAGGCCGCCTGTATCCCCGGTCTGAGTCGAAACGGTCCAGAATCCGTCGAAGCCGAACATAACATCGGCGATCGATCCTCCAGGGAGCATGCCGCTTACCCAGACATCTGTTGCCGGAGTGTAGTACGCCGTTGTCACGGTGGAGTTGGCGGCCCACTGGGCGACTTGGGACTCGAAAATTGCATTTGTCCAGCCATGCGTGGCGTTGGCCAAGAAACTGCAACCCGGATCCTCAACCTCATCCACGTAGCACGTGACCCCCTGAGTCATGTTTGTGTTCCAGTTGCCTCCTCCCTGTCCCCAATAGCGATAGGGAATCGGAGGGTCGAGCCCTAGCGGGTCGGTGAGCGTCGTGGGGTTATTCAGCACGTAGGCGTAGCGGTTGAGCGACTGAGGATTGGTGACATCCCCAGCGAGCGGGTCGGGGCTCATCCAGCGGCCGTAGGTGGGGGAGTACCGGCGGAACTGGGTCTGGTATTGCTCGATGCTGGGGTCTTCGTCCGGCAGGCTGGCGAAGATTTGGTGCAGTTCGTGGGCGAAGATTTCCGAGGGGTCCTGCCATTTCTGTCCCCAGGGATAGAACAGGGCCTCACTGCCGGTGCTTCCCGCCCAATTCGTGGCCTGCGAGACCGATCCCAGGGCGTTGGGGTGGTCCAGGTAAGCCCCGATGGTTTCGTAGTCCGCCACCAGGCGCGAGCCCATGAAGAGAAACGCGCAGTAGGACGTGCCGCCCCAGTTGGCGCCCACCATCAGCCCGTCCGCGTCGTGCCACCAATTGACCAGGCTCGAGGGAAATTGCCAGTACACTCGCCACCCCAGCGCATTGTAAGTCATCGCGTTGCCGTCCAGCGTGCTCATGCGCCCCTCGGCATCCCATTGGTAATTGTGCGAGCCGTCGGCCAGCACATTCCCCGCCGCGTCGTAAGTGAACCCGCTGATCCGATTGCTGGAGGCACTGAAAGTCCAGTTCGGGCAGGGCCCGTTCGTCTGCCCGTTGGTTGAGCAGCCCATGTTGCCGTAACGGTCGTAAGAGAAATTCAGGTAGTAAGTGCTGTTGCCGGTCGCCTGGCCCAGAGTCAATCGGTTCAGGCTGTCGTAACTGTACGAGGCGCTGTGGCTCAGTCCGCTGTAAACGTTGTCCAGGTAATAGTAACCCGCCGCGTTGCCGTTGTCGTTGGTCCCCGACGGCCAATTCGCGGGCGACTCCGAACAGGCTGAAGCATTCTGCACACCCACGTAATAATTGTACACCCAGCAGTTGAACTGCGCATGGTTCGAGGCGGTGCCCAGCTCGGCCACGGCCATCTGCAAGCGATTGTTGTATACGTAGGTTTCCTGGATTTGGGTGCAGCCCGACCCCGTACAACCGTTCAGCAGGGTGCTCACTTGCCCGGTCGGCGCGTAGGTAATGTTCTGGGCGAGATACTGGGGATCAAGGGAGTCCACCAGACTGCTCTCAATGGACGTAATGCGCTGTGCTTCGGAAACGGTGTTGGTAAAAGTGATATTCGCCGGGTGCGTCCAGCTTGTCACGTCACCCGCCAAGTCGTAATTGTAGGCGGTCTGCCAGATACTCGCGCTGCTGCAGTTGTAGGGCGTGCACTGCCAGAAGTTCGTGGGCCGCCCCATGGGGTCGTAACTGTAAACCGCTGCCGTCTGCGGGCTGCTGCACGTTCCGGAATTCGATCCCGTGCAGGCAACTGTCAAACGACCTAAGGCATTACTGAAGGTGACGCCAGACCAAGCCGGCCACGAACTCGGCGCCCGATCGTAGAAGAAGCTCGCCGGCGGGGTGCTGTCGGAATAGGTCTTCCCAGTAAGGCGATTCAGCGGGTCGAGGTATGCGTACGTGGTGGTAATGCTGCGCGCGTCGGTCCGGCTACAGGGTGCGTTCGCATCCCCGCTGCATGGCCCACCTGACGTGTAGTAGGAATAATTCGTTGTGCCGGACTCGGGCGTGGTGGCCTGGGTCAACCGCCCTAGGCCGTCATAGGAGTAACTGCGGGTTTGGCTGCCTTGGCTGACCCCCGTGAGGTTACCTAGCGGGTTGTAAGAGTATGTGGTCTGGTAATTGAGGTTGTTCGGGTCTTCGAAAGCCTGTGTGGTCCAGCCCAGCGCGCCCATACATAGCTTACGGCCCTTGCCTCCGGGGTCAGTGACTGTAACGCAGTTGCCGGAATAACTGCTTGATGTTGTCGAGTTGTCGGGCATGATTACAGCCGTGGGGCGGTTAAGGGCGTCGTAGTTGTATTGGGTCGTTCCGTCGGTGGGGCCGGATGTACTGGAGTGGGGATTGCTCACCTTCCAAACACGCCCCAAGGCATCGTACGTTGTGTCAACTTCAGAAATGACTGAACCTCCGCTGTCAAGAAGCTTCTGTGTGATTACGCGCCCGAGGCCGTCGAGAACTGTCTCGTCATGGCGAGTAATGGAACTCGTCAATGCCGTGTATACATCAAGCACGGTGGCCGTATAGTCGATAGTTTTGGATCCGGTATCGGGATAGGTCGTTGAAGTTAGCCGCCAGAATGGATCGTTGTACTGAAAAGTGGTTTCCAGGCCGGTGATCTGCCCGTTCGGATCCTTTTCCGAAGTCATCAGCCCACCATTACAGTTCCAGGTCATCGATTCAGTCAGAGATGCTGGCAGGCTCACACTCGTCGGGAAGGCGTCGTTGCACGAGCCGCTGGTGTAGTTGTACGTCGTGGTATTGGTCTTGAAATCTGTGGCGGTCTGGATTGCGCCGTTGCCGAGATAAGTAAAGGACCGGGAAATCGTGGTCATATTAGGCCCAGAGTGACTCTCGCTCAGGACGTTCCCGTTAGAGTCATAGCCATAGGTGGTTTGAGCGACGAGGTTGCTGGAGCCATCCTCAATTGTCACGGTCAGAGGCCGATCAGCGATCACGCCGAGGTTTGTGTCGTAAGCGGTGATGGTTTTACGGATCAAAGTAAGACCATAGTCGTACTCATCGACTTCGGTGGGCAGACTGTTGGAGTTGTATTTGGTGACTGTCTGGGACTGCTGACCGGTCGGCAGAGTTTTTAAAACTTGCAACTGGGTGAAGGGCGTGGTTACGTTCGAAGGCTGGACGGAGGGGCAGGCGGAGCCGTTGTAGCAGGTGTCGATGGTTTCGAGGAGGGTGCCCCCTGTTGTAGTGTAGACTTTTCGTTCCGTCTCGTAGATGCCCTGTGAAGTGCTTACGGTATTGACCACAGTCGTGGGCTCGTTGCCCTGTGGATCTTGCGGCGCGGTGATGGTGGTCGTGGAATACGTCGTCCCGGAAACGACGGAGCGCGAATAATTCCAGGTGCCATCGGGCGTCTGCCGCGTCAGGCTCGAACACGAAGGGGACCCCACCTCCGTTGCAGTTGAAGCTGCCGTAAGTGTAAGTGATCGTTCCGCCTGTGGGCAGGGTCACGGATTGAATTCGACCGGTGGTGTCGGCTGGATACCCGGGGGTTGGTTCGTACGTGAACGAGTACGAATGCCCATCGGGCAAGACAATACTGCTGACGAGGCTTGCTGGGTTCGGCCCGTATTCGCTGGCATTGCATCCGAAGTTGCTTTTGACGTTGTAGGAAGAGTAATTCACGGTAACGGACTCATTTGTCGACCACCCCGTGTAGGTGTAAACGTCCGGATTAGTGGACGTATATGTGAGCGCCGTAGTACCGAGGGTGTCTGTGACGTTTGATAGAGTCACTGTGATCTTGTTGCCATTCGGGTCCTTCACGCTCCCTGATCCTTTTATGGGGTAGGGGTAGGCTCCACCGGGTGGCGTGATGACAACCCCGGAGGGAAGCGTTATCGTCGCAGAAATGCCAACCCCTTGCGTGGTGGCGCTCAAGTAGAGCGCCGATCCGTCCCTGGCCGTAATGCTGCCAGAGCCATGCGACCCGCCTGTACACTGAGAGGTGTCAGTGAGGCGGAAGCCGGGAAAGGTGTGGACGCCTCCGTCGGGGCTATAAAAAACAAAGTTGCTGTCCGTATAATAGTAGTTGGTTGTGGGATAGGTGCACTTAGTTTGCGTCTGGCTGTATCCGACGGCTCCCGTGATCGTCTCGCTGCCATTTCGCCAACCCCATTGGCCGACCGGATTCCAACTTCCCACGTCTTGCCAAATGGAGCTGTCGTAGGTCAGGACTCCATTGAAAGGTAGGCCACGCCCAGCTCTAGAAAAAATTGGGATTTCAAAGTGGACGTTCAGATTACCATTGTTAACAGTGTCAAATGGTCCGCTGCTAAAGCTGCCAAAGGGCGGATATCCTGTGCCAACTTGCGCTGAAGCAACCTGAACGATGAACAGAATTCCAGTCAGCAGGTAGGCGAACCTCAAAGAAGTACGCGTCATCTTGCACCTCCGCGATGAATATTGGGAAGCATGAGTGCGTTATACGGCAGGCCACTGGCGACTCCTACGGCTGCACAGCGAAACACATGAGGCAGAGCAACGCCGAAAGAACCCCCCTGAGTACGGGAAAGGGTGAATGCTTTCGGCATGGCGGCCTCCTAACCAGGATTACAACTGCACGAGGCACAGATAATGAGATATGGGCGTACTGCGACGCTATTTACGCCTGATAGAGTACGATGTCAAGATGCAAATTGTCGCTGCTATTAATATTTTACATTTCGTGTACAAATTGTCTTTGGCTGTGGATTAACCCTGCTCAGCTTCGCCACAGCAGGGTGACTTTGTGGCGGCATTGCGAGGACAGCTTCTGGGGCTTCGACCGCTCCCCCTAGCCCGATCCCCCTTACTCGGATACAATCCACTGGGATGTATTACGCCATACTCCCCAGGTTTTCGAAGCGCAGAAACTTTCGACAGCCCCTGCCGCTTTGCGCTATCGTAGGGCCTCAATGCTGGGCGCCAAGGATTCTCCTAACCTTCTCGAATGGGAACAGCGTATCGCGGGCGACGCTCGCGGGGCGCGCGTCCTGATGCCCGTGGCGGTCGTGGCCGCGACCTTCCTCGCTTATGTTGCCACCGTCGACTTGGGGTTTGTTTATGACGATCAGGTTCTGATCCTCACCAATGACTCCATTCGCTCCTGGAGCTATTTCCCCAGCTACTTCACTTCGCACCTCTGGAGCTCTCACTACCCATCTTTGTTGTCGAATGCCTACCGGCCCATCTTACTCATTTGGCTAAGACTGAACGAAGTATTGTTCGGTGCACACGCTTGGGGTTGGCACCTCTCTTCCGTGGCGGCGCACGTAGCAGTGACCTACCTGGTCTATCGCTTAGGCGTCAGGCTTACCCGGGACATTTGGTGTGCGGGGGCGGGCGCGCTGGTTTTCGGACTGCATCCGATCCACGTCGAGACCATTGCGGAGGCCTCCTGGGCTGACCAGCCGGTCTCCACCCTCTTGGTGCTCGCCACGGTCCTCACCTGGTGGCGGAGCCGACAGGGCGGACGCAGCGCCGCATGGCTTGCCGCCTCCGTGGCTCTGTCGGCCGCGGCGCTGCTTTCCAAGGAGAGCAGTTTGATGCTGCCGTTTCTGATCAGCGCCTATGCCTGGATCGAGGGAGGGGCCAGCGGCAGGGAAGTTGCGCCGGTCGAAGGCCGCGGGGCTCTCTTCGAACGTTTGCGCTCCGCCCTGGGTGCAGCGGTTCCGTTCTGGGCGGTGGTCCTGGCTTATCTGCCGTTGCGCGTCTGGGCGCTCAAAGGTTTTGCCCACGTGGCCACGCCCCTTTCGTGGTCGCAGGAAGTTTTCACCCTTCCCTCGGTGCTGCTTTTCTACGCGCGCCTGCTGATTTGGCCCACAGGGTTGAGCTGCTACTACGATACGCCCACCCTTTCATCCCCCACTTGGCAGGGCTTCGTAATGCCGGCTGCGCTGCTGGCCGCCCTGGCCGCGGGGCTGGCTCTTTGGTATCAGCGCACGCGCCAGTCCCAGCCAGAGGAGGCCAGGACAATAGCGTTGGCGTGCCTGTGGATGGTGCTGACGACCCTTCCCGTGCTCAATTTTCGTCTCCTCCTGGAGGGCGAAATCGCGCATGACCGTTACCTCTATCTTCCCTCCGTGGGGTTCGCCCTGCTGGTGGCAATCGCGCTTCGCCAGGCGGTGGGTAGGGCGGCGAGGTATCTCAAGCCGGCTGGGGTCCTGCTGGGGGCCGTGGTGCTTTTCGGCGCGATGGGTATCGCGACGGCGCGGCAGTGCCTGTTTTGGTCAGACGATCTGGTTCTGAGCGTTCGCGCTCATGAAATTGCTCCCCACAATGTTACCGCCACCACCAGTCTCGCGGCCGCGGTGGGCGAGCGTGGGATGTATGGACAAGCCATGGCGCTCTACCAGCAGGCGCTGGCTATCCAACCGAATTTCTGGGTGGCGAACCGGAACCTGGCATACCTCTATTACACCCTTGGAGATTTTCCGGAGGCGGTGCGCTACTTCGCGCGGTCCTGCGCGGTCGGTCCCGAGGAGGGCGATCAGTTTCTGTACCTGGGATTGGCGCTGCTGCGCATGGGCCGGCTTGCCGAGGCGGAGAAGGCGGTCCGCTCGGCCTTGGTGCTGCGCCCGCAGGGGAAGAACTACCACCTGGCTTTGGGGACGATCCTCAGCCAGGAGGGAAGACTGCCTGAGGCCAAGCAGGAATTGGAAGCTGAGCTTTCCCAAGACGCGGAGAACGGACAGGCTCGAAGCCTGCTGGATGAAATCGACCAGGAGCTGCAGCCGGGAAAACCCGAAGTGCCGCCACCACACCCTTCCCCTGATATCAAGTAAAGCCCTAACAATTACCTCTGGCTCACAGATCAAATTTGAAATGTGTTTGCTCCGGTTCTCCCGCCTGGCCGGACGGTAGAAGCGTCGGCCGGGCCGGTCGCTAACTCGTCACCTAGGGATGGCGCACATGCCGGGACCTTTGCCCCCCCCTCCGACTTTTTGTCATTGTGGGACTTGTCCCACAAGTTGCTCTCCGCGGGGCATAGCGAGCGAGGTCCCACTTATTTCCCCAGGTGCATGAGCTTTTTTCCTGTGACTTTATCATTGGTGATTTTGCCGGTCTAAGCTGCAAACAGGTTCACCGGCTCGTCACTTGTCGCTGGTCGCTGACTTCAGGTCTTGATGCGCAACAGCAGGTAGCTCCCCGCCAATCCGAACAGGATATCCGGAGACCATGCGGCCATGGCCGGAGGGAGTTGGCTCAAGTTGCCCATCGCTTCAAAAAGGCTGGAAGCAGACCAGTAAACGATGGCGATGCCAATGCTCAGCGCAATGCCCGTCAACGCGCCTTTCCCGCCCATGGTGAAGGAGAAGGGAATTCCGATGAGGGTGATCACAAAGGCGATCAGGGGGAAGGAGAACTTGCGGTAAAACTGCACGGAAAGCCGCACCACATCAAAGCCGCTCTGGCTGAGGTCGGCGATATAGTGGCGCAATTCGAGCGCACTCATTTGTTCCGAAGCCTTGACTTCCTTCTTGAAGTAGCTGGGCTCTTCCGTCAATTCGCGGAAGGTGGCAACGGAGAAAGGCATGTAATCCGACACGCGATCCCCGTTGATGTTTCGGGACCAGCCGTTTTCGAGGATCCAACCGTGGATGTGCCCTTCCCAAAGGGCACGCGCGGCGTGAATGCGGCGCGTCATGCGGAAGGTCGTGGGATCGAATTCGAACACCGTGAGGTTGGCGAAAACATTCTGGTCAGGGTCGAAGAACTTGTAATTATAGATCCGGCTGGAGGAGCCGAAAATCCACTGGCGGTCGGGGCGGTAAAACGTCTGCGCGGGCTTGCCCTTGATCTGGTTGCGGAGGGCGTCCTGGCGCTGGTTGGTCTCGGGCAGCACACTATCTGCAAAGAGGAACATTCCCACGCTGAGCAGGCCAGCCGCAACGAGCACGGGGACCGACACGCGGTACAGGCTGACGCCCGCGGATTTAATGGCCGTGACCTGGTTGGTTTTGGTCAGCAATCCGAAATTCACCAGGGTTGCCACCAGAATACTGAGGGGCAACATCAGGTAAATGACCTGCGGCAACAGGAAGCGATAGTAATCAAACACCACGCGGGCCGGAGTCTGATTGCGCACAATGTCGCCCAGGATCTGAAAGAAGTCGAAGATGACATAGATTCCTGCGAAGGCGAGGAGAAGGATGAGAAAGTAGAAGACCCATCCGCGGATGACGTAAATATCCAGGATCTGGAGGAAGCGGCCGCGCAGGGGGCGTACCTTGAGTGAGGGAACGGTGCCCACCGCCCGCTGCCGGCGGGCTCGCCAATGCTGCCAGCGAATCACCAGGTCGTCGAACCAGTCCTGGAAAAACGTCAGACGCGTCTTCACCCGGCGCAGGTGCGCCAGCATCAGGACACCGACGAGGGCAAACAGAACGTTGGCAAGCCACAGGCCGATCACCGGTGAGACCCGGCCCTGCATGGCAAAGCTGCGGCCGAAACCCATCAGGATGTAGTAGACGAAGACCAGGGTGAGGGCGAGGATAAGGCCTACGGATTTCCCACCTTTGCGTGTCGACATACCCAGCGGTATGCCCACCAGCGCTAGCACGATCGCCGCTACCGGGAGGGCGAAGCGGTAATGCAGTTCCACCAGCGCGGCTTGGCGGTCGCGGGGTTGATGGGTACGGGCCCGAAGCTGGTCAAAGGTCAGGTAGGGGGGCGCGCGCCGGTCCTCCGCCCCCGCCGCGCCTTGATCGACGGGGATCGGTATTTCCGTGTCTGTGAAGGAAGCGATGGAGTATTCCCCTGGCCGCTGTGGGTCATATTCGTGCGTCGTTCCCTGCTCGAGGTGGAGCACAAAACGGTTGCGGTCGGCTTCGTTGACAAGCACTCCGCTTTCCGCTAACGTTACCTTGACTTGGTCGCGCTCCGTCGTGTCTGCAATGAAGACGCCGCGCCATTGGGACCGGGATCCGGTTACGTCCTCCAGATAAAGCAAAAGATTCGGGAATTGCTCGATAAACACGCGTGGCTGAATTTCGTAAGGCGCTTGGCTGGCCTTGATCCCGGTTTCCATGTGGTTCATCCGCCGCAAGGCTTGGGGCGACAGGAACAGGCTCATCCATAGCGTTACCCCCCAGCCCGCCACCGCCAGCATCATGACGGGCCGCACAAAGTAGCTGAGGCCTATTCCCGTGGCGCGGGCCGCAATCACCTCACCGTCCGCCGCCATGCGGCTGAGCCCGATGAGCGTCCCGATCAGCACGGCCATGGGGATGGTCAACACCAGGATTCCAGGCACGGGAAGAATGAAAAGGGTGGCGACCTGGCGAAATGGGAGATTATGACGAACTACCAATTCGAGAAGATGCCCCAAGGAGCGTATGAAGATGACAAAGGTGAAGACCACCAGCCCCAGCAGGGAATGGGAGAAGATTTCTTTCAGGATGTAGCGGGTCAGTATCCGCATATTTACAAGGGCTCAGTAGGGTGCTCAGGGCCTACGTACGGTTCACTAGAAGAACGGACCATCTCATGCTAACACACCGTTTTCGACATCGTAAAGGAATCGGCCTCTAACCTCATGTCTCAAACTTATTTGATGCTCCTTTGGCACATGCACCAGCCCTTTTACAAGGATTTGGCCGAGGGGGTTTATACGATGCCGTGGGTGCGGTTGCATGCGCTTAAGGATTACTACGGGATGGTCGGGGTGCTGCGAGATTTTCCTTCTGTGCATATGACTTTCAATCTGGTCCCCGGCCTGGTCTCGCAACTGGAAGACTACGCGCATGACACCGCCCACGAGCCGGCCTATGATTTGGCCTTCAAGCCCGCTGCCGATATGTCCTTGGCGGACCGCGCGGCATTTCTGGGGTCCGCTTTTCAGATCAACCGCGACAACCTTCTAAACCGCTATCCGCGTTTTCGGGAACTGTGGGAGAAGGCGCACAAATCGGATTTCTCAACGGTCGCAAAGCAATTTGCTTTACATGAGCTTATAGACCTGCAAGTGCTATCCCAAGTGGCATGGTTTGATGAAATCTATTTGGCCAGCGACCCGGAAATAAGGCGCTTAGTTAGTAAAGAGCGTGGTTTCAGTGAGGCTGATAAGGCTATTGTGCGCAAGAAGGAAATCGAATTATTTAATGTGACACTTGAGGAATACCGGAAAGCCGCCGAGCGGGGGCAAATCGAAATTTCCACGTCACCCTTTTATCACCCTATTCTGCCGCTTCTCTGCGACACGGCCATCGCGCAGGAGTCCCACCCGGGTGTGAAGCTTCCCCGCCAGCGCTTTCGGCATCCGGAAGACGCACGCGACCAGTTGCGGACCGCGGTGGAGTTACATGAGCGGGTATTTGGCCGGCGGCCGCGCGGACTCTGGCCGAGTGAAGGAAGCGTCTCTGATGAAGTTCTGCGCCTGGCGGCGGAGGAGGGTTTTGCCTGGGCAGCGACGGACGAAGGCGTGCTGGGACGAACCCGCCAGACGGGTTTCTATCGCCGCGGTGATGGGACGTTGCAGGGTGGGGAGGAACTCTACCGTCCGCACTCGTTTTCCACGGGCGGGGCGCCCATGACGCTCTTCTTCCGCGATCACCAGCTTTCCGACCTGATCGGGTTTGTCTATTCCCGCATGGATGCCCAGGCCGCGGCGGCAGACCTCCACCAGCGGATTAGGTCGGCGGGCCGAAGCACCGGCCAGCATCCCGCCGTCGTATCCGTCATCCTGGACGGAGAAAACGCCTGGGAATACTACCCGGGCAACGGGCGGGAATTCCTCAAGGCCTTCTACGGCCGCCTGGCTTCCGACCCGGAAATTCGCGCCCTCACGGCAAGCGAAGCGCTCCAGGCAGCGGCTCGGGGGGCCTTGCCCCACATTGTTCCGGGCTCCTGGATCAACGCTAACTTCGACATCTGGATTGGCGCTGAGGAGGACAATCGAGCCTGGGATTTGCTCAGCGCGGCACGGGAATTCTATGCCCAGCACGCGGAGGATCCCAAGCTCACGCCGGAGAACCGCAGCTTGGCCCAGCAGGAACTTTGGGTCGCCGAAGGCAGTGACTGGTGTTGGTGGTATGGCCCCGAGCACTCAACCGCCAATGACGAAGAATTCGACCGGCTCTATCGCAAGCATCTGAGCAACATCTATCGGCTGCTGGGCGGGTCGCCCCCGGACGAGTTGGCGGCGCCCATCAAGCGTCCCCGCGTGCATGCCGCATACGTGGCGCCTTCGGGGCGGATCGATCCCACCGTGGATGGCCGGGTGACAACCTACTTCGAATGGCTGGGGGCGGGTGTTTATGTGCCGGATTACCGCTCCGGCTCGATGCACGGTGTGGCCCAGATCGTGGAAGCTCTCTTCTATGGATATTCTGACAAGGCGCTTTATCTGCGCGTGGATCTGGGGGAGACCTTCCGGCGTGACCATCCGGAGTTTGAAATCCATGTCAGCATTGATGGTGAGACCCACGTCCGATTGCATGCCACGGTGGGCGCGGCGGGTGTCAAAGCCATTGAATTCCTGAAAGGAGAGGAATCCCTGCTGGTTCCGCTCTCCACTGGCGACCAGGTGCAGGTGGCCTTTGCCCAGGTTTTCGAACTCGGGCTCGCCTTCAGCCTCCTGGGCGTTACCCCGCACGAGCGGATCAACCTGCAAGTCTCCATTTGGCTGAATGAATTGCCGCTCCAGGTCATTCCGCAGGAAGGCTGGTTGGCGCTCGAAGCTCACGGAAGATTTGGAGACTTGGTAGGGATTTCCATTCTGAATCATGAATTATGGAATGGGTATACATCGCAGTATCGCCAATGCTTAATTCATAATTCATAATTCTGGCCAGGCGTGCTAAAATCCGCGCAGCGGTTGTAAACACTGCAGGGGGTCACCATGCGTAGGCCGCAGATTGCTTTGCTAATCCTTCTGGGCGTCATCCTCCCCACGCTCCACGCCGGTGCACCACTACGCGCCTGGGCGGGCCCACGGCCAGGGCAGGCTTCGAAGCCTTACACCAAGGAACAGATTAGTGATCTGGTGCAGGCGGGCATGGATAGCGCGCAATTGGCGAAGAAAGTCGACCAGGCGGGGATTGACTTCGAGCCGACCGACGATTATCTCCAATCCCTGCGCGGGGACGGGGCGCAGGAGGTCCTTATCCAGGCGCTGCGCAACGCCAGCCCCAAGCCTCTGAGTAAAAAGAAAGTACTGGCCATGGCGGTGGAGGGCATGCCGGGCCAACGCGCCGCGGAGATCGTGAAACGTCTGGGCCTGGACTTTGACGTGGACAACCTCTTCCTGCAAACCCTGCAATTGGCCGGAGCGGATGACATCTTTATAGCGGCCGTCCGCCAGGTGGGAGGGGTGCTGAAAACGGTCGGGCCCACGACGGGCACCGTACGGCTGAATCCCAAGGACGGACTCAACTACGTCTGGATAGCGGCGGGGACGTTCATGATGGGCTGCTCGCC
This sequence comes from uncultured Acidobacteriota bacterium, assembly GCA_963804995.1. Classification (GTDB taxonomy): domain Bacteria; phylum Acidobacteriota; class Terriglobia; order UBA7540; family UBA7540; genus Bog-366. The sequence goes on from CAWDSK010000008.1 coordinate 113,075, forward strand.
GGGCGATAAGGACTGCAAGGACTACGAGAATCCCCTCCACTCCGTTACCATAAGCAAAGGTTTTTGGATGGGCCAGACCCTGGTCACCGCAGGGGCCTACCAACGCTTTGCAGCCGCCACGGGACGGCCTATGCCCACCGCTCCATCTTTTAACGACGCGTGGACGATTTCCAGCATGCCCATCGTAAACGTCGACTGGAACGATTCGGTAGCCTACTGCCTGTGGGCGGGTGGACGGTTGCCCACCGAAGCGGAATGGGAGTATGCGGCGCGGGGCGGTAGCACGGAGGCGCGTTTCGGCAATGTGGATGACATCGCCTGGTACGGCCAGATCAACGGTGGCCACACGCATGAGGTCGCCCAAAAGCGCGCCAATGGATACGGTCTGTTTGACATGCTGGGGAATGTGTGGGAATGGACGAATGACTGGTACGGCGACGAGAGTTACAAGGCTGGCCCTTTCACGGACCCCGTTGGGGCCTCAACCGGCACTCAGCACGTGCTGCGTGGCGGGTCTTGGGGCGCTGATGCGGATAGCGTCCGCGTCTCCAGCCGCAAATGGAATGACCCCCCCGACAAGCATGATTACATGGGCTTCCGCTGCGTCTGGAATGGGGATTAGGATTTTTCATTTCCCCAGCCAATCGGGAACAACCACATCGACCGGTTGGGTGCCCACTTGCACCGTGGTAATGAGCATCGATCGGTTGTTGCTGAGGCTGATGGGATCGGCATGCAGAATAGCGACGCTGGACGTGGCGCTATCTGCGACGACCAGGAAGCGTTCATCCGGCGTCAAGGCCAGCGCGCGCGGTTCCACTCCCACGTGCGTCGAGGTCAGTACCGCCCGGTTTTCAACATCCAGCACCATGACAGAGCCATCCCCTGCATTGGCGAGGTAGAGGATACTTGAATCCCGGCGAAAGACCGCCTGGACGGGTTCGCGGCCGGTCGGAAAGGTCTGCTCAACGTTGTCGTGGAACGCGTCGACGATAACTAGGTTGGTAGCTTTAGCACTCAGGACAAACAGTTCCCCGCCATCAGGTTTGACGATCAGCGCGGTTGGCAGAGTGCCGATTTCGATGTGCGACAGTAGCTTCCGTGCCGCCACGTCGGCTACGGAAACTTTTTCTTCCCCTGTGTCCGCAACGAAAACTTTCGAGCTGTCGGGCAGAACCGCCATGGGGCCGGGAACTTTCCCAACTTCCACCTCACCGAGCGGCTGGCGGGTCTGGGTGCTGAACAAGCTCAGCCGGTTTAAGGCTGGAACGGTAACAATCAGTGTTTTTCCGTCAGGAGTCAGCGCCAGGTCGGAGGGCGCATCGGGAAGGCGGAGGCGAAAGCTCACCTTCGGGATTGCCGGTAGAGCCTGCCCCAATGGCGTCGGAAGGGGACTGGTTGCAGCGGCTTCGCAATTGAGGAAAACCACCTCGCGATCCGCGGGGTCCAGCAAATACGCTCTGCGCCCATCGGGTGAAAACTCCAGGTCCTTGGCACTCCTTCCCACTTCGAGTGTGGCAATGACCTGCGGATGGGGGTTGGCCACGATACTTACCTTGCCCGTGGCCGACACCACGTAGAGTTGCCGGCTGCCGGGCCGCACCACGACGCGCTCCGGCTGCGGCGCGACGGGCAGGGAAGCTACGACTCGAAAATCCGCCAAGCTCACCGCGGCCAACGTGGAGCTCTGATGATTCACGACAAAAGCCACATAGGCTTGGGGCGGCGGCGGCCGGCGCCGGCATCCTAGTGACCCTGCTCCGAGCGTCGAGAGAAGCAGGGCCAGCAGGGAAGCGCGGGCGGTAACGCGTAAAATTGCGGCGAGGTGGTCTGGGGTCGTCAATGCCTCGTTTCGTGGGTAGGAGCAAGGCGGTCGCCGCGGACCGCTTCTGCAATAGTCGCCTGCGACTTCATGAGGATCAGCCTGCAGAATTTCCTCATCCGCCCGCTCACCCAAACAATGCCTTGCTAGTCTAATGCAGGGTGGGGATTCATGGGAAGGCGACGTGTCAGGGAAGAATGCAACATGGCGCCTGGCACCTGACACCTTATGTCCCGGCTTGTCCAAATTACGCTCGCATGGGCGGGTAGCGACCTGCGGCTCTGCCGCGTGCTGCCCTGTCATGAAAATGGGCGGGGTAACTCCCCTCCTCATCTGAGGAGGGGAGCTTTTTCATGACAGGCAGAACCGCGTTGACCACTCGAAGGGTTCGCCAGTTTGGACAGCTGTACCTGACGTTAGCCTTTCCTAACCGTTTCTGGAAATCCCCAGTGCTCCCTGATACGATGAGAAATTCGCCGGTGGGCGCCCAACCGGTTGCGCCGGCCATCCCGATCCTTGCGAGGTGAAAAAACCATGCGGTCGTTAAGAGTCTGGCTTGCCCTGGTTCTGCTTTGCCTTTTGTCGCTGGTCGTCGTGGCGTCGCCGCCGGGTTCAGAGCACAGTTTTGATCTTTCCAACCTGGATCGGAGCTGCGCCCCTTGCAAGGATTTCAACCAATTTGCCAACGGCGGATGGCTGGCGAAGAATCCCATTCCCGCCGCTTACCCGAGTTGGGGGGTTGATAACCTTGTGGACGAGCGCAACCAGGAGATTCTGCACCAGATCCTCGAAGACGCTGCGAAGAACCCGGGGGCCACCCGGGGAAGCAATGAACAGAAAATCGGCGACTATTACGGAAGTTGCATGGACACGGCCAAGATTGAAAGCGCCGGCCTTAAACCCTTGCAGCCGGAGTTTGACCGCATCGCGAGGCTTTCAGATGCCAAAAGCCTCGAAGACGAGATTGCCCACCTGCAAGGCATGGGAGTGCAAGCTCTCTTTGCAGTAGATTCGACCCAGGACTTTAAGGATAGCAGCCAGGTAACAGGGGAAGTCGACCAAGGGGGCCTGGGCTTGCCTGACCGCGATTACTACACCCGTGACAACGAAAAATCCAAAGAGCTGCGTGCCGAGTACGTTAAGCACGTCACCAAAATGTTTGAACTGATGGGTGGCAGCCCGGCGAAGGCCGCCGCCGAATCCCAGGTGGTCATGGAGCTGGAAACGAAACTGGCCAAGGCTTCACAAACCAACGTGGAGCGCCGCGATCCCCAGACCGTTTACCACCGCATGCCTCAGGCCGGGCTTAAAATGCTGGCGCCCCAATTCCCTTGGGAGGATTACTTCACGGCCGTGAGTTTGGCGGGAAAGGGCGACGTGAATGTGACGGCCCCCGACTTCTTTAAAGAGATGAACGCCCTGGTGGCGTCGGAGTCCATGGCCAACTGGAAGACTTACCTGCGCTGGCACCTGATTGACGCGTCGGCGCGCAACTTATCCTCGCCATTTGTCGATGAGAATTTCCATTTCAAGGGCACCATACTTTCCGGTACGAAAGAAAACTTGCCGCGCTGGAAGCGCTGCGTCCGCTACACCGACGGCGCCCTGGGTGAGGTGCTAGGGCAAGTATATGTTCAGAAAGCTTTTCCCCCGGAGGCCAAAGCGCGGGCCCTGGCGATGGTGAAGAACCTGGAAGCAACCTTGGCTGATGACCTTCGCCAGCTTCCGTGGATGAGCGAAGCGACGCGCCAGCAGGCACTGATCAAGCTCCAGGCGATTACCAACAAGATCGGCTACCCCGACAAGTGGCGGGACTATTCCGCGCTCGAAGTCGACCGCCGCCCCTTTGTGGAAAACGCCTTCCGCGCAGAGGAATTCGAGTTCCAGCGGATCCTGAATAAAGTCGGGAAGCCTGTAGACCGCGGGGAATGGGATATGACTCCACCCACCGTAAATGCCTACTACAATCCCCAACTGAATGAAATTGTTTTTCCGGCCGGAATCCTTCAGCCCCCCTTCTTTGATTACGAGGCTGACGAAGCGCTCAACTATGGCTCCATGGGATCGGTGATTGGGCACGAGATGACCCACGGCTTCGACGATGAGGGCGCCCAGTTTGATCCTCAGGGCAATTTGAAGGATTGGTGGACTCCCGCCGACCTGAAGGAATTTAAGGCGCGCGGGGAGTGCATCGTGAAACAGTTTGACGGCTTCAAGGTGGAAGACAAGCTGCACGAAAACGGCAAGCTGGTCGAGGGCGAAAGCATTGCGGACCTGGGCGGACTGGTAATCGCTTACACGGCCTTTGAGAAGTCCCTGGCCGGCAAGCCCCGGCCGCCGGAGATCGATGGGTTCACCCCCGAACAGCGCTTCTTCCTCGGCTATGCGCGGGGGTGGGAGGAGAACATGCGGCCGGAACGCGCGCGTATGCTGACGAACGTTGATCCGCACCCGCTGCCGAAATTTCGCGTCATCGGCCCGCTTTCCAACTTTCCGGCGTTTGCCCAGGCCTTCCATTGCCAGGCCGGCGACGCCATGGCGCGCCCGGCCGGAGATCGTTGCGCGATTTGGTAAACGCAGCCGCAGATCAACGCAGATGAACGCAGATAGCAAGAAATTCGAACACCAAGAGCTCACGCGAAAGATCATCGGTGTGTTCTACGATGTGTACAACGAGCTTGGCTACGGGTTTTTGGAGTCCGTCTATGAAGAGGCGATGGCCATCGCGCTTCGACAGGCGGGGTTGGGGGTGGAACGGCAGGTTTCGCTGAAAGTCAAGTTTCGCGGAGAGGTAGTCGGGGATTTTCGCGCGGACATGGTTTTAGAACGCGCCGTCATCTTGGAATTGAAAGCAGCTTCCGCCATAGATTCGGCGCATGAGGCGCAGTTATTGAACTATCTGCGAGCCACCGAAATCGAAATAGGCCTGTTGCTCAACTTCGGGCCAAAACCGCAGTTCAAGCGCCTGGCCTTTGCCAACGAAAGAAAGGGCAAGCCGCAGATCAACGCAGATGAACGCGGATGAACGGAGATCGAAAGCATTGAAGGGCTCTTCTTAAAATCCGCGTTCATCTGCGTTGATCTGCGGCCAAGGTTTTCTGCGGTTTTTCCAGTTGCAATGCCTTGCTTAAGCGCCCTGAGCAGCGGGGATATCACGCGGCCGGCTTGGCGGACTTTTTTGGAGTTCAAACTGCAAGTCGCGAAGCTCCGCGATATTCATTCGAGAAATCTGTTCCAGAATCGTAAGGCCACGGCGTGTCAGATGTACTTTGACGAAGCGCCGATCGTGCTCGCCGGGCAGCTTGCGAACCAGTCCCCGTTCGACGGCCCGCTGCACAAGTCCCACGACGGCGTTATGGCGTTCTTGTAAAAACTCGGCAAGTTCGGAGATAGTCGCCCAGCCACGGCCGGTGTAGCCAGCCACTCCCAGCAGAAGTTGGTGCTGCTGCGGGGTGATGCCGCAGGTGCGCGACGCCCTCTCGCTGAAACCGAGGAAGCAACGCACCCGGTAGCGAAACCAGGCGAGGCGTCGAATCGCCTCGGGCCTAAGCGGAGGGGTATCGACGGAGGAGGTGCGACGTTTCATACCCCAACATTATATCACAATGTGATTTAAATAGGCGTGTGTTTGCGGGGCTATTGCGGCTTTATGCCGCCGTTTGGGTTCAGTTTCCGAGCTCTGGTTGAACTCGCCCGTCTCAAGAATTGAGGATGTAGGTTTCGATAGCGAGGGCCACGCCATTATCGTCGCTCGAGGCGGTGATGAGCCACTCGGGTCGCTCCAGGCCCGCGCAGTGATTCCCCATCAGAACCGGCAGGCCGGCGAACTCCAGCATCTCCAGGTCATTAAAGTTGTCGCCGATGGCCATGATCTCGCTGGGAGCAAGGTTGCACTTTGCCGCCCAGAACCTCAAGGCCTTTCCCTTCGAACATCCGCGGTTCATGATGTCGAGCAGAGCGATGTCGCGCGCCGGGTATTTGGTCCAGGTCAGGTGAACGTGGGGGGCAATCTCCGAGTCGCGGACCAGGGCTTCGGCGGGTTCGATGCGCGCCAAGGGGCCGCCGATCATGAGCTGGACGGGGTCGGTGTCGATGCTAGCTTCGAGGTGCGCCACCAGCAGCAGGTGATCCAAACTAGTCTTCACATACCACCCCAGGGGGCCTTCCATAATGGCGCTGTCCTCCATGACGACCTGCCCGCGACCGGGGACGTGAAAGATGGCAACCGTGTAAGGCCGATATTCCACCACCACACGGAGAGCCTGAAGGGCAACTTCGCGGGGCAGGAAATCCTGGTAGACCACTTCGCCGGAGGGCGTGCGGATTAACGCGCCGTTCGAGGTAATGGTCGTGACCGGGCAGGGGATTTGCGATACATAGGGCGCCGCAGCAAGAGGCCTGCGTCCCGTAAGCACGACGATCTGAACCCCCCGCTCGGACGCGGCGACGAGGGCCTGGCGGTCCTGCTCCGAAATTTCCCATCGACTGTTGATGAGCGTGCCGTCAAGGTCAAGGGCGATGAGGCGGATCGACATGAGAGAGGAAGATTCTAGCAGATTTCCGGAGGCAGGAGTTAGGAGCTAGTAACTTGAAGTTAGGATTTAGGAGCTAGGAATTGGAAGCGAGGAGTCAGGAGCGACAGGTCAGGAATCAGAGTGGGGACTGCGTCTTGTGATTTCTTACTCCTATCTCCTAACTTCTCGCTCCTAACTTCTACCTCCGAGCTTCTAACTTCTGCTAGACTCGCAATCTCATGTCCTTCCTGACGCATCTAGAGTGCGCCCGTTGCGGCAAGCAGTTTGCGGCGGGGCAGGTCCACAACGTGTGTGAGTGTGGCTCGCCGCTCCTGGCGCGCTATGACCTCGAGCGTGCTCGGACGATGTTCCAGCCCGAGAGCCTGAAGTCGCGGCCCCCGGACCTGTGGCGGTACCGGGAGGTTTTGCCGGTTACCCGTGAATCTGCAATTGTCAGTCTCGGCGAGGGCTACACCCCACTGTTGCATGCCCGTCGCCTGGGCGACAAGCTGGGCGTGCCGAATCTGTATCTCAAAGACGAATCGCAGAATCCGACGGGCTCGTTTAAGGCGCGCGGCATGGCGGTTGCGGTCAGCATGGCGCGGGAGTTGGGAATCCAGCGGCTGGCGGTCCCTTCAGCGGGGAATGCGGGCGGCGCCATGGCGGCTTACGCGGCCAAAGCGGGAATGGAGGCGGCGGTTTACATGCCGGAAGGGACGCCTCTGGCCAATCGTCTGGAATGCCAGTTGCACGGGGCGCGCGTCACTCTGGTTCCCGGCAGCATCAAAGATTGTGGGGGCGTGATGCGCGAGAGTCTGAAGGGGGAGAATTGGTTCGATGTCTCGACCCTGCGCGAGCCTTACCGGCTGGAAGGGAAGAAGACCATGGCCTATGAGGTCTTTGAACAACTTGGCGGCCGCTTGCCTGACGCCATGATCTACCCCACCGGGGGCGGCACGGGACTGATCGGCATGTGGAAAGCTTTTAGCGAAATGCATGAGCTGGGATGGATTGGTGAGCGCCGTCCACGCATGTTCAGCGTCCAGGCCCAAGGGTGCGCGCCGATGGTTCGCGCCTTCGTGAAGGGGACCGAAACCGCGGAGGAGTGGAAGAATCCGGAAACCCTGGCCTCCGGGCTGCGTGTGCCGGCGGGAATTGGCGATTTCCTGATTCTGCGTGCCCTGCGCGAAAGCCGGGGCGTGGCGCTCGCGGTTTCTGACCACGACATGCTGGCGAGCGTGCGCGAAATCGCCGAGACGGAAGGGCTCATCACCTCACCTGAAGGCGGAGCGACCTTGGCGGGGCTTAAGAAGCTGCTGTGGGACGGCTTTCTGGGCGGGCATGAATCGATCGTCCTCTTCCTTACGGCCACGGGGTACAAGTACCTGGAGGCGCTCGACACTATCGACACCTATCGCGTCAACTAAACAGCTATGGCTAAAACCGAACGTCTTTACTACACCGACTGCTATCTGCGGGAATTCTCAGCGCAGGTCATCCGCATGAGCCCCGACGCCAAAGGGGTGCGCGTGTTTCTTGACCGTACCGCCTTCTACCCTGAGTCCGGAGGGCAAGCGGTTGACCACGGCACGCTTGCCGGGATTCCCATCCTCGATATTGTGGACGAGGGTGATGAAATCGCCCATGTGCTTGCGGAGAGTCCGGCGACGGAGACTGTCGAAGGAATCATCGACTGGACCCGGCGATTCGATCACATGCAACAGCACACGGGCCAGCACGTGCTTTCGGCGGCGTTTGAAAAAGCGGGCGGCTACAAGACGGTTTCCTTTCACCTGGGGACGGAAATTTCAACCATCGACCTCGATTCCGACCGCGTGGGCGTAAGGCAAATCGAAACGGCGGAGGAGCTCGCCAATCAAATCGTTTTTGAGAATCGGCCCGTCCAACTTTCCTTCCGGGCCTCGGCGGAGGCGAACCAGTTGGATTTGCGGAAACCCACTTATCGCGAGGGCGACATACGCCTGGTGGAAGTCCAGGGATTCGACCTCTCGGCCTGCGGGGGGACGCATGTCAGCCAGACCGGCGCGATCGGCCTGATCGCCATCCGAAAAGTGGACCACACCAAAGGTCTGACGCGGATTGCCTTTGTGTGTGGAGGCCGTGCCCTGCGGCGGGCTCGGCAGGATTTTACGATTCTGACGGAAGCGGCGCGCTTGTTCTCAGCCGGCCTCGAGGATGTTCCGGCGCTCATCACCAAACAGGGGCAAGAGCTGCGTGAAGCGGCACGACTTCGCGACAATTTAGTGGAGGACCTGGCGAAGCTTGAAGCCGCGCAGTTGTGGCAGAGCGCGCTGGAGCGAGCCGGAGTGCGCGTGGTGCGCCGCAGCTTTGAAACCGAGGAAGGGAAGAAAGCCAAGCTGATTGCACACGCCGTGGTGAAGCACCCCTCCGCCGTAGCCTTTATAGGTGTCAAGGGTAAGCCGGCCACGCTTCTCTTTTTGCAATCGCCGGATGGAAATCTGAGCATGGCCGAAATCTTGAAGCAGATACTGGCGAAATTTGGTGGGAAGGGCGGCGGGTCGAAGGATTTCGCTCAAGGTGGCGGGTTGCCGGAGGAAGAGCTCGAAGGCAGCTTTGGGTTGGGCGGAAAGCTTGTTGCCCTGAAGGTTGGCGCGTCTTCGCCGCCCGTGTTATATTTCTTAGCAGCTTTGCATCGAGTGGGCGCGTAGCTCAGTTGGGAGAGCGCGGCGTTCGCAACGCTGAGGTCGAGGGTTCGAATCCCTTCGCGTCCACCAATAGCCCTGATCCCACTTTGCTTCCTGTATAATCGATGTAGTGCGTCGCAGGCAACGGTACATGTAGCGCTGACCTTGAGGTCGGCATGTATCCCGACAGGTCGGGACGCTACGACATTGCCGACGCCGCAGATTTCGGTGTCAGGTGCAAAGCGCCCTATGCGATGCCCTAAATGTTCTCAAGAAAATTCGGAGAAGATTGTTTATTGTGTGCGCTGCCACACGCCGTTGAGGTATACGTGTCCCTCGTGCAAAAACGTGCAGGCGCATGGTGGAACTTGCGAAAAGTGCGGTGTTGATTTTAACAAGTATGCGGCGATGCTGGTTTTCCGTGCCAAGGATAATGCTGCCGCGGAGCGCCAGCGCACCAAGGATCGGACCGCCATAGTGCGGCAGATCCTGCTGCTTCCCATTACCGGTGGACTTTCGCTTTTTAAGTATTTTGCCGGAAAGATGCGCGGGGACTAAGGCTTTTCCCCTTCGGGCCTACGTATAACGTTTTGGAACCTCCCGTCCAGCGGGTCGCTACTTTTGCCCCTTAATCGCCACGTAGCGCTTGGCCTTCGCCAAAAGTTCCTTGGCCTGCGGCATGCTTTCCATGGCTTTCTGGACGAGCGGGTCGTTCTCAATGCTGATTTTGTCGGCTTCGTTTTCGCCGAAGATCGAGGCCACCAACTGAATGTCAATGCGGGTCTTGATGAAGTCCAGGTTGTCTTTCAGGTCCTGGTCGGAAAACGTGATTTTTTCCTTGTCCAGAAACTGCCGGAATTCACCCAACACCTCGTCGGTCACCTGGAAATCCCGGGGAATGGTTTTGTGCACTCCCAGGTAATACTTGCCGAAGTTGAAGAAGGCGCTGTGCTGGAGCAGCATTTCCTGCGTCGGCGTCATCTTGGGGTCGGGAACGCGCACGTCCGGGGTAATTCCGCCTCCTCCGTACACTTCCCGCCCGCCATCGGTCAGGCGGACTTCGGAATGGTTCTGCTTGGTATGCTCCGGGTGATAGTAGTAATCGTAGAGTGAAACATTTTCATAGTCGCGCTGAATCAGGCGTCCGCTGGGGGTGTAATAGTGGGCGGTGGTCAGTGCTAACCCAGTGTGTTCGCTGAGGGGATAGACGGTCTGGACCAGGCCTTTTCCGAAGCTCGGCTCGCCCATTACCAGTGCCCGGTCGTGATCTTGCAAGGCCCCGCTGACGATCTCCGCCGCGCTGGCGGTCATACGGTTTATCAACACCACGATAGGATACTCATTGCCATTGTCGCCCTTGGTGGCGTAATACCGTTTTTCCTGCGAATGCCTTCCGTAGTGGTAAACGATAAGCTGGCTTTTTTCCAGGAAGTGGTCGGAGACTTCCACAGCCTCTTGCAGCAAGCCACCGGGGTTCCCGCGCAGATCGAGAATCAGTCCCTGCAGGTTCTTATCGCCGAGCTTCTTCAGCATCTCGGACAGTTCATCGTTGGTATTCTCATTGAACTTGTTGATGTGAATGTAAGCGATACCGGGCCGAGCAATGAAGCCGTCATCCACGCTTTTTTGGGAGATCTCATCGCGGACAATATCGTATTCGAGGGATTGGTCGTAGCCTTCGCGATTGATCGTGACATGAACCTTGGTTCCCTTGGGGCCCTTGAGCATTTCGGCTACCTGCGAGGTGTTTAAGCCCTCGGTAGATTTGCCGTCCACCTTCGCCACGATGTCACCCGGGCGCAAGCCGGCGCGGAATGCCGGGGAGCCGGGAATCGGCGCCACTACGACCGTAATCAACTTGCCCATCTTGCCGGGGCGGGCTGAGATCGACATTCCCACGCCGTAGTATTTGCCTTCCTGATCTTCCCGCAACAGGGCGAAGGCGCGGGGGTCGAAGAAATTGGAGTGAGGATCGAGGGTTCGCAGTGCGCCGGGGATCGCCCCTACGTTGCCGTTGGTGGGGCCGTAAATCGCCCGGTCGGGGTCGACGGGGTCAGCGTAGTTCTGCTCAATCACATTATAAATCTGCGTGAAGGCATTCAAACTGGACTTAACGTCTGTGTCATCGTTTCCGGCTGTAGCTTCCACTTGCCGCCCGTAAATACCGCCCAAAAGCGCACACAGAAGCACCGTCGAAAAGATGAACCAAACCACCCGACGCGCATGTTTCATGAATTGGCAGCTCCTCAGCCCTGCAATGTCAGTATAACATAGGGTTGCGAGGCCGGAAAGCGGCCCCCGACCACGGTGGTGTCTCAGTTTCAGGATGTAGCGGCGAGTTTACCTCGCCATATGGCGGCGTCCCGATCAGATCGGGATAAATGCCGCCGCCTATACGTCAAACTGAGACACTACCCCAGTCCACCCTCGCTCAACAGTATGATGCCGGGGGAGCGCTAAGGGTTCGATGGAACGATTGGGGGCAGGGCAGCGGGGTGGGGCGAGGCGCCCAAACGATCGAAGCACTCTGGTAATACCGCAACTTGACGTATGTCCCGTAAATATGGGAAACTCTTTTCATGAAGACTACGCTTGAAATTCCGGATCCCATCTTTCGCCGGGCGAAATCCGCGGCTGCCGAGCGCGGCGTCCCGCTGCGTGAATTTGTAACGCAAGCGGTCAAGGAAAAGCTGGCGGCCGATTCCACGCCTGCCCAGAGGCCCTGGGTGAAGCACATGGGCAAACTGAAGCATCTGCACCAGGAGACGGAGCGCATCAACCGTCTGATCGAAGCGGACTCCGAGAAAATTGATGCGGAGATGTGGCGTTGATATCGACGAGGAGACCACCCATCACTACGCCAGTATTGGCTTGGAGTTGAAAAGATCAGGCAAGCCGATTCCCGCTAACGACCTCTGGATAGCCGCGCTCTGCCGCCAGCATTCCCTGCCGCTGATAAGCCGCGACCGCCACTTTGATGTGGTTAAGGGTCTTGAACGAATCGATTGGTGAGGGTTTGGGAGCTGGCCGAGACTGCCGCCGAACCATAAGCGTAGGGCAAGCCCTACCCCCACTTTTCACTTTTGACTTTTGCGTTTTGCCTTTTGACTTGCTTTTCTGCCGCCGCCAAACTTCGGGCGCCCTGTGGTTCGTGCCGAATCGCGGATTAACCCCGCCCCATGATCAGTAAACATAAGGCGGGAGCTATTCCCCGAAACCGCTTTGGGCGGTCTGAACGTGATGGGCCATTTATTCGATTGGGCGACTGCCACCAGTGACCTTGTGGAGAAACAGTGAACTCTTGTAAATGCGCCGCGAGATATCCATAATATGATCTTCCCTTCGATCCAATCCTGGGCTTAACCCTAAACGGAACAAGTCATGGTGACCAATAGCGGTAATCTCGATATCGGGCTCGTCGTGGGCTTTTTCGGCGGGATCGTAGCGTTTTTCCAAGGCTTCCGCGCCTACAGCAAGTCTCGCCTCCTCCAGGATACGCCAGAGACGCCCATCCGCAGTATTGCCATGGGCTTTGTGCGCATTCACGGCAAGGCCAAGAGCGACCGGCTCGTCACCAGCCCCGTCACTCACACCCCGTGCTGTTACTATGCGGTGGAGATCCTGAAATGGGAGATAAGGACGGATAGCCAAACAACTTCTTATGGGGCGGGGGAGGACAGGGGAACGTGGTTGCATTATGGAGCGGCGGCTGACGGCGGCTGGTTCTACCTCGAAGACGCCACGGGGCGCGTGCTGGTGAATCCTCATGGGGCACAGTATGACCTTGAGATGACCGGGATGCGGGAGGTCGGGGGCGCGACGGCTTCCAGCTTCGCCACCGGCGGCGTTTCCGAGAATGAGTTGCTCGCCTATGTGGCCCGCGTGGGTCTCAGCCCCATGATACCAGGGGTCCATCCCACCCTCGGAATGGCAGGGATGGGATTGGCCCTATCCAAGGACGGGAAGCGCCGAACCCCGGATGAGCTGATGCAAGGATTGCTCGGTCCCCAACTGATGCAGAGGCGGGCGCAGATGCAACAAGCGCAGGAGGACGAAGGGCCACAGTCTGATCCCTGCATTGAGGAGGTCCGGCTCGCCCAGATCGAACTCGGTAAGTATGCTTTCTGGGATCCGAAATACGAGGAGCTGAGAAGGCGCATCGTCGAAATGCAGGCGCGTAATAAAGAGCTGGGTCTGTCCAGGACCGTTGCCCTGCCGCAGCCGACCCCGCTGATTAGCGATGTGGCAACCCCGGTTCCTGATCCGCCGGCTCCCGACCCCCCATTCGCTGGCGACTCCCGATTCTCCTTCGACTCCCCACTCGCTTCCGGCCGGTATCGCATGATGGAGTGCTGTATCCTGCCTGACCATGAATACGATATCAGCGGGACGTGCGCCGAGAATCATGTAGCCAAGGATGAGAACGACCGCAACGTGATTAGGAAGGGGGCGAACGAACCCACCTACCTTATTTCTGCCCTGGGCCGCACGGACGTCAACGTCATGCTGCAGAGGGGGTCGCAGTTGTTGATATTCGGAGGCGGAATTGTGGCGGTATTTTGCCTGGGACTCCTGCTCCTTCGCTTCGGCATTCTCTGACCAAACAATGGCTCTCCCACCCAAGGCTTGACTCGTTATCAGTATCTTGGCGCGGAGGAGGTCGGGCAGGGTACAGGCGCTACGGAAAGGCGCAGCCTTTGTCGCCGCGGCGACCGGAGCCGCAGGTTGCTACTCGCCCATATGAGCGTAATTTGGACAAGCGTAGGGCAAGCCCTACCCCTACTTTTCACTTTTGCCTTTTGCATTTTGCCTTTTGACTTGCTTTTCTGCCGCCGCCGAGCTTCGGGACTTCCAGAATTCTTACTAATTTACGGCGTCGAACACGCGGGCAAGCCCCAGACGTGCGGTTCACCTTGACAACCTCTGGGGCCTCCCCTATGATGACAGTGAGGTTGACCTTGTTTAGCGGCGGCTTATTCGAAATTGGTGGATTGCTGTTCATCGCCTTCCTGCTTTTCGGACCCAAGAAGGTCCCGGAAATCGCTCGCACCTTGGGCAAAGGTTTGGGGGAGTTGCGCCGCGCGTCAAATGAACTAAAGAATTCACTGGAAGAGGAAATAAAGAATTTAGACCGCTACCAGGACACCACGAGCGCGTCCCAATCGTATCGGGAAGAGGAAACCAAGAATTCGGACCGCTATGAGGCTACCCCTAGCGTGTCCGAACCAACTCCCACGTATGGCCACAACGATTCAGAACCCACCCCCGAAGAGCCCGGACCCCGATCCTGAAGAGCAGCTCGCCGGCAAGCAGATGTCGTTCCTCGAGGATCTCGAGGAACTCCGGGTCAGGCTGCTTCACAGCATCTACTCCATAATCGTCACCACGGGTATCTGCTTTTATTTTCGCAATGAAATATACGCCTACATGGCGAAGCCGCTGACGGATACGCTCAGCCTGCTGCATTTGCCTCCCAAGCTGGTTTACACCAACCCCGTCGATCCCTTCAACCTGTACATCAAACTATCGATCATGGGGGGGATTTTTCTCGCTTCGCCCTACATCTTATTGCAGCTCTGGATGTTTATCTCGCCCGGACTTTACCGCAACGAAAAGAAATACATTTGGCCCTTTGTCCTGCTGACCAGCAGCCTGTTCATGTCCGGTGGCTTCTTCGCTTACAAGCTGGCTTTGCCCAAGGCGTTTCTTTTCCTCTTGGAGTTTGCCTCGCAATTCCAGCCCATGGTGACTGTCAACGAATACTGGGACCTGGCAATTTCCATCGTGGTCGCCGTGGGCATTGTCTTTGAGTTGCCCGTGGTGATTCTGCTGCTCTCCATCTTTGGCATTGTCACGCCCAAGTTCCTCATAAAGAACTTTCGCTATGCGGTCCTGTTGACGGCGGTCATCGCCGCTGCCGTGGTTCCGACCAACGATATGGCTACCATCTTCGTGGTTTGGATTCCGCTGCTGGGCCTTTACGTCTTGAGCATCGGACTTTCCTGGCTCGTTTACCTGAAGAAAAACCGAAAGTCGAAAAATGCCGAAGCCTAAGCGTCCAAGAAACTGCGCCCGGCTTTGGGTCTGCAGCCTTCTGCTCGTCCTGCTTGTTCCGCAGGTGCTTCGAGCCGCGGGACCGGCGGAAACCTTTGACGGCGGGCGCGCCTTTGCGGATTTGAAGCAACTGGTGAGTTACGGGCCACGTCCCGCAGGTTCAGCCGCTCTCGCTGAATCGCGGCGCTGGATGATCCAGCAGCTCAAACAGACGGGCGCACAAATCGAAGAAGATACTTTTACGGCCTCAACCCCCGCCGGCAACCTGCCCATGACCAACATCATCGCCAAGTTCCCGGGCGCGCAATCCAAGGTGGTGATGGTGACGGGCCACTACGACACCAAGCTCTTTCGAGACTTTCGTTTTGTGGGCGCTAACGACGGTGGCTCAAGCGCCGCGCTGCTTCTGGAACTGGCGCGCGAATTGCAAGGGCGCAAGCATGCCTTGACCTACTGGCTGGTTTTCTTTGACGGGGAGGAAGCCGTGCGGGAATGGACCGCCACGGACAGCGTTTACGGCAGCCGCCACCTGGTCCAGAAGCTCAGTTCGAGCGGCGACCTGGGGCGCATCCAGGCGATGATCCTGGTGGATATGATCGGTGATGCCAACCTGGACATCCAGCGCGATGCGGAATCCACGCCTTGGCTGACGGAGTTGGTCTTCACCGCCGCCCACCGCCTCGGATATAAGAAGGAATTTCTGGATTCCCAGGGCGCGGCCAGCGATGACCATATTCCCTTTGTGAACGCCGGGGTGGCCGCAGTGGACCTGATTGATTTTGACTACGGCCCGAACAATAGCTACTGGCACACGGAGAAGGATACGGTCGATCATTGCAGCCCCCTCAGTTTGACGATTGTTGGCCGTGTGGTTCTTGCCGCTCTCGATGACCTGGAGAAGTCACCGCACGTGAAGTAGAATCTCCCCTGCATTGATTTGAAATTATAACCCTCGGTCGCCGCGGCTGAATGTCCGCCCACCTTAATGGTGGACGACAGAGGGGGGAGTTAATTTTAGTTTATAGCCCTCGCCCCTTTGGGGGAGAGGGTGGACCGCAACCGGCGCTTTCTCCAGCCGGGGCGGGCCGGGTGAGGGGGTTACCCAATTCAGCAGGAAGCGTAGCGCGGACCTCCGTTGTTGAGGTCCGCGGTCCTTCCTGTGCAATTTGATCGAATGTGTCATGGCGAAGAAGCCGGCGGCTGGCGCAGAACGAGCCCAGTTCTGCGATTTAGTGGGTAGCGTAGAGTCTGTGCTTTTCAGATCCGCGGCTCCATCGCGCAGCACAGCTTGCTCAACCTCGCGGGATAGAAATTGAAATCATAGCCCTCTCCGAGGGGAGAGGGTGGACCGCCGCCGGCGTTTTCATCGGCCGGGGCGGGACGGGTGAGGGGGTACTTCACCCTCGATGAGCGGACCTCCACCAACTCCGGAACGGGCTGCGCCTTTTCTAGTTAGGTTGCGGCTCCGGCGTGCTGCGCTACCTCCTCTCTACCCAGGGGACGAGGGAAAAAGAATCCTTGATCTTCGTGTTCTATTCATGTTGCAAACTGATCGAGCATGAACAGCCTTTGGCCATGGATCATCTTCATTGTTTTCGTGCTGGCGCTCCTGGCGCTGGACCTGGGAGTCTTCAACCGGCGCCCGCACCTCATCACCGCCCGTGAGGCCGGCTTATGGAGCGTCTTCTGGGTGGCTCTTTCGCTTGTCTTCAACGCAGGAATTTATTTCTGGCGTGGCCCCGAAGCAGGCTTGGAATTCTTCACCAGTTATCTTCTGGAGAAATCCCTCTCCGCCGATAACATTTTTCTTTTTGCCGTGATTTTCGGCAGCCTGGGCGTGCGGGCGGAGTATCAGCACCGGGTCCTGTTCTGGGGCGTGCTGGGTGCACTCATTACGCGCGGGGCCTTCATTCTTGGCGGCGCCCAACTGGTCGGGCATTTCCACTGGGTTCTTTATCTGTTTGCACTCTTCATTCTCTTTACAGGTATGCGTTTAATTGTTGAGAAAGAGAAGCCCTATGATCCCACCCGCAGTGGGGCGCTGCGGCTCGCGCAGAAGTTGTTCCCCCTTGCCGAGCCAGCCGAAGCCGGCCGGTTCTTTACGCGCTCGGGCGGCCAATGGTGCGCGACCCCGCTGCTCCTGGCACTGCTCATGATCGAAGTTGTGGATGTGACTTTTGCCATCGATTCGGTTCCCGCCATCTTCGCGGTCACGCAGGACGCTTTCATTATCTTCACCTCCAACATCTTCGCGATCCTGGGCCTGCGCTCCCTCTACTTTCTGCTGGCGCGCGCCATGGCTCGATTCCGTTATCTGCGCGTCGGGCTGTCCATGATCCTGATCTTCGTTGGGGGCAAGATGCTTCTGGCATATTGGGTGCACATCCCCACCGGGATTGCCTTGCTGGGGATTGTGGGTATCTTGGGAAGCGTGGTTCTGGCGTCCCTCCTGGCGGAGGGAAAGGTCCGAAATTAATTTGCCTCGGAATCGCGTGCTGTCCCACTCGATTTTTGTCGGCCCGCGACATTTTGTAAAGAAGTGGGACTGTCCCACTTGTTGCTTTCCGCGCGGCATAGCACGCGAGGTCCCACTTACTTTCCCACCTTCATGCGTTTTTTTCCCCCTGACTTTGCATATTCGGCGCGACCGGGTGTCACTCGAAAAAGACGGGGGCATTATTCGACGTATAGGAGTGCTGGGCAGGCTTGGTCTCGTTCTTCAAGGGAAAGTCCGAGCGGTAATGCGCCCCGCGGCTTTCCTCGCGTGCCAAGGCGGAGCGCGATATCAGTTGAGCGACGGCCAGAATGTTGGCGGCTTCGCAGGCGGGGCGAGAGGGCGGGTGCGGTTGTGACAGTTGGATTTCTTCCAGGCGTTTGACTGCTTCCAAAAGCTGCTTACCGTTTCGGATGATTCCCACCTTGTCCCAAAGGATGGCGCGCGTTTCCTCCACCGCCTTCTCGAAATCCATCGCCGGAACTGACGCGAAAGGGTGTGCAGGTGATTTGGTCTGCGCCGCAATTCCCTCGGGCATCTTCTTAGGAGAAGGAAACTGTTTGGGCGAGTAGTTGTTGAGCATGGCCTCGGCCGCCAGCGCGCCGAATACCAATCCTTCCAGCAGGGAATTGCTCGCCAGTCGATTGGCGCCATGCACGCCGGTTGACGCCACTTCTCCCGCGGCGAAGAGTCCAGGCAGCGAAGTTGCGCCGCGCAGGTCGGTGGTCACCCCTCCCATGGCATAGTGGGCCGCCGGGCGAATCGGAATGAAGTCCGCGGTGATGTCGATGTTGTACTTCAGGCAGGTCGCGTAAATGCGCGGAAAGCGCTTCGCAACGTGGTCAGCATCCAAAGCGGTAAGGTCAAGATAAACACAATCGCCGCGGGTCTTCTGCATCTCCATGATGATGGCGCGCGCCACTACGTCACGCGGAGCAAGTTCCGCGGCTTCGTGGTAGTGGGGCATGAAGCGTTCCAGCAGAATGTTGCGCAGATGGCCGCCCTCACCTCGCAGGGCTTCCGACAGCAGAAAGCGCGGCGCCTCTTTGACGTACAACGCCGTGGGGTGAAACTGCACAAACTCCATGTCGCTCACCAGAGCCCCGGCGCGATAGGCCATGGCCACGCCGTCGCCACAGGCTACCGAAGGGTTGGTGGTTTCTTTGTATACGTGGCCCAGTCCGCCGGTGGCCAGCAACACAGCGCGGGCCGGAGTGTATTTCAGCGTGGAGCCTTTTTCCTCCAGGTAAGTGACCCCCGTAACGGCTCCATCTTCAACCTGCAAATCCGTGGCGAAGGTGTGTGGAAGCAAGTGGATCGAGGGCAGCGACTTGGCTTTCGCCATCAAGGTGCGCAGGATTTCGCTGCCGGTTGAGTCTCCATGGGCATGGAGGACGCGTGAACGGCTGTGCGCGCCCTCACGGGTGAAAGCGAGTTTGGTCCCTTTGCGGTCAAAGTGCATGCCCCATTCGATGAGCTTGTGAATCTGTTCTGGCCCTTCCTCCACCAGGATACGCACGGCTTCTTCGTGGCACAGCCCGTCGCCTGCGCGCAGGGTGTCGTGCAGGTGCAAGGTAACTTCATCGTCTTCGCTAAGGGCGGCAGCTATTCCGCCCTGCGCGTACTCGGTGCTGGATTCGTACAGGTCGTCTTTGGTGAGAACCAGGACGCGGCCACCGCGCGCCAGCTCGATTGCCGCTCGCATCCCGGCGATTCCACCGCCGAGGACAATGAAGTCTACTTTGGAATCCTTGCGTGTCATCATGGCCACCCCCATCATAGCTTTCGGGACGCGGCTCCGCAAGATTGAGGCGGTGACACCGCGTTCTTCCTGTTTCTCAGGTTGCCGCCCTTCCGGGTGCGTGGTATGAGTAAGAGAGGAGTTCCAATTTCGCATCTCATACGGGGAGTCATGAAACGACTGCGAGTGAAATCGAGTGCCGGTGAATATGACGTTATTGTGGGGCGCGGAGCGTGGCGTTCACTCCGTCGCTTGCAAGGCAATACATCTGTGTTCGTGCTCACGGAGCCGGGTTTGTGGGAGCGTTGGGGCAGGAGGTTCGCGCGCGACATCCATCAGGGTTCAGTGCGCCCCATTTACGTTCCCTCCGGCGAACGCTCGAAGAGCCTGACGATGGCCGGACACGTGGCCTCTGAGTTATTGGAACGGGGTGCGGATCGCCGCTCACTCTTAATAGCTTTCGGCGGTGGGGTCATTGGTGACCTGGGTGGGTTCGTGGCTTCCACCTACATGCGTGGGATTGATTATGTTCAGGCCCCCACCACTGTGCTGGCACAAGTGGACAGTTCTATCGGCGGGAAAACTGCCGTGAACGTACGCGCCATGAAAAACCTGGTGGGGACCTTCGCCCCGCCGCGCTTCGTGGTCTCAGAACCTGCTGTGCTTGCCTCCCTCACCTTTCGCGCATTTAATTCAGGCTTATATGAGGTTGTCAAGCATGCGATCCTGGCCGGGCCCGCCTTCTTTTGTTTCCTGGAATCGAACGTGGCGTCACTCGACCCGCGTCGCACGAGCGCTCTCGAGTCGGTTGTGGCGCGCGCTGCCGCGGTGAAGGTCGACGTGGTGAGCCGTGATGAACGTGAAGCAGGACTCCGCCGGGTTCTCAACCTGGGCCACACCTACGGACACGCGCTGGAGGAAGTCACAGGGTATCGGCGGTTTTTGCATGGCGAGGCGGTGGCCTGGGGGCTGCTCCTCGTGGCTCGATTGGCCCAGCTCGTCGGGGTTCTTGATGCGGCCGAGGGGAAACGCCTGACGGGTTTGGTGCGTCAAGTGGGCCCGCTACCATCCCTTCGCGACCTCAAAGCCCAGAAGGTTCTGCGGCTTCTCCCGCGCGATAAGAAAGCCGTGGGGGGAGGATCAACTGGGTTTTGCCGGAGCGTATTGGCAAAATAAAGATCACCCCGGATGTTCCCGAGTCGGCGGTGGCGGCTGCTTTCCACGACGTGCAGCGGGGAGTGTGGGATGAGTGAGCCCGCGCGCGCGCCGGGGCAGGGAACTCCAATCTCTTCGGCCGGTGATGAGACCTCTGCCGGTGCGGCCGTGCGCAACATGTTTGCTGCCGTCGCGCCCCGCTACGATTTCCTGAACCATTTTCTTTCCATGGGGTGTGACATCAGGTGGCGCCGGGCTACCGCGCGCGCCTTAAGGGAGATCCTCAATCAACCAGGTTCGTGCGTGGCGGACCTTTGCTGCGGGACAGGTGATTTAAGCATTCAACTGGCCCGGCAATCAGCGGGCCTGGTGCTGGGCGCAGATTTTTGCCATCCCATGCTGACCCTTGCGCAGCGCAAGGCAGCGGTATGCGGTGGCCACGTTCACTTTCTCGAGTCTGACGCGCTGAACCTGCCCTTCAGCAATAGTTCGCTCGACGCCGTCACGGTAGCATTCGGCTTTCGGAATCTGGCCAATTACGACCGCGGCCTCGAGGAGATGTGGCGTGTCTTGAAAAGGGGAGGGCGCCTCGCCATCCTGGAGTTTTCCCGAGTTCGATGGCCGGTGTTTGGCCCGCTGTTTCGATTCTATTTTCGCCGCGTACTGCCGCGCGTCGGCACCTGGATTTCAGGGGTTGAGGGACCCTACCGGTATTTGCCGGATTCCGTGAGGTTGTTTCCTGACCAGGAGACCCTGGCTGAGAAAATGCGTGCGGTGGGGTTTACCAACGTGGGTTATTCAAACTTCACAGGGGGCGTGGCCGCTCTGCATCTGGGTGAGAAAGCCTAGCCCGCCTTGCTCCATTCCTCGGGAGCACCGCTGTCTTTGAACTCCTGTTCAAGATCATCCATGACCTTCTGGGCTTTTTCCGTGGCGGCGCGTTTGTCATCAGCTTCCGACTGCTTGGCTTGCACCTTACTGTCGAGCCCTTGCTTGTTATTGGGGTCAAGTTCGCGCGCTTGCTGAATCTGGAGCAGATTGAGTTCATCTTCAGAAAGCTGTTGTTCCTCTTTGGCTCGGGCTCGGGCTTGGCGCGCGGCTGTGAATTTTGCCTGCCAGTAGTCACGGTTCTTGCCCTTGCTATCTGGCGACTCCGGTTCCGGGTTGGTTTTTGCCGGGGGCTCGGCAGAAGGCGGTTTGGTGGGATTTGCCTTTTCAGCGCTGGCGGGAGTCTCGGCTATTCCCGTGGCCCGGGGCAGGTCGTCGTTGGTAACAACCCGAACGGGTTTCTTGGCCTCTTTCTCTTTTTGGGCGCGGAGTTGCCGTGCCAAATCCCCCAAGGATTCCTGCTGGGGTTTGGCGAGAGGGGGCAGGGCCATAGATAGCCCCAGAACGATCAAGAGCATTGACGTCTTATGCATGTGTTCCTCGCTTAGCGCAGCCACCCGGGGTCGCCGCCTTCGCTCCGAAGTTGCTGGTTCAAATCTTCGATGGCCTTTTCGTCATCAGCAATCTGTTGCTTCTTGGCATCGATGTCCTGGTTGAGCTTGCCGATATCACCCCGCGTATACTCTTGCTGGAGGGTCTTGTTGGGATCGTTGTAATACTGAGTCTGGTTAATGCCCAGCTTTTGCTGAAGGACCTCGAGCTCGCGCTTGTGCATGTCGAGGTTGCTTTGCAGCTCACTCATTTTCGAACGGTAGTATTTTTCGTTGTGAGCTTCACCTTTCTTCTCATCAGGGTTGGCCGGAGCCGTCACGTCGGCGGGTTTCTTTTCCGATGGGCTTGGAGTCATAGCCGTCTCGGGGTTTGCCGTGACAATATTATCGTTCGTAATGACCTTAACAGGCTTGGGCGCTTTGGACTTCTGCGCCTTTAGCTCGCGGGCGAGATTGCCAAGTGACTTGTCATCCGGGTTAGCCGTTTGGGCCTTGACCAGGTTCGCACCAAGGCACAAGACTACCCATATGAGGATAGACACCTCTATACGTGTTTTCATAAAAGCCCTTTCTTGAGGGGCGGCGCGGTCGATCCCTACCCAGAATCTACGCTTTTTCTAACCTAAAATCAACCCTTTCTGCGGTAAATCTTTGAATTTGCCATCCCGGCCTGCTCCGGGCGAGGGATGCTCCTTGGGTAGTGTCCCAGTTTGATTGTAGCGCCGGGCTAATGGTCATTTATAGGTTGCAAATTGTTTCGACGCCCTGCGGCTGTAAGTAACCCCTCATCCGGCCTCCTACGTCAGCCACCTTCTCCCCCAGGGAGAAGGCTATGATCTCAGGGTTGCTACGGCGCCGCACCTTAACTTAAGCAACCGCCCTCTCCGAGGGGAGAGGGTGGACCGCAGCCGGCGTTTTCATCAGCCGGGGCGGGGCGGGTGAGGGGTCATTTGGGGCTTCTTTCCAAACCAGGACACTACCGTTCCTTCCGCTCCCTCCCAATCATGTAGAGGTTTATGATGAGGCGAAGGTTGCTCTTCCCAGCTATAATGGAACTCTTGGTCATGGCCAATCTCATGACACCCCCCTGCCCGATGTGCCTCCGGTCTTTCACGGAGAAATGCGGATGGCCACCGAATTCATTGGACTTGGCAAGTCTGCGACCGACAGAACACAGCGTGATGAACCCGCGGTTTCGAGAACGTTTTCTTTGAGGCAAAAATGGCAATTCATAGTGTCTATACCCTGTCAAAAGATGATGCTGAGGCACGCAGTTGGCTGAGTTTCTTCCATCGGCGCGGGTATACCCGCCTGGCAAACCTGGTCATCGAAAGGGTTTTTTGGCTGGAGGGATCAATCGACCTGGAAAAACTCATGCCCCTACTGGTTAACACCCTCTACCAGGTTCCGGCACAAGACTCACAACTCGATTCTCGCCAAGGCCCCATCGTGGAAATTGCCTATCGCCCTGCGGTTACTGACCCGGAGACGCCCTCGATTTTGGCCGGCGCCCAGGCCCTGGGCGAAAGTGGTCTCGAATTCGCTCGGCTGAGCCGGCGCTATCAGTTCTGGGGCTCGAGGAAGCGGAGGCGAGAGCGCTGGCGGCCCGCTTCCTTTACAACAAAGTCGTGGAGAGGATTCGGGAGCCAGGTGAGGTTGTGGCGACGCTGCGGCCGAGTGGCAAACCCGATCCGGTCGGCACGGTCTCTCTCCTCAATCTCAGCGAGGCAGAACTCCAGACGCTGTCGCACGCACGTTCCTGGTACGCTCCGCTTTCGCAAATGAAAGTAATTCAGGCTCACGGACAGCAACGTGCCCGGCCCTACACCGACGCCGAGATTGAGATTCTCGTCCAAAGCTGGAGCGATCACTGCTACCACACCACCTGGAAGGGCCTGGGGTTGCTCAAAAGGTTGAGTGCCGCCACCCACCAGATCAACCATCCTCTGGTCATCTCCTCTTTCACTGATAATGCCGGCGGGATGGAGTTTGCGGATGATTGGGTGGTGACCATCAAGGGCGAGACGCATAATTTCCCCAGCTCCATTGCGCCCTTCGGTGGAATCGCCACCAAGCACGGCGGGGTGATTCGCGACACCCTGGGATTTGGCAAAGGGGCCTACCCGATTGGCGGTACGACTGTCATGGGCACCATGGATCCGCGGCTGCCGGACGATGAGGTGCCGCCGGGAGCGCTGCATCCGGGGCTGATTGTTTCTGAATCCATTCGTGCTACCTCCTACTATGTGAACCCCATGGGCATTCCCATGATGCATCCTATCTACCGGTGTCATCCGGGCTACGCCAAATGCTTTGCGCTGGGACACTCGGTGGGGCTTATCCCCAAGAAGTATGCCCGGAAGGATAATCCCAGAGCGGGCGATATTGCCCTCTTGATAGGCGGCGCTACGGGGCGGGACGGAATCCATGGGGCGACTGCGAGTTCCACGGGCATGACGGGGGAAACGCTCGAAAAGGAATCCGCGGCCGTTCAAATCGGGCACCCCATAACGGAGCGGCGCTTTACAACCGCGATTCCCATTCTCCGCGACCGGGAATGCGTTCGTTCGCTAACCGACTTGGGTGCGGGGGGGATTTCCTGCGCCGCCGGGGAAATGGGCGCCGAAACCGGAGTGCGGCTTGATTTGGACGCCGTTCCGCTGAAGGACCAGAGCCTGACCGCCTGGGAAATCCTCCTCTCCGAGTCGCAGGAGCGGATGCTGATTGCCGTGCCTCCGGAAAAATTGAATGAGGCGCAGTCGATCCTCGACCGCTTCGAGGTAGCCCACACCATCCTCGGTCACTTCACAGACACGGGTCGCCTGGAGGCGTACTGGCAGGGCCAGAAAGTGGTCGACCTGGAAATGTCGTTTCTATGGGGTGCGTGCCCGATTGATCCGATTACCTCGACGCCGGCCGAGCGAAACCTCACCCCCGTGAGCATCCCTGAGCCGCAAACTGCTGAGGCTTGGGCATGGGCGGTTCACAGCGTTCTAGCGCACTATCACTGCTGTGACCAAAGTCCGGCCGGCACACGTTTTGATTCGACCGTCCAAGGCCGAACCGCGATTGGTCCGTACGCCGGCACGAACCACCGCATGCCGACGAACATTTATGTGTCAGCGCCGTTGCGGGGCAAGCCCGACGGCGTGATTACGACCGTGGCGTTCAACCCCCTTTACGGCGATATAAACCCTGCCGCCATGGCTCGGCTCATGATGATTGAAGCCATCACCAAGGCGGTCGTGGCGGGTGCGGACTACCGAGAGATGGTACTATGCGACAACTTCTACACGCCGCGCGTCCGGCCGGACACCGCTTTTGACTTGGCCGCTATGGTTGAGACGATTGCCAGGCTTTCAGTTGAATTGGGCACACCGTTCATTTCCGGCAAAGACTTCGAGTTCGGGGACCTTGGAGGCCGGGGGGCGTAGAATCGATGTGCCCCCCACGCTCGCCGTTGCGACCATGGGTCGAGTCAAGGATGTGAAGGGAATCGTCACCAAAGAGTTCAAACGCCCCGGCAACCGTTTGGTTTTTGTGGGGCGCTCGGCCCCCCATGACTTGGGCGGGTCGGTTTATGCGGATTGCTTCGGTCAGCGAGGTGATCGTTTGTTTGATGCTTATGACTCCCCATCGATTCGCGCCCAATGGGATTGTCTGCTGAGGCTGCACGCGCAAAGACAGTACGTATCGGGATCTGCTATCGCCGAGGGCGGCCTCCTCCTGCGGCTATTTGAGGCCGCCTTCGGGTCAGGATTCGGGGCACGCGTTCGAGCTTGGGGGAGTCCCCCCGGGGCGCCGTGACGGCCTGCTGTTCGGCGAGTTCATTGGCTCTTGCCTGATTGAGGTTCCGGCGAATTGCGAATTATCTGCAATTCTCGCTGGAATCCCCTATTGGGATCTGGGGGAAGTTACTGAGCGGCCTTGCTTGACGTTAACGGACGGCGGCGCCGTGGTTTGGGAAGAAGGCATTTCGCAGCTAACCAAGAGTTGGACTAAAACCTTTCGAGAGGTCGTGGAATGAGCCAGGCAACAACCGCCATTCTCTATTCCCCCGGAACCAACTGCCACGAAGAGACCGCCGCCGCAATTGAACTGGCGGGAGGCAAGGCAGAATTGGTCCTCCTGAAGGACCTGATTGACGCCCACAACCGCCTCGATAATTATCAGGCTGCCGTGGTTCCTGGAGGATTTTCCTACGGCGACCACTTGGGCGCAGGGCGAATCTTTGCCACCATGTTGGTGGCCCGGTTACGCGACCAGTTGGTCAGATTTCTGGAAGCGAAGAAGCCCTTGCTGGGGGTTTGTAACGGCTTCCAGGTTCTTACCGAGGCGGGGATTCTGCCGGGTCGTACCCCCGGCGACCGGACAATGTCACTCCTCGAAAATCAATCGGCGAGGTTTGAAGATCGCAAAGTGCGGCTGATTGTCTCCGCCGAAAAGTGTGCCTGGACCGAAGGCCTGGCCGGGCAGGTCCTGCGCATGCCATCCGCTCACGGAGAGGGACGCGCCCTGTTCTGTGGAGCCGCAATACCTTCCACCCAACGCGTGGTCTTCCATTACGGCGACGAAGAGGGCCGGCCCACTATGGACTATCCCAGCAACCCCAATGGGTCCCCGGGCGCCGTGGCTGGGGTCACAGATGAAACTGGCCTCGTGCTGGGCCTGATGCCCCATCCTGAGCG
This sequence comes from uncultured Acidobacteriota bacterium, assembly GCA_963804995.1. GTDB lineage: Bacteria > Acidobacteriota > Terriglobia > UBA7540 > UBA7540 > Bog-366. The sequence goes on from CAWDSK010000008.1 coordinate 139,648, forward strand.
CGCCTCTCTACCTGCCCAGTATTCCCAAGACGGCCTGAAGATCTTCCAGAACCTTGTCAAATGGCTGAAGCACTAGGCGTGAACTCTGCGCTCGAGGCCCTGTTTTTCTCCGACGAGCTGGGGGAATAGATTGAGAAAGTCTCGAACGTCAATCTTGCGGCTGAGTACGGCCACGAGCCGGCTGAGGATGGCTGGAGTTTTGGGTTGAGTTATTTTAGCTAAGGTGGGGGAAACGTCCGTGAAATCCCAACGGAAGTCTGCGGGCAAGCCATGCGAGCGCAGAACTCCGACAAGTTCCCTTAAGGATGCCACTATCTCGCGATCTCTCCCCTGAAGCGCGGCAAGGAAGATCGTTAGAGTCGTTGACATGAGGGTAACCTTGGGATCTGAGGAGCCTTCGAGCCTGGAAAGGAGATCCTCCGCCTCGTCATAGCGTCGGCGGATAATTTCCAGCTCCGCCAGGTTCAGGACCAGTGCGGGCTCCGCGTTCTTCATCTGGAGGGCCCGGTGATACGCATCGGCTGCCCGATCGTACTCACCTAGCGCGGTTAGCGTTCTGCCCAGGACGAGACGCGGCACAAACTTGCTTTCCTCCTCCGGTAGGGCAGCGATCTTCCTCAGATAAACGAGCTGGTTTTCCCTGTCGCCAATGCCGCCCAGCAGATTCCCCAAACTTACCAGGGCTGCCGCCTTGAAATAAGGGTGCCCTATCATGACGCACTCATCGAAGCAGCTCATGGCGAGGTCGACATTTCCAGCTCGCCAATGTGTCAGACCCTGCTCGTAGTAGAACTTCGACTCACTGAGTTTGTCCGTGATCAGTGATTCCATGCGTTAATCTCGTTGTGGCTTGAGCCTGCATTCCCTGACGCAAACTCTGCTGCAGGGTAGAGGCATCAACCTTTCGCGTAATCAATAAATGTTGAGGACTTCAGCGGCGATAATCATATCACCAGATTAGAATTGCGGTCAGGGGTGATGTGTCAGTGGAGTTTTCCGACGCAGATATTAGTTGGTTGGTTAAGGGGGTTCCGTTCGAATCGGGATAGGTAATCGGGTCAGGGTCCGCCACCGCCGCAACATGCGGGCCCTGTGCCCGGTTGGGAGGGATGCAGGCGCCTCTCGAAGCTGAAGAGCTAATCCTCAACTTCCCCCTCCTGCTCCTCAATCACCTTCGTGGTTTCTTCCCACTCCCGCATCAGGCGGGCCATTTCTTCGCGACCCTGCTCGATTAGCCGGGCCAGCCGCGTGCTTTCCTCAGCGCTTCGGAAATGCGCCAGGTCCTGTCCATAGCCCTCGATCCGGGCTTCCAGTTGAGCCACCTGCTCTTCAATCTCGCGGCAGCGGTCCTTCATCTGCCCGAGGCGAATGGGATTGACCCGTTTCGCCTTGACCGAGGTGGCAGTCGCGGGCGGCGTGGCAGGCGGCGCAGCCTCCCGGGCGCGACGCGCCCGCCCCCGTTCTCCCACCAGGTCCGGGAGCCCGGGCAGGGTGAGATCGATTTCCTTTCCCTCCTTGCGCCACAGATAATCTTCGTAGTTGCCGGGATAGACATTGACTTCACCGTTGCCGATCTCGAACACGCGCGTGGCCAGCTTGTCGATGAAGTAGCGGTCGTGCGACACGAACACCACCGTGCCGGTATATTCCGCCAGCGATTCCAGCAGCACGTCTTTGGCGCGCAGGTCGAGGTGGTTGGTGGGTTCATCGAGCAGCAGGAAATTTGAGGGGCGCACCAGCATGCGCGCCAGGGCATAGCGATTGCGCTCGCCGCCGGAGAGCACCCCGATGCGCTTGAACACGTCATCTTCAGTAAACAGGAAGCAGCCCAGCAGGCCGCGCAGGTGCGTCTGGGTGCCGAGTTCCATGGGCGCCACGCGCGCCAGGTTGTCGAGCAGCCGCGCCTCCGGGTCAAGCGCCTTATACTGGTCCTGAGCGAAATAATCCGCCTCCACGTGGTGCCCCAGCTTGAACTCTCCGGCCGCCAGCGGTTCGATGCCGGCCAGCAACTTGATCAGGGTGGATTTCCCCGCGCCATTCACGCCCACCAGCGCCACGCGGTCACGCCGATCGACGGTGAAGCTGACGTCGCGGAACACCAGCTTCGTGCCGTAGCTTTTCGCCACGTGTTTGAACTCCGCCACGGTGCGGCCGCTGGGTTTGGGTTGCGGGAAGCTGAAGTGGATGGTTTTCTCATCCGGCGGGATTTCGACCCGCTCCATGCGCTCCAGTTCCTTGATGCGGCTCTGCACCTGTTTGGCCTTGGTGGCGGTGTAGCGGAAGCGGTTGATGAACACTTCGAGCTGCTCGATGCGATCCTTCTGGTTCTGGTAGGCCGCTTCGATCTGGGCGCGCCGGGCCGTCTTCTCCGTCAGGTATTTCTCGTAATTGCCGCTATAGGAGTGGACGCGCTGATTCCAGATTTCAACCATCTTGTTGACGGTGACGTTGAGGAAGTAGCGGTCGTGCGAGATCACCACGTAAGCGTGCGGATAATCGTGCAGATACTCTTCCAGCCAGTTGCGGGCTTCGAGGTCAAGGTGATTGGTGGGCTCATCGAGGAGCAGCAGGTTGGGTTTTTCGAGCAGCAGCTTGGCCAGCGCGATGCGCATCTGCCAGCCGCCGGAGAATTCTTCCGTGCGACGGTGCCAGTCGGAGGGCGGAAATCCCAACCCCGCCAGCACGGTTCCGGCCTGCGCCTCGACCGAGTAGCCGTCGCGGTGTCGAAACTCGGTGTCGAGCGCATGGAAGCGTTCGCTCACCTGCTGGAACTCTTCTCCATGGGGATCGATCTCCGCCATCTTCCCCATGAGACTTTCCATTTCCTGTTCCATGGAGAGCAGGTCGCCGAAGACCGACATGCACTCGGCCAGCACCGTGCGACCGGAAAGGGTCAGGCCGTCCTGGGGCAGGTAGCTGGCCGTAATCCCCTTGGCGAAGGTGATGTCACCGTAATCCAGCGGCTCCAGGCGCGCCAGGACTTTGAGCAGCGTGGTCTTGCCCGTGCCGTTCGCGCCCACCAGGCCCACGCGATCGCGCGGCGTGATCAGCCAATCGAGATTTTCAAACAACATTTTTGGGCCGAAACGTTTTCCGGCGGAAGAGAGTTGAATCATATGGTTGGTTTACGAAGATGCTTCCTGGAACAGGCAGACCACGGCCTCGGTCTCCCCACTTTTGTCGCGAATAGGGAACACCGAAACCACGATCGCCCGCGTGCTTCCGTCCCGGTTCTGGTATTCGACTTTTTGCTTGCGCGTTTCCACCGCGGTTTTGAGAGCCGCGGCGATCATTTCCGCCAGTTTGGGAATGGATTCCAGGATTTCCCGGTAGCGGCGGCGCGACCAGGTGTCTACCGCCAGGATATTGCTGACGTGGGCGTTAGTTAACGTGATTAAGCCTTCCCGGTCAAAGACCATGAGGCCCTGGTCGACTTCTCGCGCGATCAATTCAAGTTTCCTGGCGTTTTCGTCGGCGAGCCGGTCTACGGCCAGAAGTTTTTCCTGGGCCGTTCTCTGCTCACCCTTCAAATCAGCGATGACGGCCTGCATCGTGGCGAGCGTAAATGCCGACTCGTTAATGGCCCGCACCCGGGGTGGTTTGAAGTCCACAGGTTTCGCGGCTTGACGCAGGGAGCGGTGCACCAGGTAGAGGCCCAGGATCATGACCACCACTATGATCACGGCGCCGGCGATCAGAAGAGTCAGATTTAGAACCTGGGGGTGGGAAGTCATTTCAACCCGCGATTCCTGACCAATGAAGATAAAGGTTGAGGAGCCGCCCTCCATCGAGACAAGTGTAAATCGCCGCAACCCCCAGGAACGTGCCATACGGCCAGGCGTAATCGCGAAAACGCCGGTTAATCGCAGTCATGCCCAGGGCGAGGATCGATCCCCCCAAGGAGCCGAGGAAGATCGTCATCAAAGTCAGGGGCACTCCCAGAAACGTCCCTACCATCAACATTAGCATGACGTTCCCGAAGCCGAGGTACTCCTTCTGCCTGCCCCCCAACACGTAGAAGGCTTCGCCCACCAGGTAGAAGAGCCCGCCTCCCACCAGCGCCCCACCCAGAGCTCCCGCTACCGAAAGAGTCGTGGGAGCAAGATAGAAATCGAAGTGCCGACTGAGCCCTCCCAGCGCCCGGCTATCCACCGGTATAAAGAAGCTGAACAGCAGTCCCAGCCCGATCCCGAATCCGGTAACTGCATGGGGAATGCGACGATCGAAGAGGTCCGTGAAGATCAGAACGATCAACATCATCCCGAACAGGGCGTATTTGATAAACTCGGGACTTACCCCGTATTGGTGGAAGGTCAGCATCACGAGGGTGGCGGTCAAGGCCTCGATGAACGGATAAATCGGGGAGATTGACGTGTGGCAGTCCCGGCAATGCCCGCGCAAGATCAAATAGCTCAGGACGGGGACGTTGTCATACCAGCGGATAAGGTGATCGCAGCCCGGACAGTGTGAGCGGGGAAGCACAATGGATTGATGGCGAGGCAGCCGGTAGATGCAGACATTCAGAAAGCTTCCAAAGATCAGCCCGAACAGCCCTATGACAATGTAGATAATAGCCACGCGATGAGGCTCCAGGAGTCAGATGCCATGAAAGATTGAAACTCGAAACTCGCAATTCGCAATTCGAAACTCGCGAGCTATGCATCGATTTTCGAGTTTCGAATTTCGAGTTTCGATTTCACCAACTAGTGTCGTGTCTCAGAAGTTCGCCGAAAAAGTCTCACTGGGTTCAAAGGCGACCCCCTCACCCCCCGGCCCCTCTCCCCCAAAGGGGCGAGGGGAGAGTTAATCTGAATTTGTCGCCCTCGCCCCCTTGGGGGAGAGGGTGGACCGCCACCGGCGTTTTCATCAGCCGGGGCGGGACGGGTGAGGGGGTTCTCTAATAATCAGCGAACTTCTGAGACACTACACTAGGGAAGTCCGCTCGAACCCAGACGCCGGTAGAGCGCTTCCGTCCGGCTAACCATTATATCAGCCGCGAACCCCGCAGCTCGTTTGCGCCCCTTCCGACCGAACTCGATGAGGCGTGCCTGGTCGCTCGCCGCCAGCACAATCGCCTCCGCTAGTGCCTCAGGAGAACCGGAAGGAACCAGCCAGCCGGTCTCATTCTCCGCGATAACTTCCGGAAGGCCCCCCACTCGTGACCCCACCACCGGCAGCCCATACGCCATGGCCAACAGCGCCGCCGAGCCGAGACCTTCAGACTTCGATGGCATGATGAACAGGTCGAGGGCAGGGAAGAAATCCGCGAGGTTCTCGACATCATTCCGGACCTGAGCGCGCTCGCCGTACTGCGCCAAGCTGTGCTTGAGAGTGCCATGGAGTAGCCCTTTATCCGCCAGCACCAGTCGCGCCTGAGGCAGCCGTTCGGCAAGAAGCCCAAAAGCATCGAGGGCGATGTCCTGGCCTTTTTCCGCGGTGAAGGCTCCCAATTGGCCCACCACAAAGTCTTCCGCGCGCAGTCCCCAGGAGGTCCGAATCCGCGACTTGTCCTCGGGGCCAGGTAGAACTGCCGGGAGTTCGATGCCATCGGGGATGACTGTGACTCGCTCACGCGGCACGCCTGCCTGGACCACAAGTTCGCGAATGTATTCTGAAACCGTTACCACCGCGTGGCACGTATATCGGTACTTCAGTGGGAACGTCCAGCGGTCTGCCGGGAAGAAGGTAACGCGCCGGCTGGCAATCCGCCGCACCGGCATACCTAGGGATGCGAACCAGGCGAGCGTCTGACCGCGTCCGTCGTGAGCGTGCAGGATCCGGGTGGCGGAGGTTCGGAGCTGTTGGCGCAACAGCAGAATTCCCAAGGCATGCGCCGGGTCGTTGGGCGGGAGGGAGAAAACCCGGAAACCTTCCTGCGTGGCGTGCGCTTCCAGGCCGCTGCCTTCCAAGCAAACAATTATCTGGTTGTGCCCGCGCGCCCGCAACCCACGCGCAAGCAGCAGAAGTTGCCGCTGCCCGCCGCGCAGGGTCTTTCCGGTATCAATGTGAGCGATATTGAGCATGGGTTGCGAACTCATCGGGGGAGTGTGGCGCGGACCTGTTCGGTAGTTCCGCGGCTTTTCATGTCTGTGCTACCCTAACTAACCCCTCACCCGTCCCGCCCCGGCTGATGAGTACGCCGGCTGCGGCCCACCCTCTCCCCTCGGAGAGGGCTATGAATTCAAGTTCTACTGTCATCCGGGCGAGTTAACCTCCCCCTCGGTCCCAGCGGCGGCAGAGGGTTGTATGTCGACAGCTAACAGCTTCGGCTGCCCAAAGGGGGCAAGGGCGGCAAATTCAAATCAACTACCGCCTCACCCCTAGGCCAACAAGTTAAATGCATAGCCCTCTCCGAGGGGAGAGGGTGGACCGCTGCCGGCGCTTTAACCAGCCGGAGCGGGACGGGTGAGGGGTCACTTCACAACCTGCCTCATCTCCCCCAACTTCGCGTACTTCCTCCGCACATATCGCGCTGCCATCTTCGCAATCAGATATCCCTGAAATCCGTCCAGCATGCCGAGGCGCAGGATATAGGAATTCACGAAGATCCAGGGAGGGCTTAAGGTGCGGCGCAATAAACTTACACTCTCGCCCCGCTCATACATCTCTTTTGCCGCCAAATCGGTGTAATGCTCAATCCGAGCGCGATGTTCGGCGAGCGAGGCGCAGGTGTAATGGAGGATCTCCCCGGGCAGGGTCTCAACCTTTCCGCTCGCTACGACCGACTCATGAACATAGGCGCCCTGCCAACTGGCGCGGCGCCGGTCGAAAAGCCGCAGTTTGTAGTCCGGATACCACCCGGAGTGCAGGATCCAGCGGCCCAGGTACTGCGCCCGCCGTGCGAAGCGATACCCCGCGGCGTCAGGCTTGGCTTGCTTCCAGGCGAGAACGGCGGCCTGCGCCTGCGTGTCCAATTCCTCGTCGGCGTCGAGGCTGAGAATCCAATCGTGCTGGGCCTGGAGGGTGGCAAAGTTTTTCTGGGCGGCAAAGCCCTCAAAGGGATGGATAATCACGCGGGCACCCAGGCCAGCCGCGATTTCGCGCGTGTTGTCCGTGGATTCCGCGTCCACCATCACAATCTCGTCGGCGCAAGAAAGCGAACGAATGGCGCGCGCGATGTTCGCGGCCTCCTGGTGCGTGATGATGACGCCGGAGATGGGTGGCATGGATCGTTACTCGGGATACGGAACACGGGGTACGGGAAACGGGATACGAGCATAGCGAACAGGGGTCGGGAGTTCGGTAAGGACGCTGCTCCCGGAATCTAACTGCCTCGGTCCGCACCAGCCAGTTCGGATCGGGCCCGCCGCCCCTGATCCCGCGTCCCGTGCCCCGTATCCCGTGTTCCCAACCCCCGCGCCCTATACTCGTATCCCGTTTCCCGTACCCCGTATCCCGTATTACGTTTCCCGTATTCCAAGTCCCGGCCCCTTAAGAAACAGGTCACGGTACTTGTCGGGCAGGGAACGAGGGTGCCCATCGCGGTCCGTGATCACGTGCACCGTCTCTCCCTCCGCCAGAAGTTCGTCCGTGGATTCTCGGTAGACCTCATATCCGAAAATCAGCACGCGTCGGCGCATCGCTTTCAGGCACGTGCGGATAATGATTTCGTCGTCGTAACGAGCCGGAGCTTTATAACGGCAGCGCGCCTCCGCCACCATTATGTAAAGGCCATCCTGCTGTTCCATTTCGCGGTAGGCGAAACCGTGTTGCCGGCAAAAGTCGGTGCGCCCAATCTCAAACCAAACCAGATAATTCGCGTAGTAGACCACCCCCATTTGATCCGTCTCGGCGTAACGGACTTGCAGGGTGGTGGCTGTCCACGAAAGTTCAGAATCCATAAGGGCAATCAGCTTTCTCGGGAACCGTAAATTTGTTGCTACGCAGGCAGTTTATAGCAAAATCCCGGCGACGCAAAATCTGCGCGTCTCGTAGGGGCTGGGCCTGCCCTGCCCGAGGGCGCCCCAAGGGTTCCCCTACAAAAGCAGCCGTGGGCAGCCTTTTACTTTGGCACTTTGCATTTTGCGTTTTGCATTTTGACTTTCTTTTGCGGCTCCGCAAAGGTGCGCTACATGATATGCCTGCCGGAATCACAGAAGGCTCTCGCCCACATCATCCACGGGGTTGCTGAGGACCTGGCGGAGGGAATTGAAGTACCCGCGCAACAAAGGTTCGAAAAAGCGGCGGTGGCCCTCGACGGGAGAGAGTTCGACTTCGACGTTACCCTCGCCGGCGCGTTCGGCCTGCGCAAAGAATTCTTTCGCGGTTGCCCAGTATAAAGTTACGTCGGGCCGCTTGCTGGGGCGCCGCTCAAATTCAAACCTGCCGCGCGCGAGGAACACGGTCCACGTCATGTTCCAGTCTTCCAGAACCCAGAGCGTCGTAAGCTCCGTTTCGCGAATATGCTGCCGCAGGGCTTTGTTCCGCCCGGAGAGCACAAAGGCCCGCTGGACCATGCGGCGCGCTGCGCGCTTGGAAAAAGTTAGTTCGGAATTTTCGGGTTCGAGCATCTCAGGGTTTGTCAAAGAGACGGTTTCATTTCTGATCCGGAACCCCCTCACGCCCGGCCCCTTTCCCCCAAAGGGGCGAGGGGAGAGTTCATTCTTAGCTTACGGGGCTCTGTCCTTGGGGACAGGATTCTGGCGACTGAAATCTGAGAACTCTAGACTGATTACCCTCGCCCCTTTGGGGGAGAGGGTGGACCGCAACCGGCGTTCTCACCAGCCGGGGCGGGCCGGGTGAGGGGGTCCCCCGGATCGAATTGAGAACCAACACCCCTTATATGAGCGCCCCTGCCCCTAACGCCCAGGTTTCGCCCACGCCCGAAAATTAGCAACAAGCGTCTCCGCCCGGTTCGCCGCTGCGCTCATCAGGTCTCGCGAAGAAACGAGCTCATCAACCAATCCCATGGTTAAAGCCTGCGTAGCCGGGATGCGCTCGGCCGTCAGCAGCATCTGGAGCGCAGCCGACTTGCCCACCAAGCGCGGCAAGCGTTGCGTTCCTCCCCAACCGGTTATCAATCCCAAGGCCGCCCCAGGATGTCCAAACGAGGAGTCGTAGGTTGCCACGCGGCCATGACAGGCGATCGCCAGGTCGAGTCCTCCCCCCAAGCAATACCCTCGAATCGCGGCCACCACGGGGAAGGGAGTAGTTCGAATCCGGCGGCAAGTGTCCTGGCCAAGCTCGGCGAATTCTCTGGCCACCAGACCTTCGACCGCCGCCACCTCCTCGATATCAGCCCCGGAGGCAAAGGATTGCGGGCTGGAGGCGATCACGGCGGCCGTGAACAGTCCCGCGTATCTTACCTCGTCGAGCAGTTCATTTAATTCGGTAAGAACTGCGCGCGTCAAACGTGGGTACCCTGCCGGCGGAGCAAACGCCAACACGGCCACCGAATCCTGACTGGAGAGTTCCATGTTAAGTACAGTGGCTAGTGGTTAGTGGCTAGTGGTTAGTGGCTAGTGGTTAGTGGCTAGTGGTTGGTCGAAGCCCTGGGCCTCAGCCTGGACCTTGCTAGCCACTAACCACTAACCACTAGCCACTGCACTTCTAGCCACTCGCCACTGTCCTTCTCACATTCTTTCGTATGAATTCCACAATCGTTTGGGTTGAGGCGCCCGGCTGAAAGACCTCGGATACCCCTGCTTGCTTGAGCGCGGGGATGTCCTCATCGGGGACAATCCCTCCCACGACAAGCAGGACATCCGTCATGCGCTCGGCGCGCAGCAATTCGCAGATGCGGGGAACGATGGTGTTGTGGGCGCCGGAAAGAATCGAAATTCCGATGGCGTCCACATCCTCCTGGAGAGCGGCACTCGAAATCTGCTCCGGGGTCTGGCGCAGGCCCGTGTAAATCACTTCCATGCCGGCGTCACGGAGGGCGCGAGCCACAATTTTGGCCCCGCGGTCATGGCCGTCCAGGCCGGGCTTGGCAACTAACACGCGAATTCGTTGATCGGGCATAAGGGAAATTCTGAATTATGAATTCTGAATGCTGAATTCATAATTGCTTTTCTAACCAAACACTGATTTTAAATCGAGAGAGAAGCCAGGGAGCAGATCATGGTCTTCAAGCGTCGCATGCTCGCGGCGGATAAAGCTGCCACCGTCGGCGCGGAAAACCTGCACATCTCGGGTCTTGGGATAGAAGACCCATGCCGCCTTAGCCCCGGCGGCGAGATACTGCTTAACCTTCTGCGTCAGTCCCTCCGCGAGATCGGGGGGCGAGACAACTTCGATGGCGAGCGCTGGAGCACCCTGAATGCGTCTGTCCAGGTCAATTTCACGCATCCGGTCGGCCGGCACTAAGGAGACATCCGGAATTCGCACGGTCTCGGGCGAGAGTTGGTAGCCGGTTTCCAGGAAGACTCTGCCCAGGTTGCGCGGGTGAACAAAATCCCTTAACACAGCCGCAACGTTGTCTCTTACCCAATTATGTCTCGGCATTGGCTCGGTCATGGTGACAACTTCCCCCTCGTTGAGCTCATAACGGATTCCTTCCCGGATGGGGAGCTGATCGAATTGCTCAATCGTTAAAAGGGTCTTCGTTGCCATGTAACACTCTCCCCTTGATCCAACTCCTGGTTCAAAGTTGGTTTGCGGCTCACCTTTGCTTACCACTCGCCAATATTCTACCGGAAGGCCGGCTCCTCATACGTGCCAAAAACTTTGCGCAGCACGTCGCACATTTCACCCACCGTTGCGTAAGCGCGCACGCCTTCGAGGATATAGGGCATCAGGTTTGCGTCGGTTGCCGCGGCGCATCCCAGGGCCTCGAGGGCCGACTGCACACGGGCATTATCGCGCTGGCGGCGCAACTGGTCCAGTCTTTCACAATGGCGGCGCGCCACGCTTTCGTCAATCGTCAGGATTTCAATGGGGCGATTCTCGTCCGTCATGAAATCGTTGACCCCGACGATGATTTTCTCCTTGCGTTCGACGGCCTGTTGATAGGCGTAGGCGGCGTCGTGAATTTCCTTCTGCGGGTAGCCGCGTTCGATGGCCGGCACCATGCCGCCCATGGCATCGATTTTCTGGAAGTAGTCGTAGCAGGCACGTTCGGTATCAAGCGTGAGCTTCTCGATAAAGTAGGAGCCGCCCAGGGGGTCCACGGTATTTGCGACACCACTCTCATGGGCCAGCACCTGCTGGGTGCGCAGGGCGATGGTGACGGCCTCTTCGGTGGGCAATGCCCAAGCCTCGTCGAGAGAATTTGTGTGCAGCGATTGGGTCCCGCCCAGCACGGCGGCCAGCGCCTGAAGGGTGGTTCGAACCACGTTGTTGTACGGCTGCTGAGCGGTCAGCGAACACCCCGCCGTCTGCGTATGGAAGCGGCAGAGCCAGGAACGGGGATTCTGCGCGCCAAACCGCTCGCGCATCACCTGCGCCCAGATCTTCCGCGCCGCCCGGTATTTCGCGACTTCCTCAAACAAATCGCTGTGGGCGTTGAAGAAGAAACTGAGGCGCGGCGCGAAATCGTCCACATCCATGCCCGCGCGCTTAACCCACTCCACGTACTCGATCCCGTCGCGCAGGGTAAAGGCCAACTCCTGTACGGCCGTCGAGCCTGCCTCCCGAATGTGGTAGCCGCTAATGGAAATGGGATTCCAGCGTGGCACCTGGCGCGCTCCGAAAGTGATGGTGTCGACCACCAGGCGCAGGGAGGGAGCGGGCGGGTAGATATACTCCTTCTGGGCTATATATTCCTTCAGAATATCGTTCTGCGTAGTGCCGGAAATCCTCTTCCAGTCCGCCCCACTCTTCTCTGCCACCACCAGATACATCGCCCAGATGATCGCCGCGGGCGAATTGATGGTCATGGAGGTCGTGACCTGCTCGAGCGGCAAGCCCGTGAGCAGGGTTTCCATGTCCGCGAGCGAGGAGATGGCCACGCCGCACTTGCCCACCTCACCCTCGGCCAGGGCGTGGTCGCTGTCATAGCCCATCAGCGTGGGTAAATCGAAGGCGATGGAAAGGCCCGTCTGACCTTGCTTCAGCAGATAGTGCAGGCGCTGGTTGGTGTCCTCCGGACTGCCGAAGCCGGAGAACTGGCGCATCGTCCACAGCCTGCCCCGGTACATGGTGCGGTGAATTCCGCGGGTGTAAGGATACCCGCCCGGGTCACCGAGCTCCGCGGAGTAATCAAAGTTGGGGAGATCGGCAGGAGTGTAAAGACGCGCAATCGGTACGCCGGAAAGGGTGGTGAACTCGCGCTGGCGCTCCGGGGAGTGTTCAAGCGAAGGCTTGAGGATTTCTGTTTCCCAGCGCTGTTCGCCAATCGACGCTTGGCGAGGAGAAATCGCGTTTTCGACCGCCCCACTCGCTTTGCCTGGTTTGCTCACGTCGATTCTTAGCCCCAAAGGCATGGTAGTGCAGGGCTCGTTTTAAAGTCAAACTGGGACGGTCAGTCCAATTAACAATTCCTTACTACGGCTTTTCGGGAATGGGGCGATCCGCGGAGCCGGGAATATTGGGAGGGTGGGTCACCGTTCCTTGAATGGCGTCATCCAAAACCAGGTTGTAGTCGGAAAGGATGGTTCCCACCGCTTGCCGGTATTGCGTAATCGCCTTGGCGTAAGTCGAGCGCGCCGTAACTTCGTTCCCCTCCGCGGTCGCCAAATCGCGTTGTGCCTGAATGACCAGGAAGACCGTGGACTCGCCCAACTGGAATTTCTTCTGTTCAGCGTCGAGGGTTTGTTTATAGAGGATGGTAGCCTTGACGGTGGCATCGATTTGGGCTTTGGCTTGGATGACCCCAATTTCCGCGGTGCGCACCTGCTGGGCGATATTGTTCTTCCATTGCTGCAACTGGGTCTCGAGCATCCGCCGCTCTAGGAGCGCGCGGGCAGCATCCGCCTGCGCGGAACGGTTGCGAAACGGGATGGAGAGATTGAGGCCGAAAGCGTAGTTGGGGTAGTGGCCCTGGATGGTTTGGCTAAGAGCTTGTGAAACTCCGCCGCTGGACGTTCCCGTCGGGACCAGCTTGGAACCGTTGGCTTCGACGCAACCCGCTCCATAGGCCGAGGACCCCGAGGGGCAAAGAAGTTGATCACCGGACAAGCCCGTAGCACTGTAGGTACCGAAGACGTTCAGAGAAGGGAGCAGGCCGTTTCGCGCGCGCGCAATCGTCATATCCTGATCTTTGAACTTCAATTCCGTCTGCTCGATTTCGGGGCGATTGGCAAAGGCTCGCCGCAACGCCTCTTCCAGGGGTGGAACGTCATCCGGCCGTGGTTCGGGAAGCTTGTCCTCGGTTTCAATCTGCGCGGCGGCCAAATCCGGTCCGACTTGCCGGGCCAGCGCTGTCTTAATCAGTTCGGCTTGCTGTTGCAGGTTGGTCTGGGCCACGATCAGTGCCTGCTGGTCTCCGGCCACCTCGGATTCCGCCCGCACCACTTCAATCGGCGCGAGGGTTCCAATTTCCACCTGCTTCCTGTTGTCACTCAGCAGCTTTTGGGAAAAAGCCAGGGCCTGCTCCTTCACGCGCACATTTTCTTTGAACGAGAGGTAATCCCAGTACTCGTTCAGGATAGTCCCCAAGGTAGTGATGACCTGCTGGCGAAAGACTGAGTCGGCTACTTTCACGTCGTTCTTGGCGATGCGGATTTGCGCGGAGTTGGCGCGCCGGCCATATCCATTCAATAGATTTTGGGTAAAGCCCACGGCCATGTAGGTTTCGACATAAGGGTTAAAGACCGGAGTGAGCGAGGTGTTCGACCCGCGCTGGCCCGCCACGATGACCTCATAACTGGTGCCTGTCTGGAAGGCTTGGGTAATGCCGGTTGCATAAGTTGTTCCCTGAGAGGTCTCAAAAGGGACGCCGGTCACCACCGTGGTTCCCAAGGGTGTGGTATTGCGGTCCCAGCCGAGCGAGAAAAAGGCGGAGGGGTCAAAGGAGCCACCCCCCAATTGCGTGGCGCTGGCACTGCCGGAAATTCCACCCGCCCCGCCACTGACTCCAGCACCTCCCGCGCTGACACTGCTGCCGACGGCCCCGGAGAACAGCGCTGAGGACTGGAATGACCCTGTGAATCCGCGGGCGGCGCCACCACCCTGCGTGCGGAGGACATCCGTATGCGAATAGGCGATGTTATAGCGCGCCACGGCGATATCGAGATTGTTCTCCAGTGCCAATTCAATCGTGTCTTGGAGGGAAAGGCGCAGCTTGCCATCTCTGAGCAAGGAGTGCAAACGTTCCGAGTTGCTCATTTTTGTTTCGGGAACATAGGGTGTCTGGTATGGGTCCCAGAAAGTAGGGAACCAACGTGTGTTCCCGAAATTCATGTCGGTAATGGGGGCAGGCGCCGCTACTGGCTCAGGCTTGACCTCTTGGGCACAGAGACCTGCTGCGGCGACTAACGTACTTATTACTAACCAGGACGTGATCAGGCTTGGCCGGTAAGGCTTCATTTGGATATCCCTCTCCCCTACAGCAAGATGTTTCGCTCTTGGCACTACCGTAGTCTTACGTAATGTTTGGACGCAAAGTTTCACGGGAAGTCAGCAGCAGTCAGCCGCCATGTTCCACAAATGCCAGCCGATAGGGCGGGCGCGTTTGTACGTTACAAACCGCCCGGCGCGTCGAAATATATCCAGCATTGGTTTTTCATCTGCGTAGACTGGCAAACTGTAGATTTCCATCGTCCGATGGTTTGGAAATGCCCCATCGATCGAGGGCGCACCACAAAATAGAAAGCGAGAGTTTACCATCCGCATGCTGGTCAAACAACTTTAGAGGACAGGAGTTGATCTACCAACCCTCCCCGTGATAATCCAAATACAGTCCTGCACGTTGCCTGCCTTGGGAACCGGATCACAATTCTATATTTTTCAGATACTTGCGCGAGGCCCACTTGCTCCTTGCCGCAAGCCACTGTCCGTTCCTGGGAATATACAGTTCGATACCGAACACGGGAATCCCGGGCCGCCGGCGGAATTGGAAAACCTGAGCCGTGGTGGGAAGGGGTTTTCTCTGAACAAGCTTTTTCACAAAGAGCGGAGCGCCACGGAGATGGGCCGAAGCGCTGCGTGGATTGCCGGGAGCAAGCCGCCCGTAACACCCATTCCCAGAGCGAATATAATTCCCCCCAAGAGCAGGCTGGGCGTAATCCTGAAGGCGAAGGCCAGGTGGGAGAAGGTCTGCCAGTTCATGGCGCCGGTGGTGAAGCCATTGAGCGGCAGAACCGCCAGGCAGCCAATGGCGCCTCCCACAAAAGAGATCAGCACGGCCTCAATCAGAAAGGAGAAGACGACCGCGACGGCGCCGAAGCCCAACGCCCGCATGACCGCGATTTCGCGCCCGCGTTCCGAAACCGCGGAATACATGGTATTAAGAGCTTATCCGTAAATAATAGTTGAAGCCTGCTACAATTTGATGCATGATTATGACCCAAGATGCCGCAGATAAAATCTTGGGAAGTATCCGACGAGTTTTGGGTGAAAGTCGAACCGCTGATTCCCGTTCGACAGCGGTCGAAAGGCCGAAAGTATAGGCGGAAGCCGGGGGGTGGGAGGAAGCCGATGCCGGCGCGCCGGATCTTCTCGGCCATTGTGTATGTGCTACGCACGGGGTGTCAGTGGAGGGCCTTGCCCAAGGAATTCGGCAGCGCGAGCGCGATCCACAAGCATTTTCAACAGTGGCAGCGGGCGGGTTTCTTTCTGGCGCTGTGGCGGTCGGGGCTGGCTGAGTACGATGATCTGGAGGGCATTGCCTGGGACTGGCAAAGCATCGACGGGGCCTTGGTGAAAGCCCCTCTGGCCTTGGCGTGTGTGGGACCGAATCCCACGGATCGGGGAAAAAAATGGGCGCAAGCGAAGTTTGTTAGTCGACGGGCGTGGCGTCCCACTGTCGCTCGCCGTCAGCGGAGCCAACGTCCATGATGTGAAGCTGCTGGCCACCACCCTCGACCAGGTGGTGAGAGCGCGACCGGCGCCGAGACCGAGAAAGCCCCAGCACCTCTGCGCCGATGCGGGTTACAAGGGATCCCCCGCTCGGCAAGCGGCCACGAACCGCCACTACCGGCCGCATATCAAGCAACGGCGAGAAGAGATGAAAGCAAAGCGCCTCGTCCCCGGTTACAAGGCGCGCCGCTGGGTGGTCGAGCGGACCCATTCCTGGCTCAACCGATACCGTAAGGTGTTGGTGAGCTTTGAAAAGACCGAGGAAAGCTACGTCGCCCTACTAACCTTAGCCGCGGCCATGATCTGCTGGCGACAGACGATTATTATTTACGGATAAGCTCTAAGTGCTCCAAACACCGCCCCGATCCCCATGACGGCCGCCACCAAGCCTCCCAGAACCGTGATGAGGCGAGTCATCATCTGAGACTGCTTGGCGTAGTAATCAATTTCGCGGGCGACATCCACGTTAAGCTGGGGGTCCTTGTTGACCGCATCCTTGAAATTCTGGAACGCCTCGGGCGAAGCGAGATGGACGGTGACCGACTGGAAGATATTGTTGGGGCGTTTATAAACGTCGTCCAGGACGCGGCCGTCGCACCAGACCTCGGAATCAAAGGCGGAGCCGCCGGCGTCGAAAATCCCCACCACGCTCCATTCCCCGCCGCCGAAGCGCACCTGGTTTCCGACGGTCAATCCTGAATAACTGTTCGTGGCATTCCGGCCGACAACCAATTCCGAAAGCCCGGGGCGGAACATGCGGCCCTGGATAACCTTAACATTCCGGCGCACGGTGAGGACGCTTGGCGATACCCCGCGGACTTGCACATTGGCGTCCGTGCCGGTCGACCGCAGGGGGAAGGGCGCCACCACCACGACTTCCGAAGTTACCAGAGGTACGCCGTTCAGGCGTGCCACGCCCGGTTTATCCTGAAGGATATTGACCGAATCCAAGGTAACGCCACTCATCATTTCGGTAGTGGCGCCGGCACGCATCACGATGGCATTGTCATACGAACCCGATGAAACCAGGGTGGCGCGGAACCCGCGGGCCAGAGACAGCATGGCCACAAACACGCCGACGGTTCCGGCAATGCCCAGGACGGCGACGATGGCGGAGGTCCAGCGAGCCTTCACGCTGCGCAAGTTATAGACGATAGGAATGGCCATGGTTTAACACCAGTGGTTAGTTGTTAGTGGCTAGTGGTTAGCGATTAATGTCCCATACGCAGGCGCTTGCCTCTAGGAACCAGCCACTAGCCACTGCTTTTGTTAGTTGAACTAGCCACTAACCACTATCCACTAACCACTGCCTTTCTCAGATTCTCCGAAACGCTTCTACAACTCGCAACCGCATCGCGCCGATGCCCGGCAAAATGCCGCTTGTCGCTCCCACCAGCAGGGCGAAGCCAAGGCCGGCGGCCAGGATCGATTTTGACAGGATGAGGTTCGGCAACATGCCGCTCAGGGACGTCCCCAGCACAGGAATAGCGGCTATGGCCAGACCCAGACCCAGAATCCCCCCGAACAGAGCTATGGTGAGGGCTTCCCCCAGCACCAGGAGAAGTATGGAACCATCCTTGAACCCGATGGCCTTAAGGATGGCGAGTTCGCCGGTGCGTTCGCGCACCGAGATTGCCATGGTGTTACCCGTTACCAGTAGCAGGGTAAAGAAAACTACGCTTCCGATGACCAGAATGAGGAATTCGATGTTGCCGAACTGTTTCACCCAGCTTGCTGCGAAGGCGGATTCGGTTTGGGTCTTGGTTTCGTAGGGAGAGTTGGCGAACTCAGCGTCAATGGCTTTGGCCACGCGGACAGCATCATCCGGCGAGTCGAGCTTCACCGTATACCAGCCCACCTGTCCCTTGAGCCGCTCCGGGACACGCTCCTCGAAATAGTCCCACTGGAACCAGAACTGCGTCTCGTCATCCTCCTTGCGCTGGCCGTGATAGATGCCGTCGATGTTGAACTCCCAGGCCCCGCCGCCATAGAGCGTCGTCTTAATGGGAATGCGGTCGCCCATTTTCCAGCCAAAGCGCTTGGCCGTGCTAGCGCCCACAATGGCCCCCTGGCGGTCCTTAAGGAAGGCGTTCCACTGGTCGTCAGAAACCAGCAACTCAGAGAATACCTGGCGCTGGTTTTCGGGGTCGATCACGAACTGGGGAAAGAAATTCTTTTCGTCCTGGTAAATGCCTCCGAACCAGTTGTCGTGGGTCACGCTTTGCACGCCCGGAATGCGCAAAATCTTGTCACGATCGGCAAGCGGAATGGTCTGAATAATGGAGACGCGATTGATGGTGACCAGCCGGTCGGCGGCGGCCACGTCCCCACCGCGGTTAAAGGCATCTCTGACCACGGCGAGAAAGGCGAAGAGAAACAGGGCCACGGCAAAGGAACCCAGGGTGAGGAGCAACCGCACCTTCTTGCGGAAAAGGTTTGCCAGGATGAGCGCGCGGAATTTCATGCTCCACCTCCCCCCGCCGGAACGTTCTTACGCGACTTCGCACCCTCCACCAGGACGCCTTTCTCCAGATGCAGTACCATGTGCGCGCGGGCCGCTACCACTGGGTCGTGTGTCACCATCAAGACGGTCTTGCTATGCCTACTCACCAACTCCTCAATGAGCGCCATGATTTCGTCGGCGCTCTTGCGGTCAAGATCTCCCGTAGGCTCGTCGCAGAGAAGAAAAGTGGGGTCGGAGACAATGGCGCGGGCGATGGCGACGCGTTGCTCCTGGCCGCCGGAGAGTTGCCGGGGAAAATGGTGCGCCCGGTCATGAAGGCCGACGATGGCGAGAGCGGCTTCCACGTGCTGGCGGCGCGCGGATCGGGAAAGGCTCGTGAGGAGGAGCGGGAGCTCAACGTTCTGGTACGCCGTAAGGACGGGGACGAGGTTGTACATCTGGAAGACGAAGCCCACGTGGCGGGCCCGCCAGTCGGTAAGCTTACCGCGAGACATGTGAGTAATCTCATCGCCCGCCACCGAAACCGTGCCAGAGGTGGGGACGTCAAGCCCGCCCAGGAGATTGAGCAGCGTGGTTTTCCCGGAGCCACTCGGCCCCATGAAGGCCACGAAGTCGCCCTTATCCACATCCAGATTGAGACCTTGCAGGACCTGAATCTGCTCCTCACCCCGCCGGTAGGTTTTGTTGAGGCCACGGACCTGGATCAGGGCCGAGGAATTCCCGTTGGTGTTGACACTGACCATGCATACTCCTATCAGGCAGACGGGTAGCGCGGACCCCCGTTCTTGGGGTCCGCGGTTCTTCCTTTGCAAAAACCACTAATCTCAAAGAACGACGCCTGTCCTCGGGTTTGGGAGCGCGAGCCTCAGGAAGAACCGCAGACCTCAAAGGCGGA
>CAWDSK010000009.1:0-390167 GCA_963804995.1 uncultured Acidobacteriota bacterium
GGGGAATTCCGCCAGGCGCTTGCCCACAAACCTTTCGAAAAGTTGTTGGATTTGCGCCTGGGGCTCGGCGGCGAGCAACGGGTGGGGCGGCGTGATCTGGATGAGATTCGAGAAGGACTCCTGCATCTCCCGGAGATATCCCGCGAGGTCGTTTTCGTGCTCTTGGATTTGCTGCTCGAAGTGGCTTTGAAGTTCCCCCAGAAAGCGCAGGTCCGCTTGCGGGTGGAAACGCTTGACGCGGCGGAAGTCGTCCGTGAAAAGGCAGTCGAGGAACTGGTCTTCGGCGCTGTGAAGGAATAGGCCGATGTTGAGGAATTCCTCGCGCTCGGTGTCGGGGACGTAGCGCGCCAGGGAGTAGGAACAGGATTTCAATACGTTCTCAGTCATCCGCCGTTCTCAGCTTTCAGCTCTTTACGAATGCCTAGTTTCGGGTCTCAGAGTTCGCTGATTATTAGAGAACCCCCTCACCCGTCCCGCCCCGGCTGATGAAAACGCCGGTGGCGGTCCACCCTCTCCCCCAAAGGGGCGAGGGCGACAAATTCAGATTAACTCTCCCCTCGGTCGCCGCGGCAACAAGAGGGGCCGGGGGGAGGGGGTCGCCTTTGAACCCAGTGAGACTTTGTCAGCGAACTCCTGAGACACGACACTAGTGTAGTGCGTGTCAAATCGCGGTGCGCATGATTTCAGGGCTGCCGTCGTAGCTCCCGACTTGTCGGGACATATGCCGACCTCAAGGTCGGCGCTACAAGTACCAATATCTGTAAAGCACTACCCTTCAACGTGCGTTATTCCCAGTTCGGAAAGGGGTCGAGCGAACTATGCTTGGCGTCGATAATCGCCTGACGCACTTTGCGGCGCCGGTCGTAGAGATTCTCCACCAGCCGCGTCAATTGCCCGGGGTCAGGCTCGCACCATTCCACGGGGATCCCGCGCGTGCAATCCTCCAGTTCACCGGGCGCGAGGTTTTCAATGCGGGAGAGAAAGGGCTCAAACGATTCGAGGCCCCGCACCTTCTCGTAGACCAGGCGCCGGGGATAGATGCCGCGAATGGCGCTGTCGGGAAAGGTCCAATCCCCATCATTAAAACAAAACCCCTGGTCGATGAGCATTCCGGAGTACGTGGATCCCTCGTCATCCGCGGGGCGATGGAAAATCACCTGGCGGCCGTCGCAGTTACACGTCCACTTGTCGAAGACGAAGGCCCCCAGAAAAACCCTGCTCAGATCCTTCACGCGCCGCAACAGGCGGTCGGGAAGAAAATCCACTACCTGCGTGCGGCTGGGGATTCCGGGGAAGCGAGACCCAAATTGCAGGCCGGCCGCGAAAGCTTCGCGGCGGTCATCCTTCTCGAACCCGAGCTGGGGAACACCACGAATCAAAAGGGGGGACACTTCGACGAAAGCCGGAGACGCAACCGGCAGGTTCACCAGTTGCGCCAAACGCGAGGCCAGCATCTCATTGGCAAGCACGCGCGCGTGCTGAGGGTTGTTCTGGAATTTTACAACGTAGCTGGCCCCGTCCTCGCAGCGCAGCAGGCAGGGCTGGGAGGCCCCGCGCATCCGGCGGACGAACTCCACGGCACGAACCCGGGGGGCTCTCGGGGCGTCCGCAAGGTTCGCCGCCCGTGATGGGTGCTGCAACTTGTGTGCTCCGCCGCTCGATCTATCGAGCCCGGCATGTGGCGCCACCCAAGATTCTCTGGGCCCCCTGGCGCGCACTCGCTAATCTGGGGCAGCCGTCCGAAGTGAACTGCCCCAGAAAGAGATAGCCCCGGGGATCAATGCCCGAGGCCAGCTACCAAAAATCCAGCTTAGCGACGCCGCTTCGCCTTTTTGGCAGCCTTCTTAGCCTTCTTAGCTTTGGCGGCAGGCTTCTTTGCCTTCGCTGCTTTCTTGGCCGGCTTCTTGGCAGGTTTCTTAGCCTTGGGCGCAGCTTTCTTCGCCGGCTTTTTCTTGGCCGGGGCGCGCTTGGGAGCTGCGGGCGCGGGCTTGGAGGGTTTCGCCGCGGCAGGGGCAACTTCTTTGACAACGGTTACTGTCTCCTCTGCCTCGTAGGAAACTTCCTCTTCAAGCTCCTCACCCTCTTCCCCTAAACTCTCTTCCGCTTCTTCTTTATAATCGGAGGAGAGTTCTTCCCCCAAGTCCTCCAGCTCGTCGCCTGGTTCGTTTTCATCGTCGAAGGCCATGAATCCCTCCTCCTGTAGTCCTGTGTCTAGCAATGAAGTTGTAGTCTGGCAAAAGGTGGCTTCCGTTTCAGCCACAATTACAGCAATCGGGGCAGATGTATACCACTGCAATCCTCATGTCAAGAGGTAAAGTTCATGGGGCGGCATCTTAATGAGCCGGCGGGGTGGTGGGCGGAGTGGAGGAGGCGCCGGCGGCGGGGGGTTGCGCCTTGGCAAGTGTGGTTTTCGAGGAGGAAGTAGACTTCTTGGTGGCCGAGGCAGGTCGCGCTTTCGTATGTCCCTTGGAATGGGATTGCCGGGGTGGCGTGTAGTCTTGGGCCGCTACGTACAGGCGCAGGTCCTGGCCAGTCGTCAAGTGGGAAGACTTCAGGTTATTCCAGCGGCGGATCTGGTAAGGCGTCAGGTCAAAACGGTCAGCGATAAGGTCCAGAGTATCACCGGGGCGGGCGTGGTAATGCATGAGCCGCCGGTGGACAGTCTCCCGCACCCTTGCCAGGGACGAGTCCCTGCCAGGGGCCATGGGAACGACAAGGTGCGCGCCTGCCTCAAGTGAAGTACTGGTAGTGAGCTGGTTCGCTTCCGCCAAGGCCGCCGGGGCAACGCGATACTGTTTGGCGATGCCGGCCAGAGTCTCCCCGCCTGCCACCTTGTGCGCCCGCCACCAGATGCGCTTGTCCGGCGGGATGGAGGCGATGTTCTTCTCGAAGAGATCCTTGGTTCCGGCTGGCAATTGCAGAACAAACTCGGGGTTGTTGACGGGGGTCGTCCAACGCTGCAAGCTGGGATTGAGTTTGATGAGGTCTTCGACAGGATGGTCGATGAGCTGGGCCACCAGGCGCAAATCCGTGGGTGTTTCAATAGTGACCGATTCGGTGGCAAGGGGCGGATCGGGCGGCGTGTCAAACCCGTAGGCCTTGGGGTCTTTGGAAATAAAGGCGATTGCCAGGAAAATGGGAACATAGTTCTCAGTTTCGAGTGGCAGGGCGTGCATCCTGCGCAAATCCCAGTAATCCGCGTAACCGGTTTTTTCAATGGCGCGCTGGACCGTCAACGCACCACTGTCGTAGGCCGCCATGGCCAGGAACCAATCGCCGAACGTCTGATAAAGGTCTTTCAAGTGATGGGCAGCCGCGGCGGTGGACTTGACGGGGTCCTCACGATCGTCTACCCAGCGGTCCTTCTTCAGGCCGTACAAAGACCCCGTGCCCAGCGAAAACTGCCAGATGCCTACGCATTGCTTGTTGGAGACGGCAAAGGGGTTGAAGGCGCTCTCACCCGCGGCGAGGTAGATCAGGTCCTGGGGCACGCCTTCCTTGCGGAGAGCCTCACTGATGAGCCCTTGATACACCCCGATGCGCTTCAGCACATTAGTCATAAACCCGCGGCTGCGATTTTGAAGGTACGTCAGCACGCCGTCCACGTAATCGTTGGAGACCAGCGGAATATCAGAATGGACTGACTTCAATTCCTCCAGCGCCCGCTCCTTAACTCGGGGATCGACGGGGAAGGTCAGCCCGGAAAAGGCATCGATAGGAGCAGGCTCGTAAGTGTGAGGGCTTAAGGAATCACCCCGCTCGAGTGAGGCGGCCTCCGCCCCATAGACATCCTCGACGACCTTGTCAAACTCGGAGCTCAATCGCTCGTCGCCCTGAATGTCCAGGTTCGATTCCAGGAGGATGGCCAGCGCCTGGTCGAATTCAACCTTGGCCTTTTCGAGGTTCCCCGCGCGGTAATCGCTCATGCCGGCCCCGTAAAGCTTCTCCACTTGCTTCACGAGCTCGTCCACGGCGTCTGGAGCGGGGGCAACTTCAGGAGGGAGGATGCGGTCGGTGGGTCTAAGCGGCAGCGTCTCAAGCGGCGGGGGCGGAGTGGGGGCTTGCACTGCTTTCTTGTGCTTTGCCGCCGCTGGCCAGCCATTGAGTAGAACGGCTGCGCCCAAACAGCAGGTCAGCCATCTATGGGTCAAGCCGACTCCTTCCAGGGCCTCAGATTTGCAAACTCTTGGCCGACCCCGCTTTGCACAAGGTCGGATACTCAATTCTACTTAGGGTAAGATTGCAGGGTCAACCCGAAAGTGGATGGCTCGCCCGTGGACATCTATCTTCAGCCGGTTAGACTGAAATGGCCAGCATGGGGAAACAGTCGCGTACGTTGAAAAGCAGCCTCGTGCAAGATTCTCGGCGACCCATTTTCGCGCCAGCGGGCATGTTGCAAAAAGGCATTCCCCAATTTCGATAGGCCAAGCCGTAGGGGGGTGCTTTGACAACCGGAGGCGCCCCGGCAGCGACCTGCCGCAGGCGCCTCTGGCTGAAGGATTCGTCGCTCACTTCTGGTAATACTGCGCGTTGACTTCCGTGAAACTATTCCACTTTTCCGGTAGGTCATCCAAGGGGAAAATGGCGGAGACGGGACAGACCGGGACGCAGGCTCCGCAGTCGATGCACTCCACCGGGTCAATATAAAGCTGGGCCATGTCGGCGAAGTTTGCCTCGTCCTTGCGCGGATGGATGCAATCAACCGGGCAAACGTCCACACAGGCGGTGTCTTTGGTATTGATACAAGGTTCAGCGATGATGTACGCCATAGGAACTTCCTCCAGAGGGCGCGTCTGTTTCGCCGATCTGCGCTAGCCCTCGTTGCTTCTAGCGTACGTGTCCGGCTTCCCGGACGCGATGACTTAAGTCGTGCCTTTACGGGAAGGGTTTGATAAGCTGATAGATTCGGGCACCTGCTAAAACCCTTTACCAAGGCGACTAAAACCCTAATGCCCCCTAAAAGGGGTTATTAAACCCTATGCCCACTGATTTAAAGCCGATGGCGATGTCCGCGTTGGATCCGCTTGAAACGCTGCGCCGGGTTTCCTTTTTCGCGGTACTGCCGCCCGAGGATTTGAAAGTCCTCGCCACCCATTGCATGGCGCGGCGAATCCTGAAGGACGAGATCCTGGTCGCGGAGGGGGACCCTTGTAATGGCCTGTTTGTGGTCCAGTCCGGAGCCATCAAGCTTTTCAAAATGGCGGAAAACGGCCGCGAGCAGATTCTGGTCATCGAGCGCGCCGGCTCAACCGTCGGCGAACTCTCGGTTTTCGACGGCGGGAACTTCCCGAACGTCTGCCATAGCCGCCGAGGATTCCACCCTGCTGTTTCTGCCCAAACGCGAGTTCCTGGAGCTGTGCCAGCACAATTCGGAAGTGGCCTTTGCCGTGATCCGTTCCCTCGCCTGGCGGTTTCGGTACCTTACCAGCCTTGTCGAAGAGCTTTCGCTCAAGGAAGTCAGCCACCGCCTGGCGCGGTTTCTTCGCGATCGCGCCGTGAACCTCGGGGTTCGCACCCGAAGGGGGATCGAGTTTCCGCTGGAGGAGACTAACCAGGAGATTGGTGCGGAGATCGGCACGGTGCGCGACCTGGTCTCTCGCAACCTGCGGCGGTTCGTGGACCGAGGGATCATCCGCCTGGAGCGCCGAAGGGTTATCGTTCTGGATATGACTGAGTTGGAGGCCCAGATCTCCGGCGCCAAGCGGGCTTCCGCCGGCTGAACACTTTTCGTCTTCGGGCTCAGGGATCAAAAGTAGCTCCACACCCATCTAAAATTCGCGAATATGCAGGGAACTCCTATGGCCCATCGTGGCAATCCGTCGCACCTGAACGTGGTTCTCTGGGGCCGCGTGGCAGCGAATGGAATACCGCATCTCAAGAAACATCTGCGCACGCGCTGCCGGTTTATTCCAATCACGGAGCCCCCCAAGGAGGGTGCTCCTCCCAAAACGTTGGCCTCTGCGGATGTGGTTATAGCCAGCTCATTCACCGAACCGATGGCCCACGCGGCAACCCGGCTCAAGCTGCTACACGTCCCAGGCGCGGGCGTCGATGGCCTCTGCCTGCGGGCGCTGTCGCCGCGTATTACCGTAGCGAATGCGTACTTCCACGGGCCCGCCATCAGTGAGTACGTCATGATGATGGTTCTGGCGCTCAGCCGTGACCTCTTGAAAATGGACACGCGTTTGCGGCGCGGCTTGTGGGATGCGAGCTGGGTTTGGGGGAACCCACCCGCGGCGGAGATTCAAGGAAAAGTTTTGGGCCTGATCGGCTATGGCCATATCGGAAAAGAGGTGGCCATCCGGGCACGCGCCTTCGGGATGAAGCTGTGGGTTATCAGCGCTCATCCTCCCCAACGAAAGCCCAAACACGTGGAGTTTTGGGAGACCCCCGACAAACTCTCCACCCTGCTCAAGGGATCTGATTATGTGGTTCTGGCCTGCCCGCTCAATGAGCAGACCCGCGGCTTGATTGGCAACCGCGAATTCGCCATGATGAAACGAACGGCTTGCCTGGTCAACGTGGCGCGCGGACACGTGGTAGATGAGGAGGCTCTTTACCGCGCCCTGCGCGCGCGCCGCATCCAAGGCGCCGCCGTTGATGTATGGTATCAGTATCCAAAAAATGAACGCCCCTGCGCTCCGTCGCGTTTCCCCTTTCACAAGTTGGATAACATCATCATCACCCCGCACATGTCGGGCTGGATGAAGGGTACGCGCGAGAATCGCTTCAAATTCATCGCGGAAAATATCGATCGCCTCGCCGCCGGATTGCCATTGCGGAACGTGGTGCAGGGCCCCAAAAGGCAGGGAATAGGGAATAGGGAATAGGGAATAGGGAACAGGGAACAGGGAACAGTAAGAGTGGGGCTGCCGCTATCCCCTTTTTTCAATGATTCAATGACTCGATGGCTCGATGGCCAGATGACCCGATGGCTCGATGACCCGATCATCTCACTTCCCCGCATTCCCCGGCCCGCCCACGGGATAAAGCTTGGGCAAGCGTTGCTCGACCGGCGGCAAAGCCGGAAAGGGAGCGTGCGGCTCCGTCTGATACCAATAGGCGACGGAAAAGTAGTTGTCCGAGCGGTGATTCGCGTGCCCGTGCTCGATGGTGGCGCGAATCGACTTGGTAAAGGGGATGGGGGAATCCAGATGAAAGCGGTAAACGGATGACCGGCTTCCCGCCAGTTCATCACCTTTCACCGGCGCCCCGAACAGTTGGTACGAGAAGGGCTGATCGCCAAAGTCCCATGCTCCCAGGAAGTAGTCCTCCGAGCCCGTGCCGTTGATGGTGGGGAACTTATCGCCGTCGATGAAGAACATGTCATCACCCTCGCCCCACCAGTCGTCCTGATTCTGAAGCACCGACATGGTCACACCCACGAAGTGCCCGCGTCCTTGGGCTTCCATCCAAACGTAATTGCCTTCACCCGTCAGGTTGGGTTTGCCGTTGACCATGGGCTCACCGTTGCTCTGCCACTGGCTGGTCCAACCATGGTTCGGCGTTGCTTGCCGATATTGCGCATGAAAGTAGAGCGTATCCGCAGGGAGAGGGTTCCGGTATTTGCGGTAATCGATATTGAAATAGAAAGCTTCCACCGGCTCTCGCCCCTCGTTGGTCACGGTAATCTTCCCCATTTTTTGGAATGGCATCGGGAAGAACGAATTCAATGCCTTTATCGAACTGACCGCCAAGGGCATGGATTGGTAGGTAAAGTACTCACCGAGGCCCAGGCCAAAGAAATCACCGATAGGGGTTTCGACGCTCGGCGTGGTTTCGTTCTCCCAGTACATGCGCAGCACCAATTTCTTTAAGTGAGCCTTCTCAGGGGTCGCGATGGTGAACCAGATATGCGTGATAACGCCTGGCCCCGCCTCCTCAAAAACCGTGAAGGTCTCGCCCGCAGCGATCTTCCGCATGTCGGCGTTGCCACCGGTGCGATCCCAACTCGAGAACACGCTTGAGGACGTAGTCGTGCGGCTTTGTCAGGTCGGCAAGCATACCGCTTATTTCCTGTCCGAACGCTGCTGAGACAAAACAGAACCAGATGAGTACCATTGCCAGCTTGCGCATGGGAACCTCCACAGATTTGGCTAAAGAATGACGGAAACCGGCGGGATTCTATCACAGGCGCTGGCCCGCTACGCCTCCCAAAGCCAATTGCGAACCATCGGGGTCTCGACATCATCCCGCCAGGGCGTTAAGCTGTCGAGGCAACCAGTTGAAAGGCCAAGGGCACGCCATGCGACGCACAAGTTACCGGGAAGTCACGAGTCCCGCCAATGCGCTCTTGAAGGTCTTCCGGAGCAGTCTCACCGAGGGCACGACGCGGCAAGGCTGGCTCGCCGTGGAAGGCCCGTTTCTGGTGGAAGAAGCGCTCGAACGCGGCGCCGCACGTCCAGACACACAGCGTGATCGTCGCCAGCAGCGCCGCAGAAAAGTTCACCCCGCTGCTTGACCGCTTGCCCGCGGAGGCCGAAGTCACCGAGATCCCTGACCGTTTGTTTGAAGGGGTCGCGCAAACTCAGACCCCACAAGGAATCGCGGCGCTCGTCGAACTGCCGGTCTATAAGCTTGACCAGATTTTGGCGGGGCGCGATCCTCTGCTGGTAGTGGCTTGTCAAATTCAGGATCCAGGAAATCTGGGCACGATGATGCGCAGCGCCTTGGCGTTTTCAGCTTCGGCGTTCCTGACCGTAAAGGACACGGTAAGCCCCTTCAATCCCAAGGCCGTGCGCTCTTCGGCAGGAGCCATCT
This sequence comes from uncultured Acidobacteriota bacterium, assembly GCA_963804995.1. Taxonomy (GTDB): domain Bacteria; phylum Acidobacteriota; class Terriglobia; order UBA7540; family UBA7540; genus Bog-366. Next base: position 8,761 of record CAWDSK010000009.1, read on the forward strand.
TCCGGCTCCCGGTGGTTTGTGGGCTCAACTCGAACGAAACCCTGACCCTTTTGAGCCGGTGCGTTCGCATCGTGGCCGCGGATCGTCACAGCCCGGCGTCGCTCACGCGAGCCGATCTGAGGGGGCCGCTCGCCATCCTCATCGGGCGCGAAGCCACCGGATTGCCCGAGGAAATTGCCCGGCACGCCAGCCAGCTTCTGAGCATCCCCATCCGCGAGGAAGTCGATTCTGTGAACGCAGCCACGGCCGCCAGCATCTTTCTGTATGAGGCCGCGCGGCAGAGGGGATTCAAATATTGAGTCATCTGGCCATCGGGTCATCGAGCCATTTTCATGGTCGATTTTCAGTTTCCACTTTAAGGACAGGCTGCGAAAGCTGAAATCGACCATTGTCAATCCCAATGTCCCGATGGCCAAATGACCCGATGAACCGATTCCCATGAGCTTGTTTGAACCAACTCCTACGAACCACTCTTCGAGCGCCACGTCGCCCGGGGCCACTCCCTCACCGCTTGCCGACCGCATGCGGCCTGAGACGATCGAAGACTTTGTAGGCCAGCTTCACATTCTGGGTCCCGACAAATCCCTTCGCCGGCAAATCGAACGCGATGATTTGGGGTCAATGATCCTTTGGGGGCCCCCCGGCTCCGGTAAGACCACGCTCGCCACCATCGTGGCGCGCAAGACGCGCAGCGACTTTGTGCGCTTCAGCGCCGTGCTTTCAGGAATCAAGGAAATCAAGGAGGTGATGGCGGCAGCGGAAAAGTCCCGCCATTACGGCCGGCGCACCGTGTTGTTCATCGATGAAATCCACCGCTTCAACAAGGCGCAGCAGGATGCGTTTCTGCCTTACGTCGAGCGCGGCGACATCGTGCTGATCGGCGCCACCACGGAGAATCCCTCGTTCGAAGTCAACGCCGCGCTGCTGTCGCGCGCCAAAGTTTACATGCTCTCCGCCCTCTCGACGGATGAAGTGCAAACGCTCCTCCACCGCGCACTCAACGATGAGAAGCGCGGTCTAGCCTCCCAACACGTTGAGATTTCCGATGAGCTTCTGCGGCAAATCGCAGTGTTCTCAAACGGTGACGCGCGCGCCGCCTATAACACGCTTGAAACCGCTGTTGCGGCCGCCCCACGCGACCCGGAAGGCCGAGCTACGATTTCCGAAGCGCTGGTGGAAGACGCGATTCAGCGGAAAGTTCTTCTTTACGACAAGGCTGGCGAAGAACACTACAACCTGATTTCCGCGCTCCACAAATCCGTGCGCAATTCTGATCCCGATGCGGCGCTTTACTGGCTGGGCCGCATGCTGGAAGCCGGAGAAGATCCCCTCTACGTCGCGCGCCGCCTGATTCGCGAGGCTTCCGAGGACATCGGCATGGCTGACCCGAATGCTTTGACCGTTACGGTTGCAGCCATGCAGGCGGTGCACTTTTTGGGAATGCCGGAAGGAAACCTCGCACTGGCCCAGGCTGCGGTCTACCTTGCGCTCGCGCCCAAGTCGAACGCCCTCTACGTCGGTTATGGCGAAGTCGCAGGTGATGCCCAGAAAACCATCGCGGAACCCGTGCCCCTCCACCTGCGTAATGCTGTCACCGGATTGATGGCGAATTTTGGTTACGGCAAGGGTTATCAATACGCGCACAAGGCTGAAGACAAGCTCACCGATATGCAGTGTCTGCCCGACAATCTGAAAGACCGCCACTACTACCGCCCCACTGACCAAGGCTTCGAAAAAAGGCTGAGGGAGAAAATGCAGGCCATCCAGGAGTGGAAGAAGAAGTACGCGTTGAAACGGCCGGCGGAAGAGGGCAAATGATAGCAGGGGCTAGCGGGGACCTGCTCTGAAGCGGGGTAGCCACGGTCAGTGCAGTCCTGACCGTGGGTTTTCCCATGCGTAATCTACCAGCGGAAATCTCACGTAGTCGTCCAGCGTAGGGCTCGCCAAATTGTTGGCTTGTCAAAAGCAAAATTGCTGCAAATCGACCAAGGCCAGAAAAGCCCACAGTCAGAACTGCGCTGACTGTGGCTACCACTTATAGCCCTCGCCCCTTTGGGGGAGAGGGTGGACCGCCGCCGGCGTTTTCATCAGCCGGGGCGGGACGGGTGAGGGGGTCACCTGGGAACACATTGAGGAGTGGGTTCATCTCCCTTTGATACTAAAAAGCCGCGGACCTACCGAACAGGTCGCGCTACCCTAGTTATGCCCTTCACCCTCGCAAATCCGGAAGATCGAGCAGGATCAACTCGGAATCCTTCGAGGCCTTGATGTTCAGTTCCGTTTCGTCTGCAATGCGCGCTTGATCGCCTGCCCCCAGCGGCGTGCCATTCACTGAAAGCTCCCCCTCGATGACAAAGAGGTACGCCTTGCGATGCGGCCGGCTCTGGTGCTTCACCTCGCCACCGGCCGGAAGCGCTGAAACATAAATCTGCGCGTCCTGATCGATCGTAAGTGTACCGGCCAGTTCGCCGCTTGAAACCACGGGCAACAGTTTGCTTTGGCGCTCGGCAGGCATGAATTGATGTTGCTCCCACCGCGGCTTGAGCCCGCGTGTGCGCGGCAGTATCCAGAGTTGCAGCAGGTGCAGAGGGGTCTTCTGCGAGTGGTTGTATTCAGAGTGCAGAATGCCCGTACCCGCTGACATCACTTGCACTTCGCCCGGGTGAATGACGCCACGATTTCCCGTGCTGTCCTGGTGCTCGAGCTCACCCGAGAGGACGTAGGTAACAATCTCCATGTCCCGGTGCGGGTGCATGCCAAAGCCCTGGCTGGGCTCGATCACGTCGTCGTTAAAGACTCGCAGCGCGCCCCAGTGGATGTTCGACGGGTCGTGGTAGCTGTCAAACGAGAAATGCCAGTGCGTGTCGAGCCAGCCGAAATTGTCATGATGGCGTTCGTTCGATTTGATGGTCCTGAGCATGCCATCCTCCTTGAATGTAGTTGGTGCGACGGCCGCGGTGTCAGGTGGCCGCGCTAGGTTATTGCCAGTGGCGGCGCTTGCCGCCCACGAAGTCCTGAACCCGATTACGCCGGACGGGGTTGCGATTCCATTTCCAAAGCCAGCGGGGCGGGCCGGCCCCAGCTTCCGCTGTAGACGAAATCTGAAAGCGCCTTGCGATCCCGTCCCGCCTGGGCCGCTGGCGCTCCTTCCAGGTAACCCAAGGCCAGCACGGCCACCGGCTCGAAGCCCGCAGGAATGGCGAAAAGGTCGCGAGCTGCGCGCGCGTCGAAGCCTCCCATCTGATGGATGTAGAGGTCGCGCGATGTCGCCTCGACCGCCAGGTTGGCCACCGCCTGGCCCAGGTCGTAAAGCGCGTGGCGATTGGGCTGGGGGATGTGATTGAATTCGAGCTTGGCCACCGCCAGGACCAGAACCGGCGCCCGCTGCGCCCACTGGCGATTGGCGTCGACCAAAGTGCTCAAGAGCCGGTTGTAGCCTTCCGCGTCTTCCCGTGTGGCCACGAGGAAGGCCCAAGGCTGAGCGTTATAACTCGACGGCGCCCAACGTGCGGCCTCGAAGAGCCTCGCCAGCGTGGCGGGATCGACGGGCCGTGCGGCGAAAGCGCGCGGGCTCCAACGACGGGCCAAAAGCTCATGGATTCCAAACCGTACGTCTTGCTTAGTGGTTGTACTTTTCGTAGCTTGCATGGTCCCTCCTGTTTCCCTTTCGGCAGCGGGATTTGATTCCCACTGGCCAGCGAATGGGTGGTTATAGGATATTCGTTATAACAACTATTGGATGCAAGAAAAGCGCTTAAGATTCACGGGCTACCTCTAAAAGCTCCACGAGCTTGCGGAGGTCGCGCTTGTCCATGTGGCTCAACAGTTTGCGGTTATACTCCGCCACGGGGCCATCCAGGTCCTTCAGAAGCTTCTGGCCGGCGGGGGTTATGCGCACGGTGATAACCCGGCGATCCTTACTGTCCCGGCTGCGGGTAAGCAAGCCACGCAGTTCCAACCGGTCGAGGAGGCGCGTGATATCAGGGTCGCGCGTGATCATGCGCTCCGCCACCTCGCGGCAGCAAAGGCCGTGTTCTCCCGCGCCGCGCAGGATGCGCATAACATTGTATTGGGTGCCCGAAAGCCCCGCGAGTTTCAGGATCTCTTCGAGCCCACGCGCCAGAGCATCGGAGGTGCGCATCAGGTTCAGGAAGACTTCCGCTTCCAGGCTCGCGAAGGGCTTGTCCTGCTTGATCTCGTCCTGGAGCTTCCCTACCATGTTGCAACAATAGATGTTATAACGATAATTGTCAACATAAATTGTTGCTGCGGACTCTTGCCCTCCTCTGTGCATCGAATCATGGGCCGGCCAGTAAACCCATTCATCCCGGTGCGCAAATAATTATGGATTGCCTCGCTCGAAGGGCTGCCCTATAGTCTGGGGCGAGGAGAAATTCCAATGGGTAGGGGAATGGACAATGCCTGGGAGCGTTGGGGAAGGTTTCTGATCATGGCGGCGATTGTCTCTTTAGCAGGCTCACGAACTGGTGCGCTCAGTTGCGACACTTGGGTGGCGTTGCCCGACGCGACGGCTGACCATTCCGTGATCCTGGCCAAGAACAGTGACCGCCCGCCGATGGAGGCTCAGGTTCTGGTCCAATTTCCTCATCTGCGTCATGCGCCGGGCGCGAGGGTGAAGTGCACTTACATTGAAATTCCCCAGGCCGCCGAGACTTACGAGCACATTGGTTCCAAGCTTTGGTGGGCATATGGGTACGAGGAAGGATTGAATGAGTATGGCGTAGCGATCGGCAACGAGGCGGTGTTTTCAAAAGAGCCCGTGCAGTGGGGCGACGGCCTTTTGGGTATGGACCTTCTGCGGCTGGGACTCGAGCGCGGCAAAACGGCTTACGAAGCCATGCACGTGATGATCGACTTGCTCGAAAAGTATGGCCAGAGCGGCGATTGCGAGCGCGCGGGCGATTGGGGCAAGGCGAATTACCACAACAGCTACATCCTTGCCGACCCGCACGAAGCCTGGGTGCTTGAGACCGCGGGCCGCTACTGGGCAGCCAAGCGCATTACCCACGGGGTCTTTTCCATTTCCAACATTTATTTGATCGAGCGCGACTGGGACGAGGCGCATCCGCGGCTGGTTGAGCATGCCATCGAGGCGGGCTACACCAAGTCAGCGAAAGACTTCAACTTTGCGCGCGACTACGGCGATTACTGGCGGAAAGAATCCAAGAACCCCGGAAACATGCAAATTCGCCGCAACATGACGATGTCCTGCCTGCGCCGGGACTTTACCCACGTGACTCCCGCCAGCATGATCGCGATCAGCCGCAGCCATTTGGAGGGAACCTTCGTCGAGCCGCGCTGGGGGGCGCCGGAAGCCTTCTGGCCCACGCCCTGCATGCATGACACACCCCAATCGGGCTACCATTCCGCCGCGTCTTTCGTCGTGCAACTGCGCGCGGAGATGCCTCCGCTACTGCGCCAGGTTTACTGGGCGAGTTTTTCCAATCCTTGCTGCAACATCTTCAAACCCTTTTACCTGCATGGACCCGCGATTCCCGCGCCTTACGCGATCGGCACCAGCACATATTCCGCCGACTCCCCCTGGTGGTGGGCCAACCGCTTGAAGTTGCTCTGCGACCTCAATTACCGCACCTTGAATCCGACGGTCCGAGGCGTGTTCGATCAAACCGAACGGTGGGAAATGGATCGGCAAGAGCGCGTGGAAGCCGAAGCCCTGAGACAGATCAAGGCAGGCAACGAATCCGATGCGGTCGCGCTTCTGCAACAGTTCATCAATGAGAACTGTGAGCGGGTGGGGAAAGAATATCGAATGCTGAACCAGACCTTGCCGGAAACGCTTTCCACCGTCGGCGTGAACTTCCTGTATAAGGACTACCTGAAGGATTGGACTTCCCAGAAAGGCGTGCCCCTGCCCCTCGATTAATTCAAGAAATAATTGCGATAGAGCGTATCGCGTTTGATGGGGCGGAAGCCGGCGTCCGCAATCATGCGGCGGAGCTGCTCTTCGCTGGAGGTGCGGGTGACGCCCGCGGCACGCACCACGTTTTCCTCGATCAGAATTGATCCCACGTCATTGCCGCCGAAGCGCAGGGCAATTTGGCAAATCTTGTGGCCGGGCGTAAGCCAGGAAGCCTGGATATTGGGGATGTTATCCAGGTAGATGCGTGCGACCGCTAGCGTCTTGAGATAATCCACGGCCGTCACCTCTTCCTTGATGAAGTTACCAAGCGAGGTATAGGCGCGCTGGAAGAACCAGGGGATGAAAGCGGTGAAGCCGCCGGTCTCTTCCTGCAATTGACGGACGCGCTCGAAGTGGTTAACGCGATGCTCAAGCGTTTCGCCGCAGCCAAACATCATGGTGGCGGTGGTCCGCATGCCGAGCGCATGCGCCGTGCGATGCATGAGCAGCCATTCTTCGGTCGTGCATTTCAGGCGCGCAATGCGGCGGCGAACTTCGTCATCAAGGATCTCCGCCCCGCCGCCGGGAATGGAATCGAGACCCGCGTCCATCAGCCGCACAATCGTGTCGCGCAGGGAGAGCCCGGAAACTTCCGCGATGTTCAGAACCTCCGGTGCGGAAAAGCAGTGCAGGTGAATCTGCGGGAAACGCCGCTTGATGTTGCGGAGCAGGTCTTCGTAATAATCAATCTTGAGGTCCGGGTGCAGTCCCCCCTGCATCAGAACGCCCGTGCCGCCCAGGGCAATCGTCTTCTCGATCTTCTGATAAATGGAGTCGAGCGGCTGGATGTAACCTTCCGGCGAGCCGACGGGGCGATAGAAGGCGCAGAAAGAACAATACTCCGTGCAAATGTTCGTATAGTTAACGTTGCGGTCGACCTGATAAGTGACCACGTTGCCGGGGTGCAGACGCTTGCGGACGGCGTCTGCCTCCATGCCGAGACCCAGCAGGTCATCTGAGCGCAACATATCGCAAGCCTGGGCAGGAGTTAACGCCATAAGAAGAGCATTCCTCGACAGGAGGGACCGGGGATGCGCATCTGCAGGGAGCCTTGGCCGGAGGACTCAGGCAAAATACAAATCTCTCTCCACAGGAATGATGCCCGCCTCATGAGCCAGTTTGTAAAACAGCCGCAAGCCCTGACGATTCTCCTCGTCTAAAGAATAATTCACATTTTGGGTCAAGTAAACCTTGATGGCAGCGGGCTGCATGCCAAGCTTGGGCGCGTATTCCGCCGCAATGTCGTCAAGGTGGGCGAGCCCGAACTCCAGCGAAGCTGCGAATTCCGCGTGGTGTTTGGTGAGGTTAAGGTCGTCGTGGCCCACCCAGAGCGCGAAAACAAATGGGAGGCCGGTGAAGCGCTTCCATTCGGCCGCAAGGTCATAGACCTCCGCGACCTGACCGGTGTAGGTAAGCGCCGCGTCGCCAATAAGGAGCGCTGCATCGGCGCGGGCCAACATGATGTCGGGACGCGGGGCCAGCGGCGTAACCGTAATCCACTTGGAATAGAACTTACGCATCAGAATCCGCAATAGCGCCGCAGAGGTCCGCGAGGAATTGTCTGTCGCCACGGTCTGGATCTTGGCGATCGGAACCTTACTGAGCAGCAGCACGCTTTTCACTTCGTTCTTGGCAGCGATAGACATGCCGGTGAGGATTTGCGCCCGCTCGAGCCGTTGGTATTCAATGGAGGGAATGATGCCGACGTCCGCCTTGCGCTGGTGAACCGCATCCGCGCAGTTGGCCGGCGTGGCGAATTGGAGATCGAACTTGCCTTGCTGCTCACCGTGCAACATGCCCCAGATCAGCGGCACTGTGTTGAGATACTGAACGACGGAAAGCTTGAGTCCCGGCATGGTTGTTTTGATAACCTTCAGCTCATTCTATCTCAGTTGGACGGGTTGTCAATTGGCGGGGGAGAATCAGGTTCACTTCGCAGGCGCGGCGGCCTGCTGGATCGCTTGGATTACTTCTTCGCTCCCACCGGCGGCGCGGATGTCATTGAAGTCCCCAGAAGTCGGTGCGAACTTGATGCCGCGCTCCTTGATGAGTTCCGCCACACGCGGGTTGGGGACCCCACCCTGTAGCAAGGAAATAATCTCTTCCTTGCCCAATGCATGCGGATTTGGCGGAGTTGCCTTGGGGGTGAAGTGGGCTACAAAATGGAAGTTGGATTTTGACTGGGCAGCGCTTGTGGCAACGATCTCGAAGGGATTATCGCCGGGCTTGAGGGTGAGGGGATCAGACCAGAACTCTGCGACGTCCGCGCCCTTGGGCCGCAGCGCTGCGGGGGCGCCGTTGATCGTTATGGTGGGGAGACCCGAGTTACTCATGGCTACGCCGCGAATAGTGAGCGGTGATTCATTAAGCTCGACCGTCTGGTTCTCGCCCACCCCGGAAGGGGCCATGACCACGACCGTCGGCGGAGGGGGCGGTGGCGTAGGATTGACCACAGGCACAACGGGGGGTTGCGTTACAACGGGCGGTGGCGCAACAGGTCGCTGCTTGGCCTTGACCTCCGCCACGACCCCGTCAAAATTCTGCAGCGCCTGCACGATCATGGGGGAGTAAAAGGCATCCGACTTGGCGATGCTATTGACAGACGTGTCTGCTGAATCCGCGGCATCCCAGTGGTTTTGCGGTGAGTAACTGAAGAAATGCCTCAGCTTATTTGATCGGAACTGGGCGGCGCCGAATTCCATCTGCAAGTCGGTGATTTCTGCCCGGCTGACGTCAAATCCTGAATCCGCTTCCTTGGTGATCCGCGACGGTCTGATCATGATATACCGCACGGCCCCGCGGCTGATTTCAAGCCAGCCGTAGGACGCCCTGATCCGCGGCTTGATCAACGTCCAGTTAAGACTGGAGTGGCCAACCGGAAGGCGCAGGGTGGGATTAGTATCGGCACTGAGCAGTTGAAGATCATCAGGAATAGCCGTGGGCCCCTGTGGCGGCGCCGGTAGCGCTGCGGCGCGCCTCTGCGGCGGAGACAAGGCTCGAGCCCGGCGCAACCGCAACACAACCTATCCCTATCGTAAGGGCCACCAAGAAACCGATGTATTTTGAGGGTCTTTCTCGTGCCATTTTGCAAGGTTCTCAGACCATTGGATTCTTTGGAAATATCGAGGTGCGCACCCGCGAGATGATTTCGCTGTCGCGCGAGAGGGCGAAACCGCAAGCGGGCGTCCCACGCCGAAATTGCTCTTGAAGGGCGACTCAACCCGGCGCTCCGCTAGGGGTGTGCCGCAGCCTGCTGGATCGCCTGGATCAGCTCATCGGTTCCGCCCTCAGTACGAATTTCATTCAGATCGTCAGCCGTGGGCGAAAACTTGATGCCGCGTTCATGGATAAGTTCCACCATTCGAGCGCTGGGGACTCCACCCTGAAGCAAGGAGATGATCTCCTGTTTGTCCAGGGCTCGTGAATTGACGGGCGCGGCCTTGGGTGTGTAATGAACGGAGAATACGAGGCTCGCCTGCGCGTGCGCCGAATTGGAGGCCGTAATCTGGATGCGGTTACCTCCCGGCTGAAGGGGCAGCGGGTCCGACCAGAATTCGGCTGCCTGCGGGGTCTGGGGCCGCATATTGACGGCCGCCCCGTTAATAGTGACGACAGGAATACCGGTGCTGTCCATGGCCACCCCGCGGACGACCAAGGGGGTGTCATCGGTCTCGACGACCTGATTTGCCGCGGCGCCTGAGGGGGCCGAAAGCACGATCGCCGGCGGAGCCGTGGGGGCGGCAGGCTTGGGCTGCGGCGGTGGGCTTGCGACAGTTTGCACTACGACCGGTGGAGGGGGAGGAGCAGGGGGCTTTACCAGCGCGAGCACACCATCAAAATTCAACAGCGTCTTATAAATCGACTGCGTGCCCAGCTTTTCGCGGCCCGCAGCCATCTGGGACCCTGGAGCCGTGTGAATTGATCCCCAGCGATTTTGGGGAAGGTAGATAATCATCTCCCTCTTCTTGCCACTCTTGAACATCAAGAGATTATGGGAGAACTTGAGTTCATTGATGTCAAATCGGGAAGCCTCAAACTCGTTCTTGGCTTTGCTCTGGGGTTGCACAACTTCATAACGAATAGAACTTCGGGTGATATCAAGCCAGCCGTAAGTAATGCTGAAGACCGACCCTGGCATACTTGTGATGGGGAAGCGAAGAGTGGGATCGGTGTCGCCATTCAAAAGTTGTGGGCGGATAATATTACTCAAGTCCGATTGGGGGGTTCCCTTGGAGCCTCTGCGGGTAGCCCCCTTCTGCGCGGCTGCAGCCGAAGCCATAATGAGGATGATGAATAGAATAAAAGCAGAGTGGCCTATATGCCAAGCTTTAGCATTCGGGCTCATCGGAGCGAAGCCTCCAATGTCTTCCAGATCAGGCGCCATCGATTCAACTCCCTGTACAGATTATCGGCTGTTGAGAAGTGAAATCTTATCTTTTAATTTCCTTAACGAACGCACAGCCGACCTTTTCCAGACCAAGCTGGCCGTTGTTATTCTACCCCTGGCGGAGAGTTTCAACCAGCTTGTAGGCTGCTGGCGCCGTGGGCGCGTTGGGGGTCGTGTCGCCGGGTGGGCGCCAAATGCTTAAGGTGAGTACCAAGAGCGATCCGGATGAGGAGGCGTCCGGCTTGTCACGGGTCACTCAATTTCCCTCATGCTCAGCGTCGAACCCACCGATAACCGATACGGGGAAGTGCGTCGCGGCGGAGGCGGGGCACTGGTTTGGGGATCGGGCCATCGCGCCATCGGGCCATGCCGTAATTGAATAGCCCTCTCCGAGGGGAGTCCAACGTTTGGACCCCGATGGGCACATGGTCACGAAGGATCTGCGCGGCGACACCATGGCTACCCGCTCACTTGGGTGGGGCGGCCGCCTGCTCGATGGCCTGGATCAGTTCATCGCTTCCACCCTCCGCACGAAGGACTTTCAGATCGTCAGCCGTGGGTGAGAATTTTAGGCCACGCTCTTTGACGAGCTCCACGATTCGCGCGTTTGCGACTCCGCCGTGGAGCAAGGCAAGGATCTCCTCTTTACCCAATGCCCGAGGATTTGGCGGCCCCGTTTTGGGCGTGTAATGAACAGTGAAGATGAGCTTCGCCTCTCCTCGCGCCGAGTCAGAAGCGCTAATCTGGAAAGGGTTATTCCCAGGCTGAAGCGGCAGTGGGTCTGACCAGAATTCCGTCGCTTGCGTATTCTGTGGCCGCATGTTGGCCGCCATTCCATTAACGGTCACCACCGGGATGCCGGCGCTGTCCATGGCCACACCCCGAACGACCAGAGGCGACTCATTCAGCTCCACGACCTGGTCCGGCCGCGCACCGGCGGGCATGGCCAGCACAATCACGGGGGGAGAGGAGGGCGTGGCAGGCTGGGGCAGAGGGGGTGGGCTTGCGATGGGTTGTGCCACGACAGTCTGGGGCGGAGGAGTGGCAGCCTTCACCTGGGCCAACACACTGTCGAAATTTGATAGGGCGTTATAAATCGATCCTGTTCCCCGCTCCCCCAGGCTGGCGGCGTCCCAAAACGCGGGACCAGTGCGGACGCTTCCCCAGCGTTCTTCATCGAGGTAAAAGATCGTGTGTTTTTTTGCCCCCAGGCGAAACTTGATGCAGTTCTGGGATATCTTCATCTCGCTGACTTCCCCCGCGGTAGCGTCGAATGCTTCGTCCAGCTTCCCAGGGGGTTGGACCACCTGAAAGTGGATACCCGCATGCGAAATATCAAGCCATCCATAGACCATACTGGCATACAACATGCCGGCAAAGCTCGCAATGGGGTAGCGCAAGGTGGGGTTGGTATCGGCATTCAGGAGCTGCGGTCCGATGCTGTCGACCGTGTCGGTAATGGTTTTCCCCGGGCGCTTCGAAGCACGTTGGGCTACCGCTACAGAAGCAAGGCAGATGATTAAGGATAGGAAAAGAACTTTACGGCTCAATCGAAATCCCCCGCGATTCAGACTCATCGGAGATTAACCTCTGCTTTCTTCCGACTCGAACCCTTATGGTTTGGCGACAACTCAGCCATCAGTCGCTGGCCATTCTTCCTCCAAGGGGACAAGAGTTTCAACCATTTTATAAGCTACTGCCGCATCGGTCACCTTCTCGCTATTACTGACACAGGCATCACCCGCTCCGCCGTGAGGATGCTAGCGTGGTGTCCCGGTTAATATTTGACAAGGCTGTCCGACCCCCTCACCCCCCCCCCAGCCCCTCTGTCGCCGCGGCGACCGAGGGGAGAGTTAATTTTCTTGCCCTCGCCCCTTTGGGGGAGAGGGTGGCTGGCCGAGGCGTTCTCATCAGCCGAGGCCAGACGGGTGAGGGGGTTCTACCCATTGTCAACTCTAACGCGGGACACCACACTAGCACCGTTCCAGGGGCAGGGTACACTCACTTGGGTGGGGCTGCCGCTTGTTGGATGGCCTGGATCAGTTCATCGTTTGCACCCTGCCCGCGCAGGTCGTTCAGGTCGTCGGCGGTGGGGGCGAACTTAATGCCACGATCCTTGATGATCTCCACTATGCGCGCGTTAGGGACCCCGCCCTGGAGCAAGGAGACAATCTCTTCTTTGCTCAGTGCCCGGGGATTAGGAGGAGCCGCCTTGGGGGTGTAATGAACGGTAAAGACGAACTTCGCCTCCGCATGGGCCGCATTGGAAGCAGAGATTTGGAAGCGATTATCCCCCGGCTGAAGTGGCAGCGGGTCTGACCAGAACTCGGCCGCTTGGTTGCTTTGCGGCCGCATGTTGGCAGGCACCCCATTAATGGTCACCACGGGAATGCTGGTGCTATCCATCGTCACGCCCCGGACAACCAGGGGGGATGCATCCACCTCGACGACCTGATTAGCCCCCGCACCGGCAGGGGTGGAAAGTATGATCGCCGGTGGCGCAGCAGGTTGGGGCTCAACTGGGGGGCTCACGACGGGTTGTGGCGTCACAGGTGGGGGCGGGGCGGGCGGAGGCTTCACCATATCCAGGACGCTATCAAAGTTTTTCAGGGCCTGAAAGATCGATGCCGTCCCAAAGGCGCCCTCGCCGGAGATTTGCATCGCTCCCGGCCCGCTGTGGATGGCGCCCCAGCGATTCTGGGCGACGTAAAAGATCATGTGCTTTTTCGCCGGGATGCGGAACGAAATGTAGCTCTGGACCATCTTGATTTCGCTGATTTCCCCGCTAGAGGCGGCGAATCCCTCGTTCGCCTTCCCGGGAGGTTCGACCACGCTGTAGCGGATTCCGGCACGTGTGACATCGAGCCATCCGTAGGAGGCGCTGAAGACGGACCAGCCGGAGAAGCTGGCGATTGGATACCGCAATGTAGGGTCAGTATCGGCATTCAGGAGTTGCGGTTTGAGGAGAGCCTCAACGTTGGTTTCGTCAGTCTTCTTGCCGCGCTTGGCAAATTGCCCAGCCGGCGCAACCACCGTCACGCTCAGAAGGATGAACAGGAGACAAACCGTGCGGCCCATCCCCCAACCCTGGAGGTTGAGGCTCATCAGGAATCCACCTCCACCACTATCCGTCTCGGGAACTGGCGATTCCACAGCCCCTATATACCATCGGCGGAACGAAGATGAAATCTTAATAATCTTCAACCCAGCACGAGGCCGGTCCACCTCGAGGCTGGCAGTACATCATTTCATTTTGGGGGAGGGAGGAATAGGGAATAACCACCCCGGCGCCCCGGTGCCCGTATAACCACCCCGTCGCTCCGAGCGCCCGTATAACCACCCCGTCGCCTACGGCGCCACCCCTCCTAAATTAGGAGGGGAGCTCTTCATAACTCCCCTCCTCGGGTGAGGAGGGGTGGCGCCCCGAGCGCCGGGGTGGTCGTCCGCGGCGGCGGACTGCCGCACTCCAAGCCTATAGGAGTCCAGGCCGCTTACGGAGCGCAGCCGTCCTCATTTAAGGAAGGGCAAAGACCAAGGGAAGGACACTTCTTCAGCCAGTGCGCCGTCAGCTTTTCGCGGGAGGTGCAGCCATGCGGGCTTGCATCTCGCGAGTCAAGTGCGGCACGATCCCCACGATCCGCTCAATAAGCATCAACTGGCCCCGGTGGTGCATTTCATGTTCTTTGACCGAAAGGATCATTTCGAAACGGCTCTTGGACGCGGGGGTCATCCCGGGGCGCATCTCAACCCGCTCGCCCAGGAAACTCTCCGTAAGCCCTTCGAGCCAATCGGCCCATTTCTTGCCAGAGCTGTGAAGCATCTCCAGCGTCTGATCCTTCGTCCGCTGCACCTTTTCTTCCGCCCACAAGCGCTGCAGCAGCGAGGCAAAGTCAAATCCTTCGAGCGAGGATCGGCGCTCCTGGCCGTGAATCTGGTATTGAAAACTGTGCGCCACGGCAATATGCGCCAACAACTCACCCACCGTGCGAGTGTTGGGGGCCGGCCGAAAACTGTATTTTTCTTCAGGGATTTCCTGAGCAATCGTAATCGTGTTTTTCCGGACGGTGCGAAAACTTTCGGCTAACTCCTTGCCTCCATAATAGATCAAGCGATTTCTCCTTTCCCTCAACGGGCTTTCTTTTTCAGATGACGGGATGAATTCGAAGTATACCACGCTGCCCTGCTGATTGGCGCCCGCACAAGCTGTAGCGGCGAGTGGCGCCGACCCCGCTGCGGATAACCACCCCGTCGCCTACGGCGCCACCCCTCCTAAATTAGGAGGGGAGCCCTAAAGGAACTCCCCGCCTCAGATGAGGAGGGGTGGCGCGCTGAGCGACGGGGTGGTGCTGATAAAACAAAGGGGTGGTGCTGATAAGATAAATGGGAGGTGCCACCAAAAGAGCCATTGTGTCCGTGCAAAATCTTTCACCTTGCTTTGTCTGCCCGGGTTTTGAGACTGTAGGGTGCGACCGACAGGCAGAAGCACGGACGCGCCTCAGGCGAGTCCCCTCAAGCGCCTCTCCTCCGCTCCACACGAACAGGCTGTCGGGATAGATGGGACCAGGGCATGGACGAAGCCTTACTCTTCTGGATTGCGATCACGCGGATCGAGGGCTTGGGCATTCGCGGCGCGCACAAGGTCATTGAGCATTTTGGGTCGCCACAGGCCGCCTACATGGCGTCGCTGACGGAGCTGGAGAGTTGCGGAGTTCCGGCGCGGGTAGCGCAAGCAATTTTTGCTCAAGCCGGCATGAAAGATGCCGAAAGAGTGGTGCAGGAGGTTGCCAAGGCGGACTGCCGGCTGCTCGCCTTCGACAATGCGGATTATCCGCCGCTACTTAAGCAGATTCCTGACGCGCCCCTGCTGTTGTACGTGCGCGGCGATGCCAAGGTCCTTTCGCAGCACGCGGTGGCGATGGTCGGATCGCGCCGGCCCAGCGCCTATGGCAGTTCCGTGGCGCACCGCCTGGCCCATGATCTGGCGGCGCGGCAACTGGTGCTGGTCAGCGGCCTGGCACGGGGTGTGGATTCCGCTGCCCACCGGGGAGCGTTGGAGGCGAATGGTAAGACCGTGGCCGTGCTGGGCTCCGGCCTTGACGTCATCTACCCGCGCGAGAACAAAGGGCTGGCGGGGCAAATCGCCAAATCCGGCGCCTTGATTTCGGAATTCCCGCTGGGCACCGGGCCGACCCCGGAGAACTTCCCCATCCGCAACCGGATTATCAGCGGACTTTCGCTCGGCGTGGTGGTGGTGGAAGCGGCGGAATACAGCGGGTCGCTCATCACGGCGCGCCTGGCGGTGGACCAGAATCGCGAGGTCTTTGCCGTACCGGGAAACATCACCTCCGCCCTAAGCTTCGGTCCCAATCATCTCATCAAGCAGGGGGCGAAGCTGGTGGACCAGTGGATGGACGTCGTCGAAGAATTCCCGGCCGAGGTTCGAATGGAACTTCTGCCGCCCTCCGAAGCCCTGGAAGGGGAACCGATTGGCGCCCAGGCCGCCACGCTTTTCGAAGCTTCACTCGGCCCCGACCAGACGGTGGTCTTTGGAATCTTGAAGACTGACCAGACGCTCTTTGTGGATGAAATTGTGGGCGGCTCCAAGCTTCCGCCGCCACGAGTTTTGGCCGCGCTGCTACAATTGGAAATGAACGGATTGATCCGCCAGTTGCCGGGAATGAATTTTATTCGTAAACTATAGGGCAGGGAATCCTCGAGACAAGCTGAGGAATCAAATGCACGCTGGATGAAAAAGCGTGGCGTTTAGTTGTGAACGTCGAATTGAAAGGATTGAAGCTGTTAGCTGACTGGAAGTAGCGGGAAGCTTTTCATACTCACTTATGGCTAAATCTCTGGTTATTGTGGAATCGCCGGCCAAGGCGAAAACCATCAACAAGTATCTGGGACCTGACTTCATGGTGAAGGCCTGCATGGGACACGTCATGGACCTTCCCAAGAAGGATCTGGGTGTCGACGTTGATCACGATTTCAAGCCGACCTATATCAACATTCCGGCCAAGAAGAACGTCATTGCTGAGCTGAAGGCTGCGGCCGGCAAGGCTGGCGCCATTTATCTCGCGGCTGACCCTGACCGCGAGGGCGAAGCCATTTGCCAGCACCTGCACGACCTGTTGAATTCCACCCGCAAGAAGTTTTATCGCGTGCTCTTCAATGAGATTACGCGCGACGCGGTGCAGGAAGCTTTCGAGCACCCCAGGGAGATCGATGTGCACCTGGTGGACGCGCAACAGGCGCGCCGCATCCTGGACCGCCTGGTGGGTTACCAGGTCAGCCCTCTGCTCTGGGATAAGGTGAGGCGGGGCATTTCCGCGGGGCGCGTGCAGACGGTCGCGCTGCGGCTGATCGTCGAACGCGAACGCGAAATCCAGGCCTTCCAGAAGAAGGAATACTGGACGATTACCGCGCATGTCGAGGGCAAGAAGCCTCCGGCCTTCGATGCGCGCCTGGTGAAGTTCCAGGGTAAAGACCTGGAGATTCCCGACCAGGCCGCGGCGGACCAGATTACGGCCGCCATCCAGGCTGCCAACCTGGTCGTGCAGTCGGTCACAACCAAGGAAAAGCGCAAGTATCCGGTGCCGCCCTTCATCACCAGCAAGCTGCAGCAGGAAGCTGTCCGCAAGCTGCGGTTTTACGCGAAGAAAACCATGATGGTGGCGCAGCACCTCTACGAGGGCATCGAGTTGGGTGAGGAAGGCGCCGTCGGCCTCATCACCTATATGCGTACCGATTCCACCCGCGTGGCTGAGGGCGCGCTGACCGCCGTGCGCGGCTACATCCAGAAGAAATTTGGGAACGATTATCTCCCCCCGGAGGCCATCCACTACAAGAGCAAGAAAAATGCGCAGGATGCTCACGAGGCGATTCGGCCCACGGACGTCGCGCGCACGCCCGAGTCGCTGCGCAAGGCTCTGGGCCCGGATGAATTCAAACTCTACAAATTGATTTGGCAGCGTTTCGTCGCCTCGCAGATGACCCCGGCGATTTTCGACCAGACCACCATCGATATCGAGGCGGGCGACTATACGCTGCGCGCCACGGGGTCGGTCGAGAAGTTCAAGGGCTTCCGCGCCGTCTACGAAGAGGGCAAGGATGAGAAGGCGGAGATGGAGGAAGACGAGGAGCTGAAGCATCGCCTGCCCCAGGTGGCCGAGGGCGAGCGGCTGAAGCTGCACAAGCTCCTCCCCGAGCAGCATTTCACCGAACCGCCACCACGCTTCAACGAAGCCACGCTGGTGAAGATGCTGGAAGAACAGGGCATCGGACGGCCGTCCACGTATGCCTCGATCCTTTCCGTCATTCAGAACCGCGAGTATGTGGACAAAAACCAGGGCCGATTCTATCCCACCGAACTGGGCATGCTGGTCAGCGATCTGCTTGTGAAAAACTTCCGTGACATCTTCGACGTTGCATACACGGCGCGCATGGAGGAGGAACTGGACGAGGTTGAGGAGGGAAAGCTCTCCTGGACCGACGCGTTGGACGAGTTCTATAAGAAGTTCAAGAAGGACTTGCGCATCGCCGAACGCGATATGGTGGATATCAAGGGCGAAGGCATCCCCACTGAAATCAAGTGCGAGAAATGCGGCAAGCCCATGGTGATTCGCCTGGGGCGCAATGGGCAATTTCTGGCGTGCACGGGATACCCTGAGTGCGATGGCACCAGCGACCTGCCGCCAGAACTCGCCGCCCAGTACGCCAGCGCCGCGCCGCCTGCTCCGGAAGTCGCCGCTGAGAACTGCGAGAAGTGCGGCAAACCCATGATTGTGAAGCGGGGGCGCTTCGGCTACTTCCTCGCCTGCACTGGCTACCCGGAATGCCGCAGCACCAAAAAGATTGTGATGAAAGAAGGAAACGCCACGGCGGTGGGCGACACGCCACTGGATGAGAAGTGCCCGGACTGTGGCAACCACCTGGTGCTTAAACACGGCCGCTACGGCCAGTTCACGGCGTGCAGCAACTATCCCACCTGCAAGTACGTGAAGCGCGAAACCCTGGGAATTCCCTGCCCCGAAAAAGGGTGTGCAGGCGAAATTGTGGTGCGCAAGTCAAAGCGCGGCAAAACGTTCTACGGTTGCACGCGCTACCCCGAATGCAAATTCACCGCCTGGGATAAACCCGTCGCCGAACCCTGCCCCGATTGCGGCTCACCTATCCTGTTGGAGAAATATAAAAAGACCGGAGAGACCGTTCGCCGCTGCCCCAACGAAAACTGCAAGTACCAGCGCGAAGTGGCGTAAGCGCGGGGCGGCAGAGCAGAAGCAAGCGTAGCGGTTGCGGTAGGGATACCGGTTACCCGGTACCCCCCGCACGGATCCGTACGTGCGCTGGTTAGCGCATACGGCTCTTATCTCGGATGTGTGGCGGCGAACCGTTGGGATGGCCAAGGATGCACAACGTGCGGAGCAGGCAACCAGCAGGCCGCAAGCTTCCCCAGTCGGTCCCAGTTGAGGCGGTGGCGTTGACTGCGTTGACGCAGTTGTGTTCGCCACAGTCGGGTCAACCGTTCCCGAAAGATTCGCAGGCGGTCGAGGTTTCCCGGTACCGCGTGATAGTTGAAGTAGCCTTGCACGACCGACCGGAGCCATTTACCCGTATCCGCGATGGGATCGTGCCGACGCTGCCGGAGTTGTTGCTTGAGTTCCTGCAACTTCCCCCGCAGGCGCTTGCTGATCGTCTTCCGCTTCACGGTAAATTGCCCCCTCCGGTTCTTCCCGCTGATATGCGTGAAGCCCAGAAAGTCGAACGTCTCCGGCTTACCTTCTCCTCTCCGTTTCCGGTAAAGTTCGGCAAACGGCCCGAACTCGATCCGGCGCGTTTTGTCAGGATGCAGTTCCAATCCAAACTTCCCCACCCGCTCCCGGAAATCCTCCAGAAAGCGGTCGGCTTCCGTCTGCGATTGGAATCCAAGGACCGTATCGTCGGCATACCGCACCACGACCACGTCTCCCCGGGCGTGCTTCTTGCGCCACGCCTGCACCCACAGGTCAAAGACGTAGTGCAGATAGATATTCGCCAGCAGGGGCGAGACCACCGCCCCTTGTGGCGTACCCATCTCCGTCTCCGACCATTCGCCTTCCTCCCTCACCCCGGCTTTCAGCCATTTCTGGATGAGCCGGAGAATCCGGGGGTCGGCGACGCGATGCTGCACGAACTTGAGCATCCATTCGTGGGATATCGAATCGAAAAATCCACGAATGTCCGCGTCAAGAACGTAGTTCACGTGCTTCACCGTGAGCGCGTACGAGAGCGCGTCCAGCGCTTGATGCTGGCTGCGTCCCGGTCGAAAGCCATACGAGAAGCCCAGAAAGTCTTCCTCGTAAATCGCCTTGAGGATGGTGACCACGGCCTGTTGGACGATCTTGTCCTCCAGTGCCGCAACCCCCAACGGACGTTGCCGCCCGTCGCCTTTCGGGATATACGCCCTTCGCGAGGGCTTCGCTCGGAATGCTCCGCGGTGGACCCGGCTGTGCAGATCGACGAGTCGACCTTCCAGCCCGCTTTCATACTCCTGCCACGTCATGCCGTCTACTCCCGGTGCAGCTTTTCGCTTCAAGGCGTAAAAGCTTTCCCGCAGCAGATCGACCGTTAAGTGGTGGAGCAAGGCCGTGAACTTCATCTCCCTGTGTTCCTTCGCGGCTTTCCGCACACCCGCGAGTCCCTGGGACACGCGTGCCCCGCTCTGTGTCGGGTGCGTGTTAGGCCAACGGGTGTTCTCCTTGATCAGCGGCCTTCCCTCCTCATTCTCCGCCAACGGCTTCCCGTCTTTGTTCAAATGATTCATCGGTACTGTTCCGCTGTCCGACTCCTCGAAAGCGTGCAGGCGGGCTGTACGGCCATCGCCTTTTCCCGCCGTCCGGCCACGATCTACGGCGGCCGGCGCCTCCGAGGTCTCCCGGTTCTCGTGCAGAAAGTGTCTAGGCGTGTCTGGGGTCTACGACTACGCAGGACTGTGCCGGAACTCGCGTTGGCGTCCCGGCCTCATGTTGCCTTCCGTTTAGTCTGAAAACGTCGGCGTCCTGATTGGACATTTTCGAAGCTCAATACCCAGCCCACCTATTCCCCTGTTTACGCTTCACCGTGCGCCTCACGACGCCCAGCGCAAAACTCGGGGCCGAGTGGATCGCTGCTCCTTCCTCGTGAGAAATTTTCATTCTCTGCTTTCTGCCGGTTTATCCCGGCGCACCGGACCTCCGTCGTTGAGGTCCACGGTTCTTCCTGTGCTATTTCATCAAATGCATCGTGGCAAAGCGCCGCCCGCAGTAGCACAGGCACTCCTGCCTGTGAATGCGGCGCGAGGTTCGAGCGCAACGACACAGCCAGGAGTGGCTGTGCCACAGCAAGCGTAGCGCGGACCTCCGTCGTTGAGGTCCGCGGTTCTTCCTGTGCAAATTCATCAAATGTATTGTGGGGAAGCGGCCGCCCACGGTAGCACAGGCACTCCTGCCTGTGAATGCGGCGCGAGGTTCGAGCGCACCGACACAGCCAAGAGTGGCTGTGCCACAACCAGCGTAGCGCGGACCTCCGCCGTTGAGGTCCACGGTTCTTCCTGTGCCAATTAAGCAAATGCATCGTGGCAAAGCGCCGCCCGCGGTACCACAGGCACTCCTGCCTGTGAAGGCGGCGCGAGGTACGAGCGCAACGACACAGCCAGGAGTGGCTGTGCCACAGCAAGCGTAGCGCGTCTCCGCCATTGAGGTCCGCGGTTCTTCCTGTGCCACTTGAGCCAATGTATCGTGACGAAGAAATAGTTGCGGCGCGACCGTCTGAGCTTCGCGGGTTTGCCCAATGAAGAACCGCGGACCCCAAAGACGGGGGACCGCGCTACGAAATATGGCCGCGTACGCATGCTTGGATCTACACGGCGGGCGGTAGTTGTATGCTGGGAGCTGAAAGCTGAGAGCTAAGTATGAGCTGGCTGCGGGGATAGGTGCTGGTGGTGATGAACTGCAACTGACCCGGCTCGAAATGGCGTTTGTAGATCGGGATAAGAATTAGGCATGAGCAGAGACGTGAATCGCAGATCTGGGCTCGCTCTGCGCCACCCTGCCCTTCGGACATTATGGCACCTCGGGATGTCCCACATGTTGACCATAGCGGGGCATAGCGAGCGAGGTCCCACCAAAAGTTCCTGTGCTGGGACATGAATTCCGTCCTGTTCCAAACTTTTGGCCTGGTCCGAGAGCCCGAAGAAAGCGCGTGAGGAATCCCGGCTACGAATGCGTAAGCTGCTCAACTTGGACCCTCCGCAATTCCTCAGCGGCGTGTTCTGGAAGAACGGAACTGTAGTAGACCTCTTTCAGGAAGTAGGAATGCGCGGAGGACGGCCGGACCGGAAAGATTTCAAAGTGCCAGTGGAAGTCCTCCTGCAAAGTCTGCCAGTGGTCGGTGCGATCGAACTTGGCGTGCAGGTTGGGTGTGGTGTGCAGAACCATGTGGTAATCCATGGTCACCGACTCCAGCCGATACACGATGGACTTGAGGAATCGTGCAAAGTGAAGCTGGCGATCCCAGGTGGTCAGATCATCCTCGAACGCGCAGCGGTGATCGGTGGGGAGAACCCACACCTCGTAAGGCACGCGTGAGGCGAAGGGGCAGTAGGCCACGAACTGGTCATCCCACTCGATGGTGCGTACTTGCTGGGTGATCTCCTGCTTGGCAATGTCGCAAAGCAGGCAGCGCTCCTTATGCTCGTAATAGCGCTGGAAGGAGCGCAACTCGTACACCACGCGGCGCGGGATGAAAGGCGTGGCGGCGATCTGCGAGTGCGGGTGGTCCGGATCCTGGCCAGCCAGCTTCCCCTGGTTGCGGTAAACGCTCACGTGGCGGAAGCGGCGATCCTTCTTCAGATCCACGATGCGCGAAACGAAAGCCCGCACCACTTTCGCAACGTGCTCATCGCTCTGTTGGGAAAGTCGCAGGTCATGGTGGGGACTTTCGATCACCACCTCATGAGCCCCCAGGCTGCGCATCTTGTCGTACACGCCCTCGGCACGCCGGTGCGCGTCCCCCTCAATGCGGTAGAGCGGGCGCACATGGGGCGTCACACGCACATCCCACTGGCCCCTTCCATTGACGTGCGAATAGATGGTCTGCGGGGTCAGGGCCTCCTGCCCAGGGCAGAAGGGGCAAACGTTCAGGTCCGGCCAGGTGGTTTCGCCGTCTTCCTGGATAACCCAGTTCAACGAAATGGGATCCTTGCGAAGCTGCATCAATCCTCCAACGGTCCGCGCTATAGCGACGCCCCCGACCCTTACCGTGCTGCATTTAGCAAAGGGCGTTGCCAAGAGGTATTACACCCTCATACTTATCGGCGGGTTCCCGATACTTCATGATGCTGGGATTTGCGAATGGGGCATGAGAGGAGGGACTCTTGCGCTTTCAGACCTTGCTCGCGTTACCCGGCCCATGGCCAGGGAGAGTCGACGCCACCCACCCCGGTCATCAAACGACCCTTGCGGTCACTGCCTATTTAACGTACGAGGTCCTATCATGTCAAGCGCCACCAAAGTCTGGACTCGTCGGATAGTGTGCGTATAATGGCTGAACGCAACGAGCTTTCGAGCACATCGGCGCTGATGAACGAAGGTCTCCACGGTGTCTTCGCGCACGAATAGGGTGGGTTGCCCAGGTATTTCTCAGCATGCACTTCTTTCTCGGCATCGACGGTGGTGGTACGCGGACTACGGTGTGGCTAGCAGACGAGGAAGGCAAAGTCCTGGCGCGCGCCGAAGCAGGACCTTCAAATCCCGTGAAGGTGGGTTTTCGCGCCGCCCAACACGAAATCGGGAATGCCACGCGGGCTGCGCTCGGCCAGGCAGGAATCCTTAAGGCGCCGCGCCAGCGCACGCACGCAGTGAAACTCAACGCCGTCTGTGCGGGCATCTCCGGGGTCGATCGCCCGTCTGTGCATGACCCTCTTATCAAATGGATGCGCCGCAACATCCCGGCGCGCCGTCATTTGCTGACCTCCGACGCGGCCATCGCGCTTGCCGCCGCAGTGGGCGACTCACCGGGAATTATTGTAATTGCGGGCACCGGCTCCATTGCCTTCGCGCGCGACGATCGCGGGCGGATTCTGCGCGCCGGGGGCTGGGGCTCTCCTTTCGACAACCTCGGCGCCGGCTACGATCTTGGCCGCCGAGCCGTGACCGCAGCGCTCCAGGCTTTCGATGGGCGCGGCGCGCGCACTCGCCTGCTGACCCAACTCACGCGAGTGCTCGCCCTCAAGGATATTACCGAGGTCGTTTCTAAACACCTCGAACCCCAGCAAATTGCCGCGCTCGCACCCTTGGTGCTCGAGGCAGCCCACCGCGGTGACCTGGTCGCAAGTCATCTGTGCGACGAATCGGCATGCCGTCTGGCCGAATTGGCGACAGCCCTGCTCAAGCGCGCGGGTTGGGTGCGCCGCAGCGTGCCGGTGGTCTGCACCGGCGGCGTGTTCCAGTCCAGCCCACTCATCCAACGTGCTTTTGCGCGCCAACTGCGCCGCTTCGCACCCTTAACACGCGTCGAGTTGCTCAACCGCCCGCCGGTGGAAGGCGCGCTCTTTCTTGCGCGCTCCTTGGGAGGGAAGTAAGCGGAAGGCAGAAGGCCGAAAGCAGAAGGCAGAGAGCGGAAGGCAGAAAGCAGAAGGCAGAGAGCGGAAGGCAGAAGGCAGAAAGCAGAAGGCAGCGAGCGTTTTGCGCGAGTCCCGACGAGTCGGGATAAGCAGAAGGCGGAAAGCAGAAAGCAGTAGGCGGTAGGCAGAAGGCAGCGAGCGGTTTGCGCGAGTCCCAACGAAGTTGGAATGCCCAGGCGTCATTTGTGGCGAACAATCGCAAGGCGATGAGCAGGTCTTCATCTGCAGCAGACCAAAGGTCGCCGGGCCGGCATAAGAGCATGGCACCTGCGCCGGAGTAAGTTCTTCTGCTCGCCGCTTTCCGCATACTGCCTTCTGCTTTCTGCCTTTTGCCTTCCGCCTTCTGCCTTCTGCTTTCTGCATTCTGCTTTTTTGCTTTCCGCCTGCTGCCTACTGCATTCTGCCTGTTGCTTCTTAGCCTTCCGCCTTCCGCTAACTTCGTACCGCCTACCGCTCGCTGCCTACTGCCTACTGCCAACTGCCTACTGCCTTCCGCTTTCCGCCTTCTGCTTTCTGCCTACTGCCTTCTGCCTACTGCTTTCCCCCAATTCCTCCCCCGCAAGTGGCGGACT
Organism: uncultured Acidobacteriota bacterium; assembly: GCA_963804995.1. Classification (GTDB taxonomy): domain Bacteria; phylum Acidobacteriota; class Terriglobia; order UBA7540; family UBA7540; genus Bog-366. Next base: position 33,300 of record CAWDSK010000009.1, read on the forward strand.
TCGGGTATATTCCTACGCATGCAGAATGGCGCTCCAGTTGCCCTCATCACCGGAGCTTCGCGCGGTATCGGTCGTGGAATCTCGATCGAACTCGCGCGCCTGGGCTTCAGCGTAGCGATCAATTACGCTGCCAACCGTGAGGCCGCGGAGGAATGCGCATCCCTCTGCCGCCAGACAGCGCCCGCAGATTCCCAGGCGCTTTTTGAGCCGGTCCAAGCGGATATCTCCCGCGCCGACAATCGCGCCCGTTTGCTCGAAGCCGTCCGCGAGCGCTGGGGTTGGATTGACCTGCTGGTGAACAACGCGGGAATCGCCCCACGGGTCCGCGCCGATATTCTCCAGGCGACTGAGGAAAGCTTCGACCAGGTCCTGGCGACCAACCTCAAAGGGCCCTACTTTCTCACGCAGGCGGTGGCCAAGGTCTGGGTCCAAAACCTCCCGAAGCTTCCGCCCGAGCGCCCGAAGCCCAAGATCGTGACGATCTCCTCGGTCTCCGCCTACGCCGCCAGCGTGAATCGAGGTGATTACTGCCTGGCCAAAGCCGGTCTCGGCATGATGACCAAGCTCTTTGCACTGCGCCTGGCCGAATACGGCATTCATGTCTTCGAGCTTCGCCCCGGCATCATCTCTACAGATATGACCTCAGCAGTGAAAGAGGTCTACGACCGCCGGATTTCCGAGGGACTGACGCCCATTCGCCGCTGGGGTACACCGGAGGACGTCGCGCGCGCCGTCGCCGCCATCGCCGAGGATCGTTTCCCGTTCTCCACAGGTGAAGTCATCAACGTGGACGGCGGATTTCATCTCGATCGCCTCTAACTATGATTCGACTCAACACAGAATTGACGCTGGAAAGCCTTAAGCCGCGACTCGAACACCTATTCGAACTTTCCGCGGCGAAAATCCATGCCCTCGCCCAAACCTGGGAACCTTCGCAGGGCGCCCCCGTCGTCACGGTCGAAGGGCGTTACACCTCGCGTGCCTGGACCGAGTGGACGCAGGGTTTTCAGTTTGGTTCGGCCCTCCTGCAGTTCGATGCCACTGGCGAGCAGCGGTTTCTCAACTACGGCCGCAATAACACCCTCGCGGTCATGGCGCCGCACCTCACGCACTTCGGGGTTCACGACCACGGCTTCAACAATGTGAGCACTTACGGAAACCTGTGGCGTCTGGCGAAGGAGGGCAAGGCCCCCGCCGCGGATTCCGAAAGGGCCGGCTACGAACTGGCGCTCAAAGTCAGCGGAGCCGTGCAAGCGGCGCGCTGGTCGTTCCTGCGCGATGGCCGCGGTTACATCTATTCTTTCAACGGTCCCCACTCGCTGTTCGCAGATACCATTCGCTCCTTACGTTCGCTCGCCTTGTCTCACCACCTGGGGCACGTGTTGTGGGGCGAATCCGATCAGCGCATCCCGCTGCTGGAGCGATTGGTTCATCACGCCTCGGTGAGCGCGGAGTACGCGGTGTTTTACGGTGAAGGCCGCGACCAGTACGATGTGCGGGGCCGCGTGGCGCATGAGTCGATTTTCAATGTGAATGATGGAACCTATCGCTGCCCGGGTACGCAGCAGGGTTACTCCCCCTTCAGCACCTGGACGCGCGGGCTGGCGTGGATCATGTTGGGGTTCGCGGAACAGTTGGAGTTTTTTGCCACGCTGGCCGACAACGAACTCGCTCCGCTGGGTGGACGGGACGAAATCGAAGGCGCCATGCTGCGGGCCGCGGAAGCTGCCTCAGATTTCTATATTGAGAACTCCGCCGCGGACGGCATTCCCTATTGGGACACGGGCGCGCCTAACCTCGGAAAGCTCGGCGACTACCTTCACCAGCCAAGTGATCCTTACAACGATTTTGAGCCGGTCGACAGTTCCGCCGCCGCGATCGCCGCGCAGGCCCTCTGGAGGCTCGCAAACTACTTGCAGGCAAAGTCCCCGGAGGAAAGCACGCGCTACCGACAGGCAGCACTGGTGATTGCCGCCACGCTCTTCGAGCGGCCCTACCTTTCTCACGACCCTGCACACCAGGGACTGATTTTGCATTCCATTTACCATCGTCCCCGCGGCTGGGATCACGTTCCTGCCGGGCGCAAGATCCCTTGTAATGAATCCTCCATGTGGGGTGACTACCACGCGCGCGAATTGGCGCTTTTGCTCTTGCGGCAGATGCGCGGCGAACCGTACCTCGTCTTTTTTTGACCTGTGATCCGTCTCTTTCCCGTCAAAGTGGATTGCTACTGAAGTTACAACGAGCGGCTGGTAAAATCGGAAACCCGCTTCGATTCCGAAGAACAAGCGCCCCGGCTGCGGTATACTGAGCACATGGCCACTATCGACATTGCCAATCTCAGTTTAGAGGAGCGGCTGCGGCTTCTGGATGAGCTTTGGGAGAGTCTCTCGCAAACGGCTGAGGCGATTCCGCTGACCAGCGCTCAGCGCGAGGAATTGGACCGACGGCTGGACGAGCTTGAGCGCGAAGGCCCCGTCGGCATTCCTTGGGAAGATGTGCTCCGCCGGATTCGGCGCCGCGCCCAATGACGAGACTGCTCGTCCGCCCTGCTGCGGCTGCCGATATTGAGGAAGCGTATCGGTGGTACGAGCGCCAGCGGGTGAGCCTGGGCGAAGAGTTTCTGACGGCCGTCGATGCGACCTTACAAGACCTTGCTGCGCATCCCACCGCCTATGCGGTGATCCATCGCGAGACCAGGCGCGCCCTGCTCCACCGCTTCCCCTATGCCATCTTCTATCGCCTTTACGACGAGACCGTAATCGTCATTGCGTGCATGCACGGACGGCGCGACCCCAAGCGCTGGAAGGGCCGCGCCTGACGTGAGGAAACCGGGGCTGGCGCCTCAAAGCAAGATCAGCTCTACGATTCACGTTGCTCTTCTTGTCCCCAGAATTCTCGAATGATCAACGCCGCATCCAGCCGGACGAAATCGCAGGGCTACGCTCGCCCTGCGCCAGCCTGCCAATTCCGAGACTAACCCGGCGCGGGGCATAGGCGCTGGAATAACGGGTAGCGGGGTTCGAAAGCCCCGATCGGATCGGGGCGCTGTCATGTGGCCCACGGCGAGCCAGCCGTGGGAAAATGGGCAATCAATTCTTCAGCCCGCGTAGCGGGCGGGTCGCCGCGGCGACTAGCCCACGGCGAGTCAGCCCTGGGAAAAACGGCCGCCGGAACAAGTTTTTGAGCCCCGCCAGGGGCGACATCGGGTCATTCCGCGTAGCCCCTCCGTCACAGATGATCGCTCTCCCCGGGCTTTCACTCCCCACGGTGCTTAGCCGAATATACCTCCGAAAACCGCCAACCGATGAGCCGACCGGGGTTAGTCATGCGGAATGGAAATTCTGGTTTAGTGGAATCACACTTCCTCGAAGGTGACTTGCGGGGGCGTCAGGGATTGCACATCTACGGGTTATGGCCGTTATACGGCCAAGTGGAGCGGGAGCTTCAACGACAGTGGTTCAGGCGTAATCATGTTTTCTTGTGGTAGGGGCTGCTATCGACAGATATTGGTAAACCCTTGGCGACAAGGCAGGAGCTATTTCCTCGAACCCCGTATCTGAACAGCCGAACGCATTGACTGGGGAGCCGAACAGCTGCCCAGGAGGCGGCTGCTTAACCTAATGAGCGCACCGACGGATCCGTGGGGGGTACCGGGCAACCGGTATCCCTACCGCGACCAGCCCTCCAAGCGAGATACTTCGCTCCGCAATGCCCCGCTCAGGATGGGAGGCTAAGCGGGCCGGTAATACCTATTTCGGATATACGGGGCTAGTCGCTCAGGACCACGCTCAAGATGCCACTGTTAACCGTCAACGCGCCGCTGCCCGTGTAATCGACAAAGCCCAGTGTGCGGAACTTGTTCATGAAATAACTGACCCGTGACCGGGTGGTGCCGACCATTTGGGCCAGGTGTTCCTGATTGATTCCGGGATGGACCGTTTCGGTTCTGCTTTCCTTACCAAAATGCGCCAGCAATAAGAGAATCCGGGCCAGGCGCTTTTCGCTGGAGTTGAAAAGCTGGTCGACCAGATCCTCTTCGAATCGAATGTTGCGTGAAAGGAGGTGCGTGATGAACAATTCCGAGATTCCGTGCTGCTCGTGGAGCAGACGCACCATCAGCGATTTCTCGATTCTGTAAAGAGTGCAATCACTCACCGCGATAGCCGTTGCAATGCGCAACGGCTGGCCGGCAAGGCATCCCTCACCGAAGAACTCGTTGCCGCCCAGAATGGTGACGATCGCTTCCTTGCCTTGTTGGGAGGTCACCGCGAGTTTCACCTCGCCTTGGTGGAGATAGAAAATGGAATCCGCAGGGTCTCCCTGCATGAAGATCGTGCGGTTCGCGCCGTATTCTAGAACGGTTTTCCCGCGATCGATTCCTGCGAGGAACGCTGCCCAATCGACAGGCTGAGTTTTCTTGTTAGCTGTAGCCAGTGTAGGCTTGCCTTTGCCGTTGGCCATGTCAACCTCAGGCGGGCTCTTCTGTGGCGTCATAACAACCTCCGTCTGCTTGCTGAAGATATCGCGGTTCGCGGCGTATTCCAGAACAGTATTCCCGTCGGCGATTCGCGAGAGGGCGGCCTCCCCATCGGCAGGCTGGCTTTTCTTTGCCATAACACCCCCCCTCTGCTTGCTAAGGGCGCAGCCGTGGTATCAGAAGGAATCGGATTTTGGCGACAACCCGGTATCACCTCGCGGGACGGACTCGCTCCAGGGCAGCTTCAGGGTGCGAATGGCCTGCTGACTCGTTATCACTCGAATGCTTCGTCATCAACGACCACGATCTTCCGCGACGTACGACAGTCCTCGCGGACCGAACGAGTGTATCTTCATAGGAAGAACAGGCACAATTCTACAGATTGAGTATTCGACAGTACGTTGAGGCCCTGAACCTCTAGGTGTCTCTACAGAATCTACAGTAGAGACAAATGGCAGTGGATTGATCCGTATTGAAGCTTGATTATCGTTAAGAAGTGCGTCAAGATGGGCTCCGCTGCCCGGTATTTGAGAATCCTGCCCACTCGGTTTCTTACAGAGTCCGAGTGTATTCTCTTGCGTGAAGCCGACCGACCGGGAACAGTTTGTCCAGGTTGTGAAGTCGGTTGAAGATTTTGGGTTGACGATCATGAAACTCCTGCAAGGAAAAACGCCATGACATCCGAGCCGATTAAGGTCTTGTTGGTGGAGGATAATCCGGGAAATATCCGCCTAATCCGGGAAATGTTGAAGGAAGCGAAGCCCGCGTTGGCTGACCTGGAGGATGCCCCAAGCTTGCTGACGGCGGTCGAGCGGCTGGCGAAGGGGGGAATCGACGCGGTGTTATTGGATCTCGGGCTCTCAGACAGCCAGGGCATTAGCACTTTTGTGGAGTTACACAATCAATTCCCCGGCACTCCCATCGTAGTGCTAACGGGTCTTACCGATGAAAAGCTGGGCCTCCAAGCAGTCCGGGAAGGGGCGCAAGATTACCTCGTCATAGGAAAGGTGAATGGCGAGTGGCTTTGCCGCGCCATCTTCTATGCCGTTGAGCGGGTGCAAGGGAAGGAAGCGCTCGAGAAAAGCGAGGAGCAGTATCGCCTGCTCTTTGAAAAAAACCTTGCCGGGGTATACCGCACTGCCCTGGACCGCCGCCTCACGGACTGTAATGAAGCTTTCGTCAAGGTCTTCGGATTTGCCTCTCGCGAAGAGATCTTAGCTCATCCCGTGACGGACCTTTACTTTGATCCCCGCGAGCCGGAGGCAATCACCGCCCGCCTGAGGGCGGAAAAGAGCGTCTCGAATTTAGAAATTCGCCTTAAGCGAAAAGATGGGAAGCCGGTTTGGGTTTTGGCTAACGAGAATCTGATCGAAGGGCAGGCAGGCAGCCCACCGTTCATCTTAGGGACCATCGTCGATATTACCCGGCGCAGGGAGGCTGAGGAGGCGCTACGGCAAAGTGAAAGTCACTTGCGTGCCATTATTGAAGCCGAGCCGGAATGTGTTGCGAAAGTCGCGCCCAACGGCGACCTCCTTCAAATGAACCCGGCGGGCCTGGCCATGATCGAGGCTGAGAGCTTTGCCGAAGTTAAGGGAAAGTCAGTCCTTCCCTTGATTGCTCCTGGGCACCAGACTGCGTTCAAAGCTCTCCTGGGGGGAGTTTGCAGCGGCAACAGAGCCAATTTAGAATTCGAGATTGTCGGGCTCAAAGGTGCGCGGCGGTGGGTGGAGTCTTATGCGGTCCCCATTGCTGATGAGACGGGATCAAGTTGCATGTTGACCGTCATGCGTGACCTCACCGAACGCAAGCAAGGTGAAGAGGCTCTGCGCGGGCTTTCTACGCGTCTGCTGCAGTTGCAGGATGAGGAGCGGCGGCGCATTGCCCGGGAACTCCACGACGCCATAGGTCAGAACCTCGTCGGTTTGGTGACGAACCTCACCCTGGCGCACAAGTCGGCTCGTACGCTTAATCCGAAAGCACGCCAAGCTCTATCTGGAAGTCTTGAGGTGGCAGAACGGTCCCTAAAGGAGATGCGTACCCTCTCCTACTTGTTACACCCGCCACTGCTTGATGAAGATGGCTTGGCTTCAGCCTTGGCTTGGTACGTTAAGGGGTTCGCCGAGCGGAGCGAAATCAAGGTCGATCTCAAAGTGTCTCCCCGTTTTGGCCGACTGCCCCAGGAGGTAGAGACGACCCTTTTTCGCGTCGTGCAGGAAAGCCTTACAAACGTCCACCGTCACTCCAAAAGTCCCACAGCCAGCATACGGCTTTCGCGGCGCGCGACTGGGGTGAAGTTAGAGATAACGGACAAAGGCCAGGGGATGGCCACGAAGGCCCTCCACTCGGGCAATCAGGATGGCGGACAGCTTGGAGTGGGCATTATGGGCATGCGCGAGCGAGCCAGACAACTCGGGGGTCGGCTGGAAATCGATTCAAGTGGCCGAGGCACGACCGTCCGAGTGGTGATCCCGCTTCGCGAGGTCGTTCCGTGAAGACGCTTCGTATTCTGGTGGCAGATGATCACGAGGTCGTGCGGAAGGGAATGCGAGCCCTTTTGGAAGTCTGTCCCGAATGGGAAATCTGCGCGGAGGCGGCCAATGGCCGGGAGGCGGTTGAACGGGCTAAACAGACGAAGCCTGACGTGGTGGTGATGGATATCAGCATGCCGGAATTGAACGGCTTGGAAGCGACGCGACAAATCCTGAAAGCCCTCCCTAGAACCGAGGTGCTTATCCTCACGCTTCATGAGTCCGAACAGTTAATACGCAGGGTGGTCGAATCAGGCGCTCGTGCCTACATCCTGAAGTCCGACGCAGGACGAAACTTGGTGGAGGGCGTGGCGGCGCTTGGCCGGCACAAAGGTTTTTTCTCATCCAACGTAGCCACAGCTATAGTGGAGAGCCACCTGAAAAATGGTAAGACAACCGGCAGAACGAAGCGCAATCGTGACCTCCTGACCCCACGCGAGCGAGAAATTGTCCAGCTTCTGGCAGAAGAGAAGAGTAACAAGGAGATCGCGGCAACCTTGGGGCTCAGTGTTCACACGGTAGAAACCCACCGAAGCAACATCATGCACAAGCTCGGCACCCATTCCTTGACCGGCGTGATTCGCTACGCCCTGCGCAATAAGATTGTGCAGTTCTAGAGCGTTCCGAATCCCACAAGGGCAGTTGCCAATCTATAGCTGCTTCGAGTCAGAAAGACGAATTTGGTAGGCGACTTTCCGCCACTCATCAACTCCTTTCAGATTCATATCCGTGTCGTTCGAACGATGCATGTTACTCGCCTCAAACCTACTCGAAAAAACCCCCAGTGCGGTGCGGCTCCTCATCTTGCTCTGGTGGTCACTTGGACGTATAGTCGCCGAACCGTAGAAGTGCCTCGGGCATTCAAACTCCCGAGATACGGGGTTCGAGGAAATAACTTCCGCCTTGTCGTATCATGTTTGTCGAAGATTCCGGACGAGTGGTCGGACATGTTTTGCAAAACCACATCGGAGGGAAAAAAGCGCTCTTCGAGTCAATGCCTGACGGCTCGCCTCGCTAGGTTTTTGCCCGGCGCTGCCCGGACGCCGCCCCTACCGGGGCTGACGAATCTCGAAGGTCGTCAGGCGGCTGGCTCGCCGTGAGCTAAATGACAGCGCCCCGATCCGATCGGGGCTTTCGAGCCCCGCTACCCGTTATTCTAGCGCCTATACCCGGCGCGGGGCAGCCTTGACCCGATTTTGTAAGCGGATTTCTGACCCTGGACACTCGCCTTTCATATACGATTGAACTCAGCAAAGTGCCGGAATCCGGCCCGAGCCGAAGCGGGAAGAAGATTCCGAGGGAGGGGATTGCATGAGAACTCATAGTATCGATATGGGGCAGGCGTGGAGGCTAGGCCGGCTCGTCGTGAAACTGGCGGCAGTGGCGTTGGCACTGGCGGGGATCTTCACTCTATCCACCTTGTTCGCACAAGATGCGCCGCAGGATCCCTTCCTGTTATGGATGGATCAGATCGCTCAGCACGAACTACAAGAGCGGCAGCGAGCGGTTGATGCCATCCAGACCGTCGCCCAGGCGAATGAGCGGAAGAAAGTGGTCCGGGCGAAGATGCTGGAGGCGTTGGGAGGACTGCCCGACTACAAGGGGCCGCTGCATGCCCAGGTCACAGGCCAGATCCGGAATGATTCGTACACCATCGAGAAAGTGATTTACGAGAGCTTGCCGGGTCTTTACGTCACCGCCAACCTCTACCGTCCGAACCAGCCCGGCCGATATCCCGCCGTCCTACTGCAATCCGGCCATACCCAGGAGGGAAAGCCCGAGGACCAGAGAATCGCCGCCAACCTGGCCATGAAGGGGTTCGTGGTGCTCACCTTCGATCCCATCGGGCAAGGTGAAAGGGAACAGACCTATAGCCGCCAACTCGAAAGGTCGCTGGCGGGCTGGTCCGTTCCCGAGCATGCTTTGATGGACGCCCAGGCGCTGATGATTGGTCAGGGATTGGCCCGCTACTTCATTTGGGATGCGATGCGGTCCATTGACTATCTCACCAGCCGTCCGGATGTGGACGCTTCACGCCTGGGAGCCGCCGGTTGTTCAGGCGGAGGAGCGCTGACGGTCTTTGCGGGCGGTCTGGACCCGAGACTTAAAGTTGTGGTTCCGGCCTGCTATCCTGCTTCTCTCCAGTTGCTATTCCCCTCGGGCGGCCCTGATTCCGAAATGGTCTTCCCCGGACTTTTGGTGAGCGGGCTGGATACGGCCGACTTCGTGGAACTCTCCGCGCCGACTCCCTGGGAGCTCCAGGCAACCGAGCATGATGAATACCACTTTACGCCCGCTGGGGTGCGACTGGTCTACGAGGAAGCTCGCAATTGGTACGCGCTCTACGGGGCCCAGGACAAAATCGGCTTTTTCGTGGGACCGGGTTCGCACGGTATGCCCCTCGTCAGCCGGGAAGAGGTCTATAAGTGGATGATCCGCTACCTGAAAGACGGCCAGGGCGATTTCCACGAACAGCCCGTTGAGAAGACGTACACGAGCCTTGAGCTGCAAGCCACCAAGAGCGGCAATGTTGAGGAACTACCGGGCAGCCGAAAAGTGTATCAATTGCTTCGGGATGACTATCACGCCGGGCGCCAGCCAAAAACCCTCCCCGAGCTGAAGGCTGAACTGGGGAACCTGAAAATTCCCACCGATGGCTCCACGCCCCAGGTGCAAGTCCTGGATGATGGGAGCGTCCCGGAAGGCCGGCGCGAGCACATCAAGTACGAAAGTGAGCCGGGAATTTGGCTTGAGGCTACCCTCTATGTTCCGCCTTCCCCCGGGCGGAAACCCGCCGTGCTGGTCGTGAAAAGTGGCAACGCCGGGAGCAGAAGGCCGGCCGTCACGAGGGCCGAACAGATGGCCAAGGGGGGCCAAGTCGTGCTCGAGATGGAACCGCGTACCTCTCCCCCGAGATCGCGAGCGAAGGCGAAGGCGTATATCCGGGGGATTGGAGGCTCGCCGTTTGGGCTAACCTGATCGGTCGTAACTTGCCCGCCCTGCGGGCTCATGACATCCTGCGCGGCATTGACCTGTTGGCGGCCCGTTCGGATGTCGACCCGAATGCTATTCACGCTGCCGCCGAGGGCGTCAGTGGGATCTGGCTTCTGCTTGCGGCGGCGGCGGACCCACGCATCGGAAAAATCTGGCTGGACAAGACTCCCCACAGCCTTCAGGCTGCCTTTGATAATTCCATGAGTACCGATTTGTGGGATGGCGTCATTCCCCTATTCGTACTGCACTGGGACCTCAATGATCTGGTAAAGGTGATGGGGAACCGGCAGGTCATGTGGACGGACCCAACGGACTGGATGGGAAAAATCGTTGCGCTCGGTCCGCCTTTCGAGTACCGGTATGTCCTGGGCGATGCCACGGATTTCAAGGACGCCCAAGACGATGCATACATCCAGGAGCTGCTTCGGTAATTTGGAACTTCCGAGGGGCGGCGATGTGAAACCGCCGCTCAATGGCGGAGCGTGTGGGTCTTGGGAATCTGAAGCTCTCCACGTAGAGGATTAACTATGTTCAAACTTCGCAGATTTGGGATCGTCTTAATTTTAGCAATCTTCGCGGTCCCCTGCTTCGCGGGAGCCGACAACCCGGAACCGTGGACGAAGGCCGAAATCGTGACCCCGGACGAACTGGCCAGCCAGTTGTCAACCGCACCCGTGGGGAAGATTATCCTCATTCATGTCGGCTTCCGTGCGCTTTATAACCAGGGGCGTATTCCCGGATCACAGTACGCGGGGCCATGCTCCAGGGCGGAGGGACTCACCGCCCTAAGAAAGCTCGTCGAGAAGACTCCCCGCAACCAGATGATCGTCATCTATTGCGGCTGCTGTCCGTGGCAGGACTGCCCGAACATTCGGCCCGCCTTTCAAGCGCTGAAGCAAATGGGATTCACGAACCTCAAGGCGCTGGAACTTCCCGAAGCGCTGGTATCCGACTGGGCCCGGAAAGGCTACCCCATGACCAGGGGGAATTAGGAAACCTCCTTATTTTGCGCGCCCAGTCGCGAGCGTTATATTGCCACCGTTCCGTCGGCCATCGACGGATTGGCCGCCGCAAATCAGTCCGGTCTTCGAGGAGCGTGCAGGCGTGAATCCGGCAGTTACAACCGATCAACCTTCCGTTGAGGTATCGACCCTCGACGCGCCACAGGGGGGATTTATCCTGCTGACCAATCGCAGTCCGCAGACCCTGAAGATTATGGTTACCACTACCCTGCCGGTCAAAAAGCTGGCCCGGATCGCCGCCGACGGCCCCCAGCCGCTGCGCCGCGATGGTCAGGGCTGGAGGCTCAGCCTGAAACCTCACGAAGACGCCATCCTCGAATGGCTGCCGTAGTGTCATGCCTCAGAAGTCGAAGTCACCCCCTCCCCCGGCCCCTCTCCCCCAAGGGGTCGAGGGAGGAGTTAATTTGAATTTACAACCCTCGCCCCCTTGGGGGAGAGGGTGGACCGCCGCCGGCGTTTTCATCAGCCGGGGCGGGCCGGGTGAGGGGGTCGCCCCCAAGATAAGTTGAGTGGCCGGCTGGCGCAGGGCGAGCCTAGCCCTGCGATTCTAGTGCGGTCTGATGACGTGAAGCGTAGAGATGCACTCTGCGCCAGCCGGCCGGTCATAAAGACGCGTCGTTTTCGAATTCGAGCGGGTAGCCCGGAGCAGGGTAGCGCAGACTCTCGCCTCTCAGAGAGTCTGCGGCTTTCCTCGTGCCACGTCCCGCGGTTCTGGGCTTTGATCGCCGTAGCCGCATGTTCACAAAAAAGTGGACGCTTACCATGTTAAGAACCGCAGACTTTGAACGGCACAAAGTCTGCGCTACCCCGCTCGTTACGAGTTCAGTTCCAGTCATCTCTCGGCGGCCTGGGCCGCAACGCGGTTATTGGGTTTTCATTCCTCTGCGCCTCCGCGTCTCTGCGGTAAGAAGGTTTTAGACGATTTTTTCACACCTTCAGAGGGGCCGGGGGTGAGGGGGTTCGCAAATCATCAACGAACTTCTGGCTCGGGACACTAGGCTGCCTTTGGTATACTTCCCCCCGATTCTGCATCCCCGGAGGACCCGATGAATTGCAAATTGTGTGTGAGAGTGTCTCTGCTTTTCTGCCTTTTCCTCACCTTGGTCGAACGTCCGGCAATAACCCCCGCCCAATCCGTCCCGCAAACGCCCAAGGCCGACCAGGTCACCTATGTGCGTTGCGGAACGCTGATTGACGAGAAATCCGAGGCGCCGCGCCAGAACGTGCTCGTCGAAATCGCTGGAGGCAAATTCCGCGCGGTTACGAATTACCCCTCGGGATTCGCCAAGCCCGCCGGCGCTGCCTTCCTCGATCTCGCTTCTGAAACTTGCCTGCCCGGTCTCGTGGAATCACACACGCACATTCTGCTGCAAGGCGATCAAAGGCCCGGCCAATACGAAGAGCAAATTCTGAAATGGTCGCTTCCCTACCGCACGATCATGGGAACGCAGGCGGCGCGGCGCGCCCTGGAGTACGGATTCACGACGCTTCGTGACCTGGAAACGGAAGGCGCCTACTACGCCGACGTGTCGATTCGTGACGCCATCAATCAGGGGGTGATTCCCGGTCCCCGCATGTTCGTCGTAACGCGCGCGCTCAACGTAACCGGGGCGTACCCGCTGCTCGGCTACGACCCGGCGTTGAAGCTGCCACACGGCGTCCAGATAGTAGATGGACCCGATGAGTGCCGCAAGGCGGTGCGTGAACAAATTGGCAACGGGGCGGACTGGATTAAAATCTACGCCGACCAGCGGGTTTCCACCGCCGACGGCATCGTGCACAGCGTTCCCACCTTCACGCCCGAGGAACTGCACGCCATTGTCGACGAAACCCACCGGGAACACCACAAAGTGGCGGCACACGCCATGGGTTTGGAGGGATCCCACAACGCGGTGGAAGCAGGCGTGGATACCCTTGAGCACGGCGCTTACATCTCCGACGCCGACATGAAAACCATGGTGGCGCGTGGCATCTGGTATGTGCCGACCCTGTACATCTTCATTTACGCTGACGAAATCCACCAGGCAGGCGGCTTCCCGGGATGGAAAGGTGGCTTGGAGATTCACGCGGAGACGTTTCGGCGGGCGCTTCAGGCGGGTGTGAAGATCGCCTTCGGCACGGACGTGGGCGGCTTCGAGTGGACCATCAATCCCGCGAAAGAGTTTTCACTGATGGTGAAGTACGGCATGACTCCTGCTCAAGCCTTGCGCTCCGCCACGGTTTCCGGCGCCACGCTGCTCGATCTCGAAAATGAGATTGGAACCGTCGAACCCGGCAAGCTGGCGGATCTGGTGGCCGTTCCCGGTAACCCCTTGAGCGATGTTAGTGTGCTCGAAAACGTGAACTTCGTAATGAAAGAAGGCGTGGTTTACAAGCACTAGGGCGCGCCGGACTGATGTTCACGTGACGGGTTTCACTTGATCCCATCCCAATTCGTTCCTGGTTAACCTGCGGACCTGTTTTGTAGCGCGGTCCCCCGTTTTTAGGGTCCGCGGTTCTTCCTTTGGAAATTCCGTCAATCTCCAACCTGAGCTGCTGCGCCACCACGGCCTCTTCGCCACGATAGGTTCGATCAAATAGGAGCGTAGCGCGGACCTCCGATTTTGAGGTCCGCGGCTCTTCCTGCGAAAAATCTCAGACCTCCGCTGGTTTCGGATTCGGTAGCGTGAACTTAACGAAGAACCGCAGACCTCAAAAGCGGAGGTGCGCTACGCGGGCTCCGTCACTCAGCGGTCGAGTGAGAGTGTCGTAAGACGTGTCCACACCATTCGGCCGCGTCAGGGAAGTCCGCCGCCCCGCAAAGCTCGGGGGTAGGGATTCGGGGGTGGGGATTGGGGGGTGGCGCATACGTGGCGTATTTTGGCATGTATGCGGTCACAACGTTCGGTTTATATGCAGCGGTTGCGAAGTGACTCCTCATTCGTTTTTCAGCGCATACCCGTAATTCCCTTATCAGCACCACCCCGGCGCTCAGCCCCGATCATCAATTTGGAAAGAACGCGCTATCGGGGCTCAGCGCGCCACCCCTCCTCATCTGAGGCGGTCTCACAACTGGCAAATTCACGGTTTTTACAACGAATAATCAATAACTTACGCTGTGCAAAAGTCAGAAATACCTAGTTTTGGGACAGCCTCATCTGAGGCGGGGAGTGTTCTTAAGAACTCCCCTCCTGATTCAGAGCCTGCCCTGAGCCTGTCGAAGGGAGGGGTGGCGCCGTAGGCGACGGGGTGGTTATCCGCGGTCAAGCGTTCTTCGGCGGGCGGTAACACCCCACCCTATCTGGCCGTAGCGAGAAATACGGCCAAAGGTATTACCGCTCTCCCCACCGCCGGGACACACTTCCCCGTTTCGGTTATCGGTGGGTTCGACGCCAGGGATGAGACAAATTGAGTGGCCCGTGACAAGCGGCTTGACCCCTCACCCGCCTGCGGGCCGAAGCTGAAGTCGTTTACATCTCCCAGGTGTCCCTTCGGAGGGCGTAGGCGCGTCCCGCCCCGGCTGGTGAAAACGCCGGCGGCGGTCCACCCTCTTCCGCCACGGCGGACCTCCGGCCCCTCGGAGCGGGCTATGAATTTTCGCCTGGGGCTGATGAAGCGATCGCCCGATCACCGGATGGCCCGATCTCCCGATTACCTGACCCCGCCGTGACACACTTCCCCGCTTCGGTTATCGGTGGGTTAGCACCAGAACATGAGCCAAAATTCGGCTCGAAGTTTGACAATCACCAGGTCACCCAATCGCAAAATCAATCAAGGACCCGATGATCCAATGATCCGATCGCCAGTTCACCCAATGACTCGATGGCCCAAGTGGAAGATTGCCGCGAGCAAGCTCGGAGCGAGGAAAGCGGCAGTCCGCCGCGGCGGACTGCACTCCAAAACTTCGCGTGCGGCTTCTCCCTTGCTGCCTTCTGCTCTGCCCACCTGAACCGGCCTGCACACACACCGCCGTATCGGTTATCGGTAAGTTCATGACGGAAGATGAGCTCAATTCGGCGGCTGCGAAAATGGCAATCACTTGCAGGTCCTTCAATCGACCGATCGCAAGATCACTCAATGGCCCGATGACCCGATGGCTCGATCATTCGATCACCGGGTTGCCCACCCCCGCCGTGACACACCTCCCCGTATCGGTTAACGGTAGGATCGTACCAGGACATGAGGCCACAGAACGATAATCGGGAGGTGGAAGAATCAGGCAATGGAAGTTTATTCGCTGGGCCGGGGGTTCGAGGCCGAAAGGATTACGCCGAGTCCGTCGCCCTCACCGACTTAACCACGGCCGTGACACTTCCCCACTTCGGTTATCGGTGGGCTGGCGAGGCAGGATGAGGTTGCAAAAACCGGGCCGAGGGTTCTGGACAGGGAGGATTGAACATTGAGACCCGGCCTGACCGACTTGGCCGTCACCATGACACTCCCCCAAATCGGTTATCGGTGGGTTGGCACGGGAAGATGAACTCAATTCGGCTATTCGGGGGTAGCCATGATCCGTTGGCCCATGGTTCGATAACCCAATCGCCGGTCAACAGATCTCCCGATGGCCAACCCCGGCCGTGACACTCCCCCAAATCGGTTATCGGTGGGTTGGCGCCGGAGCATGAGCCAGATCTGGCCAATCGAAAGTTGTCAGTAACTTCCTGGTCCGCTGATTTGATCACCCGATCGCTTGATGGCTAGTGCCCGAAAGACCCTACCCAATTTTGGTTTCCGGTGGATCGGACCACGTATATGGGCTGCAGAATCAATGACTTAAATACCATGGTCGTAATCCAGCGAGGGTGGATCCCCGGGCGAGAACCCTGCCAGACCGATGTGCCGCTTATTAGGTTAGCGGGGCTTCACCCGGGCGGGGCTCGAGGTGGTCTGGCCTCTGCCGCCCTCTATCTCACTCGTTTGTGGCGCAGACTTCGCGGTTTGGGTAGCCACCTCTATCCTTGGACCTCGTGAGCCCGCCAGAGGTGATCTGGCCATGAACCGGACTGGGGAATTCTAACTTGGCGTGACTAAGATGCCCGAACCGGGCAACTTGCCAAGTCCCACCTTAACTCCGAGGCCCCGCTCTTCCCACCCCTGATGGAAGAGGCAAAGTCTGGTCAGAAATTCCGAGAGTGAGAATTCTCCAATACTTGGGTAGAGGAGCTTGCGTCGGTGATCGATACAGTATGGAAACAAATCTGGTACGAGGGGTTTCAATTAAGGTGCGGGGAAATTGGTCTGATTGCTTGGGGAAGATGCGGTTCTGGGAGC
Source organism: uncultured Acidobacteriota bacterium (assembly GCA_963804995.1). Classification (GTDB taxonomy): domain Bacteria; phylum Acidobacteriota; class Terriglobia; order UBA7540; family UBA7540; genus Bog-366. Next base: position 49,574 of record CAWDSK010000009.1, read on the forward strand.
TTGACAACCTCTACACAAACCATGGTCAGCCCAGCGCCCACGAAGCCGAGGGTTTTTGCCGCTGACCAGGAGACATCGATTACACGTTCGGCGGGCCCAGGGCCCCGATCATTGACCTTCAGAAGAGTGGATTTGAGGTTTGTGAGGTTTGTTACACGAACCATCGTACCCAGCGGTAGCTTCCGATGGGCAGCGGTAAATTTATGTAAATCAAAGGGTTCTCCGCTGGCTGTGGGTTTGCCTTGCCGCTCGATTCCGTACCAGCTCGCCAAGCCGACCTCACCTTTGGGCAGTGCCCGTAATACCAGCGGCAACGGAGCGAGTGGAGCCGGAAGTCTTGCTTCGGTCTGCGGTGAAAAGGCCATAATGCCCGCCACCGCGCAACCCATAACCAATTTCCTCATTCAACCTCCTGTGACTGTTTTCCCCCTCCCCTCATTGGAGAAAGGTCTCTATAACACAGCCGTGTGATGGATAAGTAACTCCTTAATCCTACGGAATCCTGCAGGATTTGTCAAGGCGTTTATAATATGGTTAATAGTCTGAAATGACTATTTTAGGAGGGTTTTTGTCAATTAATAGGCCTGCCAGACTAATAATCAAACAGATGATCTTTGATCGGTTAAAATCCCTTCATAGCCCCATATAGCCCCATATAACCCCTCATGGGCTCTTGTAAAGCCCGCGGCACTAGCCCAGCTCGTGGATTCAATCTCGGACTATCGCAAAGCCGGAATTAGCGGGTGCCCCTCCGCGCCGGAGGGCTGGGTCAATCCCAATACAGCGGCGAGTGTTGCGGCCATATCGATAGGCTGGCACGCATTGGGGTAGAACCCAGGCCTAAACGCAGATCCCCACAGGATCATGGGGACTTGTGCGTCGTAGCTCCAGGGAAGCCCATGTGAGCTGCCCGTGGTCCCGCGAACCTGCACGGCATACGGAGCAGGAATCATCAGGACGTTGCCACTCCGTTGCGAATAAAAGCTATGGGCGGCCTTTCTGGCGAGGGGCGAGTTCGGGAGACTGCCGGTCAGAAACTGCGTTCGCGTAAAGGCTGCCGCTACGTCCGGGAAGGAGGCTAGCGCTTGGGCGGCCACTTCCTCGACCTTCGATTCCATCACCTTTTGCTTCGTTATGGTGTCGCGATTCAAATAAAGGTAGACTCCGTTCGCGTTCTCAACCCACGGGCCGGGTCCGAAGGCTTCAACCAAGGCCTTTTCCGCAACGCTGCGGATGGCCGAAGTCTCCGGGGCGTTTCCGGGACCCAGCCTGTGCTCCTGGATAAACGCGGGATTCGGAGCAACACCGTGGTCCGCGGACAAAGTGATCCAAACATTCTGCAGACCTACCAGCTTGTCCAAATCGGCAAAGAAGGTAGCTAGGGCTTGGTCGGTTCTCAGGGTTGTGTCCGCAACTTCCGGGCTATAGGGTCCGAACCGATGCCCAATATAATCGTTGACACTCAGGGAGACAGCCAGGAGATCGGGTTCCGGGCCCTGGCCCAAGTGTTCGCTGCGCACGGCCTGGGTCGCGAAAGCCAACTCGATTTGATTCATATAGGGCGTGTTATTCAACCAATCCAGGAACTTTTTATCGGGACAAGGCGCGCTGGCGGAGGGCTTGAACTCTCCGAGAACTTTGCCGGATGCCCCCGGAGTAGCGGGCAGCGCCTGCCATTTTCCGTCACAAAACTGCTTGCTGGGCTGCTGCTGGTTGAACTCATCCGCCCAAGCAGGCAGAGCCGCTGCATAGTAGGTGCTGGTTACAAAACCGCCCATGGCCTCGTTGTACCAGTAAGCCCCGCTTGGATCGTGACCGCCCATCAGAATGGCAGCTCGATCCTTGAGGGAGATGGAGATGACCTTGGACCGAAAGTCAGTAGCGAGGCGCAGTTCGTCGCCCAGCGTGGACCCAATCAGGTTGCGTGGCGAAAACCCCGGCGTGTCGCTGGCCCCCTGGAGGCTCTCCACAATGCGGGTGCTCGCATCTTCGACGCAATAGACCTCCCGATGCTGTGCCCGGTCGTACCATTGGTTCTCGATGATGCCATGCAGATTGGGGTAAGTCCCGGTCAGAAGCGAGGCGTGCCCGGGACCCGTGATGGTGGTTGCATAATCATAACGGCAGTCCGTGAAGACTGCGCCGTCCAGAAGCCGATTGAACCCACCCTTGCCAAAATAGGGGCGAAAGCGCATCAGGTAGTCGTAGCGGAACTGGTCGATCACCAGCACCACGACCAGCTTTGGCCGGTTCGGAAAGTTCGGAGTGGCCAACGGGCTGCCAGGGGAGCTCCAGCCGACGAGGACTAAAATGCAGAGCAGGAAACTGAGTAAGAGTTTCTTAAGCACCAGGATTCCTCCTGTAAATGAACCGCAAAGTCTACCAGATTGGGCGTGAAGCAAGAAAGCTAGATGAAGTCATCATGAAATTATCGGGTCGTTGATTGTCCGACTCGACAGATCAACTCTCCCACCTTGGAACGGGCCCTTGGTTCATCAGACGACGGCGACCCTGAAACAAGCGGGCCAAGCCACATTCCTGCATCGATAGACTCAACGGGTGCTCGCCCCCGTCGATAACCGAGCTGGGGGAGTGGAGGCGGCCGGGGTGGGGACGATCAGAAAAAGCTGGAGCGTCGGGCGGGCGTCTGCCGGAGGACCGGGAGCTGTGCCGTCGCACGAAGGTGGGCAAGGGGTAGGCACTGCGGGAGTATTCTTACTCGCTCCCCTGCCTCCTTCCGCCGGTTACCGGTTGGAGGAGGTGTGGCACGGGCGGGATGGGCAACCCGGTGATCGGATGATCGAGCCCTCTGGCCGTTGAGTGATCTTGCGAGCGGGCGCTTGAAGGACTCGCAAGTGATTCCCAGTTTCCCAGCGACCGAATTGAGCTCATGTTCCCGTGCCAACCCACCGATAACCGACACGGGGGAGTGTGTCACGGACGCGGCTAAGTCGGCTCAGTCGGTCAGGTTAGCTGTCATCCCTGCCTCCTTCTGGGATCGAGCCCTCGATTCAGCCTCGACCGCCCTGCGCCGCGGTGAAGCCTGCTACAACATCCGTTGTTGAGACCGCGGGCCGTCGTTGTTATGATGTGGCTGCCTGTTCCGGACTTGACGCTCCGGGCAGTCACCGCGTTACGAACGCGGCGAGACTATCACGAGGAGATACGATGGCAGATCATTGGACTCGAAGGGAGTTTGGGATGGCGCTCGGTGCGCTGAGCGCAGGCGCGATGCTGGGCGGCGCAGCGCCGGGAAAGGAATCCTTGCCGTTCAAATTAGGTGTCATCACGGATGAAATAACTCAGGATCTCAACAAGGCCCTCGACTTTATTGGCAGCTACTCGCTTTCATATTGTGAACTGCGCGAAATTTGGGGCAGGAATCTCATGTCCCTTCCCCAGGCTGACCTGGACCGCGCCAAACAGACAATCGACAAGCACCAGATGCACGTCGCAGAAATCGCTTCGCCCCTCTTCAAATACAATCTGCCGGAAATGCCGGCCAAGGGGTCTGAGAAGCGCGACACGTTCATGGCCAGTTACACGGATCAGGATACCGAGGGATTGCTGAAGAAGGCCTTCCAGCTTGCGCATTTCTTCGGGACGTCCAAGGTGCGAATTTTCAGCTATTGGCGCGTCGAAGAACCGGAGAAAGCTTTCCCCCACATTCGCACCCGCCTGGCAAAGGCCGCGGCCATGGCAGCGGAGAACAAGATCACGTTACTGCTCGAAAACGAACCAACCTGCAATGTCGCCACAGGCAAAGAATTGGGGCGCATGGTTCGCGAGGTCAACTCGCCTGCCCTGCGCGCCATGTGGGATCCCGCCAACGCCGTGGTTACGGGAGAAGTGCCGTATCCCGACGGTTACCAACACATCCGGGGTCTTTACCAGCACGTGCATGCCAAGGATGTGAAAATGGGTCCTAAGGCCGGTGATTTTCATTGGCTGCCGGTCGGCGGCGGCGTGGTCGACTGGCATGGACAGTGCCAAGCTCTGATCAAGGACGGCTACCACGGGACGATGTCACTGGAAACCCATTACCGCCGGCCGGACGGGAATGCTGTCGAGAGCTCGCGCGAGTCGCTGGAAGGGTTGTTGAAGGTTTTGAAGAACGTTTAGACGTCAGAAGCCAGGAGACAGTAGATGGCAAACTGCAGCCGGTAACCAGGCGCGAGGTCAAGACCGTCTTTCTGTACCGAGTCCTTGTAGACAACACACCGCCTACTGGCTCCTGGCTCCACCTACCACCTCAATGTTCTCATCCCGCACCGGCTGGCCACTTACTCCGAACCGCCTCTCCAAACTCATCGAGGAGCGCCGCTCGAGCGGCCTGCCATGGCTCGACCTGACGGAATCAAATCCCACGCGCTGCGGTTTCGTGTTCGACGCAGAAGCCATTCTTGCTCCCCTTCACGATGCCCGCGCGCTCACCTATGAGCCTGACCCGCACGGCCCGCGCGTGGCCAGGGAAGCGGTGGCAGAATACTATTCTGAGCGCGGAGTCCAGCTTCACCCCGACCAGATTTTTCTTACCTCCAGCACTAGTGAAGCGTACTCCTTCGTCTTCCGTCTCCTCGCGAACCCGGGCGACAGAATTCTTGCTCCCCAACCGAGTTATCCGCTTTTCGATTTCCTGGGCGGGCTGAATGACGTGGAAGTTCTCCCCTACCCGCTGGTTTACCACCAAGGCTGGCAATTGGATCTGGAAGCTCTGGTGACGCGAGCGGAGTCACGCCCTCGCGCGGTGCTGGTGGTCCACCCTAATAACCCCACAGGTTCGTATGTCCAAAGGGCCGAGCTTAAGCAGATCATTGAAACCTGCGGCCACTCGCAGGCAGCCCTCATCGCCGATGAAGTCTTCGCCGATTATGCCTTCACCTCCGATCCCGATCGAGTCCGGAGCCACGCGCAGGTCTCCGATGGGCTCACCTTCACTTTCAGCGGGCTGTCCAAAATCTCCGCTTTGCCGCAGATGAAGCTGGCCTGGATTGTGGTGAGCGGGCCGCCGGATCTTCGCGCCGACGCACAAGCGCGCCTGGAAGTGATCGCGGACACTTACCTATCGGTCAGCACGCCCATTGCGCTTGCCGCGCCCCGGTGGCTCGCCTATCGGCGCGAGATTCAGCCCCAGATTCTGGAACGGGTGAAATCAAATCTGCGGCAGCTCGATGCCCTTCTATCTCCGCGCTTGCCCGTGAGCCGGCTTCAGGTGGAAGGTGGTTGGTATGCGATCCTGCGGATTCCTTCGACGCGTAGCGACGGAGATTGGGTGGTAGAACTACTCACCCAGGAAGGTGTGCTGGTACATCCTGGACACTTTTATGATTTCCCCTCGGATGGTTTTCTCGTCCTGAGCCTGCTGCCCCCTCTGGAGACCTTTGCGGAAGCCCTTCGCAAGACCATCGCGCACATTTGCTCTCGGAGCTGAACCTGATAGCAACGTTCCGCATGCGCCATCCCGCCTAAGGGCTTTCGGGCAGGGTGTTCTTCCGCACTAAAACGAACCCTTCCCCGCCGCTTCCACAAGTTTGCGAACCGGCGCCACAATCATCAGCAGGAGTTCCGCGCGAGGTTTGGCTGCCAAGCCCAGCAAAACGAGTTGGTCCTTGACCCAGGATTCCGGGGCGGGCTTGCCGGCGTCGAGATAATCCAACGCCTCCAGCCCGGCGCGCGCCACGGCCGACAGGTCTTCGGCCAAGGGAATATCTTCCCGCAAGAGTGCGGACTGCTCAAGCAGGGGTAGCAGCGCCTCACGACTGTCGCGCCATGCGATGAGTTGCCTGCGGACCGCATCTTTATACGCGCTGAGGTGATCCACACTAACGGCAAAGACCCGCGCCTTCTCAGAATACGGGGGCACACTGTCAACCAGGCGATTAAGTGGAGTAAAACTGGTATAAGGTTGAGCGTGCGCGCGTCCATATCGCTTGACAGGTTCTACGACGCCGGCCAGCGTTTCAAGCGCCTGGGATGATTGCCCCCCTCCCAGGCGCGCGCGCATCAAGGAGAGATGGGTATGATGCGTCACGCCCACCCAATCGAGTTCGCGGTCGATGACGGCGAGCCGCTGATACAGGGAATCGACGTCCTTCACTTGCTGGGGAGACCAATACCTTTCGGCAATAGCCGCGGTGGTGGGCCAGATCCGCGAGTCAATAGTTTCCGAGGTCACGATCTCGCTCCACATACACGCTTCCCCACCCAAAATGTGAGAGGCGTGTTCGGGCGTCAGGGAGGCAGCCGCGCCTTCCAGGGGATCGACCAGGTAATAGTCCGCGGGCGATAACGCGTAATCGAGGTAATAGCCGTGGGAAAGAATGCTCATGTATCCCAGTTGCGCGGCCTTGGCCAGGGACTCCGCCCCGCGCCAGGAGTGCACAACAATGTCCTGCGGAAGGTCGGAGTGAAATATTTCGTCCCACCCGATCATTTTCTTGCCGTGCTTCTGAACAATCGGCAGCAGGCGCCCATTGAAGTAAAGCTGCAGGTCAGCGTTATTTTTCATCTCGTGGTTTTTCTTGAACGCCACGATTTCAGGATTCCTGTTCCACTGTTTCCCGTTGACCTCGTCACCGCCCACGTGCAGGTACTCATCGGGAAAGAGCGCGGCGACCTCACCCAGCAAACCATCAAGAAAGGTGTAGATTTCATCGCGGGTGGGATCGAGAGTGGGATCGAAAATTCCCCACTTGCGTTCGATCTGATAGGGGCCGGGGGAGCTTGCGAGCTCTGGGTACCCCACGTACCAACTCGTGGTGTGGCCGGGCATATCAAATTCCGGGATGACGCGAATCCCGCGGTCGCGTGCGTAGGCGATCAGGCCGGTCATCTGAGCCTGTGTGAAGTAGTGACCGTCTGAGCCCATTTCCTGAAGCTTGGGATACTTCTTGCTCTCCAGGCGAAACCCCTGATCGTCGCTGAGGTGAAGATGCAAAACATTAAGCTTCACCGCAGCCATGGCATCAAGGTTGCGCTTCAACACCTCTGCGGGCATCCAGTGACGAGCCACGTCAATCATCAAGCCGCGCCAGGGAAAGCGCGGGTGGTCCACGATGCGCAGCGCCGGCGCGCCGAACCCTTGGGAATCGAGATCGACCAGTTGCAGAAAAGTTTCAATTCCGCGCAGCACACCGACGGGGGTGGGAGCTGTAAGGCGCGCCAATTGTGTTGTCACCTCGAGTTGATAGGATTCCTCTTCCCTCACCGATTGGATTTTCTCCCCCTCGTGATCGCAGTGAATCGAGAGCGTCGCTTTGGCAGGGTCCGTTTCGAGCGCGTCGCTCATGGGAATGCCAGTCCGCTGGGAGAGACGCTCGATCAATCGCGCCGCAGCCGCCTCCAGACGCGGCTCGCGGTATCCCTCGAGGGCCACGCGGAAATTGCCGTCGATTACGAGCCGGCCCGAACCCGGCGTCAATTCCGCCGGTTGCGGCATCAGGTTAGTGCTTTGAGCTTGAGCGGGAGGAATGCCCAGCACTGCAAACAGAATGAATCCAACCAAGAAAATCACGTCCTTCATCCTCACCTCAGTCCAATGATCTGGTTTCATTTGGCTGCCGATAAATGTCTTGTCGCGCTAACCCCGGCGACTGGCAGCCATAACGCAGGCAAGACGATAGATGAACCGGCCCGCATTTGCAACCGCGGCGGCGAACCTTCGGGTCGAAGCGCTCCGTCACAATCCGGCAATGCTGGAACAAAAGATGCTTAGCCCTCTCCGAGGGGAGAGGGTGGACCGCCGCCGGCGTTTTCATCAGCCGGGGCGGGACGGGTGAGGGGTCACTTCGCGACTGAAGCACGCATGGCCCTGGGTTTAAGCGGCACCCGCGACCTTGGCAGAGCACTGCCTCAATATGATTGCAGCGCGCCAAACAAGCGAGTAGTCTGTAGGTCTGGGAAGATATGGCCAGAGGCTGGGAAAGCAAATCGGTGGAATTGCAGATTGAATCCTCGCGGTCCGAGCGCGGGGAACCCCGCAAGAATCAACTCACTCTTGAAATGGCCGAGGCGCGCCGTAAGAAGGAATCGTTGCTTCTGGCCCGGACCCACGTGCTACAGCAGATCGAGGCCAGCCAAAACCCCCGCCATCGTGCCATGCTGGAAACCGCCCTCGCTGACCTGGAAAAGCAAATTGCGAGGCTGGGCGTACCCGCTCAATCACCGGACAGCAGGTAGCCACGGTCAGTGCATTTCTGACCGTGGGTTCTTCAGTCGTGCAAGCCTTCAGCTCTCAGCTTTCAGCTACCGCAGGTAGCGCAGCGCGGGCATGTTTCGTAGTGCGGTCCCCCGGTTTTGGGGTCCGCGGTTCTTGGTTTGAAAAATTCGCAAAACCCGCCAATACGTGCGGCCACATTCGCTCAGAGGGCAGACGAAGAGCCGCCCCGATGCATCGGGGCGCTACGAGGTTTGCAGCCTCTGCATAGTTAGCATCATGCGTAGCGCGGTCCCCCGGTTTTGGGGTCCGCGGTACTTGGTTTGAAAAATTCGCAAAACCCCTCAATACGTGCGGCCACATTCGCTCAGAGGGCAGACGAAGAGCCGCAGACCTCAACAACGGAGGTCTGCGCTACGAGGTTTGCAGCCTCTGCATAGTTAGCATCATGCGTAGCGCGGTCCCCCGGTTTTGGGGTCCGCGGTTCTTGGTTTGAAAAATTCGCAAAACCCGCCAATACGTGCGGCCACATTCGCTCAGAGGGCAGACGAAGAGCCGCAGACCTCAACAACGGAGGTCTGCGCTACGAGGTTTGCAGCCTCTGCATAGTTAGCATCATGCGTAGCGCGGTCCCCCACTTTTGGGGTCCGCGGTTCTTTGTTTGGAAAACCAGTAAATCTCCCCCACGAGCGGGTGCGCCACGACTGCTTCTTCCGAACGATACCTTCACTCCATTGACGCACGAAGAACCGCCTCGATGCATCGGGGCGCTACGCCCTTACCCCGTCAGACTTCGTCTTTCGGGCAATACACGATCGACAATCGAAAATCGCCAATCATTCATACCGCAGCGCCACCATGGGATCGACCTTGGTCGCCCGGCGGGCAGGAAGGTACGCCGCAAGTAGCGTGATCCCGACCACAATTGTTGTTGCGACTGTGAGCGAGATGGGATCGGCGGGCGAGAGGTCAAACAGCATCTTAGAAACCAGCCGCGACGCACCGAGGGCAACTGGCAGGCCTATGGTCAACCCGATTGCGATCAAGCGCAGCGAGTCTGAGAGGACGAGACGCAAAATGCCACTCGGTTCCGCTCCCAGAGCCATGCGCACACCGATCTCGGATGTACGGCCGGCCACCGAATACGACATCAGCCCGTAGAGTCCAATGGCCACCAAAAGCAGCGCCAGACCGCCGAAAACATCTGAGAGCAACGCTAGAACGCGATCGTATACGAGTGAGTTACTCACAGACTGCGCTAGGGTTTCAGAGTAGAAGACGTACTCCTGTCCGGAGGCTTCGATCCGCCGACGCGCGACCTCGAGAACCGCCCTCGGATCTCCGTACGTTTTGATTTCAACGTAGGCAGTCATGGGATTTGATTGTTGGAAGAAACACAAATAGAACGCCAACGGTCTATGATTTCGAACATAGAAGAGATTGGCATCATTGACCACTCCGACAATTTGAAGGCGCTGGTTACTGGTTTCGGATGTCACCGTGATCGATTGGCCAACGGCATCGCCTGTGGGAAAGAATCGCTGGGCAAGACTTCGGCTGACGATCACGACTGCGGGTGCATGCTGGTCATCATGAAAACTGAAGTCGCGCCCCTGAAGCACGCGAATACCCATAGTGCGGAAAAAGTTCGGCGAGATTGAGTGCGCATCCGCGTCAACGCGGCTGTCCATAGGGTTCACCCCCGAGCCTCGGGAGACCGGCTTTGTCCACTTGACGCTCACCCGCCAGATCGGCTCAAGTTTGGACAGGCCGACGGATCGGACACCCGGTAGACGACCCAGTTCGTCGATTAAAGTGCGGTAGTAGGTGGCACCATCGAAGTCTTTGTAGCGTCCGGGCTTTGGTTGGAGCCAGAGACCTAGAACTTTGCCAGGTTCAAAGCCCAGATCGAGCGAACGGAGCCTCGCCAGATTCCTGGTGAAAAGGCTTGCACCCATCATGAGCACTAGCGACAACCCCACTTGAGCCCCTATCAGCATCTTGCCAGCTTTCCAGGCCCCACTACCTCTACTGGACAATCCCGCGGGGTGCCGTATGAGGTGGGCTGGGTCCTGCTGCCGCGCCACCCAAGCTGGCAAAAGGCTGAACAGGCTGCCCGTGAGACACGCCACCACACCCGTAAACAACAGGATTCGCCAATCGGGTCTGAGGTTAAGGGCAACGGGAAAGAGGCCGGTCCAGACGAAGCGGACCAACACGCCGCTTGCTCCATAGGCAAGTGGCAAACCCAAGATAGCGCCACCCATCGACAACATAGCGCCCTCGGTCATGACTTGCCGTGTGAGCCGCCACCGCGTGGCTCCCAGGGCGACCCGGATGCCCATCTCGTGCAGCCGGTTGGCTGCCCGCGCCACCAGAAGACTGGCCAGGTTCACACAGGCAATGAGAAGAAGCAGTCCGGCACCGGCCATCAACACCCAAAGGGGCCGCTCAAACTGCAACAGCGACGTGGAGAGGACTCCAGCCGCCGCCGGTTCAACCTGGATGCGCTGCCTCAAGAACTGCTCTCTTTGCTCGCCATTCAACTGCGCGGGAATTGCCGATTGCAGAATCGCCGGCCACAGCGCTTCCATCCCGATACGGGCCTTTGCCACACTCACACCGGGTTGGAGCCGGGCGATAAGCCAATAACCCTGGTCTTGGCGGTTCCAGAGCATTTCCTCAGTCATCAGTGGCGGACCGAGCGGAACCCAAACATCGAAGGATACCCCCACCATCGGGCCGAAGAAGGCCCTTGGGGTGACCCCGACGATTGTGTAGGGATGACCGTTGATCTTCAGTGTCTTGCCCAGCACATCGGGGCTCCCACCGTAACGGACTTGCCAGAAGCCATAGCTAATCACCACCGAATTCCCAGATGTTGCTGCCCCAGATTTGAAATCTTCCGGGCCGAACAGGCGACCCATCAAAGGTCGAGTGCGAAGAGTCTGAAAGTACTCTGGGGCTACCTCGCTGACGGCGCCGGGCGCGGACTCCCCGTTGACCTCGAGTGGCACGACAGGACCACTCCACGCAGACACGCTGGAGAACACCTTTGACTCACCGGCGATTTCAGTGGCCATCGCATACGAGAACAAGCCGCGCTGGTGATTGGGAACGACCGTCCACAACTCAACCAGTTCACCTGGGTTTGACACGGGTAGCGGCCGCAATAGCAAAGCGTTAATCAGTCCGAAAATGGCCGCGTTGGCGCCGATGCCGAGCGCGAGCGTCAGCACGGCAACCGCCGTGAAGCCGGGGTTCTTGCGCAACTGGCGCACGCCGAAGCGCAAGTCCTGCCAGAGCGTTTCTGCCCAATTCCAGCCCCACATCTCCCTGCTTCTCTCTTGCGCCAAGGTCACGTTGCCGAACCGGCGCAACGCGGCATAGTGGGCTTCCTCGGGCGGCATGCCGGATTCCAGGTTCTCCTGCTCCTCCATTTCGAGATGCGAGCGAATCTCTTCCGCGAGATCGTCCACCGGCTTCCGAAACAGCGCCCCGAGTTTGGAAAGCTTCCGACGCCAGGTCATAGTTAGCTCTCAGTCATCAGCTATCAGCTATCAGCTCTCAGCGTTCAGCTACCACCCGCCGGGTTGTTCCAAGCACGCCCCACCGAGGATGAAAATGCGCGGCGCGCTTTGGAGTGCGGTCGCAGCAGCTACCGCCTTCCGCCTCCTGTTCATGCGGCGACGGTGCCAGGGAAAGCGGTAGCTGCTGCGACCGCACTCCAAAGTGCCTGCGGCACAGGTATTCCCCGGACTCGGCGGGCCGCAGAATGCCCGTGCGTGGGTCCCCAGCGCAAGGTGCGCAGAATCAGCATGTCGAGCGAGCCGTAAACAAGTTCAATGCGGTCTTGGGAGGATTGCTTTGCCATAGTGGCAGGTAATCTACTACTCCGGGTGGTAGATTGTCTACTAAATAAAAGGGGTGGGCAGATTGCCGTAGAGGCGGCTTAAAGCCGCCATTGGGCGGGTAAGCTCGCGGCTACAACTTTCTCACTCGCTCTTGTCGAATTTAAGTGACGCGGAATTAATGCAGTAGCGGAGGTGGGTGGGCGCGGGGCCGTCCTCAAACGCGTGCCCCAGATGCGCGTTGCACTTGGAGCACTCGACTTCGGTCCGCCGCATGCCGTAAGTGAGGTCAGTTTCCAGTTGGACATTTTCCTTTGCCACCGGCGCATAGAAGCTCGGCCAACCGCTGCCGGAATCGAATTTGGTTTCGGAATCAAAGAGTGGGTTGCCACAGCAGACACAGCGGAACATCCCTTTTTCGTGCAGGTCCCAGTATTGGCCGGAGAAGGCACGCTCCGTACCCTTGCGGCGCGTCACCTCAAACTCCGCCGGAGTGAGGACTTGCTTCCATTCGGCTTCGGTCTTCACCACTTTTTCATCGCTCACAATCCCCTCCCTCTGTGGGGGTCGCCGCGGCTGAAAGTTCGCCGATCTTAATCGTGGACAACCGTTCGGCCCGGGCCAGCGCCGCCCCGGCTGGAGAGTCCGCCGATCTTAATCGTGGACGACCGTTCGGCCCTGGGGCGCAGGGCGCTGGCCCCTACGTTCTTGTTGCGGCCAGAGGCCGCGCTTCGACCCAATCTGCATTTCCTTCCGGAAATTAGATTTCGCCCTAATTAAGAGATGGATTCGACGCCCAGTTGGTTGCAGATTTTTCCGGTCCGCTGCGGCCACCCTTCCTGACCCGTGGTGAGAAATCCGCGTTAGCCCTTCGAATCGTGTCACTCGTATTGAAGCAGGTCAGCGTGGCCCTGGGCGATCACGCGGGTAGACCAGACTATTCGAGGCCTCCCACGAGACGTAGACCTTCTCCCCGCCTGTTTCGAGATTAGCCCGGGATTCTTCCGAAGTGTTGGAATCCCGCACCACCACGCGCTGCCCACTCGAAATCCGGACTGCCCAGCGACAACTTCCGCCTTCGTAAATGGACTCAACTAGTTCGCCCTCCAGCACATTCAATGGCGTCCCGCTGTTAGCGGGCGAAAGGTGCGTCAAGCGCAGGTTTTCGGGCCGCACGGCGAGGGTAGCTTCCTGCGGTAGGTCTCGGGAGTTGGACGCCCAAAAGGTATGCCCGGAAGCCGACTCAAAGCGCGTGCCTTGCGGGGTGTGCGCGACACACTTCACCTCGAAGAAATTCTCGACCCCCATAAATTCCGCCACGAAATGCGTGCGCGGCCGCTCATAGATTTCTTCGCCGGTCCCCACCTGTTCCAGACGCCCGCGGTTGATCACGGCGACGCGGTCGGACATCACCAGCGCTTCTTCCTGATCGTGCGTCACGAAAATGAAGGTGATGCCCAGGCGCGCCCGCAGGCGCTTCAATTCCACCTGCATTTGCTGCCGCAGTTTCTGGTCGAGCGCGCCCAGCGGCTCGTCAAGAAGCAGCACCGCCGGTTCCAGAACCAGCGCGCGCGCCAGGGCCACGCGTTGTTTTTCGCCGCCGCTTAATTGGTGAGGATAGCGGTCCTCCTTGCCGGGCAATTCCACCATCTCCAGGAGGGTGCGCACTCGCTGTTGAATTGCGGCCAGGGGCAACTTCTTTTCTTCCAGGCCGAAAGCCACGTTGCGGAAGACGGTCAAATGCGGGAAGAGGGCGTAATGCTGAAAGACCGTGTTGACGTTGCGATGGTAAGGAGGCAGGGCGGATGCGTCGCGCCCTTCCAGCAGCACTTGCCCCGCTTGCGGCGTCTCGAATCCGGCCACCAAGCGCAGCAACGTGGTCTTGCCGCTGCCGCTCGGACCGAGCAGCGTCAGAAATTCGCCACGCCGGATGGCGAGCGAAAAATCTTCCAGGGCAGAATGCTCCCCGTAGCGCTTGCTGACGTTGCGAAGCTCAACGATGCATTCTGGCGAAGCGTCCAATTCTTAAACCTGTCCCGACTTCCTGGATTTGACTGATGCTAGCCCGATCTCGTTGGCTTGACAAGCACCCCTTTGCGAGTGGTAGGGCATGCTAACTGTGCTCTTCCATTAACAGGCGAACTATGCGCGCGAGGGGGCGGGGAGTTGAGGTATTCTGTCGCTAGGATGCGGGTGACAAAATGCCCAGCGGCCGCCTGGGGACGGGCGATGCAAGTAAAATACGTGGTGGGACAAGCGGGCGAAATTTGTCCCACATGTTGCTCATAGCGACCTATAGCGACCTATAGCGACCGTCGTCCCACCAAAAAACTGGGGACACCGCACGGAAATCGCTAGCGCTCAAAAATGCTTCCTGATTTGGCAAGGCCGGAAGGCGAGCAGAATCTTCAGGGCTTCAGCCAAAGGTTCACGGGAACCTCTTCGGGTTTCTGAGGAATTGACGGCCAGTTGATTCGGCGCCCTGATCCGGCAGATTCGTAAGCGGCGTAAATAATTTCGAGAGTAGCCACGCCGTCTTCTCCCGTCTCGCGCGGAGTCTCATCGTTCAGGACGCACTGGGTGAAATGTCGAAGCTCGTGTGGAAAGCCATAGATGTGCGTCTCCTCAAACACGGTGAAGGTCCAGCCCTTCGTGGTGTCAGCTTTTTCCACGGCGTATCCGTAACCGTTCCGGCTATAAGTTTCCATGGAGCTGCCGTGCAGCAGGTCGCAATAAATCACTCCCTCGGTTCCGTGCAGCTCAACGCGATCATCCATACCACCCTGCTTCGCCCAGCTATTTTCGATCACGGCAATACCGCCGCCCTCGAATTCCAGGATGATGACCGAATTATCTTCGCCCTGCGTACGGGTGTGATGAACGCGTTGGCAATGTGCGGTGACACTCTGAGGTTTCTGTTTGCCGTACATCCAGCGAGCCCACTCGATGCCATGGCAGCCCATGTCCATGATGGCGCCGCCACCCGAGCGACGGACATCGTAGAACCAGTCGGAATGCGGGCCGGAATGCTTCTCACCCTGTTTGGCCATGTAGAGTTTTCCGATGGCGCCTTCCTCCACCAGCAGCTTGGCCCGCGCATACTTGGGGCAGAAGCAGAGCGTCTCCGCGTACATCAACTTGACGCGCTTCTCACGGCAGGCGGCCACCATGGCGCGCCCGTCGGCAAGAGTGTGCGCGAGCGGCTTCTCCACCACGACGTGCACCCCGGCTTCGGCCGCCGCCGCGGTCACCTCACGATGCAGGTCGTTGGGAATTCCCAGCACCACCATATCGATATCTTTGCGTTCGATAACCTGGCGATAGTCTGTGGTGGCGAAGGGGATGTTCCACTTGCGAGCGAAGGCTTCGGCGCCCGCCTGGTCTGCGGCGCAGGCAGCAACTATCAATGCCTCTGGCGTGTCGCGTAAAGCCTCGGCGTGGATGGAAGAGACAAAGCCACCGCCGATAATGCCTACTCGAACTTTTTCCATGGGCTCTTCCTCCGGGAGACAGCTTTGCTTAACCGAGAATTTTGACGGCGGGCTTCAGCGCAGCGCTAGGGTTTCTTCTTGCTGCTGTCAAAAGAGCGAACGTATTGGACCAGCGACTGGATTTCCTCGTCCTTGAGCTTCCCGGAGAAAGCCGGCATGGGAGTGCCCTTCTTGCCGTTCTTGATTGCTTCGGTAAGGTCCTTATCCGTCTGGGAAGCTTGCCACTTGGGATCGGTAAAATCCGGTGTCTTGAGAGCGGGGAATCCCTTGCCGTCCATCCGATGGCACATCGAGCAATTCTGCTTGAACAGAGCAGAGGCGTCAGATGGAGGCGCGGCCTGAAGCGCAGAAGCCTCCACGAGCAGGGCAAATCCAAAAACCCGAAGTGCTGGTGATAACAGGAATCGCATATGGCTCCTTGAGATTCGTAGTAGGGTAACGCCCGGGAAAGCTTTCTCCGGCAGGCAAAGTCACATCCCGCGCGCCAGTCTTCCTGCAGAATACTTTCCGTTAGCATGTTATCGACGCGAGCATTGAAAATCAAGAATCAACGTGCAGGATGAGGTTTTAGGTAGTGCAATCCTTTCATTTGGGTGGGACGTAATTGGGCGGGGGCGCTGCGCCTTCACCGAAGAAGAACCGTTCCATCTGGGTGGCAATGACTTCCTGTGCTTCCTTCGTCGAGGGCACGAGGCGATATTCATTAATCAGCATCCGTAAGTAATCGAGCCACATTTGCCACGCCTGTTGGGAGACATTGTCGTAGATGCGCTGGCCGAGTTCGCCGACCCACGGAGCCTCCTCAAGACCCGGAAGTTCCTTGTGCAGCTTTGCACACATCACCATTCGCTGTGCCATAGAGAAGTTATCCTTCGGAGTCCTGCCTTAAATGCAGGGCGTCCTGGCATTTGCTGGCCGCCCCGCGCGCGGAAACGACTGGCTGCCCCCGCCTGCAACGCCATTATACAGGAAATCAAAAAACGAAACTCTCTGTGACCTCTGTGTCCTCTGCGTGAATCTGATCTTCGGTTGAGCATCCTGCTTCTTGTCACCTAAACTCAAAAACCTATTCACCACAGAGATCACAGAGAACACGGAGAAAAGAAGAAGAGCTGGGAGCTAGCAAAAAAACATCCTTATTTCTGGTTTCTTCCTCCTGACTTGCTTTTCTCTGTGCCCTCTGTGCCCTCTGTGGTGAATCTGTTCTTGGTTTTTCTCCAAGGTTTCTTCGTCCTCCCGCGTGGATGCCCCTATATCTTGCCATTGAGGAACCGACGTATACCATCCTTCAATATCGTGACATTGAAATTGATCAACAACGCGACCTTGCATCCCGATAACTTAAGGTATGTGATGACTTGAGCCTCGTGGATTGGCGCCACAGCCTCAGCAGACTTAACCTCAACGACCACCGACCCTTCCACGAGGAGATCAATCCTGTATCCACAATCGAGCTTAACCTGCTCGTAAATGAGTGGCAGTGGCTTCTGCTGCTCAACTCTGAGATGCCGTTTCCCCAGCTCAAATGCCAGGCAAGCCTCATACGCGGATTCCAGCAAACCCGGACCCAGGGCCTTGTGCACTTGGATGGCGGCCCCGATAATGCTTTTCGTAATGCCGTTCAGCCGCTCTCTCTCAGTCATTCGCCAATGCCTTCCACCTCGCTGAGCATCTTGGGTGCTGTCGCCGAGACTCAAGAACAAATTCACCACAGAGATCACAGAGAACACGGAGAAAAGAAAAAGGGCCAAGAGTTTGGAGAAAGACAATCTTATTTCTTGCTTCTGACTCCTGACTTGCTTTTCTCTGTGACCTCTGTGTCCTCTGTGGTGAATCCGTTCTTCCGCGAAGCATCCCGCCTCCGGTCACCGAAACGGAACAACCTATTCACCACAGAGATCACAGAGAACACGGAGAAAAGAAAAAAGCCAGGACGTTGGAGAAGGACAATCTTATTTCTTGCTTCTGACTCCTGACTTGCTTTTCTCTGTGGCCTCTGTGTCCTCTGTGGTGAATCCGTTCTTCCGCGAAGCATCCCGCCTCCGGTCACCGAAACGGAACAACCTATTCACCACACAGAGAACACGGAGAAACCGATTCATTTCCTCCGGTGAATATCCAAATCGACTTCTTCGTTCTCAAACAGGGGAAGCTGCGTGTGCGGCTTAAGCACTCCTTTTTGGAACGTGGCGACGGTGCGAAGGGGTTCGGCTGCATTGTCGCTCGGCGCCGCTTGAGAATGAGCGCGTGTTGCCGGAGGGGGCGGCGTGATGCCGGCCGCCGCGGCATCCAGGGCTTTATTCGCCAGGCGGTCGGCTTCGCGGTTGTGTTCGCGCAAGACGTGCTGGATGGAAAACGACTCCAGGCGAGCGATCATCGCCTTTGCCTTCTCGTGCAGGGGCTTCAGGTCAGGGCTGCGGACTTTGTAGCGCCCGGAAATCTGGCGAGCCATCAATTCGGAATCCGTTATCACACGCAGACGAAGATGGCCATGGCTCAGGGCGTATTCCAAGGCCGCCAGCAGCCCCTGGTATTCCGCAAAATTGTTGGTGGTTTTGCCGATGTATTTCGCAAACCCCGTGACGGATTTACCTTCAGGGGTTTTAACCGTCACGCCATATGCAGCGGGGCCAGGATTCCCGCGCGATCCTCCGTCGACATGGGCAATGATTTCAGGTGAGGTCGGCATGGTTAGGACAGTGGTTAGTGGCTAGTGGCTAGTGGTTAGAGAGGAAGGACTAGTGACTAGCCACTGGCAACTAGTCACTGCCCTTATCACGCCGTCACCCCCGCGCTCTGGTCACTGCCCTCCCCCTGCTCCTCGGGCGGAGGCTCGATGTAGTAAATGATCCGGCTACAGTTTTCACAGGTCAGCACGGCGTTGGTGCTCCGGATTTCGTTGTAGACCTGGGGCCGTAACCTGACGTTGCACGCGGTGCAAAGGCCGTCGCGGACTTCCGCCACCACCATGCCAGGGCGGTAACTACGGAGGCGTTCATATAGCTTCAAGACATCGTCACTGAGAGCAGCCTCGAGCTCCTTGCGCCGTGTCTTCAGGCGGTCGCGCTCATCCAAATCGGCCTGCCGCTCGTCCTGCAATCGCTTGATCTCACCCGCCACGCGAGCCTTCTCGCCTTCAAGGCGAGCCGCCGCATCCTGGACATGCTGCTGAAGGTCTTCCGCCTCGATCATCTTCTCCAGGATTTGATCCTCGATCTTGCGGATGTTGGTCTCTTCCCCTTCGATTTCCTTCAGCATGGCCTTGTATTGCTCGTTGGTTTTGACCTGGTAAAGCTGATCCTTGTGCTTGGTGATCTTCTCTTGGATGGCCTTGATATCACCTTCCAGGTCCTTCCTTTCCTTCTGGTTCGCAGTCAAGCGCCGCTTGCGCTCTTCGTGGGCGCGAATGAAATCATCCAATTGGGATTGCAAGGTTTGAATCTGGGTAGGCAGGGAATCGATCAGCACCGTCACCTCAGCAATCTTCAGGTCAAGCTGCTGAAGTTCAATGACGGCTTTAAGGTCGGGATGCACTTCCTCTCCTTGATAAAATCGCGTTTACTTGATCGGAAAGCCCGCGCCTGCGCCCAATGCGTCTCAACTTCCCTGGTTGAGCATTCTTACACATCTTGAGGTAATGCCGCAAGGAAGGGAGATGACGGGGTGGTGTCGAAGTTTGCCGTAGAGGCGGCGGAATTTATCCCGATGCTATCGCGACGCCGCCATTTGGCAGGGTAAATCCAAGGCCACCCAAATTAGCGAAGTCTCCCCTGGGCATCGGGAGCGAAATTTCGGAGTGCGGGAGCTTGCTCCCGCTCTTGCCACCGCTGACTCGTCAGCGGTCGGCGTATCGCCGCATCGAGTTGCGGCGAGGGAAAGCGGCGACGAGCCGCCGCACTCCGAAACGAGAGTCTGCACCAACCCTTCCGAAAACGGTTGGGATGGCACGAGTGTCTCGGCGGGGCGCCACGCGGCAAGAAAATGAAAAGCCGGCGGGGGGAGGGACGCTCGCCCCCGCAGGCCGTTTGTGTGGCAACGTCAGACAGTTCTTCAGCAAACTCTCAGGACTTCACAAAAGTGACCGCGCCTTCAGAAGCCGAAGAGACTAGTGCCGCGTATTTGGAAAAGACTCCGCGCTTGTAACGCGGCTCAGGGGCTTTCCAGCTCGCCATGCGCTTCTGGATATCGGCGTCGGAGACTTCCATATCGAGCCGGCGTTTGTCGATATCGAAGACGATCGTGTCGCCATCCGCCACGGCGGCGATCGGCCCGCCGCGCGCTGCTTCCGGCGCCACGTGGCCCGCCATAAGGCCGTGTGTCGCGCCACTGAAGCGGCCGTCGGTCAGCAAGGCGACCGAGTCGCCCAGGCCCTCGCCCACCAGCGCCCCTGTTACGCCCAGCATCTCGCGCATTCCGGGCCCACCCCGCGGGCCTTCGTAGCGAATCACCACCACGTCTCCGGCCTTGATGCTCTTGCTGGTGACGGCAGTCATGGCGTCCTCTTCGCAGTTGAATACCCGCGCCGGCCCGCGATGCGTGGTGCGCGCATACCCGGCTACTTTGATGACACAACCCTCAGGCGCCAGATTCCCTCTCAAGATGACCAATCCACCGGTTTTTTTGATGGGGTCAGAGACCGGCCTGATCACATCCTGGCCCGGCGTTTCCTTGACGAGCGCCGCTTCCTCGGCAATGGTCTTGCCGCTGACCGTAATTTGCGTGCCGTCGAGCAAACCCGCCTCCAGCAATTTCTTGGCGATAAGCGGAATTCCGCCCGCACGATGCACATCGACTGCCACGTAGCGTCCGCCGGGCTTCAAATCCGCGATGATGGGGGTGCGCGAACTGATGGTATCGAAGTCATCGATGGTCAGGGGGACGCCGGCCTCTCGCGCCATGGCGAGCAGGTGCAGCACACCGTTGGTTGAGCCGCCCGTGGCCGCCACGCTGGCAATGGCATTTTCAAAGGCCTTGCGCGTAAGAATATCGAGCGGTCTTACTCCGCGGCGCAACAAATCCATCACGATTTGCCCGCACCGGTACGCGACTTCGTCCTTCTTGGGATCGAGAGCCGGGACGCTGTTCGCTCCCATGGGAGACAGGCCGATGAACTCCATCACCGTGGACATGGTGTTGGCCGTGAACTGCCCACCGCACGCTCCCGCGGCCGGACAGGCGGAGTCTTCCAGTTCTTTCAACTCTGCGTCCGTCATGAGGCCGGCAGCATTCGCGCCTACGGCTTCGTAAACGTCGCCAACCGTAACGTCGCGTCCCTGGAAGCGTCCCGCGGCAATAGACCCGCCGTAGAGGAGCACGCTTGGGACATTCAGACGGATGAGCGCCATGGCTCCGCCGGGAATCGTCTTGTCGCAGCCCACCAGCGCCACCATGGCGTCAAACATATGTCCACGCCCGACCAGTTCGATCGAGTCGGCCACCACTTCGCGACTGACAAGGGAGGCCTTCATGCCCTCGGTGCCCATCGTTACGCCGTCGGAAATAGCGATGGTATTGAGCTCCATGGGAGTGCCACCCGCCGCACGCACGCCTGCCTTCACTTTTTCAGCCAGCTTGCGCAGGTGGAAGTTGCACGGCATGGTCTCAATCCAGGTGTTGGCTATGCCGACGATCGGCTTGGCCAGATCTTCGTCCGTGAACCCGATGGCTTTGAGCATGGAACGGGCTCCGGCGCGGTCGCGACCGTCCGTGATGATGTGACTACGATGCTTAAGATTGAATGCCATTATGGCCTCCCATTGGTAGATGATCACCCTGTTGAAACCAGCCATATTCTCAGATTTGCGCGCAGGGAGCAAGATTACTTTGCACGAAGTCGCAGTTCATGTGGGAGGGGCGCCCGATTGATCATGAATTCAGCAGCATTGACAACTCAGGGTGCTTGTGTTAACTACGATTCTATGGGCGCTGAGGAGCTCCAATCCGCGTGGGAACTGCTTAAAGAAGCCTATCAGTACCAGATGGGCGGCGATTACGACATGGCGGTCGAACTCTATAAGCGCTCCCTGGACCTTCATCCTACGGCGGAAGCTTTTACTTTCCTGGGGTGGACTTACCGCTACCAGGGCAAGATCGAAGACGCTATTGCGGAATGCAAGAAAGCGATCCAGATTGATCCGGAGTTTGGAAACCCGTACAACGACATTGGCGCCTATTTGATCGAAAAAGGGGAATATGACGAGGCGATTCCCTGGCTGGAGCGCTCGCTGCAATCGCGGCGCTATGAGTCCTACCATTATCCGCACTACAATCTGGGGCGCGTTTATGCCGCCAAGGAAATGTACGGCCAGGCGCGCTATCATTTCAACGAAGCGTTGAAGCTCTCGCCGGACTACGCACTGGCGAAGGAAGCCCTGGCGAAGATCCGGTACAAGCTTCAGTAGTACGGTCTCTCTGCCGGTTAGTCCTGAACTGCTTTCCTCTTTCTGATAGAGTCCCCTCTTGATATGATGTCGGTCTAAAATTGTAACCCGCGACTGACTTCGTTTGGGATGCCGCCGACGTTCTTGATCGGGCAAAGGTAGCTTTTAGCGCGGAATTGTTGGTCCGACGTGCGGCTGAGCAATGCTGGCAAGCGAGCCATATTCGTTCGGGGGTATCCAAGAATGCCAAAAACGGAATTGCAATACCTTACCGATGAGCTTCAAAAGCTGCGCGAGCAGAAGCTCTATCAAAAGCTGCGCGTCCTGGAAACGGAGCAGCTTCCTGTGTCGCGCTTCGACGGCCAGGAAGTTATCAACCTCTCGTCCAACAATTACCTGGGCTTGACCACCCACCCGAAGTTGCGGAAGCGCGCGCTGGAAGCCACGGAAAAATGGGGTGTGGGATCGGGCGCCGTGCGGACCATCGCCGGCACCATGTCGATTCACATGGCGCTGGAGGAAAAAATCGCGCACTTCAAGCACGTGGAAGCGTCCGTGGTCTTCCAATCAGGCTTCGCCGCCAATGCCGGGACCGTCTCCGCCATTCTCGGCCGCGAGGATTTGATTATTTCCGACGAACTCAACCATGCCTCGATTATCGATGGCTGCCGGCTGTCGCGCGCTGAAATCAAGGTCTTCCCTCACAAAGACATCGAGGCCTGCGAGAAGGTCCTAAGGGAAATCGCGGATCGCAAATGCCATAGGCTCCTGATTACGGACGGGGTGTTTTCCATGGAGGGCGACATCGCCCCCCTGCCGCAACTGGTTGAACTGGCCGAGAAATATAGGTGCATCATGATGATCGACGACGCCCACTCTTCCGGGGTGCTGGGCCGGAATGGGCGTGGCACGGTCGACCACTTCAACTTGCACGGCCGCGTGGATATCCAGGTGGGGACGCTTTCGAAGGCCATTGGAGCGCTGGGGGGGTACGTCTGCGCCACGCGCGACACGATCGAATTCCTTTACCATCGGGCGCGGCCCTTCCTCTTCTCCACCTCCCACCCGCCGTCGGTCGCCGCCACCTGCCTCGCGGCCTTTGAAGTCCTGGAAGAGGAGCCGCAACTGATCGATCAGCTCTGGGCGAACACCCGATTCTTCAAAGAAGGACTGATGAAGCTGGGGTTCAATACCGGCATGAGTGAGACCCCCATCACCCCCGTCATCGTCGGAGACGCGGCGCTCGCGCATGAATTCTCACGCCAGCTTTTTGCCGCCGGAGTGTTCGCGCAAGGCATCGGGTTCCCGACTGTGCCGCACGGCAAGGCGCGCATCCGCACCATTGTGACCGCCACGCATACGCGTGAAGAATTGATGCGGGCGCTTGGCATTCTTGCGGAAGTGGGAAGGAAATTGAAGATTATTGAGGGGTGAGCTGACTCCAAATCCAGATGTGGGTATCCAGAAGCAGTTTCAACGGCCTGCCTCCCAGTCACTTTCTTCACTCGCCGGTGAGACAATGTCGCCGAGGATTTTCGCCGTACCCGCCATAGACCCCACCCAGCTTTTGGGCCTGGGAGGCCCCGAAGGCGGAACCACCTCCGCCACGGGCTGCCCGAAGCGGGTGATCAACACCGGTTTCTTGGTGCGGCGGACACCCTCCAGGACCGCAAGGCACCTTGCCTTGAACTTCGATATGGCCATAGTCTCCATATGTGGACTCCTCGCCTAAGTAAACCATGGTTAAAGACCATGGTCAGAAGTTCAGTTCCGTCAAGGCAGCTCTTCTCACCTTGGTAATCACAGCATATCTCTTATATGGTCAGGTCGTAACCACCTGAGGCGGCCAACTTGAGTGGTGGGCAGCAGAGAATTGTGAGGTATAGCCCGTTCACGCCGCGGCCTTCGTGGGCGTGTGGGAGCCCAGCCGCGCCAGTACGTACGGTCCTTCGGGAATGACGGCGACGCGCGCGTTTCTTTCCAGCGCCGCGGCAAGCGCCGCGACAGCTTCTTCAGCGCTTGGAAAGACCTTCCCCCAGACGCCGGAGTGGAATTCGCGCGGCAGGCCGGGCACGTAATAGAGAACTTCCGCGCGGGTAGTGACCAGGGCAAGCTTCTCGAGTTGCCACTGGTCCACAGTCACTGGCACACCCTCAATCTTCTTCATGAAGGCGCGATCAGAGGAACCCTCTATAAGCATCCGCGCGAACTCAGGCCCGCCTACACCTTCCTCACACGCGGCAAGCAGCAGGATTTTTCCGCCCGGTTTCACAATATGTGACGCCGCCGTAATGCCTTTTACTGCCTGGTAGAAGGTCAAATCGAGGGGATACCCGGCCGCAGTGGTGATCACCGCATCCACAGGTTTGTCGAACGTCTTGAGGATGACGCGCGAGACGAACTCAACCCCCCGCTGGTGCGCGGCGACGGGTTCGCCCGCAAAAACGCCGGCGATGGGGCGCCGCGGAGTCCCGCGGCCCAGGGCCACATCCACCAGAAAATCGTGGCGCGCGAGGCGGGAGATCTCCAGGAGCTCCTGATGCAGCGGGTTTTCTTCGATGGAGCCTTCCGCGGCGCGCGGGTCGCGCATGAAGCGGGGACTGTGCAGGACCTTGATGGTTTCTTGCGCGGCCAGGCCCGGGGCAATCAGCTTGCGCCCGCCGGAATAACCCAGCATTAAGTGCGGTTCGATGAATCCCAAAGTAATGTGGAGGTCTGCGGACATGAAGCGCTCATCGATGTAGACGGGCGTCCCCCCCGCCGTTTTTCCCAGGGAGCGATGCTCGGAGAGTTCGCGCGCGTGGTGATTCAGCACCCGGTAGCGGGCCGCGGTTTCCGGGCCACAAATCTCGCGAATCTCCGCCTCGCTGGCCGGCCGGTGGAGCCCCGTAGCGATCAGGATCGTGATGCTCTCGCGTGGAATGCCCGCTGCTTCGAGGCGAGCCAGCACGGGAGGAAGCACCTCACGGTTCGGAGCCGGCCGCGTGATATCGCAAACGGAGATGGCGGCTGAGCGCTTACCGCGCGCCAACTCCAGGAGCGGCGGGGAGGCAATGGGCGCATCCAACGCCTTCTCGAGTGCGCCGGGGGCATCCTTAAGCGGGACAGCCGACCGCGCTTCCAGCACACGGTACTCGAACCCGTCCGGCAGGTCTAAGGTCAAACCCGATCGTCCAAAAGCGAAGTTTATGTTCATGATGCCATTGTATCGCGAAGGACCGTTTGCTGCCCGGCAAGTAGGAGATTAAGGCCCTCACTTTTCCCAATCACCCTGGGGGGCAGTGGACTCGCCAAGGTCGCAGGGTTGGTTGAGAGGATTTCAGGTTTCGTGTATAATGGCGTTCCTCTATCGACATCACTCTGGCGGGTTCTGGTGATGCGCGAGGCAAATCACCCCGAGGAGACTTTCATGCGCCGAATCGCCGTAATCCTGGTGGGCTTGGTTCTTGCCACAGCAGTCTTGCCCCTAGCTCCGAAAGGTTCGCAACCCGATCCGCGTTTAAAGGGAGCCTTTCGCAAGCCCGCGCAGAATGGCTGGACGTTGGTGCACCTCGAGGGGACGCCGTCCGAAATCGGGTTCCAACACGGATACCTGCTGGCTAAGGAGATTCTCGACGCGGAAAAGGTCATTGCCCTTGAGCAGATTCATGACAGCAACAAGGATTGGAAGTTTTTCCGTGATGCTGCCAAGAACATGATGTGGCCCCACATCGAACCGGAGTATCGAGAGGAGCTGGAAGGCATTGTCGCTGGCCTGAAAGCCCAAGGTGTAAACCTGGACGTGTGGGATGTGGTGGGGCTGAATGCGGCGATGGAATGGCCCTACTACGTGAAAGAGTATGACAAGCAACACGCCGCTTCCCCCTCCTCGTTTCTGACCGTGCCGGAGCATTGCAGCGCCTTTGTCGCCACGGGTAGTTACACGAAGGATGGAAAGGTCATCATCGCGCACAACAACTGGACGAGCTACCTGGAGGGCGCCCGCTGGACCTTCATCTTTGACGTCGCTCCCGGCAAGGGCAATCGCTTCCTGATGGACGCCCTGCCCGGCTTCATTCATAGCGGTGATGATTTTGGGATTAACTCTGCGGGAATAATGATTACGGAGACTACCATCACTCATTTTTCGGGCTACGACCCCAAGGGCATCCCAGAGTTCGTCCGAGCCCGCAAGGCTATGCAATACTCCTCTTCGATTGATGACTTCGCGCAAATTATGAAGGAAGGCAATAACGGTGGATACGCCAACACCTGGCTGGTGGCAGACCGGAAAACCAATGAAATTGCCAGCCTCGAATTGGGACTCAAGAACGTGACTCTGCTCCGCAAGAAAGACGGTTATTTTGTGGGCTCAAATTTCCCCGCCAACCCGAAACTCATTCAAGAGGAAACGAATTTTGATCCGCAAGACCTGCAACAAAGCTGCCTTGCCCGCCACGTGCGCTGGGACCAGTTGATGGCCGAGTACAAGGGAAAGATTGATGTCGCCGCGGCCGAACGCTTCCTGGCAGACCACTATGACACCTTCGACAAGAAAGAGGAGCCGGACGAGCGCACCCTCGACGGCCACGTCGATCTCTCATCACGTGGCCAGGTTGGGTGGCAGCCGCCCTATGGAACAGCCGGGGCGGTTCAAAACAAGGTCGCGGACGCAGCCATGGCCGAACACATGTCCATTAGCGTCGCAGCGGGCCACGCCTGCGGCCTCAATTTCAAAGCCGCCGAGCACCTCGCGAAACATCCCGAATATTCGTGGGAGAAGTCCTTGCTGCGCGACATGGATGCATATCCCTGGACGACGTTTTCCATCGCCCATTAACAGGGGCAACTGCCCCTTTTTCCCAAACTCCTGCCCACCTTAGACCCTATCTATCGGGGTGCCCTGTGGTTGGAACGGCCTGCAGGTGATCAAGTTTTAGTGTACGGGTTCGGCGATCTCGGGAGAGTGGTCTGTAACCCGGGCAGGCTGCGTCATGCGATAGAGGTGGTTCAGAGGAAGGTTACCCGGTCCGACCGGGAAGGCCTTGCGGATTGCTTCGGCGACAAATGCCTTGGCCAGCACCACGGCATCGCGCAATTGGCGCCCCAGGGCGAGGTTTGCTGCCACAGCGGAAGAAAACGTGCATCCCGTTCCATGCGTGTTATCTGGCTTGATGCGGTCGCCCACAAACGACTCCATCTCGGTGCCATCGAAAAAGACATCGATAGCTTTCTCGAGATGCCCGCCAGTCACCACCACGGCGCGCGCACCCATTTCGACCAGTTTGCGCGCTGCAGCCTTCATGCCATCCAGATTATCGACCTGCAGGTCTGTGAGGGCGGCGGCTTCATCCAGATTGGGCGTTACCAGCGAAACGCGGGAAAGCAGTTTTCGCCGGAGGAACTCCAGGCCCGCCGCATCCAGCAACTCGACTTCATTCCGAGAACGCACGATCGGATCGAGCACGGCAGGTAGGGTGGGATTGGCGTCAAGAACCTCGCGCACGACTTCGGCCATGGCCGCGTTATAGAGCATGCCGATTTTAAGTGCCTTCACTCGCCCGTCAGCCAGAAGGGATTGAATCGACTCCCGTAGAACCTTCGGCCCCACGGGGTGGACCGCCGCCACTCCCTGGCTATTCTGAACCGTCAAAGCAGTGATCGCGGCCACGCCGTAACAATTGTGGGCGGCGAAGGTTTTGAGGTCCGCGGCGATTCCGGCGCCGGCCGAGGGATCAAATCCGGCGACACTAAGCACTACCGGCCACGCTGCGTTAAGCGGTTGATTCATTTCCTTCGTATTTTCCTCTGGCCTGGAGCGAAACTTTCCTCGATTATAGGGGCGCCCGCCTGGTTGTCAACAGTGAATTCCGGACTCTCCCACCAATGTTACAGGCGTGTTACCGGCCATTTCCTTCGACATTCATTTCAGTGTCGGATTGGATTTCGAGTTTAGCCGGCTGCGCGGTGAGTAGAGGAAGCCCTGACTTCCCCTCCAAGTGCGCGTTAAGTGTCTGGTGCAGCGTTGAGTGATTCTGAAGCACCCTGCCATCATCGAGCGCCACCAGAACTCGTCCTTTCCCCTGACCCTTGATCTGAATTTCGAGATGCATTCCCATGGCTTCCAATTGTGGAAGTGCTCCACCCCGGCGCATGCCCGCCAGGGCAGGAGTGAGCGAATTCTCAAAGTGATACTCCACAATACCCGCCTTCACGCCCTGGTACCGGGTCTTACCGGAAAAGCGCAAGACACTTGTTCCTTGCACCTGGAACGGGTAATCCTCCCGGGGGTCGGAGTCGAGCTTCTGGATCCACTCTTCGCCTCGTTTCACGGGGTGGGCAGGATAAAGCGCCTGACCTCCCATCTGCTCCAGAAAGAGCCTCAGCATCTGGTGGAGGGGTTCTCGAAGTGGGGGATCAAGTTGCTGCAAGAGATCGTCGGCGCCTTCGAACCCCGCAAGCTGGCCCTTGGAGTCGTAGTGAACCGTCAGCATGTGCCCGGACATCTGCTGGGCAAACTCCTCCTGGGCTTGCTTCGCAGAATTTCGCAACTCTTCCGGGAGGGCCGCAAGGTCGCTCTGCAATTCAAACCGATCAAAGCGTTGCTGCAAATCCGCGGCGCCATCCGCATGCACGGCAGCGACCGTGACGGTATTCTGCTGGCGCATCGTTAAGTCCGCGGGGACGGGTGGGAAAAAGTTTTTCAAGGCCGGTGGATTGGAATCGATTTGCGCACGGGTGCGGACTTCCGTGGCGTAGACCATGCTCTGCCCGGCGCGATATTGGCGAGCCAGCTTGACCTTGCCTCCCCAACCCAGCGCCGCAGAGCCATGGGCAAGGACCCCCAGCACAAGGGCAGCCACCACCAGGCGCCCGGGAAGACACAGAGGTTTCCGCAGCGGCTGAAAGGGGGACGAAAAGACTTGAGCCCTCACCCGCGCATCAAGAAGCAACATGGGCTGGATCCTTTTGGTATTGTTCCAAACACTCGCGCGAACAAAAGTGAAGCGTTTCCGAGCCCCGCATGAGTTGGTGGGAAAGTTCGGTGGAAACAAAGATGCCACAAACCGGGTCGCGCGCCGTGGCACTACGGTGAGCAACCGCGGGTTGGCGCGGTTGTGCCCTGACTCCTGAGGAGCCCACGTGGATCCGGGTAGAACTGAATGCGGATCGAATGCTCCGGAACATGGCCTTGAGGAAGAGCACCAGGGCGATAAGCTCAAGAGCGTCCATCAGAAAACTTCCCATAAGGGGTCAGACGGCCTTTCAAGCCGGGGAGATGCCTGTGATTTAGCGCTGCGGTCCCGCGCCACTGGAGGTGCGGGCCGCGTCAAGCTTCTCTTTCAAACCTGCAAGGGCAGGATGATTGGGATTCAATTTGTGCAATTCATCCCAGGCTTTTTGCGCTGCGGCGACATCGTGCGTGCCATCCAGGTTTACGACGATGGTGTTGAGCAGGGTAGGTTCGTGCTTCGGATCAATCTTCAGCGACTTGCGGTATTCCTGCAAGGCATCCTGGGGCCGCCCGGTGTAGAAAAACGCCGTACCTAAATCCGTCCGTGCGTTTACGTTGTTCGGTTCGAGCTCCAAAGCACGCTCATACCACTCGATGCTCTGTGTGTATTGCCTTTGATCATACAAAAAGTTGGCGAGCTTCAGGCGGATTTCAGCGTCCTTAGGATTCTGTGCTGCCATTTCCTGCATCTGTTTGATGACCGCCCCGCTATCGATAGGGGGATGGCCTTCCGGCAAGCTCTGCGCATTCGGCCCCCCCATGGGCGGAGGGTTCGTGCCGGCAGGGGGCATACCCGGAGCCATGCCGGTTTGCGCCGGCTTTTGGCGGGCGTTCCAGTTCATTTGGTCGTTGGTGATATAGCCCGCCAGAAAACCCACCGCCAAAAAGATTACCGCCGTTGCAATCGTTTCCTTTTTCATTGGCCCCTCTCCCCTGGATAGAGGGAAAGTCTAATGGACTCATGCAGGAGCGTCAAGTTAATCGGGTCATTTGGCCATCGGGTTATCGAGCCATTGAAAAAATCGGGGCATTTGAAATTGATCAAGGAATCCCTGATCTGATGGCCAGATCGCTCAATGACTCAAGGGCCCGATGATCCGATCTTCTTGGGCTTCCACTGCTCGAAGAAACCTCTGATGCTCTCGTAGCTCATATGACGGGCGTCGGCGAATTGGCCTTGGTCCATCGCATAGAGGAGGCGCCCACTTGAATCCAACACAGCCAGGGCGGGGACACCGTGTTTGACGGGGACATGGTATTTCTCCGCCAGGTCCAGGTTCTTATCGTAGCGACCCACGTCTACCTTCACGATGACGAACTTCTCTTCGAGGAGGGAAGCCAACTCAGCTTTATGCATATGCGCATCCAGCGCATAACAATCTGGTCACCAGTTGGCGCCGAAGATGAGCACGACATTTTTCCTGCTCTTCGCCGCTTTCGCAATTGCCATCGAGACGTCGCGCTGCGCATCCGCCTTCTCGTCATACAGCGCTTCGGTGGCCCCCTTTAGCGCGCCGCTGAAGACCAGCATAGCCAGGATCGGAAGTCCATACCTTTTGGCATTCATCCGCGTTCCTCCGCCCTCCATCATATCGCAAGTTTTTCAAAATTCGATGCGGCCGTCGGTGCTGTCCTAATTTCAAACGTAGCGCCGGCTTCCAGCCGGCATGGAGCCCCGATGAATCGGGGCGCTACGTTCAAATTAGACAGCACCCGGCTGTCGCTCGCTACCCACCGGCGGAGCGGCTGTGATAGCATCAGCATACAGGATGAGATAGAAAGGAAGCTGAATCTCCGATGGAATACACCGGACAGGCGGCATCCCGGTTCCACTTTGCCGACATCCTTTACGAGAAGAAGGATGGCATTGCGCGCATCACGCTGAATCGTGCGGAAGTGTATAACGCCCACTCCTCCGACACCCTCCGCGAGATGACGGAGGCCTTTCACGATGTGGAGCTGGACGATTCTGTGGGGGTCGTGGTTCTAACGGGCGCCGGCGACAAGGCATTTTGCGCCGGAAGCGACGCCCAGGAATTTTCCCGGGAGTTCCTGCAACGTCCGCGCAACTTTTGGAAGTATCAGGGATTACTTTCGGAAGCTCTGGATCTGTTTCGCCACTTGGGCAAGCCGACCATCGCGCGCCTGAACGGTGTGGTGGCGGGCGGCGGAAACGACTGGAATCTGGCTGCAGACCTGGCGATTGCGGCCGACCATGTGCGCTTCATGCAGGTGGGGACGCGCGTCGGGCTGGTGGACGCCTGGGGAGCCACCCAGTGGCTGCCGCTGGTCATCGGCGAGCGGCGGGCGCGGGAGATGCTTCTGACCTGCGATGAAATCACCGCGGAGCAGGCGCTCAATTGGGGGCTGGTCAATCAAGTTGTCCCCCTGAAGCAGCTCGACAAAGCGGTGCAGGCTTTGGCCAAGAAGTTGATCCAGAAGTTCCCCGAATGCACGCGCTACACGCGCCAGCAGTTGGACACCTGGAAGGATCTGGCGTGGACGCTCACCACGGGCCACGCCCGAGATTGGCTGGCCGTTCACGCCACTTCCCGGGAGCCTTATGAGGGAATCCAGGCTTTCATCGAAAAGCGCCCTGCTGACACCAAGAACCTTCGGGACCTGGCGGCGGCGGGAAAATCCAGCGAATTCCTTTGGGGCGCCCCCACGCGGAAGTGCTCGGAGTGCGGGGCCAAGGGTATTCCTGAAAAGTTTGACTATTGCGGCAAATGCGGCGGTAAACTGAAGTAAAGTCGGGACACGGGTTACGGGACACGGGTTACGGGATACGGGTTTAGGGATCAGGAATTCAGGATTCGGGTGAAGGTCCGATTCCTGCACTGCCATCGATCCCGTGTAAGCCTACAAATCGGTCGCTAACCCGTATCCCGTGTCCCGTATTCTGAATTGGAGGACGCCATGGCGGACGACCCAGTTGTAGAAAACCTCGAGGGAGCGAGAATACCGGCGAAGAAAGAATTCAAATTCATCCGCTGGGATGACTCGGGGATAGTGGCGCACCTCACCCTGAATCGGCCCAAGCAAAACATCATGAACCTTGAGATGGTCCAGGAAATCGGGATCGCCATTGAAAGCCTCTCCTTCCGCGAGGACGTCCGCATGATCCTCCTGGACGCCGCGCCGGAGTGTGAGGGCTACTTCTCCCTGGGAGTGGGTGCGGAGGGGTACACCTCGCAGTTGGTCTTTCAGATGATGGACGCATTCCACGGCGTCTTTCGCATTATGAATGAACTATCCAAACCCGTGCTCGCCGTCGTGGATGGGGTGGCCTCTGGCGCCGGCGCGGAGTTGGCGACCTTCTGCGACCTGGTGGTTGCCTCCGAGATTGCGCAGTTTCGCCAGCCTGAAATCAAGCTGGGAGTGTTTCCGCCCATGGGCGCGGTGGTTTACCCGCGCGTCATTGGGCCGCATCGTGCCATGGAACTACTCCTTACCGGAGAGCCCATCACCGCATCGCAAGCACTCCATATGGGTTTGGTCAATCGCGTAGTGCCGCGCAAGAAACTGAAGGAAACCGTCGATGCCCTGGTAAAGCGTATCTCCGCTCAAAGCGGTCCGGTGCTAACCTTGCTCAAGCGCGTAATTTTCGAAGGCACGTGGCGGACCTTTGATGAGGCGCTCAAGCGATCTCAGAACCTCTACTTGAACCAGTTGTTTGATCTTGAGGATTCCAAGGAAGGCCTGCTGGCACTCGTCCAGAAGCGCAAGCCTGTCTGGAAGAATAAATAGGGCAGTTACGAGGAACCGAAAACCGATATTCGAAATGCGAAACTCGCAGCGGTTGTCGAGCTTCGAGTTTCAAATTGCGGCCTTTGCCGGCTTGTCACTCCTCACGAGGGCCGTCACGCGGGGCGATCGAAAAAAGCTTCGGTGCGTTTGCGGTATTTGTAGGCGACGCCTTCATCCAGTTCGATTCCCAGACCCGGTTTGTCGGGCACACGAACATAACCCTTCTCAATCAGCGGTCCGCGACGGCCTTTGATGAGCTCGTCGAAAAACGGAACGCTCGCGGCGTGCCACTCGAGCGCCAGGAAATTTGGGATCGCGGCCGCGAGATGCACCGAGGCCATGGTCCCGATCGGCCCCGAGATGTTGTGGGGGGCCAACTGGACGTAATGAACTTCCGCCATGTCTGCGATGCGTCGCCCCTCCAGCAATCCACCCACTTTCTGGAAATCCGGCGCCAGAATATCCACGGCCTCGCGCTCCAACAACTCGCGAAAGTGATGCCGCTGGTAATGGTGTTCGCCGGTGGCGATGGGGGTGGAGGTTGCAGAAGTCACTCGTCCAATGGCGTCGTTGTTTTCGGGCGGGACGGGATCTTCCAGCCAGATTAAGTCATAGGGCTCGCAGGCGCGCGCCAGGCGGATGGCGTCGTTCACACCGTAGTTCCAATGACAGTCAATCGCCAGGTCCACATCCTTGCCCAGCGCCTTGCGGAGCGTCGCCACCAGCCCCACCATGGTTTCGATCTCACCCCGGGTGAGGGCGCGATTGTAATCGTCGAGTGAGTATTCCGTGGGGACGTCCACATCAAATTTCAGCGCGGTAAAGCCGCGGCGTTTCATTTCCACGGCACGGCGTGCGAAATCCTGGGGGCGCAACTCCTTGGCCTCGGACTTCTGACCGCCATGGAATTTCGGGCTGATTTCCGCACGTGCCTGCGACTTTTTCTTTGCCTGGGCCATCCAGGCGGGATGGCGCGGCTGGAGCACGGGTGAGAGGCTGGTAAGGCCCTTGCCGGCGTGGCAGTCGGCATAGATGCGCACCCGGTCGCGGTACTTGCCTCCCAGGAATTGGTAGATGGGGAGGTTCGAGGCCTTGCCCACAATATCCCACAGAGCCGTCTCAACTCCACTGATGGCGTGGTAACCCATCCCTGCCGTTCCCGTCGCAATCAGCGCGGTCCGCATGAGCCGGCAGAGGCGATCCACATCGCGCGGGTCCTCACCAGGAAGGAAATCGTTGAGCTCACGCATCAGGGCCGTGAGGCCGGGAGCGAAGAAGGCTTCACCCCAGCCGATCAGTCCCTGGTCGGTATGGACCTTGACAATCGTCCAGTCGAAATTGGCTTCGATGACGGCGGTCTCGATTTTAGTGATGCGCATAAAGGCGGCCTGTCCTCCACCCCTCGCGGCCACGCACGACACGAGCGCATACTTCCACAGGAAAACGCCGCGGGCCGGTAGAATCAAAGTCAATTATCGGGGCACGAGTGGGAATTCGATCAGAGACCACTCAAGGCTTTCTCAATTTCGTCCAAAGCAGTCTTCGGGAGTTCAGCCGGTAACGGGTCTGTCGACCTTCGCGCGTAAACGTGGTCACCGGTTTTCGCCGCCTCCACGATCTCCGTATTGTTCTTTTCTCCGGACTGAACATTGAAACGATAAGCCGGCTTGGCCAGCCCGTACTGCGCCAGGTCCCCGCCCTTGGGGAACGAATCCGCGCGCAGGTCACGCAAGCGGGTCAACAGGGTTTCCACTTTGTCGGAGGCCAGGTTCTTGGCGCTGGGAGTCGTCTGCTTCCATTGGTTCTTCTGCTGCTCGAAGACCCAGTGGCCCTTGGGAGTTTCCAATTCGACTCGCTTCGCGTCGAAGGCGGAGAAGGAAAACAGATCCTTCTCGCGTAAATCATTCTGGTCCTTCTTGAATTGGGTGACGAATTCGGAGTTGAGGGTGAACACCGGATTGAGGGCGGAGTTCATGGCAAAGTAGCGGTCGCTGTCCTTATCCTTCTTCCCGACCACAATCGTCTGCTGCCCGCCCGTGCCCGTCAATTGCAGCCGAAGTTCAGGTGAGCCGAACCCGTACTCGCCACCTTTCTTCTTGTCTTCCGCCGCAATGGTCTGCATGTTCAGGCTCCGCAACTGGCTGAGCAGGCCATCCACCGTAAAGCGGTCAGCACGCACCGAGGGGGGCAACACGAGATCCCACACGCCCTCGGGATTCTTTTGCAAGGTCCACTGCGTGCCTTTGTAGTCCACTCCGATTTTCTGCAACTGGTCGGATTCGAGTGTCAGGGCGCGCTTGTCACGCAGATCGAAGGGTTTCTTCTCGAGAGCGGATTTCACATAAGTCGCGAGGGTGAAGACCCGCGGATTGCCTTCCACCTGCGCATACACTCCGCCACTGGTGGGCGTATCGTCACCCAGAAGCAGGGTGAGGGATTGCGGTTTGGTATCCGTGGTGACTTCCAGGGTGAAGCTGGGTGGATCAAGGCCAAAATCCTTCAAGCTGGCCGGATGCGGAGCTACAACATCCTCCACGGTCGCGGTCGTTAGACTATTCAGAACACCCGCGAAGGCGCTAGGGTCCCCCTCTAATTGGCTGGGCGCCGCGATGATCCACTTCCCGGCTTCACGGCGGCAAGTGGTGGCTTCGCCCTCCCGGGGCTTGAAAGTTATGGTCTGGATGTGCTGGCCGTCGACGGAAAAAATCTTCTCCTGTTTGCTCGTTTCGACTTTGGGCGTCTCCTGGCTTTTGCGCTTGTCGTAATAAGTGAAAGCCGCCCACGTCGCGGACAGGATAGCCAGTGCGAACAATGTATTCAGGTATTTTGGGTTCTTCATCGCCGTTGCCACCACACCATCACGCCGGCCACGATAATCAAAAACGGGATGCCGAAAACGCCCAGGAAGAGCACTTGGCGCATCTGCTGTGAATTCATGGTCAGGTGTTGGGAGTCCGGGGGTTTGGCCCGAATGGAGATGAGATCCTCATCCTCCGAAAGCCAGTTGATGGAATTCATGATGAAATCGCGGTTGCTTTGAAAATTCAGGAAGTTGTTGGCCGCGACTAGGGATGTCCCCAAGGCCACAAAGCGGCCCGAGATCTTTTTCTCTCCTTCACCTGGAACCGTACCTGCCGCTGCCACGGTGAGGGGGCCTTTCAGGTCCTTGCCCGGCCGGAATTCCACCTTTTCCATTTTAGGATTGAAGTTCATCACATCGAAGCTCTCCCCGGAAGTGTCGCAGAGAGAATCGGCGGTGCCACCGGCTTTGGGTTCCTTCCCGATTTCAAACGAGCGAGAGAGTGGGAAAAGCGTGGCGCGCCCCGAAAGGGGTTGCACAATGGGATTCGACCCGTACTTCACAATCAGCGGCATCGCGGGGCTGGTGCCAAAGAGTTGTGCCACAGGATTCTGGTCGATCACCAGGTCATTGCGGGCCGTCACATTCCATCCGGTTAAGAGCTTGGCCAGGTTGGGCAATTCTACGCCGGCGTCCAGCATGATGAGGGCGCGTCCCCCGCCTTGGATATATTTCTGCAGGACGTCGATCTCCGGCGGAAGATAATCGTTCTGCGGGCCGGCAATCACCACCATGGTGCAGTCTGGGGGGATGGCCATCTTCTGCATCAGCGGGACCGACTGCGTCAGGTAATTCTCGTTGCCAAGCTGTTTGCCGAAGTGGTCGTAGCCGTCGCGATCCGTGCTATCCAGTTTGCGCTCCCCGTGCCCCTCGATAAAGCAGGCTGACCTTTGGCCCTTCAGGACGCGCACCAAGGCGTTCGTGATCCCCTCCTCGGTGTCACCCTGAGCCTCCATGTGCCGATCGCCCGCCGACACCACAATCGTTCCGTAGGTGCGGACGGCAAACTCTTTGGCCACGGCCGGCTGGCGATCCGGGTCAACGTATTTTACTTTTACGCGGTGCGAGGCGGAAGCATACATGTCGAGCACGTCGCGGCGTTCGCCCATGCTCCGTTCCCGGTCAAATACATAAATAGCCACGTCCCGGTTCAGTTCCTTCAGGATCTTGCGGGTCTGGTCCGAGAGACTGTACTTCTTGTTGGGCGTCATGTCCCAGCGCTTGTCGTGGTGATTGACAAACCAATTCACCAGAACGATCAGCGCCACCACGATCAGTGTGTAGAGAGCAAAGTTTGCGCCCGTGAGAACTTGCTGTCCGCTGCGGCCACTCAAGCGATCTTTCCACGCCATGGTTACGGCCTCCCTTTCAAGGCTTCCATCGAGCGCGCGGTCAGGAATATTCCCAGGATGATGACCGAGAGGTAATACACAACGTCGCTCAATTGAATTACACCCTTTGAGAAATTGTCAAAATGGGTGGTTAACGCAAGATAGGACATGACCTGCCCAAATGTACTCTGGGAGTAAGCGCTGACCCAGTCCAGCAGATAGAGCAACAGGAAAGCTGCCATGCCCACTGCACCGGCGATGATCTGGTTCTTGGTAAAGGTTGAAATCCACATGCCGAGCGCCAGAAGCGCCGATCCGTAGAGAAGGATCCCGAGGGCATTCCCAATAAGCGGTTTGACATTGGGATTGCCGTAGATGAACAGAACTATGAAATAAACAAACGTCAACGCTTCCAGAATCACAAACATGGTCAAAGCGCCGAGAAACTTCCCCAGGATGATTTCCAGATCGGTGAGCGGGAACGTCAGCAAAAGCTCAATCGTTCCGGAGCGCTTCTCTTCCGCGAAGAGCCGCATGGTAATCAGGGGAATCAAGAACAGCAGCACCACCGTGAGCACCCCGCCCAGAATGGGACGGATGATGTTTTCGTTCAGGCTCATGGGCGGCGCTCCCATCCCCCCCATGGCCTGCATGCGGAAGGATTGGATAACAAAGAACGCCGTGGAACTATAGAAGACAAAACCGCAAATAGCGGTGTACACCGTCATCACCAAATAGGCGATGGGCGAGTGAAAGTAAGCTCGCATTTCCTTGCCTGCTACTGCCAGAACATTGCGCAACATGCGAATCCTCTCTTAAATCAGTTCGCCGCCTTCGAGGCTTCCGCCGCGGCTTCCTCGCTGACGTCTTTAGTAGTGAGCTGCAAGAAGATCTCTTCCAGGCTTAAGCCACTGGTCTTCAATTCGAAGAGTTTCCAGCCGGATTCCACCACGACTCGCGCCAACTCAGCGCGCACGTCCTGGTCCTTCTCCGAGTGCACTTCCAAAGTCACCTTGCCGTCGCTGGAGTCCCGCGGCTCGAACCCAGTTCACGCCGCCCACTCTTTGAAACTTCTCAATGATCTCCGCCGCCGGACCTTCCGCGGTCACCAGCAGCGTTGAGAACCCCTGCAAGCGCCGCATGAGCTCATCCGGCGTCCCCACCGCCACAATCTGCCCCGCGTTGATCACCACGACGCGCTGGCAGGTCTTCGAAACTTCCGGCAGGATGTGGGTACTCAGGATGACCGTGTGCTGTCCAGCCAGTCTCTTGATCAGTTCGCGGGTCTCAATGATCTGCTTGGGATCAAGGCCGGCCGTCGGTTCGTCCAGCACCAGCACATCGGGATTGTGAATCAGCGCCTGCGCCAATCCCACCCGTTGCCGGTATCCTTTGGAGAGCTTTCCGATCTGGCGCCGGCGGACGTCGGTGATTGCACACTTTTCATCCACTTCGGCCAGTCGAGCCTTTATATCACGGTGCGATACACCTTTGATTCGCGCCACGAAGGCCAGGTACTCGTCCACGGTCATGTCCGGATACACCGGAGGAGTTTCCGGCAGATAGCCCGTGCGCCGCTTTGCCTCCAAGGGATCCTCCACCACGTCGTAGCCTGCGACCAGAACCTTCCCTTGCGTGGGGGGGAGAAACCCCGTGATCACGCGCATGGTCGTGGTCTTCCCGGCGCCGTTGGGGCCGAGAAAACCCAGGATCTCACCTTTCTGCACCGTGAAGCTCAGGTCGGAAACGGCCACGGTGGGTCCGTAGCGCTTCGTAAGATTCTCTACTTCGATCATGTAAAGCCACCCTTCCTGCTTCCGAGGATTACCGGATGCCTCAATCTCCCCAGGCAAATCTGTTGACGCTGTTCAAATGAAGATTGCGCAACCAAGCGGATCGTTCCTGCCTAAAGCAGCCCGGCCCTCTGGGGATATGAACGCGGCCCGAACTAATAAGAATTACCAGAAAACCCGCATGGTTGCCAAGGGGTTTGATGAGGCGTCGTGGGTCAGCTTGGTGTAGAGGCGGCTTTAGGCCGCCATTTGGCGAGGTAAACTCGCCGCTACAGAAACATCGAACTCAGACCCTACCCAGCCCTGATGAGGGTTGGCGGTTTGCCCCGGATGCGTTACGATGCTGGGTCCGGTGGGCAGGAGTCCAATCTTCAGCAAAATAGCCAGCCACCGGCACATATGGGGAGGGGGCGAAATGGTACTCAGGGGACAAGTGGCTTTAATTACGGGGGCGTCCACGGGGATCGGACGCGCTACGGCAGAAGCGATGGCGCGCGAAGGTGCGCGCGTGGGAGTGAACTACCACAAGAGTCAAGCTGCGGCGGAAGAGGCTGTCGCAGCCATCCGCGCCGCAGGCGGCGAAGCTATTGCCATCCACGCGGACGTGACACGCTCCGGCGACGTTCAGGAGATGGTGGCAGCGGTCCGTAGGCAGTGGGGGCGTATCGACATCCTGGTGAATAACGCCGGCGACCTGGTGGGACGGCGCTCGCTCGCTGAAATGACCGAGGAGTATTGGGACCAGGTTATGAACCTGAACCTGAAAAGCGTCTACTTCTGCGTCAAAGCCGTGTGGGAAGAAATGGTCGCGCGCGAGAGCGGCTGTATTATCAACCTCACCTCCATCGCCGCCCGCAGTGGCGGGGGCCCCGGCGTCGCAACCTACTCCGCGGCGAAAGGCGGGTTATTGTCGTACACGAAGGGGCTGGCCAAGGAACTTGCCCCGCACGGAGTTCGCGTGAATTCGGTTTCGCCGGGTGTGATCCTGACCCCGTTCCATGAGCGTCACAGTACGCTTGAATTTATGCGAAAAATGGTGGCGACGATTCCTATGGGCCGCGCCGGCATCTCGGAGGAAGTCGCGGACGTGATCGTGTTTCTGGCTTCACCCGCGGCACGGTATATCACCGGTGAGACGGTGGAAGTGAACGGCGGACAATTGATGGATTAAGGCAAGTAATCGTAGCGCGGCTTTCCCCTTCGTCCGCAGCGCGAGTTATTGAGCAGGGCGGAAGACGCCAGGGACACGGCTGGCCAAGCCCGGCGCGCAAACCGTTCAACCCTCCTGCCACCCCGTTCGCAGGAAGATTTTGAAAGTCTGGTGAAAACGGTTGACTTGGTACAAGCCAATCCTTAACCTGTGCGACGGAGTATAGGTGCGCAGACTGCCCGAGGGCAG
Source organism: uncultured Acidobacteriota bacterium (assembly GCA_963804995.1). Lineage (GTDB taxonomy): Bacteria > Acidobacteriota > Terriglobia > UBA7540 > UBA7540 > Bog-366. The sequence goes on from CAWDSK010000009.1 coordinate 89,578, forward strand.
TCTTTTAGTTGGCCATCTAGTTGCGACTCAGTCGCAAGTGTGAGGAAAAAGGAATGAGGCTGATACACCGCAATCCCCTGCTGGAGCAGGTCTCCTCGAGCGGAGTTCGGCTTACCCGCCAACGCCGCGTGTTAATTGAAGCACTTCAGGGCGCGGAAGAACACGTCGATGCCGCCGCGCTTCTGGAACTGGCAAGAAAACGCGATCCCCGGATCAATCGCGCCACGGTCTATCGAACTCTGGACGTGCTCAAGAAGCTCCGTTTAATTGACGAGTTGGATTTGATGCACCTGCAAGGGGAGAAGCACTATTTCGAGCCGCGCACCATCCGCGACCACTGTCATCTCGCTTGCTTCCGCTGCGGTTCCATCGTGGAATACGCGAGCCCGGCCTTTGAGGCACTGAAGTCGGAAATCGCGACCGAGAACAGTTTTCAGGTGGAAGTGATCCGGCTGGAGCTAGGAGGGGTTTGCAGACAATGTCGCGAGGTGGAAAACCGTCGCGGGAAACACCAACCGAAGATCGGTGGTGGGTTAATTTGACGTCGTAGCGGCGAGTTTACCTCGCCATTTAAAATTCGAAGAAAAGTAAGTGAAGTAGCACCATGAAGCCGGTCCCCACAGTGAACCTTTGGCCAAGGGCTGCGGGGACCGGAAATCGACAACCCGGAGGGCTGGCGATACACCCGTATTCTAGGTGCGCCAGCCAGGGTTTATCAAGGAGATTGGATGGCTGGACACCGCTTACACTTCTCTCACGTGTTGCTGCCAGTCGGCGCCCCCAGGATCAAGGGATTGCTTTCGGTTTCTTGCCTGGGAACTTCCAGACTGAGAAAGCTAACGTGGAGCCCCGTCGCCCACACAGGTTTTCTTCTTTCGCTGGTATTTCTGTTCTCTTTCGTTTTCCACGTGCAGGCTTTCGCTCAGGAAAGCCCTTACATCGTGACCTACGATCATTACCTCGAGGAGCCCGGAAATCTTGAGGTGGAGTATTTCTCCACAGTGGGTACGCAACGCGCCGGCAACGGCTTCCATGCCTTCTGGGTTGAACTCGAGTATGGCGCCAGGGCCTGGTGGACTACCGAGTTTTATTTCGACGGACAAACGACCTTGCACGACAGCACCCTCTTCACGGGCTTTCGCTGGGAAAACCGCTTTCGTCCGCTCGAACGGGAGCATTTCATCAATCCCGTGATCTATATTGAGTACGAGCAGATCAGCGAGGCGGACAAGATCATCAAGGAAGTTGAAGGCCACGACGTCGAATCCGATCACGCCGATCCCAACTCCGTCCTACGCCAGGGGCACGACCACGAATTGGAATTCAAGCTGCTCCTCTCGAAGACGTTCCAGGGCTGGAATGTTGCCCTGAACCCACTCGCCACCAAAAACCTTTCACCCAGTAATCCCTGGGAATTTGGTTATGCCCTGGGTGCAAGCCGTCCACTGGCGCTGAAGGCATCCCCACGCCATTGCAAATTCTGCCGTGAGAATTTCATCGTCGGAGCCGAGTTGTACGGCGGTCTGGGCGACACCGAAAGTTATGGCCTGCACGACACATCCCATTATCTTGCGCCCGTGGCGGCGTGGAATCTTCCCTCGGGCTGGACCCTTCGCTTGTCGCCCGGATTCGGGCTGAACGACAACAGTCATCGCTTGCTCTTGCGCTGGAGCGTCTCGCGGGAATTCTCGGGCTTCGGGGAGATGATCAGCCAACTGTTTGGAGGCCGCCCATGAAGATCCATCCTGTATTCCCTCAACCCACCAGATGGATGCCGCGGGTAATGGCAGGTCTATTGATTCTCAATGTGGTACTGGCCTTGGCCCGGGCTGAAAACCCGGCTGCGCCCAAGACCCCAAGGGGGGATTACACCGTGCTGACGAAAGTTCCTTCGAAAGCGCGGGCCCGGCCGAACCCCCTGGAAGGCGACCCTGATGCGGTGACCGCAGGCAGAAAGCTCTTCGAGCAGCATTGTTCCGAGTGCCACGGGAAAGATGCTGCGGGCGGGAAGCGAGGTCCAAAGCTGCGTGGACTGACGGCGCAAGAAGCGACGCCGGGTGCGCTGTTCTTTGTTCTTACAAACGGAGTTGTCCGGCGCGGCATGCCCGACTGGTCGAAGCTGCCGGAACCGGAGCGCTGGCAGATCGTCAGCTTTCTGGAATCGTTGCGTGAATCGCCGGGGCGATAGTTCCCAGAGCCCGAACGCGACGGAGGCGCTTCCTCAAGGTGTCTACTTAGAGCTTATCCGTAAATACTTATTGAAGTCTGCTGCAATTTGATGCATGATTATGACCCAAGATGCCGCAGATAAAATCTTGGGAAGTATCCGACGAGTTTTGGGTGAAAGTCGAACCGCTGATTCCGGTTCGACAGCGGTCGAAAGGCCGAAAGTATAGGCGGAAGCCGGGGGGTGGGAGGAAGCCAATGCCGGCGCGCCGGATCTTCTCGGCCATTGTGTATGTGCTGCGCACGGGATGTCAGTGGAAGGCCTTGCCCAAGGAATTCGGCAGCGCCAGCGCGGTCCACAAGCATTTTCAACAGTGGCACCGGGCGGGTTTCTTTCTGGCGCTCTGGCGGTCGGGGCTGGCCGAGTACGATGAGCTGGAGGGCATTGCCTGGGACTGGCAAAGCATCGACGGAGCGATGGTGAAAGCCCCGCTGGCCTTGACTTGTGTGGGACCCAATCCCACCGATCGGGGAAAAAAATGGGCGCAAGCGAAGTTTGTTAGTCGACGGGCGTGGCGTCCCACTATCGCTCGCCGTCAGCGGAGCCAACCTGCATGATGTGAAGCTGCTGGCCACCACCCTCGACCAGGTGGTGAGAGCGCGACCGGCACCGCGACCGAGAAAGCCCCAGCACCTTTGCGCCGATGCCGGTTACAAGGGATCCCGCGCTCGGCAAGCGGCCACGAACCGCCACTACCGGCCGCATATCAAGCAACAGCGAGAAGAGATGGAAGCAAAACGTATCGTCCCCGGTTACAAGGCTCGCCGATGGGTGGTCGAGCGGACCCATTCCTGGCTCAACCGATACCGCAAGGTGTTGGTGAGCTTTGAAAAGACCGAGGAAAGCTACGTCGCCCTACTAACCTTAGCCGCGGCCATGATCTGCTGGCGACAGACAATTATTATTTACGGATAAGCTCTTAGTGCCCGCTTCCTGACGGCGCGCTGGCGCGTGCAACGCCTTGCCGGACGATCGCCGGAGGGGAGCGGAACGGGTCGGGGGGAATTTCCTCGCCATCTTTCACCAAGGCCCGGAGGTGGCAGCGAACCGCGTCTTCCGCCATCTCGCGCGCTTCCGCAATGGTCCGGCCATAGGTCACGATTCCGGGCAGCGCCGGAACAATAACCTGGTACCCGCCCTCCAAGAGCCCTTCGTAGATGACCGTGTACCCGTGCTGGGCAGAAACGACTTGCTTGCGAAGCTTGGCGTGGGTTCGCGGCATGGACTTTGGCCCCTCCTCGCGTATTCTAGCACGATGTCAACGTTGGTGCGTGGGCAGGGGAGCCCAGCGGTCTATCGGTCGACCGCATCACCCTGCCCGCCGATCCTCGCACGCGGATTTGAGGCGATGCGAAAAGAGGGAAATGCCGAAGGGGAGAGCCGCTGAGGAGCGCAAAATACGCGCACCTCATCGCTACCCCAACACGACCTCCGCGGTACCCGGTTCACATATTCGCGGATCGCTTCCGTCGCCACAAACGAGCGGCTGCGGCGCTGCGACTTCGCCAAACGGTCCAGCCGTTCCCGCAGTTCAGGCTCCAAGCGTACGGTCACTACCGGGGTGGTCGCCATGATGCACTCCTAACACAACCGAATACACGTGATTCTACCATGTCCAAAAGAGGCGGGAAAAGGACTTGCGCACCTACCAACTCGTACACTGCCAGCGCCCCTAACTAGGAACTCCCGGTGGATTCCCCGGCATTGTTAATAAGGAAACGTGGGGACAAGGAAATGGACTGCACCCCAAAACTGAGACAGAGAAAATGGTGAAATAGGTGACTTTCCCCGCTGGTTCTTAACATTCATCTTTAGGGGAAGGAAATGGTACCTTATACTGTTTCATCCTTGCTAGGCGGGAGGGCGGCACGACGGACATGGAACCCGTTTTTCGCTGGCATCCCAAGAAAGCACGGTCCAACTTACGCAAGCACGGTGTTTCGTTTGAGGAGGCCGCCTCGGTGTTTCGAGACACCCTTTCGGTCACGATTGCCGACCCTTTGCACTCGGGCGAGGAGGATCGATTTGTGACCATTGGGCAGTCTGCCCGGAACAGGACCTTAGTTGTGGTACATTTAGAAGTTGCGGACCAGATTCGAATCATCAGCGCAAGAACTGCCACACCACGGGAACGGAGCAACTATGAGGAAGGGTCGCTCTAATCGGAATTCCGAAGAGATGTTGCCGGAATATGACTTTTCCCGCGGGGTACGCGGGAAATATGCCGACCGGTTTACAAAAGAGACGATCATGGTGGTACTTGACCCTGACGTAGCCGCGATATTTCCCGACCGGAAGTCGGTCAACACGGCCCTGAGGGCTCTCGGCCAGGTCGTCCGCGACCGCCAACGGGCTTCGGCACGCCGCCGCGCCACCGGGTGAGGGCAAAAGCGCGAGACGCAAGCTGGTCGGCAGCTCCTGGCCCGAGCGCTGGGAGTTCATTCCCACCAGCTCTTCTCTTGAATCTTGAATCGCTCTCCACTCCCTCGGGGCTCTTCCAGCTTTTGCCAAAGGTTTTGATGGATTATGGCGCTGGCTGGGGAAATCGCACGAACCGTGACGGCACTACTCCGCCGGTTCTTAACATTCATCTTGGGGAGAAGAACGGTACCGGATACCGATTCATCCCCCGGAACTAATTCAAGGCTTAATGCAAACGGATTTCCCATGGATGTCAGTCAAGAGCAGGGTAGCGCAGACTCTCGCATCTCAGAGAGCGGCTTTCCCCCTGCCACGACCCGCGGTTCTCGGCTTTGATCGCCGTAGCCGCATGTTCACAAAAAGTGGGCGTTTACCATGTTAAGAACCGCAGACTTTGAACGGCACAAAGTATGCGCCACCCCGCTGTCAGCCATTGGCACGCTTGGCAACCTTGATCGTTGATCGTAACGAGCCAATTGTGTCAGACGGTTTGGCGCGTTGACCATCCGCTCGGAAAAATGCAATACTGCCAGGGTCAATGCCTAAAACGTCTTCCTCTAGCCATTTTGCTGCTCTTCCCAACTTCAATGTTCCGCTTCGAAGACGGGGTTCCTTATCTCCTAATGGGGTCTTCATATCACCCTCCTTTACCCGGAAATATTATCGCTTCCTAAGGTGGTTTGATAAGAAGCAGAAAACCGGGACAGTTCGTAGCGCGGACCGCCCCGATCTGATCGGGGTCCGCGTCTTTTCTCGCCATGATGTTACAGACTATTGTAGTGTAGCGCCGTGTCCAAGTTGCGGCGTCCTTTTCCCCGATATTTCTTCATCACCGTGCTCCTGCTTCCTCGGCGTACAAAGTTGATGGAGGAAAAACCGCGGACCGCAACCCCGGCGGTCCGCGCTACCCTTCAGGCTGTTGGCCCGCGCCTTCAACCGAGCCGGCGCTTTGCACCGTTTCTATTTGACGGCCTGGGTTTTTCTCCCCGGCCACGGGCATTGTATCGTTGCGCCACAGTACCCGGTTGACACCCTTTCCCGCAGGGCCTATCATTTACTTCAGGAAGTCATGAATTCCGACTTCCCGACACCCATCACCATGAGCACCATCGTTAGAGTACAGCGCAAGGGCCAGGTTACCATCCCCAAGCGCCTCCGCGCCCAAGTAGGCTTGGTTGACGGCGACCTCGTAGAAGCCAGGGCGCACCGGGGCAAAATTGTTCTTACCCCGAAGTCAGTCGTTGACCGCGAAAACACGCCAGCCCAACGCCGGGCCATCGACGCCCGCCTCGCGGAAGGCTTGGCAGATATCAAGGCCGGCCGCACCTTCGGACCCTTCAACAGCGCCGACGAGATGATCGCGCATATGGAAGCCCGCACGGCGAAGAAACCGACCGCTCAGAGGCGGAAACGCTCTCGATGAAGGTTGACTATTCCGAACGCGCCGGCAGAACCTTGGACGGCCTCACGCCTCAGTTGCGCAGGGCCGTTTATAAACAGGTGAAGCTTTTGGAGCAGAACCTCCGCCACCCGTCGCTCCGAGCGAAGAAATACGACGAATCACGGAACATCTGGCAGGCCCGCGTCAACAAGGATTGGCGCTTTTATTTTCTTATCCAAGACGATGTCTACTACATCATCGACATTATCCCTCACCCCAAGTAATCCCGAGCAGGGCGCAGACTCTCGCCTCTCAGAGAGTCTGCGGCTTTCCCCCGGCCACAACCCGCAGTTCTGGGTTTTGATCGCCGCAGCCGCCTGTTCACAAAAAGTTGACGTTTACCATGTTAAGAACCGCAGACTTTGAACGGCACAAAGTCTGCGCTACCCGGCTGAGCCCGATTGACGCTTCTGTTTGAAGGGCCGCGGAGGAGCGCTGAAGAGCGCGCACCTCCTCGCTACCCGCTCCGCTTGCATTTTGTGCCTACATTGCCTACAATAGTTGCATGCAATACACCGTTCGAAAAGTTTCCAACGCCCTCGATACGGTTCTGCGCCGCTGGGCTCGGGAGCAGCGCAAGAGCCTCAACGAAGTGGCCATCGAAGCCCTGGCTCGTGGCGCCGGCCTCACCGGACGCACGGTACGACAGCGTGACCTCCACGACATCGCAGGAACCTGGCGGGAAGACCGCGCCTTTGATCGCGCCCGCGCGGCGCATGAAGCGATCGAGGCGGAGTTGTGGCGGTGACGCTCGCGCTCAACACCAATCGCTACGCGGATCTGTGTCGCGGGAACGCTCGGGCGGTGGAGATTGTTGAGGCGGCCGACGCGATCTGGCTGCCGTTCGTAGTCGTGGGCGAGTTGCGGGCGGGATTTGCCGCCGGGAGCCAGGGCCCCCGGAACGAAGCGGTGCTGCGACGGTTTCTCTTGAAACCGGGAGTCGGAATCCTTTACGCCGACGAGCAGACAACCTACCATTACGCCTCGGTTTACCGGCAACTGCGGAAACAGGGAACCCCCATCCCGACAAACGACATGTGGATCGCAGCGCTCGTTCTTCAACATTCGCTCTTCTTGTACGACCGCGACCGCCACTTCGACGCCCTTCCACAGGTCCTGCGGGTGGATGCGACAACGGGCACTTCTTAGCAAGTAGCAAGTCTTTTCTCGACATGATGTTACAAACGGTTGTAGTGCAGCGCCGTATCAAAGTTGCGGCGTCCTTTTCGATTTCTTCATCACCGTGCGCCGGCTTCCTCGGCGTACAAATTTGATGGAGGAAATACGGCGGACCCCGATCAGATCGGGGCGGTCTGCGCTACGGACTCTGAATGCAAACGGACCGTTTGCGCCACATCCGAAAATCTTGCCTCGAAGCCGGGTTTGCCGTATCCTGAGTCGCATGGAAATACACGTTACCCCCGAGACGGAAAAGCGGCTCCACGCTCTCGCTGCGCAAAGCGGAGGCGCGACGGTTGACGAGCTTGTGCAGGAGGTCATCGAGGAATATTTCGGCGATCTTGCGCAGGCGCGGCAAACGCTGGACAGGCGCTATGACGACCTCGAAAGCGGCAGGGTAAAGCCTGTCCCCGGCGATGAAGTGATCGCCCGGCTTCGGGCCAAGAGCGCGGCCTACCGCGCGAATCGCAATGAGAGCCTATGATTTCCACATTATCTCATTGCCTACGACCCGGACAAAAAACCGTGATGGGTTGTCGCCGTTATGCATGGACGCCGCAGCCCCCGCTTGATGGCCGCGATCCTCAGGGGCAGAGAGTAACGGCGCGTTGCAAAAATGGTCCTTTGTGAAAACGGACAAAAACTGTCGATTCTCTTTGGAAAAAGGGGCCAGAGCCACCACCTGCGAAGGCATCGGCAGGATTTGCAGGCCCGGCAATGCCAAAATCGAGAACTCCCGGTTCAACGGACGTCATCGTAGATGTCGCGGCGATGGAGAGGCCCCAGGGGACCAAGATGGACGACTGGCAACTCGGGGGCTTGGTCAGCCCGGACGGCAGTGCCGGCGGCCTGGTCGTTCATGAGGCGCTCCAGCAAAGCATCAACCGATATGCCTTGCCGCTGCGCTTCCCGGCGGATTCGCGCTTCGGTTTGTGGCGAGATGTCGAGGCCCATGCCAACAGCTCCCTTCTCGGGATTACTGTTTATCTTACGCCCCTCTCGCAGCTTTGTAACGGCTACCTTGCAGGCTTCTCGGCCTCTCAACTCAACGGGTTCAAAATTGCCGGGCAGGTGTTTGTCGTAGCACAATGCCGTGACTCGCAAAAAGCGCTCGCTGCCTTCTGCTTTTCCCGACTGGTCGGGACTCGCAAAAAACGCTCGCTGCCTGCTGCCCTAATGCGGTCTCAGCGTTTCACCGCCAGAACCGCATCGAGCGGGGCGTTGGTCACTCTCCCCTCAACTTCCGCGAAACCTGCCTGGCGCAACAAGGCCGCGTATTCAGCGAGGGTGCGCTCCTTCCCTTCCGTGCAGACCAGCATGCTGAGTGACTGCATAATGGCCTGCATGGGACCGGCCTTGCTGTCGTCAAGTAGTTTCTCGGCGATCAGGAGTGCGCCTCCCACGGGCAAGCGCTTCCAGATCTTCCGGAGCAGGGTGCGGATTTTCTCTTCCGACCAGTCGTGCAGAATCCGGCCGAGCGAAAAGAGGTCAGCTTCCGGAAGCTCGTCCGAGAAGAAATCGCCGGCGATCAACTCCAGGCGATCGCGATGCGGCGAACCTTCGACAAAGGCGCGGGCATGGGGGATTACCGAGGGCAGGTCAAAGATTGCCGCACGCAGACTGGGGTAACGCTCGCAGGCGGCAAGGGCCAAGTGCCCCGTGGCGCCGCCGAGGTCGATTAGCCGATGAAACCGGGTGAGGTCAAAGGCTGCCACGACTGCCGGTGAACTCAGAAGACCGATGCCGTGCATGCCATTAAGAAAGTCCCGTTGGGCTTCCTCCGTCCTGAAGAAATAATCGAAGATCCGCCCTTCCCCGCCAAAGGTCTGTGTCCAGCGAGCGGTGCCCTCACGAACCGCGTTTTCCAGGTTTCCCCACAGCGGATAGAGGGCCTGATTGGAATAGAGGATGTACCCTGCCAGGGTATGGGGACTAGACCGCGTGAGGTAGGTCGATGCAATCGGCAAATTGGAATAATTCGCGCCATCCTTTTTGAGCAAGCCCAGGCCAACACACGCGTCCAGCAGGCGGGCAAGTGCGTCGCTGTCTGCGCCCAATTCCTCAGCGAGGGCCGGCGCATCGGCCGCAATTTTCTCCAACCGGTCAAATACCCCCATCGACAAGGCGGTGAACATGGTCTTCGACCGGCGGAAGGCCAGGATAAGCTCCAACACCGGCGCGGGATCGGCATGCTGCATCGCTTCGCTCCTCATTTCCGAATTCGGTAGCGACCGTATGGTCGTAGCGGCGAGTTTGCCTCGCCATATGGCGGCGTCCCGATCAGATCGGGATGTATGCCGCCGCCTCTACGTCAAACTGACCCGCTACCCGATATTCGCCTCGGGCCCTTCCAGTGGCGGATGTCCGTCATGGTACATTCGGGCTAGGAGTTTATGAAGGCAGAAATTCGCGAATATCCCCAAGCACGCGCGCTAACATCTCGGGCGTCAGGCGTCCAGTTTGGGTGTTCTGCTGGCTGGGGTGATAAGAACAGAACAAGCGCGGCAGGCCATCCGGCAGCGCGAAACTCGCGGCATGCGCGAAGTGAAAAGTCGAGCGGCGCGGGAACCCCTCACGCTGGGAGAGCACGCGCAGATAGGCGTCAAACGCGATGCGTCCCAGCACCAGCACGGCACGCATGCGTGTTAAGAGCCGCAACTCTTTTTCCAGATACGGTTGGCAGTTGCGCAGTTCCTGTGGGAGTGGTTTATTCAAGGGCGGCGCGCAACGCAGCGACGCGGTGATGTAACAGTTGCGGAGTACAAGCCCGTCCTTGCGGTCCCGCGACGTAGGCTGATTCGCGAACCCGGCTTCGTAAAGGCCGCGATAGAGGAAATCGCCCGAGCGGTCACCCGTGAACATGCGCCCCGTCCGATTGCCTCCGTGAGCGGCAGGCGCCAAACCCAGAATCAGGAGCTGCGCGCGGGGATCACCAAAGCTCGGCAAAGGCTTGCCCCAGTATTCGTGCTCGCGATACATGCGGCGTTTTTCCTTGGCCACCTTCCGGCAGTAGCTGACCAGGCGTGCGCAGCGCGTGCAAGTCATCACCTGGCGCTGAAGGTCGGCGAGTTCGCGAGCGGGGTTGGGCATGGGGGATCATTTCCTTTCTATGCTCAAGATCCGTGCTGCGAAGTCTGCCCGGCGAACCTCACAGCATCCAGGAACTCCTCCGGAGGCTTGTACTTGTGCCGAACGATGTAGTGGTAGATCAGGGTTGGGCAGGCGTACACTTTGTTCTGACCAGGAATGTGAATTTCCGCATCTCCCAAAGTTATTGCTTCCTCCTTATTGCCAGTTGACTCCCTGACCGGATACTCTGAGCACATCTCGCACTTATGGTATCCCCTCATTCGGTTTACTGGATTCCTGCAAAGATCAGCGATTCTCAGAGCAATCTCAGGGTCGACCTCGCCGGTATTGAACGGGTGTATCGAGTCAAGCCAGCCTATATTAACAAGGCCGGCACCGCTCTTCTCTGTATAGACGTACTTACTTAGATCTTCGAAATATGGCATCAGAAAACCCTTAAGAGGTTTTTCTCGCGGCCATTGCGAGCAGGCTATTCCACTGTGCCTCGGAAACCGGCATTACGGAAAGCCGCGGCAGCCGCACCAGATCAAAATCCTTGAGCGCGGCCGTCTTCTTGATTTCGTCGAGAGTCACAGGCCGGGCAAGTTTCCCCTTCGCCCGCAGATCGATGACGACCAGCCGCGCGTCCTTCTGCTTGGGGTCGGGGTAGGGGTCGCTCGCGACTTCCGCCAGGCCGACCGCCGCGCGCTCCTCCCCGGTGTGATAAATGATGGCCGCATCGCCACGACGAAAGTTGCGCAGGTTCTTAAGCGCCAAGTTATTCGAAATTCCATCCCAGACAGTTTGTCCGTCGCGCTCCAAATCAGCGAACGAATAGTGATCAGGGTCAGATTTTAGCAACCACTTACCTGTCATACGTATCCCCCACCTTATCAAGGTTTCCCAAGGGAAATAAGCCATTGTAAAGGAAATCCGCGAACCATGCACAGCGTCGGAACGCAGCCACCTGATTTCTTATCATAAAGTGGAAGGACGGGACTACACTTCCAATCGCCGCCCGAGTACAATGGGTCTAGCTGATGAGAAGTTTCGTGTGCCGGCGTGGGAAACGTTTGTATCCAATTCTCCCGGCAAGCATCTAAAATTGCGGAGGCAGAAAGAGAAGACTATGGAAAAGGTTTTGCACGTTCAAGCCGCAGACTGGCAGGGGATCGAGGCGAGCACTAAACCAGTGTTCCTGGATTTCTGGGCTGATTGGTGTGGTCCCTGCAAGATGCTGGGCCCGACGTTCGAGCGGCTGGCGGAAAAGTACGGCGACGCGGTTACTTTCGCCAAGATCAACGTGGATGAGATGCCGGACGTCGCCAACAAGTTCGCGATTCGTTCCATTCCCACCCTCGTGTTGCTACAGGCCGGGAACGTAGTTGAGAGGCTGGTCGGGTTGCGGTCAGAGCAGGAGTTGGCGCAGGTGCTCAGCCGTTACACCAACGGCAATGCACCGAAGTGATGGCGGGGAAAAGACCTTCCCGCTGGATAACATCCGTAAAGAAGAAATGACGCCCTAAGCGCCGGCCGATCCGGCTCCCAATACCGTCAGGGGTCGACGGTGGATGATTCACCCATCGTGCCGAGCGAAACAGGATTGCGCATCACGCCGCAGCACCCTCATAGATCGGTTTCCTGCTCGACTCTAAAACCCCCTCACCCCCCTGCCCCTCTATCGCCGCGGCGACCGAGGGGGGAGTCATTTTGAATTTACTGCCCTCGCCCCCTTGGGGGAGAGGGTGGACCGCAACCGGCGTTTTCATCAGCCGGGGCGGGCCGGGTGAGGGGGTCGCCCAGGAATAAATTCAAAACTAATTCCTTGAAACCCGTTAAATGGCACTGCAGGTAAACGCCAGCGCTCCCTTCACTCCCACAAACAGCAAGGGCGTCCCTCCGAAAAAGGACGCCCTAAAATGTAGTATTTGCCAATGGCCAGCCGCCGCGGGATCCGTCTTTATGCTCCCGGGCGTTGGGTCAGCACGGTCGGAACATTGGGGAAAAACCCCTTGGGCGTGGTCATGTAGCCTGAAGCGGTGTCCTTGCCCAGTTTATTGACGACCAACTCCAGCGCACTGGGAGCCCCTTGCACGTAGAAGTACAAGGGCTCGTTGATGGCTTTATTGCTGCGCTCGGTCCGCTTATCGTCAAACATCAGAAAAACACTGAAGACGTTTTTCTTCGGGTCGGTTCTTTCCAGTTCCACGGTCACCGTTCCCACCTTTTGCTGCGCCTTCTTGCGGGGCAGGTTAAACTCAAAGAAATCGCGATCGGTTCTGTGGGCCAGTTGCACCAGCTCGTCGTGGGTTTTGGCAATGTCGCCCTTCAGTTCACCTTTGGTGCCGGTAAGGGCGTTGGCAAACTCCGACTTGGTGCTGGCCAAATCCTGCTTGGTCCCCGCCAAATCCGTGGTCAACCCGCCGATCTTGGCGTTGGAGTCAGCCTGGAGCTTGTTCACCTCATCGGCGCTGGCCTTTGCGGCGATGGCTTTATTCAACTGGACCACGGCGGCCTGCTGTTGCTTTTGCACGTCCGCGGCCAGCGCATGCGCGCGGGTTAACTCCTGTTGGGTGAGGCCAAGTTTCTCCGAGGTCACCTGGAATTGCCCGCGCAGTTGCGCGTAGCGATCGTCGCTGGAGTCTAAGCGCCGCGTAAGCAGATTCATCGTGTCCGCTTGTTTCAGGGCGTGATCGGAAAACTGCGAGCGCGTAACCAGCAGCAGCGCCAGGTTCGCAATCCCCAGCACCACCAAGGCGGCCACGAGCCACGGCAGGACACTGCTGCCCCCTGCCGTGGGAGCCGGTTGTTGCACCGGAACATAAACGTATTGGGGCGCCCCGGGTTGCGCCTGAGGCTGCGCGGTCGGTTCCGCGGGACCGGTCACGCGCTGCGTCGGTGTATCGTTCAGGCCAAACATGGAGTGGCCGGGGTTGGGATCTTTGTCTGCCATACTTTCTCCTCTCTCACTAACTGCCCTTTGAGTATCTGTTCAGGATGACGGGCGAGTCTATTTTAGGATGCCAAATTCGGCAATTGGGTTTAAAGCTAGGTGCACTTTAACTTGCTCTTGATCTCAGTCAGTATCCCATTAATCCCGGATGGCGACAAGGCCTGCGGAGGACAACCAAGACAATTTACGACTAGATTACGCTGCAGAAGTGCGCGGGCCAAGCCGTCACCGAGAATGTCCGCCAGACACTCGCCCACTGGCCGCCCTGAAGAGCGGCGCAGATACAGAACAGGTAGGCGCGAACTTCGTGCGGTAAGAACATGGAACTCAGTACGCCAGTCCCGAAGGGGAAAAAAGCGGGCCTGGTGATTTACTCTCGGCCGTGGCCTTGAGGCGGTACATGAGTTCGCCCCAGGTGGTTGTGCACATCACGATTGACAGTTTGATTTGCGCCTTATTGCCTCCCACTTTTCTCCAGCTCTATTTCTAGCCGCGATTTCCATCCAAGAGACCCCTCATCCGCTTCGTACCTCAGCACCTTCTCCCCGGGGAGAAGGTAGGAAATCAAACCGCCCTCTCCGAATCAAGCCCCCGCCCCTGAGGAGCCTATGGTTTTCTCCACCAATATTTTTAAGCGGTGGCGGGCAATTTGTCCCACCTAATTCATTTTTGGGCTACCGGTAGCCCATAGGTACATCTTTCACTTGCAATTACCCCTGTGTTAAATGTTAATCTATATGTGAAGTGCCGGGTGCTGGGTACTAGGGACTTGAGCTAGGTGCTGAGGGCTGGGGAGAAACGGAAGGCGGCGAGCGCCCTTGGCGAGTCCCGACCAGTCGGGATAGGCAGTAGGCAGCGAGCGCCCTCGGCGGGGCCCTCGCCCTACGAACTCGCGGCGGAAATCGCGCCCAGCCACGCCGATGCCTTGCTGATGCGCCGAATGCAAGATGCCAACCTGCGAGAAGTCCGGCGACTCACCAATCTGCTGCTGAAGATCAAACGCCAGGATCGCAATATGGACCCCTTGGAAACGAGCGACGAGGACCATCTTAGCCACGATATATCAGAAAACAAAAGCACTTAGGGGTGGAATGGCAAAAATGTCATAACGCCTATGTATTTGAAATTAAATAAGCTAGTTATAGTTGTAAAGCCACGATGTTGATGAAAAGAAATGGGGTTATTGAAAATGCAGGGGAAGTGGAAAGATGAAACCAGCACTCGGGACGAGGGCTTCGAAACCCGCTGCGGGATAGACGGGGTGGAGGCAGCAGGTTGGATTTCATCTACCGTGTGGGGTGCCCGGGCGAATTGCCGGGGCTCTGCTCCGTGCCCAGACGAAGGTCACGAACTTCACCAAAGCCCCCGGCACGTGCAACGAACCCGAAGGCATCTTCGCAAAACCGCCCATACGAAGGTGCCAAAGGGAATAACCACCCCAGCGCCTGGCGCCACCCCTCCTGAATCAGGAGGGGAGTTCTTAACGGCTCCCCGCCTCAGATGAGGCTGTATCAAAACTAGGCATTTTCAGACTTTTGCACAGCGTAAGTTATTGATTATTCGTTCCAAAAACAGTGATTTTGCCAGTTTTGGGACGGCCTCAGATGAGGAGGGGTGGCGCGCCGAGCGCCGGGGTGGTGCTGAAAAGGTAGCTGAATGGCAAAGTCTGGCAAGGTTTCGAAGCCGCTATTTGGGTTGAAGGACAAACGGGTAAGCGCGGCTGACTTGGGCAGTATGTTCTCTCATATCCAATTCGCGATAAACCTGGCCGGCAATTTCCGCGGCGTGGGGACCGTACATCATGCGCCCGCCGCGCAGCAACACCACCACGACGTACTTCGCCTGCGGCCCGCCCGCGAAGGAAGCAAACCAGCCCAGCCGCGCGCCGTTCTCGCTGCACGTTCCGGTCTTGCCGAAAATCGAGAGGTCCGGATCGTAGGCCGACCGCCCCGTCCCGTAGAGCACCGTGCCGGCCAGGCCATCGCGGATTTGGGGAAGGTATTCAGCCAAGTCATCGAGGCGCCGTCGCACGACCGGTTGGAACGCGGCCAGTTCGTCAGCGGTGCGTGGATACTGCAAAGCATAGAGCGTGCCACCGTTGGCGATGGAGGAAATGAGGGCGGCCATCTGCAAGATGGTCACGTCAATACTGGTGCCGCAGTAAGCCAGAAACCCGACCCCGCCTTCCTTGGGTGGAGCAGCAGGATAGGAACCCGCGGATTCACCCGGGATATCCAGTCCGGCTTTCTCTCCGAAGCCGAATTCACGCGCGTAATCAGTAATGTGCTTAAAGCCCAGCATCTCTCCCACCCGGCGGAAGAAGATGTTGTTCGAGTGCGCCAGGGCGTCGGTAAGATTGATGCGCGTCGGGCCGCCCACATAAAGCTTGGTGGAAGGAGTAATGATTCCTTCCCGAAGGGCCGCCAGCGCCACCACGGGCTTGAACGTCGAGCAAGGCGTGAAGCCGCTCGAAAGCGCCAGCTTCTGATTGACCATGCTCAGAATGCGCCCCGTGTTGGGATCGACAACCACGATGCTGCCGTTCCAACGTCCGAGGGCGCTGAGTGCGGCTTGCCGAATGACGGGATCGTCGCCAGCGGGATTGTCTTCGGCGGCGGGATCGCCGTAGGAACCGATCGCCCAGGGATCACGCGCTGTTCGCGAGCGATGGGTGCTGCGGGTTGCGGTCAGCCGGCGGACTTGAGGCTTTGAGGTGGAGGCTGAGGACTTGGGAGACGTTGTGGAAGAATCAGGCTTCGGGCTCGCGCCGGGCGCAGCGGCGATACCTAGATTGGCTCCTAATGACCAGACAGTAGCCAGGGCCAGGATGGCAATTTTTTTCAACAAGATTTTCCGCAGACCTCCGTGGTTAAGGTTGACTTTGGCCTTCACTCCGTCTCCGCTGGCGCCCGTGAACGAAGGAAGGTCACGACGCGGACTCATCTTACCATGTGCCCGGCGATCCAAACCCGCTGAGCAGTTCCGTTCCCTGCTTCCTCACTTCTTGCTACGAGCCGGGGCTGAGCCTTCCCCAGACGCTGCCGCGGCGGCTTGCTCCTGTTTCATGGGCAGGTTCAGAGCCTTGCGAACCTCGCCGTCCAATTTCTTGAAGATATCGACGTTGTCGCGCAAAAACTGCCGGGCGTTTTCCCGGCCCTGTCCTATGCGCTCACCGCCGTATGAAAACCACGCGCCGCTCTTTTCCAGAATGTTGCGCTCGGCGGCGATATCCAGCAGATCGCCCTCTTTGGATATCCCCTCGCCGTACAGGATATCAAACTCCGCCTCGCGAAAGGGAGCGGCCATTTTATTTTTGACGATTTTCACTTTAGTGCGGTTCCCCACCACGCGGTCGCCGTCCTTGATGGCGGCAATGCGGCGGATGTCCACGCGCACGGAGGAGTAGAACTTGAGCGCCCGGCCGCCTGTGGTGGTTTCGGGATTGCCGAACATCACTCCGATTTTTTCGCGAATCTGGTTGATGAAGATAAAGCAGGTTTTCGACCTGGCCACGATGGCGGTAAGCTTGCGCAGGGCTTGCGACATCAGACGCGCATGCAGGCCGGGAAGGGAATCGCCCATGTCGCCATCGAGTTCGGCTTTAGGGACGAGCGCCGCGACCGAATCCACCACCAGCACGTCAACCGCGTTCGAGCGCACCAGCGACTCGGCGATTTCAAGCGCTTGCTCGCCGTAGTCGGGCTGCGAGACCAGGAGGTTATCGATGTCCACGCCCAGCTTTTTGGCGTAGGCAGCGTCCATGGCATGCTCAGCGTCAATGTAAGCCGCCATTCCGCCGCGCTTCTGCGCCTCAGCCACCACGTGCAAGGCGATAGTGGTTTTGCCGCTCGACTCGGGGCCGAAGATTTCAACCACCCTGCCGCGCGGCATGCCGCCTACACCCAGTGCAGCGTCAAAGGAAATCGAGCCGGTGGGGATGATCTCCACAGGCACCAGGGCTTCCTTCGAGCCCAAGCGCATGATCGAGCCCTTGCCGAATTGCTTTTCGATCTGTATCAGGGCCAGATCAATGGCCTTGTTCTTCTCAGTTCGGTCTTCCGGCATTTAGAATTCTCCCTTCCAATTTCCTTAATGGACTGGCGTTGGTTTGTTTCCTCGCCTTGGGGAAGACTTCAGCCGCAATCTCCATGTGTCCACCTGTTACGGTTGGCTCGTCCCCCACATATATCCTTCGGCAGCCCAGCGGTGAATCATGAGAAAATCTTTATAAAGGGTCGTGTTGCCAGTCTCAACTCAGCCCTGGACCTGAGTCCGGGAGAAGTCCCTCACCCACCCTTTCGAGTACCCCCCACGCGGGCTTTTCGCAGAGGTGGCTTGATGATGCGACCCCGGGGCCCTGCTGTGCGTCGGGCTCTTTTCGTCAACGCCATCCGTGTTTCGAGCCAGCGCTTGAGCGATTGCGGGCTTTCACCCGAGGGCCGCCCCACAATCAGGCTATCAACACTGAGATCCTCATCGAGGTCGGGCCAGTGTATGCCTTCCCCGTCGGCAATCAACCGCCAGTTGTTCCGTTCCCCCGCCGTGCCGTTGAGCAAGCGGGGATACCACACCAAAGGCGCCGTAATGCTCCTGCCGTCAATGAGGTCAATGACCAGACTGTCCTCAGTTACAGCCACGCGCTGGGCCCTTGCTTCACGCACGGGGTTGTTCAAAGGTACCGTGGGCATAAGTGGATGAATCGCCGCTTAGACTTCGCCCCCCCATTCAGCCAAGATCATCATACCTTACACCTAGCTGCGCGGATACTCGTAAAACCCGCGTCCGGTCTTGCACCCCAGCCACCCGGCGGCGACCATCTTTTCGAGCAGCGGGCAGGGGCGATACTTGGGGTCACGCAGGCTTCCGTAGAGGACCATCATGATATCCAGGCAAACGTCCAGGCCGATCAGGTCAGCGAGTTCGAGCGGCCCCATGGGATGGTTCATGCCCAGCTTCATCACGTTGTCGACGCCCGCGGCATCAGCCACACCTTCCATCAGGCAGAAAATCGCCTCGTTGATCATGGGCATCAGCACGCGGTTCGAAACGAATCCGGGAAAGTCGTTCACGCGGACTGCGGTCTTACCTGCCGACTCGGCAAGCCGGATGGCTCGCTCAACGGTTTCTTCCGCGGTCTGGAGGCCCGGCACGACTTCCACCAGCTTCATCACCGGCACGGGATTGAAAAAGTGCAGGCCGACGAATTTTGTGGGGCGTTGGGTCGAAGCCGCCAGGCGCGTGATGGAAATTGAAGATGTGTTTGAGGCAAAGATCGTTTCCGGACGGCAGTGCGGCTCGAGCGAGTGGAAGACGCCAGCCTTTGCTTCAAACTTCTCCGTCACCGCCTCGATGATGAAGTCAGCCTCAGCAAGCTCCGCAACCACGGTAGTGGCTTTCAGGCGATTGACCGCCTGCTGGCGCTGTTCTTCCGTCAGGCGTTCTTTTTCCACATCACGCGCCAGGCCCTTGGCAATCCGTTTCGCGCCGGCTTCAACGAAGTCCTGGGATATGTCCAGCAACACCACGCGATGCCCCGCGCGAAGCATGACGTGTGCAATGCCATGGCCCATCTGGCCAGCGCCGACCACGCCAATCGTGGAGGTTTCCATGTCAATCTCCGCACTTGAGACTTGGAAAAGCTCTAAGCTCAATCAACTTGCCCGAAACTCGAAATTGGAAAATCGAAACTCAACCGGAGCTTCCAGGGTGAGTTTCGAGGGTGGCGCATACATTGCTTTGGATGTATGCGTCCCATCCACTGACACTGCCTCACAGCCTCTAAGCCCACCCCGGTTGCAGCTTTGGTTGAGCGCGTACATGAACGGCAATGTATGCGCCACCCGCGAAGGAAGAACCCACGGACAGAAAAGCACTGTCCGTGGCTACCCGCTTTGTCGCCCTCCGGGCCGATATTATGCGGGTGTAGCACAATTGACATCAAGCCCACGAGCTTCTAAACTGGCAAGCATGGAAGTTAACTTTACTCCCCATACCGAAGCGCAGCTCAAGGAATTTGCTGCCCGCAAAGGCAAGGACGCCGCGCAGGTGGTGGAAGAGGCGGTCAGCAACATGCTCGAACGGCAGGCCCGCTTCGTGGAAGGCGTACAGCGCGGCATCGCATCCGCCGATCGCGGCGACCTGATCGATCACGAGGAAGTCGTCAGCCGCATTGACCGGCTCTTCGAATCGTGACCCGCATCCGGTGGACAACCGAAGCCGCCGACCAGCTTGAAGGCATCGTTAAGCACATCCTAGAGGACAACCACCAGGCCGCCCGTAAGGTTGCCCGGGCGATTCTTGACCGTATCGGGGACCTGAAGCATTTCCCCCGCCTTGGCCGCCCCGGCGAGGAAGTCGAAGGAACCCGCGAACTGCACAGCCCGCCTTACGTTATCGTTTACCGTCTCAAGAATGACGTTGCCGAGATCCTCTACATCTGGCATGGCGCGCAGGATTGGCGCTAACGAAAAGGCGCGGACCTTGCGAACAGGTTCGCGCTACACCTGCTCATTTGAGCGGGCGCAGGAACTTCGAAGCTAGCTCGGTGAACTTGAGAGCAACCCACCTGGGGGGGATCGCTGGATGGCTACGTGCCCATCAAAATTACCGAATACCCGCTGCATCCTTTTGGACAGGACGTATATTGGGCGCCCAATGCGGTCCTGTCCAATGGAACTAATCTTCACTGCCTTCTTCAAGAGGCGGCTCCCCTTTCCACCCTTTACCAAGACAAGAAACTCTCTCTGGTCTTTGAAGACCTCTCTATGCTTGACGTGGAAATTATTGCGGAATAATCGGCTTAATTCGACGCCGGTGAATGACGTTGCCAAACCTGCATGGGTCACAACGAAATAACCGATGATATAAAGTGCGGGTTTGCACTCAAAGCCCCATCCCTTGAGCCCTGCGTAGAAGACGAGAAGGCTCCCCGCAGCAAGTCTCTCCAATGACACTTTGGGAATTGTGGGATCGCCATATGTGAACGTCTCGAACTCAGGATCAACGTGAATGGACTGGCCATGCATGGCTTCTCGTCGCCGTTCGGGAAAGTATTCGATCAATCTTGACCCATGCCTTCCGTATGTGTTTCCGTAAGTCCTCTTGTCGATTCCGCGACCTCGGGAATTATCGGGAATTGGAATGTACTCGAACGAACCATCTTTGAATCTGGGTCCGACGATTCCCCCAGACCCAGACCCTGTATCAATGCCAACTCTCAGCAAGACTACTCGCATCGTTTAGCTTGACTCCTTTCCGCTTTGATGGGGAGCTCCCCCTTAAGTTTCTCAACCGCGATGCGACATCGATCCAGAATGTTTTCCTTGCCCTCGAAGTGTTCCAGAATCTGCTTTGTCTTTCCCAGGCTGAGCTTCTTTTGCATCTGCCGCGGGTTGTTATCGTAACGCGACTTCCCAAGAGGCCACGCATCGTTAAATGAAAACATTTTGAGGGGGCCGATTGCTGCGTAAAATCCCCCGGGTCGCAATTCATGTCGCTTTTTCTTGATAAGGCCAACAACGTACACCTTTCCCAAGTGTTTCGAACCCTTACACCTGCACGTGGTGAAGAGAAACAGATACTTTTCCTTGCTCTTCAGGAATCCCCGGATATTCTCCTGATTGCACTCGCCGCAGTAGTTTTCGGCGCACTTCTCAATGTAGGGTTCGGTTTTGTATCCATGCTTTTGTTTATTTAGCACGTCGCGCACTGGGAGTTTCGAAGACGGCGAGTGATAGAAGAAATGGAGACGGCCCTTCTCATCGAGATCGGAGAAGTTTGGACAAAGCGGACTAGCCTTTCGAATTTGCGTTTGGCCGCATGTCATTGCGCTGCTCCATCATGGCGATGGCCGGGACAGAGAATTAACCCTCCAAGGCCCGTTGTACCCCTTCCGGGCTGCGAGCGATGACGGTAAGATAGGCTTGCGTTGGCTGATCGGGCGTGGCACGCCCCTGTTCCCAATCGCGGAGTGTGCCAAGAGGAATACGATAGCGGGCGGAAAATTCCTCCTGGGTCAAACCCAGAGCGCGGCGAATAATCTTGATCCGTGGCGTTCGCTTCATGCGCTTGAGATCGGCTGCGGTGAGGGGCATGGCATCAGGATCAGCCAATGCCGCGCGTTCAACAGCGCTTGGCGTCATCGGTTGAATTCCCTCGCGGTTCTTGCTGGAAGTACGCTTCGTGCTCATGTTTTGTCGCCCTCCGGGCCGATATCATTCGGACAATCTCGTTTCGCTCGGTATAGACCACATAAAGAAGGTGGCCGTCCACCATGCCTATAATAACGAATCGCTCTTCGCCGTAATCTTGGCGGTCGTCGAGAAACTCGATGGCAAACACGTCATTAAACACCCCTTTGGCCAAGTCGAAGCTGACGCCGTGCTTGGCGTAATTATTTCTTGCTTTCGCTTTATCCCATCCAAATTTCAGATTCATAGTGTACGGGATTTCAGTACTTCAGTCAAGGGGCGATTGTCGCTGTACGCTCCTGAAGACTTGATGCATCCTACACATGTTCAACCGCCAGCGCCACGGCGTTACCGCCGCCGAGGCACAGGGCGGCCACGCCTCGCTGGGCGTTGCGCCGGGCCATTTCGTAAAGCAGCGTCACCAGGACGCGCGCGCCGGAGGCGCCGATCGGGTGGCCCAGCGCCACAGCGCCGCCGTTCACGTTGGTCTTCGCTGGGTCGAGTCCCAATTCTTGTATCACCGCGATGGCCTGGACGGAGAAAGCCTCGTTCAATTCGAACAGGTCCACGTCCTCGGTCTTCCAATCCAGCTTCTTGAGCAGCATGCGCACAGCGTCGACCGGCGCCATCATCACCCACTTGGGCTCAACGCCGCTTACCGCCTGTCCCGCGACCCGCGCCAGGGGCGTCTTCCCCAATTCGCGAGCTTTTTCTGCCAACGTCACCACCAGCGCCGCGGCACCGTCATTCGTCCCGGAGCATTCCCGGCCGTGACCGTGCCGTCCGGCTTGAAAGCAGGCCGCAACTTCGCGAGCGCTTCAAGGGACGTATCCGCGCGCGGCGATTCATCCGTGGCGAATTGGATAGGATCACCCTTCTTTTGCTTGACGGAGATGGGCACGATCTCGTCTTGGAACCGGCCGTTCTTGATTGCGTCGATAGCGCGGCGGTGGCTCTCCACGGCAAACGCATCCTGGCGCTGGCGGGTGATGCCGTATTTTTCCGCCACCAACTCACCCGTCATACCCATGTGGAAGTCCTCATAGGCATCCCACAGGCCGTCGGTGATCATGGAGTCGAGCACTTTGCCGTGCCCAATCCGCATCCCGGCGCGGGCCTGGGGCAGCAGGTAGGGGCAGTTGGTCATCGATTCCATGCCGCCTGCCACCACGATTTCAGAATTGTTGGTTTCGATCGCCTGCGCGGCCAGCCCGACAGCCTTCAGACCCGAGCCGCAGACTTTGTTGATGGTCATGGCGGCGACATGGTTCGCGAGGCCACCTTTCAAACCCGCCTGCCGCGCGGGATTCTGCCCGAGCCCCGCCGAGACCACGTTACCCATGATAATTTCGTCGACAAGCGCGGGCTCGATTCCCGCCCGGCGCACCACTTCGCGGACGGCGAACGCGCCCAAATCCACTGCGGAGAAAGGAGTAAGCGCACCCTGGAATTTTCCGATAGGCGTGCGGCAAGCTGAGATGATGACAGGTTCCTTCATAGGGCGCCCCATTCTCTAAATCAGTTGAAGGTCGGGAAAATCCTTGGCGAACCGACCTGGATCGAGCGTGAACAAGCGGTCGGCGCAAAGGTGGGCATGCGCGCCGATAACAAAATCGGCCAAAAATCGCTTGGCATCACCACCGCCCGATTTCCGTCTGCGCCGTGCATAGCTGGCATATCTCTGGGCCGTTTCGCGCCATACCGCCTCGTCAAGTAGAAAATCCACCTCCACCCGCGTGTTGGCGAGGAAATGATCCATAAGGTGCTGCGTAGCCTTTGGGTGTGCCATAAGTTCAACATAAACGGGTGCAGAAATGACTAAGGCACCTTCGTTCGCCACGCGCCCAAGCAAGCTGGCCGCCTCCGCTGCAGGAGGATCGCCTGACCAGATGATGGAAATGACGTTCGTGTCTATGGCGGTTCTCACTGTCCCGATGACTCCTCATCATCTCGCATGCTGCGTACCCAGGCGTTGATTCCTTCCAATCCACCAGGGAACGGCCCTAGAACTCCTATATACTTTTCAAATGGATTCCCGGCAGCTCGAGCCGGTCGAATGACAGTTTCTTTGCCGCGGACGACGAACTCCACTCGGTCACCCACCCTCAAACCCAACCGAGTTCGAATCCTCTTCGGGACCGTGACCTGCCCTTTGGTGCTGATGACACTGGAATCTGCCATTTCCTTACCCTCCATCCCTACGGTAAGGATATCAATCCCTACCAGTCAGGTCAAACCTTTCGCCGGGAGAGCCGGTCGCGCCTTCCCACGAGAGGTAATTGTTAGCCACCGAAGGTGTAATGGAATCGTCGTAGGGGCACCCCTCGTGGGCATAGGCGTTAACCTAACTCTCAGAAATGCTGATAGCGCGCAGGTTGGCGCAGAGCGAGCCCAGCTCTGCGATTCACGTCATCAGCCCGCACTAGAATCGCAGGGCTGCGCTCGCCCTGCGCCAGCCGGCCCAGTCCCCCAGTCCCTAGCACCCAGCCCCTAGCCCCCAATCCCCAGCCCCGGTTTTTGGTGGCCTGATTTGGAAGGGCCGGGTAGAATGAAGCTCACCTGCTCAATGCGCAAAATCTCGGCGGGAAGACAGCAGTGGGAATCCAGTGGTAGCCCCGTAGTGGGAGGAGGATGGCTTGAAACCAGCAGCTATGCAGCAGAAACTTGTTCTAATCGCAGTCGTGGCCCTAGTGGCAACTCTGCAGATTTCGGCGTTCGCCCAAGAGGACGCATCAAAAGGCACAACTAGAGCCATTGCTCCAGCGAAGCCCGGTTCCACACCCACCAAGACCGCCAGCAGGCCGTTTCCCAAGCTTTGGCAATCTACTTCGTCTCATCATGACTTCCGCGTGGACGTCACCAATGATGTATTTCACGCCGTGTGGGTGAACATTCCTCCCGCCGCAGCCAAGCAGGGATCCTATATTCGCACGGAGTGCAATCGGACGGGATCGAAGTGGGTGGGCTTCTCGAACATCAATATGCTGTTTGGCATTCCTGGCGCTCCCCCCGGCAAAGACACCAAGGTTTGCAATTTCAGGGTCCGATTCGAAGTGGATTCGATATCTCCGGAAAAAATCACGGGGCATTCCGAGGCGTTGCAGGATTTCGATGTGAACGCCTGCCAGGTGCGGAAGGCGAATATGGCAGCCTTCACCTGGATGCCGAAGAAGTGAAAAGTGCGCCCGCCGGCCGAGCCCACAGGGTAGCACAGGCACTCCTGCCTCTGCCTGCGGCGCGATATTCGAGCCTAACCAACACAGCCAGGAGTGGGGAAGTGCCAAGTTGGCATAATTTCGCGGAATAGAAATTGAACTGATAGCCCTCTCCGAGGGGAGAGGGTGGACCGCCGCCGGCGTTTTCATCAGCCGGGGCGGGACGGGTGAGGGGTCACTTCGTAGCCGATGCATGTGCTCCGAATGTTTACCCTTTCGCCTTCTTGATTTCCTCGAACGAGGGGGGGAATGATTTCGAAGAGGTCGCCGACGATTCCGTAGGTCGCGACTTCGAAGATGGGCGCTTCCTTGTCTTTATTGATTGCCACCACCGTGCTCAACCCCTTCATGCCCACCATGTGCTGAATCGCGCCGGAGATTCCCAGCGCCACGTATAGCTTGGGCGCCACGGTTTGCCCGGAGCTGCCGATTTGCCGATCCATGGGCAGCCAACCGTTGTCACAGATGGGGCGAGACGCTCCAGCTCCGCTCCCAGCGCGTCGGCGAGTTTCTTCGCGAGGTCGATATTCTCCGGAGCCTTGATGCCCCGGCCCACGGCGACAATGATTTCCGCCTGGGTCAAATCCACGGCTTGCTTGGCTTCGCGGAAACGCTCGCCGGGTTTGGCGCGAATCGCGTCAGCGGCAAGTTCAACCGCCACGGGCGTGACCGTAGCCGGGCCCGGGCCACGCTGGACGGCATCTTCGCGAAACGCCGCGGCCTGGAAGCTGACGAGGTAAGGCGCTTCGCCGGCGAATTCAATGTCCGCACAATACTTACCCTGGAAAACTTGGCGTACGAAGATGAGCTTCCCGTCTTCGTTCCGATAGCCCAGGCAGTCGCTCACCAGGCCGCGGTCAAGCGACACCGCCAGCTTGGGAGCGAAGTCGCGGACCTGGTAAGTGTGACTGAAAACCACAAAGCGCGGTTTCTGCTGCTCAATCACGGCGCGCAAGGCGAGCGCATAGCCGTCCGCCGTGTACTGGGCGAGATATGGGGAATCGACGGTCAGGACTTCCGCGACCGCGTCGAGTTCCGACGCGAGCGACGCGAGGTTGCTGCCCAGGAGGACGGCCGTAACCGTCGTTCCCAGATCCTGCGCCAAGCGCTGACCGGCCGCCAGCGCTTCCCAAGTCGGACGGGTTAGTTTGCCGTCCTGGTGTTCTGCGAAAACTAGAATGTGATGTGCCATAGTATGGGGTACAGGGTTGAGGGGTCGGGTTCCAGGCTGTTAGGGTCAGGTTAAAGGTTTTCCCTAACACCTTAAGCACCTGATACCCGACCTTCGTGCGCGACTCTTCGATCCAAAATCGCAAATCCAAAATCTAAAATCAGACCTTACTCCCCTTCAGGGGTCGGGCCCCGCATTTCGGCGGGAGCAGATTCCGTCGTCTCGGGTTCCTCTGCCTTGACCGCTGCGGCTTTCACTGCCCTCTTCGGCCGGGCGGCCCGCTTGGGTTTTTCCGCAGGCAGGGTGAAGGATCCAAGTTCCTCGCACACGAGCCTCGAGCGGAATGGATTTATTGAACTTCCCGGCCTCGAATTTCTTGATTTGATCGCGCCAGATCGGGTTAGCACGCGCTTGTTCGAGCGATTTGTGATCCTTCCAGAACACCAGCCACAGGTATTCCGGCCGGCGCACTTCGTGGACGCGAATGAAGTGCGCTCCCAGGCACCCATTGATTTTGTTGAGTGAGGGCAGGGTCACCTGACGCCCAAATTTTTCGTAATCAGCGATACGCTTCTTGCGGGCCCGCATTCTCCAAATGTGAACAAACATGGTGAACCTCCTTTTGCGATAGGGCCGAACGGCTTCCGGCCCCGGGGCGAGCGCCGCTCGCCCCTACGGTTAAATTACCCGCGCGTCGTTTTTGAGCTTGTCGACGAGGCGGGCCGCGATTTCCTTGGGGCTGCCAGCCAGGTACTCCGTGTGCGCAGCCTTCGCGGGAACATAAACCTTGGCGATGCGCTGGCGGGGGGCCAAGTCCTCCGCCGTCAGGCCGAGATCGGCCGCCGTCAGCTTCTTCACGGGTTTCGACTTTGCCCCCATGATGCCTTTGAGCGTCGCATAGCGCGGCTTGTTGATACCGGACTGAATGGTGAGCACGGCGGGCATGGGCAGGCCAATCCACTGGAACCATCCGCCTTCGAGCTCGCGCTTCACCCGCAGCGCTCAACCCTCGGCTTGAATCTCCATGATGATGGTAGAGTGCGGCAGGCCAAGGAATTCCGCCAGCACCACGCCCGTCTGGGCGAAGCCAAAATCGTCGGACTGCAGGCCGGTCAGGATAATGTCGGGCTTCTCTTTATCAATGGCCTTCGCGAGCGCGCGGGCGATGCCAAATGCGTCGAGCGCGGCAAATGCGGGATCGTCAAGATGCAGCGCGCGGTCGGCGCCCTTGGCCAGACCTTCCTTGATCGCCTGCTGGGCGCGCGCCGGACCAAGCGTGGCCAGCACCACTTCGCCGCCATGCTTTTCCTTCAGGCGCAAACCTTCTTCGAGCGCAAAGATATCCGGCTCGTTGACTTCGAAACCAAGATCGCTTTCCTGCACCCAGGTGGCGGTGGCATTAAGGCGCAAAAGGGAGTCGCGGGCAGGAACTTGCTTGATGCATACGACAATTTTCACGGCCGGTGATTTCTCCTGAGAAGTCGACTTTGCCCCGCAGTCGAGGAATCGGCTGCGGAGTGTGTGATTATATGCGAATTCGCAAAGTAACGCACAACCTTGGAGCGTGAGCTTGACAACCCGTGAATAGCGAAGACAGGGGTTTATGAGGCCAGATAGGGGGTGGTTTGGGGAGACATTCCCCCGCACACCCGAGGCGATTTGCTGGGACAGTCTGCGTGCACCCGAGGTGGCTTGCTGGGACAGTTGTCCCACTTGTTGGGCTACGCGGGGCTACGCGGCCCTTGTCCCACCAAAAATCCAGGGTCCGCCTGCCGAAATTCCTAGCGGGCGGACCCTGCAAATTTTACACAGTGCGGACGTCAATCCAAATCAGCTAGAACAATAACTTCAGCCCAAACTGAATCTGGCGGGAAGTGGTGGCGGTATTGGTGATCACTCCCGCCGTAGTTGCCGGCGTGGAGGATGCCGAGGAAAACACCACCGCATTAGGGCTGCCGAAATTAGCGCGGTTGAACAGATTGAAAAACTCCGCGCGGAATTGCACTCGCACTTTTTCCGTGAGGGTGGTAGTTTTCAGCACGGAGAAATCCAGTTGCGCCAAACCTGGTCCCGTCAGAACATCCCTTCCCACGTTTCCGTAAGTGCCGGCCGCCGGCAGCACAAACGCGTTGGGATTGAAGTATTGATTAGGGCCGCCCAGAATCACGCTTCCACTGAACGCCGGATTCCACAAAGGCCGAATGGGATTCCTGCTATCGCCATTGCGCGTTGGATTGAATCCCAATTGCGGCGTGAAGGGGAAACCGGTTTGCAGCGTTTCAATGGCGCTGATTCGCCAACCGTCGGCCATCTTTCCTTGCCACCCACCCAGATCGCTGAGGAACCTCTTCCCGGACCCGAAGGGTAGTTCGTATCCGCCGTTGATAGCGGCGAGGTGGCTCACGTTGGAACTGGCGGCGCTCCAATCAAGCCGCGGGCGGAGCGGGAACATCACGAAGCCCGGCGCGTTGGCTCCCACGCTGCTGTTCATGGCGGTGCCGTCATCCAGGTTTTTGGAATACGTGTAGGCGCCGCGAAGCTGCAATCCGTGGCTCAGGCGCCGGTTCACATCCACCACCAGCGCGTTATAAGAACTGTCGCCGTTTGAGAACCACGTGGTGGTGTTGGCAAGCTTGGGATTCGCGAGCGGCGCGCCATTGGGATAGTAAACCGTTCCAGCGGCCAGGTTCGCAGGGCAAGATGCCGCGGGGCAGATGGTGGGAAACGGCTCATTGGCGTCCACCGACAGCATCTCATGGTAGCCATGCGAGCCGCGATACCCAACGCTCAAAGATGTGTTCGTAGAAATCTGTTGGTCGATGGTGAAGGTGTAAGAGATGACCGTAGGGGTATAAGCATCGGGCTGTATCCCACTCGGAGAGATTAAGCTACCGGCGGGAAGCGGAGCGCCCGGAACAATCTCGAGGCCGGCCAGAGAGATGTTCTTCAGCGATTGGGTCGCGTTAAAAGGCGCCGTCTGGTCCAGGCGGTAATCAATGTTGTCAAGCAAAGCGCGGTAGATTCCGAAACCGGCGCGAACGGCCGTCCGGCTCTTGCCAAAGGGATCCCACGCCAGGCCGACGCGAGGCTCATGCAGAAACTTGGCGCGATTGTCTGTAAACACGGAGTTGCCCACGGCGGGCTGCGTCTGGATGACCCCGTTCGCGAATACGAAATTAGCGGCGCGGCCGTGTGACTCGTTCCAGCCATCGGTGGATTCGGCCCGGAATCCGATGCGCAGATTCAGATTCGAGCGCAGCTTGATCTGGTCCTGAACGAACCAGGCACCCTCGATCGACCGCCATCCCACCGCCGTGGGCGAAGGAACCACGGTGAACGTCCCAATCTTGCCTTGGAGGAAGCTGGTGAGACTCCCAAACGAGGCCTGGCCGTATTGGTCCTGCGCCAGGTTGTCGTTCGCCTGAATGCGCTCGAACCACGCTCCGGCTTCGACGGCATGCCGGCCGTGGTTGTAATAGATGTGGTCGTCAAGCGTGTAGAGATTGCGCGCCGCCGTCAGGTTACTTCCCGCATTGGTGCCCGCCAGGCTGATTTGGGATGCGGCATTGAGCGCCGTGCCACCCCCGATGACGACTGCTCCAATGGGATCGCCCGCCACCCATCCCGGAAGATTGACACGTGTCTGGCCGGTAAAGAAATAACTAGCTCGAGAAAAGCCCACGCGCGCCGTATTGAGGAAGGATGTGGAAAAGACGTGTTGCTCCTGCACACTTGCAACCTGCTCACGCAGGCTCTCCACAACGTTGCTTAGCGGATTGACCGTGGGCGTGAAATCCGCGCTGTCATCCACGGTGTAGACCCCAAACAACGTGTCCTTCGACGAAAGATTATCGTCAATACGCGTGGTGCCGAAATCTTCCCGGATGTGCTGGAGCGGGTGGCTGAAGGCTTCCGCGATGCCCCCTCCCAGGTCCGGGCCGTTTTGTACAGGCCAGAGCGCCAGCAGCGGCGCGGCGCTTGGTGCAACCCCGACGTTCGCCAACACTCCATTGGACTCCGGCAAATATCCCAGGCGCGCCTGGTTGTCAGGGACCAGCGTCACATCGCTAAGCCCCAGGTTCTGCCGGAATCCTTCGTAGTTCCCGAAAAAAAGCAGCTTGTCTCTTTTGATCGGCCCGCCCAGCGCGCCGCCGAATTCGTTGCGCTGGAAGGACGGAACCCGGCCCTGGTCGAAGAAATTGCGCGCGTCCAAAGCGCTGTTGCGGAGGAATTCGTATCCCGTCCCGTGGAATTGGTTGCTGCCGGACGCTGTAACGATGCTGATTTGGCCACCCGGGCGCTTGCCGTATTCCGCCCCGTACGTATCAGTGACCACATTGAACTCTCGCACCGCGTCCACTCCCAGCAGTTGCCCGCTGGCGCCGCCCGGCGTGACGTTGATCAATGAGGCGCCCGTGTATTCAACTCCATTCAGAAGAAATAGGTTGTCCTGGGGACGGTGGCCCGAAATCGCAAACATGTTCCCGACCGAGGAATTGGAAGTGCCCACGCCGCCGGACCGTTCCGAGGTGTAATTCACGATCGCCGGGTTGAGGGTGACCAATTCGTCGTAGCTGCGGCCATTCAGCGGCAGATCCTTCACCTGACGCTCATTCACGAGCCCGGAGGTCTGTTGCAAGGAGAGGTTGACCTGCAAAGGCGTGGCCTCCACGGTCACAGATTGCTCGATTGCCCCGACGCTTAGGGCGAAATCCACCGCCACAGCTTGCCCCACCACGATGTCAATGCCGGTCTTGATCTGCGACTGGAACCCTTCCTGTGAGGCTGTAACCTTGTACCGGCCCACGGCAATGGAAGGGGCGGCATACAGTCCCGCGCCGTCGGTCGAGAGCTTGCGGGCGAACCCGGTTTCCAGGTTTTCCACAGAAATCTTGGCGCCTGGCAGCACCGCGCCGGATTGGTCTCGAACCGTCCCTGAGATCGTTCCCCCCACGACCTGGCTGAACACCGGAACCGCGAGCAAAAACACCAGTCCGAGAACCTGCACGCCAACCATCCGCGGCACATAGGAGCGCTGCCGAAAGATGGCGCCCCGGCGGGTGTGAGGAAATCCGAAAACCTCTGTTTTCATATCAAATAATCGCTGTCTCATCACACTCTCCTCAATGGGTGCGGGAGCACCCGATTGTAAGGTCCGTCCCGTGGGTTGTGGGGTTTCGTTTCCGACGGCCTATGCCATTCCACTTGCCGTTAATTGGCAAAGTCGAGTCCTCGGTGGGACCCGAGCAACGTTCCCCGGCTGTTTGCTCTTCGAGATATACATAGCGCCATAAATTGTAGCGGCGGTCTATGACCGCCGGCTGGACTTTGGCCTTTAACTAGATAAAGGCTGTCGGAAAGTATTTACTTGCAGAAAAGCCAGTCTTCTGATATCTAGTTATATGACTAGATATTCCTCAAGGAGGCTTTTCTCATGGGGTTCCCTACCAAAGTACAGCTTATCAAACGCCAGGCGAGCGAGCAGTGGTACATCAACTTTCCTTCCGCCCTCGCCCAAGCCATGGAGTTTGCGCGCGGCGAATCGGTCGAATGGTTCGTCGAAAACAAAGGTCTGCTGGCCCTGCGACGAGCCTCGCCGCCGCCTTCCGTGCTAAAAAAAACTCTACCGGCGTCCTCGCCGAACTCGAACAACTCTGGAGCCAATGTTTCCCGGGCTTCCGCCAGCGCCGCGTTGCCGCGCACGCCCAAGCCCTCGCGCTGAGCACCTTGCTTTGTCTGGGACGCCATACCGTGACCGGTCTGCTCACCACTTGCGGCCTGCAGTTCCGTGACTGGACCTCCAGTTACCGGCTCTTCTCCCAGCACCGTCTGCGGGTTGAGGCGCTCTTCTCCGTGGTGCGCCGCGCGGTGG
This sequence comes from uncultured Acidobacteriota bacterium, assembly GCA_963804995.1. Lineage (GTDB taxonomy): Bacteria > Acidobacteriota > Terriglobia > UBA7540 > UBA7540 > Bog-366. Next base: position 121,315 of record CAWDSK010000009.1, read on the forward strand.
TGAGCGAACTCGCACCCGGCGCTCCCGTCTGCGCCCTCCTCGATGACTCGCTGTTGCGTCGTTCCGGTCGGCGCACTCCCGGGGTGGCTTGGCGCCGCGACCCGCTGGGCCCGCGCTTTCAAACCAACTTCGTGCGCGCCCAGCGTTTTCTTCAAACCTCCCTCGCGCTCCCCACTCCCGACGGCTCCTGCCGCTTGCTCCCCATTGCTTTCCGCCATGCCCCCACGCCCCGCAAGCCTTCCCGGCAGGCCCCCGCCGCCGAGCAGCAGCAGTACCGCACCCAAGCGCGCGCTGCCCGCCTCGGTCAACGCGCCAGCGAACAGATCCACGATCTGCGTGCGGCCCTTGACTCCGATCCCGCCTCCGCTTCGCGCCTTCTCCTCGTCGCCTTCGATGGCGGATACACCAACCGCACCGTCCTCAAACGCCTTCCTCCCCATACCACCGCCATCGGCCGGCTCCGCAAAGATGCTCAGTTGCTGTTCCGGCCCGATCCCCAAACCCAAAAGGCGCGCGGTCGCCGTCTCTGCTACGGGCCTCCCGCTCCCACTCCCGAGCAGGTCCGCACCGACGATGCTCCCTGGCAGACCTTGACCTTTACCCATCACGGCATTCCCCATCAACTCCGCTTCAAGCGCCGCACCGGCCTCCTGTGGCGTGCCGCCGGCGCCCACCAATTCCTGCAACTTGTCGTCATCGCGCCGCTCGCCTATCGTCTGCGCCAAGGTTCCAAGCTGCTCTATCGCCAACCCGCCTTCCTCCTCTGCACCGACGAAAACCTCGACCCCCAACTCCTCATCACAACTTACTTCCAACGCTGGGACATTGAAGTTAATTTCCGCGATGAAAAAACTCTGCTGGGAGTGGGCCAAGCCCAGGTCCGCTCCCCCCATTCGGTTGAGTCTGCCCCCGCCTTCACCGTGGCCGCCTATGCCCTCTTGCTCCTCGCTACCCATCGCGCCTTCGCCCGTACCCGCCACGGCCTGCTGCCGCGCCCCAAGTGGATCCACGCTGCCCCCACTGCCCGCATCTCCACCCAACACGCCATCCATCAACTGCGCGCCGAGGTCTGGGGCCGGGGACTGGGTCTCGATCATTTCTCCGGCTTCGCGCCTCCCCAACCCTCTACAACGAAGCCCCAGAATTGTACCTTCCCCCTCGCCTCCGCCCTCTGCTACGCCAATGCTTGAACTGCAAAAGGCCAAAGGCCAGGCGGCGGTCTATGACCGCCGGTCGGCGCTCATAGAGCGCCGCTACAGCCGAATGCGCAAACACTTATGGCGCTCTGTATAGTTTGATTGCGAGCGGCGAGCACGCTAAGCAGCGCGGGCAAAAATCAGCAAGCCCCGCGGCTGTGCTACCGTCGCCTGTAAGAGCCGATCCACGAAACGGGTGATGAAAGGAGAGATACTTTGAAGTGAAGAGTTCCCGCTCACCTGTCGCATGGCCGGCTAAATACAGTTCAGCCGACAACCGACTGCGTGTGACGCAGCGCGACAACAACGATGAGCAAGATTGCTAACCATCCTGAGTGTGATGATAATCAAGTACGGATTTGCTGTCAAGCAGAACGGTCGATGGCGTCATGTGCCATTTCAGCAAGTGTAGCGCAGACCTCCGCTGGAAGCTGTGAAAAAATCCCATCAAACCTTTCACCGCGGAGACGCGGAGGCGCAGAGGTTTGAAAACAAAGGGTCATTTCTCTGCGTCTCAGCGACTCAGCGGTGAAAATGGTATTTTTTCACACCTTCCCGTTGAGGTCTGCGGTTCTTCGTGAACCACTGGAGCGAATGTATCGTGGAGGGATGCAGCCGCCGGTGCCTGTGAATGTGGCTCGAGGTTCGAGCTTAGCGACACAGCCAGGAGTGGCTGTGCTACGTTGTCCCGGGTTGGAGATTTGGGGTTTTCCAATACGAAGGGCCGCGGACCCCAAAAACGGGGGACCGCGCTACGAAGTGACAAGAGTAGCGTCCCGATGCAGCGGGCGCTTCTCCCTGTGTCATTTGAGTGAACTTATGGTGGCGCGGCCGGTGGGGCGGAGAACGGCATGCAGAGCGAGTGCGATCGTCAAGGGATCGTCATGGGCTCGGCATCTCGAAGGCGGCGAATGGTTCCGAAGCCGTGGGCCTCTTCGTCCCATTTCACGCCATGCACCGGCACCACCATCTTCGGTCGGACGGCCAAAGCGAAGGCGCGCAGATCGGCGGCCGAGGCGTGGCCGCTGGTGTGGATGTAGGCAATCTCCGCGCCGCCCTTCTGGCACCATTCCAGCGCTTCCTTGTAATACTGCTCCGACAAGCAGCCTTGCCACATGGAGAAGTCGAAGGCGTCATCGGCCGTGGGCACAACGCCGCCAGCCTGATAGTCGCGCAGCAGGGCGCGGCGCAGCATGATGACGTGGCGGCACTTTGCGAGGTGGCGCGTGCGTGTTCGAGCAGATCGAGTCCTGTCAGGTCCGCCAGCCGGATTTCCGAGATGATAACGTCGTAGACCCCCGACTCGATTTTCGTTTTCGCGGCTTGTCCGTTTGAGACGGTTTCCACCCAGTGGCCCTTTTTACTAAGCGCCATCTCCAAAAGCCGGCAAAGAGATTCTTCGGGATCGATAATCAGCAGTTCGAGACATTCAAGGCTCCTTATCGCGGATTTTGAAGTTAAAGGCTCGACGGGGCACCCGACAAGGTGGAATCGCCGGGCAAGCGGCATCGCGAAGACAGAACTCTATTTCAGCAGAAGTGAGGTCGGGGCACGTCGGACTATTCTTCATGTCAGGGCGTAGCTGCGGACTGGGCGGGATTGTAACAGAAAGGGTTGGTTACTGAAACGGCGGATAAGCACGGGTCGGAGGCCGGGGCGGGCTTTCGAGTATCGTAGCGCGGTCCCCCGTCTTTGGGGTCCGCGGTTCTTCTTCAGATTCGCGCCTCGGATTCTGCGAGCAGATGTCTAGTTTTGCAATTTTTCGTGGGTAGTAACTCAGACCTCAACTGCAGAGGTCTGCGCTACGCTTACTTACCGCCGCCATTAAATACCAGGGGAATGATCTGCAACTTACCCTGCCCCTTCGGAGCATCGCCCCGACGAGTCGGGGCGCCAGCCCGCGAACCGAAGACCTCCAAAGCAGGTGTGCGTTCACAGGCAATCGCCCTTGGCGGGCTGGCCGGGAAGCAGAAAGGTCTTCGGATACGGTCCCTCGCCGCAAATTTTGAATGAACCGAAATCCTTGTACCATTCGCCGTCCGGAACCAGCGGATGGGATTCAACCCATAGCCGGAGTGGGGGAAGCATAAAGATGCTGACCTGAAGGTCAGCACTACAGGCTATACCCGATGCGCCGGGTTCGAGTTACAACAATTTTGCTTTGGACAAAGCGACGGCGGCGGCACGCCTACTGCGTGAAGTGTGCTGCCTACTGCTTTCTGCCTACTGCCTACTGCTTTTCGCATCCTGTCCATCAGGTGTTGGCGAATGGCGGGCGGGGGGGCGAAAAGGTCGGGCTCGGCATCGCGTGTTCGCCTAAACTACGCCCGCAGGCCCACGACTTTTTGTCAATGTAGGGGTTGTCCCAGAAATTGCTCTCCGCGCGGCATAGCGCGCGAGGTCCCACCACATTTCCCAACCTCATGCGTTTTTTTCCTATGACTTTTCACTAGCGATTCCGTCGCGCATCTCCTCTCTTTTACTCCAGTCGGAACACTTCCTTCATCATGGCAAAGCGCTCGCCCGGTTCGAGGTCGGTGGGCGGCTCGAACAATCGACCCATTTCCTTTTGCCAGCGCAGGTTCGTAGGGTCCTGGTCGAGAATCCCCCAGGCATGCTCGAAGTCCCCCACCTTCATGACCAGGAAAAGGTCCAGCCCGCGCCGGAAGATGGAGTAATCTGAGATTCCCACCTCTTTCAATTTCGCCAGCAACTCCGGCCAGACGTTCTGGTGAGCCCGCTCGTATTCTTCAATCGCGCCCGGCCGCAACCTGAGTCGAAAAGCAATGCGCTGCATTCTGCACCTCCGTCCATTCAAAAGTGTGGTTTGAATCATACCCAGGTACGAAGATGAATCAAGGGCTGACTTCAAAAATCGCCAATCACAAATCAGCCCATCGCCCAATCGCCGAATCGCCCAATCGCTCGGTGGCTCGATGGCCCAAGCCCCCAACCGACCCCCAGCCCCCGCCGTGACACACTACCCCACTTCGGTTATCGGCTGGTTGGTGGCGGAGCATGAGGTTGATGATGTTGGCGGGCGGGCGTTAGACGCGCGCCTCGCTACGCGCCCTTCAGGAAGTCTCGGATCTTTTCGAAATCCTCGCGCAGGATCTTCTCTTCGCGCGGATTGCGCAGAACGTAGGCAGGATGAACGGTGGGGAGGGCCTTGCACGATCCGAAGTCGTAGAATTGGCCGCGGATTTTGGTGATTCCTTCCTTGATGCCGAGAACGGTGCGCACGGCGGGCGCGCCCAAGCAGCAAATCAGTCGGGGCTTGATGGCTTCAATCTGGCGATAAAGAAAAGGCGAGCAGGCATCCACTTCATCTTTCTCGGGCGTGCGATTTCCGGGTGGGCGGCACTTCACAATGTTACAGATGTACACCTCTTCGCGCTTCAGACCCACGGCCAGGATCATGCGGTCCAGAAGCTTGCCGGCGCGGCCCACGAAGGGGCGGCCCTGTTCGTCTTCGTCGGCGCCCGGGCCTTCGCCAATGAATACCAGTTCGGCGTGCGGATTGCCTTCGCCGAACACAATCGTCTTGCGGGTGCCAGCCAGTTTGCAGCGCTGGCAGTCGCCAAGGTCCGTGCGAATCTCTGTGAGCGTCTCAGGGCCGGAGCGCACGGGTGCCGGCGTCTCAAACAGATTGAACGACGCGACCGGTGGCTGGATGACTGCAGATGGTGCTGAGGGCGCAGCGGGTTTGGGTGGTAGGGGAGTTGCAGCGCGTGGCGGCGGACTTGGCGATGGGCTTGGCTTGGGCACAGATGCTGAATCCGGTGGAGTGGCCATAGCCGCAGGGGGACTGGATGGCAGCTCAACTCGGCCCGGCTCGCGGCGATAAAAATCCTCAATCCCGAGTTCGCGGTAGAACTCGAGATATGCCTTTAATTCCTCACGCAGTCGGTCGTCCATATCTAAAGATCACCCTTTTGTTCCCGAGAGACCCCCTCACCCGCCTGCGGGCCGAAGCTGAAGTTGTTTACTGCTCCCAATTCCCCCTTCGGTGGGCGAAGGCCCGTCCCGCCCCGGCTGATGAATGCGCCGGTTGCGGTCCACCCTCTCCCCCAAAGGGGAGAGGGCTGTAAATTTTAATCCACCGCCCTCGGTCGCTACGTTAACAATGCTTGCGAATCTCCACCACTTCGTTGAGCACGCGGTTCGCGACCTCGAGCTTGCTCATTTTCTCCAGCGCTTTCTTCCGGCCATCGGGAAAGAGCAAGGTGACGATGTTGGTGTCGACGTTGAAGCCGGCGCCGTCCTGGCTGACGTTGTTGGCCACGATCAGGTCCAGGCGCTTGGCGCGCAGCTTGGCGGCGGCGTTCGCGAGCAGGCGATCCGTTTCGGCGGCGAAACCGACAATGATCTGGTCCTGGCGACGGCGGCGCCCGATTTCCGCGAGTATATCGACCGTAGCTTCGAGCTTCACTTCTGGAGCGCCCTGCTGTTTCTTGATTTTCCCTCTGTGCTTCTGCGTTGGGCGGAAGTCAGCGACGGCGGCGGCCATCAGGACGACCGTTGCTTCTTCCAGGTGGCCAAGCGTGGCGGCGGCCATTTCCTCAGCCGTCCGAACCCCTTCAAGTGTCGCGCCGGCGGGCGGTTCCAAGTGCGCCGGGCCGCTGACCAGCAGCACGCGCGCCCCACGTCTGTGGCTCGCTTCCGCCAGGGCATACCCCATTTTTCCAGAGGAGCGGTTGCTCAGGTAGCGAACATCGTCCAGCGGTTCTTCCGTAGGGCCCGCCGTTACCAGAACCGTCTCACCTTTCAAGTCTTCGCGCAGGCCCAGGGTATCGAAGACCACCCGCGCGATGCACTCCGGAGAAGCCAGGCGCCCGGCCCCGGTCATACCGCAAGCGAGGTAACCCTCATCGGGATTGACCACGCGCACGCCGCGGCCGCGCAGGGTTTCCAGATTTTGCTGGGTGGCAACGTGTTCCCACATGTTGACGTTCATGGCGGGAGCGACAATCAGCGGAGCCTTTGTGGCCAGGCAAAGGGTGGTAAGGAAATCGTCGGCGATGCCGTGCGCCATCTTGGCCAGCACATTGGCGGTGGCGGGAGCGATCACGAAGGCGTCAATCGACTGCGCCACCGCGATGTGCTCAATGGCGCTCTCGACGTTCGATGCGCCTTGTGCCTCGCCGAAAAGGTCGGTGATTACCTTGTGTCCGGTAAGCGCCGCGAAGGTGAGAGGGGTGATGAATTCGCGCGCATTCCGGGTCATCACCACCTGAACGTCCACGCCCTTTTCCTGGAGCAGGCGCACCAGTTCGGCGGCTTTGTATGCGGCAATTCCTCCCGCGACTCCGAGGGCGACTCTCATGATGAATCCAGTAGCTAGAAGTAAGGAGCTAGAAGCTAGAAGTTAGAAGCTAGAATCCAGAAGGGAGTACCCAGTGACCGCGACCTGGGCCAAAACTTCTGCCTTCTAACTCCTAGCTTCTAACTCCTCGCTTCTCGCTCCTTGCTCCTTACTTCGAGGCCTTCTTCCTATTGTTCTTATCGTTGAGGGCAGCCTGCGAGATGATTTCAATCGGCACCAGCCCCGCCCCCACTTCCTGTTGGGCCACCCGCGTCGACTTCTTCGTGGGGGTTTGAAGCAAAGGCTTGGCGCCCGCCTGCAATTGTCGTGCGCGTTTGGCCGCAACCAAAATGAAACGGAATTTGCTATCCAGGCTCTGAGGTATTTCCATTCGTTGTTATCCTCCAAAACTTCCGAGAATTTTCCGGGCTCGTGCCGCCTGATTGAGGCGGCGGAATCGCGCCGCGCGAACGATCGCCCGCAACGCTTGGGCGGCGTTGTCCAAGCGGTCGTTCACCACCAGGTAGTCGTATTCCCGCCAGTGGGCAATTTCTTTGTGCGCCGTGTGCAGCCGGCGCTCGATCTCTTGCGGCGCGTCGGAGTGGCGATCCCGCAGGCGCCGCTCCAGCTCCGGGAAGGAGGGCGGCAGGATGAAAACGCTGATTGCCTCCGGAAGCCGCTTGCGGACCTGGGCATGACCCTGCACATCGATGTCAAGCAGGATGTCGCGCCCTGACTCCTGCGCCATCCGCAATTGCTTACGGGCTGTGCCGTAGAGATGGCCGTAAACCTCGGCCCACTCCACAAACTCGCGGCGGGCAATCATGCCTTTGAAAACCCTCCGGGACACGAAGCAGTAGTCCCGGCCTTGCTTTTCACCCGCGCGCGGTCGGCGTGTCGTGTAGGAAACCGAAAAACGCAGGCCAGGTACAGCCGCCAGCAGTCGCTTGATCAGGGTCGATTTCCCTGAGCCCGACGGCGCCGATATCACCAGGATGCTGCCCCGCACCACCGAATTTCTTGTCTTGTCTGTCGCCTTCGCCATGGTGACAAGCGGATTGCCGATTTTCGATTGTCGATTGTCGATTGCCGATTGCCGATAGGAGGTCATCAGGGTTCGGTTATCAGTGGTCAGTTGGGGCCTTCATTGAGAACTGATAACTTAATACTGAGAACTTCCACTGTTTTCAATCGACAATCGACAATCACCGTTCCTTCACTCGATGTTCTGCGCTTGCTCGCGCAGTTTTTCGATTTCCGTCTTCATCTCGATGGCCTGCCGCGTGATCTCCAGGCCAACCTCGGGAACGTCCGTGGTCTTGGAAAGCAGCGTGTTGGCCTCGCGATTCATTTCCTGGAGCAGGAAATCGAGTTTCTTGCCGACTTCCGTACTTTCACTCAAGAGGTGGCGCAGTTGGTCCAGATGACTTTGGAAGCGCGTAAGTTCCTCGGCAATATCGGAACGCGAAGCCAGGAACGCCACTTCCTGCGCCAGGCGCGCACCGTCAATTTCCACGTTGCTCGCGAGCTCGCGCACCCGGCCTTCCAGCCGCTGCCGATAGTATTGCGGCACCTTTTCCGCGAGCTTGGAAACGCTGGCGCGCAACGACTCCAGCCGCGCCAGCCGGGCTTGCACGTCGCGTTCCAGCGACTCGCCTTCCCGGTCGCGCATGCCGTTCAGTTTTTCGATTCCTTCCGCCAGGAGGCGCTCCAGGGCTTGCCGGATGCGCTCAAAGTCCTCGGGTGCGAGTTCGCTGGTGCCGGTGACAACCAAACCGGGGATGCGCAAAAGTTCCATCACGTCCGGCTCCGCGGCCCGGCCGAATTCCTTCCGCAGCGCCTGGTAAGTGGCAACGTAGCCAGCCAGAAGTTTGCGATCGAGCTGAATTTCCGTCGACCCTGCCCGCGCCAGGCTGACGGAAACCTCCACGTGCCCGCGTGCGACACCCTCTTTGAGCACCCGGCGGATCAGCGCTTCAAAGGCATCGAGGCCCGAGGGCAAACGCACCTGGAGGTCGAGAAAGCGGTGGTTGGTGGCGCGCATGGCCACTGCAAGCGAGAACCCCGCTTCCTCAGCTTCCACCCGGCTGTAACCTGTCATGCTGCGAATCATAGAAAGCTCTCAGCTTTCAGCCATCAGCTATCAGCGCTCGGCGATCAGCCATCAGCTCTCAGCTATCAGCGCTCAGCTAAACCCTGCTTGAAGCAGAATTCGTGCCAGCTTCCCCGCATTCCTTGCAACCGCCGCAGGCCTCTCGCACGGTAGCCAAGAGCTGAAAGCTGATAGCTGAGAGCTGATAGCTGATCGCTGATAGCTGCTCTTCCTCACGGCTCAACATCCACGAACTGTAAATCGTGCAGGCGCTGATAAATGCCCCCGCGGCTGACCAAATCCTCGTGCGCCCCGACTTCGCAGATAGCGCCGCGGTCGATCACCACGATGCGATCGGCGCGGCGCACGGTGGAGAGGCGATGTGCAATGACCACCACGGTGCGGCCCGCCATCAGGTTAGCCAGGGCGCGTTGGACGAGGAGTTCCGATTCCGTATCGAGTTCCGATGTCGCTTCATCCAGGATGAGAAGGGGCGGATTCTTAAGCAACGCCCTGGCAATGGCGATGCGCTGGCGCTGCCCGCCGGAAAGACGCTGCCCGCGCTCGCCGATGATCGTCTGGTACCCGAGCGGCATTTCCAGGATAAACTCTTCCGCCAGAGCCACGCGCGCCGCCTCCTGCACCTGCTGCTCCGTCGGCCAGCGGCTGCCATAGCAGATGTTGTTGTAGACGGTGTCGTTAAAGAGAATCGTCTCCTGGGTGACGATGCCGATCTGGGCGCGCAGGGAATTAAGCTGCACGTCGCGAAGGTCGTACCCATCGATCGTAATGCGGCCGCCCGTGACATCAAAGAAGCGCGGAATCAGGTTGGCCATCGTGGTCTTTCCGGCCCCACTTGACCCCACCAGCGCTACCACCTCGCCTTTGCCGATATGCAGGTTGATGTCGCGCAGCAAGGGGACTCCGTCCTCGTAGTCGAACTCCACTTGTTCGAAGACAATCTCGTGATGGAAGGGAGGCAGACTGATGGCCGCGGGTTTATCCACCATTTCCGGTTTGGCGTCCAGGTAATGAAACACTTGCTCGGAGGCGCCGAGCGCCTGCTGATAGGAGTTGCTGACGCCCGTCAGCCGTTTCACCGGCTCGTAGGATTTCAGCAGCGCGAAAAGGAAGCCGATGAAGCCCCCGGTGGTTTGCATGTGGTGGAGGATCAACCGGCGTTCGTAATACAGCAGGCCGGCGATGGTCATGGCCCCCAGAACTTCCATGAGCGGCGAGGATACCGCCTGGGCTCGCACCCACCGGAGGCTTACCCCCAGCAGGCGGCGCGTGGCAGCCTTGAATTTCGCCACTTCAAACGATTCCATGGCGAAGGCCTTCACGATGCGGATGCCCGAAAAGGTCTCCTGCAGGACATTGTTCAGCTCCCCCATCTTATCCTGGCTGCTACGGCTGGAGGCGCGAATGTAACGTCCGAGCTTCGCCGAGGGGAAAACCACCAGCGGAATCAAGAACATGGAGATGAGCGCCAGCCTCCAATCATAATAAAAGAGCGCCCCCAACAGAAATACCAAGGTGAACGATTGCTTCAGCATATCCGCCGCGGTTTGCGAAACGGCAAACTGAATACGTTCGATGTCACTGGTGATGGCTGACATCAAGCGGCCCGTCGGGTTTCTGTGAAAGAAGGAAATGGATTGCTCAATGAGCTTGGAATACAAAAGATTGCGCAGGTCACGCACTACCGAGTGGCCGATATAATTGATGGAGTAAGTCGCCAGGAATTCCGAAATCCCTTTGGCCAGCGCTACGCCGATGATGGTGATCGCCACCACGGTCCAAACATTGTGGATGAAGTGGGGAAGAATGTCCTCAAGGTATACCGTGCGATGTAGGTAGGATATTTGAAACAGGATAATCCCTGAAGTGGAAGCGTTGGGCGCGAGGACGACATCGATGATCGGCTTGATGAGCAGCGCGGTGACCCCCTCGGAGGCCCCCACGACGACCATCAAGCAGACCGCCAGGAACAAGCGGAAGCTGTAGGGCCGTATAAAACCGAGCAGGCGTTGAACTTGACTCATCCCGTCAACCGCCCCCAGGCGGAACTAACTCTAATCCACTCAAAATAGGTATGTTAGCCATCGAAGAGGGCTTCGTCAAGAAAATAGCGACATGGTTGGCGACCGGCTTGCTCGGCAACCGAAATAAGCCATTTGTTTCTAGATGGTTGGGAGAGATAAATGAAATAGATGGGCCAGGTACTAAGTAGTAATAAAGCCCTCCACAAGCGCCGTGCCTCTCAAATCGTGGTAGGTCGAATTGTCAGGGTCGATGTTGGGGGAGGGGTTGTAGCATCCCGACCTGTCGGGACACGTGCCGACCCGAAGGTCGGCGCTACAAGTACCAATGTCTGTGACGAACTGCCCTAGCCCGCAATTCTCACCACGGGCAAGCGAACCGAAGTTTGGAGTGCGGCGACTCGTCGCCGCTTTCCAACGCCGCGACTCGTCGCGGCGAATCACTAAGCGCTGACGAGTCAGCGCTAGAAAAAGCGGGAGCAAGCTCCCGCACTCCGAAATTTGACTCCGCGCGCCCGGACAAGCTGTTCGATCGTGGCGGGCGCGGAAACCATCAGAAAGGGCCTTTAACGACGGGGGTTAAACCCCACCCTTCCAAAGCCGTGATGGGAAATGCGGGCTAAGCAACTTCTAATCCCAGTGCTGCCGCCCCGTACAGGGGGGAGTAATTCCCCAAAGTCGCGGTAACAATTTCGGTGGAATAAGTAATTGTGGGCGAAGCCAGCTCCTCTAGAGACACGCGCAGGTTCTCCAGCAGCAGCGCTCCGGACTGTGCCACTCCACCCCCCAGAACGATGAGGTCGGGATTGAGGATGCGGATGACCATGAGCAAGCCGCGCGCCAACCAACGCGTGGCATCGCGGACAATATGTATGGCGGTGGCATCGCCTTCCGCCGCCGCACGCATTACGACCTCGGCGGTTATGCCGTGGTCGGCGCTGAGCTCCATCATACGGGTCACATGTTCCGGGCGGCGCTCCGCCCACTCGCGGCCCAGGGACTCGATGGCCCCTCCGGAGCAGAACGTCTCAAGGCAACCCCGGGCGCCGCAGGAGCAAATCCGCCCCGAGTCAGACACGGGAATGTGGCCGAGTTCCCCCGCCATGTTATCTTTGCCTCGCAGGAGTTTGCCCTCGTACACCACGCCACTGCCGATGCCCGTGCTGATCGTGACGTAGACCATCAGCTTCGTACCCCGACCGGCGCCGAAGTAATATTCCCCCAGCGCTCCGGCATTGGCGTCATTGTCGAGCCGGCAAGGGATTCCCAGGGTTTGTTCGACCCATTTTCCCAACTCGAAGCCCTGCCATCCCGTCGCGTGGACGGAGGTGACCGTCTGGCGCGCGTAATCCACCGGGCCGCCAAAGCTGAGGCCACAAGCCTTCACGGGCGCATCGGTGTTGGCCATGAGATCTCGGCAACGGGCCGCAAGCTGAGTAAGCATCCACTCGCGGCCGGCGTTGCGGTCAGTGTCACCTTCAAGTACCAGCAGGCGCCGCCCTTGCTCATCAAACAGGCCGACGCGAAAGTGAGTACCGCCGATGTCTACTGCCAGCACATTGTTCAAGCGAGCCTCCAAGTTCGGGATACGGGATACGGGAAACGGGGTACGGGACACGGGAAACGGGGTACGGGACACGGGATACGAGCATTAGGGAAAGGCAACGCTGTCCCGGCACCCTACACTCTACTGCCCCACTCCGCTTCCAAGCTCACAAGACCCGAATCTCTAACCCCGTTTCCCGTATCCCGTACCCCGTATCCCGTGTCCCGTGTCCCGTATCCCGTATCCCGAGTCCCGAGTCCTTAGTCACTCCCTCCCAATATCCCGGTGCAAGACCTTGCTTTTGTATCCTTCGCGCGCGAGCGCGCTGGCCACCTCTCCCGCCAGGAAGACAGAGCGGTGCCGCCCCCCCGTGCAGCCGATGGCGATGGTCAGGTAGCTCTTTCCCTCCCGCACGTACTGCGGTAAGAGATAAAGTAGCAGACTCATCAGCCGGCTCATGAATTCGCGGGTTTGCGGATAGCTTTCCATGAAGCGGCGCACGCCCACATCGCGCCCCGTCTTACTCTTCAAGCGCGGAACGTAGTTGGGATTAGGCAGGAAGCGTACGTCGAACACCAGGTCGGCATCCTGCGGCACCCCGAAGCGATAACCGAACGAGACCGCCGAGACCAGCATGGATTGGCGCGCCGCGATGCCGCCAAAGCGCGTCTGAATCAGGTCCCGCAATTCGTGGACGTTCAAGCGCGTGGTGTCAATGACCACGCTCGCGAGCTGGCGCATGGGCTTCAGCAGCACACGCTCCAGGCGAATGCCCTCGCGCACGGGCAGGTCGCGGCCCAGCGGGTGGGGGCGGCGCGTCTCTTCGAAGCGGCGAATCAGCGCCTTGTCCGATGCTTCCAGAAAGACCAGCGACGGCCGCACCAGCTTGCGGCGCGTCAGGTCGTGGTAGAGCGTGGGGAGCTGCGAAAGCGCTTCGCCGCCGCGGATGTCCACCACCGCCGCGGCGCGGTCCATGCGACTGCCGGGCTGCTGGCACATCTCGGCGAACTTGGGGATCAGATCCATCGGGAGATTGTCGACACAGTGGTATCCCAGGTCCTCAAAAGTCTTGAGGACGGAGCCCTTTCCGGAGCCGCTCATTCCCGTGATGAGCACGAACTGCTTGGGAAGCGCTTTGGCGGAGGATTTCTTCTTCATGTGGAAGCCGGTGGTCCGTTATCAGTCGACAGGGGGATTATGAATTAGGACGCGGGAATAATGAAGAGGATTTGTGGGGGCGCCTGCGACGGGGCCGGCTGGCGCCCTGCATTGCAATACCGTAAATTCTTGTTTTTTTAGCAAACATTTTGGGGCGAGTGCTGAAAGTCGCGACTTCGAGACCCCTCATCCGCTTCGTACCTCAGCACCTTCTCCCCTGGGAGAAGGTTGGAAATCAAACCGCCCTCTCCGAGGGGAGAGGGTGGACCGCCGCCGGCGTTTTCACCAGCCGGGGCGGGACGGGTGAGGGGTTGCTTCGCCATCCGATTAGCGGACGCGCAAGCACCTACGGGACCGGCTGCACACTTTCTGGAATGGTTGCGGCTCTGCCGCGCTGCGCTACCGGCTGGTTTCTTCCACTGAGTGCAGAGGCAAGGCGGGGTTGACGAAGTCACCCGCCGATCATTACGGCCCTTCGCTCGCGCCCAGGGCTTCGAGGTCAGCCTGGTCTTTTTTCCTCCCGGTCTTCTGTTTGTTGAGGATCATCTCTTCACGCCCGATAAAGTTCACTCGAGTTCTCCCACCCAGGCCTCGATTCGGCCCGCCCACGCCTCGTCAAAGGTCACCCCGGTCAGGGAGGTGAGCAGGTCAATCCGGCTGGGCACAACTCCGAGCTGGATCACACGATAGGAATCCACAAAATCGGCGGCTTTTAAACCGAGTCCGGCGAATCCAAATTCCGCCAAAGCCGATTCCAACCGCTGGGCGTTATCAGGGGAGTTGCGAACCAGGACGTCAAGGTCGCCGGTGTAACGCGGGAATCCGTGGTGGGCCAGCGCCACCGCGCCCACCACGACATATTCAACTCCGTGGGAGTTGAGCGATTCGATAAACGCGCGCCAGTCTTCCGGGAGTGGCATCGCTCTCCTTGTGCGCTATCGCCCGAAGCTGGAACAGAATCTCCAACCGTTCCGCCGGCGAAAGCCGTCGGTAATATTCGCGCGTGGCTGCGTCCGCCTCGCGGAACGTTCGGAACTTGGTGAGGACCGGCTTCATCCCTTTATTTTATCCCTTGAGGCCCTGAAAATCCTACGGCAAATCATAAGAGAAGGCTGGCGGTGTAGCGGCGAGTTTACCTTGCCATGGGGAGCTCGAACTTTGGCGCTACCATCCTGGGCGAGGCCGTCAGCGCAGCCGTAGACAACACGACCAAACAATTGGAAGATTCGGCCGGAAAACTACCTACCAGAGTGATTACGGTTTCAGGTCTGGTCGCCGATGTTACCGGCAACACCATGATCCTTAATGTGGGCACCAAAGCCGGGGTCAAGGTGGGTGACCACTTGGGCGTCTTCCGCAAAGGCCGGGACATCACCGACCCAGCCACCGGAAAAGTTCTGAAGACGATTAAGACCAGATTGGGCGACGTGACGATTACCGACGCCGATGACGCCTCTTCTACAGGCACGTATACCGGGCAAACGCCTGCCCAGGTGGGCGACGTCGTGGAGACCGTGCAGTAGCGGGTGCTTGCCAGTAGGATGCCGACGATCAGGGGGTAGGGCAGGGCTGCGGGGCCGCAAGGGCAAGGCAAAATGCAAAGTGCAAAAGGCAAAAGTGAAAAGTCCTTGCTGAGGGTGGTTTTCCGCTGGACCGTGGCCGCCCCCACCTCCGACCCCCTCTGTCGCCGCGGCGACCGAGGGGAGAGTTAATTTGAATTCTTAGCCCTCGCCCCTTTGGGGAAGAGGGTGGCCCGCAGCCGGCGCTTTCATCAGCCGGGGCGGGACGGGTGAGGGGGGCGCCCCTGAAGCAATCGACGAGCAGCCAGCGAAGCACGATCCAACCACAACCAAACGGTCAAACCGTTCTTATTATTGTAATGCAACAAATGACACAAAATCCTTGCTAGAAAACCAAAAATATACGGTATTGCAATGCAGAGTCTCGTGCCCTCCGAGACTCGGATGTCTTAACAGAGTTGGCGTGAGGGGCGGAGGATTGAATGCTCGTCCGGCTCGAAGCAGGGTGAGGAGGTCGGGCTCGGCATCGCATGCTGCCTCACCCGGTTTTTGCAGCTCAGCGACTTCTTGTCAATGTGGGACATGTCCCAGATGTTGCTCATAGCGGGGCATAGCGAGCGACGTCCCACCAAATTCCCCGAACTCATGCGTTTTGCGCATGACTTTTCATCATCGGGTGGGACGCTTTGAACGCCGATCGCCGGTCGCTTCTTTCAGCCTTCCCAATTCAGGATTACCGTCACGGTTCCGGTTCGATCAACCCCAGTGTGCCGTCGGGACGATGGTAGATCACGTTGACGCGTTCACTGTCGGGATTGCGGAAGACAACAGCGCCGGCGCGCGAGCGATCCAGCGCGGAGATGGCATCTTCCACGGTCATGGGCTTCAGGGGGACGCGTTCAGACTGAAGGACACGGTGCTCATCGTGGTCGACGCGCTCTGTCCCCAGAACGTTCAGCAGGACTGCAGCAGTCGGTTTGGGGCGGCGCTTGTTGCTGCGGCGGCGCTCCAACAGACGCGAGGCCTGGCGCGCCAGCTTGTCAACGGCCCCGTTGATGGAGGTCCGGGTGTCACCGGTTTCTGCTGCGCACACCAGTGTTTGGTCGTGGAATTTCAGGGTGAGTTCCGCGGTCCGCCGATGCTTTTCCGCGGTCAGGATGACGTGCAGGTCAAAGCGCTCGCCCAGCAGGCGAACGATTTTCTTAAGACGCTCCTGCGTATAGCGACGCAGGTCCGTGCCGATTTCCACTTGCCGACCCGTATAATCAACGCGCATAACGCCACCTCCTCAGGCTCGGAAAACAGGGATGAGGGAACCGGGCCTCCGGACTCGCGGAGCTAAGACGCGCAGGTGCGGTTCGGAATTCGGAATTTGGAGTCGATACGAGGAGAGAACCCAGGTGAGCCACGAGAGCCCCCTAACCCCTATTCCCTGTTCCCTATGCCCTGTTCCCTAGTCCTTTATGCTTTTACCCGTCGTTGGTGAGTGCTCGGGATTCGCATATCCTCGCGATATTTGGCCACCGTGCGGCGTGTCACACAGTAGCCCAAATCACGCAGGCGATGAGTAATCTGCTCATCGGTCAAGGGATGCAGGGTATCCTCGTCCTCGATCATCTTCTTCACCAAACGTTTTAGGTTGATGAGGGAAGTAAGGTTGCCGGCAGGCCCTTGGACCGCTTCTGAAAAGAAATAGCGGAGCTCGTACACGCCCTGAGGGGTGTGCGCATACTTGTTGGCAACGGCGCGGCTGACGGTGGAAGGATGAACCCCCACCTCCTCCGCCACTTCTTTGATCATCATGGGCCGCAGAACATCAATTCCCTTGTCCAGAAAGTCTTTCTGGCGGCGGATGATGGCCTCACAAACGCGGATAATCGTCTGCTTACGCTGTTCGATATTCTTAATGAGCTGAATGGCCGACGTGAAGCGTTCCTTGACGTAGTTGCGGACTTCGCGCGTCGTACTGCCTTCTTCCAGCATGCGCCGGTAGTGATGGCTCAGGCGAAGCTGCGGCAGCCCATCTTCGTTCAGGATGATCTGGTACCCGTCCCCGGTGCGAACGAAGGCGACGTCGGGCTCGATCAGGCGCGCCTGCGAGCTGTTGTAGCGCTGCCCGGGACGCGGGTCGAGCTTGCGGATCAACTCCACGCAGCGCTCCACGGCCTTCACCGGACGGTCCAGGGCACGCGCAATCTCGCGATACTGCTTGTTCTGGATCTGCTTCAGGTGATCAGAAATGATCTGTTGGGCAAGCGTATTGTCAGGAGCTACAGCGTGTAACTGGATGAGCAGGCATTCGCGCACGTCCCGGGCGGCGATGCCGAGGGGGTCGAATAGCTGCACCAGCGCCAACGCCTCTTCCACATGCGGAAGTTCATGATTGCCCGACTGGGCGATTTCCTCGAGCGTCGCGGTGAGGTAACCATCCTCATTCAGGTTGCCGATGATGGAGTGGCCAGCCTCGCGGACTTCATCCTGGCAAATCGAGAGGCTTAACTGCCACTCCAAATGGTCGGAGAGCGAAGTGGGTTGGGAGAGGAAGTTCTCAAAAGAGGGCTTCTCGATTACCTCGGCCGCAGGCGATTTATAACCCGGATCGAGGTATTCATCAAAGAAGGAGCCGAAGTCGATCTCTTCAAAGGAATCCTGACGGTCTTCGCTTGGAATGGGGTGCTCGGGGGTGGAGGCGGCGGGTTTCTCAGCCTCAGTCTTCTTGGCGACCTCTTCGAGGGATGGGACGTCTTCCGGCACTTCTTCCAGCACCGGGTTCGCGACCATTTCCTGGTTAATCATTTCGCGCAGCTCGAGCTTGTTGAGCGCGAGCACGCTGACCATCTGAACCAGGCCGGGCGTCAGAATCTGCTTCTGCGCCACTTTAAGGTTCAAACCGATTCTAGGAGAAGGTCCACCCATCGTTACGTTCGATTCCTCGTATCACATCGCTAAACGAAATGCGTCGCCCAGGTAGACGCGCTTGACTTCCGCGTCGTTGCCCAATTCCTCAGGCGAGCCCGCGCGGAAGATACGCCCGTTGTTGATAATGTAGGCGCGGTCGGTGACCTGCAAAGTCTCCCGCACATTATGGTCGGTCACCAGCACGCCGATTCCCGACTCCTTCAACCGAACTATGATCTTCTGAATATCGAGCACCGTCAATGGGTCGATACCGGAAAAGGGTTCGTTGAGCAGAATAAAGGAGGGTGAGATCACCAGTGAGCGGGCGATTTCCACGCGCCGCCTTTCTCCCCCGGAGAGCAAATAGCCATAACTCCGGCGAACCTGCTGCAAGCCCAATTCCTCGATCAACTCCTCCAAACGCGCCCGACGCTGGTCAGCCGTCAAGGGAAGCGTCTCCAGCACGGCCATTATATTCTCTTCCACAGTAAGTTTGCGAAATATGGAAGGCTCTTGAGGGAGGTAGCTGATTCCTTGCCTCGCCCGGAGATACATGGGAAGGCCCGTGATGTCCACCCCGTCGAGGAGAACCTGGCCTGCGTCCGGGCTGGTCAGGCCAACAATGATGTAGAACGTGGTGGTCTTACCCGCACCATTTGGTCCGAGCAGGCCCACCACCTCGCCCTGCGCGATCCTAAGGTTAATGTCATCAACAACCTTGCGGCCTTTGTACGATTTCGTCAGATCTGCTGTGGAGAGAATTTGCATTGTCGCTCATGGCGCGACGCGGTGCTTGGAAAGTGAGGGTGATTTTTCACCTCCATCCACAAAAAGCCTATCATCGTGAATGAAGAATGTCAAACGCTGGCCTGTCGTGAAGCCCTTTTCCTCATCAAGTAGACTCGGTGGACCACCGGTCAGGACGATCTTTCCGGGTCCGGCGAAGTAATCGCCGTGATCGCCCGACCCGCGCCGGCCTGGTTGCGTCACCTTCACATGGCCGTCTGCTTCTGCATGGTCCACTTCAGAGCCTTCCACCGTGTCTCCCTGGGTGAAATATACGTCCAACCGATCGGATAGGAGCGTCGTAGTCTCGGTCACCAACTGCACGTTGCCATGATAGCGAGCCCTTCGCCCCTGGTCGAGGTATTCCAGTAAGTCCGCGCGCACCGTCACCGGCCGCGTATCACCCGCGACCGGCGGGGCAGCGCTTTCTTCCTTGATAAGCGAAGCCGGCTGCAAGTAACTCGTCACCACCTGTGAGCCGGAACTGACCCGCCGCTCGGTGCGGTAAACATCCAGCGCCGAGGATTCCACTACGTCAGTCCCTTGCCAAGCCCTTACATGCCCTTCGTAGTGAATGGTATTGCTATGGGGCTGCGCCACCATGCGATCTGCCAGAACATTGGTGGGAGAAGTCGGAGTGGCAGTGGGCGGGGCGCCAGCGGGGCGGACGGGCAAATGGACCGCCTGCACCTTGCCTTCACCGGTCGAAGTGTCAGTTTTAAGATCAATGGTTACCCTCTGGCACTTGATGTGGCTGGTGGCGTCCCAGACTTGCGGGTGACCGAGCAATAACAGGCTTTGTGTCTGGACATCATAGTGGGCCTCGTCCCCACTTGCCTGGCGGTCACCCTCGTGGAATTGGAAATTGCCGGTCTGCCGCATTTCGCGTAATGTCTGCGAGCCGACGTTAAAGCTGGTGTTGAGGCTGTCTGCCGTGCTTTCCTGGGGGAAAGTGTTGGGGGGTGCCGTGGCCGCCGGGCGGAAAAGCACCCGCGTGGGGGCAGTCCCGTGTAGCGCTTCCATACGGCTGCGCGTGTCAAAAGCCATCAGGAATTGCCCCGCCGTAATGACCCGCTGGCCAACTTTGGGATCTGCGGGGCTAATCAGGAGCGTACCGGCACCGTCGGTTACCGCGTCCCGCAGGCTCTGGCCGTCCGGCCGGAAGCTGAAGTGCATCTGGGCGGCCGTCAGATCTTTCTTCTCGGGCCCGGCCGGGCGTGCCGCGGTGTTTTGTGGAGTATTGATCACGGGCTGCGACTCGACGGCCAAGTGCACGTTACCGGAAGCCACACCGCGCTGCGCCAGGGGGTGCTGCCCCGCGAAGTCCAAGTTGAGCTTCTGGGCGGTAAGCCGGCTGGTGCTTCCCTTGCCCTTTGACTCGCCGGTTACGTCTCGTTCCGCTGTGAGATGACGCAACTGGCCGGAGGCAGTATCGAATTCCCCATGCGCGTGGCCGGCGCTGATTTGAACGTTGCGGACCGCGCTCACGTCATAGGCTTTCACATTTCCATCCAGGTCCGCATGCGTTACACGATTGTGGTCGTCGAGCACGACCTGGGCGCTATCCGCAAGGGCCCGCCGCGCGCCCTGGGTAACTTCCACCGGGCCGGCCAGTGTGACCCTTCCCACCTCCTTGTCATAACGAAGCTCGGAGGCGGTCAGCCGCAGGGGCGGTTCAGGCTTCTTCTCGCTTCCCTGTTGGAGATCAATCGCGACGTTGTGTTTCAGCTCAATCCAGCCCTGGTTCGTGGCGTAAACCATCCCCAGTGCCGTACCACTGGCAGGGCCCAGGCGAAACTTGACCGGCTCGTTGGTGTCCGCCAGCTCGTTTCCCTGGTTGAAGGTGACTTTGGAGGTTTCCAGAAACACCGGATGTTTCCCACGCAAGCCCGCATCGGGCGCCTCGCGGGCCTGGGTATTCAACTCAATTTCCACGGGTCCGGAGGTGACAAAATCGCCTGACTTCGAATCGTATTGGCAACTGTGGGTGCGCAGGGTGTCGTGGCGGTCACCTTTGCGGCCGAAGATCTCCACGAGCACGTCTTCCAGCCTTGTGGTCTTGCCTTCCTCCAGTGCCACCGTGCGCGCCGCGTGTACCGTGAAGATCGCCCGGCCTTCGTCATTCCGCGTAAAGGTGTAGCCGGAGAGCTGCTGATGGACTTCGGGAGGGGGACTGGGAGTAATCGGCAACGGCTTCTCATTGCGCGTTGCCCTCAGCCAGTAGGTGAGGCCGATGGCCAGAGCGGTCACAGACAAGCCACCCACCAACAAGCCTGTCAGGATTCTCCGGCGCCGCACTCGTCCCAAACTTAGTCCCGTAGTTGCCACGACCCACTTGCTCCGTTCGCGATCAGAAGATCCTTTAGTAGCGCCGGGCTTCAGTCCGGCACATGCCGACCCTTCGCTCCGTTCAGGGCAGGCTCTAAAGGGCAGCGCCACTTACCACTAAATCCTTAACAACGAGTTGCAGACTGCTGACATCCTGATAGTTGTTCTCTTCGAGCGTAAAAGCAAGGTCCACCTGCTGGCCTGCCTCAAGAGCCGGTGCGCGCGACGCCCAGCCCCAGCCAATCGCGTCGAGAGAGCGCACCGCCTGGCCCACTCGCATCTTTAGATGCTTATCCTGAAGAATGCGCGGCCTGGCCAGCAACTGCACGCCGCAGGCGCCAAACACGGGCGTGGGATTGCCCATTCCAAAGGGTTCGAGCTCAGTAAGCTCGCGGTAAAGCGGCCAGTCCATCTGCGACAAATCCACCTGCGCGTCCACTCGCACCACGGGCTCAAGGTCCGCTGGTGAGAGCACGGTGCGCCCGTAATCTTCGAACCGCCGCACAAGTTCCGGCACACGCTCCTCGGGCAGGGCGAAACCCGCTGCCTGGGCGTGTCCGCCGAAGCGCTCAAAGAGGTCGCTGACGGTGGTGAGGGCCTCGAGCAAATGAAACTTCTTGATGGAGCGTCCGGAGCCCACGCCCACGCCGTCTTCAATGCCAATCACCAGCGTGGGACGATGATAGCGCTCCACCACGCGTTGCGCCACAATCCCGATCACGCCGCGATGCCACCCCGGACCCGCCAGCACCAGGGTGCGGCGGCTTTCTAGGCTGGCGTCACCCTCCAACTGCTTGAAGATCTCGCGCAGGATTTCCTCTTCCACGCGCTGCCGCTCCCGGTTCAGCCGGTCCAGGCGTTCGGCGATTTCGCGGGTGCGGGCAGGGTCAGGAAGTGTGAAAAGGTCTATCACGTCGCGCGCATTTTCCATGCGTCCCGCAGCATTCAGGCGTGGCGCCAGGCGAAAGCCCACGTCACCCGCGCTGATTTCCTTCCCTGCCAGGCCTGCAAATTCAATCAACGCTTCCAGTCCTGATTGCGCGGGCTGGCGCAATCCTTCCAGGCCAAAGCGCGCGATGACCCGATTCTCACCGAGCAGGGGCACCACGTCCGCAATCGTGCCGATGGCCACAATCTTCAAATAGGATTGTAGAAGCCGCTCCGTCAGCCGCTCGCCCAACAGCGCCTGCGCCAGCTTGAAGGCCACGCCCACACCCGCCAGCGATTTTTCCGGATACGCGCAGTCCGGCCGGCGGGGGTTCAGTATGGCGCAAGCGGGCGGCAAGTGGCCATCGGGCAAGTGATGGTCGGTGACGATGCAGTCGACGCCCAGTTCGCGCGCGCGGGCCAGAACCACGTGCTCGCGAATCCCCGTGTCCACGCTGATCACCACGCGGAAGCCCCGGGCCGCGGCTTCCTCGATTACCGGCACGCGCATGCCGTAGCCATCGGTGAGGCGATGCGGAACGTGGGCCTCAACCTCCGCGCCGCGCGCACGCAATGCCGTAAGCAGCACCACGACGGCCATGGTGCCGTCCACATCGTAGTCGCCGTAAATCAGGATTTTTTCCCGCTGGGCAAGGGCGCGTCCCAGCCGCTCAACTGCCTCACGCATGCCTGCCATGCGTTCCGGGGCGTGAAGCTGGGTGAGGCTGGGGTGCAGGAAGTCGTAAGCCGCGGTGGGCTCAACCAGGCCGCGCTCCACAAGCAAGCGCGCCACGAGCGGTGAGACCTTCAACTCGCGCACCAATCGGCCGGTAGATAATGAATCGGTCGGAGACTCTAGCCACCGCATGGGTTAAGACGTATGGTGACAGAGGACGGCCAGGGTTGCAAGTTGGGAGGGGAAGTACGTACGGCCGAACGGCGTTCGGCCCGGGCCAGCGGCGATGCGCGGAGGGGTTCGTAGCGCGGTCCCCCGTCTTTGGGGTCCGCGGTTCTTCTTCTGCAAAACCCACAAATCTCATACACGAGTTGCTGCATACGTTCGCTCAAATGGCGCAGGAAGAGCCGCCCCGATGCATCGGGGCGCCACAGGGGCGCGCTGCCTTCTGCTTTCTGCCTTCCGCCTTTCCCGACTTGTCGGGACTCGCACCAAACGCTCGCCGCCTTCTGCCTACTGCTTTCTGCCTTCCGCTCTTTCCCTGCTCTCCTAAGCGGCGCATTCCTGCACGGCTTCATACAACGCCAGGATATTTGCCGTGGGAGTATTGGGCTGAAGGTTATGGCAAGGGGCCACCACATACCCTTTGCCCTGGCGAAAGATGCGGATGTTATCGGCCACCTCGCGCCTCACGTTGTCCGGTGTGCCAAACGGCAGGGTCTGCTGATTATCCACGCCGCCATGAAACACCACCAACTTCCCGAAATCCCGCGCCAGTTCCTCGCGCTCCATTCCCTTGCAGCGCCACTGGATGGGATTAAGGACATCGATCCCCATCTCGATCAGTTCCGCCAGCAGGGGCCGAATGGCGCCGTCATCATGGTGCATCACCTTGACGCCGAAGGAGTGCGCGAGGTCGATCATCTTGCGCATCCCGGGCTTGAGGTACCGGCGGAAGGTTGCCGGACTCATCAGCAGAGTGTCCTGCGTGCCCAGGTCTTCGGCGACGTAGATGAAATCGATCAGCCCGTGGGCTGCCTCAAGGGTACGGCGAATGACCGACTCGTGGATGGTGTAGATGCGCTCGAGCGCAGCTTCCGCCACCGCAGGATTGAGCGCAAGGTCAGCCAGAGCCTGCTCCATGCCCCGCAGCCGGCAGTAAAGGTAGAACGGCTCGTAGCACCCACCCAGGATGGGGTAAGACTGCCACGCTGCGCACTTGGCCCGCACGCCGGCCACGTTCCAATCCATCGGATCCGGCCAGGCGAAGCGCTCGACGTCCGCCGCGGTTTGAGCCGTCCCGAGCGGGTTTGAGACAGCCTCTTCGTAAGTTCCCAGACCGTCCCCGTATGAGATGTTCCTGACTTCCACGTGCCAGATGCTCCAGAGCGATTGCATGTGCCAGGTGTCTTCGGTGGCCAGCCGATGCGTGGGACCGAGAAGCACCAGCTTGTCGATTCCCAACCGCTCCCAGAGCGCTCGTTCCGAAGCGCATCCCAGCTCTTTGCGGAGCCGGTCGGTGACCTCAGCCGTAGCCCAGTAGTCGCACAAGACTTGAGGCTCCCCCGCTAGAAGTGCCAACCAACGGTCTCGAGGTGTCAACATGCGAATCTCCCTAGCCTTCCAGGGCCCCGCGCTGGTGAAAGGATGGCGCGATTAGACAGCCACTTTACCCTTGATGCAAGCCCAAAATCTCGCGCCCCGGCGTAGCGCAGGGCGCCGGAGTCCCAAATGAAAAGTGAGAGGCAAAACGCGTGAGGGTGGGAACGATGGTGGGACAAGGCGCGCTATGCCGCTCGGAGAGTAACAAGTGGGACAGTCCCCGCATTGACAACATGTCGCGGGCCTGCAATAACCGGGTGGGAGAGCGGGCGAGGTTGAGCCCGATCCCTTCGCCCGCCCGGATGTGTGGATTTCCCACCTCCGGCTCGCACCTTAACCCTCGCCAAACTGAGAACCACAGCGTCTCGATGCCGGTGGCACCCCGCGGTAGAGGCGCAACCCAACGATCGAGCCGTTCTTATTTTCGTAATACTACAAATGGCACAGAATTCTTGTTAACAAAACAGGAAATCGTGGTATTGCACTGCAGGGCCCGCGGTCCGGTCCCTTCGCTCAGCTCCGGGCCGAAGGGCGGGCCCTGCGCTACGTTGTCGGCCCGCGCTCGCTTCAGGAGCTGCCCGCCTGCATTTTGAGCAGCACCACACCCCCTGTCATCCTGAGCCCGTACTTGGGGCGAAGGACCCCTGTAGTTCGCTCTTCCCAGTGCGCCGCGATAAACTGCCGAGGTCCTTCGGCCCGAAAGAACCGGGCCTCAGGATGACAGTGGGTTACGTGCGTGCTTTCCTTTTCGGGGGGTGGCGCCGATATCGCATTTTATGTTGGCGACCGCTAAGAAGCCAGAACCGGCTACGGATAGGACGCGGTGACAGGAATGTTGCCCGGGTTCGTGGTGCGCCCCGATGCATCGGGGCGCCACTCGCCGTCAGGGCGGCGCTGACCGTGGGCTTGTATCTACCCGCTTGACGGAGGGGGACCCCGCGCGGTACGGTGGGGGAGGTCGGAAAGGAGCACCCATGACGATCACGGTTGATATCACCCCCGAGGTTAAGGCCGCGCTGGCACGCCAGGCTGCCACGCAAGGCCGGGCGCTCGAAGCCTATGCCGCCGGTCTTCTCGAAGAAGCCGCACGTCTTTCATCCGGCGCTGTGCAAGCCGCGAATCTGGTCGATCTTTGCGAACCTGTCCGGGGATTGCTTGGGGACGATGAGATCGATCGCCTGTTCAACCGCAATCCCTCCACCGGCCGCCCGGTGGACTTGTCATGAGAGGCTATCTTCTCGACACCAACATTCCATCGGAAACACTGCGCCCCCGCCCGGACGCTAACGTCGCCGCATGGCTCAAAAGTCAAGCTAAGGATTCCCAGTTTCTCAGCGTCGTGACGATGGGAGAGCTTCGTAAGGGCGCTACGCTTCTTCCTCTGAGTGACAAGCGCACCCAAATAGACCAATTCATCGATGTGCTCATCCCATCGTGGTTTGCCGGGCGCATTCTTCCTGTGACGCAGGCAATTGCCGAGCGATGGGGTGTCTTAGAGGGCCAGCGGTTGCTCGCGGGGCGGCCTCTTGGCGCCGCGGATGGCATGATCGCCGCCACGGCACTGGAACACGACCTTACCCTCGTGACACGCAACGTGAAGGACTTTACCGATCTCGGCGTGGTTCTTCTCAACCCCTGGGACGCGGTGTGAATGTTCACGCCGGGGCGCTGCGCCCACCTCGAAACCAGAGCCTCAACAACCTCTCCGGTGGCACCCCGATGTAGCGGGGTGTCCAAGGCGAGTGCCTCCCACGCAGCGCACACCCCGACGCATCGGGGTGCTACCGAAGCCAGAACCGGCCGCGGATTGGACGCGGTGACAGAGAGGTTGCCCGGGTTCGTGGCGCGCCCCGATGCATCGGGGCGCCACCCACGATTGCACCGACCGTGCCTGCCTACATTCATTTTGAGCAGCACCACTCCCACTGTCATCCTGAGCCCGTACTTGGGGCGAAGGCCCCCTGTAGTTCGCTCTTCCCAGTGCGCCGCGATAAACTGCCGAGGTCCTTCGGTCCGAAAGAACCGGGCCTCAGGATGACAGTGGGTTACGTGCGTGCTTTCCTTTTCGGGGGGTGGCGCTGAGATTGTATTTTATGTCGGCGACCGTTAAGAAGCCAGAACAGGCCACGGATAGCACGCGGTGACAGAGATGTTGCCCGTGTTCGTGGGACGCCCCGATGCATCGGGGCGCCACCCGCCGGCCCTCCTGCCCATTCAATACCTTTTGCCTTTGGTTTACTGGCGCACCCTGATGCGCGAGGCATCGACGGTGATCAATTTTCCCCGATAGTGTTCCATGCGCGGATGGAGTTCGAAATACGGTAATGAGATTGGAGACGCAATGATCGGCGAAAAGGCGCAACGCCATCAGGCGGTGACCTCAAATTCGGCCAGGTCACGCGCGTAGTCGAGGCAGGCGGCAATCTGCTGAGGAAGACCGCAAAGTTGCACCACCAAGACACCAAGGCACAAAGGAATAGCTGGAAGCGAAGAATCCCGTGCCGCCTTGACCCAGGCCCCACTGTAACCACCCCGTCCCTCAGCTTTCTTGATGCCTTGGTGGTGGAAACAAATCTGGGATCTGAGGCGCTTTCACCGACGACAAAAATGAACCACCAAGTCACTAAGACACAAAGAAGGAGCTAGAGGAAGGGGCTTGAAAAACGGGTCAGTGCTGCCTCAAACGGGCGAGTTGTCCGACCTATTTCATTTTTGGGCTACCGGTAGCCCTAAGGAGCGTTTATCTTATTGACATAGCCCAGTCGATTAAGAGCACAATAGAGATGAGGAAGAATTGTGCCCTGATGCGTCCAGAAAGCACTCGAAGAACCGCGGGCCCCAAGATCGGGAATCTGCCATGCCCTACCGTGAAGGCCGGTTTTCCTGGCGAACATCTCTCCGTACTACTGAGATTCTTCGTGAGGCGCGGAGATTTCGTGCCACGGGCAGGTCGGCCATGGCACGGCTTTGGTTGCGGCCACGCCGCGCTGTGTCCTCTGCGTCCCGAAGACCAGAGGTTACGGAGAGGCTCTCGGTGAGCGGAGCGCCGTGCCAAGACGTGGCTGAAGTTCTTCCGTATTTCGGAACACAGCGTCCGCTGTTTGTGAAGATGTTCATGAAAATAAAGGGGGTTAGGCGTGAGAAGGGGTTTTTTAGCAAAAACCTATCTAGTTGAAATTAAATGAGTTACATTTGCTGCGGGTAAGAAAAATAGCGCAAATAATTTCGATCAGGATAGTCTGACGATGTGTATGAAAACAAAGGAAAACAAAAGCGACAATTTGGCAAGTCTAACGATGTTGATGAAAACAAGTAAGTTGCGGTTGTTTTGCCACGATGTTTATGAAAAGAAAGGTAGTTAGTGAAGAAAATGGGAAGAAAAATGGACCAAGCCGTCGCCATTCACAAACGTACCGATCACCCGATCTCCGGATCACCCGATCTCCCGATCACTAGCCCCCGCCGGCCCACACTTCCCCGCTTCGGTAATCGGTGGGTTTGACGCCAGGGATGAGGCAAATTCAGTGGCCCGTGACAAGCGGCTTGACCCCTCACCTGTCCCGCCCCGGCTGGTGAAAACGCCGGCGGCGGTCCACCCTCTCCCCTCGGAGAGGGCTATGAATTTTCGCCTTGGGCTGATGAAGCGATCGCCCCATCGCAAGATCATCCAATCACGCAATGACCCGATCGCCCGATCTGCCGATTCCGCGAGGGCTCCGAAGGTCAGCGATTGCCCGCAGGCTGGGGGACGGCGGCCACGGGGGCGCTGGCTGGTTGCGTTACCGGCTCTTCCGGCATCACGATCCAGGCAATGAAGTAGGCGAGAATTCCCCAGCCGGCAAACAAGACAAGCATCAGCCAGACAATTCGCACCACGGTGGGGTCGATTTCCGCGTAATTCGCAAATCCCGCGCAGACCCCGGCAATTTTCCGGTCCGTACGGGAGCGCGCCAGTTTCTTGGGCGGAGCGGTGGCTGGCGTGAACAGAGCCGTACCGCATTGGCAACAGAAATTGACGCGTTGGGGATATTCCTTTCCACATTGGGGGCAAAACATGGTTCGAACCTCAACTTGGAGAATCACTGCTATCTGAGTATACGTCTGGGGAATCGAAGAAGTTCCAAAATGCCTCCTCCCCGACACTCAGCTTGCCGAGAGGGTATGATCCGCACGATTTCGCACCCACGCCCAAGATTTTGGGGTAAGATTCGGCAATCATACAAGGTGCAGTCAAGCGGCGTAGTCTCCTGCCGGCGGCCGAGGAGTTTACAAATGGTTCGGCGATCGCGCAGGCCTCTCACCATTTTCTTGCAGGGCTCTTCCCTACGACGGCGAGTGGCCTTCAGTCTGGCGTTGGTGCGGCTGATTCTGGTGCCGGTCATTTTCCTGGCGGTTTACTACCTTTTCCGCATGGGCTCGATCGTGGACAGCATTGTCAACGTCGACGCCCCGGTGGCCACGGACGCCGAGCGCGCTTCCATCGAGATGCTTGACGCCCGGCGTGCGGAGCGCAACTACTTCCTGCTGCACGACCCCGCCGATATTGATGCGAACCACGATTACGTCCGGCAGTTGGAGCTAACCCTGCAGACTTGCCGAGCCTTGCAGCCGGAGGAAAAACCCACTTTTGATGAGCTGCAAGCGCAGATCGCACTTTACCGGAAGAGTTTCAATCACGCGGTGGAGCACCTGGGGCAGAGCAATCTGCCTCCTATCGAAAGCCTGCGCCGGGTGGTGCGGACGTATCAGAGAGACCTGGATGACGTTCCTGGCACACTCTCGCCGGGAGAGTCCCGCACAAATAATCGAAACCTTGCGGGCCCGCATCGGCTCCTTCGACGCGGAAGTTGCGGCCACGGTGCAAGCCGAAGACCCGGAATTTCTCCAGACCGGCCGGGATTTGAATGCCGCCAGCCAGAAGATCATCGACCTTTCCACTGAACTTGAGAGCCGCAGTTGGCAGCGCGTGCAACATGACCACGAACGCGCCCGCGCCCTGCTGCTTCGCGCCGAGATCGTGGGAGGCATCATCTCCGCGCTTACACTGCTGGTGAGCATCTGGATCAGCTTCCTGCTGCCGCGCCAGGTCGTGAAGCCGCTGACCGATCTGAAAGAGGCAGTCGACCACGCGGCCGGAGGAAATTATGAAATCGAGTTCGCTGTGAAAGGCGAAGGCGAAGTCGTGCAGCTTGCCAATAGCGTGCGCAACCTGATCAGCCACGTGCGGGAGAAGAAAACCAACGGCGACCCTGCGTCGAAAACCAAGGAGGCGAGTGGCTGAGGCGAACCCCGGCGCGCCAGGATAGGCACTGGGCACCGGGGTGGCCCGCGTCCCGGGAAATTTCGCTGGCGGGTCACGTTAATGTCGTAGCGGCGAGTTTACCTCGCCAATTGGCGGCGGAAGCCGCCTCCACATCAAATTGACAGACTACGGGAACTCCAAACCCCTTGACGAATCCGCTATTTCGCTTTATTTCTGATACTCCACTTGAACGTAGGGAGTCCTATTACATAAGGAGCTGACATGAAGGGTAAACCGGAAGTCATCGAAGTCCTGGCTAAAATGCTCAAAGAGGAATTGGGGGCCATCAGCGAGTATTTCATCCACGCGGAGATGTGCGAAAACTGGGGCTACAAGAAGTTGAGCGATCATACCAAGAAAGAGTCCATCAACGAGATGAAGCACGCGGAGACGCTGATCGAGCGAATCCTCTTTTTGGATGGCACGCCCAATCTGAACGATTTGCCGAAGCTGGCGGTGGGCAAGGACGTGAAGCAGCAGTTCGAAAACGACTTGGCGCTCGAAAGGAATGCGGTGATCGAATACAACGCCGGGATTGCGATTTGCCGCAAAGCGGGTGACCATGCCTCGGCCGACCTGCTCCAGGCCATCCTGGCGGATGAAGAAGAACACGTCGATTTCCTTGAAGAGCAACTGGGGCTCATCGAACACGTCGGCATTCAGAATTACCTCGCTCTGCAGGTGTGAAGGTAGCCCCGGCCTCCGTGCCGGTAAAGGTGAAGTTCCCCGGAATCCTCTGGCGTGGGGGGCCTAGCGGGTAGCCACGGCGACACCGTGGCTACCCCCCCCGAGATCATCAATGAACTTCTGACTCAGGACGCGAGTCCCGTTCTGCTATCCCTTGATAACCCCCAGCGGCTTCAGCCTCGCCACACGGCGCGCCAGGCCCGCGTTGTGCACTACGTCGATGACCGCATCGACATCCTTGTAAGCTTCCGGAATTTCTTCTGAAATGCCGTCGCGCGTCTCGGCACGCACGATGATGCCGAGGTCTTCCAGGCGCTGCTTGGCGTTCTGCGCGTAACTCGATTTCTTTGCCGCCGTGCGGCTCATCACCCGGCCCGCCCCGTGACAAGTGGTGCCAAAGCTTTCCTGCATGGCGCCCTCGGCGCCCACCAGCACGTATGACGACGTCCCCATCGAGCCGGGGATCAGCACGGGCTGGCCCACGTGCTGGTAGACCTGCGGCACGTCGGGGTGGCCGGGCGGGAAGGCGCGCGTGGCGCCCTTGCGGTGCACCATGACCTCGCGCTCGCGGCCTTCAACCTGGTGGCGCTCGAGCTTCGCGATGTTGTGGCATACGTCGTAGATGACACGCAGTTCCTCTTGCTCGCCAAAAATCCGCTTAAACGCCTGGCGAGTGAAGTGCGTGATGCCCTGGCGATTGGCCCATGCATAATTAGCCGCCGCGCGCATGGCGCCGAGGTAAGCCTGCCCTTCCGGAGACTTCACCGGCACGCAGGCCAGTTGACGGTCCGGCAGGTCGATGTCGTAGCGGTGCATGGCCGGACCCATGTCGCGCAGGTAATCCGTGCACACCTGGTGGCCGAGGCCGCGCGAGCCGGAATGAAGCAGCACCACAATCTCGTTTTCGTAGAGCCCCAAGGCCTCCGCGCGGCCGGGATCGAACACGCGCTCTACGTATTGCACCTCCAGGAAGTGATTGCCTGATCCAAGAGTGCCAACCTGCGGCAAGCCGCGCTTCTTGGCGTGATCGCTCACCGCCGTGGGGTCCGCACCGTCGATAGCGCCGCTTTCCTCGCAGTGCGTCAAGTCTTCGGCGTAACCGTAGCCATGGTCGGCCATCCACGCGGCGCCATCCACGAGGAGCTTATCGAGCTCAGGATAGGAAATTCGAATATTGCCGCTCTGCCCGGCGCCGGAGGGAATGTCGCGAAACAACTGGTTGACCAGCTCGCGAATCTTCGGCCGGACCTCGTCGACACGGAGCGCGCTGCCGAGCAAACGCACTCCGCAGTTGATGTCGAAGCCCACGCCCCCGGGTGAGACCACACCGTCGTGGTGCGGGTCGGTGGCTGCCACCCCGCCGATGGGGAATCCGTAGCCCTGATGAATGTCGGGCATGGCGAGCGACCGGCCCACGATGCCCGGCAGCATCGCCACGTTAATCGCCTGCTCGAGCGAGAGGTCTTTCATCAGATCCTTCAGCAGCCGCTCGTCGGTGAAAATCAGCGCGTCCGTCAGCATGCCGGGCTTGGTGCCGCGCGGTATCAGCCAGCGATAATCGTTGAGCTTCTTCAGTTGGTGTAATTCCAGAGGCATGGTAATCCTCGGACCAGGGCCGACTCGCGTGAAATCTGAAGTTGATTATAGCAGGGTGCGACCGCAAGCCCCTGGCTGCCATTGACGCCTGCCCGGCGCAGTCC
Source organism: uncultured Acidobacteriota bacterium (assembly GCA_963804995.1). GTDB lineage: Bacteria > Acidobacteriota > Terriglobia > UBA7540 > UBA7540 > Bog-366. Next base: position 153,080 of record CAWDSK010000009.1, read on the forward strand.
TACAATCCTCCTGCGTGGCATCCCGTGCCCGCGGCACGAAAAGGAGATTTCAGATGAGACTGTTGCGGATAGGTGCACTCGTAGCGGTATGGATTGTTATCTTTTGTGGTCTCTTTACTTGGACCCCAGGTGGCGCTTCGGCTTGGACGCCCCAAGCCACCGACGCGCAAAAGCAGTTGCCCTTCGGTGACCTGCTCACTACCTACGAACCCAGCAAATCTTTCGGGGCGCATCAGTTCACGCCCTTTGGCGACAGCAAATTCACCTTCACGATCTCCACCCCCAGCGGCTGGGAATCGCATCTGAGCGAGGTTGACCCCGACCAGATCGCGCACGACACCGATGCCGCCGTTCCCATCGCGGAGTTCAGTCCCAGCGGCGCTGACGACGTTGGGATCAACGTGCAGTATATAAAGGTGGCGGCGGAGAAGTCGCTGGCGACGGTGGTCGATGAGTACGTCAAGGCCAACACCGGCACCGTGGTGACGCGACAGCAGCTTGACTTCAAAGGTCATAGCCTGGAAGACGCGCTGATGAAAAACAACAACGACGACCTGGGGCCGATACTGACGCGCGTGACACTGCTGCGCCGGGGCACGATCGTTTTCATCTATTCGGGCTGGTGCGTCGAGGAGAATTACGACAAGTACAAGCGCCTGTTCGGCGCCGTGCTCGAATCCTTTACCCCGGCCGCCAACTAAATTACCGTAGCACGCTGAAAATACTCGAACCAGCCTCGCAGCGTACGGTTCACGTCGGTGAGGATGGCCGCCCAGCTCTGCCCGTAGGTCCGTCGGGTTTTACCCCGCATCGTGTCTTTGAATTTGCCCAGGCTTTTCGCGCGCGGCCAACGCGTGCCCGCCGCGAAGTGATAGCCCAGAAAGTCAAAGCCGCCCGGCAGCCGGGCATCCACGATCCGCGTCTTCGTGGGATGCAGCGTCAATCCCGCCGAGGCCGTCCAGGCTTGTACCCCGGCCCATGCCGCACGGGCTTCCGCCTCATCGCGACACAGAATCACGAAGTTGTCGGCGTACCGAATCATCTCGTAGCCCGGCTTGGCCATCTGCTGGTTGAGCGGGTTGAGATAGATATTGGACAGCAGCGGACTGACCACGGCGCCTTGCGGAGTTCCCTCCTCCGGCGTCCACCCTTCCGCTGTTTCCATCACCTTTTGGGTGAGGAACGCTTCGAGCCGTTCGAGCACCCGGCCATCCGCCACCTTTACCTGCACGCGGTCGATCAACGCCGCATGCGGAATCGTGTCGAAATAGCTTTTCAGGTCCGCGTCCACCACCCAGTTGTATCCTGTCTGCAACAAGGTGTCGACCCGGCGCAGCGCGTCCTTGCAGCCCCGATTCGGTCGAAACCCGTAGCTTTGCGCCGCGAAGTCCCGCTCGAAGATCGGCTCCAGCACTGCCCGGAGCGCCGTCTGTACCACCCGGTCACGCACCGTCGGAATCCCCAAGGGTCGCTTTTCTTTGCTCCCCAATTTGCGGATCCAGTGACGCCGTATCGCCTGCGGGCGATAGCTTCCCTCCCGCAGCCCGCGCGCCAGCTTTTCCAGGTTCGCCTCCAAGTGGTGCTCGAACTCGGCTACCGTCACATGGTCCACTCCCGCCGCTCCTTGGTTGGCCTTCACGCGAGCGAAGGCTTGCCGCAAAGTCGGCAGAGCGCAGACCTTATCCATCAGGCTGTACCACCTGCTTCCTTTCACTCCCTGTTCGAGAGCCGTCAACATCCGTTCCGTCCCAACCTCGGCTTCGACCCAGGCCCATCGAGCCTGAATCTCTCCGGCGGGGGTAGCTCGTTTTCCGAGCACTCCGTCCGGGGGGGCTTGCGGTGGTTTGTCCGTCACGTCTCCACCTTCCTGCGCTCCCTTCGCTCCATGGCCGTTACGCCACTTCTTCGCTACTATGGGCGCTGTGACTCCGGCGTGCACGCGCTCTTCCCGGCCCTTTCCAGGCGGCGGGGGCGGCTCTTCTACACGCCGGTCTCCCTGATTCACGCCACCGGCCTTCCGGCCATTCTGTCTCCAATCACCTGCGGGCGCTCCGTCTCACCAAGGCACGTTACCTGTGGGTGGATCGGACCAAGACGGCTTCCCTCTATGGGTTGTGCTCCCTCCGGGAACTCGGGGCTTCGTCCTCAGCTGGCAGACTCGCCGCTCCCCGCCGGCCGAATCGAGTTTCTTATCGTACGGGACCCGCCGCACTTGAGAGCCGGCCGGCCCTTGCCTGAGCGTGCGGCCCGTCTGCATAAATCAAAAGGAGTAGAGGAGAAAAGAGAATGAACACGTTCACTACGAAAGATGGAACCTTAATCTACTACAAGGACTGGGGAACGGGACCGGCGGTCACGTTCTCGCACGGATGGCCTTTGAGTGCCGATGCTTGGGACGCACAAATGTTGTTTCTCGGGCAGCGAGGTTATCGTGTCATCGCCCATGATCGTCGCGGCCACGGACGTTCGGGCCAGACTTGGCACGGCAACAACATGGATCAATACGCCGACGATCTGGCCGAGCTGATGAATCATCTTGATCTTAAAAATGCCACGATGGTCGGCCATTCCACCGGCGGAGGCGAGGTTGCCCGCTACATCGCGCGGCATGGGCAGAAGCGTGTAACAAAGGTCGTTCTGATTGCCGCCGTTCCCCCGCTGATGCTCAAGACGGAGAAGAATCCCGGCGGTTTGCCGCTGTCGGTTTTCGATGATAACCGCAACGCTGTCGTCAAGGATCGCTCGCAGTTCTTTAAGGACCTGAGTCTCCCGTTTTATGGCTACAACAAACCGGGCGCGAAAGTCTCCGAGGGAGTTCGGGAAGCATTCTGGTTGCAGGGGATGCAAGCCTCGATCGTTGGCGCCTACGACTGCATCAAGGCTTTCTCCGAAACGGATCAAACTGAAGATCTCAAGAAAATCGATGTCCCGGCGCTGGTGATTCAGGGCGATGCCGATCAGATCGTGCCGATCGATGATTCGGGGAGACTGAGTGCAAAAATTATGAAGAATGCGACCCTGAAAGTGATTGCCGGCGCCCCCCACGGGCTATGCACTACCCATGCGGATGTCATCAATCAGGAACTTCTCGCATTTCTTCAGAAATAGCCGGTGGCAGCGTGACGGCGCCTGATGTCTGCTATCATTTCAGCTTCCCTGGAAACTGATGCCTGCGAGGTGTCTCTGTGGACTTTGAAGACCGTGTGGCTATGGTAACGGGCGGATCTGGGGCGCTGGGCAGCGCCGTGACTCAGGATCTGCTCGCAAATGGCGCTCGCGTGGCCGTGCCCTATGCCGTCGAAGGAGAATGGGTAGCGCTTGAGGATCGTGCCGGCTCGATGCGTGATCGCTTGTGGGGCGCGTCTGTCGATTTGACCAAGGCAGCAGCCGTGGAGCATTTCGCCGCGGACGTCGCTGCACGCTGGGGAAGGATCGATTTCCTGGTCTGCATTGCCGGTGGATTTGCGGCCGGGAAAATCCACGAAACCAGCGAGGAGAGCTGGGATCGGATGTTCGATCTGAATGTCAAAACGGTTCACCTCGCCCTGCGTGCCGCCGTACCGGTAATGATCAAACAGAACTTTGGCCGCATCATCACCATTTCGAGTGGAGCTATTCTCAAGGGAGGCGGGGCCGGCATTGCCGCCTACGCCATCTCGAAGGGCGCCGTTCGCCAGCTTACGGAGATTCTGGCGGACGAACTGAAAGGTCACGATATCCGCGCCCACTGCATCATGCCCGGGACCATGGACACTGCGGCGAATCGCCGCGATATGCCTAAAGCGGACTTTTCCCAGTGGGTCTCAACCGCCGACGTGGCGCGCGTCATCCACTTCCTGCTGAGCGACGAGGCGCGGGCCATCCGATCCGTGGTGGTCCCGGTGCTGGGTTGAGGCCTGGATCAGTGGAGAGCGGCGGTTCTGAGAGGAATAACCACCCTGGCGCCCCAGGCGCTACCGTAACCACCCCGGCGCTCGGGGCACTACCCCTTGTAACCACCCCGCCGCCCAAGGCGGCACCCCTCCTGAATCAGGAGGGGAGTTCCGCTTTAAAGCTCCCCGCCTCAGATGAGGCGGGGTGGCGCTTAGAGCGCCGGGGTGGTGCTGACAAGATAAAGCGGTGGTGCTGAACAGAGCGTAGCACCGACCTTGAGGTCGGCACGTGTCCCGACAGGTCGGGACGCTACAACCGGGCTGAGCTCAGGCTCAGCGTCGGGGTGGTGCTGCGCATGGAACAAAGCGGTGGTGCTGAGGAGGGGATAAAGGGGTGGCACCACTAAACGCAGCGACAACGCATTTTCGGGAGACGCTCCCGGCGCCTGCGAGGCGGCTATCTGGGACATATTTGTCCCACTAGTTGCGCTCCGCGGGGTGTAGCGCGCGAGGTCCCACCAAAAACCGAGGGACTGGGACAAGCAAAAAGGTCCGGCAGACGGACGGATCGGTTAGGGCACAGGCTCGGACTCGAACACAACGCGTCGAGCGGCAAGGGCTTCAAAGGTTTCGTCATCGATGCCGAGCAACTCCCGCAAGGCGGACCTCGTGTGCTGCCCCAGAAGCGGCGCGGGCAAAGTCGGGCCACTGGGTGAGTCAGAGAGCTTCACCGGCGTTCCCGTCACCTGATGCAGGCCCGCGGCCGGATGATGGAGGGTCGGAAACATCTGGCGGACCTCGCACTGCGGATCCTCCTTCACCTCCTGGAAATTCCGAACCAGGGAACAGGGAATTCCAGCCGAGCGGAGTTTCCCAATCCACTCGTCAACGGGAAGGCGTAGAAAGATCTCCGACAGAAGAGACTCCAGCGCCTCGCGATTCCGGATGCGGGCGGCGTTGCTTTCATAATCAGGGTGCTTCTTGAGATCAGGCTGCCCGATAGCCTGGCAGAATGCCGACCAAAGCTTCTCGCTTCCCACCGCGAGCGCCAACGCGCGATCCTTCGTCTGGAAGACGCGGTAGGGCACTGCCGTCGGGAACGCAGTCCCCATGGGCTTGGGCACGTGGTTCGAACCAAGGAAGCTCATGTAATTCGAAGTCATGGTCGAAATCATGCCGTCTAACATGGAGACGTCCACAAACTGGCCCACGCCCGTTGTCTCCCTCGCCCGCAACGCCAGCAGGATGCCGATCACCGCGAACTGACCCGCCGTAACATCAGTCACGCCGTACCCGCAACGGACCGACTCGCCCTCGGCGGTGCCGGTGATGCTCATCAACCCGCTCGAACTTTGCACAACCAAATCCATGGTCGCTTCGTCCCGAGACGGGCCTTGCTGACCGTACCCTGAAATGGAACAGTAGACCAGACGCGGGTGGCGCTTGTGCATGGGCTCGAAGCCCAGTCCCAAGCGGTCCATGGCTCCGGGGCGGAAATTCTCAACCAGCACATCCATCTTGTCTATCACACGCAAGCAGAGGTCGAGTCCCTCCGGCTGCTTCAGATCGATGGTCACACCGAACTTGCCGCGGTTCAGCCCGAGAAAGAAACTGGACTCGCCGCCGGTGAACGGGGGTCCCCAACCGCGGCCCATGTCTCCCTGAGGAGATTCCAGTTTGTAAACGCGCGCCCCGTAGTCGGCGAGAAGCATCGTGCAATAGGGGCCGGCCAAGGCGTGGGAGAAATCCAGGACGTGGATTCCCGCGAGAGCCGCCGCCGGATGCGAGGCGCGATTCCCGGATGTAGGTGCGTCACAGTCCATGAGTGAATGAGTCCCCTGGTCAGACGACATCGGCCGCGATCTCCACGCGCAACAAGGCGCTGCCGGAGAACTTCAGCCCAAGACGCCACTGGTCTCAGGCTCACGTACCATCCGCTCCGCGCCGTCCGGGAGCCTGAAATACTTGTGCAAGAGGCGCCCGGCAGATTCCTTGACTCCCGAGGCCTAGTTGCCCTACGCAGCAGAGCCGCAACCAAACTAGAAAAGGCGCTGTTAGTTCCATAGTTTGGTGCAGGTCTGCTCAACGGGTGGTGAAGTAACCCCTCACCCGTCCCGCCTCCCGATAGAATGCATCGGGACGGCGGTCCACCCTCTCCCCTCGGAGAGGGCGGTTTGACTTCCAACCTTCTCCCAGGGGAGAAGGTGCTGAGGTACGAAGCGGATGAGGGGTTCCTTGGATCGAAGTCGCGACTTTCAATGCGCCCCCCAAAATGTTTGCTAAAAAAACAAGAATTTACGGTATTGCTTTGCAGAGTCACTACCTGTCAGACTTCAAGGTTCTTAGCATGATAAACATACACTGTATTATTAGCACAAGCCTTCAGCCCCAACCCTGTTCACTTAGTTGTTGTCGTCGAACTCAGGTCCTTGCCGATGACCTTCCCCATTCTCGTTGACCGCCCGGCAGAATGAGCGGACAATGCCCGCAGAATCGCGTGGGAACCCAACCGTTCAGTCCCACAGTTATCCTCCGGACCCACGCCGCTCTGACGCTCAGCGCCGCAACTTGGTTCCGGGAGGGCATGATGCGGACATTCGGATTCATTCTTCTGTTTACAACTCTGGGTTTGGCTCGCACGGAGTTCTGGGCCCCCGTGGCTCCGCCGCGCGCCCACTATGCCGTTGACGTGAAGTTCGTCCCCGACAATGCACGCCTGGAAGGTACGGAGACCGTTCGGTTTCGCAATGACACGCGGAGACCCATCGGCCGGATCGCACTGCAATGGTTCGGGGAAGTCTCGCGTGTGACGGTCAACGGCGTTCCCGCGGAGCGCTCGCCGGGAAAATACAGTGTCGCGCTATATGACCTGCCGCGCGAGGCCAGGCCCGGCGACGCGATCGAACTCTCCATCGATTTTGGCGCCCCTTGGAAGCTCGACGCGAAGAACGGAAGCGCCATCACCTCTTACCTGAGCCCCCACCTTTGGTGGGGCTTCGGGACGCTCGACGACTACGAAGTGTGTCTCCACGTGCCGGAGGGCTACGCGGTCGCCACGAGCGGGCGATACGACCCGCGCGCGGGAAAGTATCGGGCTGAGAGCACTCGGATGTTCGGCTTGTTTATCGGGAAAGGATACGAAAGCGCGGAAGCCGATGCCGGCGACGTGCACGTTCGCGCCGTCTTCACCGCGGCAGGGCGGCCCTGCGCGGAGTTGCTTTTGAAAACGGCGGTCGATGTGATCGGTTTCTACCGCCAGCAGTTTGGTTTTTATCCACACCGCTCGCTTTCAATCGTGCCGGGGATGGATTACCCGGCGGGAGGTTATCCCCCGGCCACGGCCCTGATCGTCATTCATGGGCAAGAGCACCTCTCCGAGCGCCCGGAGCCCTTCTGGCGCTGGATCACGGCGCATGAGATCGGCCACATGTACTGGTCCAACTACGTCCTTGCACAGGGTCCGGAGGACCTTACGTGGTTAATGATTGGGCTGGGACTCCATGCGGATCGCGAATATCGGCGAGCTCGCGACATCAAAGGCGGCACGGGCGCGTTGGAGCAGAATTACGTGAGCGGAGTGCAGCAAGGGATTGACACGACCATGGACGTGACCGAAGAGCAGAAGGCCGCCCTTCACTGGGATTTCAACAATGTTGTGGAGCACGGTAAGAGCTCGGCTTCCCTCAATGCCCTGGAGTCCGTCATCGGTCCGGAAACCTTCGCCAACGTTTATCGTCGTTGCCTGCAGGAATACGCCGGAAAACAACTCGGCTGGCGGGAATTCCAACGGATCGCGGAAATCGAAAGTGGACAGGATCTCAACTGGTTCTTCGAAGCGTGGGTGCGCTCGTCCGCCAATGCAGCCTACCGGGTGGCCGGGCAGGGGTGCGCGCCCGCGGGCAACGCGTTCGATTGCACCGTGCGCGTAGAGCGATCGGGGGCAATGCAAATGCCCGTGACCGTCGCGGCGCGACTCGATGACGGCTCGGAGCTACGCATCCGAACCGATCGCTTGGCCGACCTGGACGAGCTTAAGTTCACAGCCAGATCGCCGCTAAAGCAAGTTGTAATCGAGCCGGATGGGATGGTGGCTTTGGCCGATGCTCCGGGTCAGGCCCAGCGGGAATTAATGGCCAAAGTTCGCCAAATGCCCTGGACGGGCGCGGGAGAAGCGGCCCTGGAAGCGTATCGACAGGCGCGCGAGATGAAGATTCAGGATGGGCTATTTTGGCTGAAGCTGGGATTGTTACTCTATGACGGTCGATACTATCAGGAAGCGCTTGAGGTAATGACGCAGTTGGGACAAAGCGATTCCGATTGGCGCTTCGCCGCGATGGTGTGGCAGGGACATCTGCTGGATCTGCTCGGGCGGCGAGCTGAGGCAGTGGCATGTTACCAGGAAGCGCTGAAGATGCCGGGCACACCGCGCATGCAGCACAGCCAGTACAACCTTGTCATAGATAAACAGTGGGTTGAGGAGCGTCTGAAAACACCCTTCGAAAGAAAATGATCGAGCGCTTCGGCAATGCATGAATCGCTCCCACACGCGTACCAGCGGGCGAGACGCGTCAGCTTGGGGGTAGATAGACGATCTGGGCTTCGTCCTCGATTCGGAACAGCCCGGAGCAGACCTTCGATCCGCACACGACGGGAGCGGCCCCGGAGTATTGCGTGGCGGTCAGCAAACTCGGCGTGCCGCAGACAGGGCAAGCCAGGATGGCGATGAAACAGGGAGCGAAAGATTCGCGGAGGGAAGCGTACTCATCAAGGAAGATGATGTCGCCCGGCACCATATCCCCGAGCGAGGAACGATTTACGAAATGGACGGCGCTGGGAAGGGCCTCAGCGCGCGGTGCGTCCAAGTCTCCCCGCAGGGCTTCACGGTCCATTCCACTGCTCGTTTTCCGAAGCTTATGTTTACCCACGGTCTTTTGAACCTGTCTCCCCGACTAAACCCAACCCGCATCTCATTAAGGAGGTCGTGGCGCCATCCTCACGTTGCCAGCACACGTCCGCAAACCGGTCTTAACCCCAACCCTGTACACTTGGCGCGCGCCTTCATATGGACTTGCGCAAAGCATCTTGGACTGCGGTAGCAGCAGCTACCGCCTTCCGCCTTCGGTTCATACGGCAAAGTCGCAAGGGGCGGGGAAAGAAAGGCGGTAGCTGCTGCTACCGCAATCCAGGCCGGGCTTCACCCGCAATTAGACTACCTAATCCGTGACAACGACCAAGTGAACAGTGTTGTCGCTAGCCAGAATTTTTCACAAGACTAAACCATTTGCGCACGCTCGGACTGGTTGCGGAGGATTCCAGTTTGGAACCGTGGCACCAAAATGGGAAAAGGCACGTAAGTCTGAATTCCTTCGACAAAATGCCCATTCCCCGGCCGGTTTAATAACCCCGACCCCCGCAACTCATGTTCGAACCTCCTAATCGCGATCTTGTTATCAGCGGCCTGGAATGACAATCCGCATCGTTCCGGACCGGGGGCTACCCATCATGTCCTTCTACCGACGCTTGGAGAGAAATCGGGTCCCCAATGCTTGAGCCTTGTGGCCCACCCGCGCCTAAAGCGCGTTCACCTATGGGCGCCGCATAATTCCTCTCGCACATACAGTTATCGACCGTTCCTGGTTCCACCTTGAGAGATAGCAGGAAGAATTCCGCGCCCGGCACTTCGTCCTGCGGCCGGCCTCCGATTAGATTGGAACTCTCCCATTTCGGAACGTCGCGGCAATCGGTGAGTCGCGAATGGCGATGTCGCGCCAAAAAACCTTTGGCTCGGCGAACGCGACCAACGGGTCACAAATCTTGCCTGGCTCTTCGTGACGTACGCGCCAGGCCCTCCCACAATCTCCCTGATTCCGGGGTTCAGATGGATTGCAAACCCTTGAATACTTGGCTGTTGTCGTTGGCCTCGGAACGTGTCCGGGCAGAACTCCACTCGCCCTGAGGGCTTCCCTCACCCTTCCGCTTCTGCTCCACTTGCTCCCACCGCGAGGCTAGGAAACGCACAAATTCCATCCAAGGCCCGCCGCCCGGTGACTTGGCATAATCTTTGCAATCTCTAAGGACAGCGCAGCGATTCCAGACACCGAACGCGGCGAACGATGCGAAGAGCACAGGCTCTACGGCGCCGGTGAAGTGTTGTCTCAAGCCGCGAGGCAAGTTACCTGGGGATCGACGAGCGCTGGCCCAGACGGGAACGAAAGTAAGCAACCCGGGCCATTTGAAAATGAGCGAGGCTTCCATGGCAACCCAAACGATCCCCACCTGCCCGCAAGTGAGCAACCGGGCAGTCGTACCCGTGATTTCCCCTCGGCTGATGCCGACCAAGATCATCGCGCCCTCCAAGGTTCGCACCTCCGCACAAAAAGAAGCCGAACAAATCCGGCAGAGACAGCAACTGCTGATCCAGATGCTTCCGCTGGTCAAGCGGCTGGCCTTTAAGATTCGTGAACACCTGCCCGCGCACGTGGAATTCGACAACTTGCTTGCCAATGGAGTGCTGGGACTGGTGGACGCCATCGCAAAGTTCGACACGCGGAAGCGCGTGAAGCTGGAAAGTTATGCCCGTCATCGAATTCGCGGAGGCATTCTGGACGGCCTGCGCGGCGCTGATCCTGCTTCCCGCGACATGCGGAGAAAGAATAAGAAAATCCAGCAGCTCTATCGGCAGCTCGAGGCTAAGTTAGGCCGCTCTGTTACAGATGAAGAGATCGCTGCTGCACTGGGCGTAAGCCTGACGCAATGGCACCAGACCCTGAGTGAAGTGCAGGGAGTCGGATTCGATTTCGGTTCACGGAGCATCTCCGCGGGCCCGAGCTCGAAGCGGCCCTCCGCCGAACCTAGTCTTCTGGTCGATGACCATGAGGACCCCTTCGCGACGTGTTATCACGCCGAGCAACGCGAGATCCTGAATCGCGCCATCTCTTACCTGCGCGAGCGGGATCGGCGAATCATCAAGCTCTACTACGAAGACGAACTGACCATGAACCAAATCGCCGAGAGTCTGAACGTGGACGAATCGCGCGTCTCGCAGCTACACGCCGCCGCTTTGGCGCGGCTCAAGGCGTGCGTCGAATCCATTCTGCATCCGAGAGCCGCAGCGTCCTCTCGTCCCGCCGCAGTCAAGTCGATGTCTGCCGGAAGCAGAGGTTAACAAACCTCCAGGCGTCGGCAATTCCAAGGCGGGGGGCGTCGCGACGACCAACCCTTGCATCCTTGATAGGTGAATGATAGCCTTTACGGGCTAACCTGCTCTGAAAGCAGAGTCGAGCCCTGACGGTGTCGAGGGAGTCGGCGATTTGAAATGACCGCCAGTTGCTGCCCCCGACGTGCGGCCCGAGTGAAGCCATGAATCGACACGAGAACAAGGTGTTTGAGAATCAACACGTGATCCTCGATGAGGGCGTGTTCGTGAATTGCACCTTCAAGAACTGTAGTTTGGAGTATTCCGGCGGCGACGTATATGTGCAGAACTGTCAAGGCGAAGGGTGCCAACTTGTTTGGCGAGGACCGGCGCAGCGCACCGTGCTGCTCTTACAAGGCCTCGGTCTGATGGTTGCGACCCCTCCACCCGGAGGCTCCGAGCCGCCCAGCCGGGTACAGTGACCGAATTGTCCGAAGGTCTTCGATCCTAGCGTAAGCTAACCAGCCCCAAAATCTGGTGTCTTCCTACAGCCGATAACTCTTGTTTTCTTAATAGGTTGGATAAACCTGGAGTGAGCCCGCAAACCTCGCATTTCTAGAATGAGGAGTGCGGCGCCTGCAATTCTCTTGCCTTTTCTCCGTCAAAACCTTTATATTCAATCGGTTGAGCCTCAAAAGCGCCCAACGCTAAGGACCGACAACTTGGCCAAGCCGTCTACGCCACAGATTTTCGTAAGTCTTGCTGCGCCCACCCTAAGCGCCATGGAAGCTCTGGCTATTCGTGTGGCCGGGGTTCCTGTCGGCTATGAGTTGCGCTTGGATTACCTCCAGAATTTTTCCCAATTCGAATCTCAGCTTCATCAGATGCTCATGCGCCTGCACTTTCCACAGACCATTGCCACCTGTCGAATGGCGGCAGCGGGGGGGATGATGCGGGGCACGATGGCTGATCAAGAGGCCATTCTAGCCACTGCGGTGCGTGCAGGTTGCCAGTGGGTCGACGTGGAGATGGAATCGGTGCAGAAGGGAGGGGCGGCCTTGCTCCGGCAGCTCCGGCCTGCCAAGATTATTGTTTCCTACCACGACTTCCACAAGACTCCCGCGCTCGGCGCGACGTATCGGCGTTTGGCACGGCTGCCCGTGCAAGTGGTTAAGATTGCTACTTACGCGCGCCAATTGAAGGACAACCTGCAGATCCGCCGCCTGCTCAGGGCGAATCGTCGTCGCGCGCCGCGCCTTGTGGCGCTGGCCATGGGCCCTTCGGGAATCCCTTCGCGACTGCTCGCGCTGCTTTGGGGGTCAGCCTTCACTTACGCGGCGCCTCTCAATTATTCCCCGGCAGCAGCAGGTCAGGTTCCGGCGGAAGTCATGCGGGGGGTCTACCGGGTAGATCGACTTGACAGCCGGACGCGTCTCTACGGGGTATTAGGGTCTCATGCTTCCATGTCCCTTTCACCGGCCATGCAGAATGCGGCATTTCAGGCCAAGCACGTGAATGCCGTTTTTCTGCCTTGTGAAGCGAAAAAACTTCCGGACTTCCTCACTTTTGCGCGGGAGTTGGATTTGCAGGGATTTGCCATCACCATGCCTTATAAGCGCGCCATCCTGCGAGCGCTCGACTGGGTTGATCCTCTTGCCAATCGCATCAGCGCCTGCAACACGGTGGCGTTGCAGCGTGGCCGCTGGCTGGGGTGGAACACGGACGCGGCCGCAGTGGTGGAAGTTCTCACCAAGCGCTTGCGCCTGGCGGGCAGCCGCATCCTGATTTTGGGTGCGGGCGGGGCGGCACGGGCGGCAGCTTACGCCGTGCGCGCCGAAGGTGCGGAGGTCATCATCGCCGCGCGGCGAGACCAAGTGGCGCGAACTCTGGCGCGCGGCGTCGCGGCACAGGTGGTTCCCTGGGGCAGCGCCGAGGGCCTGGAAGTGGATGCCGTCATCAACGCGACGCCGGTGGGCATGTACCCGCACATGGACGCTACGCCCATCGACCTCGCCCGGCTGCGGGTGCGGGTGGTGTTCGACATGGTCTATTACCCGCTCACTACCCGCCTCCTGAACGAAGCACGAGGGCGCGGCTTGACCACCATCTCCGGCCTGGAAATGCTGGTGGCGCAGGGAGCGCGGCAATTCGAGATTTGGACGGGCCTTGCGGCTCCGCGCGCGCTGATGGAACAAGCCGTTCGTCAGGCACTGGACCACTCGGCGGGAGGGTAGGTCTTCTGTACGGGTGCGACCAAACCATAAAAGCAAGGCAAAAGGCAAAGTGCAAAAGGCAAAATGCAAAAGTGGGTGAAGATCGAACGTCTAAGGTTAAAGGTTAAGAATTGAAGGTGGATGAAGGTTCTCTTTTTGACTCACAACCTTCAAATGATTCGTCGCAGGTTCGGCTTTCTTGTGAACTTTTGCGTTTTGCATTTTGCCTTTTGACTTGTTCTTGATTCCATGAGCGACGCCAGTCCCAATTTCTCCGAATTCAAGAAGCTTGCCGCCCACGGCAATGTCGTGCCCGTGTATCGCACGATCGTCGCGGACTTGTTGAGCCCTGTCTCAGCCTTCCTTAGTCTTTCGCCTCAGCATGGACGCGCCACCGGCTCACACTCCCACAGCTTCCTACTCGAAAGCGTGGAGGGTGGCGAGCGTGTGGGCCGCTACACTTTCTTTGGCGTCGACCCTTTCCAAATCGTCTCCTGCCGCGGCGACCGCATCACCGTCACGCGGGGAGCGCACCGTGAAGAGCAGCGGGGCAACGTCTTTGAATTCCTGCGCCGCCTGGGGGCGCGCTACCACTCGGTCACGATCGCGGGCCTCCCGCCCTTCACGGCCGGCGCGGTCGGCTATCTTTCCTACGAAGCCGTGCGTATGCTGGAGCGACTGCCGGCGCGCGTCGCCCCGAACGTCGATCTGGACGATGCGGTCTTCATGTATTTCTCGAACGTGCTGGCTTTCGATCACGTACAGCATCGCCTTTTCCTGATCTCCAACGTGCTGACGGAAGAAGGTAAGGGAAGCCTGCGATCAAAATACGACGCGGCCTGCCGTCAACTCGATCACCTGGAAGGGTTGCTGAGCCGCCCGCTGCGCCTGCCCCGGGCCCGCCCTCCGCGCGGAGCCTTGCGGGTTCGTCCCAACATGTCGCGACAGAAGTACGAGGCGATGGTCGAGCGCTCGAAGGAGTACATCCGCGCCGGCGACATATTCCAGGTAGTGCTTTCGCAACGCATGAAAGTGCCCGTGCGGGTTCCGGCCTTCGATGTCTACCGCGCTCTGCGTGTGGTCAATCCCTCGCCCTACATGTATTACCTGCGCATGGGCGAAGCCACGGTGCTCGGTTCGTCACCGGAAATGCTGGTGAAAGTCTCCGGCCGCAACGTGGAGTATCGGCCGATTGCGGGTACACGACCGCGCGGCAAATCGGAGGAAGAGGATAAACGCCTGGAAGAGGACCTCCGCTCTGACGCCAAGGAGTGTGCCGAGCACATCATGCTGGTTGATCTTGGCCGCAACGACGTGGGGCGCGTCTCAGAATTCTCAAGCGTGCGGCCCAAGGAAATCATGTTTGTGGAGCGCTACTCGCACGTGATGCACCTGGTCTCGCAAATCACCGGGCGCCTGCGTCCCGATGCGGACAGCTACGCCGCGCTCGCCGCCTGCTTCCCCGCCGGCACGCTGACCGGCGCGCCCAAGGTCCGGGCCATGGAAATCATCGACGAACTCGAGCCCACGCGCCGTGGCCTTTACGGTGGGTCAGTGCTCTATCTCAACTTCTCCGGCAATCTAAATTCCTGCATTGTCATCCGCACAGTATTCATCAAAGATAAAGTGGCCTACCTGCAAGCCGGCGCCGGCATCGTGGCCGATTCCGTCCCGGCGCGCGAATATGAGGAGTGCCTGAACAAGGCCCGCGCCGTACTCCGCGCCTTCGAACTCGCCGAAAAAGGTTTGTAACCGCACCCCTTGAGCAACCCCGTCCCTTCCCTCAGAAGCTGTGAAAAAATCCCGTTGTAGCGGCGGTCTCCGACCGCCGACCGTCGATCGGAGATCGACGCTACAAAGGGCACGGCGGTCGGAGACCGCCGCCACAACTCGCGACAATCTTTTTTCACAGCTTCTCAAGGGTGAGAGATCCCGACTAAATCGTTCGGGTGACGATGTGCAATGAGCGGGGCTTGTCCGGATCCAATCCCTTAATCTCCGCCAGCAGCGCGGCAAAAATTTGTCCTGGAACGATGTAAGGAATGGTTGAATAGATTTCCGGCATCTCGCCCGGTACCCGGATGACCCGCATCGCTGCCGGAATGCGCGTCTTGGGACCCGAGATGGCCACCACCTCTGCCCCCAGCTTGCGCAGCCGCACCGTCAGGTCCCGCATGTCTTTGAACGTCTTGCCCGGCGGCATGAAGATAAACGCCGGGAAATCACGCTCGATCAACGCGATGGGTCCGTGGAGAAAGTCCGCGGCGGAGAAGCGCTCCGCGATGACGTAACAGGTTTCCATCAGCTTCAAGGAGAACTCAAAGGCGTTGCCATAATTGATGCCGCGGCCCACGACCACGCAATGATTCATGTAACGGTAGCGCTCCACCAACTCGCGCAGGTCGGGAATCAGCTTGAGCGTTTCCTTCACGCGATCCGGTACCTCACTGAGGCTTTCCATCGTCACGGTGGTGCCCAGGGCAGCGGCGAGGAGATAGAAGACCATCAGTTGGCCTGTGTAGGTTTTGGTGGCCGCCACGGAGCGCTGCTTGCCTGCGTGTACCAGGAAGACTTCATCCACCAGCTTGGCCATGGTGGAGTCCTTTTCGTTCGTAATGCCTATCGTATAGCCGCCCCGGCGTTTGGCCGCCTCAAGCACCATGTTGATGTCCGCGCCCTCACCGGATTGCGAAATGGCCACTACCAATGCCTGGCGATAATCCAACTCAGTCCCGTAAACCGTCTGTACTGATGGGGCACAGAGTGAAACCGGAATGCCCGTGGTAATCTCCGTCAGGTAGCGGCCAAACCGCGCGGCGTTGTCAGATGTTCCCCGTGCTACCAGCACTACCAAACGGAAATTCCGCTGGCGAGCCGCCTTCATGAATTCCAAAGCATGCGCCCGCTCCGCCTTGAAGGTCGCCCGCAGGGCCTGGGGCTGTTCCAAAACTTCTTTCAACATGAGTGACATGAATTCCTCTGTCTCGAGCTCTGCCACGGCAGACGGGGACGATCTTCTTGGGGCGATTCTCGAAGGGTTGTTAATGATACCGGATTTGGATTTTAGCGTGGAGGGGGATCAGCGTGTAGTCGAACTCCTCCAGCGCTTCATCCTTTTCGGTGATGACCAGAAGGTATTTCCCGATCTTGGCGATGAGGCCGCTGGAGGTTATCCGCGATCCCACAAAAGAGGTGCCCTGGCGCATGGCGTCGAAATCCGGGAGCTTGCCGCGCGTGGTGCTGTGTGCGTCTTCCCAATCCACCTCGCCGGGCCGGAACCGAACTCCTTGAATCGAGACACCCTTTGGCTTACGCATGACCACTCCATGATATTAGATGCTGTATGAATCGGCGGGACGCTCCCGCTATAGCTTTACAAGGCTACCGACCATTTCCGCTGGTTGCAAGACTTATCTTTGGTGAATTTTTGTCCCTTTCCCAAGGGGTCAATCTGGGTGGCTTTAACCCCTTGACGGCAAGCTACTTGGCGTCAAGCCCCGGTTCGGAAAGGGTTCTGGTTTTGTGGGGCCGGGGGGAATCAGCAGAATAGATCGAGTTTAGGACAGATGGTCATTTGGCCACTCGCCGATACCTCACAATTCATTCATTCTAAGCAAGTTGTCCAGCAGTTTGTTTGTCCTAGAAAACAGTCAGCGGGCAAAAAGGGCAAGCGCGGCGAGGGTTGGTCTCTCGCCGCGCTCAGGATAAGGCAATCAACGCACCGGCGTCGTAACCAGCCGCTTCGGCCCCGCTTCGAGCACGTGTTCGGGGCACTCGCGCATCATGAGCTTGAAGTTGTCGATGAAGCGCGCCGCCAGCGCGTCGTACTTCTTGTAGTACTCTTCGCGGGACGGCCAGGTGTTGGCCGGATCGAGGATTTCCGTGGGCACGCCCTCGCAAGTCTTGGGAACGTCGAATCCGAAGACGGGATCCTTGTGGTACTCCACCTTCAGGAGCTTACCGTTCAGCGCTGCATTCAGCAGGGCCCGTGTGTGTTGGATGCTGATGCGCTTACCCACGCCGAACGGTCCACCCGTCCAGCCGGTGTTCACCAGCCATACTGCCGCGTGGTGCTTGACGATTTTCTTCTTCAGCAATTCCGCGTAAGCGTAAGGATGGTGCACCATAAAGGGCCCGCCGAAGCAGGTGCTGAAGGTGATTTGGGGCTCCGTGCCCAGGCCGATTTCCGTTCCCGCGATCTTGCTGGTGTAGCCGGAGATGAAGTGGTAGATGGCCTGGTCGGGAGTGAGCCGCGCGATGGGAGGCATGACGCCGGAAGCGTCGCAAGTAAGGAAAATAACGTTCTGGGGATGGCCCGCGTGCTTCTCCGGCAGGGCGTTTTCAATGTACTCCAGCGGATAAGCGGCACGAGTGTTTTCCGTTACCGTGTCATCGTTCAAATCGATCCGCCGCGAAACGGGATCGAAGACTACATTCTCGATGATGGTCCCGAAGCGTTGGGTGACCGCGTAGATTTGCGGTTCGGCTTCGGGCGACAACCGAATGACCTTGGCGTAGCAGCCGTCCTCGAAATTGAAGACGCCGTTATCGCTCCAGCCGTGTTCGTCGTCGCCAATCAGGTGGCGTTTGGGGTCGGCGGAAAGCGTGGTCTTGCCGGTGCCCGAGAGGCCGAAAAAGATGGCCACGTCGCCATCGTTGCCGACGTTCGCCGAGCAATGCATGGACAGCACACCTTCGAGCGGCAGCAGGAAATTGAGCACGGTGAAGATGGTTTTCTTGATTTCCCCGGCGTAATTCGACCCGCCGATAATGGCCAGGCGCTCGCGGAAATTCAGAATGATGAAGGTGTCGGTGCGCGTGCTGTCGACGATGGGCGAAGCCAGGAAGCCCGGCACCGCGATCACCGTAAACTCCGGCACGTGCTTCTTCAGCTTGTCCTGATTACGAATCTTCAGGAACATGGTGCGCGCGAACAGGCTGTGCCAGGCCTTCTGCGTGATGATGCGGATGGGCAGGGAGTACTCGGGATCGGCCCCGGCATAGCAGTCCTGCACGAAGACATCGCGGCCTTGCAGATACCCTTGCAGGCGCGTCAGCAGCGAGCCAAAGTTTTCGCCCGTGAAGGGACGGTTGTAGGTGCCCCACCAGACGCGATCTTCCGTGGATTGCTCACGCACCACGAACTTGTCAGCCGCCGCGCGCGCCGTGTGTTTGCCGGTGTTGACCAGCACGGGACCCATGTGGGTCAGGCTGCCCTCCGAGCGAAACACAATCTCCTCGTAAAGCGCCGCCGTGCTCAGATTCCAGTAAACACGCCGCAGGTTCAACAAGCCATGGTTTTGAAGTCCGTAATCACTTGCCAAAACTCCGGCTTCCTTGGAAGCCGGCGAGACGATGTCGAGGTAAATGTTCATGGTTGGTTCCTTTAATAACTCGGCTTTCGGGACACGGGATACGGGACACGGGACACGCCAGAATCCCAAATCTATGGCTCCAAATCCCATGTCTCTTCGAATTCGGGGCTCTGTATTCGTGCTTTGCCCAAGCCCCACGTCTCTTTGAACTCAACGTTCGGGTTTTTCCCGTGTCCCGAATCCCGTGTCCCTTGTCCCGAGTTTTTACAGCCAGTCCCTCACCAGCTTCCGGTCGCCGAGATAAAGCTCGTTGGCCGAGTTGGGATCAAGCGCCCACTGAATGCGCTCCAGTCCTTCCGTAACATCCTTGATAGTGCCGCAGTAGCTGAGCCGCAAGTGACCTTCGAAACCGAATTCCTTGCCGGGCACCGCGACCACCCGCACTTTTTGCAGGAGGAAATTCGCGAGCTTCTGCGAATCCTTCATATAGGCACTGAAATCCGGGAAGCAATAGAACGTGCCCTCGGGCTTGTGGACCTTCACGCCCGGGATGGCCTCCAGGCGATCGATCATTACATTGCGATTGTTCTCGAGAGTCATGCGCAGGCTCTCGACAGACGATTGCACGCCGTTCAGCGCTCCCACGGCCGCCCATTGAGAGGGCGCCGCGGGGCCGGAAGTCTGCTGCGATTGGATGTTTCCCATCGCCTCGGCCAGCTCGGAGTTGGCGATGGCCCAGCCGATGCGGAAGCCGGTCATGGCGTAAGTCTTCGATACGCCGTTGATGACCACCAGCTTCGATTGCTCGATCGGGGTCTCCGTGAAGTCGTAGCAGAGCGGCGCGCTGCGGCCGTCAAAAACCAGCCGGTTATAGATGTCGTCCATGATCAGATAGAGGCTCTTCTTCTCGCAGAGCTCGACCATCTCGTGGATAAAGTCGCGTGAGTACATGGCCCCGGACGGGTTGTTGGGGCTGTTCAGAATAATGGCCTTCGTATAAGAACCCACCGCGTCAGCAATTTCGCGCACGGTGGGATAGAACGTGCCGTCTTCCGCCGTCACCGGGATCGGCACGCCCCCGGCCAGCTTCACCATCTCCGGGTAGCTCACCCAGTAAGGTGCGGGAAAAATCACTTCTTCTTTGGGGTCGACAATCGCGAGCAGCAGCACCATAAGAGCTTGCTTGGCGCCACCTGAAACCAGAACGTTATCCGCCGAGACGAGCTTGTGATAATGCTCCTCCGTGTAGCGGACGACGGCCTTCTTCAAGGAAGGAATGCCATCCGGTGCCGTGTACCGAACTTCACCCGTGTTCAGCAGCGCCGTGCAGTTGATCACCGCATCGAGCGGCGCCTTGCTTTTCGGTTCACCCCCACCCAGGTGGATGACGGGCTCGCCCTTTTCCCTGAGCAACGCGGCGGTTTCGTTCAGCTTCAGGGTGGGCGACTCACAGATGGATCTTGCTAGTTGACTTAAGCTCATATGCGTTCCTTCGCAAAGAGATTTTTCGAGCGGCCCCATAAAAGCACAATTTACTTTTTCATGCTAGAAGTGCATTTTTATAGGAACCATAACCATTTCGCAAGAAGACATAATGTCTCGATGCATTTAACGTGATGTTCCTGTGCGCATTACCTCATAGGTCTGGTGCAGGGCGGGACAAGCGCCGCCGGCACGGTCTACCATCTGAAAGCTAGCCTATGCTATTGGCCCAGCGATGACGTTGCTGCCTTAACCCCTATCCCCACCTCGGCCGAAGGTCTGTCGATCTTTGTGGCGGCCGGGTAACTGGTCACGGCGCCTGGCATTTTGCTACGGGTGGCCACGGAAGTCGGTCGGCTCACACGCCAAGCAAACAGGTGAGGATAGTCTCCCGTCCGCGACAATATATAGCAATTAATGGTCCCTTCAAAGACATAAAGTAGTAGGTGTCCTGATTCCTGTCCCGTTCCTGTCGGATCTGATGGTCGGCGCTACTTCACCCCAACTTATGGCGTAATTCGTGTAATCTCGGCGAAAAACTCTGATTGATTGTTGTCAATCATCGCAAAACTCCGGAATTTTCTGCAAAAAGCTCGAATAATAGCCTGACATTTTGTCCCTTCTCCTGTGTTTTCATACACATCGCCGGATCGACCTTCATTTTTAACATCTCTACGGATCAGTGGGTTGTGTCAAGAATTTTTGTCCCCTAAGGCGATAACCCATTGAATTGCTGGGAGAAACTGGATTTTCTGCTTTCTCCCCCCTCCGGGTGCGCTTGACTAGGACGTTGGCGTGAGGTGCGGTCGGGTTGCCGCGCTTAAGTTCCTGGACGTAACTGCGTCGTGGGGCTTGACGGCAAACAAAAAGGGCGGTGAAGTCTCTCTTTCCCAATCCACCTTGTAGGGAACCCGCCAGGTTCCCGAGAGACTCACCGCCATGGGCAAGATACCACGATTGGTGCTTTGGCTCTGTAGGAAATTTACCCGCCAGGATTTGCAGGAACTGGTCGAGCAACTGCAAGAGATTCTCGCCGGGCGCCAGCCCGAGCCTCAACCCCGCGACGACTTTCGCCAGCAGCATCCACACTATCGCGACTTCTACGTTGACCCTCTGGCTCCCTTGACCCAGCCGCCTCCGGCACCTCGCACCTGGAACTGGCGGCAGTTGCTGGCTCAGTACCAGCGCCAGCACCGCCGACCGTTGGCTCCGATTCAGCGTTCTGGCGCCCACCCCCTGCCTCCCACTTGTCGTTGTGCCCACTGCGGCGCACCGCGCGACTTCCTCTACCTCAACGATGGCCGTCACGCCCGCCAACTGCGCTGCAAAGTCTGTGGCCGGCTGTCGCAAATCGCTCGTCGTCATCGCCCGACGAAAACTCCTTACTGGTGCCCCTACTGCGGCAGCTCCCTCTTCCGCTGGAAGCAGCGTGCCGATTGCACCATCTACAAATGTCCTGGCGAGCGTTGTCCTCACTATCTCCAGAAGCAGCAAGCCCTGCACTGGAACGAGAAGTTGCTCCAGAAGCTGCGCCGCACGCAGTTCAAGCTGCGTTACCAGTATCGCGAATACCACTTTCAACCCGCCCAACTGGCCCCCACCGCTCCCGATCCGCCCACCGTCGACCTCACCCGTCTGCATCGTTCTTCCGATGTCTTGGGCCTGGTGTTGGCCTTCCACATCTCTTTCGCCCTCTCCGCCCGCAAGACCGCCCAGGTCCTGCGGCAAGTCTTCGGCGTGCCTCTCAGCTACCAGTCCGTTCTCAACTATGCCCAGGCCGCCGCTTACTACTGCCACGCCTTCAACCTCCGCTACAAAGCCCCGCTCAGCGCCACCGCCACCGGCGACGAGACTTATATTCGCGTCGCGGGGAAGCACCCATACACGTTCTTCTTTCTCGATCCCCAAGGGCATCGCATCACGTCCTATCACGTGGCGCCGGAGCGCGATGCCTTGGCCGCCACCGTGGCCCTGGGCGAGGCCGCGCGCACCTTGCCCGAAGATCAGGCCCTGCGTTTCATCACCGACGGCAACCCCGCTTATCAGGCCGGCGTACACTTCCTCAACGCTCACCGCACCGCTTCCCAACCTCCCCATACCTTGCGGCAGGTCATCGGCCTGGAAAACCTCAACGCGGTCTCCAAGGAATTCCGCCCCTTCAAGCAACTCATCGAACGTCTCAATCGCACCTACAAATACCACGTCCGCCCGGCTTGCGGCTTTGCCACGCGCAACGGCGCCGTGGCCCTCACCACCCTGTTCGTCACCCACTACAACTTCCTTCGCCCCCATCTGGCCCTGGGCTACCGCGTACCCATCCCCTTGCCGGAGTTGAGTTCCCTCACCACCTTGCAAGGCCAGTGGAACAAGATCCTCGCTCTCGCCCTGGCGGCCTGAGCCCGGTGGGAGTAAACTTCGCGGTGGCCGGGGCGGAGGATAGGGCTCCGCAGGGATGCGACCTGAGCGCCGACCCCGGGGCCGAGATCGGTCGGGAGCGAGCCCCACTCGCTCCCCCAGTCCAGACCCATCTTGGCACCAAAGCGATAAATCCTGGGGGTCTGGGGGCAAATCCCCCAGCTCTACCCACCTCCCGACCCTTCATTACCTTTCATAAAACTTTTGACAGAACCGATCAGCGCCCCGTTCTGGACGTTTGTCGACGTGTTCGTGAGGTGCAATGGCCAATTTAGTTGGAACGCCTCCCGTGCCAAAACGAAACTCTCCGTGTCCTCCCTAACGCAACACCGCAAATTCTTTTTTTGGCATGAGTTTTGAATTTCACGTAGGGCCGACGCTCGCGTCGGCCTTGGCCGGGGCGAGCCCCGGCCCTACAAAACCGTAGGGGAATCTGGTTCCCATGTTGGGTGGCGGCTCTGCCCCGCTGCGCCTCTCAAGCCTTAACACCGAGCGCCCATACCATCTCCGTGACCTCCGCGTTAAAGCTCGTCTGGACACATCGGGGCGCTACGCTTCCTCAACTCTATTGTGCGCCCCATCGACTGGGGTAAGTCAATACCCCGACGTACGATTTGGGCTACCGGTAGCCCCAAAATGCAAGGAGAGCAGCGGATTGTCCGAAAAAAATGCCATGGGCATCCGAAGCTGTGAAAAAATCCCATCAAACCTTTCACCGCGGAGACGCGGAGGCGCAGAGGTTTGAAAACAAAGGGCCATTTCTCTGCGTCTCAGCGACTCAGCGGTGAAAATGGTATTTTTTCACACCTTCTCCTGCCCGTGACCCCTTACCGCATGTGCAGACGATGTGCGGGCAGGCTGGGCAGGCGCAACACGGAGGATTCCCAACTTTCGGGGACGGGTGTCCAATCGCGCGAGAAGAAGTCGGAGGTGGTCAAGCTGATCAAGATAGCCAGCCAAAGCAGGGAGGAAAGTATCACCACGCGCATCACGTAAGAACTCCAGCGCAAGTGCATGAAGAACAGGAGGACCAGCGTGGCTTTGCAACTGGCGATGATGAGGGCCACGATGGTGTTCCACACGCCCAGGTCGACGTACGCCATGCCCGTGGTCAGAGCCGTCAGCCCCAGCAGCGAGCCGAAAATCAGGAGATAGGTTTTCACCGGAACCACATGACCCAGCATTCAGTAACGCCCTCCAATCAAGTACAAAAGCGGGAAGAGGAAAATCCAAACGATGTCGACGAAGTGCCAGTAGAGGCCTGCGGTCTCTACGGCGTTGTAATGCAGCGGGCCGTAGCGGCCCCTCCAGGCCTGCACCACCAGTACGCTGAGGACTCCCAAGCCGATCACCATGTGCAGCGCGTGCACGCCCGTCATGAGGAAATAGAAGCAGAAGAAAAGCTCGACTGCCTTGGCGTGGGGGCCGCTGAAGGTGAAGTTCAGGCCGGGCGCAAAGCCTTCGAGATAATCGTGATGCCACTCGAGGGTCAGCTTGATAACGACGAACGCCAAGCCCAGCGCCATGGTCAGGAGCAGGAAGGTCACGATCGCCTTGCGCTTGCCCAATTGCGCGGCACGCACCGCCAGGGCCATGGTCAAGCTGCTGCAAATCAATACCACCGTGTTGATGGCGCCGATGGTGACGTTCAGCAGGTGGCTGCCTTCAATGAATCCGGGCTGGTAGAGCTTGCGGTAGATCGTATAACCCGCAAAGAGCCCACCGAAGAACATCACTTCGGTGGCGAGGAAGACCCACATGCCGAGGCTGGCGGCCTCGTGCTGCTGCTCCAGATCCTCGAATTGGTGCGCCGGTGCGCCCATGGCATGAGCCTCAGCCAACGGAAACCTCCTTCGCGCCGTACGCATAAGCCTCTTCCGTCACGACCGGGGTGTGCTCAAAGTTTTCGGTGATGGGCGGGGAAGGCGTCTCCCACTCCAGACCCTTGGCGCCCCAGGGATTCGGCCCCGCCACCGGCCCGTAACGCATCGACCAGATCATGTAAATGAGCGGGATGAGATAGCCCACGGCCAGGACCGATGCGCCCGCCGACGACATCACGTTCAGCACCTGGAACTCCGGCGGATAGATGGCGTAGCGACGCGGCATCCCGAGATACCCCAACATGTATTGAGGGAAAAACGTAAGGTTGAAGCCGATAAAGATGAGGGCCGCGGCCAGGCGCGCCCAACCGTCGGGATAAAGGCGGCCGGTAATCTTCGGCCACCAGAAATGAATGCCGCCCAGATACCCCATTACCGCGCCGCCCACCATGATGTAATGGAAGTGGGCGACCACGAAGTAGGTGTCGTGCACGTAGGTGTCAACTGCAAGCGTCGCCAGGAACAGGCCCGTCAGCCCACCCATGGTGAAGAGGCCAATGAAACCGAGGGCGTAAAGCATGGGAGCCTGGTAGGAAATGGAACCCTTGTAGAGCGTGGCCGTCCAGTTGAATACCTTGATGGCTGATGGGATGGCCACCGCAAAACTAAGAGCAGAAAAGATAATACCTGCATATACGGATTGACCACTCACGAACAAGTGGTGGCCCCACACGAAGAAGGAAATCACCGCAATAGCCACACTCGAAAACGCCACAAAGCCGTAGCCGAAGATGCGTTTCTTCGCAAAGCACGCGATCAGCTCGCTGACCACGCCCATGGAGGGCAGAATCATGATGTAGACCGCCGGGTGCGAGTAGAACCAGAAGAGATGCTGGAAGAGAATCGGGTCGCCGCCCACCGCCGGGTCGAAGACGCCCACGTGAAACATGCGTTCCAACGCCACCAGCACAATGGTGATGGCCAGCACCGGCGTCCCCAGAATCTGGATGATGCTCGTTGCGTATATCGCCCACAGGAACAGCGGCATGCGAAACCAGGTCATGCCCGGGGCGCGCATCTTGTGGATGGTGACCACGAAATTCAGGCCGGTGAGAATCGACGAAAACCCGGCTACGAACACTCCCAGCGCGGCTGACATCACGTTGGTGTTGGCGTAGGTTGTGCTCAGCGGGGTGTAAAAGGTCCAACCGGTGTCCACGCCCCCGGCAATCACCGCGTACATGGTGAGTGCCCCGCCCAGCAGGAAGATGTACCAGCTCAACAAATTCAGCTTGGGGAAGGCCAAGTCGCGCGCACCGATCATCATGGGCACCAGGAAATTCCCCAACACCGCGGGGATCGACGGAATCATGAAGAAGAACACCATAATGATGCCGTGCATGCTGAAGAGCTTGTTGTAAGTGGCGGGTTCGACCAGCGCGCCGTTGGGTTGGATCAGGTTGATTCGCATCAACACGGCCGCGGAGCCCCCCACAAAAAAGAAGAGGGTGATCGAGGCCAGGTACAGCAGCGCGATGCGCTTGTGGTCGGTCGTCAGCAGCCACGATTTGATGCCGTAATCGGCATTCAAATAGTGCACGCGATTTTCAAGATCTACTGCCCCGGTTGCCATTATTTCGGCGCCTTCCCTTCTTCCTTGCTCAAAGACTTGATGTAGGCAATTAATTGCAACAACTGTTCTTCCGTCACCTGGCCCTTGTAGGTGGGCATGATGGGTGGGTAGCCCGCCACGATTTTGACGGAGGGATAGATGACCGACTCGCGCAGGTAGGCGTCATCCGCCACTACCGTCGAGCCGTCGGCGAGTTTCACCGGCTTGCCGTAAATGTTATTCAGGGAGGGCGCCCGGCCGGTTCCGTGGCAGGTGATGCAAGCGAGTTGGTCGTAAAGCTTGGCGCCGGCCTGCGACATGGACTCACCGCGGATGCCGCCGCTTACCCACTGCTCGTAATCGATGGGCTCCATCACAATGACCTCGCCCAGCATCCGGGCGTGGTTGGTGCCGCAATACTGGTCGCAAAAGAGGTGAAACCTGCCAGTCTGGGTCGCCTGAAACCACAGCGTCGTGTACATGCCCGGCACCACATCCTTCTTGATACGGAAGGCGGGGACGGAGAAATCGTGAATGACATCCTCGGAGGTCATGGTCAACTTGATGGGCCGGTTGACGGGCACGTGCAGCTCATTGATCTCCGCCAGGCCCTCAGGATGCTGGATCTTCCACATCCACTGCTTGCCCACCACGAAAATCTCCGTGGCCGCCGCCGGGGGACGTGAATTCCGGATGAACAGGCTGGTTCCCCAGAGGAAGACCACCACCACCAGCACCAGGGGAATCGCCGTCCACAGAAGCTCCAGCGGAATGTTGCCTTCGATTTGCTTGGGCTGGTCCTGCTCCGAACGGCGCCGGTAACGAAGCGCGAAATAAAAGATAGTGAGAAAAATTACCGCGGTAAAGAAAAGGTCGATGGCAGTGAGGAAGTAGTAGAGATGATCCACACCGCGCGCGATGGTGGAAGCTTGTTCCGGCCTAATGGGGATGCCTTGCAACATTCTTCACCTTTGGCATTTTGGATTTTGGAGGGCTTGAGCTTTCAGCGATCAGCTTTCAGCTAAAGTGTTGGCTGACCGCTGAGCGCTGATAGGTTCTTGAATCCAAAATCCAAAATCTAAAATCAAAAATCCAGCCGCCGCCCGCCTCGCGAAAGGGCAAAAATCAAAGTCCCCAGCGAGAGGACAGTAATAAATCCCGCTATCCGCAGGATGTGGGCAATGACGTAGCCATACTTGCCGGTCGCCGGATCGTATTGGCAGCAATAAAGCAAGACGGCATCCACGGCATTCCCGATCTTCTCGTTGGAAGCTTCCACCAGCGCCAGCCGCACGTCACGCGACACATACTGAATCCCGTAGAAATAGCGCGATATCTTCCCTTGCGGCGTCAGCACCATGATCCCTGTGGCGTGCGCGAACTGCCGGGTTTGGGGATCGTAGTTGTAATGGAATCCCACCGCGCGCGTGAGGGTCCGGATCGAAGGTTCGTCGCCCACCAGGAAGTGCCAGCCGTGCCGGGCGCCCGGCCGTCCATAAAGCCCCGCGTAAATTCCTTTCTTCGCGGTCGCGTACTCAGGCTTGTCACTGGGATCAAAGCTTACCGTCACCACTTCAAACTGCTCTCCGATGTTGAACCTCACGTCCCGCAACGCGTTCAGGAGCCCGTTCTCCGCCATCGTGCACAGCATCGGGCAAGTGTAATAAACCAGCGACAGGATCACGGGCCGCTTGCCGAAGTACGATCCCAGCTTCACCGTCTGGCCCGTCTCATCGCGAAAGAGCAAATCCAGCGGAACCTGCTCATTCAAACGCTGGTCGATTCCCACGCCACGTAACTGCGGTGGGATAACGGAGGCGTTGTCTTGTGCGCCTGCCGCTACAGTGAGACCAAACAGCAAAACGCTGAGCTGTGCGGCCAGCAGCCCGCGGCGAAGTAACCTTGACTCGGAGGTTCGGGTCAGGCGCGGGCTGGTCGTTCCCTGGGGGACAACTGACATGTTCAATTCTTCCCTTCCCCGCCGGCGGGTGCGAGCGTCGCCGCGCGACTTGCGGGCGCCGCCCCCGGCTGAGGCACCTTGGTCTTGCCGCCCTCCGTCGGGGCAGCGCTTCGAACCGGATAGCCTTTTTGCAAGAGGATCTCCATGGCGCGGTCAATCGGAATCCTCACCGTGCCGGCATCGCGGTCAACCCAGCCGTAGCTTTTCAGGATCGCGTCTTGCTCCGTGTGGTAGCGCTTTAAGTCCTCCGGCGCTGTAACCTGTAAGCGCGGCTCCGGGGGAAGCGACCGGGTATTCTCAAAGGGCGAAGCCGGCGGCCCTAGCGGCTGGTGCCGGACAAAAAAGTGGAACACCACGGCGCTCGCTACCACGCCGAAGATTACGAGTCCCGCCACGCCCGCGGCAAAGGCGAACAAACGTCTCACACTTACGTCGTCGTCTTCATAGCCGCGCCGGGGTTGATCCGGTCCTTTGACAACTTCAGACATGAAGTGTGCCTTTCTTTATTGCTAGACACTATCCATTAGCCACTAACCACTGCCTTTGAGCGTTCATCCATGTTGCGCCATTTCCTTCAATCGCGGATCGTGCAGCGGCAACAGAGGCCGCCCTTTCAGTTGCCCTGCAAATTGCCACGTCCACAGCCCACCCATCCCGAGGATCGCCAGCCAATCCGTAATGTGAAACTCTGGCCCCGCGCGCTCGAAGGCAGGTACCGTCAGCCAGAAGATGTCCACCAGGCTCATCAACAGCAGCCCTGCCGCCAGCCAGCCCAGGACCTGGGCGCGGCGTTTGACAAACCGCGAGAGCAACAGCAGAAACGGCACAGCGAAGTGGAAGATGATCAGCACCACAGCCACGCCGACCCAAGCTCCCTTGGCGCGCGTCATGTACCAGGGAATTTCCTCACGCAAGTTTCCGGCCCAGATAATCAGAAATTGTGAAAACGACAGGTACGCCCATAGCATGGTGAAGGTCAGCAACAGGTTGCCGTAGTCGTGCAGAACCTGCGGAGTAACCAAGCCCTCGAACGGCTTTTGTTTGGCAAGCAGGATTACCGTGAACGTCACGAGCGACATCGCTGCCAGCGCTTCCGTGACCATGAAAATCATGCCGTAGATCGTCGAAAACCAATGCGGCTTGAGGGACATGACCCAATCCACCGAGGCGAAGGTTGCGGTCAAACCATAAATCGCCAAGCCAGGGGCGCTCAGGTTCTGCATGCGGCGCACTAGCCCCGGGTCGCCTCCCTCATCCTGCTGACGAGACCATTTGGTCAGGAGGTAGGTAATGAGAATCCAGGCGGCAAAGTAAAATACCGTGCGCGCGATGAAGAACGGCGCGTTGAGATAAGGATGCTTGTACTGGAGCAGAGCATCGGCGTTGACCTGGTTCGGATCGGCCCAACTATAGAGAACCGGCAATCGGAACAGAATGGGGAGAAATAGCACCGCCATCAGTAGGAAGGTTTTCGTACCGGATTCGAGCACGCGTTGGATCGAGAATCCCCACCGGCCACCGGTCATGTGGTGGAGCATCAGCAGCGCTGAGCAGCCCAAGGGCAAACTGATCCAGAAAATGAAGGCCACGAGATAAGACCGCAAGAACTGCGTGGGATTGCCCCAGGCGGTGAGCACGCACAGCACCAGCGCCCCCACGCCCACCATCAGCGCCGTTCTCTGTAGGCGATCGAATCCGCTCGGGGATGTTTCCGACGTGCTCATTTCGCTCCGCTTGTTAGTTGTTGCCGCTCTTCCGCCGGGACATTATCCATTGTCGCGTGCTGGCTTAATTGCAGCGCCCGGATATAGGCCACGATCGCCCAACGATCTTCCGGCGTGATTCTGGCCGCGTAACTGTACATAGCGCCGTAACCGTTGGTGATGACTTCAAAGAAATGACCCGCCGGCGCGTTTCGCAGGCGATCAAGGTGATAGGAGGGTGGAGGCGGAAAGCCGCGCTGCACAATCATCCCGCGCCCGCTGCCGGTGAAATCGTGGCACGGGGCGCAGAAGATGTTATAACGCGCGCGCCCGCGTTCCAGCACCTGCCGTGTGATCGGGAACGGAAACTGGTCAGCCGCTACCCCGTTGACGTGGCCCGTGTAGAGCAGTTCGTCGGTGCGCATGTGCCCGCGCGCCACGGTATCAGGAACCTGTGGACGGTTGGCGCGGCCATCCTCGAAGAACTTGCTGCCCTCGTCGGGTTTGTATTTCGGCTGCATGTGCATGTTGAGCCGGCATCCCAGCAAACAGAGGCTTGCCAGGGCCACCAGCGCCAATCGGACGCCCGCTTGAAAGGTGCGGCTTTCCAAGTCCCTACGACTCAATTTCTGCCACCTCGCGAGCGTTCAAGCTTTGCATAAATTCACGGGTTTTCTGGACGTTCGAACTTCGGGTCACGCGCTTTGATGCAAAGGAAAAACCGGTTGCGCGTGGCCAGTTCGAAGCGCGGCACGTTGAATACGGGATGGTAAGGCGTCGGCAATCCGTTGAGCAGCAGCATCCCGAAAACCGTCGCCAGCCCGGCGCACAAAACTGTTAACTCAAAGGTGATGGGGATGAAGGACGGCCAACTGTTGTAGGGTTTCCCGCCGATGTTGAGGGGATAACCGATTACGTTGGGCCACCATTGCAGGAAAAGCCCGCCGAAGCAGCCGATCAATCCGCCGATTAGGCAGATAAGTGGCACGGCCGTTTTGTGGAAGCCGATAGCCTCCGCCAGGCCCTCCACCGGGAATGGCGTGAAGGCGTCCATCTGGCGATAGCCGGCCTCGCGGGCGCGATGCGCGGCGCTCAGCAGGTCGTCCGTGGTATCGAATTCAGCCATCAGGCCGTAAAGCGGATGTCTCTTCATCACGTTCTGTGTAGGGGCGGACGGCGCCCGCCCCGGGCTGAACACCGTTCGGCCCTACTTTTTCTCACTCAACTCATGCGCCAATCCGCGCATTTCAAAAATCGAAATCATGGGCAGGAAGCGGATAAACAGGAAGAACAGCGACAGGAACAATCCGATCGAACCCACGTAGGTCGCCCAATCCCAAATCGTCGGGTAGTACATGCCCCACGCCGAGGGCATGAAGTCGCGGTGCAGGCTGGTGACCACGATCACAAAACGCTCAAGCCACATCCCAGTCTGCACAATCAACGAGATTACGAACAGCGCCGCCACATTCTGCCGGACCTTCTTTGACCACAAGGTGCCGAGCGGCAGAACGATGTTGCAGACGATCAGGCTCCAGTAGATCGGTGCATAGGGTCCCGTCATCCGGTTCATGATCATGTAGCGGTCGTAAGTGCTGCCGCTATAGAAGGCCATGAAGGTTTCCATCAGATAGCCGTAAGCTACGATGGACCCTGTGGCGAGCAGGATTTTCGCCATGTTGTCGAGATGCCGCATGGTGACGAAGTCTTCCAGGTGATAAAACTGCCGCAGCGGAATCGCCAGCGTCAGCACCATGGCGAAACCGGAATAGATGGCGCCGGCCACGAAGTAGGGTGGAAAGATCGTGCTGTGCCAGCCCGGAACCGTGGCCACGGTGAAATCGAAACTCACCACCGTGTGCACCGATACCACCAGCGGCGTGGCCAATCCTGCCAGCAGCAGGTAAGCCATCTCGTAACGGTGCCAGTGCATGGCCGAGCCGCGCCAGCCCATGGCCAGAAAGCCGTAGGTCGCCCGCGCCAGGCGATCCTTGGCGCGATCGCGGAGCGTGGCGAGGTCAGGAATCAGGCCCACGAACCAGAAGAGCAAGGAGATGGTGGCGTACGTTGAAACCGCAAAGACGTCCCACACCAACGGGCTGCGGAATTGCGGCCACGTTCCCATGGTGTCGGGGTAAGGAATCAACCAGTAGAACAGCCACGGCCGGCCCATGTGCAGCAATGGGAACATACCGGCAGAGGAAACGGCAAACAGCGTCATGGCTTCCGCAAAACGATTAATGGACTGCCGCCACGCCTGGCGCATCAGTAGCAGGAAGGCGGAAATCAGCGTGCCCGCGTGGCCGATTCCAATCCACCACACAAAGTTGACGATGGCGAATCCCCAGCCCACAGGGATGTTAATTCCCCAAATGCCCACGCCCATCAACAGCAGGTAGCCGACCGCAAGATTCAAAACCATGAAGAGGGCAAAGGCGACCGCGAACCCGAACCACCAACCCCGCTTCGTCCCTTCCAGGAGAACGATGGAGCTGATCTTATCGGTGATCGTCGCGTAGGTATGCCCCGGGGCCAGGACCGGAGCCCCCGCATCCACCGCCGGCGTCTTTTCTACTCCCTCAGGACTCACCCGCTACTCCTTGATCTCCGGGTTGGGATTGCGCAGCTTCGCGAGATACGTGGTGCGCGGCCGCGTGTTCAAATCCGTCAGCAAACCATAGTTACGCGATTGGGCCTTGAGCTTGGCCACGCGGCTTTCGGGGTCGTTAATATTCCCGAAAACGATGGCCTGGGTCGGGCAGGTTTGCTGGCAGGCGGTCACGATTTCCCCGTCGCGAAGTTCGCGGCCATCCTTTTCCGCCGTAATCTTGGCCTCATTGATGCGCTGGACACAGTAGGTGCACTTCTCCATCACCCCGCGGCTGCGCACGCTCACATCCGGATTGCGCAGGGGTTCGAGGCTGGGCGTGTTCCAGTCCTGGTAGAGCAGGAAATTGAAGCGCCGGACTTTGTAAGAGCAGTTGTTCGAGCAGTAGCGCGTACCCACGCAGCGGTTGTAAATCATTTCATTCAGCCCTTCAGGGCTGTGCACCGTGGCACCCACCGGACACACGTATTCGCAGGGGGCGTTTTCACAATGCATGCAAGGCACCGGTTCGTTGTACGCCTGGGGATTCGCGAGCCCCCCTGGAAGTAGGTGTCCACGCGGATCCACTGCATTTCGCGCCCGCGCGCCACCTGGTCTTTACCGACCACGGGGATATTGTTTTCGGATTGGCAAGCGACCACGCAGGCATTGCACCCAATACAGCTATTCAGATCGATGGCCATGCCCCAGGCATTTCCCTCATACTTGAATCCGGGATAGATGGAGGGCGCGTTCGCGTCGCCTTCTTCGCGGGCGAAGTCAGGGTCCTTGCGGAATTCTTCAAGCGTTGCTCCGCGCACCAGTTTCCGCTGCCGAGCCGCCACGCTCTCTTCTTCGACCGCTTCGCCTTCCTTGCCCATGATGTGGTGATGTTGGGTGGTCACAAGCTGGTAGTGCCCGCCGGTTTTTTCGAGTTCGACGGTACTAACGCACGGCCGGTCGGTGGAACTAAGCTTGTAGGCGTTCGAACCAATCCCGGACCCCAGGCGGCCGACGCGGCGGCGTCCGTATCCCAGATGCAGCGTGAGGGAATCATCCGCGTGGCCCGGCGTGATCCAGATGGGCGCCGTAACTTCCTGCCCTTGGCCCCGTAACTTCACCACGTCGCCGTTCGTCACTGCGAGCTTCTGAGCTGTCGTCGGACTCACCAGGGCAGCGTTATCCCAAGTCAGCTTGGTGAGGGGCTTCGCCAACTCCTGCAACCAGCCATTGTTCGCAAAGCTTCCGTCCCATACCGTGGGGTCGGGTCGTAAGACGATTTCGAGCCTTCCGCCCTCCGCGCCGGCAGCTTTGGAAGGCTGCGCAACAGGCCCGGCGATCAGCTTGACGGGCTTCGCCGGCAGCGCCGAGTCTGCCACCAGTCCGTCGTGGAGCGACTTTTGCCAGAACGCTTCGAAATCCCGCGCCGGTTTCTGCCGCTGCCAATAGCTGCGGATAACATCATGTCCGGCCACTCCCTCCTGGCCTCCGAGCACGGCAATGATCTCGTGCGCTGACTTCCCATCATACAGCGGAGATATAAGAGGTTGGATAATGCTAACTGTTCCATCGTAGCTGCGGGCATCGCTCCACGATTCCAGATAGTGAGCCTCGGGAATGTGCCAATGGCAGAGCTCCGCGGTTTCGTCCTCGAAGAGGCTCAAGTGAACCCTCATCCTGACCTTGAGGAGGTTTTCGGCGAAGTACAAATCCGCGGGCGCGTTGTATAGCGGATTCACACCCAGGATGACCAGAGTGTCCACCTGCCCCGCGCGGATGTCCGACACGAGCTCGCGGAGCGAGGCCATTTCGTTCGTGGGATTTGCTTCCACCGGGCTCGTGTAAGTCACCGTCTTGCCCACGCTCCCCAGTGCATCATTCAAAACGTGCGCCAGCGCGTGGACAGCCGGAGGCTGCTGTTCTCCGGCGATAACAAGGCAAGCTCCCCGATGTTTTTCGAGGTCGCGCGCCAGGGCGGAAATCCAATCGGCTGGCACGCTGGCCGGAACGGCATTTCCAGGGGTTACTGTCTTGACTCCCAGAGCCTCTGCCAGGGCGCGCGTGAAGGTCTCCACCTCACCCGCGCGAAGCGGCAAGCGATGGTCGGCCATCGCTCCCGTGCTCGTCGGGGTGCTTTCCACCACATAAAGCCGGTTCATGGCGGATTCGGGACTACTGACGCGGCGCTTTGCACTGAAGTCGCGCGCGTAGCGGACGGAGCCCGGGCCGGAAGTGAGGAAATCTGCGTTGAGCGAGACCACGATGTCCGCCTGATCGAAGTGATAAACCGTATTGACGTACTCGCCGAAGGCTAGCTTGGAACCTTCGCGCACGCTGTCACGGTTACACGGCTCATACTGGTGCCATTTCGCCTGCGGGAACTGCGCGAGAAGCGATTTCATCTGGTCCGCGAGAGTCGGCGAGGTCACCGTGCCTGTCAGGATGCGCAAACCCGCGCCTTTCCGAACCAGCAGATCGGCGCGATATTGCTCGACGGAGGTGAGGAAGGCGCTCCAGCTTCCGATGTGGCCATTAAAAGCTACCACCTGGGCGCGGTCCGGATCGTAAAGGGACAGCACGGAGGCCTGCGCGAACACATCCGCAGCACCGAGGCTTGCCGGATGACTGGGATTCCCCTCCACTTTCGTGGGCCGGCCCATGTGGCTTTCCACCAGCACACCCGTGGCGTAACCGGCCAGGGGCATGGCGGTCGCATAGAAGAGCGGTTTGCCGGGAACAAAATCCTCCGGCTGTTGCTGCGCGTAAGGGACGATCTTTTCCGTGGGGAGCTTGGTGCAGGCGGTCAGGCCTGCCAGCGCGGCGGAAGCCGCCATCAATTTCAAGGCGTCGCGGCGGCTGACACCGCTTTCATCGGCGCGAGGATCGTGAGGGAATTCGCACTCGAGGTAATCGCGATACTCCGGCGTGCCCGCCAGTTCTTCCAAACCGCGCCATACGCGTGGCTGGGGTGAGTGCTCAAGCTTCGCCTGAATTTGCACGAGGTCGAGAGGGTTTCCGGGTTTTGACTTACGCTGCATAAGTTCCAGGGGTCAGGTGCCGGGAGCGCCCGAAACTCCAAACTCGAAATCCGCAACTCCGGAGGAATTCACCGAATTTCGATTTTCGAATTTCGAGTTTCGATTCATGCCTCACAGTATCTGAATCAGCCACCCCAGGGCTCAACGATGACACGTGTAGCAATCCGTCAATTGCTTCGGATCTTTGATCTTGTATTCCTTCACCAGGCGGCGGCCCAACGCAATTTGGTTGCTCGGGGGCACATAATCTGCCTTAAAAACGTCTTCACGGCGGCGCACATTGCGCTCCGGGTGGTTGTGGCAATCAATGCACCAGCGCATGTATAGCGTGTTGGCGCGCCAAGTGAGCGGCATCTCACCAATCGGCCCATGGCAAGTGGTGCAGCCGATCCCTTTGTTCACATGAATGCTGTGATCGAAATAAACGAAATCCGGCAGCGCGTTGACGCGCGTCCACTGGAGCGAAGTATTCGTGGCATAACTCGCGCGCACGGGCTCCAGCATGGCGCTGTTCAGCCACAGCTTGGAGTGGCAGCTCATGCAAGTATGCGTGGTGGGGACACCCGCGTACGACGATTGCTCCACTGAATTGTGGCAATAACGGCAATCGATGCCGTCGTCCGCGACATGGTGCTTGTGGCTGAAGGGGACGGGTTGCTGCTGGGCTACGTTGACGTCAGTAAAATAGGACGATTGATTAACCGCGTAAATCAGGTACGCCAGGCCCCCCGCAAAGAAGACCGCACCATAAATTGTCAGCTTGGAGATCGTGTTGGTGCTGCGATGGAAGATCTGTGCCATCGAACGATTTTGCCCAATGCTCCTGAGAAGATCTCACTTCGATTCCGGCTCCTGAATCGGCCCCTTCGCTGCTCAGCCGCAATCTCCTCAGTAATGTGGTTCGTGAACGGTTGCTCTTAGCCCTGCGTGATTTCCTGCGCGGCCCGTGTTCTTTGGGGTCGTGCTGCGCTCCGCAGCTTATCCCTCTCCAAAGACCTGGTGAATGAGGTGACTGGAATTTGATAATCCGTTGATCCCGGGAGAGATAACAGGGGGACAGAAAAGATTCTAGCTCGCGACTGCGTGCGCGAAAGGATAATTGCTGGCCCGAAGAAAGATCCCGAGACCTGACGCAAGAGACACCCAAGGTTTTCCGGGTGAAAACCGTCCCCTTCACACTGCATGTAATCGGCCCCAGAAGAGGCAAATTATATTTCGTGCCAGATTTGTTTGTCAAAAGAAAATCGCGCGCCCGCAATTGACACGGGTCGCAGGCCACTGGGTTCTTGATGTGCGTCACCTTTACCTCGCATTGTGATGTTTATTGGTCAGACCAGAAGGTTCGCTAACGGGCGTCGATGGCAGGGAGGAATGGACGGCTGCGTCAACCTATCAATACGGCCGGGGGCGACGCGGAGGGTACCGGTTCAGCACTCACAGGCAGTGCTATGATACCCGGGGGGCGAGGGGATTGAGGAGGGGAGTCTTATGAATCAAACTACGACCGCAACGCGAAGCTGGGGATTCTTTCTGGACGGGAAATGGCAGAGCGATGGTCCCGCCTGGGAAGTGCGCGCACCCTCAGATCAGCGGTTGGTCGCCACGATAACCCGGGCGCGCCGCCAGGATTTGGAAGCCGCGATTCAGGCCGCCACCCGGGCGTTTGTGGTTACGCGAAAGTTGGGGGCCTACGAACGGCAGCGCGTTCTGCGCGAGGTAGCCGCGGGAATAGGCCGGAGACGCGAGGAATTCGTGCGCACCCTGGCGCTCGAGGCCGGCAAGCCCGTCAAGGCCGCTCGGGTTGAGGTGGACCGCGCCATCTTCACCTTTACGATTGCGGCCGAGGAAAGCACGCGGATTTATGGGGAATGGTTGCCGCTCGATCTGCAGGCTGCGACGGCGGGACGTTGGGCCATTGTGCGGCGGTTCCCCCTGGGACCGGTGGCAACGATTTCACCCTTCAACTTCCCGCTCAATTTGGTGGCGCACAAGTGGGCCCCGGCCATGGCGACGGGGTGCACACTGGTACACAAGCCCGCCTCGCAGACCCCCCTGTGCTCGTTGCTGCTTGCGGAGGTCGTGGAGCAGGCAGGCTGGCCTGCGGGTGGTTTGAATGTTCTCCCCGTGGCGGGTGAAAACGCGGAACCATTGGTTACGGACGACCGCCTGAAGATGCTTTCGTTCACAGGCAGTGCGCTGGTGGGGTGGGATTTGAAAAAGAAGGCCGGCAAGAAACGGGTGACCCTCGAATTGGGAGGAAACGCAGGAGTCATTGTGCACGACGACGCGGATCTTGCGCAATCCGCGGAGCGCTGCGCTATCGGCGGGTTTTCTTACGCCGGCCAAGTCTGCATTTCGGTCCAGCGCATCCTAGTACGGCGCAGCGTGTTCGAGAAATTTCTCGAACGCGTTCCTGGCCCGCGTTCGAAAACTCAAACTCGGTGATCCGCTCGATGAAGCTACGGACGTGGGCCCCATGATTTCGGAGAGTGCGGCGGCACGAGCGGAGAATTGGGTCGAGGAAGCGGTGGCCGAAGGCGCCCAGATCCTCTGCGGTGGCAAGCGCACAGGCGCATTGATGGAGCCAACCGTGCTGACCGGTACTCGCCCGCAACAAAAAGTTAACTGTGAGGAATTGTTCGCACCGGTTGTGACCGTCGAGCCTTATGACGAATTCGCGGAGGCCCTGCGGAGAGTTAATGACTCTCCCTACGGATTGCAGGCTGGCGTCTTCACCCGTGACGCAAAGCTGCTGTTCCAAGCGTATGAAGAGCTGGAAGTGGGCGGAGTGATAGCTGGCGACGCACCGTCGTTTCGTATCGATCACATGCCCTACGGGGGAGTGAAGGACTCCGGGTTGGGGCGCGAGGGGGTGCGCTACGCGATGGAAGAGATGACGGACCGGAAAGTGCTGGTCATGAATGTTCCTTGAGGGCAGAGAGGGAATGGGGGCTAGGGATGTCATACGGCGGTGGGTAAATTCCGAGCAAACTCATTGAGACCTCCGGAGAGCAGCGGCCTGAAGAATCATCTAGTTAAATTCTTGCCGCACACCCTATAATCCGAATCTTGGTTCTTCCAGGGAAACCTGAAGATGAAACTGGGAATCAGCACTTACACCTATGCGTGGGCGATCGGCTTTTCCGGGGCCGTGCCAAATCACCCACTCAAGCCGATACAACTCTTGGAGAAAGCACAGGAACTCGGGGTGAACCTTGTTCAGTTCGGACCGAATTTGCCCCTGGATCGACTACATCTGCAGGATCTTCAGGACCTGGTGAAACACGCGGAGTCCTGGGAGATAGACTTGGAGGTAGCTACGCAGGGACTTAATCCCACCCATCTGCGGCGGCAGATTCAGTTCGCCAAGCAGAATGGCGCCATACTCCTGAAAACCACTCCGGAAGGCGCGGACGGAAAACTCCCCTTGCGAATGGAGATGGCGAACAACTTGCGCGCGATTGCTGGCTATCTGGCGGAAAACGAAATGCACCTTGCGATTGACAACAGCCGCATCGCTGCACAGGAGCTCAACGAGTTGCTCACCCCAATTGGGTGCACTTGGCTGGGTGTGGCGCTTGATACACTGAATCCTATTTCTATTCCCCAAGGATGGCACCTCTCCGTGCGGGTGTTGGCATACCGCACGCTGACCGTGCAGATAAAGGATTTCATTGTGCAACCCGCCTGGCACGGAATGGGCCTCACGATCGAAGGCCGCCCAGTCGGCAAAGGCCAACTCAACATTCCCTGGCTCGTGGACTCCTTTGCAGCGCTCCGCGCTAACCCCTCGACGATCGTAGAATCATGGACGCCGCAGCAGAAAACGCTCCAGGAAACCATTTCGCTTGAGGACGCCTGGGCCAAGCAGAGCGTGGATTATTTGCGGAAGTACATTTCTGACTAGCTAGCCCTCCTAATAACCGTTCGGGAAAGACCTACCTATACAAAGGAAACGTTCTTGTGACATACCCAAAAGGCAGTGGAATAAACCTCCCACAGGCTATCTCCCGAGGCATTTTCCTGATACCAATCGTGGGGTCTTCTGGAGTCGACGGTTCTCTTCCGATGGTCAGCGTTAGTTGGGAAACTGCCCATGGGTTAATCGAGTAAGTGGTCCTGAATCCCCCTTTCCTGTAACCGAAACAAGCTAAACGCCTTGCAGATCAAAAAAATTGTCGGAAAAAATGTACTTTTCTGTGTGAATCTGTGGCATGATACGCGGTAGCTTGAACCACTAACGATATAGCCACTACCCGCCCCCTTACGGGGGTCGTAACATGCAGGACTCGGAGAGCCGAGGCAATGGCCTACCTTTAAAACACCTCGGCTCCTCCCGAGTTTTTTCAACCCTCGGGCTCCAAACACCACCAAACGGTCGGGCAGCGCGGAATCGTGCCCCTCTTGATAAACGTCACAATGGGAAGGGCCGCTCCGCCCGAGACTATCGTTGGTACTAAAGAGGGATGACTTTGATTTCATCTCCGACATGAGGCCGGGAATTTGTGATCCAGTAGGGTTGGCACAGAGCTGATTTGGTCTGGCCGAGAGTCTCACCGCTGCGATGAAATGAATTTGCTACAAGGAACCGGTATTGTCAGCGGGGTGACGGTGTGTTATATACGAATGACTGCGAAGATTGGCTGGAGCCAAGAGGATTCCGTTAGGAAAGGGCCTCCTGCCAAGCAACGGTTTTGGATACCAGTCAAACTTCGAAATTCTAGGAAGGGGATCCCACTGCGTGAGTTTCATTAATTTTGCCGCCCGGGAAATCAACTGCAAGATCGTCTACTATGGCGCCGGTCTGGGTGGCAAAACCACCAACTTGCAGTGGATCTTCGACCAGACGTTGGGGAAAACCGGCGGCAAGATGATTTCCCTGGCGACGGAAACCGACCGCACCCTTTTCTTTGATTTTCTCCCCCTCGACCTCGGCAGCATTCGCGGATTCAAGACGCGCTTCCATCTCTACACGGTTCCCGGCCAGGTCTTCTACGATGCCAGTCGTAAGCTGATTCTGCGGGGCGTGGATGGCGTGGTGTTCGTTGCCGATTCCCAGGAAGAAAGAATGGACGCCAACCTGGAAGCCTTGGAGAACCTGCAGGCAAATCTCGCAGAGCACAATTATGACTTTGCGAAAGTTCCATATGTGCTCCAGCTCAACAAACGCGATTTGCCTAACGTTCTTTCCGTAGAGGAATTGAAAAAGAACCTGATGAAGAAGGATGAGCCCGTCTTTGAAGGCGTGGCTTTCAAAGGGGTCGGCGTGTTCGAAACTTTGAAAGAATGCGGGCGACTGGTTCTGGCGGAATTGAAGAAGGGTTAGGCAGTAGGAATCTTACTCAAGTTAGGTCGCTCTTCCCCCCACAAATCAATCTGCACACTCACCGATGCGCCGGTCCCCAAGGTCGCGAGCCTGCATGCTGCCCGTTCCTAGCTTGACTCCCTTTCGGCCGTGGTGAGTTCGAAGAAGTGGTGCCCCATGATGGCCAGGGTTATGGCCTTGCTGAAGTGATGCCGGTGGCGATGCAAAGACTGCGCAAGGAATTTCCAGTA
The DNA here is from genome assembly GCA_963804995.1 of uncultured Acidobacteriota bacterium. Classification (GTDB taxonomy): domain Bacteria; phylum Acidobacteriota; class Terriglobia; order UBA7540; family UBA7540; genus Bog-366. The sequence goes on from CAWDSK010000009.1 coordinate 193,791, forward strand.
CTCCTGACGATAGTTGCTGAGCAGGCCCTGGCGGAAAAGCGAACGGCCGAGCGCCATGAGGTCTGAGAACACCAGCGGCGAGCGCGATCCGCGGCCCAACTGCGCGAGGAAAGCAGAGGCGCGCTGGAAGTATTCGCGCGGGTTGTATATGGTCCGGAGGATGCGCCGGTAACCATCCAGCAATTCCTGGGTGTCCATGCGCGGGATGAAGTTCAAGTCAACCAGGGTGTTGTTCCCCAGGCTGGCTTTCAGGAGGCGGCCCTCCGCCTTGAGCCTTCTCCACAACTGGGTATTCGGCAGCGCATTGAGCAATCCAACCATGGAAAGCGGGATAGCAGCCTGGCGGATGAATTCAATTTGCCGGTCGAAGACGTCCGGCGGGTCGTGGTCAAAACCCACGATGAACCCTGCCATGACTTCCATGCCGTACGCCTGGATGAGCTTTACGCTCTCCAGCAGATCCATGCGGAGATTCTGGAATTTAGTGGTTTCCTTCAGGCTCTCGGCCACCGGCGTCTCGATGCCCAGGAAGACGCGCGTGAAATGTGCCTCGCGCATCATCGCCAGCAGGTCCTTGTCTTCCGCCAGATTCAGGGAAGCTTCGGTATAAAGCGTGAAGGGAAACTTGTGATCGCGCATCCACTGGATCAGGCGTGGAAGCAGCAACTTCACGTTCTTCTTGTTGCCGATAAAGTTGTCGTCGACCATGAACACCGAGCCGCGCCAGCCGAGGCGATAGAGTTGCTTCGAGTTCCGCGCACACCTGGTCAGGAGTCTTGGTGCGCGGGCGGCGGCCGTAGATCTCGATGATGTCGCAGAACTCGCAGGTAAAAGGGCAGCCGCGTGAAAACTGCACTGACATGGAACTGTAGCGACGCAAGGCGGTCAGGCGCAGGTCCGGGAGCGGCACTTGAGTTACATCCGCAAGTTCCGGATGGACGTAGAGTGGTTTGGCCACCCCGCGTTCAAGCTCCTCGGCAAGCTGGCTAATCATATCTTCCGCTTCGCCCTCCACGATGTGGTCGGCTCCGGAAATCGACGGGTCATGCGCGCTGGTGATCGGCCCACCCACGACCGTCCGCCGGCCGCGCTGCTTGGCCCGCGCAATCAGCCCTTTCAGCGAGGGTCCCTGCACAATCATGCCGCTGAAGAAAACCACGTCCGCCCAGTCGAGGTCGGAGTCCTTGAGCCGCTGGACATTCAAATCCACCAGACGTTTCTGCCAGTGCTTGGGCAGCATCGCTGAGATGGTGAGCAAGCCCAAAGGCGGAAACGCCGAACGCTTGCCCTGAAAAGGCAGCGCGTGCTTGAAGCTCCAAAACGTATCGGGGAATTCGGGATAGACCAGCAGGACCTTCATCCAAACACCTCTCGAGCGGAAGGCACCGGCGCCTCTTCCGCACCTCATGCTGCCAGGGCAGCCGTACTTCGGTTTCGTCACAGGCCGGTGGATTTTGATCGGGGCTCTGTGCGAGACGCTGATTCTTACATCCCTCATTAAGGCGGGGAACTATCCGTCCCGAGCGAGCGAAGGCTCTTGGTAAGCGTATAAATTGCGGGCCGAAAACCCCACGCGGAGGGTTCTACACAACGACCGAGAGTCTAACACCATAAGAGTTCGCGCTCCAGCGAAAACCATTTAATTTTTCCTGTGCCACAATAGCGGGATTGCCGGGGTGATTTCCGCGGCCCGTTTCTTCCGATGCATGCGAATCTGCGAAAACCGGATTGCTCCGAGCGTTGCGAAGCACAAAGGGGGAAGTGAGAATAAGGATCAGGGATTTCGGCTATCATGTGACGGGTTCGTTTAAGAAGGCGACCCTGAGTTTTTGGTGGGACACCGTGCGCTACAGTGCTCTACAGCGCGTCGTCGTTCACAGCCGCGGTAAATGTGTCCCTGCCTGCCACCTGATGATTGTGTCATATGGGACGGCGATTTCGCAGGCGGAATTCGGGTGACGAAAGTGGTAAAAAGGTAAGCTGATTGCCAAGCGTTGAGTGAGGGGAGGAATCCATGTTTATCGTGCATGTACATATTCGAGTGAAGCCGGAGCACGTTGACGCTTTCAAGCTGGCGACGATTGAGAACGCCCGCAACAGCGTGAAGGAGCCGGGCATCGCGCGTTTTGACGTGATTCAGCAGAAAGACGATCCCACGCGGTTTGTGCTCGTGGAAGTTTACCGGAGCGTGGAGGCGACGGTAGCGCACAAGGAGACGGCGCATTACGTGGCGTGGCGCGACCGTGCGGAGCCTTTGATGGCCGAGCCCCGCACGCGCGTGCAGTACGCCAACGTTTTTCCCGATGAGGAAGGCTGGTGAGGTCCTGATGCGATTCGAATTTGCGACGGCAACCCGCATCCTGTTTGGCGAAGGCGTCGTGCGCGAAGTAGCGCCGGCGGTGAAGGCGTGGGGGCGCCGGGCGCTGCTGGTAACGGGGCGGGCGCGGGAGCGTTCCGAGCCCTTGCTGGCGGATTTGCATTCGGCCGGTATCGCCGCCAGCACCTTCTCCGCCGCGGGCGAACCGACGGTTGAGATGATTCGCCGCGGCGTGGAGCAGGCGCGCGACGAGCAATGTGGTGTGGTAATTGCGCTCGGCGGAGGCAGCTCGATTGACGCGGGAAAGGCCATTGCGGCGCTGCTCACAAACCCCGGCGCGCTGCTGGATTACCTGGAAGTGGTGGGCAGCGGGAAGCCGCTGGAAAATCCCGCCGCGCCGTTCATCGCTGTGCCCACCACGGCGGGGACAGGCTCCGAGGTGACGCGCAACGCCGTGTTAGGAGTGCCCGAGCGCCGGGTGAAGGTGAGCCTGCGCAGCCCGCTGATGCTGGCGCGACTGGCGGTGGTCGATCCCGAACTGACCGTCGGCCTGCCGCCTGCCATCACCGCCTACACGGGGCTTGACGCGCTGACCCAGTTGATTGAGGCCTACGTCTCCATCCGCGCCAACCCTCTGACCGATGGATTCTGCCTGCAAGGAATCCGCTGTGCCGCCCGTTCGCTGCGGCGAGTCTTTCACGAGGGTCGCGATATTGCGGCGCGCCGGGACATGTCGCTCGCGGCCTTGTTCAGCGGATTGTCGCTAGCGAACGCGGGCCTGGGTGTCGTGCATGGATTCGCGGGGCCACTGGGGGGAAGGGTTGCGGCTCCGCACGGAGCGATTTGCGCAGCGATTCTGCCGCAGGGAATGGCGATGAACCTTCGCGCCCTCCGCGCCCGCGCGCCCCAAAGCGAAGCACTGCGCCGATACGAGCAGGTGGCGCGCCTCCTGACCAGGCGACCGGAAGCTACGGCCGACGACGGCGTCCGCTGGGCGCGGGAGACTTGCCGGGAGCTTCAGGTTCCGCCCTTGGCCGCCTACGGGGTCGGCGCCGAGGATGTTCCGGAACTTATTCGCGAGGCGCAGAAAGCGAGCAGCATGAAAGGAAATCCCCTAGCGCTCGAGCCAGAGGAATTGACAGAAATCGTGCTGCGGTCGCTGAAGGGCAGTGATGAATGATGAGTTACGAGTGACGAGCCGGTAGCGCAGCGCGGCGAAGACGCAAGGGCAAGGCAAAAGGCAAAGTGCAAAATGCAAAAGTCAAAGCCGCGTTTGCCACACCCATTTGAATTCATAGCCCTCGCCGAGGGGAGAGGGTGGCGCGCTGCCGGCGTTCTCACCAGCCGGAGCGCGACGGGTGAGGGGTTACTCTGCTACTCAGGGCCCCGCAATTCCCCTCATCTCGGCCGTCGAATCTGCCGATAACCGTAGCGGGGAAGTGTGTCACGCGCGGGCTAGGGTGTCGGCGCTTCCCGCCATGGATTTTGGTTTCTTCTGGCCACTAACCACTCGTCACTGGCCACTGCTTTTGAAGTGTGTCACGCTAGGGTTTGGCCGTCAGTGCTGGTTGCCTTCTCGCCGTGGGTTTTGGTTTCTTCTCGCCACTAGCCACTCGTCACTAGCCACTGCTTTTGAAGTGTGTCACGGCGAGGTCAAGGGTCGGTATATGGGTTGAGTTCCGATCACCCGATCATCCGATCTCCCGATGCCTCTAAATTCCCCTCATCTCGGCCGTCGAACCCGCCGATAACCGATACGGGGGAGTGTCGGGGGACCCACGAGGGGGGGCTGGCGTTTCATCGTTGCCGGCTGCGATGGAGAGCCGCCCTTGAGGGCGGCACACCGTAGCGGCGGCGGCATTCATCCCGACCCGATCGGGACGCTGCCATGGCGAGGTGAACTCACGGCTGTCCAAGGTGTTCGGAGGCAGCGCGGAAACCTGGCTCACGCAGCAGGCGCACTACGACCCTGCACAGGTTCGCGCCGACCGCATCAAGCTCAAGCGGCTGGAATTGCGTTTGTCATCGTAGGGAAAGCCTACGGCAAGAAGAATGTTGACCGCTAACGCCTTGTCGGCTGCGGGTCAGGCTGCGGGACGGGCCGAGGGTGTCAGTCTTCGCGGAACCGGATACGGTCAGGTTCAACGATCCAGAGTTGCCTTTCCGGCGACCTCTCCCGCAGCACTGGGATGAGGCGCCGCAGCATGGAGATCAGCCTGATCTTGTCCTGGACCTTGGATCGAAGAACGAGGATACCCGAATACTCTTGTGGCGGGTAAGAGCGAATATCCGAAAAGCCCAGATCCAGTGCCACCAACACACGTCCCTCGGTGCGGCAGAGCTCCGAAATGACGGAGTCATCGGCGCCGCTGAGTCCCTCATCGTCCACCGTGTCCGCTTCAAATCCCGCCTCGCGGAGCAGAGCGGCGTATTCAGCCGGAAGGTTCTGGTCGATCTTGAATCTCAAGCGTTGATTTCCAGTGGCAATTCCACCGTTCCCTCGCGAGTGAGTTCGGCGGCGTAGGCGAGGGCGGCGTCGATATCGGCAAGCGTTAGAGCCGGGTAACTGGATTGAATTTCATCGCGCGACACACCGGCTGCCAGGTTGTCGATGATCACGGAAACCATGACCCGCGTCCCCCGGATGCAGGCTTTGCCATGACACACAGCCGGATTCACGCTGATGCGTTCTCTCCAATTCTGCATGCAGGGATTTTAACACTAGAGCGCCGGAAAATGCCATGGCGACCTTGACATGCGCTACCCTCGACGTCCAAAAGGCGTTTGGCAGTGGAAGGGCCGTTAACGACGCCTTACGCCTGGTCATCGAGCTGCGCAAGGTGGGAAGTTACAAGCAATCGTAATGCGGACCTTTCTTGGAGGTCTGCGGGACTTGGGCACGGGCGGTGAAAAGAACCTCTGAATATCCCTTTAGGGGAAAAACTCCTTCTTGACCTTTTGGTATCTGGACGCGGCTATAAACATTCGTTCAAGCTGCGCATAGGAACGAAAATGGTATTTTCCCTTACAGCCATTATACGGCTTCTTGGCAACTTCTCGGTTATAACGAGAGTGTTCGTCATCTCGCGCCACTATAACGAATTTTGCGTCGATCTTGATAACCTGAAACATTCGATGCAGGGCCAGGGTTATTTTCGTTGAGTTTTGGACTTCGAAAAAAAACTCGGGCATGCCTTCCTTCAACCAGATGACGTTAATATTCTTCGCTGATTGCATCGTTCCAGAAGGTGCGAAGGGCTCAAGTTTCTGTACCGATGCTCTGGCTTCAAGTTTCTCCCCTCTGAATCTATGTGCTGGATGAGCTGTATAGGTTTCATAGTCTTGCATAACGCCCAACGATATAAGAGCTGCTTCTGCCGCTTCGTGACTGTCAATCCGTATGTTGAGGTCATCGCCGCTGATCCCAAGCAGCGAATCCCTCCGGTCTTCGAGGTCACGCGTGGTGGTGGTTTCAAGGAGGCCGTAGTCTAGCAGCTCTTGTGTCCAACGTCCTGCCTTCGCGAGGGTGGCAAGTATCCCGGCCTTTACCATTCCCAGAGCATTGAATTGTTCCTCGCTGATTTGTGGTAAGAGATATCGACCTATTTTCACGTAGTAGTAGATACTCCGCACAGAGAAGGCCTGGCGAGTCTCACGAATCTTATCCATCCATTCTGTGAACATCGAGGACCCAAGGACCTTTGTCTTTCCCGGAGCCTGCTCAAATGCTTCATTAATCCTCCCCAACGACAATGCTGCCTGATACTGTTTCCCAGGCCGAACGCCTCGAAAGTCTGGGCTGTACATGTCCAGTAGTTTCTGTTCAATTTCTTCAATGGAGGCCGAGTTCGGTTTCGTGTTTTCCATGCATTCCGCCACAGGGTAAATCGGAATCGTCATTGAAGGCAGCCTTTACAGCCATGTCTGCAGTACTGTTTACTACCACTGGCACAGGGAACAGTATTTCCTCATCAGTTAGATCAGCTAATTCCTCGGACATAAACGAGGCAGAGCGTAATCATGGTCAGTAGAAACTTTGTGTGTCCCTCGATTTTCGTTTTCTCCTCCGGATTGACAGTGGTGATAGCATACCAGAAATCTAAGAGAACCGACTGACGATGAACGAAGATCGCAAGCGCGGTGCGCAAGACAAGAGGGTGACGAAAACGGAGTACGAAGTTGCGCTCTGGAAGGCCCACATAGACAGACTCCGTGCAAACGCAGCATACTGCCGCGAGCCGGGGGAGGATATCCCCTCATCCAGTGATTATCTTGAGCCCTGCGAGAGCGGTGATTCTTTTCACGAAGAAATGAAAAAGCTGAGTGCGGCTGGGGACCGGGCTTTTCACGATGCAAGTCTGAGAGTGCAGAAGCGGGTTGAGGCTCTGGAGGAGATGAAGGCTCACATAAGGGAGCTCAAGATCAGTTACCTGAAAGAGCATCTCCGGTATTTGGATGACTTCGGGAAGCTTGACCCGGCCGATCCGCAGTACAATGCAAAGCGGAAATCGCTGGTTCAGAAAATCAAACAGGTCCACGAAGCGTATTCGGCGCTCGGCCCTCTCTCCAAACATAGACGCAGGTGCAGACAGGGGAATAACATGGTAAAGATCAAGGAGCCCTCCAAGAAGTTTTTGCTGAATCTTCCCGTGTCCCACAAAGAGCGGTTGGAGATGCTGATGATTGGCAGATTTGACCATCTGTCGGAGTATTTGCGGTATCTGGTTCGGCAGGAAATCCAACGTCATGGGACGCCACCAGCAGCAGGTGGCCCCTCAAACGACGCGCTATCTACGGTCGGGATGAAGTCTATGCCTGATTGTGCCGACATTAGAGTGGATGGGAAGTTTGTCGGCAACACTCCCTCTAGCGTTCGATTAGTGCCCGGGGATCACAAAATTACTATCGAAAAGTCGGGATTCAAGCCTTGGGAACGGACCGTGACCGTAAGCCCTGGTGCAGCAGTAACGATAAGTCCCACGCTTGAAAAATTGCCGAATCCCGTTTCCTCTGAGTCCGCCTAGGTAAGCAATGCCAGGGGAATTTCTCGGGGGTGGCGCATAGCTTTCCACGTATGCGCTCAGACAACACACGCAACCTCTTTATCCACGAGTCTTAACGATGGACTGTCCTGGCTTCTTAACGGTCGCCGACATGAAAGGCAATGTCGGTGCCGCCCACAGGCAGGCGGCAGAGCTTCAAGTACCCAGATTCTGTCCCTAAAACGGGCGATGCTCGCGAACGAGGTCGTAGCGGATCTTAGTTTCCTGTCCGCCTTTCAGTTTAGTGAGCACCGTGGGCCAACTGTTGAGCCAGCCAACGATAATGCGGCTGTCGTCGTTGCTGTACCGTACTTTCAGCCATAGCAATTCGCTGTCCCCTGTCTCGTCGTCCGTGAATTCAGCCCTCACGCGGTCACTGGGTTTGTATGCGGGCAATCATCACCTCCTGATGTTGCTTTTCTCGGGCGGCTTGGCGGCGCGCAGCGCGTTAAGAAATGCCTCGCTCGCGCCTGCGGCCTTGAGGCTTTGGATAAAATCCTCTGCCGGGGCGAAATCAATCCCGCGCTGCTCGATCAGCTTCGCGCCCGACTCATCGCCCAACCCGTCCCACACCAGACCTTCGACCTGCTCCCGCGTAAAGGGCTTCTGCTGTGCCCTCACGGGCAGGGTCAGAATCATGGGTAGGACGAGGAGGAGCAGGAATAGTCGGGGCCGCATGGGCACCTCCCGAAAGTGGGGATCGAACGAGGTGGGGGCAATCTACCATGGTAGGTTCTCTGATTCCCGCACTGGCACGCTGATAAAGGGTAGAGTCTCCTCCTCATAAGAGACTCGGCTTTTTCGCTAGCGCACGCCGAAGCGAAGTCCGCGTTCCCCCGGAAAAACAGTGACAAGTGGCGAGTGGCGAGCAGAGCCCCTCACTTAAGAACAGTGGCTAGTGGTTAGTGGCTAGTGACGAGCGTGGCCCCCTCTCCCCGGCCGGGGAGAGGGGGAAGGAGTTTGGTAGCGCAAGGCCCGCGGTCCGGTCCGCCGATCTTAATGGCGGACGGTTCTTCCAGCGGCGCGGGATAAATCTGCGCTCGTAGGGGCAGGCCTCGGTCTGCGGCAGCCTGCCGCCAAGGAAGTTTCATGGGAGAACCCACCCGCTTGCCTATTTACGCAATATGCGTAATAATTTACGCAATATGCGTAACAATGCGACATTGGAGGCGCTTTTTCCGAAGACTCGGCAGGGGGTTCTGGCCGCGACCCTAACCCAGCCGGAGAAGTGGTGGTATCTCTCGGAGCTCGCCCGGTTCCTCGGCACCACGCCTTCCAGCCTGCAGCGCGAGCTATCGGCGCTCGTTGACACGGGCATCCTGGAACAGAGACGGGAAGGTACCCGGGTTTATTTCAGGGCTCAAAGGCACTCCCCCATCTACCGCGAGTTGCGGGGAATCATCGCCAAGACCGCCGGGATCATTCCCGTCGTTCGGACCGTTCTGGCGCCCTTGGGCCGAAAGATCCTCTGCGCCTTCGTCTACGGATCAGTGGCTCGGGCCGAGGAGCACGCCACCAGTGACATCGACTTGATGGTCATCGGCCAAGTGGGTCTCTTGGAATTGACCCCGGCGCTCCGTAAGGCTGAGCAAGCTCTGGGCCGCGACTTGAATGCCACCACGTATTCAGTCAATGAATTTCGTGGCAAGGTTGAGAGGAACGACCATTTTTTGGCCGCAGTATTGAAGCGCCCCAAGCAATTTGTCAAAGGAACTAAACGTGAGCTGGACGCAATTATTAGCCAATAAAGACGCCCAAAAGCACACCACCTCGAAAGCGGAGTTGGACAACATGCGGGAGCTGATTGCCCGCGACCTGGCAGACGCCGCCGTGGCGCGACTCTCTGCGGATCGCCGGTTCGCTACCGCCTACAACGCGGCACTCCAGGCGGCAAACATGGCAGTCGCCTGCGCTGGCTACCGAATTACCGCCAAGATTGGGCACCACAAGGTCTCTCTTGAGAGCGCCGCGCTGGCACTCGGAAAGGGGGCCGCAAGCCTTACAGATTATTTCGAGACTTGCCGGCGCAAGCGCAATCAGATCGACTACACGCATTCCCATGTAGCAACGGATACGGAAGCAAAAGAAATCGTAGCGAAAGCAAAAGAGTTCCACGAGTTGGTTGAGAGCTGGATTTCAAAGAATCACCCCAAGTTCGTGAAATGACCGCAGGTCGTAGCTGAAAGTAGCACAGGCACTCCAGCCTGTGAATGCGGCGTGAGGTTCGAGCGTAACGACCCAGCCAGGAGTGGTTGTGCCACAGCTACGGTTTGGCCGGCTGGCGCAGCGCGAGCGCAGCTCGGCTTTTGTAGCGTGGGTGTCCCCACCCGCGTATTCGCAAGAACAATCGCGGGTGGAGACACCCGCGCTACAACTGGTCCATCGTCATGCCGGACGAATCGTTCCGAGAATAGAATCGGAAGCTTGTTCACAAGATCGGGATTGGAATATCGCCGGGCAGGGTCAGACACGGGAATCGCAGGGCTGGGCTCGGTCGGCGCCAGCCGGCCAGGATCGTAGGTCGCCCTTTCGGGGCTCAGGCGGCGAAATGGTTTGAGCCGCTGGGCTCAGGATGTTGGCCCACCATTAAGATCGGCGGACCTTCGGCCTGGCCTGTGTTAGATAGCTCCCTAGGGGGCCCGACTGCGGCTCAGCCGCTCTACGTTTGAATCCTCTTGACCTGTCCCCACACCTCAGCCTGCGAGCGGTGAGTCCGTGGAGGCAGCGTTAGTGGTCGGATTCACACGGATCACTCCGGATTGATCGGTGAGGTAGTACATGGTCCCCATGAAACTGCTCTCCGGATTGGCGTTGAAAGAGTAGCTGGTAATCCGGCCGGACGTATCGGGTGCCGCAGAAGAGTAAACAAAACTATATCCGCTCTTCAAACCCTGGGCGAGGACGCTGTCAAGCAGACCCGCCGCCGTGGAGGTGGGACCGGCCCCCACCGCGGGCGGACCCAGAACGGTAAGATTCGGGCTGTACCCCGTACCATAGGTGACGGAATAGGTTGCCTCAGCCGTGTTCATGGTACGCAAGGATTCCACGGCAGACGACTGGTTTGCCGCGATCCGTGAGCGCATGAAGCTGGGAATGGCGATCGCGGCGATAATCAGGATAACCGCGACCACGATTAAGAGCTCAATCAGTGAAAAACCTCTGGGACACTTGCTCATCGAATCCTCCTCGGCTATCCAGGCTTCCCGCGATAGCCTGAAATGGTTACCTCTTCGCTGTTAGCGACGCGCGACGGAGCCCTCCGTAAACCAGCTTGGTCCAAGTATCCCTGTGTGATTTTTACAAGATTAGCGCTTAATTAAAGAGGGGTCAATCTCTAACCGTGGCTCACCTTATGGTCAGGTTCCTTCTTTGAACCCAGGTCGGCGTCACCAAGAAGTGCGTAATCCGGCAGCAGGCTGGCGCCCGGCAGCGCCCGCTTGCTGATGCCATATTTGTAGCCTCGCGACTAATTGTAAAGAAGTGGGACATGTCCCACATGTTGCTCTCCGCGCACCATAGCGCGCGAGGTCCCACCAACTTTCCCACCTTCATACGTTTTTTTCCTATGACTTTTGATCAGCAGTTCCGCCGCGCTATTCTACCGGCCAGAATGATCACGGTCGAATCTGGATGGCGGCGGCGTGATCCGCGGCCAGTGTCAAGGTGAACTGGACGTGATTCTCCTTGTGCTGGATCTCAACCTTGTGGCCCGACACGAAATCCTTCCCGCGCAGTACCACCTCTCCCGGCCAGGGAACTTCCGCCGTCACCTGCGTCGCGCGATGCCCCCAATTCAGCAGGTAGATCAGCCGCTCATCCGCACGGCCTCGCGAATGCACTACGCCTTCGACCGGTCCGGCAACGGGCGCCGTCGTCACCCGAATCGCCGGCTCGACCCCGGCAGACTTCACAATCGCCCGCAATAAGCTGGTGGTGCCGGGATCATTGGATTCGAGCAACGGGATGCCCAGCGAGGATCCCAAGAGAATGGTTTGCCCTTTACCGGTTTGCCGAACGATCACCGCAGGCGTGCCAGTGCTTTCGAAGACGCCCACGACTTTCCCCTCGCTGCCTTTCTCAAGCTGCAACTCTTCGCGAAAGACGCCGCCCATCATGTGGCCCGGCAGTGTGACGCCCTTCAGCAAACCGGTCGCCTCCGTAATTCGAATCGGGGATGGAATATGGCTGGCTACGAGGTCATGCCGGCGCGCTCCGAACAGCTTCGCCATGCCGAGGCCAGGATTCACGGGGTAACCTCGGTCACGTTCGTCGATGATACCGAAGCGCGCGTCAGCAAGCGCCGTACCGCCGCTCGCCACGTAGTCCGTGATTGCCTCGGCCACATTGCTGCGCATGCAGAGGTAGAAGGGAAAGATCACCAGCTTGTAAGACTTGAGGCTCGCAGCCGTCACCTGCCGCGCGTCGAGCACGTTGATGCGCACCTGGTCTTTCCACAAGGCGCGATAGATTCCGATCAGATTTCTGGCCGTGAATGAGCCCCAATCGCCCCCGTGCACTTTGGCCTTCAGGTCGCCCATCACATCGTAGACCACGGCAACCTGCGCCGGCACCGGCTTACTGTCCAGAAAAAGGTCGGGGTCAGAATTCAGAATCCGCGAGGCGTCCCCTGCAGCCACGGCGCGGCTGGTGACGCTGCCGTCAGAGGCGGCCAGTCCGCGGCCGAACGCCTGCCAGTCACCCAGGTGCGGGAGCCATTGCCAGAAATAAATCGCCTTGGAATCATGCGCGAGGGATTGCCACGTCAAGAGATGAATCTTGTCGTAATTGAAAATCGTCCCCGGCTCGTATCCGTATCGCGTGAATCCCGACCGGGGGCCCGTCTGCACTTCCATCAGCACGAAAGGCTTGCCCCCGGTGGCATCGTGGGCGGCGGTCAGCTCCAGACTGGTGGTCCACGGCGTATCCCAGAGAGCTTTCTCTTTCTCCATTATCTGCGGTTGATCTTCCGATTCGCGCGCGGGTATATCGGGATAGTAGGAGAGCCCGTATTCATCGACGGCTTTCGCCGTGGTCCAATCATCATTCGCGCTCACATCCGGCTTAACCACGGTGCTGCCCACGCTGTGAGTGCCGGTGGGGTGCAGGGGATCGATTGACTTCACCAGCTCCGCGAGGTGCTGCACGAGGCGGGCGGTCGAATCCCACTCGAACTGGATGCGGTCCATCTTGTGGTACTCGTAATTGAAATGCACATCGTTCCATTGCGCGTACCAGGCGTCAGCGCTTCCATACTTCTTCATCCCCCATTCCTCAAACCACTTGTCCGTGTGGGGATCATGCAGGGAGGATTCGAAGCTCGCTTCAACCCAAACATTCCACGCAACCAGAGAGGGATCGTCCCTAAGGTGCCGGGCGGTCGAGGCCACGTAAGAGTCGACCAGCCCCAGGACTTCCGGGTCGGCGAGCGAAAGCCTGGCCTCCCGCGCCAGGTTGTCGATAATCGGCGAGGGCGCGCGTTCCGGCCACTTCGCCGCCGCCATGTCCGGAAGCATCGCGGTTCGGAACGGCGTGGGCATCACGCGCAAACCCAGGCGTTGCGCGGTCTTCTGCACCAGATCAGACTTGGAGAAATCCGGCTCCGCGTGCCCGGGGGTCAGGAGAAAGGGGGGATACGGATTGATGGCCTTGATGCCGGTCGCGGCGATGGTTTCCAAATCGCGGACGATCTGTGCATCGCTCGTCCAAGCGTAGTAAACATAAACGGTCCCGACCTCGTACACCCGTTGGCCAGCCCACGCGCCCACCGTCGAGAGCATCAGTACGATCAGCATGCCTGCCAGAGATCGTCTCATGGGGTTTCCTCTCAAGAACTGCCTCCTGGGGATTTAGGCGCCTTCGGCCCGCGAATCTCGATTGGCTTGGTCAGCAAACCTATGGCCCAGGACAGCACTGGCGTTACCACTTCGAGGAGATCCCCGGAACGAGAATGTCAGACAGCGCATATCCACTAAGACTGGTTACTGCGTCCCAAGCCTCGCATCCCGGGATGGGAGGAGCGCCCACGTTCAGCAGTCCAAACGCCTTGGCCTCTTCCCGATTCAGAAGGAACCGGTCAAATTTGCGCACGGCGCTCGCGATGCGCGGGTCCTTATCAACCTGCTCGTAGTACCAAATCAAAAAGTTCGCGATCCCCGGGCTTCGGGTCGGGTCAAAAACGGCATCGCACTTCGATTTGGTGCGGGGGTTCCGGATGCCCCAGCTCCCGTTGGCGCTTTGGGTTCGCAGCAGCCATTCGATGTGGGGTCTGATTTCCCTGCGGAGGTCTGCTTTCCACTCCGCCTGGTCGCAATGCAAATCGAAGGAGAGAAGACCTTCGCCGAGATAGGCGGAGTTTAAGAAAGGCAGCCGGTCCCACAGGTTAAAGTCATTCACGGGGTCGCCTTGCTTCTCCCAGAAAATACCCTCGGCCCCCGCCACGTACGGGATGACCCCGTCCTTCCGCATGGTAGTTAAGACCCAGCGCAGCGCGTTGTACGCCACCTGGCGATATTTGTCTTCGTGGGTTACGTAATACATCCACGTAAAGCCCTCTCCGCCCGTCAAGCATGCGGCCGTGGTGTAGGCATCGGGTCGCAGGACGGTCATTGCCTCGGGATCCGGACCGCCTGAAGGTGCGCAGTGAGCATCGCCCGGAGTGGTGCAGTTGGTTGCCCACCCATAGCCCAGAGCGCCGGAGGAAAGGATCAGCTTATCCTTCTCGATCGCCTGGAAGTAGCGATGTACAGCGGAAACGTATTTTTCCTGGCGGTCTTTGTCCACATGCTTGTAGAGCACGCTCAACAACCCCAGGGCGCTGCCCGTGTCGGCAAGCTCAATGCCGCCGTAACCGGTCAGCCAGTAACCCTGGGGATTTTGTTCCTTCAACCAGGCGTCCGCCCACGCGACGGCCGCGTCAAGATAGCGCCTCTCGCCGAGAATTTCGTAACCGGCAACCAGCGTGCGCATGTAGTATCCCGTGATAAAGATGGCGGTCGTGGTCTTGCCATTTTCGACCATGGCAGGTCCCGACCGCTTGTTCGTAACGATGTAATCGCAGAGCTGCTTAAAGAACTCCCGGGTCTGTGTACATTCGGAATCGGCGCAGAAAGGAGTGCCCATCGAGGCAGGCGCCGCCGACAAGAGTACGGGGAACAGCAGCAACATGCAGAAACTACCCGAAAAACGACGGAAGAATCGCATGACCAGTTTCATTTCTCACCTCGGATTGAAGAGATACTTCAGTGGTGATGAATTGCGGTTGGCCCGGGCTGAAAGTGCGCTTGTAGAACACCATGCTGCGGAGAGTATACGCGCGACATTGCCTCGCTGGAAGAGTGTACCTTCGGGACACCTGGCGAGCAGTTTGTTTCGGGGGCAGGGCCGACGTTTGCGTCAATGCTGGCCGGGGCAGGCCCCGGCCCTACAAAACCGCGGAATATCCACCTTGCCCGTTGCCTGGTCCCCAAAACTCAGGCGGCGAGCGGTGAGTCCGTGGAGCTAGCGGCTGTGGTCGCATTCACACGAATCACTCCCGATTGATCGGTAAAGTAATAATTGGTCCCGTTGGAACTGCTGGCCGGACTGGCGTTAAAGGAATAGCTGTTAATCCGGCCGGACGTATCGGGGGCCGCGGTCGAGTAAACAAAACTGTAGCCGCTCTTCGCGCCCTGATCCAGAACGCTGTCGATCAGGCCCGCCGCGGTGGACGATGCTGCGGCCCCGGCAGCGGGCGGACCCAGCAAGACAAGACTTGTACTGTACCCCGTAGCATAGGTGACCGAATAGGTCACCTCAGCCGTGTTCAGGGTGCGTAAGGATTCCACGGCTGACGCCTGGTTTGCCGCTATACGTGAACGCATAAAGTTGGGAATTGCTATAGCAGCAATAACCAGGATAATCGCCACCACAATCAAGAGCTCGATCAGTGAAAACCCTTTGGCACACTTGCTCATTCCATCCTCCTCGGCTATTTGGGGCTCCACCGATAGCCTGAAATGGTCACCTCTACGCTGTTAGCCACACACGATGGTGCTCTTCGTAAACCAGCTATCTCTAAATGTGCCTGTGCGATTTTTACTATTGTGGCAATTAATGGAGGGTACGTCAATATTTAATCGAGTGCCGCCTCAGGATCGGGGGCCGCGTTTTTGGGCCGGCTGGCGCAGGGCGAGCGCAGCCCTGCGATTCTAGTGCGGGCTGATGACGTGAATCGCCCCGACTGGTCGGGGCGCCAACCTGCGGGCTGTCGGCATTTCTGAGAGTTAGGTTAACGCCTATGCCCACGAGAGGTGCCCCTACGAGACACGTTGCTTGCGGCTCTGCCACGCGCTTTGCCTTAATCAGAGCCTCGAGATTCTGCACGGCTTCGGCTTCCGATTTGGCTTTGAGCGCGCGCTCGATCGCCTCGACCGTCGGCTTAAGCTCCCTACCCTCTGCCACGTAGAGGTCATACATGAGCGGATAATACTTCGTATAGGTCTCATCAAAGGCGAGCCCGGCGTTGTTGTTGGCCGACAGGCACGCGTTGAAGGACGTGGGAGCGGGCCCGATGGCCTTGCATGCCTGCTGAATCTCCTCAAAACTTTGGCGCTTTTGGAGGAGCGCGTCCTGCTCAGAAATCCGGCTGGCGCGCGCGGCAGCATACAACTGGCTTAATTGGGCATGATAGCGATTTACGATTTCCGCCTTGCGCGCGAAGAGTTCCGGTTCGCGCTGCAGGTTCTGATAGACCTGGGAATTCTCCCCAAATTTCTGTTGCGCGACCTCCCGGGCGGTGAGAAAACCGATCAAAGTCGACGCCGCCTCGCTCAAACTGGCGGGCAGCTTGCCGAACTCCATACTGGCGTGGAAATCCTCGTGCGGCACCACCACCAGGAAGCGCTCTGTGGATTCCTTTGCCAGCGAGGTGGAGACCGGCGTCTTGCCGCTGCCGCTCGCTTCCAAGGGATAAAAGAAGACATCATACTTTTCGGCATCCAGCGGACAGCCCGACTTCGTTCCCTCGCGCAGTTGCAGCTTCTCGTAAGAGTCCGGCAGTTCGAGCTTGCCGGTGAAGTAGCAGCGATAAGCGACCGCCAATTCATTTGAATTCTTGTGGAAGTTCTTCGTCCGGCGGAAGCCCAGCTTCTTTTCCAAACTCTTGACGGCGCTGACCAGGTCTTGGCGGTCGGCGGTAGTGGGATTTTGCGGCGTTTCGGTGGCAGCCGCACGACTTGCGAGCAACGCAACGAGGACGAGGGTAAATGCTGGCATGACGTCCCGCACGTGCCGCGCCCTTCCTGGTCCGCGGTAATAAATCCGGATCGATTTCACACCTTCATTGTAAACGCATTTTCCGCGGCGGGAGGTAGCACCTGTAGCGCGGACCTCCTCTCTTTCACTATTATGTCGCACACCCCATGATTAGATTGAAGTGTACATACGATCCCGCTATAATATATATACAAAGGCTGAGGGCCTGCATATGGCGGTGACACTGACATCGATAAGACTGGATACCCATCTGGCGGACGAAGCCCGAAAAGTTCTCGGCGTGAAATCCCGTACGGAGGCGGTGCATGTAGCGCTCCGGGAGATTGTGGCGCGGAAGCGATTCCAGGCCTTGATGAGGAAGCACGCGGGAAAGCTCTCCTTCGCGGGCCACGGTGAGTAACCTCGTCATCTTCGACACTTCGATCTTTATCGATCACCTGCGCACCGGACGTCATCAGCAGCGGATCGATTCTCTGACCGGTCTCATCCGAACTTCTTCCGTAGTTTTGGCGGAATTGTGGCGTGGCGCTACGGAACCGGCGGAGCGGGAGTTCCTGCGAGCCTTGGAGAAGAACCATCGCATCCTGACGCCCACGGAAAATAATTGGCTGGAGTCTGGCCGGCTGCTGGGGCAAATCTACGCCGCTAAAGGCTTCACGCCAGACAAGCTGCGCGATTTGCATTTCGATGTGCTCATCGCGCTGACCGCGCGGTCTCACGGCGCGCGCCTCGTCACCTCCGACCGCGCCGATTTTGAAATGATCAACGCCTACCGGAAATTTCAAATGGAAATATGGTAACCCCGGTATCCTTACCGTTGAGTACGACCGCGCGTTGGGGGCAGCCCTATGGAGGACATTGACCCGCGCTTTTTCCTCTTTCAATTTCTACTCTTTGCTTGCAGAATAGCACTTGATGAGAGCACATGAGGAGTACAACTTTACGGTTCTCTACGAACCCGCCGAGGAAGGAGGCTACGTGGTGAAATGCCCCGCCCTTCCGGGTTTGGTAACGGAAGGGGACACGCTGGAACAAGCGCGAGCCATGGCCGAAGATGCCATCCGTGGTTACCTCGAAAGCCTCCGCAAGGATGGCCTCCCCGTTCCTGAGGATAAGAAATTGACCTTGCAACCCGTCAAGGAAGAGGTCAAGGTAGTCCTCGAAGTGGCATGAGCCAACGCTTGCCTTCCCTTAAGCCTCGCGAGGTTCTTCACGCCCTAAAGAGAGCTGGATTCTTTGTTCACCACATCTCCGGGAGCCATTACATTCTGAAACATCCTGACCACCCTGCCCGCAGAGTTACTCTCCCCTTTCACAACAAAGATCTTAAACGCGGAACACTGCTGGCAATCATCGACGAGGCCGATCTAACTGCCGACGGGTTCATGAAATTCCTCTGAGGGCGATGGTCGTCGATGGGCCGCCCCGATACATCGGGGCGCCACCCGCGATTTATGAGGATTAGAGTCAGACGGGCCGGTGCAATGATGAGAAAAGCCCACGGTCATTAGTGCATTGACCGTGGCTACCCCGCTCCGACACGCCAGCCGGGAAAACGGGACCTCGCTACGTTTACCGGTGCGCTTTGATCTCGTCGTAAACAATGATGGAAATCACGACGAGGACCCAGACGGGGAAGACTCCCATTCCCGGAATAGCTTCCACGATCAGCCCGGGCAGCAGGGCCCACCTGCGGCCCAGGATCAGGAACAGCAGGCCTGCCGTTCCCAGGTCAATCGCCCACTGAATCGGGGGGACGAACTCAGTCCACATGGATAAGAAATCCGAGATGGCAGCCACGCCAAAAGCGATGGCAAATCTGGCGCGGGAGGGACGCTTGATTGGAACCAGCTCCTGCCCGGTGCTGACCACGACGGGCCGATTTTCGGTTTTCGTCAATTTGGTGTCGGCTGCACTCATGGATTCTTCTCGAACCCCATCGTGCCACGATCGCGCCCCATCCGCAAGAGAAGCGGGGTTAGCGTTCGGGTGCGGCATCATCTGGACCACTGTGCGCAGCACCTTGGACTGCGGCGGCTCAACGCCGCCTTGGAATCGAATGTCGCCCGAACACATCGGCAATCGTTCAAGCTGGGTGGAAGTATCGTATCAGATGGGGGGGGAAGGCGGCGTCGAGCCGCCGCAGTCCAAGGTGCTGCGCACATATTGTCTGGCGATGGAATCGAAAATTATTCTGGCCGCTATGCGGTTTCAATCGCAAATCGGCAATTGAAAATCAAAATCGAAAGCTGTAATCCAAGATCCAAAATTGGAAATTTGAAACTTCAATCACAAGTCACCAATCGCAAATCACCAATGAATCAGTGTCCCGCGCCGCCCGTAGGTTTGTAATCGAAAATCGCAAATCGTCAATCGAAAATTCCTAGTGGCTGTGGCCGGTGAGTTCCCTCACGATGTCGCCCACAAAACCCTTGGCGTCGCCGAAGAGCATCAGGGTTTTATCGAGGTAGTAGAGCGGGTTATCGATTCCCGCGAAGCCGGGGTTCATGCTGCGCTTGATCACCATGACGGTGCGCGCCTTGTCCACATCGAGAATCGGCATGCCGTAGATGGGGCTGGAATGATCGGTGCGCGCCGCGGGATTGGTGACGTCGTTCGCGCCGATGATCAGCGCCACGTCGGTCTGCGGGAAATCCGGGTTGATGGAGTCCATATCGAGCAGGCGGTCGTAGGGGATATCGGCTTCCGCCAGTAGTACGTTCATGTGGCCGGGCATGCGGCCTGCGACCGGGTGAATACCGAATTTAACATCGATACCCTTCTTCGTGAGCACATCAAAAAGCTCGCGCACCTTGTGTTGCGCCTGCGCCACCGCCATGCCGTAGCCGGGAACGATCACCACACTGTTGGCAGCGGCAAGAATGCCGGCGGCCTCCTCCGCCGTGGCGCTGTGCACCGGGCGCTCTTCTTTCGCTGCCGCCGCAGAAGTCTGCACCTGCCCGAAGGCTCCAAAGAGCACGTTCGAGAACGAGCGGTTCATGGCCTTCGACATGATGACGGAAAGAATGAAGCCCGAAGAGCCATCGAGCGCCCCGGCGATGATCAGCAGCTTCGAAGTCGAGGACAAATCCCATGGCTGCGGCGGAGAGTCCAGCGTAGGAATTGAGCAGAGAAATCACCGTGGGCATGTCGGCGCCGCCGATGGGTACGATCATCATCACACCGAAAACCAGGGGGATGAAGATAATCAGCGGAAACAGCGCCTTCTGCCCGGGGTGGAGCACCAGAACCACCGCCAACAGAATCGAAATGCCCAGAAGCGACAGGTTGACGAAGTTCTGACCGCGATAGGTAATGGGGCGCTGCGGCAGCACCTCCTGAAGTTTGCCGGTGGCCATCAGGCTTCCCGTGAAGGTTAGCGAGCCCAGAATGACTTCCAGGCAGAGCACCGACATGGTGAAGCGCGGGATGTACGGCGTGCCAAGATAAAACTCCGCTGTGCCGACCAGGGTCACGCAAAGGGCGCCACAGGCGTGGCTGAGCGCGGTCCGCTGCGGCACAGCGGTCATCTGCACCAGGCCGAGCGGGACGCCGATAATCGTGCCCAATACGAGCGCCAGCAGGATCCACTGGTACTGGACGATGCCGTGGTGGAACAGGGTTCCGCCAATGGCCAGCGCCATGCCCAGTTCTCCGGCCCACACGCCGCGCCGGGCCGAGGACGGAGAGCTGAGCCATTTGAGCGCCAGGATGAAGAGCGCCGTGGCGACCAGATAGCAAACTTCAATGATGAGTTGAGTAGCTGATGGGCTCATGATTTTTTCGGTTTGGCGGTCTTGAACATCTTCAACATGCGGTCGGTGATTAAGAAGCCGCCCACGACGTTGCTCATCGCCGCGACAATGGCAATGGTTCCCAGCACCGTGGAGAACGTGGTCTTGGCTTCACCCGCGATGACAATGGCGCCCACTACCGCAATGGCGTCGAGAGCGTTGGTAAGCGACATCAGCGGCGTATGCAAGAGCGGTGAGACTCGCCGGATCACCTCGAATCCGATGAATCCTGCGAGCATGAAGACGTACAGGCTGTTGATGAGGTCGAACGTCACGGGAACCTCCCAAGGGGGAAAGGCTAAAGTGTAAAGGATAAAGGATGGGCAGGTATTTACCCTTTAACCTTCATCCTTTAACCTTTTCTGACACCTAGCTTTTCCGCACTGCCGGCGCGGGCAGCGAGAAGAATTCCCGCACCCTTGCGTTTGCTACTTCCCCGCCTCGCGTCAGCAGGGTATCGCGCGTAATCTCGTCTTCCAGATTGATTTCGACCTGGCCGCCTTTTCCCAGGTGGAGCAGGAAGGCGGTGAGGTTGCGCGCATACATCATGCTGGCGTGGTAGGGGACCGTGCTCGCCAGGTTGATGTAACCGATGATGGTCACGCCGTGCTCAACGATGCGCTGCCCGGCCTTGGTCAATTCACAATTGCCGCCCCGCTCGGACGCGAGGTCAACGATAACCGAGCCGAGCGCCATGCGTTCCACCATCTCTCGTGTGATCAGGATGGGCGGCTTCTTGCCCGGGACAACGGCGGCGGTAATGACCACGTCGCTCTCCGCCACCACGCGCCCCAGCAATTCGCGCTGCCGCAGGAAGAACGATTCATCCTGCTGCTTCGCGTATCCGCGCGCGTCTTCGGCGTCCTTGGCTTCGATGGGCAATTCGATAAAGCGCCCGCCGAGACTCTGCACCTGTTCTTTGGCGGCGGGACGCAGATCGTAGGCGGAAGCGACAGCGCCCAGGCGTCGCGCCGCGGAGATGGCTTGCAGACCGGCCACGCCCGCACCAATGATGAACACGCGCGCCGGCGTGATGGTGCCGGCTGCCGTAGTGAGCATGGGAAACATGCGCGGCAGCCGGTCTGCCGCAAGCAACACAGCTTTATATCCGCAAATCGTGGCCATCGAGGAGAGGGCGTCCATGCTTTGCGCACGCGTGATGCGCGGCATCAACTCCACGGCGAAGGAATTAACCCCCGTCGCGGCAAGCTCCAGCGCGGATTCGGCCGAGCCGAAAGGACGAAGAAATCCAATGACGGTCTGGTCGCGGCGAAAAAGCGGGAGGTCGTCTTTGCCCGTGACGTCGTTCGACCCGTGGCTGAGCACCTGGACAATGACGTCGGCGGATTTGAAAACTTCAGCGCGCGTGGCAGCGAGCCTGGCGCCTTTTTCCTGATACTCGGTGTCAGGGTATCCGGCCCCGATCCCGGCTCCGGCTTCCACCAGAATCTGGAACCCGGCCTTGGTCAGGTTCGGAATCACTACGGGTACCAGCGCGACGCGGTGCTCGCCGGGAAAGGCTTCCTTGGGAACGCCGATGATCATTGCAACCCCCTACAGTATTAGATGATCGGCTGCGGGTTCGAGAGGAGATATTCTACACGATGCGGTCGGATGTCAACAGAAGGGAGTGGTGGGTTATTTTGAATGTAGCGCCGCCCTTATGGTTCTTGAATTTCCAGCTCGTAGAATTCTCAAACACCCACGTGACCCCTCACCCGTCCCGCCCCGGCTGGTGAGAGCGTCGGCGGCGGTCCACCCTCTCCCCTCGGAGAGGGCGGTTATTCAAGGTGGGGCACTCTTTCGGCATACGCAGAGAATGGGTCTCCAATTCGGCCGGTGGGCGCTTCGGTCTAACCTTCCCCTAGCCGGAACCGGATAATAGCCTTCTCCCAGGGAAGAAGGTGGCTGACGTAGGAGGCCGGATGAGGGGTTACTTGCTGGCTCGAGGCAATCGAACCACCACCCGAAGTCCCAGAGGCACAACGCACCGTCCCTGCTGCGACCATGCCCGGGGCTGATCCACACTGACAGTAAAAAATTCTTTATGGCAGGCAAAAAAAATCTCTTGCATTCGGTGAAATGTTGTCTTAATATTTCTGATTGCCAGTACGAAGGTGGAGTGAGTAAGCGGGGCGTGGTTGAAAGTAAGACGCAACCAGGCTTCAAAAGAGCTCCACATCGTCTCGGTCGGAATCCCCTGGAGGTCGATACGCGAAAGGCTTTCGGATAGGGGCTTGAAGCAAGTGGGCCACCCTCGGTAAAGCTCCCGCCTGTTTCGATCCCCGAAGTTTACAGCAGACGAACCCAGCCGCCTTAAAGGTGCGCGAGTTGCGTTTTGCGCCCTGAAAGCGGAGGATTCGCGCCAGGTTGTTGAGCTTGGTCTCACCCGCCAAGTTGGGGTGGATCAAGCCCAGCAACTTTGACCGTTCGGCGAGTGTCGGACGTTAAGTTGACGGAAGAGGCTTAGGGAGGCGGAAGTCGTCCCTGGGCACTCGATGTTCTTTGAAAACTGAATAGTGTGGCGTCTACCTAGTAGTGGTAGCTATCAGCGTTCAGCTCTCAGCTCTCAGCAAAAGCGTGAAAATCGCCTAGCCGGGCGTGGGGGGATGGGGTTGGTGGCTACACTCTGTCCGGGATTGGATCCGGGCAGAGAGAGAAAGGCGAATCTGTTAAGCGCATCTGGAAGCGATCAGCTTTCAGCCGTCAGCGCTCAGCTAGGGCCCGAAAGAGCTTCAAGCTGAAAGCTGATAGCCGATTGCTGAGAGCTTCGCGTGGTGTGTTGAGCAGATATTATGGTCAAGCTACTAAGGGCGTACGGTGGATGCCTTGGCGCTAGACGGCGATGAAGGACGCGGCTACCTGCGAAAAGCCTCGGGGAGGGGGAAGCACCCTTTGATCCGGGGGTATCCGAATGGGGGAACCCCTCTGAGTAAACCTCAGAGACGGCCCGCTGAATACATAGGCGGGTACGAGCTAACCCAGGGAAGTGAACCATCTCAGTACCTGGAGGAAGAGAAAACAACAGTGATTCCGCTAGTAGCGGCGAGCGAACGCGGAAGAGCCCAAACCCAGCTTTCCTAAGAGCAGTGGCGAGTGGGAAGTGGCTAGTGGCTAGTGACGAGCGGCGGAAAGGCCGTCGTTACTAACCACTAACAACTAACCACTGTTCTTAGGAGGGCTGGGGGTTGTAGGGCGTGCGTCGGTGTAGAACCAGAGAGTTACCAAACCAGCGGCTAGTCGAGCGGCTTGGAAAAGCCGGTCAAAGAGTGTGATAACCACGTAGGCGAAAGCTGACTGGACTCTCGCGCGCGTTCCTGAGTACCGCGGGGCACGAGAAACCCTGCGGGAATCCACGGGGACCATCCCGTAAGGCTAAATACGTTCTAGCGACCGATAGTGAACCAGTACCGTGAGGGAAAGGTGAAAAGAACCCCGGCGAGGGGAGTGAAAAGTACCTGAAACCGTATGCCTACAAGCAGTCGAAGGGCAACGTCCGCCGCAAGGCGGGCAAGCCTGACGGCGTGCCTATTGCATAATGAGCCGGCTAGTTATTGTCCGTCGCAAGGTTAAGCGATGATCCCGCAAGGGGGAGCGAGCCGTAGCGAAAGCGAGTCTGAATAGGGCGTTCAGTGGCGGGCAATAGACGCGAAGCGGGATGATCTACCCTTGGTCAGGGTGAAAGCCGTGTAACAACGGCCGGAGGCCCGAACAGGTGTTGGTTGAAAACAGCTCTGATGAACTGAGGGTAGGAGTGAAAGGCCAATCAAATTCCGTGATAGCTCGTTCTCCTCGAAATAGCTTTAGGGCTAGCCTCGGATGATAGCTCGCGGTGGTAGAGTACTCGATGGACTAGGGTCCGTTAACGGATACCGAATCCAACGAAACTCCGAATGCCGCGAAGCACAGTCCGGGAGTCAGACAGCGGGGGCTAAGCTTCGTTGTCGAGAGGGAAATAGCCCAGACCGCCAGCTAAGGTCCCGAAGCAATGGCTAAGTGGGAAAGGAAGTGAAGTCGCTCAGACAGCCAGGAGGTTGGCTTAGAAGCAGCCATCCTTTAAAGAAAGCGTAACAGCTCACTGGTCGAGCGTCTTTGCGCCGATAATTCAACGGGGCTCAAGCCATTTACCGAAGCTGCGGATTTGCAGGCCCGCGAGGGCTTGCATCTGGTAGAGGAGCGTTGAATACAGTTTGAAGCGAGACCGAGAGGGCTCGTGGACGGTATTCAAGTGACCCTGCCGGCATAAGTAGCGATAACGGAGGTGGGAACCCTCCGCGCCGAAAGTCTAAGGTTTCCTGAGAAAGGTTAATCCGCTCAGGGTCAGTCGGTCCCTAAGGCGAGGCCGAAAGGCGTAGCTGATGGACAGCCGGTTAATATTCCGGCACTGAGGCGGAGACGTTATGACGAAGCGGGGACGCAGGAGGCTAGCGGAGTCGTCTGATGGATGGCGATACGCGCCTTAAGGAGGATCGGGCAGGCAAATCCACCCGGTCGGTTTAAAGCCAACTCTGAGGGGTGAGTCGAAGGGCCTTAGGCCCTATAAAGTCCGTAATGTCACGCTGCCAAGAAAAGCCGCTAAGCAGTCTCTGTCCCAACCGTACCTCAAACCGACACAGGTAGACGAGGTGAATATCCAAAGGCGCTTGAGAGAACACTTGCTAAGGAACTAGGCAAATTAACTCCGTAACTTCGGGAGAAGGAGTGCCCCGCTAGGGTTCATAGCCCGAGGGGGCCGCAGTGAATCGCGCTCTGCGACTGTTTAACAAAAACACAGGTCTCTGCTAAGTCGAATACGACGTATAGGGGCTGACGCCTGCCCGGTGCCGGAAGGTTAAAGGGAGAGGTCATGGGGAGCAATCCTCGGCAGCTTCGATCTGAAGCCCCGGTGAACGGCGGCCGTAACTATAACGGTCCTAAGGTAGCGAAATTCCTTGTCGGGTAAGTTCCGACCTGCACGAATGGCGTAACGATAGAGCGACTGTCGTGGCGAGTGACTCAGCGAACTTGTAGTACCGGTGAAGATGCCGGTTTCCCGCACCTAGACGGAAAGACCCCGTGCACCTTTACTACACCCTAGCCTTGAACTATGGGTTTGTCTGCGCAGGATAGGTGGGAGGCTTTGAACCTTGCTTTTTGGGGCAGGGGGAGCCAACGGTGAGATACCACCCTGATGATTCTGTGGTTCTAACCTCGACCCGTAATCCGGGTCAGGGACCTGGCTAGGCGGGTAGTTTGACTGGGGCGGTCGCCTCCCAAATTGTAACGGAGGCGCTCCAAGGTTAGCTCAGGCTGTTTGGAAATCAGCCGTCGAGTGCAAGGGCATAAGCTAGCCTGACTGCGAGACCAACAAGTCAAGCAGAGACGAAAGTCGGACCTAGTGATCCGGTGGTTCTGTATGGAAGGGCCATCGCTCAACGGATAAAAGGTACGCCGGGGATAACAGGCTGATCGCTGCCAAGAGTTCACATCGACGCAGCGGTTTGGCACCTCGATGTCGGCTCATCGCATCCTGGAGCTGTAGAAGGTTCCAAGGGTTGGGCTGTTCGCCCATTAAAGCGGTACGTGAGCTGGGTTCAGAACGTCGCGAGACAGTTCGGTCCCTATCTGGTGTGGGCGTAGGAGATTTGAGGGGGGTTGTCCTTAGTACGAGAGGACCGGGATGAACAGACCTCTTGTGTACCAGCTGTCACGCCAGTGGCACGGCTGGGTAGCGAAGTCTGGAAGTGATAACCGCTGAAAGCATCTAAGCGGGAAGCACGCCCCAAGATTCGATCTCCCAAGGGCGCGCGTTCGCGTGCTACACGAACGCAATCCCTTTGAAGGGCCGTCGAAGACTACGACGTATATAGGCCAGGTGTGTAAGCGCAGTAATGCGTTTAGCTGACTGGTCCTAATCGCCCGTTCGGCTTGACCATAAATCTGCTCAGTGCATCAACAGAAATTATCGCCTTTACTTTACGACGCCACACTATTCAGAAGAAGCTGTCAGCCATTAGCTCTCAGCTTTCAGCTCTAGCGTGCGAACGCTTGAAGCTGATCGCTGATAGCTGAACGCTGATAGCTTCTTTCCAACAATTTTCCGGCGATCAAACCGGAGGGGTCACACCCGTTCCCATCCCGAACACGGTAGTTAAGCCCTCCAGGGCCCATGGTACTGCGCGGGCGACTGCGTGGGAGAGTCGGTCGTCGCCGGGATTAATTAACACGAAGACGGGCTCGCGATTTGCGAGCCCGTTTTGCTTTTGTCGGTAAGAGCCGATTGAGTTCGGACTGTTCGATAAACAAAGGTGAGAAATGCTGACACGACAAGACCTGATTCCATGGCTGGAGGACGCTCTGAAGGCGTTGGGAGGACGGGGCACAATTGTTTCAGTGTGCAAGCACGTCTGGGACAATCACGAGTCCGACTTGAGAAGCGCGGGTGACATGCTCTACACTTGGCAGTATGAGATCCGTTGGGCGGCGAAAATGCTCCGCGAACGCAAAATTATGAAGGCGGCAGAAGTCTCGCCCAAGGGGTTGTGGGAGCTAGCGTGACTGCGCGTGCGGCTGGGGGGAGAGTCGCCCGTCCTGCGGATTATCGTGGATGACTCGGTCAATCCCGCAGTGGTGTTGGCGGACTACCGGGCGACGAAGATTGAGAAATATTGGGGGAAGCTGTGAAAGTAACCTACAATCCCGAAGTCGACGTGCTCCGAATCCTGCTGAGCGACGCGCCCATCGAGGAAAGTGACGAGGATAAGCCGGGTGTGATCCTCGACTACGACAAAGACGGCAACATCGTGGGCCTGGAAATCCTAGAGGCCTCGAAGCGTACTGCCAACCCCAGGTCTGTAGAGTACGCGGTGACACGCTAAGCCCTCCAGGGCCCATGGTACTGCGCGGGCGACTGCGTGGGAGAGTCGGTCGTCGCCGGGATTAATTTAGAAAAAGGCTCAGGTTCTAAACCTGGGCCTTTTTTGTTCTTGTAGGAGCGGGTACGAAAACCCGGTCCACTCAAGTGTGGTAAAATCTCTCGCGTCCTGTCGTACAAATCTCGGGCAGCTCACACTACTGCGATAACTTGGATCTTCCACCTATGATTCTGGCAGTCGTTGGAATGACGGGTTCAGGCAAGAGCGAGCTGTCTCGACACCTTGGCTCCCTGGGATTTCCTGCTATCCGTTTTGGCCAGGTTGTCGTGGACGAAATCGCCAGGCGGGGTTTAGACCTCAACCCGGCGAACGAGAGGACCATCCGGGAGGAACTTCGCTCGACCGAAGGTATGGACGTTTGCGCTCGCCGCTGCTTGCCCGCGATACGCAAAGCACTCGGGGAGAGCCCGCTGGTGGTTATCGACGGCCTGTACAGTTGGAGCGAGTACCGGACGTTGCGGGCGGCGCTGGGCGAAGATCTCGTCCTCCTACTGGTATTTACTTCCAGAGAAAAGCGGTACCAGCGGCTGAAGGTGCGCCCGGAGCGCCCCCTGACCTTCCAGCAGGCCCAGGAGAGGGACGCGACGGAAATTGAAAATATTGAAAAAGGTGGGCCCATCGCCTTCGCCGACTATGCACTGCTGAACGATGGCACGAAGGCAGAGCTCTGCGCAGGAGTCGACAGTTTACTCGCGCGCTGGGGAATTCGTTCTTCCCAGGGTGAAAAGCGCGGTTGACTTCGTGCCGGGCGTTTTGCAGTGCAGAATAGGCTTCGCGCCCCCCTTTTGCTTTTTCTGAACAAGCTGGATAAGATGAGCGCCAGCGTCCTCCCGCGGTCTCCCCCGGTCGTGCGGAGGGCTCGCCAAAAGCCTTGCGGAGCGAACATGATCACAAAAGATGATTACTACATGGGTATCGCCATGGCCGTGCGCAAGAAGGCGAATTGCATGGGCCGACGAGTCGGCGCCGTAGTTGTCAAGCGCAATCGCATCATCTCCACCGGCTACAATGGGACGCCCGAAGGAATGGCCAATTGCCTGGATGGCGGCTGCGTGCGTTGTAAGAATCGGGAAGCCTACAAGGCAAGCGTGGGATATGACGTTTGCATATGCGTCCACGCTGAGCAGAACGCGCTGATTACCGCAGCCAGATTTGGGAATTCGATTGAGGATGCCATTGTGTATTCGACCCTTCGGCCGTGTTTCGACTGCACAAAGACTCTGCTGCAAGCCAAGGTTCACACGATTTACTACATTCATGATTGGGCCCACCCGATCGATTCCCTGCAGGAGCAGTATCTGCTCGCGCAAAGCAAGCTTCCGGGCGGGGTCAGGAAAGTGGAGATTCAGGACCCTGAGGCCGAGTGGGCAAACGGCAATGCTGCGCTGATAATTGGCTGACGAGACCCCCTGTGTCGATTGACCGGGGCGCAGCCAAAGAGAGGCTATGTTTGCGGAGCTAGGCTTATTGGCATCGACAATCCTCACCCTGGCGGGTCTTGCAGTGCTATTTCTGACCCACGGCGAGGGTTTAAAGATTGTCGGCGCAGGCATGGCCATTGCGGGCGCGATCACGCTGGTGCTGCAACTGTGGATCTACTATCGGCGGTGGCACAACTACTGACCAAGATTTCAGTGGCACACACGCCCTTGTGGCGGGCGTCTTTTGGGGGACCAGCCCCTTTCAGCACTCTTGCCTTGGGGGTTGTCCACAGAACGATGATGCTATAATCGTCGTATGAAAAGAGTCCCAGCCAAACGCAAAGTCAGGCAGTTCACTGTGGTCATCGAACAGGATGAAGACGGCTACTACGTGGCGACGGTCCCTTCGTTGCCGAGTTGCTACACCCAGGCGCGCACTCTGGCAGAACTGTCGCCGCGGATCCGTGAAGTAATTGCACTTTGCCTCGCCGAACAAGACGCGCCCCGGATGAAATTCGTCGCCCTCGAACAGGTTGAGGTTAGCGCTTGAGCCGCCTGCACCCAGTGCGGGCCCGCGAGGTCGTTCGTTATCTCCCCTAAGGGCTAAAATCAAAAGATGATGCATTCAAACAGGACGGACCACTCAACCCATGCCCCTGCCCGCGTGTGGCAGCAATGTTTTTCTGCCGGGCTTCTGATCATCACCCTCTGCGCCACTCTGGCTCACACCTCATCGACTGCGGCGCGGCCAGCCGACACTGCCCCGGCGCAGAAGTTCATCGCCCTGACCTTTGATGATGGTCCGCGGCCCTGGGTGCTCAAGGGGAACTCCGAGCCGGGACATGCCTCCGCCAGCCTCCTGGATTTACTCGATCGAGAGGGCGCGAAGGCCACGTTCTTTGTGATGGCGTGGCGTCTGGCTCCTGCCGCTGACAAGGATTGCCGCAAGATTGACACCGGCATCACATGCCGCCAAGCCGCGGAAGAGGAGCATCGCCGCGGCCACGAAATCGAAAATCATACATACGGCCACGGCGACTTCCGCCATATGAAGGAGCGCTACGGTGAGGAATGGGTCCTGAACGATCTCGACCGCGCCTCACGCACCATTGAGCCCATCACCGGCATCAAGCCTGTGTATGTGCGGCCGCCGGATTGGATCATCTGGCCGGAGATCGCCCAGCACATTGAGGCGCGCGGCTACCGCCTGATGAGCAAGTCTACGGCCTTACCTCTTGCAAGGCGCGACGTTGATTCCGAGGACTATTTCTGTGCGGGCAAGGATTTGTCCAAGTGTCCCCAGCCCTCGCTGCATGACTACGTGCTAAGAACCCTCGAGCAGCGCGAGCGCAAAGGTGTGTTCGACCACATCCTGGTCTTCCATGAAATCCCCAATTCGGTTGAAGTCCTCTCCAAGCTGATCCCTGAGCTCAAGAAGCGCGGCTATACCTTCGTGACCCTCCAGAAGTACATGGAATTGGTAAAACCGGGATAGCCTGCGAAGCATTCTTTACCGCAGAGGCGCAGAGACGCAGAGAAAAGGCATTCTTTTTAAGCTCTCTGCGTCTCCGCGCCTCTGCGGTGAAAGGGAGTTGTTTCCGGGCCCGCAGAGTGCTAGGCTTTAGGCAGGAGGCGTATATGCGAAGCTTGCATATTGTCCTGTTATCGTTGTTGCTGGCGGCTGTACCCAGCGCGCTGGCGCAACACGGTGGCGGAGGCCATGGCGGCGGTGGAGGTGGCGGCCGGGGTGGCGGCGGCGGTGGCTTCCATGGTGGCGGTGGTGGTGGCGGCTTCCATGGCGGAGGTGGTGGCGGCGGCTACCGTGGCGGTGGTGGTGGCGGCGGCTACCGTGGCGGTGGTGGCTATCGCGGTGGCGGCATTGGTCCCCGAGGTGGTAGCGGCCGCGGGGGATTTGGCTATGGAGGCCGCGGCTACGGTGGCTACGGCAGAGGCTACGGTTACCGGGGTCGTTACGGGTTCGGATTTGGCTTCGGCTTTGGAGGGTGGGGTTGGCCCTATTACAGCTATGGGTATCCGTATTACCCATACTACTCTTACGACCCGTGCTATCCCTACGGCCCCTATGGCCCGTACGCCTGTGATCCCCACGCTTATGGCCCTTACGCGTATGCTCCCGACCCACCGGCGGCGTATTCCATCAATCCTCCGGCAGGGGGACCGGGGCCGGCAACTTATTCCCCCGATCCACCAGTAAGGCGCAACGCTCCTGCCACGGCGGATCCGACGGCGACGCGCAGCGCACCTGTGTCGGATGGCCAGTGGCACCACTTCGGCAATCAACCCGCTCCTCCGGCGCGGGCTGTGACACCCAGTACGCGGCCAGTTTCGCCCGGAACCGATCCACCTCCAACGCGCAACGTTGCCTTGGCGGACGGCCAGTGGCACCACTTTGGGGGAGGCAGTAAGTAGAGAGTAGAAAGCAGTAGGCAGAAAGCAGAAGGCGGAAGGCAGCGAGCGTTTTTTGCGAGTCCCGACGCGTGTATTTCCGTAGGGATGCTTGCCGATCAGACCGGGAAGCGCCCCTACTCCCCGCACATCCCTGCATTATCATTCTTTCGACCCTGGCCACACACCTTTCTATCACCATCCTTTTTCTACGCGGTGGACTGAGAAAACGGAGGCAGGAACCGGAGGAATGTGGTACAAAAGTTGAGAGCAATTCCCAAGACAATTAACTCTGATGGAGGCGAGACATGGCGGGCGACATAACTCTGGAAGCCGCGGAGCGGATTGTAGCGGCGGCGAAGAAGAAGGCAGCGGAAATCAATACCAAAATGGACATCGCGGTCGTGGATGCGGGCGGAAATCTCAAGGTCTTTGCGCGCATGGACGGGGCATGGCTCGGCAGCATCGACATCGCGCAGCGCAAGGCTCGCACCGCGCGCTGGTTTGACATGGATACGGGCATCATCGGTACGCTCTCGCAACCCGGCGGGCCGCTTTTCGGCATCGAGCACTCGAATGGCGGGCTTATCACCTTCCCCGGCGGCGTGCCGCTTAAGAACGCGCAGGGCGAAGTGGTGGGAGCTATCGGGGTCAGTGGAAGTACGGTTGAAAACGATCACACGGTGGCCGTAGCCGGCGCCGCCGCGCTTAACAAGTAATGGCTGCATGATGGGGCCGGGCCAAGCGCCCGGCCTCTGCACTTCTCAAAGAGATTTCTCACCTGGGCCCAGCACCGCTCAGCAGCGCCGCAGAATTAAACCAATAGACAAAGCGCAAAATCCAAAGTTGCCAACGGCTGGCGGTTGCGGTAGGGATACCGGTTACCCGGTACCCCCCGCACGGATCCGTACGTGCGCTGGTTAGCGCATACGGCTCTTATCTCGGATGTGTGGCGGCGAACCGTTGGGATGGCCAAGGATGCACAACGTGCGGAGCAGGCAACCAGCAGGCCGCAAGCTTCCCCAGTCGGTCCCAGTTGAGGCGGTGGCGTTGACTGCGTTGACGCAGTTGTGTTCGCCACAGTCGGGTCAACCGTTCCCGAAAGATTCGCAGGCGGTCGAGGTTTCCCGGTACCGCGTGATAGTTGAAGTAGCCTTGCACGACCGACCGGAGCCATTTACCCGTATCCGCGATGGGATCGTGCCGACGCTGCCGGAGTTGTTGCTTGAGTTCCTGCAACTTCCCCCGCAGGCGCTTGCTGATCGTCTTCCGCTTCACGGTAAATTGCCCCCTCCGGTTCTTCCCGCTGATATGCGTGAAGCCCAGAAAGTCGAACGTCTCCGGCTTACCTTCTCCTCTCCGTTTCCGGTAAAGTTCGGCAAACGGCCCGAACTCGATCCGGCGCGTTTTGTCAGGATGCAGTTCCAATCCAAACTTCCCCACCCGCTCCCGGAAATCCTCCAGAAAGCGGTCGGCTTCCGTCTGCGATTGGAATCCAAGGACCGTATCGTCGGCATACCGCACCACGACCACGTCTCCCCGGGCGTGCTTCTTGCGCCACGCCTGCACCCACAGGTCAAAGACGTAGTGCAGATAGATATTCGCCAGCAGGGGCGAGACCACCGCCCCTTGTGGCGTACCCATCTCCGTCTCCGACCATTCGCCTTCCTCCCTCACCCCGGCTTTCAGCCATTTCTGGATGAGCCGGAGAATCCGGGGGTCGGCGACGCGATGCTGCACGAACTTGAGCATCCATTCGTGGGATATCGAATCGAAAAATCCACGAATGTCCGCGTCAAGAACGTAGTTCACGTGCTTCACCGTGAGCGCGTACGAGAGCGCGTCCAGCGCTTGATGCTGGCTGCATCCCGGTCGAAAGCCATACGAGAAGCCCAGAAAGTCTTCCTCGTAAATCGCCTTGAGGATGGTGACCACGGCCTGTTGGACGATCTTGTCCTCCAGTGCCGCAACCCCCAACGGACGTTGCCGCCCGTCGCCTTTCGGGATATACGCCCTTCGCGAGGGCTTCGCTCGGAATGCTCCGCGGTGGACCCGGCTGTGCAGATCGACGAGTCGACCTTCCAGCCCGCTTTCATACTCCTGCCACGTCATGCCGTCTACTCCCGGTGCAGCTTTTCGCTTCAAGGCGTAAAAGCTTTCCCGCAGCAGATCGACCGTTAAGTGGTGGAGCAAGGCCGTGAACTTCATCTCCCTGTGTTCCTTCGCGGCTTTCCGCACACCCGCGAGTCCCTGGGACACGCGTGCCCCGCTCTGTGTCGGGTGCGTGTTAGGCCAACGGGTGTTCTCCTTGATCAGCGGCCTTCCCTCCTCATTCTCCGCCAACGGCTTCCCGTCTTTGTTCAAATGATTCATCGGTACTGTTCCGCTGTCCGACTCCTCGAGAGCGTGCAGGCGGGCTGTACGGCCATCGCCTTTTCCCGCCGTCCGGCCACGATCTACGGCGGCCGGCGCCTCCGAGGTCTCCCGGTTCTCGTGCAGAAAGTGTCTAGGCGTGTCTGGGGTCTACGACTACGCAGGACTGTGCCGGAACTCGCGTTGGCGTCCCGGCCTCATGTTGCCTTCCGTTTAGTCTGAAAACGTCGGCGTCCTGATTGGACATTTTCGAAGCTCAATACCCAGCCCACCTATTCCCCTGTTTACGCTTCACCGTGCGCCTCACGACGCCCAGCGCAAAACTCGGGGCCGAGTGGATCGCTACTCCTTCCTCGTGAGAAATTTTCATTCTCTGCTTTCTGCCGGTTTATCCCGGCGCACCAGACCCCCGTTCTTTGGGGTCTGCGATGTCTCGCAGGGACACTCTCTTGGCCAGTGTTTGGAGCGTGTAGAGTCTTACCGTTCTGCACGCGCATCTAACGCCCCCGACATGACCACTGGTTAGCCGCAACTCACGCCTGCCACTTCGGGGCATCGCAGACCCCAAAAACCGGGGGTCTGCGCCAGCCAAGCAAGGCGGAAATTCACGATGCTTCTTAGCCCTCTCCGAGGGGTCGCAGAATCCGCCGTGGCGGAAGAGGGTGGACCGCCGCGGCGTTTTCACCAGCCGGGACGGGACGGGTGAGGGGTCTCTTCGTCACCCGCTCGCTGCCTTCCGCTTTCTGCCTTCTGTTCTTATTGTGCCGCCAACGGCTGGCGCAGACCCCGGCCCTTTGGGGTCTGCGATGTCTCGCAGGGACACTCTCTTGGCCAGTGTTTGGAGCGTGTAGAGTCTTACCGTTCTGCACGCGCATCTAACGCCCCCGACATGACCACTGGTTAGCCGCAACTCACGCCTGCCACTTCGGGGCATCGCAGACCCCAAAAACCGGGGGTCTGCGCCAGCCAACGACATTTGCTGCCTATCCCGACTAGTCGGGACTCGCAAAGAACGCTCGCTGCCTACTGCTTACTGCCTTCCGCTTTCTGCCTTCTGCCTTCTGACTTCTGACTCCTAACTTCTAACTCCTACCTCCTGCCCTCACTGCGCCGTCCACCCGCCGTCGATCAGGATGTCCGTGCCGGTGATAAATCCTGCCGCGTCGGAGCAGAGGAAGACGGCCAGCGGCCCAATCTCCTCCAGTTTCCCCCATCGCCCCAAGGGAATCTTGGCCGTAAATTCCGCCGTGGCCACGGGATCCTTCAGCAAGACGGTGTTGATTTCCGTGGCGAAGGGTCCCGGACTGATGGCGTTGGCCGTGATGTTGTGTGGAGCCAGCTCAAGCGCCAGAGCCTTGGTCATGCCGAGCAGGCCGAATTTGCTCGCGCTGTACGCCGAGCGCAGCCGCAACGACACGTGCGCCAGGGTGGACGCGATGTTGACGATGCGGCCGAATTTCTTCTCCATCATGCCCGGTATGAAGGCTCGCGTGCAGAGGAACGGGCCATCCAGATTGGTATGGATGACCGAATGCCACTCCTCAAACGTGAACTCGTGAAGCGGCTTGCGAAGATTGATCCCGGCATTGTTGATGAGAATATCGGGGACGCCGGCTTGCTTGTGGATCCCCTCGGCAAGCGCTGCGACCTCCGCCTCCACCGCAACGTCGGCGACGAAAGCGTGGGCCTTGCCGCCCCGTCCGGTAATCTCCGCCTTCACTTCTTCCAGCAGCCCGCGGCTGCGCGCCACCAGCACTACAGCGGCACCGGCGTCTGCCAGTGACAAAGCCATTTGCTTGCCCAAACCCTTGCTCGCACCCGTTACCACAGCCAAACGACCATCCAGCCTTTGATTTGTCACGTTACCCTCCTGGGCACGGAAGGTTAACACAACCATCGGGGTGGACGTCAAAGGTCCGTGTGAAATTGGTGAGCCAGGATTTCGGGTGGTGGCAGCTCTTGTGGAACCAGCTACGGGCCTGAGGGGGGTATCCCTGCTCTCTGCCGGCCCAGGCCATGGCGCTAGTGACGCACCGTGGCCGCTGCCGGAGGCGGTTAAGGCTGGCCGGGGTAATCCGGGTTAATCTTGATCTTCTTGCCGGGGATTACGGTGATGCGCTCCTGGTAGAAGGCTTTCCCGCCCGGCTTGCGCAACTCGATGACGTGGCTGCCGGGGCGCAGTGGAAACTTTTTGAGTTGACCGGTGCGGCCCGCAAATCCGCCGTCGATGTAAATCGAATTACCTTTGTTCTTGGTCACGATCTCAACTTCACCCGCGGGCGGGCCGGGGTAGTATTCCGGGCCACTCCACCAGCCCGCACCATAGAAGCCCGGGTAATATGCCGGACCGTAATAGCCTGCGAAGAAATGGGAGCCGCCGAAATAGATGCCGCGCGCGGTGGCGGCCGGGGCCAACGTCAGGAATGCCAAAAGGGCAATTGCCGAACATTTCAGAAGCCTCGACATAGCTTGGCCTTCCCTTCCAGGGTCGGTTCGGGCAAATTGCCTGCCTTTACCGGCTCCATTCAGTTGGATGCAAAAAGGGACAAGCTTGATGCTCCATTACCCTTAAGCCACAGATAATATGTCGCTTGCTGGCGACAGCGCGATACACGCCAAAATGCCCGAAGTTCGGCACTCGCGATCCGGAGATTGTTGTGAAGTGTCCCGGATTTGCGGCTATTAGCGGCATAGCAACCATTGTCCCACCAACTTTCGGGCATGTTACAATGCGCACCCTGTTTCCAAAAAATCGCAGGAGGTAAACTTTGCGCAGACAAATCCTGGGACTGGTTCTTTTGCTCCTTACTCTCACGCTTCCAGCTTTGGCGCAACAAGGGGATCGGGTTGCGAAGCTGCTGGAAGAATTATCGAACACAGTGGCGCCCTCCGGTTAAGAAGGACCCGTGCGCGAAATCCTGCGGCGCGAATTCCGTGCGGCAGGCCTGGAAATATCGACCGACGGCATGGGCTCTATCATTGGCGTGCTGCGTGGATCCCCCGACGGGCCGCGCATCATGCTGGCTGCGCACATGGATGAAGTGGGGGCGATCGTCAAATACCTCACGCCGGAAGGCATGGTCAAGTTTCAAGTTTTGGGGGGGATGCTTGATCAGGCCCTTGTCGATCAGCGCTGGACAATCCTGACAGCCAAAGGTCCGGTGCTGGGAATCAGTGGATTGAAGAGCATTCACGTGACGCCGGTCGATGAACGCAGCCGCGTGACTCCTCGCGACAACGTGTTTCTTGATGTGGGCGTCAAGTCGAAGCCAGAGGCGGAAGCCTTGGGCATTCGCTCCGGTGACCCCATTGCTCCGGCCAGTTCCTTCGCGCCACTCGCCTCCGGCCGTTACGTGGGGAAAGCACTCGAACGATCGCGTGGGCTGCGTCATGCTGATCGAGACGCTCCGCCGGCTCAAGGAACAAGGCATCAAGACTCCCAACACGATTTACTTCGTGGGCACGGTCCAGGAGGAAATAGGATTGCGTGGGGCGCACACGGCCGTGGCGGCGGTGAAGCCTGACCTCGGACTCTCGCTCGAAGCCGGCATTGCGGCGGACCATCCCGGCGGGCAGCCAGACTCCGCACTTGAAAGATTGGGCGCCGGCCCCGTGATTTACCTCGCGGATTCCGGGATGCTAGTGAACCTCAAGCTGCGGGACTTCCTCGAGCGTGTGGCGCGCGATAATAATATCCCCGTGCAGCCGGAGGTCACGAGTGGAGGGGCGGAGGATTCCGCAGAGTTGCAGCGCTTCGGCGCCGGCTTGCCGGCTGCTAATTTCGCGGTTGCCACTCGCTACCTTCATGGTCACAACAGTGAGATTGAGCGCTCCGATCTTGACCAGGCCATCGACTTGTTGTTGAAGGTGCTGCCGCTTCTCGATGCCCGCACCGTGGCTGACATTGCGCGGTTTTAGCGGGGATTTTTCACCTGAGGGGGAAAGGGCGAGGCGAAACCCCCGCCCTTCCGACCACTCGAAGATTTCGCCAGTTTGGAAAGCCGTGGTTACAGACCGCGAAAATCCGAACGACTACTGCCCCACGACTTTAGTGGACATCTTGATATACGGGAAGCACTCCGGGACATGGGTGTCGTAGACGGCGTGGCGGCTCATCACCCACGCCGGGTGGGGGTTCAGTTCCACTCCACCGGGTTTAAGCAATTCGAAGCGGCCGAAGAAAATCCGCCACACGTCGCCGTCGCGCGGCGGCAGTGAGCGTCCCGCGGCCAGAGGTTGCAGGTCCTTCCAGGGGATAGCCAGTTCTACGGTCCAACCTTTGTCGGCTGTCGAACCGTCATTGATCTTGCCGTCTACGTGCACGGCGTGGCGCAGGCCTGGGAATCCCCAATCAAGAAATGCCCAGCGCAGTCCACGCGGATGCGTCCCCGTCCAAAAAGATTTGTCCGTCCGATCGTAGTCTCCGCCGAATGTGAGGGCGTGGTGCTTCAGAACGTCGAATTCCGGAACATCGAATAGCCCCCCATCCTTATAAGCGTCCCGCCAGATGAAGAAAACCTGGTAGGTGGTGCCGAGGGCGTTGATCTCAAATTCCGAGTAGGCGTCGCCGCCATCGATGAAAACCTCCGCGTCATTCTCCAGGAAAATCAGCGAGCCGGTTTTGGTCTGGTGGGCTTTCACATAGGGTTCTTCCAGCCACATGCCGAGGTATAGGTTTTGGTCATCCCACAGGACCGCAGCGCGCGTGTCGTAAAAGCCGGGCGCGCCCGAGACCATGTCGACAAAGCGCGGCGACTTCACCGCCTTTTGCCAGGAGGGATCATCCAGACGGCCATCAATCGCAATCGGCCCAGCCGCCCGTTGCGCCACATAATGGGCAATGTCGGGCGCGGTGCATCCATAACTCCCCGTACCGGCTTGCAGCAGATCGCGGGGGCCGCTCGCGGGCTCAGCAGCCACGGCAGTGCGGAAGGGCAAAATAAACAGAACGAGAAGAAGGATTGTTTTGCAAAAGGTTTTCATCTTGGGATTCCTCGGGGCAGGCGCCACTTTCAGCTAATTCGTGCGCCGCCAGATTTTTATAATTGCGTCATCACTGCCGGAGGCAAGATAGCGTCCGTCGCGACTGATGGCAACGGTTTCTACAGGTTTGGCATGCTCTGTATAGGAGTGCACCTGCTGGCCCGTGGCCACTTCCCAAATCCGCACGCTGTTATCGTCAACCCCCCCGGCAAGATACAGTCCGTCGGGGGTGAAGGCCACAGACGTAACGGTTTTGTCCATGCCCGTGAAGGTGTTCACATTCTGGCCCGTCGAGACTTCCCACAGCTTCAAGGTATTGTCCTCGGCCCCTGTGGCGAGATACCGCCCGGACGGACTGAAGGCCACCGCCCGGACCTCGCTGGTGTGCCCCGTGAGGGTGCGAACTTCCCGGCCGGTCTGGACATCCCAGAGCTTGATCGTCTTGTCCGCGCTTCCCGTGGCCAGCAGGCGCGAGTCAGGACTAAAGCCGACAGACCAGAGCATGTCCGAGTGACCCGTTAACGTGTGAATGGCCTGGCCCGAGGCGACATCCCAGATGATTGCCTCGTGGTTCATATCCCCCGAAGCCAGGTAGCGCGAGTCGGGACTAAAGGCAACGGGATAAACCGTGCCCTTGTGGCCGGAGA
The DNA here is from genome assembly GCA_963804995.1 of uncultured Acidobacteriota bacterium. Classification (GTDB taxonomy): domain Bacteria; phylum Acidobacteriota; class Terriglobia; order UBA7540; family UBA7540; genus Bog-366. The sequence continues at coordinate 232,940 of CAWDSK010000009.1, forward strand.
AGGTTTTGACAAGCTGGCCCGAGGGGATGGCCCAGATCTTCACCGTATAGTCCGAACATCCCGAGGCGAGGTAGCGCCCGTCGGGGCTGATGGAGACGACCATGCCGGGCTTGGAGGGATCAGCGATGTTGAAGACCTGCCGACCCGTGGCCGTTTCCCAGAGCCGCAGTGTGTAGTCATTTCCGCTGACGGAGGCGAGGTAGCTCCCATCAGGGCTGAATGTGACCGAGGCAACAAAGGCGGTGTGGCCCGCGAGCGTGCGTTCCACCGCGTAATTGGGCGGACCTACGCTCACCGGAGGCGTTACCGCGCGCGTGCCTGCCTCCAGGTTGGCAGCCACCAAAGCGGAGTGCCCGCCCGCGATTTCCACAGTCTGCTCGAAGTCGCTGTACCCTTCATGCGAAACCCGGACTTTGTGCTTTCCCGCTGCGAGGCCGGGAAGTTTGAGCAGACCCGCGGAACTGGTGCTCCCGGCGCGCACGTCATCCACATACACTTCCGCCGCGCCCGGCGTGGAACGAATTTCCAGCATCGAGGGCGCCCCGGGTTTCCCGGAGATCTCGCGCAGCGCCTGAATGAGTCGATCGGTGGCGCCGGCCTCGCGCAGGTCACGCTCGATGGCGGGCGATATTTCAAAGGAAATCCCCAGGTCACGAGCCAGCGATTCCAGCCGCGTGGTAGGGACTTCACCATGGAGGAGGTTGATGATTTCCCCTTCGGTCAGAGGTTCGTGCCGTGTCTGCGCCTGGGCCCGCGGCGCCAAAAGCACCACTACCGCAAGGAAGGCGTGAGCAACGATAATCCGGGTTGAGTTGGGCATATCACTGCTAGGCCAAATGAAAGGCCACTCCGCGGGGGCAATATATCGGGCCAAGCGTCAAGAGTCAATGCGCGTGCCGGCGCGTGGCGTTCAACGGTTGCCGGCTTGACCCCCTCACCCGTCCCGCCCCGGCTGATGAAAACGCCGGCTGCGGTCCACCCTCTGTCGCCGCGGCGACCGAGGGCTGTAAAATGAACTTAACTCCCCCCTCGGTCGCCGCGGCGACAGAGGGGCCGGGGGTGAGGGGGTTCCAAGGTCGAATCGGGAACCGTCTCCATGCGAAAGCTTACGTGGACGCCATAGGCTCCAGCCCTCACCAACTTGCCGCGCTCTTTGCGGATTGGTCCGCCAGCGCCATGGCGGCGGCTTTAACGGTTTCGAATTCCTCCGCCGACACATTGGATCCGAAGGGAGGCACGGGGCCGGTGGGAGCGATGCCGGCGCCTTCGACTGCGGCGTGGAGGACACGCTGCGGCCCCCAGTTATCGCGCAAGTCTTCGAGGGGCAAGAAGTGCGTGCGCAAGACCTCAGCCTTTATGCGCTCGCCGCGCTCGCAAGCCGTATAGAGACCCTGGCTGAGAGCCGGCGCCACACAACCCGAGCCGGTCGTGAACCCGGGCAGATGCCAGTCAAACATATGCACGACCGCGGGCCGCTCGCCGATTCCGGACACCACGCGCCGGCGATCCACGCAGCCCACCAAGTCCGTCAGATACTGATCCTCCAGGGGATCCTCGCGCACGATGGCGTACTTGATTCCGCAGCACACGCCGCCCGCCACCAAACGGGCGATGACGTCCAGACCGGCGGAGCGGTTGGCGCCGAAGGTCTGCTCATCCTTCAGGTAGAGGATCAGCGGTATTCCGGCCGCTTCCGCAAAATCACGCAGGCCACGCTCCAGTCCCACGGCGTCGCGCGGATCGTTACACGGCAGCATCATCACGGTAGGGAAACCCAGGCGGCGAACGAGCGGCGCCTGGTCCGCCATCCGCCCGTAAGAGGGACCGGCGCTCGGAATGCACCACAGGTGGTCAGGAAGAGTCACCAACCATTCGAGAAGCGCCTGATATTCCGCCAGGCTCAGGTGGTAGAGATAGGCGTTGCCACCGTAAAGCACGCGCCTGATCCCCCCCGCAGCGAGATGCTCCACGATACGGGCATTGGCACTGAAGTCTATCGTCCTTTGCGCGTCGCTCCGTCGCGCCAAGGGCGGCACGGGGAAGACTCCCCGCAGGTCGTCGAGAGTAAGGGGTGAGGTACGCATAGGAGCATAAGCATACACTGGAATTGCCGTTGCGGGTATGAGGAGTAGGGGGTCAGCGCGGAGTTGTGCGCAAGGGGCACTACTCCGCGGCTCTAAACAGGGTAGCGGATGCCTGCCAGATGGGATTGGGGAAGTAGGGCTTGTTTTCCAAGCGGGTGACGCGAAAACCGGGGCGGCGTTATTCTGCGGCTTTCCTGACGTCCGGGGGTAGGCGGTCCAAAACGAACTGGGAAACGGCCCGTGCCGACGCCTGAGCTTCTTCGGCCACCTGCTGGGTGGGCCAGAAGGAGTCATCGTATCTCAATTCCACAGCGATGCGGTCACTCTTGGCTTTGCGGAGCAGCCCACGGCAAAGCTCAGCCGCGTCTTTCATAAATCGTCGTCCCCTCTCGCACGGCGGTGGTTACAAATGCCTGGGGAACTTGACTCCACTCGTCCACCTCCTCCGGCGTGTAGACCATCACTTCCACTTCCACCGGCAGATCGGCCAAAGCCACATAAAGAGGAATGGAGCGGCGGTATCGCGGCTCATCGGACGGCTTGATCACCAGCACGTCAAAATCGCTGTTCGGCCGGGCATCACCCCGCGCTTGACTGCCGAACAAAATCACCTTCTCCGGCTGCGCCGCGTCCACAATGCGGCGGACAATATCGCGAATTAAGGCGTCACTTGGGGAACTCATGTTGCGAAACCTTCTTTGAGTATACCAGAGGTTAGCGGAGGGGGGCTTACGGAAGAAGCGATCGCACAAAAACTCTCGAACGCCAGACGAAAGGTTTCCGCTTCCTGAGGAGCGTTCTGGAAGTGCTGAGACTGGTCCCGCGATAAGAAAAATCCGGTGTACGTCCGATCAATTGGAGGCATCAGTTCGGGAAGGACATGATGCAGAGTTTTGCTTCCCCCAACGATCTTACTCCGGCTCGGCTTTCCTGTCCGTCTGCCAATAACTCTGTGGGTTCTGATTTGTTCGGGCCTTGTGAAGGGAGGATTCGCCTCGTAGTAGGACAGGCATCGTTCAAAGTTCGCAATCAACAGTTCGACTGTAGGCTTTCCCTTCATTGACCCCCCTCCTGGTTGCACGGCAGGCTGGCGCATCAGAGCGAGCCCAGCTCTGCGATCCACGTTTCTGATCATGCGCCCGTTTTGTCGATTTATCGACAGCGTATCGAGTCCGACCAAATCGCAGGGCTGCGCTCGCCCTGCGCCAGCCAGCCGAATACGGGGAGTAGTCAATGGCGCCCCTGCGGCGAGCCCCGTACCATCGGGTAGCGGGGCTAGCGGGTGCGCGTCTGCTTGCTCGGCGCTGTCGATGGCCGTCGCGGGTTAGCCAGCGCATCAAGTCGGGGGATACCAGCCGCCCGGGGTGTACTTGATTTCCAGATGAGCCTTGAAGTCCGCCATATTGCGAACCAATTCGTCGATGCTCACATCACCGGACAAGCCTTGACGCCACACTCGTGGGCCGACCGTTCCTAGGACCAAGTAGTCAGGCGTGGCGGCCGCCGCTTGCCCTGCCGAGGCCTTTATCGCCGACTCAATTTCCGCCTGGTGCACGATCACCGTCTCGCAACTCAGGCAGAGACGGCACGTCTTGCGCAGAATCAAAAGCCCCGCTCCGTCCACGTGAATGACTAAAGGAATCTTACGTACCCGGGTTTTGGCTTTGCAGCCAGGACAACTCGTCGCGCGATAATCCGCGTGGGGATTAAGCGCCAATGAATACCTGGGAGGCAACGCGCCCATGCGAGCTTTCTGTAGTTTGCGAGTCGATGTCATGAGCGGGCCTGCCCAGAGGAGCGAGCGCCGTTGTCCGCTTTCAGCTTGCCTGTTCAATCGCTCTGAAGATGTCGAGCGCCTTGTCCAGACCCAGACTGCAGTTTCTGGCAATCTTCTGCCGGGTTTCCCCGCGGATAACCTTGTTTGTTCATTATTCCACCAGCCGTCGCAGGGTAAGAAATTTGAGCTTTTGCTGTGCCTCGGTCGTGGCCATCGGAGAGTAGTAATAGTACAGGTTTGCTTCCACCTGGGTGCGAGTACCCTGTGGCACCTGGAAAGTGAAAGTCTCCTTGCGGGTTTCTCCGGGGGCGAGGCGTGTATCGGACACCACTTTTGCGCCCTTGATGAAGGCTTGGGGCTCGCGCTCGATGGTCGTGCCTTTCGCATCGGCCACCGTACGACGGAAGACGCGCTGCTCGTTGAAATGCGCGCCCCCATACGGATCGGCGCGCAGTTCCAGAATCAACTGTCGCATGGGAGAGCCAGTCGGCACGGAGTGCCCTGCGCCCCGGTTCGTGACCTCCACAACGACCTCCAGGCGCCCGCCCTCGTGCTTGGCGGAAAGCTGCGCGTGCAGGGCTTTCTCCAACTGCTGCATCGAGTGGCTCCCGGGAATCTGATGGAGATTGATGCCGGCGTCCGCGGTCCTCTGGACGCGTGGGTCCACGACCTGCCCTTGCACCTGGTACATGTGGCACGACTGGCAGTTTTGATTCTTCGCGCCGTACTCACTCTTGCTCCATTCGGTATAAGTGGTCAGAACCGGGAACCCCAGCGAGTTGCGGTAATCATGGCACGACGCGCAAATCAGCGCCGAAGTGTGCACCGCCGAATAGACCGTCCCGTGAGCGGGGGAAGTCAGGTCTTTCCAGGGGCCGCTCTTCACCAATGAATAGTCCACCGTGGCCTTGGGGTTCGGCCCGGTAAGCGTCACGTCTCGAATGGAGTGGCAGTAATCGCAGGTGATGCCTTCCCAACTCACTTTCTTGACCAACGCCAGATCACCCGTCGCGACGGCGATGGGGGAATGACAACTGAGGCAGGTCTTGCGGGCCGCGGCGCCATAATCCGTCTCCGCTACCTTCATGGCATCTTGAAACAGCCGGCTCTCCACCGCCTGGGAATGGGCGGATTGCTTCCAGCCGTCTTCGATGGCGCGGTGACAATCACCGCAAAACTCGGCGCTGCTGGGGACGGAAAGTTCCGCAGACCAACCCAGGGATGGAAGAAAGAGCAAAAATGAGATCAGGCAGACCCTGATAGTCAAGCATCACCTCCTGCGAGTTTCGGAGGGACTCGGCGGTGGACTGGGGCTGGCTTCGGGTCAAACCAACCCGCACGGAGGGCAGATTGTACAACAGTTGTTGTTATAAGCAACTTCTTTTCCGGGTCGCAGCGACATTGTGCCCGTCTCGCTAAGCGAAATGTGATTGGATGAACCTCATCGCATTCCAAGCCGTGAAGGATTACTATCTTTACCGCCGAGGCGCTGAGACGCAGAGAAGGGCGTGTTGTTTTCAGTTCTCCGCGCCTCTGCGTCTCTGCGGTGAAACGTATGCGATAGGGAGTTGCTATGGCAACCTTAGGATTAATAGAATACGCCGACGCCAGTCCGGAAATTCGCGCCGTTTATGACAACATCATGGCGACGCGGCAGACGGATCGCGTCAATAACTTCTGGAAAGCGATTGCCCGCGATCCTGCCACGCTGCACCGCATCTGGAAAAGCGTGAAGGAGATCATGAGCGCCGGCGCGCTCGACCCGCTCACGAAAGAGATGGTCTATGTGGCGGTGAGTGCGTCGAACCAGTGCGGATATTGCATCGCCTCGCACACCGTTGCAGCCCGCAAGGCCGGCATGACGGATTCCATGTTTACGGAATTGCTGGCGGTGGTGGGATTGGCGAATGAAACCAATCGCCTGGCCAGCGGCTATCAGGTGGAGATCGACGAACAGTTCAAAACATAGTGCCGCAAATCCCTCGCGGGTCGGGCGCCCATCACACGGCAGGCTTTTCGCCGAAGTGCCGCCAGTGACGTTCAATTGCTTCCAGGGTCTTGCCTTTGGTTTCCGGGACGAAGGCGTAGCAGAATACAAACGCCAGCACGCAGATGGCAGCGAAAATCCAGAATGTTCCCGCCGGTCCCGCGGCATGAATCAGCGAGAGAAAGGTTCCCGCCACCAGCCAATTCGCGCCCCAGACCGACAAGGTCGCAAGTGACATGGCCTTGCCGCGAATCTTGGTGGGATAGATCTCCGAGGCCAGCAACCAAAACACCGGGCCCAGGCCGATGCCGAAGGAGAGGATGTAGAGAATGACTTCGTAAAACACCACGGTTCCACTGGCATGGTACCTGAACGCTAGGCCCACCAATCCCAGAGCTACGGTCATTCCTGCCGTACCCAGAAGCAGCAGAAACCGCCGGCCGAGGCGATCCACCAGAACGATAGAAACCACCGTGATCAGGATGTTGGCCACGCCGATGATCCCGGCCGCCAGGATGGCAGCCTTTTCCGAGGGGTAACCTGACATGCGCAAGATCGCCGGCGAGTAGTAAATAATCGTATTAATGCCGGTAATCTGCGTGAAGATGGCCAGCACCACCCCGACGAATATTGCCACGCGAAACCCCGGGCGGAAGAGGCTGCCAAAACCTTCCTCCTCCTCCTGTAGGGCGCCCTCAACCTCCGCCAATTCCGTTTCGGCTTCGTCGCCGCGACCCAGCCGCCGGAAGTTTTCAAGGGCGCGCTCCCTGAATCCCTGGCGGGCCAGCCAGCGCGGGCTTTCCGGCAGGAAAATCATTCCGATGAGCAGAATGATGGCTGGCATTACGGCGCTTATGAACATCCAGCGCCAATTATGGCTACCCGCCAATGCGTAATCGACGAAGTAAGCCACGCCAATGCCCACTGTGATGGCCAATTGATTGAGTGACACCAGCGCCCCGCGAATTCGCGCCGGAGCCATTTCCGAGATATACAGCGGCACCACGAGTGAGGCGATTCCGATGCAAGCCCCCACAAAGAAGCGCGCTACCGAAAACGAAATGAGGCCCACGGCCAGTCCACTGAGCACCGCAAACAGGCCGAAGCCGAGAGCCGTCACCAGCAGCATCCAACGACGGCCCCAACGGTCCGTGCAGTAACCCGCCAGCGCCGATCCCACCAGCGCGCCCGCCAGCGCCGCGCCTACTGCAAACTCCAGTTGCACGTCTGTCAGGTGGAAATCCGTTTGCAGGAAAAGCATCGCGCCGGAGATGACGCTGGTGTCAAATCCGAAAAGCAAACCACCCAGCGCCGCAACCCCTGCCGTAAGGATGACAATGGCACGGCTGGACGTGGTGCCGGGGATTTTACTTCCCATATCCAAAGTTGTGGGTTGATCCATATTATTGAGCCAGAACTCCGTGCTGCTTGAGGAAGGCGAAAATGGCCTCCTGAACCTTCAATTGTTGTTCCGTTGTCCAGCCGCCGTGTCTTCCCCCCGGGACGGTATAAAGTTGATTCGGCACACCCGCGGCCGTAAGCGCTTGGTGCAGCCGGACTCCATGCTGATAAGGGACGGTGGGGTCGGAATCGCCCTGCGCTGTGAAAATCGGGGGCAGCCCGGGGCGTACGTAAGTCAGGGGAGACAGTTGCTTGGCTAATTCGAATCGGTCCCGCAAGCTGCCCAGCCACATGACAGCGTAATCCTTCTCATTGGGCCCGGTGAGCAGGTCCGAGACATCGGTGATGCCATAGTAATTGACAATGGCGGCCACCTGGAGTTTCTCGGGGCCGGGGCATTCATTGTCGAAGCCGGCCTCCGGAGTCAACATGCCGGTCATAAGGCTCAAGTGGCCTCCCGCGGAGCCCCCATTCACCACAAGGTGGTTCAGATCGAACCCGTAATCCTTGGCATGCTGGTAAACCCAGCGCAGCGCGCAACGGCAATCTTCCACCGCCGCGGGGGCGAGGGAGACGGAAGCCAAACGATATTCAACGTTGACCACGTCCATTCCTTCTGCCAGGAACGGAAGCGTGCGCAGGCTTGAGCCCTCTTTGCTTCCACCCACCCAGCCGCCACCGTGAATGTATATCAAGGTTGGGCGGGGTCGGAACTTATCGGCCGCCGAGACGACGTTCCAGCTTGCATTCGAATTGGTTCGCTTTCTTGTAAACGATGTCGGGATGGATTTGGTATTCCACTCCCGTCTGAGTCGCCCACTTGGCCTCCGGGGAAAGTTGTTGCGCCCGCACCGGGATGCTCATAAAACCCAGCAGCGCAAGAAGTGCAAGTTTTCTCATTCGTCCCTCCTTGGAAGACTGACTGCTTGAAGATGGCGTATGACGATCCCCGATAGTCGATATGCAGTACAAACTTGTCCTAGTAGGGTGACGGCTTGCCGTCACCTTGTTGCACATTGCCTCGGAACCCATGTATTTATTTCAACGCTTGGATGATCCTCTGGAATGCCACCATTCCGGGATCGTCTTTTCCGACGCTCTTCTCGCCGAAGATCCGCGCCCGTCCCTGACGCGCCGGCTGGTTGCGAAACCGGTCAAGGCATTCGACCACGGCACGGTCAGCGGCCACGGCCAGCGCTGCGGGATCGTCCAGCCCCTGGGTGGCAGCGCGAACCGCCTCGATGGCATCGAGCACCGTCTTTTCGCCGAGTTGCCCGCCGCTGCGTTGGGCCATCGCCTGCAAGGCATTCCCCAATAGCGATGAGACCTCTCGCCACGGGACCTCTGTCCGCCCCTTGGTGGCTTTCGCGGCGTTCATCAATCCTGTCGCCAGCAGCGTGCCGTATGTCGACCCCGAGAGTTTGGTGAAGGCCTGTGCGCATTTCATCAACGCCAGGCCGAGGTCGTCAGGCAAGTTGGGCAATTCGGCCTGGACAGCGCGCGCTCCCCGCACCATGGTCACACCCAGGTCGCCGTCGCCAAGTTGGGCGTCGAGGGAATTCAATTCATCGGCACAGGCTTCGAGCTTCTGGATAATACGCTCAAGGGCTGCGCGCAAGACTGGAGTTGTCAGAGTCGTGGTCACGTCAGAATCCTCATGAACGGGCAATCGCAGGGAGCTTTCAACAGGGCTTCCAGTTCGTTGTCAAGCTTGCAGAACGTCAGCGACATCCCGGCCATTTCCATCGAGGTCGCATAGCGGCCCACCAGCGGCATGACGATTTCGACACCCAGTCCCGCGAGCTTTCTTGCCACGTAGCGATATACGATGTAAAGCTCTTCCGGCGGAGTTGCGCCCAGACTGTTAACGAGTATGGAAAGGCGGTCTCCGGCCTGCAAAGGCATATCGGCTAGCAGGAGCGAAAGCATTTCTTCGGCGATGGCATCCGCGGGCTTCAATGGCCCGCGGCGCACCCCGGGCTCGCCGTGAATTCCCATGCCGATTTCCATTTCCGTCTCGCTGATTTCGAAGGTCGGGCGCCCCACGGCGGGAACGGTGCAGGGGGTGAGGGCGACGCCTATGGAGCGGCAGGCATCCACGGCTTTTTGCGCCACGGCCGTCACCTCGTCAAGCGTGGCGCGCTGGTCAGCCTTGGCGCCCGTGATTTTGTACGCGTACACCAGACCCGCGACGCCACGGCGTTTCTGGCGCTCGGCAAGCGGGGCGCTCGCCACGTCGTCGGCCACGCGCACCGTCGTCGTGCGGATGTCCTCCATCTCCACCATCTCACCCGCCATATCGAAATTCATGTTGTCGCCGCCGTAGTTGCCGTACAAACGCAGCACTCCAGCCCCACCGTGGGCGGCGCGGATGGCCTCCGCCACCTGGTCCACGGCCGGGGATGAAAACACGTCGCCAATCGCGCAGGCATCCAGCAATCCTTTGCCGACGTAGCCTGTAAACACCGGCAAGTGTCCCGACCCGCCGCCGGAGACGATTCCCACTTTGCCTTTCACGGGCCCATCGGCGCGCACGATCACGCGGCCCGCCGTGCCCGTTTGTTTGTAATACTGCGGATGCGCCAGGCACAGTCCTTCCAGCATCTCGTCGACATATGCAAAAGGTTGATTGAGGATCTTCTTCATAAATTCCTCCGCGCGCAGAGTCTCGAATTTCCCCCATGAGGAGAAATCGATGTGTTACCTATCCGGGTTCCAAAGAGTGTGGAGTATACACCAGCACGTTGGGGGTGTGGGGAGCGTTCCGGTGAAAGCGGAAGTCTGCTTAATCGTGCGAAAACACGTGGCGCGAGGGTTGGCGCTTCTTTCCGCATTTCATATAGTAAAACACTCATATCGAGACTTGAAATAGCCCTTGACTTGGCCCGCGCACCAGTCATAGATTACCGGGCATGTCAAACCTCATAAATTCCGTAGAAGAGCTCGAAGATCTGTTGTCGACACCCAGCCCCGAGGACATTGAAACCTTCCGCCATATTAAAGGAGACGTGCTAGTCATCGGGGTGGGAGGCAAAATTGGTCCCAGCCTGGCCCGGCGCGTGGGGCGTGCTCGCCAAGCCGCGGGTGCGAAGATCCGTGTCATCGGCACGGATGTCCATTGCGAAGAGTTGGCCATGGAACCCCTGGAGCAAGCCGGGGTTGAGATCCGGTGCACGAATCTGCTGGAGCCTGATTCCTTTGCCCAATTGCCTGACGCGGAGAATGTCATCTTCATGGCCGGGCGGAAGTTCGGCTCGACGGGCGCGGAGAGCCTGACCTGGGCGATGAACGTTTACGTCCCGGCGCTGATTGCTGACCGCTACCGCAAATCCCGCATCGTGGCTTTCTCCAGCGGCAATATTTATCCCTTCATGCCGGTGGTTTCAGGAGGCGCCACGGAGGCTGTTACGCCCTCACCCATCGGCGAGTACGCCCAGTCGGTCCTCGGCCGCGAGCGGATGTTCGAATATTTCTCCGCCCGCAATGGCACGCCGGTCACGATGCTGCGGCTCAATTACGCCGCCGAACTTCGTTACGGCGTGTTGCTCGACATCGGCAACAAGGTATTCGAGGGCCGGCCCGTGGACGTCACCATGGGGGCGGCCAACGTGATGTGGCAGGGCGACGTTAACTCCATCACGCTGCGCTCGCTGGCCCATTGCCAGTCGCCGCCCTTTGTCCTGAACATGACGGGGCCGGAGACGCTTTCCGTCCGCGCCGTGGCCAAACGTTTCGGCGAATTCCTGGGCAAGGAAGCGATTATTGAAGGTCAGGAAGCTCCTAATGCCTTGCTCAATAATGCCGCGAAGTGCCATCGCCTGTTTGGTTATCCCTCCGTATCGATCGATCAGATGATTGAATGGATAGCGAACTGGATCAAGATCGGTGGATGGACCCTCAACAAGCCCACGCATTTCGAAACCAGGGACGGGAAATTCTAGTGACACAATCCAAACCTCTTTCCGTAGGATTTTTGGGCCTCAGCCACCTGCATCCGCGCAGTTACGCGACTCTGTTCCAGGCGATTCCGGGGACATCGCTCGTGGCCGCGGCGGATTCAAATCCAGCCGTGCTGGAAAGCTTCGCAAAGGATCTGGGCGTGCGGGGGTACGCAGACTGGCGCGAGCTGCTCCGGAAGGAACGCCTCGACCTGGCGTTGATTTTTCTTCCGCACGCTGATTGTCCGGATGCTGCCGTGGCCTGCGCTGAACACGGTGTGAATGTGGTGGTGGAAAAGCCCATGGCCTCAAGCGCCGAGGGCGTCCGTCGGATGCTGGCCGCCGCCCAAAAGTCGGGCGTTCTACTTTCGACGCCCTATTGTTGGCGCTATCACCCGGTGGTTCAGCAGATGAAGAAACTTGTTGAGGAGGGCATCACGGGGCGCGTGGTAGGCTGCGAAGGCCGCTGCGCCGCGGGCCGGCTCTCCCGCTACATCGAGGGCCACGCCGGCTGGATGCTGGAGCGGGCGCGCAGCGGTGGCGGGCCCATGTTCAATCTCGGCGTCCACTGGATCGATCTCTATCGCTGGTTGCTGTCTGATGAAGTCGCGGAAGTGATCGCGAAGAACGTGCGCGTCAACGAGAAATATGACATCGAGGACAATTCCTTTGCCTTGCTGACTTTTTCGCGCGGCACTGTGCTGGCTCTCGATATCAGTTACACCGTGCCGGACTCTTATCCCTTTGGACGCGACCTCTGCCTCGCCTTGCGCGGGACCACCGGCGTGCTGTCCTGGAGCCCGTCTTTTGAAGGCGTCAAGGAGCGCTTGTTTGTGTGCAGCGACTCCGGCGAATTCTCGCAGGCCGCCCGTCAGCACGTGGATTTTGATCTCCCCCAGCAGGCCGGCTACGCGGGTATCATGGGCCTGCGCTATCTGGTGGATCTGGTTGAAGCGGTCCGCGCGGGCAAACCGCCGGCCATCACCGGGCAGGACGGACTGAAGGCTCTCGAAGTTGTTGAGGCCATTTATCAATCGGCCGAGAGTGGCCGGAGTGTGAAACTATGAGCGCAGTGAAAGTTGTTGTCACCGATTACATCGAGCCCAACCTCGAATGGGAAACCAAAGAAATGGCCCAGCGGGGGGTCGATTTCCAAACCCATCAACTCAAGTTTGCCCCCCCCAGTGAGGTGGCGGCGGCCACGCGCGACGCTGATCTGGTAGTCGTTAATATGGTGCCGGTCAATACCGAGCTCATTTCCCAGTGGGAGAAATGCCGGCTGGTCATCCGCCATGGCGTGGGTTACGACAACGTGGATGTGAAGGCGCTCGCGAAGGCCGGCATTCCACTCTGTTACATTCCAGACTACTGCCAGGAAGAAGTGGCGGAGCAGGCCATCGCCCTGATCATGGCTTGCGGGCGCAGGATCGTCAGCAGCCGCAAGGTACTCGATGATTCCTCCGCACGCGGTTCCTGGGATTTTGCCGACGTTGTGCCCATGTTCCAGATGGCGGGACAGACGCTGGGCATCATTGGCTGCGGGCGCATCGGGTCTCTGGTTTACAAGAAACTGCAATCCTTCGGCTTCAAGTTCCTGGTCTGCGATCCCTACCTCACCGCGGAACGGAAGCGCGAGCTAGGCATCGAAGTTGTGGACCATGAAACCGTATTCCGCAATTCAGACTTCATCACCATCCACACGCCCCTGACAGCGGAGACGCGGCATATCGTCAACTCCCGTACGCTGGGGATGATGAAGTCGACCGCCTATGTGGTGAACACGGCGCGCGGCCCGATGGTTGACGCGCAGGCGCTGGCCGAGGCGCTGAAGAATCACGTGATCGCCGGCGCCGGAATTGATGTCTACGATGTTGAACCGCCGCGGGCTGACTACCCACTCCTCGGCCTGCCCAATGCCATCCTGACGCCGCACCTGGCCTGGTATTCTGAGAACGCGGGCCGCCACATCCGGGAGCTGATAGTGCTGGAGATTGACCGCTTCCTGGCCGGACAACCCCCACGCTATATCGCCAAGCCCGTAGTTTAAGAGGAACAAAATGATTACAAAAGTTACGTCCGTGAAAGGACCGATCCCCGGTCCGAAATCCAAGGATTTGTTTGACCGTTGGGCGCGCGCGGAAGCGCAATGCACCGGCTATCAAGCGAAGGTCGCCTGGGATCACGCCAAGGGCGTGCTGGTGACTGACGTTGATGGCAACAAGTTTATCGACTGGACATCCGGCGTGCTGGTCACGAACGTCGGGCATTGCCATCCCGACCTCGTGAAGGCCGTGCAGGACGTGGCCGCGAAGCTGCTGAACAATTACGAGTGCCTGCACCCCTGGCGCGTGGAAGCTGCGGAGAAGTTGATTTCCGTTTTGCCGCCGCACCTGGACAGATGTTTCTTCCTCTCCACGGGAGGCGAGGTGGTGGAGGCGGCCATCCGCATCATGAAGCGGAAGACCGGCAAGTTTGAAATCATCAGTTTCTACGGTGGCTTTCACGGACGCACTTTTGCCGCGGCGGGGGCAGGCGGATTGCCTGGCCCGAAGAAGGGTTACGGGCCCACGCTACCGGGGTCGATTCGCGTCCCCTTCCCGTACTGCTACCGCTGCCCGTTCAAGGCTGAGCCGACCACCTGCGACATGCTCTGCCTCGATTACATTGAAGACTCCGTGCGCGCCAACAGCACGGGCAGCCTGGCCGGGCTGATTGTTGAGCCCTATCTCGGCGCCGCGGGTTTTGTCTTTCCGCCGCAAGGATGGTTGAAGCGGCTGGAGCAATGGTTACGGTCACGCGGTTTGCTTTTCACGCTGGACGAAGTGCAGTCTTCCTACGGACGCACTGGGAAATTCTGGGCGATGGAGTGGGAAGAACTGACCCCGGATCTGGTGACCATCGGCAAAGGCATTGGCAGTGGCGTTCCGGCCTCGGCCCTCGCGGCGCGCAGCGAGGTGATTGGAGTCCTCGGTCAGGGCGAAATGAGCAGCACCATGGGCGGCAATCCGCTGGCAAGCGCCGCGGTGGCCGTGGTGGTCGACATCATGAAGCGCGAGCATCTGGAAGAAAACGCTCTGCGCATAGGCAAGCTGATGATGTCGCGCCTGCTTGAAATCAAGGAGAAGTCTCGCTATGTGGGCGACGTTCGCGGCATGGGATTGGTCATGGGCGTCGAGCTGGTGAAGGACAAGAAAACCAAGGAGCCGGCGCCTGACCTTACGCGCAAACTGATCGACGTAGCGGCTGAGAACGGCCTGCTGATTGGTTCGGTCGGGACCTTCGGCAACGTGATTCGCGTGGCCCCGCCTCTGGTAATTACCGAAGCCGAGGCTCACGAAAGTCTGGATATCTTCGAAAGGGCGCTTTCACTATTATAAGGAAGGCGAGTCCGTGGCGTGATTCGGCTATCTGCAATCAAGGGAAGAGGTTTCACTCGAAATGCCAGAAACCCCCGAAGGGCAACTCGTTCCGCTTGAGCGCATCGAGTCCCGAATCTTCGTGTTGCGGGGGCACCGCGTGATGCTCGATCGGGACCTAGCTGGCCTCTATGGCGTGGCCACTCGCGTACTCAATCAAGCTGTGAAGCGGAATAGTGATCGGTTTCCGGAAGATTTCATGTTTCGTCTGACCAAAGAAGAGTCTACGCGCGTCCTCGCTTCAAGATCACAGACTGTGACCTTGAAGCGAGGGCAAAACATCAAATATGCGCCTCATGTATTTACGGAACACGGCGCGGTAATGCTTGCCAATGTGCTTAGGAGCCGTGTGGCTATTCGGGCGAGCATTCAGGTCGTTCGTGCATTTGTGCACCTGCGTCAGATGCTTGTCAGCAACCAGGAGATCGCGGCGAAATTTGAGGCATTGGAACGGAAAGTTGGGAAGCACGATGCAGATCTGCAGAGCATCCTCGCGATTTTAGAAAAACTTCTCCAACCTCCACCAGCAGTGTCAGGGAGGAAATCCTTGGGTTTCATTCCCAGCCCAGAGAGAAAGTAACGGTGGTGGACTTACATTCATGAGGCCAACTATGACTCAAATTGCCATACCGGATATTCGCGCGGCGGTCCAGTCCGTCCAGCGCGAGACGGAGCAATTTCTCTGTGATTTGATTCGCTTCCCTTCTCTGCCCGGCCAGGAGACGGAGGCAGTGGATTGCGCCGCCGCGCGCTTCGCCGAGGTGGCGGAGGTGGAGCGCGTGCCGCTTTCCAACTCCCTGCGCGAGGACGAAGACTACAGCGATCCCGTCCCCGGCATCGAGTATGAGGGGCGGTCCAACCTCCGCGTGCGCGTTCCCGGAACCGGCGGCGGGCGCTCACTGCTCTTCAACACCCATCTCGATGTCGTGCCCGCCTCGAAAGGGCAGATCGGCGCTTTTGAACCGCGCGTGGAGGCAAACAAGATTTTTGGGCGCGGCGCCTGCGACGCCAAAGGACAAGCCGTCACGATCTTCACTGCGCTGCTGGCCGCGAAACGCCTGGGCTTGAAATTTCGGGGCGATGTCATCGCGCACCTGGTGGTGGAAGAGGAGGTGGGCGGCAACGGCACGCTGGTGATGGCGCGTCGCGGTGAGAAGGCGGATGCCTGCATTGTGATGGAGCCCACCGAGCAGCGCATTCTCACCTCGGTGCGGGGCGCCGTGTGGTTCCGGGTAATTTGCACCGGCAAACCAGGACACCCGGGGCGGGTGGGCGATACGATCAGCGCGCTGCGCATGGCCATTCGCGCCATTGAAATCCTGGACCAGTATCATGCGCGCCTGCTCGCAGCGTCCCGGGGCTTTCCGCTTTTTGATCCCTTCCCGAATCCCATGCCGATTATCTTTGGCAAACTCATGTCGGGCGACTGGCCGGCCATGTCGCCTGCCAGTGCCACCCTAGAGGGCGTGCTGGGCCTCTTGCCGAACAAGACTCGCTACCAGGTGATGGAGGAGATGCGGCAGGCCCTGGTGGAGGGTGGAGACGAGTGGTTCCGCGAGCACTTCCGGCTTGAATTCATGTACCGGCACGACGCGCAGGTGCTCGACCCGGCGCACCCGCTGGCCACCGGTCTTCAGGCCTGCGCCCGCGAAGCCGGAGGTCGCGGCGAAATCAGCGCCATGCCCGCGTCGTGCGATTCCTGGTTGTATAATAACCAACTTAAGATTCCTACACTGGTGTATGGCCCGGGCAGCCTGGGTTTTGCCCACACGACCATAGAGCAGATCGGCCTGGATGAAATTGGCCAGGCGGCCACCACTCTGGTGCGGTTCCTGGGGGAATGGTGCGGGCAGGAGGAGTTCACCGCAGAGACGCAGAGACGCAGAGAAAAGGGCTTTTGACTACACTTCTCTGGGCCTCCGCGCCTCTGCGGTGAGATGTCCGAAGACTGGGGGATTACGACGTTATGCAAGCACTCATGAAAACCCAGAAAGGCGTTGGCTTCCTCGAACTTCGCGAGGTGCCGGAGCCCACTCCCGGTCGGGGTGAGTTTTTGATTGAGGTTAAAGCCTGCGGAATCTGTGGCACGGACATTCATGTGTGGCACGACAAGTTTCCCTACTGGCCGCCGGTGATTCTGGGGCACGAGTTTTCCGGCGAAATCGTCGCGGCCGGTCCGGAAACGAGCTTGTTCAAAATTGGCGAGCGCGTGGTGGGCGAGCCGCACACGCAAGCCTGCGGCCACTGCTACTTGTGCCGGACGGGCAACATTCAGATATGCCCGCTGAAGCGCTCACCGGGCTGGGGGATTGACGGCGCGCTCACCAAGTACCTGAAGATGCCGGAGCGGCTTTTGCACCGGATTCCCGACTCCATGAGCTACGACCTCGCGGCGCTTGTCGAGCCCACGGCCAACGTGGTGCACGATGTTGTGGAGCGCGCCCGGATCGATGCGGGTGACTTCGTGGTGGTGCTTGGACCCGGCCCCATCGGCTTGCTGGCAGCGCTCACGGCGCGCGCCGCGGGCGCCCGGCAAGTGGTGATCGTAGGCGCTCCGGCCGATGAGGAAATCCGCCTGAAGAAAGCCCGCGAGCTGGGTTTTGAAATCGTTCTCAACGTGGCGCAATCGAATCCTGTGGAAGTGGTCCGCGAGCTCACCGCCGGCCTGGGGGCTGACCTGGTGATTGAGTGCAGCGGCGCTCCCCCCGCCATCGCCTCCACCGTCGACCTTATCCGCAAGAAGGGCCGTATCTGCGTCATCGGTTTGACCGGCAAAGACTCGATTCCCTTCCCCTGGGACAAGGCGGCGTTCAAAGTTTGCGAGGTGATTTTCAACCTTTCCACCAGCTATACGAGCTGGGATCGAACCATTCATTTGATCGCCAGCGGCCGCCTGCCCGCGGGAGAGGTGATCACGCACAGGCTGCCGCTTGCGGATTGGAAGATTGGTTTCGACGGGCTCGATGCGCAGAAGGAATTGAAGGTTCTGATTACTCCTGAATGAGGAAACCATGACTAACGATTCACGCCTAGGTTTTGGACTATTAGGGACTGGACTGATCGCACCGTTCCACGCCAAGGCTATCCTGGCAGCCAGTGGGGCGCGCCTGGTGGCGGTGGCGGATACAGACGCGGCCCGCCTCAAAAAATTCACCGCCGAATTCAGCATCCCGGGATACGCCACGCTCAACGAGATGCTGGCCAATCCCGCGGTTCATGTGGTGAATATCCTTACGCCCAACCACCTGCACGCCGACGCGGTAGTAAAAGCGGCCCGGGCGGGCAAACACACTTTGGTGGAGAAGCCGCCGGCCATGTCGTTGCGCGAAATGGATACCATGGCAGCGGCCGCGGCCGCGGCGGGCGTCAAGTGCGGCGTGGTGCTGCAATGCCGGACGCGCCGGTCAACCCAGGCCATTCGCACCGCCATCCAGCAGGGACGGTTTGGGAAAATCCATCACGCCGACACTTACATGAAATGGTTCCGCACTACGGATTACTATCTCATGGATGCCTGGCGCACCTCGCGCCGCTCCGGCGCCGGCGTAACCATTCAGCAGGCGTTCCACTATCTGGATTTGCTGCAGTACTTGGTGGGCCCGGTCAAACGGGTGCACGCGCAAATGACCAACCTCGCGCATCCCGCCGTCGCTCTCGAAGACACCTCCCTGGCGTTTGTGACTTACGCGAGCGGCGCGCAAGGAGTGGTCCAGGCTTCGACCGCCCTTTGGCCGGGAACCGATGTCCGCGTCGAGGTGAACGGCGATAACGGCACGGCCATCATGGTGGGCGAGAGAATTGAGACCTGGAAGTTCAAGGACAACCGGCCGGAGGATGAGGAGATTCGCCATATTGGCAGCGCCTCGGTGGCAACGGGTGCGACCGGCGCGGCCGATCTGGGATTCCGCGATCATCAAACGGTCGTCGAGGATATGGTGCGCGCCGTGGCCGAGGGTCGCGAACCCATGATCACCCTCGCGAGCGTGCGCCCCACGCTCGAGTGGGCCCTCGCCATGTACCAATCCGCCAAGCAAGGGACACCCGTGGAGTTGCCGATTTTGGATGAAGACGCGGTGTGGTAGGGAAGCTTTCAGCTTTCAGCCATCAGCTATCAGCTATCAGCTAAGAGCTTGGAACTAGACCCACATTTCCAATTTGAGCGTTACCTCCGAATCTTCGGGTCGTCGCCGAGAGGAACGGTATCAGGAAGCTGTGAAAAAATAGACAATCTCGCGCAGAGACGCAGAGGCGCAGAGATTTTAAGCAAATAACTGATTTGTTTTCTTTGTGGCCTCCGCGCCTCTGCGCAAGATGCTTTTGCTCGTTCCGGAATTTCTTCACAGCTTCCTGACACCGTTCCTGCTCACCGTTCCTGCTGACACCGTTCCTGACACCGTCCCGTGGTTTGTTGGATTTTGAGAGTTACGGTGGGTTACGGGTGTGCGGGTTGATGTTCCAGGTTGCCGCGGACGGCAAAATCCACAAGGGCGCGACGCACGGCATCCGGCTCACGGTCAATCACGATCAGGAAAGCCCGTGCCGCCCCGGAAGGCACTACCCGGCCTTGCTCCCATTCCTGCACCGTCCGAACGCTTACACCAAAATACGCCGCAAACTGGCTCTGGCTCATTTTGATTTTCTTGCGAATCCGCGCCGTGTCGATCTCGTCAGGGATGTGGACAACGCAAGCGTTGTTTTCCCCCTGGGCGAATGCCAAAGCCTGCCTGGCACTGGATATCATCCGTTGTCCTGCGGTCAGTTTCCTGGCCATGGTCATTTTCTCCTTCGATAAGCATCGGCAAGGGCAGCAAGTACGCTTTTCAGCTCATTCCGCTCTGCCTGCGATAAGTCGGTTTTTTCGTTCTTGGCAAACACGTTCAGCAAAAACACGGGAACGTCCTTACCACTGTAAAAGGTGATAACCCTGTAACCGCCACTCTTGCCTTTACCCTTACCCGCAAAGCGAACTTTGCGTGCGCCTCCGGCACCCCTGATTTCCTTCCCGGCATCGGGGTTCGCCGCAATAAAATCCAAGATGCCCAAGCGTTCATGGTCTGTTACTCCCGCCGCCCTTGCATCTCGGAGATAGGATTCTGTTTCGACAACTGTTTGCACGGGCTAACTATACGTTAGAAACGGATACAGGTCAACCCTAGTGGGGGGGAACGGTGTCAGGAACCCGTGAAAAAATGAGCAGCCTCGCGCAGAGGCGCAGAGCCGCAGAGATTCGAAATAAATAAATGCTTTAATTTCATTGCCGCCTCCGCGCCTCTGCGTCTCTGCGCGAGATGCTTTTGGTCTTCTGGCTAATTCTTCACACCTTCCAGGTACCTTTACTTTTTAATAAGCGAAGCCGAGTCTACGGTTCGGAGTCCTGGGTATCGGGGGCACCGATAAGGGTACCTGACACCGTTCTCCCGAACGCCCATCTTGCTAAGAGCCGCGGAGGAGGGCTGAAATGCGCCCACCTCTGCTACCTGCTCCATGCTCTCTATGCACCGAATGTTGTGATCGCATACATACCAAAAGGCGGCACGTATGCGCCACCCGCGATTAGATGACGTGAAGCGCAGAGCTGCGCTCTGCGATTCACGTGTCTGACCCTACCCGCCGAGATTCCCATGATGCCGATTTGCGGAACAAGCTTCCGATTTCATGATCGGAACGATTCTCCCGCCTGACCATGGACCGGATTACTTGATTCGCACTAAATCGCAGAACTGAGCTCGTTCTGCGCCAGCCTGCCGTTCCCACCGTTCCCTCTCGCGGCGGGGCCTTCTTGCTTTGGTACTGCGGAGTTGTTCTTGAACTCCCCGGCTTGTATACTCGGGACCCGTCAGAGTTCGTAAAGCAACTCTGTGCTTGTGAGTGGCACTTGTTATGGGAATTCGGACGCATAAGATCGAGCCGCATTGGAACTACCTTCTTGCCATCGAACGCGATGTCCTTGCGTTATCGAGCTACATAGAATTCGACGAAAAGAATTTCGCGTGCTTTTCAATCGAGATTGCTAGGATTCTCCTCGCGTCAAGCGCGGAGGTTGACGTCGTCTGCAAGCAACTATGTAGACTGATTAATGCCCAGTCAAACGCGGATACCATAAACCAATACCGGGACGAGATAATAAGGGCCTTTGCTGGAATCGGCCAGTTCGAAGTATTACTGCCTCGGTTCGGGCTTAGCCTACGGCCTTGGGACGAGTGGAACAAACCTAACGGCGTACCCCTGTGGTGGACGGCGTACAACAAGATAAAGCACAAGCGAGACTCGGAATATGGACGGGCCAATCTGAAGAACGCTCTAAACGCAGTGGCGGGTCTTTTTGTCATGGTGCTTTACCTCTACAAAAACAAAGCGCAGTCCGGGGAATTGCTTCCTTCTCCTCAGCTTCTGAGAGTTGGTGACAAGCACTTCGGAGGTACTACTTTCTTGGACTACGAATTTGGGGTCAACTACAAGCTGTAGTCCACGATGCATCAACAAGGAATCTGCGGTGAGGAATCGCAGACCCCGCAAAGCAATGGTCTCCGCCAGTCAGCCTCTGCTTCGGGAGTCAGGAAAGATGGGAACATTCCAGGAACGACTCAAAGAGGTACTTGCGCGGTACCTCATATGCTGCACTGATGAGCATCCCAGTCACAAAACAAGTCACATCCATCCGCTAAGCGTCGCCTTGTCGGAATTTGCGCCCCCCCTCGAAGGATGTGTGGAGGCCCTCAAGCGTAACCTGAACGCGGTTGTGCACACGACCACGATACCATTCCAGCTCATTTCTGCCAGCGTTCACGAGAGGCGATTCCAGCAGCTTCACATGGCCGCTCGGATACAAATGTTGACGAGGGTTAATGCGGGTGAGGATCTTCCGGAGGCGCTTCAGCGCGAGGCCTACGAGGTCGCACAGAGGGAGATGGACAGAGAGCTCAAGGAGAAGGAGGAGCAATTCGCACGTGCTACTATTGAAGAGCTCCATGCAGCACTCGCGAAACCGCCCGTCGCCTCAGCTACTGCCGAGATCCTTCGTCAAGGTGAGGTCCTTATTTGGGGCGCACTGGAGGTCCTTTCGCATGACCTCTTTGTCACTCTCCTCAACACTCGTCCGAGCCTTGCGGCTGTGGTTGCTCAGGAGGACAACTGCAGGCGTCTTTTCCAGATAAAGGCGCTTCCGATGGAAACCCTAAGTACTTATGCATTCGATGTCTCGGGTCACATGGGGAGCATTCTGGCCGACCAGCATCCGATAGACTCGGTCCCGACCATGCGCGTAGTTTTTCGCGCACTCTTCCCGGCTAACGACCGCCTGCATGAGCTTCTGTCTAGTCGCTCTCTGTGGCTGATTTGGCAGCGGCGGCACCTAATCGTGCACCGGCGAGCGATCGTGGACGATACATACCTCAGTAACACCGGAGATGCTGCTACACCCGGTGAGGAGCTCTGCATCTCGGCTGCAACCCTCGAGGCTGATCTAGTCCTGGTCCGTGACATTGGAGTAGAACTCATCCGGAGTGGAACGGCCTTGCTTCGGTAGGCGGGCTGGCGCAGGGCGAGCACAGCCCTGCGATTCTGGTGCGGTTAATTGACGTGAATCGCAGAGCTGCGCTTTGCGCCAGCCCGTGGAAGCGTGACCCTTCTCTTGTTGTATTCAGCATGGTAGACTCCACGCTATTATCCCCTTGCCAAAGGAAGGTCTATGCAGACTGCTTGTTTTATTTCCTACGCACTGCTCATTGCCGCGCTTGCAGTTGGCGGATTCTATCTACGATACGTAATTGGCCAGCAGAAGGTACTGGCGGACCGTGCCCTAGGCGAAAAGGACGCGACGATTGAGCGTCTGAAAACGCAGATCGATCACCTTGATCAGCAAGTGGGTGTGCTTGTGAGGTGGCAATGTCCGGCGCTCATGAAGGATCGTGCAACGTTGATTGCGGGCATCGAGCAGCTCATCACGGAAAGAGACCAAATTGTGCAGCACCTTTCTCAGGAAGCCCAACGTAGGGCGTGGCATGGCGCACGCCTGGGCTTTCGCCTTGGTCTATTTGAGGCCCTTGGAGCTTTGGGAATCATCTGCGATATTGTTCGGCAGGAAATTCAAATCGACCGCAAATCGTTTCCGAGCCCAGCATTCATCGAGAAAGCCGACGAAATTCGCAGCGAAATCTATGGAAGGATTGAAGCAGACGAAACAGAGCCCGAGACACTCCTCCATAGTGCATATGCCGACGCGCACATCGAGTTTCTGCGGCGATTGCAAGCGAGCGGATTTGAGCATGAAAGGCTCAATTCCAGATGAAATGCCGCCGACCTAAACCGCAGGTCCGCGCCACTTGCTGGAGCTATTAGACGATACTTATTTGTATCGGAGGCCCGGCGACGACGAACTTTGATTTAGTGCTATCTGCAACGGCTCCCCGCCATACGTTGGCGGGCTGGCGCAGGGCGAGCGCAGCCCTGTGCATTTGCGGAAGATCCGGGGAGGAACGCGAACTACACGTTCCTCCGCGCTACCCCCCTTTTGCCAAAGTCGATTCGTCGGCAGGGCCGACGCCAAGGGATAGTCGGAATTGGCTGTATAGGCATGGGCATGCGGCAGCGCTGCGACAACTTCGCGCTCTACACGGATAGGATGATGGCAGACCACTCGATAAAATGCTTCGCTTAGCACGACAACTGTCGGCTGCAAGCTGTGAACCCTTCTGGCGCCGGTTGGCTGGCGCAGACTCCTGGTTTTGGGAGTCTGCGATCCCGAAGGGACTTCGCATTAATGACCGTAGCGCCCACCTGATCGCCGCTACGGCTGCTTTGGGATCGCAGACACCAAAGAACGGGTGTCTGCGCCAGCCAGCGAATCTTCGGATCGTCGCCGTCATCAGTATTCATGCGCCAGCCAGCCCCCCCTCGCAGTGCCCCCGACACTCCCCCGTATCGTTATCGGCGGTGGCCTTGACGAGGATGAAACTTATTTTGAGTTGGGAACTCGGCGCAGTACTGCCTTCGTGAAATTTGCGGCCCAGGAGGTGGAGGGTTGAAAGGACCCCCTCACCCGGCCCGCCCCGGCTGGTGTAAACGCCGGTTGCGGTCCACCCTCTCCCCCAAAGGGGCGAGGGATGTTAGTCGATGCCAGTCCCTAGCCCCGAGAACCCAGCACCCAGCCCCTAATCCCCAGCCCCCAGAACCCAGCACCTGACCCCCAGCCCCTAGCCCCGCGCCGGATGGGAAACGATTCGCCGGGAAATCTCCTGGGCAGCGGACTTCACAACATTTCCCAGGGAAGCAGTCTTCTGTGGCGTGATTCGGCTGGTGGGGCCGGAGATGCTCACCGCGGCCACGGCGATTCCTCTTTTATCCACGATGGGCGCGGCGATGCAGCGCAGCCCCAGCACGCTTTCCTCGTTATCGACGGCATAGCCCGCCTTGTGAATCACATTCAATTCGCGGGTCAACTGTGCGGCGGAGGTGATGGTGTTGGGCGTGAACACCTGGAAGCGCAGAGTTCTTACGATCATCTCGCGCTGGTCGGGTGGCAGGAAGGCCAGCATGGCTTTGCCCAGGGCCGTGCGGTGCAGGATGGCCCGCATGCCGACATTGTTCACCAGGCGAAAATCGTGCGGGCTTTCCAGGCAATCGATATAGACGACGTTCGAGTCCCTCCAGGACCGCCAGGTTGATCGTCTCCTGCGTGACCCGCCAGAGTTCCCACAACGACTCCCGGGCGATTTCCCGCAGGGGCGCCTGCACGTGATAATCGCTTCCCAGCCGCAGGAGTTTCGGCCCCAGGCTATACTCTCCCTTATCATCCCGCCGGAGATATTCTTCCTTTTCTAAATGTGTGAGCAGGCGGAAGGCCGTGCTTTTGTTGATGCCCGCTTGCACGCTGACCTCATGGAGAGATAAGGGCGAGCGGGAATCCTTCGAGCAAGTCGATGATCCGCAGGGTCTTGGTCAGAACCCCCACGGGTTTCGATTTTCTTGGTCCGCGCATGAGTCTCCGCTACGAAGGTTTCAAGTTACATTTTACAGTATAAAACGTCGACGGCATACCTCCCTGCGAAAGACGAGTTTCTTCTGTCACGCGAAGAACCCAGTTCGGTGTGGTGTGTTATCGTGCTGGCGGGGGCGGCGAAGAGACCCCTCACCCGTCCCGCCCCGGCTGATGAGAACGCCGGCAGCGGTCCACCCTCTCCCCCTGGAGAGGGTGGCTAATCTTTCTTTGTGGTCTCCCTGCAACTGGGGTGGCGAGTGTGGGTACTTTTCAACCTCAAGGGATAGAAGTCAGAATCATAGCCCTCTCCGAGGGGAGAGGGTGGACCGCTGCCGGCGTTTTTACGAGCCGGAGCGGGACGGGTGAGGGGTCACTCCCGGCGGGACGCTCACCCCAATAAAGCGGGGCCAATAAATTCAAATCAACGCTCACGCTCGCTCAGTGGCTTGGGAGCTTCAGCGGGTGTACACTCTCGTGGCAATCTTAAGAACGGAGCCTTCGCATGAGAAAATCATTCGCAAGAATCACGCTAATCGCCCTCGTCATTTTCGGCGTTGGAGCTGTGTCGCCAGGCGTTGCTTATGCCCAAAAGATCCAGCTAATTGTGCGCGGAGATGACTTGGGGATGACGCAGGGATCTCTCGCCGCCGTCGAAAAGGCGATGAATGAGGGCGTGATGACGGCCACGTCCATTATCGTGCCGGCGCCCTGGTTTGAAGGTGCGGCAGAGCTGGCGCGCCGGAATCCGGGCTGGTGTACGGGGATTCACCTTTGCTTCGTGGGCGAGTGGCGGGGCTACCGGTGGCGACCCGTTCTGCCTTGGGACAAAGTACGTTCGCTGGTGGATGGTGACGGTTATTTCTACGCCTCCCCGAAAGAACTTTACGCGCACCAACCGAAGCTCGAGGAAATCGACGCCGAGCTCCGGGCCCAGATGGATTTGGCGAAGAAGAAGGGCGTGAACATCCAATACGTCGATACCCACTACTTCGACACCGGGGACGAGGCGGGCCTGGACGCGCTGGTCACGAAGCTTGCCAGTGACTACCACGTCCCCCATTCCGAGCAGTTCGGGGAGAAGATGATGCCGAATGTGTACACTGTCCCCATCAACGAAAAGTTGAAAAGTGCTGTGGAAACTTTGGAGAGCCTCGCGCCGGGCCTGTGGCTGTGGGTGTGCCACGTCGGCATCGACTCCCCGGAACAGCGCGCCCTGATTCATACCGCGCCTGAAGACATTTTCGTGGACGGGGTCGGCCCGAATCGCGCTGAAGAACTCCGAGTGGTGACCAGCCTGGAGGTCAAGTCGGAGATCCTGAGAAAAGGGATTGACTTGGTGAATTACCGGGAGCTTTGGAACCACCGGCACCCCTGACGCGTTCGGCCTTGCTGCCGGGGTGGCGGGGATTCATCCCGGCAAGCAGGCCGTTTGAACCAAGGGCCGGGTGCGATTGGCGGTCCGATCAGATCGGACCCTGGCCTTTGGCCTTTTGCAGTTCAAGCATTGGCGTAGCAGAGGGCGGAGGCGAGGGGGAAGGTACAATTCTGGGGCTTCGTTGTAGAGGGTTGGGGAGGCGCGAAGCCGGAGAAATGATCGAGACCCAGTCCCCGGCCCCAGACCTCGGCGCGCAGTTGATGGATGGCGTGTTGGGTGGAGATGCGGGCAGTGGGGGCAGCGTGGATCCACTTGGGGCGCGGCAGCAGGCCGTGGCGGGTACGGGCGAAGGCGCGATGGGTAGCGAGGAGCAAGAGGGCATAGGCGGCCACGGTGAAGGCGGGGGCAGACTCGACCGAATGGGGGGAGCGGACCTGGGCTTGGCCCACTCCCAGCAGAGTTTTTTCATCGCGGAAATTAACTTCAATGTCCCAGCGTTGGAAGTAAGTTGTGATGAGGAGTTGGGGGTCGAGGTTTTCGTCGGTGCAGAGGAGGAAGGCGGGTTGGCGATAGAGCAGCTTGGAACCTTGGCGCAGACGATAGGCGAGCGGCGCGATGACGACAAGTTGCAGGAATTGGTGGGCGCCGGCGGCACGCCACAGGAGGCCGGTGCGGCGCTTGAAGCGGAGTTGATGGGGAATGCCGTGATGGGTAAAGGTCAAGGTCTGCCAGGGAGCATCGTCGGTGCGGACCTGCTCGGGAGTGGGAGCGGGAGGCCCGTAGCAGAGACGGCGACCGCGCGCCTTTTGGGTTTGGGGATCGGGCCGGAACAGCAACTGAGCATCTTTGCGGAGCCGGCCGATGGCGGTGGTATGGGGAGGAAGGCGTTTGAGGACGGTGCGGTTGGTGTATCCGCCATCGAAGGCGACGAGGAGAAGGCGCGAAGCGGAGGCGGGATTGGAGTCAAGGGCCGCACGCAGATCGTGGATTTGTTCGCTGGCGCGTTGACCGAGGCGGGCAGCGCGCGCTTGGGTGCGGTACTGCTGCTGCTCGGCGGCGGGGGCCTGCCGGGAAGGCTTGCGGGGCGTGGGGGCATGGCGGAAAGCAATGGGGAGCAAGCGGCAGGAGCCGTCGGGAGTGGGGAGCGCGAGGGAGGTTTGAAGAAAACGCTGGGCGCGCACGAAGTTGGTTTGAAAGCGCGGGCCCAGCGGGTCGCGGCGCCAAGCCACCCCGGGAGTGCGCCGACCGGAACGACGCAACAGCGAGTCATCGAGGAGGGCGCAGACGGGAGCGCCGGGTGCGAGTTCGCTCACCACCGCGCGGCGCACCACGGAGAAGAGCGCCTCAACCCGCAGACGGTGCTGGGAGAAGAGCCGGTAACTGGAGGTCCAGTCACGGAACTGCAGGCCGCAAGTGGTGAGCAGACCGGTCACGGTATGGCGTCCCAGACAAAGCAAGGTGCTCAGCGCGAGGGCTTGGGCGTGCGCGGCAACGCGGCGCTGGCGGAAGCCCGGGAAACATTGGCTCCAGAGTTGTTCGAGTTCGGCGAGGACGCCGGTAGAGTTTTTTTTAGCACGGAAGGCGGCGGCGAGGCTCGTCGCAGGGCCAGCAGACCTTTGTTTTCGACGAACCATTCGACCGATTCGCCGCGCGCAAACTCCATGGCTTGGGCGAGGGCGGAAGGAAAGTTGATGTACCACTGCTCGCTCGCCTGGCGTTTGATAAGCTGTACTTTGGTAGGGAACCCCATGAGAAAAGCCTCCTTGAGGAATATCTAGTCATATAACTAGATATCAGAAGACTGGCTTTTCTGCAAGTAAATACTTTCCGACAGCCTTTATCTAGTTAAAGGCCAAAGTCCAGGGTCCGATCAGATCGGACCATCGGAGTCCAGAAATCGGAGGCGGGTGAGGAGGTAGGGCTCGGCATCGCGTTTTCGCTTAATCTACGCCTGCAGGCCCGCGACTTTTTGTCATAAGTGGGACAGTCCCACTTGTTGCTCTTAGCGGGGCATAGCGAGCGAGGTCCCACTTATTTCCCCAGCTTCATGCGTTTTTCCGTTGATTTTTCGTCAAGGACTCAAACGCACTACACTCCTACACAATCTCCTCGTGCTCAGCGTCCCAAGTCACTCGACGGCGCTCGCGATAAGATCGAATCGCCATCTGGCAGGCGATGGCCGCATTGAAGCCGAGTTCAAAGGGGCAATTGGGTTGCTTGCGGGTGCGCATGCAATCGAAGAAGTTCGCAAAGTGAACGTCGGTCCCGTCATCCCGGCCAACAATGTCGGGAACCATGGACTCTGCGGGCGGAGGAGGCGCCGCAGGAGCGCCGGGAGTCGCCGGTCTGTGCCCCTGGCCTTCGGCGATGTACTCAGCACTAAACCGGCCGCGGATCACCGTTCCCTTGGTCCCCAGCAGGAAGTCGTCTTCCGCTTTGTAGTGGCGATTCCCGAACCCGGAATTCCAGGTGAAGAGGATCTTCTCCGACATCTCCATGGAAACGTCCATGGTGTCGGGCACTTCCATCCCGGGTGAAAGGTAATTGGCCCCGCTCATGGTCACCGCGGCAGGCGGCTTGAGGTCCAGCACCTTGGACCAGAAGCCCACTTGGTGAACCATATTCTCAAACACGTTGCCACCGGCGTAATCCCAGAAGAAGCGCCAATTGATGACCCGGTTGGGATCGAATTCGCGCGGCGCGGATTCTCCCTGGAACATCTTCCAATCCACATGGGCGAGATCGCAATCGGCAGGAATCTCGCGCTTCCAGCCCCCGTAGCGCGCATTGCGCCACATGTGAGTGTGGATACCGGTGATGTCTCCCATCTTGTCCGGCGCGGCCAGTTCCTTCACCTTGCAGAAAACGTCGGCGCTGGTCGATTGCATGCCCACCTGCACGACGCGGTCAGAATCTTTAAACGCCCGCTGCATGCGCCGCGCGTGGTCAGGATTGAAGGCCATGGTCTTTTCCTGGTAAACGTCCTTGC
This sequence comes from uncultured Acidobacteriota bacterium, assembly GCA_963804995.1. Taxonomy (GTDB): domain Bacteria; phylum Acidobacteriota; class Terriglobia; order UBA7540; family UBA7540; genus Bog-366. Next base: position 261,883 of record CAWDSK010000009.1, read on the forward strand.
CCGCTTGAATGGCCGGCACAAAGTTCAGCGCGTGCTGGTGCTGCGGGGTCACAATCACCACCGCGTCAATGGATTTGTCATCCAGAAGCTTGCGGAAGTCCTGGTAAGTCTTGGCCCCGGGCGCGATGGTCTTGATTTCATCGAGGCGGCGCGTGTAGACATCGGCCGCGGCGACGCATTCAACATTGGGAGACTTCAAGGCCGCGCGCAGATCCTCCTGGGCGCGGTCTCCACAGCCAATCATCCCAAACCGAATGCGATCGTTCGCGCCGAACACCCGCTGGGGCTCAGCGAGAAAGGTAATCCCACTCATCGCCGCCAGACTCGCCCCGGCGGTCGCGCCACCTTTCAAGAAATCCCGGCGCGTTACTGCTGATTGCTTTGACATGATTCCCTCCCTCAAATGCTTTGCAAAATCCACTGCCCCCGTTGGTTCTCACCCCATCAGGCGTCTTCAGGTTTGTGGCTCGCGATGTTGCCTGGGAGGAACGCCTGGGCACGGTCGACCTGCCCCTGGATCCACTGACGATTAGGGCCCCGCAGTGGTTTCCCGCTGCACCGGTAATATACAAGAGGCCGCTCCCGCATTCAATGCTTCCGGCCGCAGGGGGCCGGCAGGTGGCGGGGCGGGGCCGGTTACCAGTCGTGGCATGCGGCGGGATGCGGGGGCGTGAAAGTGCCGCCGTGTTCGTGCCACCATGTTTGCCAGTTACTTTCAGCCCGCACCCACTCCTCGTGCGTGGGGTTTCCGGAAAGCGCAAGCTTGTGGCCCGTCAGGCCTTCCAACGCAAAGTTCGCAACCTGGCGAACCTGCGGTTCCGGATCCTTAAGCATGGCGATCAGCGGGAGAATGACCTCTTTCGTGCCCAGATTCTTCAACCCCAGGATGGCGTTCATCCGGTCGGTCACCTGTGCGGAATGAAGGTATTCAAAAAGTGTCCGATAGACTCGTGCCGCGTGGAAGAATCCCAGCCCGTGCAGGACGTCACCACGCAGTGGTTCGCTGCTCCCAGGGAGCATCTCGACCAGGGCGGGAAGGAACTCCGGGTCCGCTTTCTCTGCTAATAACAGCACCGCATAGGAGCGCACTGGCTCGTCATATCGAACCGCAGTAGCTTTACCTTCTAAATCTGTGGTGGCAGCCTGACCGCGTGCGGTCTTGAGAATGGCCTGCCAGGCTGCGGGCGTATTCAACCGTGCCAAGCCATTAAGGGCGTCGCGACGGTCCCAGCGATCAGGCTTTCCTGCATTCGCCATGGCCACCAATTGTTCCGTAAAAGACGGTTGCGGCAGATTGGTAACGACCAGCACCGCCTCCGCCGGGTTGGGGTTTTTAGGGTCGCGGATTGCATCGAGGTACGGTTTAAAAATGGCCTCGAGCTGAACTGCGGTGGAGGGCTTCACTTCGAAGCTCAGTTCATCCAGGGCCAATGCAAATGCAGCGGGTTTTTCCAGGAATTTCCCGGTGTGCGGATCGAGCGCCAGCAGTTTGAGTCGCCGCTCCGCGCGCACCTGGAAGCGGCCCGGGCCTCGGAATTGCGCCCACTGATTCAGCAGCCAACGTTCGGTGTGGATTTGTCCGGCAGGAAGCGTGACGGAGCCGTACACGACTGTGCCTGGCGCGCCTCCGCAGGGTTGGGGACCGGGGTCGTGCAGATTAATCCCTTTCGAGTTCCTCACCAGGAAATGTGGTTCCTGCTCATGGTCTTGCGCCAAGACGCGACTAGGCGAGCGAAAGAGGAAGCCGAAAATCTGGCTCCCCGTATTGCTGATTTCAAAGTCGCAGAAGATCGGTTCGCCTGCCACGTATTCGGATTTTTCCATGCGGAATCGCGCCACATAATTCACTTGGGCAAGCGCCGGAGGGGGACAAAAACTTGTTGCCGCGAGCAGCAAGAGGAAGCCAACTTTTCCTGGGCACCAGGGGATTCGCCGGACCGCGCCGTCCATGTGGCCCATCATACGCGAAAGTGGGACCGCAAGGGGTGTTTCTGTTAAGGGCCCAAAATTTGGTGGGACGAAGCGCGCTATGCCGCTCTCCGCCGCGCATCTGGGACATCTTTTTGCAGTCCAGACGGCTAGTGCGGTGTCCGGTAATTAACTGGACATCGTAGCGCCCCGATCCATCGGGGCATTTGTCGGCAGGATGCCGGCGCTACGGCCAACACATTTGTCCAGCCATTTCGTGGACACTACACTAGCCGAACTTTCGCACTTCAGGGTGTTGAGTTGGGTTAACTCGCTTCTTTTCAGTACAGGCATTGCCAAGGTCTGGCCTACAAACGCAGCATTCCAGCAGGAAAGATTTCCGGCTGGACCGTGATCCTGGGCGGTGGCTGAGTGGGGAGCACGAGCTGCAGTTCGTGCAACAGGAGCTTTTGTTCGGGTGTCGGCTCGGTGTAGCGGGGCATCACTAATCGGCGCCCATCCGTGGTCGGGAAAGACACATCGAGCATCTGCATGCCCGCCAGCTTCTCCAGCACCGCTTTCGGCGTCAGGCCCGGAGCGTGGGCCTGCAGACGCTGTTTCAGCGTCACCCACAAGCCGTACGCCAGAAAGGCAATGAGGATGTGGGCCTCGACGCGATGTTCTATTTGATGATAAATCGGCCGAATTCCCAGCTCACTCTTCAAACACTTAAAGGCCGCTTCGATCTGCGCCAGTTGCATGTAGCGGTCCCACAACACCTCGGGATTTTCCCCCGTCAGATTGGTGCGCAACAGATAATGTCCATCGCGCCGCTCCGCTTCCTCCAACTTGCTGCGCTCGAGCCGGAACTGGAAGGTCTGGCGAGTCACTTCTTCCTGGGCCTTGGGCACGCTGATCTTCACGAAACCGAAGGCCCGTCCGGCTTCACTCTTGGCTGCTCCGATCTTCATCAGCAACGCATCACGCGTCGGACACACGCGCCGCAAGGCCCGCAGCCTCCACAACAGCCGTGCCAGCTTGCGTCGACGGATGGCCATCTCTTTCGCCTGGCGGCCTGCGCTCTTCGCCAGCACATACAACTCGCCTTCCTCCGCGAACAGTTTCACCTCTACCGACTCGCGCACCTTCCGCCACGGCAGTTCCGTCCACTTCGCTTCGTACTGCCGGATCTTGCCCCGTGGCGTCCCCACCAGGTAAAACATCTCCCGCCCCGGGGTGCGCATCTCCGCCAGCAGTTCTTCACTGGGAACTCCCCGATCCATCATCCACACCCGCCGTGCCTTGCCGTACACGCTCTCGATCTTGTCCAGAAAACCGCGCAAGCTGTTCCGGTCGGAAGTATTCCCCTCCATCACTTCGTAGGCCAGCGGGAAACCTTCCGGCGTCAGCACCAGGGCGATCACCACCTGCCGACAGTCGAACCGCCCGTCCCGGCTGTAACCGTGGCGGGCTTTGGGAATCGCTTCCGCCTCTCCTTCCACATAGGTGCTGGTGAGATCGTAGAGGAGCAGATCAAAGCGCGCCGCAAAGAGGTCTTGCCACCGCAGCCGCAGGTGCTGGAACAACTCCGCCTTGTGCGCCAGTATTCGATCCAGACAACGATAGAGCCGGTCCTTCTCGGCCACCGCGAAGTTCACTGCCAGCAACTCGGCCATGGCGGTCTGATCGAACCAGTGCCGATGCACACGGAATTCGCTGCCCGGCTCGATCAACCGGTTCACCACCAGCAGCCGTAGCACCTTCTCCCACGGAACTCCCTCGCGCCCTTCCGGCAACCTCGCCTGCCAGAACTCGTCCAGCTTCAACTGGCGCCACAGCTCGCAGCCCAACCAACAGCCACCGAAGGTGCGCGGCCGCTCAACGCGCATTTCACTCAACTTCACTTGTACGCCGTCCACAGCATCCGCAGGAAGTTCGCGGTCCTCCGGGAAGAGGCTCAGGGACGCGAGGACGCGACGGTCCTCGTCAAAAACCTCCAGCGTCTTGCGCCACGCGGATTGTTGGCTGTCGTTGATTTCGCCCAGATACAGCACCGTCCGATGCACGACCTTCGAGCGCGACACGCGCCGACTCTCGAACGATGCTGAAATAACGATGTTCCTTGCCGTCCTTTTTGCGTCGATGAATCTTCAGGTGCACGCCCCAGAATGCCAGACCTTCGCGCCCCAGAAAAGAGGGTAGGTCGGGCCTACAAGCACTCTTCAACCCGCGCCCATTGAAGGCAAAGACCTTGTGCACCGCAAGCTGCCAAAATCAGCCCGGTAGCGGGTGGAAGTGCGAAAGGCAGGCTAGACACATTGTCATCCTGTTTTACCATTTTTCATATTGTTGCTAACCATATTTGTTTTCAATAATCTCTCAGCTTTGGCAAACAGAAATCGCGAGCTGACGCGCTTTGTTATCAATATGTTCTCAGCTTTGGGCATTTTTGGCGTCAAGCGACACATTGTCGACTAGAATGAACGGCTCAGACGGTGCGTTTTCGGTCTCATATTTACGCTTCACCACGGGGCCTCCCTACGGTGCGTTCCACGCCAAGTCCTTCGGGCAGTCGGCGCAGCCGGATTATACCAATTAGTAAGGCTTATTGTCAAGCTTTATTGTTGCGTGGGATGAACTGAGGGAAGTAGGGCCTTCACCTTCGCCGCGAACCCTGCCCACTCTGAAATTAGTCGCTCCGGCAGCAAACAGCACCACTACCGCTAACTAGGTGCTGTCCTAAATTTGGGCGTAGCGCCGCCATTTTGGCGGCACAGAATGCCGGCGCTACGGCCAACACAGTTGTCCAGCCATTTCCTGGACACTAAACTAGCAGACTCCGGGTTCGCCCCCCTATAATGGTGTCCCAGATGGGAAGGGGGCCACGCGCGTCCCATTCCGCCGCATCTAACCCACGTGGGACTGGACATGCCATCGGGGTCGTCAATCCGTTCGCTTTTAGCCGGAGCGCTTTTGCTGGGTGCACTTGCTCTGCCCCGCGAGGCATGGGCGTCCCTCAAGCTCTTCCTGAAGGACGGCACTTTCCAGGTGGTCTCGTCATACGAAGTCCAGGGTGACCGGGTGCGCTACTACAGCGTGGAGCGCTCCGACTGGGAGGAGATTCCAGCCGACCAGGTGGATTTCGCCGCCACCCAGCGCGCCCAGGAGGAGGAGAAGACCACCGCCAAGAAGCGCATCGAGGAGGCGAAGGAAATCGAGCAGCAGCGCTTCGAGAAACCGGTGAACCAGGGATTGGAAGTCGCGCCCGGCATCCATCTTCCCACCGAAGATGGGATTTACACGGTCGAGGGGCTGCGGCTGGTGCGCATGGTGCAGTCCTCCGGGGAAATGGTTACTGACAAGAAGCGGGCGGCGCTGGCCTTGGCCGTGCCTCTCCCGGTCATGAAGGCCCACTCCGTGGTGGTCCTCGACGGCGCGAAGGCGGCTGTGCGGATCGGCAACCCGCAGCCGGTCATCTACGTTCAGTCGGGTGACGGCCTGGGCGCGAAGGTCGAGTTGCTGCGCGTGAAGTCCTCGAAGGAGTCACGCGTGGTGGAGCAAGTGGAAACCAGCCGCGCGCCCGGTGGCAAACTGACGGAGCAGCGCACTGCGGTGCCGGTCGAGCGTACTCAGATCTCCCCCAGCCTCTATAAAATAAAACCCGTCCAATCGCTTGAGCCCGGCGAGTACGTGCTGGGTGAAATCATTCAGGAAAAACTCAACCTCGAGCTCTGGGATTTCGGCCTCGACAAGTGGGAATCGGTGAAGTGAGAGACGGTGAAAGAATGTCTGTCTTAACCGCAGAGGCGCTGAGACGCAGAGAAAATCCCTTTGGCCTTCAAGCCTCTGCGCCTCCGCGCCTCTGCGGTGAGAAGCTTTACGCAACCCCCCGCCCTGAGATCACCCCGCCACTTCGGAATTAACGGCCTGGATGAGGGCTCGGATATAGCCATAGCCGAAGGCGTAGGACTGAAGGCCTTTGGGATCGTCGGGATGGCGCGGCATATGGTCGGGAAAGATGGAACCCGCGAATTGCGTGTCGCGCAGGATGCGCATCACCTCAAAAAAGTTCATCTCGCCCTCATCGGGAAAAACTTCCGCAAAGTCGTGGAGCCCGCCGCGAATGTTGCGCATATGAATCTGGTAAATCTTCCCGCGCTCCCCGAGGTATTGCACGATGGGCAGGATTTCCCGCTTCGGGTCCCGCAATCCCTCCGCCGTGGTTCCCAGGCACAGTTGAAATCCGTTGTAGGGACTCTCCACAATCGATTCGTAGCGTTTAAGCGCGGCGAAGATTGACGGTGAATCCCAATTTTCAGCGCCCTGGTAACCCGGCGGCAATCCCGGGGGATCGTAAGGGTGGCAGGCCATGCGCACGCCGGTCTGCTTCGCCACCGGAATCACTTTCTCAAGAAAATAGCTGATGCGTTCCCAGTAATCTTCGGAGTCAACTTTGCCGGAGCGGACCACCGGCAAACTCTGCCAATTGTCTTCGAGCTTGAAACCCTCGTAAGTGGAGCCGCCTCGTCCCGGCGTGTGGGTGTTGCGACGGATGGGGATAACCGTCCAGTGGTAAGTAATGAACTTGACGCCGACCGCCGATGCTTTCTGAATGTTGGCAAGGATGGCGTCCAGGGTGCGGTCTCGTTGCGGACCCTTCGGCAGCGTGATGTAATCCGCGCTCATGCGTATGGCCTCAAGCTGGACGCCATAGTGATCGCAATCGTCCTTCATCCTCTTGAGTTCGTCCAGACCCCACGCGCCCTCCGGGGAAGTTTTGGAGAGCTCTACCGTGAGGTGCTTGACTCCATAGCGCAAGTTGTACTGGAGATTCTGCGCGGAGGTGATGCCGGACCCCGCCACGCTGTGGTAGTCGCCACCCACATGCATCAGAGTATTCTGCCGGGGCGCGCCCGCGATCTTTGCCGAAGCGCTCCCGCTGCTTAAAGATCCCGCCCAGCCGGCTCCCATCGCTCCGGTAACGAGTTTCCGTCCAAATTCTCTTCGTTTCATCGTCATCCTGCTTCCCCAGGCTCAACCGGCGCCGGCGCGTGTTCCTGGGGCGCCACCGTCGGGCCTGCGCGCAAGTATCTTGTAAAGGGATGCCGATTCTATGTCGCACGAATCAGGGTGTCAATCTGGCGACACCATGACTATCCGTTCCGAGCCGTGCCTGCCGAGACAGACGGCGCTTTCAAGCTCGACCCTCACACCCGACACTCACTGCGCGCGATAAACGTCGTGCCAGCCACCCGTGGGCAACACGGCTCCCAGGCCGGTTCCTACTGCCGCACCTACAAACCCTCCCAACGCGGCACTGGCAGCATTGGTGCAGGATCCCTGCGCACATTTCCCTTGACCCAGTTCAGGGGAAGCAACACCGACCGCGACCCCGGCGCCGGCGCCGACCGCGAGGCCGATGAGCGCGTTCCGGCCGCGATGGCTCTTGCCTGGTGAGGAGACCCGGAGAATACTTTGGCGCTCGAACGTCTGGTCCCCTCCGCCCGTGCGGATCACCAAAGCCTCATCACTCACCGCTTGCAACTGCCCGGTGTAAGCTTTGGCGTCGTTCAGCACGACGCGGATTTGCTGGCCATTCGCCAATTCCTTGAGGCTTTCCCAATTGGCCTGAGTCGATTTGGGCTCCACCGCATGGGTGGGCGCGCTCCCCATGAAACCAATAACCAGGACCGTCATCCCTATTGCGAAGAAGTGTTTTCGACGATTCATGTTCCACCTCCTGAAGATGTCAGGCTCTTGACCCTTCTCATACTCGTGGGTTGGGCGGACCGAGGGCAGCAATCAGGTTTGGTAATGACCGTCGTCGGTCCAGTTTTCGAGTACCCTGGGCGGCTACTTTTTGATTCGGTACACCGTTCGACTGCCGGGGATCATGCCCAGGGCGGCTCCGCCGCCGAAACCGGCCGCGATGGCAGCCGCACAGGCACCGCAACTATTGCCTTCGTTACTGCTGGCCCCCAGGGGTACAGCGGTTGCTGCTATGGCAATCCCGCCCGCAATGCCCGCTCCCAGCAGCATGTTACGCGTACGATGCGAAGTGTCGCGCACGCTGACGCGGACAACATCCGCCCGCTCAACCGTCACTTCGATCTTCCCCTGCTGGAGCGCGATCGCCTGGTCAGTGAAGCTCACGAACTTTCCACTGAACGTTTTCATCTTTGCGTCTACGACTTCGACCTTTTGCCCCGGCTGCAACTGCTTGAGATTGTCCCAGGAATCCTTGGCCTCCTCGGCCAGGGTGAAAACGGGGACCAAAAGGATAATCAAGAAAGCCGTTACCATTCTTCTCATGACTACCTCCTTAGGTGGGAAACGCTGGCGCCGCAGCGCCTTAGCTCGGAATAGGGCAGGCGGAAGGCCAAACGGCTTGGAGTGCTAACCCTCTGGTAAGTAAGGCCAAGTGAGGTGAGGCGGGCAGGAATAGCGGGCACACAGGAGCATGAATTTGCTGACACTAGAGGGTCGCGCTTGCGGCCAGGATCTCGAAATCGCGCCTCAGTAGCCCTGGTGGGTACCTCCATAGGCTCCTTCTTCGCTGGTTAGCGTACTGACTGGGATAGGAGGGATAGACCGGACCAGTTCGTGGAAAATCAGCGGCGTTGCTGATCGATCAATCGCAGGAGGCCGACGCCGGCGTGTCCAACAGGCACTGCGGCACGGGAGAAACCAGAAGGTAGGAAGATTAAGGAAAGCAAGCCCTTGCCAAAGGCCGAAGTTGCCCGTGGGTCAGGCGCGCCGGCGCGTGACGAAATTCCCTGCGGAGGCTGAACGTTGTATACCGCCACCTCACCGTCGTTCGAGACATCGTCGCCCAGGCTCATACACTCGGGTACTTCGCGACCCATCACACCAATACACAGGAATAGGGTCACATACGCGAAGAATCGTCTGCACATGTGAGCAACCTTATTGGCCCGAAGGTACACCTACAGAGGGTGCAAGTCAAGGCTCACATGAGCCAAGCCCTGTAATGGATTTCGAGTTCGAATCCGTCAATGATCACTTGACACCTTGCGACACTCAAAAAGGATTTTGACCTCTAGGCGTGGTCTATTTCGCCCCTAACGGGGATCGCGCGGGATGGGGGCCCCGAAAATTGAAAATCCGCTGCCCATTGCATGTGCAGGCGGTCAGCCGTATGCTGGCGGTCGCCAAAGAATCGAACCAGGAAATTTCGGCCAATGCAATTGGAGCTTGGATCTCATGAAGACAATCGTACTGGAAGAACCCGGCCGGTTCACGCTCACCGATACCGCGCCGCCGGGCAGGCCGGGACCGGGTGAAGTGCTGGTGAGGGTATTGACGGTCGGCATCTGCGGCACCGATCTCCACGCCTTCGAAGGCACGCAGCCGTTTTTTAGATACCCGCGCATTCTCGGGCATGAGCTTGCCGTGGAAGTGGTTGAGACGGGCGACGGCGTCAGCGACTTCAAGCCCGGTGACCGCTGTGCGGTGAACCCCTACCTGACCTGCGGTGAGTGCGCGGCTTGTGTGCGCGGGCGGACGAACTGCTGCGCGAAGATGTGCGTGATCGGGGTCCACAGCGATGGCGGCATGCGCGATCGCATTCTGCTACCGGCGAAACAGATGTACAAGTGTGAGAAGCTGCCGCCGAAACACCTTCCGCTGGTGGAGACGCTGGCCGTCGGCATCCACGCCGTAGGGCGGGCGGCGGCACAGCGGGGCGAGCGCGCCATCGTCGTGGGCGCCGGTCCCATCGGGCTATCGGTGCTCGAGTTTTTGCGGCTCGCGGGCGCTGATATCGCCGTGGTGGAGAAGTTGCCGGAGCGGCTCACCTTCGCGGCCCGCCACAATGGCTTGAAACGCTATTATCCCTCCCACCAGGAAGCGCGGCAGGAAGAGCCGTCCATGCTGGTGTTCGATTGCACCGGCGACCGCGGCTCCATGGAGCAATCCCTTAACCTGCTCCAGCAGGGTGGCAAGTTGATCTTCGTAGGCCTGGTCAACGATCACGTTTCCTTGTTCGACCCGGACATCCACCGCCGCGAGGCTACCATCCTGTCGAGCCGCAACAGCACTGCGGCTGACCAGCATCGTGTGCTCCAATCAATGGAAAGCGGGCAGGTTGATGTCGGGACGTGGCCCACCGAGTTCGCCACCCTCACCCTTATGCCCCAGCGCTTTCCAGCCTGGCTGCATCGCGAGGCCGGCGTGGTCAAGGCGGTGGTCGACTGGTCGTGATGGCCTCTTTGCCAACGCTACGTTCGCTCACATGACGCACAAAGACCCGTCCGGATGCATCCGGCCGCCACGCTTGCTACCAGTGAATCAGATTGTCCGGGTCTTCCACCAAGACCATTTCGTGCTGTTCCAACATGGGCAGCAGCACGTCCTCCAGCTCGCGCTTCCAGACTTCCCCGTCATAGAACTTCGCTCTCATCCGCTCACGCGAGGAGAGGTCAGGGAAGCCGCGCATCCAAAAGAAGGTGTCAGGATCTTCGAGGGAAAGAAAAGGACCCAATACTTTCATCCCGATTTCCACGTGCGCCGGGATCGCCTTGGAGCAGAATACCTCCAGGAACCGGGCGCGGCTGCCGGGCTTAGTTTTGTACGTCCTCATTTCGATGACCATTTGAACGCCTCCTCCCACAGACTTGCGCAATCGGCGCAAAAGGTCAAGCCAGTGTAGCGCGGCATGGTTCGTAGCGCGGTCCCCCGGTATTGGGGTCCGCGGTTCTTCATTTCGAAAATCTGCAAATCTCCAACCCAGGCGGCTTCTTCGCCATGGCACATTTGCTCAATCGGTGCACGAAGAACCGCCCCGAAGCGTCGGGGCGCTACTCTAGCTTGCCGCTGGGATTTCGGGCATGAGGAAAGCCCACGGTCAGAAAAACGCTGACCGTGGCTACCCACCCCTTCGCCACGATTCATTTGCTCACATTGCGCAGGAAGAACCGCCCCGATTTGAGCCCTAACCCTCGCCCCTTTGGGGGAGAGGGTGGACCGCAGCCGGCGTCTTCATCAGCCGGGGCGGGACGGGTGAGGGGGTCACACAACAACCAAGTGAGGAACAAGCAAACGTCGGCGAAAACAAAGAACCGTCCCGATGCCTCGGGGTGCTACCTCACACCACGCACTCAGTCTTCGACGAACGCCTTCAACCTGGACAGTGCCTGGTCCCATTGCGCCGAGACGAAATCGAGGTATTCCTTAATCTCCGCCATCGGCTTCGGGTCAAATTCGAATAGGCTCTCGCGACCCATACGGACGCTGTGCACGATCCCTGCTCTCTCCAACACGCGGAGATGCTTGGTAATCGCCTGCCGGGTCAGCTTGGAACCCCCCGTTAGCTGAGAAATCGAACAAGGCCGCCCTCTACTGAGCTTCGCCACTAGCGAGAGCCGTGTCTTGTGCCCCAGCGCCACAAACGCCGGGACGCGAGCCTGCCGCTTGAGGGCCGTCCTGCTATGACGTTTGGGCGACATGTTTTTCAATGTTCTTCATCTGCTCTGTCCAACCACCGTCGTTCATGCGGAAGGCTTCAGCGCGGCGGTCGCTCGGGATCTGGTCGAAGCCGGACTCGGTGAGCAGAAGCAAGGTGCCGCCGGCAATCTTCTCCAGCCTGAATTCGACGAGGGTGGGCGTCTCTTTTGAGTAATCTATTTTGGGATCGACGGAAAAAGGATGCCAGGTAAAGGAAAACAGCCGTTCGGGCTCCATCTTCTGCACGACCGCCTCCCATTTGACGTGCTCATAGCCAGGATAGGTAATGTGGCCGCGCGAGACCTGACCCGGCACGAAGGGGCCGTCCAGTTTCACCCGGAACCACTCGCCAAACTCGCGGTAGTCCGTCAGGGCCCGCCAGACCCGTGAAACCGGCGCCTTGAGTTCAATGCGCTTCTCAATTTGATGGTCCATGATACGCAACCTCCCGGTTGCATATTAACACCCCGTAACTCGACATGCAACCCCATGGTTGCATTTTGTATCGAGGGTAGCGCGCTCCCCCGCTCTTTGGGGTCCGCGGTTCTTCGTCTGCAAAAACCACAAATCTCAGGCTTAGGCGGCCGCTTCGCCACGCTACATTCGCTCATAGAGTGCAGGAAGAACCGCAGACCTCAACGAGAAGCCGTGAAGAAATCCCTGAACGAGCAAAAGCATCTCGCGCAGAGACGCAGAGGCGCAGAGGCCGAAAGGAACGAAGAAGTTATCTATTTCAAATCTCTGCGCCTCAGCGGCTCGGCGCGGGATTGTCTATTCTTTTCACAGCTTCCGACGGAGGTCTGCGTTACACTCGCCCACCCCTGTTACCCGTCCGGGCGGGTAAGGTATAATCGCGCTCTCAGGGGGAGACTTCCATGGCAACTCGACCTTCTCGCCGCAGCCGGCGGAGTTTTCTGCAAATGGCTGGCGCGGGATCTTGTCTTGCCAGCGTGGGAATCCCTGGGGCAGCCGCCGGGAGCGCAGCAGGACCATCTATGGACAACATTTACGCGGAATTGGGTGTACGAACTTTGATCAACGGGCGCGGGGTCGCCACGTTTTATTCCGGCACCCTGATGCCGCCGGAAGTGAAGCAAGCGATGGAGCGGGCGTCCGAGCACTATATTGAAATCGTCGCGTTGCAGAAAGCCGTGGGTGCGCGCCTGGCTCATTATGCCGGGACGGAGGCCGGGATGGTGTGCAGCGGCTCGGCGGCATGCATCGCTCAGGCCACGGCGGGGTGCGTTGCCGGGACCGATCCCGACAAAATCAGCCGCCTGCCGGACACGGACGGGATGAAGAATGAAGTGATCATCACGCAACGCAGCGTGTGGGACCGCTCGATTGCCCTGGCCGGCGCAAAGCTGGTGGTGGTCGAAAGCCGCCAGGAACTTGAGCGCGCCATCAACACCAACACGGCGATGATGGAGATGGAATATGGCGACGAACGGACCGTCAGCGTGAAAGACGCCATTGCCGTCTGCAAGTCGCGGGGCGTGCCTTTCCTGCTGGACGCCGCGGTGGCATGCCCGCCGTTTGAGCGGTTGCTCGACCTCGGGCGCATGGGGGCGGACCTGTTCTGCGTCAGCGGTGGCAAGGGCCTGTTTGGACCGCAATGCAGCGGAATCCTGTTTGGCCGGAAAGATTTGATTGAAGCCGCGCTGCGCAATGGCTCACCCTATGAGGGAGCGCTTTGCCGTCCCATGAAGGTGGGCAAAGAGGAGATCGTCGGCGCCCTGGCGGCGGTGGAATGGTTGTCGAAGCGCGATTACAAAGCGGATTGCCTGGTGTGGCGGAGCCGCTTGCAGCACATTGTGGATGCGCTGGCCGCGGTCCCCGGAGTGCGCGCCCAAATCTACACTCGCACTATTGGGAATGAGGTGCCCTATCTGGCCTTGAGTTGGGATGAGCGGGCCTTCAAATTCAGCGGGCAGGATTGCATCGACGCCTTGCGGACGGGCGACCCTCAAATTGCGGTCATGGGCGGCACGTTCCGCGAAGTGGTCCAACCCAGCGCCGCCCCGCCATTCAAAGAACTGCAACACCCCGGCGAGCCCGACCGGTTGCTCGCCATTGCCTCCAACACCCTACAGGCCGGTGAGGAGAAGATCGTAGCGCGGCGCTTGTTGGAGATACTGGAGCCCGTAGCGAAGCGGGCCCGTTCCTGACGCCTGCTAAAGCGCTGCGCACGCTCTCCTCACAGCGGCACCGAGTGCTTCCGGACATAATCCTCCACGTCCGATTCATCGGGCGGAATGTAATGGAAGTACTCCGCGTATTCCAGGCCGTGCGCCTGCCCTCTTATGCGGTCGTAAGCCAAAACGAATTCTTTCGTGTATTGACGATTGGCGGTTTCATCATCGTCACCGAGCAGGGGCAGCTTGCGGCCCTGCGCTGCGAGCTTTTTGCGTAACTGCGCCCCGGTGTTGCCCGCGGGGCCTTGCGTGACATTCGCCAGGTTGGCGTAAACCTTCTGATCGATGTAGGCGCTGATGTCGACCACGCGGTTTACCAGTTGCGGCCCCCGCGCGAAGTAGTATTTCTCCTGCGGATGGTGCGGCGTGAGCCCCGCCTTGAAGTGCTCGGGATAATCCCATTCGGAGCCAGCCATCCAGCAGGCCGTCTCAACGGCTTGAGCGGTGACGGTGTGATCAGGATTCCTTTCGTACAAAACCGAAGGGTCGTAGACCAGAACCGTATCGACCTTCAGGAGGCGGAAGAGAAAGATCAAGCGCGCGCGGATTTCCAGAATCGACCAGCCGTCCATGTTGTGGTTGGGATAGTTTAGGAAGTAGGTTTCTGTAATTCCCAGGCGACGAGCCATCTCCTTCGTATCGCGCTCGTTTTTGAAAACGATATCGCCAATCGACGAGCCCTCACCCGCCATCGAATCATTGGACATGGTTATCAGCACGCCGCGGTAGCCCTCCGCCAGAAGCTTCAGCACCGTGCCACCGGCGAAGATGGGAATATCATCGCAATGCGGCTGGATTGCCGCCAGAACCTTACCCTTGTGAGGTTGCCCGGGCCGCGGGCGTTCAATTGTGACGTCGACCGTGAACGAGGTGCCCGCCGTGCCGTTCGCCTGGAGCTCGCGTTGCACCTGCCCAGGGCCCGCGGTCAGAATCCCTGCTGAGACTGAACTGCCAAGGAACTCTCTTCGTCGCATCTTATCTGCCTCCTAAGAACAGTTATTCCAACCTGTAAATGGAGTGATTCGAAGTCAACCCTCAGGCGCCAAACTGGCGGCGCACGGCGTCGAGATAACTGTAGCCGTAGAGCCCGTCAGGCAACAGGTAGTGGTCTTCCGTCCACTCGTTCCAGGCGGAGAGGAAGATCACCGGAGGCTTGGTGCGCTGGGCGGCCGCGAAATATTTTGCGGCGAGCAGTTGCAGCTCAAACTGGTCGGGGGATCGATGCACCAGGATGTGCGCGTTGCGGCCGTAACGCGGGGTGTTGTTCCACCCCACAGGACAATCCGGAAAATAGGGTAGGTTCACTTGGGGTGCCGTGGCCTTCCAGAGTTTGATGCTTTCCTCGACGGCCTCCGCGTACTCGGTGGTCTTTCCCGGCGGCCCACCTCCGCAGGTGTGATAGTGCGTGGCGCTGTCAAATCCGGACTCCCGCAGGGGCGTCTTCCCCGCGTTGTAGGCGTGGCTTGCCTGGATGTGAAGCCCCTTCAAGCCTGCCTTCACGGCGCGGTTGCGCATCCGGTCGAAGATGGCGCGCAGTTTTTCCACGCCAAAATGCTTCAGGATTCCTCCGGTGCCGTCGATATTGAAAATGGCGAAAACCGGCATATCGTTTATGCGCCAGTAGTTCGGTTCGCGCAGGTAATGCTCAAGCAGATAATCCGTAAGGCGGTCTATATCCGCTTCGCTATAGGTCTGCGGAAAGATAATCGCCTCCTCACCCTTGAGGGGCGCGGGGTAGTTGTTGGGCCAATTATGGTTCGCCCACATCACGGCGAACTTCAGCTTTTGCCGGTTCGCGGCGCGGAGAAAGCCTTGCTCCAGTTGCTCATGGTAAAACATGGTGCCTTCGTGCCAATACCAGTCAATCATAAAAGCGGTGATGCCGGAATCCGCGGCCAGGTCGATTTCGCGCGCCGCCCAGGTGGGATCGGCCTCGTTGAAAGAAGCCGGGTCGGAGGAATCGTACATGCCCCAGAGCGGCTGCTTGGGCTGAATCTCCCCGTCGAACCAGGGCGTCGCGTGCCGCACGGCTTCGAATTCAGTCCAACCCTTACCGAAACGCTGTTCCATCCAGGGGCTGGGATGCCAACTCGGGAAGTTGTAGACCACCGCTTCAAACGGAATACCCGCGAGCGGCACGGAAGTGTCCACCAGACCTTCCATTTTCTGCCGGGTAAAGTAGGCGACGCCGGGGGGCACCAATGGCCAGGTAGTCGGCGCGGCCGGGACGGTGGTCGCGGCGGCTTCGCCACGGGCAGGAAGATTCAGCGCCGCCGCAGAAAGCGGGATGGCGCCTAAAAAAGTCCTTCGATCCATGAGTTCCTCCGCAAGATGATCATTTGAGCATGGCCGGGAATCGTACTCCATATTCTCTCAGTCCGCGCGAAAGAATATTCTGAAGGCAAACTCTGGTACAATCCCGGGAACCTAATGGAAGTGAAATTAAAGCCGCCGCTGGAATCTCCCCAGGCGCCCCCCGTAAAAGCCTTGGCCTCGTAAGGGAGCGTCAGAAAAAGGAGCAAGCATGTTCAACTCGACGCATGGCCCTACACTCCAATCGAAGGCGCGCAGAAGTGTACCTTGTTACACGTTTCTGCTGGCGCTCCTGACGACCGCGGCGCTCCAGTTCTCGGGCTGTGGGAAGTCGTCTGCCGAACCCTCACTCTCGAATTCCGCCCGCGAAGCCCTACCGCAAACTACCGGCAGGTCTGCGTTCACGGTGGATCGCGAGGCTGGGCAACGGGCTTACGACCCTGACTTTCTGAAGGCTCTCTCCGGTTCGTCTTCGGCCGTTTCTCCAAAACGTCCTCCCGTCGGGAAAAGGGTCGTCAAAGCGGAGGGATACGAAATCACCCTCAACATCTCGCATCAAGTGCTGCTCTTGAATGTGCCGGAGGTCCGGGAATTCGCTTCGAGTGGTAGCGCTGGTCAAAGTGGGCCACCCTTATCGCCATCCTTTGCGGATTTAGGCCTGAACGCCTCCAGCTTTGCCCCGGTGGCGGCGCTGGCTCTCAAGGCCAAGCAATTTGACGACGGGCTCTACGCGGCCGTGGAGATCGCCTCCGACGCGGGGCTGAATCATTTCCCTGACCGCGAGCACTTTCTCCTGGACCTGCTAAAGGCCCTGGAGAGCGACAGCAACCAGAAGGCGAAAGTCCTCTTGACGGCCGCCGCACGGCTGGGTGGCCAGCAACCGCAGGCTCCCGCCGACGTGGCCAGCCAAGCCGAAAAGCTCCAGCAAGATTTCCTGAGCGACGAGCTGAACGCGAAGGTTCTGGGCTTCTACACCTGGAGCAACCAGTTGGCGCAAATCTTTCAGCGCGACCGCATGCTCCAAACCCAAATCGACGCGCAGACGGCCCGCAGCTACGCCGAGGCGCTGGCGCACAATGATCAGCTTCTCAAGGACTACGTGACGAGCCTGAGCCTGATGGAAAAGTTAACCAACGCGCTCTCCTGGGCCGACCTCCGTCAGATGGCTGGGGCGCTGAAGGAAGGGCGGACTCCCTCCTTCCCCAAGCCCGTATCCCTGTTTCCACCTTCCCGGGCTGCAGAGACCGACCTCGCCAAAAAACTCTTAGGACAACAACCGATCCCGGACGGGTTCAACCTCGCCGATGAGATGGTCAATCGTCTGCGCGCTGGAACTCTGGACCTCAAACCCAGGCCCAACTCCGGTTGGTATGATTACGAGTCGTACGCGCTGCAACCCTTGGCCGTCCCCGACAAGACGCCGGAGGCTCAGCACCTCACTTTTGATGAAAGCTATCGCAAGGAGCTTGTGGCGTTATTCAAGGCTGGGCTCGCTTTGACGCGCGAGACGCACATCAAGCAACTTGAGAGGCCGGAGTTGGCCACGATGGCCGCGCCCCGCGTCCAGATCCCGGAGGTTTATGTTTCACCCGATCTGACCTTGGAGCCTACGGCCACCTACTACCTGCGCCGTGCCCGCTCTTATCGCTTTGTGCATGAGGTTGTCCAGCAAACCTTCGGCCGGACGGGGCTCACCCAGATGCGGCGCCTTACCGCAGCGGGGCCGGTTAACCTCTCGCTGGATGTGGAGCTTGGCCTGATGGAGTCGCTGTTCTATGGCGCCTACCTGCGTTCGTGCGATGAAATCGGAATGACGCCTGAAACCGCCGCGGATCTCGGAAACCTCCAGGCCGAGAATACTGACCGCGCTCTCCTGACAGCGTGGTTGGCCTCGGTCAGCAAGGACCCCGACCTTGGAAAAGACTTCCGGATGATGGTTCCACTCTTCTTCGACGCGATTCGCGGAAAGACCAAAGTCTGGGTGGTTCTCGGAATCTCCACTGAACCCCTAAGAGTGTCTTACTCCCAAGAGCCGACCATCGAGGGGATTAGGGACGCCGACGGCAAGCGCGTCAACCTCGACCAAGTGATCGTAAAGTTTGATTCCGAAAATCAGAGAATTGCTCGCATCGCCTCGGCTGAGGTTTACGTCGGGCACCTGCTCAACCGAACTGAGTTTCGCAAGCTCTGCGACCAACAAAAAACCTACGAGGCCATCCTCAAAAACCTGAAGTAACTTCAATTGAGTTCTGCAGGAATAGGGACCCCTCAACCCGCCTTGGAGGGGGCAAGGAGGGCTAAGCGAGTTCCTGTTGCATCTCGGCCCGGCTTCCCTTACCATCGCCGTGGGCTCCAAATTCAAAAAGGCAGGTATCACCATGAGCAGGACCATTAACCGCCGGGAGTTTATCCAGGGCCTAGGGGTTGCAGCAGCGGGATTCTATCTCGCTCCATCCGGGCTGTTGGCGAGCACGGCGCCCACGGCGCCCGTGGCAGTTGCCAGGTGCACCACCTACGGGCCACAAGTCATGACCACGCTGGCCGGGATGTTCGACCAGTTGGGTGGCATTGAGAAGCTGGTGCGGGGCAAGACCGTGGCCGTGAAGATCAACGTCACGGGAAGCCCGCCGGAGTTTTTCCACGGCCTGCCGCTGGGGCAGACCTATTGGGTCCATCCCCAGGTCGTGGGCTCTGTGGTTCACCTCCTGGGGAAGGCGGGAGCGCGCCGGATCCGGCTGGTCGAAAGCCCTACCAGGTCGACGCTAGCGACGCTTCAGGAATTTCTGGCGTCCGCCAAGTGGAATCCCAGTGATTTTTCCAGCGCCGCGCCTGCCGTGGAGTTTGAGAACACCAACTTCGCGGGGCCCACAGGAAAATACGCGCGCTTGTGGGTACCGGGCGGCGGCTTGCTGTTCAAGGCTTACGATGTGAACCACTCCTATGAGGATTGCGACGTTTATGTTTCAGTCGCCAAACTCAAAGAGCACTCTACCGCCGGCGTAACCTTGTCGATGAAAAACAGCTTTGGAGTTCCGCCCACCACGATCTATGGAAATGGGGCGGGCCTGGACGAGCCCAGCAAAATTCCACAGGGGGCGCGCTCTGGCACTCTGCATGAGGGTAAACGTCAACCGCCCAAGAGTTCTCTGGCTGAAAATGATCCGCACTCGCCGCGCGACCCCGGCTACCGCGTGCCGCGCGTAACGGCTGACCTAGCGGCGGCCCGGCCCATTCATCTGGCGGTATCGATGGCATTGAAACCGCGGCGGGCGGTGAGGGCCCCTGGGTCAAGAACTTTCGCACGGTTCGCGCCGGCCTGCTGATTGCCGGCACCAATTGCGTCACGACCGACGCTGTATGCACGGCCTTGATGGGCTTTGACCCCATGGCCGACCGCGGCACGGCTCCGTTCGAAACCTGCGACAGCACGCTGAAGCTGGCGGAGCAATTGGGGCTTGGCACGCGCGACTTGAGGCGAATTGAAGTTCGCGGCCTGCCGATCGCGAAAGGCATGGTGAACTTCCGGGCCGCTTAGCAGGCTGTTGAAAAACCCTCACGGTGCGACGTAGCGGCGGGTTTACCCCGCCACATCACCAATGATTTCAACAGCGGATGGCGGGGTAAACCCGCCGCTACGTCGTTTTTAATCAGCCTGCCTAGACGGAGAAAACGTCGCTGCCTGGGCGGGCGAGTGGGTTGCATTGCCCTGCTCTCCTCCTTATGATTTCCGGGGTGATGCGGCGCCTGCGCGGTGTCAATTTCGATGGCGTCGTAATCCCGGATCACATTCCGGATATCCTGGAAGGCCCGCGCGCCGGCACCGCCTACTGTATCGGTTACATGAAAGCCCTAATGCGGCGGGCCAATGCCGAGTTCTCGGCGTGAGTTTAGGCGTGATTTCAGAAGTGCTGACCTAAAGGTCAGCGCTACGACGCCTGGTGTCCCGACCAGCTCGGGACGCTACAACGGCATGTGCTTTCAGAAGTCTTCGCTGGGGGGAGCGGAATCAGCGTGCGGCGCGGAAAGGTGCGAGGTGTCGTTCAATAACATCAGGCGCCAGCCTTCTCCCGTGTGCTGGAAAATGTTCACCGCGGCATTTTCGACGGCCACGCGCCGGCGATATTCCGAAAGCGGCACGCCCAGAATGTAGCAGGCAAGTAAGCGGCTAAGCGTTTTGTGGCAGACCACCAGCACGTTCCCTTGCTCGTGGCGCAAGGCCAGGTCAGCCAGAAAGGGCGCCGCGCGCTCCACAAGCTGCTCGCCGCTTTCCCCCTCAGGCGGCGCCAGGCGCCCGGGATCAGCAACCCAGGCATGATAGGCCGCAGGATCCGCCTGCCGGATCTCCTCAAACGTCTTCCCTTCCCACGTACCGTAGTTCAGTTCCGCCAGGCGGTCGTCAACGACGGGAACGAGTCCCGTGGCCTCGCCGATGATGCGCGCGGTATCAAGGGCGCGCCGCAAAGGGCTGGAATACATGACCTCAAAAGGAATGGACTTCAAGCGGCGGGCGAGCAGCCGGGCCTGCCGCCGGCCGGCGCCGGAAAGCAGAACATCCGTGCGCCCGCAGACGCGGCCCTCCAGGTTCCACTCGGTTTCACCGTGCCGGACGAAATAGAAGAGCGCCATGTTATTAATTTTGGATTTTAGATTTTGGATTTTGGATTCTAGACCGTGCGCGGCCGATCTGTCCTCCCAGCGAACCCAAGAGAGATACCTCACACCACCTGTTTATGTTCCGCACGCAACGATTCTAGCATTGCTGGGGGCGCGATGATCACCCCCGGCGGAAAATGCCGATGGCCAATTTTTAGCTAATGGTACAGGTTGATGTTATAGCGGCGAGTTTACCTCGCCAAATGGCGGGGTAAACCCGCCGCTACGTCAAACTGAACCACTCCCAATCTTTGCCTTTCCTTCCCGAGAGGCTATAGAATGCGTGAAGCGAAAATTGACCGGGTTTCTTTTCCGGAGTTACTCATGGCGCAAGCAGGTTTCTCAGTTCTGATTCTCGCGGGCGGCAAGGCCACGCGCTTCAAGTCAGAGCGTCCCAAATTGCTGCACGCGCTGGCCGGACGCCTGCTGGGCGAGCGCGTTCTCAGTACAGCCGCCGCGGCCGGACCCGAACGCGTCTACATGATCGTGGGGCATCAAGCCGAGGAGATGCGGAAAACCTTTGCGCGCCCGGGGCTGGAGTTCATCGAGCAGAAGGAGCAACTGGGCACGGGGCACGCTGTTATGGAGTCGCGCCCGGAGCTTGAGCGCTGCCCGAGTGATGTGGTGGTGGCGCTGGTGGGCGACGCACCCCTGCTGCGGCCTGAAACCCTGCGCGCGCTGGTGGCGACGCACCGCAAAGAACGTGCCGCCTGCACCATTCTCACCACGCGACGCGAGGATCCCGCGGGCTACGGGCGCATTGTGCGAGGCGCCGGCCGGCGGGTGCGCGCCATCGTGGAGGAGAAGGCGGCGAACGCGCGGCAGAAGAAGATCCAGGAAATCAACACCGGCATTCTCTGCTTCTCGCGCCGACCGCTGCTGGCGCATCTCGCGGAGCTGTGGCCGAACGCCGAACAGGGAGGCGAATACTTCCTTACCGACCTCGTCGAAATCTTCAACCGCCATCGTCTGAAGGTCGCGGCGTTTGAAGCCCCCGCGGATGAAGTCCGGGGCATCAATGATCGCGGAGATTTGGCAAGCGCCGAAGCGCAACTGCGCCGGAACAAGGCAGAAACGCTGATGCGTGACGGCGTCACCCTGACGGACCCCGCCGTCACTTACATCGATGAAGCCGTGGAAGTCGGCCCCGACACGGTCATTGAGCCGGGCGTAAGCCTGCGCGGAGCGACGCGCGTGGGCAGCGGCTGCCGCATCGGGACCTACTCAACCCTCACGGACTCAGTACTCGCGGACAACGTTACGGTGCGCCCCGGCTGTGTCATCACGAATTCCCAAGTGGGCAAGGGCGTGACCCTTGGCCCCTATGCACACCTGCGGGACGGCGCGGTGATCGAATCCGAGGCGCGCATCGGAAATTTTGTGGAAGTAAAGAAATCCAGGATTGGAAGGGGCGCCAAGGCGATGCACCTGACTTACCTGGGCGATGCCGCGGTGGGTGAACGAGCCAATATTGGCGCCGGCACAATCACCTGCAACTACGACGGCGAAAAGAAGAATCCGACTACGATCGAAGAAGAAGTCTTCATCGGCAGCGGCAACATGCTGGTGGCGCCGGTCCGGGTGGGCAAAGGTTCGTACACGGCCGCGGGCTCGACCATTACTCACGACGTGCCGCCGGAGTCGCTTGCCATTGGCCGCGCCCCGCAGGTGAACAAGGAAGGTTGGGCGCGCCAGAGGAAAGGCGCCAAGGCCCCCGGGAACGACAAGGGTAAGTAACGGGATGGCGCGGTCCCCCGCCTTTGGGTCCGCGGTTCTTCGTGCCCGCCGAGGTTCGCCCGCTCCTTCACTCGGATCTGCGCCTGCTTTGCATCGACGCAGTCCTTTCCTCTAATATCAGAAGCATGAGTGATTCGACCATCGTCGTGGCGGGAGCTACCGGCAATCTGGGCGGCCGCATCGTAAGAGCTTTGCGCGAACGGGGCGCCAACGTCAGAGCGCTGGTTCGCCAGGGCGCGGCGCGAGACAAGCTGGAGCGACTGCAGGCGCTCAACGTAACAATTGCCACTGTCGACTGGACCAGCGCTTCCCAAGTAACAGCGGCATGCTCGGGTGCGGCGTGCGTGGTATCGGCGCTCGCGGGGTTGCGGGACGTGATCGTGGAAGCGCAAGCGGTTCTGCTCAACGCTGCGCTTAAGGCCGAGGTGCCACGTTTCATTCCGTCCGATTACTCGATCGATTTCACCAAGTTTCCACTCGGAGAGAATCGCAATCTCGATCTGCGCCGAGACTTTCACCAGCGCCTCGATAAGACTTCGATTCGAGCGACCACCATCTTCAACGGGGCGTTTGCCGAACTGCTGACCGGTCAGATGCCGCTCATTCTCTTCAAATGGAAGCGCGTCCTCTATTGGGGTGACGCGGACCAGCGCCTGGACTTCACCACGATGGACAACACGGCGGCCTTCACGGCCAGCGCGGCGCTCGATCCATCCACCCCTCGCTTTCTGCGCATTGCGGGTGATCAACCGAGCGCCCGGGAACTCGCGGCGGTGGTCAGTGAAGTGACCGGAGAGGAGTTCCGCCTGTTCCGGGCCGGAGGCCTGGGAATGCTCGGCACGCTGATCAAGGTCGCGCGCACCGTCGCGCCCGGAGAGAAGGAACTTTACCCGGCATGGCAGGGCATGCAGTACATGCGTAACATGTTCGACGGCCGGGCAAAGCTCCGGCCGCTCAACAACGATCGCTATCCCGGTATGCGTTGGACGACGGCTCGGGATGTCCTCCGAGCGCGTGAAGTTAAGTAGCCTGCGCCCCCGGCAGGAGCCTCGGTGGGCAGGCAGCGTAGCGGGGTTCCCCCCGTTCTTGGGGTCCGCGGTTTTTTCCTGTCAATAGAAGACGAACCGTTGGCTGGCGGTTGCGGTAGGGATACCGGTTACCCGGTACCCCCCGCACGGATCCGTACGTGCGCTGGTTAGCGCATACGGCTCTTATCTCGGATGTGTGGCGGCGAACCGTTGGGATGGCCAAGGATGCACAACGTGCGGAGCAGGCAACCAGCAGGCCGCAAGCTTCCCCAGTCGGTCCCAGTTGAGGCGGTGGCGTTGACTGCGTTGACGCAGTTGTGTTCGCCACAGTCGGGTCAACCGTTCCCGAAAGATTCGCAGGCGGTCGAGGTTTCCCGGTACCGCGTGATAGTTGAAGTAGCCTTGCACGACCGACCGGAGCCATTTACCCGTATCCGCGATGGGATCGTGCCGACGCTGCCGGAGTTGTTGCTTGAGTTCCTGCAACTTCCCCCGCAGGCGCTTGCTGATCGTCTTCCGCTTCACGGTAAATTGCCCCCTCCGGTTCTTCCCGCTGATATGCGTGAAGCCCAGAAAGTCGAACGTCTCCGGCTTACCTTCTCCTCTCCGTTTCCGGTAAAGTTCGGCAAACGGCCCGAACTCGATCCGGCGCGTTTTGTCAGGATGCAGTTCCAATCCAAACTTCCCCACCCGCTCCCGGAAATCCTCCAGAAAGCGGTCGGCTTCCGTCTGCGATTGGAATCCAAGGACCGTATCGTCGGCATACCGCACCACGACCACGTCTCCCCGGGCGTGCTTCTTGCGCCACGCCTGCACCCACAGGTCAAAGACGTAGTGCAGATAGATATTCGCCAGCAGGGGCGAGACCACCGCCCCTTGTGGCGTACCCATCTCCGTCTCCGACCATTCGCCTTCCTCCCTCACCCCGGCTTTCAGCCATTTCTGGATGAGCCGGAGAATCCGGGGGTCGGCGACGCGATGCTGCACGAACTTGAGCATCCATTCGTGGGATATCGAATCGAAAAATCCACGAATGTCCGCGTCAAGAACGTAGTTCACGTGCTTCACCGTGAGCGCGTACGAGAGCGCGTCCAGCGCTTGATGCTGGCTGCATCCCGGTCGAAAGCCATACGAGAAGCCCAGAAAGTCTTCCTCGTAAATCGCATTGAGGATGGTGACCACGGCCTGTTGGACGATCTTGTCCTCCAGTGCCGCAACCCCCAACGGACGTTGCCGCCCGTCGCCTTTCGGGATATACGCCCTTCGCGAGGGCTTCGCTCGGAATGCTCCGCGGTGGACCCGGCTGTGCAGATCGACGAGTCGACCTTCCAGCCCGCTTTCATACTCCTGCCACGTCATGCCGTCTACTCCCGGTGCAGCTTTTCGCTTCAAGGCGTAAAAGCTTTCCCGCAGCAGATCGACCGTTAAGTGGTGGAGCAAGGCCGTGAACTTCATCTCCCTGTGTTCCTTCGCGGCTTTCCGCACACCCGCGAGTCCCTGGGACACGCGTGCCCCGCTCTGTGTCGGGTGCGTGTTAGGCCAACGGGTGTTCTCCTTGATCAGCGGCCTTCCCTCCTCATTCTCCGCCAACGGCTTCCCGTCTTTGTTCAAATGATTCATCGGTACTGTTCCGCTGTCCGACTCCTCGAGAGCGTGCAGGCGGGCTGTACGGCCATCGCCTTTTCCCGCCGTCCGGCCACGATCTACGGCGGCCGGCGCCTCCGAGGTCTCCCGGTTCTCGTGCAGAAAGTGTCTAGGCGTGTCTGGGGTCTACGACTACGCAGGACTGTGCCGGAACTCGCGTTGGCGTCCCGGCCTCATGTTGCCTTCCGTTTAGTCTGAAAACGTCGGCGTCCTGATTGGACATTTTCGAAGCTCAATACCCAGCCCACCTATTCCCCTGTTTACGCTTCACCGTGCGCCTCACGACGCCCAGCGCAAAACTCGGGGCCGAGTGGATCGCTGCTCCTTCCTCGTGAGAAATTTTCATTCTCTGCTTTCTGCCGGTTTATCCCGGCGCACCAGACCCCTGTCCTTTGGGGTCTGCGGTTCTTCGTGCCCGCCGACCTTCACTCGCCCCTTAAGTGGTTCATTGGTGACTCCCTCACCCCCCGGCCCCTCTCCCCCAAAGGGGCGAGGGGGGAGTCAATTTGAATTTACCGCCCTCTCCCCTTTGGGGGAGAGGGTGGACCGCCGCCGGCGCTTTCATCAGCCGGAGCGGGACGGGTGAGGGGGTTGTCCAACAAGTAGCGCGGACTGGGGTTGGATTTCCCCCCAGCCCCTAGCTCTCAGCCCCTAATCCCCGTTCTTGTGGTACGCTTTTAGGGATGTCCAACTACCGGCAAGTAGCGTACTCGTTTGGCCCGCCCCTCACGCGGATGGTGAAGCGGCTGGTTATCGTCACGAGCGCGGCTTTCGTTCTCACCTACATCCCCCTGCAGATTTTCGGTCCGAATCATTTTGCTTATGCCTTTGAGTGGTTCGCGCTCCGGCCGGACGACGTGATTCACCGCTTCTATCTCTGGCAACTGGTGACTTACCTGTTCCTGCATGGGGGGTGGTTCCACATCATCTTCAACATGTTCGCGCTGTGGATGTTCGGCTCAGACCTCGAAAGCGCGTGGGGCGGGAAAAAGTTTCTCACCTACTACTTTCTGACGGGAATTGGCGCGGGAATCTTCGATGTCACCTTGAACGCGATCTTCTCGCCGGGGATTCCGTCCGCCACCATCGGCTGTTCCGGCGCCGTGTACGGGCTTCTGCTCGCGTACGGCATGATGTTCCCCGAGCGGCTCATTTACCTTTACATGATCATTCCCATCAAGGCCAAGTGGTTCGTGGCGATTATGGGAGCAATCGAATTCGTAAGTTCCTTAAGCGGCCCAGGTTCCGGCGTGAGCCACGTGGCGCACCTGGGCGGCATGCTCTTCGGGTTTATCTACCTGCGCGGGTGGTCCCTTCCCTACCGTTTACAACTTCGTTACCACGAATGGCGGCGCGCCCAATTGCGCAAAAAGTTTGAAGTGTACATGAGCAACCAGGAAAAGAAGGACAAACACGGGCGCTGGGTGAATTGAGGTGCTGTCCTAATTTAAACGTAACGCCCCGATGCATCGGGGCTCAATGCCGGCTGGAAGCCAGCGCTACATCTGAAATTAGGACAGCATCTGAATTGACCCCCCATTGACAGCGCTCCCCCCTGGTGCTAGTTTCATTTGCGTTGTAGGTTCTTTGACAACTGATGTTCCTGCGGTGCCCCGTTCGTACCACGGGGGAAAAGGAAAGGCCGTGCGAATCGGCTGCGGTCCCGCCACTGTAATCGGTGAGCCGCATCCTCTCAGGCGAAGTTGCCAGCCACTGTTCTGCCATTGGCAGATTGGGAAGGCTGAGGATGAGGTGTTGACCCGGAAGCCAGGAAACCTGCCCAGGAATTTTCTCTCAGCCTAACTCTTCTACGGAAAGAGTCCTGAGGAAGACTGCGAAGCCTTCCGATTCCGTTTTTGGGGATGGGAAGGCTTTTTCGTTCTCACCCTCTGGATTCTTTCCGAGCGCCCCGTCGTAAGAGCGGGGAGAAGGAGTCTCGTGTGACCAAGTGCGAATCCACAGGCCGATTATCTCTACCGGCCAATCCAAGAAAAGAGATGCCGGCATCGATCAAGATTGCCCGGCCGGCGATCCTGCTGGGCTGGCTATGCGTGTTCCTTGGCGCGACGGGCGCGCAGGCGGCAACCCTGGCAGGGACTGTGTTCGACCCCAGTGGCAGTGCGGTCCCCAAAGCCCACGTTATCCTGCTTAAATCCATGGTGGTCATGGACGAAAAGCAAACCGCTTCCAATGGAGCGTACGAATTTCAAAACCTCGAGGACGGGTCCTACCAGCTAGTGGCCTATGCGCCGGGCCTCGCCGCCGCTCCCTCCGAAGTGGAAGTTCGCGGTGCGGAAATCCGCACCCTTGATCTGCATCTGCAGTTGAGCGCCGTCCAGCAGCAGGTGGTGGTATCGGCTTCGCTCGAAGACGCCCTGGCCTCAGAAGTCGGCGCCTCCGTCTCCGTGGTCACCGGGCAGGACATCAAGGATCGCGCCGCGTTAAACGTGTTGGACGTCCTGGGCGGAATCCCCGGCGTTGAGGTGAGCCAGGCGGGCCGCTATGGAGGCGTGACCGGTGTCTACGTGCGCGGGGGTGAATCCAATTACAATCTGGTGATGGTGGACGGCATCGAGCTGAATGAGTTCGGCGGCAGCTTTGATTTCGCTCCGCTCCCTGCCGACGGGGTGGAGCGCGTGGAGGTGACGCGCAGTCCGGAAAGCGCCCTCTATGGCCCGGGTGCCGTTACCAGTGTTATCAATATCGTGACCACGCAGGGTGAGGGCGTTCCGCATTTTACAGTTCAGGCGGAAGGCGGGAGCTTTTACACGCGCCGTTTTGTGGTGGGCGGAAGCGGCCTGGACCACGGCCTGAGCTGGGGCTTCGATGTTTCCCGGCTGAACTCCGACGGGGTCGTTACCAACGATCAATACCGCAATCAATCGGCCTTCCTGAGCTTCGGCTATCACCGCAGCCCGCGCCGCCGCCTGGATTTCCATTTCTTCGGCAACGCCAATGACGCCGGAGCGCCCGGGCCCTATGGATCGGATCCCGACCAGCTCTACGATGCTCCCATCTACCCCGGAGGTCCGACCGACAGGCAAGCGGGCCTGCTTACTCGCGACAAGCAGAACCTGTTTGGATGGGAGGGCAGTTACTCCGAGCAAATCACCTCGAATTTCCGGCAGGTCACTACCGGCAGCGTGTCCACCAATGACTATTACTTCAGCTCACCCCTGGGAGATTCCTACTCCAACAATCTGCGCGGCGTCCTGAACACCCGCAGCGAAGTGGCAATCTCCAACAAAGATTTCTTTGTGGCGGGGTTTGAGTACAACCGCGAACAGGTGAAAGACACTTACATCTCGGATTCGAATGGCGCCCCCTTTGTCCTCCCCCGCACCAGTTTGGCTGTCTTCGCGGAAAATCGTTGGAGCCCCACACACCGCCTTTACCTTACCACGGGGTTCCGCGTGGATGATTTGAGGACGCACGCGCTGCCGCCCGATGATTCCGCCGGCCGGCCACTGCTTTCACCCAGCACCATTGTCAAAGTGAATCCGCGCGTGTCGGGGGCGTATATGCTGCGCGAATCGCACGGCGGCTCGCTGGATGGAACCCGCCTGCACGCGAGCTTTGGCACCGGCATCCGCGCGCCGGATGGGTTCAATCTGGCTTTTACCAACAATCCTCATTTGAAACCGGAACAGAGCATCAGCTTCGATACCGGCATCGAACAGAGATTCTTCCAAGGCAAGGCGGTCTTGGACCTCACTTATTTCAATAACCATTTCAAAGACCAGATCGTGACGCTGGGGGGATCGCTGACGAACCTCAGCTCGTTTGCCTCTGATAATCTCGGCAACTCGCGGGCCCAGGGAGCGGAAATCTCATTCCAAATCCATCCCACCCGGTCGCTACAGATGTCGACGGAGTATACCCGCGACAACACGGCGGTGCTCTCTCTCAATGGATCATCGGAAGTGCTGGCGCCGCTCCAGGTGGGACAACAACTGTTCCGCCGGCCGCGCGATTCGGGGGCTTACAATCTGACCTGGCATCACGGCCGCCTGATGCTCAATACCAATGCGTACATCCGCGGGACGGTTCTGGATATCGAGCCGAACGATGGAACCTTTGCTTGCACTCTCGGCCTGCCCTGCCTGTTCACGAATAAGGGTTACACGCGCGTGGACGGTGGGTTCTCCTACCGCTTGCCGCGGGGCGTGGAAATATACGGCCGGCTCGATAACATCCTGAATCGGAAATACGAGGAAGTTTTCGGGTACCCGTCGCTGCCCTTCAACTTTCTCACCGGCGTAAGATTTAGTTTTCCTGGACGGTAAAAACGCGGCCACCTATCGCGAGGTTTCATGATGGGGCGGGTGAGCGAAACACGCCTCGCCCGCCCCATCAATCCGGCAAGCTGGCGTGGCTGCGCGGGACAAATTGTCCGAGCCGGAGAAGGCTGCGGCATCTGGGACAATTGGCTCGATCGTCCCATTTGTGCCCTGTAGCGGGCTGTAGCGGGCATTCTCTCACCAGATTTGGACACGGGAGGCACAAATTTGCCAAAACAAATCCTTCTCTCCTGGAGCGGTGGCAAAGACAGCAGCATGGCGCTGTACGAAATCCAGAAAGCCGGTGATTACATCGTGACAGCATTGCTAACCACGATCACAGAAGACTACGACCGCATCAGCATGCATGGAGTGCGCAGGACGCTGCTTGAACAGCAAGCGGATGCTTTGGGTTTGCCTCTCAAGAAAATCTTGATTCCCAAAGATTCCACCAATGCCATTTATGAATCCCGCATGCGCACACTGCTGGAAGAAGGACTGCGCGAAGGAATCGATACGGTCGCGTTCGGAGATATCTTCCTGGAAGACCTCAAGGTATATCGGGAGAAGAACCTGGCACAACTCGGCATGAGGGGCATTTTCCCTATCTGGAAACGAGACTCCTTGGAATTGGCCCGATCGTTTATCCGATTGGGATTCAAGGCGCGGTTAGTGTGCGTGGACACCGCCATTCTCGATGCGTCCTTTGCCGGAAGGACTTTCGATGAGGAACTTCTGCAAGACTTTCCGCCAAACGTCGATCCCTGCGGAGAGAACGGGGAGTTCCACTCCTTCGTTTTTGCCGGCCCCAACTTCCGGCGGCAGATCGATCACACCTTGGGTGAGGTGGTGCGAAGAGATCAGTTTTGCTTCTGTGATTTATTGCCTGCCGATTGAGGGCGGCGAGACCTTGTGGTAAAGGGCAGCGCTTGCTTTGTGGACCACACTCAGGCAGCGCGGGAAGCAGCGCCATGGCGCGTCAGATCAACCCGCCATCTTTGTGATGGGTTCGCCAGCAATAGAGCTGTTCGACAGCCACTGAAAGCACACAGACCCCGCCCGCGATAGAGACGCTCACCTCAAGCAGATACTGCAGCATATCTTCGGGGCTGGGGGCGCGGAGCATAATCGCCAAAGCAATTCCGTGACCCACTGCCCAAAGGCCAATAATGGCGCACAGAATCAGACTCACAACACGCAGGGCGGATTTAAGCATAGCCACCCACACTTTCTACCCGCTGGCCACGCGGATTATCTGACAGGATTCATACACCCACAAGCCCGCGGGGTCAACTCAAAGTGTAGATGCTCACAATGCACCGGAAGCAGGTTTGCAGCGGAGGAAATGAAGAGGAAACAACGCGAGGTGAATGCTAGGACCCGGAGGGTCCCTTGCCGGTCGGGGATAATTACAGGTTCAGCAGATAATCGGAAGCCGTCAGGTTTCCGAAGCGAACACTATTGACTCGCTCACCCACGACATTTGCGAAGTACTCAAGAATCACCGTCAGCTTCAAAGCGGCCGGTGTCTCGCGGAACCTCAGCCAGTGTCGCACGGTGAGCAAGAACAGAAACACTTTGAAGTAGAGCATCAAGAGCTGTTCTTCGTAGCTATAACGTTGGTTAACGTTGGCTGCGTTTTTGAGGAGATAAGTCAGAGCCAGAAAATCACATTTGAGTGTCATCATCAGCCGCGGGTAATCAACCGGAGCGCCGAAGTCCGCGAGTGCCTTCCGAACCGACGGAAATTCCAATCGATTGGCATTGACGATTGATTGGAAATATTCCTGCGAAAACTGCCGTCGCAAAACCTTCTGGCAGGCAGCTTGGAGATAGAAGAAGAAGAGGGCTGTGGATAAAATCAAAATTAGGGTGGTCATAATCATATTCCACCTCACTTCAACCGGCTATTCAGCGCTAGCCGCAACCAAGCCTGCCTGCTTTCCAAGCAGCACTCGAGCCGGAGCTGCTTCTGGTGTTTTGACGACGGCATAGACCCACATCGACAACATTCCCAGCGTGCATACGGGTCCCAGGAAGTTGAGAAGTATGCGGGAGAAGTTCTCGCCAGACGTCAAGTGATACAGCGCCAAGCAGGCGGCCTCGCCTGCGAACTGGATTCCCATTCCACATACCAACATGCTGAGCTGGTCATCCTCAATCGCCAACTGTTGGATCATCAAGTAAAGCATGGTGTTCAGAACCAGGCAGGTGAAGTAGAGGTTCTGACTAAATTCCACAATGAACACTGATCCCCGGGCGGAGAGTTGCGTATAGTTGCGGGTAAGAGAAAGGAGCGTAACTCCCACGACCAGAATAAAGACGAATACCAGCAGCATCCGGACAAAGCGCCACAACTTCTCTTCCCTGGTACAGGCGCGGCGGAAGAAGCCACAAATCACTAGAAACGCGCCCAGGGCCAGAACAACGTCCGTCAACCAATAGAAAGACGCGAACTGCGCCGAGGTCCGGCCGAAATAATTGAGGGCAGCAGAACGAGCTACACCGTCGAGCAAAAAAAGCCCTAACACATAAAGGCCAAGGCCTTTGAGGCGGCGCCACCTTCCTTGTCCTGCCAGTAGTACACAGAGCAGGACCTCCAATCCATATCCCGCGTATTGCAGGCCGAAAGAAATGATCTTCTCACCCATAGGCGACACGGAAACCATCCGGTCCCCCCGCGTGCTCCCGTGTCGCTCAAAATGGGCGTCGGAAGCAACTCACTACGCTGGAGGCGGCAGCGGCATAGGCGTTGTGCCGATTCTCACCGCTCTTGGTGGCGGCAGCGGCATTGGGGTTGTACCGATGCCAACTGCTTTGGGCGGCGGCAGAGGCATAGGGGTCGTGCCAATGCCAAGAACACTCTGCCGAAGCGACACACTGCTCAGCACTATCAATAGTGCGAGCACAAACGCCAAAATTGTGTTTTTCATGGACTCTCCTCCAGAAGGTTTTGCAAGAATGACAGCTTTCTGGAATGAGAGCCTATGCGATTATTTAACCCAAGTCAATATACTTCCCTACACTTCTGAACCGCTATTATTTTGGCCCATAAGGACCCAATGTCAAGCAAAATCCACAAGATTCAACACTTGATTCTCTTTACCAGACTAAAGGTCTCCCCGTACTTTGGCAATAGTACGGGGGTACTGGTCGGAGAATAGAAGCTGTTGGTGCAACAACGTGGTGCTCATTTGCGCGGACCCGTCTCGTGCGAGCCTGTCGGCAATAAAAGCCACGGAATAAGTCCAGCTATCCCCTTTCGTGCACTATCCCTCAAGTAATTTACAAATGACGCTTGGAGCCCCCTGAAATCTTCTACACCGTGAGTTGACCCAACCGGGTATGAATGGCATCATACATTAAAGTTCAAGGTATCGTGGAGAGTGTTGTATGACTACGAAGAAAGCCTATTTATTGCTCACTTTAGCGCTGGCGGTTGTTGCGGCGCTGGCCATTGCCAGCTTCCCGCGCGCCTGGTTTGCTCAGTCTCCCACGCAGACGCCAACCGAGCAGCAACCCACTACTGGCCCACAACCTGACGTGGGAGAGACAGTTCTGGTTCCCAAGAAAACACAGCCGGCGCCGACTGTGGTGCAGCCCGAGAAGAAGCCCGAGAAGATCAATCCCAATGAGATCTACACCCTGTCCACCTCCACGAACCTAGTCAATGTGGATGTGATGGTGGTTGACAACAACGGGAATCCCATCCAGAGTCTGGGGAAGAAAAACTTCCAACTTTCCGACGATGGAGTTCCGCAGGCGATCACCAATTTTGGGACGGGCGAAGCTCCCATGACCATATGCCTACTGATTGAATTCAGTAACCGTTGGTGGCCTTACCTGATGGTGGCGCTCCGAGACGCTTACCAGTTTCTGGGCGTGATCCAGCCCAAGGATTGGGTTGCGGTCGTTTCCTTTGACATGAATACCCAAATCCTCACGGACTTCACTCAGGACCGCTCCCAAGTGAGAGGAGCGTTGGATACACTCCGTTATCCGGGCTTCAGTGAATACAACCTTTACGACGCGCTAGCCTTTGTCTTGAAACGTATGGAGGAGATTCATGGGCGGAAGGCTATTGTGGCGGTGGTCAGTGGTATGGATAGCTTCAGCAAGCTAACCTACGATCAGTGCCTGAAGATCGTCAAGGCCTCCGATACGGCCATCTATCCGGTCAGCATCACGGAGTTCATTGCGGTGCGTACCAACGATAACATCACCACCTTGCAAGCGAAGAACGCCCTCAACACGATTGCCAGCTACTCCGGCGGCCGCGCTTACTTCCCGCGGTTTGAAGCGGAGCTACCCTCTGACTACCAGCAAATTGCCGGGCAGCTTCGCATGCAGTACAGTCTGGGGTTTGTTCCGACGAACGCAGCGAAAGACGGTAAGTTTCACAAGCTTAAGATTGACCTGGTGGACGACCAGGGAAATCCCTACAGACTTGTCAACGAGAAGGGCAAGCAGGTGAAGTACAAGGTCGTTTCGCGTGACGGTTATTACGCCCCGAAGAGCTAGGAGCCGGAAGCTGGAATTTGTGATTTAGCGATGGGTGATTTACGATTTTCAATCACCCAATCACCCATCACTCCATCACCAATATCCTGACTCCTGGCTCCCGACTTCATCCTCAATGTGAGAAGTGCCGCATCCCGGTTAAGAGCATCGCCAGGTGATGCTGGTTGGCGGCGGCGATGACTTCGTTATCGCGGACCGAGCCGCCCGGTTGCACGATGGCTGTGACTCCCGTCCGCGCCGCCTCTTCCACTCCATCTGTAAAAGGAAAGTAGGCATCGGAGGCGAGTACGGTACCTTCGAGCGAGTGCTTCAATTCCCGCGCCTTGGTGGCTCCCAGTCGGACGGAGTCCACGCGGCTCATCTGGCCCGCCCCCACGCCCACCAAAACTCCCGCACGCGCATAGACGATCGCATTCGATTTCACGTGCTTGACCACTCGCCATGCGAAAATCAATGCCTCCCTCTCTTCCGGCGTTGGCGGGCGTTCGGTAACGCATTTCCACAGGGAAGGTTCGAGGGGCAGGTGATCCGGCGTCTGGACGAGCAATCCGCCTCCTACTACTTTAAGCTGGAGCCCGCAATCATCCCCCGCCGTCGCCGACATATCGAGGAGGCGAAGGTTCTTCTTGCCGGCCAACCGCTCGAGCGCGGCTGCCTCAAACCCGGGTGCCACGACAGCTTCTACAAACAGCTTGGACAACTCCTCTGCGGCCGGCCCGTCCAGGGCGCGGTTGAAGGCAATTACCGAACCAAAGGCTGAGACAGGGTCTACAGCCAGGGCGCGCTGGTAACTTTCCAAGAGCGTCTTGCCCGTGGCGGCTCCGCAAGGGTTCGTGTGCTTGATGATGACCGTGGTGGGATCCGTGAATTCCTGCACGAGACGCCACGCGGCTTCGATATCCACCAAGTTGTTGAAGGAAAGTTCCTTGCCCTGGAGTTGCAGCGCTGCCGCCAAGCCCCGCCCCGCCGCGTCGGGCCGGCGATAGAGCGCCGCCTTCTGATGCGGATTCTCACCGTACCTCAAATCCGCCAGCTTACGGTAGGTCAGGTGGAGTGTCTCGGGCAAATCTCCATTGGCCGCTTCTTGCAAGGTCGTGGAGATGGCGCCATCGTATGCCGCCGTGGTTGCGAACGCTTTGCGCGCCAAGCGGGCACGCGTTTCCCGTGAAATGTTTCCGTCCTGCTTCCGCAGTTCTTCCAGGACGGACGCGTAATCGGCAGCGTCCACCAGAACCGCAACGTCCTCGAAGTTCTTCGCCGCCGAGCGGATCATTGAGGGACCGCCAATATCGATGTTCTCGATCAATTCTTCCCGGGTCACGCCGGGCTTCGCGGCGGTCTTTTCGAACGGATAGAGATTCACCACCACCAGATCAATGTATTCGATGCCGTGCTCTTTGACCTGCGCCTGATGTTGGGCATTCGAGCGGATGGCCAGGAGTCCGCCGTGAACTTTGGGGTGAAGAGTCTTGACCCGCCCATCAAGCATTTCTGGAAATCCGGTCACCTCCGCAACGTCCCTGACCTTCAGGCCCTCCGCGCGGAGGAGTTTGGCTGTTCCGCCCGTGGAGATTAATTCGACACCCAGCGTGGCAAGCCCGGCGGCCAGTTCGGCCACACCGGTTTTATCGCTGACGCTAATCAGCGCCCGTGAAATTTTTCGCATGAAGACTCCTTAGAAACGAAGAGGATGAATTCTACTCTGGTGCCGCACCCGCCTGCAATGTGTCGGCGCATAGCGCCAAGCCGGCGGTTACGGTCTTCTTACGATGAGCCAATCATGAAGCTTTGAAAAGCAGCAAGGATGTTGCTTCCGAGTGGAGGGAAGCGTCCCAGGAGGCGCCGTCGAACGCTTCAGTCCGCTTTCGTGGCCTTGAACTTGACTTTGCCTCCCTCTACCGAGACGGAGAACTGGACCTTTTCGCAGCCCAGCGTGTCTTTGATCTGCTTGGTCTTAGTCCGGAGAAATTTCTGAAAGACGTCAGGATTGAGGCTCTCGGTCGGTTCCCCAACTTGCCGTTTGGCGTCGAGCATGGCGTGCAGGAGTCCCTGCACCTTCTCGCTCTCCGCATCCGGATCAGACCAGACCACGCGCACCACGCCGTCGGCGGCGGGTATTTTTTTATGCCGCCGCGGCACAATGCCGGTAAGGCTTCTGCCTTCTTCCTTTTCCTGGAGTTTGCGCCGCCAAAGGTTGGCATTAACCGCATATTTCTGCACGATAGCAGTGAACCGGAAGCGCTGGCTGAAATTGAGTTTGGATTGGTCGCTGGAATAACGCTTGATTGTAGACTCAACCCGGTAGAGGGTATCGTGAGGAGGCCGCGGCACACTGCCGTTGAAATACACTTCGTACTCAATCTTGAGGCGGCGGAGGTCGTCATCCAACTTGTTCAATTCCTCGTCAATTGTCATGGAAGCGCCTCAAGCCTCGGCCGGAAGTGAAAATTATACTCCCTAGTAAACGAGGCGCGTCAATCGGAAAGTTGACGGCCATTGCCGACTATGTTGAAATGTCGCCGGCAGCCCAGGGGCGGGTTCTTCGCCTGTTACCTCAGGGGTTCTCAGCCGGAGCGGGTATGAACTCCCCAAAACATGATTCCGGATCGGAGGCTGGCAGCGTGCTCCGCCAGATCCCGGCGGTGGATGAGCTGCTGAATCGCCAAAGCCTGCGTGAACTCGAAGCCCGAGTCGGACACCGCTTGGTGGTCGAGGCCACGCGTAAAGTTCTCCAGGGCTTGCGACAAAGGATTGCCGACGGCAACTTGGCCAGTGTTCCCCTCGAATGGTTAGAGAAGGAAATCGTGGCGGAAGCGGAAGGTGGGGCGGGGTTCTCCCTCCAGCCGGTGATCAACGCCACGGGCGTGATTCTCCACACCAACCTGGGACGCGCCCCGCTGGCGAGGGAAGCTCTCGAGCACTTGGTCGAGACTGCCGGGCGTTATTCCAATCTGGAGTACGACCTTGAGCGCGGTGAACGGGGCAAGCGTGACACGCACACTGACCGCCTCTTCGGCGAGTTGCTGGGTGCGGAGCGGGCGCTGGTGGTCAACAACAATGCCGCCGCTGTTTTCCTGGCTCTGAACACGCTGGCTGAGGGTTCAGAGGTCATTGTCTCGCGCGGAGAGCTGATTGAAATCGGAGGATCGTTCCGCATTCCGGAGGTTTGCGCGAAGAGCGGCGCCGTGCTGCGCGAGGTAGGCACGACCAACCGTACACGTGCCAGCGATTACACCGCAGCCATCAACGAGCGCACGCGCGTACTTTTGCGCGTGCACCCCAGCAACTTTCGCATCGTGGGCTTCACGGAGCGGCCGGGTCTGAATGAACTGGTGGAGCTGGCCCGGAAGCACAACTTGCTGGTCATGGAGGATCTGGGTAGCGGATGTTTGGTGGACCTCGCTGCTTGGGGAATGCGGGATGAACCACCAGCCAGCCTCAGCCTGAAAGCGGGAGTGGAGGTCGTAACTTTCAGTGGAGACAAATTGTTGGGAGGCCCGCAGGCGGGAATTCTGGTGGGTAAACGCGCGCCCCTCGAAGCGCATTCGCAAGAATCCTCTCTTCCGCGCCCTGCGCGTGGATAAATTGACGGTTGCGGCGTTGGAAGCAACTGTCTCACTGTATTTGCGCGGCCAGCTTGATGCCATTCCCGCCCTGCGGATGATGCGGCTTTCCCGGCAGGAAATCACTCCACGGGCTGAGCGGTTGGCGGAAAGGATCTCGGAGCGGCTTGGCTTCTTCGCCACCGTCCGGGAGGGGGAATCCCTGATGGGTGGTGGCTCAACTCCCGGGCAGGGGCTTCCCACTTCCCTCGTGGCCGTCACGCATGCCCGGCACAGTGCTCAGGAGTTGGAGGAAGTTCTGCGCCGCCATAAGCCCGCCGTGGTGGCGCGCCTGGATCAGAACGAATTGATTCTCGACCTCCGAACTGTTTTCGAAGGTCAGGAGGATGAAATCGTCCGGGCATTTGAACCATTGACGATTGATGATTGAAAAGGGATGATCGACGATGGCTCATCAATTGTTGGTGGACCATCGACATTCGAAAACTCATTCACTCGGCCATCGGGTAGCAATAATGCTCTCAATCGTCAATCGACAATCTTGAATCGAAAATCCATGAAAGCTCTCTACTTCGATAGAAAGCTCCAATTGCGGGAAGTCGAAAAGCCCCAGAGAGCGCCGGGCGAAGCACTGATCCAGGTTCTATTGGCCGGCATCTGCGGCACAGATAGAGAAATCTTGAAAGGTTACTCGGGGTTTCAGGGAATCCCCGGCCACGAGTTTGTAGGCCGGGTGGTGGAATCTGACGACCCCAAGTGGATTGGCCAGCGCGTGGTGGGAGAGATCAACCTTGCCTGCGGCCGGTGCGAGTGGTGTGCGAAACGCTTGGGCCGGCATTGCCCGCACCGAACTGTGCTGGGGATTGTGAACCACGACGGCGCGTTTGCCGAATTCCTGACCCTGCCGGTCGAGAATCTTCACCGGGTCCCCGAGGAGATTTCGGACCAGGCGGCGACCTTCGTGGAACCCGTGGCCGCGGCCGCGGAAATCCTGGAACAGATCCCCCTCGCCCCGGCGACCCGCGTGGCGATTGTCGGCGACGGAAGGCTGGGCCTCCTGACCGCCCAAGTGCTGAAACACGCGGGGGCCGAGGTGACCATGGTGGGACGCCATCCCTGGAAGCTGGATTTGGCGCGGGGCTGGGGCGTCCGGGTTTTGAGCGAAGGCACAGAGGAGCTCGCCTCCCGCAGCTTTCCCGTGACCGTGGAGGCAACGGGCTCGCCGCGCGGCCTCAGCGAAGCGCTGCGGCTGGTCGAGCCGCGCGGGACGGTGGTGATGAAGTCCACCTTTCATGGTGCGGCGCACTTCGATGCGACGAAACTTGTGGTCGACGAGGTTACGCTGCTGGGCTCCCGGTGCGGACTCTTTGCGCCGGCTCTGGATTTACTCCGCCAGGGGCAGGTGACGGTTCATCATCTGATCAGCAAAGTATTTCCGCTGGAGCGGGGCCGTGAGGCCTTCGAGTATTTGGATCAAACTTCGGCGTTGAAGGTCCTGCTCGTACCCTGAACCCGCTGGTTGAACTCGGCGGCGGATGGTAGACTTTTCAGGTTGTGGAACACAAAGAGGCGTAGGCCCCTCGAAGGTCTTGCGCAACGGCTTCATAAAGTAGTTTCAAGCGAGGGAAGGTGGCATGGGCGGCCCATCGGCTCCAAAGTCCCGATTCTTTCATTTCCTAGTACTGTTGTTCGCGGTTGGCGTGTTCGGTGCGGGTAATTTGCAGGCGAAGAAGACACTGCCGCCGCAGCCGCCGCCCCCCGCCCTGGCCGTGCATATCAACGATCTAGCCAAGCAACTTCCGGGCATGTTACTTGAAGATGCAGCGCCCATCACGGACGAGATCCAAAAGCTGGTGGTGGATCACCTGACGGAATGGATGGCGAATCGTACGCCCTCAGACGTGGAAGTGCGCCGCGAACTGGAAAGTGCCTTCTCGTTACTGCACTACCCGGTCACGGGTGACGCGGCGGCCTTTGCTTACCCTTGGAAGGGGAACATCGTCATCGGCGCGGGGTACACTCTGGGCTGGACCGGCTTCAACAAGCAAAATGTCGTTGCCATCTTTGCGAGTCGCGAGGGCAAGAGCCGGTTTGCGGCATTGACCAACTTTGCCCCCTATGCTGACCTGCACTATGAATTCCTGCCCGCCCGCGGCTGGGATGACTTGCGCTTCTTTATTTATGGATTCCGGCCGGGCAAGAGCCAACTGCGGCTCACGGCCATCCTTTATTCATTCGATGGGGAGAACTTGAAGTCGCTGTGGGAAACGCACAACGTTTATGACGGGAAGATGGACGTACAAGAAACCAAGGTTGTGATCCGCTATCTCCGCGAAGATGAGTACATTCGAGAAGTCAACGCCAAGCGCCGTCCTCCCCGCCACGAGGCCGTCTATCTCATTACCCCTAGTGGTCTACAACTCCAGGACGACCACGAGATTCCCTTCTAGAATCGGGTGATCGGTTGATCCGAAGATCGGTGGAACAACGAAAGCACGCGGATCGAAAGACTAAACTCGCGCCTCATACTCCAGCAATTATCGAATTTCGACTTTGGCCTCGGTTATTTGCTCACCCGATTACCGGATCGTCCGATCATCGGATTAATTGGCGCGCTCCACGTATTTGCCTTCCCAGGTATCGACGCGAATCTTCTCCCCCTCGCCGATAAAAGGTGGCACCTGAACTATCAATCCGGTCTCGAGCTTGGCCGGCTTGGTAACATTGGTCGCTGAGCCGCCTTTGATGCCTGGTTCAGTTTCCACCACTTTCAGATCCACAGTGGCGGGCAACTCGATGTCCACGGGACGCCCCTCGAAGAATTCCACTTTGAGCATAACTTCAGGAACCAGGTAAGCAGCGCGGTCACCCACCGTCTCCTTGTGGAGGGAAATCTGTTCGTAGTTCGCCGTGTTCATAAAACAATATGAATCACCGTCGGCATAGAGGTACTGCATCTCAACTTCGTCAATTTGGGCGCGCTCAACCGTGTCTTCCGAGCGGAAGCGGTGGTCACTGAGCGAGCCAGTACGCAGGTTGCGCATGCGGGCCTGAACAAAAGCGCGCAGGTTGCCGGGCGTGCGGTGCTCCGCCTTGTGGATGGAAAAGAGCTCATTGTTGTGCCTGATGATCATTCCAGGCCGGAGATCATTCGCGTTCATAAGTGTTCCTTCAGTTAGATGGAGGTGGGGCTTAACACAGGATGGAGAACCAGGGAGTCCTTTCCCGCAAGAGCCCGAATAAGAAATTCTACCGACTTCCCGCGGTTCCGTCAACGTTGGGACTGCCCTCGGGCGATCCCCACCCTGAGTTCTGGGCCCCCGAGAAACAGCCAACAGCAGGCCATCGGGCGGAGCTCACCCGGCCGCGACAAGCAGCTAGTGTGGTGCGACACAGGCAATGGTACCTGTAACGCCGGCCTTTAAGGCGGCACATCCCGGGCTCAAACCCGGCGCTGCAACCCCCAACCTGGAGTATCGGTCGGAGGCATTCATTCGAACCGCGGCGACAAATGGGTCAGTTTGGTCTTTTTGTGGAGCCGTCTACCTGCCCCGGTGTTTTTCATTGGAAAGACCACTGGCTTTTGATTAATAGGGTTCCGGTGCTAATAGGAACGACGACACTTGCAAGTGGGAACCCTTATGTTATGATGACCTTCGAAACGTGGCAGGAGTTGCAAGCGAGAACGGTTTCGTGGTGGTGCGGATGGAAGGGGTTTCTACAGAAATGGCCGTGCGTCGACGAAGCCTACGAATCGTCATGAGAGTGCCGCTCTACGTCAGCCCCGCGGGCGCCCCCCCCACGGCAGAGTGGGAGCCTGTTGAGACCCTGGTGATCAGCCTGCACGGAGGGCTGATCCGCACCCACCAACGGTTTTCTGTGGGCACAACGCTGGATATCCGTATGCGCAACGCGCAGCGATCAACCCGGGGCCGAGTCGTATGGACTGCTTCGGGGGCGGAAGAAGTTGCAGTTGAAGTGGGCTTTGAGATTCTGGAACCGCCGGGGTTTTGGGAAATCAACTTCCCTCCTGACCGATGGTCAGAGACCGTCCGATCTTCTTCCCGCCCATGCTAAGAAAGGCCCCGGACATGCCTTTGCCAAAAGATGGCCCGCTGTTGGTGCGTGAGTTCATGGCGACTGAACTCACGACTCTGCAGGAAGACGAGGCTCTGCTCGACGCGACGCTGATCTTCTCCCGCTCCACCATTCGCCACATCCCCATTCTGCGCGGCAAGCAACTGGTAGGAATCGTCACCGAACGAGACTTGAAGCATTACACCCCATCAATCCTCTCGGGAATTCCCGTCGCGGAATACAACCGGCTGATGGCAACCACCCCCCTCTCCAAGATCATGACGCGCGATCTGCTCACGATCCGCCCGAACGCATTCATTTATGAGGCCCTGCAAATCCTCTTGGACCACCGCATCGGTTGCTTGCCGGTGGTCGAGCAGAGTGAGTTGAAGGGGATCATTACCGCTACCGACATGATGCGGCTGCTCGCCGAATTGCTGATAGAACGGGGGGACGTGCCCCCCGGGGGTCCTAGCTGACCACACACCGGCTTCCGGTTCTCTTGCGTTCTGTTGCCCCTCCGCGGTAAATTGCTTCCGGTTTAATCCTTGTCATGAACTGGCTCAACCTTCCGCGTCAACCTGAACCCGAAGTGATGAACGATCAGGCAGAAGTGGAAGTGTATGCGTCCACGGCCGCGCAGTCCTTCCTCGACGCCATCGACAACACTCTGGTGGACCAGGTTCTATCCTTTGCCCCCACGGGACTTTTGCTGGACATCGGAACCGGGCCGGGCGGAATTCCTCTGAAGATCGCGCGCCGTTGCCCGGAGATCCGGGTGGTGGGCGTGGACCGCTCCGCGAACATGATCGCCGCAGCGCGCCGCGCCGCGTCCGAACAGGGCTTGAGTGAGCGCGCCTCCTTCCTACTCACTGATGCCTGCCAGCTTGCTTTCCCCACGGGCCACTTCGACGTGGTGCTTTCTAACTCCGTGCTGCATCACATGGACCAGCCCGTCGCACTCATCCAGGAAATGGCGCGGGTGGCAAAGCCCGCTGGGCTGATCCTGCTCCGTGACCTTCGCCGCCCTTCGCGCCTGGCTCTTCCCTTTCACGTGCGATGGCACGGGCGGTATTATTCCGGACTCATGTACCGGCTCTTCGTGAACTCCGTGCGGGCAGCTTACACGCCTGAAGAACTTGCGGCCTTCCTGCGCGCATCATCTTTGCCACAGGCGAAGGTCTTTGTTCACAAGCGCACGCACTTGGGTTTCGTTCGCGACGGGCGAAGGAGCGGAAACTGATGCGCGGCCCAGACCGGACGGCACAGGCGATAAAGCCTGAAAGGGTTTTCGACAGGAACGTCCAAGTGCTCTGGGGCGTGAGGATGCAACAGAGCATCCCGGCGCGCGCCCTGCTCCTGGCACTGGCCTGCGCCCTTACCGGCGTCCTGGGGGCAGCCAAGGATAAGGCGCCAGTTCAATACCAGATCCCCCTCCCCCCGGCGCCGGATTTCTCAGCGGTAGATTGGCTGGTGGGGGAGTGGTCAGGCAAAACCTTGCCGAACAGCCCCGCCGGGGACGTCCGTCTCACCGTCAACCTGGACCTCGAAAAGCACTACCTTACCTTTCGAGGCCAAGTCTCGCTGGCGGCGACTCAAACCGTGGCGGCCACCAAAGAGTCCTGGATGGGAATCCTCAGCGCAGAATCGCAGGGAGCAGGATTCACTCTGAGCGTGTTCTCGAGTACCGGTTTCATCAGTCGCTATCGCGTCACGGTGGAAGGGCCGTTGGTGCGGCTGAACCCCGAGGGGGGGATCAGCCTCCGCCCGGGTGGCTGTTCCGAAGAGTCCTGGAACGTACGGGGCCGGCGGAATTCAGGGAAACCGTGCAGGCCGCGCCGCCGGGCAAACCCTTCTTTGATTATTACGCGGCTAAACTCACCCGCGTGCCTCCGCTCGAAAAACCAAATCCTGCACCATGACTACTCACAGAACGGTTAGGAGGTGTAGAATTCTTCTTGCATGTTCGGGGGTAGGCTTCGTGGGAATCGCCGTGTGAACGCCAACGCAAGTCTGCCCGCCAGATTCCCCAGGAGAAGATTCTATGTCTAAAGGGAAGAAGGTTGCCCTTAGTCTACTGGTTATCCTGCTGGTAGTTGTCGTGGGGCTGGCCATCATCATCCCCCTGCTCGTCGACGTTGATCGTTACCGGCCGGAAATCGTCGCGCATATCCAGGAGGAGACCGGAAAACCAGCCCAAATCGGGCACCTGGCCCTCACCATCCTTCCTCAGGTTGCCATCCGCGTGGATGATTTCGCTCTTGGCAACCCTCAAGGGTTCCCGGCCGGGGATTTTGTGAAAGCCAAGGAAATCTACGTGGTCGTTGATACTTCTGCATTGCTGAACCACAAGGTGGTAATCAACTCCCTGGAGCTGGATAATCCCACCATCCATCTGTTGTCAGACGTCCACGGCAAGTGGAATTTTGAAAACCCACCAAGCAAAACGGCCGCTCCAGCCGCTCCGCCCGCCGATCAAAAGGCCGCGTTCACGCTGGGCGTAATCTCCAAAGTAACGATCAAGCATGGAGAGTTTGCAGCGGCAGACCTGCTTGCCTCTGGTGCTCCGGCGCCGGCATTTATGGAGATTCACGGAGCCGCCATCAACTTGCAGCAGGTGGACTTGAACGCCTTAACAGCGGCATCGCTCCGGAGGCCCGCGGCACCGCCGGGCGCACTGGCTGCCCTGGCAGGATTGCTTAGCACTGTCGTGTATGCGGCCACTCCGCAGGCGCCGATGGTCGCTCAGGGGACGCTCCAGGCGGATGCACTGCAATTTGGCGGGCTGGCTGTGACCAAATTGAAGTCGAAGATGCGCCTCTATCCCAAGCAGGTGTTTTTCGACAATCTCGATTTGAATTGCTATGGCGGAAAAGCTACGGGGAATCTTTCGTTGAACTTCGGAGGCGAAAACCTGAGCTATATTACGGACGCTCAGATGAAGGGCGTCAACGTCGCCCAGTTTCTGAACGCCTTCCCCCAGGCCCGCGGCATGATGACGGGAACTTTGGAAGGGACAGCCAAGGTGAACGGTGCGGTCACGCACTCCCCCGATCCCTTGGCGGGCATCCGCGGCACGGGCCAGATGAGCATTCGCGACGGCAAGATGCCCAGCTTGCAGCTCACCAAAAATCTGCGCACGCTCGCCAAACTGGCAAGCCTCGGCCCCGCCAATGGTGACCCCTCCTCGTTCTCCTCGATCTCCGCAGATTTCAAAATCGCAGAGCAAAGGCTTTCGAGCAACAAGATCACGGTTGTAGGCAACGGCGTGGATGTGGATGGATCCGGCAGCATGACGATGGCTGGCGAAGGAAGTTTGGATTACCAAGGCGTTGCCGGTATTGCCGCTAGCGGCAGTAACCCGCTCACGAGTGTCCTGGCCGGTTACTCGGGCGCGACAATGTCGGGGGGCAAGCTGACGTTCCCCTTCACGGTGGGAGGGACAATCGCCAATCCCAAGTTCTCCCTAAAGGGTGGCGCAGCGACGCCAGGCGGAGCAGCGGCGGCCACGGTGGCGCAACCTGTCAACGCGGTGCGCGGCATCGCCGGATTGTTTAAGA
This sequence comes from uncultured Acidobacteriota bacterium, assembly GCA_963804995.1. Taxonomy (GTDB): domain Bacteria; phylum Acidobacteriota; class Terriglobia; order UBA7540; family UBA7540; genus Bog-366. Next base: position 306,827 of record CAWDSK010000009.1, read on the forward strand.
AGAAACCCCAGCAGTAAGAAGGTGTCGCGACGGAGACTTTCGACACCTGGGGCATGACCCCGTGCGACCGGCTGAGCCATCTCAGGCCAGATGCGGCTTGCTATAACCTACGGAAAAAACCCATGAGCCACTCACTCGGAAATCTTCGCACCATCCCCGCCGCAACGAGGCTCGAACGCGTGCGCTACGCCATTCGTGACCTGGCGGTTCTGGCAGAGCAAATGGCGCGAGAAGGCAAGACCATCCTTCCACTGAATATTGGCGATCCCCTGAATTTCGACTTCTGCACTCCTCCTCACCTGATCGAAGCCGTCAACCGCGCCATGCGCGAGGGCAGGAATGGTTACGCGCCGTCACTCGGCGTTCCCGAAGCCATTGAGGCCATCCGCGCCGAAGCCGAGCGCAAAGGCATCCGCAACCTTCAAAGCGTTTTCCTGACCGCCGGAGTCAGCGAGGCCGTGGACATTTGTCTGACGGCGCTGGTGAATCCCGGCGAAAACATTCTGACGCCCTGCCCAGAATATCCTCTTTACTCAGCCGTGCTGGCCAAGCTCGGCACGCAGCCCAACACCTACCAACTCAACGAAGAAAACTCATGGGAGCCTGACCTCGAAGACATCGAGCGCCGGATATTTGCCGGCACGCGTGCCATTGTGGTGAGTAATCCCAACAATCCCACGGGCGCGGTTTACTCGCGAAAGACCTTGGAGGGCATCATCGAGTTGGCGCGCCAGAACAACCTGGTGATTATTGCTGACGAAATCTACGACAAGCTGATTCTGGATGACGCCCCGCACACTTCGCTCGCCGCTTTGGCGCCGGATGTTCCGGTGGTGACCCTTAACGGACTCTCCAAGTCCTACCTCGTGCCGGGCTGGCGCGTGGGATGGGGCGTGGTCAGCGGCGACGCCGCGGCCACGAAGCCCTACGTTGAGGGAATTCATCAATTGCTGCGGGCACGGCTGTGCTCAAACCATCCCCAGCAATATGCCGTGCGTCCGGCGCTCGAAGGACCGCAGGATCATTTGGCGGAGGTGCGCAGCAAACTGCGGGTGCGGCGCGACCTGACTGTCAGTTGCTGTCGCGCCATGCCCCACGTGAGTTGTGTCGCACCACGCGGGGCTTTTTACGCCTTCCCCAGAATCGATATTCCTGATCGCGATGAGCATTTCGTAAAGCAGTTGTTGGCGGAAAAGCAGGTGCTTGTCGTGCACGGCAGCGGTTTCGGCCAAGCCCCCGGAACGCAGCACTTCCGCATCGTGTTCCTGCCGGAAGAATCCACGCTCACGCGAGCCTATCAGGGAATACGCGACTTCATGGTGGAGCACTACGCGTAAGGATTTATTTGGCGCCGGGCGCGAATGGTCCGGCTGATTCGGAGCGCGACAAACTTGGCAAACCCTGAAGACGTATCCAAACCCGGCAATCCTGAATCCGCCCCGGAGTTTGCAAATCAGTTTTGCCCTGTCTGCTCAAGCCGACTCCAATCGCGACACTGCAAGATGCTTTGCCCACGCTGCGGATATTTCATGTCCTGCTCGGAATTTGAATAGCCGATGTCCCTTGCGGTTCAGTTTCGACCACTCTGCGGGAACACCATACCTAATCCCGACGCCGCGATGGGCGAGTGACCCCACTGTTTAGAATTTACATGGTTCGCCCTATATCGATTTCGGCGTCCCAGTCCCCATTTTTAAGTGGGACCTCGCTCGCTATGCCCCGCGCAAGGCAACTTCTGGGACAAATTTCAAGGCTTGTCCCACCACTTCTTTTGCTCGCATCGCCCCGCGCTCAGGTGACATTTTGGCATCCTGCCGCCTACCTCCAGAGTGCTTCACCTCCCCGTCGCCACACCCCGACCGATGGCCCGTTAATCGAACCGGGCCGATCAATCGTGAATTGAACCGGACATTTCAGGTGCTGACGGCAAACAATGAAGATTTACATTGGGCCAGGAGCCTTGTAGAATGCGCCTTCCCGTTTGGCGGGTGGCGAGCCCCTCGAACGCGTTACGCAAGGCTTCCGCACTCCTGGCAACCCCGCAGAAACCCTCATGATTCCGGGGATTGTTCCGCGAGGCAGCTCCGAGCGAATCGGGAGGTGAAGGGCTCGCGGGTCCTCACAGGAGGCTCAGATGGCATTGACGATGTACGAAAAGGAAATCAGCGGAGTCAGTGTTCTGCACCTCGCCGGCAACGTCACTCTGGGAGACGAGACCAACCTGCTCCGCACGAAGCTCGGGGAGTTGATGGCGCATGGCAGAACGCGTTTGGTCCTCGACCTCGCCGAAGTGCATTACATTGACAGCGCCGGATTGGGCACGCTGGTAGCGGGATTCACTTCGGCCCAGAACCAGGGCGCCGACATGAAGCTGGCTAACCTGACCAAGCGTTTCAAGGAGCAGCTTCACATCACGAAGCTGGTCACGGTGTTCGACGTTTACGACAGCGTGGAAGATGCCGTCAAGTCCTACACCTCGGCCTGATCTGCGCCGCGCGTCCTTGCGGAAGCTTTCCTTCCCCACGCACATCCTTCGCGGTCGAGGGGCGCTTGGAACCGCACCCGCACGCTCCCTTCGGCTCAGGTTCCACGGGAGGTATCATGGGCAGTCAACTCGGGTTGGGTATCGCGCTGGTATTGCTGGGAGGTGTGCTCAACGGCAGCTTCGCGGCGCCCATGAAGCGGCTCTCCGCCTGGCGGTGGGAGAACATCTGGCTGGTTTATGCTCTCGCCGGGCTCATCGTCTTTCCCTGGGCGATTGCCGTCGCTACGGTCCCGCATCTGGCCAGCGTCTACGCGCAAACCCCGCCCGCCGTCCTCGCCAAGGTTTGCCTCTTCGGTCTCGCCTGGGGAGTCGGCGCGGTCCTGTTCGGATTGGGAATCGACCGCGTCGGCCTCGCGCTGGGGTTCGCCGTAATCCTGGGAATCACCTCCTCCTTCGGGTCGTTGCTGCCTTTGATTATCCTGCATCGTGAACAACTGCTCACCACCCACGGCCTCGCGCTGATGGCGGGGACGCTGGTGATGGCTATCGGCCTCGCGCTCCTGGGCGTAGCGGGCAAACGCCGCGAGCGTGAGCAGATGGCCGGCGCCGCGGCCTCAACGCGTTCGGGCTTCGGCACGGGCCTGCTGATCTGCATTCTCTCCGGAATCTTTTCCTCGATGTTCAACTTCGCCTTTGTCTTCGGCGAGGACCTGCGCCTGCAGGCGCTCCAGGCGGGAGCCGCACCGGCTATGGGTGGTAACGCCATCTGGGCGCTGTCGGTCGGCAGCGGCTTCATCGTGAACGCCGTCTACTGCATCTACCTCCTGAATAAAAACCACACCTGGGGCGCCTACATTCAAAAGCCCTCGGGCATCAGCTACTGGCTGGGCGGCGCTTTGATGGGAGCGCTCTGGTTCAGCGGCATCGTGGTTTACGGTATGGGCGCCGCCGCACTGGGCGCCTTGGGCGCCATCATCGGCTGGTCCGTCTACATGTCCATCAACATCATCACCGGCATCCTGTGGGGATTTGTGAACGGCGAGTGGAAAAGCGCCAGCCGCACCTCCCTGGGCTACTGCCTGGCCGGGATCGGCGTCCTCTTCCTCGCCATCGCCGTCATCTCCCTCGGCAACGCCGCCTGACAGAATCGGGAGATCGGGCCATCTGGCCATTGGTTCATCGGTTCATTGATTCATTGATTCATTGATTCATTTGGTGATTGGGTCATTTGTGATTTGCGATTTGTGATTTGCGATTGCCAACCCTCGGCCGAATTGGGCTCATCTTCCGTCTTGAACCTACCGATAACCGTAGCGGGGCAGTGTGTCACGGCCGGCGAAGTCGGGGGGTGGGCTAACGGTTAATCTCTGCAACGTCAAATTTCATAGCCCTCTCCGAGGGGAGAGGGTGGCGCACTGCCGGCGTACTCACCAGCCGGAGCGCGACGGGTGAGGGGTCACGTTGCTTGTCAGGGCCACTAAGTTTCCCTCGTCCTGGGCGTCGATCCTGCCGATAACCGATGTGGGGGAGTGCGTCACGGCGGGCTTGGGGGTCGGTGGGGCGATTGGGCTATCGGTTCATCAGCACAAGGGGAAAACTCATAGCCCTCTCCGAGGGGTCGCAGATTCCGCCGCGGCGGGAGAGGGTGGACCGCGGCCGGCGTTTTCATCAGCCGGCGCGGGACGGGTGAGGGGTCACTTCGCGCCTATCGCCCAGACTGCCCATGGGGCTCACGTTTCGTCATAAACCCACCGATAAACGATTTGGAGAAGTGTGGCACGGGCGGATCGGTCCATCGGCCCATCGGTTCATCGGGAGATTGAGTGATTGGCGATTGGCGAAGTCGATTTTAGGCTCAGGTTCGTGTGCTAACCCACCGATTACCGATACGGGGAAGTGTGTCACGGCGGGGGTTGGGGCGTCGGTGCTGCTGCCTTTTCGCCCTTAGATTTTGCCTTATTCTCGTCACTGGTCACTGGTCACTGCTTTTGCAACGTGTCACGGCGGGGGTTGGGGCGTCGGTACGGCTGCCTTTTCACCCTTAGATTTTGCCCTTATTCTCGTCACTCGTCACTCGTCACTCGTCACTGCTCTCGCAGTGTGGCACCGCGCGGATTGGTTCATTGATTCATCGGGTCATTGAATCATTGCGTGACCGGGTGATTTGTGATTGCCAATCCTCCCGCGTGCTAATTGGGCTCACGTTCCGTCTTAAACCAACCGATAACCGATGTGGGGAAGTGTGTCACGGCGGGCTTGAGGGTCGGTGGGAGGATGGGACTATCGGTTCATCTGCATAAAGCGAAGACTCATAGCCCTCTCCGAGGGGAGAGGGTGGACCGCGGCCCGCGTTTTCATCAGCGGGCGCGGGACGGGTGAGGGGTTACTCCGCTTGTCACGGGCCACTCAGTTTGCCTCATCCTGGGTGTAGATCCTACCGGTTACCGATGTGGAGAAGTGCGTCACGGCGGATTGGTTCATTGAATCATCGGTTCATTGATTCATGGGGTGATCAGGTGATTTGCGATTTGCGATTGGGCGATTGATGGGCTTCAGTCCGTTGAGTTTGGTTCATTTTCGCGTCCCATTCTGCCGATAATCGTAGTGGGGTAGTGTGTCCCGGCCAGCGAAGTCGTTCGGTGGGCTCGTGAGCCAATTGGTTTCTTATCCACTCATCGTGCCAGCCTGGGGCCGGGGCCGTGTCGGCCCTCTGGGTACCCATGAGGGGTACCCCTACGCCGGTCGGCAGGGCCGAACGGCCCTCGGCCCGGGCCAGCGTCGCCCAGGCTGAAAGTCCGCCGATCCTAATGGTGGACGCCCGAAGCCGGCTCTGGGGCGCAGGGCGCTGGCCCCTACGTTGTGCCACGGGCAGCCTGCCCCGATGTATCGGGGTCCGAAGCTGTGAAGAAATAGGCAATCTCGCGCAGAGACGCAGAGGCGCAGAGAAAACGAATCAGTTATTTGCTTAAAATCTCTGCGCCTCAGCGGCTCTGCGGGAGATACTTTTGCCCGCTCAGGGATTTTTTCACACCTTCTCCCGCACGTGACCGGCACGGCCAGGACCCCGATGCATCGGGGCAGGTCGGCCGTGGCACATTTCGGTTGCGGCCCGCCGCCCTGCGCGACCCAATCCAAGCACAGGACTCAGAAACCAACCCAGTACTCGAACCCCGAATCCCCAACCCCGAATCCCGCCCCCCTGACACCTGGCACCTGATACCTGACACCTCCGATAAGATTTTGCCCTTGCATCGCAGGTAAAGTGGCGGTTTAATCGCGCCACCCTTTCGCCAGCCCGAGTGTCCCTGGGAGGCTGGGCGTGGTAAATATCTCCGCTGCCGTGACTGCGGGGCTATCTGCTACCCGCTTGACGTAACTACAAATTGTAGCTACAGTATCATCTCCGTGAGGAAGGCAACGAAGCATGAAGAAATCAGCTACTTCGAAATCGCGGACTAATTGGAAGCGAGTAGACGCGCTGAAGGATGACCGAATAGATTTTTCTGATACGCCGGAATTGACGCCGGAGATGTTTGCCCGGGCCATCGTTCGGCGGGGCCTGAAGCTCGCGCCCCGGAAAGCCCAACTCACCCTCCGGGTCGATAGCGATGTCCTGGAATGGTATAAGCAACAGGGGCCAGGTTATCAAACCCGCATCAATGCTCTGCTCCGCGCTTATATGCAGGAACATGGCAAGCGTAGTGGTAGCCACGGTGTCGCCGCGGCGACCCTTTGATTGACCGTGGGGTTCGTCTTGCACGGAAAAGCCCGCGGACAGAAGGGGTCGCCCCGGCGACTCCGTGGCTACCCGCTTCGCGCGCGGCGGCTCCGTCGACTCGGACCGGACCAAAGTGACGCAAGCCGGGAAGCAACTACTGCTTCTCGGCGACGTATGTTGATGTTCGGCCCCTCAGCTTATCCGTCGAGACCGCCGTCATCTTCTTCCCATCGGGTGAGACGGCCAGTTTGTTTACTTCGACTGCCTTGCCATCGCGCTTGAGCGTCTCCTCCATCGTGCGGTCATCAACACGCTTCAGAGAGACAGAGTTGTAGTTATACGATCCCTTGACTGGATAGTCTTTGCCGTCCAGCTTCGCCGTGTAGCTCTCGCCTGTCGGATGCGGACATACTCAGCTCATCGCCACTGCTCTTGTAGGTCAATATGAGGCCAATTTTCACTCACTTTTTCCTTGTTGATTCGCCACGAGCCAGAAGTCCCATTCGCTCCAGCCGGCGCCTTTCCGACCCGAGTGTACGTACTTTCCGAGCTCACCGGTTGATCGCTGTTCTCCTGATGGGTGATTTGCTTCCACGTCAGAGTGTTGCCGTCGTCCGACACAGTCCGAGTCTGCTCGGCCACCGTCTTGCCGTTCTTTTTGAACGTGACGGCAATCGACTTGGGATCAACTTCACGCACACTGATCGTGTCATAAAACTGGCCGGTGACGGGCTGGTCCTGCCCATCAGCCTTCACGTGAATCGTCGGGCTGCAATAGGAACAGTCATACATGCCTTTGTTCACCGAAAAGACCATGGGCTTCGGTGATAGCTTGGATTGGTCCATGTTGAAGTGCCATGTGCCGTTGAAGGGGCTTTGCGCAAACGATGATGCAGGAGCCCACAACACCGGCATGAGAAACAACGCGTAAACAATGAGCCGCTCGATTTTGTTCATATGAGTTCTCCACCACCAGGATTTTGATTTCCGCACTCGCACTGCTACTTCTTGGTGATCTTCGCAGTAGCCGAGGCCACACACTGCCAACGGCCGTCCTTCTTGATCCAGGTATCTGTGCCTCGGAATTGGCCGCTGACGTCCTTACCTTTGTATCGCTCCTTGGTCGTCCAGCGCATGAGGACCACTGCCGCATCCCCGTAAACACGGACATTCCACTCGTCTCCGACGGCGGAGGTGAACACAGCCTCGCCAGACTTGTAGCTGGCGAGAGTCTGGGCCTTGGTCCAGATGGTCCCGTCCTCCGGGTCGATGTAAATCCAGTCATCCGTCATAATCCGGTTAAGTACCACCATATCCAGCTTGACAATGGCGTTGTTCCAATCGTTTTCCAGCTTGATTAGCTCCTTTTCGACGCTTGCACTCGGTGCTGGTGCCGGCTTTGCTTGCGCAAAGGCCTGGCAAGACACCGCGAGCACCATCACAACCGCTGTTAAAATTCCCTTCATATGACACCTCCTTAGATTTGAGTACTTGTAACGCCGCCCTTGAGGGCGGCACATGCCGGGCTCAAGCCCGGCGCTCGAGTTTCTACATTTCCAGTTCAGCACCACCCCGGCTCAGCACCAGCCCGGCGCTCGGCGCGCCACCCCTCCTCATCTGAGGCCGTCTCAAAACTAGGTATTTCTGACTTTTGCACAGCGTAAGTTATTGATTATTCGTCGTAAAAACCGTGAATTTGCCAGTTTTGAGACCGCCTCATCTGAGGAGGGGAGCTTTTAAGAACTCCCCTCCTGATTTAGGAGGGGTGGCATCGCGGATGCCGGGGTGGTTACCCGCTCGAAGGGCGCAAGTTTGGCCCACGGGTAAAAATGTAGAAACTCCAGTGCCGGGCTAAACCCCGGCGCTACAACATCGACGCTGACATCGTATGTGCCGCGATTTGTGACGCACTACACAGGCAGCCACGGCACGATGCTTGTACCGCGGGCCTTGGCCTGTTCCGTCCAGGAATCCGCGGCGTGAAGCTCATGCCGTGGCTAGAGATTCTCTCACGCTTACGCGGCGGCCTTGTCTTCGGCCTTGGCGAGCGGCGGCAGAGCGCCGAGTTGCTGCAAGAAGCCCAGGGCGTCCCATTGCCCTCGGTACTCAACGATCTTGCCCTCGACAATCCGGTAGGTGTCTGTGCCGCTGGTTGTCACCTTCTTGCCGGTGGGCGCGAGGCCCATGAACTCCCCCTGGTGGGTGCCAGTGCCACTCCAGCGGATTACCAGCTTGTCACCCTCCGCTACCAGGTCCTCAATCGTAAATCGGATGTCGGGAAAGGCGGCAAGTATTGAGGCCAGGTATTGTTTCAAAGCCTCACCTTTGAGCTCCCCTGTTTCGGGTCTGTACCACACGCAGTCCGCATAGAGCTCGTCCAAGAGGGCCAGATCGTGCTTGTTCAAGCCCTCCTCAATCACGCGTCGAAGTAGAGCCTTGTTGTCCTCGCTTGCCTGCGGCGCCGCGCCGAGTTGCTGGAAGAAGCCCTGGGCGTCCCATTCCTCCCGCAACTCGACGATCTTGCCCTCGACAATCCGGCTGATGTTTATGCCGCTGGTTGTCACCTGCTTGCCGGTGGGCGCGAGGCCCATGAACTCCCCCTGATGGGTGCCAGTGCCACTCCAGCGGGTCACCACCTTGTCACCCTCGGCTACCTGGTCCTCAATCGTAATTCGAAGGTCGGGAAAGGTGGCAAGCATTGAGGCCGCGAATTGTTTCATAGTCTCACCTTTGAGCTCCACTGTGGCAGGTCTGTACCACGCGCAGTCCGCATAGAGCTCATCCAAGAGGGCCAGATTACCCTTATTGAAGCCCTCCTCAATCACCCGTCGATCTAGAGCCTTGTTTTCTTCTGACATAGGATTGTCCCCCTCATCTCAAGGAGTAATTACGTGCCACGAGACTTCCTGTGGATACCCAACCGCCGCTGCGGACCTCGGACCTTTCGATTCGGGCGGAAGAGGGTTCGCTGATTCACCCGCGCGCCTTGTGGGCGTCACGCACATCCAACGGGCCGTTATGCCTGCCAGCGCCCGACAGCGCGGCCCAGGTCAATTGCACACTTCACCTGCGCCGACGCCAGCCAGCTTTTCGTGAAGGCGGTCGTAAGGAAGCTCTGTGCCCGCGGCATCGCAAACAGCCTGCGCTGGCACTTCTATAGTGTCAGTAAGATGTACCGATACTACGCCCCGGGAATTGCCAAGTCAAGCCAACGCGCCTAGGAGTGATGGGTGAGACAGCGGGTAGCCACAGTGTCGCCGCGGCGACCAGTTCTGACTGTGAGTTCTTCCCTTGACCGCGAAGGCATACCTGGTGGGACGGGATTCATATGAATCTCGTGCCGAAGGACTGGTGAAGCGGCCGGAAGATGGGCGGTGGTTGAGTTACAACCATTGTGTCTTGGCCAAGGCAACGGTAGCGGCGTGACCTTTCCAGATTGACGACGTGCGGTTGCCACTGGGGGATCGGGCCTGAGAAAAGCCCCTGGTCAGAACGGGGCGTCCGCCATTAAGATCGGCGGACTGGCGCAAAGCGTATCTCTGCCAAGAGCGACTTTGCCCGTCACCTCGCCGTCCACCCTGCGTTCACTGGCTTTCGCCCTTGGCGGGCTGACCGGAAAGCAGGAAGGTCTTCGGATATGGACCCTCACCGCAAATCTTGAAGGAACCAAAATCCTTGTACCACTCACCCTCCGGAACCAGCGGATGGGATTCAACCCAAAGCCGTAGCTTATTCAGGTCGGCGATGCTAATGCTTCGATCCCTCATCCTGTCCATCAAGTGTTGGCGAATGGCGGGCGGGAGCTTATTCCAGGTTTCAAGGTGGGGCATCAGTCGCCAAAAACCATGCGGCCCAGATCATCCCCGAGGCGTGCAACCTCTTTAGGATCGATTGCCGCACGGTAACGCTCGGCGAGCTCATAGAACTCTTTTTGTTTGCGCTTCTGGGCCTCGATCCCTTCTTCCACAAGTTCCACGATGATCCGGTTGGCGCTGAGGCGTCGTTGCTTCGCCAGGCTGCGCACCTGCCGCGCCGTATCGGCCGGAAGGCCCACGGTCTGGCGCACGACTTTGGTAGAAGCAGGCATGACACCATTATACACCAAAATGGTGATATACCTTCTTCCGCGCCTGGACTCAGGGTAGCGGGGCCTGTCCTACAGGTCCGGGGCTTTTTGTTGTCGATGGGGGACGTACCGCCCCCAGGCATCGGGGCGCTACGCCGCGTTTCCGTTCCTTCTATGGTCTAGACGAGCCAATCCAAACCCCGGCGGCGAGCCACTTCGGCCGCAGGGATATTCTGGCCCTCCTCTTGAGCAGGTAGCCAGAGTGTATGCCTTTCACACTCTGCGGTTCTTAATATGATAAACATCCACAGTATTATTAACGCACAGGGTAAACATCAGATGCAGGAATCCGGTTTCCTGGGAGCTCATGAGCGGTGGTCGGAAGCCCTTCGAACGAAGAGCCGCAGAGTCTCGGAGAGCACGAGACTCTGCGCTACCAACTTGGCATCGGCGCTCTCTCGTGAAGCCGATTGAGAAGGGGTTTTTGCAGGTCGGCGTTGGCAAGAGCGGGTAGCCACAGTCAGGAGGGCACGGACTGTGGCTACCCGCTCTTGCCAACAATTTTCACGTCGTAGGGGCAGGCCTCGTGCCAAGGCTGTCCAAATTAGGGCACCAATATACTTGACTCATCCACTGGGTTTTGGTATAGTTTTGCTTGTGAGGAGCGAAACCATGCGCGAACCCCGTACCCTGCAAGAAGCCATTATCTATTTTTCGAACCCTGACAATTCCCGCGCCTACCTTGTGGCGAAGCGCTGGCCCCAGGGCGTCATCTGCCCAACCTGCGGGTCGGAAAAGGTCAAATTCAATCCGGCTCGCGGCGTCTGGCAATGCCCCCGCCATCATGCCCGGCGGCAATTCTCCGTCAAGGTGGGCACCCTGTTTGAGGATAGCGCCATCGGCCTGGATAAGTGGCTCACGGCGGTGTGGATGCTCACCAACTGCAAGAACGGTATCAGTTCCTATGAAGTAGCCCGCGACCTGGGGGTCACGCAAAAGACCGCCTGGTTCATGCTGCACCGCATCCGGCTGGCCTTGCAGGACGAGGGCGGCGGCAAGTTGGGAGGAGAAGTCGAGGTTGACGAAACCTTTATCGGCGGCCTCTCCCGCAACATGCACATCGGTAAGCGGCGGGAGAAAATCCAGGGCACGGGCGGGCGCGATAAAATTGCGGTCCTGGGAATTCTGAAACGGCGAGGCAAAGTTCGCACTTCGGTCGTTCCCGATGTGACCCTCAAAACTCTTCGCGGCAGCGTTGTCGAAAACGTTTCGGCGGGCTCGCAGGTTTTCACGGACGCTTGGATTGGTTACCACGGGTTGGATTCCGAATATGTTCATAGCGTTATTGACCATGCCCAAGCCTATGCCGTGGAAAACGTCCACACCAACGGCCTCGAAAACTACTGGAGCCTTTTGCAGCGCACCCTCCAAGGGACCTACGTTAGCGTCGAACCGTTCCATTTGTTTCGTTACCTTGACGAGCAAGCCTTCCGTTACAACCAGCGCGAAGGACTTGATGATCGTGGCCGCTTCGATGCGGCGGTTTCCAGGATCATCGGTAAGCGCCTCACCTGGAATCGCCTCGCCGGAAAGACGCAAGCTCGTCCAACCTGTTCTAACGCACAAGGCAAGGCAACGTGAGCGCCGGGGGAAGCGGGTCAAGCCTTCGCCCGCTTCTTCCGCTGGCGTTGCTTCTTCCACTCCGCTTTCCTTCGCTGTAACTCCTCCCGCGGGACGGAGAAAATCTTGCTGATTGCAGCGTCGAAATTCTGGAATTCTGAGGTTTTTATCCCCTTCTGGCTCATAAACATTAAATGCCTCAGTCCGTGACAATACCTTATCCACTCAACATCGTACACCTCCAACCCGTTCATCTCGCACCTTTCGAATGGATGAGTCAAGTAAGTTGGTGCCCAAATTAGCGAAGTCTCCACTCGGCATGGGGAGCGAAATTTCGGAGTGCGGGAGCTTGGTCCCGCTTTTGCCACCGCTGACTCGTCAGCGGTCGGTGTATCGCCGCATCGAGTGGCGCCGAGTGAAAGCGGCGACGAGTCGCCGCACTCCGAAACGAGCGCCTCGGCAACGCGCCGCCAGGTTTAACCAGGGTACCCGGTATCAGTGTGACTCGCAGGAGCGCAGGAGGGCGGCTCGGTGTATACTGAATCGGGGCGTCGAGTCCAAAATATAAATTCCCGCTAGATAGATGGGTCCTGTCAGCGAAGCCCATTCGCGAGGGAGGTGCCATGAGACGAGGCGTGAAACTCCTGGTTTTTCTATCCGCAAGCCTTCTGCTTCAGCCCATGTTTATTCCCACCGCATACGCCGGCGACTGCTACGCAGACTGCCTCGGCCGGTATAACTGTTACTCCAGCCATCCCTTTGGAGGTACGGAATGCTACAACCTTTGCCGAGAGGCATGCAGACCGGATGGCTGGGGCGCCATCGCGTATAGCTGGAAAGACAAGATCTCGGGCTGGTCGTTTGCGCTTAACTCCGAGGGTACGGCCGCGCAGGTCGCGAAGAAATATTGCGCCAATCGGGGCGGCGCCAACTGCATCCTCCAGGCTACCTACTATGAGGCATGCGGGGCCGTGGCGGCGGACGGCGATCTTGTCGCCTGGGGAACGGAAAGCACCAAAGTGCAGGCCGAGAAGCGAGCGCTGTTGGAATGCGCAAAAATCGGCGGCAAGAAGTGCGTCGTCGAAGTGTCGGCCTGCTCGGCCCGGGACGCGAATTCGGCCTCGCGGCCCGCCAGCCCGCCCCCGCCGCCGAAAGCCATATCGTGGGGCGCCATCGCCTATAGCACCAAGGATATGGGCGCCGGGTGGTCGCAGGGCAAGGAGGACCGGGCCAGCGCGGAAAGAGAAGCCATGAACGCCTGTTCCCAACGCGGCAAGGCGTGCGTCTTGCGGACCGCCTTCAACAAAGGGTGCGGGGCGCTGGCCGCGGATCGTGATTTCACAGGGTGGGGAACTTCCACGGACCCGAGAGAAGCCCAGCAACAAGCGATCGCTGCGTGCAAGAAGGCGGGCGGCACGAATTGCGCGCTGCACATTGCGTTTTGCTCCTTTTGACGCGGTCGCCCGGGAAACGGGCCAATTTCCTCAACTGTCTGCCGGGTGGCGTGCAGAATTGAGAAGGTGGAGATCTGCCATTGGCGCAGTCCCGGTAAGGCGCTACCGGTCTGTGTCCACTCATCGTCTCTCATCCTGGCGATGTGCCCATTCCATAGCCGCACAGGTGGTTTGGCCTGAAAGCTGCCTTCCTCGAAAATGCCCGTTGGTTAAGATTCATCCCCAGTGACGCCGTAAGGTGGCGCGATGACGCTCAACTCCCGAACCGTTTCGGCAGTCGGAGACCGCTCCTACAGCGCGTCAAGAGACTTTTTCACACAGACTCAGAAGTGGCGGCCGTCACTCACCGCACAAGTAGGATTGGATTGCCCCGTCCGCCAGGTGCAGGTGGTGATAAACTCGGGTCGACCCGGACGGAGGAGCGCTTGCGGAAAGGCGAAAGTAAGGTCGCGCCCAAACTCGGAAAATCCCTGGGGGAGATCACGAAAGAGCGACAGTCTGCGCCTGACCGCGGTGCTCCACGGGCTCGAGTCAACTTGGGGGAACATGACCGGTAGCGAGCTTGCAGGCCGACCTAGTCCCTGGGGAGCTGAGAGGAAGGCTGCCGGCCCCCAACTCCTTCTGGCGTTCGCCCTCCTGTGTACCCTTGCCGCGTACAGCCGAACGCTGAGTTTTCAATTTGTCTATGACGATCAAACCATAATCCTCCAAAACCCCGCCATCCACTCCTGGCGGTATATTCCCCAGTACTTCACCCGGCATTTCTGGGCGGGCGTTTATCCGGAAGGGCCGGGGAACTACTACCGGCCCGTATTCCTCATCTGGATGCGACTTAACGAAATGGCGTTCGGGGACCGCGCCTGGGGCTGGCACCTGGGGACTATCTTCCTGCATCTTACCGTGACCCTCCTGGTGTATTTCCTGGCGCTCAGTCTCCTCCCCGACAGATGGACCGCAGCTTGGGCAGCGCTGATTTTCGGACTCCATCCAGTTCACATTGAGCCGGTGGCGTGGGTGTCCGGTGCGACGGATGTATTGCTCGCGATCCTGCTGATAGCTTCTTTCCTGTGCTACTCCAAGGCGCGCCGTCAAGTGGAGAAGGCCAGGTTCTGGAGGGTCGCGTCACTCGTCCTGTTCGCGCTCGCACTACTCACCAAAGAGAATGCCATTTTTCTTCCCGCCCTGATATTTTCCTACGAAGGGTTGTATGGGAGCCAGTTCCCATCGGCATGCTCCGGCGGATCAAAGCTCCGGAAGATCAGGGGTGCCCTGCGGGCTGCGGCCCCCTACCTTCTTCTGATTGCGCCGTACCTGGTGGTGCGCGTCATCGTATTGCGAGGCCTAAGCCACCTTGAGGTGCGTCTACCCATCTCCACGATCGTCTTCACTTGGCCATCGCTTGGCTGGTTTTGGGTGAAGCACTTGGTCTGGCCCACTGGCCTGAGCACTTTTTACGACCTGCCGGCAGTGAATCACCCGGGGGTTAGCAACTTCATACTCCCGGCCATCGGCGTCGTGGCTGTTGCTGCCATTATCCTGTGGTGGGCGAAGCGGTCACGGGAAATAGCTTTTGCCGTTATCTGGTTGGCGTTACCTCTCCTACCCTTTCTGGATATTCGATTATTTGTACCCAACGATTACGCTCACGACCGCTACCTCTACTTATCCTCTGTCGGCTTTGCCATAATCGCCGCGTGTGCCCTGCGGCACGTGCCTGTCGGCAACGCAAAAATATGGGGACTGCCGGCCCTGCCGGTGGCGGCGGCCGTGGGCGTTGCAGCTCTGCTCGGCTACAGCACAGCGACGCAGAGCGCTTATTTCCAAAACGATCTGGTTTTTTATCAGCACAACTTTCAGGCCGCTCCTCACAACAAATACGCCAAGCTCTTCTACGGTATCGTTCTGGGCAACGACGGCCAATACGGAGAAGCGATCAGGGTTTTTAGTCAGGCCTTGGAGATCGATCCGGAATACTGGGGCGCGAAATATAATCTGGGCTACACCTATTACCGATTAGGCGAGCCGGATAAGGCTGAGGGCTATCTCGTGAAGGCCGTGACCGACGATCCTGATAAGGCCGGCGGATTCTTCTATCTGGGTTTGACTGAGTTCAAGCTGAACCGCCTGGACGCCGCAGACACAGCCATCCGCCGCGCCCTCCAGATCCAGCCGAACGGTTACGGGTATCACTTCGCACTCGGCGTCGTCTTGAAGGTCAAAGGTGACCTTCCGGGGGCGCTGGAACAGTTCCACGCCGAGTTGGAGATGAACCCGGGGCAATCCGCCGCGCAACAACAAATCGCGGAGATCGAAGCGGCGGGGAAACCGCCGGGGCGATCCAGTCCGCATTAATTAACCAGTCCCCGGTTCCTTTTCCGATTTCCCAAGGACCTTGTGGGGGCCAACGGCTCGTCCCATTCGGCCCATAGCAGGATCGGTGCACCCGTAAACCCTCCGACTGTTTGAACCGCGCGACTGGGCCGCAAGAGATAATCAAAAAGCACGGCAAGAGTTGAAGGCCGTACCCTTAACAATCCTTGATATCCTTGCCGGGAGAACAATTGACTTCCGAGGGGCAATCCAGGTGTTAGTAATAGCTTCAAGCAGGTCGCGGCAAGCTGACGCATATTCACGCTTTCCAACAAGTCAAAAGCTCAATTGCATTCGATTTTGGGTGGGGATTTGCTCATCATCAATTGTACGTGAAGGGAGAAGTGTATGGGCACGCTCATAGTTGTGGTCATTTTGTCGCTTTCGGCAATCGCTTTGGGCGTAACGGGCTTCGCGTCGATTAGGGGTATTCGCACCTATTTGAGGGCGCGTGGCAAGCGTCTGGTGACGTGTCCTGAGACCCAATGTGCGGCGGCAGTCGAACTGGATGCCAATCGGGCTGGATGGAAAGCACTCTTGGGCGAAAGCTATATGCACCTGCACGATTGCTCCCGCTGGCCGGAGAAGCAGGGATGCGCCCAGGATTGTTTGCAGCAGATTGAAACGCTTGGGCAGGGCTGCCTGGTCGGAAGCATCGTGGCGTCATGGTATCAAGGCAAGACCTGCGTTTATTGCCACAAGCCTGTGGATAAGGTTGAGGAGTGGACCGGCCATATACCCGCCCTGCTGGGGCCGGACGAGAAGACGGTTGTGTGGGGCAAGGTTCCACCCGAGAAGCTGCCCGAGGTCTTCGAGAAATACCAGCCGGTGTGCTGGTCATGCCACATCGCGGAGACCTTCCGCCGCGAACATCCCGAGTTGGTGACCGACCGCCCTGCGCGCTGGTAATCGTTTAGACAAAAAAGCAGCCCCGTCCTTGCGTTAGACAAGGGCGGGGCTATATCCAGATGCGGAGCCAACCGCTTCTGAACAACAACGGGATTGTGTTCCTTTCCGGAAGAAAAATCAAGAAAAAGTTTACTGACTTGCCAATCTTATCACTCCGATACCCTCAATCGGAGAGAATCTCCCCGCTGGGGGCCAGAGTCCGAAGACCTCGGTGACGACCGGCTGCTTTACTGCTTAAATTGATCGCCGAAAGTCGCTAGAGCAACACCTTGGGGGCAATGTAACGTCACATAGGATGGATCAGTCCCCAGTTGGCGCTGCGAGGACGTTCTTTTCCGATCCGTTAAAGATTCGTGCCGATACCGCCGATTCCTCTAGGGAGGCTCGAAACCATTGAGGAGGTCGAATTCGCACCCGAAGGTGGTTTGTTGGATACGAAGCTAGTGTCGTGTCTCAGAAGTTCGCCGAAAAAGTCTCACTGGGTTCAAAGGCGACCCCCTCACCCCCCGGCCCCTCTCCCCCAAAGGGGCGAGGGGAGAGTTAATCTGAATTTGTCGCCCTCGCCCCTTTGGGGGAGAGGGTGGACCGCCACCGGCGTTTTCATCAGCCGGGGCGGGACGGGTGAGGGGGTTCTCTAATAATCAGCGAACTTTTGAGACACGACACTAGGCTGTAAATGCAGTTTTTGACCCCCCCCGTATGCTATTGAAAGGGAATGTACGCGCCGTGGTATAATTACAGTAAGATTAGACTGATGCCCCTGGGAATAAAATGAAAAGCTGTCCTGATTGCAAGGGGAGTTACCCCAACGACTACGCCATGTGTCCCAAGGACGGGGCCCCCCTTCATGAAATCACCCTGTGGCAGATCGGTACGGTCATCCGGGGCAAGTACCGGATTCTCGCCCGCCTGGGCGAAGGCGGGATGGCCACTGTTTACCGGGCTCACCACGAATTGCTGGACGAGTTCCGGGCGCTGAAGGTCATCAAATCCGATCTGGCGGGCGATGCCGAATTTATCAGCCGCTTCAAGAATGAAGCCATCATGGCTCGCCGCCTCAACCACCCCAACGCTGTCCGCGTCGATGATCTGGACATTGCCGAAGACGGGCTGCCCTTTATTGCCATGGAGCTGGTGGTAGGCGACACCCTCAAAACCCTGATTCAGGGCACTGGCGCACTGCCCGTTTCATTGGTGCTGGACGTTTCTATGCAGGTTTGTGAGGCCCTCGACGCCGCCCACAAGCTGAACCTCATTCATCGCGACATCAAGCCTGAGAACATCCTTTTGATCGCGCAGCGCAACGGACCGCCCATTGCCAAGATACTGGATTTCGGTATCTCCCGCCTGCGCGAGGAGACCGCCGGATCAAAGGGTCTGACGCAGACGGGCATGGTGATTGGCACACCTGAGTACATGTCGCCCGAGCAAGCCATGGGTAAGCGCAGCGAGGAGATCGACGGCCGGTCCGACCTCTACTCGCTCGGCATTGTCATGTACCGGATGTTGACGGGTGAGTTGCCCTTCCAGGCGGACACCACGGTCGAGATGATTCTTCATCATCTTAAAACTGTGCCCCAGCCCCCCAACAAGTTAAAGCCGGAGCTAGCCATTCCGGCGGCCGTTTCCAGCATCGTCATGAAAGCGCTCGAAAAGGACCGTAATAAGCGCTATTCGACCGGGGCGGAAATGGCCGCCGCCATCAAGAAGGCACGCGGCAGCATCACCCTGGCTTCTCAAAAGGTCGAATGGGAAGCTCTGAGCTCCGCCCGGGCCTCGTTTGGTCTGGAAGACAACACCGCCGAGGCAGCCCCCGATAACGGATCCAGCGCGGCTTCGCGAACTCCTGTGCCGTCCCCCGCTCCGGCCCCCTCGGCTGCCAATAACAAGAAGATGCATCGAAGCTCCGCCCGGCTCGGGCCTCCCCCCCGGGAGTTCCCCCTGCGCGCTGTGCTGCTGGTCGTTGTGGTCGCGGGATTGGTAGCGGGTGGATATTTCGGCAGGCCTTATTACCAGTCGTGGGGTCTTAAAGTACAGTCTATCACTGCCTCTTTCGCTTCGGGTGCGGTGGTCGACAAGCTCGCCCAAGCAGTTCGCGACTGGCACAAGACGGGTGAGGATCCAAGCGAAGGAGTAGGAGCGGCGGCAGCCCCCTCAGCAGAAAAGCAGGGCAAGGTCTTGACGTTCGCCCAGGAAGCCAAGGTCAAGGAACTAAATTCCCTGGCCTCGATCTATCTCCTCCAGGGTGGATGTGAGAAAGCCATGCCCGTCTATCAACGCGTGATCGATATCGACCCTGGGAATCCTGCCGCCTGGAAGGGCATGCAGGACTGCTATGCAAAAACCAATAAGGGGCACCCGGCTCCTCCCTCTCACTCGGACCAGTGAGCCCGCGCTGGACTTCCTTGCCTTCCCCAAGGTCGAACTAAGAACCTCCTGAAACGGCTAATGTGAACAGCATGGCGGCTAGAGGACCTGCGGGTAAACCCGTTGGCGCCGTCATTATCAGTACGACCGCTTTATCTTGTCAGCACCACCCCGGCGCTCGACGCGCCACCCCTACTCATCCGAGGAGGGAAGTTCTGTAACAACTCCCCTCCTGATTTCCGTGGCGCGCCGAGCCCCGATAGCGTGTTCTTTCCAAATTGGTGATCGGGGCCGAGCGCCGGGGTGGTTACGGTGACGCCTGGGGTGCCAGGGTGGATATCCGCATTACGGCATCTATCCGCAGCCTGCAAAGCCCTGCCTAATTCCGCAACGCAGGGTATAATGGCCGCTTGTTTACGACTCTTGGGGGAACCCCGTGCGCAAGGAGCTTAAGTAAGCGAATGAAGCGAGCCGCTGTTATTTCTGTTTTCCCCTTAATTCTGATTTTGACGATTGCCTGGTGCATCACCTTCGCCCAAAAGCCGCCCCAGGTGTCGCACCCTGGCTCCCCCCCGGCTAGCCCGCGTGCCGCGAAGGAATCCGCACCCTCCGCATCACTCCAGACTCTCCGTAATATCGGTAAGGCCTATTTCGAGCAAGGCAAGTACGTCGAAGCCATCGGGGAATTTCAAAAAGTCGTGGCCTCCGGAAAGGCCCTGCCCACCGATCATCTGGACCTGGGATTAGCCCTGATGCTGGCGAACAAACTGGACTTGGCCCTGGGCGAATTGACCACAGCCAAGCAGATGGATTCGCACCTGGTCGCCGCAGACTACAACCTGGGCATCCTTTACAAACGCGAATTGCGCTATCCGGACGCGGAGGCCGCGCTCCAGCGTGTCATCGCCGTTGATTCCGAGGAGCCCGCCGTCTGGTTCAACCTGGGTAGCGTGTATTTCTTCGAACGAAAAATGCAGGAGTGTCTCGACGCGCATCATCATGTCCTCAACCTCGGGTACGCCCGCGGCCGGAACTTCTACGTTGCCTCGCTGTTCCGCACCTTTACGGCCTTGGTGCGCTTGAAGCGTCAGGACGAAGCTCAGAAGGTGCTGAAGCAATGGGAAAAGATGCACGAAAAGGTTCCGAACATCTCGCTTCAGGACCCGGCTCTGGAGGGTGGCAAGTACGGAGCCATCCTGGTGCCCGCCAGCCCACCTGCGGAGGTCGCGCGTGCGGCATCGGCGAAGGTGACGTTTACGGAGATCACGGCGAAGCTCGGTATCAAGCTTCCTGCCTTGCCCACGCCGCCGGCGGACCAGGGAACCGCATTGTTCAACCCCTCCCTGACCATTGCTGATTACGATGGTGATGGCCATCCCGATATTTACGTCGTGGACCCCCAGGGCTCGAACCACCTGTTTCATAACAATGGGGACGGCACTTTCTCGGACGTGACAGCGAGTGCGGGGGTGGCGGGACCGGGCGGAAGTGTTTCGGCGACGTTTGCTGATTACGACAACAGCGGCCACCCCAGCCTGTTCGTCGCGGGAGCCCACGGGGTCACCGTCTACCAAAATCACGGTGACGGAACGTTTGTGGATGTGACCGAGAAGTGCGGGCTAAAGATGCCCAGCGGGTGGCTGGCTACGCAGGCCGTCTTATTCGACGCTGATAACGATGGGTTCCTGGACTTGGTTGTCACCCTCTACGGGGACTTTGGCTCTTTGCCCCTGACGGCACGGAAGGGTGATATCCCACCCAATCTGAAGGTACTTCCCAGCCGCCTTTATCGCAACAATGGCGATGGCACCTTTGCGGATGTTACTTCCTCGAGCGGCTTGGAATCGGCAACGGGACATATGCGGGGCGCCGTGTTCGCGGACTTCAATGATGACGGGTACGTCGACCTGTTGTTCCTGCGCGACGATGGTTCGCCCATGCTTTATATGAATCAGGGCGAGAATAGGTTTGTGAACCGCACCGCGGAAGCGGGTGAGGCGCTGGCCAAATCCCGCGCGGTCGAGGCTCAAGTTGCTGACTTCGACCACGACGGCACTTTCGACCTGGCACTTTGGTCGAGCACGGGTTATCAAGTCCTCCTTAATCGTGGAAACGGGCGCTTCGCTGCGGTCGCCGGCCTGCCCCCCATGATTCTTTCGGGCGGCAGCGGCGATTTCAAGGGGATTGTAGTGGACGTGGATGGCGACGGCTTCGCCGATCTCCTGAACCTTGACGCGCACGGCAAGCTGCATCTGCTGCGCAACCGGGCCGGGCGCTTCCAGGAAATTCCCCTGGACGTCGCCGCCCCAGCCTCGGGAGCCTTAGCCTTTCTGGCCGCAACGTCGATTGCCAGTCCCGGCAAGCTCAACCTGATGGCCTTGACCCAGAGCGGTCAGTTGGCGGCGTTTGAAAAGGAAGGCCCGCCCGCGCGCTGGGTGGAAGTGAAGATGACTGGGTTCAAGAGCAACAACCAGGGCATCGGGAGCGTGGTGGAGTTCAAAGCGGGCAACTACTACAACAAAGTTGTGGTGACCAACAGCCCCATCCGGATTTTCACCGGTGACATCGCGAAGCTCGATGTCATTCGGGTGACTTGGCCAAATGCCGTCGTGCAGAACTGGATCGATGCCGGAACCGACAGGCAGATTGAGGTCCGCGAGTCCGAGCGCTTGGCGAGTTCGTGTCCGTTTCTTTACGCCTGGGATGGCCGGAAGTTTGTTTATGTGACCGATGTGCTGGGCGTCGCGCCCATCGGTGAGCTCGCGCCGGACGGCTCCCGCATCAAGCCCTACCCCGAGGAATGGGTGCGCCTGCCCAACTTGGTGCGCACTCCCCTTGGCGATTTCGTCTTTCAGTTGACCGATGAAATGCGTGAGGCTGAGTACTTGGATCAAGCCAAACTCGTGGCGGTCGATCACCCCGCGAGCGAAGAGATTTACGCGAACGAAATCTATGCTTCCAATCCCGGCCGGCCCGCGCTCTACGCCGTGCGCGACAAGCGCTTTCCAGTTTCGGCGGTGGATGATCGCGGCAACGATGTGCTGCCGCTACTCTTGAAGCAAGACGACCGCTACCCGACGGAGTTCGCGCGCCACCGCATTCTGGGCATGGCGGAGCAGCATTCGCTCACACTTGACCTGGGAGAATTGCCCGCCAGTGCGCCCGTAAGTTTGTGGCTCAATGGTTGGGTTTTCTGGACGGACTCGAATGGGGCGCGCGCGCTCGAATCAAATCGGCAACTCGAAATGGTGGCGCCGTATTTGCAGGTGCGTGATGCGGCGGGCAAGTGGGTCACGGTGATTCCTGATATGGGACTGCCGAGCGGCACGAATCGCACCATGCGCGTCGACATGGCGGGCAAATTCCTTTCTGCCGATCGCCACGTGCGCATCGTAACCAACCTTTGCGTCTACTGGGACCAGATTTTCTTCACCACGAACGAAGCCTTGGCGTCTCCCTCCACGGAACTGCCGCTGGCTGCGGCGGACCTGCATTATCGCGGCTTCTCCCAGGTCGCGAGCGATCCGGAGCACGTGAAGCCTGATTCCTTTGATTACCAGCAGGTGACGGCGACCGCGCCCTGGAACCCCCTGCGAGGTAAATACACACGCTACGGGGGGGTTGTAAAGCTGCTTGTGCGGCACGACGATCAAATGGTGGTGATGGCCACGGGTGATGAGATGACGCTCGAGTTTAGCGGCGCCGCCCTGCCACCCGTGCAGTCAGGATGGAAACGGGATTTCTTCCTCTACCTGCGCGGCTACGCTAAGGACGGCGAGCCCAATACAGCCTTCGCCCGGACCGTCCAGCCCCTGCCGTTCAGCGGCATGCCAAATTATCCGCCCGGTCCAAGCGACCACCCGCCCGGCACGCCTGAGTATCAGCGCTATCTGCGCGAGTACCAAACCCGTCCGGGCCGCGCGCTCATCCCACCCCTCGCGCCGGCGATTCAGTGAGCAATTTTTCACGAGTGAGTTGAAGGGCGGAGCTTCATAGCAGTTGTAGCGCGGACCTCCGCTGTTGAGGTCCGCGGTTCTTCATGCCCCATCTGAGCGAATGTGGCCGTTCGTACTTGGGGTTTGTGGGTTCTGCAAACGAAAAGCCGCGGACCCCAAAACCGGGGGACCGCGCTACATCTACCGAGGCCCGTGAGGGCCACCAGCAGCGTAACGCGGACCTCCGCTGTTGAGGTCCGCGGTTCTTCGTGCGCCCTTTGAGCGAATGTATCGTGGCAAAGAGGCAGGTGTGGCGCCGCCCCCCGTCGTTGAGATTTGCGGATTCTTCAAATGAAAAGCCGCGGACCCCAAAACCGGGGGACCGCACTACGCTTACCACGCCCTCCAACCTTGCCAAGGGTTCTGCATTTGCTATAGTAACCGTTCGCTTCGTAGGGGTACCCCTCGCGTGTGCCCTTCACGAGGGGTGCCCCTACAAGGCGCCTTGGTTGCGGCCCCGCCGCTCTGCGCCGCCCCCCAAGGACACGAGGAGATAATGCGAACTGGGTGGTCACACTTCCTTTTCATTTTCCTATTCTGCACGGTGTCTGTGGTTCGAGCGGGCCAGCTTGAACCGAAGGTCGCGGCACTCAACTGGGGCGCGTACCAGGATGAGACAGTGAAGATGTTGCAAGCATACCTGCGCATCAACACTTCGAATCCACCCGGACAGGAGCTGGCGGCAGCCGAGTTTTTCCACCGGATGTTTGATGACGCCGGCATCCCCAACACCATCTATGAATTCACGCCCGGCCGCGCTGACATCTACGCGGTTCTCAAGGGGGATGGCAGCTCGCGGCCTTTGATATTGCTCAATCACATGGACGTGGTGCGCGCCGATTCCAGCAACTGGCGCCATCCGCCGTTTTCAGGCGAGATCGTGGACGGTGAGCTTTACGGACGCGGCGCGCTCAACATGAAGGGCGAAGGGTTGCAGCAGGCGATGGTGATGGTCATTGCGGCGCGTGAGCACGTGCCCCTGAAGCGCGATCTGATATTTCTCGGCACGGCGGATGAGGAGGTTGACGATGTGGGCAGCGCCTGGTTCCTGGAAAATCATTCAGACCTGGTGCGCCACGCTGAATACTTGATTACCGAGGGAGGGTCAAACCTGGTGCGCCCCGGGCAACCCACCCTCTACGGTGTGGGAGTTGCGGAGAAGGCTCCCTATTGGATTCGCGTGACGGCCACGGGGCGCGGCGGACACGGGTCGATCCCTCTCGCGGATTCCCCACCCAATCGATTGATTCGGGCGCTCTGCCGGATGGTGGACTGGCAACCGCCGATTCGCCTGTTGCCTTCCGTAGAACAGTATTTCAGGGCCCTCGCAGTGATTGAGCCCGCGCCGCTGGCCGGGCAATTTCGCGATATTCGCAAGGCGCTCGCGGACCCCGTTTTCGCCCGGAAAATGAGCCAGGACGAGGATTTTAACTACCTTTTGCGCGACACGGTTTCGCTCTCCGTGCTGCGGGGCAGCGCGCAGACCAATGTGATTCCCGATACGGCTTACGCGGAATTGGACGTGCGCCTGCTGCCCGGCCAGGATCCGCAGGTGTTTCTCTCCCAACTCCGCAGCGTCCTGGCGGATGAAAACCTTCGCCTCGAAAATTTCAATCTCTTCAAACCGCCAAATTCTTCTTCCCCGGACACCCGTCTTTATCGAATTATCGAAGCGGTGGTGCATCAGTACAATCCCCAGGCCCTCGTGTTGCCCACGCTCAACAGCGGGTACACCGAAAGCCAGATGTACCGGCCGCTGGGAATCGTCTGCTACGGCTTTAACACTCTGGAAGTGACGGCGGAGCTGGATGAAACCGAGCATGCTGCCAACGAACGAGTGCCCCTGGACCAACTGCGGCGCGGGGTGAAAATGCTTTATGAAGTCGTCGTGCGAACGGCGAATGAATAGAACAGTGGTTAGTGGTTAGTGGTTAGTGGTTAGTGGTTAGTTAAAGGGCAGGAGTCAAACTGCTCTTCATTTTAGCTCCTAACTCCTAGCTCCTAGCTTCTTACGTACCATGACCCGTGAATATCCCAAACAACCGTTGGTGGGCGTGGGCGGTGTGGTGATTGACCGCCACCGCGCCCTGCTGATTCGCCGGGGCAGCGAGCCGCTGAAAGGGGAGTGGTCGATTCCCGGCGGCATGCTGGAGTTGGGGGAGGAACTCACCGCCGGCGTGCGGCGCGAGTTGCAGGAGGAGACTGGCCTCGAAGTCGAACCGCTCGAAATGATCCTGGCGTTTGACCGCATCCTGCACGAAGGTGAGCGGGTGAAATATCATTACGTCATCGTCGATTATCTCTGCCGCAAAAAGCGTGGGCGGCTGCGTCCGGCGTCGGACGTCGTTGACGCATGCTGGGTGCGCCAGGAGGACCTGCCGAAATACCACCTGACCGACATGGCCACAGCGGTGATCCTTAAAGCCTTCGAGATGGTGAAAAAGCGGCGGTAGGGTGAAAATGCTCCCCTCCTCAGATGAGGAGGGGTGGCGCGCCGAGCCCCGATAGCGCGTTTTTTCCAAATTGATCATCGGGGCCGAGCGTCGGGGTGGTGCTGACAAGATAAAGCCGTGGTGCTAATCGAGGCGTCAAGCCACCCGGCGGATGGGGTAAACCCCCCGTCGCCCCAGGTGCTCGGGTAACCACCCCGTCGCCTATGGCGCCACCCCTCCTAAATCAGGAGGGGAGTTCTTAAAAAAGATGCCCCCCTCCTCAGATAAGGAGGGGTGGCGCGTTGAGCGCCGGGGTGGTGCTGAGAGGATTCTTGATGAGTAACCTGAAAGTGTGTGTTTATTGCGCCTCGAGCGGCCAGTGCGACCCGGCCTATCTCGACGCTGCCGAGCGCCTGGGCCGGGCCTTAGCGCGCCAGGGAGCGACCCTGGTCTACGGCGGAGGCGGAGCGGGCGCCATGGCCAGTTTGGCGGATGGCGCGCTGGGCGCGGGCGGCACCGTCATCGGCATCATCCCGCGCTTCATGATGGAACTGGAGTGGGGACACAAGCACTTGACCGAGATGCGCGTGGTGGAAGATATGCGGGTGCGCAAGCACCTGATGATGGAAGGCGCTGACGCCGTCGTGGCTCTGGCGGGCGGTTGTGGCACGCTCGAAGAACTATTTGAGGCCATCACCCTGAAGCGGGTCGGACTTTATCTGGGGCCGATTATCCTCGTGAACACGCGCGGCTATTATGATCGCATCGTGGCCGCCCTCGAACACTCCATCACGGAACGATTTATGGACCCACGCCACCGGGAAATCTGGACTGTGGTCGGCGAACCCGAAGAAGTGCTGGGAGCCATCCAAACCGCACCCCGCTGGAGCGCGGACAATCGCGACTTTGCCGTGCTGTAAGCCTGCGCCAGCCTACCGCAACTCCGTAGCCTGATCTTCCTTCACGCCACCCAGTGAGACAGTGGCTGGCGCAGAGCGAGCCCAGTTCTGCGCTTCACGTCTCTGACCATCGATATCCCCGCCGATCTAGAGATGCCGCTTCGAGCCCGGCCACGTCCAGCTTCCGATTCTATTATCGGAACGATTCGTCCGTCTCTAGCATGGACCGGCATGCTTAAGTAAATCGCCCCGACGAGTCGGGGCGCCAGCCGGCCAGAGAGAACCCATGGTTGAATCCCGAAGGACGGGCAAAATAAAAAGCAGACCCAACGCTCACGTCCAACGTGATCTATCTGCTTACCTCACGGCCAGGCGCGCGAAGGGTCTGCTTTTATCTATGCTCAATCGGCTATCGGTATCTTCTTAACCGGTGCCTCTTGAGCCTTAGGGCTACGACGAGTTGTTTCCAAAACTTCTGCAGCTTAAGTCCACATCAGAACGTATACTTCATCGCAAACTGCAAGATACGCGGATCGCTTGCACTCTGGATCACGCCGAAGGTGGAATCCTGCAGGTTATTGTCCGGAGTGCCGAAATTCGCGTGGTTAAACAGGTTGAAGAATTCGAACCGCAGCTCCACGCGGTGGCTCTCGTGCCGTGGGACGTTGAAATATCGCGTCACCGCAGCATCCACATTGAAATATCCAGGCCCCACCTGCGCAGCCTGTCCCGAGTTGCCAAACGCGCCGATGGTATTAGGAACAAAGGCGGCGGGGTTGAGCCACTGCCGGGTATTCATATCTTTCACGTAATTACTTGCCCCGGGGACAACGTTGGCGCGATCCAACCCGACTGCGGTCAGGGAATTATCGAGGCCGGAGCTCACGCCGTACCATATTCCACTGTGGATGGCAACAATCGGCGAGAACTGCCAGTTGCCCAGCAGCCGGTTGGTCCACAGACCGGCAAACTTGGGCGAGGTAGCAACAAAAGACATATTGAACACGTGGCGGAGGTCAAAGCCGCAATTGCCGCGGTCGGCGTTGCGATTGTAGGGATTCTGGTTTTGCGGACCATTGATGTCGCCACCGAAATCTCCTTCGTCAATGCAGTGTGACCAAGTGTAATTGGTCAGGAACGTGTAATTCTTGCTGAAACGATGCTGGGCGGAAAGGAATAGCGAGTTGTACTCACCATTTGATCCGTCGTCCGCCACAGCAAGGGTGGAAAGCTGCGCGCCGTAGACGGGGTTTTCCAGATAAAGCAGCCGCCTCTGGGCGGTGTTGTCTTCCGTCGAGCAAGGTGACCCGCCGCACATTCCGGGAATATAAACGGCGGGGTTCGCCGCCTCACCGGTCCAGATATGGGTCGTCTTGTTTCCAACGTAAGTCGCCGAAACCATCCAATTGGGTGTCAATTGACGCTGATAGCTAATGTCCCATTGCTGCATGCTGGTGGGCAACCCTTGCGTCGGAAACGTAAGATAGGCGCTCGGGAAGAAAGGTACATTCGTGGAAGGGACAACGGGAACCGGGAACGGGTTGCCCCCGGGGAATCCTTGGTAGGGATTCGTAAAGCCTCCCACAGGGGCGGTAAAATTGACGGCGCTTGCCCAGGGAGAGTTCTCACCCGCGTCGGTGTAATAAAAGGTCTGGGGCGTGTGATAGAAGATGCCGTACCCCACACGGATCGTCTGTTTGCCGTTGCCGGCAGGATCCCAGACCAGCCCTACGCGGGGCTCGAGATCCGAGAGGCGGCTGAAACTAAAGGCGTTCGACGGATACCCTGGATCACCTATGTAAAAGATTCCGGGCGGCGCGTTCACGAATACCTTGCTCTTCGTGCCGGCCAAGTATGCCGATGGCGAAAAGTACGTCCCGCCGATGTGATGCAGCTCACTCATGGGCAGGTAAGGTTCATAGCGCAAACCCACCTGAAGATTGAAATGCTTGGTAACCTGGACATTGTCCATCGCATAAGCGCCAATGTAGAGCTCCCGTTCGTCCCCGGGGTCGGGAGCACCCTGCCGGAAGCTATTATCCCGCCCCAGCAGAAAATCCAGCAATGCGTCATTCGAAAATTGCCCGTTAAAGTTGATCAGGCCATCACCCAGATGGCCAGTCTGATTGTTGAGCTGGTTGCGAACCACGTCCCCACCGAATGCGAGGTGATGGCGGCCATGCATAATATCCACATCATCCGCAAATTGATAGGAGTTGGTGTTGAAATAGGACGGCGAGCAGGAACTGCAGCCCGAGGCGAATTTACCGCTAACCGTTACCACCAGACCGTCGGGGAAATAGGAAAACATGTTTACGCCGAGCTTGGTCGGACTGAGGTAATCCAGCGCCGGCCCGCGCGTAATGGCCAGCCGCGACCAGGTGAGATGGGCAGAATTGAGTACAGTGGGACTGATCGAATAGGTGTCGCCCAACACAAAGGAGTGGTTGCGGTCAATGACTCCGCGTTCGGTGGTTACCAGTACATTGCCGCCAAAGGGGGCCGGACTTTCATAGTCCGCCAAGTAATAACGCCCAAAGAAATTGTGCTTGGGACTTAGGGTCCAGTCAACTCGACCGATGTATTCATCTTCCCTGGCGGGCACGGGAATTGCGTAGGTCACCATCCCGCAGGGATCAGTGGAGAGGGGTACGTATTTGAGCAAGTTTAGAGCCTGCTGATTGTAAGTACTCGGATCGACATAATTGCTTGTGTAAGGCTGCTGCGTGGCCGGGTTGATGATCGTGCGTGCCTCGCCATTGGACTGGCAGGCGGCGGATTCCATAGCGCTCCAATCGCCATTCAGGACCGCCTGCGTGGGTACGTAAGCGATTGAGGAGGGCGAGGCGGTTCGTTCGCGGTCCCCTTGGTACCCGAAAAAGCCAAAGAGTTTATCCTTCTTAATCGGGGCGCCAATCGTCCCGCCAAACTGGTTTCGTTTCAGACTGTCGTGCGTGTCTGCGAAGAAATTCCGGGCATTGACATCGCCGTTACGCAGGAACTCGAACAGATCCCCGTGTACGCGATTGGTGCCGGACTTGGTCACAACGTTGACCACCGCGCCGGGATGCAGCCCATAGCGAGCCGAAAGGCTGTTGGTCTGAACGCTGAATTCCTGAAGGGCATCTGGGAAGGGGAAGGGGAGATTGATATTCGAAAAGGAGTCGTTGTTGTCCCCGCCATCCATCAGATAGTTTGTCGCGTCCGGCTGTCCACCCGCAACCGCAATCGAATCCGCAGTAGGCCAGTTCTTACTGCCGGTGAGATCATTGGCTTGGGTAAGCGCCGGGCCAATGTTGTTGGCGGATCCGGCCAAAATGACCAAGTATAGGGCGTTGCGGCCGTTTAATGGCAGATCGACCACGCTGCGCTCATCGATGACCTGGGAGACGGAAGTAGTTTGTGTCTGCACCATGTTGGCGCCGGCGGTGACCTCAACTTGCTGGGTCACCTGTCCTACCTGCAGCTTCACGTTGATGGTAGGGCTGTCGTTGACCTGAAGTATGATTCCCGTCTGAACATAGGTTTGGAATCCGCTGACCTGTACTTCCAGCCTGTAAGGTCCAACGGGAAGATTGGGGAGCAGATAGGTACCATCCGCCCCGCTAACCGTTTCACGCGACACCTTCGTATTTGTCTGCGTGCCGATTACCTTCGCACCGGGGACGGCTGCCCCGCTGGGGTCCTCCACGGTGCCTGAAATCTGTGCGCTTGCCACGGCTTGGCCCCATAGACGTGGGGCATACCCAGTTAGTAGGAACAATGCGGCTACCAACAAAGGTCCCGCAATTCTTCTGGTCATAAATGGGTACCTCCTTCGCAGATATCCCAAATGATGGATTGTCTCGCCCACGGGATGTGGAGATCATTCGGTTACGTCGGATTCTGACCGGAAATCATTTCGACCTGCCAAAGGGTCTCACGCAAGGCACTAACTGTGGGCTGGTAAAGGGCGTGCATTTTGCGGCCCAAATCGATTACCACTTTACGGATTTCTCGCTGTAACAATAACTGATTGTAAATCAATCGGATGGCGGGATCGGGAGGATGCAATGTTCTTTCCAATCAGTCATTTAGCCATGTGTTATTCTATAATTTGGATATGATTTTCAGTAGTAGGTATCTCTTTGCGAAATACAGAGGGTTTGATCGTATCTTCGGCAGGCAAGCAGAGTCAATCCCGGCGCAATAATCAAATGCCCCTGATTGTGCTGCCTGCCGCATTCTGCTTACCGCCTACTGCTTACTGCCTTCTGCATTCTGCCTGCTGCCTATCCCGACGGGTCGGGACTCGCACAAGTCGCTCGCTGCCCACCGGCCTCCATCCCCAAAAACGAAAAGCCCCTGGTTGTACGCTGACCGCACAACCAGGGGCCCGGGTAACTGATGGGTTTGGCTTCCCGTTTTTCGATCGGGACGGCGCCCTGCAGCGCCTTGCCAGAAAACCCTCTCCCGCTAGAGAGAGGGACCCACGAATGCGCGCGTGCTTAGCGCCTAAGCCTCAGCACCCTCGCTACAGTAACTTTCGATCGACATGGATCACCTCCTTTCTAGCGATGGGGCGATAATAAGACTCCATGTCCGTCGAGTCAAGAGAAAAAAATGGCGAAAATAGGGCGAAAACCGCACGGAAATCACACTTGGTACTGACCCGTGAGGGCGCGCCAACGTAGAACCAGTAAGTCCAAAATCATGAGCAGGGAGTCGCGGAGATAATGCACTCGGGTGGCGGGGTCGTTGTTCCAGCGCACGGGAACTTCCACGATCTTTCCTCCCAGGCGCTGGATGAGAAAGAGCACTTCTGGGTCGAAGCCGAAACCTTCCACGCGTTGCAGCTCGAAGGCGCGTCGCGTGGTCTCGCGGCGAAAGAGTTTGAATCCGCACTGCGTGTCTTGGATGCGCAGTCCCGTGAACATCCGAACCAAAAGGTTGAAGAATCGTCCTCCCCATTCGCGGAACTGCGACTGGTGAATGCCGATCAGCTCCCGCTGCAACGCCCTGGAGCCCACGGCCACGTCGGCGCCGGAGGATTCGAGCGCCCTCAGCAGCTTGTCCGCTTCTGCGATGGGGGCGGAAAGGTCGGCATCGGTGAAGAGGATGAACTCGCCGCGCGCTTCCAGCACTCCGTGCCGAACTGAAAAGCCTTTGCCACGGTTGCGATCGTTGGGAAGCACTCGGACTTCCGGGTGGCGCGCTACAACTTGCACGGTGTCGTCCGTTCGAGCCGTCATCCACCACGATCAGTTCGCTAGAGAAATTCTTCGCGCCCAAATAGCCTCGAATCGCTTCAAGTGAGCTGTGGATGCGACCAGCCTCGTTATACGCGGGGATCACGACACTCAGGAACGGTTCGGACATGACGCATGACTATACGGGAAGCGAGCCTCGCGAGTCAAAAGGACGACGGCGGCTGGGGACACGGCTGAAACTTGCGAAACTTAGCCCTCTCCGAGGGGTCGCAGATTCGCCGTGGCGGAAGAGGGTGGACCGCAGCCGGCGTTCTCATCAGCCGGGGCGGGACGGGCCTACGCCCACCGAAGGGGCACATAGAGACTATAAACAACTTCGGCTTCGGCCCGCAGGCGGGTGAGGGGTCACTTGGGCGTTTGAGAATTCCAGGAATTCAAAGACCATAAGCCCGGCGCTACGGCCGCGGAAACTACCCTACCCATACCCCTGCGATTTTTCCGGCCACCCGCCTTTTCCAATCAAGGGGACGAACTGACAAGCGTCGAGAAGATGGGTTTCCATTTTGCCGCCGTGTTTGATGACCAGCAGAAGATCCTGATAATACAAATCACCGACAGGAACAATCAGGCGACCCTCCTCGGCAAGTTGGTCGACCAGAGCCGATGAGACGCTCGGCGCCCCGGCCGTCACCATGATGAGGTTGTAGGGCGCCGACGCAGCCAGGCCCTCGCTGCCGTCGCCTAAGAAGACCTGTACGTTCCGAAAGCCCAGGCGAGCGAGGCGTTCGCGCGCTGCTTCGACCAGCCGGGGATTCCTTTCGATCGTATCGACCTCGGCTCCCAGGTAGGCCAGGATGGCAGCCTGGTATCCGCTGCCCGTACCCACTTCGAGCGCCCGGTCGCCGGGTTCGACGCGCGCCGCTTCCGTCATGGCCGCGACCATGTAGGGCTGCGAAATCGTCTCAAGATTCCCAATGGGCAAGGGACGATCCTCGTAAGCGGCCGCGGCAAGTTCCGGTGGAACGAATTCATGGCGGGGAACTTGCAGCATGGCCTCAAGCACGCGCTCATCGCGGATGCCTCGCCTGCGTAACTGCAACTCGATCATGTCGTGGGCGCGTTCTTCGAACTGCTTGGCGGTAATCATGTGAAACTGGCGGAAACAATTCACCCGCCTGTTGCTGGCGCTTGCGGCTGGGTCTACCTGCAACCTTCGGCTAATGCCTATCATCCCTCCGGCGAGGGAGCACGTCCAGTCCATAATCGCCGTCATGGATTCAGCGAGTTTTGCGCTGCAAGTCCGAAAACCTTTGTAGTTTTAGCACTATCTTTGTACCATTTGAGGTATTACGAAAACAAGAATGGCGCGGTCGTTTGGTTGGGGCTCGACCGCCTTGCGCCACCCGCTTCGAGAGTCTACGGTCCTTAATAAAGTTGGTGTGCGAATCGGAGGTGGAAAATCTGCCCGCCCGGCTCGATGAGGGGTGAAATGGTCGGGCTCGGCATCGCCTAGTCGCCTGCTCAACATTGGCAGGCCCACGACTTTTTGTCATTAGTGGGACAGTCCCACTTGTTGCTCTCCGCGCGGTTGCGCGCGCGAGGTCCCACCAACTTTCCGGGTTCCATGCGTTTTTCCGTTGATTTTTCGTCAAGGGCTCCAGCGCGCTTAACTTCAAAGAGTGACTCCGCATAACGACATTCGGTGACTGCCAATCCGCACGGCACTACGTTTGGAATGGGAGCGTATAATTGTATGGGTTGGGCAACGGCAAGACCGCGAACGCATGTGACGTCGTTTATCCCGGAAGGTTGAATTAGCAATGAATGCTGAGAAGTATTCGCGACAGATCCTTTTTTCGCGCATCGGGGCGGAAGGGCAAAAGCGATTGCTGCAATCGCGGGCTGTGATACTGGGCTGCGGCGCGTTGGGGACTGCGCAGGCCAATGCTCTGGTACGCGCCGGCGTGGGAACCTTGCGGATTGTGGATCGCGACTTCGTCGAAGAGTCGAACCTGCAACGTCAGATGCTTTTTGACGAAGCCGATGCGCGCGAGAGTTTGCCCAAGGCGGTGGCCGCGGCGCGGAAGCTCCGGCAAATCAATTCGGATGTGCGCGTGGAAGGTATTGTCGCTGACGCCGACAGCCGCAACATCGAGGAATTCATCGAGGGCTTCCAGGTCGTGCTGGATGCGACGGACAATTTCGAAGCGCGTTTTCTGCTGAATGACGCGGCGGTGAAAATGGAGATCCCCTGGGTGTATGGCGCCGTCGTAGCCAGTTACGCGGCCTCGATGACCATCCTTCCCGGGCGAACGGCGTGTCTGGCTTGTGTGTTTCCCAAATCTCCCCGGGGGATGCACGAGACTTGTGACACGGTGGGCGTGATCAGTCCGGCTGTCTCCTGGGCCGCGGCAATCCAGGTGACGGAAGCGCTCAAGATTCTGCTGGGTCGCGAAGACGAGTTGCACGGTTCGTTGCTCGCCTACGATGTTTGGAGCAACCACTATCAACAGGTGAAGCCCCAGCGGGATTCCGCATGCCGGGTTTGTGTGGCCCACGAGTTTGCTCATCTGGAGCTCGGTGGGCCAACGCACCTCAGCCTGTGCGGCCGGAACTCCGTGCAGATTCATCAAGCCGAGTCGCGGTCGCTCGACCTCGAAGCGCTGAAAATACGGCTCGAGCAATTCGGACCGGTACGCGCCAATGAGTTCCTGCTCAAATGCTTCCTTGACCCCTACGAGTTGACGATCTTTCCCGATGGCCGCGCCATCGTGAAGGGAACCCAGGACACCGCCGTGGCCCGCGCCATCTATGCCCGCTACATTGGCTCCTGAAACGAATCAGGCGCAGATTGATTCGCCGCACCACGTGGTGAAGGCCTCGCCCCCCTTTGATTCGAAATGTTATACTGACCCCCCTTTTATTGAAACACCCGAATCTTCAGAGGCTACCTGCGGATAAGGAGAGTAGAGGAATGATTGGCTTTTTCCTGGGATTGGGTCTGATGTGCGCCTGCACTTTGATGTACGAAATCACTTTGACCCGCTTACTGAGCGTGACGTGCTGGTACTACCTCGCGTTCGTATCGGTTTCGATGGCGATGTTCGGGATGACGGCGGGCGCGCTCACGGTGCAGCTCCATCCCGCGCTGTTTGATCCGAAGCAGGTGCGATTACGTATGGCCCAGGCGTCTTTTGCCATGGCCGTGTCGATGCCCATTGTCCTGATGATCATGTTCACCATTCCGCTTGATGTTTCCTTTGCCCTCCAAACGGTTTCGAGCTTCCTGATCTTCTGCTCCATCATCGCCGTCCCCTTCTTCGGTGCGGGAATTGTTGTCTGCCTCTCCCTCACCAAGGCTTCCGCTCCCATTGGGCGGGTTTACTTCGCTGACCTGATGGGCGCGGCGGCAGGATGTTTCGGCTCGGTGATTCTCTTGAATCTGATTGACGCTCCGAGCGCCGTCCTGGTCATTTCCGCCCTGGTCTTTTTGAGCGCCTCAGCCTACGCTCATTTCGCAAACCAACCGCAACTTCAGAGGCGCAGCTACATTTGGGCGGGTGTGCTGGTGGTGCTGGCGGCCCTGAACGCTTCGACAGTTCATGGAATTCAGCCCATCTGGTCCAAAGGCCGGATCGACCGGCGCAGCCACATTCTCTACGAGGCGTGGAACCCGATTTCCCGGATCCGAGCTGTGGACCCGGTGATGGAGTCTCAATTCGGAGGTCCCCAGACGCCGCTAATCTCGAAGGAACGAATCTATGTGGACATCGACAATGATGCCGCCACTTGGATTTTTCCTTTCCGGGGCGATCTTAAAGAGGTGGATTTTCTCCGCTACGGAGTGAACTCCCTGGGGGAGCGATTGCGGGCGGGGGGCAGCGCTGCGATCATGGGTGTGGGCGGGGGGCAAGACGTCTTGTCCTGCGCTCTTTACGGTTTTCGCCGCATCGTGGGAATTGAGATCAATCACACCATTGTGAATATCACCTCACAACGCCTCGCGTGGTATTCAGGCTTCGGCAAAATCCCCAACTTTGAGTTGCACAACGATGAAGCCCGCAGTTACCTGACTCGCACGCATGAGGATTTCGACCTGATTCAGGCTACCCTGGTCGATACCTGGGCCGCCACCGCCGCCGGAGCCATGGCCCTCACGGAGAACTCACTTTATACGCTGGAGGCGTGGCAAATCTTTTACCGCCATCTCAAGCCGGGCGGCGTCATCGCATTCAGCCGCTGGAACCATAAACCCGATTTTCACGAAAGCACCCGCCTTTTCTCCTTGGCATACGCCACCCTGCTCAGCGAAGGCATTCAGGACCCGGAAAGTCACCTGGCCATGATCGAGCAGGAGGAATTGGCCACCCTCCTAGTAAGCAACCAACCTTTCAGCCCACAGGATCTGGAAAAGATTCGCTCGACAGCCAAGGAATTGAAAGGCGTGATTCTTTATCTGCCCGGGGAAGAATTGGGGATGCAGCAGTTGACGCCGGTATTGCAGGCGCGCACCCTCCAAGGTTTGGCGGCGCTACGTTCCAAGGCTTATTTTGATCTTTCTCCGCCCTCCGATTCTTCCCCATACTTTTTCAGCTTTGTGCGTTTCCACGCCATTCCGGCAATCCTGCGAATTCCTGGCGTTGATGAGAAGGTGCTTCTTCCGCTTTTGCATTTAACCATTTTCATGGTGGCCGCCTTGATTCTCGTGGCCCTGACCATCGTGTGGCCTGCCAGCCGCTGGGCGCGATTGCAGCAAGGAGCAGCCCCCGCGCCGGCGGGTGCCATCCTCTACTTCATCGGAATCGGTCTGGGATTCATGCTGGCGGAAATGGGGATGATGCAACAGCTCTCGATCTTTCTCGGGCAACCCATGTACTCGCTGGTCGTGGTGCTGGCGGGGCTGATTCTTTCCGCGGGCTTGGGTAGCTTCGTGTCCGATCGAATCCAGTTGGGCACAGCCTGGATGGGTCGAATGCCCGCGCTCGCTTCCGGCTTGGTGATTCTACTTTATTCTGCTGGGGTCCTACCCGCGATTCACTCGGCAGTGGCAGGAGTGCTGTGGCAGCGCGTGGCGGTCTGCCTGGCGTTGGTGCTTCCTTGCGGTTTCGTGATGGGCTTCTGCTTCCCGGTCGGAATGCGTTGGGCCACCGAACTCGGCCAAGAGGGAAATCTACCTTGGATGTGGGCGCTGAACGGTGCAGCCTCTGTCCTGGCCACCTTCATTGCCATGTGCATCTCGACGGAGATCAGCATTCGCGCCTGCGTGCTGACGGGCGCGGTCTGCTATGCGCTGGCCGGAATCCTTCTCCCCGGAAGGCGCGAGTCAATCCCAGCCAAGCCGCTGATCGCAACGGAAGCGAGGGTGGAGGGCTAGTCCCAATATTGTTCAATTAAGCTTTTTTAGGGGGATGGGCTTGCGTTCGATGTCATGACCCCCCTCACCCGCCTGCGGGCCGAAGCTGAAGTTGTTTACGGCTCCCAGATGCCCCTTCGGTGGGCGTAGGCCCGTCCCGCTCCGGCTGATGAAAACGCCGGCCGCGGTCCACCCTCTCCCCCAAACGGGAGAGGGCAATGAATTCAAAAGTTATGGTGGGAGCATAGATTCAAGGAAGTCGAAAGCTCTGAAAAAATTGAAGGGAGAATTGGGGCGGCGTTTCGCGCGCGGGACACTAAGAGACGTGCTGCCCCACAGCAGTGCGGCAAGAATGCATGTCGCCAAGAACCTCAGTCGCGGGCGCCGCGCAAATGGTTTGCCGCGCTGGTCGCGGAGGCACTATGCGTGATCTCCAGCGCTCGCGTCAACTGGTAGTTGAGCTGAGTCCCTGCCGGAATCGTCAAATCCTTACCTCTCCGGCGCAGGCGATCGATGGTGGTTGCCGTGGCGCCAAACGTGGCCCCGATAAAGGGGTGAGCGAATATCAAACCTACCAGTGTGCCGCCGACAGTTCCTGCCCCGATCTCTTTGGCATCGGCGACGCGTGAACTTGGGCCCTTGACGAGCCCTTCATTGCCGACCACCTTCGCGTGCTCCGCTCCATAGGCGGTCATCAGGACGGCGCTGAGAGGAAAGGTGCGGCCATCGGGAAACGAGATGTGCTCCACATCCAGCCGCATCTGGCCAACGCCCTTGATGCGCCCGGGCTTGTCCATTTGCGCGATGCGCCCCTGAAGCGTCGCGCCGGCGGGAATCATCTCGCGGCCATCGAGCATGACGGGCTCAGAGACGCTGGCGGCGAAAGCATCACCTTGGAAATTGAGTTTGGTGGTCAGAGTCTCGGTGACGCGGCAATGCAGCATGGTTCCGGCGGGGATGGAGAGCGACTCTCCTTTCGCCGGTGATTCTGCAAATGCCAGTGGGATGCCTGCGGCGGCAAGTAAAACGGCCAGCAAAGCGCGCTTGACCATAGTAGACCTCCTTAAGGTCACTACCTGGCCGGACCTGGCGCTTTATCCAGCTTGATTCGAACGGCGAGTGCGGGCTGCGAAAGCAAGCAGGAGACCCGCTCACGGTGAACGGGTCCCCCCCTCGGAAGCTCTTAGTGCGTTCCCTCCGAACGCGAGGCAACCTGGGTAACACCCTTCGGGGTGCTGACGTAACCCTTCACCTGACTGGATTCTACACTATTAACCACCAATTCATAGGGTTTTTTTGAGCCATTCACGTAGAAGATGATGGGCTCGTTGACACTCCGGTCCTTCTTCTCAACCTGCATGTTGTCTACCGTAAGCGCCACGTTGAAGCGATAGCGCTTCACATTGGTTCTCTTCAGGTCCAGGCCTACACCCGCCACGGTGGTGGGGTGATTCCTTTCAAGAGTGAATTCGACGTAGTCACGCTCACCCAGCTTGCGCAGGTATTCTATGTCGTCATGGTTTCGCGCGATGAGCGTGCCCAGTTCGCTGCGGGCCATTCCCAAATCGCCTGACAACGTGGTAACGGCTTTCTTGGTCGTGTCGAGATCTACCTTGGTGGAAGAAACGTCCTGGGTCAACGCGCCAAGCTGCTGCTGGTCAGCCTTCGTGGCCAGTTCTTCAGCTTGCTTGCGCTGCTGGTCCTGGAGCTCAGTCACCATGGCGCGGGCGCGTTTCAACTCGCCTCCCTGTGAGCCCAAGTGCTTCGCCGCCTGGTCAAGCTCCGTTTTGACGGCGTCCAGTTGCCGTGCATCCTGCTCTTCGAGAGCCGTCAGGCGGGTCGAAACTTCTTGCTGAAATTGGGTGGTCAACTCGCTACGCATCTGGCTTTGCTGCGCCACCAACGCTTGACGCGTTGAGCTTAGCTTGTCGACGGTATAAAACTCTCCCACGGCCAAGGCCGCGAGGACGAGGGTAATCACCAGCAATTGAATGCCGTGACTCGATTGTCCGGCGGGTTCCACCGAAACGCTTTCCTGTTTTGGGATGTTGTCGATCGCCATGATAGTCACTCCTTCTGGCTCTAATCTGCCTCGGGGAGCGTCACAGCTTACCTTTCATCCGCTTCCCCCGCAGGAAGAAGGGCACGCCACGGGCCAACCTTGATATCTTCCAACATCTTGTTTATGAGTCTTTTACAGACATGGCAGGGTTGACCCCAGGGTTTGCGACCCCGCAAATCTTACGCGCGGCAGGTAAAAAATACGGGCGGGATTCACGGGTTTAAGCATTATTTCCGCGTGATGGCCGCGGAGGCGGTTGCAGGCAGCAGTTCGATACCTCTCCCCCCCGTGAGGACTCGAAAGCGCAAGCCAAATATCGTCATATGGCAACTGTCGGCCCATCGCGCACCCGCGGTTTGCTGGTAGGCAATGAAGACGGAACCGTCAGGCAACTGAACCCCTCGTGAATATCCATACACGGAAGGGTCTATAGAAAAACCGTAATCCGGCCCTGCGGCAAACCAAGTTTTTCCGCCATCGGGACTGAGAATAGCCCGGAGGCCACGCCTTTCCTGATTGTACGAACCATGAACACAAAGCAATGTCCCGTCTTTCAGGGTGAGCAGCCAGGGGTCGAACATTCTGAACGGCAGGCGGACGGGATCCGTCCAGGTGTGTCCTCCGTCGCTCGACCAAGCGAGCGCGCCTTCCGGTCGGGCAACCATAATCAGCCGGCCATCCCGCAAAAGTGCGATGCTCGATTCATCGAGGTCATAATACGTCTTAAGGGTTCCTATGCATTTCCAGGTGTCTCCTTGGTCCTTCGATTGGAACACCCCAAACTGCAGCGCGTCGGGCTCGGGCTTTTTCGCGCTGCCTTCGGGCGTCCACAGTGTCGTCTTTTCTAATCTGAAATTTGGCTTTTCAGGGTCCAGCGGGTCATTGTTGCCATAGACGCAAACGAGGATGGACTTGTCCGGCATCTCCAGCGGAGGACCATTCGTGGAGGTCCAGGTGAAAGGTCCGTTCAACCATCGGGGGTTTTGTTCCCATGTCTTGCCGTCATCGAACGAACGGATGATTCCCGTTTGTTTGCCACCCCGCCCGTCGTAATCGAAGAGGCTGGCGACCAGAGTTCCATCGGACAACTGAAGTGGCGCAGGGGCACAGTCGTCATTGGGTGTGTCAATCATCAACTGAGGCGCCGACCAGGTGAGGCCATTGTCTTCAGAACGGATGATTTCCGCCCGGCCGCCCCGGGGAGCGTTGAAAGTCGATAAGTCAACGCCCGACACCTCCTCGAACAGTTCCCTAAAATCGCGAGGCAGGAGGATAGGGCCTGTGGGCGGCGATCCGTGCCAATACCCGGAAGAAAAGGTAACCAGGAGCGCGCCCGCTTTGGTGTGCACAACTCCCGCCCACCCTACAAAACCCGCATAGCCGGGGTAGGGCTTGGGCTGGTTCATTCCGGGCCCGACCAGGATGCGTCGGAATCGCGCGTAGGGGGTCTGCTCAGGGCTGACAACGATGGTAACGGTTGGCCGCGTAGCCGATGGTCTGCCGACCTCAGCGGCGGTGGCCGGAAGCCCCGCTGGCAGGCAGGTGAGTAGCACTCCGAAACCCACAGTGACAGCGAGTGCGGATAACCTCATTCTGATCCTCGATCAGCGGGTGAGGCAGCGCGGCGGAGCCGCAACCAAACGTGTAGGGGCTTGCGCCGTGGGGCACATGATGCCGCCCGCTATGCGGGCTTTCCAGCAACCCATTCGGCAATCCAACCTACTCCAACTTCTTGCGGCCCACGGCGAAGAGCGCCGCTGCCATCGCGAGGAAAATCAGCAGGCCGAAGGCGCTCGAGTTCGCGAGCCTGGGCCAAAGC
Organism: uncultured Acidobacteriota bacterium; assembly: GCA_963804995.1. GTDB lineage: Bacteria > Acidobacteriota > Terriglobia > UBA7540 > UBA7540 > Bog-366. The sequence goes on from CAWDSK010000009.1 coordinate 347,565, forward strand.
CTGAGCCCGATAGCAGCTTTTTGATCGACTTCGAATCCTACCAGCGCAGCAAGAATCAGGCCGCCGATGGAGCCTCCGGCAATCAGCCCGGCCGCGAACAAGGCGCCGCTTGAAACTTCACCTTCCTGGCGCTTCGTGACGACCTGAAGCAGCCAATTCACCACGCCGCCTGCGAAGATCGGCGCGGTCGTGGAAATGGGCAAGTAGGAGCCGACCGCAAAAGCCAGAGATCGCACCCCGCAAAGCTCCAGGGTTACCACGATAAAAACGCCGAGTAATACCAGTCCCCAGGGGAGGCTTTGGCGCAGGATGCCATTGATTACCGTGCTCATCAACAGGGCCTGCGGCGCGGGCAAGCGCTCTGACCCGATGCCTTCGCGACGCTGATACCGGATGCTCTGCGCGGCGGGGTCGTAGAAGTAGCGGCCGTCCGGAATCCGGTGCGACCCGATGACGTTGATCAGTTGGTAGTTCTTGCCGTCCTCGCCGGTGACCTCACCCACAACTTTCATTTCTGAGGTGAAGGGGACGTTCTCAACCACCAGTGGCTGGACACGCGTGTAGGCACGGTTGAGCAATACCAGCGTGAAGCCCACCACCAGGACGGAAGTGAGCGCGCCCACAATCATGGCGATTTCCGCGCGGCGCGGTGTTGCGCCCACCAGGAATCCCGTCTTCAGCGATTGCGAAGTGGCTCCTCCTACGGCCGCGGCAATACACACGATGCCGCCGATGGAGAGCGCCACGGCGGGATAAGCGCCGGACGTCCAACCGACGGCAACAAAGAGCAGAGCCGTCAGCATCAAGGTCGCTATGGTCATACCCGAAATGGGATTGGCGGAGGCTCCGATCAGGCCGACGATCCGCGCCGACACGGTGACAAAGAGGAAACCGAAAATCACCACCAGAATCGCAGCGATCAGGTTCCCGCCCAGATGCCCGGGATTGATACGCAGGGCAATCAGGCCCCAGACCACCAGCACCAGTAAAAACGAGCCACCAAAAATTACAGTGCCCGGCAGTTCTTCTTCGGTGCGGATGGCGGCAGGCCGCTCACCCTTCTCTTGTCTTAACTGGCGGATCGAAGTCCGCAGTGCCCGCACAATCGTCGGCACGGTGCGGCCGAGGGTGAAGAGTCCGGCAGTAGCCACGGCGCCCGCGCCAATGGGTTTGATGTAGGCGGCCCATACCGCGAATGCGTCCATGTCGTGGATGGGAATCGTGCCGGGGAAAATTGCTCCGGGCAGGCCGCCACCGAAGAATTTGATCATGGGGATGATCACGAGCCACGAGAGCACACCGCCCCCGAAGATCATTCCCGCGGTGCGTGGTCCGATGATGTAACCGACACCCAGGTACTCAGGCGTCACCGAGCCTGCCAGCGTGGCCCCGGGGAACCACCCCGGTTGATAGATGGGTTGAGGCTGCCAGAAGCGTCCGGCCTCGTTGAGCAGCTTATAAGCCAGACCGAGGCCGAAGCCGCCAAACACCTTGCCGGCAAAACTGCCGCCCTTTTCGCCGGCGATAAGGACGTTGGCGCAGGCCGTGCCTTCAGGATAAGTCAGCGCTCCGTGCTCCACCACGTTCAACTGATGCCGCAACGGGATCATGAAGAGGATGCCGAGCAGTGCCCCCACCAGCGCCAACACCAACACGCGCGGAATCTCCGGCAAATCGAGGGAGTAACCCAAAAAAATCAGGGCGGGCAGGGTGAAGACGACACCCGCCGCAATCGATTCACCGGCGGAGCCCGCCGTCTGCACGATGTTATTTTCGAGGATGGTGGACTTGCCGATCCACTTGAAGATGCTGATAGAGAGCACCGCGACGGGAATCGAGGCGCTGACCGTCAACCCCGCCGTCAGGGCAAGGTAAACCGTGACCGCGCCGAAAACCACTCCCAGCAAGGCGCCCAGGATGATGGCTCGCGCGGTTAATTCGGGGATTATAACTTCAGGGGGAATGTAGGGACGGAACGTGATTCCCTGTGGTTTATCGGAGGATTCAGCAGCCATGTTAGTCTCCTGGAGGAGTAACCGAATCCAAAGCTCTGCACTTTGTCGTGACATGCCTCGGGCGGAGCATCAACCAGCCGCCGTTCAGAGGACCTGTCTTCTCTCACCTTCCTGGTCAGCCACCCAGCTTGGCCCGAACTTTTTCACTCACGCGTTTGCCGTCAGCATTCTTTCCCGCCAGCTTTGCCATGGCCGCCTTCATGACCTTACCCATGTCTTTCGCAGTACTGGCGCCGGTTTCGGCGATGGCAGCCCCCACGGCCGCATCGATATCATCATCACTGACGGCGGCGGGGAGGTAGGCTTCCACAATCTTGATCTCAGCTTCTTCTTTATCCGCTAGGTTGTCTCTGCCGCCTTTGCGAAAAGCCTCAACCGACTCATGGCGTTGCTTCGCCAAAGTGCGCAGAACTGCCAGCGCTTCCGGGTCCTCGAGAGCTTTGCCCAGCTCGACTTTCTTATTCATCAGAGCGGCTTTTACCATGCGCAGCACGGAAAGCTTCAGGGCCTCCTGCGCCTTCATGGCCGCCACCAGATCCTTCTCAATCTTTTCAGCGAGTGACATCGTAAATTATCCTTTGCGAAATTCTCCGCGACTATACCACAAAGCACTCGCAGTGAAACCTGGCTTCAGGCGAGAGTTGGAGTTCGCTGACCGCAGTCTGCGGTAGTGACGCATTTTGAGGTGCCACGGACGTTCCCGCCCGTGTCCGGTCACGGCCAAGATGGCCGTGCCACCTCAAAATGCGTCACTACCCAGTCTGCGACAGGATTGACAGGAGGGGGTGCCCGTGCAAAACTATAGCTTGCCTGGAAGGATAAGGTTAACTCCCCCCGGCAAAGCACACAGTGTGCGCCCGTAGCTCAGCTGGATAGAGCACTTGCCTACGAAGCAAGGGGTCGGGTGTTCGAATCACCCCGGGCGCACCATTCTTTTCAATGATTTAGCTCGATAAGACTCCCTCAGAAAAGGCCTTTGTGACGTGGTTTGTGACATAACCACCCGGAAACTGGTCTGTTTTCGTGGTCATGCGGGCTTCCACGGCTGCACGGCGGGCCGCAAGTTGAGGGTGGGAGTAATGACGGGTCGTGGCGGGGTCAACGTGTCCCGCAACCTCACGAATGACGCCGGGAAGCTTGGCAAACACTCTGAGGCGGCGAAGATTGAAAAGTTGTAGAATAGGGTGCAATTAGAGGAGGCCTCTATGAAAGCCCCAAGGCGAGGCACTATGAAACGGATTTCGTCGGCCTTGGTGGTGTTGTTCTTTGCAAGTGCGGCACTGCCGAAGGAAAACCCACGCATCACTATTCAAGTCGTTGGATCGCAGACGAACGAACGACGGTACACCAACACCACACCGGGACCTGTCATAACATCCCAAACGACCTGCAGCCCCAACCGGAATGGCTCCGTTACCGGCCCCATCATTGATCCCGCCAGCACCACGCTCTGTGCTACCACATCCCAGACCGGCGCCCCGCCGGTGACCCTTGTAAATTCCATAAAGGAAGAACATGTGCGAGCGATTATGCCCGACGGGGCGCACGTAACGCTATGGTGCGAAGGGGGCGTCCGTAGGTGCGACTCGCTGCGACCGGGGAACTACTCCGCTGAAGTCAAAGGCAACACGGTCTGGATGTACCCTCACGATCCGTCGGGTAAGGAGCACAAAATTAAGTACAAGGCGTTGCGTGGTGATTGGTGATACGGAGTCTTGCCAGAATGGCCCCGCCGTTGTGCGCAATTGGCCCAGTTTCAATAACTTAGTAAATCTGGTTCGCCGCAAGAGTAGTTGCGTGGATTTCAAAGGGTCTCAAGCCAATCACCCTTGGTTCCCTCCAGCGGCTCCTCTTAGTTGCTGCTCAGGATGACGGCTCTTGCCAGGTTTCGTGGGCTGTCAATGTCGTACCCCTTTTTCAGGCCGGTGTAGAAACCCAACAACTGGCAGGTTACGAGGTAGCCGGCGGCCCGGACAGATTCGGGGGCGTCCAGGTTGAGCTCCACCAGGAAATCCGCGTTTTCCCGGGTGGCGGCATCTGCCTGGTTCGTGATGACGAGCGTCGTGGCGCCGAGACCTTTAATTTCCTCCAGAACTTTCCGCTCCTCCTCGTATGCTGACTCCGAGAGAAGAAATGTGACGAGGATCTCCGGACCTGAAATCGCTTTCGGGCCGTGGCGAAACTCCAGGGTATGGAAGACCTGCGCGTAGGAACAGGACATCTCCTTGATCTTGAGTTGGCCTTCGGAGGCAATGCCGAATAACGGTCCCTGGCCGAGGAAGACATAGTCTGCAAAGGTCCGGACTTGCACGAACCCACGGATTCTCTGATCCACTGAATCAAGAACACTCTGCACGCCTTGGGGAAGCCTGCGTAGCCCGTTGGCAACGTCTTTCCGGTCGGCAACCAACGCCGCCAGCGATTGCGACCCGAGCAACATCGACGTGAAGGAACGAGTCATCACCACGCTTTGTTCGTCGGCGGGCAGAAGGTGGAGCGTGGCTGACGCGATCGCTTCGAGCGGTTGGTGCGGGGCACAGCTAATGGCCAGGGTCCGGATGTCCCTTCCCTTCTCCAGATATTGAGCGGCGCGAACCACCTCCGAAGACTGACCGGAACGTGACACCAGGACGGGCTGGCACTTTGCGGTGTCGGTCAAGACAAGGTCCGGGAAGAGAAGAAGTTCTGAAGCAGGGACGGCCCGAGCCCGAGTTCCCGTGATCATCTGCCAACTGGCTGCGGCTGCCAGTGAAATGTAATAGCTCGACCCGCAACCAATGAAGAGACACTCCACATCCTTGTGGAAAAGTTGCCCGACCTTCTCCAATTGGCCGCTTTCATCTAAGGTTTTGAAGCATTCTTCCCAGCAGCTCGGCTGAGAAAGGATCTCCTCTTGCGTCTTCGCTCCTGGAACTTCATGTGAAAATCGCATACGGAAATCCCTCCCCTCATTTACATCCAACAGGCAGATTTATGACTTCCAAAAACATGACGTGACGGAGCAGCACGTACCTGTCCCCGTCTTGCTTGCCCCGTCTTTCTCGTAATCGAGTCTTGCGTTTTGACTTCCCTTTGCGGCTCTGCCACCTTGTGCTACCTGCTTTAGAGGCTGGGAATTCGAGCCTTCCTTATCTTTCAGTCCCCAGACGTTTATAGGCCGGTGGGTAACGAGTCGGAAGGCCGTAAACCGGATTCCACTCATTCCTCACCTTGCGTAGAGCCGTAAGGTTCAGGCCGCCCACCAAAACACCCTCAGCCTTATCGAGTTCGTCTTGCGTTGACCCGTCGAAGTCGATGATGGAACTGGTTCCGGAGTTGCGGGGAGCCCCGTAGTTCACGCGGACGATATAGACGCGATTTTCAAGCGCGCGGGTTTGGTACAAGTGCACGAGGAGAGGTCGAGAAAAATCGTTAGTGCAATACGGATTGAAGACAATCTCGGCGCCTCCCAAGGCGAGCTCAAGGGTGGCCTCTGGATGCTGAATGTCGAAACAGATCTCTATCCCAATCTTCGTCCTTACCCCGCCAATTTCAACTTCCCAAACAGGAAAACCATCGCCATGGTTCACCCCCGAGGCAAGCATCCAGTTCTGCAGATGCACCTTGCTGTAGGTGCCCACGATCTCTCCTTGAGGATTCATGAGAATCGCGGTGTTGAACAACTTCCCCCCGCGACTCTCATCCATTCCCAAAACAATCCAGATGCCCAGTTCTTTGGCAAGGCCGGCGAAGCGGTTGGTGGCAGGCCCAGGAATCGTCTCCGCAGCCGCCAGGATTTTCGCGCGCTCGGCGACGATCTGGGGTGTGTCCGTGGGAGTGTCCGGAGGCAAATCAACCCTTGCGTACCCCTGAACGGCTGCTTCCGGCGTGCATACGATCTTCGCTCCCCGGTGGGCAGCCTCCCTGATCAGTTTCTCTGCTCGTTCAAGGTTGTATTGTTTATCGTAGACCCGTGCGTTCATCTGGATCAGGCCGACCTGAATAATCTCATCAGCCTTCGTCTCTGGCGGATTCGCTACCGTGAGCAACAACACCAGAGCAGCCAAGATGAACGGTCGATGCATACGGGCCTCCTGGAATTCTCTCTCCTTGAGCCTAGTACACCGGGATTCCGGTGGAATCTATGTCCAGGACCGTCCGGTTCCCTAAATCCCTCCTTTCCGCTCTCCCGATCAGTGCGTGATTGACCGGAGACCACCTGAGCACCCTTCAGGAGAGGGGAAGGATTGGGTCGGGCCCCGCCCTCCCCTCACCTTCCCCACCCGCTGCATTCCAGTGCAAACTGCTCGGAAATCTTTAACTAGGTTCGTCGATATCCGAGCTGCCAATCAGAAAATGAACCGCAAACCAAACTGCAGTTGGCGTGGACTGAGCAGCGTGCCCGTGGAAACACCAAACCCCGACGAAGCCAATGTGGTGCCGGGAGCAGAAAAAGCATGCTGATTCAGGATATTGAAAAACTCAGCCCGGAACTCCATTTGGGTGCGCTCAGTAATGTGAGTATCCTTCATAAGGGATATGTCCGCATTACTGTAGCCACTCCCGCGGAAAGTATTGCGCCCGAGGTCTCCGGGATGCGTCTGCACCGTCTGGCCGTTAAAGTTTACCAGCGGTACTCCAAAGTATGTCTGCCAGTTGCTAATCACATCATTCGAAAAATACTGCTGTTTCGGCCCCTGCCCCCCGAAGTTCCGGGTTGGAGCTTGCAACATATCCGGCCTGGTGTCCCCACCGTTATAGTCGTCGATGCCGTATTGAGCGGTCCCATAGGGCGTAGTAATCGTGAAGGGGAAGCCGGAATTGGCGGTAATGATTCCCAATAACGCCCACCCTTGGCGTAACCGCTTGGGCAGAGACTGTACTCTATCGAGCGGAATCTGATAGTTGAAGTTCGCGACGAACCTCTGTGCCGCGTCGAACGAAGCCGCACCTTTTTCGCATCGGAAGCAGGTTGGGTCGTTCAGAGATTGTGCGGAATTTGCGAGGTTGCCCGCGTTCTCCACACTGGTCGCGTTGTCGATCGCTTTCGAATAGGTATAGGACAGTTGGAAAACCATGCCGGCCGAGGGCACTGTCTTCCGAAGCGACAACTGCAGAGAATTGTAGGTCGAGTGCCCGTGATTGTCGGTCACCATGACTTCACTCAGATTGGGAGAAACGGCACTGAGTGGAGCATATTGCGGCATCGCGCCGTCATAACCGTTGGGGTACTCAGAGGCGAAAAGCCCAACCGCGTTGTTCATTACATAACCGACTTGAAGCACCGTATCACGTGCCAATTCGCGCTCCAGAGTGAAATTGCCGCTCATCCCGTAACCATTGTGAAAGCCGGTTGACGGGCCATTTTCCTCCATGCCAGGGTCTGGGGTAAGGTCGATGGGAGTGTTCACAGGGACGCTGCTGGTACCGTTCCCCGGCGGCAAGACTTGGCCGATCAGATTCGTTAGCGGGGTATTCGGGAGTGGCAGTGGGGTGGCCGAGAAAGGCCGATTGAATACTGTAGACGATCCTGCAAACGGGAAATTGAACCCGTGCTGGTCCGCTTCCTGCTCCAGGGGGAGGAGGGTGAAGATACCGAAACCACCGCGCACGACCGTTTTCGGCATAACCTTCCAGGCGAACCCAAACCTCGGGGCCAAGCCCCTGTAATCTTTCCGGTATAGAGGAGAGGGATTCACTACATAATTCCCGAACAGCGGGGAAGCCGGGTTGTCTTCTACCGTGGCGATACGGCCGTGGGTCTCCCACGGAACGCCGTTATATTCATATCGAATACCCAGATTGAGTGTCAGGGATTGGGTCAAGCGAAAATCATCTTGCACCCACCCGGACCAGTTGGCTCGTCGCAGTGAAAATGGCGCATAGCCGCCACCCGCCGGCCCAAAACCAGGATAGGCGACCGTGCGCCCGTAAGTTTGGCTGGCGCCCTCCATGAAGCTAACCAAAGAGTTGGGACTGGGAGCGCCAATTGCTAAATCGTTGTTCCCACTTGCCGAAGGGACGGCCACGGGCAACAGTGTTCCTTGCGCGAATTTGAAGGCGCCGTTGTCACCTCCATTTCCTGCCGTGCCCCAATAACTTGCATTCATCTTGCGATATTCACCGCCGAGGTTAATGCTGTGCCTTCCCTTCGACCATGAAAGGCGGTCTTTGACGATGAAGGTGAGGGGTTCCAAACTGTATCCTCCGCTATACGGCCCCCACGTTGACAGTGCTCCATCCGCAAAACCAACCTGGGTGAGGTCGGATTGCCGCGGGGAGCTCTCCTCGTGGGTCCGCATGAAGCTGACCTCCAGAATATTCAGCAGGGTCGGGGTAAATGTATGAGTCTCGGACACCCCGGAATTCAGCCAGTCATTACGAAGGAAAGCTGAGAAGGTGGGGTCCAGAATGGCCAGGCCCACATTACGGTACGGTAGGACGTTATCTTCATTGCTGAACCGGAAGAAAAGCGAGTCCTTCTCTGAAATATGTTCATCCACACGGATCGAATATTGATGCCGGTTCGTCGGTGAACTGAACTGTTCCAGGAACGTACGAGGCCCGTACGGTCCACTCGGGTCATTGGGTTGCGGATACTTGTTCAGGATGTTGGACACCGCCGGCACTACAGGCACATGTAATGTGTCCGCAACACCGCCTGTCCCGACGATACTCACCAGGCCCTGTCGTTCATCTGCCGTCGGTACCGACAGGAAGTTAGGCGCGGCCTGTCTTTCCCGAAGGTAAGCCTCCTGGAAAAAGAAAAATGTCTTGTTCCGGCCGTCATAGACGTGCGGAATATAAACTGGCCCACCCACGGCCCCTCCGAATTCATTTCTTCGGAAAGGCGGGTTTTTCGTTGAGAAGAAACTTCGTGCATCGAATACATCATTGCGCACGAACTCAAAAAGCGAGCCGTGCAGTTGATTGGTGCCGGTTTTCGTGACAATCTCCTCGATCAGACCTGCCCCGCGGCCATATTCGGCGGAGTAGTTATTTTGCAGCACGCGGACTTCAGCTATCGCGTCCAGATTGAAATTCGTGAACTGACCGCCGCCCAGCTCGTTGTCGGTCGAGTCCATGCCATCCAGATAGCCCGCCCCCGTGGTTCCCCGGTTGCCGTTTCCCGAGGGTGTGCTATTGAAGTGGAACGTGCCATTGTTTTCTGCCTGTATGCCCGGCAGCATGAGGACAAGATTGCTGACGTCGCGTCCGTTGAGCGGAAGCAGGTTGACTTGACTTCCCTGCACCACGCCACCCAGCGCCCCGCTGGTCGTATCGAGGACGGGAGCCGTGGCCGTAACCTGCACGTTGCTTGCGGTGCTGGCCAATTGCAGGTCGAAGCGAACCTCGCGCCGCTGATCGGCATCCAATTTGACCTCTACCGAGGACGCCTTGAATCCCTGAGCCGTCGCAGTGACCGTGTAGGTTCCCACCGGCAGTAACACCAGCGTAAACTCTCCGCCGGTGCCCGCAGTCTGTCGGCGGGTGAAATTTGTATCCTTTTCAACGGCCGTCACAGTGGCGCCGGCCACCAACGCGCCACTGGGATCGAAGACGGTCCCTGTGATACTGCCGACTGCCTGCGCTCTGAGGTCGCCGCTGAAAGAGCAAACGCCAACACAGAATAATAAAGCGATGACTATATTTCGCAATACGTCTCTCTTCATGTGCCCTCCTCTCGTTGGTCTAAATAATCTCCTGATGGCGGCTCTACCCCGGTTTAGCCAGGATCAGCAAACTATCCTGAAACTGAACCTGAAGTGCAGCCGTTGGCCCACTGACTTAACCAAGACCGCTATGGCGACGTGATTAACCAGCCGAAACCTGTGGCGTTCGAAGCCTTGGAATTGTCCGGCCCCTGCACGGCCCATTGGAACTGCCCGCCTCGACTGCTCCATGGGGGCCTTGCCACCTTGGATCCGGCAAATCGAACCAAAATGAAAGCAAAAGACCTAAAAAATAGCTGCGAACGCTTGCGAATCTATGCCCGTCATATGGGGTTGTCAAGGGGAATCTTTCGGAATCGTCCGCAATCATTCGAAACCATCCTGCCGGGACCATGGCTGCCGGGGATACGAGCTATCTTTTGATTGCTGCGTTGTGAGTGAAATCTATCCCGCCAGACTGAGAGGCCACGATTCCACCCGTCGCGCGCTGCATGAAACCGTTCCAGCAGATTTTCTTTTCCCTTGACCTGGCAAAACAACTCCGGCTAGAGTCCCTGCCTGTCGCATCGCGTGACCGCCGAATCCATAGAGCGCGCGATTCCTTGAGCCGCAGCGATCCCGCAGTTTACGCCTATCTTCGATTCGGCCTTCAAGCGCTAACTTCTCTCGAAGTGAGGCCTTCCCATGGGAAATTTCCTATTCCGCTGTTTTCATTATTTCTTCGTTATTCTCTTTCTGGGATTAGTGATAGCCGGATGCTCGTGCTCCAAAAGTCCTGAGGCTGTATCGGTCGTCTCACTCACTTCGCAGGCAGAAGGAGTCCGGGTGGAGACCGCACGGCTGGCGCTCGAATGCAGCCGCACGTTGCAATTCCGGGTTTTCTTCAAAAAGAACGGGCAATGGATAACCCTCTCTCCGGAGCAAGGCCTGCCTTCCGGCATCTCCGTTCAGCTCGACAACCAGCCCGCGACTTCCTTTGCATTCTCGAAGGCGCCGTTTCTCCAGAAGGCCGTGTCAACACCCTTCGGACCAGCGGACCAGGTCGCGGTGGAGGCCCGGGATTCTGCGAGGACTGCCGGGCTTAGCCTGGATTTGAGCTTCCCCAAAGACTTCCCTGACCTGGTGATTGTTGAGTCGCACCTGAAGAATTTGCAATCGTCGCGGTCATTCACCATAGGTGAATTCGATCAAGCCGCACTGCGCCTGGCCGCGGGCGCTCCGCGCGACGCGAAAGACATCCTCTTCTGGTCAATGCAAGGTGGAGGCTATGCCTGGGGTAAAGACTATGTGCTGCCCGTGAGCGCCGGGTTCACCCAGGACAATTACACGGGGCCCAAGGGCGGAGGCAACGGCGGGGGAACCCCCATCGTCGACCTCTGGCGGCCGGAGATGGGAGTCGCCGTGGCTTTGCTCGATCCCAAACCCGCGCTTGCCTGGGTGCCCGTCAGCGCCAATCCAGAGGGAACGGCCGATGTTAAAGTGGTGACCCGGCCTTCTGCGGAAGTCGCGCCGCGCGCAACTTACACGCCGCCGCCGGTGATGATCGCCGCGCATCAACTCGACTTCTATGATCCGGTGGCTCGTTATCGAGAGGTCATGGGCCGGCTGGGCGCGCCGGTGGTGCGTGATTTTTTGCCAGGGGACTTTGCACCCGCCTGGTGCACCTGGGGATTCAAACGCAACTTCACCGTGGCGCAACTCCTGGAAAAACTTCCGCAGATGAAAGCCATGGGGATGAAAGATTTCATCCTCGATGACGGGTGGTTCGATCTTTTCGGGAATTGGGAGCCCACTCCCCAGAAGTTTCCGCGGGGTGAGGCTGATATGAAGGCCCTGATCGAAAAGGTTCACGCCGCGGGCCTCACCTTTCGCTTGTGGTGGTCACCGGGCTCCGCCGACCCCGGCTCGGAGATCGATCGGGATCATCCGGATTGGTACATCCTCGACAAAGCCGGCCATCGCGAGAAGGCAGGCTGGAATGCCTTTTATCTCTGCCCTGCGTACGCCCCGGTTCGAGAATCCAATCGAGGCCTGGTAACCCGGTTTGTAAAGGATTGGTCGGTTGATGCCTTCAAGCTCGACGGCGACAACCTGAACCACGCGCCGCTGTGCTTCAATCCTGCGCATCACCACGCGCGGCCGGAGGAATCCTTTGAACAGTGGCCGGTGCTGTACCAGGAGCTTCGCGACACAGCGCGGGCGATTCGCAAAGATTTCAGATTTGAATTCTGCCCGTGTGGCATCACGCCCACTTTCCAGATGCTCGCCATCTTTGAACAGCCGACGGACTCCGACCCCTATGATTACCAGGTGACAGCTCGGGTGAAGTTCTTGAAAGCGTTGCTCGGCCCGCATTCTCCGGTGTTGCAGGAATACGTGGGACTGAAAGGGTTTTATGAGCTTCCCTACCTCCACGACCGTCTCAAGGGTCACGTCGACCTTTATCCGCGCGGGATTGGGACGGGTGAAGTTCCCTCCTCCTTCAGCCCCGTGCTGGCCAAGCCGCATGCGGATTGGAGCGCCATCTATAACGCTCAGCGTCCTGCCGAGGGCGAATACGTGAACCTCTACGATATTCGTTGGGAGAACCCGGAAGGCCATGCGATTCGCAAGGGCGCTAAGCTCTATTACGGATTTTTCTCGCAGACCCCGGGGGAATCCTTCAGCGGCACGGTGCAGTTACGAGGGCTTGACAAGCGGTCTTACCACGTCACGGATTACGTCGCCGGTCACGCCCTGGGAGATGTCACCGGTCCCGCGGCCGAACTTCCCGTGAAGTTCCAGGATAGCCTTCTGCTGGTGGCTGAGCCTTCCGCGCCTTAGCGCTTTTGTAGCGCGGGTGTCCCCACCCGCGATTGTTCTTCCGAACTGAGCCCTCCGCGCCTTAGTGCGGCAGAGTCTCGGGTAGCCACGGTGTCGCCGCGGCGACTTCTTGTGACCGTGGGCTTTTCCTTCGATTACGAACCAACGGTCAATTCCAAAGACGAATAGGCCGTGGTTGAGTTTCAACGATTTTGCTTTAGAAAAGCCCACGGTCAGAAAAACGCTGACCGTGGCTACCCGCAGGTGTTTCGCTTATTTCACAGCAAAATTATCAAACTCAGTCCGGTTCCAACCGCACCCGACGCCGACCATCCCCGCGCGATGGGTTGTGTCCTGGACGTTTGCCACAATTTTGCCGTCCAGGGAAGCCTGGATGTTCGTTCCCTTGAAGTTCAGTTCCAGGTGATGCCAGATCTTGAGGGGAAAGCGGGCCTGGCCAGAGGCAAGTTTAACGGCGGAGGCTTTGAGTTTCGTGCTCAGCAGGTTCCACCGGCCCTCCTGATCCACTTCGAGAACGTAAGCGGCCGGAAACCTTGCTTTCTCATCCTTGAAGTAGTCTGCATCATCAATCCTGCCGAGCAATCGAACCTCGCCGGCTTGTTCGAGCTGCGCGTCAGTGCTGACGGTGTAATCGCCCCAGTCGGCGCTTCCCAATAACGTATAGGGATCAGGCAGGAGCCCCCAGGAAATCGGTTTCTGATTAATGACTTGTTCGAGGCAACGGCCCCCGCGGGCCAGGCACGGCCGGACTTCGAAGGCGCCATCCTGATCGGCAAAGTAGGGTGGGGACGCGCCCAGGCTGGCCTCGTCAAAGTTTTCCGTGAAGGGGAAGGGGAAAGGCGCCGAAGGAGCGGGCGTGGCCGTCCCTTTGCCTTGCCCCGACGTTGTCGTAAATGAATACAGTGAGTCGGCGTCAAGCGTGATGCTGAAGGAGCCGTTCTGGGGTGTCAGGTCCGTCACATGTTCGAAATTCCTGGTCGCGTTGCTTTCCCAGACGTGCACGATGCCCGGGGATAGATTCCCGGTCGTGGCAAAAACCACCTTCTGCGGGGCTTTCGCTTCGATGGTCTCCACGATGGTGCTGTAATCGCCGGAGGTGGGAGATTTCAACGTAACGTAGCTGCCTTGGCCAGCCAGGTACCCGCAGCCACTATCAAGATATCTCCAGCCAGGCCGCGCAAATTGCGTGGTGTGTGCCGTGACCCAGACCGTGGGCGGGACTTCATAATGTCCCGACCAGGGAGTGTTGGCGCGCATCAACCCGGATCCCGGGGCCGGCAGGTTGTCATAATAGGAGGTGACGGGGCTCCAGATCTCCGTGGACGTAATTCGATCCCGGATGTAATTCAAGTTGTAAATCATCGCCAGGGATTCCGCGAAGGGCGACCAGGTTTTGGGCAGGCCCTGGGTGTAGTAAAAGAACTCGTCCTCAGAAGCCCACAAAGGCTTGCCGCTCGCCCGCGCTGCCTCGGGAGCCGTAGCCTTCTCGAGGACGTTGGGGGCATGAACTCCAATCACGCTGACGGCCTCGCGGAATTCAGGATCTGCGGCCACTTCGTCGGCCACCTTTGCCCACGCGAGGTCACAGCACACGATACGGGTGGAAAGGCCGTTCTTCACCAGAGTCTTTTTGAGTTGCTTGACGTAACTCGCCTGGTACTCTTTCTCGTTCCAGACGCCGGTGTACTGCAACTCCAGGTGGTGCGCGCTCCGGGCGCCCTGGATAAATTTCACCACGTAGTCGGCCATGTCCTGGGAATACAAGTTGCCGTTACCGATCCAGCCCGGCGCCCCCCAGGCCAGGGAGTCGAGGATAATATCCGGGTTGCGATTCTTGGCTTCCTCCATCAGCCACCATTCGTACCCTCGGTTGAAGTTCACATCCTTGGCGCTTCGCATATGGCTGGGTTCGGCGCCGTCGGTGGAGTTCACGTCGCCGCCAATCTCTACTTTCAACTCTTGGAGCGAGGCGCCGTAGTAGGGTTTGAAGAGGTAGTCAAGAATCTGGTTGCGGACGGGCTCCGGATAGTCCACCAATAACCGCGTGGAGGCGCCGGCGCTTACCGCACCAATGCCATCGAAGACGCGCCCGGCGCCGTTTCCGTCAATGTTGATACGGGTTGTCGGGCCGACGCCCTTCCGAAAAGCGCAATCGGTAAACAGGCTGACGGTCCCCAGCAGGCACAGTACTGTCAACTGTAAGCGACGGTTTCGTGCGTGGAGAGTGAATGAGCGGAGCATATAAGCCTCCCTGAAAATCTTTTTTCGATCCATCCAGAACAGCGGGTAGCCGCGGCGACACGGCGGCTACCCGCTTGTTCAACACCACCGCTATTTCTCCAGGTCAGCACCACCCCGTCGCTCGGCGCGCCACCCCTCCTCATCTGAGGCGGGGAGCTTTAAAGAAGAACTCCCCTCCTGATTCAGGAGGGGTGGCGCGCTGAGCGACGGGGTGGTTACCGGCAGCGCGGCGGGGACGCGACCTGGTTGCTCAACACAGGATAGAAATTGAACTCATAGCCCTCTCCGAGGGGAGAGGGTGGACCGCCGCCGGCGTTTTCATCAGCCGGGGCGGGACGGGTGAGGGGTTACTTCACCACCCACGGTCGCCGAGGCGACACCGTGGCAACCTGCTGCGCCGATATCACCAGAGGGTGGTCACAAGGCGGGCCAAGGCGTGGGTTGCCCTCCAAGTGCCACACCAGCGCGTGGGTATCAAGAACGTATTTATGGGCCATTCATTTCCCGGTCCTGGGGGCGCCACTCCGCAATCTTGAAATCGTCGTCTGTCGACATTCTTCCGCCTCGGAATTCTCCATACAGGAGGCGCCGCGATTCGGCTGCGCGCGGCGGCGTGATCAGGGTGTCAACGACGGTCCGGATAAGCCGCAGTCGTTCCTGGGGTGAGAGATCCTGAATCTCGGCGACAATCCTTTCAACGCTGGTCTGTGCCATGTGCCACCTTCACGCTAACGCGCGGTAACAGCGCTACTCGCTCATTGCCCATCCTACCCTAATTATCGCGAACGCTCAACATGCGGGACACATCCGTACAAACGCGAAGGCAGGTAGCCATCACCGGCTGGCGCAGACTCCTGCTTTTGGGAGTCTGCGATCCCGAAGGGACTTCGTCAGTTGAACTCAACGCATCCGATCCCTGCGGAGAATTGACACATCCTGCAAATAGCAGAATCTCCAGCTTGACCACGGCCAGTCGGCGGGGGCACTCACCAGGCCGCGCGTCACAGCGGGTAGCCGCTTGTTCAACACCACCCCTATTTCTCCAGATCAGCACCACCCCGTCGCTCGGCGCGCCACCCCTCCTCATCTGAGGCGGGGAGCTTTAAAGAAGAACTCCCCTCCTGATTCAGGAGGGGTGGCGCGCTGAGCGACGGGGTGGTTACCGGCAGCGCGGCGGAGCCGCGACCTGCTTTTTCAACCACACAGGATAGAAATTGAACTCATAGCCCTCTCCGAGGGGAGAGGGCCATGAATTCACAATCACGGTTGGATGACCTGATTCGCAGCCTATCTCAGAGCTGGGGGCGCCCTGCGCCAGCCGACGCATTACCCCAAATCCTTGTTTTCTTAGCACGGATTTGTGATGGTCCGGCTTTGAACTTTTGACTTTTGCCTTTTGCACTTTGCCTTTTGACTTGCTTTTGCGCCTCCGCTGCGCCGCGCTACGCCCTCATTTCCCAGCCTTTGCAGCGAATTCCACTTCCCAGTCCACCGCTTCTTTCCGCCCTGGAAAGCTCAGGCTCAACGTATTCCCGCTCAATTCCCGGTGCACGGGAACTTCACTTGACCCTTTGGCCGCCGCTCCGGCCTTCGCCACGCTCAATCCCTCCGGAACGTTGATGAACAGTGTGTAGGTCTCACCCGGGATACTTTCCGATGAACCGCGCAACTGGTTTCTGGAGCCGTCCCACTGGAGGTCCGAGATCGAATAGGCGCCGGTGATGTGGCGGGACGTCCCGATCAACTGCGGTCGATTCAACAGGGGATGGATCAGCAGCACGCGCGTATCATGCGGCCCAATCTCCACCTTCATCCGGTCTTTGAACACCCCCAGTGATTTCTGGTTCCAATAATCGAAGGCAACATAGCGAGACGCGGCGCTGAGCCCCAGTTTGTCCGCGAAGGCGAGATCTCTCGTCACCGCCCCGCTCCGCCAGTTGGTCATGCCGACCACGTCGTAGACGCCGGACTTGGCATTCACCTTCAGATCCAGGATCTCCGGGTAGTTGTGAATATAAAGATCGGGTGTCGTATGCTTGAAAAGGTCCCACAGCGGCATGTCGTTTCCACGGCTGAAGAGGTCAATGGGAAGAATGGGCATGCTGGGCAACGTCATCTTCAACAGCCTGGTTCGCTCCTCCGGAAGCTCGGGCATAACACTGGAGAGAGAATAGACAACGCCGGTCAGCGAAGCGTAGGTGACCAGGGTGCGCGCTTCCGCGAGCGTGGTGCCGAATCCCACCAGGGGGTCCTCGCGCGTGCGGGCGACCTCAACCACGGAGGGATTCCTTTTCTTCTCGGCTTCCGCAACCGTCATCGGCGGTATCAGCTCAATCCCTTCGCCGGCCATGGTGTAAATGACGATGTGGTTCAAGAACGCGTTGGCGTTGATGGAACTGAGCATGGCGTAATTTCCCTGCCAACTGCCGTACATATCCTCTCCGGTGAAATAAGACTGGAAGTACCCGATGCCGTTGAGCGGCGCGCCGGCCGGGCAGCCTTCGATGAATCGTTGGGGGCCAATCGTGTCGCGAATCAGTTTCAGCCGGTTGCGATAGGCAACGACGGGGTCGATCGACTTGTCGTAGATTTTATCCAGGTCAATCCCCGGGGCGTATTTGGCAATGGCGTGCTCGCCGTCAAACTTGTAGTACTCAAATCCCCAGTCGTCCAGGGTGGTGAAGATTTTCTTGAGGAGTTCGAGCACCGCGGGGTTCGTGGAGTCGAGGGCGGGCGTGTGGTAATCCAACGGAATGCTGCCGTCCTTCTTGAAGCGCAAATACCAGTCGGGATGCTCTTCCACCGCACCCGCGTAGGCATTGGGGACGAGCCATATGCCCGGACGCAGGCCTTTGGACTTGATGTAGTCGGTCAGCCACTTGGGCCCGTGCGGAAACTTCTTCTGGTTCCACTTCTCGATCCAGTAATGTTCGCCGTTCCTGCCCCGGTCGTAGCCGTCATCCAGCACCACGTACTCGAAACCATAGGGAGTGAGATGAGCGGAGATCCAGTCCACGTTGCGGACGATGTCCTCCTCGCGCACACCCTCGTAACAGCTATCCCAACTGCACCAGACCATGGGAGGCTTGCGGAAGTAGGTGTCGTCAAACGGGACATAGTAGGGGACGCCCAGAGTCTTCGTGTAATAGTCGGGAACCAGACGGATCAGAGCGTTCCCCGGCACGGGAATGGTGAGATCGAGCCGGTCGGGGTCCTGACGGCTGCGCTGCATCAGGGTCTGGTCCGGGAAATTGATCGCCGTATCTAGCTTGCGGTCGAAGAGGCTGTGCAGGTTCGCGCCGGATACCTGCCCCAAGGCGAAGTACATGACCTCCGGGTTTCGACTGGGAAGGGAGGAGGGAGTCCGAACTTCGCTGCCTCCATAAGTGTTGACGACTTCATCGCTCAAAACCCAATCCACCGGCGCCCCCTGAGGGTCCAACAGGCGGGCCACGATGCGGTCCTTCGAGGCCGGCGCCTGGGCGGTGAGCGCCGCCTCCGCCGTGGTGCTGGAGAACTTCAAGGTGTTCGGACCTAACTCCACGAGCCAGGCGGTTACGGGGTCGGCGGATCGAATCGAAAGCTGATTCTCGCCCTTTTTCGCAACCGACCAGTTCGCGAGCGGACCGAGGCCACGCTCAACCTGGAGATTCAGCCGAACATCCTCCAGCACCGTTCCCAGACTCTCGTGCGTAACCGTAAGCTTGCCCTGTTCGCCATCCGCGGTGACCGTCCAGCCGTCATGCGTGACGGAAACTTGATTCCCCGCCTGCGCCCATCCTGACCCCACGGCCATTAAGATCGAAATGATGATCGAAGCGAATTTGCTCATCGTCCTCTCCCTGTATTGCCAGCCGGTAAATTCCGGGTTTTTAGCAAGAGTGTGTTTTCCATTTACGCTATTACGAACATAAGTATGATTCGATCGTTGGGTTGCGGCTCATCCGTGCCGCGTTCTCTTTCCGACTCTCCGGTGGGACTTCAGTGAGTTGGCGCGAAAGCCGGAGATGAGAAATGCGACGTCCGGCTCAACGCGGGGCGATGAAGTCGGGCTCGGCATCTCCTGCGCGCCTACTCTGCCTTTGCCAGCCCACGACTTTTTGTCAATGTGGGACATGTCCCAGATGTTGCTCTCCGCGGGGCATAGCGAGCGAGGTCCCACTAAATTCCCCAAGTTCATGCGTTTTCTTCCCCCTGATTTTCACTTGCCAATGTTCGCTGCGAAATTGACTTCCCAATCCACCGCTTCCTGCTGTCCTTGAAAATTCACGCTCAGTAAATTCCCCCTCAGTTCGTGGTTCACCGGAACTTCACGATTCCCTTCGGTCACAGCTCGCACCTGCGAGGCGCTCATGCTTTTGGGATCATAGAGGAAGAGCGAGTAGTTTTCCCCCGGCACGGGAATGGTGAGGTCGAGCAGATCCGACGCAGTTGTGCTGGAAAGCTTCAAGGTGTTCGGACCCAACTCAACTTGCCAGCCGGTTATGGGCTTGGCCGTTCGAATGAATAGTTGATTCTGGCCCTTCTTCTCTATCGACCAGTTCTTCAACGGGGCCAGACCACGCTCGTCCAGGAGATTCAGCCGAACGTCCTTCATTACCGTTCCGAGATACTTGTGCGAAATGGCGAGGGTGCCTTGTTCGCCATCTGCGACGGCCGTCCAGTCTTCACTAGTAATAGAAACCGGGCTTGGGGTTTGCGCCCATCCCGCTCCAACCGTCATGACGATTGTGATTAGGACAGAAAAAAGTCTTCCCATTTTTCCCCAACTGATTGCACTTCCGGCCTAAGGCGAAGCGCGGTACGAGAACACCTCGGCGCCAGGGTGCGTCTAACACCGTGTATTAGCCTTGTCAATTGAAAACTGTAATCCTGGGCGGCATGGAGTCGCTGAGCATTCGCGCGGCGCCTGACTCTTGAACCCCAAAGTTGTCCACCGAGGTCAACTAAACCCCGAGGTCGACGTGGACAACTGAAAGCACCAGAAGAAGATCCAAACTCCAACGACCCGCCGCAGCTTCTTGCTTTGGGCGATCCCTTCAGCGTGATCATCCCCCTCGGGGTGTGGTCCCGAGGCCAACTCCGGCGCCCGCCCACCAGACTGATGAAGCAAATCGGAACCTAGCATCAGCGATTTCGCATTACCGCTGGGGTGAAAATCACTATCGCGGTGGCGCCGCCACCGAGGCGCAGGGGAAACTTAAAGCAGCGGATAAGTAAGATCCCCGGCTGGCGGAAGCTCGCTACAAACTCTGTGTTATCCCGTTCTGCTGTCAGAAGAATCGATTAATTGCATTTTACCATGAAAATATATTTCGAAATATTGTGAAATATTGCAATTAATTTCTCTTGACAGCCTTCACTCTCCAGACTTAGATTCGCAACCGTTCTGATTAACGCATTAATCTGCCCAGCGAAATCCTCAGGCATTCAAATACTTGGCAGGAACAGGTTCGCTGGCCAAGGGAAGGCGCTGGATTCGGCAGACAGGAGTCTGAGATGAACAGAACCGAAAGCAGTAGAGTTTCCGGCCTGAAGTGGGGAGTTCTGTTTTGCCTGATCCTTGGAATCGTGCTCCCAATTAAAGCCGAGGAGATTACCTCACTTAACAATGCTCAACTGACCGTATCGGTAAACTCACAGGACGGTTCATTCGAGATGCGCACAGAAGGATCGGGCCATCCGGTGCTCACCGCCCAGGTCGCGGCCGAGATTGATCATGGGTGGCTGAAGGGCTCTGCATATCCCCGGCACCAGGCGATTGCCTCCACGTTTGATGACCTGTTGGGGCATGGCCACCAAATCACAATCACGTTTTCGGGCCTTAATTCCCAGCCCGACCTTCTTGCTATCCTGAAACTTTATGATGCTCGTCCCCTCGGGGTTATTGAGGTTAGGGTCCGGAATAATACCGCCCGTGCCCTGACTGTGCAGGCTATCCGTAGTGTGGAAGCGATCGGAGAGCCGCGGCTCAACTTGGGTGGGAATGAAAAGGCTGATCGAATTCTCTCCGACATGTTCAGTGAGGACATACCCATCCTCGGTGATCTGGCTCAAGCACCTCACGGCGTCCACCGAGCCGCCGGAAGCCAGCTCATTTATAACCAGGAGAGCGGGGTGAGCTTGCTGCTCGCGGCTCTTGCCTCCCGGCGATTTCTGACCATCATGCACCTCCGGGTCGCAGGCTCTCCCGAGGATCCAAAGATCCTGTCGTATACAGTCGACTCCACGGGTACGACAGAATTTGTAAAGGAGCGTTCGTTGCTTCCTGCGCCTCCGGAGGACCAGATTGAATTGAGCCTTCCTCTTTTGCCCGGAAAGGAGCTTTCCTCTGAGCCAGTCATGTTCACTGCGGGACGTGATTATCACGCCCAACTCAGTGTCTACGCCGAAGCCATACGGCTCCTTCACCATGCGCGAGTGTCCAGTCGCAATCTGATGGGATGGTGGAGCTGGGCGAGCTTCTATGCCGGGATCACGGACGGCGAGGCTCGGACCAATGCGCAATGGCTTGCCGAGCATCTGAAGACGCTGGGGTACGACACCATCCTGATCGACGAAGGTTACCAGTATGCCCGTGGTGAGTACGCGACGCCCGACGCCAGCCAGTTTCCCGGGGGCATGCGCAATCTTGGCCTCGATATCAATCGATTGGGTCTGACCTTCGGTGTCTGGACTGGTCCCTTTGAAGTGTCCGAGCGTGCGTGGGTCTATGAGCACCACAAAGACTGGCTCGTCCATAATGCGCAGGGCAAGCCGTTGCAGATTTATCAGCATGGAATCGAGCCGCTCTACGTACTGGACACTACCCATCCTGGCGCGCAAGGATACCTTCGCGCGACCTATCGAACTCTCGTGCGGGAGTGGGGCGTGCGATACATCAAGCTCAACTTCATGGACGAGTCTGCGGTCGAAGGCTTCTATTATCGGCCCCACACTACGGCTCTTGAGGCACAACGGCTGGGCCTCGAAATCATTCGCGCGGCGGTAGGTGACGATGTTTTGCTCAACAAAGATGGCAGCCCCATGCTGAATCCGGTGGGGATTGTGGACGAGGGCCGCATCTCCGATGACACCGTGCATTCCTTCGAGGTCATGAAAGAGGTGGCCTCGGGTATTGCGGAGCGTTATTACATGAACCGCAAGTTTTTCGTGAGTGATCCTGACGCCTACACCATCTCGGGGGTAGTCCTGGGGGCCCAGGCATGGCGCAAGAACACCGTGCCCTTGACCCTGCAGGAAGCGCAGATGTCCATCGTGCTGGCGGCGGTATCGGGAGGGATGTACGAGATCGGCGACGATCTCCCCACCCTGGCTGAGGATCCCCCTCGGTTCGCACTGGTGGAGAACCAGGAACTACTGCAGATGGTCAAGTTGGAACAGGCTGCGGTGCCGATCGATCTGATGACTTATCGCCCCGAGGACGGGCAACCGAGCGTGTTTCTCCTCCACGAGGACCGGCGGCAGACGATGCTGGCCGTGTTCAACTGGACCGAGCAGCCACGCTCGCACGCCTTCAGCCTCGCTGATTTGAACCTGCGGGCTGGAGGAAGCTTTGAAGCCTACAACGTTCTCGATCATAACCGGCCCGTTCCTTTCGCCAGGGATGGAATGGAGCTACCGAATCAAGCCCCTCATTCGGTCCGAGCCATCAAGATCATTGATACCTCGGTGGCCGCTGCTCCACCGTCGGTCACAACGCAGGGTCCTGCCGCAGCAGAGGTTGGAAAGCCCGCAAATTTCACGGCCACGTTTGAGTCGGACGGTGTTCCGGTTGTTCAGTACCACTGGGATTTCGGCGACGGAACATCTGCGAACGGGGCTGAAGTGAGGCACACCTATACTAGGGCTGGGACCTTCTCGATCCAGCTTGAAGCTGAAGGCGCAGACGGCATTGCCGCGCGGAAGACAATTCCTATTACCATAAACGGAGTGATAAAAGCCCAACACGATTTCAAGAACCGGCAACGATACGTTGAGCCAGGCGATCGTTAGAACCTGCGCTTGCATCGCGGATGGAGGTTGTTTCGTTATGGATTTCCTTACTCGTATTAATGCTGTTCTTCATCACCAGAGCCCGGACCAGATTCCGTTCGCTCCGTACGACAACCTGGTGCCCCGCGGAGAATTCGCCAGAAATTTGAGAACCGGGGGATGGGACTGTGTTACCGCCGCTCAACGGTCTTTGCCGAAATGCCCCACGTCACGGTCGAAACCCGGGCGCAGGACGGTAACCTGATTACCGTCTACCACACGCCTGAGGGAGACGTCTCCGACTCTGGCCAAGATGCACGCGGGAAGAATTGCCGACAATCTCACGGTCGAGACCGAGGGCCTGATCAAAAGCGTGGACAACTACGACCCCGTCCTCTTCATCCTCGAGGACACGAATTTCAGCACTGACAACAGCGTGTACTACAACCTGGTCCGGGATATCGGCCGGGACGGTATTTTCCGGGATTGGGGTCTGGACTTCGAAGTGACTCCCTATGGCGCCACCCGGCGCTATTTCGGAGAGTTGTATGGCCTCGACGATTGGGTCTATCACCAGCATGACCATCCCGACCACTTTTCAAAGCTGGTAGAGGCACAGATCCGTCGTGACGAGCGGCGACTGAATCTGGTCGCCGATTCTCCCGCGGAGTTCCTGGGATTCGGATGGATTGAGGGGCTCTGGGGCCCCGAGGAGTTCCGCAAGCACGAACTGCCGTTCTATAAGAAATGGGTGCCATATCTTCAACGCAAGGGGAAGATCCTTGCCTTGCATTGCGACGTTACGCGCGGTTTTGAGGGCTACAAAGAGGTGATTGCCGAAACCGGCATCGACGTGGTTGAGGCTTTCACCCCGCCACCCGTTTCCGACCTGTCTCTCAAGGAAGCCCGGGAGGCTTGGGGGAACATAATCATCTGGGTTAACTTCCCGGAGTCGATCTTCTGGTTGGGCGCCGAAGCAACAAAACAGTACACCATAGACCTTTTGAAGAGCGCCGCGCCCGGAGATCGGCTGGTCTTGAGCTTTACCGAGATGGGGACCTGGGGCGCCACCGACAACGCCACCGAACAGAGCTTCAAGGCAGGCACCCTGGCGATCATGGAGGCCATCGAAGAACACGGCACTTATCCCATCCATGCCTGAGCGGACTCTCGCGAATAGGGAAAAACATGCGCGTCACAAGATGGTTAATTCTGGGGATCTTCTTAACGGCCAGCCTGGCGAACTCCCAGAGTTTGCCCAATCAGGTTGAACCCATTTTGAGTCAACGGATCCAGGCGGCGGAAGTTACGGAATACCTGCTGCGCGAATATGCCATGGCGCACGTCGTGCCCCTATCGATTCCACAGAGTCCTGAGCAGTGGACCACCGAGGCCAAGCGGATCCGGCGGCACCTGCTGGACGACATTGTTTTTCACGGATGGCCGGGCGAATGGGTCGACGCGCCCGTCAAATTTGAGGACCTCGGCATCCTGTCAACGGGCAACGGATACCGGATGCGAAAGCTTCGATACGAGATCGTCCCGGGGTTCCAATCGACGGCCATTCTTTACGAACCCCTCAACATTCGCGGCAAGATCCCGGCGATTCTATGTGTGAATGGGCATGGGTACACACTGGGCAAGGCCACCGAGGAAAAACAAAAGCTGTGCATCAATTTCGCCAAGCGAGGCATGCTTGCCTTGAACCTGGAATGGTTGAACTGCGGCGAGTTAAACCATCCGGAAAACGACCACAACTTCGCCGGCCACCTTGACTTGGTGGGAGCAAACGGGGTGGGCCTGTTTTACCTTGCCATGCGCAGAGGACTCGACTACCTCTACGATCTTCCCCAGGTTGACCGCCAGCGGCTGGCGGTTACCGGCAAGTCGGGCGGCGGGTGGCAGATGATCGTGCTCAGCTCTCTCGACGAAAGAGTGGCGGTCTCCATTCCCGTCGCCGGATTCGCCTCCCTCATTTCCGGCGCCGAGCATCCAGAGCAAATCGGTGATGACATCGAGCAGAATGCCACGGACTTCCGCGATGGTCAGGACTATACCCAACTTACCGCCATGCGTGCGCCTCGACCCACGCTGCTGATTTATAACGTCGAAGACGATTGCTGTTTTCGTGCCCCTCTCGTCAAGCCCTACATCTACGACGATATTAAGTCTTTTTTCCGCCTCATGGGAGCGAAGGGCGCCTTGGCTTGGCACGAGAATCTCGACCCGGGAACCCATAACTACCAGGTGGATAATCGGCAGACGGCTTACCGGTTCCTTGACAAGTATTTCAACCTGGCGGGACCGGCAGACGAAATTCCAGTGGACTCCGAAATCAAGAGCCTAGACGAGCTGAAGGTTGGCTTGCCCAAGGATAACCTGACGATTCTTGGGCTGGCGAAGCGCTTCGCGGGCGGCATCCAGCGTCAGCCCATCCCTTCCAGTGGCGCTGAAAAGGCGAATTGGGTTGCTTTCGAGAGGGCCCACTTCAAAACCCTGGTGCGTTACAAGGCGGTTGCCGTGAAACACGCCTGGGCGATTACAAACACCAAGCACCAAGGCGTGGAGACCCGCTCGTACCGCTTGGAAATGAACAATGGCCTTAGCGCCACTGGAGTCTGGCTCAAAGCCATCGCCATCCCGGATAACGCTCCGATCACTATCGTGTTGAACGACCGAGGGAAGCAGCGAGCCGCCGACGAGGTCTCTGATCGCGTGAATCGGGGGGAACAGGTGCTTGCCCTCGACTTGTTGTTCTTTGGCGACGCCTCACCCGAGAAGCCGGTACCCGGCGCTTACACACAACTACTCGCGGCGATTGGTGATCGTCCTTTGGGTATGGAGGCGGCTCAACTAATAGCCATTACGCGATGGGTCCAGAGTCTCTCCCATGCCCCCCGGATCCGCGTTGAGACTACGGGGATCCGTAGCCAGGCCGTGGCGCTCACGGCTTGTGACCATGAGCCAACTTTGTATGCGGAATTGATAACTCATGGCGGGATGACGTCCTTGGGTTTTCTACTCGACAAACCTGTCAGCTATGACGACGCTCCAGACCTTTTCTGCTTGGACCTTTATAGAGACCTTGATGTCGACGGGCTCGTCGCGTTAGCCGAACCGACGAAAGTGACACAGTTTGATCCTATGCCATCCTCCTCAAAATAAAACTCCC
The DNA here is from genome assembly GCA_963804995.1 of uncultured Acidobacteriota bacterium. Classification (GTDB taxonomy): domain Bacteria; phylum Acidobacteriota; class Terriglobia; order UBA7540; family UBA7540; genus Bog-366. Next base: position 373,442 of record CAWDSK010000009.1, read on the forward strand.
GTGCGTCGCCAACAGGAAGAGGCAATTTCCCACGCTGGCAAACCTGATCATCGCGACTGTCGTACCTTGGAGGCTCTCGTGGAAAGATCATTCCATTCCCCTCTGACTCCTATTGGTCTCATTCTGGTTGTCACCCTTAGTGCGGGGATGCCTGGCTGCAATTCAAATGGAGCCAGGGAAATGAGCGGTGGGGATGTAACCGTCTCGTTTTGCGACGGGGGCGATATCTCAATACGCGCTCGCAGCTTGGTTATCGGTTTGAGCCCTCAGCACGTACTGTCAACGGCCCTTTTGGAAAACGGCAGGGAACTGAGCCTGAATAGTCACACGCCAGAGGCAAAAGCTGAACCTTCTGATTACGTGGCGGTGCGTGGGGAAGATATAAAGAATTTTACGATTCAGTACTCCGGCATTGCGCTTCATCAGGTCCGCACCCGGCTGGGTGATTGTGAGACGGTCACCATACCTTCCAAGCGTCTCTGACGGTGACCTGCGAATTCAAAGAACTCTCAATATCGATCTCTGCCCATCCTTCCCTCAAAGCGCAATTTTCACGGCCACCTATGAGAACCTCGGTTCAAGCGTGCTTCAAATCAGTCGTGTCGTGCAGGTTGCTCAAACCATCCAACCTCCCAACCGGGAATCGAAAGGGCTATGGACCTTTCAGGGCGTGAGCATGCTCTGGGGCCGGGACACGGTCTTTGCCCTGCCAGCTTCTTTCCGGGCGGAGAACCCCATGGGACAAATGGTGGCAAAAGGAAGTGGGGCCGGGATGGCGGCGGACGATTACAGTCAGGGGAATGGCGGCGGGATCCCCTTGAACGATTATTGGGATGGCGAGGTGGGCTTGGCGAGTGGCCACATTGAGCGGGAGGCCGTGGCTTGCTGGATTCCGGTTGAAACCCAGGGTGACCGCCGTACGCGCACCTATCTTGAGACTCGCCCTCAAGTCGCGCTCGCTCCGGGTGAATCCCTAACTACTCCACGCAGCTTTGTCACGGTCCATCGTGGCGACTTCTACGAACCGCTGGCAACTTACAGTGCGATGCTGCGGGCACAGGGCGTGACTTTCCTGAAGTATTCCGAAAGCCTTTATCATCCCATCTGGTGGACTTACGCGTTTGGTCATAACTTTCGGCCCGCAGAAGTCTACAATTCCATCCCCAAGTTCAAAGAATTGGGAATCGAATGGCTGGTCCTTAACAACCGTTGGTGGGATCATTACGGTGACTGGAGGCCGCGCTCTGATAAGTTCGGGAGTGAGGCGGGTTTCAAGGAAATGATCGCCCGGCTGCATCAGGCCGGCCTGAAGAGTCTTCCCTGGTGGCTGCCGTGCGGGGTTCAGGTCAATGAGTCTTCGCGAAGCGGCGCATACACAGAGCCTGTGGTGGGGCGGCCCATCAATCCGCCCCCCGAAGTCGAGAAAATGCTCAGCGCAACCGCAGACGTGGCGCTCCAGCACCGTGACTGGCTTATTCAGGACCAGCAAGGCAAGCTGGTTCCGATTATAAGGAATTTGGCCAGTTTATGCCCCGCCTATCCCCCTGCCCGGAATTACATGGTGCAGTTGGCAAAACGCATGATCGTAGACTGGAAAGCCGACGGCTTTTACATGGATGCGATCTTTACCGTCCCGCCCTGCTATAACCCAGCCCATCACCACAAGTCACCCTATGACTCGGTGCGGCAATTGGCCGATCTCTTTCAGGATATCCGCAAGGTCATCGAGCAGTATGCCCCCGAGGGCATGCTCATGATCTGCCCGTGCGGAACCACGATCAATCATTGCCTGCTTCCCACCCTGAATGAGCCCGTGACGGCTGACCCCATCGGGTCAGAGCAAATTCGTTGGCGCGTAAAAATGTATAAGGCGCTTATGGGACCCACCGCGCCCGTCTTCGCGGATCGTGTTGAGTCGAGTCAGTTCACAAAGGTCGACTCGAACAATATAGCAATCGGCAGGGACTTTGCCTCCTGTATGGGTACCGGAGGGGTCATTGGCACGATTTTTGTGTGGCCGAAGATCGATAAGCTCCCCGGGGACCTGGAATCTCGCGGTGCGGGCTCGATGGAGTTCATGAAGGCCCTTCTCCTCACGCCTGACAAAGACGCACTCTGGAAGAAGTGGTTCGATCTCTACAGGCAGAAAATGATTTCCGGCGGCGAGTTTGTGGATTTGTACACGGTGGGCTTTGATGTTCCGGAAGGTTACGCGATTCGGAAAGACCTGAAGATGTATTACGCTTTCTTTAAACTCACACACCGGCCGTGGGGTCTCGACAAGCCTCCCGACCTGCCCCCTGCGAGGAATGAAGTTTGGGAAGGCCGCCTGGAGCTACGAGGGTTGGATAAGTCCAAGGAATACCATGTCGTGGACTACGAACATGGCAAGGACCTCGGATCCTTGAAGGGATCGAGCCCTTTCCTCAACACGAAATTTACTAGCCATCTGGTTCTTGAAGTGACGCCAAAGCCATGAGGGTGGCGCGGCTGTGCTTCCTAACCGTACCGGAATTGAACCCGTGGAGGACCGCCTTGGCAGGTGAGCTTTGGAGTTCAACGACAGTGTCGAAGCGGCGCCTTTCAGGCCGATTCTTTAATAATGGCGAATGAAAGACTGAGCTATGATGCGCTTTGATTCCAAAGATAACGGACGATTCTCGTGAGGAAACAGTCGAGCGATTATGAAGCGGATCCCCCGTAGCGCCTTTGCCTTGCTTCTGGTTTGTGTGGTCCTCGCCACGGCTTTGGGTCTGCAGGCACGCGACCCGCTTGCCGACCAGGTCAGCACCTATCGCGACGAGTATGGAGTCCCCCACATCGTGGGCGACACCGAGGAGGCCACCTTCTTCGGTTACGGTTACGCACAGGCCCAGGATCACCTGGAAAAGATGATGTTGCAGTATCGCGATGCCCAGGGGCGGCGGGCGGAAGTCCTGGGCTCCGAGGCTCTGGGCGACGGCTACTTGCGATTTATCCCGCACGAATATCGCTGGGACGGTGACTACCTGCAACGGCTGCTGCGCACCAAGCGGACTGTGGTCGAGCGCCGCGACCAAATCGACCCCCAGGTTTACAGGATTCTCTCCGGCTTCGCGCGGGGAGTGAATGCCTATATCGACGAGCATCGGGCGGAAGTCCCGGCCTGGATCGACAGCATTACGCCGGAAGATGTGGAAGCCCTGGAGCGTAGCCAGTACCTACGTTTCTACAGTATCCATGAGGCACTCAGCAAGCTGACGGACCTGCCGCATTCGTTCCCGAATCTGGGTTCCAATCAGTTTGCCATCGCGCGTGAAAAGTCCACCGACGGCCACATCATCCACGTCGAACACACCCATATGCCGTGGGACAATCGCTTTCAGAATTACGAAGCCCACCTGATTACCCCGGGGAAACTGGACGCGGCGGGCATCAGTTGGTTCGGCAGCCCGTTCTTCCTGGACGGCCTCAACGATAAGATCACTTGGTCAGCCACCTGGAACACTCCCAACATTTCAGACGTGTACGAGGAGAAGCTCAACCCGCGGAACTCCCTCGAATACCTTTACGAAGGTGCGTGGCGCGAAATTGAAGTCACCTATGAGACCTTCCGGATCAAAGGGCCCCATGGATTGGAAACGCTGACCCTGCCGTGCTACTACACGCATCACGGGCCCATCGTCAAATTCGATAAGGAAAGGCATCGCGCCTACGCGGTGAAGCTGCCCAACTACGACGGCGTGAATTACTCCACCAACCTGTACCGTTTTATGAAGGCGCGGAATCTTGCGGATTTCAAGGCCGTGGTCGCCCTCCACCTCATGCCGCGCTGGAACCTTCTCTACACGGATCAGGAAAACATCTATTGGGTTCACAATGCCAATGTCGCGGAGCGCGCGGACGGTTTCGACTGGCGCCAGCCCGTGCCCGGCTGGGTGAAGGCTACCGAGTGGGGTCCTTACTTTCCGTTGGAGAAGTACCCCCAATTGCTGAATCCGCCCTCGGGGTTCATACAAAACTGCAACAACCCACCCTGGCTTTCCACGGTCAACTCAGGCCTGTCGCCGCTTGAACCAGCTCCCTATTATTTGATCTCCGTCCAGAAGCCAGAAATCAGCCAGGAGGACCTGAACCCACGCGGGGAGAGGCTACTGAAAGTCCTGGCGCAGAACAAGCGGTTCACGCTGGAAGAGATGAAATCGTTGGCGTACGACACCTATGTAGTGCCCGCGGATGTAATCGTCCCTTTGCTAACCAGGGCGTTTGAAGGAAAGCAAAATGAAATTACCGACCCGCGAATCCACCAAACCATCGCGATCCTCAAGTCCTGGGACCGCCGTTCGGCCGCGGGCAGCGTTGCACAGACGGACCTTTATTTTTGGGCCCAGGCCTACCGAGATCTGTTTTCATCCGCGAGGCTCTCGCGTTTCCTTGCTTACGCGCGCTACGACATCAACCTTGAATCACCGGAAGAACAAGAGATGGCGCTCAAAGCGTTAGAGGAAGCCCTTCGCCGAATTGAGAAGAACTTCGGTAAGGCGGAGGTCGCCTGGGGCGAGGTGAACGTCGTCGAGCGGGGAGGCACTTTTGCGATGGATGGAACGGGCGTGTTTGATGTGCTCCATCCCGATGACGGAGCGCTACAGGAAGATGGCAGGATTCACAGCGATGACGGCTGGGGGCATCTGCTGGTGGTGGAGGAAAGCAACCCCAAGAGGGCCTGGAGCCTCCTCCCTTACGGAGAATCTGAGAACCCCGCCTCACCACACTTTAACGACATGACCAAACTGCACAGCCAAAGGAAGATGAAGCCGCTTTGGCTTTCGCCGCAAGAAATTCTGGCCCACACGGAATCGGTCTGGGGTGACAGGGATCGCCTCAAGAAATATCTGCCTGAGTCACGGCCCCATTGAGGGGTGGCGAGGCTGCGGCCCCGCGGTTCCAAACCCGTGGTGAGAAATGCGGGCCATCACCACGACCTTACCGTATGACAACCTCACCCGCCCACATCCTTCTGATCGTCACGGCAAAATCTCCTCTGCCGAGATTCCTCAGCGTGTAGCCCTCCGCATTGAGGTCAGGACGCAAAGAAAGATTGACACCCTTGACCATGATCTGGGATGGGCGGAACGCCAGGTGAAGATACTCCGTCCCGGGGCCTTCGGTGGCCGTGTACAGGATCTTCCCGGCAGCATAGGAAACGTCCTTGAGCACTGTTTCTGAGTACAGAATATGGTTTTCGTGAGGCGGAGCCCATTCGGGAACCCCTGCGAATGCCGGGTAAAACATCCTGGGGCCCTCGCCATAACAATCAGACCACCAGTTGGAAATATCCTTGCTCACCGGGCTTTCAAACGCCTCCCCATCGGGTTTATTGCAATAGGTCACCCAGTTGAGAGAGCGGTAGGCTTTTTCCTTGTAGGCTTCATCACCCGAAACCGCATACCAGCGGGCGCACTCTGCGGCATAGCGCGCGGTTTGATAATCCATCTTGGGGAGGAACGAATCCTGCTCCCCCACGATATTGGCTCCCCATTGTGTCGCCGGCTCGCCGGGGGCACATCGATAAACAAAGTTGTCTTCCGTCCACTTGATCAGCCTGGGTACATCTTTCCGCCAATCGGGATTGAGTTCAGGATGATCGAACATACACAAGGTAAAATTACTGGCGCTCATGTTGCTCTTATAAGTATTGCTGTTGACACTCGTATCCGTGTGCCCGTCAGTCCAATACCCGGTCTTCAGAGGGTATTGCAGCAAGAAATCCCGGGCCTTCGCGCACGCCTCCTCATAGGCCCGTATATTGCCAAGCTGGGCTCTGGCAAGATGGTCGAGCAGCAGGTAAGAACCGATCCAATTCGCGCCATATTCGGCGGTAATCTTCCCGGTATCCATCACCACCCGGTAAGGCCACACCGAGTGGGCCGCATCGCCCCGGCGGGCATGGCTCGCCAGTGTGTTGGCGACATTAATTGCGGCAGTCAGGTGTTTCCTCTCACCGGTGTAGAGGTACAACCGGTAATAGGCCAGCCCCATGTCACCCGCATGATCGACTTGGACTTCATGCAGAACGAGTTTCTTGCTGTTGGTAAAACCCCGGAATTCCATGTCGCCCGCGTTGGTCGTCGTGTAGGGAAAACTCGGCCAGGCGAAGGTGGAAGGGCTCGTACCGTGATCAATCGTGTAGTCCAAAAGCTTCTTCACGATGGTCATCACCGAGGTGTCACCCGTGTAGGCATAGTACAAACGCCCTGACTCCAACCAATTCGGGATTTTTTCGCCCACATCGTTCATCCAGGTGTCCGCTTCCAGGGTTCCGTGCTTATTCCGGAACGCGCAATAGAAATAGTATTGCGGGTAGGACGATCTTGGCGGCGGGCCGGGGCAGTTGGGGACTTTGGTCTTTATGAAATTCCAGCGCAGGCGAAGGAAGTGATCGTAGGCATTCTCAGGCGGCGCCGACCACGGAATGATTTTGTTCTGATCGTCCAGAATCACCCTGTGGCCATTAAACACGTCTTCGGCGAGGACTGGAAATGATCCCAGTTTGAAGATTGCCGTTAGTCCGAGCGTAACAACGCCGCAGATTACAATCCATTTCAGCCCACGTCTGGCAAACATGATGGCTCTCCCTGCATGGATTATATAAGGATGACTCTGATTCAATCCGATTTCCGCGACTTTCCCACCAGGGTAAAGACAGCCTCTGCGGGCAGATCGAATTCCGCGAGCCCATCCTGCACGGCTACCGTCGCCACCTTCTGGCAATCCAACTCACGCGTGGTCGCGTAGAGGTCCCAACTTCCCGGCGCAGACTCCGTTCTGGGAATGGCGATCGTCAGGTGATTGGGACCTCCCTCCTTCACCCCGACCATCACCGGCAGGTTTGTGGAAGCATCCAGGAAGGCCGAAACCGTCAACCCTGGGGCCTCTGTGACCGCGGCGATTCTCCGCGAGCCAGGCCGCACGAAATGGTAAAGCTGCCTGGTTGCGTAGTAACTCTTCTTGGGGGAGTAAACGTGACTGGCGCTTCGAAACAGGCCGTAATAGCAGAGTCGCTTGGCGCACTCCTCGTAATCGTCGAAGGCGTCGAAGAAGAAGATCGCCGCAGCGCCTTGATTGAGAGCCGTCAGCGCTCGCCGGTTGGCGGCGAGAGAGAAGTTCTTCCATTGATTCTCAAACGTCTTGTCCTCATCGTTCAGGTCGCCGTATTCGGTAAGCCACACGGGCAGGTTGGCGTGCTTACTGGCTTGCACTCGCGCCACCTGTGGGCCGACCGAATCCTCACCGTAAGTGTGATAAGTGAAAGCTCCCACCTGTTTCATCAACTCATCGTCTTTCAGGATGGGGTCGGTGTAATCGGTTGTGACGATCGCCTGGTCCGCCACCGTAAGCCTTACGTCACCCAGTCCTTCTTTCTTCAAGCGGCGGGCAACGGCATCCAGGACCTTGGGCGCTTCGTCAGGATCGATGCGCGGGCCCTCGGGAGGGTAACAATCGGTTTCATTGAAGGGGCTGAAGTACTCAAAGTCGACATGCGCCTGGATGCGCGCGTACTCGACCATGGAGACCACCTCTTCGGCGAATTCACCGTACATCGCCGGGTTCAAGTGCCCTTGCAGATTAGGCGCGACCTTGGGCTGGCATACTCTATGCTGCGGCGGGGGCGCCTTGTCGTCGGTCATCCAAGCCGGAACCGGGCCCATGAGAGCAATCACGGGGCGAATGCCTTTGGAATTAAGGTAGCGGAGTCCCTTCCAAGTGGCCTCGAAAATCGGCGTGGAATAACGGTCGTTGTAATATTCCCAGTTCATGTCGTTGGGATCGTTATTATCATTGGTTTCCTCCCAGTTGCTGTAAACCAGGTAAGGAACCACGCGGAACATGGTGGCGCCCAGGTCGTCGATCAGCATGTTGAACATGGGCTTCTGGTCGTCGCGAAAGTACGGTCCGGTATAATTCACGCCGAATCCTTCGATGACTTGGAGACGCTGATCGGGACTGACCGTAATGCGGCTTGTGGCGGGATTCCCTTGTGCGAACAGGGTCGTGCCCATCAGCAGTGAAGCGATGAATGCAATTGTTCCATGATATGTTTTCATCTGCGGCCCTCACGATTGATAATGATGAAGTGTTCTCTTCCCGGGAAGGGTGGCGGTTGTGTCCTTCTGGAGGAATTAACAAACGGACTCCGGGTTTCTGCTGCCTGTTTCGGCTCAGGCGATCATTCCGATAGAGTTTGTTTCCTATGGCTTTGAAAAGACGCTTGACATATCCGCCAATTCGCCGCTCATTATATGCGCGTCTGAGAATGAAAGTGCTCAGAAATCGAAGGGGTCGCAATCACGACCTGTCTCCGTCCCCGCAACGGGAGGCGTTAAGAAAATCAGGAAGGTAGGTACTTTATGAAGATAACGAAGGTTGAAGGAATCGTCCTGCGCCTCCCGGTGAGGCAAGCGGTCGCGGATGGAACCCAGGATGACTTGCTCATCCGCATTGAAACGGACGAGGGCATTGTCGGTTACGGCGAGGTCGATACTTCGCCGGAGGTCGGCAAAGCGGTGGTTGACGCGGAGATGTCGCACGGTACTTGTTACGGCCTGCGAGAAATTCTGATCGGAAAGGATCCCACCGACATCGAGCAGATTTGGGAGCTCATGTATCGGAAGACGAATTATTACGGCCGCCTGGGAGTTGTGGTGCACGCCATGAGCGGTGTGGACATGGCCTTGTGGGATATCCTGGGGAAGGCTGCGGGCAAGCCCGTCCACAAGATGCTCGGCGGAAGTTTTTGCGCAGACGTGCGTGCTTACGCCAGCATGTTGATGCCAGAGAGCGTTGAGGAGGTTCGGGAATCGGTCCACCGCTACGCCGAGCAGGGTTTCACGGCGGTCAAGCTTGGCTACGGACCGCTGGGCAAGAACGTGCGAAGGGATATTGAACTTGCCACCGCGGCGAAGGAATCGGCTGGGCCCGACGTTGAGGTAATGATCGATATCGGCCACGGATACACTTTGAAGATGGCCCTGCAAGCTGCCAAGGAATTTGAGAACCTCGGCATATACTGGATGGAAGAGCCTCTTCCGCCGGAGGCGATCGAAGATTACCGGCGCCTCTGTGATTCCACCTCGCTGCGCATTGCCGCCGGGGAGCAGGACGTGGGCCGCTGGACGTTCCGCCGGCTGATCTGGGATGCTCACCTCGACGTTCTCCAGCCGGATATTTCGAGAGTGGGTGGGCTTACCGAAGCCAAGCGAATCGCTTATATGGCCCATGAGGCGAACCGCCTGTGTGTCCCGCACGCCTTCCGAACCGGCGTTCTGGTGGCGGCCTGTTTGCATTTGATTGCGGCCATCCCTAACTCTGCTTTCCTGGAGTTTTCAGTGACTGAGTCGGCGCTCCGCCGCGAACTCTTGCTCCAGCCTTTCCAAGTTGTGGACGGCCGTGTGGCGGTGCCTACGAAGCCGGGGCTGGGAATCGAGATCAATCCGGAGACGGTCAAGAAATACGAAATTCGCACCGGGGCGTGAGGTTGAGCAGTGCGCAAGATCCGATACTCCTTCATCACATCTTACGCGAGTGAGGTATAGCATGAAACTTGAGGGTCGAGTGGCCGTGATTACCGGGTCCGCCTCCGGCATCGGTCGTGCCAGCGCCAGGGAGTTTGCCAAGGAAGGCGCCCGCGTGGTCGTTGCGGATATCAACCTGGCGGGGGCTGAGGAAACAGTAAAGCAGATTGAAGCGGCCGGGGGCGTGGCGCTCGCGGTCAAGACTGACGTGGCCGCGGCAGAATCGGTCGGAGCTTTGGTTGAGCAAACCCTGCATTCCTTCGGCCGAATTAACGTGCTGTTCAACAATGCCGCGATTCAGGTCAACAAAACTGTGGAAGATACCACGGTGGAGGAGTGGAACCGCGAGATCGGCATCAACCTGGGAGGAGTCTTTCTCTGTTCTAAACTGTTTATGCCCCACTTGAGAAATATGAAAGGTTGCATTGTCAACATGGCGTCGGTCAACGGCTTTTTCGTGGAGCCCCTGTGCGCGGGGTATTGCGCCACGAAGGGTGGCATCATTGCCTTGACCAAGGCCATGGCCATCGATCACGGGAAAGACGGCATACGCGTCAATTGCATTTGTCCGGGCTACATCGATGCGGGGCTTGCCTGGGAATACTTTGAGGTGCAGCCGAATCCCGCGGCAGCGCGCGCCGCAGCCGGCAAGCTCCATGCGCTCGGGCGGGTAGGGCAACCCGAAGAGGTCGGCCGCCTGGCGGTGTTTCTCGCGAGCGATGACGCTTCCTTCATGACCGGTTCGGCCGTCACCGTGAGCGGCGGCTTCGGGTTTGGACTGCCTCCCGCATAAGCAATAAGGCGTTCTGTAGCGCTATCTCTAGTGGAACTGTAGGTGGTCTAAAATGCGTAAATTGCGAATCCAAAGTCTTTTTATTCTGATGTGCTCCGCGGCGACTATCATGTGCGGGGCGGCCGCGGTCACTTGCTTGGCCCAATCCACAATGCGGCCTGAGCCTTCTGACTGGTTCGCCGGCGACCCCCACTTGCATCGTGGGATCGGCTGCGGGCGCGCCAACGAGAAGGAAATGCTCACCCCGCAGCAGCTTCTCAGATGATGAAGACCAACAATCTCGCGGTCATCTCCGTCTTAGCCGATATCGGCAATGGGGAAGTCAAGTATGCTGAGAAGGATATTCCCTTCATTACGGGACAGGACAATCCGGCCTCGACCCCGGAGCACATCATTCATTGGGATGCCGAATGGCACTACGATCCGGAAGGCGTCACGTTCGAGAGAAAGGTTATTGGCGGGCATTTGATTCTGCTCGGGTTGAAGCACGGCGGATTGCCCTTCGCCGAACACACCTACCCGATTCTCCAGTGGGCGAAGGACCAGGGCGCGATCGGCGGATACGCGCACATGCAATATCTGCCTTTCGGCCTCTACCCGCCTCCTGATGGAATCCTTCAGTCGCTCGATTGCTGCGCGCCGCTGGAATATCCGGTGGAGACCGCGCTGGGAAGCTCCGCGTTTCTGATGGAGGACGTGCGCGGAGGCGACGTGGCGCTCCAAGGTTATTATCGAATCTTGAACTGTGGGTTCCGGCCGGGCCTCGCGGCAGGGACGGACTACTCGTGCAACGGTCTGGAGCCCCTCGGGACGCTTCTGACCTATGTGCGGATTCCCGGCGGCAAGCTGAATTACGACCAGTGGGTGGAGGGGGTCGCCAAGGGTCGGACGGTGGTCGCGCGAAACGGCCACAAAGAATTCCTGGACCTGAAAGTGAACGACACAGCACGGCCGGGAGACGAGATTCGCTTAGCAGGGAAGGGTTCCGTCCGGGTGAGAATCGAATGGCGGTCCCTGGGAGGTGCAGAGGGCAGAATCGAGCTGGTTCATGACGGGGCCGTGGTCGCATCCCAAACCGCCGCCGTCGAGCCGGGCGCTCCCGTGGTTTTTGAGGCCACCGTGGATTTTACACACAGCGGGTGGCTCGCAGCTCGGCGGATGGACTGGCAGGGTGGCCACCAGACCCACACGGGCGCCGTGTTCGTGATCGTCGATTCGAAACCTATCCGTGCCAGCTCGAGTGATGCGGAGTTTTTTGTTAAGTGGATCGATAACCTGATCGAGAAAACCTCTCCCGGCGGCGCCTGGAACAAGTTTTTCCCCCATGATCGCGACTCCGCGGAGAAGCGATATCGCGAGGCCCAGACGGTCTTTGAGCGCATTGCCTCCGAAGCCAAGGCGCAGGGAAACTAAGTCGCAGGGGCAGCCGGACCAACGCGGTTCGGGCCAAACTCGAAACACAAAGGATCGGGTGTTCGAACTGCCAAAGATCTTAACTGTTACGGCAGCGCGGGCGTCGAAGGGCTTTGCGGGTGGTGATTGAACGCCTCCGCGTACTTGCAGCCATGTTCATGTCCCCGCATCTGCGCCATCAAATCATGCAGAGAGTAGATTGCGTCATACCACAAGGTGTCGGCCAACCAAGCTTCATGCTTGCGGTCGTTGACGGAGGTGATATCGACGTAGTGGGTGGGGAAAAAGTTCTGCGTCTGTGTTCCTAGTTCCGCCTCCATGTAATAGAGCGCAAACTTTTTCCCGCTCCTCAGCCAGGCCTCATAGGTGAGCAGGGAAGCAGCCCGGTGGTCCATGTTGTAATCGATCGGCCAGTGGGTGAAGACGATATCGGGCTTGTACTTGTCCAACAGGATCTCAGTGAACTCTTTGTAGCGCTCGCCCGATATTTCTGCCCCATTCCGATAAACGATGGGGCTAAACTGGCCACTATCTGAACCACTATAGTTCAGGCAATCCAAGCGCATTTTCAGAATCTCAGCCATCCTCATGGCGTTCAGACGGTTCTTGACCTGGCGCTCCTGGGGATTCGCATTCGGGGCGGGCGGTGGGCCCCCGCACACCGATAGAGCTACCACGTCGTGCCCCTGATCAGCGTAAAGAGTCAGCGTTCCGCCGGCACAGGTTTGGGGATCGTCGAAGTGGCCTCCTACCGCAACCACTCGGAGCTTTCGTTCGGGCTCAGGGCGCTTTTCTTGCGCGCTCGAATTCATCGCGGGGAGAAAAGTTGCCGCAGCTCCTGCCAAGCCCGACGATTGGCGCAGCATCGATCTGCGAGTCAGTTGTTGCATATATCCTGAGAAGATTATCTGAAGAGTGAAGGCTGGGTGGCTGCCAGGGTTTTCCCTTTACAACGCTTTATAAGCCTTCACAAACCTTCAAGAACCCTTATAAATACGCTCAAATGACTACAAGACAGGCATGAGCTGCGCGACGGCCCGGTGGGCCTCCTGGATGGAGAGATGGTGCCCATTGCCGCCGGTAAGGTCCGTGTGCGCGAAGGCAATCCTGCCAAACGGCGCATTGCGCAGGATATCGCGGGGCGCGGGTTTGCCGTCTTTGCCGTATTCAAATCCCGGCTGGGGAACGATGAAATGGTGCCCCCAACGGTTCAGGATGATGCCGGCAATATCCCGCCGCGCGTCAAATCCTGAGCTCGCAAACATGTCGGTAAACTGCTCGCGCACTTTTCGTTCGAAATCACGAAATGAGGTGGAGAGCAGTTCCGCGCGGCCTTTGCTGCACTGTTCGGCCACCGGCAAGCCCGGGTAGAAGAAAGGCGCGATGAGGGACAGGACGGTGGGCGAGTCCGGCCCGATGGTGGGCGAGTCGGGGCCAAAGGTGGCGGTGGTTCGCACTTCTGTCCAGAAGCCGAACCCCTCGAACCAGCGTCCGCCGGAAAGGCCCAGTTTGTGGAGAAACCGCCAGTTGCGCACCGCCACGTTTGCCACGATAGCCGCCGAGTAGATGAATTGGTCATAGGCGTCGCGGTGTGCGGGCGGCAGGTCCCTTACCACGTGTTTGGTAATCCAGCCGCCGCCCGCCATCACTACCGCGCGCGCCTTCAGTCGATACACTTTGCCGTTGCGCGTGTACATGACGCGGACATACGAGGATTTTTCCGGCGCGCCTTCATGCTCAACCCGCACGGCTGTTGACCGCAGGCGGATGCGCACCTGATTTGCAGGGCGATCCAGCGTGGCAAAGTTGATGCGGTTCCGGCAAACCGCTTCGAGGGTGCGGGGGCCGGAGATGGAGTCCGGTATAAGCGTCTTCACGATGTGCCGCGTGAAGCCCGTGTTTCCGCCGGGGAAACTGTGCTGCAAGATTTCAGGGCCGGGGCCAAACACCCGGTAATGGGTGCCGGAAAGAGCATCAGCGCCCACGCCCGTGGCGGCGCCTAAATGGGGAGCAACAAACATGCGGATAAATTCGCGGCTCAGGCCGTACCGCTCCCGGAGCACATCCTCGGCAGTGAGCGTATCGAGGCGGCGCAACTCCCCTTCCGTGTCATGCGGGGGTGATTTGTGATACTCGATGACCGTCTTCAGGTATTTCGCGAAATCCGATCGCAGTTGAGGGGATAAGGGAGCGCGCTCCAGGTTGTGCCAGGGATCAACGATCCACTTTCCCGGCCGCTGGCCGAATTTCTCTCCGAACCAGAACCCGAAGTTGGGGGGCGGAGGCAACGTCCGCGCATGGTGATAGCTGTTGCGGCTCAACTCCATCGCCGGAGGGGGGCCGCCCCACTCTTGGTATTTGAAATCGCGCCAGTTCACTCCAATGCGCGCATAGAAGGGGTCAATCAGCGGCGAAGGGGGCGGCATCTGGAACCAGTTCGACCCTTGGGGCACCAGCAGGCGGTGGCCATCGACCACGAATTCGTTCCGCCGCGCCTGGCCGCCGAAGACGGGGTGGTTCTCAAGCACTAAACAAGTCTGCTTGGGCTTGGCCTGGTCTTGGAAGTAGACCGCTGCCGCCAAGCCGCTGACGCCTCCACCCACGACGACCAGGTCGAAGACTTCGCCGGTGTCGACGACCGACGCCGAGGGAGAATCGAAGACCCCATCCCGCACGGAATGCCCCGCGAGCATCACATCTTCGGTGTTGCCGTTCGCGCCCGCGTAGTCGCCCTCCCCGGTATATCCTCCCCAGTCCGGCTGCTGCCCGAGGAGTTGAAGGGGGGTCAGGGATTTAAGCAGCACGCTTCCGGAAGCCAGCAGGGCAGAGTTCAGGAAGTCACGCCGACAAATCCGCGCGTTCATGCCTAACGATTTGTCGTCTAGATGCGCCACCTTCTCCTCAATATGTTCCTTCGTGACCCCTCACCCGCCCCGCCTCCCGATAGAATGCACCGGGACGGCGGTCCACCCTCTTCCGCCGCGGCGGATCTGCGACCCCTCGGAGAGGGCTATGCATTCAAATCAATGTGAACGACAGGGCCGGGGTTGGCGGTTGCGGTAGGGATACCGGTTACCCGGTACCCCCCGCACGGATCCGTACGTGCGCTGGTTAGCGCATACGGCTCTTATCTCGGATGTGTGGCGGCGAACCGTTGGGATGGCCAAGGATGCACAACGTGCGGAGCAGGCAACCAGCAGGCCGCAAGCTTCCCCAGTCGGTCCCAGTTGAGGCGGTGGCGTTGACTGCGTTGACGCAGTTGTGTTCGCCACAGTCGGGTCAACCGTTCCCGAAAGATTCGCAGGCGGTCGAGGTTTCCCGGTACCGCGTGATAGTTGAAGTAGCCTTGCACGACCGACCGGAGCCATTTACCCGTATCCGCGATGGGATCGTGCCGACGCTGCCGGAGTTGTTGCTTGAGTTCCTGCAACTTCCCCCGCAGGCGCTTGCTGATCGTCTTCCGCTTCACGGTAAATTGCCCCCTCCGGTTCTTCCCGCTGATATGCGTGAAGCCCAGAAAGTCGAACGTCTCCGGCTTACCTTCTCCTCTCCGTTTCCGGTAAAGTTCGGCAAACGGCCCGAACTCGATCCGGCGCGTTTTGTCAGGATGCAGTTCCAATCCAAACTTCCCCACCCGCTCCCGGAAATCCTCCAGAAAGCGGTCGGCTTCCGTCTGCGATTGGAATCCAAGGACCGTATCGTCGGCATACCGCACCACGACCACGTCTCCCCGGGCGTGCTTCTTGCGCCACGCCTGCACCCACAGGTCAAAGACGTAGTGCAGATAGATATTCGCCAGCAGGGGCGAGACCACCGCCCCTTGTGGCGTACCCATCTCCGTCTCCGACCATTCGCCTTCCTCCCTCACCCCGGCTTTCAGCCATTTCTGGATGAGCCGGAGAATCCGGGGGTCGGCGACGCGATGCTGCACGAACTTGAGCATCCATTCGTGGGATATCGAATCGAAAAATCCACGAATGTCCGCGTCAAGAACGTAGTTCACGTGCTTCACCGTGAGCGCGTACGAGAGCGCGTCCAGCGCTTGATGCTGGCTGCATCCCGGTCGAAAGCCATACGAGAAGCCCAGAAAGTCTTCCTCGTAAATCGCCTTGAGGATGGTGACCACGGCCTGTTGGACGATCTTGTCCTCCAGTGCCGCAACCCCCAACGGACGTTGCCGCCCGTCGCCTTTCGGGATATACGCCCTTCGCGAGGGCTTCGCTCGGAATGCTCCGCGGTGGACCCGGCTGTGCAGATCGACGAGTCGACCTTCCAGCCCGCTTTCATACTCCTGCCACGTCATGCCGTCTACTCCCGGTGCAGCTTTTCGCTTCAAGGCGTAAAAGCTTTCCCGCAGCAGATCGACCGTTAAGTGGTGGAGCAAGGCCGTGAACTTCATCTCCCTGTGTTCCTTCGCGGCTTTCCGCACACCCGCGAGTCCCTGGGACACGCGTGCCCCGCTCTGTGTCGGGTGCGTGTTAGGCCAACGGGTGTTCTCCTTGATCAGCGGCCTTCCCTCCTCATTCTCCGCCAACGGCTTCCCGTCTTTGTTCAAATGATTCATCGGTACTGTTCCGCTGTCCGACTCCTCGAGAGCGTGCAGGCGGGCTGTACGGCCATCGCCTTTTCCCGCCGTCCGGCCACGATCTACGGCGGCCGGCGCCTCCGAGGTCTCCCGGTTCTCGTGCAGAAAGTGTCTAGGCGTGTCTGGGGTCTACGACTACGCAGGACTGTGCCGGAACTCGCGTTGGCGTCCCGGCCTCATGTTGCCTTCCGTTTAGTCTGAAAACGTCGGCGTCCTGATTGGACATTTTCGAAGCTCAATACCCAGCCCACCTATTCCCCTGTTTACGCTTCACCGTGCGCCTCACGACGCCCAGCGCAAAACTCGGGGCCGAGTGGATCGCTGCTCCTTCCTCGTGAGAAATTTTCATTCTCTGCTTTCTGCCGGTTTATCCCGGCGCACCAG